>OZ252106.1:0-2400261 GCA_965248475.1 Dehalococcoidia bacterium
ACTCCTCCCTGCGTGGAACTTTCAACTTAGCTACCCTCTTGAAGTAGCGGTCATCAAGGAATCCATAGCCGTGCCAAAGGGAGAAATAGCAGCGTTCGGGTGTGGAGGTGAACCCTTTGAGGACACTGATCAGAACCTGGCACTCGTCCTCGGGTAGCATCCCATAGAACGGGATGCGGCCCCACGAAGGTTTTTCGTGTAAGTGTACGTCAAGGTTTGCGATTCGACAGAACTGCATCTGTGGATGAACGACTTTCCCGTTCCACGACGCCACAGTGGACCACCTCACCTGTTCCCAACTTCGGTCAGCTTTCCAGAGTTTGGCCGGGTGAAAGACTCGTGCGTAGGCTTCAAATCCCTCTGGGACTAGAGATCCTACGAACCTTCCCTTCTCTGAAGCCCAGTCTCCAAGCCGCTCCTTGATCCAATCGGCCGGGTAGGGAGCGTTCATCAACTCGACACCGTCGGGTTGATGGTTCTTGCCCTGCGGCTGCCTTTGCCCTACAGATACCAAGTCGAGCACACGGGCAGCAGCTTTCAAAAGCCCGTTTACGGACAATTACTTACCTTCCGGCTATTCGATGTAATCCCACCGTATGTGTTGCCGTCCGGACCTAACATCCAATGGGCGCTGATGGCCCTATAACGCCCGTTCTCGCAGGGGCCATGTGTTGTTACTTCAATGCTGTACGCGTTGTAGGCAGTATCGGAAACCTCCGGACCCCAAGGCTCCAATCCGAAGCAGAACCCCAGAAAACAATGCGTTTGCCTATAGAGTTCGGTCTCTACCCAAATTTCGGGCACCTCGAACCCGTTTGGGCATACCGTCCTGGCGTGTACATTAACTACCCAAGGTCCTTCGCTGTCGGATGCATGGGGATAGTCCGTCTGTCCGTAGCAACCCCAAGGGTTGTCGACCAGGTCACGCGCATAATCCCTACCTGGACCCACGAGTGCCCCCAGTTCTGTAACTGGAGGAGCATCTGGAAGTCGCTCCCTCAGCCTTTCCATTTGCTCCACAGTAGCAACAGTGAACTCCCCTAGCCTTGGTGATTCCGCAAATACATTGGATGCTCCTAGAGTCGACAACACCACTGCCAAAATGAGGGTAAACGTTACACGGCTAAATATCCTGCTCATGCCAAGTGCCTCCTCTTGTTCTCTCCTCCGACTGGTGTCTTGCAGCTCGGACTCCTAGCGCCCCGCGCCGACCGGCTCCTCCTCCCGCTCCTGCTCCATGTCTAGCGCCCAATCGAACAGGGACGCGGTTGTGGGCTGGGGCTTGCGGCCCCGGCCCTTGGGCTTCAACGGCTCCTCGGCCATGAACTCGGCCCACGAGAGAATCGTTCTACTCGCCGATAACGGCCGTACAGCTTATTCTGCCCAAGCTGGGTCCCGGTATCGGTATGAGGGTACCCCCTTCGCCTGGGGGCCGATACAGGGACAGATACGCCGGTTGGGCCTCCAATGTCAACTCCCGTGCGTCTTCAAGCGCGGGCCAACAGACGAGTGTTTGATCCCCATGCCACCACCATATCTGGTTGGAGACGCCACCGGACGCAACCTGCACCACGTAGTGGTGGCCAGCATTGTCTCTGACACTTCTAAACCCCTCCCACTGCCGGACAATCCCCGGCTGTTTCGCGGAGGGCCATCCCTTGGGAAGGCGGAATCGGACTCTTACACGGACAGCAAAGCCAAGCTCCAGGATATCGATCTGCTGTACCTTTACGTGGAGAAGACCTTTTGAGCGAGTGTGCACCTTCGGACGTATCGAACGGAGTGAGGAGCCGTTTGTTGCAGAGAGCACGAGATCTCCCATTGGGAATGCTCCCTGTAGGAGATGTTCCAGCACGAGCCGAGAGGAAAGGGACAGACGGTGGTCCTGAAGCCACCGCGCCGGGTCTGTGGAATCTGGAAGCCTCAGCAGATCGGCGAGGAGCGTATCCGGTCCCGGATCGACCTGAGAGCGGCTTGGGGAAGTCTCCGCCGGCAGACTAATCTTCCGGCGAAGCCGCGTCAGAGCATCCACAAGATGGCGATGCTCTGACGGGCCATCGACGATATCGCCCCTCTGCTTGGGAGCGCCCCAATCCTCATCCGATCGAAGCAGTGGGCCATACATGGCGCCATACTTGTCCTGTAGGGATTGATGCACCTGCCGTTCTTGCTCGCTTGTGAGCATACCGGAGACAATTCTGTTCTGGGCGCCGTACATCATTCCAGCCATGTCCAAGCTCTGTTCGATGGCCAGCAGAGCTACGGCAGCGCCCCTTTCAGCCTCAAGCCACCGCAGAACATCAACGCTCTCCGACAAGCTGAGCAGTTCGCGTAGCACCTCCCGTGAAAGGTCGCCTTCCGGCCACGACAATCGGGTGCCCGGCCTCAAATTCCTGAGGGCCGTCATTCGATCCTGTAGTCCGAGTTCCCGTCCAACAACGGTGTCATATGTGAGAAGCTGGGACATTTAAGGCCTCGGCAGTAAGTATATCCAGGCCGTGTCCGAGCCAATAAAGACCGAAAGCACAGGCAGGCTGTCTGGCTCCACCATTTAGCAGGCGAAGAGCAGCCAGAGTGGTGCCCCAATCCTAAGGAATCAGAGTTGCACAGTTAGCTGAAGGGGCTGTGCAACTCTGAAGTGGCCCTTGTTTAAGTCACCCAAACGACATCAGTAGGGGTACCCGCAGCGGTGCAGACGCCACCCCAAACCAAGGTGCTTGTGGCGGAGGTGATTATTCCCCATATCCCACCTGGCCCGGTATATACAGCTTGATCGTCTTGCCAATAGCTAGAGAATATCCAACTATCGCTCCCACTCACGTAATGGCCTCCGCCTGTATACAGGTTGTGGGCACTTCCTGAATATGATGCACTGAACATCGGCCCTTGACTCGATGTGATTATCGTTTGCCAGTGGAGAAATCCACCCCCGCTATTGAATAGGTTCAAGGTAAGCGAGCCGCAATTTCCGACCACGGTTCCGTACGGCTCTACCTCTTCGTCTCCATCCACGGTTCCGTTTCCATATCCACAGAGATTCCGATCAGCAAGCTCTCGACGTATCTCGGGCGTATCCGGAGTTAGCGAGCAGTCAACTGTCAGAGACACCGCTATAGTGTCCACTGGCTCATTCGGAGCCTGATCCGCATCCGAAGCGTCATCCGCATAGACGGTGCCAAGGAACACCGTCAGAGCCAGGATGACTACGCCTACTACTGGAACAAACCTCCTCAGTACAGTGTATGCCGCCACGATTCGCCCTCCTTTATATAAATGGCGTCGTGCTTGCATATTGTATCACGCCCATCGTTTCTCTGGCGAAGGACTGACAAGAAACCCAGCTTCGGTGCCGGTATCATGCAAGGCCCCGCTCTGGCTTGACGAGCGGACAGCAGGATGGGCTTCACACATAGCAGATCGACCCCCTTGCCCGATACTTACGGGCTAAGCCTGAACAAAAAAGGCCACACACATGGACAAGCAGCTACTGCGAAGCCCCCGCTGAGTCCTCCCCCTCTCCATTCACGATCTTCCTCCTAGGGCCATCATCAGGTCGTCCTCATCGTCACCAAACACCGCCAGCCGTCCTCGGGCAGCTCCTCTCCGCAGCTAGCCAGCTCTGGAGCTTCTTGGCCACCAGCTTGAGCGCGTTAGTGCGAAGGGTGCCCCTGTAGGCCATGAACGCCACTTCCACCGGCCGGGTCTGCTCGATGCGCCAGGATCGGCGCGACGCCTGCCGCATCGTGTAGATAAGACTTGACGGTAGACAGCACCACCTTTGAATTGCGGGTGGTCCTATGAGCCTCCCAGGGTCTGCCACCTCACAATCATGATAGGACGGCATGACCCACCCGGAAGAGGTTGGAGAAATTGGCCTCACGTGCTAATATTTATGCGTGATGGAGACAAACAGGCGGCGGATACAGCGGAGACTGGAGCGGGAAGGTTGGTACCTGGACCGACACGGCTCAAGCCATGACATCTACAGGCATCCGCGCATCAAAGGCATCATAACCGTGCCACGCCACCTGATACTCTCCACAGGTATGGCCCGCACTATCGCAAAGAAGGCGGGCTGGACAGAATAGGAGGGATGCCATGATTCGATATCCAGCATTGATAGACGGCGCCGAGGGAGCCTATGGCGTAGTATTTCCAGACATCCCCGGCGTTGGCGCGATGGGCCACACGGTAGATGAGGCCCTTCTGAATGCCGAGGACGTGCTCCGGGACTACGCGATTGAGTCCGAGAAGGACGGGGAAGAACTTGTGGCCCCCAGCCCGTTCCAGTCCGTCGAAACACCACAGGGGAACCTGCTGGTCTCCATACCGCTGATCCGGCCTTCGGGCAAGAGTGTCCGGGCTGGCCTGACACTGGAAGAAGACGTCGCAGAGTTTATTGATAGCGAGGCCCGTCGGCGTAGCATGACTCGTAAGGCATATATTACGTGGATGGTCAGGCGCATTGCAGCGATGGGGGGATAAACCGGCCCGCGCAGACCATGTAGGGCGGCAGGCCCGATGCCAGACACGAGAGCCGGAGGAGGATGGAGATTCCACAAGCTCGTAAACCAGAGGACCTACGATGACAAGCAGCATGTACGGTCTGCTGAGTAAAGCGCCATACGGTGTCTACGCCGTGGACATGAGCCAGACCATCTTGTTCTGGAACCGCAGCGCCGAGCGGATTCTTGGTCACACGGCGGACGAGGCGGTTGGGCTCCGATGCTACGAGGTCTTGCAGAGCCTTCCTGAGAGCGGGACGGTCCCGGTCTGCCTGCAAGGTTGCCCGGCTATCCGGCTCGCCAGAGAAGGGCGCGTCCCGTCGGTAGTCAATGTCGCGGCCCGCTGCGCGTCGGGCGCACGAAAGCGCATTACAGTAACCCCGCTGATTATCGAGATGGACGAGCAGAGGGTTCTGGTACACCTGTTCCACGAGCAGATAAATGATGCGAAGGCCAAAACGGTCGCTGGAAGAGTCCTGGGTGTGCTTTCGTCAGAGATGACGCCCTGGGCCACGCCAACGGACTCAACCACCGATTTGGCTAGCGGCGATCAAGCCAAGCCCTTGTCCATCCGCGAGGTGGAGGTTTTGCGCCTGTTGTCTTTGGGGCTTGACACCGGACAGATTGCGGGCGAGCTCAACCTCAGTTCAGCTAGCACCCAGCAACGCACGTATCCCATACCGATGACAGACCTAGCTCCATATAGATATTTCCGATTGGCGAGAAGTCGAACTCGTCAGAATACTCGCCGTACCCTCCTGCGAACAACGTTCCCAAGATTTTAACATTGTTTCCCGTGCCGGGTTTTATGACCGGTGCGCCGCTGTCTCCCCCTGCCGGATCGTCACTGTCGCCGGTCACTCTTGCTGTTGCGATACAAATAATCCTCACTTGGTGCAGGAAACTTGCATAGCTGCAGGTGTCGATAACCTCTGCCGTCTGCCAGCCCCCTGTTCTGCCTATGTAGTAGATTTCGTCACCTATACTGATACCGGAGTAATCCGCAGTGATCTCGAATGTAGCCCCAGCCGGGTCGACATCGGTTTCCCCAATATCTTCGGGCTTGGCGATCTCACCTAGGTCCAGACTCTGATCGCTGTCAAGTTCAGCAAAAGCTGCGTCTGAGAACCTGCAATTCCATCCACTCGGGCATTGCTCGTGGTTGATGTTCGTCAACTCTGGATCAATTGTCTCCTCGGCAACTATGTTTTCGCCGAACAGTGGGTCGTTCGGCTGATGGACGTCCGCATCGTCAAGGCCACCTATATCCTCGTCGCTGTTTGTGCAGTGTGAGGCGATAACCAGCCCCTCCACGTCATCTCGCTCCGTAACAAAGCCGATTGTGCAGGTGTTCGTATACCAACCCTCTTCATGTTGGACCCCGCCCACAAGAGGACGCCATTTTGCCCTCACACTGTCTTTGTCCGCGAGCAACGTTGAGTAGTTTTCTCTAATAACTACAGCCCCCTCAGGAATCCCGAGCTCTTCCATTTTCCGGCGCACGTCGGCAATTTGATGCCGATCTCGCAGTCCGATCACGATGCGGTTTTCGATCTCTCGTATCGATGCCCTGGCTGGGAGTATGCCGCTCGCGATCAAAGCTCTGTCTAGGATGTTGAACCATTCGACCAACTGGTCGAAAGAGTAGTCGCCTTGCACAGGGATTATCTGGGTGATCTGATGATCACCGCTATATGCTGCGCGGAACGCAGCTTCCGCAGTGGCCGTCTTTGTGACGTCCTTCATGTAGACGTAGACGATGCTCTTATCAGTGTCGTGGAAGTAGTAGCCACCGAATCCGCCTTCGTGATCCACTGCGACACCAGCTAGTTGCTGCTTTGGGTTTATCATTCTACCGTTATTGTCGAACAGGCTCCGAACCGCTTCCTCCCTGATTTCGTCTAGATCTACAACCTCTGTGTCGGAGGGCGGCTCGTCTGCACGCTGGGCCATCACAACCGTCGTAGCAATGCCACTCAGCAGCAGCAAAGCCAATAATGCGAAAACCGTTTGCTTTCTAGCCACAATACACCTCCACTTCCTGTCATCTTATTTGACTAGTCGTGCTAGCCTGCGGGAGACGCCCCTCAAAGCAGACCAGCTTTGCCCATAGGAGCAATCGAGCGCCATGCGGGAGATACGCTCCTCTGTTGGCAACCAGCGAAAGTGGGACACTTTGAGACCCGAGAGATTAGAGATCGGGAGAGGGCTTGGTGAGCTCCCTGAGGGTCTTGTTGTAGCGTCTTCGCCGTTCTAACGTCTGGACCTGCACCTCCTTTCTCCGTTGGAGGGTCTGCTCCCGCCTTCCGTTGAGCATGTCTGCGGGCGTCACGTTGCCCAGCGCCTTGTGATAGCGTCGGTAGTTGTAGTAGGCCACGAAGGCGGCGATTGCTGCTTCCAGGGCAGAAGGCATCTCGTAGGGGACCTGTTTGACGTCCCGCTTGATACTCTGGTGATAGCGCTCGAGCTTGCCATTGGTCTGAGGGTGGAACGGCGCGGCCAGAATGTGCTTGATTCCCACCAGGTGCAGGTAGTCTCTGAAGCCACGGGACACATAACCTGAGCCGTTATCGCTCAGCAGGCTGGTCCGGTCGGCCACTGGGACCTCAGTCATGCCGGTCTTGTCCACGGCCTCTTGGACCACCTCGATGAGAGAGTCGGTGGGCATGTCCCGCTGGAGCTTGTGGGCCAGTATGAAGCGGGAGTAGTCGTCCATCACGGTGACCAGGTAGTAGTAGCCCCAACCGATCACCTTGAAGTAGGAGGCGTCGGTAGCCCACATCTGGTGAGGGCCGCTGGTCTTGCGATGGTACTCTTTGCTGGCCTTGAGCTGCATCTCGGGTGACTTCACAAGACCTTCTCTGCACAGGATGCGGTACACAGTGGACTCGGATACAGCGAAGGCCAGGTTGTCTGTAGACCACGCTGCCAACTGGCGGCTACTTAGCTCCGGCATCTCCCTGGCCGCTTCCAGGATCGACCGTTCCTCCTGAGGTCTAAGGCGGTTCCACGGTGGAGCGCTGGCTCCAGGTCGGTCCTCGAGACCTTGTTGATGTTGTTGTCGCATCAACCACCGATAGTAGGTGCTCTTGGGAACACCCAGGTCTCTGAGCACCCGACGCTTGGCCAGCGGTGATGCGGCTACACTGGCCAGGACCGTCGCCTTCTCAACGGCGCTCATCCGCTGGTACCGACGCCGTTCTGGGGCATTGGTATGGCCGTTTTTTTCAGACGGTAGACCTCGAGGGATAGCTCGGCTACCAGCTGCTTGAGCTCGCCGTTCTCCCGCTTGAGATCCTGGATCTCCTGCCGGGTGGCATCGCGCACCGTGTCACGGGACAGCCGCTCCCTGCCCGCCTCCATGAACTCCTTGGTCCACGAGTAGTAGGAGTGGGGCTTGATACCCTCCCGCCGGCACAGGTCGTTCACGGTGACCTCGCGGCGGAAGCCCTCCAGCACGATACGGATCTTCTCTTCCGGCGTGTATTTGCGCCGGGTAGCCGCTCTAACTCGTCGAACGAAGGACCTAGTCTGCTCCGACCGCTGATCGGCGGCCTCGGCCTTGCTGACGTCTGACTGGGACATCGCTGCTCCTTTCATGAGGTACTCTACCCGCACTTCAGGAGCTCACACCACTCTCAGACTCTCGGGTTTTCTACCCCTCTCACGTGTCCCATTATCGCTGACGGTCTACACTTGAGAGCGGCCATCCGGTCAATCCCGGGAGCGCCATCAAATGTAGTTCTGGGCTTTACTGGCTCTCCTATTGGCAAGGAAGAATTGGCTCAGAAGAATAGCAAATGGAACGAAGCCAGAATTCGACAAGGGTGCATCCAACATAGCAACTACATCTTGAAGGAAGGCTCATCACCCGACACCACCTCGAAGTAGGGGTAAGTCGCCTGGCTTGAACCCGCCCCCTTCGTTTGTCGTGGGAACGCTCCGTCATGAACTGTAAAGAATGCGCTCTGGTCCGGACCAAGTCGCAATAGCCTTTTGTGCTTTCACGGGCTCTCAACCGACACAAATGCTAAGAGCTCGGATACATGGAGCTGCTCACAGAGAGCAGGTGGTCGCACTAATGACAACCACCTGCTCCTGGCACTCCAAGGCCGGGCTAGGCTCTCGAAGGGCTCGGCTCCTAGAACAGCCTCAACGTTTGTCGCTGCGATTCGGCCTCCGCTTGAGTTGAAGCCTGCGACGCTCCTCGATTACGGTGGCATGGAGAGGATTGCAGGGCAGCGCCGTGGCGCACACACGCCACCCAGTACGATACCGCCACCCTTCCCCGGATTCCAGGCCCAAATGCAATAAGGCCCTACATATAAGGAAGAAAGGCAGGTGGCTGTCACAACGATGGCCGTCTGCCCCTGTCGCTCCCAACCGGGCTTAGTCTCTCAAGGCGAGCTCCTAGAACAGCCTCGGAGCCTCGGTCTGGGGCTAGCTTTCCCCTTCTTTGGCGGTTGAAGCCTGCGCCGCTCCCTGTTCACGGCGGGGCCGACGCCTGGGCGGGGGAGCGGGTCGCGCGTACACAGGATACTTTGGCGCGTCTTCCCACCTGGCCCTCGCCCTTTCTATCACCGCCGGGACTTCGCGCACCAGCCCGGATAGGTCCAGGTCATCGAACGACTCGATGTGCGGGTCCGAAGACGGCCGTACGGGCCTTCCCAGATCAAGAAACACAGCTAGGATGGTTCGGTCGGCGAAAAGTGATGTGCGGGCTTTCCGGAGACCTGCGCTGTAGTCGAGAAAAATCGTGTGGGTGGTCAGGAAAGTAATGGCAGCAGTTGGGTGACTGCGGTGTCCTTCGGGTCCTCAAGCTGGCGTGCCACAGGTAACCCGGGGCTCGCTTACTGGAATGTCAACAATGACGTTACCCTCGAAGGCGGAGCTCTGGTTAAGAACCGCCTCCGGTATAAGAAATATTTGACTCTGGCTAAGGATACGGTCGAGTACTCAGGACCCTACCACAGTCACTTCCTTGAGTGAAAGCGAGGACAATGTTTTGACTCTGGCTTCGGATTGGGCCGAGTACTCAGGACCCTACCACAATCACTTCCTTGAGTGAAAGCGAGGACAATGAAATGACTAAATGGACGATAAAGAGCAAGCCAACCTTCTTGGTGTTGGGAGCAGCGCTTACAGCACTGTTCGTAGTTTCTTTGCTTGTATACACGGACCGAGCTGAGGTTCAGGCCAGTTCAGGTAATCTGCTTCCACGTATGACCATGGTGTATGAGGTGTACGGCCCCTCCATTTCCGTCGGGGAGCGCTCTATCGAGCCCTTCAAAGAGTTGCATCGCCTCGAATACCAGTCGGAGACTGAATGGGTTGACACAGTGGTCGAGTCTCCGTCGGTCGACCTAGGCCGGTATGGCGTCGGGAGTAATGTCGGCTCGTACACGAGCTTGGATGGCAGGGCTATCGCCGAGTACGATGCAATGGATGGCAGCATGGAGGTGAGCGCCGTCTCCGAGGACAGCAGCATCTACGTGCCGAACTCGGCTTTCGCTTACGCTTTGGCAATACCTGACTCCACGGATGCCGTCCCGCCGGGACTAACAGTATCCCAGGTAGTCACCAGCGTGAGGGTGTGCTCTCACGGCGAATGCGAAGAGAATGCCGGTGGGGTTCTGTATAGCGGCGACGGGTTCGAGCTAGTAATGTTGATGAACGACTCTTGGGGCATCCCCCTTAGATTGGGGGACGGATTCCTCGTCAGGGAAATCGAGATTCAGGCCGTCGCGCAATAGCCCTACCGTCCGGACCTCGGCATGGAGTTCGAACGCCGGGTCGCTCCGCGTTGGCAGTAGGTCCACGTAGACGACCGCGTCGCCTATGGGCGCCTCGCGAGGGGAGCGGTCCATGACCTCCAATAGTCGTGTCGACGCTCCTGGAGCCGGAGCGTTGTCGGAGAATGTCCACGTATGTCCAGCGGTGTCTACTACGTCCACATCCCCAAGCAGAGTCGTGGGCAGCGCGGCACCGAGTGCGAATGCAACGGACAGGTGCGCTCCTCCGCTGACCCTCGCGTGCCTCGCGCCCGCGATCTCCAGTAGGTGAGGGAGATCTCCGAGGAATAGCCGAAGGTCTTCCAGCCCCTGCCGATTCGGGCGGCGATCACCAGGCATCGGCGGCCGCAAGCGCACGACAAGGTCTCCGTGCGGGCCAATGGCCGATGGGGTGACGCGAGTTTGCAGATTGATGTCGATGACTTGTCCGGCCGACTCGATATCCGCCCGGAGCACCTCCATCCTTTGACGACAGTGACTGCGGGCTATGTTCGCGATGTCCCTCGAAGTCAACGCCGGGTCCTGGCGCAGTCCTCTTAGGGTTGGCACAGTCCGAGACAGAAGGCGGTCGGGCGCGGAATAGTCCAGGCCTCCAGCTTCGGCCTCGATGGTCGACGCGATCGACAGTGTGAACGCTCCCTCTGCCTCCAAGGCGAACAGGTGTGGAAGCTCGATCTCCTTTACGACGTTTGATGCTCCGATGTCGGGGGTCACGAGCAGCACGGCACCCGATAACCCGGACTGCATTGCCTCTTCAAGCCGCCGCTCCGTGTCGCCCGGAGGCAGATCACTCCGGTCGAGCCATACGGGAACGCCTGCAGACCTCAGTGCCCAAGCCAAGGCCATTGCGAGTTCAGCGCCATCGCAGTGTCGGTATGACAGGAAGACCGGCCCGCGCGGGGATACGCGGCTGGAGCCGTTCTTCACATTCCTTGGAAGCCCATTACTCATCTGGTCCTGCCAATAGAGCGCGACCGACCTTGCTGCGTGGCTATAGCACTAGAGTATGTCTTTTAGAAGACAAAGTCAATAGTCATAGCACTCCTTCTAATATGCTTGTTGGTGTGCTAATATGGAAGCAATTTGATTGGGAGTGAACCGCAATGGCCATTGAAATAGCCGGTTTCGCCCAGGCGCTAGCTCGGTGTCAGGCCTTCGAGTCTGTCGATGCTGGCGAGCTTGAGAACGTGCTCTCTAGTGGCCAGCAACCATTGGAGATGCTATTCGTTGAGCCCTCGGCAGATGTGGCGCTCATTCAGTCGGGACAGCCCTTCAGGCACCTGTACTTCGTTCAACATGGCATGATTGTGCCCTGGCAGTATCCCTACTCGGAGCTGTCCTCCCCCTTCCTCATAGGGGACCACGAGTTCATGATGAGTTCGGAGCGCTGGGTAGCCTCCTATTCGGCCACAACGCAGACGACCGTTGTGGCCATCCCCGTCGCCACGATGAGGCTCGCCGTTGAAAGGATCCCTCAGATACGCGCCAAGATGTATCTTGTGTTGCTGAGGCGTATGGCGCGCTACTACTGGATCTCCCTCGCTACCAACGGGAGTCCGGCGCCAAGGGTTGCAGCTGCTCTGATCTCCCGCCTAGCCCTGAGTGGAGAGGATCACGGTTGCGAGCGCGAGATCACCCTGCGGCAGCGAGACATCGTCCGACTAACGGTCATGTCGCGCTCAGCCGTCGCCGGAGGCATCTCAAGACTCACCTCAGCTGACCTCATTCGTGTCGGGGATGACAACAGGGAGAGATTCTCAGGGCTGGTCCAAGTCCCGGACGTTGACCGACTCAAGGACTACGCGCTCAGCGAGGTCCGAGAAAAGCAGGTCCGTCCACTACTCCCCTCAAACGAAACGCCTTCCATCTAATGCCCGGGAATACAGCGCAGTGATGGGCAATCAGCCAAATCCGTACGTCGCCAAGATTCTCTTCGGTCTACATGTGCTTGGCAGATTCCTTGAGGTCCTCTTTCCCTGGCTCTTCATACTTGTGCTGCTTGAGCTCATCGTTGTAGCGACCGTGTCCCTAGGACCTCGATTCGGCCCGATGACGATGATCGTAGCCCCGCTCTCTGCACTGCTCTTGGCAATCGGGTTGACGCTAATGAAGCCCGCCAGAGCGATGCGGGTTCAGAGATCGAAACAGCGTCACTCGGGGAAGGCTGTGGGGCTGCTCCTAATCCTTACCTTGACGTTGATCGGAGCAGGCGTAGCTCCAACTGTTATGGATCACCTAACGCGTTCCGAGCATGCTGAAGCAGCTCTCCAGTCATTTGAGCCGATACATGCGTCAGATGTCGATCCTGCAAGAGTCGAACGGACACTGGCTGAGTTTGAGAGGGCGCGCCGGCAACTTGCCAACGAATGGCTGGTTCCCGAATCTAGCCCGCGCATAGAATTACATCTCTTTCGCGACGTTCGCGAATACACTGCAAAGAGGGGCCTCGATTGGTATGGAGGCCATGCCACATGTTCAGAGGACGGTGTCACCATTAGTGTTCCACTCGAAGGAGCGCCCAGCGTACTCGAAGAAGTGCCCGCTTCGCGTACGCCGATGCATGAAATGGTACATGCAACGTGGTGCCAGAGCTTGGGATCATCTTCTTTTCGGTCAATCCCGAGATGGTTCCACGAAGGTATGGCCCGTCGATACGAGAATGGTGGATTTCGCCAATTGCCCGAAAGGATATTCAATCGTGCCACAGTTTGGCTGCAACGCGATGACTTTTTATCAGCTGCGAGATTTTGTGGCTACGCATCCGGGGGCCGTTATGCTGAAGTCAAGCTTCTATATGGGGCTGCTGGGGAGTTCATAAGATCCCTTGAAGCGGGGTATGGAATGCAAGCCTTGAAATCGGTACTAGAAGATGTCAGGGCTGGGACGGATTTTGACAGGAGCATTCGCGACCGCTTGGGCGGCACATGCAACGATTTGTACAGTGAGTGGTTTCGGAGTCTATAGAGCATTTGTGCTCTAGGGAGAAGGATGGGCATGACTCCCTCAAACGGACCGGATCGCCAGCTGTTGCCCGTGCTCCGGTTAGCGCTCGCTAGGCCAACACGAGGTATTGATGCGACGTCACTGTGCCTTTGTCTCGAATCCCGTGAGATTCGGTGTGGGTTACGCTCTCATCAAATCGGTCGACCACCCGGAACCACGGAGCGGAGACGCGCATTAGCGCATCCGACATATCGCTCTTTCGGCTCTTGCCCAGGTGCAGGATCAGCACGCCATTCTGCTTAAGGCGCTCTCGAGCCTGTCGCAGCACTGCTTCGTAGACCGTGAAGCTCTGCTTTTGCCGCTCGTCGACGTATCTACGCGGCTCAAGGGAGAAATCCTTCTTCTCCCAACCGCAAAACCACAGTCGCATCCAATTCGCAAGGTAAAATCGAGTACTATCGAAGAACGGGGGTGAAGTAATGATTGCATCGATCTCCGTAGCGACTCCTGGCCAAGGTGCCGTTGCATCTTGTAGAAGCGCCTCTCCTTCCACGAAGGATTCAGATAGGGGAGTGTTCATCACGCGTCTTACCTTTTCACGGAGGTGAGGTATCAGAGCGCGATAGTCGATCGGTCCAGTAGGTGCAAATGGAGTTATCGGATGGGACCGACGACTCAATGCATAAGGTCGATTCCCATGCAGGATGTGAAGGAGACAGGCAAGGACGAATGCCTTGGCCGGCGTGTCATGTAAGCCTTGAAAATATCTCCTCGCTGCTAGTATCTCCTTGAAAGTCCTTTCATGGAAGTAAGTCTCTAGTGGACCATTGAAAGCCATCTCGCGAGCCGCACACCGTTCGAGCTCTTCGATTTCTACGGTGTCTACATATTGCTCGAGGTCGTCGATAAGGCTGATGACGGCCTGAGGCCGATCGGGAGGGGTCAATTTTGCCTTCATAATTGCGAGGGCGGCTGGAGATATCTCGAATCCGATACCGCGACGACCTCCGAGACAAGCCTCGAAGGGAATTGTTCCAACGCCGGCGAAGGGATCAAGGACGATGCCATCGGTTGGTGCAAAGATATCAACCAGATATTTAGCGAGCGAGGGCTTCATCTTCCCCTGGTACGAGCAGATGCTGTGTCTCGCATTGCCCCAATTGCGCTTCGAGTAAGGGGAGGTCTGGTGCGGGAGATTAGTCTTGAAGGCCTCCCATCTCTCAGTGAACGGCAGCGATTGTGTGACCGTTTGTCTTCGCGCAGTGTTGTTCGATGGGACGAACTCAAACGTGAGGAGTGTTTGAGAGAGAGCAATCCCCGTTCGGGACATTCTCGTTCTCAGCATTTCGCTTTCCTGCAATCGAAATCCGCTACTAGCGGCTACGTCGGCAAGTAGCTTGTCTGTTGGAACATGGACCCCACCGTAGGCCGAGTCTCCTATGTCTAGAAAAACTGGTGCGCCTGCTTGCATGTGGTGGGCAAGACCAGTGAAGACTTGAGCCATGCCATTGAGATATGACGCCACCATTTTGGGAATTCTGGAGTCATAGGCGTTCTTTTTCAGGGTAGCTATCACCGATCGTGCTGCTTCTGAGCGAACAGGCACTTCAGTTCCCCGGACATCGTTGATTCCAGCAGTAATCGCCGCATCGCGGTACGAACGAAGGTCTGATTTCTCCTTGAGCGCCCTGACGAACCATAGTTCGAGTTTCGTGTTCCGTATGTAGTTGGTTCCATTCAGATACGGTGGACTTGTGACTACCGCGTCAATGTGGAGCGGGCGAATCCGATCTAGGCGCTGTGAGTTCTCGGCTACCAAAAGAGGCCGTCTCGCCGTAACCTCGGTTGCCTCGATATCGTCTGCGATCGCAAGAAGCTGGTTGCGCACCCCGTCCATGAAGGGCTCTATTCGATCCAGTTCGCGTCCCTTTCTGTACCGTAGGTCGCCCGCGCGGATAAGAAATGATGCAGGCTGCAGAGAGGCGATCGCAGCAACTTCGAACAGGTCACGTGTCAGTTCAACTCTCGTCTGCAAGACATCGATAGCGCGTCGTACTGATAAGATGGCATCAAAGGTTTGTTCGTCGAAGAAAACACTACTACCGAATACGCTTCTATACGAATTCCCTAGCTGCTGGTCAGCTCCAGCTACGCCGACTATGGTCGGCAGTTGGTCGGCCAGGCACCGGAGTTCACTCACAACGGCAACTCGTCGCTCCTGACTCAAGTCAAGTGCTTTGAATTTCGCCGTCGCAACGCGCTGGAGCACAGGGTTAACTTCGGCGTAGTATGCCGAAGACCCTCTCAAAGCCACTGCCAGTGGAGTAGTTCCCACGCCTCCAAAGGGATCAAAGACACGAGAGACATCTTTGGCTCGCTCGGCCAGCAAGATTTCCACAAATGAGAGGGAATAACCTTCTAGCAGCGGGAACCAGCGCTGAAAGGGAGCACCTCGATCCTCTGAGAATGTGATGAGATGGCTGATTGGGCCACCGAGGCCCGGGAGATCCGATCCCTCTTTCGCCTCCCGTTTACGTAGCCATGCTTTGAGAGCACGTACGCAGAACATGTGCACAGGCAAGTCGGCCGAGTTCGCCGCAGACACAAGGTCCGCATAGGATGAGAAGCCGAGTGCCGTCCGAAGTTGGTGGCTACTCATGCTGCGGATCGCCCTGGCGAGGCCCGGTTCCGTAGGCCCTACGGCGAGCGTCAGGGCCTTGCGCCGGGATTCGGGAGCCGGGAAATCTCGGAAATAGATTGATTTGTACGTAGGTGCAGCCATGTGTATGAAGCTACCATATATTGGTAGTTACATGCAAGTGGATATTGCATAAGGCCAGCCTAGCACCCATAATCTGATGGAGTTGCTGGAGGGGTCTATTGCCGAGGCGCGAACCCTATTCGAGAGTTGTGAAGCGTGGGCAGCAACGGCCAGCACATGTCCATGGGCAAGGCGATACTGTCTTCAAAGTACTGCAGTGCCTTGCCCCAGAATGTCGGGCATGGATAGTTGTCCGTCGTACCGACATTTGCCCCGGGTTCAAACTGCGATGCGAAAAGTGCCTGCATGGACTCCGCGATGGCGAGGCAACCCGCCTCTTCGACTATGACCTCCTCGTGGGGGGGCAGGTTGTCGAGTCGGCAGAATTTGTAGTCGATCATGGCGAGTACGTGCGGGGTGCACCGGACTACAAGTACTGTCTGCTCTGCTACACGCTGAAACCTCTGGACGCCTTCGGGAGACATGGGTCTCGACCACAATCGGGACGTCAGGGCGAGTGTACGTCTTGCAAGACCGCCTATAACCGGATCAAGAATAAGACCCGCATTCCCGACCAGCATCGTGAGGCCTCCGAGCGGCGGCGGCTCCTGGGGTTGCTGGGAGGTGGCACACCCCCAATCAACCGAGATGAAATTCGTAGGAAGTTCGGACACAAGTGCTTCTCGTGTGCCAGTGTGATCGACGAGGGTAATGAAGCATTTGACCATACTCTCCCAGTTCGACTTCTTTGGCCAATGACAACAGAGAACGCTACGCTCCTATGCTCAACATGCAACGGGCAAAAGGGTGCTAGGTGGCCGTCCGAGTTCTACGATGAGCAACATTTGCGGAGGCTTGCGGTACTTACAGCCATTCCATACGAGATACTCAGTGGTGGCCAAGCCGTAAACGAAGAGGCCCTCGCGATCATTCAGGAAGACCCCGATTCCTTCCTTGCTGAATGGATACATCGCCCGGAGGAATTGAGAACGCTAAGGCTACAAGAGATTGTTGGCGTCGACATTTTCGAGAATGCGACAACAGTTCCAGGCTACATCAACTAAGAGTCTATGCGACCCTCGCACATGATATGCAAAGTCACGGCGGCAAAGCCCTCTTTGGGAACCAGTCTTACCGGTGACGACTGAGTGAATCCTGGGCAACAAGAAGGCCCGCATATACAGCCAAGCAGGGGAGTATGCTGCACCGTCGCGGCGTCCTCCCCTATGTTCGCGACCTAGTATCCCGCGCTAATCAGTTCCTTCTCCTGTTCCTGCTCCGGGCGGAACGCCCGCTCCAACATCCAGTGGGTACTGGACCGGGGCTCGCGGTGCTGGTCTTAGGGTTCACCAGCTCCTCGACTATGAACTCCGCCCAGGAGTGCTACGGTTTCGGCACCTCGTCGTAATGGCCATCGGCCTATACCACAAAACCGGATTGAGCACAATGGCTTGCAAGGGATTATGATCGGCCTTTTCCCTGTCCACAATGAGATATTGGCCCATTGCGGACGGGAGCAGTCGATTGATAGTCACGAAGCCACGAAGGCGAACGTTGAACGGCTCGGCACAGGCCGAACAGGGCCTCATGAGAGCGATCCAGGACTACGTGCGCGCCTACGTGTGGCGGCATGGACGGCGGAAGACAGCCGAGGACCTCGGCGTATCCCGCCACACCCTCTGGCGCTTTCTTGAACGGGGCCACAGGGGGCGCGCTGTGCCCTCCGCCGTCCTGAACTCCGTCGGTGGGAACTTCCGAGCGATTGAAAACGCCAGGCAACAGCTGCTCATCGACCTGATGGGTCTGAGACCGGACCCCGCTCTACCTCCCCTGCGCGCGGGTCTTGAAGAGGCGCTCCTGCTACTCTGCGCAGCGCCGTTGACCACCGTAGACGAGCTATCGCGGTTGGGCCGCGTTCCCGCCTCCACGCTACGAGAGCGGCTGGAGAAGCTCACCAGGCGTGGCCTTGCGGACTCCGTGCCGCACCATCTGAGCGTGTTGGGGGCTCGCTCGCAGCGTCGGTATTTCCCAACGGAGAAGGGCGTCGTCGCTGGGGGAGTAGCCACCAAGGGCCGGGCGCACATGCTGCGGGCCTATCCGGTGTCGAAACAGTGGTTTCGGCTTCTGGCCGAGCGGCTGGACGCCGTGGCTGTGCTCTACCGCGTCGCCGCCATGGTCGCTGACGCCGACCCGCACAACGATCCCGTGCGAGTGGACCACTATCGCCGAGGTCCCCACGATGTGCTGCTCGCCCTGTCCGGGGGCCGCTCCATCGGTCTACTGCGCCAGGGGCCGACACTATCCACCTCCAACCTCCGCTACCGCATCAGGAGCATCGAGCGGCTGCACAGCAGCGAGAGACCCTTCGTCACCCTCGTACTGACCCACGCAGACCAGGCCACCCGCCGGGCCATCCGCTCATTGGGCGACCCGTCGGAGCACCACAGGACCTTCGCGGCGACGGAGGGAGAGCTTCTGGCCGGAGACCACAGGGGGGTCGTCTGGCAGCAGTGCGGGACCGGCCTCGGCGACGAGCCTCCCGTGCGGGTCTCCCCCGACGCCAGCCTGCCCGGCATTCTGGTGTGGGCGGAGCGCCTGTTGGACTCGCCCTACTCCTTCCTCCGCGGCAACCCGAAGCCGAACCCCGGCGCCCTGTATCCCTCCGGAGTGCAGTCCTCCATGCCCGAAGCGTCGCAGCAGCTAGTGCCGGCCCTCTCGGTGCAGTTGACCCGCGCCGACAAAGACGCCCTCGACCTACTGGCCGCCTGGCCCCTGTGCACCCGTGAGCAGCTTACCGGCTTGATGGGAGGCGTCACCATGCGCCGGGTCAACCAGGTGCTCCGTTCCTTGAGCCAACGCGGCCTTATTCGGGCGGACGGCCAACTGCACGTGCTCACCGACGAGGGATTGACCTACCTGGCCCGCAGGGACAGGGCCGCCGTGGGGATGACCCTCGACCGGTGGAGCGCTGAGCCCTCGTACTCGAACCCTGGCGTTTACGCCGGGACCGCCCTGCGCGCCCTCTCCTCCCACCTTCGACACCACGACGGCGTCACCGGCTTTGCCGTCGCCCTGTCAGCCGAGGTCGCCCGCTCCCAGCACTACGACCTGTTCGACCTGCTGCCCACCTCCCGCTCCAGCATCGGCTACCGCTACGACTGGACCACCTACGTGATCCATCCCGACGCCTCCTTCACCCTGGAATACAAAGGCCGGTGGCGTCCCTACCTGCTGGAGTTCGAGCGTCGGGCAACCACACCGAGGCGCATCTTCGACCGCCTGGAGTCCTACCGCCGGTACTTCCAGAGCGGCTGGGCGGAGCGGGACCACGGCGGATTCCTGTCCTGGGTGCTGTTCGTCTTCGAGACTCCTGGCAACGAGGAGGCCTTCCTTGCCAGCGCCGCCAGGGCAAGGAGCGTACCATTCCTTACCTCTAACGTCGAGGCCCTCGCCGAACGTGGCATCCTGGGCGATTCGTGGCGAGAGTCTCCGCCTGCATCGTCGTCAGACGGGCTGAACCTCACCGACCGCGTCCAGTTGAGGTCGTTGTACCCAGTTGCATAAGTACAACTCCGCCGTTCCGACCACTTCCTGTAGGGGGGGTCCCAGCATGGCTGCTGGGACCATTTTGCAGGAGTTCCACACCCTTCATGCCCCTTCCGCCCTCACGATTGCAATTTGGTGCAGAACTGATGCGTCAGGATCCCATCGTTGATACGCCGCACACTGCCAATCCCGACCGCTTTTCAGGTACGGCTCCGAGCGAGAACCACCCTGACCAGGGCCTTGACGAACCCAGTGCTTTGGGGCTCGGAAGCATGTTCCATCCATGCACTAAAGCCGTTTCCAGGGTTTCCTATAGGGGACAAAAGGGCATTCCCTACACCTACCGTGTCAGCCCCCAACAGGCCGAAACGGGACAATTGTTGCAGCGCTCGGACCCTGCCGGCCCCGGTGCTGACCCCTCCCTGGTGGCGGTTGAAGATCGGTTGCCCGGTAATGTATAGTAAGACGCAGTGCTATATACCCAAACATTGAGAGAAACCATGCCCCCAAAGTCGAGAAACACCGACACCATCACCTTCTCCCTCCCACCGGAGATGGCCGAACTTCTGCGGCAGGTGGTGAAGGAGGAGGACCGCACCGTGAGCGAGCTGCTCCGGGAGGCGGTCCGCCTCTACATGGAGGAGAGGGAGTGGCGCAGGCGAGAACGACTCGAAAGACTGCAAACTAGACAGACGGGACATGCCCGAACAGAAGGAGGAAAGGCTGATGAATGACCGACTTGATCTGATACCGGCGGCCCTCTACGCACGAGTTTCCAGTGACCGCCAGGACGTGGACCTGTCGGTGGCGGCCCAGCTACGCGCGCTCAGGGACTATGCCGAGAGGAACGGCTATCTGGTCGCCCGTGAATACGTGGACGAGGCCGAGAGCGGACGCACCGCCGACCGGCCCCAGTTCCGAAGGATGCTGGATGAGGCCGCCAAGCCGGAGGCTCCCTTCAAGGAGATTCTCGTCTGGAAGTTCTCTCGCTTCACCCGCAAGCGGGAGCACGCCGTGGCCTTCAAGGCCATGCTCCGGCGCAAGGGCGTGAGGGTGGTATCCATCACCGAGCACGCCGACGACTCCCCCACCGGCAAACTCATGGAGGCCATCATCGAGAGCGTGGACGAGTTTTACAGCGAAAATCTGGCACAGGAAGTTGTCCGGGGTATGCGAGAGGCCGCCTCTCGCGGCTTCTGGGTCGCCAGCAGGACGCCCTACGGCTACAACCGGGTCATGGTGCAGGACGGTCCCAAGAAGCGGCCCACGTTGGAACCTGATCCGGCCACCGCTCCCGTGGTCGAGCGCATCTTTGGCATGGCCGAGGCAGGCAGGGGAATCCTAGACATCACCCGCACCCTCAACGACGAGGGGATCGCCAACCCCACCGGCAGGCTCTGGTCCAAGAACGGAGTCCACATCATCCTCCGAAACGAGTCGTACACGGGGACTCTGGTCTGGGGCGCCGACGCCAAGGACAAGGCAGACCCGGTTCGGGTGGAGAAGGCCTTTCCCGCCATCATCTCCAAGACCCGGTTCCGCCGAGTGAACCGGAAGCTTCGCTCCCGCGCTCCCAAGCGGAGCCACCCCCGCCGGGTCGGAAGCTCCTACCTCCTCAGCGGACTGGTCAAGTGCAAGACCTGCAACCGCGCCCTCTCCGGTCAGGACGCCAAGAGCGGCAAGTTCTCCTACTACGTCTGCCAGTCGGTGATGAAGCGGGGCAGTGGGGCCTGCAACGCCCCCAGGCTCAACGCCCGCCGCTTCGAGGAGCAGGTGGTCGGCAAGATTCGGGAGAACGTGCTCACCGAGTCCAACATCCGGGAGTTGGTGAAGCTGGTGGACGAGGAGATGGACGGAGTTGCCAAGGAGCAACGTCAAAGGCTGGAGACCATCGACTCGGAGCTTGTGGACGTGAAGCGCAGGCTGGACCGGCTCTACAACCTGGTGGAGACCACAGACCTGGACGTCGACGACTTCAAGCCCCGCATCCGGGAGCACCGGGAGCGGCAGGAGAGGCTTGAAGCCACGGCGGAGGAGGCGAGGGCGATGCTCTCCCAGCGCAAGGAGGTCCTGGACGACGTGGAGACCATCACGGCCTACGCCCAGGACCTGAGTGTGTTCCTGAACGAGAGCGAGCTGACGGAGCGCAGGGCCTTCATCGAGAGCTTCGTGAAGGAGGTCGTGGTCATGCCCGGCAACGCCGTGGTGCGCTACACGATTCCGATGCCCGACGACAGCCCCATCCCTGGGAAAGATGCCGAGGAGATGGCGCTGAACGGCTCGGTTCTGTCTACCGTCAAGTTTGGTGGGCGATCCTGGACTCGAACCAGGGACCTCAGTCTTATCAGGACTGCGCTCTAACCACCTGAGCTAATCGCCCTCGCTGCTGGATCAGGCTTCAGGCCCAGCATACCCCTGAACATCCTAATACGGGCTATACGGGCGTATTGCGCGTACTACGGCCATCTGTCTTCTCCATAGGCAGTATAGGAAGGCGCTCAGTAGAGTGTCAAGGAATATCGCGTGCCTGGGCCAGTGTGGTGCGGCGGTGTTTCGTGTAGGCTGTGCGGTGGCAGGTAGGTCAGTTGAGATCAGTATCCATATTTGGTTCTAATGTACCGGCCGGGCATCCGGCTATGACCCTTCTGGTGGGCATCCTGTTGGGGCTTTCCTTGCTGCTCTGGATGCCACTGGTGGTATCCACCTCTACGCTGCATCCCTTTGTTGTCGGCAAGTCGCTCTACGCACGGGCGTTGATTGAGCTGGTCGCGGCGCTGTGGGTCGTCCTACTTCTATACGATAGGTCATATCTGCCGCGCCGTTCCTGGGTCGTGGCAATATTTGGCGGGTACGTGGCGGTGGCGCTCCTTTCGGCGCTACAGGGCGCAGACGTTGTTCATAGCATATGGGGCGACTACTTACGCATGCTCGGCGTGTGGAATCTGTTTCACTGGTTCCTGCTGACGCTGGTGGCATCCTCAGTGCTGCGCACACCCAGGGCGTGGCGTATAGCCTTCAACGTCAACCTTGGCATCGCTCTGCTGCTGTCACTTCTGGCCCTGTCACAGGCATATGGGGTTTCACTGCTGTACCGGCTGCCGCTGCTTCCAGAGTTGGCCGCCAAGTGCAGGGTGGATGCGAGCCTGGGCAACCCTGCCTATCTGGGCGCTATCCTCATGGTGAACATTGTGCTGGCGGCGGGGCTGCTGACCAGCTCCTTTGTAGCTACAGGAGATGACACGTCGTTGCCACGGGGACGTGACGAACGGCAGGAGCGCACCCGCTGGTGGGTATCGGGCCTCTACTGGCAGAGGGCGTTTTGGGCTGTCTCGGTTGGGCTGGCAATGTGGGTGCTGTTCTATACGGGAACTCGCGGCTCGCTCCTGGGTCTGGCTGCTGGTGCCGTGGCGATGCCGATAGGCGCGGCTATCTGGGGCAACCGAAGGGCAATTCTCCCGATCTCGTTCGCGGCGGAGGGCATACTCATAGCGCTTGCCTTCCTGTTCGTAGTCGACCAGGCTGTGGGATTACCCGTAGCAGAGGGGTGCAGTAAGCGTGTGGCCTCTACCCGGTTGGTCAATACGTCCCTGGGTGAGAGCAACGTATCTACGCGCGTGGAAGCGGCGGAGATTGGATGGAGGGCGTTTCTGGACCGGCCATTGTTGGGTTGGGGCCCTGAGAACTTCCAGCGGGCCTTTGAGAACCTGGCAACCGCATCTTTCTATCAGAGTGGCAGCGGGTCATTCGATAACGCTCACAACAAGGTGGTCGACGAGCTTGCCACCAAGGGCGCTATAGGCACGCTGTTCTACGCGGCGCTGTGGGGTGCGCTGGTGTGGGTGGTGGTCCGCAGACGCAGACCGCCCGATGAGGAAGTGATGGCCTACGCCGTCCTTGGAGCCCTTGGGGCCTACTTTGTGAACAATATGTTCCTGTCCGATGTCAACGGAGCGTTGCTGCAATGGGCCTTGCTGGTGGCCTGGGTAATCGCCCAGGAACAGACGCCGAGCGAGGAGGACAAGGCAAGCGGACGCGGCCCGGTGTTCCTGCGCTCCCTACGTCTGCCATCAGGCCCGCTGGCCAGGGTTGGTCTTAGCGCGGCTGTCGTTGCTGTACTGGGTACGTCCCTGTACCTTCTCAACTACCGTCCGCTGGATGCGTCCAGGGAGTTTCTAGGCGCCTTCGCCGAGGGGCGGCCATTGCAGGAGCGGCTCGATCTGGCAGGTTCCAGCTTCGACACCTTTTCTCCGCTGGCCGGCTATCCCAGGCGGTTGTGGTTCGAGCAGTTGGGCAGCCGGTGGGACAGCTTTGCGCCGGGAGAGAAGAACCTGGTGGCGTCGGTTGTGATCAGGGAGGTGCCGCGCGCGCTGGAGGATGCGCCCAGGGACTCACTGCTACTGAAATCGGCAATACGGTTGCTCCAGGAGGTGGACCCCACGCCTCAGGCAGCCGAAAGCCTCGATCCCCTGGCGGACAGGCTGCTGGAGTTGGCACCGCAAAGGGTGTCCACCTTCCTGGTGCTTGTGAACCAGGCGCTGCTCAAAGCTGACTATTGGGGGGCACTGCGTATCATAAAAGAATATGAGGATGAAGCGCCGTGGACGGAGGGGCACTTCATTGCCTTCAAGGAGGCGGCACAGGATGGACTGCGAGAGGAATTTGGAGGCACCTAGCGGCCATACTTGACACCAGACTCGTCGTTGAGTAGTGTGACGCTCTCCAAAGGAATTCGGCGCATAGCCTAGCAAGAGAACCGCGATAAGCAGCCAAAGGTAAAATGCCCCGAGTGCTGATAGCAGTGTTCGACGGTCTTCAGTCGGCACAGGTAACGCCTGAACTGATGCCAAACCTGGCGGCCCTGGCCGCCGGTGGCGTGACATTCGCTAACCACCACGCCGTATTTCCCACGGTGACGCGCATCAACGCCGCAAGTATGGTGACTGGGCGCTACCCGGGCGGCCACGGTATCCCAGGCAACCAGATGGTGGCACGGGATTTCGACCCGTACAATTCCTTTTCGGCGCTAGAGCCTATCCTGGCCCAGGTAGCCCAGAAGACGGGTCGGGTCCTGTTGGCACCCACGCTGGCGGACATACTCCACCGGTCAGACCAGGAGTACATTGCGGTGGGCACCGGCACCAGTGGCAACGCCTATATGCACAATCCCAACGCCGAGCGCTCCGGCGGTGCCACCATCCATCCCGACTTTTGTCTGCCGTACAGTTTGTACGATGAGATGATAGCCAGGTTCGGGCCTTGGCCCGACGACACCACGCCCAACACAGCTCGCCTGGCACATGCGGTCAGGATTATGACCGAATACGTACTGCCGGAGCGCCAACCCGCGGCCTCACTGATCTGGTTCTCGGAGCCGGACCACGCGCAGCACGCCTACGGGGTGGGCTCGGACGTGGCCGGGACGGCCATATTCGAAGCGGATCGGGAGTTCGGTAGGCTGCTTGAGTGGCTGGCTAGGTCCGGCCTGGCGGAGGACACAGATGTGATGGTGATATCCGACCACGGCTACTCCACTGTCGCTGAGGTGGTGGACGTTGGAACACAGGTCAGGGAGGCGGGATTTCCAGCTGGTGACCAGCGGGGTGGAGTGATTGTAGCGGGCAACGGCGGTTCCGTCCTGTTCTACACCCACGAGAGCGACCATTCCACTACGGATAGGCTTGCGGCCTGGCTCATGGCGCAGCCCTGGTGCGGAGCGATAACCTCCTCGCAGGCGATTGCTGACATAGAGGGTGCGCTGCCGGCAAACCTGGTGGGCGGTAACGGGCCGCGCGCACCGGAGCTATGGATGTCATTCAAATGGAGTTCGGAGCCGAACAGCTTCGGGCTGGCGGGCCATGCCTATGCTGCTGGCGGGACAGCAGGCCTCGGCCAGCACGGCTCCATGAGCAGGCATGAGATGCACAACATACTGTACGCCCGAGGGCCCAGCTTCAAGCAGGGCGTATCGTTGGACAGCCCTTCCGGCAACGTGGACCTAGCCCCGACAGTGCTCCACCTGCTGGGTGTTCCAGCGGACGAACCCATGGACGGGCGCGCCCTGACCGAGGCTTTGACAGGCAGTGATCCGGTGGAATGGCCAACTGACGTTCATAGGGCAGAGCGCTCGGTGCAGGGTGGCAGGTACAATCAACAGATCACCGTTTCGCTGGCAGGGAACACACTGTATGTTGACGAGGGTCAGGCCAGCCTGAGTTAGCTACCTGTAAGGGTAGTCGGTGACGCTGTCCTCAGCAGCTATCAGGATAACACGGTCCGAAGGCGCCTCCCGTACCCGGGACACCAGTTCGGCTACTTGAGTGTCCGAGAGAACCGGCACAGCGCCCTCAGGGGCCACCACCCGCATGACCCGGATGCGCGTCCCCAGCGCCTCCTCCAACCTGGCCGTTAGCTCGTCCGCGCCCTCGCCCACCAGCATGGTTATCGACTTGCGTGCCGGTACGGCCTCGGCGCCAGCCTCCTGGTCCTCCCGCAGGACCTGCCAGTGGTATGGCAGGAGGGCACCAGCCGTCGCCACTACGCCCAAGAGCCATTTGCCGTCGCGCAGGAAGTCCAGTGAGATCTCACCCCGGAGCAGGTCTGTGAGCACCATTGTCAGGAAGCCGATCAGGCTGCCCAATGCCGCTAGTGCCAGGATACCCATGACACCGTACACGTAGATGCGCCGCGATGTGGCGGTGCGCTCGCCTATGCTCAGCGATGCCACCTGCCGCTGTATGCGTGGCCAGGACCAGAACCAGAGGGGGGCGCCGATGATGAGCAGCGTCAACGAAACGGCCAGCATGTCCCGCCAGGCGTCCGCCCCAGTAAGTGTATCCCTGGCGGATGGTATCAATAGCCCTATGACCAGTCCTATGAGCATGGGCGTCGCAGCAGCCATAGCGCCCAGACCCATGGCCGACATAGCGTAGCCAAAGGAACGCCGCGCGCCTGGAATGCGGGATGCCATCCGTTGCGACTCCTCACGGACCACCTGCCAGTGGTAGGCAAGCAGAGCGCCTCCAACCAGCATGGCGGGTAGCAGGCTCGGTATCAGGCGGAAGTGGATGGCCGTCTCTGAAAGGCCTGGCACACCCAGCAGCCATCTGAGCAGGCCGTTGAGTATGCCAGCCACTGAGAACAGTACGGTAAGGGCGCCTCCCAGGAAGGCGAAGATGTAGAGGTACACCTGCCTTAGAGTGGATTCGATGTCGTCTCGAGCGAAGTAGAGCCAGTGGAAGGTCCACCAGGCGCCCCCAGCGACGGCCGCGGCCAGCGCATCGAGCATTCCATTGCCCCACAGTCCTCCACCCGAAACCATGAACTGCCCATTTGTCAGCGCATCGTAGATACCGCCCAGGAGCACCCCCAGGATGCCGGCTATGCCCGCCGCCATGACGCCCAACCCGTAGAGGCTGGTAAGGTAGGCGTACCAGCGGCGCAATGTCAGGCCCCCGGCGGATGGTTCTTCTTCGTGGTGCTCCAGGTGCCAGTGATATGCCCAGACTGTCCCCCACGCCAGGACCTGCCCAATCCAGCTAGAATCGAATGTATCCGTCCCGAAGGCCCAGCGCAGCAGAGATACGATCGAGACGAACGTGAGGAGTGCGGATAGGAACATGACGCCGTATAGGTATAGCTTGCGCAGGACAGCACTGGTCTCCTGCGGATCGCGGTCTATCTGTCGCTGAGCCATGATCCAATGGACTGTCCAGAGCGGGGCGGCAACAACGATCATGGCTACACTCAGGCTCAACTGCTCGGCCAAATCGCCGGCGATGTTCCGATCCAGCAGTTGGTCCAGTAGGTATCTGAACAGCAGCGATGTCCCGCTGGCTGTCACTACCAGCGCCACGAAGGAGACACCGTAGATATAGAGCCGCTTCATGGTGTTCATTGGCGTACGCCCGCCTACTCTGCGGGCCTGGGTTCGATGATTTCGCCGTCAGGCTGTGGGCAGCGATAGGTGGGCCATGGCACCTGAGAGAACCGCCACGATCCGTCGTCCTGAAGCTCCAGAGTGAACTCCAGACTCGTGGTGTACTCGCGCGGGGTCAGGTCAAAGGGCTGCGGCGTTCTCAGATCGTTGACGTCAACGCTGACCCGGGCCTCGGTGTCGTCGAAGTAGCGCACGTCTTGAAGGAGCATCTGGGAGTCCTCAAATCGAGTGCGCGCGCGCGTCACGCGCTTCCATTCGCTGAGGATGCACTGCTCTTGAAGGTTGGTGGACAGGTAGGCGTAGGCCGCCGTTATATCGCCGACAACCATGGCGGTCAGGTACCGCTGGGTTATCCCTTCGGGCGTGTCTTCCGGGTACTGGGCGGGTTCGCGGTCAATGAAGGAGGCTACGATTGCAACCACCACCAGCATGGCCAGGGCCGCACCCATACCCATTAGCCAGCGATTTGACTTCGCCATTTCTTGAACCGCCTCATGCCGAGGATACGTCGTATGCGTCTCCACTATAGCACCGGTGTTTCATGGGTGCCGTACTCTTGCGCTGTTCGGCCTACGGCCTAAAATGGCCCCTGCCGGATAACTCAGGAACGGAGACTTAGCGTATGGGAAAGATAGTTGGCATAGGCGGCGGAGACATGGAAGCGCTCGACTTTTCGGAAGGGCACTTCCTTCCAGTCGTACCAACCTAATGAACCCTAGCGGCCGTGATTACGGTCGCTGCTCGGTCAGCCTGGGTACGACTGGTCTCAACCATCGGGAGACGCCGATCACGGCCCATGCGATGCTAAGCGGTAGGATCAGGGCATTCGGCCAGTATTCAGTTATGAATCCGTTGACGGGCGCTACTGCGAACACGGCGAGGATGAGCAGCACAGGAGCCCATATAGTTAGAGTCCTTGCCTCCCAAGCGGTAGCTCCGAATATTATTGTGGCTGCAAGGATCGCCATGATTGCAAGAAACTCAACCATGAACCCCGAGCCCCAGAGTTGTTTGCCAATAAAACCTGGTATCGATACTGCCCAAGTAGGAGGAGACGTCGCCTACCATGGCGACCCATACCGCCCCGTACATTCCCCTCCAACTCCACAAGGTCAGTCGTGAAGCCCAACCTACATGGTTAGCCGGACGAACTGTCCTCATTATCGGTATCATCATCAAGTATACGAGGAAAATGAATTTGCCATAGATCTGGTAAGGCAATCCCTCGCCCCATCCCTTTGTTGGGCCGAAGCTCAGCAATCCCCAGGACTCCAGTAAAGGACCGAACGTCCTCTCGATCAAGGGCTCGTCAGACCAATTCACGCCAGGCTCATACATCCAAACGGAAGCCATAAAAGGGGTAACTGCGAGACAAACCATAGTTCCGATGAGAGCGGCCAGAGCGCTCCACCGCGCGGGCCGGGTTGACATGGAAGTGTCTAAGGGCGGCTTCAATGAGGAGCCCTCACTAACCCTGTGGCAGAGTTACGGAACCGAGCGCTGGGCGTAATCCGCATCAGGTTCTCCCCGAGGAATAGCCATTCGTCGGCCAACGACGAAATGCCGGGTCGAGATAAGCGTCAGCCACGCAAACAGCAAGCCGTAAAACATGAGGGAAGACCGTATCAGCACCTATAATGCGTAGCCTACGGTTTCCAATGTTCTGTGCATCGTATCAACTCCTAATCTAATCCTCTATGTGCGCTTCACCTTGAACCGGCGCAGGCGCAGGGAGTTGGACACGACGGAGACCGAGCTGATGGCCATAGCGGCGGCGGCCATGACCGGGTTCAGGAAGCCGTTGTCCCCAAGGATGTACTGGAGCGCGCCCGCAGGCACACCAGTGTGGAGTACCTGGGTAAGGAACAGGTATAGTAGTCCCGCCGCTAGCGGAATCAATGCGACATTGTACCCGAAGGCCCAGCCCAGGTTCTGTTTGATGGTTCGCATGGTGGCCTTGGAGAGGGCAATGGCGTCAGCTATACCGTGTAGGTCGCCACGCATCAGCGTGACATCCGCGGCCTCCATTGCCACGTCCGTGCCGGTGCCGATGGCGATACCCACGTCGGCCTGGACCAAAGCTGGAGCGTCGTTGATGCCGTCGCCCACCATGGCTACCAGCTTGCCTTCTTGCTGAAGGGCCCGTACCTGGGCTGCCTTCTGGTCCGGAAGCACCTCGGCCAGCACCCGGTCGATCCCGGCCTCTGCGGCGATGGCCTTGGCGGTACGACGGTTGTCGCCGGTGAGCATGATTACCTCCAGACCCAGCTTGTGCAGGGCCTGCACCGCCTCCCTGGCGTCCGTGCGCAGGGTATCAGCCACGGCTATGATGCCCTTTACCTGCTGGTCCACTGTTACGAACATGGGCGTTTTGCCCTGGGTGGAGAGCGCCAGGGCCCTCTCATCGAGTCCGTTCAGAGCAAGGTCCTGGGTCTCTATGAAGGCCAGGTTACCCAACGTCACAGAGAAGCCGTTGACCCGGGCCTGAATACCCTGACCGGGCAGTGCCTGGAACTCCGTGGTCTCCTCAAGGGACAGGCCGCGCTCCTGGGCAGCCGCCACAATGGCCTCGCCCAGGGGATGCTCCGAGCCGCGTTCCGCAGATGCAGCTAGTCTCAGCAGGTCGTCCTCAGCTGCGCCGTTGGTGGTGACTATGTCGGTGACCATGGGTGCACCCTTGGTCAGGGTGCCGGTCTTGTCAAGCACCACTGTCTGGATTTTGTAGCTTCGTTCCAGCGCCTCAGCATCACGAATCAAAATGCCATGCTCTGCTCCTTTGCCCATTCCCACCATAATGGCGGTGGGGGTTGCCAGGCCCAGGGCACAGGGGCAGGCGATGATCAATACGGCAACTGCATTGAGGATGGCGATCGCCAGCGCGGGAGCAGGGCCAAAGAAGAACCATGCTGCCCACGTTGCAGTGGCAACCCCAATCACTACTGGCACGAAGTAGCTGGCCACAACGTCTGCCAGGCGCTGGATGGGCGCCTTGGAGCCCTGGGCCTCCTCCACCAGTCGGATGATCTGGGATAGGGCGGTATCCCTGCCTACCTTGGTGGCGTTGAAACGAAAACTCCCGGTCTTGTTGATGGTCGCTCCGTAAATGGTCGAGCCTATTGCCTTCTCAACGGGCATGCTCTCTCCCGTGAGCATGGACTCGTCCACCGCAGAGGCGCCGTCTGTAATTTCGCCGTCCGCAGGGATGGACTCGCCGGGTCGTACCACTATCATGTCGTTTACCACGACCTCCGTGAGCGGTATGTCCATCTCCTGGTCATCCCGCACCACGCGTGCGGTCTTGGGTCGCAGCCCCATGAGCTTGCGGATGGCTGCGGAGGTCTGCCCTTTAGCGCGTGCTTCCAGGAGCCGCCCCAAAAGGACCAACGAAATGATCATAGCGGAGGCGTCGAAGTAGGTGCCGGTGCTGTGGTTGAAGGCGCTGTGGGCATGGAGCAGGTGCGCTTCACTGAAGAAGCCACTAAAGAAGGTGAGCACCGTGCTGTATGCATAGGCAACGGTGGTCCCTACAGCGACGAGTGTGTTCATGTTGGTGGTGTAGTGCTTGGCGGCACCCCAGGCCGCACGGTAGAACTGGGCGCCAGCCCAGAACTGCACCGGAGTCGCCATCAACCACAGGGCCAAGTTGAGTTGGAACTCGGTCACTCGCAGTGTCTCCAGGGAGATAAACATGAGGACCATGATTGCGATCCCCACGCTGCCTGCGAGCCCGACCTTGCGTGTCAGGGTCCGAATCTCTTTGGTGCGCGCCAGGCGTTCGACCTCTGGCCCCTCACCCGTGCCCTCTTCAGGCACCCCTTCTGCCAAGTAGCCAGCGTCCGCTACGATGTCCCGAAAGTCTTCCCATGTTAGGGAGCCAGCCAGGTACTCCACGGTCGCCTTCTCGGTAGCCAGGTTTACCGTGGCGGACATTACGCCATCCAGTTCATTCAACGCATCTTCTACGTGGGCGACGCAGGAGGCACAGGTCATCCCGCCGATGTTGAGGGTAATCTTGTCCAGCACGGCCTTGTAGCCGGAGTCGTCCACGGCCTCGGCCAGATCACGGGCTGTGGTGTGGGCCGGATCGAACTCCACCTTGACCTTTTCCGTAGCCAGGTTCACCTGGGCCTCGGCCACGCCGGGGATCTCCTTCAGCGCCCCCTCTACATGCATGACGCAGGAGGCACAGGTCATACCTTCTACATTCATGGTGATCCGTATATTCATGGTGATCCGTATATTCTTCTCTTTGGTGGTCGTTACTTTCCCCTTCAAGGCTGCCTACCGCTCGACCAGGTTGTACAGTTCCATCAACTCGTCGAGCACCTCGCCTTCGCGTCCATCCCGTACACCCTCTATGACGTGGGTGTGCAGGTGGCCTTCAAGGATAAGGCCTTCGATCTTCTGGATGGCGCGGCGTACGGCGTAGGTCTGCTTGAGGACGTCCACACAGTACTTGTCCTCTTCTATCATACGGCGGATGCCTGACAGGTGGCCGTCCACGTAGTTCAGGCGCTTCAACGTCTCTTCTTTGACCTCTGGCAGCATATCTTCTACTCCTTGAACCGTACTAAGCAGACCCCTACTTCTCACCGACCCACCCTCGAATGTTTATGCCCTCCGGTCCCGACAGGTCGGGACACTTTCCTGGAGTCTACTTAGTTCTTGTGCAGAGCCAGGCCCCCTCATTTTGAAACCCATACCCCCTGGGTGGGGGTCTACGGATAGAATAGCAGTCGTTGGAGTGGGTGTCAAGAGGATATGAAGGCTGCTGGTGCGGAGGCGATGGGAGGCTGCTAACTCACTTCTGCCAGGAAGCGTGAAACCACCTGGTTGAAGAACTCAAGATTATCGCCGTGGACGTAGTGGGTGGCATCGGGCACCTCCACCCACCTGACGTTGGGGTTGGCCTTGGCCATCTCTTCTGCGGTCTCTCCTGAGAGGACGTCTGACATGGCGCCTCGCAGCACCAGCGTGGGGCACTGGAGACCGCGAACGTGGGGCCACAGGTCCATCTGTCTGTCAGGATTGGAGTCCTCCATGACCTTCATGATCCCCTGGAGGTCGTACTTCCAAGTGACCTTGCCGCCAGGCAGCTCCTTCAGTGTGTTTTCCAGGCGCAGCCTCATGGCCTCTTCAGAGATCAAGGGCCGTTGCTCCCGCCACATGGCCTCGGCCTCTGCCCAGGAGGCGAATTCCATAGGGGTGTTCTTTATCTCCTGTGCGATGCGATTGCCTCCGGTGGGTTGCGCGGCCCTGGGCCCCATGTCCTCTACTACTGCCGCCGCCACCCTGTCCGGGTGCTGGGACGCGTATACCATTGTGTTGGCACCACCCATGGAGTGGCCTATGAGCACGAAACGGTCCAGGCCAAGCTGGTCAACCAGCTGCTCCAGGTCTGACACGTAGGACTGGGTGTGGTAGCGAAGCTCCGGATCCCAGTCGCTGTCGCCGCGCCCCCGCTGGTCGACTGCTATGACGCGGTAACGGTCGCTGAACTCCCGGGACACGCCGTCCCAGTCGTGCGCAAAGCTACGTAGCCCGTGGAGCAGGACTACGGGCATGGCCTTCTGATCGCTCCAGTCCAGGTAGTGGATGCGCAATCCGTTGACCGTGGCGACTCCGTCGGTGACCTTTGCCTGGGTAGCCATTTTCGTTTCCCTACTGGCGGCTGTATCCGGTGTGTTTGTAGTGCGAGGTTCTAATCTGGAGATAGCCCTACACAAAAAGTGCCGACGCCGGGACTATTATATTATCAGCAAGTCAATTCTTCCCACCCACTCCACCCTCGGCATCTTTTTTTGGAGAAGGGGGACACCCCCTTAGACCCCCGGCAGAGAACCTGGAGTTCTCTGCACTCTCCTTGGGATCATCTATTAGTTGTCGTGCAAAGCAGATTCACTCGATGAGTGGACTCTTCAGCCAACCTCCGGCAGCACCTGCTCACCAAGGAGGCGTATGGTGCGCAACACCTGCTCCTGGGCCATACCTACCGCCTGCAAGCGGCAGATCATATATGTGGCGCCCAGACGCTCCTGATACTCCCGCACGCGTTCCATGCCTTGCTCCGGGGTGCCGACAATGAACTGGGTCAGTGTCCTGCGCTCGAACTCCTCACGTTCGTACTGGGGGCCCAGGAAGCGGTGTGCTTCTGACATGGCCTGTTCCTGATCGTCCGAGAGATAGACCCACGAGCTGACTGGAAAGTCGTTCGGGACGGGGTTGCCGAACTCGGCCAAGGCCGCGTGGTAGATGGCCTGTTGTGGCAGCAGCGGTTCGATGCCACCGCCGCCGGGGAACCAGACGTGGCCCAAGCGGGCTGCTCTGCGAATTGCGGCTTCGCTGCCGCCACCCAGCCAGAGACGGGGATACGGCTTCTGGACGGGTATCGCCATTGCCTGGGTCTTGGGCACCGTGAAATACCTGCCCTGAAACTCTACGTCACCGCCCTGCCAAAGTAGCTTCATCACCTCCAGCGACTCCTCGAACCGGGACGGCCGGCGCCGACGGTCCACGCCGAATGCCTGGTACTCGATATCAACATTGCCCAGGCCAAGGCCGAGGATGAAGCGGCCGTTGGTCATGACGTCCAGGGTGGCTACCTGCTCGGCGATGTCCACCGGGTTGTGCAGGGGCAGTAGCAGCACAGAGGTGCCGATCTCCATATCGCCAGCATCGGCGGCGAGGCGAGCGAGGAGGGGCAGCGTCTGGAGGCGCTGATTGGGCGCTGTGAGATAGTGCTGGCCGCTTGTGACGATGGAGAAGCCCAGGTCCCGGGCCAGTCTTACCTGCTCGGCCAGGTCATGGAAGACCTGGGTCATGTCTGCGTCCGCTGGATGGTGGGCGGTGACCCACAGGCCGAATTTCAAGGAGTCCTCCTATATCTGTACGGCAGGTTCCCTGGGTGGGATGAATGAAATCTGGAGTTGAATGGTCGATGTTGATTGATTTATCGGGTTTTGGTGCTGCGGCAGCTTTGCATGGTATCTGCGTGAGGGTGCATGATCCCAGATAGGATGGCCTGATTGTTTCAGAAAAGGTGATTAGGAGCGGTAGGTCGATTTTAAGGTAGTCCAGTCCATAGAGGCCATCACAAGGTAGAGTATCAGAGTTAGTCTGAGCCTGGGTAGAGAGGTGTGGCATGGGTGCAACGGCAAGCGCCAGGCGTTCGTTTGCGGCAGGCGTCTTTTTCCCACCCACCCACCCTCGTATGTTTGTCAGTTAGGGAGGACACCTCCTCCGACTTTGTCGCGAGTCGCGATGAGCGAAGCATCATCGGACCTAAGACCTGCTGGCAGAGAACCCAGGTTCTCTGCACTCTCCTTGGATGGTTGCAGTTCCTCAACGGCGTGTGAGTGTTGCCTGCCCACCTGCCCTTAGTATCTTTTTGAAAGAAGGGGGACACCTCCTCGACTTGTCCGGACACATCGGGATGAGAGAAGTGCCGACTCGGTCGAGCACTCACGATGGAATCGGAGACTCGCGACTCCTGTCGGAGCTCAGCATGAGCGGTACTTCTGCCAACCCCAGGGTGTATCATCACTGTGGGCGGTGGTGTTCCCGAAGCATTTCCCCGGTAGGATGAAACTATGGCCCCGTTCGGCCCATTGCTCAGCTTTCTTTCCGACTTGTCTAAGGTCCCTATTTTGGAGATGGGAACGGAAGCTTCTGGGCCATTCGAGATTGAGGAGCCCCACCCCATACTATTTTCTGGAAACTCAACGCTTGATTATGTATACATTGCATATCGTCTGAAGGTGCACAATAAGCAAAAGTATTTTCTGAACAGTGCTGCCGAAAGTTGTGTAGCCTGGCTTGATCTTGAAAGAACTCCTGAGGCATATCAACTTGCATGGGTGGGTAGTCAAGCAGAGATGACCATCAACGTAGGTGACTATCGAGAGATAGACCTCTGCGCTAGAGTTGCTCGCAATGGCTCGATAGTAGCTCCGACGGAACGAGGTTACTGGGGTACGGAGGAGAGACGTTCAAGTCCAAGGACCATCGGGAATGGCATAGATGAATTGAGAGGCGAAATACGGGTGACGTCCGCCAATGGTAAGCTGGTTTCACGGAGGATAATCATATCGCCAACTAATGACAGACATCTCACCGTTGACATTCATTGAGTCTTCTCACTATTGCTAATCAGAGCAGAGTTCCGAGCGGGTGGGCGCTGCGTTTCCTGGGAGAAACGTGCTCGGGATGCTAGCTCTCCAGATAGGGAGTCCGGTTGCGGGCCTTCCCAACAACCTGCTAGCATTCTCGGCGACCATCTAAGGAGAGTCCAAGATTGGGTAAAATAAAGGTAGCAATCATAGGCGTAGGTAACTGTGCATCATCTCTTATTCAAGGGGTGCATAAGTATCGCGAGGCGCCTGACGACGGGCCAATCCCCGGCCTGATGCACACAGTACTGGGCGACTATCACATTGGCGATATCGAGTTCGTTGCCGCCTTTGATATAGACAAGAACAAGGTTGGTCTGGACCTGAGCGAGGCGATCTGCGCCCCCCCCAATAACACCTTTACATTCGCCGACGTGCCCCACATGGGCGTGACGGTGCAGCGGGGCATGACGCACGACGGGATAGGCAAGTACGTGGCGGAGAAGGTCCAGAAGGCCCCAGGGTCCACAGTAGATATCGTCAATGTGCTCCAGGAGACCGGGGCCGAGGTGGTGGTCAGCTACCTGCCCGTGGGTAGCGAGGAGGCCACCAAGTGGTATGTAGAGCAGATCCTGGAGGCGGGATGCGCCTTCGTCAACTGCATTCCGGTATTCATCGCCAGGGAGTCGTACTGGCAGGGCCGGTTCGAAAAGAAGGGCCTGCCTATCATCGGCGACGACATTAAGTCGCAGGTAGGCTCCACCATCGTACACAGGGTGCTCACGCGTCTGTTTGAGGATCGGGGCGTCAAGGTGGAGAGGACTTATCAGCTCAATTTTGGTGGCAATATGGACTTCCTGAACATGCTGGAGCGGGAGCGGTTGGATTCGAAGAAGATATCCAAGACCAATGCGGTCACCTCCCAACTCACCGACAATGAAAAGCTTGACGAAGACAACGTTCACATCGGCCCCAGCGACTACGTGCCGTGGCTGAATGACCGGAAGTGGGCACACATACGCCTGGAGGGCCGGACATTTGGCGACGTTCCACTCAACCTGGAGCTGAAGCTTGAGGTGTGGGACAGCCCGAACTCGGCGGGAGTTGTGGTAGACGCTATCCGCTGCTGCAAGCTGGCGTTGGACCGGGGCATGTCAGGTGCTCTAACTGCGCCTTCTTCCTACTTTATGAAGTCGCCGCCAGTCCAGTACACTGACTCCGAGGCCCATGACAACGTGGAGGCCTTTATCCGGGGCGAGTAGGGCAGCGCACCAGATCCAGCTACGGGTTGTCCCGCAGGCTCCGGGCCGGAGGGCCGACACCAGGCGAGATATGTTATGAAGGTAGCGCTAGTATCACCGTACGACTTCGCATACCCTGGCGGGGTTGTATCGCACATATCGCAGCTGTCATTGCAGTTGGAGCGGATGGGGCATACGGTCAAGATCATTGCACCCGCGACGGCTCCCAATGCCAACGCGCTGGGGCTGGCCAACCTGATACCGGTAGGCCGTCCGTTCCCAGTTCCCAGCGGTGGGTCCATTGCCCGCATATCACTCTCTGTGTGGCGGGAACGGCGGGTGAAGACCATCCTGCGGGAGGAGGGCTTCGACGTCATCCATCTGCACGAGCCGCTGGCGCCGGTGCTCCCTCCCACGGTGCTCCACCTTTCGAATACTGTAAATGTTGGGACGTTCCACGCCTTTCACGGGAGGGCATGGCAGTATCGGTTGAGCCGGAGGATCATCCGATACTGGTTTGACAGGCTGGACGGCCGCATAGCCGTTTCCCAGCCCGCGCTTGGGTATATCAGCAGGTTCTTTCCCGGCGACTACACGGTTGTTCCAAACGGTGTGGACGCGGACTGGTACGCTGAGCCGGTCCCTCCCTTCGATGCGTTCAACGACGGCAAGCTGAACATTCTGTACCTGGGCCGGATGGAGAAACGCAAGGGCCTGAAGTACCTGCTGGCGGCCTTCAGCAGGCTGAAGTGGGACTACCCAAATATTCGTCTCATAGTTGTAGGGCCCGGGAACCCAGGCAAGGAGTGCTACCGGCTCATGGCCGAGCGGAACCTTCAGGATGTCGTCTTCGTCGGGCATGTCAGTGACGACGCGAAGCGGAGGTACTTCCGTACGGCGGACATATTCTGCGCACCCGCGACCGGCAAGGAGAGTTTTGGGATAGTGCTGTGCGAGGCTATGGCATCGGGCATACCCATAGTTGCCTCCAACATAGACGGGTTCAACAGCGTGTTGACCGATGGACAGGAGGGGTTCATGGTGCCTCCCAAGAACGAGGAGGCCCTGGCCCTGGCGTTGGAGAAGCTGGTCAAGGACGCTGACCTGCGCCGCCAGATGGGTCAGATGGGTATGAAAACGGTCCAGAAGTACCGGTGGAGCAGGGTTGCCGAGCAGGTGGTCCGGTGCTACGAAGACGCCGCCGTTCATCGCGCCGCGCCGCATGGGGGAGATGGGCCTGGGGATGCGGATCTTGGGAAGACGGAGGCGGCGGTTGGCGGTTAGGGACGACGCTCGGCGTCTGGCAACACGATACTTTGAAGAGCCCGCGGCCCGGTTCCTTCACACCCTGAAGCTCACACCCAACGTCGTCACGCTGCTGGGGTTGATAGGGACCGCCGGGGCGGCCTACCTGGCCAGTGTGGGCAGTCTGCTTGCGGCGGGCCTTGTGCTGGCCGTAGCCAGCGTCCTAGATATGCTGGATGGCGCTCTGGCGCGTTTCACCGGTAGGGCGAGCCGGTTTGGTGCGGCGCTGGACTCAGTGGCCGACCGGTTGTCGGAGGCGGTGCTGCTGCTGGGTGTTTTCATCTTCTACCTGCGTGGGGACGACGACGTGGGCGCCACGCTTGCCGTCGTTGCTCTGATCACATCCTACATGGTCAGCTACATACGTGCTCGTGGCGAGGGTCTGGGCATAACGATGAAGGATAGTGGCCTGGGTACCAGGCCTGAGCGCCTGGTGATCATGATTGTTGGGCTGGTGACAGGGTGGGTGATGGTGGCACTGGGCGTGGTGATAGCGATTTCAGCGGCAACCTCGGCGCAGCGTATGTACCACCTGTGGCGTGAGGCGAAAGGGTAGGGCGTGCCCTGCACCGGCGTTGTTTCTGCTGCTCGGTTCGACCTTCACCCGTAAGAACAGACATTACTCGGCGCTTCTTACGGCGTGTCCACCGAACCGGTTGCGCATGGATGCCAGAAGCCTGGCCCCGAAGGGCTGGTCCTGACGGGAGCGGAACCTGGCCTGGAGGGATAGGGTAATCACAGGCGCGGGTACGCCCAGCTCCAAATGGTTACCTCCAGTGCAGATCACCTAGTTTGCTGGGCCTACTGCGGTATCAGAGTTCGCCAGATCCCGCAGGCGCTCCAGGATCATCGGCGTTGTAGGCCAGCCCCTTAGCCCCTCCTCCGTCTGGAACAGCCGACAGCTGAACCCATACTAGTCCGCGTCCTCGGGAAACAGGTCGTTGCCGGAGACCCGGAGGGTCGGGGGGGGCCTTGAAACCGCAGCTCGTCGGCATTGGCTTGGTCCTTCACCTCGATCAGGGAGACCTCCATGTCCAAGCCGTGGAGGGTAAGGGCCTGCCTCAGGTTCTCAAGGGCCTGGTGCCAGGACGGACATCCGTCAAAGTAGAGAAGTTCTAAAACCATAATATTCCTCCTGTCAGCCAACTCCTGCGGCCAGCGCGCGCAAGCCCGATGCGTAGTCCTGTCCAAGCTGTATCCTGGCAACGCGACGGTCCAGTTGCTGCAAGACCCGGAGGTCGCCCAAGGCCTGGGCATCAGCCAGGGTGCCGAATGTGTAGGGCGCACCGGGTATCTGAACATCCTCCTTGTGCGCGGCAGTGATCTGGAGGAAGAGGCCTGTGTCCGGCCCGCCTTTGTGTAACTGACCGGTGGAGTGAAGGAATCGTGGGCCGTAGCCTACGGAGGTGGCAATACGGTAACGTCCGACAACCCGGTCACGCAGTTGGGTTAGCACCCGATCGTTTTCGGGCGTTGGTTGAAGGTAGGCCATGACGGCCAGATAGTCGCCCGGCCTTGCCTGGGACAGCAGGTCTGCCACCGAATCAGGGGCCTCAGATGGGGGCAGCCTGCCAGACGCCAGGTGCTCGCTGAGGACGGTGGCAGTCACGTCCTTGGCTAGTTGGACATCGGGCTGGTCGAAGGGATGGATACCCAGGATAGCCCCGGCTACGGCGGTGGCGAACTCCCAGCGGAAGAACTCCGTCCCCAGGTCGTAGCGGTCGCGCAGGTCCAGGCGCAGCACTGGCTGGCCGGAGGCCTTGATCCGCTCCAGGGCGTCGTCAGCAGCGGCGTTGTCGTCTTCCTCCAACCGTAGGTGGACGAATAGACGGTCGTCTCCATAGGAGTCCGGTCCGGCCAACATTTCTCCCGCCACGGGCACGATGCCTTTGCCCTCCTTGCCGGTGCTTTCGGCTATGAGCTGCTCGGCCCATAGTCCGAAGGCGCTTATGGATGGCGAAGTGACCAGTGTGAGCTTGTCGCGTCCCTTGAGGGCCAGGGAGCCCAGAGCCGCGGCCAATCGAGCGCCCTGGTTGTTGTGCGCGGGCAGGTGGGAGGCGCACCCCTCACGCATGGAGTCTGCGCGGTCAAGGAGTAAGGTCAGGTCAAGGCCCATCAGGGCCGCAGGCACCAGGCCGAAGTAGGATAGAACCGAGTACCGCCCGCCGATATCAGGGGGGTTAAGGAATACGCGCCGGAACCCTTCCTCCTGAGCCAGGCTGTTCAGCGACGTTCCCTGGTCGGTGACGGCGACGAAGCTCTGCCCGGCGCTACTACTGCTGACAGCCTCTTCGACCAAGCCTCGGAAGTGGCTGTATGCGGACATGGGCTCTATAGTGCCACCGGACTTGGATGAGACCAGGAACAGGGTATGCGCCGGATCAACGGCCTTGGTCGCCGCTCTGATCCAGGCTGGAATGGTGGTGTCCAGGACTATGAGTTCCGGGTAGCCGGGTGCACTGCCAAAGGTCTGTCTCAGCACCTCCGGTCCCAGGCTGCTGCCGCCCATGCCGAGGAGGACCACGTGGCGGAAGCCGGCGTCGCGGACCTCGGCGGCGAAGGACTGCAGGGCAGGCACCTGGTCGCGCATATGGTCGGTTACGGTGAGCCAGCCCAGGCGGTCTGATATCTCACGAGGGTCGGGCCGCCACACCGTGTGGTCGCGGCTCCAGACGCGGTCAACGACGTTGCCTTGCTGGAGGGTGTCCAGGGCTGCTTCAACGCCTGAGAGGTAGATGCCTAGGGCATCGGCCGTAGTGTGCGTCACTGCTGTTTCACAGGTATCTGACCCATACGGCCAGCCTGGTAGTCCTCAATCGCCTGCACGATCTCATCATGGGTGTTCATGACAAATGGCCCGTACCATGAGATCGGCTCACCAATGGGACGCTCCCCCCAGCAGCAGGACCTCCGGGGTCGTCGACTTGGTCTCCTGCCTGGGTTCGCTGAATATTGTTAGCTGGTTGCCAGGGTCCATGACCGCCAGTTGGCCCTCTTTGATAGGGCGACGGTCCGGGCCTATCTCGCCACGGCCTGCGAGTACATAGGCGAGGGCGTTGAAGTCAGGTCGCCAGGGGAGCTGTAGGCGCGCGCCTGGGCTGACGGTGGCATGGGCGTAGGTGATTGGGGTGTGAGTGGTGCCGGGTCCGCGGTGACCGGCAAGGTCACCGGCGATCAGACGTACGATAGCGCCCCCATCATCCGAGGCCAGGATGACGACCTCATCGGCAGCCAGGTCCTGGTACTGCGGCGGGCTCCATTTCTCATCACTTGGAAGGTTGACCGATAGCTGCACGCCATGAAAAAGGCCGCCCCCGGTGACGATCTGCTCGGTAAGCATTTCAGAATGGACGATACCGGACCCTGCGGTCATCCACTGGGTAGCGCCGTTGGTGATAAGGCCACCGCCGCCCTGGGAGTCGCGATGTTCAAGCTCTCCGTCCATCATGTAGGTTACGGTCTCAAAACCACGGTGCGGGTGGTCCGGCGCGCCTCTGGCCTCACCCGGTGTGTACTCCACCGCCCCCATGTGGTCAAGGAGGATGAACGGGTCGGCAAGTCGGAGATCGATGCTGGCGAAGGCCCTTCGCACCTCGAACCCGGCCCCTTCGAGCATGCTTGGGGAATCGGTCACGGTAGCGGCGTTGCGCTCAATGGCGGCTCCGGGGTCTACCGGAACGATGCGGGGAAGCGCTGGTATATCGTCCACCTGTACTGCCGGCATTGTTACCCCTCTTCTTGGATAGGCTGGTCCCATCGCTCACGGAAGGCGACTTCGCCAAGGGGTCTGCGTCGCTTGCCGCCGAAGCGCTCGCCCTCACCAGGATAGCCCAGTGGAATGATGGCGGCGATATCGACCGTTTCCGGGATGCCCATTAACTGTTTGATGTCGTTTTCGAAGTGCCGGTGCATGGTGGTAGGCCGGGAGCCGAGGCCCAAGGCGCGGGCGGCCAGCATGAGGTTCTGCATGGCTGGGTAGATGGAGGCTCCGCGTACGAAGTCGCTGCGGGGTCCGGGGTTTGTGGATACGGCGTCGATGCAGACCAGTATGACCAGCGGCACGTCGGTGAATGTGGGCTCGCGGTCCTCCTGGTCGGTGGCTTGGGGCCTGCCTATGCGTGCGCCGGTGTCGTAGAGCTCACCGATGCGCCGCTTGATCGCGGTGTCACGCACAGCCACGAAACGACAGGGCTGGCGGTTGCCGGCGCTGGGTGCCCAGGTGGCGGCCTGGATAATGGTGCGGACGGCGTCATCAGGCACGGGCTCCTGGGTGAAGCGGCGGGTTGACCGCTGGGTGCGGAGCGCTTCAAACAGGGATATGTCTGGAGTGGTTGTCATGAGCTTGTCCTCAACGGGTGTTTGGGGGATGGGAGTCAGTGTTGGCTGGGCATCCAAGTATAACGCAGCGGGTATGGTAAGCAGTGGGTACTGTCATGGCAGGGTGGCCCTGCACCCGCATTTCTCCAGAGCCTGACAAGGTTGGGATACCCTCCTACCAAACGGCGCACCCAGCAATATTGCGGTATGCGATACGCAGGTGATCACGGATCACTGTAAGGTGGCGTTGGCGGTAGTGTGGGCACACATTTGGCGGCAATGATATTATTGGATACTTCAATTCGGCTGGAGTCTAAGTACTGATATGGCATGGAAATTTTACCTTACCAAATCACAGAGCGTTAATGTTCCTAGGCGAATCATGGTCGCTACCCGTGAGGACTATGTCCGGGCACTAATAGAAGATGGTCAGATATCTTCAGAAACGGAATTAGCGAGCAATCCAGATTTAGTGGTAGCGGTGCACGAAGATTGGTTACAAGAGCGCCAAGTAGGGTGTGTCTACGCCCAGCAGATCAACTCCAAACCAACCAACTATATAGCGGAGAAACGCGTGATTGAGGGTGACGACCCTGTAGTGCTGGCGGCGTCCATAGATTCCACCACAGTGGCTGCTGTAGATTCAGAGCAACTAGAGGCCTTATCGTTATTACTTCCTTCAGTTTCTGATATGGCAACGCTATGCTCTTTAATACACGAGTTGGCCAAATATGACCGCTGGAAAGTTAGACCTGCTGTTCAACACGTAGAACCATCATCAGGGACTCTATATGCACTAGTGGGACTGGACTTCATACTTCCCGATGGCATTGTGAGCGCCGTACTTGGCCTCGGGCCTTTCGAGGAACTGCCAATGACTCGTAGGGGACCTTTCACAAGTCTGGAGATGCGCACAAAATCTAGCCATGCAAAGCCTGCTCACCATAGACCTGGTTTCCCACTTGTGTCTCACTTGGCACAGATTCCGCTCGAAGACGATCGGATAGCAGCAGAACATGAGTACCAGTGGCAACAAACCACGCAGCTTCGCCTCACTGTCCTAGGTAGTAACGATGCGCGAGCTAAGGCGGAGGTAACGTTCGCCGTACCGTGGGACCTCTTTGTTACCTAGATTCGCCCACACCTACTAGGCGTTTCAGCACTGGGCTTTTGCCGTAAGTTACGCGCTTGCGCCGAACTGTGCGGTGCATGTCTGCTGGTTCTTGACCAAGTTCGAACAGCCACGCCCATTGTTGCCTCTCTATCAAGCCCAGTAAACGCTCTCCGGCGACACCATTTACATCTGTGGCAGCTCGGGCTACCCCTTTGGCTAGTGTCGCATGAGCATCGCTGGCAAGGTGCCGAACCGATTTCATTTCATTGTCACAGATGGCAGCAATTACCATTAGATCATTAGGAGTTCCGTAACAACAACGAAATGCAGAGTCAGCCTCTACCAAGTTTAAATTAGGCGGCATCCATTGTCCGGCGGTTAGGGGATGATGGTCTATGACTAAGAACCGAGTATCAGGGAATTGCCAAGCGCGATGTGAAAGCGCTTCGCATGACCGTGTCGGATTCTTGAAGTCGAACGCGATGTCCACACTGACGACCAAGTCAGTATGTGAAAAGTCCCACTGCTGGAAATGGTTTTCCCAGAAGGTATAGTTGGGTGTCTTCGTTGGATCAACCACCACATCACTAACTATCCACCCATCCGCGATGAGGTTCTGGCGCGAGACTTCGGCGGCTAGGTACCCATCTCCATCCGCATGCCCAAACACAACAGCGCTACTAGTCGGCCGAGCATACGTATCTAACATATTATACCTACTAGCTCTAAGTCTCGGCAGACAGTAGCACAGTGATATTAAATATGCAAGACGCTCCACTGACGGCTGACGGCGGGTTGCGTGGTTTGATACACTGGCGTCGATCAGCTACTGGAGGGTATGAATGGCACTGATCTCTGAGAAGGACGCGCAGACGCTGAAGGACAGGTTCAAGCGGGAGCTGAAGAAGGACGTCAACATACGGCTGTTCAGCCAGAAGACGCTGGGCCTGACCATACCGGGTCGCGAGTGCGCCAACTGTGAGGATACGGAGCACCTGATGGAGGAGCTTACCGCTCTATCGCCCAAGCTGCATCTGGACGTTAAGGACTACTACTCGCAGACAGATGAGGCCGCTGAGGCCGGCGTGGAGCGCATACCCGCCACTGTCATGTCCGCCAGTGACGCCGATAACGTGAAGTTCTACGGGATACCCATGGGGTACGAGTTCGGCACCATGATCGAGGACCTGGTGACGCTGTCCCGCGGCGTAAGCCCGCTGTCGCTGGCCAGTCGCAAGAAGCTGAAGCAGCTGAAGGAGAACATACACATCCAGGTATTCGTGACGCCTACGTGCGTGTACTGCCCACAGGTGGCCCGCCTGGCCCACGCCATGGCTATGGAGAACCCCAACATTGTGGCAGACGTTGTAGAGGTGCAGGAGTTCCCTATGCTGGTCCAGCGGTACATGGTCTCAGGTGTGCCCAAAACGGTGATCAACAACAGCGTCCAGTTTGTGGGAGCGGTGTCAGAGGACGCCTTTGTGGACAAGGTGATGGAGGCGGCGGGCGTTTCACCCGAGGAGCAGGAATCGCCTGCGTTGAGCGTTGCGCCGGAGTTGGGGCCGTCCACGCGGTCCACGGGTTAGCAGGGCGTGGCTGGATACTAGGCGTGGCCTAGGCGTGGGATGTTTGGATCAGATGTGTTCTTCCCACCCACCCGCCCTCGGTACCTTTTGAAAAAGGGGGGCACCCCCTTAGACCCCCGACATGGAACCCAGGTTCCCTGTACCTTCCTGTAGTTGAAGCATCTTTGTGTGAAGTGGGGACGCACCTCAAGCTTCCTAGTCCCAACAGGTTGGGACACCCGCGTTCTCTGCTGCTAGTGACCAGTCCAGTACTGGGTCGGTCAGGCCTGTGAGGTTCTCCCACCGCGCCAGATGCTTCGGTCGTTTCGATGGGTCGGAACTCCCTCGAGCATGACAGTGGGGATACCGCTCATGTGCTTCCCTTCGGCTTCGCTCAGGATAAACTTCGACTCAGCATGAGCGGAGGTTATGAAGCCCGGCAGGAAAGGGAATACCCACTCATGTAACTCCCACGGCTATTGTGCGAAGTCGGTGGGAGAGTCCAGGTGGTCCAGTACCTCCATAAGCGATTCTATCCTGGGGCAGTCGGTGACGTCGGTCATCACGCCGTCGCGGTCCAGCAGCAACGGGCGTATGCCCACGCCCTGTGCACCCTGAACGTCCGAGCGGTAGGAATCGCCGACGTGTATCGCCTCGTCGGGGGCCACCCCTGCACGTTCAAGCGCCTTCAGGAATACGGGTGGATGGGGCTTGCCGATGCCAACCTCTGTGGAGCTCACCGTGAAGTCCAGGTAGGGTGCCAGGCCCAGGCTCTCGCACATTTCGTCGATGTCCCGACCTATGTTGCTGATAAGACCCAGCGTCAGCTCCCGCAGCTTGAGCATGTCCATGACGGGAAGCGTATCGTCGAAGGCGGCGAAGGTGTAGGGAATCTGCTGCACCTTGGCCCACACCCGCCCGGCGGTATCCAGGTCCACGTTGATGCCTGCGCCCTCCATGATCAGACGCTGGTACTCGGCGAAGAAATGATCGCGTTCCTGGCCCTGTCGCCACGAAAGGGGTGTGTCGCTGGCGTTGATCTGGGACATCCAATCGTCAGCGCCGACGTAACCACGGGCGATGCCTGCCTTTGTGGCGGTGAAGCCGAAGCTCTCCAGAGCCTGGGTCTGCACCTCCTCTCTGGGAGGATTGAACCCGGCCAGTGTGCCGTAGAAGTCGAAGAAGACGGCCTTGATCATTTCTCTTTGCTCCAGCGCCATTTTCCCACCCGCTCCACCCTCGTTACCTTTTGGGAGAAGGGGGGCACCCCCTTAGACCCCCCGGTCCCGACCTGTCGGGACACCTTCCTATTATGCAGCCGAACATTCGGGAAGGATGCTTTTTCCCTTGAGCAAAGGTTGTGCTCCCTGGGGCTCTATTTTACCATTGCGATCGGGCATTGGGCCTCAGGTAGAGAGGGATGGCTTTGACGCACCAGATACAGGTTACCATTGCCAACGTCGTACGCCGCATGGCGGTGGCGGCGGTGGACCTGCTGTTTCCCAAGCGATGTGTCGGCTGTGGCGATGAGGGCAGCTTCCTGTGCCAGAGGTGCTCTGAAGAGCTGCCCATGCTGGAGCCGCCGTACTGCTTCCTGTGCGCCCGGCCGGAGAGGCTGGTACTGGGGCTTTGCTCCCGCTGCCGGGGGAGGCTGCTGGAGATGGACGGCATCCGATCGCCGTATAGGATGGAGGGCGTGGTCCGGGAGGCGGTCCACGCGCTCAAGTACCAGAGTGTGCGAGCCTTTGCCCCGACTCTTGGGGGCCTGCTGGCGGACTATGTCTCCCGCAACCCGATGCCAGTGGACGTGCTGGTGCCCGTGCCGCTGCACCCGAGGCGGGAGCGCAGCCGGGGTTACAACCAGTCTGCGCTGATGGCACAGGCGATGGGAGAGGCCTTTGACGTGCCGGTGGAGGCCGATGCGTTGCGCCGACTCCGGCAGACGCCTCCCCAGGCTCGCAGCGTAGGGGGGGGGGATGAGCGAAGGTCCAACGTATCTGGCGCTTTCGAAGCCGAGGCGACCCTGGTCCAGGGCCGTCGGATTGTGGTCATAGACGACGTCTGCACCACCGGCGCTACGCTGGAGGCCTGTGCCATAGCCCTGCGTAGCGCTGGGGCATCGTCGGTATGGGGATTGACGCTGGCGCTGGAGACGTGACGCAGGCTCCGGGTCGGCGTAAGATCTCACCTCGTCCCTTGCGGGGTGCCAGGGCGCGCACCTACAATGTGGGGCACGGTGAAAAGGCCCCTTTTCGCCGCTGATTAGGAGGGCAACCCCATGAGTATTTTGAGTCAGGCCGACCCCGAGATAGCCCACGCCATGGAGCTTGAGGTGGAACGGCAGAAACGGAATGTAGTCCTCATAGCGTCCGAGAACTACGTCAGCCAAGCGGTACTGGAGGCCCAGGGTTCGGTAATGACGAACAAGTACGCCGAGGGCTATCCGGGCCGTCGTTACTACGGTGGGTGTGAGTTCGTGGACATCGCGGAGCAGCTTGCCATAGACCGGCTGAAGCAGCTGTTCGATGCCTCCCATGCTAACGTCCAGCCCCACAGCGGCGCTCAGGCCAACATGGCCGTCTACTTTGCCTTGCTTGAGGCAGGGGACACGGTGCTTGGAATGCGCTTGGACCAGGGGGGGCACCTGACCCACGGCAGCCCGGTCAACTTCTCTGGCAAGCTGTACAAGTTCACGGCCTACGGCGTTGACAGGGAGACGGAGTACATCGACTACGACGAGGTGGAGCGACTGGCCCGCGAGCACAGGCCCAAGGTGATAGTGGCCGGCGCCACGGCATATTCGCGTGTTATAGATTTCGCGCGGTTCAGGGCGATAGCGGACGAGGTCGACGCGATCCTGATGGTGGACATGGCGCACATAGCTGGCCTGATAGCCGCGGGCTCTCATCCATCGTGTTTTCCGCACGCACAGGTGGTGACATCCACCACGCACAAGACGATGCGCGGTCCAAGGGGTGCGTTCATCCTGTGCGACGACGACCTGGCGCGGAAGGTAGACCGGGCTGTGTTTCCCGCTACTCAGGGCGGGCCGCAGATGCATACCATCGCTGCCAAGGCCGTGTCCTTCCGCGAGGCGCTGACGCCTGAGTTCGCCGAATACGGGCGACGCGTCGTGGAAAATGCGCATACGCTGGCGATGGCGCTGGAGGAGGGCGGCCTGCGCATCGTATCCGGCGGGACGGACAACCATCTCATGCTGGTGGACCTGACCCCCATAGACATAACCGGGCAGGAGGCGGAGGATGCGCTTGGGCGTGTCCACATTACGGTGAACAAGAACGCTATTCCATTCGACACGCAGCCGCCGAGGGTTACCAGCGGCCTGCGGCTGGGGACACCTGCCGTGACCACGCGGGGGTTCGGGTCGGAGGAGACAGCAGAGGTTGCGCGGCTCATTGTGCAGGTGCTGACTCACATAGGCGACACGCGGGTGGAGGAGGAGGTAGGGAGCAAGGTGCTGGAGCTCACCTCCGGGTTTCCCATACCTGGCGTTGATGGTGAGTAGCAGGTGCGAGTCACAGCGTAGCGTGGTATAATCTCGCCTGTGTGCCTGCAGACTGGCAGACCCTATCTGGACAGCATAGCCGGAGTATTAGGATTGCGTGACTACGAGTTAATGATGGTTATAAGCCCTCAGGTGGATGAAGAGGCCTCCGCCGCGTTGCTGGAGCGCGTAGGCCAGGTCATAACCGACGGCGGTGGTTCTGTTACTCTCCAGGAGCCCTGGGGTACAAGGCGGTTGGCCTACCCGATAGATGAGTTCCGTGAGGGGAACTATATCCTGACTCATCTTACCCTGGAGCCTGACGCTATTGGAGGGCTGGATACTCACTTGAAGTCTGTAAGTGATGTCATCCGCTACCTGCTAGTGAAGCGGGACATCAAAACCAGTAGTGAGGAGAAGCGGTAATGGTGGGGCTAAACAAGGTCATGGTCATTGGCAACATGGGCACTGATCCTGAGATGCGCTACACGCCCAATGGCAACCCAGTCACCTCATTTCGGATGGCCACGAGCCGTTCTTATACGTCGCCAGACGGTGAGCGCCACCAGGAAACCGAATGGTTCACGGTAATAGCGTGGAACCAGTTGGCGGAGCAGTGCAACCAGTACCTTTCGAAAGGTCGTAAGGCATACGTGGAGGGAAGGCTGCAGAGCCGGAGTTGGGAAGGGTCGGATGGTCAGACCCGGTTCAGAAACGAGATAATCGCGTCCAGGGTGCTTTTCCTTGACCGCGCACCGGGATCGCAAGGCGGCGAGTCTGAGGGTGGTGAGTCTGAGACTCCCGCGCCCGCGGAAGCCGCCACCGTAGAGGCCGAAGATTTACCCTTTTAAGATGGGGAAGCAGGAGCAAACAGCATGACGACCGGACGGCCGCCGCCGCGCCGACGGCGAGAGGGTGGAGGCAGGTTCTTCAGACGCCGGAGGGTTTGTTCCTTCTGCGTGGACCATGTTACGCATATCGACTACAAGGACTTCAGTTCCTTGCGGCGCTATATCTCTGACCGGGCTCGCATAGACCCGCGTCGTAAGACTGGGACCTGCACGAAGCATCAGCGTGCGCTCTCATTGGCGCTGAAGCGTGCGAGGAATCTTGCACTGCTTCCATTTACGCCTAACCATCTGTACGTAACGGGAGTCGCTTCGGGCCGCTAGCAGGGGTCCATTGGATGTTCGCCCCAAGTCGTCTCCAGGGGAGCGCTTGGGGACTCCGTTCATCATTTCCATCATGACTACGCCAAGCCGCGAACATCAGCCCAGAGTAGGTGCCAGGCGGAGACAGGCCTCTCGCGCGCAGCGTGAGCGAAGGCGCCAGCGTTTGCTGATGGCCTTCGTGGTGGTCGTAGTACTTCTTATCGTCGGCATTCCTGCCTACGGTTACTATGACGCCTTCGTAGAACCGCCCAGACGGACCATTCTTACCGTCAATGGTGTTGAACACACCCTGGGCGAGGTTGCCACGGTGACACGGGCCACGGTAGCGACTATGGTGAGCCAGGGGCAAACGCCGGAGTTGTCATCTCTCCCGTTTGAGGTGTACATCAATCTGGTGGATGAGGAGTTGATGCGCCAGGCCGCACCTCAGCTTGATATTTTCGTTACCCAGGACGACGTTGACGCTAGGCTCCGGGAGGTGTACTACCCCCAGCCTCCCGTGGGTGAACAGACAGACCCCGGTGCGCTGGAGCGTGAGTTCGAAGAGATCTATCGCCGCTACCTGTCGCTTACGGGGTTTACGGATGAGGAGAACCGAGAGCGCTTAAGGACCAGTATTCTCCGTCAACGTATACAGGACCTGTTGAAGGAACAGGTGCCCTTTGTTGCGGAGCAGGTCTACACTTTCTGGTTTCGGTTGAGTGATGACGACCAGATCGAAGAGGTCATCCAGCGCATTGGTGATGGCGAGACGCTCGACACCCTGGCCCGCACCTACGGCGCGACTGACCGGTTTGCCGATGACGACGGCCTGGTGGGCTGGGTACCCAGAGGGGCCATCCCAGGCCTGGACGAGGTCCTGTTCTCTATAGAACACGATACTATCAGCGAGCCGACCACGACCCAGCGGGGCATCTACGTGGTCAAGGTCACCGATGGCCCCGATATAAGGGAGATCAGCGAGGAGATGCGCACCGCTCTGCAGGTTGAGGCCATGTCTCTGTGGCTAACCCAGCAGCGGGCCGAAAACGATATCTCCGGCAGCTTCCCGTCCGGCGCCTACCAGTGGGTGGTAGACCAGGTACGGGAGATTGTTCCCACCACTGCCCCGTAGGTAATACCGCGAGTCTGCTCGCTGGGGACGGTCTGGAAGCGCCTTTGAAGTTGCACCGATAACTGATCCACTACTATTGAATGGATAAAGACGGAAAGATAGGCATCGGTCTGCTCGGCCTTGGAGTCGTGGGCTCCGAGGTGGCGCGTATCCTGGTTGAGAAGTCGGAGCGCCTGGCGCAGCAGGTGGGTGCGCCGCTGGTCATATGCGGTGTTCTAGTCAGAGACACTGGCAGGCTCAGGAGCTTTGAATCGCTCTCCCATCTCACTACCACTGAACCCGCAGATATACTAAATAATTCGCAGGTGGATATTGTGGTGGAGCTGATGGGCGGGGAGGAACCAGCCGCGGACTATCTGCGCAACGCCCTGACGCAGGGGAAACATGCCGTTACAGCCAACAAGGAGGTAATGGCGACGCAAGGGCCGGAGCTGATCCGGCTGGCGGAAGAGCAGGAGGTCAACCTGCTGTATGAAGCCAGCGTGGGTGGTGGGATTCCTATTATCGGCCCTCTTCGCAAGGACATGCTAGCCAACGAGGTGACATCCCTTCACGCCATAATCAACGGCACCACCAACTACATTCTTACCAGGATGTCTCAGGAGGGGACTGACTTTCAGACGGCACTGGAATCTGCCCAAGAGCTTGGGTACGCCGAGGCCGATCCGTCCAAGGATGTCGATGGGACTGACGCTGCCTTCAAGCTGGCTATACTGGCGACACTGGCTTTTCATACGCAGGTTGTGGTCAGTGACGTTTATCATGAGGGCATATCCAGGCTGACATCGGAAGATTTCCGGTACGCCAGGGAGTTGGGGTACGCTATTAAGCTGCTGGCTGTGGCCCGCAGCGATGAGGCGGGCCTTTCCCTGCGCGTACACCCGGCACTGATCCCGGACGAGCATCTCCTGGCGAAGGTTGACGGCCCGTTCAACGCTGTTGAGATTGAGGGCGATCTGGTTGGTCGCGTGGTGTTCCACGGTCAGGGCGCGGGCCCAGGGCCTACTAGTAGCGCCGTGCTAGGTGATATCCTGGAGGTTGCTCGAGGGATAGCCTCCGGTCGCAGGCCTATAAAACGGGGTTCCCTGCGGAATGGGCTTTCGATAGTGCCTATGGAGGAGTTGGTCACTCAGTACTATGCTCGAGTCACAGTCGCGGACAGAGCCGGAGTACTGGCCCAGATAGCTGCGGTTCTTGGTGAGTTGGACATCAGCATAGCGTCGGTGATACAGAAAAACGTGGATCACGCCAACCTGACGGCGGAGCTGATGATAATGACCCACACATCCAGGGAGGCAGACGTGCGGGAGGCGGTTCGTAGGCTAGAGGGGTTGGAGGTGGTCAAGGAGATCGTCAGCCTGATCCGCGTGGAGCATTGGCCTTAGACCGGAAGGCAGCGCTGGCAGTTGGAAAGTTCAGATAGCTACGATATGGTCAACCGTGGGGTGCTGGAGCACTACCGAGGTCTGTTGCCCGTTACCGAGGCGACACCATCCATTAGCCTGGGGGAGGGAAACACTCCCCTTGTACGTTCCCGTTACATAGGGCCACAGATAGGGTGCGACGATCTGTATTTCAAGTTGGAGGGCTGCAATCCCACCGGCTCATTCAAGGACAGAGGCATGGTGGTCGCGGTAGCCAAGGCCATTGAGGCTGGAAGTACAACTATTGTGTGCGCCTCCACGGGCAACACCAGCGCCTCTGCGGCTGCGTATGGGGCGTACTGCGGTTTGAAGACTGTAGTCCTGGTCCCCAAGGGCAACGTGGCCACGGGCAAGCTAGCCCAGGCAATGGCCCACGGGGCGCAGGTGCTGGTCATAGATGGGAACTTCGACCAGGCGCTGGAGTTGGTGCGGACATTGACGTCCAGCCATCCTTTCACCCTGGTCAACTCGGTCAATCCATATCGGCTGGAGGGGCAGAAGACAGCCGCCTTTGAGGTGGTGGACGCTCTGGGCAAGGCGCCGGACTATCTATTCATACCGGTCGGCAACGCCGGCAACATTACTGCATACTGGCGGGGATTCTGCGAGTACAGCGATCTGGGCCGGAGCGATAGTAGGCCCTTGATGATGGGTTTCCAGGCGGAGGGCGCTGCACCCATAGTGGCGCGCGCGCCGGTAGAGAGACCGACCACTATTGCATCGGCGATCAGGATAGGCAACCCTGCCAGCTGGCAGAGCGCTATCGACGCCAGGGACCAGTCGGGCGGCACGATCGACATGGTGACCGACCAGGAGATACTGGATACCTATGGGCTACTCGCTACACGAGAGGGTGTTTTCTGTGAGCCTGCGTCCGCTGCATGCGTCGCCGGGCTGGTCAAACTGGTCCGGGGCGGGCTTGACCTGAAAGGCCGTAGTGTGGTGTGCGTCATCACAGGCACGGGGCTGAAGGAGCCGGAGTTGCCGTCTCGGCTTGCCGCATCGCAGCCAAACGAGACCGCGGCGGACCTGAGTTCTGTGGAAGAGGCGCTTGGCCTGATAGCAGTTAGCTGAGCTATGGGAGAGGCATGATAGAGGAGCGAACAGTCCAGGAAGCGGTCACAGAGCTCCTGCGCTACATTGGGGAGGACCCTCAGCGCAGTGGCCTGGTGGATACACCAAGGCGCGTGGCTGAGATGTACCTGGAGCTGTTTTCCGGCGTAGACCAGGACCCTGCCAAGGAGCTGCAGGTCACATTCGACGAAGGCAACGGCGATATGGTGGTGCTGCGGGACATCAGCTTCTACTCGATGTGCGAGCATCACCTCATACCCTTCTTCGGCTCCGCCAGCATCGGCTACCTTCCCAACGGAAGTGTGGTCGGCGTGAGCAAGTTGGTACGGGCGCTGGGGGTGCTCGCACATCGCCCGCAGCTTCAGGAGCGGCTCACCGCCCAGCTCGCGGACGCGCTGCTAAATACACTCCACCCGGAAGGCGTGGCAGTGGTGTTGAACGCGGAGCACCTTTGCATCAGTATGCGCGGCGTGCAGAAGCCGGGTACCAAGGTGGTTACCTCTGCTGTACGCGGCAGCTTTCGCCGCGAGTCGCTGAATCGCAAAGAAATACTAACGCTACTCGGGGGAGGCGCAGAGTGACGCTTACCGTAGCGCAGGAGGGGTTCGACGAGATTTGGGCAGATTGGGAATCGCTACTGTCTGAGTGCTCCCAACCCACGGTGTTCCAGACGCCACTATGGCATCGGGCCTGGTGGGATGAGGAGGAGGGGGAGGCCGAGCTTCGCCTGGTGGCGATTCGAGACAGCGGGGTTCTGGTGGGTGTGGCTCCTCTGATGTACCGCGACGATACGCTGATGTCTTTGGGGGACCCGGACCTGTGGGACTACCAGACGTTCGTGACAGCACGGGGGCGGGAGTCGGAGCTGTATCAGGAACTGTTCGACTACCTGGCGGAACAGCCGTGGAACAAGATGGAGCTCAGCTCGCTTCCGGAAGGCTCCCCTTCCCTTGAGCTCATCCCAGAGATGGCACGGAGCAAGGGCTATTCGGTGGATGTATCGGAGCAGGACGTATCGCCTGGGTTGCCTTTGCCGTCCAGTTGGGACGACTACCTGGCGGGGCTGTCCAAGAAAGGCCGCCACGAGCTGCGGCGCAAGTTCCGGCGTCTGGAGAACAACGGGACATACGAAGTGTACTCAGTAGATGGAGCATTGTCCCTGGACGGCTCACTGGACGACTTTTTTCGCATGATGCGGGACAGCCGTCAGGACAAGGCCATGTTCCTTACACCGAAGCGGGAGCAGTTCTTCCGGCACATGGCTGAAGAGATGGCCCGTGCGGACGTGCTGCGGCTGTTTTTCATGGAGGTGTCAGGGGAGCGTGTCGCCAGCGTGATGTGCTTTGACTATGGGCAGGTACGGTTCCTCTACAATGCGGGGTATAATCCGGAGTACGCCCCGTTGAGTGTCGGTCTGCTGCTCAAGAGTACATGTCTCCAGCAGGCCATCGAGCAGGATATGGGGTATTTCGACTTTCTCAGGGGAGACGAGCGTTACAAGTATGAACTGGGAGCACAGGTGGTACAGGTGTACCGGATGGTAGTCCAGCGATGAACCTCTTACCGACGATGTCTCATCTTACGGACGGTTGGTTCAGGTCTGCCGTAGCGGCAGCGGTGCGTTGAAGCAACATTAGAGGCGCAAAGCGAGCAGGATGTCGTCAAACAGGATCGCATTCATAAGTGTGCACGGATGTCCCCTGGCCCGCCTGGGTACAAGGGACTCCGGTGGAATGAATGTTTACGTCCACAGGCTGGCCAGCGCCCTGGGACGCCTTGGGTGCCAGGTAGACATATTTACACGGGCTCACGACACGCAGGAGCCGTCCATCGTGGAGTTGGACGACAACACCCGGCTAATTCATCTTGAGGCTGGGCCTGTCGACGCTCCCAAAGAGGAGCTCGTCCAGTATCTGCCCGATTTTCTGTCCCGGCTCAGGGACTTTCAGCAGGACAGCGGCCTTGCGTATGACACGATCCACAGCCACTACTGGCTTTCCGGATGGGTAGGCGGCGAGCTGGCACGGGAGTGGGGCGTGCCCCACGTAGCCACGTTCCATACCTTGGCAGAGGTGAAGAGCAGAGCGCGCGTAGGTGAAGGAGATGCGGGGCCCCGGAGCGGAGTTGAGCAGCAGGTTACCGCGGCGGCGGACGGGATCGTGGTCTCTACCGGACATGAACGCACGGCCCTGGCGCAGCTCTATGATGTGCCCGAAGAGAAGGTGTACGTCATACCCGCGGGGGTTGACCTGGATCTGTTCAAGCCCGGAGACCAGGCTGCGGCCAGGGATCAGCTGGGGTTGAATGGGGGTCGCGTGCTGCTATATGTGGGCCGGCTGGAGCCTATCAAGGGTCTGGAGGTCCTTATGTACACCCTGGGCAGCATGGAAGAGCCAGGGGATGTGCGTCTGCTTGTTATCGGTGGTGACGGCGAGCGTGACGAGGGGTATCAGAGGATGATGGGGTTGGCCAGGGAGCTGAACATTGAAGACCGGGTAGACTTTCTTGGCAGCCTCAGCCACGGCCTGCTGCCCCTGTACTACCAGGCGGCAGACGTGTGCGTTGTACCGTCCTACTACGAGAGCTTTGGGTTGGTGGCGCTGGAGGCTATGGCATGCGGCACACCCGTGGTGGGCTCTCGCGTGCCGGGTCTGGAGACCATCGTACGGGACAACTGGTCTGGCTACCTGGTGCCGTGGCACTGCCCTGACGCCTTCGTAGACCGGATAGAGGTTTTGCTGGCCAACGAAGACTTGAGACAGAGCATGGGCGAAGAGGCCCAGGTTACGGCTGCTGGGATGAGTTGGGACCGAATGGCGGTATCGGTGGCTGAGGTATACGCGGAGCTTGAGGAGCATGGCATCCAGCGATTAGCCGGCCCCGTGAAGGGCTAACTCTAGGCGGGGGACTTCGTCCCATCCGCTCCGCCCTCGCTACCTTCTTGGGGGAAGTGGGACACCCCTCCGACTTTGTCCCGACACATCGGGATGAGCGGAGTGCCGACTCGGTCGAGCACTCGAGATGGAATCGGAGCATCATCGGACCGAGAACTTCCCGATCCCGACGAGTCGGGACACCCTCTTTGGGCGCCCACCCACAGTACGAGTCTTTAGTACGATAGAATGGACTATGTGGAGTGACGTGGATGATGGCGCAGTGAAAAACGGGGAGCATCTATGAGGCCTTCATATACCCTTATCCGTATCGGTGGGATACGTATAAGCGTCCATTTCACCTGGCTTTTTGCCGTTGGATTTATAGCGCTGACACTGTCAGAGGGTTTTTTCCCTGCCTACTTTAGGGGATGGAGTACCGCCACCTACTGGGGCACCGGGATATTGGCGTCGCTGCTCCTCTTTCTGTCGGTGCTGGTGCATGAGCTGGCGCATTCTTTTGTCGCTCAGGCCAGGGGACTGAAGGTGGAGGGCATTACGCTGTTCATATTCGGCGGTGTGAGCAACATGGGCAGCGAACCCACCCAGGCCAGGGACGAGTTTGCGATAGCGGTGGTGGGACCGCTGACCAGTCTGGTGCTTGCGGCACTCTTCTGGGCACTGTATATGGCCACTGGCGACGGCAATGGCCCTGTGGTGGCTGTCATGTTCTATCTGGGGTACATGAACGCCCTGCTCGCTGTGTTCAATATGATGCCCGGCTTCCCGCTGGATGGGGGTCGGGTGCTCCGCTCCGTTGTGTGGGGCGTTACAGGAAACCTGTCCAGGGCCACCAACATCGCTGCAGGGGTAGGGCAGGCCTTTGGCTGGTCTCTGGTGGGCCTGGGCGTCTACCAGGTCCTGCAGGGAAGCATTGCCGGCGGCCTGTGGATGGCTGTCATAGGCTGGTTCCTGAGCAGCATCGCCGGGGCCAACCGTAAGGAGAGCATGATTGAGAAGCGGTTCCGGGGGGTGCGCGTCGATCAGTTGATGGACCGAGGTGCGGCGGCGGTCTCGTCTGGGACGTTGGTGGAGGTATTGGTCCGCGAGCATTTCATGCAGCGGGGCAGCCGCGCCGCTCCGGTTGTTGAGTATGACAGGATCGTCGGCATCGCCACACTAACAGATGTCAGGGCAGTGCCGCAGGACCGGTGGGCGGAGGTACGGGTGGAGGAGGTAATGACCAGGGAGCCTCTCTACAGCGTGGGTCCCGACGATGAGCTGGGCGTTGCGCTGCGGATGCTGGCCGAGCATAGCTTGAATCAGGTGATGGTGCTAAGCGGTGGTCGACTGGTCGGCCTTCTGAGCAGGGCCGACGTGATTCGGTACCTACAGTTCAGCCGGGGTCGGGGTGATTGATCTGAGCGGGAATACGGCCTGGCAGGGTGGCTGCTCATGGCCTTCGACAGGTCCGAGTAGGCCCGACACGTCGAGGCTCGCGATGGAATCAGAGACTCACGATTCCTGTCGGAGTTCAGGCTGGGGGACTCCTTAGGGGCACGGCTGTTCCATACCTATGCGTATAAGCCCTGGCTATGCTTGGAGTGGGGGTAGGGCCCACCTGTAGAATGATGCGATATGTATCACGACTTTGGGATTGAGGACATAGTTGGAACTCGCTGAGTCTCTCGGTATCTTCTCCCTGACCGCGGTGGTAATTGTGGTGGCCGCCGTTCTCCTGGCTATATCGTCAGACGTAATAGCGGACCGGTCCGGCTGGGGCCGCCTATGGGTAGGTTCGCTGCTTATGGCGGGAGCCACCTCCCTGCCGGAGTTGGTAACCAATATCGCGGCGGTACGCATAGGCGCGCCGGCGCTGGCAGCGGGGGACATTCTGGGTGCCAACATGCTCAACATGAACAACCTTGCGCTGCTGGCCAGCGGGCTGGGGGGGGGTGAGGTGTTCCGGCGGCTGATGCCCCAGCAGGCGTTGGTGGCCCTGCTAGCTATGGCGCTTACTGGAATAGCGACTCTTTCCGCAGCGCTTCAGATAGAGATCCGCTGGCTGTTTCTGAGCCCGCCTTCGCTGGCAATTCTGGTGGGGTACGTGGTTGGATCGCGCATCCTTTATCGGATGACCGTTGAGGTGTCGGATGTGGAAACACCTGCTGAGGGGCGCTCGCTTCGCTGGGGTTGGACCATGTTCATCATATCGGCGGCGGCCATCAGCGGGTCGGCTCCGTTCCTGGCCACGAGCGCCCAGAGCATCGCCGAGATCACGGGTCTTGGCGAGAGTTTCGTCGGAGTCGTTGCCGTGGCATTCGTGACAACACTTCCGGAGCTGGTTGCCACCGGCACGGCTTTACGGCAGGGTGCGGACGACCTGGCTGTGGCGGGCATGTTCGGCACCAACGCCTTCAACGTGGGCGCTCTGGCGGTTGCTGATATGTTCTCGCCCAGTGAATCACTGTTCGGGAGCCTGGACGGGAGTCATGTAGCTGCGGGGCTGTTCGCCATCTTGCTCATGGGTATAGCTGCGTTGCAGGTGTGGAGGCGGCGACGGCTGCCGTGGTTCTCAGTTACGGAATTCAGCACGGCGCTGATTGTGGGCGTGTACGCACTGGGACTATTCCTGGTGTACCGACTAGGGTGAGACCGGGCAGGCTGTGGGCTAGTCAAGCAGCAGCTTTAGCAGGTCGTGGCGGGTGACGATTCCAACCAGGTCCTGGCCGCGCATTACAGGGAACCTGTGGATATCCTTGCTCACCATGAGGCGTGCCATCTCCGCGATCGGTGCATCCTCCTGGACGGTGGTGACGGGCTGTTTCATAACATCCCGCACCTTTTTTGACCTTATCTCCTGAGAGACCTCCTCCAGCTGATCGGGGTTGGCCCAGGAGTCCATGAGGGTGTACAGGTTACCCGCAAGGGGCATGAACTTGTGGTGGAGACCGAAGTCGGAGTGGGTAAGCATGCCCACAAGCTGACCCTGGCCGTCCACCACCGGCAGGCAACTGAGGTTGTACTCCAGCAGCAGCCTGGCCGCGCTTTCAACGGTCTCTTCAGCGTTGATGGTGACAACCGGCGCGGTCATCAGGTCTTTGGCTTGCATGAGGGTGTCCTTAGTGTGACATTATATATGGTGATGCCGTTATGGGCTAACGCAACTTTGCCTAAAAAGCATGGCTCCCCGTTGGAATTTTCCAGCCAGACGCTTTCTTCCCACCCACCCACCCTCGAAGGTTATTTCTGAGGGCACATCCTCCGACTTTGTCCCGACACATCGGGATGAGCGAAGTGCCGACTCGGTCGAGCACTCGCGATGGAATCGGAGCATCATCGGACCTCAGACTCCCTGCCAGAGGGGGTATTCCCCCCTGGGCTCCCCAGGTAGGGTGGTACAGGGTACTGACGGGTTTCGGATTTGAATGGTACTTTTCCGGGGAAACAAAGCCGACTTTAGTAACATTTCTTTTGTTAAGGTGCGAGAGGCGTTCTGCCCTGGCCTCTGTCCGAGCGCCTAACAGATGGTACCCTTGCATGGAGGGTAGCAAAGATGAGGCGGTAGGGGCGAGGAGTGGGTGGCAGTGCTGAGATATTGCGGGATGTGTTCCAGGGTTCGAATCCCTGATGGCCCACCAGACTTGACAAAATCAAGAACTTTCACCCTGCGGTTCAGGTTGGACGTATGAGTTGGCGGCCACTACGGCGACCACCATCACTGTATGCGGGTATACTCCCCAGCGAAAGAGAGGAGGCCCATGGACTTCATCGACGACGTGCGGACAAGGTCAAGACGGTTTGAAGCTCGGCTTGAACACCTGGATACGGAAGAGGCGACGAAGACATCCCTCGTTATGCCCTTTATCCAAATGCTCGGCTACAGCATCTTCGATCCAACTGAGGTGGTGCCAGAGTACACGGCGGACTTCGGCAACAAGAAAGGTGAGAAGGTGGATTACGCCCTGATGCAGAACGGCAAGCCCGTCGTCCTGATTGAGGCCAAGAAGCACGGCTCCAGCCTGCGGGTGGAGCAGGAATCGCAACTCTTCCGCTACTTTTCCGCCACCGCCGCCCGGTTTGGCATTCTAACGGACGGCATCGTCTATCGATTCTACTCCGACTTGGACGAGCCGCGAGAGATGGACAAGAGGCCGTTCTTCGAGTTCAACATGTTGGAGTTCACGGACTTACAGGTCGAGCAGCTCAAGCAGTTCCATAAGGACAGCTTTGACCCTGCGGAGACCGTGGAGGCGGCGCGAGAGCTGAAGTACACCAACGAGATCAAACGTACGCTTTCCGAAGAGATGAGGAATCCGTGTGACGACTTCGTGCGGTTCATATTGAACAGAATCGAGTATCCCGGATCGAAGACCAAGCAGCGAATAGAGCAGTTCACCCCTCTGGTCCAACAGGCGTTCGCCCAGTTCGTCAAAGACTTAATAGACGCACGGCTAAAATCCGCTCTGGACCGTGGCAATGAGCCAACGGAGGAACCTGCCGTTGAGGAGTCTACCACCGGGCGTCCGGCTGAAGTGGAGTATCCCCTCTATCTGTTTTTGGACTCGAAGGGGGTAAAGGCTAGGGCGCGCCAGGACGATAGGACCAGCTTTGTGGTGCTGGCCGGGTCGCAGGCAGTGAAGGACGAAGTTTCCAGCATCCCCAAAAGCTTGGCTAACATGAGGAAAGCCTTGATAGATGACGGATTCCTGGTAGACGAAGGTACCACGTATAGGCTGACCCAGGATCAGTCGTTCAATACTCCATCTGGTGCAGCTTCATTCCTCGTGGTGGCGAGTAGAAACGGGCTAACGGCATGGAAGGACGCCGAGGGACGGACGCTGAGGGACATAACCGATACACACTAAGAGCGAGGCCTCCACCATGCGCAGCATTGCAGCGGATATGGCGACTCGCAATCTGAAGCTAATCGCGGCGTTCCTAGCAATCCTATTGGTCGTGGGGTTGGCGGCGTGTGGGGAGACAGAGAATCAACCGGTCTCCCGCTCAACTGCTCCCGCACCGACAGCCACGCCAGTTCTTTACCCCACTTCTTCACCAACTCCGGCGGCCACGCTAACGGCCGTGCGGACACTTGAACCCACTGCTACCCAGGAAGCCGCAACCGGCTCGGATCTCTGGAGGGGGCTCGTGGTCGCCCCAGAGTATCGCTGTTCGCCATACGACTCTGACGACTACCCGTACTCGCAGTCCGTTGAGCAACGTATCGTTGCCAGCATGGGCAACATCATCTACGGCCCGTACACGGGTAGGTGGTTCGGTGGCACATCTGATACAGACATCGAGCACATTGTCGCGCGCTCCGAAGCTCACGACAGCGGCCTCTGTGAAGTTGACGCTGCAACGCAGCGGCAGTTTGCTTCTGACCTTCTGAATCTCACCCTGGCCAGTCCTGCGGTCAATCGCTCGCAGAAGAGTGGCAAGGATGCGACCGAATGGCTCCCCGACCTGAATCGCTGTTGGTTCGCAAGCCGCGTGGTGGGGGTGCGCCAACAGTACGATCTCACTGTCGATGAGCGGGAGCGCGACGTGCTGGAGGGCATATTGTCAGGCTGCGCGTCCACGGAAATGATTGTGCTAGAAAGCCCCCCGGCCTCGACAGCGACTCCTGCCTCTGCGCCAGAAGGCGAGGAGGTCAGCAGCGCCCTCGAGATGTACGATGAAAATGGGAATGGCCGTATCACTTGCGCAGAGGCGCGTAACCATGGCATTGCCCCTGTTCGCCGTGGACATCCCGCATACGAGTTCATGAATGACGCCGACAATGACGGCGTGGTATGCGAGCGGTGAGGCCGACCCGCTCCCGATAGCAGGAAGGCCAAGTGCATCAGATACCGGCACTCAAGGGTTGCCCTGGGTAAGAGCTCGTCTGGGTACGCGCTGAATTGACTTCGGGACCCAATGTGACGGATAATACACTCCGTACGAATAACACCGGACAGAGGAGCGATATGACGAATCGGTTAGACGTACGGCTGGACGTCGAACATCGGCGGCGACTGGAGGAGTTGGCCCAGGAGAAGGGAGAGGCGATCTCCAACGTCGTGCGCCGCCTCATCGACGGGGCCTATGAGGACATCCTGCGCACGCGCCGCAAGGAGGCGGTGGAACGGCTAATCCGGTTGAACGTGGAAGACCCGCCGGACCCCGACACCCTCTCACGCGAGTTGGAGGCGGCCCATGAGCCCGGCGGTCTTCATTGACGCCAACGTTCCCATCTACGCCGCCGGCGGGGACCATCCCTACAAGGAGCCGTGCGCCCGGATTCTCCGCGTGGTGGCCGAGGAGCCGCAGCCGTTCGTAACCGACTCTGAGGTCCTCCAGGAGTTGATGCACCGCTACCTGGCTTCAGGACGCTGGGCGTTGGGTCGGGAGGTTCTCCGGGCCTTCGCCGAGGCCATGAATGGCCGGATCGAACCCGTCCATGCCGAAGACGTTCTTTCGGCGTCGGAGATGGCGGACAGCCATCCCGGAGTCAGCGCCCGGGACCTGGTCCACGCGGCGGTGATGCAGCGGCTGAGAGTAGGTCGCATCATCTCGGCGGACACCGACTTCGACCGACTGGAGGGCGTTGACAGGCTCGACCCCGCCTGCGTCGGGGAATGGGAACGTTCCATCCCAGCAGTCGGGGAAGGGTAGCCCTGGCTATTCGCCATTTGGAAACCTAAGCAACCTGGGGACGACTTTGGCACTCCACATCGACATAGACGACCCCAAGCACCGCAACGCCGTCGCTGAGATTCTGAGACGGCACGATGACGGCGCGGCCGAGGCCAACATCACCAGCGCGGTCCGCGACTTCCTCATCGTCACCGCGCTCGTGAAGAGCGAGGAGATGGCCGAGGAGAGCCCGCCCTCGGACGAGTCTAGGAGTGCCGTTGACCTGAAGGCACTGGACACCTTCATCGAGTTCAAGCGGCGCATCGGAACAGCATCCGGCGGCGCACCCAACCCGCAGTACGTCGAGCAACTGGACGACTACCTGGCTCAAGCGTTGACGCAAGGCCGGGTTCAGATGGGCGTGCTCACCGACGGCAAGCGATGGCTGCTGCGCTGGCACAACGCCGGGCCGGTCAGAATGGCCCCACCCTACGCCTTCACCCTGGAGGAGCCGGACCAATGGATCGGCCTCTACGAGTGGCTGCGAGACTCGGCCCTGGTATCCCTTGAAGGAGTCAGGCCCGATAGAGAGGGGATCGAAGGGCATTTCGGCCCGGACAGTCCTTCCTACCAGCGCGACATCGCCGCTCTCAAGACCCTCTACCAAGAGAACGCCGAACAAGAAACCATCCGTATCAAGCGCCGGTTGTGGTACGACCTGCTGCGCACCGCCCTGGGCGAGATCGCCTACACCACGGAGGGGATGAGCGCCGAGGCGCAAGCGCGGCTGGCCAAGGTCGGCGTCGGCCCGGAGGAGATGGACGATCTGTTCATCCGACACACCTACTTGAGCGCCGTCATCGGCATGGTGGTGCAGGCCTCCTTTGGCATCGACATACGCCGCCTAGCCGAGACAGACCCTGCCGACCTTATCCAAGGCCGAGAGTTGTACCGCGCCACCGGGTTGCAGGGGGTGCTGGAGTCGGACTTCTTCGCTTGGCCCAACGAGGTCGGCGGCGAGGCGTTGCTGCAAACACTGGCCCGCCGGGTCGCCCGGTTCGACTGGGCCGAGGCCCCGCCGGACACTGCGGCAACGCTCTACGAGTCGGTCATCCCGCCCGATGAACGGAGGCAGTTGGGGGAGTACTACACCCCGGCCTGGCTGGCCCGCGCCATGATTCGGGAGTTGGTTGACGACCCGCTGAACCAGCGCGTGCTGGACCCTGCCTGCGGCTCCGGCACCTTCGTGGCCGAGGCGGTGTCCCACTTCATAGCCGCCGCCAACGCAGCCAACTGGAACCCGGGGGAAGTCCTCAACCGGCTGCGGGAGGCAGTGACCGGCATCGACGTCCACCCCGTGGCTGTGCACCTCGCCCGTGCCGCGTGGACGTTGGCCGCCCGTCCTGCCATCAACGCCGCCAGCGCCGCCGGGTTCGATGCGTCCCTGTCCATCCCCGTCTACCTGGGCGACGCCCTCCAACTGCGCTTTCGCACCGGCGATATGTTCGCCGAGCACAACATCACAGTCCAGGTAGAGGATGAGGAGAACACCGAATTGGTCTTTCCCGTGAGCCTGGTGGAACGAGCGGAAACCTTCGACGCCCTGATGGGGGACGTTTCGGCCTCCATTGAGCGGGGAGACGACCCGTTCCTGGCCCTGGACGACAACGAAATCAACGACCCCACTGAGCGCCAAGTCATTAACCACGCCATAGCCGCCATGCAGAGGCTCCACGACAGGGGGCGCAACCATATCTGGGCCTACTACGCCCGGAATATGGTGCGCCCCGTGGTGTTGTCACGCTCCAAGGTGGACGTGGTGATCGGCAATCCGCCTTGGATCAACTACAACCAGACCGCCGACATCCTGCGAGACGAGTTGCAGAACCTGAGCCGGAACGCTTACGGCATCTGGGCAGGGGGGCGATACGCTACCCACCAAGACGTGGCTGGGTTGTTCTTCGCCCGCAGCACCGACCTGTACCTGAAAGATGGGGGCGTAATCGGCTTCGTGCTGCCCCACAGCGCACTTCAGGCCGGGCAGTACTCCAAGTGGCGCGGCGGTCAGTGGCGGGCGCGCAAGTCAGGTCCGAGCGTCTCGGTGGACTTCACCTTCAAACCGGCCTGGGACCTGGAACAACTCAAGCCCAACAGCTTCTTCCCAATACCCGCCTCGGTGGCCTTTGCCCGCAAGCTCTCCCAAGACGTCTTAAGTAAACCGCTGGCCGGGACGGTGGAGCGGTGGCGGGGAAGGGCTGGGGCCGATGACGTGCGGCGGGAGTTGGCGAGCATCACCGACACCGGAGCAGCGGGGGAATCTCCCTACGGCGGTTACTCCCGGCAGGGCGCCATCATCGTGCCACGCTGTCTGTTCTTCGCCAAAGAAATGGAGAACACCGCCATCGTGCAAGCAGCGCCGACGGTCACGGTCAATCCCCGTCGGGGTAGCTTGGATAAAGCGCCGTGGAGGGACCTGGACCTGACCGCCATCACCAGCCAGACCGTGGAGAAAACCCACCTCTTCGCCGTTTACCTGGGAGAGACCGTTGCCCCCTACGTCACGCTGGAACCCCTGAAGGCCCTGCTGCCGTTGAAGCAGGGCGACGACGCCATTCCCACCGATGCCAACGGAACGGGCGGCATCCGGCTGGGCGGCCTGGAACGGCGGATGCGGGAGCGCTGGCAGACGGTCAGCCGTCTGTGGGAGGGCAACAAGGCCCTGGCCAACAACTTGAACCTGCTCAGTCAGCTCGATTACATGGGCAAGCTGTCTTCGCAATTGGAGTGGCAGCGGGATGCAGGAGACCGGCCTGTTCGCTTGGCTTATGCGAGCTCTGGCACTCCGACGGCGGCGTTGGTCGCCGATGATGGGCTATTGGTTGATTACACCCTGTTCTGGATCGCTTGCAAGGACATAAATGAAGCCAACTATCTGTTGGCTGTCATAAACAGCGTTACCTTGTATGAGTCTGTACAGTCATTTATGCCGAAAGGCCAGTTTGGTGCTCGCCATCTACAAAAGCACCTGTGGAAGCTGCCAATCCCAGAGTTCGACCCGGCGGAAGAATTGCACGTCACCCTTGCCGAGGCCGGGGCAACGGCGGCAGTAGGCGCTAAAGCGAAACTGGACCACCTCCGAGTGCAACGCGGCGATGACCTGACTGTGGCCATCGTCCGACGCGAGTTACGGGCATGGCTGCGCACATCGGACGAGGGAAGGGCCGTGGAGTCCGCTGTGCGCAGACTGCTAGCGGACGGTTCGTAGCAGCGAAATCACTTTCGCCCCCTCTTCAGGGAAGATTACATCAGCATAGGTGCATCCTACCCACGGGTGCTGTCATGTGATGGTTGCCCAACACGCCGGTCAGTCGCTACGCTTGCCGTATGGGTTTCTCAGATCGACAGTTGCTCGATGCCCTCAGTCGAATGCCGTTTATCGAATCAACGGAGTTGGCGCTCATCCTGGGCGAGCCGCACGCGACCGTCCACCGCAGACTGTCCGAGTTGCTGGCCGACGGCATTGTCGGGAGAGTGAGTCACGGCACCGTGCATCTGCCGTCGAGCGGGAGATACTGCCTGACGGCGAAGGGCATCAGGCAGGCCGCCGGGATTCTCGGCTTTGGCACGCCCTCGGACTTCGTACGGGCCTATCCCGTGTCCAGGGAGTGGCTGACGCTGCTCATTCGCCGGATGGACGCGGTGGCCGCCATCTACCGATTGGCCTCGTCACTCTCCCCCGGCAGTGACGGACTGCGTACTCACGTGGAGTTCCATCGCAGGGGTCGCTTCGACGCCAACATCACCCTCCACGATGGCCGCAGCTTCGGCGTGGTGCGCCAGGGTCTGGCCCTGCGGCGGCGGTCGCTCTACGACCGGCTGAGGGCCATAGCGGAGTACGACTACCGGCGCCGCCCCGACATCGTTCTGATCATCGTGCCCAGCGTCTGGGAGCAGAGGTTGACGACGCGGTTCTGCGAGCAACGGGATCTCCGCGACTGCTTCGTCGCCGTGGAGTCCAGGGAGGCGCTGGAGAGACGAGGCGGCCGCGTCTGGCAGAGTGTCTCGGTCCTGATTGGAGGGCGGCACCGCACGCTGGAGGGCGTCATCTCCCAGGCCAGCCCTGGCGGAAGGAGTCGAGCGGCGTCGCCGAGTCGGAAGCGGGCGTCGCTGCCCCGTCCCGAGCGGATGGTGCAGGCTGCGCCAACCTTCGGCATCAGCCCTTCAGAGAAGCGGGTGCTCGACCTTATCACAGACCACCCGATGATCCCACGGGAACACCTGGCTCGCTGGCTTGGGGTCTCCGAGGGGCGGGTCAGCCAGACGATGCACAGCCTCGTCGATACATGGGGCCTAGTGGAGCGACGAGGACGACGCGGAGACACACGCTACACCCTGTCTGCTGAGGGAATACGCTACATCACCCACCGAGACCGTGCTCAGCTCCCGACCACGCGGGCCATCTGGAGCACGGCTCTCACAACAGATCGTCAGGGCAGAAGACGGCACGTGGGCCACCGGATCGACACGTGGGCGCGGCAGACGAGGCACGCCGACGGCATCACATGGTTCCTCTCAAAGCTGGAAGCCGAGGCGAGGACCGACCCTGACAGCGAGCTCCTGTGGTCCGTCCCCACCGCCAGGTCCGACCGGGCCTACAACTGGGGCGATTCGGCCATCGCACCCGACGCCGTGGGGCACTTGGTCGCAGGGGGCCTTCACGTGCCGTTCTCCCTGGAGTACGAGCTTCGTGCCCGTCACCCCGAGGGAGTTATTGCCTGCCTGAGTCCCTACATGAGCTACTACTGGTCCACCGAGCCGGGCGAAGACCAGCCACCGTTCCCCACCACCCTCTTCGTCGTGGACACTGAGGAGGTCGAGGCCACCTACGTGCGCACGGCGTCCCAGTTGGCCACCATGTCGCTGCCCATCCTCGTGTCCTGCCGGCCCGTTCTGTCCACCACAGGGATACTGGGAAGGTCATGGCGTCCACTCTGGGAGCCGGAGTCCCCACGACTGGCACTGTCCGGGCTCCGACTCTACCAGTGGGACTCACTCTACCACCGGATGCGTCATCGTCCTGTAGGGGGGAATAGATAGGGCCGATGCGTCCCTATCCCCCGACATGCTGTCTGGGGGCTGCAAAGTTGCCTCGACGGGGGGCTTTTCGAGGTTCGCCGGTGCCGCAAACCGCCCTATCTGCCCCTGTTTTAGCTACGAAACGGGCCGGAAGACCCGTTGACCGGTCAGCGCTGGAAAATGCAAATGATTGGGAAGCTGTGCTAAACTACGATGCCTCTCCTACGACGACTTGTTTGCACTCTTGCAGCCGTTGACGTGTCAGCATGTAGCGAGGAAACAGCTATGGATGAACCTGTCCGGCTGGTCGGCACAGCTGATCCGGGCGGGATTTGGCGTGTCGGCGGCGTCCGCGGCCCAGTGTGGCCCATCGGTTTTGCGGCGAAACGATGTCGGGGTGCGTGACATGATTTTGGGGCATGGGTAGGAACGGACATCCCGGGCCAGCCAGCTAACGCTTTCTGCCACATTCGGAGTGTACTGACCGAAATCTGTTAGCAGTACCTGTAAAGGGCTGGTTCCACCGAAAAATGGATGGAATTGCTAAAGCGGGCCACCCCCTGTAGAAAACGGAAATGACTCCTGGGAAGCCAAAGAGCAACGGCGGGCCAGCATTGCGGGCCGACGACAGTCAGCCCGACCTCAAGTGGGTTGTGGAGTGGCTCGTTGAGCGGGAGGGACAGCGCCGGACGGCGGCCCTCCTGGGAGTGAACCGCAAGACAGTGGTGCTGGCCCTGCGCCGGGAGCGACTGACGGGCAGGATGACCCTGGCCGTGCAGCGACTCATGGCCAACCTGGACGACCCCGGATGGGAGAGAACGACGCCACTGGACCGGTTGGAGGCGAGGATGAGGCTGGCGATTGAAGCCGTGGACGATCTGGCTAGGCTCGTGGAGCGTCTGACCCGGCGCGTGGAGGCCCTGGAGGCGGCTCGGCAACCCGAAGACGACGTTGGAGACCAGGCGGCGAATGCGCCCGAGTCCGAGGGCCGGGTTCTGCGTCTGTTCAACTGGAGGCGGAGGCGCTATCCACGTAGCGAGGAAAAGAGAGATGGATGAGCACGTCCGTTGGGTGACGAAAGCGGAGGCGGCGCGAGAGATGGAAATATCCCTGTCCACCCTCGACCGGAGGGATCAGGAGTGGAGAGGTCTATGTGCGTATGCACGGGCTAGAGTACGTGGGCGACGACGAACTGCTGCGTCGATCCCTTGGTCGGGAGGACAAGCTTCAGCGGACGGCACGGGAGTTGGATAGGACAGTCACAGAGTCGGAGCGGGAGCGAGACGTGGCCAGGGAAGCGGCGTTAGCCAGCAGACAGGCGCAGAAGGAGATGGAGGAGGCGTACCGAAAGGAGCGGGCAGCCCACGGCGAGGACGAGACGAAGGGCTATCAGGCTCGGCCTCGCCGTGGGCTGCCCGCTCCTCGTCATCTGCGGTCTGCTCACCTGGCGGCTGCTTGCGTGAGAATTGACCGACGAGTCTTGACTCGTTCACGTGTGAAGGATAGAATGACTCGTAGAGCCTCTATTCATGACTCATAAGGAGCGTGATATGAACCAACTGACGGTCAGAGGATTCGACGACGAACTGAGCGCCGTAATGCACGGCCTCGCCAAGCGGGAAGGAATCTCCCTGAACCAGGCCGCCCTAAGGCTCCTAAGGAAGGGTGCCGGAATAACGGATAGCAAGAGAAACCCGAACGCCATAGGGTCTTCGTTGGACGACCTGTTCGGCGTATGGAGCCGGGATGAGGCGGAGAGCTTCGATAGCGCTCTTGAGGTATTCGAGACCGTGGACGAGGCAGCGTGGGCATGAGGATTCTGCTGGACTCCAATGCCTATTCCGCATTCATGCGGGGCAACGAGGAAGTGAGAGACCTGATACAGGCCGCTGAGGAGGTGTTGTTCTCCGCTATTTTGGTGGGCGAACAGCTATTCGGCTTCCGGCAAGGAGCGTACTACGAGCGGAACCTTACGGAACTTCGATCCTTTCTCGAACGTCCCTACGTGTCCTTCGTTCCTGTAGGCCCGGTGACTGCTGACCGCTACTCTAGGGTAATGACTGCGCTAAAGGCGAAGGGGCGGCCAATTCCGACAAACGACGTCTGGATTGCGGCCCACGCAATGGAGACAGGGGCTGACCTTGTGTCGGCCGACGGACACTTCGAGCACGTTGATGGGATTGTGTGGATACCAGTCACGACCAACTGAAACTAAGGAGGACAGCATGAAGAAGCACCTACAGCCACTCACGCCAGCAGCACTCTACGCCAGAGTGTCCAGCGACAGACAGGACGTGGACCTGTCCGTGTCCGCCCAGCTACGGGGGCTCAAGGACTACGCCAGGGCCAACGGCTACTCCGTCGCCCGCCAGTACATAGACGAGGCCGAGAGCGGCCGCGTCGCAGACAGACCCCAGTTCAGGGAGATGATCGAGGAGGGCAGTAAGGCGAAGGCCCCCTTCGACGTGATTCTCGTCTGGAAATTCTCCCGCTTCACCAGGAAGCGGGAGCACGCCGTCGCCTTCAAGTCCATGCTGCGGAGGAAGGGTATCAGAGTAGTCTCTATCACCGAGCAGGCCGAGGACAACGCCACGGGCAGGCTGCTTGAGGGAATCATCGAGAGCGTCGATGAGTTCTACAGCGAAAATTTAGCGCAGGAGGTCGTCCGTGGTATGCGGGAAGCCGCATCACGAGGCTTCTTCCTCGGCTCCAAGGCCCCCTTCGGCTACAGGCGGGTCAAGGTCAATGACGGAGCCAAGGAGCGTCCCACTCTGGACGTGGACCCTACCGCCGCTCCTATAGTGAAGGGAATCTTCTAGTGAAGGGAATCTTCGAGAGCTCCCTGCGTAGCAACCGCCTCAAGGAGATATGCAGGGAGCTGAACGACCGGGGCATCACCAATAGGGGAAGACGCTGGTACAAGGGTGGACTCCACTACCTGCTGACCAACGAAGCCTACACCGGCGCAGCCGTCTGGGGCCGCACGTCGAAGGGAGAGAAGGCCCAGGACCCGGTAAGTGTGGAGGGAGCGTGGCCCGCCCTGGTATCCAGAGAGCTGTTCGTCGCCGTTCAGCAGGCGATGAGTGAGCGTGCCCCGAAGGTGCAGAGACCCGCGAGGGTTGGGAGCAGGTTCCTGCTGAGCGGTTTGCTGAAGTGTGGAGTGTGCGGCAGGCCCTACTCCGGCCAGGGGGCCAAGAGCGGCCAGTTCGCTTATTACATCTGCGGCACCCTGTTCACGGAGGGCGCAGGGACGTGCAGCGCCCGCTACCTGAACGCTCCCAGGGTGGAGGAGTTCGTGGTGGAGAAGATCAGGGAGCGGATTCTGACCGAGGAGACCATCGTTGAGTTGGTGACGTTGGTGGCCGAGGAGATAGACGCCATGGCCGGGGAGCTATCCGGCAGGCTAGAGGTCGTAGAGGCTGAGCTATCCGATGTGAGGAAGCGTCTTGAGCGGCTCTACGAGGCCATTGAGACCAGCGAGCTGACGTTGGAGGTCCTGTCGCCCCGCATCCTGTCTCTGAGGCACCGCGAGGAGCAGCTGGAGGCTGCGCGAGACGATGCCGAGCGCCAGCTTGAGCAGAGGAGAGTGGAGCTGCCTAACACCGAGGAGATCAAGGGGTACGTGGCGGACTTCCGGGAGTTCTTGCAAGAAGGGACGTTCCCTGAGCGCAAGGCGCTCATCCGCAACTTCGTGGAGGGCATCGAGGTGGTTGGAGACGAGGCCACACTGACGTACACCATCCCCATGCCGAACGATGGTGTGACCTCGGAATCGGCCTCGGTTCTTGATTTCGTCAAGTCCGGCCCACCATGACGTACCGAACTGCGAACTCGCCCGTTTAGGGCGACCTCTGCAGTGTCCGCTCCACCTATGGGAGAGTCCTCCGGCGTAGGTATGGAGTAGACGATAGCAGCCTTGCCGGGCTTGACTTCGATCTCCTTGACGAAGGAGCGGACGAACGCCCTGGCCTGAGTCAGCTCGCTGGTCTCGACTCCCATCCTTTAGGTAGACGAAGCGAGAAAGCAGGTTGGTCCGCCAAGCCCGGCGCTTCGACCAATGCCCAGTCGGGCGATGGCTGTGCGGCAAGTGCCTGTTCGATAGCCTGGGGCAACTGAATCCGACTGTCAGCATCCAACTGCTGCACGGCGGCTGAAGGTGTGCCCACCTGAATTCCCGTCCCGCCACACCACTGTCTGCTAGCGCTCTGCGTGGCCTCCCTTCTTCTCCAAAGCACCGCGTACTAGAGTTCCAACTGTGGGGTCCGTCATGATCCCCCGCGAAAGCTCCCCCGACTCTAGCCAGAACGACCGCACGACGGACGTGCCATCCGCGAGCCGGAACCCTAGGAAGTATCTCTCCCCTTCATGGTCGCGCCGGTCCTGGTCCACGAGCGATGCGAGGACCGCTTCGACGGCACGGTTGACTGAGGACTCCTGATCTATTGTGGCAAGCACCGTGGCTGCGTCCTCTTCACTGAGGACGTCGATGGCAGTGACCTTGCCTCGGATGTCCAGAAGGTCCTCACCGGTCTTGGCCTGCGGATTGGTGTCCGCTTCGTAGATCGTGACTGCACCGTGCTCCAACGTCGCCAGTCGAAACTTGGGCGAGTATCCCTTGACTGCATACACCAGCGTGCCCGGACTGAGATAGGTCGCATCGCCGTCCTGGTATTGATAGTTGGACCCGACGTGGTCGTCGCCCCTGAAGGCCACCCGGTACCGTTCCGCAAAGTCTTCGACCGTGAGAACGTTGCTGTCCAACGTCCAGGCCTGCACGTACCTAATGCCCCCGAACTGGACAAGAGGGACCCACTCGATCACTACGCGCGGGTTGGGTTGGGGCTCGTCGTCGCTTTGAATGCCATCCATGATGCGCGCCATGGTTGTGTCATCCGCGAATACCGCGTCCAGACGGCTCGGGCCGCCGTTGCGTCCGTCGTGCCGTTCGATGATCCGCCCCTCGCCGTCGACCACAGCCTGGGAGCCAGATGGAACGTGGGTGACGTAGGCGACCTTCCCAGCCCCGTCGGGCGACTGGCCTTTCACGAACGCCACGACAACGCCCGATCCGAGATCGAGCCTATAGGCTACGGGGGCGGTTGTAGGGGATGATTCGTTGCTTCCGCAGGCCGCCAGCCCAAGGGCCAGTAGTGCAAACAAGATGGCCAGTAAACGTGTCAGGGCGCACCTCCCTCAATAGGAGATTTCTCCATTCTCACATAATAAGACGCCACTTTCGTCAAAAAAGTTCCCACTGTTCTTCTGATTATCTAAGCCGGGATTTCCCATATTGGGAGTCTTCAGGCTCAACGGGCAGCCCAAACGAGATAGTTGCGTCATAGTCAGGTCCTGCAAGGCCAGTCAATGGTCGGTCTATCCGAGTACGTTCCCCGCACGCAGCATCGTGCCCTCGCAGTCACCGAACTGGTTGAACACGAACAAAGGGTGATAGCACGTGCTCCCAAAGTGACCGTTGTACGACGATCCCTCCCGTTCTCCATGTACCGGACTCTCCGAACTGTCCATGTCCAAGATCACCCGCCGGTGCGGCGTGCGGGACATAGCTCCGTCCACCCACTTAGCGTTCAGTTGGCCCAACCCTTCCACGTTGCTGTCTTGCGTAAGTACCTCGGTCTCAAACCGGCTCATGGCGCTCGCGCTCGCCGCCGGTCTGTCTATGCCTCGGTCTCCAACGACTACCCGCATCGTCGGATCGTCGGCCAGCCGTTCAGCGTCGTTGGTATCCTCGTAGCCCGCCAGACGACTGTACACCGACTGCCTGAGAAGGCCCACCAATCGGTGCTGCACGTTACGACCGCCCCGAGTCTCCTGCAAACACTCACTGGCCGTCTCCGTCAGTCCCAGCGCATCATCCAACTCGCGACAGGCCAACAGTCCGGCATCTGAGGTAATGGTGGCACCGTGGAACTCCAACCGTATACGTCGGTCGAAACGGGGCTTGGCGCAGACGTTCGTGCTTTCACCCATTGGGTGCCTCCAGAGTAGGTACGTTATCAAGAACTAAAGTAGTAGATCACGACCAGTCTAGCACTCATGATAAGCACTACGCTCTGCTATGCGGCTACATCAGGTAGCTCTGTTGCTGATTACGGCAAGCCATGCAGGGTTGATATGGGAAATGTGGGATGAAGTGTCTGCAGGGGAGCTTCTCGGCTCAATTGAACTCATCGCGTACGACTCCCTACTTTCGCTCCTGCCTGTGGTAAGGACTGCCTATACGCCCCAGTCGTCCCAGTACCCATTGTTCTTTTTCCCTTTCTGATCAATCCACGGGTACTTGTAGATTGGCAAACACCCAATAAGACAATATTGAACCGTGCCCTGAGTGAACGCCGTATAGAACGTAGAAGCAAGATAAGTGGAGCCACTGCTATGACCCTTGTAGCTCCAGGGCCAATTCGCGGGTCCACCGCGCGTCCGGTATCCACTGTCGACGGTCGATACCGTGTAGCATCAATTAATCTTTTGCCAGTATTGCCGAAAGATCCCTTGGCTGACTGTGAGCTTCCTCCACGTCCAAGTGCAAGAATCCCCCCATTCCCATTCGAGACCTTTCGTGAAGCGGCCACTGGCACCCCCGCCGCACCTTCCCCTGTAGTTACCTCGTAAGTGATCGGCGTCTTCCTTACGAGGTCTTCGATAGCCGCCTGGGCTTCGCGGGGCAACTCGGCGAAAGCGGCCTGCGCACCATCACCCTTCTGCTGCAACTCTTCTGCTGCAACTCTTCGATAGTGTGGATGATGACTTCAGGATCGGACCAGTCTACTTCCGCTCCGACTTCCGCTCCGGCGGCCGCTCCGGCAGGCACAGCTATCATCGCGAGCACTATTGCAATCGCCATAACGCCACAGAATACGCCTAGCCGCTTCTTGTTCATCGTACCCCCTCCGTTATGCCTAGCTAGTAATGCCCTAACACCGCGCAACTCAAGGCAGATTGCCGCTGCCGTCGCTCAGTATGGGACCGGCCATCCAAGGCGCTTGTGGTCTTGAGGTAAATAAATCGGGAAACCTCTAGCAGGGATGCCCCAAGGCTCCTCTTGGGCAGGTTCAGCAGGAAGTTCTCCGGGTCCACGTCATTGAACGCACACTGACCTTTAGACTCGCTCAAGATATGGCATACGGGGAACCTACGGGGTTTAGGGCGCTTTGGAAGAGTCTGCCAGGCCCGATCAATGGCTGGGCGAAGCGCCTCCCTGCCCTGCGTGTTCGCGGTCGCCCGCCCCGGGGCAGCAATCAAACTGGGATAACGGCGACGGCGTCCGCCAGTGGACCTTATGCCGACGGCTACGGCTAGTCGACGATCTCTACCTTGAATCTGTGGCCAACGTCCCCTAGTTGGGACTTGTAGAAGGTGCTGAGATAGTAAATGCCAGCTGGGAGGTCAAGGGTAAGTCCTTCCACTGCGTTGCTTGAATAGACTTCTTCCCCCCCCTTCTCAGGAACGGCTCTGTTTCCCGGACGGTGTACACCCGTATCTGCTGCACCTGACCCGGACTGGAATCGTCACCTGAAACGACAATCGAGAACATGCCCCCTCGTTTCATCATTACAGCCGATGCCTTTTCGAATCCTTCCCATCCTGCGCTATCTGCGCAGATGCTGCTGTTTGCACTCACCGGCCAGCAGTAGCTGCCTCTCCGTCCCTGGTGCGAGCGGCCACCGTGCTCGAGGGACACTTGAGGAAGTGGTGGCGGTGGTGACTGCTCGCGCGGAGTGGCTGCGGTGGCCCCGATCTCAACCTTGAAACCGTAGGTAACTTCCCCTAGCTGGGACTTATAGACGGTGCTGAGAACGTAGAAGCCAGACGGTATGTCGAGAGGAAGTCTATCCAATGCATCGCTTGGATAGACTTCCTCTCCCATCTTCAGAACCGGCCCTGTCTCCAAGACGGTGAACACACTTGTCGTTACTTCACTCGGACTGGGGTCGTCACTTGAAACAACAATCGAGAATTCGTCTCCTCGTTTCATCAGCACAGGCGATGCCCCGTCTGGCCCTGCTCCCACGGTGTCATCACAGAAGCGGCTGTCTGTTTGCGTCGGCCAACAGTAGTTGTCTATCCACCCTTGATAGGCGCGGCCCCCGTACTCAAGGGACATTTGAGGAAGTGGTGGAGAGCATTCAGGGAACGTGAGCACGAGCTTCATCAGGGAACTGTCTGCTAGTAGGGCGTCAAATCGGTTTCGCCCCTCGTCGGTACGGTAATCGGGCCGGGGCGACGTTCTCACGGAACCGTCTCGGTTCAAGTACAGGTGAGACCCCGAATGTAGGTCTGTCAGAATGATAGGCGCTACCGCATCGATATTGGTCGGCGGGCAAGGAACGTACCACACATGTATGTCTCCATCGACGACTCGCGTGTTGTTACCTGCTTCCACCGGTGTTTGAACTCTTCTCTCTTCGCGGGTAGGTGTTGGTGGAAGGGATGGGGCTCCCTGAGTAGGCTGCACCCCAACCGCAGCCTCGGTAGGGGCCGGTGCAGGAGACGCAGGCGTTTCCGCACACGCCATGATCGCCAACAGCAAAAGGCTTACGAGCAGCGAGGTGGTTATCCTTATTCTCGTGTTCATTTACGTTGCTCCGTGTGAGCCGGAAGCAGTCCCGGGCTAGCTCGTCAGGCTCTCCTCCTGGCGCGGCGAAGGTCCAGGAAGGCCGCCAGGCCACGGCGGCAACGGCCAGGGCGCCGGCGACGCCCACCAGGAGCCACCGAGAGGCGCCTCCCTCATCCGGCACAGGCTCCACTGCCTGGGCCGGCTCGACCTGATCGCTGGCCCCCTCAGCGCCGTCCGAAGCGCTTCCAGAGGCCGTCATCGCGCCGTCCGGGTTCGACTTGGCGTCAGAGCTGCCCGAAGCGTCCCCGGAGGTCGCCATAGCGCCCTCTGCCCTGGGGCCTGCATCTGCGACGACCTTGCCTGCGCCAGCCTGGCCTCCAGCAGGAGAAGGCTGGGAGACGGGCTGGGGGAGAGCCCCCGAGGGTTGAACATCGCGAAGGCGAGCGGCCTGTATCCGTAGCCCCCGGGGCGTCTCATTGGGTCGAGCGACCACGCCCACGGCGTCCACGGGTATGCCCAGCGCCGAAAGCAGCGCCGGCAGCGCGGCCACCGTACGCTGCAGCTCCAGGGTAATCACATGGATCGTCGTACGCAGCTCATCCACCCTACGGCCTCCGCGAGGAAAGCGTCCGACCTCCTGCAGCTCCGGCAGCGGGTAGATGACCTCTGGGTATTGCGTACTGTTCTCTCCCATCCTCGCCCGTGTGATGCCGATGGTGTTGGCCGAGCTGGTCACGAAGCGGTTGATCACCTCGCTCCAGCGCCAAAGGTCCTGGTAGTCGTATTTCACTGGGATGATCACGATAGTGCTGGTCGACTTCTTGTACTCAATTTGTATCTCCCGCTTTGCTGGACGTTAGGCGTCGTCTTGTCGTTCATGGCACTCATGAGGTCCTCCGATTATTGGATGGTCCTTACCATGGCATTCGTTGCAATGGGCTAACGTGATCACCTGCTCTGAGTGCGCGCCCCCGGAGACCAGCTCACCCACCGCCCAAATGCTCAGCACTGCACTCATTCGTCGCCGCTTAAGACCTCGCGATCCGAGCGGACCACAGAAGTCGTTATGCTGTTGAGAATGTCCGTCCTGGTCGCATCAATGAGGTTCTTCTCCGCAACCGCCCGGAGATCATCGAGAACGGAGTCGGAAGCTGTGCTCTCCAGTGCAACAGTCGTTCTTATCTGACCCGTCGCGGAGTCGAACGAGGTGGAGGCGTCGCGCACTTCGGGCGCCCCGAGCACTGCGTAGTGGACTGCTTCGATCGCCCTTTGGAGCTCCACCTCACTGAAGCCCAGCTCGGTGCGCACTTCGACTGAAACGCCACTGTGACTGCTGGTGAAGGTGTCGATTATGTCGAGTGCCGCCTCGGGAGCGGGGCCCGTGAAAGCGACCCATGCGTGACCAGCGTCTACGATCTCCGAACCGGTGAAAGCGGCGGGAACCGCTTCACGGATTTTCTCGACCGCCAAGGCGAAGTTGTCGTTCCAGGCGTACCGATCGATGGCTTCCTGAAGAGATATCCCTTCTTGGCTGGCGATGTGCTGCAAGTCTCTCAACTCCGCGTCACTAGGAGGGTCGTCGATTTCCGCCGCCGCCGCTTCCGGCGGGGGTGTACTCTCCTCTCCTGCGCGGTTGTCAGAAGACGATTCTGCCCCCATGGACTCGTCCGTGGACTCAGGATGCGCTTCTTCGCTATCGGTGGAGTAAATCGCATCGTTGCTGGTGCCAGGGGATTCCTCAGATTCCTCGCCGCCGCCAAAGAACATGATCCCCGGAGTGACCAAGACAACCACGAGGACGCCTACGGCTACTAGAGACCCAAAAGCGACGATCATAATTGCGTCTCATCGCGCCAAACCCTGTTTTTCCTCGTTGGATGTCGCGGACGCTTCTCTCGATGCGGGGCCATAAGTCATGGGCGTCAGACACTGCGGACTGGGCTAGGTCGGTTAGCCGGTCCCGGTTCAGGAGCTCGTCGACAGGTTGCGTGTTCATATCGTCCTCCTACTCTCCGCGTACTATGCCCTGGAGCAGCCGTTTCATACGCCCTCGTGCGTCATGGAGGTGGCGCTTGACGGTGCCCGGCGTGCGTCCGGTTCGCCCGACCATCTCGGCCTCGGACAGGTCGAGAAAGTACCGCATGACGACTGCGCCTCGCTGCGCCGGCGTAAGACGTGCTAGCGCCTCGTGAACGGCCCTTCGCTCCTCGTTCAGGACTGCGGCAGCCTCCGGGTCGGTCGATTCGTCCCGCCCTCCCGTGTCCTCTGCGCGGTCAAGGGTCGTCGTCCGGTCCCGCCGTTGGGTCACCTTGATAGCATCGCTCACGACGATTCTGTAGAACCATGGACCGAACGGGCGCGTCGGATCGTACTGCTGCGCTCGCTCGAAGACTCGAAGGAAAGCGCCGCTCACGACATCCTCAGCAAGAGTGAGTTCGTGAGTGACCAGATAGGCGGCGCGCAGTGCGCTCGTCTGGTAACGGCTCACCAGCTTACCAAGGGCGTTGATATTGCCCTCTTTCATCCGTTCCATGTCTAGTCGGTCGCTCACTTCTCATCGACCCTCGTCTGCACGGACACCTCTATATGTACTATCTGCGAGACCGCCTTTAGGTTGAGGGGGAGTAAGACCAGACGCGCACTCCCAATAACTGCGACATTCGCGGACGGTGGACCTGAACTCAAACGCCTTCTGTATGTTCATCCAAAGTCGCCGTTGGTGAATCCCAATCTATATGTGATGCTTGTACCATAGCTTTTGGCCGTGTCAATGACTAAACTCAGTCATTTTTCTTAGCTGTCGACGACATACACGGCATACGAGGCCAAGATGACCTGGAGGCGGAATCGTTGGGAGTGGCTAGAGCAGACCGAAATGCTGGGCCGAGGTCACTGCGGCTAGTGTGGATTTCACATGCAGCTTCTTGCGAGCGTTGCGGACATGGTTGAGGACGGTGTGAGGACTCAGGCCGAACTCGTCGGCGATCTCTTTGGTCTCCAGCCCCAAAGCCACCAAGCGCAAAACTTCCAACTCGCGGCCAGTAAGGGGACCAGCTGCGCGGCGGGTCGAGTCGGTGGTCAAGTCCGTTGGCACGGCTGGGGACTTCCCTTCAGAGAACACACTCTGGACGGTTGCAGCGACTCTTGTGGCCCGTGCTTCATCTAGGTTCGCATTGAACAAGTGTACTAGCAGCGTCTGATCCGAGTGGGCCATCGGGATGATCAGAGGGGTTATCATGATCTCTTTTCGTGTGCCTAGCGCGCACCGCGCTCGGACACAGGTTACCGGCGGGACACGTCGTTCTCTGGCGAGCCGGATAGAAGGGCAGCCTTCCATGCAGACCGGCGTCGAACCTTCCGGGGGAAGGTTCCGCAATACCTCGTAGCATCGCCGCCCGATCACCTGGGACGCTTTGTGCCCGAGAATCTGCTCGGCGCTGCGGTTCCAGAAGACGATGGTCTGGCTAATATCCACGGCGTAGACACCGTATGGCGCTGCGCTCAGCAGGTCTAGAATGCCTTCTGTCGTCTCAGGGACCTCGGGTCCATCCATGTTGCGTGGCTTTGCTGTTGATGCAATGTTCCCGCTTTCTAGATAGGTCCATTCTAACCCATCGCGACCATAGAGTGTCTGGAATCAGGGACAACGACCAGTAGGGTAGGCCGCTGGCAAGTAATCCCGGCTGCCCGAAGCACTTTTCCGTCGGCCCCCCTCCGAACCGGACGTGGCACTTTCGCGTCATCCGGCTCTCCAGTCACTTTCACAAGGTCCGGCCTCACCGCATATAGGTAACCATCGGGCAATTTATCCCCGTCGCCTACTTGGGGTCATCGCAGAGATCGTATCGAGGAGGCGCGCCAGGCACCTAGCTGGAAGTCCCGGTGCTGCCGCCTTCCACCCCGTCCAATCCCACTGCCCACGAGTACCGCAGTTTTTTGTGTCGATTGCCTCTCATCCATGCTGCTGGCGCAAGGCGTTCAAGTGAGCATGGACGGCAGGGGCCGGTGCATGGACAACGTCTTCGTGGAACGGCTGTGGCGCAGCATCAAGTACGAGGAGGTGTACCTGAAGGCATACCAAAATGGGACTGAGGCCAGAAAGGGGATTGGGGCTTATCTGGCCTTCTACAACCAAGAGCGGCCCCATCAAGCCCTGGGCTATCGGTCACCGGGTCAGGTGTTCCAAGCAGTGAGCCCACAAAGGTGTTTACTGGAACATCCACAAGCCTTACCATCGGATGAAGGTTTACGAGACACCCCAGCGGTAGACTCTCTTATTTTAGCCTCACCGCTGTCCTGATGATGGGGTCCACTTGATAGACCGGCAGCAGGGCAATCGTTGTTGATCAGAGGGTGACGATGTATCACATGAAATGTATTGAGGAGACGAATCTCCTTTGCATTCAACCCGTTCATCCTGGTTGGCAAATGGCATCAGCCTGAGGAGGAGGAAAGGTGTTCAAGATCGATAAGTTCCATTTGGTGGTAGTTGCTCTGCTTGCCGTTTTGACTGTGGCAGTGGCCGCTTGCGACAGTGAACCCGAAAAGGCGCCTGATCCGTTGATTGTCGGCCACCTCAACGCCTTCACCGGGTCGCTGTCCTACTTCGGCGAGTCCCACTCAAACAGCATCGGCCTGGCGGCGGACCACATCAACCGTGCTGGCGGCATCCAGGGCGGCTCCGTGGTCTTGGTTCACCGCGACACCGCAGTGAATCCGGTCCAGGGTGTGTCCGCGGCTGAGGAGTTGGTGAATGTCCAGGGAGTGGTGGCGATCGTGGGGGCGTTGGCGAGCGGTGTAACTATACCTGTCGCCACTTCGGTGACTGTCCCCAACGGCGTGCTGCAAATTTCCGGCGCATCGACCGCGCCCACCATAACCGTGCTGGAAGATAACGATTTCCTGTTCCGTACTTCACTGTCCGACGCCTCTCAGGGCGTGGTTCTGGCGGATTTGGCCAAGGAGTTGGGCTACGAGAGCGCGGGCATCCTGTACATCAATAACGCATATGGGGAAGGGTTGGCGGCCCAGTTCACGGAATCGTTTACCGCATTGGGTGGCACGGTAATCGCTTCGGTGCCTCACGAAGATAGCCAACCCACCTTCGTTTCCGAGTTGGAGAAGGCCACCGAAGGCGACCCTGACGTCCTGATCGCTATCAGCTACCAGCAGGCCGAGGTTTACCTACGCGAGGCCCTGGAAGGCGGTTATGCGGACACCTTCCTGTTCGTGGACGGCACCAAGATCCCCGAATCTTTCGCAGTCATCGGCTGGGACCTTCTGGAAGGCAGCTATGGCACCGGGCCGGGCTTCGAGGCCAACCCGTCAACCCAGGCGTTCATCGACTCCTATGTGAGGACCTACGACATGGAGCCTGAGCATCCCTTCATGAACGAAACCTACGACGCGATGATCCTTATCGGCTTGGCTGCTGCCAAGGCCGGGACCACCACGGACTCTGCCGCTATTCGCGACGCCCTCCGGGACGTAGCCAATCCCCCCGGCGAGGTGGTGAGGCCCGGAGAGGAGGGCATCAAGCGGGCCATGGAGCTGATCGCCGATGGCAAGGACATTAACTACGAGGGAGCTGCGGGCTCGGTTGACTTGGACGAGAACGGTGACGTCATCACAGGCCACATCGAAGTGTGGAAGATCGAAGGCGGCGAGATCGTTTCGGATCGCCAAGTGCCGGTTGACTTGGGCCAATAAATCCAGCGCGGGCCGAAACTAGACTCCTAGCGATTGCGCCGGGACGCTGAGAGCGGATTCTCGGCGACCCGGCGCATGTTATTCGACGTGAGCACATCGCCACGGATCAAGAGAGTTTGACCATCGTAGCATTCGCCACACCTAGCCAGGAGCGTCTGGAGGGAACCCGCGTCGGGCGACATGGCGCTGCTCACCCAGGATGCCGCTGGGGCGCAGCAGGATCACCGCCACGATGAGCGCGCCTATCAAGAAGAGCCGGAAGCTGGGATCGGAAAGTATGCCGGGCAGGGACTGCGTGCCAGTCCAGATTCCCCACACCACGAACGCTCCCAGGATTGCCCCCTTGTTGTTGGCGGAGCCGCCCACCATCAGCATGGCCCAGATCACGAAGGTAGCGAGCAGCGGGTCGAAGGTTAGCGGGGAGAGAAAGCGGATGTGGTGGGCATAAAGCGCGCCGCCGATACCCATGATCATCGCGCCCATGATGAACGCCTGAAGCTTGAACTTGAATACATCCTTACCGCTGGCTTCGGCGGCCGTCTCGTCCTCGCGAATGGCCCTCAGCACCCGTCCCCAGGGAGAGTTGACCGCCTGTTGCACCGCCAGATAGAGCGCCGCCAGCGTGACGATCACTACCGTTAGATACAGGTAGTTGTAGATGTCCGGCGCTATCCAGTCGCCCAGAAACTTTGGGATTCTGTACAGCCCCTTGGAGCCGTTGGCCAGCCACTTTTCGTTCAGGAATAAGAGGCGTACCGTCTCGGCGATTCCCAGCGTGGCTATCGCCAGATAATCGTCGCGCAGCCGCAGAGCAACGTAGCCAATGACCAGCGCAAACACTCCGCAGCACAATGCTGCCGCCACCAGTCCAAAGACGAACCAGACGTCGATGCCCAAGTCCAGATAGCTCAGACTGGACCAGTTGCCGCCGAACTTGAAGTCCTCGAACAGCGTCGGGTCCGGCGACGAGGTGGTCAACAGCGCCGATGCGTAGGCGCCCAGCGCAAAAAATCCGGCGATCCCGATGTTGAATAGCCCGGTGAACCCCCAATGAACGTTCAGCCCCAGGGAGAAGACGGAATAGATGCCCGCCATGATGGCAAATCCCACCAGGTAATCGAGGACGCCGATTACTTCCAATTCAGCTCCGTGCTCCTCCCAAAATTCCGCGCGGCCGCACCAGTAGCACCATAATCATCAGCGCGAAGGCTACCGCGGGTTTGTAGCTGGGGTTGATCCATTGAGTCGAAACTTCAGACGTTACTCCGATGACGAAGGCACCCACCAGCGCGCCGTATGGGCTTCCGATGCCTCCCAGGATTACGGCGGCGAACAGAGGGATGAGGAACTTCCAGCCCATTATGGGCAGCATGTTCGCCTGAAATACGGCCAGCAGGATGCCAGCGGTGGCGGCCAACGCCGCGCCCATTCCCCAAGTCCACCATATGACGCGCTGGGTACCGATGCCGCTGACCAGGGCTAGGTCGGGGTTGTCCGCTGTGGCGCGCATGGCCTTGCCCATTTTGCTGCGGCTCAGCACCAGATACAACGCCACCACGAGGATGACGGCCACGATGGCGATGAAGATAGCGTCCGGCGGTATCCGCACGTCCATGGGTAGGTGAAACACCTGCCGGGTCTCCCTCGGCAAGCGCTGGACATCTCCTCCCCAAATCAGCTGCACCAACCCGCGCAGCGCGATGGCTACTCCCAGCGAGGCCATTGAAACCACTACGGCGTTCACGCCTCGGTTCCGCAGCCGATGGTACACTACCACGTCCAGAGCGACCGCCGCGGCGGCGATGACCGCCGCCGCTATCGGCAAGGCAATGAGCAGAGGGTAGCCGAATGTGAATGGCCCCAGACCCTCGCCCTCAACTCCAATCTTCGGAAGCAGGCTGCCGATAATGAACAGCGCGGCGTACGCTCCCAAGGTCATATAGTCGCCGTGAGCGATGTTGGCGAAATTGAGGATGCCGTAGATCAGGGTCAAGCCGATAGCGCCTAGGGCGATGATGGCCCCGAGGAAAATGCCGTTGACCACCAGCCCCATCTTGACGAAAGGCAGGAAGCCAATGGCCAGCGCCGCCAACACTATGACGGCAGTGGTGTGCGCTGGCATCCAGGCCGAGCCGATTTGTCGGGCGGTATCGCGCAGGGTAGTCATCTCTGACTTTCTGAGCGCACGTCTTGATTAGCCTCCTAGGTACAGACTGGCTACTTGCGGGTTGTCCAGCAGGTCAGGGCCGGTGTCGTCCAGCCGGTTTTCCCCCGCAACCAGAACGTAGCCTCGGTGCGACATTCGCAGCGCTTCGCGGGCGTTTTGCTCTACCAGCAGCACGGCTACGCCGCTTCGATTAATGTCCCTGATGCGCTCGAAGACCAGGCCCATCATCTCTGGAGAGAGCCCGGCGGAGGGTTCGTCCAGCAGTATCAGCGCAGGGTCCAGCATCAGCGCGCGGGCGAGGGCCAGCATCTGGCGCTGGCCACCCGACAGGGTTCCCGCCTTGCGGCCCGGCCGCATGGCAAGGTCTGGGAAGATTTCGAACATCTCGTCGATGCGTCCCTGGTAGTCGTCGCGACGGATGAAAGCGCCCATATCCAGGTTCTCCCGGATGCTCAGTGAAGGAAAGACGTTGCCGGTTTGGGGGACATAGGACAAGCCAGTGCGCACCGCCTGATCCGGTTGAATCCCAGATATGTCCTCGCCCCGGAACATGATGCTGCCCGATCGCATCCGAATCAGACCTACAATGGCCTTCATCAAGGTGGATTTCCCGCAGCCGTTGGGGCCGATGATCGTGACGACCTCGCCCATGCCCACGGTAATAGACACACCGTGCAGTATCTCGGTCTCTCCATACCCGGCCACGACACCGGAGGCATCAAGCAGCGTCACCGGCTGAGCCTCCTAGATATGCTTCCAGCACCTGCGGGTTTTGCCGCACCTGTCGCGGCGTTCCTTCCGCAATTACGGCACCGTTGGCCATGACGATAATCGGGTCGCACATGGTCATGACGAATCTCATGTCGTGCTCAATGATTACGAACGTGATGTCCCGCTCGACGCTGGCCAGAAGTATGTTCTGTGAGATGCTTTGAAGCAGCGTACGGTTGACTCCGGCGGCGGGTTCGTCCAATAGCACCATCTTGGGCTTGGCCATGAGGACGCGTGCTAGCTCCAGCAGCTTCTTCTGGCCGCCGGACAGATTCCCGGCGTACTCGTCGGCCAGGTGAGATAGGGTGAGCAGCTCCAAGACTTCCATCGCCTGTACCTCGATCCGGCGCTCCTCACGGGCCACTTTCCGGGGCATCAACCAAGATGCCCAGATGTGTTCGCCCGTCTGTGGAGCGGGTACCAGGATAAGGTTTTCCAGCACCGTCATGCGCTTCATCTCTCTAGGGATCTGGAAGGTGCGCACAAGGCCCAGACCAAAAGTCTGGTGCATTCCCATCTTGTCGATGCGCCGGCCGTCGAAGATGACTTGTCCGCTGGTCGGAGACATCGCGCCGGAAACCAGGTTGAACAAAGTCGTCTTGCCCGCCCCATTGGGGCCGATTATCCCCGTGATCGCGCCCCGCTTGATCCGCAGGGAGCAATGGTCAACGGCCCGCACTCCGCCGAAGTCCTTCACCAGGTCGTGAACCTCAAGGATAGGCGCTGTGTTCGTCAAACTGCCTCCATGCTATGGGCGGCCGGTACGGAAGTGCCGCCGGTTTCCGACATTTCCTTCTTTAGAACTCTGGTAGCTGAGAGGTGCCAATGCCTCTGCCACGATCCTTGAGCCGACGTGCCTGCAACAATGGTGACCAGTTGGCGCTTGCAACTCCCTGCTGTGCCGCTCCAGCGTCAGTGCTTCTACAGTATATAATAATGGAATCGAGCGGCCAACGCATCCATAATTTTGGGGCAGACCCTGGAGCGCCAGGTCGTCTCAGCCGAACCCATTCCCGTAGTGGTTCGGGGGATCGGCACTGCCAGCCGAATGAGGTGACGTCGCCGCCATTCACATGGCTATACTCGCTATAAGCGAGGTCGAGCGCTTACACTTACAGTGTTTGAGCGACTGCCGCCGCCTCTGAACGACAGACGCCCAATCCTTCCACCTTTGGCGTCCAGAACGGCTGCCGTGGACGCCTCCAGAACTGGTAGGTTCGACATATGGCCCTCTCTGTAAACCGTCAGCGAAAATGGGACACATTGGAAGGGTTGAAAACCCGAGAGTTTGAAGGTGGTGTGAGCTCCTGAAGCGAGGGTAAAGTACCTCATGAAAGGAGCAGACCGTGTCACAGTCACAAGAGAGCAAGGCAGATGCTGCCCAACAGCGGAGCGAGGAGACCAGGTCTTTCGTCCGCACGGTGAAGGCGGCAACCCGACGTAGATACACCCCCGAAGAGAAGATCCGTGTCGTCCTGGAGGGCTTTCGCCGGGAGGTCACTGTCAATGACCTGTGCAGGCGAGAGGGGATCAAGCCCCACTCCTACTACGCGTGGACCAAAGAGTTCATGGAGGCCGGGAAGGAGAGGCTTACCCGTGAGACGGTGCGGGACGCCACGGGCCAGGAGATCCAGCAACTGAGGCGTGACAACTACGAGCTCAAGCAACTGGTGGCCGACCTGTCCCTTGAGGCCTACCGTTTGAAAAAACGGTCATCCCTATGCCTCAGGACGGCGTCGGTATCGCCGGATGAGCGCCGCGGAGAAGGAGACAGTCCTTTCCAAGGTGACCTCATCACCTCTCCCCAAGCGTAGGGCCCTCAGAGAGCTAGACATCCCCAAGAGCACATACAACCGGTGGCTCAGGCGGCCGCGGCTTGATGACCGGCCAGGAGGTGCCCCAACGCCCTGGAACCGCCTGAGCCCACCTAGAGGATGTCCCCAACAAGCAAATGCCAGGGACGATGCCGTAGTGGGCGGCCATCTCTTGGACTTGGTAGACAACCACTGCTAACCTGAGCGGTCAAACCGCCGTCGAACGGGAGGCCAACGAAGGGAAAGGCTGATACCCTGTTTCTCGGCAGTGAAATGCGCCATAGTCAAACACGCGCTGGGAGCGCCTCTTGGACGATATGCTCTCCGTCCCCGGCTGAGGGCGCGTGGCTTCAGCAGAAGGGCAGGCCTCCAAGAATGTTATAAGTTAATACGATGTTCCGTGCGCCCGATTCTACGCCCTACGCTGGCTAGGGCTCAAGAAGACCTCTTTTTGGAGGCCGCCCGATCGCTTTCTCGACGCATCGGCCTCAACATGTGTAGCAACCACCATCGCCGGCTAGCGGGAGCCAGACCAAGACCTCACGAACGGACACAGACACTTTCATCACCTCATGGTTGAGTTGTCTGTGTTCCCTTCCGTACCATGAGGCAAGCCGGCCTACTTCAAGGTGATCGGCTGGGGCTATTACTACATGGTCACGGTCATGGATGACTACTCACGCTTCATTATTGCCCATAAGCTCCAGCGGGACATGACCTCCGACTCTTTCATCGAGGTGGTCCAGGATGCGGTGGACAGGACCGGCATGACTGAGGTCCCGGTGGCAGACAGAACCAAGTTGCTGAGCGACAACGGCTCTGGCTACGTGTCCCGAGCCTTTGGAGACTACCTCAGGCTGATAGGCATCAGGCACATCCTGGCCACGCCTTACCACCCTCAGACCAACGGCAAGCTGGAGCGCTATCACCAGACCATCAAGCGGGACGTCAACCAGGTCCCCTATGAGCTGCCGTCGGACCTCGATGCAGCCATCGCCTCCTTCGTCAGCTACTACAACTACCGGCGCTATCACATGGCGCTGGGCAACGTGACACCCGTTGACGTGCTCACGGGTCGGAGGGAGCAGATACTACAGCGCAGGAAGGATGTGCAAGCCCAGACAATCGACAGGCGGCGGAGCTACAACAAGACCCTCAGGGAGCTCACTCTCAGCTCTTCATAACAATAATCTTCTCGGGTCCCGATCTGTCCCACTTTTGCTGATTGACAACATATAAAAGGAGATTGAATGACGACCAACGGATTGCTGAACTTCCTAGACGGAGCTCCTTACGGGGCATTTGCTGTGAATATGAACAAGGCCATTGTGTTCTGGAACCGAGGCGCTGAACGGATACTGGAGCACGAGGCGGACCAGGCGATAGGGCGCTCGTGCTGCGAGGTCATGGCGGGCATCGCCCAAGACGGCAACAGTCCTGTCTGTTCGGAAGGATGCCCTGCAATCGAGTTCGCTAAGCAGGGCCACGTACCTGCAGTACACCAAGTCGACGTGCTCTGTGCTTCGGGCAAACGCACGCCAATCACGATAACGCCGTTGATCGTCCCGGCAGAGCGGCCCGAGCAGAGAGTGTTGGTGCTGCTGTTTCATGAGTTACTCGATTCGGAAAGGACCGGTCGAATAGCGACTACCGTCGGCGAGGTCCTATCAGCGAGCAGACCACTGCGTGGCGGGAATGAACCGGTCCGAGACAAGGGTGCCGTAGACGGCTCTCTGACAGTGCGAGAGTTGGAGGTGCTACAACTCATTGCATCGGGTCTCAGTACAGAAGAGATCTCGGTGGAACTCCGCGTCACCTCCCATACCGTCCTAAACCATACTCGCAGCATACGTTCCAAGCTGGGTGTCCAAGACCGCATAGGCACTGTTGTCGCCGGGCTACGTCTCGGGCTGCTGTGAAGGCTCCAACACCAAGCTCCATTCACGACATGGTAATAGTCGATTCCGACTCAGAGTCTATGGCGAGTGTGAAGGGCCCGGACCTCATGTTGGTCCTCCTTCGAAAAATGATTCAATGCACCACATCTAGTAGTCGCCCCTGGCTACACCGACACTCGTATGTATAAGAAGGCTGGGGCATGGCAGGCTTTGTAGCCTTTCTCCTGCGGCATCCAGTAGGCGCCCTGACCGCCATCGTAGCACTTGCATCGGACCAGGTGGCTAAGCTCTTGGTCATGCGAACGCTCGCCGTTGGCGAATCGTGGCCGCTGGACGGTTTCATTCGCCTCACGCATGTCACGAACTCAGGGAGCGCTCTCCACGTGTTTAATGTCGACACCATCGCAATCATCGTGATCCCCACCATTGGCATCGGTGTGCTTTTCGCTCTCTACTGGCCTCGCCCCAAAACCGGCATACGAACGCAACTTAGCTTTGGCCTGATGTTTGCGGGGGTTGTCGGCAATCTGGTCGACCGACTTGTCTTCGGCCACGTGACCGACCTCATCGACGTTATCCCCTGGTTCATCTTCAACGTGGCGGACGCGTCAATCGCAATAGGACTCATCGGCTTTGCTTGGGATCTCCAGGTTGAAGGTTCCCGGTCGATTACCAGATTGGGTTGGCACTCATAATCCCAAACCTTTCATTAGGCGTGCTATTAGGATGATGTTCTGCATGACATTATCGCTGCCCTATCAGTTCAATGCACCCGGAACCAAGTCTTACCGGTGAGCACCCCAATGGCTTCCTGCACCTCTGGAGCCGCATCTAACATCTTCAAGAAGCCCGCACGTGTGACGGCTGCCGCTTCTCACCAATGAGCGGCAATAGTAACGAACTCTGCGGTACTCGTGGGGACGGACTTCGAGCTGGGGCTACGTTGGATCTCCGACCCCTGGGAGGAGGAGCTGATCGAGCAGGGCATCGAGGAGTGGACGGAGGCCAGCGCCGTCATGGACGCGGTGAGCCGGTTGGCCGAAATGCTGGACTTCATCCTGGGGCGGCTTCCAAATCAGCACAAGGAGGAAAAGGACCATGAGTGAATACACAGATACGACCCGGCGGTCCCTGCCGGGCCAGACGGAGGCGCCCAGGGACGACCTGAGGGTCCAGTGGGAATCTACGACAAGACCATTCTCCTGCAAGGCTTCGAGAGCGGTGGTGGGTGGGTCTGGACCGTCACTGCGAACCGGATCGCCAACGCGCTCACCTAGCACCTGGGGTTTTCCTCGGGGATCCTCCCGGAGGAAGCGCTCTGGTAGACCGCTACTTCACCCAAGGGACCCAAGGGCGCCAACCGGGATTTACCGGAGATTCAGCCTAATACCGGCCATTACTCTTCGAGGATGCGGATGGACTTGAGGATGCCAATGGTGATTGGCAGTTGCTCCCGGGTGAGATCGTGACCATAAGCGATGAGGCTAGATCCGTCGAACCTGGAGAAGCTGATGCCGGCGAACTCTCCGGAGACGTCCGTGGAGACAAGTAGCTTGGCATTGACTCCTCCGACCTCATGGTAGAGGACAGTGTAGTCGTGCACCGGATCGTCAGCTGGGTTAAGGTCCCGTGAGAGCTCACCATATTGTAACGCGAGCCTTACTCCATCCCCGATTACTTTAGCTGCATACGGGTCGACGCTCTGGAGCTCATTAATCTCCCACCCGGCAGGCAGGCGGAGGGAGAAGCCCCGTTGAGTCGGCCAGCCTGTTACCTTAGCCAAGGTCCAGCCCGGCCGCGGCTGAGCTTCCAGAGCCAGCTCAACGCCCTCCGTCAACTGAATTCCGGTCCCGCCACCCCATTGCCTCGAGTTCGGATCGGCTGGCACGGGCGCCAGTGTGCTCCGCTGAGTTCCTGTCCCACCACCCTATTGCCCCGAGTTCGTCGAAGACGGTGTGGACGTGGTACAAGCGGCCAATGCAAGGGCCACCACCGTTAGAACGATTAGAACCGAACACCGTCCCATGTTGCTCCTTTCGACAAAGACTTTAGTACCTTTACACGTATAAGACGCTCTAGAGCTACATATTGTTCCCAGTAGTTTTCCGAATCTGCCTCATTATACTGCCATCCCGTTCTGTAGTGGGATGCAAATTCATAGCTGGAAGCGCAGATCTGTTCCTGCCTTATATAATATATACGCCTCCATCGCCCGAATCGTTCCTCGAAGACTGGCTGAACCCTCAACCTTCCAGACCGGGAACGAAACTCTAGTCAGGATCGATGAAGCCAAGAGTCGCGGCTCTCTTATCGGCGAATTCTGCGGGCAACGAAAAAAGAGATCACATATGGATGGACGTGCAGGGGCAGCCGCCTTTCTAGGACGGTGGCTGCCCCTGTGGTTGTAGCTCAGCTTCTCGCGCTGCCCAATCTTCTTCCCTCACCTGCCTTGCAACGACCGTCCATTGGCACGGGGAGAGCGAGGACGATTAGGACGCGGCCCGCCGTCCGTTCCCTACGGCAGGCGTTCCGAGTAAGGCTCCACCGAGAGACTCAGAACAGCCTCAGCGTCTCGGGCTGTTGTTCGGCTGCCTCTCCCTCAGCAGTAGTGGCCTGCGCCGTTCTCTCGTTTCGCCGGGCACGTCGCCCCGCCGAAGTAGCAGGCCGCTCGTAAGCCGGATATTTGGGTGCATCTCCCCACCGGGCTCTCGCCCTTTCGACCACCGCCAAGACCGCCTGTGTCAGCCCGGATAGGTCCGCATCCACCGGCTCGATGTGGGGGTCCGACGAGGGCTGTTGCATCCCGATGGTGGCCCTGCCGTCCTTGACGGACAAGACCACCTTCAGGTCCTCGGGCGGAAAGGAGCTCGGAAACAAGATCCCCAAGATCGGAGCCAACGAGGATGTCGACGACTACGACGACGTCCTCGCCCGCACAAAGCTGTTTAGCCCCTACACCGGCTGGCACTGGTATATCAGCGAGTGGGCGGCCGAGACGGGCCTATGCTTCGGCCTCGTCCAAGGGTACGAGGTGGAACTCGGCTACTTCGACCTGACCGAGCTGGCGGAGTCAACCGTGCTCGGCAACGTTCCCGCCGTGGAGCGCGACCTGTACTAGGAGCCGAAGACCATCGCCGAGATCAGGAGACAGTCGGGATGAGACTCTCAGCACAGGCAAGGGGAGGCTAGTGTCCCGGCGATGGGGGCTTATGAACGCAGAGAGAGAAGAAACAAAGAGAGGAGAAATCATGTCTAATGAGAACGGAACGGAAACACCCCGCTCAGATTCCCTGGGCGCTGCCGAGAGTCTCTTCGGCGACACGCCCGCCGACCAGACTGTCGCCGTTGCCAAAGAGGAAGACTCCAAGAACGAGACCGAACAGGACTCGCAAGGCTCGGAGGTCGCAGAGGACCAGACTGTTGAAGGCGAGGCCAGCCCGACCGAGGACCTCAAGATCGTCGTGTCCATCAAGGACGGCAGAGCCACCATCGGGGTGCAGCAGCCCTCGTCGGACGCGCACATCGAGGCGTTCGATGACCCGGACCTATCCGGGCTGGTGCGGGAAGTCACGGCAGTGATTGAAAGGGCGAGAGCCAGGTGGGATGAGGCACCGAAGTATCCCGCCTATGCGCGGCCCGCTCCCTCGACAAGACGTCGGCCCCCTCGTGACCAGGGGTCGGCGCAGGCTTCAGCCACCGAGGGAGGGCGGCCCAAGACCAGCCCGAGACGCTGAGGCTGTTCTAAGGGCCGCGCCTTGGATGTTCACGCACGGCAGGAGAGAGGGGGCGCTGCATAGTGCAGCGCCCCCTCTTGGCTTCCTTTAAATATATATGGGGCCTTCTTTTGTTTCGGAAGGGCTAGCTCTCCCATCCATATGTGTGGGCCTTTCTTGTTGGCCTCAAATCCCGTCGTGTGGTCGGCGAGCGGAAGAGATAGCGGGCCTGCTCTGGTAGGCTGGGGTCGCCGTGGCCCTGTAGATTGCCCGTTCGCCCAGCTTCTTACGCAGTATCTCGTACCCAGTGACTGTAGGATCGCCAGGTGCGTCCCACGTCAGAGTGATTGAGGTCGGTGTCGATGTAGCTGTCAGGTTTTTAGGACGCGGGTGCGGGTCCGGGTCGTGGGGTGTCAACTTGCGTGGGAGTGAGACCGCATAGGATGTTCCCCGGCTGACTCGGGGTGCTATACGTGGGCGGAGCGGTTGGGAGCGATCCACTGTATCCCGGCAATTCAATGTTGTCGCATGAAGGCAAGTCTCTTGCCGTGATCGCCGGAGCGTCGTCGGGATTCGGATCGTCATGGATATCAGAATCGCCTGGTGGGTCTCCCGGTCCCTGTCCGGACGATGGCGTGTCGCCAATAGTTCCACCTCCATCGACGTAAGTGGCACCGGTCAATACTCCCACCATCAGACCCACGGCCATGATAGCTACAGCAAACAAGAGCATCGGTTTTCTCATCCTGTACCTTCCAAGCGCGGAAATCAAACAGTCCCACTCTATTTACTCCGGTAGCGATAGAGGAAGTGGGTATGTGAGATGCCGTGGACTCTCCTGCCCGCAAATATGTGCTCGTCTTGCTTGGTGTCTGAGTGTACCGTTGGGCGCTAATCGTAGCACGCATCGCCCGACACCGACTTCCTACCTCTGATCCTACGGTGAGTCGACTATACGAACAGTCACTGATTGTCCGGTATGCTTGTCAACGACAATCCGATCTCCCAGCGGCTCTCGAAGATGGCCCTGAACGGTATCCAGGCAGTCCATGCCACCTCGTAAGGGAGTGGAGAAGGAAATCACCTTAACCCGCACATCGACGTCCGTCTCCTCCAGGGACACTCGTGGTGCCCCGTGGCAGGAGGCGACAATGAATTCGAGCCTGCCTGGGGAAAGCAGCAACGCGCTCTTCACACTCACATCGCGGCGCCAGGCACCTCCACCGAGGTGATGCCAAACTAAGAGACAGGCCACAAAGACCACCAGCCCAGTTATCACAACTGCGACAATTGTCGTTCCGAGACGACCGGATAAGAATCCCCTTGAATCGGAGCTGCTTGCCATTAGGTCTCTTGGTTGGCTTTGTCTTGCCATTCTATTGTCATCTGCCAGCGTAATGACTTTCCCCATGGGCGAATTGGCGCTAACCGAAACAGGGATGGGCAAAGAAGCCAGCTTTGACCCGGGGCGCCGAGGATTATTATGATGCGGGAGGTCCCTCGGCTTTGGAGCTTACGTTCGTCGGTGTCCAGCGTGCTAACTACATCAACCCGAGCAAGACGTATCCTTCCTTATTCGGATGAATGGGCTCCTATCCTTGGAGATCGGAGTATCCCTCACGGTGCTTCGACCGCTTTGGAGAACTCAGGTGCCGAATTTGGCACCCAGCCACATCAATTCAGCGAGCATGTATTCCGGCGAGGTTGCGGGAGACCTTCAAGCCCGTCCCGGCTACAACTAATGTGAGGGGAGCAGCGTACAGCAAGAAAACTGCCCCAAAAACCGTTGGGATCACAGCGCACAAAAGACAGAGACTCGCTGTGACCAGCCACTTGAATCTATTATGGCCGAGAATCAGGCCGATGCCCCCGGCAGACGCGAGCACCAGCGTCGCCATGTTAAGGAAGTTTATCTCCGCCGTAGGTCGGATTAGCAGGGAGACTAAGAGTCCTAGGCTAACGGCTAGTGCTAGCGCTCCACCGCCTACGAGCGTCAATTGCTCGAAGTATGCGATGAATCTAGTCAACGCAACTCGGTCCGCTCAGATTGTCTAGGGTTGTTCAACCTTCCCACCCCGACAGACCTCTTCCCACAATATGGGTAGGGCTCCCTCGGTCAAGTCGCATGTGTACGAATAGCCGTATGCAGTGCCATACCACCGGGCATACTGAGTATAGTCGATGTTCAGGTCGTTGTGAAACTCCCCTTCGACTTCGATCCACACGCAATCCGGCCCGTGCGGATAGTATGTGGACGTACAGTCTTCAATCGTCCACCCCGGTAACCATGAGTTCCAGCAGTCAGAGAGCCTTCCCTTCGTCAGGAACAAACGGCGTTCCGCAGCTTGCCGACTTGCCCGAGTACAAGCGGATGGTGGGCGAGTACCGGGTCATGGGCATCTATCCCAGGGGGCACGTGATGGAGTTCGTGCGGCCCACGCTGATCCCAGACGTGCTGCCCGCCGCAGCAGTGGAAGAGATGGGCGACGGGAAGAAGGTCCTGGTGGCGGGATGGCCTGTGGCCAGGCAGCATCCCAGGGGCCAGGACGGGACTGTGTTCGTGACCATCGAGGATGAGACGGGGGATGTGCAGCTCATCCTCTGGCCCAAGGTATTCGCCCGGTGCCGCAGGGTGTTGGGGAATCAGGTGATCCTTGCCAGGGGCAAGGTCTCCCGGTGGGACGGCATCACCAACGTGGTCGTGTCAGAGATGGAGCGCATAGGCGCGAAGGTCGCCATGCCAACTGCCCATGATTGGCATTAGACGGGAAAAGATTCGGGGAAGTGCAACCGAGGTCTATTCTTGGCGGGGATGCCGCCAAAATGGGATAATTGATAGAAACAGTGAAGGGAGTGGAACGACGCTTCTACCTGCCCATCTTACCGAAATCGGGATGTGGAACCGTCCTTCCCAACTGAACGTAGATGTGTGGAAGATACAGCCTGATAGCGGACATTAGTGGGCTGCAAGAGCGGTTCGACTTTGACGGCTCTGAACTGACCCACGTTCCCCGCTACAACATTGCCCCCACGCAGATGGCACTCGCCGTGACCAACGGCGGCGTAAGAAGGGGTTCCTACATGCGCTGGGGGCTGATACCTTCCTGGGCCAAGAGCGCATCCGCCGGCAACCGGATGATAAACGCCCGCGCCGAGACCCTGGCCGAGCGGCACAGCTTCCGCATTGCGTTCCAGAGACGACGGTGCCTGGTCCTGGCCGACGGGTTCTACGAGTGGCAGAGGAAGGGCTCCGGCAAGAGGCCCATGCGGATCGCAATGGCATCGGGTGAGCCCTTCGCCTTCGCGGGTCTCTGGGATGCGTGGCGGGACCCGAAGGGCGAGGTCGTCCGGTCCTGCGCCATCATCACCACGTCGGCCAACGAGTTGCTCAGTCCCATCCACGACCGGATGCCGGTGATCCTGCCAAGAGACCTTGAGCCGCTGTGGCTGGACCACGACATACAGGACTACGCCGCCCTCGCCGGAATCCTGACTCCTTACATCACCGACGAGATGGAGGCATACGAAGTCTCCTCCCTGGTCAACAGCCCCGCCAACGACGGACCGGAAATGGTCGTTCCTGTAGGGCAGGTCAGGCCGGGCGATGGCCCTGCTCTGAGGTTGCCGCTATGAGGGATGACGAGTTGGGTCCTGGGGACGTGATACATGCATGAGCCTGTCATCCCGGCGGACAATACCTGTTGCCACAGATGCGGCGGCTTGCTGGAAATGAGGGTAGACCCGGACCAGATGGTGCGTCCACCCCAGGACATACTTGACCTAGTCGAATCATCCTTCAAGCGGCACAAGGATGAGATGGCAAGTGACCCGGCTCGTGTTCTCGAAAAGCTCCGGAAGCATACGGGCCGGTCGCGAAGCGATAACGTCCATCTGCTTAAGAGGTTACTGCTGCGCGTACGCCGGATGTTGAAAGGCCCTTCCCCGGTAGGCTATTTCGGCTACTCGCGGTTAAGCGGTGACATGTTCTGCCGCACATGTGGGGAGAAGTCGGTTGAAGGAAGAGCAGTTACGTACTCCCACAAGGACACCGTCAACATCCTCAAGCGGCTAATGTATTGGCTGAAGAAGAAGTGTCTCTTCGTAGCCTTCCTGACACGCAAATCACGCTACGAGAACGAAGAGGGCCTCATCGACCTGCCCCGCCTGTTGGCCGATGCTGCATTCCCGGTCTATGGACTCAAGGGTAGTCCCCTGGGACTGCGCCTAGAGGACGTAGGCTGGAGTAGCAAAGGGAATGGTCGCAATGTTGATCGTGTCACACTCACCTACGTTGCAGGAATGCCGAAGGGCGCTCAACAGGCCATAGAGCTAAGCCAGCATGCCGACACCACCGGAGTATCCAACGAAAGCCGTCTTTCTAGGGAGTTAGACGCCATCCTTATCCTGGTGAAGTCTCACGGCTCAGAGAAGTTGAGGCGAGAGTATCAGCGCAGAGGCAACATCCACCGCGACTGGAATCTGGCGCGCATCAGCAGCGCCGAGGGTCGAAGGTTGACTGTCGAAGTGGATGGAGCACCAGCTGACGTGGAACTGGCCTTCTGGTGGGAGCCGGAACCGGTGGGTCTGGCCCACATCATGCGAGACGGTGACTCGATCCTGGCTACGTCGATCGGCATCACGCATGTACGGCTGCTCAGCCTACTCAAGACGATGGTAGTGCTCCAGAGGGACCCTGAAACCCTGGCGAACCACCAGCAGGAACGCGAGCAGACTTACAGATACAGGACAAGCCTCCGGCGTAGCACACCATCCTAGAACAAGGCGAAGCGTATTGAGGTTCAGGTTGGCTCTGTAGGCTCTACTGGAGACAGCCTCCGCCAGTACCAGGACTCGATCGGCGATATGAGGAGGAAGTACATCCGACAATCATGGATTCAGAGACTGGGCCGGGCGTTGGGAACAAACCGGGGCGGCATGTCCAGCATGTCTATGCTCTCCACGAGCGGCGGCACTCCCATCCGTCAGACGAAGCTGGCACCCGATGGTGTGGAGTTCTCCGAGGATGTGTCCGAGGCCAGGTGGGTGGAGGAGCGCCTCTCAAACTTCGGGACGCTGCGTTCCTTGCTGCCCGAAGGGTTTGCGGCGTACGCCCGGATTTTCCACCCTGCCTACCTGAACAAAGATGAGGAGAGGCCGGTCCGGTGGTCCACGGTGGCCTCGTGGACGGGACGTACTGTCCATCCGTTGATGCAGTTTCCACGTATCGCAGGTCTGAGTGAGGACCCTCACGACATGTACAAGGACCCACCGTGGGGTTCTCTTCCGAAGCACGGGTCCATCCCGGAACGGGAGTGCCGCACCCTGGTCGAGGTGCTCAGGAGCTTCACTTCAACCCCAGGCAACTGCTTCTTCTGCCTATGGGAAGGCTATGGGAACATCGACACTCGCCTCTACAAGGCTAGTTCTCGGGTGAGAGCTCCGGGGCGGGACTACCTGCTATTCCGCGGGCCTATCGATGCCATCATGGCATTCATTACAAGGGATGGGCCTTTCTGGGGGCATTCGCCGAGCATCTGGTGGCCGGAGGACAGGGCTTGGTGTGTGGCAACCGACATTGACCTGTTCGACACCTATGTTGGTGGGAGCGAAGAGTGCATCGAGGCGGTCCTAAGCAGCCCGAATCTCGAGGCGCTTCCTACGACCATTGATGCACGGTTAGATCCTCACGGAGACACCATCAATGCCAGGGAGGTGTGAGGGAAAGGACATGATGGAGCTGGAGATTAGGCCATACACGGAATCAGACGACGCGGTAGCAGCAGACCTATGGCGACCCTGCTCTGATGTTACCGTTATGAGGGAGACTTCGTGACGTTGGCTCTCACCAAAGGCCACCCCGTGGTGACGGCTGGACTGGCCGCTATCACAGGCACGGGTGTCGCATTGGGCTTCACGGAGCTTGGTAGCTCCACGAGCACCTGGCTTCTCATCCTTGCCACGGCAATCCCGCTAGCAGTGTCGTCCCCCTTCGTTGCAGGTTGGCTATCGCCAGAGCTAAAGCATGTCTGGTTCTTCCCGGTCGGCGTACTGGCGAGCCTCTCCATCGCGATGGCCATCTATGGGAACCTCTCTCTAGATTCCCACCCCGTCGCGTTCGGCTTCGCCCTCACCTTGATCTATGGCGGAGGGGCATCTGTGGCATTCTGTGTGAGCTGGATAGCGAGGCAGTACCTCCGCCGGTTACGAGGCCACAGGATGCCCGTGAGCCACCTTGCCATTGCGTCGTTGGTAGCTGCTTGCTGCTCGATAGCCCTAAGTGCGCTCTTCATCGCCATACCGCTTGCTTCATTGACTTCAACGCGAGCCCCGTACTGGTCAGCCATCCTGGCGCCGATTGGATTGATAGGGGTTGCCGCGGGGTCTGCGATCATCTGGAGCGATCGCAGCAGAGGGCGTTGGGGTTTTCTGGGGCTGGGACTGTCCTTGCTGTACCTGGGGGCATCCCTTGCCCCGCCGGTATTCCTCGCAACTGCACACCTGTATGGCCCGGTCGCGCTAGTCCTTGTAGGGCTTGCGGTATGGAACATTCTCAAATGGAGACAGGATGGCGAAAGATACGTGTTGGGTGATTCATAGTCGATGACAGTGTTGCTGTGGCTTCTCGCAATGGTCCCGCCTTCCGCGTTATTCCTGATCGCAGGAATCTGGGTGGTCAGGAGGAAGTACGGTGGTGTAGGCCACGCGCTCTGCGAGGCAGCGGATCCCGTCAAGCCGGAAGGACCGATATGTATGCTCTGTTCCCCAGGAAGGTTGCCAGCTAAGTCCGGTCATCACGTGAGCCGACACTACCAGATCACTTCCGTGAGGGAACGCTTTATTGATTTGAAGCGTACTATCAAGTATGGGCTCAAGCGAACAATCCAGGACTGTTGGCATCGCGCGGGCTTCGTTGCTATCGGGGAACTTTTGCTTGAGCCGATACGTCCTATTCACTATAGGCTCACTTCCACGCAATGGGTGAGCTGTGCGGCAGGACAGAGGGACGGTCTATGCGATGAGGTTCCACGGCAGGGAATTAGGATTAGGACGGAGGTTCGGGGTCACGACCCGGACTATCATTGGGGGACTGTTGGTTCTCTTGGTGGTGGTCGCAGTCGCTTGCGAAGACGCTGAGCCTAATGCCATGGTCGAGCCCACGTTGCCCGGGCCGCTTGTCGAGGCTACGGACGTAGATGTCGTCTACGCGTCACGTGGGCGCCAACCCCCAATTCTGTTGACGGGGGACTACGACCCTCTATGGGGAGACCTCGACTCCGATGTACCGATAATCGAAGAGTTGCTCAACTCTATAGTGATGGGCACGCCTGTGGACCTCAAGGCAAGCACCGGGGCCTCGAAGCGCGAAATAGTGACAATAAAAAGGGGATGGGGAAGGGATGAGGTAGAAGTTGAGACATTTGATGGAAGAACCTGGCTTTCGGACTACAGCATGGCAATTAACATCGCGTTTCGGGACGGGACGATCTGGTCTGTCCGGCAAGTGATAGGATGCGTTGTCATATCAGAAGGACGAGTCAACAACTGTCTGCCTGTGCCGGATCATTGGGAGCTGCTCCACCGCAACGGGACGGTCGTGTCGACGGCGCTGACGGAGTGGTTCGAGCGCGTCGAAGAATACATGCCCAGTGTCGAACACTACGGCGTGCCCGACCAGATACGCCTGGGTGAGCCGTTCGCCATCTCCGGGGTAGGCTATCGCGAAGGCGATAGAGTCGAACTGAGCATTGGGTTCATAGATCAAAGTAAACTGCCTCTCGGCGAGGTGCCGCTGGACCATGGCGCCTTCCGTTGGGATGGGGAGTTCCCGAAGACGGCCCCCACTGGCTACGCCATCGTTTCCATGCGGGTCTTCGAGGGCGCGGAAGAGGTGAGGGGCTTGTCCGTGTCAACCACCGTCACAAGGTCGACTGCCGCAGGTGCCACGACTCCATCACCCACGCTGGCAGAGGCGGAGTACAGCGAGGCCGATCTGGCTAGGTGGTATGAGCGCTTAGTAGATGTCAGGAAGGTCCCCGGCCTTGCGTGGACCAATCTAAACGAAGCTAGGAACCGCATTGAAATAGGCATATGCCCACTGCGCGGGGTTCGGGAGGAGTGGGAGGCTGCCCTGGCGACACTGGATGCCCCACGAGAAGCCTTTGTCATCGAGGTTGGATGTGAGGGGATTCACCCATGGCCTCTTGACCTCGGGGAACCTCCAGACGAGGCGTTCCTCAGAGCCGTCGACTACTCGCTTGAGGTGGTGTCCCAGGCCCCTTACGGAGAGACGGTGCGAATGAAGCTGACGTTGCGGAACGTCAGTGATGGGACGGTGAACTTAGTGCTCGGTGGCAGACCTCACTATGACTTCGAGGTCTCGACGCCTGACGGAGAGCAGGTATGGCATTGGAAGTGCGCCAAGATTACCAATCAACCGCTGGATAGCAAAACTCTGGAACCGGGTGAGGAGCTGGAGTTCGTTGGCGAGTGGGAGCAGGTGGACAACCGAGGAGAACCCGTTCCTCCTGGCACCTATCTTATGCGGGGTGTTTTAAATGTTGGGCGGCCTAACGCAGGGCCGGCTGGCGTGCTTATTACGACGGCCCGCGCGCTGGAAGTGCTCAAGTGAGATGCGCCGCCCTCATCGGATGGCTGGCCATCGTTCTGCTACTCGTTGCCGCCTGCGGAGATGTGGAGTCGACGCCCACGGCCACTCAGAAATCTCCTGGGGCCGGCAGCCAGACCCAGCAGATACCCACACCTACGGCAACGCCGTCTCCGAAGCTCCCTGGCTCGATTACACCGGTGCCGGCGTCCGAGAGGTATAGGTTGGACCTGGGCGGTGGCGTAGTGGTCGCATTCGTAGAGGGCCTGTCGCCGAAGTTTTCAGGCAAGATCGCCTACGTGACCCACGTCCCCACCGGGTCCCAGTTGGTGTTGGACCCCGACGGGGAAATCATCGACCGACACGATGGAAGAGACGACGGACCTGACCGCCTGGACGCCGTGTTGGCGGATCAGGCCACCGTGGATCGAATCGTGGAGGGTCTCAAGGGCGATGGTGACCTGCGGCCCCGCCAGACTGCCGCCGACTGGGCCCACTCTATTCAGTTCGGCGGTATCACCTACCTGGCCAAAGGCAGTTTGGGTGGACCCATCATCACCGAGGGAGAGCGTGCCCTAACTACTGAAGACCTGGGCTCTGAGCTCTACCGGGTCGCATTCAGAATCGAGGGTTACAGCGGCTATCCTCATCTGGACGGCGACGCCACCTACCTGAACCCGGGCACGCCGGTCTACGGAGTCGAGGGCTACGTGCAGGAGTTCCGACTCGCGATATTGGAGGACGGTGGCGTTAGGCTCTTCGAATCCGACACGAACCCTTTGGCCAAGACCGGCGAGGCCTTGCTGGATATCCGAGGCAAGGTCACGTCCATCGACGTCCTCAGCACCAAGAACTCGATTAAGGTGCTCGGCACGAAAGTGGAAAATGGGGAAGATGTGGTCCTCGGCAAGATAGAGGAAGAACGCGCCATCGAACGTTTCGTCGAAATGGTGTTGGATTCGCCCGTGGACCAGGGTAACCGCGACCGTGAAGGGCCGCGTTACTTCCTAGACTTTCGTCAGGCCGACGGCACGTCCGTGGTGCGGGCCTTCTGGTTGGAGTCGGGAGAGCTCTCGCGGGGCATCATGACGGACCCCGCCGTGACGCACTCCGTGTGGCGCGCGCTGGGGGAGGAGCACCGGCCCGCGGCCAGTGAGCAGGGGCCGCGAATCTCGGAACTATTGGCCGCTCGGCTTGGGTTAGCCTATCTGAGCTTCGCCGTCCCCGAACTCAATGTCACTGGCAAACCCCACTCGCCGGTTGTTCGGCTGATGCGGAGAAGCGAGTTCCAGGCGATGCAAGGGTCCTCATCGGCGTTGGACTCGGACCCCCTCGTGTGGGTGGTTGAGGCCCAAGGCTCCTGGCGCACCGCCGGCATCGTGCCCGAGGAAAAGCGGCAGGACTTCTCGGTGGGTCTGGTAGCCTTCGATGCCGACACCGGCCGACGATACGGCGGCTCCCACGGGAACACCTCGCTGCTGGGAACGCCCGGTGGCTCTCAACCTTCAACACCACCACCCCCAAAACCTACGCCATCTCCCCCGCCGAACATACCAGAGCCTCGTTCATCCCAGGACACTGTGAGCAGCGAAGAGCGGGAGGAGGTCAAAGCACGGCGTGGACCACCACCATGGGGACCGCATACTACGGGGTCCGTGATCCAAATCGCGGGCCAACATTTGCAGTTGCCATCAGACGTCTACGTAGAAGCGATAGTCTCGGAAATACTGTGCATTGCAGGTGAACCCTGCCCTGTGGCGCCCTTGTACGTCCTCCGCCGAGGGGATTCTCTCGCGAGCATCGAGAAGCGAACGGGACGATTCGCGCCTGGGACGCCCGTCTCCACTATGGAAACGTTCGACTTCATTGAGAAGGCTTTGCGATGAATCAGACCATGCCATCGTGAGAGGCCCTAGAGTGAGACCACTAGCCGGAAAGTTCGCAATTCAGTACACGTAGGCCCACTTACAGCCCCCACTCTGTCCATTGAACACGGCACGCGTATCCAGACCTGAATCCACTGTGGGTATATAGACGTATGTTCAGTGCAAGGATGTTGACTCACCGTCTCGGTTGCATCTCTTGCTATGTGTGCTATGATTGCTCGGACTGTTTTCAACGTTTCATGGGCTGACCACACCCTGACCCTGAACGCTAATCGTTAAACACTATGTATCAGCAGCGACCTCAACAGCCAGACCTGGACCAGATCCTACAGCAGCTCAAGGAAATCTTCAGCCGTATCTTCGGACGGCTGGGCGGCGGCGGCGTTAGCGCGGTGATTATCCTGGCACTGGTCGCCGGTCTCGGCCTGTGGCTGTTCTCGGGTGTCTACCGGGTACAGGCTAACGAACAGGGCGTGGTGCGTCTCTTCGGAGCAAGGGCCTCTGTACAAGACCCCGGTCTCAGCTGGCGCCTCCCATCCCCCATAACCACGCTGGTCAAGGTGGACGTGGAGCAGATTCGCACCGCTGAGATAGGATTCCGTACCGATGAGCAGGGCCTGGTATCCCGACTGCTGGACGAGGCGCTGATGTTGACCACTGACAACAGCATCGTGGAGGCCCAGCTCGTCATCCAATACCGTATCGGGGACCCGGAAGCATTCGTATACAACGTGACGGCCCCTGAAGACGTCCTCCATACCACCGCCGAGGTTGCCCTTCGCAGCATAGTCGGTCGGACGAAGCTTGATGATTTCCTCACCGTAGGCCGCGCCAGCGCCGAACTGGAGACCCGGGCCTTCCTGGAAGAGTTACTGGCCATCTACAACGCTGGCATAGTGCTTACGGACGTCAAGCTCCAAACGGTAGACCCTCCGGACCAGGTTAAGGACGCCTTCCAGGAGGTTGTCCGGGCGCTGGAGGACGAAACACGCCTCGAGAACGAGGGCAAAGCCTACGCGGCCGACCGGATACCCAGGGCACAAGGACAGGTCCAGGTGATGATCCAGTCCGCCGCCGGTTTCCACCGCCAGCAGGTAGAGAGAGCCACCGGTGAAGCCAACCGCTTCCTGGCGCTTCTGGAAGAGTACAGGGAAGCCCCGCAGGTCACTCGGGAGCGGCTCTACCTGGAGACGTTGGAGGATGTCCTCGGTACCGTGGACAAGACCTTAATAGATTCCGGCGTTGACGTACTCCCACTTCTGGACCTGGCCATACTGGCCGGCCTGGACGAGGGGAACTAAGAGGCGGGCATGCGTAGAATATTCGGCATAGGCGGCCTGGTGATTATAATAGCCGGCCTGTTTACAATCCTACAGACAATTTTTACCGTTGACGAGACCAATTTTGCTGTTGTCCAGCAGTTCGGCGACATCAAGAGTGTAAGGACCGAGCCGGGTCTCAACTTCAAGCTGCCCTTCGTGCAGGACGTGACCTACCTTAACAACCGGATCCTCACGCTGGATACGCCTCCTCAGGAATACCTCACGGATGACCAGAAGCGCATAGTGGTGGACCAGGTCACCCGCTGGAAGATCTCTGACCCGCGTGCATTCTTCCTCGCGGTGCGGACTGAGGCCGGAGGCCGCGGCAGGCTTGAGCCCCTGGTGCTGGCTTCGCTGAGGGAACGGATCGCGGCAAAACCCTATGACGTGATGATATCGGCAGAACGCGACGTTATCATGGACGTCGTGAAGGCGGATCTGCAAATTCGCGTGAATGAAAACAGGCTGGGCGTCGAGATCATAGACGTAAGGACCAAGCGGGCCGACCTCCCAGTGGCAGTGGAGCAGTCCGTATTCGACAGGATGGAATCGGCTCGGCGCGTGGAGTCCGCTCAGCACAGGGCCCAGGGTCAACTCCTATCAGATCAGATCACCGCACAGACGGACCGCGAGGTCCAGATCATGCTGGCCTGCGCCGATCGCGTATCAAGGGAGACCAGAGGTGACGGTGAGGCTGCAGCCATCGCCATATTCGCTGAGTCCCTTCAACAGGACCCTGAGTTCTACTCCTTCCTGCGTAGATTAGAAGCGTATCACACGGCCTTTTCCGGCGACGATAACTTTATATTCAGTACCGACTCCAACTTCTTTGCACTCCTCACGGGTGAGTCCGCGCCTCTTGCGGATGTAGAGGCGACCTCTGGAGCCACTGTGCCGCTGAGCCCCGACATTACGGCGGCACTCACTCAGACGGAGATTGATGACCTGTTTGAGGAATGCACACCTACAACTGTCATCGAGGTCTCCCTCTAGCCGGACCGAGCAGCTTCTCCCGTAGCCTTTCACACCCTTCTACGGTAACATTAGCCTAAGCGGTATTCACCGCCTGTGTGTTGCCTTCCCATCCACCCCTTTTTAGTGAATGATCGTCATTTCACAATCCCAGGCGGGCCACAGGAAGGTGTCCCGACCTGTCGGGACCGGGGGCCTAAGGTCCGATGATGCTCCGATTCCATCGCGACTCGCGACAAGTCGGAGGGTGTCCCCTCAATTCCTAAACATACCGACGGCGGGTGGGTGGGAAGAACGCGCTGGCCAGAAGATTCCACTGGGAAGGTCACCTGTTATGCAAGGCTATAAACACACATGTCTGATACCCTGCTCATAGTAGTGGCGATGGCCTACAGCTACCTGGTAGGCTCCATTCCCACGGCATACCTGGTAGGACGGCTGGTCAAAGGAATCGACATCCGCCAGTACGGCAGCGGCAATGTAGGCGGCTCCAACGTAGCCAGGCACGTGGGCAGACGCTACTTCGTACCCGTCGCCGCGTTTGACATCCTGTTCAAAGGAACGCTCACCATCCTGCTGGCGAGATGGCTGGAGCTGGGGCTAGCGTATCAGGCCTGGGCAGCCGTCCTGGCTACCATCGGCCACAACTGGTCGGTGTTTCTCCGGTTCAGCGGCGGCCGGGGCCTGGCAGTAACACTGGGAAGCATGGCTGTCCTGGCCTGGGTGGAAGCGGCACTCGCACTGACCATCGCTCTGCTCGGGATCGCCGTTTTCAGAAGCACGGCGCTCTGGTTCGGCATAGGGCTGGTGCTGCTTCCCCTCCTGGCTCTGGTCTTCGGAGAGCCATACACAATCGTGCTGCTCTGCTCGGCGATGCTCTCGATCGCCGCCTTGAAGCGGCTGCTCTCCAATCAGGTCACGCCCACGTCAGGCCTGCGGTGGCGCGACGTCATTATCCCGCGACTGCTGTACGATAGAGACACAGCCAGGAGTGACGACTGGGTCGATCGCACACCAGCGGATTCCAGCACCGAGAGTGCCAGTTGACCAGCTACTGCTACAACCACCCTGACAGGGAGACGGCTCTAACCTGCGGCAACTGCGGGCGTCCCATCTGCACGCGGTGCGTGGTACAGCACCCGGTGGGCATCCGGTGCCCTGAGTGTGCCCGGCCAACAAGAATCCCGACGCTGGACGTTACGCCCTCCTACTACTCCAGGGCCGTCGCCGCTGCGTCAGGTATCAGCGTCGCTGGAATCATTGGCCTGATCTTGCTCGTAGTACTACTGAGACAAACACCGCTGGGGTATGTGGGAAACTACCTGTTCTGGGGTACCCTGGCGGGCATAGGCTATCTGATGGGCAGGGGTGTCAGCCTGGCAGTCAACCGTAAACGTGGCCTGGGATTGCAGTGGGTAGCCGGCGCTGCCACGGGAGCAACCTTTGTGATAGCCACCACCCTGGTGGGCGTGGGGCTGAACAGCCTGTTGGGAATATTCGCCCTGGTGGCAGCCATTTACCTGGCGTCCAGGGAGTTGCGGGTGTAGCGCGTGGAGTCCGTGGTAGAATAGCGTTTCAATGGGCGGGCGTAACTCAGTTGGTAGAGTCCCTGCTTCCCAAGCAGGTTGTCGTGGGTTCGAGTCCCATCGCCCGCTCCATTCACACTCACTAGGCCATGTAGAGCGAAGACACCTGCTGGATGACCTCACCTACGGTGAAAAATAGCCAACCACTTCATAGAAGGCAAGCCACAGGGCGGCCAATCCAGCAACCACCACCACAACCTTCACGAACAGCAAGAATCGCCGGACTGTGGATGACACCCTTGGATTGGTGGCAAACCAAACGAGCAATATTACCGCTGCCGACAAGCTACTCGTTATAGCAACGACTTCAACTGGGCCGGTGCTGGGATCCCACCGGAACTTAAACGTCAGCCAGGTCACCACGATGCCGGCTAACCCCAGCCAATATTGAACACACAACCGCAGTAGGTGCCCACCCAACAAGCTCCGTGGTTTGAACAAACTTCGCACCAAACCTGCGGAGACTGGCCACCATTTGTGACTCTGCTCGGGCCTGCGCCTGGTTCCACTTCCGATAACGCCCAGCCAACACACCTTGTAACCGTCTCACTCTGGCTTGAAACGTGTCCTCAGTCGTGTTGTCCATTAGCTCCTGTCTGTGACCACCAGCTTCCGGTTCTTCGTTCACCATCACACACCTCAACTCGGGCAAGCATGACCGCCGCCCACACGCCTTGCTCCGCACCACTGTAGCATATCGCCGCTACAACTCTACAGTAACCGCTGGCCCAACCGTCGCTATTGACAGCTGCCCCGCCCCCTTCCTACCATGCACCCATTCCGCTACTGTGAACCACCTGGAAAGGGGTACAACTTGCTCTACACCATCGACGGCCTCACCCCCAAGGTCCATGAGACCGCCTTCGTAGCACCAAACGCCATACTCATCGGCGACGTTGAGGTTCAAGCCAACGCAAGCATCTGGTTCGGCTGCGTCCTCCGAGGCGACGCCGGCAAGATAGTCATCGGCGAGGGGACCAACATACAGGACGGCTCCATCATCCATGAAGAGACCCTCTTGGGAAAAAACTGTGTGGTAGCCCATCTGTGCCTGGTGCACCGGTGCGTCGTAGGTGATAACGTCCTCATAGGAAACGGCGCCCTGGTATTCGGCCCGGCGGAGATCGGCGAAGGCTCTGTGGTGGGTGCTGGCTCCGTGGTTATCCCAGGCACCACAGTACCAGCCAACACAATGATGCTGGGCGTACCTGCCAAGGCCACGGGGGAGACCCAGGAGCGGCACCAGCAGCAGACGGAACACCTGGCGGCAGGTTACTTGCGAAACCGCGGCAGGTACTTGGAAGGGCTGAAGCTGGTGGAGGGGTAACCATCCCCTTGTGAAGCTGACATTACGTCAGATACTGCAAGCCATCCACGGTTGGTGCGGCAGGGAAAGAATAGGAAGAAGAAATGTTTACAAGGGTGCATCATGTAGGCCTGGTGGTAGCGGACCTGGAGCCCGCCAAGAAGCTGTGGCTGGACACCTACGGCTTCAGCGTGGACGAGTCCCGTTCCCCACTGCCCGATGGCCGCAACGTATCCCTGGACAACGTCAACATCCTGGACATACCGGTTGGGGAAAGCGAGCTGGAGATCAACAAAGCCAACGATCCCCAGAGCGGCACGGGCCGGTACCTGGAGCGACGCGGCCAGGGCGCCCACCACATCTGCCTATACTCAGATGACATTGACGACGACGTGAAGCGGTTGCAGGATGCGGGCCTTCAGGTGATTGTGCCTGCCACCGGAAGCAGCGACCAGGAGGGCGGCTCCCGCGTAGCCTTCTTCCATCCCAGAGGCAACCTTGGGTTCCTGTTGGAGATATGGCAGAACATGCCCGTCAATGGCAGCCCGCCTGAACCGCCCCAGGGCCGCGGCGGCGACTTCACCCACCTGCACCATGTCGGAGTCGTGTGCTCCACCCCGGACGAGGCGTTGCACCTGTTCAGAGACACCTACGGACTGAAGCTAGACGAGGCGCGCAGCCCTCTGCCCAACGGCCGCCACGTGGACAGCGACAAGGTGAACATCCTTGAGTTCCCCATCGGCGAATCCATAATCGAGGTCAGCGTACCCACTGACGACGTCAGCGGCACCGCCCGGTATCTCGCCTCCCGCGGCTCCGGTATTCACCACATCTGCTTCTACTCCCAAAACATGGAGTCTGACGTCGATCGGCTGAATGCAGCAGGGTTGCAGCAGCTGGGAGAGCTGGGGCCAGCACGCCCGGGTCAGAGCCGTGTGACATTCTTCCATCCCCGCAGCAACATGGGCGTCCTCGTGGAATTGTGGCAGGACATACCTGCATAACAAACCAAAAAGAGTGGGCCGCGCGGCCCACATACATTAGCCGCACTTAGTACCTCTTCCCTTGACTGGATGTCACCCCAACGCTATAGTATTTGTGGAGGAGAGCCGCTATCTGGCGGACCTCACCAACTATAGGACGCACAAGTCAACGTAACCGGGCGGCCGCCTAGGTGCATTGGCTGTCGTCTTTTCGTACCTTAACATGAGAATATTGGGGATAGAGATTTAAGGTTCTGTCCGGGTTTTAATGTGGGTCAAGATACTAAGGGCTTATGGTGGATGCCTTGGCGCCAAGGGCCGAAGAAGGGCGTGGCAAGACTGCGAAAAGCCTCGGTGAGCCGTCTAGCTGGCGTAGCCGGGGATTCCCGAATTGGGGAACCTGCCCGAATCAACTTCGGGTACTCCTAGCTGAACCCTTAGGCTAGGAGAGGTAAGCAGGGGAACTGAAACATCTAAGTACCCTGAGGAAAAGAAATCAACCGAGATTCCCCTAGTAGTGGCGAACGAACGGGGAATAGCCCAAACCTGAGAGGCTTCACGGCCTGGGGGCCCATGTCTTTCAGGGGTTGTAAGGCGCATCTGTCCTCGACCCCAGTCGGGACAAGGAGTAAGAAACCCCCTCTCTAGTCGAAGGTCCCTGGAACGGGCCGCCGTAGCGGGTGAGAGCCCCTTAGGCGAAAGAGAGGAGGCTCCTGGTGTGTACCTTGAGTACCGCGGGACACGTGAAATCTTGCGGGAAGCAGGGGGGACCACCCTCCAAGGCTAAATACCCTTGGCGACCGATAGTGAACCAGTACCGTGAGGGAAAGGTGAAAAGAACCCCGGGAGGGGAGTGAAATAGACCTGAAACCATAAGCCTACAAACGGTCGGAGTCCCGATCTAATCGGGATGACGGCGTGCCTATTGAAGAATGAGCCGGCGAGTTACGTAGGCGTAGCAAGGTTAACTCCGTGGACGGAGGGAGCCGAAGCGAAAGCGAGTCCTAATAGGGCGGTTGAGTTGCGTCTAGTAGACCCGAAACCGGGTGAGCTACCCATGGCCAGGGTGAAGGTCCGATAATATCGGATTGGAGGCCCGAACCCGTTACTGGTACAAAAGTATGGGATGAGCTGTGGGTAGAGGTGAAATGCCAAACGAACCCGGAGATAGCTGGTTCTCCCCGAAATGCATTTAGGTGCAGCCTCGGAGGTGACTTGAGGAGGTAGGGCACTGGATGGGCTAGGGGGCGTGAGCTTACCAAACCCAACCAAACCACGAATGCCTCAAGCTCCTACTCCGGGAGTGAGACAGTGAGGGATAAACTCCATTGTCGAGAGGGAAACAGCCCAGACCACCGGCTAAGGCCCCAAAGTGCAAGCTTAGTGTGCAAGGAAGTAGGATCGCTAAAACAACCAGGAGGTTGGCTTAGAAGCAGCCATCCTTTGAAGAGTGCGTAACAGCTCACTGGTCGAGGGATCCTGCGCCGACAATGTAACGGGGCTCAAGCTTGCCGCCGAAGCCGTGGTCCTGATGATATTTCATCATTGGGAGGTAGGGGAGCGTCCTGCGTGCAGTGAAGCCGCGATGTAAATCAGTGGTGGAGCGCGCAGAAGTGAGAATGCCGGCATGAGTAGCGTATACCTCGGTGAAAATCCGGGGCGCCGAAAGTCTAAGGTTTCCTACGCAACGTCTTTCGACGTAGGGTTAGTCGGTCCTAAGCCGAGGCCGCAAGGCGCAGGCGATGGATAGCAGGTCAAAATTCCTGCACCACCCATATTTCGTTTTAAAGCAAAGGGGGGACGCAGAAAGGTAGGCGGAGCGTGCCCATTGGACATGGTGCGTCTGTCCTTCTAGGCCATGCCGGAGCAGGCAAATCCACTCCGGCGTTATGAGCTGATGAGGATGGAAACTCTAGGGCTTGCCCTGGGGGATTTCGTTGATCCTATGGCTGCCAAGAAAAGCCCCGTTGCTATGGAATAAGGGTGACCGTACCGCAAACCGACACTGGTAGACAGGGATAAATGTCCCAAGGCGGTCGAGAGAACTCTCGTTAAGGAACTCGGCAAAAAGACCCCGTAACTTCGGGATAAGGGGTGCCCAAAGGGTGACGTCTGCTTGACGGACTGAGCCTGATGGGTCTCAGCAAATTAGCCCAGGCGACTGTTTAACAAAAACACAGGTCTCTGCTAAGGGGAAACCCTATGTATAGGGGCTGACGCCTGCCCAGTGCCGGAAGGTTAAAGGGCGGGGTTATCCTGATTCGTCAGGAGAAGCTCCAAACTGAAGCCCCGGTGAACGGCGGCCGTAACTATAACGGTCCTAAGGTAGCGAAGTCCCTTGTCGGGTAAGTTCCGACCCGCACGAATGGCGTAACGACCTGGGCACTGTCTCAACGAGAGACTCGGCGAAATTGCAAGGCCCGTGAAGATGCGGGCTACCCGCGACAGGACAAAAAGACCCCGTGGAGCTTTACTACAGCTTGGCATTGGACTGGGTGCAGAGGTGTGTAGGATAGGTGGGAGGCTATGAAGTCCCGGCGCCAGTCGGGATGGAGCCGTCGTTGAAATACCACTCTTCTCTGTTTCTGGCTCTAACCCGGGATAGGCCCGGGGACAGTGCCTGGTGGGTAGTTTGACTGGGGCGGTCGCCTCCCAAAGAGTAACGGAGGCGTTCAAAGGTCCCCTCAGGGCGGATGGAAATCGCCCGTGGAGTGCATTGGCATAAGGGGGCTTGACTGTGAGACCTACAAGTCGAGCAGGTGCGAAAGCAGGACAAAGTGATCCTACGGTTCCGAGTGGAAGGGCCGTGGCTTAACGGATAAAAGCTACCCCGGGGATAACAGGCTTATCTTGCCCAAGAGTTCATATCGACGGCAAGGTTTGGCACCTCGATGTCGGCTCGTCGCATCCTGGGGCTGAAGAAGGTCCCAAGGGTCCGGCTGTTCGCCGGTTAAAGCGGCACGCGAGCTGGGTTCAGAACGTCGTGAGACAGTTCGGTCTCTATCCGTCGTGGGCGCAGGAGATTTGAGGAGTGCTCTCCTTAGTACGAGAGGACCGGGAGGGACAGACCTCTGGTGTGCCGGTTGTTCCGCCAGGAGCAGTGCCGGGTAGCTACGTCTGGTTAAGATAAGCGCTGAAAGCATCTAAGCGCGAAGCCATCTCCAAGACTAGATCTCCCATCCCGACTTCGGTCGGGGGTAAGGCCACAGGAAGACTACCTGTTTGATAGGCCGCATGTGGAAGTCCCGTAAGGGATTAAGCTTAGCGGTACTAATCGGCCGAGGGCTTGACCCACATTAAGACTTAGGCAGAACCTTTTTCTTCCCCATTTATTCTCATGTAGATAATCGTCGCGGGGTGGGGCAGTGGTCCCGACCAGTCGGGATCGGGCTCATAACTGCACATAGGTAGCATCGCGGGGTGGAGCAGTGGCAGCTCGTCGGGCTCATAACCCGAAGGTCGCAGGTTCGAGTCCTGCCCCCGCTACCAGAAAACTAAGAGGCCTCGGCAATATTGCCGAGGCCTCTTCTTTGCCAGGCGTGCCCACCTATACGGCAAACAGCGGATTGTTCCTGCTGATCAACCGTTCCTCCCTCATCAGCGCATCCCGCAAATACTTGGGTAGCGTAAACAGGCCAGCATGCATCGTGCCATCGTAGTAGCGGAGGAGCCGCGTGACGTGGCTATCTAGCCTACCGTCTATCTCATCAGAAGAGACGCTTCTGGGATCAACGTCTCCGGCCAGAACAAACCCCCAGTATGAACCGAAGGAAGGTATATGCTCCCTGTAAGGAATAACGGTAGGGAATACCGAATGTATAGTGTTGTGGACCGCAGTGAGTACCTCCTGATAGTTCAGGGGGCCGGCAGGGCCAGCCTGGACAACCAGCAACCCCCCATCATTCAGCCGCTGACGTACCAGAGCGTAGAACTCCTGAGTATACAGCAGATACGCCGGGCCGCCCTCCAGCGGGTCCGGTATGTCAATTATTATTAAGTCATACCGGGTTGTGTCCTCTTCCAGGTAGCGTAGGGCATCGTCATGGACCAGACGCACACGAGGGTCATGGAAGGCCCCCTGGTGATGGTCAGGAAGATACCTCTGGCAAAGCTCCACCACCTCCCGGTCCAGGTCCACCATCACCACACTCTCCACGTTGTCGTGAGAAAGTACCTCGCGCAGAGTGGCGCCTTCACCACCGCCGGCAATGAATACAGAGCGCGGGTTATCCAAGCTGGTAAGCCCCGGCTGGACTAGGGCCTCGTGGTAAACGAACTCGTCCGCCTCGGAAGACTGAGTGCGCCCATCTAGGACAAGGCAACGCCCAAAAGGAATTGTCTCTATGATCTCGACTCGCTGATACCTGGTCACTCCGGAGTAGATGACTCTAGCCAGGTGAGAGGCAAGGAACAGGTCGGGGGTGATGTACTCGTAGTACCACCTGGTTGGTGGTTCACGCATGGCTGTAGGAAACCTACAATTGGGCGGTGCCGGCCCGCTCGGGAATAATGCCCCGCTGAAGCTCAGTCATGGATGTGCTCTGGGCACGAAAACGCTCTACCAGGTATTCCGCCGCCGCCTGTGGGATAAAACTATCACCACAGGTGAAAATGTCGATAGCAGCATAGCCATACTCTGGCCAGGTATGGATACACAGGTGAGATTCAGCAATGGCAACCACGCCGGTAACACCAATGGGGTCAAACTTGTGGAAGGACTCTCCTACAATGGTGGCCCCTACCGATCTGGCCGCCTCCATCATAGTTTCCTTTACGAATTCTAAGTCGTCGAGCAGCTCTGGGTCGCACTCTTTAAGGTCAAGAATCAGATGGGTTCCTAGCGCATTCAAACACCCGCCCTCCCAATTGCATTCAGCAAGAGTGGATTATAAACGTCAGCGACTACAGAGGCAAGGGTAGCAATCACTGTGGTGACACCCTCAAGCCAAGGGTGGCAACATCCAACCCTTCTTGTAGCAGATCGGCAAATTTCGCTACCTTGTCCGGGTGGTCCACCGCCACCTCCCCAAACATCGCCTCCAACGCCCGAGCCGTAGATAAAGTATCGCTCTGCACAAGAATCAAGGGGACCTCTTCCTCACGAGCCTCATGCTCTATGTACTGAATAGGTCTGTGCCCGCCGGTGAGCACCAGGCAGCGAGTTGGTGTAGCCAGCGCAGCCATCTGGATATCTGGCCGGTCACCTCGCACGATCACCGCCTTGGTGTCACTGCGATTGAAATAGTGGGTGCCCTTGTCCAGCACCATCCCGCCGATCATGAATTGGTCCACCAGTTCGTCACGCTTCTCTTCCGCAAGCAGGAACTCGCCATCCAGGTGGTCAGATATCTGACCTACGGTGACACCCAGCAGGCGTCTTTCCTCCGGCAGAGTTGCCAGGACGTTCAGGCCACGTTCCTTCAACGGCTCCACCAGAGCGGGGCCAACCGTATGAGTCCGGTATCGCAGCACCCTATTCACCACCACGCCCAGCAGTCGGTCCTCCAGGGACCCAGCCGCCTCCGCTACTTGGCCTGGGAAAAGCGTAGGCGTGTAGCGAAGCAGCATCACCACCTGGGCATCCAGAGCTTCCGCCAGATCATGGGTAGCCGCCACGGCATCTCCGCCTGCGGTCGTCAAGGACGGCCCCTCCACGATTACATCATCACCCTGCGGGGTCGCACTCTCGACCAGTGACCGGACACTTTCCAGTGTGGCAGCCGACAGCCCATCTCTAGCCTCGCTGGGATCAATCGGAACGGGCCACTGTTGCGATTGTGATGAGTCCTGAAGCCTGGCGAAGAGACCCGCATCGATATCCCCACTGCCAGCGGCTTCCCCTTCCCTAATAACAACGGGTTTGATCAGCAGGGGGTTGGCTCCCCGCTGCCTCAAAAGGTGGGAAAGGCCGGCGCAGAAGGCCGTCTTGCCGTCACCCGGACGCAGGGATGTTACGAGCAGTGTAGTCACTCAACACTCCGGTGATATCGCTACGGGCACAAAAAGCGTCGCCCTGAGGTGGGCGACGGTACGCTGCGTGGAGCGGAAGACGGGATTCGAACCCGCGACCTTCTCCTTGGCAAGGAGATGCTCTACCACTGAGCCACTTCCGCAAAAGGTCGAACCAACCAATCTTGCCTGTAACCCAATGCCGAGGGGCGGATTCGAACCACCGACACGTGGATTTTCAGTCCACTGCTCTACCCCTGAGCTACCTCGGCGCTGGCTTCATACTAAGGCAGGCCCATAGGAGTGTCAAGGTAAACTGGCGTAGCGGAGATAGGCGAACAGTTTGAACTACCCTCGACCGCCTACTACAATAAGGCCAGCGCCGAAGTGGCGGAATGGTAGACGCGACGGTCTCAAAAACCGTTGGGGTGAAGGCCCCGTGCCGGTTCGAATCCGGCCTTCGGCACCAAAGCTGAATATGGACATGCGCCCCCCCCGCAAACGAAGGGAGAATCCTGTATGAGAGAAGCAACGGACCACCTGCTCTCCGAGCTGGTGAAGGTACAGGAGGCCTGTATCTCAAAGGCCGCACAACTTACCAATGAGCACCTGGATAACGAGGTCACTATGGGCACCCGCCAGGTCATCGCCCGCAACGTCCTGTACATGCTGGTAGGCCACCCGCGGGAGCACAGCGTCCACATCAACAAGATCCTCCAGGCCACCGGTGCCCCCTCAGCCGCACCCACCGAGGCCCAGATGATCCTCGCTCGGGCCAAGGAGTCCATGGGAGACCTTCTAGGGACATTCGCTCGGCTTGACGACAGCGATCTGGACAGGGAGCAGGAAGGATATACCCTCCGCGGAATTCTGGAGCACCTTACGCGCGCTCATCAGAACTATCTATCAGCCATCGGAAAAGTCCTCCCGTAGAGCCAGAGCTTGCAAAGGCAATTAACCAGGAACCCCACCATGCAAAGGAACTCACATCAATCTTTACGCATCAAGCCTGTTGAATCGGCCCAGGAGATGGAAGCCGCACATGCCCTTCGTCGGCAGGTGTTTGTTGAGGAGCAGGGCATACCTGCGGACATGGAGATGGACAACAGTGATGCTACCGCGTTCCATGCCATAGCCACACAGGACGGCGTCGTCGTAGCAACGGGCCGCCTCCTGGCGGATACTCCAGACCAGGGGCTTATCGGGCGCATGGCCGTAGCCGAGTCACTAAGACGCCAGGGCATCGGCGGCAGCATCCTGGCCTTGCTGGAGGATGAGGCACGTTCCCGTGGCATGACCCACATCACCCTGCACGCCCAAAGCTACGTCAAGGAGTTCTACGCCGTGTGGGGTTATCAGGAAGAGGGGTACCCTTTCATGGAGGCGGGTATCCAGCACGTACTCATGCGAAAGGCCCTGGTCTAGTACCGCATCCACAAGGATGTCTTAGCCCGCTTGGTGGGCGACTTCCTCGATTCCAGCGGTCAAACGTTGTAACGACATTGCGGAGGAGGTATCCGATGAAGGTATACACCGGCCTGGGAGGCTCGGATCTGCGTGACATACCCGCGGAGGCCCAGCAGGCCGAGGCTATGGGTTTCGATGGCATCTCCTTCGGCGAACTGGCCCACGATGTCTTCCTGATGGCGGCCATGACACTGGAACATACCAGGCGCTTGAAGGTCGGCACCTCCATCGCCATAGCTTTTCCGCGCAGTCCCATGATAGTGGCCTACACATCCTGGGACCTCCAGCGTATGTCGGCGGGACGGTTTGAGCTGGGCCTGGGCACCCAGGTCAAGGGCCACAACGAGCGACGGTTCAGCGTGGAATGGACGCCCCCGGCGCCGCGCATGAGAGAGTACGCCCGGTCGCTCAAGGCTATCTGGAACTGCTGGCAGACCGGTGTGCCCCTGGACTATCAGGGCGAGCACTACTCCTTCACCCTCATGACGCCTGAGTTCAACCCGGGCCCCATTGAACATCCCAATATACCCATCTACGCCGCCGCAGTGGGTCCCGCCATGTGCCGGGTGGCTGGAGAGGTATTCGATGGAGTCCTGCCCCACGGCTTTACCACGCCCAAGTACACTGAGGAGGTAGTACTGCCCATGGTGGAGGAGGGCGCCCGGCGAGCAGGACGCTCCGTAGAGGACGTCATGATATCCGGCGGCGGCTTCATAGCCACCGGGGCCAATGAGGAGGAGGTGACGCGGGCCAGGGAGACCATCCGGAGGCGCATATCCTTCTATGGCTCCACACGCACATACAAGGTGGTGCTGGATAGGCACGAGTGGGGCGACACATGCCTCGCTCTCCATGAAATGTCGCTGAAGGGCCAGTGGGACCAGATGCCGGGTATTATCACGGACACCATGGTGGACACCTTTTGTATCTCTGGCACCTATGATGAGATAGGCTCCATGCTGAAGGAGCGATACGGTTCCTACGCATCCCGCATATCTCTTGGTATGCCCACCGACCCACGCAACAACGACCGTATCGGGGCGCTGATAGACGAGCTACACGCGGAGTAGGAGGTACGCCATGGCGCTTAGCCTGATAGCGATGTTCTTCGCAGGCCTTTTTCTGACTAACGGGGTGCCGCACTTCGTCAAAGGGGTGACCGGCCAACGCCACATGACCCCCTTCGCGAGGAGATCACCGGCAGTGACCAACGTCCTTTGGGCGGCTGCCAACTTCGTTGTAGGTGGCGTGCTGCTATGGTTGGGGTTGGAACAGGACGCACCGGGAGTGGCCCAGGCCGCGACAGCCGGCGTGGCCGCCTTGCTTATATCCGTGCGTCTTGCCATCATGTGGAGCGACCCGGACGCCCGATTGCCCTGGCACAAGGATTGATAGGAAGCATGAACAACATCGTCATCACCGGCTTCTCCGGCACCGGCAAGTCCATCGTGGGTAGAGCAGTGGCACGGCTGCTGGGCTGGGAGTTCATAGACACCGACCAGGAAGTGATTCGCCAGGTGGGTAAGTCCATCGTCCGCATATTTGAGGAGGATGGCGAAGAGGCATTCCGTGCATTGGAACGGACGGCGGTGCAGGAGGCGTGTTCCGGAGACAGGCGAGTTGTGTCCACCGGCGGCGGCGGCATCGTAGACCCCGGCAACTTTCAAATTATGAGTACCGCCGGCTTCCTTGTCTGCCTGGAAGCTACTCCAGCCACGATCTATGCGCGCCTCCAGACCGAGCAAAAGGCCACCTTTGAGGCAGTGGTCAGGCCCATGCTCCAAAGTGAAAGCCCCCTACAACGTATACGTATGCTCAAAGACCAGCGTGAAGCTACCTACGCCCACGTACGGTGGACCGTACATACGGACGGACTCTCCGTTGAGGAGGTCGTGCAGGAGGTGCTGAGAGCGTGGCGCAGGTTCTCAGGTAGAGGACCTGTCGACGAAGCGCATCCCTTCGCCGGCGACCAGAACCTGGCGGCAATGGTAGACACCTCCATGGGCAGCTGCCCCCTGCTGGTGGGCTGGGACCTGATACCGCGTTTGGGAGAGTTGCTGCTTAAGGCTGGCATCCCTGGCCCCGTGTACCTCGTAAGCGATGACCAGGTCTCAAGCCGGTATGGACGTGCGACCCAGCAGTCCTTTCAGGAGGCCGGCATAGAGGCGCACATATTCACCTTCCCGTCGGGCGAGGCGAGCAAGTCTCTCTCCATGGCCACGGCGCTCTACACCTGGCTGGCCGAGCGCAGGGCGAGGCGTGGGCATACGCTGATTGCCCTTGGCGGAGGCGTCACCGGCGACCTGACGGGGTTCGTAGCCGCCACCTACAACCGGGGCATGGCTTTCGTGCAAGTGCCAACCAGCCTGGCTGCCATGGTGGACGCATCCATAGGCGGTAAGACGGCCGTGAACCTGCCCCAGGCTAAGAACCTGGTCGGCGCCTTCTATCAGCCCAGCTTGGTAGTGGCCGACGTTGCATCGCTCCGGACCCTGCCCCATCGCGAGCAGATGGAGGGCTGGGCTGAGGCCATAAAACATGGGCTGATCCTGGATGCCGACCTGTTCCACACATTCGAGACCAAGGCCGAAGGGCTCCTGGCCCTGGAACCGGAGATCACAACAGACGTCATCCGCAGAAGCATGGCCATCAAGGCCAGCGTCGTCTCCGAGGACGAGCGGGAGACCACTGGCTATCGCAACCTCCTGAACTACGGCCACACCATAGGCCACGGGCTGGAGGCCGCCACCGAATACGGACGGCTCCTGCACGGAGAGGCCGTGTCCATCGGCATGATGGGTGCGGCTGCCATAGGACGATGGATGGACGTGACACCTGCGGAGACGGCTGAGCGCCAGGAGGCGGTACTCCGTCGGTTCGACCTGCCGCTCTCCTGTCCGGACGTTGACCTGGATGCGGTGCAAGCTGCCATGGCCCTGGACAAGAAGGCGGAAGGCGACTCACTGCGGTGGGTGTTGCTTGATGATGTGGGGCGCTCCGCAGTACACGGCGACGTCCCGCAGGACGTGGTGCGACAGGCGCTACGTGACTTGGCTCAATAGAGCTATCGCACTGAACTCCATTCCACTGTCATTCTGAGCGAAGCGAAGAATCTGGGGTGGCGGCTCTGTCCCTTCCCCTGAAGAGGGATGGCACGCCCTGGTGCCCTATCTACACCCGCGCCAGCGCGCTCACTATCGCTCCAACCGCGGGCGACTATCACAATGAGGATGGTAATACGCCTGAATAGCTCCTAGTCTAGTCGACGCAGCAGCACAACGGCCAGAGCGTAACCTAACAGTACCGGCGGCAGCAACGCCAGATCCACCAGCAGCGTATCTTTCGTGAGCACCCCGGCGATACTCATCGATAAGACAGCCAGGAGGTCCACCGCGAGGTGGAACAGCCCCTGGCTGCTGCGAAAGGTCTCCCTGCCCCACCGCTGGTTGATCATGAACAGCGCCACCGGCGGCCCAGATAGAGCTGCGCCACCAAGAAACAGACCGCTAAGAAAACCGGCTGCACCGCTGGCTACCCGCTCCCTACGAATGTTCACGGTATACCCGACCATGAGCAGTACCGCGAACACCAGCACCAAGGCACCTATGGCCAGGGTCAGCGCATCTTTAGGTACAGACAGGAGGACGTAGGTGCCCAGGGGTATGCCCACAGCTGCTGCACCGATTATCGGCAGCACCCGCTGGTACTACAAGTGGGCCCTGCCCTGATACACAATCATGGCGTCCAGCAGCGTGAATAGTGGCACTATGATAGGGACCATCAGCTTCGGCTCCCACATCAGCAGAAGGAACGGGGCGGCCACCATCGTGAAGCCGAAGGCGGCGGTGCCCTTTACCAGCGCTGCGGCCAGGACGATAACAACAGCCGGGATCAGATTGGCGGACTCAACAGCTCCAAACGTGGGGAACCTCCGGTGAACAGAGGTAGAAACGGGAGCTATATTGGCACAGCCTCGCTGGCAGAAGCAAGGTCAGGGTTGAGCGATAGCACCCTTACTGAGGTGGATTGGCCCCTGTGCCCACACATGACAATACGCGCTTACGCTCACGACTCCACGATCTTCTTTAGCACATGTCGTGCGCATAGAACTGAGCGCACCGACGATACGGACGCCGTTCGAGGCAGGCCTGTATATATAGTAGAGAGCGCCTTGCCGCGACAGCCATTTTCAAAGACGGCCTTTCGGGAAACGAGCCTAACATTGCTCTGCTGAGAGAGAGTGTCTACTCAGATGTCACAGAGCCGTGTTCGGGTTGTATAATGCGGCACCTGCCCAGCGGAAGGATTCCGGCATTAACGACGACGGGAACGCCTTTAATCCAGACCCACAGCGACCTCCGCGCGTGCCACGTACCCGACTCCTCGGAGTATGGCTGCTTCCCTTCTACTACGGCTGGGTCATCGTCACAGTTGTCTTCGTAGCGGAGTTTGTGGCTGGAGGCGTAGGCACCTTTGCTGTCCCTCTCTTCTTCAAGCCTATGAGCGAAGAGCTGGGATGGTCGCTGACCCTGATGACCGGTGCGATCACCGCCCAGGCCATCGTTTATGCCGGCGTCTCCCCCTTCCTGGGGCTGGCGCTCGATCGTTTTGGGGCGCGCCCCGTCATGCTTTTCGGCACAGTTTTCGCCGGTGTCGGTCTAGTCTTGCTAGGAAGGATCCAGGAAGTTTGGCATTTCTGGCTTCTTTACGCTGGGGTGGGTGCCCTTGGGCTACATGAGCTGGGTGGGTTCACGGGCCCGGTCCTGATCACCAAGTGGTTCGTACGACTCAGAGGCCGCGCCATGGCCTTCGCTACCATGGGGACCACGCTCGGGGCCATGGTTATGACTCCCGTGCTCGGCTTCCTCATCACTACCAGAGGATGGCGGGAAACGTGGGTCCTCATGGGCATCATGGTGATCACGGTAATGGTGCCGTTGACGCTGCTCTTTGTACGAAGACAACCGGAAGATATGGGTCTTCAACCCGACGGGGGGCCATCAGCGATTGAGTTGGTTGACGAGGGGCCGGGATCGGAGCGGCGTGACGCACCAGATGAAGTCTCCTGGACGTTGAAGGAGGCAATGCAGACCCGAACTCTGTGGATGACTGTCGTTTCGATGAACTTGGTGAGCCTCTCGGCTACCCTCATTGTCATCCACCTAGTCCCATTCCTAACGCTGCAGCAGGGGATGTCGGCCCAGGCCGCCAGCCTTGTTGTTTCCCTTCGATTGGCCGCATCTTCGATTTCCAGGCTGGTGTGGGGCTTTGCTGTGGACAGGTTCCGCATCAAACATTGCCTGGCGGTGGCGTTCCTCTCACGAGCAATACACCCGTTGGCCTTAATACTTCTTCCGTACCCGTTGAATGTGGTGGTGCTGGTAGCCACAAGCATCACCGGTGGAGGGTTCCAGGTGCTCCAGCCTTTGGCCTTCGCGAACTACTATGGACGGCGCCATAGCGGAGCTATTATGGGGGCGATGCGTCCTATCCTTACTGTATCTTCCCTCCTCGGGCCGCTCTTTGTATCAGCCGTATTTGACCTCACCGGCACCTTTAACATGGGTTTCCTTGTCGCCGGTGGACTAGGCCTATTGAGCGTTGGCGTGGTGTTATTGGCGAATCCGCCGCGGAAAAGGGATGAATTATCAATCTAGGAGGCAATGGCACAACTTGCTATTCCTGGCCAATTGGAAAGTCCAGGTGAAGACAATACAGCCTCCAGCATCTGATGCGGACTCTGCCGAAATGCTCCATTTAGCATCACAGTGCTATTTAGCTACTCTGAATCCCGCATAAAGTCGTTAAAACGGCTCTTCCAGCCCAAACTAACTCAAAAGGCGATCTGCTCTCTGCCCCGTTATGCTACAGTCCGACGACGCTGGAATTCCGGCGATTCTATTCTATGGAGACATGTATGAGTACGAGCACACGAAAGTCGTCGTTGTTCTGGGTGATTGCCCTATTTCTGGCTGGTGCCGTAAGTGTCATGATGGCTGACGGTTGGTTTCTGAGTGAACCAGTTCAGGGAGCTCAACAACCGACGGGAGAGGCTCAGTTAGACCTCCTTGTCTCAATCCCAGTTTTGATTGGCGCTGGTGACTCGCCTACCGCATTTGGAGATACGCTCGAGGAGATTCGCAGCCTGCGGGAGTTCTCGGTTGATTCGTTTTTCGATGTTGAATACACTCGTGTTTATTCGAACCTTGGGTCAAGCGGTCTGGACGGTGCCCGATTCTCCGTTGACTCGTTCTTCGACGTTGAGATATTCGGGGACCCTGATTTCGGCCTTTTCGGGGACCCGGACTTCGATCTGCTTAGGATCTCTGCTCTAGGCACACTTACTGACCCGTCAAACCCTGGGAGAGTTCTCGATGAAGTTGACCTGGTACTAAAAGGCCACAAGCATCACGGACACGTCATTGTCCTTAAGTAGCCTAGGGGTATACGATCGCCTAATAACATTGCATGGAAAGTAAGGCCCGACCAACGCTACCGGGCCTCACTTTCTCCCGATGATGTTCAGACGGCATGTGCCCTACCCAGGCCTGCCAACCACTATTACTGAGGGTCGTCCTTCAACGCAGGCGCTGTCAGGCCGTAGGCTATGTTCAGAACGCATATGACCAGAATGGCCAGTGAGGCAAGTATATCCGCCATTTCTCCCTCCCACGTAATCGTTGGAGGAAGCTTACGGGTTAGCCCGCAAGGACGACGAGTGCCAAACAGGCCGATCCTTGGGCACGAACGGGTCAGGTGGGTGACCCTTACAGGGGTCGTACCTTGCTGCCTGGCCCTCCGGTGCCCTCGCGTACATCCTTGGCGGTCAACTCGTCCACGCCCTTGGCCCATCGTCGCTTGAGAGGATCGGTCACATTAATGGAGAGGCTGCCTACCCCGTCGATCTCCAACTCGATGGTGTCGCCGTCCTGCATGGCGCCAAGGCCCTGGTGGTTGGTCCCCATGAAAAAGACGTCCCCAGGGCTGATGGACTCCATGGAACTCACCCACTCGATGGACTCTGGAATGGAGTGGCCCAGGTCATCGGTGCTGTAGTTTCCGCGCAGCTCACCGTCCACCCGCAGCCGCACCTGCAAATTGTGTGGGTCCGGGACTTCGTCCTTGGTCACAATGTAAGAGCCTAGGGGAGCGAAGGTGGGGTAAGACTTGTGCGGCGATATGGGCAGATAGTCCGGGGGCCTTGGACCGCCCGGAGCGCCGGTGAACACCCGGGCGGACACGTCCACCCCGCACGTGTAGCCGAACACGTGGTCCATGGCATCTGCCTCTTTGATATTCCTGCCTCCTCGCCCAAATACCAGCACCAGCTCTGCCTCATGGTGGAAGATGTTGGCATCCACGTCCGGGAGAACGACCGTACCGCCAGGGCCGAGCACGGTATCCTGTGCCTTCAGGAATCCCCACATGGGTGCAGGCTCCCTGGCGCCGAACTCGCGGTAGTTCCCGCCCATGCACAGTATCTTGCCGGGACGGGGCAGCGGGGCCAGGAGCGTTACGCCGGAAAGCGGTACTGCGTCACCCTCCTCCTCAAGGCGCGTTAAATCGGCGCGAATGTCATCCATATGGGTAATGATGGCCTCCATGGCCTCCTGACCCACGCCAGCACCGGTCTGGTCGACAACCTGGCTAACGTCAATCACACCGCGATCCGTCAGTAGACCCGGGAGGCTGTCATTGAATAAAACCAGCTTCATGTCATCCTCCTATGAGTAGGTCATGGTAGCCAGCCTCTTTGCCACGCCGGCATGCCATTCTCCACACCACTGTACAACCGTATTATAGAGGGTTCCTCTACCACTTCGTCGGCCATCTATGGTTCAGCTCAAGCAATTCATCTTGTGCCTCACTACTGGCTCCACTATAGTTACTGCCATGCGAGCGTCCTTGCATTGGATTGCCCTCGGTGCGGGCTTGGCCGTGATGATGGTCCTGGCCTGTCAGCCAGAGCAGACTCAAAATCAGACTGCGACGCCCGTGTCCTTATCACCTACGTCAACCTTGATGTCTGAACCGATAACCCCAGTCATCCGCCTCACCGAAGATGCCAGGACGGGGGTGCAGGCAGTGGCAATATCAACGTCCATTAAGGGAGCTGCGGTACGGTATACCACGGATGGGAGTGACCCCTCACCGACACGTGGAATGTCCTATGAGGGGCCCATTCCGGTCACCCTAGGAGTGACCGTCAAAGCCATTGCTTACACGAAAGGCGTACCTCCTTCACCAATATCGATGGCGAGCTATCCCAAGGTTGAGCCGCTGAGCCATAGCTCCGAGGGTACCTATGTGGGGCCGCAGGAGATTGACCTGTCCACTACTACGGAAGGAGCGTCCATACGGTATACAACCGATGGAAGCAACCCAACGCTGGAATCAGCGGTCCTTTACGGAGGCCCCATCCACATTGCGGATATCACAACCATCAAGGCAATTGCCTTCAAGGAAGGTGAAGTTAACTCTGACGTCGACACTCTTATTTATACCATCGTCATCGACCAACTCGACCGACCACAACTCAGCCTTACCGAAGCGATCTACATTGGTCCGCAGAACCTGACCATCACTGGCGAAACGGGAGCGTCAATTCGATACACAACCGATGGAAGCGACCCCACGCCTACATCCGGTGTTCTATATCAAGGTCCGGTCGCCTTCACAGAAACCGCTACATTGAAAGCAATAACCTACAAAGGGGGCTGGGTAGATTCTCAGGTTGTGGCAAGTACCTACAGGATATTTGGACGCAAGGTCGTCAATGAAGACCCGATCATACTTCAGGGCAACAACATCCTGGAAATTGTAGACACCTACTACGTTCATCAGAACAACATCACTCTCCGGGACAATGCCCAACTTGTGATACGGGATTCACTGGTACTCCATCAGAAGGAATTCGCCTTTCAATACAGCCTGATTGCTGAAGGGAACAGCACGGTAACAGTCGAGAACTCGGAGATCGGAAACAGCTGTACTGGATCGCTCAACTGGAATTTCTTCGAAACATCTTCGCTCGTGGCCCGCAACGTGAGTCACTATGAATGCAATACATGGAACTTTCTTAGCGGGGAGTCGGTAATATCGGTCAACAACTGGCCATATATTGGCGCTACTGTGTGCGATAACTCAGATGTTATCGCTGAGAACTCCCACAATATGGAGATTGAGATGTGCTTCCCGGAGGGGTCCACCATAGACACAGTCCTCCCTGCTGAGATAAGCGATTTCTCCTTTTCAGGTGAGGATGATGCCACCATCGGCTTCAACCTCCGTATCTTGAACTCTTCGATTGACGGGTGGGGAATTAATCTCCTGCCAGGGAGCAGCATCACTATCAGGGATACCCCTGCTGTGACCGTTGGGATCATAGTCGGGCTTCCTTGGACGAACCAAACCGTTGTGCTCGACGATCTAGGACGCAAGCTCTACGAAGACCGGACCTGGGACATTGTTGATGCCACCCTTCATCTCATCAACACCAACGTTTACGGCTGGGAGCCCAACGCGTTCGCCTCCAACATCCTTGTTATCAGAAACAGCGACGTGTCTGGAAGCTCTACAGGCAACAACGCAACAATCGTGTATGAGAACAGCACTATGGGCCAGGTCGTCGCTGGAGAGAATATCGACTTCACCGTGAGGGATTCGATCGTTACAGGCGACGTCATAGCTACTGACAACGGCAGGATAACCCTTATCAACTCCGTGGTGGGAAGCCCTCCGGCGGAGGAAGGGGATACCCCGCTCGGCAACGTCATCGCCTTCGGCAGTGGAACAATCATCCTGACCGACACCGTGGTCCACGGTGAAATGATCACTATGGACGACGGGGAGATAATCGAACAGTAGGCAACCCGGTCCGTCTGGGCAAACCCTCTACCTGGCTATCCATCCGGGAATGACGCACAGGACAGCGTCCCGGCACTGGAATCGACCCTCAAACGCCCAGTTCTGACGCCGCATCAGCAATTGTAGCGTTATCTACCATTAGAGTGTTTGGAGCGGGGGACGGGATTCGAACCCGCGACAACCTGCTTGGAAGGCAGGGACTCTACCGCTGAGTTACCCCCGCGCTCGCATGCTCAGTGTAACCCAATCTCTCAGTCCACGCCACGCATGCTGACAGACGCAGGCCTGGTCAGTCGAGCACCTTTACCTTCAGCCAGTGCCCCTTGATGTAGTAGGGGATGTAGAGAAATACCCGGCTGAACATGGCGACTGTGATGGCAATAGGAATACCGTACTGGCCCAGTGGCGTCTGATACGCCAGCACGTAGGCCAGCGGCAGCTGAATACCCACCATGGTGATAAACGTGACCACCATTGGGGTCATGGTATCTCCCGCCACGTTGAACGACATTTGGAACACCATGCCGCCGCCCATAACCAGCCCGCCTATTGCCTGGATACGCACCCAGTTCACGGCAATGTCCATCAGCTCGGGCTCGCTATTGAAGATCCCGATGAAGAAGGCAGGGAAGATCAGCAGCAGCATGCCTATGCTGCCCCGGATAGCCGTGACGTAACCCAACGCCCAGAGGACCGTTGACTTGGCCCGCTGCTGATGACCGGCACCCAGGTTCTGTCCGACCAGTGCGCCGGAGGCACGTCCCAGCCCCATGCTGCCCAGATTGGTGAACATCTCCAACCGCCGTGTCAGGCCATAGGCGGCCAGAGAGAAGTCCCCGAATGGCGTAACCATGGGCACCATCAGAAGACTCACTAGGCTCCGTTCCATACCCGTGAAGGTCGCCGGAGCCCCTATCCGCAACAGGCGCCCCAGCAGGGGGAAGTCCATGTAGTAGCCTCGCAGCGTCAGATGCAGGTTGGATGTCCCGGCGAAAAGAGCGTAGAAGTTCCAGCCCACTGCCAGGCTCTGTGCCAGCACGTTGCCCGCAGCAAGGCCAGCGATGCCCATCTCAGGAAATGGCCATACGCCGAAAAATAGCAACGGCGACAGGAAGATGTGCGTCACCCTGGCCAGCAGAGTAGCCTTCATAGGTGTCACAGCGTCACCCGCAGCCTGAAGGGCCCCTGCGCTCATCATGCGGAATGCCTGTGCGCCAAATCCTATGAACTGGATCCGCATATACAGACCCGCCACCGCTATAACCTCATCACTGACCCCAAGCACCTGCAGCAGGAAGTCGGTGAAGAAGGCACCCGTTGTCACCACTAGAAGGGTGAATGTGACGGTGAGCGTGAACGCCTGGAGCGTCACGTGATTCGCCAGGTCCACACGGCCCGCCCCTATGGCGCGGGCGACCATGGCCTGCATGCCCATGTCCAGGCCCATGCGGCCGGTCATAATAAGACGCGTATAGTCTTGAGCCACGCCCAGGCCGGCGATAGCCCTGGCACCTACAAACCGGCCTGCCCAAAAGAGGTCCGCCATTTGATCGACGACATTCAAAATGCCCTCGACCATCTGTGGCCAGGCCAGTATCCAGAGGTTCTTTGGAACGCTGCCTTCGGTCAGGTCACGGGTAGCACGGGCGGAGCGCCTTCTGCCACCCATGGAAAAGGTGCCACCCTCCATGTCCTCGGCAACAAAACCACCACCGCCTCCTCCACCACCTCCGCCACGGGCACGGACTCGGACATTGAGAATCTCCTCCTCAGAGGCTTCAGCCAGGTCACTGGCCGCTCCCTGACGTCCGTTACCCGACTCCCCGTCCTGAGATGCAACGCCAGCCTCTACCGCGCCGTCGGCAACATTTCCATCGGCGCCATTCGTTTCAATGTCATCGGTGGCATCCGTCCGGTCCGACGATGGTGGTTCGTTTGCGCCCTCTTCAGGCATCCTGTGGTCCTTCCTGTGTTCTACGATACCCGTCTACCACCGCGCCTTGTGCAGTGCATCGGAGTCGACGAATCCATAGCCATGGCACCAAATTACGCACATGCTGCCATATATGATCCATGCTCCGAGCATTAGGATTATCTCAGCACCTTACCCCTTTTGAGAGATAGGGTCAACGCTTGTCATTTCTGTACAGGTTAGATATAGTAGCCCCTGCACTCTAGGGGTGTATCTAAGAGCCTGACCACCTGGGGCCCCTTATGCGTACAGCGCCCGGCGGCGCAGTACCTCCGACGGTTAGATAGCTTTGTAAAGACTCACCGGGAGGGGAAGTCACCATGATGGGACCTTCAGCGATGGACGACATCAGAGTCCTGGACATCAGCCAGGGCATCGCCGGGCCATTCTGCGCCAAGATCCTCGGCGATTTCGGTGCGGACGTAATCAAGGTAGAGCCCCCAGGCGGAGAGAGCGGCAGGACTATGGGCCCCTTCTTCCATGACGATCCCAATCCGGAGAAGAGCCTCTTCTTTCTGCTCCTCAACCTGAACAAACGCGGCACCACGCTCAACCTGGAGACCACTACGGGCGCCAAGATCTTCAAGGAGTTGGTCCTGGAGGCCGACGTTGTCGTGGAATCCTTCCAGCCCGGTTACCTGGACTCCCTGGGCCTGGGTTACGAGGACCTAGAGAAGATCAACCCCAAGATAGTGATGACATCAATTACCGGCTTCGGCCAGACCGGCCCCTACAGCCACTTCAAGAGCGAAGAGATCATCGCTTACGCCATGGGGTCAATAATGAGCATAAGCGGCACCAAGGAACGGGAGCCGCTGAAACACGGCGGCTTCCAAGCCCAGTACGAGTCCGGACTGAACGGAGCGCTGTCCACAGCCTTCACCCTGGTCATGCGTGACACCATCGGCGAGGGACAGCACGTGGACGTATCCATCCAGGAGGTGGTGAACTCCACCCTGGTGGTCAACCAGCCCTTCTACAGCTGGACCGGTGCAGTCCAGGGCCGGCGCAACCCTGAAGGGGCCATGTTCGGAAACGTCATGCCCTGCAAGGACGGCTACTTCATCAGCCAGGCTGGCGGCGGCGCCACCTGGGACGCCATCGCTGATTTCTACGGCAAGGAAGAGCTGAAAGACCCCAAGTTCGCCCTGCCTGAGCAGCGCACCGTGAACGGCGCGGAGATGGACGAAATCATCCTGGACGCCACCAAGGACAGGACCATGGCGGAGATGTTCAAGACCGCCTCCGAGGACTATCGCATGCTGTTCGGCATCGTACAGACCCCGGAAGACCTCGCCAACTGCCCGCAGCTGGAGGCCAGGGACTTCTTCGAAGAGGTTGACCACCCGGTCATAGGCAAGATCAAGGTGCCGTTCCGCCTGTTCAACATGAGCGAAACGCCCAGCACGTATAGGATGCCAGCCCCACTCCTGGGACAGCACAACGTGGATGTATATACGGAGCTTCTGAGCTACTCCAAGGAGGACCTTGTGAAACTTCGGGAACTGGACATCATCTAACTGCCAGGATTGAGGACATCTGCCCTTGACGGCATCTGAAGTGCGATTGAGCGACCGGCCATCGCGATCGACCCGTGAGGCGTTGAATGGAGATGCGCAGGTTCCAAGGACTGATCGTCAGCCGACAGGCCGGCCAGCAGTAGAGGTGCAGCGCCAGTGAGCAAGAAACCCCTGGAAGGCATACGAGTCGTAGAGTCCACCTATGTTTACGCCTTTCCTTACGCCGCCGGCCTGCTGGCGGACCTGGGAGCGGAGGTCATCAAGATCGAGGGCCCGGGCCACATAGACACCACGCGCGGCGGACAGTTCGCCGGAGCCTTTCCCGACAACGATCCGGGTGACGACCCCTGGAACCGTGCCGCTGGATTCAACCAGCTCAATCGCGGCAAGAAGTCACTCACCCTGGACCTGAGCAAGGATGAGGGCCAAGCCGTCTTGAAGGACCTGCTCGCCGTCACAGACATCTTCATGGAGAACTACACGCCCAGGGTCATGCGGCGCTGGGGACTGGACTATCCCAACCTGAAGAAGCTCAAGCCGGACATAATAATGGCATCCAACACCGGCTATGGCCACGGTGAAGGCCCCTACTCCCAGTACCCGGCCCAGGCCACCACGCAGGAGGGCACCCACGGCCTGGTGCACATCACCGGCTACCGGGACGACTCACCGTCCAAGGCAGGTCAGTCCTACGTGGACTTCATTTCCTGCTGGGCTGCCCTCCTCGGAATGGGTATGGCACTCAGGTACAGAAACCAGACCGGCAAGGGCCAGTGGATTGACGTAGGGATGTACCAGCTGGGCTGCATGGGGTCCAGTGAATACGTCATGGACTGGATCTCCAACGAGAGATTGGGCGGGCCTATGGGCAACCGCCACCCGTGGCGCGCACCCCAGGGCTGCTACCCTTGCGCAGGTAAAGACCAGTGGTGCGTCATCTCAGTGGGGGACGACGAGGAGTGGGCTGCCCTATGCAGTGCCATCGGCAAGGACGGGCTTATAGAGGACCCTAAGTTCGCCACCGGCTCCAACCGTATGAAGAACCATGGCGAGTTAGACGGTATCATCTCCTCCTGGACCAAGGGCGTAGAGAAGTTCCAGGTCATGGAGCGGCTTCAGGGTGCCGGCGTGCCTGCCGCGCCTGTGCAAGACTCCAGGGACGCCAACCTGAGCGAGCAATACTGGGCCAGCGGTTTCCTGGAGAAGGTCACGTATCCTGAAGACCGTGAAATGGGCCAGCGCGTCCTTATGGGACTCCCCTGGCAAGGCAGTAAGCTAGACCCAGCTATCAAGAGCCCTGCGCCAAAGCTGGGCGGCAGCAACGATGAGATACTCCAGGATGTGCTGGGCTACTCAGACGCCCAGGTCGGCGAACTGGCGGAGACCGGCATCATCGGTGACAAGCCATCTAACCTGCAACCCACTCCTATCGTCAGCCTGGACGAGCTGGTCAAACGCGGTCGCTTCGCCTACTACGATTCCGACTTCGAGGAAAAGCTGAGTATTTAGGGCTTCCATAGCACACAAGCACACATTGGTATTAATTCAAGTCAAGACGGAGGTATAGCACGGTGAGCAAGAAACCCCTGGAAGGCATACGAGTCGTAGAGTCCACCTATGTTTACGCCTTTCCTTACGCCGCCGGCCTGCTGGCGGACCTGGGAGCGGAGGTCATCAAGATCGAGGGCCCGGGCCACATAGACACCACGCGCGGCGGACAGTTCGCCGGAGCCTTTCCCGACAACGATCCGGGTGACGACCCCTGGAACCGTGCCGCTGGATTCAACCAGCTCAATCGCGGCAAGAAGTCACTCACCCTGGACCTGAGCAAGGATGAGGGCCAAGCCGTCTTGAAGGACCTGCTCGCCGTCACAGACATCTTCATGGAGAACTACACGCCCAGGGTCATGCGGCGCTGGGGACTGGACTATCCCAACCTGAAGAAGCTCAAGCCGGACATAATAATGGCATCCAACACCGGCTATGGCCACGGTGAAGGCCCCTACTCCCAGTACCCGGCCCAGGCCACCACGCAGGAGGGCACCCACGGCCTGGTGCACATCACCGGCTACCGGGACGACTCACCGTCCAAGGCAGGTCAGTCCTACGTGGACTTCATTTCCTGCTGGGCTGCCCTCCTCGGAATGGGTATGGCACTCAGGTACAGAAACCAGACCGGCAAGGGCCAGTGGATTGACGTAGGGATGTACCAGCTGGGCTGCATGGGGTCCAGTGAATACGTCATGGACTGGATCTCCAACGAGAGATTGGGCGGGCCTATGGGCAACCGCCACCCGTGGCGCGCACCCCAGGGCTGCTACCCTTGCGCAGGTAAAGACCAGTGGTGCGTCATCTCAGTGGGGGACGACGAGGAGTGGGCTGCCCTATGCAGTGCCATCGGCAAGGACGGGCTTATAGAGGACCCTAAGTTCGCCACCGGCTCCAACCGTATGAAGAACCATGGCGAGTTAGACGGTATCATCTCCTCCTGGACCAAGGGCGTAGAGAAGTTCCAGGTCATGGAGCGGCTTCAGGGTGCCGGCGTGCCTGCCGCGCCTGTGCAAGACTCCAGGGACGCCAACCTGAGCGAGCAATACTGGGCCAGCGGTTTCCTGGAGAAGGTCACGTATCCTGAAGATCGCAAGATGGGTCAGCGCGTAATCATGGGCCGGCCCTGGCACCACGATAGAAACAAGATGGACGTGCAGGTCCGGGGACCGGGACCCAAGCTAGGCGGGTCTAATAGCGAGGTCCTTGAGGGTGTCTTGGGATACTCCCAGGCCCAGGTCAATGAGCTTGAGGAGTTGAACATCATCGCTGAGATACCCACCAACCCGCGGCCCGTGCCCACCCTCGGCCTGGACGAAATGGTCCGCCGTGGCCGCTACGCCTATCACGACCCCGACTACAAGCGTAAGCTCGGAATCTAGGCAGGGCGTAGTCCCGACTCGTCGGGCACTCACACCGCTCACGCTAGGCTGAGTTTACCTCCGACTTCGTCGCGAGTCCGTATGCCCACAGGGCATCGGACCTGAGCGAAGCCGAAGGGAAGCACATGGGCGGTGTCCGCATGTCATACGCATGCAAGCCGATGGTGGGCATCCCCAGCACCCACATTCCCAACTGTTGGCTATGGCTTGACCTCCAAGCTGCAACAGAAAGTATGGGGATGGGCAATGCCCAGCGCCTTGACTGCGGTTAAGGCGTCCCGTAGGCTGGCAATACCCCCTTCGCGGGCCCGTAGCTCAGTGGCAGAGCGGTCGGCTCATAACCGATTGGTCGCAGGTTCGATCCCTGCCGGGCCCACCAAACTTGACGGTAGACAGAACTGGGCTGTGTAGGGCCATCTCCTCTGCATCTTTCCAGGTATGCGGCTGTCGTCTGGCATGGGGATGGAGTACCGGACGACGGCGTTGCCGGGGCTGACGACAATCTCCTTGACGAAGGACTCGATGAAGGCCCGCGACTCGGTGAGCTCGCTCGTCCTGAGGAACGCGCTCATGTCGTTGGCGTAGGCGGTGATGGTTTCCACATCGTCCAGGACCTCCCTCCGCTGGGAGAGCATAGACCTGGCCTCCGCCGCAGATGCCTCAAGCCTCTCCTGCCGTTCCCGGTGCTCCCGGATGCGGGGCTTGAAGTCGTCGACGTCCAGGTCTGTGGTCTCCACCAGGTTGTAGAGCCGGTCCAGCCTGCGCTTCACGTCCACAAGCTCCGAGTCGATGGTCTCCAGCCTTTGACGTTGCTCCTTGGCAACTCCGTCCATCTCCTCGTCCACCAGCTTCACCAACTCCCGGATGTTGGACTCGGTGAGCACGTTCTCCCGAATCTTGCCGACCACCTGCTCCTCGAAGCGGCGGGCGTTGAGCCTGGGGGCGTTGCAGGCCCCACTGCCCCGCTTCATCACCGACTGGCAGACGTAGTAGGAGAACTTGCCGCTCTTGGCGTCCTGACCGGAGAGGGCGCGGTTGCAGGTCTTGCACTTGACCAGTCCGCTGAGGAGGTAGGAGCTTCCGACCCGGCGGGGGTGGCTCCGCTTGGGAGCGCGGGAGCGAAGCTTCCGGTTCACTCGGCGGAACCGGGTCTTGGAGATGATGGCGGGAAAGGCCTTCTCCACGCGCACCGGGTCCGCCTTGTCCTTGGCGTCGGTTCCCCAGACCAGGGTTCCGGTGTACGCCTCGTTTCGGAGGATGATGTGGATGCCGTTCTTGGACCAGAGCCTGCCGGTAGGGTTGGCGATGCCCTCGCCGTTGAGGGTGCGGGTGATGTCTAGGATTCCCCTGCCTGCCTCGGCCATGCCAAAGATGCGCTCCACGACGGCGGAGGTCGCCGCGTCGGGTTCGAGGGTGGGACGCTTCTTGGCCCCGTCCTGCACCATGACCCGGTTGTAGCCGTAGGGCACTCTGCTGGCGACCCAGAAGCCTCTCGATGCCGCCTCCCGCATCCCCCGAACGACCTCCTGCGCGAGATTCTCGCTGTAGAACTCGTCCACGCTCTCGATGATTCCCTCAAGGAGCCTGCCGGTGGCGTTGTCGTCGGCGTGCTCAGTGATGGAGACAACCCTCACACCCTTGCGCCGTAGCATGGACTTGAAAGCGACGGCGTGTTCACGCTTTCTGGTAAAGCGGCTGAACTTCCAGACGAGGATGACCTCAGAGGGAGCCTTGGGCTGGCTGCCCTCCTCGATCATCTCCCGGAACTGGGGCCGGTCCGCCACGCGGCCGCTCTCGGCCTCGTCTATGTACTCGCGGGCCACGGAGTAGCCATTAGCTTTGGCGTAGTCTTTGAGCGCCCGTAGTTACGCGGACACGGACAGGTCAACGTCCTGGCGGTCGCTGGACACCCTGGCATAGAGGGCCGCCGGTGTGAGTGAGTGGTACATTTTCATTCTTGCCTCCTCAAATCTTCCTGTTCGGCATGACGAGCGCGGAGCCTCTCGTATCGGATGGTCCTGAGCCAATCGCGCTCTTCCATGTAGTTGCGGAGGGCCTCTCTGATGAGCTCGCTCATGGTGCGGCCCTCCACACGCATGACGTCCTGCACCTGATCCGCCATTTCAGGCGGCAGGGAGAACGTAATCGTCTTGGTGTTCCTGTTGATGAGCCTGTTGGTCATAAGCTGTCTTACTCTCTATCAACGACATCCTATGGAGCGTTGTCAATAGGCCTCTGTTCGGACTGGAGCAGTTACAAAGTGATTCTGGTAGTGAGGGGAGAATTGGCAAAGCGGACGGAAAGACGAGGGCGGGCAAAGGGGCATCAATATGCCAGCCGCCATGAGATTCAACGAATGTAAGTCACTACCACGTTGCCTATGGTGATTCCAGGCCGCCCGCAGGCCCGTAGGCCACGAACCCGTCGCCGGTGTCTTCGAAGCAGGTCGCGTGGGGGTAGGACATCACCTTGCGCATCATGACCATGTCTCCCGACGAGCCCGCTACATTGAGCACAAAGGCCCACGTGACGACGGAGGCGAGCAGGTCGTCCGCGGCCGCGAAAGCCAGTGCTACTGCCAGCACCGAGGTCAATAGCAGTGCCGGCGACAACCCGGCGGCGAGATACCGAGGCCTGTCGAAGTAGCTTCCGGGGGCGGCTGCGTAGAAGACCGGCCCAAACCTGGTCCACGGCTTGAACCCGAAGCGCGGCCGGCCGCCGAAGGCCAGGAAGAAGACGCCGTGTACGGCTTCGTGCAATATGACTCCGAGAACGCCCCCCAACAGCAATCCAGAGAAGAATGTTCCCCCGTCTATCGTCGTTTCGGCCGAGCCGGTCGCCGCCCAGACGATAAAGCCCGCCGCGGCGAGCGAGGCAAAGAAGGCGAAAAGGCCGACTAGGCCAAAGAGCAGGAGCTCCTTCACCGATGCCTGATTCAGGGTCCATCGGCCTATCTCGTTGTAGCCCTCCGGTAGTCGCCTGCCGCTCATTGCCAATCCCCCTCGTCGCTGGAGGCCCGGTTTCGGGCTCACGGCCGCTTGCCTATTGTAGTCGCGATTTCCCATTTGGACATGGTCATCGAATCCCCATTGAACAGGCGATGGAGCCTAGAACTCTCGGCCGCAATGCAGTTGTGTTCCCATGTCAGTCCCAGTCATGCGCTATGTGGCTCATAGCATTCCATAAACGGATGCACTAGGCGTCCTCAATGAAAGAACGAGTTCGGGCGACGGCGAATTTTAGGCGTGATGGAACCTACCGGCCCCTACCTCAGCACAAACCACCAGAGCAGAACACTGGCTATCAGCAGCGCCAACAGCACGAAAGTGGTCACGCGGGCCATATTTAGCAGTTCCTTCGCCCCCTTGTGCGCGGCGATCTCCTTCCGGTACGCCTCCTCCATCTCCGCATACGCCTGACGACTGGCGGATGCGGCCTCCCTGGCCTCGTCCAGCTCCCGCTCCAACTCCGATGCTCGCCCATCCAGCTCCCACACAGTCCGCTGAAGCTTGTCCTCCCGATCAAGGGCGCGACGCAGCAACTCCGCGTCGCTCAGATACTCCGGCCCCTGCATCCGCACGTAGACCCGGCGGCCCTCCCTGACAACCTCGACCTCTCCACTCCTGATCTTCCGGTCCAGGGTCGAGAGGGATATCTCCAGCTCCTCAGCCGCCTCCGCTTTCGTGACCCAGCGGACAGGCCCATCCATCGGTTTTCCCTCCCTGTCGGCTGACACGTCAGCGGTTGTATCGGGGGTACAAAATGTACTCGGACGCGTCCTTTATTTTAGCACAGGTTCCCATTTGTGTCTCTGACCGGTCAGGCGACACGTCAACCCTGTTTCGTAGCTGAAACAGGGTTGACTTGGCCGTCGGCGGACAACGAAAATCACGCTGGTTGTGCCGTTTTGTACCCCCCCCAGACAGCATGTCGGGGGATAGGGACGCATCGGCCCTATCTATCTTCCTCCTACAGGACATGACGCATCCGGTGATAGAGTGAGTCCCACTGGTAGAGTCGGAGCCCGGACAGTGCCAGTCGTGGGGACTCCGGCTCCCAGAGTGGATGCCAGGACCGCCCCAGGATTCCTGCGGTGGACAGAACGGGCCGGCAGGACACGAGGATGGGCAGCGACATGGTGGCCAACTGGGACGCCGTGCGCACGTAGGTGGCCTCGACCTCCTCAGTGTCCACGACGAAGAGGGTGGTGGGGAACGGTGGCTGGTCTTCGCCCGGCTCGGTGGACCAGTAGTAGCTCATGTAGGGACTCAGGCAGGCAATAACTCCCTCGGGGTGACGGGCACGAAGCTCGTACTCCAGGGAGAACGGCACGTGAAGGCCCCCTGCGACCAAGTGCCCCACGGCGTCGGGTGCGATGGCCGAATCGCCCCAGTTGTAGGCCCGGTCGGACCTGGCGGTGGGGACGGACCACAGGAGCTCGCTGTCAGGGTCGGTCCTCGCCTCGGCTTCCAGCTTTGAGAGGAACCATGTGATGCCGTCGGCGTGCCTCGTCTGCCGCGCCCACGTGTCGATGCGGTGGCCCACATGCCTTGTCCGGCCCTGACGATCGGTGGTGAGGGCTGTGCTCCAGATGCCCCGCGTCGTCGAGAGCTGGGCGCGGTCCCTGTGTGTAATATAGCGAATACCCTCGGCGGACAGGGTGTAGCGGATGTCTCCCCGTTGTCCTCCACGCTCGACAAGGCCCCAGGTGTTCACGAGACTGTGCATTATCTGGCTGACCCGGCCCTCTGAGACGCCGAGCCAGAGGGCTAGGTGTCCACGGGGGATCATCGGGTGGTCGGTCACGAGATCGAGCGTCCGCTTCTCCGAGGGGCTGACGCCGAACGGGCTTCTCTCGCTCACTCCTCACGCCAGAGGCTATTCTGGAGGATCGAGTCCCGCACCTGCCAGGCTAGGCCGTAGCGCACCGGAACGTCGGAAGAGCTGAGCGTCACGACGATGGTATAGATCTCCCCCTCGGCTAAGCCGCCGCGCAGCTAGCCCGCAGACTCCCGCTCGCGCGGCGTCCGCACACGCAACACGTAGATCAGCGCGATCACAACTGCATAGCTGACGGCGAAGATCGCGCTGACCAGTGCGCTGGTGAAAGCTGGTTGTAGGGACTCTGATTGCCACGACACTATCGCCCAATGCGTGGATATGACCACGAGCACAGCCACGCTGAACAACGCGATGACCATCCTAGTGCGGGCAACGCCGCTCGCCGAATCGAAGCGGCCGAGCGCCCAGACGGCCAGCAGGCTCAGCGCAATATTGAACGCTAGCACGATCGACCATGACACGATGCGGTACGGCTCATCCACCGCTGTGAGGAGCGGGAAGACGCTGGTCAGCGAACTGGTACCTCGAGGGAGCGTAGTGGACAACCCAACCAGCAAGAGAGCGTGGCCTAGGCTGATTCTGGACGCCTGCCGGCCGAACCAGACGAGGATAGCTAGTGCTACGACCGAAGCCACCAACGACAACGCAGTCCTCGACCCTGGGAGAGGAGTACCGAATACCTGGATAGCAACCGTAGCCACCGCATTCGCCAGTGCAGCGCCGACGCCGTACGCCCAGACCAGCGCCAGCGCGGGCCGGCCCAACCGGCGCACGCGCAGGTACGAAAGGCCCAGCAACAGCAAGAGCAAGATGGCCTTCGGGCTGATGTAGGGGAGGTCCTGGCGCTCGCTGAGGGGCAGAGTGAACAGCTCCGGGCGTGAGAATTCGATCACCCACGTGACGCTCACCACCAGCGGGACGCCGACGAACAGCCACAGCTCCCAGCGGTACCTCAGCACGGCCTGCGTGAAACCGCTCATCGCCCCACACCATCACAGGCGTGCCGCTCGTAGGGAGAGTGACCTGGCCGTCGTACACTTGATGTAGCCCGACCATCTCCTCCCGGCAGGCCTGCGGAGGCTATACTACGACCCCATTGACTGGTGCTATGCGTTCTGAACGCGCTCCAAGTACTTCCTGGGGCTATACGGACTCTAGCGATACTACTTTTCACTGGAATGATTCTCGCTCTCCAAGTTGAAGTGGATTCTCGCCGGACCCAGGTTGAATTATCTCCGATCAGGGTGCTCCCATCCATTAGGTTTCATGCTTCCTAAATGGTAAAATGGTGGCCTAACGGTAGGCTAATCCCCTTTGCCCTAGCGGAGTGCAGCGTCATCCATTTGTACAGAGAGGTGGTCTCGTTTGTCTGAACAGCGCTGCCCGGTTTGATAAGTGGAATCGCGCTGCCGTGCGTTAGGCCGCCGCGGACTCGGCAGGCGCTCTGTCAAAGAACTGGTCCGGCGTCATTCCCCCAAGGCTCGAATGGGGCCGTCCGGCATTGTAAAACTCGAAGTACCGCCCGAGTCCAGTTCTGGCTTCCGGGACCGATTCGTAGGCTCTCAGGTACATCTCCTCGTACTTGACGCTCTTCCACAGCCGTTCGACGAACACATTATCCTTCCAGCTCCCCTTCCCGTCCATACTGATCTGGATCTCACTGGCTTTCAGCAGGCCGGTGAAGGCGTCACTTGTGAACTGGCTTCCCTGATCTGTGTTGAATATCTCCGGCGCGCCGTGGCATCCCAGGGATTCTTCGAGCGCCTCCACGCAGAAGTCTGTGTCCATTGTGACCGATACCCGCCAGGCCAGCACCTTGCGGCTATGCCAGTCCATCACTGCGGCTAGGTACACGAACCCCCTGGCCATCGGAATGTACGTGATGTCCATTGCCCACACCTGGTTGGGCCTGCTCACCTCAAGCCCACGCAGCAGGTACGGATACACCGTATGGCCGGGGCGTCGCCGGCTGGTGTTGGGCTTGCGGTACAGCGCATCGATGCCCATCCGCCGCATCAGTGTGGCGATGTGTCTACGCCCGGAGGAGAGTCCCTCATGGCGGAGCAGGCCTCGCATCATCCTACTGCCTGCAAACGGATACTCAAGGTGCAGCTCATCGATACGGCGCATCAGCCCGAGACCGGCTTCGCCCACCGGCCGTGGCCGGTAGTAGATGCTCCCGCGGCTGATGCCCACTGCCTTTGCCTGGCGGGCGAGAGGCAGCTTGTGATCGCGGTCGATCATCGCCTTGCGCCCGGCAATCCCGCCTTCGTGAGTGCGGCCTCTAAAGAATCGTTCTCCAACGCAAGCTCACCGATCTTAGCGTGAAGAACCTTCATATCTACCGGCTTTTCAGCCTGCCCTGTCCCGGCCCCAAATAACTGCGCCGCCCGATCCAGCAACTGGGTCTTCCATTGCGTGATCTGGTTCGGGTGCACATCGAACTGGCTTGCCAACTCCGAAAGTGTCCGGTCGCCGCGCACTGCGGCAAGAGCCACCTTCGCCTTGAACTCTGCCGAGTGGTTACGGCGGGCTCGTCTGCTCATCTCTCGCTCCTGTCTCCGAGAGCACTATCATGCCCTCAATCAGGCAGCGATTCCACTTATCCCCCTGTTCAGATTTCCGGAGCCACTTCTCCGCGCGACCAATCCGCTCAATACTGTCACAGGCGCATAAACAACAGGGGGAGGACTCCCAGCCCATCTGTGGCCAGAATGCTCTCTCGATAGTGGAAGGGACCGGCCTGAATTGGCACGACGAGCCACACAACCCCGACAGTAGCCAGTACTGCGGCCAACCCGACTATCAAGAGAGAGGTCATGTTTGTGGCCGTAAGGCTACCGCGCATTTTGTTGTGTCCTGGCAAATCTTGGTCTCTTATGAGTGATTAGCTATAGCACCAACCTGAACCTCAAAGTGAAGATTCTTTAGGCGCAATTGCGACGGACTCAGGCTCAGGGGAATCACCGTCGATGGGTATGGCCAGCGTGATGTCCACGTTGTTGTCCCTATCGATGACGACCTGCTCCACGATCATCTGGAGAATCTCCTTGCGCTGCTCGGGGGTCAACTCGTCCAAGCCCTGGCCGACCTCTCTCGCCCAGGCTAGGACAGCCTCCATCAGCCGCCGCTTCTCAGCTCCGCCCACCTCCTGAGCATGGTAATCGTCCAGCTTCGCCCTGGCGCTCTCAAGCCGCTCGGTGATGAACTTGCGCTGATGGTCGAGTTGGGCCTCGGTGATCTTCCCCGACACGAACAGCCTGATGGCACGGTCCTCTTCCATCTGGATGCTCCGCAGGTCTCGCTCGGCTTGGGCGATCTCCTCCTCCAATCCGCCGCCCTCTGGAGAATCGAGGGTGTCGATACCGGCGACGATCAGGTCGGGGTTCTGGATTACCCGCTTCACCTCGCTCCATATCGGCTCCTCCAATCGCTCGGCCCGGATGTAGGGACGCTCTCGGCAGCGCAGGCGCATACTCTGCATTCCGTTGCACATGTAGTATCGGTTGGGAGTGGGAAGGTCGTAGCGGTACTTCTTGCCGTTGCGAACGTTGGTGGTGCTCCGGGTGCATCTTGCATGGAAATTGTGGCCGCACTCGCCGCATTTCAGAAGGTGCTGCAACAGGTAGAGCACATTCGTGTTCCTCTTGGCCCTCCTGCTCCGCTGCTTCTTCAGCGCCTGCGCCCGCTCCCAGGTCTCTTGGTCTATCAGCGGTGGAATCGGCACTTCTATCCAGGTGTCCCTCGGCTGGTCGTAGACCTTCATTCCGTCTTCGGTGGAGACGTGGCGGTACTTGCCGTAGACCCAAGAGCCCGTGTAGCTGTCGTTTCCCAGGAGGCTATGTACCTGGGCCTGACGCCACGCCGGGCCGCCCAGGGCGGTGGGGATGCCCTCGTCGGTCAGCCGCACGGCAATGGAGTAGGACCCCATCCCCTCATGGACGTACATGTGGAAGATGCGGCGGACGACCTCCGCCTGCTCCTCAATCGCCTCGGGCCTGCCGTCGTCCCCGATGCGGTATCCGTAGGGGAGGCCGCCGGTGGACACCCGTCCCTGCTTGGCCGTCCCCCGCTTGCCCATAGTGGACCGCTCCCGGAAGTTGTCAAGCTCTATCTTGCCGATGGCCGCCATGAGTCCGAAGGTCTTCATGTCGATGGAGTCCATGACGGCTTCCAGCCGTATCTGGTGGGCCTCGACGACCTCCATCAGAGCGGCTGCGAGGTACATCCCTCTACTCAGCCGATCGGACTTCCAGCAGACGATGGTGTCGAAGCGTCCGCTCCTGGCGTCGGTCAGCATCCGCTGGAACTCGGGGCGCTTCTTGGACCAGCCCCTGCCCACCTCCTGGTAGCGGGCGTTGATGGTCAGCCCTTTGCTCTCGCAGTAGGCTTCCATGTCGCCTATCTGCTCGGAGAGGGAGGTCTTGTCGTCCTCAGCCTGGCTCTTGTCCGATACGCGGGCGTAGATGGCCGCCCTCTTGCCGTTTGCCTGTCTCTGTGTCCTGCTTACTGCCATGATTGCCTCCTCTCGTACCCTCTGAAATGAAAAAGACCCGCCTCCTGTCGGGAGCGGGTCTGCGAGTAGTACAATTACTTCGCATCACCTGTCCATCAGGTGGCGCCACGGCCCGGGGTGTTTGCAGCATCGCCGGGCCAACTTGTACCCAGCATTCTACCGCGTTTGCCCTAGTCACGTCAAAGGGTTGGAGCGGCGCTCAGACGCCGCAATGCCCCTCGCACTCGTTGCCGTAGCCATCCTGACGGAGGCCGTCTCGCAACCGCGTTTCATCAAGGCTGACCGCCTGCGCGAGGGGCACCCGTAGAGGATGCAGGTAGGGCTCCTTGGCGAAGGCCAACCGTCCTCTGAGTTTGGCGTCGATCTCCACCGCGTCGGCGAACAACTCCGGCCACCTGCGCTTCGTCTCGACCCATTTCTGGCGAGACTGGTAGGGGCAGCGATGCAGGCCGAGCGCTCCAGTGGCCGGTCGTAGCGGGTCTGCCACCACTCCATGCAGTCTTTTCTGGACATCCCGGCCTCGATGAGTGGGTAGCGGTTGCGTATCCACCCGTCGCGGGATGGCCTTATGCGAATAGCCTCGTCGGTGGAGATACCCAGCCACAGCTCGACGGCGGTGCCGGTGGGGACGCGCTGTCCCTTGCTGAGTCCTAGCAACTCGCGCATCTTCCGGCGCACGGGCGCGATCTTGTAGTGCTCAATACACTGCCGCCGCCCCATCCCGTCACCCTCCCCATCTCGTCCCTTCAGATAGACGGGAAGATCGATGAAACCCCGGTTCCCGGAGTGGTTGGTGAGGGCTTTGGCGTCCTCGCGGAGGCTGCGCCCGTTGTCCACGATGTATAAGGGGAACGCCAGACGCTCGGCCAGCCATTCCAGGTGGGGGGGGTAGATGCTGGGAGGCTCCCAGTGGGTGTCGGCGAAAATGGCGCAGTCCGGCAGTTGGCCGAACACGCTCCCGCTTGCCATGAGGGCCATGACCGATGACTGGACGCCTCCGCCCAGGCTGATGACCGTCAGGGAATGGGTGGGCTGCATCAGGCTTCTACCTCGCAGCCGTCCTCTGATGAAGAGTCCGCGTCCGGTGCAGGGAGCTTGTCTTCGGTTGCGTACTTGACGAGCAGGGTGAAGAGGCGGCGCAGCCGGTCCTGAGCGTCGGGGCCGGGGTTGGAGTCGATGCTCACGACCCGCAGCTCACCGGGGTCTTTCCTGGTGCCTTTGGGTTTGTGCTGGTTCTTGGTCTCTTCCATATCGGTCTTTCAGCGCTCCCGACGTCGGCAATGCAGGCGGGGTTCACCCCATCCGCGCTGAGTCTGTTGGTGTCGTTCGGAGCCACTGGCCTTTCGTTCATCTTTGTGAGCGAACGCCCGTTCTCCTTCAGTGTGGGGGACCGGAAAGTTGGGCGTAATCCCCTATAGGGGTGTTCACCCATGAACCCCCCTTATAAGACCCTCCCAAGAGGGGGCCGTCTGTGATGTCATGCCGTGTACAGAGATTTGAGTTTGTTCCAAAAAGGGAAGTCGGGGTCCTGAGCAAGCTGAATCAGGGGTAAATCAGCCCCTACAGGACGGAAACAGTGAACACTTTGTCGAAAGGGCTGGTTCCAGAGGGTTGTGTGGGGAACTAGCTATGAAAGTTCCAAAAGGGGAAGTCCCGAATTCTGAGGCCACTTCCCTTTCGCCTGTGTGAAAATTCCCTTTTTGGAAGTGGGGGAGGAAACAGATGAACGAGAAGTATTTAACCGGGGAAAAGAGCCGAAGCCTGGAGAGTCTGCGGCATCTGCGGTTGATGGCGCTGCTGCGGGAGCTGATACGTGACGAGGGCCGCATGGAAGCGGCGGAGATGCTGGGCGTCAACTACAAGACCCTGGCTAGAGCCGTGGTAACCGGCAGCCTTTCGCCGCGCATGAGCCATGCGTTGGAGCGGCTGCTGCTGTCCGGGGGGGGCTCTGCTGTGGCCAAGCAACAGGAGCGTATCCAGGCGCTGGAGGCTCGGTCAGATGCGCTGGAGAAGGAGGTGCGGAGCGCCCACGCCGCTGGAGAGGTTGAGGTGAAGGCGTTGCGGGAGGAACACGCCGTAGCGATAGAAGAGGTGAGGCAGCGGCTGACGCAGGTGGACGCACATCAGCGCGAAGCGGCTACAGCGCACGCGCCCACCACGACTGCGCCCAACTCAGAGAAGCAGCCTGTGACGACGGGTGTGACCCGGCGGAAGTATCCCGAGCTGGTGACCCGTGAACCTGCGCCAGACGACGAGGGGGTCTATGGCGCGGCGTGGCCGCTGGTCGAGGAGTGGCGAAGGCTCAGGGAAGGCCATCCCAACGACGGCAGGAGTCTGTCGTGGCTGGTGACGGAGGAGCGCATCCTGAATCTGGAGCTGGCTATGGCCGAGGAGCACGGGCTGACCCTGCCGCCCGAGACCCAGCCGCTCGCGGGGGTGTGGAGGAACGGGCAGCGACGCTCGATAGAAGCGGCCCTGAGCGACACCCAGAGGGCGCGGGTCAAGCGGGAGTTACTCAGGTGGCTGCGCCGGATCCTCACCCTGGGCCTGTGGCGGAAGTAGACGCTTTCAGGGTGTGGTTAGGGTTTCGTGGAACTTTTGTCGAACTAGAGTGAACACTTTGGGTGGTAAGGCCCCGAAAGTATTGCCAACGAGGCAATGGGGCGTAATACTGAGATTGTTATCAGGTTTTTCCAGCGTTTCTTTGCCTTAGAAACCTGGGGGTCCTTTCCCTGAGCCCGGGATGTACCAGAGGGATCGAGCCAGGCTCTCCCAACGGTCGCCCAGGGGTCAGACCGGAAGGATTGAGCCTCGCTCTCCCGATGGCCGCCCCGGAGGACACATTCGCAGCGGTTGGAGCGTCTCTGTCGCTTCGGCCCCTCGGACACTCCCGTATCAAGTACGGGGCAGGCTCTGGTTGGAGTGCGCCCTGCGCCCTGGCCGGTTCCTCACGTCTGCGGCATGGTTCCTGTGGAACTGGCCGCAGCTTCCCCACGCGCCTGTCTGCGATGAACTCTTCGTAGACTGGCCGCGCTTCGCGTCTTCGCAGCCTCCCCAGAGTCGGTACGCCATATAGACCCTGGCCGAGCTGCGCCCTTTTCATCTCCCACGCAGCAGCAGCTCCCCTGAGTCGAGTCCCCTGATTTGACCCTGGCCGAGCTGCGCCCTTTTACACCCGCGTCTGTTCCGTGACCACGTCGTAGGGCAGCCGCGCCGCGTCTTCGTAGCTCCCCAGAAGTCGCCTCGAGAGCGAAGAGACCCTGGCCGAGCTGCGTCTTTTCCACCCTGGCCCCTCTGCGTTCGATGCGCGGACCAGGCCGGGTACAAGTCACGCTGCGTTCACGTGAGGTATCCCACCGTGGGCGGAGTGTGTCCATCGACAGTCAACCCAGTAGCGAAGACCCGCGCCACGGATGCCGGTGCGGGCAACAGACACACAAAGGAGGTGCGCATGCACATCAAGGAACTGGTTCCAATGGTCACGGGACTCGCGGTCAAGGCGGGCGGATTCCTGCGGCGGCGCAAGCGGTCGTGGTCGCGGCGCTGCTGCTCGGTCCGCTTCTGACGACGGGCGCCGGGGCCTCACGGGCAGAACTGCAACTCCTCCGGGAGGAAGCTCACCTGGTTGTCGTTGAGCAACAGGCTTGTCAGACTGGTGAAGCTGCCCAACTCCGGCGTTATCTCCCCGCTCAACTGGTTGCTGAAGAGATTCAGCCCCATCAGGTTGGCGAGGCTGGCCCATGCGTCCCTCTTGTTTGCATTGCAGACTATTTTGTAGTATAGTCATTGCTAGTAAACGTGGGCAGAGTCAAGTGCGTGGTTTCCATACCGATGCTCACGCCCCGACCTACGCGACGACAGGGAGGTGACCGATGGGCGTATCAGAAGGCGAGATAAGGGCGGGCACGCCCGAAGAGAGTTGGCGCGACATCCACGAGACGATGTACAGGGCTCAGAGCTCCATGTATCTCGCCGGAACACCGACGATACTGCTCCTCTGGGCTGCGATAGCCTCTCTGGGAGTCGGCTCGCAGTACGCCATCCTGACGTTGGCATCCGAATTCGCGGAGCGCAGCCCGTGGATTTTCGGGGTGCTGTGGGGCATCCTGATGGTGCCGGGTATGGTGGGAAGCGGGTTCATCGGACACCGCGCCGGTAAGAAGATCGCCCCCGGCGACGCTGCTCGTAGCGCTGGCATTCGGGTGTTCCTCTACTGGCTCGCGGTGGTTGTAGCGATGTTCCTCATTCCGGCAGCAGCGGGAATGTGGAATGCCGAAAACGGGGACAGCATACCGGGCGTCGTCCTGGGCATATTGTCCCTGGGATACATCCTGTTCGGCATCATGCACTGCCCCGTGTTGGCGGTGGTGGGCGTAGGGTTCGCGGCAGCGTTCTACATTCCCAACTACCTAATGGACAGCGACGAGGTTATGTTGGTGTCGGTGGGATTGATGCTGGTCGTGGTGGCCCTGGGTGCGTGGTGGATACGTAAGAGCGAGATCCATTGACCGACGAACCCATCATCCTCAACGAGACCATCCACCAGTCCACCCGGCTGCGGATCATGACTATGCTGGTCTCCCAGCCCGAAGGGGACCGGCTCGCCTACGGGTTCATTCAGCAGACGCTCGGCTTGACCGGCGGCAACCTGACGACCCATCTGCGTAAGCTAGAAGACGCCGACTACGTGGCTATGACGAAAGAGTTCGTGGATTCTAAGCCGCGCACATGGGTAGAGGCGACACCGACGGGGCGTCGCGCGTTCGCCGAGTATCTCTCCAACCTAGAGCGCGCGCTGAGCTGGCAGCCGAAACATAGTATCAACAAGAATTCGCTACCCTTGGAGTATGTCAATGTCGAAGACCCGGGGATCGCCCACGCTGGCGATTGAAGTCCGCGGCCTCCGCAAGTCTTACGGTAAGACAGAGGCGGTGCGAGGCGTAGACCTGCACGTGTCGAATGGGGAAGTGTTCGCGCTGCTCGGTCCCAACGGCGCCGGAAAGACGACGATCGTGGAGATACTGGAGGGACATCGAGACCGGACCGCCGGCGAGGTGTCGGTCCTAGGCTACGACCCTGGGCGAGGCGAACGCGCGCTCAAACAGCGTATCGGCATCGTACTGCAGTCGACGGGCGTGGAGCCGTACCTGTCCGTTGAGGAGACGATCAACCTCTTCCGCGGCTACTTCCCTCACCCGCTGCCCGTCGATGAAATCCTGGACGCAGTCGGACTGGGCGAGCAGCGCCGTGCCCGCGTGAAACGTCTGTCCGGAGGCCAGCAGCGGCGGCTGGACGTTGCCATCGGCCTGGCGGGAAACCCGGAGCTGCTGTTCTTGGACGAGCCAACATCGGGGTTCGACCCTTCAGCGCGCCGCGGCGCATGGGAGATGGTCCGGAATCTCAAGTCGCTTGGCAAGACGGTGGTGCTCACCACCCACTACATGGGGGAGGCGGAGGCCCTGGCCGACCGCGTCGCTATCATCGTCGAGGGGAAGATCGTCGCAGAAGGCGCCGTGGGCCAACTGCTGTACAAGGATAGGTCTACGACTATCCGGTTTCGTGTGGAATCCGGCTCGGCCCGCCTGCCCGAAGACTTGACCGCTGTACCCACAGACGACGATGACCGGTACGCCATCACGACGGACGGGCCGACCGATAGCCTGCACCGCCTCACGAGCTGGGCTGTGGAACAGGGGATCGAACTCGAGGAACTGTCGGTCACACGCCCGTCACTAGAGGACCTGTTCATCGAGCTCGTCGACTCTCCCGAGCAGGACAGCACGGAAGCATGAATGCCTTCGCGCTCGCTCTGAGGCAAGTCCGCTACGAGAATACCGCCTTTTGGCGCAACCCCGCCGCGGCGTTTTTCACCATCGTGTTTCCATTGATGTTCCTGGTGATCTTCACCCTGAAGTTCCGGTTGGTGCTGTAGCTGAAGTGTCAAGCTGACCTTCGGTAAGGTATGCGCCTAGGGGTGCAGAGCGGAACCTCTGCTAGTTGCGTATGGCAAGGCTGTCGGGATTGAGCCTCCAGACTCTCGGCGGCCTCTAATACTTGAGAAGTCAGCCATTAGGCTATACTATTCTAACCTGGCTTCTTGACGGAACATCCAGGGACTGGTTATTTAGGGCAAGCTCACTACAGATAGGAAGTGAGATAGGCTCTTAAGGAATGTTAAGATCGAGGTCTCCTATCGGTGCGGAAGTCGAGATCTTGAATCAGTGTGAATGTGTTTATGCATAGCACGTTGAACTTCTTGCTCACGTCTGGCAATTGTCGGTTGGCCCGGGTTCGGCTTGGTCTTGATCGCTCGGTAGTCACTACACGCCGTTCCTGGGTATTAGCAAGAGCGTAGGCAATGAGAAATGGGTCGCGCCCCACTTTCTCAATTTCTTCATCCGTCAGATCATTGGCGTACCCCTGTTCGGCAACGTGGGCAACTAATTCAACGACGGCTAGCTCATCCAGCAATAGCGCATTCCGGCGTGTCCTTAACCATTCGACCAGTCCATCCGGGCGATTCGGTTGGGGATGGACAATCTCTTCATATATCTCTTGAGGCACTTTTATCCGCCCTCGTTCGCCCATCTCCTCTAACCAGTCCCAGAACTCTGGGATTCTCTCAATAGGGTAGTAGTCCCGGTTTGCATCTATAAGCACATTGGCGTCGAGGAGGTAAAGCACGTCTACTACCTAAATCGAACGGCCAGCATCAAGTAGTCGCTGTACTTGTCTGGATTTGATCCCTAAGATCTGCGCCGCCTTGGAAGTTGACAGAGCGTCTGCCTCCATCATGCGCTTTGCCAGGTTAATTATCCGATTTCCTAGTCGGTGGCGACGCACTATGTAGTAGTCAGGTCCTCCTTCCCTTTCACGCGCCTGCACACGGCTCTGCTCCCGTTCCTGGCGCCACTCTCGTCGATACAAAGTGCTCAGTCGGCCATACGTGTCCTGGGTGATCAGGTTAGAACGATACGCTTTGTAGGCAACCATAGTACGGCTCACTTTGAAGCTATTTGCGAAGGCACTGACACGCTCCGATATGGTCCCGAAATCTCGGCTATCATCTAGAGCAAGTTGACCCAATTCACTTGAAGGCAATAGGAAATTCCCAGCAACGTCATCACAGAATCGTTCAACTTCGTTCTCCGAGTATTCTCCGCTGACACCGGTCTGACCGAGCAACAAGTGCACTACCTCGTGCAGTAATGTGAACGACCAGGCTGGTCTGGCGTCCTGGTCGTTAATCACTATGAAGGGAGCCACTTGGTCCGCTATGGAGAAACCGCGAAACACCGTGGTGTCAATCGTAGTGACGTAGTTGCCTAAATCTCCCTTAAGCAGGACAAATATATTGGCTCCTTCTGCACTCCTACGTAACAGGTCAAATGCGGCTGTCGCGCTCGGTTGGGCACGATACACTGCCGAATCGAGGCTTAGGAGTGTTTGCAGTGATCTCAAAACTGTAGCGGGGCCATCCTCTATCCAGTGAGAGCCAACAAAGGGCAGCCGCTCTGCTTCATCTTCATCTTCCAAAATGACGCGAACCATACTCTGGCGCGCCCTGATGTCCCGAATCAACGCGTCCAACAATGCCTCATCAGATGCTGGATAGTCCTTGGGCAAGGCCCGAAAGTCCGCACCCCGGTTTCCTGTCACAGGTGGTTTGGACAAATAGAACGTCAGCAGCGGTCGCCGGTATTGTTCTGCCATCCTTACCAGTTGAGGGCGGGACGGCTCCCTTTGACCGTTTTCAACACCCGCGAGTTTCTCTATCGCAGACGACTTGGGACTATCTTGAAAGCCAAGCTTCTTGGCCGCCTCTTCTTGAGTAAGGCCAGCCGTCTCGCGGGCCCAAATCACTATTTCAGGATTGACTCTGGGCATCGTCCTGCGATCCTTCCTCTATTCCGTTGGATTACGCCCACTACAGCTCAGAGAGTTCTGATCCTAAACGGCAAACGGTCTTGAGCGCGTTCGACGTCTATTGTGGTTAACATGCACCTTCACCCCACACCCTCCCTATCACATCCTGAATCTTCTTCTCGAACCGGGTGATCAGTTCACGGTTGGCGTCTACGAGGGCTTGCTCGGCTTCAATATTGGCAACTACAGTCTGCTGGGTCTCGAGAGGAGGGAGAGGGATTACCGTGCTAAATAGCTGTGAGCGGTTGATCTTGGGAATGCTGGCTCGCTCATAGTGCTGACGTATGCTTGCATTGAATAGTTCAGACAGCATATATGTGGCAAGATACTCAACTTGCACCCTGGACCCATCCGGAAGCAGAGGGTACATGTCAGAGCTGCAGTAGCCTTGAAGATCAACAACTGCTAGCTTGTTCAGGTACGGCCGAATCTTGCTGTAGAGAAGGCGTTGGCCAGTGAATTCATGGACGGGGCCTATCATCCCCTGCGTTTGCGCTGACACAAGTTTCAGAATCTTTCCCGTGTTTGATTCGATACTGTCAGCGCCAATATAGGGAAGCGTTGGATCGATGTCCTTCGTGACACCTCCCGCCAAAGAACAAATTTCACCCAATGCCACCATCGGCCACTCAGGGTCAATAGCGATCCGCGGGCGGTAGTTGTCGACGACGGCCCGTGCCCCGTCAATGACCTTTTGGTAGCTCTCGATCTCGGCGACGATCTCCTTTTGCACGTCCAGCGGAGGGAGTGGGATTTGGAACTGTTCCACGAAAGCTCGTGGTACTCGCTGAAGTCCTCCGGTTCCGGTCATTTGAGCAATTCCGGAATCCCGAAATTGGGAGTGCGTGACACAAAAATATATCCATTCGGGCAGAGCCAACTCAGCTGGTCGTAGCACATGGAATTCACTGGAGCCAAAGCCGATACCGTTCGAGAGGCCGTGTGCAATGCCGGCTTTGCCATTTTCAAAACACGGCGTTACCTTTGCCAGCAGGACATCACCATTTGTAAAGTAGGTGTAGCTTGCCGAGACTTCTGAAAGAACTTTCTCCTGACGAGGCTGGAACGTAATCCTTTGTTCATTCAGGTCAGCCATCGGAACGAAGGAGACTATAGTCGTTGGTTCAAGGCCTGCTAATTCGCTCTTGCGAGGATTGATCAAGCAAACGTCTCCCATGGCGAGCAACGGGAAATGGCTGCTACTCGAACCACTTTCCCGATACCGCTCGCCACTAAGGCTGTAATCTACACCCTCGGCGACTCGTTCCTTCTTGACAATGAGCCCCATCTCAGGGTGGAAGTCGTCCATAGCCTCACCTGAGCGCAGACGGCGCAGGTACTCGCCAAGTTCAGCTTGAACTTTGGGCAGGTCGTTTTGGTCGATGGGACGGCGCTGGGCACCCAGGTCGAAGCCGTCCTTTTCTACCTTGAAAAAGGCGATGTGGTCTGTTTTTTTGGCCAGCGCCTTGTCTAGGATAAGTATGGATGTCTTGACGCCGGAGTAGGGGTTGAATACGCCCGCCGGGATGGAGACAATGGCCACCAAGTAGTCTTCAACGAGCATCTTGCGGAGCTGTTGGTGAGCGTTCTGGCTCTGGAAGATGATGCCTTCGGGCACGATGATTCCAGCGCGGCCAGCCGGGGTTAGGTGCTCTGCCATGTAGTCGACGAACAGCACTTCGCTGCGCTTGGACTGCACCGAGAAGCGGTTGTGGGGCCGGATGCCGCCTTTCGGCGACATGAAAGGCGGGTTGGCTAGAATGACGTTGGCGTACTCGTTCCAGCGTTCGTCGCTGGTGAGGGTGTCGTACTCGAAGATCTGGGGAGCGACGAAGCCGTGGAGGTACATGTTGACCAAAGACAGGCGCACCATGTCCGGTGAGATGTCGTAGCCCTTGAAGTTGACGGCCAGCCGCCCCCGGTCATCGGGAGTAAGTGTGCTGTTGCCTTCGGCATTGGTGTTGGCGGCTAGAATGTGCTTGTATGACGAGATGAGGAAACCGGCGGTGCCACAGGCCGGGTCCAACACTACGTCATCCTTCTTCGGGTCCACGACGGCAGCGATGAAGTCGATGATGTGCCGTGGTGTGAGGAACTGTCCCGCGTCACCCTGGGAGCCCAGGACGGAGAGCAGGTACTCGAAGGCGTCGCCCAGCCGCTCGGAGTGATCGTAGGTGAACCCGTCGATGACTTTCAGGAATGCGCGGAGGGTCTCCGGGTCGCGGTACGGTAGATAGGCGTTGTTGAAGATGTCCCGGAACAGCGATGGGATGCCGGGGTTCTCCGGCATCCTCGTGATGGCCTCGGCGTACAGGTTCAGGGTCTCGTGTCCGCCAAGGCCCGGATGCATCAACTTGGCCCAGCCGTAGCGGGCGAAGCCGTCGGCAAAGAACTTCCTTTGTCCGCCCAGTTCTTCGCTTTCGGCGTCCAGGTCATCCATGAACTTGTAGATGAGGGTGATGGTGATCTGTTCCACTTGGCTCTTGGGATCAGGCACCTTGCCCACCAGGATGTCCCGGGCGGTGTCTATTCGGCGTTTGGTGTCGGCGTCTAACATGAGAATCTCTACGAAACGAACTGGTTCAACGAGACGTAATCCTTGACGTACTCGGGAACGAGCGTCCGGTATTCTTGCGGTACGGCGCGGTAGTCTCCAATGGAGAAAATGGCGTTGGTAGCCAGGTCGGTGAACTGTCCGGCATCAACTATGTGGCGAGTGAGATCACTGGTGACATAGGCTTTGATGGCTGGAATCGACTGGGCTGCTTCCGGCTTGTGGTCAGCGACGAACTTATCGAACTCCTCCTCCAGCAGATCGTCCTTGGACTTGAAGCCAGGAATGAGGTCGAAGACCTTTTCCAGGATTTCTCGGAGTGTCACCCGGCGTTCCACGGCTGCGGCTTTCCGCAGCTTGTCCAGGGTGTAGTACTCCTCAGGTCTGTCGAAGACCTCCCGATTCACGTAGTCGATAACGCGGTCCCATTGTCCGGCCTCGACAGCGTTCTTGACGGTGTCATCGTCGCGCACCGTGTCAGCGAACCGGTCGAACAGCATCCGGTCGATCTTCATCCACTCGTAGCCGATGGTTTCTTCCCTGATGGTCGAGAGGATGTCTGTACCAAGGTGCTCGTATGAGTAGATCAGTGTCGGTGGTTGGTCATCGTCTTCACTTTCACCACTGTCCTGAGTGAGTCGTGGCCGTGGCAGCTTGAGCACCTGGTCGTAGTTGAATTCGGTCTCGAAGTATTCGCAGTTCCCGAAGAAGTCGAAGAGTTTGAACGCGGTCTTCTCTGGCTGGTCCACACTCTCGGCGATGCCTGAGTCGAATAGCTGCTCCAAGAAGCTGTGCTTGCGTGTGCCCCGGCCCTTTATCTGAACGAAGTCCGTAGGTGAGAAGACGGGCCGGAAAAGGCCGAGGTTTAGGATGTCGGTACAGTCGTAGCCCGTGGTCATCATCCCGACGGTTACGCAGACCCGCGCCTTGCTGGTGTGGTAGGAAGGCAGGAAGTTATCTCGACCACTCAGGTTGTTGTTGGCGAAGTTTATGGTGAACTGCTGGGCGTCCGAAATCTGCGAAGTGACCTGCACGGCGAAGTCAGACCGGTACTTGCCCGGAAACATAACATCGGCCATCTCGTTGAGAGTCTGCGTTAACCTGGCTGCGTGGTTTTGGCTTACAGCAAAGACTATGGACTTGCCTATCTCGCTACTGATAGGATCCCGTAGCGCATTCTCTAGGAACGTCTTGCAGAGGACTTGATTGGTAGCATCGGAGAAGAAGCGTTTCTCAAACTCCCGTTGATTGAAAGTCTCTTCCTGTTCATCCCCGGTATCATCAGTAAAAGCGGCGTGGAAACCCTCTTCGGCTAGCAGTTGGGTGGTCACGTCAGTACGCGCGTCAACAACGGTGGGACTGATCAGATAGCCGCCCTTCACTCCGTCTAGCAGGGAGTACCTGAAAGTTGGCTGCCCGCTCTCGCAACCGAAGGTGCGGTAGGTGTCGAGCAACAATCTACGTTCAGCCTCACGGGGGTCGTGAATGTTGGAAGCGGTCCTGCTGAAGCCACTTAGATAGTCTCTCGGAGTCGCAGTAAGACCGAGCTTGTAGCCGACGAAGTAGTCAAACACAGCGCGAGCGTTGCCGCTGATGGTGCGGTGCGCCTCATCAGAGATCACCAGGTCGAAGTCCGTTGGCGAGAATAGCGTCTGGTATTTGTTGTTGAACATCAAGGACTGGACAGTGGTGACAACAATCTCCGCTGAACGCCAATCGTCGCGCTTCTCTTTGTAATTGACCGTTCCATAGTCCGCTGAGAGTAGGGCATTGAAAACCTTCCTAGCCTGCTCCTCAAGCTCAAGGCGGTCCACGAGGAACAGTACACGAGAGGCATTGCTGGATCGAAGGAACAACTTGACGACGGCCGCAGCGGTGAGCGTCTTCCCGGTACCTGTGGCCATCTCGAACAGGAAGCGGTCGATGCCGTCTTTCACCGCCCGCTGCAACGAGTGAACGGCCCTTAGCTGGTAGTCTCGGAGAAAACGCAGGTTGTTGGAACGAATGAAGCCGGATCGCTCAGCCTCGTTCTTCCATGCAGCCTCGGAGGCGTAGCTGGGCCGCTGGCTGAGAACGATGTAGTCGGCTTGGACCTGCTCGTCGGTCAAACGTTTTGGGTCCGGCATGACCCTGCCGTAACCAGTGATCGACTCCGGTGTCGGGAACGAGGCGACAATGTTCGGGTTGCCCCGCTCCAAGTCCCAGAAGTAGTGCAGGTTGCCGTTTGAGAGGATGACGAACCGGCAGTTCTGCGACCTAGCGTACTTCCGTGCCTGCTCCTTTCCCACCAAAGGCTGCTTATCCTCGGACTTCGCCTCCAGCACGATGAACGGGAATCCCCTGGAGTCTAGTAATAGAAAGTCGATGAAGCCATTGGAGGTCTTCTCGAAGTCCTCGCCAAGCGCGTCGAGTTCAGTCTGGTTGGTGGCAACGCTGGCTTCAAGCCGGACGTTGGCGGCTTTGTCACCTTCCGAGAAGAAGTGCCAGCCCGCTCTCTCCAGCAGTCTGTTGATCTTTATCCGTGCTGTAGCTTCGTTCATGTTTGATCTGACTCACAGACGTGGATGGCTATTCGCTCTCGAATGGATTTTGCAGCTCGGCTTCAAGTTGACTGAAGTCACCGACGTTCCTGGTGACCACCGTCAACCTGTTCACGATGGCCGTCGCCGCAATCATGGCGTCCTCGGTTATGGTCTCTGACCTACCGTGCATGAGCCGCGCCCATTCCCGGAAGGCAGGGGCATCCATCGACAATACACCAAATGAAGCTAGAACCTTGTCCAGCCAGGCCTCCAGCTCATCTGCCTTTGCTTCATCCCGCTCACGAGTGATCTCGATCCCGGCCTGTATCTCACCGACCGTAACCGCAGATACGTAGAGCTGCTCCGCTGGCACACCCGCGATCCACTCCAGGACCGCACCATGTGGACGGGGACGACGTAGCTCTGAGACCACGTTGGTATCGAGGAGGTACATAGGCCTACCCCATGACCGAAGGCGTTCGGTGGCGATGCCTCACGCGCGTCAGAGTAAGCTCTTCGGTCCGCGCTTCCGAGGCGAGGAGCAGCTCTTTCAGGTCCGGCCTGGTCATCTTCTCCAACCTACGCCACTGCTTGATGGGAAGGACTACAGCAACTTCCACACCACGCTTGGTCACGATCTGCGGCCCTTCGGCCAGGGTGGTATCGAGGAGCTCGCTGAACCTCGACTTGGCGTCCTGAACCGGCCATCTCTTGCTCATGGTTCACCCCAGTTGCAATTACGCTGACTAGCTATCAAACTAGACTAAAAATACTGGGATGTCAACAAGAGTGTTCCTATGCACTTGGGATTTGGCCGCGCTGCGTGACACTCGCTACACGCGGTTACCCCTTCAACTGCCCATATTGCAAAATGTCCCGGTCAGCTACGCCGATTGTCCCATACCCTTGGTTCCGCATTGTGCAACTTGCTCCTGTTGAAGCCGGCACGTGTACAGCCAGCCACGACAGCTCCTAAACTGTAGGGTGTCAGCGCAATTGGACACTATTGAGGCCTAGAAAACCGAAGAGGTTGGGGGTGGTAGAGGCTCCTTCAGAGGGGTAGATTAACCCTAAGTGGAAGGAGTCATTGATGACCCAGGTAGAGGATCAGGCCAGTCAAGCTGAGGAGCGAAGCCAGGAGACACGAAGCTTCGTGCGTCAGGTCCGTGCAGCGACCCGCCGTAAGTATACCCCTGAAGAGAAGATCCGCATCGTCTTGGAGGGGTTCGGACGGGAGACTGCCGTTAATGACCTGTGCCGACGGGAAAGAATCAAACCCCACTCCTACTACGCCTGGACGAAGGAGTTTATGGAAGCTGGGAAGGAGAGGTTGACTCGGGACAGTGTGCGTGATGCGACCCGGCAAGAGATAGAGCAGCTCAAGCGGGAGAACAGTGAACTGAAGCAGCTGGTGGGTGAGTTGTCCCTGGAGTTGCACCGCTTCAAAAAACAGCTCTGCCGCCCCTACACGACAACGGCACCAGCGCATGAGCGTAGTGGAACAGTCGAAGGTCGTGGCTGAGGTGGAGCGACATGGTAGAGGGAAGAACAGGCGACTCAGGGAGCTTGGCATTTCCAGGAGCACGTATTATTGGTGGAGGTGGAGGCACCGGCAGGGTAGTTGGTAGGGTACGGAAGGAACTGAGAGGCCTTGGAATCGCCTGCGTCTAGAAGAGGAGGCAGTAGTGCTGGCGGCAGCCCGTGAGATGCCGACCTGGCGAAGCCGGCAGTTGGCAGCTTGGCTCACCGACCACCGAGGCCTATCGGTCTCCGCCTCCACAGTCTATCGTATCCTGAGACGGGAGGGTCTGGTGAAACGGATCGAATACCAGTTGGCAGCGGGCAAAGAGTACCAGCACAAGACCACAGGGCCCCACCAGCTGTGGGCCACCGATGCCTCCTACTTCCGTGTAGTGGGATGGGGCTACTACTACCTCGTGACTGTGATGGACGACTACTCCCGGTTCATCTTGGCGTGGAAGGTGCAACGGGACATGACGGCCGACTCCCTCATAGAGGTGGTCCAGGAAGCTGTTGACTCTACTGGTATGACTGATGTACCTCTGGAGGATCGGACCAAGCCCCTCTCAGATAATGGCTCAGGTTATGTATCGCGGGCCTTCCGCGAGTACATGCGGGTGGTGGGCATTCGCCACGTCCTGGCAGCACCCTATCACCCTCAGACCAACGGGAAGCTGGAGAGATATCACCTAATCCTGAAAGACGACATTAACCAGGTGCCATACGAGGTGGTGGAAGACCTGGAGGCGGCCATCCGGGACTTCGTCGAGTTCTACAACTACCGAAGATATCATCCAGCGAGAGACTTTTGACCGGCGGAGGCAGTACAATCAGGAGGTCAGAGAAACCCTCAAACCAGGAGCTTCTTCACCCCAATCTCTCGGACCCGGAACTGTCCAAAACCGCTGACACCCAACAGACCTCGAGGAGGCAATCGCCGCTTTTGTGGGCTACTACAACCACAAGCGCTATCACATGGCCCTGGGCAACGTCACGCCTGCTGACGTGCTCAACGGGAGGCGGGAGCAGATCCTACAACGGAGGAAGGAGGTGCAGGTCCACACGATCGAACGGAGAAGACGCTATAACAGGACCCTCAAGGAGCTCGCCCGACACTCCTCATATCAATAACCTTCTCGGGTCTCAAAGTGTCCCACTTTTGCTGATTGACTCTATGGGTGGGTCTATTTTGTCATCGTGCGGAGCGGACTCACACCAATAATTTCTAACCCCCTTTGCCTTCGGGAGTCGAGCTCCTTGCAATTGACAAGTGGCTAATCCTACTCCGGAGATCTGGGCGGGATTCTGTGACGACAGTAGCGTCGGCGTGGATTCTCAATTGCTCCTCGGGGGAGCGTCGAGCATCTCGACCCGTACCTCCATTGCTCTGGGATATAGCGCCGGACCAAACTGGTTGAATATCGCCACGTCAGCCGCATCGCGCCCATAAGCGACGGCAACTCGCCCTCCACGTGGAACGGCCTGCGTTGCATCGAAGGTGTACCAACGGCCACCTACGTACGCCTCGAACCAAGCGTGAAAATCCATCGGCTCGAGTTCGTGCAGATAGCCTACAACGATACGCGCTGGGATACAGAGACTGCGGGATAACGCGATGCCCAAATGAGCGAGCTCGCGGCATACGCCCTCGCGTTGCTGGTTGACCTCGACTGCCGACATCTGAAAATTGCTAGAATCTGGATTGAAGCGCACGGAGGTGCGGATCCACCCTACAATTCTAGCCACTTGATCGTAGCCGGGCTCGACGCCGTCTACGAGTTCCCTACCGAGGTCTATAAACCGGTCGGACTCGCAATAACGGCTGGGAAGAAGATAGGTTAGAACCTCGTCCGGTAGATTCTGCACCTCGTCAAATGGCGCGCCAGGCGACACGTCAATGCCGTCTGCGGTTGAAACGTCCGCAGATCTACGGATAGAAAACTCACCTGGGGGTGCTATCAATCGCTCGCACAGATTACCGTAACTGTCCGCATACTCTGTGATCGGTACGCTTGGCGTCAACGTGCAGTCTTCGTGCGCCACCCGCTGATGTGCTCCGCTTCGAGGGCGGAGCATCAGGATAAAAGGCGTAGGGACGCTTACATCAAAGGTAATATCACAACTTGTACGAAGCCACATTGCGATTCCCTTACTTGTCAAAACGACGTTATCTGCTGGCTATGGTCCGGTGTTACAGGGCACTCGGGTGCAAGATCCGAAGGTGATGCATGCATCTTGGGCTCCAGGAATCGAAGAAGTCGTGGAGCACCAGGGTGTTGAGATAATAGACTGGTCCTGGTGTAACTCTACTGCTGTACGAAACGTCGATAGACCTCTTCCTCGGAAAGCGGTCCCTTTCGGAACCACAGGTTTTCAACCACTCCGGAGGCAGCAGCCATCTGCGTTAAATGGTCGCTAATTAGCTCGTGGGCACCTGCGGGATCTTCGATCGACGGCTTCGACTCATCAATTGTGGCACAGACAATATTCAACGCTTGGATTAATTCCAACGGTGCGACCTGGTTGGCATTATCTCGGGCCCGCTCAATGCTTGCGTACACTGAATTTGTACTTCGTTCCCGAAGCAGCGCATCCAGAAGATCGCCTGTACCCTCTACCGAGACCCTGAATCCTTCGGCAACCGTTTGAAGCCCACTCTGAAAGGTGGGGCCGTCGGTGCGCAGCGCCAGCAACGCCGCGGTATCAATTGCCCGCAACATTGAGTCGGCTCTCTCCATCCATCTTCCCAGCCAAATAAGGTTATAGACACGTGAGTCAATTATCCAAGGATTGGTTGTGCTGCTGACTGAGCGTGGGTCGGTTGTCATGTCACATCCTCGTTTCCATCATTCAAGAACCTGGCGATTGCATCCTCAGTGGAATACGGGCGGTCATCGAACGTCGCCCAATTCACGACTTTGCTGAGTTTACCTTCGCCCTGAGAGACGAATGTTCCGATAACCGGGGCCGCGTCCGAGTAATCCCGTCCGTTGGCGAACTTTAGGACGCCTACACCAAGGTCTCCGACCATGTTCGTTGTGCAGTCTGCGGGCACCCAGCCAACCTGCGGGTTCAAAAACTCGAACCACGAGTGGGTTTCGCCTACACTCTCGGTCCGAATGCCACCGACGTACCGGCAGGGAATTCCTAGAGCACGGAGCAGGCCAATGGCCAAGTGTGTCTGGTCTTGACACACCCCTCGACCGATGCGCAGCACCTCATGGGCCGGCGTATGCACGTCGGTATCTCCCCTTTTATATTCGATATTCCGATGCACCCAGTCCACCACCCTCACAACTGATTCAACGAGCCATTCGTTGATACCGGGTATGCCTGCTGCAAGATCGGCGAGCTTGCGAGGTTCAACAAAACGGGAGGGGCCGAGGAAGTCTAAGTTCTCTGGGTCATTGCTGGGGATGAGACGTCGTACGTCGCCAGCTTGTAGTGTCCTCGAGCGCAGCTCCGCCTGGCCAACCGATACTACTAACAACTCGCGATGTTGCGTCGTGACTCGCACCCTATGGACGAGGTTTTCGAAACGGTCTTTGTAGCTGACCTGCCCGCCCGAGGGACGGGTCAGGACTTCATAGCGGATGGGAGCCTGGTAGTCGTCCAACTGTGGTACGAGTCGGAGAAAATTATCATTCTCGAACACCTCGGAGTTGTACCGATACTCTGCTACATATGCGTAGCTCAGTAACATCGCTCTCAGTTACCGTACGACCCACGTTGGTTTACACATGCCACCTGACGAGTTATTAGTGATGCGAGTGCCTCCAGAGGAAACCCGGGTGAGCCCGCCCGGAGGCACGGTTACGTTCCCATTCTCGTTTTGGAAGGCAAACACCCGCAGGTCAATGAAGCGTTCTACCAGCTGGCCGGAAGCGACATCCAACACCATGTGTTTGGAAAAGTCCAGGGTCTCCTGGGCTATAAAGGCCTCTGGTCGTTCGATGATCTGCTGGGTGATGCTGGTGCGATCGACCGTTCCAAGGTCTGGCATGACGTACACACCCAAACCTCCATATCCAGACCTGGTTTTGAGGACCAGCTCGTCTAGGTTTCCTAAGACGTGGAGGCGCTGGTCAGATGCGAGAAGGTTGAAACTCGGTACCTGTTTCAACACGGGTTCTTCGCCCAAGTAATGCCTGATTATCTCAGGCGCGTACATATAGACCAGCTTGTCGTCGGCCGCGCCGGTTCCCATAGCGTTTATGAGGATCACCTTCCCTTCCAAGTAGGACTGCATCAGTCCGGGTGTGAAGATGTCCAGGTCCTCAACTCTTCGGTAGATAACATCAACGGGAATGTCTCCGTCCAGCGTCTGCACTCGGATCCGCCCGTCGGGGTCCCGATGAAGGTCGGCCCCTTCCACCAGAGGTATCCCGAGTAGCTCTGAAAGAAACCGGTGCTCGAAAAATGCCGCACCGTGTTTGCCATCCGTCAGCAGCACGGTTACTGGCTCCGCTTGAGCCGACACCGAACGGAACATTTCCCAGTAGGTCTCGCGGATGTCATAGGGCTCGATGTCGTAGCCATTGATGAAATCGGGGAAAAACTGGGCCAGAAGTCCGCGCGGTTTGATCTGATACGTAATCCCTGACGGTATTCTCAGGTTATCCTCTAGCACCGTCCATTCCTGGCCGACTTTGACGAGGTCAACACCATAGATGTGAACAAAGACATCCTTCGGCGGCCGAAACCCTTGGAGGTCTGGATAAAAATGGCGACACGAAAAAATCACTTCGGGAGGCACAACCTCCTGGTTCCCACAGTAGAGGTCAACGAGAAAGTGATTGATCGCCTTGAGACGCTGACGGACGCCATCGGCGATTGTTTGCCATTCGGACCTGGGGATGATACGCGGCAACCAATCTGTTGGGGCAGGGCGGAACTGCATCGGGTCCAGCAAGAAAGTAAAAGAGTCGCTGGAAACCTGCCCGCTAGCCCGCTGGGACCGGTTTCGAAACTCTGTTTCCCCAAGCTCAGCGAGCGAAGACTGCAGAGGCATGTAGATGTCTCGCGGATTTCCGAGGGAGTCTAGATACTCATTGTTGTCACTGATGGCCCCACTGACCTGCACTACGAACCCCCTTCAAACGAACGACGCCCTTCCAAACTAGGACTAGTCCACGGCCCTGAGTGTGCCGCAGAGAGTGATTCGCCCGATACCTGAGTTCAGTCTGAACTGTGGCATTCGAGCATAACAATTCTAGCTGAGCGCCGAAGGTATGTACACCCTGCTGAACAGGGCTGGACAAGGATCAGACGAGCACCCGACGCTACTGTACAGGCTGTAAACCGTCAGCGAAAATGAACACCTGAGAGATCTGGAAATCACGACGGTCAGTAAGGAGCTGTTACGAACCGCTATTGTCCCGTGTCAGCTCCCTGTCCCTGGTGCGGTACCGGACCAACGACTATTCGGTGCCCGTGGCCTACGGTCACAGGTAGGTGGTGGTTAGGGGCTATGTTGGCGAGGTGGTGATCAGCTGCGGGGCAGAGGTGATAGCCAGGCACAGGCGATCCTACGAACGCGACGATTTCATCTTCGACCCTGTCCACTGCCTGCCGCTGCTGGAGCGCAAGACGGGAGCGCTGGACCAGGCTGCTCAGCTGGTCGGGCGGGAGTTTCCGGAGGAGTTCGGTGTGCTGAGGTGGCTGCTGGAGTCGAGGATGGGCAGGCGCGGCAAGAGGGAGTTCGTGCAGGTGCTACGGCTGATGGAGAACTTCCGGACGCAGGAGGTGTATGAGGCCGTGCGAGATGCCCTCAGGCTCGGCGCCATAAGCTTCGACGCCGTCAAGCACCTGGTGCTGTGCAGGATGGAGTGCCGCCCACAGAGACTCGACCTGGAGCTGTACCCCTACCTGCCCAGGGTCGCCGTGACGAAGACAGCAGCCAGCGACTACATGGCGCTCATTTCGGGGAGCAGGCGGTGAGCGATAGGTCGACGGTGCTGTTGGAGCACCACCTCAAGGAGCTGAAGCTGCCGGCCTTCCTAAGGGAGTACGGCAAGGTGGCCGGCCAGTGTGCCGCAGAGGACGTCGACCATCCGGGCTACCTGCTGAGGCTCTCAGAGCTTGAGCTGATAGACCGCCATCATCGCATGGTGGACCGCAGGATTAAGGCTGCGCGCTTCCCTGCCACGAAGAGCCTCGACACCTTCGACTTCCTGGCCATGCCGTCGGTGAACAAGCACCTGGTGATGCAACTGGCACGCTGCGAGTACGTAGACCGGCGAGAGAACGTCATCGCCATAGGCAACAGTGGCACTGGCAAGACCCATGTGGCCCTCGGCCTGGGACTCGCCGCCTGCCAAAGGGGGCTGTCGGTCGGCTTCACCGCCGCCGCCTCGCTGGTCCACGAGCTGATCGAGGCCAGGGACGAGCGACGACTGCTCAACCTCCAGAAGAAGCTGGCCCGACTAAAGCTGCTCATCGTCGACGAACTCGGCTTCGTCCCACTCTCCAAGACCGGCGCAGAGCTCCCCTTCGAGGTCTTCGGCTCGGAGAGACTCACAGGCGCTCTGCTGGATCGCCTCACACACCGCGTTCACATCCTTGAGATGAACGGGGAGAGCTACCGCCTCAAGCAGAACAGGCTAGCCGCCGCCACGCGCTCAGCCGGCGATTCCCCTGACGCCTAGACTTGACTGGCAGTATTACATGGATGGGATCCGTATTGGTCGAGGGGATAATGCATCACTCGACATCGGCTCGATTGATGATGTGGTGTCGGACATACGCAACAGCTTGATGTTTCACGCCGATTACAATGACGACAGGCAATCCATGTGGGCGAAGGCAGGGGATGAGACAGTAAAAGAGACAAGAATAGGTGTCTTCTCAGACGACGATAGCGCAAAGCTGGCGGAGACAGAGGCTAATGAGGAGCTTTCGCAATTACGGGCACAGGCAGAGCGTGCAGAAACGGAAGAACAAGGAGAGGAAACAGACGAAGAGCGGTATATGCGGGAATATCTGTCGGCTTGTACCGACCAAGAATTTGACCGGAGCGGCAAGGAGCTGACCGTCACACAAGTTTGCCGCACTGACTGGTTAGATTTCAGATTCGCCAACTATCTGCTCAGCATTCAATAGCCGGCCGTGGCCCATGCCCTCGACTACTCGTTGTCCGGCCTGCGGGCACAGGGGTCCCGTGGGATTGGCTACTTGGAGTCCAATAGCACCGGGCCAGCTATGCCTGAGGTGCGAAGACCGGGGCTCCATTGCCTCCTGGGGGGGGCGGATTCTGAAGGCCATGCAATGATGCAACATATTGACCGGGGAGATAGGCCTTAAGCTGGGCAACATGGGAGTACTGTCCATCCATGGCCACGGATTAAGGAGGTAAGGCGATGGCTGCACAGAATAAACGGGGCATGGTTGATACTCGTTGGCGGGAGTTGCAGCCGGCCTGGGGTCCCAAGGAGCACGACGGAGAGCGCCAGATGCTCTACGATGTGCTGAACGATAACGACAGCATCGAGTCCTTGGTGGGCTGTGTTTGGGGCCCGGAAAACGTATTTCGCGTAGGCGCTAACCGTTTGGATCGGATGAGGCAGTACGACGGCATAGCAGTGCTGACCGGAAGGCGGGTCGTTCTGTTCAAGAAAAAGGGCATGAACAAGCTCATCACGGAAATGCCGCTGCACAACATGGAATCGGTGGATGTTGATGCCACAGGCGAGGTGACCCTCACTGGGCGGAGCTACAGCGCTTGGGTCGGCCATGGCGACCCCCAGGCTTTCACGATGCGGGACGTACAAGACGGCTACGCCCGGAACTTTTCCGAGCGGCTGCGAGAAGTGAAAGCCGCTCCTCCCCCTTCGGCAACACCTGCCTGGTCTTCAGCACCGCCTAGTGCTGTCCTCCCCACGGCGGGCCATGCTGGAATGACCAAGTCCGACCGGATCAACGCCCAGTGGCAGGAGCGCTCGACCATGTGGAGTCGGAACGACCCCAGCGTGCCGGAGCGCCTCATGGCAGGGCTGTTGAACTTCTTCACTGGAGAGAACCTCACCACCTATCCCGGTGAGCTCCGTATCCTGCACGAGGTCCTGGAAGACGACGAGATGTACGTCGTCAAAACAAGTAGGACAGAAAGGGAGGCTTTGAAGCGTGCAACTTGGACGCTAACCGGCTCAGGCAGTACTCAGATTTGCCAACTTCCGTTCGGCTAGACTCTTTTGCTTCACCTCCTGTCTCGTCGCCAGTATGGCGTCTTGCCGTCCGTGGTACATGTCCGCCGGCGTGACGTTCCCTAAAGCTTCGTGATAGCGCTCGTAGTTGTAGTACCTTACGAAGCCCTCCATAGCCGCTACAAGCCCTTCCAGGCTGTGGTGGACAAAGACGTTGACCTTAGCCTTGGCTGTGCGATGGTACCGCTCCAACTTGCCGTTGGTCTGGGGATGGAAAGGTGAGGCGAAGATGTGTTTCATGAACCTGGCCCTTAGGAACTCGTCCAACGCCCTGGACAGAAAGCCTGGGCCGTTGTCGCTCAGAAGGGCTGGACCTGGCTCTACAGGCGCCGTCGGTTGACCGGTGAACTCCACCGCATCCTGGACCACCTCGATGATGTCGGCACTGCTCATGCTGGTCTGCACCCTCCAGCCCACGATCATCCTGGAATAGTCATCCAGCACGCTGATCAGGTAGTAGTAGCCCCAACCCACCACGAAGAAGTAGCTGGCATCGGTCTGCCATAGCTCATTGGGCCTGGCAGTCTTGGTGTGAAACTCCTTTCCTGCTGGGAAGCCCTTGGTCTCGGGCGGCTTGATGAGCCCCGCTTCCTTCAGTATCCGGTATACGGTGGACTCTGAGACGTACATGACCTGTTCGTCCACCAGGGTGGTCGCCACCTCTCTGGGGCTTAACGATGGGTGCTCCAACGCATACCTGACCACGTACCGTCTTTGCTTTGTAGCCAACCGGTTCCACACTCGCCTGGGCTCTGGTGGCCGGTCTACCAGACCGTTAAACCCCTGGTCTCGATACCTGCTCTTCCAGCGGTAGTAGGTCGAGGGTGCTATCTGCAACTCTTGGAGGGTCTGCCTGGCCGGCAGAGGAGACCTCTCGACGATATGAAGGACCTCCCCCTTGAGCTGGGCCTCCCTTCTCAGATAGGGCTTGCCCATGGGCTCTAACCGAGGCTTTTTTCAGGACCAGGTTCTCCACCGACAGCTGAGCAACAAGCTCCTTGAGCCGTTCGTTCTCGCGCTTCAAGGCATCGACCTCCGCCTTGTTCGCCTCCCGTAGCGTGTCACCCTTCAGCCTCGACTTGCCCGCCTCCATGTAGTCCTTGAGCCACTTGTAATAGACCCCGGGGTTGATTCCCTCTCGCCTGCACAAGGCGCTGACTGATATCTCCCCGCGGATCCCCTCTATGACGATCCGTACCTTCTCCTCAGGTGTGTACTTGCGACGTGTAACGTTTCTGGTCCGTCGGACCACCTGCCTGGCGTTCTCGTCGGCTTGATCGTAGCTTCGACTGACTTCCTGCATCCTGGCTCCTTTCACTTCCGTGAATCTACTCTCCTACCTGAGCCAGGACAATCGCTTTAATTGTCGCTTCTCAATTCCCCATCAGCTGTCCCAAATGTGCTGACGATACACACTTCGGGGACGTAAACTTTGCGTTGATAGTGCTGGCTCAAAAGGCATAGCAATCGACGAATGAGACAAGAGCATGTCCCGCGAGAGAGATCGCCACCCAGCACCACGCCGTTTACTTTGCCGAGGGGCTTGGTGTATCCTGACACCAGGCTCGGGGAACAGCGGCGCCGCATCCTCCTATGCGGTCGGGGCTAGCGAGGCGAGCGATGTTCTGCTCACGATGCGGTCACGAGAACGCGGACGACACCAGGTTCTGCGGAGAGTGCGGCGCGCCTCGGCAGGAGATGGGGCCCTACCGTCCCCCCGAGGATGCCGCCGAGTCGGAAGACCCTGACGGCGCCCCGGAGCCATCGGGCATCCCTCCGCGCGACCTCGGTCGGCTGATCGCTGAGAGCGTCAGCACGTACGCCAAGGCGTTTCTCCCGCTCTTCGCCATCGCGCTCACCCCCCAGATTCCGTACATACTGGGCGCCGCGTTAGGCTCCGGCGACTCCTTCGACGACGGTGCTTCGGTATCCTTCAATTCGGGCGACCTTGTTCTGCCGCTCATCGCCTTCCTGCTCAGCATCCCGTCCGGGGCCGCGGCCGTCTTCTGCGTCGGAGATGTGCTCACGGGGCGTAAGGCGGACATCGTGACGTGCTACTCCCGCGCGTTCGGGGTCTTATTCCCCACCGCGGTCGTCACCGTAATCGTAACTGTGGCGCTCGTGGCGTCGGCCATCCTCATGCTCATCCTGATCGGCATTCCTCTGTTCTTCTACCTGTTGGTGATCTGGTTCTTCGCGCTTCCCGCCGTCGTCATCGAGGGCAGGGATGGAATATCCGCCCTCAAACGGAGCCGGGAGCTCACCCTGGAAAGCTGGTGGCGTCTGTTCGGCATAGGGGTCGTCTTCACACTGCTCGCTATTGCCGCAGCGATACCGGTGGGGATCGTGTTGGGCATAGTCTCCCTAGCCAGCGTCAATGTAGTCGAGGTTGGGTTGGGAGTGATCGCCGCCCTGCTGATTCCCTTCTTCTACGCCGGCAGTGTGCTGGTCTACGTCGACCTGCGGGTCCGGAATGAGGGCTACGGCACCCAGGAGCTCGCGGATGACCTGTCGCGCCGTCCAGGCCGGATGGCGCCATGAAGGTTGCGACTTGGGCGGCGGCAATCGTGGTCGCCGGCGGCGTGGCGGTGCTCGCCGCCTACTGGTTCGTGTCCGTCCTGGACGTCCTGTTTGACGCGGACGATGTCCCTATCCTCATCAAGATCGCCGTGCCGGCTATCGTGGCGGGCACCGTCGTCCTTGTGCTGGTAGCCGTGCTCCAGCGGATCCGGGACCGGAAGGACGAGGACCTCGAAGGAGTAGAGTATTGATCGTAGTGACGACCGACGAGATTCCCGGCAGGCGGGTCGACGAGGTGCTGGGCATGGTCATGGCCAACTCGGTGCGCGCCAAGCACCTGGGCAAAGACATCATGGCGGGCTTCCGGAACATAGCCGGCGGGGAGATCACTGAGTATACGAAGCTGATGGCCGAGTCGCGGGAGGTCGCCCTGCAGAGACTGTGCGAAAGGGCGGAGGCGATGGGCGCAAACGCCATCGTCGCCACGCGGTTCATCACAGCGGGCATCGCCTCAGGCGCGTCCGAGATACTCGTCTACGGCACGGCGGTGAAGACAAGCCCGTAGGCCGCGTCTGCGGGCCGACGCCCAAGGGGCCGTGCTATTTGGGCGGCGGGTTTGGCCCGCCTGCGGGGGTTGACAAGATCATTTCCTGATCCCTAGGATTATGTTCATTAGAACCCATCGGGACGCCGCCCGGCAATACGGGTAAACCGGGTTAAGAAGGGCATTGACATGCCTATCTGCTATCCCAGGTTGGTTCAGACCGGCCTCCACCAGACCGACTTCCCGACCCTCTGCTGGTTTGAACCAGATAGGCTCAGGATGGGCGGTGCCGTGCGCCATACCCAACACACGTTTAGGAACACCGCTTTTGGTATTCCCGGGTTGTGTTGGCTATGGCGCATGGGGCGCCCGCTCATCCCCGCGGAAGCCGACATACCAACACATATTTGGGAGTGGCGAAACAGGTGTCTCCTGACCCCATACACAGCATGGACACCCATAGAAATTCCGGTATATTATCCGTACGAATCTGTGGATATATGGTGCCGGTCAAGACCGGGAGAGAAAGAAAGTTACCCGTACATGCACGACAAGATATGTGACCCTGTTGAGCGCTATCCTTGCGCTGGCCCTCACGGCGGCCTCGCGGCTTGCGGCTCTGATGAGCCGTCCGGCGTGACAGGCCCCGACCGGACCGCGTCTACCCCAACGGAGATGCCGGCCTCCTCTGCACGGACGGCTTCCACGCCAGTGCCCAGCCCCACTGCCACCGATGCGCCTGGAACTGCGGCTGCGACAGCGCCGCCCGCGGTCTCCGGCTCCGCCGAAACGGACCGGGAGGCGCTGGTTGCCTTCTACAACGCAACGAACGGTGAGAACTGGTGGTACAACGACAACTGGCTGAGCGACGCTCCCCTCGGCGAATGGTACGGCGTTGAAACCAACGACGACGGGCGCGTTATAGCGTTGAATCTCAACCACAACAGCTTGAGCAGGGAGATACCGGCGGAGCTGGGCGGCCTCTCCAACCTGGAAAATCTGCACCTCCACACCAACTCCTTGAGCGGGGAGATACCGGCGGAGCTGGGCGGCCTCTCCAACCTCCAATCGCTGTGGCTCGGCAACAACGAGTTGAGCGGGTGCGTGCCAAGCAGCTTGGAAGACCGGACGCACGGCTTCTTATCCGAGAAGATTATTGTTATGAAGAGCTGAGAGTGAGCTCCCTGAGGGTCTTGTTGTAGCTCCGCCGCCTGTCGATTGTCTGGGCTTGCACATCCTTCCTGCGCTGTAGTATCTGCTCCCTCCGACCCGTGAGCACGTCAACGGGTGTCACGTTGCCCAGCGCCATGTGATAGCGCCGGTAGTTGTAGTAGCTGACGAAGGAGGCGATGGCTGCATCGAGGTCCGACGGCAGCTCATAGGGGACCTGGTTGACGTCCCGCTTGATGGTCTGGTGATAGCGCTCCAGCTTGCCGTTGGTCTGAGGGTGGTAAGGCGTGGCCAGGATGTGCCTGATGCCTATCAGCCTGAGGTAGTCTCCAAAGGCTCGGGACACGTAGCCAGAGCCGTTGTCGCTCAGCAACTTGGTTCTGTCTGCCACCGGGACCTCAGTCATGCCGGTCCTGTCCACCGCATCCTGGACCACCTCGATGAAAGAGTCGGAGGTCATGTCCCGCTGGAGCTTATGGGCAATAATGAAGCGTGAGTAGTCATCCATGACCGTGACCATGTAGTAATAGCCCCAGCCGATCACCTTGAAGTAGGCCGGCTTGCCTCATGGTACGGAAGGGAACACAGACAACTCAACCATGAGGTGATGAAAGTGTCTGTGTCCGTTCGTGAGGTCTTGGTCTGGCTCCCGCTAGCCGGCGATGGTGGTTGCTACACATGTTGAGGCCGATGCGTCGAGAAAGCGATCGGGCGGCCTCCAAAAAGAGGTCTTCTTGAGCCCTAGCCAGCGTAGGGCGTAGAATCGGGCGCACGGAACATCGTATTAACTTATAACATTCTTGGAGGCCTGCCCTTCTGCTGAAGCCACGCGCCCTCAGCCGGGGACGGAGAGCATATCGTCCAAGAGGCGCTCCCAGCGCGTGTTTGACTATGGCGCATTTCACTGCCGAGAAACAGGGTATCAGCCTTTCCCTTCGTTGGCCTCCCGTTCGACGGCGGTTTGACCGCTCAGGTTAGCAGTGGTTGTCTACCAAGTCCAAGAGATGGCCGCCCACTACGGCATCGTCCCTGGCATTTGCTTGTTGGGGACATCCTCTAGGTGGGCAACAACGATGGCCATCTGTACGCTATGTGTTGAGATTGACGCTACTTACTCTGATCCTCCCATCAGGATCAAGTTGCTGGGTCTGAGAAGCTCGCAGGGCCACCCACAATTCAAAAATGGTACAGTCTACCGTCAAGTTTGGTGGGCCGGACTTGACGAAATCAAGAACCGAGGCCGATTCCGAGGTCACGCCGTCGTTCGGCATGGGGATGGTGTACGTCAGAACGGCCTCGTCTCCGTTCACCTCGATGCCCTCCACGAAGTTGCGGATGAGCGCCTTGCGCTCAGGGAACGTCCCTTCTTGCAAGAACTCCCGGAAGTCCGCCACGTACCCCTTGATCTCCTCGGTGTTAGGCAGCTCCACTCTCCTCTGCTCAAGCTGGCGCTCGGCATCGTCTCGCGCAGCCTCCAGCTGCTCCTCGCGGTGCCTCAGAGACAGGATGCGGGGCGACAGGACCTCCAACGTCAGCTCGCTGGTCTCAATGGCCTCGTAGAGCCGCTCAAGACGCTTCCTCACATCGGATAGCTCAGCCTCTACGACCTCTAGCCTGCCGGATAGCTCCCCGGCCATGGCGTCTATCTCCTCGGCCACCAACGTCACCAACTCAACGATGGTCTCCTCGGTCAGAATCCGCTCCCTGATCTTCTCCACCACGAACTCCTCCACCCTGGGAGCGTTCAGGTAGCGGGCGCTGCACGTCCCTGCGCCCTCCGTGAACAGGGTGCCGCAGATGTAATAAGCGAACTGGCCGCTCTTGGCCCCCTGGCCGGAGTAGGGCCTGCCGCACACTCCACACTTCAGCAAACCGCTCAGCAGGAACCTGCTCCCAACCCTCGCGGGTCTCTGCACCTTCGGGGCACGCTCACTCATCGCCTGCTGAACGGCGACGAACAGCTCTCTGGATACCAGGGCGGGCCACGCTCCCTCCACACTTACCGGGTCCTGGGCCTTCTCTCCCTTCGACGTGCGGCCCCAGACGGCTGCGCCGGTGTAGGCTTCGTTGGTCAGCAGGTAGTGGAGTCCACCCTTGTACCAGCGTTTGCCGCGGTTGGTGACGCCCCGGTCGTTCAGCTCCCGGCATATCTCCTTGAGGCCGTTGCCTCTGAGGGAGCTCTCGAAGAATTCTTTCACCACGGGGGTTGTGGCCGGGTCGACCTCCAACGTGGGACGCTCCTTGGCTCCGTCGCTGATTTTGACCCTCTTGTAGCCGAAGGGGGCGTTCGAGGCGAGGAAGAAGCCTCTCGATGCCGCCTCCCGCGTCCCCCGAACGACCTCCTGCGCGAGATTCTCGCTGTAGAACTCGTCCACGCTCTCGATGATTCCCTCAAGGAGCCTGCCGGTGGCGTTGTCGTCGGCGTGCTCAGTGATGGAGACAACCCTCACACCCTTGCGCCGTAGCATGGACTTGAAGGCGACGGCGTGTTCACGCTTTCTGGTAAAGCGGCTGAACTTCCAGACGAGGATGACCTCAGAGGGAGCCTTGGGCTGGCTGCCCTCCTCGATCATCTCCCGGAACTGGGGCCGGTCCGCCACGCGGCCGCTCTCGGCCTCGTCTATGTACTCGCGGGCCACGGAGTAGCCATTAGCTTTGGCGTAGTCTTTGAGCGCCCGTAGTTACGCGGACACGGACAGGTCAACGTCCTGGCGGTCGCTGGACACCCTGGCATAGAGGGCCGCCGGTGTGAGTGAGTGGTGTTGCTTCTTCATGCTGTCCTCCATTGTGTAATTACTGAGTCTTACTCCGTATCATGGCTCACCCAAGGGGCCGTTGTCAAGGAACCGGCTGTCAGCGCGTGCTGGAAGTCTGCCTCTGTATGAAACACCTTCCGTCTGTCCGCCAAGCTCGCCATGAGGCCGTCAATGTAGAGCATGTCAACTCGCCCCCCGACGCTGGTCGAACCACTCTTGAAGCTCTGCCCATTGGCGCTTTCCTTGTTCGTGCTGCTCTTCCCGTTCTCGTTGTTGTTGCTCTCGACGCTCCTGGTCTATCCGTTGCTGCTGTTCCGCTTGCTCTAGTTGGTCTCGCCTTTGTTGTTCCCGGTTAACGAAGTAGCAGCCGTTCTCTTCGCATCTTTGGGGATAGAAGCATTCTCTGTCCGGGTTGTTCGGGCACATGACTCTTTCCGCTTCTTCCAAGCATGCGGGGCATTGGTTGCCGCCCCTATAGTCCATGTACTCCCCATGAGTCATACAGTAACGGGTGGCACACTGGTCGCAGGGTCCGTATTCCTGCCGCTCCGCCTTTTGTAGATTGAACCGGTCGTGAAACGGGTCCATGTACAGGAACCAGTTTCCTTGGATTTGATCGCACCCTGTGCAGACGTTGGCCAGATACTTTCCTCCAACGGTGGAACTGAATCTTCGCTCAAGGGTCACACCGTTCTTTTGAGCGAATTCGATCTCCTCCGTGGTGAAATAGTCTTGCTCAAGGCTCTCACCGTCCTTGTCTCCCGTAGCGACGTTCACGTTCTGGCTGCATTTCCAGCAGTCCTTTGTGCTGACCGTTACTTTTCTCAGAGGTAGCGGTGTGCCACACTCTCTGCACCTTGGCCTGCGGCAAAGCAGATTGTGGGAATCTAGAACGATCCGTCCAGCGGCGAGTTCCTGTAGTCTCGCCTTGGCTGCCAGGGCCGCGTCCAAGGCTTTATTCCTTCTTCTTCCTGTGAACTCCCTTTCGGTCCTTAGATGGATTTCCACTACCTCAGTGCCGTCCCGAAGGGCCTGCTCATGTACGGTCCCCTCAGGAGCATGACTGTCCACGACTTCTATGAACCTGACAGCCTCGCCATTCTCATCAAGTAAGCTGATGTCGGGGCGTACCGTTCCCACGAGCTTCTCTCGACTGACGCTGGAAGCTCCCGCTACGAGGTTTATCGTGAGGTCTTCGCTGCACTGGTTACATGCCGCCGTGGCATCCAGGGCTCCTCCCAGGTTCTTTGTCACGAGTTGCTCGAGGATTGCTACAGCTTCGTCATGTGGGGTGCGATTTGATGACCTTCGCGACATCAAAAACCTCCTTGCCAAATTCATCACCGAACGAAGCAGGCCACATACAGTCTGGTGTCATCCTTCCCCCAGGAACAACAGGAAGCGGGGAGCGTTGAGGATTCTTGCGCCCTGATGCCCCCCAAGAGGCAACAGATGCCGCCGATCACCGGTCACCAGGTAGTCGGCGGAAGCCTCCACAGCGCACTCCAGGATGCGATTGTCGGCGTGGCCGCCCTCGATCACCTCCGGAAGCCGGCGGGGTTCGAAGATGGTGGCGGCATCCCCCAGCGTCCTGAGAACCTGGGACGAGCGTTCCTCGGTCCAATCGAACTTGCGTCCAAGTACCCCGGCAACCTCCTCCAAGATGAAGGGGGACAGGCACAACTCGAACCGTCCCCTGAGAGCCAGTTCGAGAACGAGGCGCTCGTTGCCTGGGAAGTTCAGACCGGAGACTATGACGTTGGTGTCTAGGACGACTCTCATGTACGCGAGGAACTAACCTCGGCCCGGTACTCTTCCACCAGACCGGCCACGTCCTCGGGGCCGATGCCTTTCTCCCTAGCCCGCTCCTCTCCGTACTGGAGCAGCTGTCTCCACTCGCACTCCTCAATGTAGCGGAGCACCGCCTCCCGAAGAAACTCGCTCCTGGACCGTCCCTGCTGCTTCATCACCTCGTCCACCCGGTTAGCCATCTCTGGTGGCAAGGAGAAGGTGATGGTCTTGGTCGTTCGCGGCATATGCACCTCTTGTTATCGAGTCTTACCAAGATAGTGCGACATGGGCTGGGCTCCTGTCAACCGTACTCTAAACGCTCGCTGACAGCCTCCCTCACGGGGCGCGAGATGCCAGGGGTCGCTGGCGGTGTCATACCCGTGTACAGGAGATCGCACGGGGCGGCAAGTTGCAGTTCGGGCGATTCCGTAGCTGAAATCGGGGTGAATGGGGCATCCTGCTAAATCGGAGCGAGCAATTTGATTCCGGTACTCGTTCCACCCCTACTGGACAGTCGCAGCTACGAAAGTGGACAAAATGGCAGTGGCGTTCGCGGGTGTGATTGGAACATGGGCTTTGGATTGCGTGATGGGGCATCGGCAGCTACGAATTGGGGACAATGGAACATCGACGCGTAAGAGACGCGGATGGCATTGGAAGAACCGGAGGTCCGGGCTGGCAGGAACGTCGAAGGGCTGGCGGCGGCGCCCCTATCTCAGCACAAACCACCACACGAGAACGCTGCCGACCATCAGCACGAATAGCACGATGGCGATCACGCGGATCATGTTGCAGCAGATCCTTCGTCTCCTTGTGCGCGGCGGTCTCCTTCCGGTACGCCTCCTCAAGCTCCTTATGCGCCTGTCTGCTGGCTAACGCCGCTTCCCTGGCCACGTCTCGCTCCCGCTCCGACTCTGTGACTGTCCTATCCAACTCCCGTGCCGTCCGCTGAAGCTTGTCCTCCCGACCAAGGGATCGACGCAGCAGCTCATCGTCGCCCACGTACTCTAGCCCGTGCATACGCACATAGACCTCTCCACTCCTGATCCCTCCGGTCGAGGGTGGACAGGGATATTTCCATCTCTCGCGCCGCCTCCGCTTTCGTCACCCAACGGACGTGCTCATCCATCTCTCTTTTCCTCGCTACGTGGATAGCGCCTCCGCCTCCAGTTGAACAGACGCAGAACCCGGCCCTCGGACTCGGGCGCATTCGCCGCCTGGTCTCCAACGTCGTCTTCGGGTTGCCGAGCCGCCTCCAGGGCCTCCACGCGCCGGGTCAGACGCTCCACGAGCCTAGCCAGATCGTCCACGGCTTCAATCGCCAGCCTCATCCTCGCCTCCAACCGGTCCAGTGGCGTCGTTCTCTCCCATCCGGGGTCGTCCAGGTTGGCCATGAGTCGCTGCACGGCCAGGGTCATCCTGCCCGTCAGTCGCTCCCGGCGCAGGGCCAGCACCACTGTCTTGCGGTTCACTCCCAGGAGGGCCGCCGTCCGGCGCTGTCCCTCCCGCTCAACGAGCCACTCCACAACCCACTTGAGGTCGGGCTGACTGTCGTCGGCCCGCAATGCTGGCCCGCCGTTGCTCTTTGGCTTCCCAGGAGTCATTTCCGTTTTCTACAGGGGGTGGCCCGCTTTAGCAATTCCATCCATTTTTCGGTGGAACCAGCCCTTTACAGGTACTGCTAACAGATTTCGGTCAGTACACTCCGAATGTGGCAGAAAGCGTTAGCTGGCTGGCCCGGGATGTCCGTTCCTACCCATGCCCCAAAATCATGTCACGCACCCCGACATCGTTTCGCCGCAAAACCGATGGGCCACACTGGGCCGCGGACGCCGCCGACACGCCAAATCCCGCCCGGATCAGCTGTGCCGACCAGCCGGACAGGTTCATCCATAGCTGTTTCTTCGCTATCGGATGATGCGTCAGGGGTTGCAAAAGTGCAATCAGGTCATCGTCGGGGAGGCAATGTAGTTTAGCATGGCTTTTCATTCATTTGCATCTTCGGGCGCTGACCGGTCAGAGGGTCGTTCGGCCCGTTTCGTAGCTAAAACAGGGGCAGATTGGTCGGTCTGTGGCACCGGCGAACCTCGATAAGCACCCCGTCGAAGCAACTTTGCAGCCCCCAGACAGCATGTCGGGGGATAGGGACGCATCGGCCCTATCTATCTTCCTCCTACAGGACATGACGCATCCGGTGATAGAGTGAGTCCCACTGGTAGAGTCGGAGCCCGGACAGTGCCAGTCGTGGGGACTCCGGCTCCCAGAGTGGATGCCAGGACCGCCCCAGGATTCCTGCGGTGGACAGAACGGGCCGGCAAGACACGAGGATGGGCAGCGACATGGTGGCCAACTGGGACGCCGTGCGCACGTAGGTGGCCTCGACCTCCTCAGTGTCAACTACGAAGAGGGTGGTGGGGAACGGTGGCTGGTCTTCGCCCGGCTCGGTGGACCAGTAGTAGCTCATGTAGGGACTCAGGCAGGCCAGGACTCCCCTGGGGTGGCGGGCGCGTAGCTCGTACTCGAGGTAGAACGGCACGTGAAGGCCTCCGGCGACCAAGTGCCCCACGGCGTCGGGGGCGATGGCCGACTGACCCCAGTTGTAGGCCCGGTCGGACCTGGCGGTGGGAACCGTCCACAGAAGCTCGCTGTCAGGGTCGGTCCTCGCCTCGGCTTCCAGCTTTGAGAGGAACCATGTGATGCCGTCGGCGTGCCTCGTCTGCCGCGCCCACGTGTCGATCCGGTGGCCCACATGCCTTGTCCGGCCCTGACGATCGGTGGTGAGGGCTGTGCTCCAGATGCCCCGCGTCGTCGAGAGCTGAGCACGGTCTCGGTGGGTGATGTAGCGTATTCCCTCAGCAGACAGGGTGTAGCGTGTGTCTCCGCGTCGTCCTCGTCGCTCCACTAGGCCCCAGGTGTTCACGAGACTGTGCATTATCTGGCTGACCCGGCCCTCTGAGACGCCGAGCCAGAGGGCTAGGTGTCCACGGGGGATCATCGGGTGGTCGGTCACGAGATCGAGCGTCCGCTTCTCCGAGGGGCTGACGCCGAAGGTTGGCGCAGCCTGCACCATCCGCTCGGGACGGGGCAGCGACGCCCGCTTCCGACTCGGCGACGCCGCTCGACTCCTTCCGCCAGGGCTGGCCTGGGAGATGACGCCCTCCAGCGTGCGGTGCCGCCCTCCAATCAGGACCGAGACACTCTGCCAGACGCGGCCGCCTCGTCTCTCCAGCGCCTCCCTGGACTCCACGGCGACGAAGCAGTCGCGGAGATCCCGTTGCTCGCAGAACCGCGTCGTCAGTCTCTGCTCCCAGACGCTGGGCGTTAGGATCAAGACGGTGCCGGGGCGGCGCCTGTAGTGGTACTCCGCTATGGCCCTCAGCCGGTCGTAGAGCGACCGCCGCCGCAGGGCAAGGCCCTGGCGGACCAGACCGAAGCTGCGGCTGTCGTGGAGGGTGATGGTGGCGTCGAACCGGCCCCGGCGGTGGAACTCCACGTGCGACCGGAGCCCGTCAACGCCGGGGGAGAGTGAGGCTGCAAGGCGGTAGATTGTGGCCACCGCGTCCATCCGGCGGATCAACAGCGCCAGCCACTCCCTGGAAACAGGGTAGGCTCGCACGAAGTCCGAGGGTGTGTCGAAGTCGAGCAACTGGACAGCTTCGCGGATGCCACGGGCTGTCAGATAGTATCTCCGGCTCGACGGCAGGTGGGCGGTGCCGTGGCTGACCCTCCCGACGAGGCCGGGGGTCAGCAGGCCGGTCAAAGCGCGGTGGACTGTCGCGTGAGGCTCCCCCAGGATGCCGGCCAACTCTGCTGAGTCGATGAAAGGCATCCTGCTGAGGGAGTCGAGAAGCTGTCGTTCGGTGAGAGCCATGCATCAATAGTAGCAACGTGCATATACGGTGCGCAGCCACTACATGTCAGCACCGGTGAATGGAAAGCGCCTTCTCTGGCTTCGGCGGGATCACCGACACTAGATCACGAGCTGGGCAGCCTTTGGCCGCGCCTTCCCGCCGTGCACCGACGGCTCGGCGCACCACTTGGCCGACAGCCTCCGAACTCCCTCGTACACATCCTCGTCGAAGCCCAGAAGATCGCAGACGATCCTGCGGTCCAGCAGCGCCCGGTTGGGATCGGCGTCGGCAAGATAGGCGGGCTTCAACTCCATGTCTCTCAGTTCGTTGAAGATGGCCTCAGAGGTGCGCTGCTGCTCGTCGCTGAGGGCGTGGAGGTCCAGGACGGGCAGTGATTCGACGGCACGTATAGTCGTTCTGCCTCGCCCGCTCTGCTGTCGGTTTGAGTGCCACCAGAACAGCAGTAGCCCCAAGGTGCTATTGCACCACAGCGTAAAAGCGTAGTCGAACTGGCCATTTTGGAACCGCACGTTTGGCCAAGCGACGCCACCCATGCTCTCCCACTGGGTGAACGCGGCGGTCAACGGCTGCGAGTTGAACCTGAAATCGAGGTTGACGTGAGTTCGGCTGGCCGTAGCCCAAGCAGTGGCGGCTTTCTCCTCCATCCCCGACCTGACTCGGAGCTGAGAATCAGGTTCGCAGACCATCCGGGTTTCATTCTTAGCATCGTGGTTCCACAGGGATGGATAGGTGGCAGTCGGGCTTGGAGCGATCTTGTCGAAAGAGCCGCGAGGTCGTGGACCCGTAATATCACGATGGACCATGCCCAGTTTGGCCAGCGTGTCCAACGGAGCCGATTTCAAATCCAACGCTGAGGGGCTCCCCGGAAGCCATAGCTTTGATTGGGCCAATGCGTAAGCTGTTTGAGCCAGCGACAAGTCGGACATACGGACAGCACCCCATGATGTCCCGTCGGTCTGCACCGGTACCGTCATGCTTTCTCCAGCCAATTCCTCACCGATCATCAAGGCTGTGCCACCATAGGGCCCATCCTCGATACGTCTCGCCTTTTGGGGGCTAGAGACGTTCACGGCCAGTGAAGTTGCATGGGCAAAACTCCCGGCGCGGTAGCCCAGGGATACGAAGTGCCCCCGTCCTGTTGTTGCCTCAGCTTGCTTGACTTTGCGGGCTATGACCAAGCACTCTGCCATGCCCGTATCGGCTGAGAACGACAGGTGGTCGTTGTCCGAAGCCGCGATGCTCAACACGGTAAGGTCGGTATAGTTCTTGGCCAGCGTCTCTCTGAACCCTTGCCAGGATAGGCCCACAGCTGCCGACAGGGGCAAGACTAGGGCAAGGACTCCACCGGACTTAAGTTTCTTGTGGGCCAACGCAGCGAATGCTGAAGCGATTCCAGCGTTGCCGTGGTAGCAGGAGTCCCTCCCTAACTGGTTGATCCGGTCGCCCATCGCCGTCTGGTCTGCGGGCGTGGCGTCGAAGGCAGCGAAGGCGGGATTGGTGATGTCGGCGTGAGCGCCCTCGTGATTGGTGGCTCGGGTGAAGGGCGGATTCATGATCACAAGGTCAAAGTTCGCGTCTGGGATGTCCACGTTGATCTGGGCAGCAGTCTCCTCGCCCACGCTGCCGGTGCGCAGAGCTGGGTCGCTGGTATTGAACAAGGTCAAGGCTGTGGAGGCTTGGAGCAACTCCAGGGAACCTATCTTCACCGTGCTGTCCTTCTGCTTTCCGTAGGGCATGGTGTAGAGACGGGACTGATTGAATCCCACGTTGGGCCGCATACCGGACAGGGTGGAGCCGGTGATGTGAATGGCCGAAGGCATGACGTCGCAGCCATATAGGACCTCCTCCATCATCACCGGATGCAGCGATGTGGAGTCGCCACCAGCGCGTTCATGGCGGGATGCAACCTGCTCGTACACCGCCGACAGCAGAGCACCGGTGCCACAGGCAAAATCTCCGATGCGCAGCCTGCCGATGGCCCCGGCGTCGGACCAGTCCACGGAATCCATCTTGGCAACGGCCAGACGCGCCAAAAGCGCAGCGGACGCTGGCAGGGTGTAGAAGGTGGCCAGATACTTCCGGTCGGCGATCAGCCGTTGGAAGATGCGTCCGGTCAGGTCGTGGGCGTTGTCGACGCCGGTGGCTTCAACTTCCTGGGCGGTCTCCAGCAACTCCCGCAAGATGCTAGTGGCAACGTCTCCGGGAAGCTGCTCCAAGATGTCCTTGGCTATGGCAAAGATGGGCCAGTAGTTGATCTTCAGGATGTCTTCCCAGGCCGCTAGCATCTCGCCTTGGGGGTTTGCAACATTGGGACCGCACACCAGCCGCAGAGGTTTCACCTCCTGGTGCATCCCCGCGATGCGCTGGTGGAAGACCATGGCGTTGGCGATGATGGCACAGGCCATGCGGCGGGTCTGGGGAACGTCGCTCATGCCCAGCAACCGGGCAATAACAGGGGTGACATTGGGACGCAGCTTGGCCATTTCCTCCAAACGGGTGGCGGCTTGCCCAATGCCCTGCTCAAGCGTGTCAGCCGCCTGCTCCACTGCCTTATGTGGGACCGACACCAAGCGTGCTATGTCAGCCAGATCGCTCACTGAGCCGCCCAGCCACCCCGATTCGGGAAATCGGCTGCCGTCTTGGTGCAGGACATAGTAGGAAAGACGGGATTCGGCGAGGACCTGGCGCAAATCATAGGCGTCCTCTACAACATGCGGGTAGCGAACTGCGATAGCAGCCTCGACAGTTCGGGGTTGTCCCTGCACGTGAAGCCCCAGCCTTTCGGAGGCGTCCTTTTCGACCTCAGCGGCCGGCGCATATTCGGCTTCGACGACTACTGGCGAGCGCCCCGGCGCGGCTATCAGCACATCGGCGTGGCGGCCCGGATGATCCGGGAAAGTCTGGGTATTCTCTGAGCGGACTTCGCAGCCCGGCATCATGCTCCGCAGCAGGTCGCCCAGCGTGTTGTTGGCATTCGGCTCGGTCTGGCGTGGCATACTTACATTCAGGCAGTTAGCTTGCGGCCAACCCTGTCTCTCTCCTCTATGGGATTGGTGGATTGCTGGATACGGTCGCGAATGTTTGGTCAAAGGTCTTGACCTCTCGGACTCCACGCCTTCGACAACTGGCCAGGTGGCAGAGGTCCCGGGCTTGTAAAGCGGGATATTGCTCATGGAGTTGACGGGCCAGAGCCACGTCTGCCTCTTCCAGCGGCCAAACCTCAACCCCGGCGCTTGCTATCAAATCCAGCGTTGCATCGAAGGTTTGCAGCCTTCCGATGGGCAAGTACGCATGGGCCAGTTCTTGCATGACCTCTGCTGAAGTGCACAGCGGTGTGCCACTTCGGTTAGCTTCGACGAAGAATTCTTGGGCATTTGGCTGGAGAACATGGGGGCGTCCTACGGCGTACATGAAGACGTTGGTATCTACGAAGATCACGCTCCGGCCGCTCCACTCGCACGCGACTCGCTCATGACGCGCAAGTGCTCGCTCCAGTCCGGCTCCGTCTCCGGACCATCCAGAGCAGCGCATGATCTGAAGAACTCCTCGACGTCTTGCGGGGACTCGAATAGCTTCACGCACTGGCGCGCTTCGAGACGCTCCCGGGCGGCTGCTCGCAGCCAGGCGCTGAGGGACATGCCCTCCCGCCGTGCTTGGTCAACGAAGCGCTCTCGGTCGTCGTCCGGCATTACCAACTGCACTCTGGCCATGTCGCTCTCCGGTCGGGCTAAGGTGTGTGTGTAATGATATTACACATAGCCCTAGTGGGAGTCAAGGGACAGCCGGGTACAAGAGGGTGCGGCCAAAGTGTTCTCGGAGCACTGCTGGCTTTCAGGCCACGTGTCTCCAACTAGAGCGTCAACCGGAATTTCAGCGAAAAAGTTCTTGATTTTGTCAAGTCTGGTGGAGCTGAGGGGATTCGAAATTACCCTAATTCGTAGCTAAGTTTGGTGGATATGTGGCGAGCGTATACCATTGTATATGCCATTCAAGGGCTGACCTGCGGTAAGCGGCAGCGGGCTTTGACGGACAATGGCCGCGCGAATGTCCTGGACGCTTGCCGTGTTCGGCTGGCTGCTCGTCGCCGTCTATGAACGTCGCCGTCGGATTCATGTATCGACTCTCGATTTCTACGCCGTCATGCCGCCCGTTGCATTGTTTGGTTGTGGCAGCGATCAACGCTGCCTCCTCACGGCTGGACGACCGACAGCGCAACCAAAACATCGGACAAAAAAGGACTGCCGCTGTCTTGCCACACCATCACCGTGTAAACACCCGGTCTCGTGGCTCGTGATCCCAGGCTGGCCGTGAACTCAAAGCTTGTGGAGCTTTGCGACCAGGAGTCAGCGACTACCTCGTTGGGGTCAAGTTTGGGGTAGTAGAAGGCAGGGCCTGGCGGCTCAAGGATCCTTGCCACAGGTTTATGATCGCAGGCTGCTGTGAGGCCTCCACCGATACAGTATCTGTCGAGCGCGTCGATCTGTGCCGGAGTCTTTGGGCTTGGTGGCGGGTCGTAGAAGACGGTCACAAGGGCTCCAACTTCAATGTCTTCCGCCACCTTGGTTAGCCTGAAGGAGAGTGTGCCGTCGGCGCTGAGCGCCGGCCTGCCATTCGCAACCACATCGCCACCCTCGAAGTGCTGGGCCAAGGCCGTCCGGCGGCCGTCCCAGGCTATGCCGATGTTCACGAACCGGTGCGTGTTGCCCAGAATATTGTCTCGATGGCCCCAGTCGGCATGAGCATCGTTGTACATCATCCAGAACTCAAGATCCTCAATAGCCTCTTTGGGCTCCGACCTAGCGCAGATCACAAGAGACGAGCCGCAGTGTTTCGCATCCCATTCCTCTTGTGTCCAGCCACGGGAGGCGACGTTCTCCGAAGCGTAGCTCTGCCCCCTGGTCTCAGAGTACACCATGTAGGGCTTTCGACCGTCGACCCACCAGTGGCCTTGATAGCCATGCACGAGCATATCTTCGGCGTGCGATTGCGCCGCGGGGTTCGACCCGAGGGCCACAGGCGGCAGCCCATGGTCGGCTCTGTCCTTATTGATCAGTTGGAGGGTGAAAAGACGCAGCTCGGCCAATCGCGACTCGGACAGGCGCTGCCCAACGTCGTCCTCAGCCGTTTTGGTCCTCACCTCCTGGTCAGGGATGTCCGTACCAGGGATGTCCGTGCTGGCCGCTGGTGGCTCGCGCCTCAGTTCAATACAGTTCCTGCTTAGGTAGTTATCCACTGTTTCGCCACCTAAGGTTACGTATATAGTCATGTTACCAGCGTTGTTTACTTGGATGAACTTGGGAATCGTGGAGGGTGCCTCATAGCATTTGGTCACAAATCGAACATCCCATGTGGTTAGCTTGAAAGCATCAGCAATATCTGCTCCATCGAACCAGTGGTAGGCAGTGAGACCTCCAACGGAAATTAGTATCGCGATGATTATTACTTTCAACAACCATCTGGCGGTTATGTACCATGGTCGAGAATACTCAAACTGAGCGTAATCTCCACCTACCCCATTGGTGTCCTTCTGCAGTCCCTCTCCTTGCCACCATTTGTCATACCACCATGGACGTACTGGCATGCTTTGGCCTCACACCGGTCGGTATTATCGAGTCGTACAATCATTCTGCACTTAGACGCTAATTGCATTTGCCCCTGCTGCATCTGCTTGGTTTTCGGGCTGATCCACCGCCATGACTACTTTGAGCTCAGGGCAGGCTCTCTCCCACCAGGTCTACAGCATAGGTAAGGCCATCAATTTCACCCCCCTCATCGATCCACCAGCCATGAGTGACCACGCCGATGAGTTCCCCGCGGCCATTAACCACAGGACTGCCACTACTGCCGGCCGAGATGAATGCGTCAACAACGTGGTATGGCGCCGCGGTCACCCCGATACCCCACTGTAGACTCGCGCCCAACACCCCATGTGTCACGATGAGAATTTCCTCGGCGATGAGATTTGCTGGGAATCCAATGATGGCGACGGGTTCACCCTGACGCGATGTCTGGGCTATAGGCATGGGAGTGCTCTCAACTCTGCGACCGTTGGCCGGTGTGAGAACGGTAAGGTCCCATCGCGGGATGGTCCGCGCCTCTTCGTACTCCACGCTGCCAGACACGGAATGAATGACGAATATGTCGCGAACATCACTGACCGCGTGCGTGGTAGTCAGCACGGTTCCCATATCGTCTACGTAGACACCGGTCGCACATAGGTATTCCACATTATCGGTCCCCACGGTGCTGATACACACGACGCTGTTGCTCGCAGTCTCCAGGATCGCGGCTACGTCCATGCCCGGCTCTGCCACACCAGCTTCTCCTTGCGGACCGCGCGCACCTTGAGGGCCAGGTTCTCCCTGCGTACCTTGCGGGCCAGGCTCGCCAGGAGGACCTGTGGAACCGGACGTTCCTTGTGGCCCTTGAGGGCCGACTGGTCCCTGGCATGCGACGAGAGGAAGCCCAACGATCAGTAGCAACATCATGGCCATTCGCATTGCTTGATTCTTGGAATTGGCTTCCACGATTACCTCCCTTACAACCCTGGGCCTCAAATGACAGCCATCTCCTTGAGTCGCGCCATTAGGTACGCCACGGTCGCGATTTCCTTTCAGTCGGTTGCAGTGGCTACAAAGAAACTAAAAAGTCACCCCACACCACCGCACCATGCCGATGATCTCCTTTTTCGCTCAATGATCCATCTGAACCATCGTTCTTGTCCCTTGCACTCTAGAACCGATCTGTTCTACGCACCCGGCTGACTATCGGGGGCTAGACCGTATTCGTTGTCTTGATCGCTGCCCCCGACAAGGAAGATGAGCAGGATGATGAATCCAATCAACGGGATAAAGGTGACGAAGTACCACCAACCACTGCGGCCGGTGTCATGCAACCGCCGAACAGCTACCGCTATTGAAGGAATCAGAATAGCGAGGAAGAATAGTAACTCCACAAAGACGATCCAGTCGACCACAGTACCTAGAACGCCTAGTGGAATCGCGACTATTAAATTGATCAGAGTGAACAGCCAGAACTCCGACCGTGTCGCCCGTCCACTGAAGACGGCGTACTTCTTCTGTAAGACTCCTATATATGTATTCATTGTCTACGCTCCTCTCACGGGGATTTCCGGGCAGTAGGCAACGTACCAACCGCCATCTTGCTCAATCACTGCCGTGAATTCGTTTCGCATCTTGCAGATTTGTCCTCCTATATCTCATCTATGGTGTCTCGGGCTGCACCCTTGGGCTGCCAGCATGGAGTCTCTGGTATTGCAGGGGCTGCAGAGCATCTGGAGATTCTTTTCGCTGTTAGAGCCTCCAATGGTCATAGGAATCTTGTGGTCAGCGTGCATATCTGCGAGGTCGAGTGGATAGGCTTCCGTTTTTTCTCGTCACCAAACAACACAGTTAATCTCCCTAGAACGTTCTCGCCATCCACCGGACCTCGCCGATGATGTCTGTGGTGTGCGACCAAGGCACCGGCGGCCACGCTGGATGCTCGCTCTCGATCTGCCAGTTTCCCTCAGCGTCCTTTCCGGCGCGTTTGACCACCAGCCCGTCCATGGTCCGCATTACGTAGATTCGGCCCTGGTGCGGGTCCCTGCGTTCGCGGTCCACGAGGATCGAGCATCCGTCCGGCAATGTAGGCTCCATAGATTGTCCCCGGACGCTGATGATGTTGCTTTGCTCCGGGTCGATGGAGTGGCTTTGCAGCCAGTCGTTGCGGAACCACAGAAGCCCGACTGGTGTCTCGTCGTAGACCTCCGCGCCTACGCCCGCTGCCGAAGCGACTTCCAACAGCCGTACTGGGCTTCTGTCCGACGTATCGTAGGTGCTGGGGCCATAGTCTGTCCTGGACCCGGCGGTGATGGGCTGCACTGGGGCCTGGGCGCGGATGTAGGACTCAAGCCTGTCGAAGCGGGTGTTGAAGGCCCGCCCCATTTCATCCAGCGAGGTGACTACTCCCAGCGGCTCAGCCGCAAATTGGGTTGCGGACTCTGGCGCTTCGTCGTTCGGGGGTGGCGGGAGCCGTTGGGGTTTCTCTTCTTCGCCAAAGAACCACTCATACGGCTTGTCATATAAAACGGCGAGCAGGGTAAGACTCGACTCAGATGGACGGAATCTATTGTTCTCATACGCTGCGATGGTATTGCGACTCAAGCGAGCTCGCTCTGAAGCTTGTTCTTGAGTCAGCCCAGCATCGCGTCGTGCTTGGCGAATTCGTTCAGGAATCGCTTCTCTTCTTTCTCTACGCATAGTCACTTACCAAGATTAGAACACCTATTGACAAATAACACTCAGTGACTTATCTTACCCTCATTATATAAGCCTCAGTCACTGATCATGGAGAGACGGAGCAAATGAGAACGACCGTCCAAGAGATGCTCGAAGCCCAGCATCAAAAGGATATACGGGACATCGTGTCCGGTGCGCTCAAGGTCCATAGGGGCCGACGAAACATGGGGGGCCTCGTCGCCGTGTACCTCGGTGTCTCCGATGCCACTGTCTACAACTGGTGCGAGACCCTCGGCATCGACATCGACGAGTACCGGCGTCCGGCTGCCACACCCACAGAGGAGGCATAGCGATGGCAGCAGAAGCCAGGAACAAGATTAAGGGCAGGATCGCCGAGGCAGGCATCCGTCGGCGGGACGTGGCCCACGCGATTGACTACAGCGAGTCGATGTTCAGCTTGATCTTGCAAGGCGACCGGACGATGCCACCTGACTTCTAATCCCGCGTACGTGCCGCGATCGACCGTCTGGAGACAGCGGAGAAGGCGGCTCAAGAGGCCGAGGATGAAGGGGAGCCGCTCCCCAGCCTGGACAACGGAGCTACTTAGAGATGGCGATGACTGAGATTCAAGAACTGCGGCTAATCAAGCTTGAGGAAGTCAAGCTGCTGACCGGCCTGTGCAAGACGACCATCTACGGACTCATTGCCAAGGGCGTATTCCCCCGGCCGAAGCAGACATTCTCCAGGCGAGTGGCGTGGCGGGAGTCCGAGGTGAGGGCGTGGTTGGAAGGGGTCCCACCGACGGAGTCTTTGCGCCACCGGGGAGACAGGAGGAAGAGCGGATGCGCCGGATAGCGATGCTGCCGACGGGGGACTGGGCGGAGATAACGCACGACAACCCTACCTACGTCTATGGGATGAACGACGAGGAGTTTCGGGAGTTCGTGGAGAACGGGGCGAGGACACGCCAGGAAAGGACTATGGGCTATACCTCGATCCCTGAAGACCTGCCGGCGAGGAGAGATAGGCGTTGATAGTCACGCCGATAACTCAGATAGAAGCTCTGGCCGAACGCTTGGAGAAGGCACGGGAGATCGTCGGGCAAGTGTCCCCGGTGCTGGGCCTGGACGGCCATCACGTCGTGGCTGGCAGCGACGGTCACTACCTGGTCAACGGCCACTGCACGTGCCCGGACGCCCGGTTCAGGCGGGACCTGCACAAGGGCTGGTGCAAGCATATGTTGGCGGTCGCGGTTTACCGGGAGGCCGGCATCGACATCGACGACTACCGCAGACAGGAGGTGAGGGCATGACTAAAGGTCTCCAGCCGGGGGCATCATCTCAACCAGCCGGACTAACATTGCGTTCATTTCAGCTAAAAGCAGTTGCACTCTTGAACCGGGCATTGAAAGACGCAGATCAACGCACACTTCCCGATAGGAAGCACATAGTCTGCGATGAGCATGGCAACTTTCGAGCATGGTGTGACAAGTGCCTTGTTAGGCTGTCCTATATAGCTGCCGCCATGCCCGAGCCGTATCCCTACGAGATAGGCTCCCCGCGCACTCTCCAGGGCAAGTGCCACCATTGCCAGATAGCCTACAGGTGGAGAGCCAGAAAGCCACTCCCTACACGGCTATGCGATGCGCACTGCCCATACTGCAAGCGGCAGCTCTTCTCAACGACCCACCTGCTGAAGAAATGGCCGTGGTATGGGTTGCAGGCTAAAGAGTCGGGGCTAGAAAAGGCTGACTATGCGTAGATGCTTCACCTGCAAGAAGGCGTTCCCAGATGCCTACACGCTGGAGTCCCGGCGGCGTCCAGCGTTTGGGGACAAGGTTCTTGAGTGTATTGACTGCTGCATGGAGCGGGAGGAAGAGGAACGAGAAGGCCCCGAGTTCCCCGCCTACATCGGCTGGGACGGGCGAGAGCACGCGGAGTATTAGGCATGACGTACCGCCTCTCGTATGTTCTCAAGGAGTACCGCTGGGCTAAACGCGTAGGCGTGCGGGAGTTGGCCCGTCAGATTGGTGTCAGTGCGCCGACCCTGAACCGCATTGAGCGGGGCGGAAATCCTGATGGCGTGTCGTTGGCTAAGATTCTGCGCTGGCTCCTAGGAGAGTGTTAGTACATGAATGACAACCTGGGCTTCACCGTCTTTGGGGGCTAGGGGGTATGAGCGAGGATCTCTACGAAATCCACGTCCCTATATCGGTCCACTGAAGAGGAGTAAAGATATGACTGTAGAACAAACGACAGAAATAGCCCTAACGAATCACGACTTCACGCTGCCGAGCCGAAGCCACGTGCAGGCAACGCTCCAGCAGGTCGAAGAGTTCCGTGCCCTGGTCCATAGCGAACTCAGGGAGGGGCCGGACTACGGCACCATCCCCGGCACCAGCAAGCCGACCCTGCTCAAGCCTGGGGCGGAGAAGATCGCCAAGCTGCTGGGCCTGGCGGACAAGTACGAGATCATCGACAAGACAGCGGAGTGGGAGAAGGGCCTGTTCCAGTACGAGGTGAGGTGCTCCCTGGTCTCGATCAGGACCGGGCAGATCGTGGCCCAAGGCGTAGGCGAGTGCAACAGCTACGAGAGCAAGTACCGCTACCGGGAGGCGAAGCGCCTTTGCCCTGAGTGCGGGGCCGAGGCCATCATCAAGGGCAAGGTCGAGTACGGCGGCGGCTGGGTCTGCTTCGGGAAGATCGGTGGGTGTGGGGCGAAGTGGGGCGACGGGGCTTCCGTCATCGAGTCGCAGAAGATTGGCCGCGTGTTGAACGAGGACCCCGCCGATCAGGTCAACACCATCCTGAAGATGGCCAAGAAGCGCAGCCTCATAGATGCGGCGCTCAGCGTGGGCAGCCTGAGCAACCTGTTCACGCAAGACCTAGAGGATATGCCCAGCCCGCCGCAGCCGGCACAGTCTCCGCAGGCTGGGGCAGCTAGCCCTCCCGTATCGGCTCCGCCACCACAAGCTGCAAGTCCAGCGTCCAATGGAGGCTCTGCGGCCCCCCAAGCCACAGGTGCAGCGCCGAACGGCAGCCCCACTCAGTTCCACACGATGGGCGATTTCATGGCATGGGCGAATGGCACGCACGGCAAGACTAGCCAGGATGTGGTGAACCTCGCCCGCCAGCTCTATCCGAATGAGGAGATCGGCAACGTCACCGACTTGGCGCAGCACAAGGACGACCCCCAGCTCATCGCGGCAGTACAAGGAGCGCGAGCATGACGACTACGACAACCAACCAGGGCCTCCCCCTGCTGCCCGCGTACAGAGATGTGACGGTGGAGTTGACTCCCAGGTATGGGCAGCACTGGTACAGGGTTACGGGCTACGACGACCTGCTGCCCAGCGTGACGACGGTGCTCAAGATCATTGACAGGTCGGGACCGCTCGTCGGATGGGCCAAGAAGACGGCGCTAGAAAGCGTGAGGAGTGCGTTGCACGAATACGCTGCTGGCCCCTTCGTCAAGAAGGAGGTCTACGACCTCTGGGTGGCCGGCATCATTGAAGCGGCCAAACAGTCTCCTGAGAAGGAGCGTGACGAAGCGGCGGAGGCCGGAACTTCAGCCCATGAACTCATAGCAGAGCTGCTGCACGGAAGGGAGCCGGACATCCCGGACCCACTGGCGCCAGCGGTTCGAGGAGGGCTGGCCTTCGTCAGGGACTATCAGCTTGAGTTGGTGGCGTCCGAGGTCTCCATCTGGCATCCACAGCGCCACTACGCAGGCACCGTTGACCTGGTTGCCAGGAACAAGGCTGGCGAGCTCGTGGTGGCCGACTGGAAGCGCTCCAAGGGCCTCTATGCGGAGCACGCCTACCAGGTGGCTGGATACGCCGATGCGATAGAGGCGATTACTGGCGAGGCAGTGGTTGCGGCCTACGCAGTCCGGCTGCCGCGCACGGCTGATGAGAAGGCAGAGTACGAGGCCCGCATGGTCGCAGACCCCAAGGTTGCGAGTGAGACCTGTCGGGCGGCGCTTGCCCTCTGGCTGGCTACCCGCGACTCCAAGAAGGTGTGGGCGTCATGACTAGCGGACCTGAGACTTCTACAGCATTGCAACGAGCCTCCCCTGAGTCCAAGGCACTCGTTATCGGCCTCGAGCGGGCATACGTAGCTCTGCAAGACGCACGCAACGACTTCGAGCGCCTGATTGTGCGCGACAAGGCGCAAGCGATAGCAGCAGCGGCGGCGGTGCTGAAGCGTCGTCATATTCAGACTGAGGCTTCGGTCCTAGTTGCCTCTGCTGAACGGGAAATCGCTAAGGCCAACCCACCTGAACAGGGACGGCGGAGAGACCTGGAGGACAACGAAGTTGATGAGACTGGCGACAACTTCTACTTCCGGGGAGTAGAAGTTGATCAGAGGCTTGTTCAGAACATCCGCGCGGCCCATGCCGTTCTCACTGACGAGCAGTTCGAGGCCGTGGCTGAGAAGGCCCGTGAGCAGGGGGAGCCCCTTACCCGGACCGCCCTCAAGCGGGAGGCAAGGAAGCTGAACCCGCCGGAACAGGACGATTCGGACGAGCCGAAGCCCCCTACTCTGGTCGAGAGGTTACAGGCACAGGTAGACGAGTTGGCGATGAAGTTGCAGCTCAAGGACCGCGAGCTGGTGGAGAAAGACCGTGAGGTCGAGGACCTCAAGGTCACGGTCGGGTGGTTCGAGGCTCAGGGGTCTGCGTACGAGATAGACCACTACCAGCGCGTCAACGCTCAGCAGGCGCGGATACGCACCCTCGAAGGGCGGGTGGACCAGTTGATCACTGAGAGGGAGGACGCCCGCCGCTTGGCAAGGTGGTGGAGAGGTCAAGCTGAGAGGCTCGGCTGGAAGGCGAATGCTGCTCAGCCGGCCCCGTTCATCGACATTCCCGCCGAAGAGTTCTCGAATGACGACTACCGTGAGGAGCTTATGGAGGAGCCAGGGTGACGCTATCCACGACCATCCCCCTCATACCAGAACCCCAGATCAGGGGGCGCCTGCAACTCTATCCGCACCAGGCAGCGGGCATAGAGTCCACGCGCCAAGCTGCCCGTGCCGGCCACAAGCGGCAGATTCTCTGCGCGCCAACAGGGTCTGGCAAGTGCCATCCGGCAGGCACACGGGTCCTAACGTGGGGTGGCTACGCCATGCGCGTCGAGGATGTGAGGCCCGGAACTTCGCTCATGGGGCCTGACAGTCAGCCGCGCTGGGTCGAGTCCGTCTCACGAAGTCGCGGTCCAATTGTCGAAGTCGTCCCAACCAAGGGCGAACCTTGGCGATGCAATGACGAGCATATCCTCGCTCTGATGAGGACCGGAGAGCCGGACGACCCGGTTACACGGAAACGCAACCGCGACGGCGAGATCGTTGATGTCAGCGTCAAGGAGTGGATAGGTTGGTCAAAGTACCGCAAACACCTTCACAAGCTGTTTCGTGTGGGGGTTGAGTTCCCAGCATCGTATCAGGAGTCGCTGCCAGTCGAGCCGTACTTGTTGGGTCTGCTGCTGGGAGACGGTTCTCTGACACGAGGAGTCACCTCAATCTGCAATCCCGACCCGGAGATAGTCGGGTACTGTCGAGAAGCGGCGAACGCCTGGGGGCTGAGGCTAACGAAGGATTCATCGCCCGATCGAGCCCCTTCCTACACATTCAGTCAGGGCCAGGTAGGTGGCAAAACAAACCCGCTGACTCAATCCCTCCGGGACCTCGATGTCCACGGCGACGGAGCACGCCTGAAGCACATCCCTGAGCGGTACCAGATAGCGTCCCAGCAGGATCGACTGGAGCTACTGGCCGGTCTGTTGGACACCGATGGGCACCTCAGCCGTGGCTACTTCGACTTCCTATCGGCCTCAGACGATTTGGCCCGCGAAACGGCGTTTGTTGCCGGAAGCCTCGGCTTAGCAGCCTACGTCAAGCCGAAGTGGGTGGTCTACCAAGGCGAGAGGCGGTGCTACTGGCGAGTCTCGATTTCAGGAGACGTGGACCGCATCCCCACTCGTGTCCCACGTAAGCAACCGGCAGCGCGCCGCCAGAAGAAGGACGTGCTGCGAACGGGGTTCAGCATTCGCTACGTCGGAGAGGACGACTACTACGGGTTCACGCTCTCAGGCGATGGGCGCTATCTACTGAGCGATTTCACGGTCACGCACAACACCGAGTGTGCCATCTACCTGCTCGACGAGGCGCGGAAGAAGGGCAAGCGGGTAGCGTTCATTGTGGACAGCATCCCTCTGGTTCGCCAGACCCACAACCGCCTGAGCCTCTACGGAATCCCGCACGGTATCGCTCAGGGGCGCAAGAACACCAGGGGCGGCGATGAGTTGGTCCAGGTCTGGTCTGCTCAGACCGCTGGGGCACGGAACCTTATCAAGCGTGGCCTTGATCTGGTGGTTTTCGATGAGTGCCACGTCCGGTGGGAGAAGCTAATGAAGCAGGCGGCAGAGGACGACATTCACGTTCTGGGCCTCACGGCGACGCCCCTCACGAGACGACTTGGTGACTACTACTCCCACGTCACCAACGTGGTTACCACCGACTGGTTGCTGAACAACGCCAACCCACAGACCGAGCAGCCCTACCTTGCGCCTCTCCGTATCTACTCAGGCGTGGCAACGACGGAGATAGACATGGAGGGGGCGGAGATCGGTAGCGACGGCGAGTACACAGACCGTGCGGTGCGGGAGCGAGGGCGAGTCGTCATAGGCGACGTGGTGAAAGAGTGGGACCGGATGTGCCGTGAGCACTTCGGGCGCTGGGTGAAGACCCTCGTGTTCAGCGCTGATGTGGCCCACGGCGAGGAGCTTTGCACAGCGTTTCAGGCTATTGGAGCGGATGCACGCCAGTCCACCTATCGAGACTCCGAGGAGGAGACCACTCGGCTGGTTGAGGATTTCTCAGCAAACAGGTTCGACGTTCTCGTGAGTGTTTGCAAGTTCATCAAGGGCTTCGATGACCCGACGGTCATGTGCGTCGTGGACGTGCGCAAGAACAGGACCTCACTGTCCGAGGTTATCCAGAAGATGGGACGCGCCATGAGGTATGCGCCGGGGAAGGAGTACGCACTGTACCTAGACCACGTGAGGAACATGGAGGACTGGTACTACCGGATTCTGGACGTTTGGGAGAACGGCGTCAGATTCCTTCACAGGGGCAAAGACAAGAAACCTCGCCCCAAGCAGGCCTCACGGGAAGATCGCCCCGATGTTACGTGCTACGGCTGCGGCCTTGTGTTGCTCCCTGGGATGGATATGTGCCCCGCGTGTGGACGTGTCCGCTCCAGGCACACAACAGAGGCCGTGACGGTGGAGGGCACGCTGAGGGAGTTCCGTCAGGCCAAGCCCACCGAGTGGATGAAGGACGAGTTGTGGGTCTGGTCGCAGCTGTCAAGGCTGGCCCTGGACCGCAGGGAAGGCGATGTGGAGGCGGCGCAGCAGTCGGTCAGGGGCTACTACAAGGGCATGTACGGCGGCTGGCCATCGTGGGGGCGGCCTCTCGTCCCTTGTCAAGGCCCCGTGGATGAGCAGGTCATTAACCGGGTTACGTACAACCTGATCCGGTACCAGCATTCGCGGGAACGGAGGAACGGAACGTGAGTAACGGTCGCTACGCGGCGAGCACCGACGTGTCCACGGACAGGTCAAGGACCGAAATCGAGAAGACCCTTGCTCGGTATGGAGCTGACCAGTTCATGTACGGCTGGGAAACCACCAGGGCAATGATCTGCTTCAGGGCCAGTGGAAAGATGGTCCGGCTTACTCTCCCGCTGCCGGACCGCAACTCCGATGAGTTTCTGTTGACGCCTAGCCGCAAGTGGCACCGGTCCCCCCTGGAGATTGAGAGAGCCTATGAGCAAACCGTCAGGCAGCGGTGGCGGGCTCTGGCCCTTGTCGTGAAGGCGAAACTTGAGGCCGTTGAGACGGGTATCACCACCTTCGAGGCGGAGTTCTTGGCCTACATCGTGCTGCCTGACAACTCGACTGTGGGCGACTCGATGCTGCCGCAGGTGGAACAAGCCTATTTGTCCGGCGAGATGCCCCGAATGCTGCCTTCAGGAGCCAGTAGTGAAAACTATTGAAGACCTGCGTCCATCCGACACCCCGGCCTATATGACTCCCGCTTGGATTGGGTGTCTGGTGTGGGCGATCGACCAGCCCGAGATCGTGGCTCAGTTCCGAGAGGAGACAGGCAACAGGTGGGCACCTGGAAGAACTGTGATCGAGCGCATGGTGGACGACGCGACGGGGGCTCCGCACCAGTTCATCGTCGAGTTCGTGAAGTGGGCGAATATCAAAATCTGGGGTCCGATATAGGAGCAAACCGATGGCTAAGAGATTCTGTCGATACTGCGACAACCCTTTTGTGGGTGACTATCAGGTGGGGATTCCTGACCATACAGAGAGCGACTGCCGGGACAACATCGACGATTGGGTGGAGAAGGGTCTATTCGGGGTCGCTGACTTGAGTTACGGGAATTGGCCTGGCATGGAGAGTGATTACCCAGACCTCAGCGACGCGGTGATCCTATCCAGCGTGAGGCGTGTCCTGAGCCGTAGAAAGCAGGCGGACTTTTATGAACCTGAGCAGTGAGGAGACGTTACGGTGAGTGAAGACAACAAGAGCTATCAAAAACCCGATATTCAGTTTCACGACCAACCCCGCAATCTCGACGGCGCGGCGTTCTTGGAGATCAAGCTAGATTCCATCGACGTGTTGGAGTGGCATCCGCTACCAGATGGGCAGGGCAAGCCGACCCAAGTGCATGTCTCCGTGATGGTTGAGGGTCTGGACGTTCCGCTAGTCATGCGTTTCATGGGGCCTGGGACGTTGGACGCTTTCATATCCGCACTGGCTGTTCACCGCTTCAATGTTTGGCCCGACCAAGAGAAGGAGGGGTTACTTTGATGAAACTAGCTGACCTACAGCGCGAGGCCCACGCCATCGCCAAGGAGCACGGCTGGTGGGACGAGGAGAGGACCTTCGGCGACCTGATAGCGCTGGTGCACAGCGAGCTGAGCGAGGCCCTGGAGGCGTATCGGGTTTGTGGAATAGTCGACTGTCCTCACGAACACACAGAAGGGGCAGGTGTCGCATCCGAGCTCGCCGACATGGTGATCCGGGTGGCGGACATGGCGGAGTTTTACCGGGTGCGCTTCCCGTGGCAATCAGAACCTTATAAACCAGCAAGTCATAGGGATATGAGTTTCGGCGAGTGGATTACAACTTGCCACTCTGCTCTAGACACCGTTTGGAGAGACGCCTGTGTCTATGACGTTCCGTCACGAGCGACGGACTCCAGTCTTTGGCACTTCTTGAATACCGTCCAAGCCATGGCCGCCTACTACAGCATCGACCTGGACGCGGCGATTGAGGCGAAGCTCGAGTACAACCGCACCCGCCCATACCGGCATGGAGGCAAGGCACTGTGAGTGGACGAAAGACCACCTTCATTGCAGTGGAGGTAGAGCCCATACCCGACATCAACGGCGATGAATGGTATGCCTGGTGTACGGAGCGTGGATTCTATGGGCTGAACGGCGGGCGTCGTGCCTGGATAAGCGATTTAAAAACCTACTTACGGAATGATGACTATCTCGTCTACTACCAAGGGATGCTCATTGCTACGACTCATTCGTCCGAACTGGAACTGGAACCAGGAGGGAAGGCGCTGTGAGCGACACGTTGACGGCTGCCCTCTACTCAATTCCAGCCGATGACCGGGACACATGGGTCATTATGGGCATGGCCATCAAGTCCGAGCTGGGCGATGCAGGGTTCGCTCTATGGGACGCATGGTCCCAGCGGTCCAAGCGTTACAAGGCCGCCGACGCCAGGGCCGTATGGCGGTCGATCAAGGGCCGGTACAACGGCGTTAGCATCGGCAGCCTCTATCACCTGGCCAAGGAGTATGGCTGGGCTGGAGAGGCCCCGGTCAAGACCGCGCCGAGCGCCGAAGAGAAGCGCCAGCGGGCAGAGGTCAAGAGACGTGAGGCGGAGGAGCGCAATCGCCGTGAGGCGGAAGCGGCGGCGAAGGCTGAAACGATGCTCATGCAGGCCGACTACGTTGACCCGCGAGCACGGAATGGCCGACATAGCCACGAGGTACCGAGTGCGCACCTCTACCTGGTGGAAAAGGGTTTCGCTCAGCAGGGCGGCCTTGTGTTGGACGGCAACTTGCTGATCCCGATGCGCCACTACCAAGCCTATGAGCGAGTCCAGTCCATTCAGATGATTGCTCCCGATGGGTCTAAGAAGTTCCTACCAGGGGGCAAGGCGTCGGAGGCGGTCTACAAGATCGGCAAGGGAGATGAGCGCTACTACTGCGAGGGGTACGCCACTGCCCTTTCGGTGAGAGCTGCCCTCAGACACCTGTACCGAGACCGCCACTCAGAGGTGTGGGTCTGTTTCAGCGCCGGGAACATCCCAAACGTCGCCAAGCCTAGGCGCAGGTCGATGGTGATCGCCGACCACGACTGGTGGCGATGTCCCAAGAAAGAATGCCGGGCCAAGTGGGACTACGAGTCTAAGCGCTGTCCCTCTTGTGGGTCTTCGCGAATAACCGAACCGGCAGGGGAGAAGCATGCGAAGCAGACGAGGCTGCCCTACTGGATGCCCGATGAGCCTGGCACTGACGCCAACGACTACATGCTCAGCCACGGGGTGGAGGCCCTGGCGGACGCTATCAGGGAAGTTCACATGACCGCGATTCCCCGAAGGGAGGTGGTTGCCTGATGTCTTTATCCCTAGAGAACTTCATTCGTGAGAGCAATCGCATCGAGGGCATGCACCATGCCCCGACACAGGACGAGATCGACGCTCACATTGCCTTGCTCATCCAGTGTCGCATCAGCGTAGGTGACCTGGAGTGCTTTGTCTCCCTCGTCCAGCCGGGAGCCGTGCTGAGGCGGGAGGCAGGTCAAAACGTGCGGGTTGGAGAACACCGACCGCCTCCCGGCGGGCCTGCGATAGAGAGGACGTTGGAGCGCATCCTCGTGCAGGCCGATGAGTGGCGAGCAGAGAGGTCCTACGAGCTGCACCGTCAGTACGAGACTCTACACCCCTTCACCGACGGCAACGGCAGGTCCGGGCGGGCGCTGTGGCTCTGGATGATGGGCGGCATTAACAGGGTGCCTCTGGGGTTCCTGCACACGTTCTACTACCAGGCTCTACAGGAGGGCAGATAGCTTTTATTGCCACAAGTACAAGCTCGTCAATGGCGGCCCTCCCGATACTCAGTCCAGCCGGCGAGACCGCCTACATGTTCCCTGTCTTAGGGAGCCGCCGTCTAGGGGGAGGGTGAAAACTGCCCCTCAATCGCACGCACATAGCGAGGTTAAACAAGGTGCTGCGGACAACCCGCGAGGCTGGATGAGGGCGGTGAGTGACGCCGTTAGGAGGGATAGTTGATGGCCCTTCAGATGTACAGCAATCGAGGGAACTCGCGCTTAGCGAGTAGAGGCAATAGACGGGTGGTCGTCTGGTTGGAGGGGGGGGAGGATGTCCTTTGGAGGGATACCCAAACTTGATACAAAACGACTCAATTCCCGCGAAGGGAGAATTGCGATGCGAGTGAGAGGAAAACAGACCCACCTCTATAGGCCGGGGACGCCGAGGTACGGGCCTGACAGACGAGGGCTGTGTGGGCAGCGTGAGGAGGTCGAGGGATGACGAGCCACGACCTATCCCGCGCAAAGGCAGTAGCGGACGACCTGCTGCGCCTGCTCGCTCCCCACTGCGAGCGGATCGCTGTGGCAGGGTCCATCCGCCGCAAGAAGCCCCACGTCAAAGACATTGAGTTGCTTTGTGCCTCGAAGGTCACGAGCACCGCTGACCTGTTCGGCAGAGCGGTCGCGAACTGGTACTCGCTCAACAGAAAGCTCGACAGCCTGGTCGCGGACGGCACAGTTCTCGAGAAAAGGGCGGACAAGTCGGGGCGGTACAGCTATGGAGAGCAGAACAAACTCCTGGTCCATGTGCCCAGCGGCGTTCCGGTGGACGTGTTCAGTTCCTCCATCAAGAACTGGGGAATGAGCCTCGTGGTGAGGACCGGGCCGAAGGAGTTCAACGTTCGCATGATGTCCCGATTCCGCGAGCTGGGGATGCGGGGCCATGCCTACGGTGGCGTGACGGACCAAGGGGGTACCGAGATCGAGTGCCCTGATGAGGAGACGGTCTTCCGGCTCTTGGGCTGGCCCTGGATGCCGCCGGAGAGGAGGAGCTAGCCGATGCTAGGCCGCTTGGTCATCGACGCTGCCATAACCGAGACGGAGTTCCAGGCCCAGGTTGTCCGGGCCGCCCGGATGTTCCGGTGGATGGTCAGTCACATGACCCTACCCCAGCGGTCTGAGCCAGGCGTCCCAGACCTGCTCATGGTCAGGCCGCCGAGGGTGATCTTCGCGGAGCTCAAGAGCGAGACGGGCCGGTTGGACGCAAGACAGCGATACAGCCCCAGGACAGGTCGGGCGCTACCGAACCAGAAGGACTGGAAGGACGCGTTGGAAGGCTGTATAGGGGTTGAGTACTTCCTTTGGAAACCTAGTAATTGGGATGAGATAGTGGAGGTGCTAAGGTGAGGAGAAGACGAGAATTCTACCGGCAGCGGGGCGAAGAAGGTCGCCCCTACATACTCCGCTACCTGGCAACAGGCGATCAGGGGTGTACCCCGCCCCAGAGGCCCTGGGTCCGCGCCCCCAAGCCTGAGCGATGTGGCCACTGTGGCGCTGATGGTCTTCTGAACGTAGTGCGTATTCGGCCCAGCAACGGGGATAAGGAGGATGGCTGGTCCTGCATCCAGTGTGGATGGACCCTATATGACCCTGGGCGTCCGTCGCATCGGGACGAGATCGTGGAGACGACGCCGTGATGCCGACCTGGGACATACTCCAGGGCGACGCCATTGAGGTCATGCGTGGCATGGTGTCGGAGTCTGTCCATTGCTGCATTTGCTCGCCGCCATACTGGGGCCTTCGCCACTACGGCGTGGATGGGGCCTACGGTTTGGAGCCGACGTTGGACGCGTACATCGAGCGAATGGTCGAGGTATTCCGTGAGGTGCGCCGGGTGCTGCGGAAGGACGGGACGCTGTGGCTGAATCTCGGAGACGTTTTTGCTCATAACGGTGCGAGTGGTGGGGCTAGTCCAGACGGTGCACGAAAGGGTTGGGCTGCTGACCGTGTGGCTCAGGAACAGAGCGGGTATCGGACACCCCCGGGCCTCAAGCCCAAAGACCTGATCGGCCTGCCCTGGCGTGTGGCCTTCGCGCTACAGGCGGACGGTTGGTGGCTTCGCAGCGACATTGTCTGGCATAAGCTAAACCCGATGCCAGAATCAGTGCGGGACCGGCCGACGCGGGCGCATGAGTATGTGTTCCTGCTGACCAAGTCGGGGGCGCCGTTGTACTGGACCCATCGTGACCTGCCAGGAACTCGGAGTCAGCCCAATCCCGATTACCGTTGGACGGACCAATCGACGGGGATTGAATACGAGGTTGAACCTGCCGCATGGTCTGACGAACTAATAGACTGCCCGGATTGTGGTGGGGCTGGGGAGACTGAGATGGTCGTAGGTCAAGCCTCGATGTTCGACGGCCCGCCAACGCTAGTGAAGGTATGTTCCCGTTGCAACCGTGACGGGACGGAAACACCTGGACAGATTCCCCGTTGGAAGCACGTCAACCTTTGGCGGGCGAACGATTATTTCTGGGACGCGGACGCGATTCGGGATTCAAATACCGCGAATACTATCGCCCGGCTGCAATACCAGAAACTAATTAGTCCACGTAGAGCGCATCCAGATGAGCCAGGTAATATAGCGCAGTTGAACGGCGCGAACAAGCGCACGGTCTGGAGCATCGCCACGCAGCCGTACAAGGGAAGCCATTTTGCGACATTCCCGGAGAAGCTGGTCGAGCCGTGCATCCTGGCGGGCACCAGCGAGCGCGGCGTCTGCGGCGTGACGGGTGACCCGTGGGAGCGGCTGGCTGAACGAAACGACGCGCCGCACGACGGCAACACTGAAAGCCAGTATAAAACTGGGTCAGCGGCAAACCGGCTTGCTTTAGCTCGCCAAGCCGCACGTGAACGAGGCGAGGAGTACGTCCAACGCGTTACAACCACCGGCTGGCAGCCCACGTGTGGCGCGCCGTGGGAGCGATGCGTGGAACGGTCAACCGAATATGACCACGTAACGACGGATCCAGGCAAGCCCAAGGATGGCCCCTATGCTTCACAGACTGGCAACGGGTCGGGCACCCATGATATTAGGCACGGGGTTTATTCGCGCTCAGAAACCACCGATTGGCAACCCACCTGCGGCCACGACGCTGAGCCGGTGCCCGCTACCGTCCTCGACCCCTTCTGTGGCTCCGGTACCACGGGTGTTGTTGCGCTTAGGCATGGGCGATCATTCATTGGCATCGAGTTGAACCCTGAGTACATCGAGTTGGCCCGTAAACGAATCATTGGCGATGCGCCGCTCCTGAACGATGACGGTGCGCCTGTAGAACCATCTGAGGCGGAACCAGACAAGCAGGCTGGGCACGGGCGTCGCCATGCTGGGTTCAACGAGCGCTGGCAGGGGAACTTGCTATGACCGACACGCTGCACGCCGCCCTGTACAGCATCCCCGCCGATGACCGCGATACGTGGGTCATTATGGGCATGGCGCTCAAGTCCAAGCTGGGCGATGCGGGCTCTCCGCAGCGGAAACAGCCACCTCTGGCTAGTATACCGAGCCAAACACGCGGGTATCCCGGTTACTGGGCATTTGAAACAAGCGCCGGCCGATACCGAGCCCGAGCTCATGCCTGACAGCGCCGGCTGGCCCGCGGCAACGGCCACCTGTGCCGCTGACGATCTAATGGCTCTCCTGGCCCCCGCTTGCGACAGGATAGTGGTCGCCGGGTCATTGAGGCGACGGAAGCCACGGGTCAAGGATGTAGAGCTCTTGTGCGTGCCTCAGACCGTGGAGGCGCCGGTGCAATTAGAGCAGCCAATGTTGTTTGGGAACCCACCGATGGAAACACGGGACCTTCTACATGAAAGAATCCTGGACCTGGTGGCCCGCGAGGAGATGGCGTATCGCCTGGACGCCCGCGGCCGGCAGACCTTCGGCCCCCTCAACAAGTACATGATCCACGTGCCCACCGGAGTGCCCATAGACATCTTTTCTACAACGATGAGGGATTGGGGGATGGCCCTCTTCGTTAGGACCGGACCAGCAGAGTTCAACATCCGTGCCATGAAACGCTTTCAGGATCTAGGAATGCTGGGTCATGCCTACGGCAGCGTGACAGCCCGGGACGGAACCCGCCTGGACTGCCACCACGAAGAGGATGTATTTCGGCTGTTGCGTTGGTCATATATAGCGCCGCACCAGAGGTCCCCACTCCTATGACATTCCGACACTACCTGATCAGTGTCCCCTGTCAGCGTGGGCAGCACCGGCAGTGTATTGGCTCCGTCGTCACTCCAAACCCCACAGGCGGGCTAACCGTCCGGCCGTGCGCCGACAGCTGCCATTCGGGTACACCATCAAGACCCAGTATCCCTGCGGGGGTGGCATGAATATGGCGGCAGTAGCGGTCCTCTTCGTGGGCCCATGGATCTTCTACCCCGCGCTCGAATGGGTGGACTTCCTGGAGCGCAGGAACTAAGGCACCGGCGGGGCCAGGGTAGCCGGTGACACCGTAAGGGAAGTTGAGCCCCCTGGCCCCACAAAACACTTGGACAGGAGAGTGAGTATGAAGATAGAAGCCCAATGGCACTGGTACGAGCTGCTGGTCCACCCCGTGGCCGTGATGACCTGGGTGTTCAGCGGCGATGCCAAGGAGAAAAAGGCCCTCAGTGAAAAACACTCTGATGCTGCCGCCTATTTTGCAAACCACCGTCAATACGCTATCGCGTTTTCCGTGATTATGTGGGCCATCTTCGCACTGGTGATCGTGGTCATAGGTGCGGTGTGAGACAGAACGTCATACAAATGTCGCCGGCCGCGAGGATCTTTGAGGTAGCGGATCTCTGCTGTGGCGCGGGGATGCCATCGCCTTCCCAAGAGAGCGAAGAACCGGATCCGTGAAGGGTGAACTTTGTCGATTCGACCACAGCGAGGTTGCTAGACGTGTTTTGAATTTCGTACTCCACTGACAGACGTAGCGGGAAGTCCCACTCGAGCGAAGGGGGGATGTGAGAGACCCTTACCCTACCAAGCTTGAGCTCCGGTTCTATCTCGCGGAAATATCGGGCCCGTTGAACAAAGAACGCAAACAATGCGGCTAAAGCCAGTACGGTCACAGAAAGGACTGTGAAGATGTCCGAGGTCGTATCCAGCCAATCGCGAGATTGGGCCAGTATTAGGACTGTTGACGGAGCAGCTTCCATTGGCGCTTCGGACTATATCAGGTCGAGTGGCGCGAGACAAAAGAGCAGCAAAGGGTCGCAGGGGGGAAGTGATGGCTAAAACAGGTGTCCTCAACATGGATCACCAGGCGGTAGCCTGGTTCGCTGACCAGATGGCTGCGAAGTTGGACCTTCGCTCCACGAAGCCAGGGAACGCTCCTGGAGGGTGGCGGGAGCTGCCCGGTGCCGGCGTGTCCTTACGGAGCGCCCTATGGGTACTACAGGAGCGATGCAGTGAGGAATTGGAGGAACTTAGGCGGGCACTTCTGGATGGCAGCGATCCGCTGGCCATAATCAGTGAGTGCTGCGACGTAGCGAACTTCCCGATGATGGTTGCCGACCTGGTACGGATATACCAATTGTGCCCACACTGCGACGGAGTGCGCTTCAACGCCTGGCAGGACATCAAAGGCGTCGAGCAACGTCAATGTCGGGACTGTGGGAGTAACTGGGCGATACAAAACTCACCACAAGGGTCACAGTCATGACGCCGCCGCCGAGATGCATTCAGCGCCAGCGCACCAAGGGCTGGCGTATGCCGCCCAACACGGTGTACGTGGGTAGGCCGAGCAAGTGGGGCAATCCTTTCCCAATAGACTGGATGTTTAGTCGTGAGAGTTCTATCCGGTTATTTGAGTGGTTGTTTTTGGGGGAGGATGGTGATCCATATACACCACGCCAGAGGTTCTTTATGCGCAGGGGCTTAGGCTATCCAAAAGCTGATGTAGCTGAGTTGCGCGGCAAGGACTTAGCCTGCTGGTGCCCGCTCGACCAACTGTGTCACGCCGAGATGCTGTTGGAGGTAGCCAACGCATGACCTACGCACGGGGAACCAATGTCTCTATCAACAGGTCCCGCGACGAGCTGGAGCGCACCCTGGAGAGGTTCGGTGCTACCGGGATGCTCTGGCTGCGTGATGATGAGGCCCGGCGCATGATAGTGGGCTTCAAGAGGGACCGGAGAGCATACCGATTCACCATCGTCATGTTGACCTGGGAGGACTGCGAGAAAACGCCCACGGGGATACTGCGGACCCGAGCGGTAGCAGTGAAGACAGCGGACCAAGAGACGCGCCGGCGTTTCCGCTCCCTGGCCAATTTCGTGAAGGCGGTCATGGACGCAGAGGACAGCGGAATTATCAACGCGGAGGAAGCACTGCTGCCCTACCTGGTGCTATCCAGTGGGCAGACCTTGGCGGACGAAGTAGAACTCCAACTGAGCGGAAAGACCGGCGGGTTGTTGAGTCTCCCTGCGGAGGAGCAAGCATGATGATCACCATTGACCAATGGGCCTTTGAGAAGCGGTGCAGGGAGCGCGATGGCCACCCTCGCTGTGACACGGTGGGGTGCCTACAGTACGCGGAGTTTGAGTTCACGGACGGTCTGACATGGATCACCAGGGCTTGCCGGTTTCATGTCGACCATTACTCGGATATTTACGCCGTGGGTGCTTCGTGGGGTGCCACCCGGGGCCGGATGCAACAGAATCCACTACAAAGGTCGCAACCGTGCTAGAGCCGGCCACACAGCCAAGGTTGCTGACTGTGCCAATGGTGGCGCTCATGCCGATCTCTGTGGATCAGGCAAATAACCTACTAGAGGCGTGGGAGCATCGCCTGGGTCCGGCCAACCGACCATTCCACCAGGAGGCATACGCCCTGGAATGGCAGGACCTCCCGATCAGCGTGGCGGTGTCCGCCAGCACAGTGAGCAACCAAGTCGCCGGGTATCAACGTGAGCAGGTCGTGGAGCTGGCCCGCCTGTGTTCTGACCCAGCCGAGAACTGGGCGACCCGAATCATGCTCCGACTCTGGAGGCAAATCTGCGCCCCCAAGTGGCAGGTCTGGCCGGTGAAGGCTGCTATAGCGTACTCGCACAATGTCCACGGCCAGGGCGGGAACATCTATCGGTTCGATGGGTGGACCAAGATAAGGGAGGACGCAGGTAGCCGTGATGGTCGCGGAGCGTGGCCAGAGACACGGGGGAGGTATGCCACGGAAGCCGTGCGTGGCTCTAAAACACTGTGGGTGTGGGATTACCGGGCATGAGACAAAAGTCCCTAGAAAGGTCGCAGGAATGAGCAGATACCTTCAACTGTTGGCGTCCGTCTTTTTGGTGTCGTCAGGAGTCGGCGGGCTGGCATCCGTACTCGCCCGGCCACATAACCTCGAGGACACGGTAGGAATTACTTTGAACGCGAGCCTGATGGTAGCTATTGGTGTCTGGGGATTCCGTTACCTCGCTCGGACTAGACAATACTGACTGGAAAGGTCATATGGAAGGGAGAGACAAGATGCAATATGAGATTGACGTTCGCTGTGCCCAGTGCTTGCAGCCGGTGGCTCACATCCACTGCGACACCGCGGACTCGGACCAAGAGGTCATGGATACTCTGCGCGAGGAACTGCAGGAGGTACACCGGCCATACTGCCGGTATTACAGAACCGAAACGGACCGCCCGCCGGCGTGAGACACAATCATCTTAAAATGTCACAGGAGAGTCGATGACCAACAGGGCAATAGCTAGACGTCGGCCCCGGGGAATGTACCCCAAAGGGCCAGAAATGCAACAAAGTTCCGGGCGCAATCGTCGCAACCTCCCTGAGTACCTGGATGTCAATGAGGTCCAGGCTCTCATCCACCGTGCGCCGACGATGCAGGCGGCGGTCGTGATGCTGATCCAGTGGCGCGCAGGGCTCCGCGTCTCCGAGGCACTGGCTCTGGAGGTTGCGGACCTCTCCCTCAACGACGAACACCCGACGCTGCGGGTTCGCCGGGGGAAAGGCAACAAGGCCCGCCAGGTCCCGATTCACCCCGAGCTGGCGGCGGCGTTCCGAAATCTCATCGGTTACAGCGGCATCCGGGCCGGCCGATTCGTCGAAGCATCTCGCGGTACAGCATGGAGATGGCTAAAGAAGGCTCTGGCAGACGCGCAGAAGGCCGGAGACATCGCCATCGGCAAGCCCGTCGGTACTCACACCCTGCGGCATTCCTGTGCACGGCATTGGCTAGCCAGCGGTATCCCCATCAACACTGTGTCGCGGTGGCTTGGCCACGCAGCGCTCGGGACCACCCTGATTTACCTGGAGATATTGCCCGACCCGCTAGGGGAGATTGAGAGGGTGCCGTGATACCACCTCAACTACGCCTCCCGCTGGGGCCAGGTGGAGAGGTCGGGGAGCAGGATCAGTCCGCGTTTAGGGGACAGGGGTCGTGGACTCTTCTGCCATCGTCTCGACGGGTTCCAGACGCAACCGCAGTCCAAACGCACGAGCGATCCTGGCAGTAGTAGCCAGGGTCGGGTTGCCTTCTTCTGATAGTGCCTTATAGAGGCCAGAACGACTGAGCCCTAGGCTTTCAGCAAGTCCACTGATGTTCTGCGAGCGGGCGATAGCGTTGAGGGCGGCACGAATCAGGCTGCCGTCCCCCGGGTCCTCGTCTGCGGCAGCTTCGAGCAGACCGCGAATATCGTCCGGGGTCTTGATGGAGTCTTCCGGCTGCCACCGCGTATGGGTCTTGGTCATGCCCTACCCCTCGACCGCAGTAGAAACCGGCGTCGGGGCAACAGGTTGGATGCCCTGCTCCGCACACGATTCAAGATATATGTCGATAGACAGCGCAAACTCCCGCTTCAGGCCGTCAACGTCCCTCGCGTAGGCGTTGGCCACGGAGTAGGAGCCGCTGTTGATCACCGATGCACACAACTCGTCTACTGAGTCGTCGTACTCGATGCCCGCCACATAGCCTTTATACTCCAGCATGTCTAATCCCCCCCTGATAGTCTCGATGAATTCGGCGATCCTGCGAACAGAGCCTCTCGGCGCTTCCGGTTGGCGCTTATATACTTGCCAAACCCACCTATTATGCAGGGGTCAGATCGGTTTCATCGACCTCAATTTTTTGGTCTGGGTCATCCACCTGAACGGCGTACAAAAAATATCGTGGCTCGTCAGTCTGCTCTCTTACGCGCTCTCAAGATTCCAAGACTATTCCGCGCTTGCCTCGAACGTCGCTGGGTAAGCTTTTAGCTTCGAGAGATATTGCTACTCGATCTCCCTTTTTGAAGCTCTGTGTCTGCTGAGCCCTCTGTTCTGGTTTCGATTGCATCAGACCACCTAGAGCTTCTTCTGGCGTCAGCGGATGCAGGGAGATTGGTTTTTCATTTCCTGGATTACGAGTCGTTCCATCCATCTTTGCTCCGCCTCATCGTGCAATGAAGAATTCCATAGAAGACTCTAGCCAGACTTTCGACAGTATCATGTTCGATATCCTCGAACATTCCAAGCTTGCTAGTACATCGACCATTTTCTAGCTGACGCGCTGCATGCGACCACCGGCCATCCTGAGCAAAGATAGCCACTTTTTCATAACCATCTTCCTGATTGGCGTTGTCACAAATCGCATAGCCCAAGTCGGCGAATAGCTGAACCAGACTCTCTACATCTGACGCTCTTTCAGTTGGCCAGCGATAGCCGGTTACATGGCTCCACCATTCAGTATCCGAGCCGACTGCCCAGGCGACACAGTTATATTCCTCTGTCGGCTCGCTCGTGACTTCGTAGCCAGACGAGGCTAAGTTAGGAAAGGGAATTATATACCTGTGTACCAAATCCATAACTAGGCGGGCTTCCTAGTACGCTTCCGTCCCGTCTCTTCCTCATACCGCCAAGTCTCCTTGGGTTTCGCCTTTAGCACCACCTCGGCGATCTCCTCCGGCGACGCGTCTATCCGCTCCGGCATCGCGTACTTGGGCGGGCGGCCCTTCGGCGTCTTCTTCGCCGTTTCGTCGTTCATATCGCCATCTCCTTCAATCGCGCTAGCAGGTATTCCTGGGGCCGGTCTCCCTTGATTCGATTGCAGCTGGGACAGAGCAATTGCAGATTCTCCAAGTGGTCCGTGCCCCCGCGTGACCTGGGGATGCGATGGTCCACCTCTAAGATGCGGAAGGGGAACTCAGTCTTGCAGCCATTGCAGACGCCTTCCTGCTGGCCGAATAGGACGTGCTTATTCTGGCGGTAGGGAATGGGAGCATCTATGTCCGTCCTAGCCGTGACGTAGCCGTGATGGAACAGGGAGCCGATTCCCAGGGGCGGGGCCTGCTGCAACCGCCGATTTACCAACTCAATTGCCTTGGGCGACAGGTCTATCCCCACCCATGCCCGACCCAGCTTCTCGGCGGCCACACATGCCGTAGCGCAGCCACAGAAGGGGTCAAGAACCATGTCCCCCTCATTGCTACTGGCCAGGATGATGCGCTCCAACAGAGCCAGGGGCTTTTGTGTCGGGTATCCTACTCATTCCGAACCCTTGTTGTAGTTGGTGAAGCCGATGGGGTTCAGTATGAGGTTCTGCGGCGAATGGCCCCGGTCAGCAGCTGCGTACCGCTTCAGGCCGGGCCAGACACCATTAGTCGGATGTTGGATCAGCCCTGCCGCGTCAAGGGCATCCAGGCGCGCGTGCGTTCCCTCAATGCTTCGGTAGCCGGGGATGAATTGCTGCTCAATGTACTCTGCGTAGTGACCATCCCTGGGAGGCGCCCAATGCCGTCCTCTAGCGGAGACATCATAGCCATGCCAAGGCTCTCCGGATTCCCCATAGCGGACGTTTGGCCCGGTCAGATTCTCCGACCTGACCGGGCCAAACGTGTCATTCATCGGATATGCCCTTTTCAAGTCTTCGTCCGTCTTTGGCGTGTGCGCAGCTTCGCCATTCCAATACGGAGTCTCCGTCTTCCCGTAGTACAGGATGTGCTCTACGATCCGCCCGTAGTTGTACTTGTCGTTGTGAGCCGTTGCCCGCCGCCAAACCAAGTGATTCCGGTAGTTGGATGCGCTGAAGATCGAGTCCATAAGGAGCTTCAGATAGTGACCGGCGGCGTCATCACAGTGCAGGTAGATGCTGCCCATCGGCTTGAGCAACCGGCGCATCTCCATCAACCGGATCGCCATCATGCAGAGGTAAGACTGCATCCCCTTGCCGTGGGCCTCCCTCGCAGCCAGCAGGACTTGATGCACCGCCGGCTGTTCGTCGGCAATCATCCCCATCCAGGCAACGTCCAGGTCTGACAGGCTCCATGTGTCTTTGAACGCTGCCCCAGCAGATGCGCTCCCCACGGGCGCGGAGTAGTCCTGGTTACTGTTGAACGGCGGATCGAGGTAGATCAGGTCCACACACTCCGAGTTCATCCCCCGGAGGATGTCCAGGTTGTCGCCCGTCCATAGGGTCCGGTTGACGAAGTTGGCCGCCATGCCTAGTAGTCCGTCCCAAGCAGCGCAGGTCCATTGCTCGGATTCGGAGGGAAGTCCATACTCTCAATCGCCTCCATCACCATGTCCATCGCAGGACTGGCTGGCACCGTAGGCATTCTCGCCAGCGTTGCGTGTGCGGAGGCTTCCTTGAGGCACCATCCGCACGTCAAGAATCGCCAATTGGTCACGGCGGCATCTATGCTGTCCAGTACCGTCCCACACGTGACCGAGTAGCTACCGTCGCGATTCCGTTCAATTTGGTGGACTATGCCTTGCGTCATGTCTCCCCTTCTACAGCATCGCGGGCTGGGTAGTGGACTTAGGGCCTATCAGGTCGGCATAGGGCAGACGCTTGCCGTCCGCTCCCTGTGCCATGCGCGCCATCTGGTCGGCAGTGTCCATCGGGCGGTTGTTGTGGCGACCCTCAAACTCTGTGATGTAGCGCGGCAGGTGCTTGTGGCTGAAGTGGTGATAGACGCCATCATGCCCCCGCTTCAGCATCGCCCAATGGGACTCCATGCCGTTCGTGTGAGCCATGGCCCGTACGAACTCCCCGACGCTGTGCTTGACGGCCTGGTGCGGGCGGTTAATCCCTCGGTAGGCTAGGGCTTCATCGGTGTAGACCTGTGCCGTGGCTTCCGTCCTAGACTCCACAAAACCTTGAAGCGTGGGCGCATCGGTGGACTCCACGGCGTTAGAGGCAATCTGACCAGTCTCCCTGTCCTTGATACCAACAACCGCCGTCTTGCCCACTGACCCACGTCCAGCCTTGAGCTTGCGGGATTCGTGCTTGTTCCGCTCCTTCCCACCGATATAGGTTTCGTCTACTTCCACTGGTCCGGCAAACTTGTCATCATCGGTGGTCCACATTCTCCGTATCCGGTGCGCCATATACAACGCGGGACTTTGAGCGATTCCCAAGTCGCGGTGTAGCTCATACTGGATACGCCCTTGAGGTTCATGCTGTAGAGGAAGAAAGCGATTGCCCATTGGCTCAGGGGCAAGTTGGAACTATGCAGGAGCGCAAGCCTTCTCGCGGCACCGGAAGGGCTGGGGTTTACGGCTGGCAACCGTAGCGACATTCAGGCTACCACAGAAGGGACAAGCTACGCAAACAGGCCAACGTTGCTCGACAAACCACGCCTCCGCCTTTTCCTAAGTGCCACCCATTAGGGCTTACTAGCCAACTTGTACAGGAAATAGGCCACCAGGCCGGTGAGTACCCCGGCAACGGCTCCAATGGCAAGTGAGACGAGAAATGAATAGTCGTCCTGCAGGTAATTCATCACGAGGGTGGTTACGACAGCGGTAGGTACGGCGATGACCAGACTAGTTTTCGTGTCCACGGGTTTCTCACCTCATTTGGTAGGAGTCCAGCATGGTAACACACCATAACTTGCGGGTTAACAAAGAGTCACTCCTATCCATACCCGACCACCAACTCCACGTCGGTAAGCGTCATATCCGGAATGATATGCGGGTTCCGGCACCGCAAAGCGACCTTGACCTTGTGCTGCCCCTTCGAGACTCGTTCAGGTTCCAGCGTTGTAGGACTGCCAAACCACGCCGGACACTCTGTCGCCCGTGTATGACCTCACGTCCGTGTACTCGATGCTTGGATCACGTAGTGGGTCATCGCCCCACGCGACCTCACCTACGCCTTCCCCGCCGACTTCCCGCAGCGCCTAGCGCGGTTCAAGAAGGAGTCTGGCCTGTCGTGTTCAGAGCTGACGCGCCGCCTTGGGACCTATCGCCACACCGCATGGCGTTGGACTGAAGGTGGGGTACGGCCCAACGCGCATCACATGATGGCGCTGCTTGACTTGGCCGACGATCTGGGACTCGGCCATCTGTTCGCCGACTGAGGCGGCGCGCCGCTGGAGCCACCTGCGACCGCAGGGGTCTGAGACGTAAAAATGTGCCGCATACATGGACGTGCTGGGGCAGCCACCGTATTCCTACGATGGCTGCCCCTCTGGTATGCCGGCCTAGCGCCCGTGCTGCAGTTGCTCGTCGATCAGATTCTCGTGGACAAGGACAACAAGGTGAGCATCACCCTTGGCATCCCAACTGACAGCTTGATGTCGATTGAGAAAATGGAATCACATTCATCCTGAGGAACAACCGATCCAGCTTCCCTTGGATTTCACAGATGATGTTGAATGGAGAAAGAACGCGCCCGATGAGGAGGCTAGCGAGAAGGCTAGCTAGGTGAACTTCCCCACCTGGCTGCTGCCGCCTTCCGAGCAATCTCGCTACGCCGTTCCGGTGTGAGCTTTGCGGCCCTAGCTTTGCCGCCCTTCTTCCCGCCCAGGCGGCCTAGAGCGACGGCGGCGGGGTTCTTTCCCTGCAGGTCTTCCTGTTGATCGACTTCCCCTCCAGCCCTCTCGGGTTGGGGAGGAACATCTTGGTCAGTGGCTTCTTGCACAACGCGGAACGCAGTCACCGCGAAGTCGTGGTCGTCCTTCTTCTTGCTTGAGCGCTTAGCCATACTCCAAGGCTAGCACTGTCACCCCATCCCGTGAAATTCAAATTGATACACTACCCACGCCCGATGCCATAGCATAGGAGACATATGCGTAGCAGCCGGCCAGCAACAGCACAACAGGCAGTCCCCAGCGCAGGGCTCGGGAGCCCGTCAGCCATGTGATTTGCCGTCGCGTTCCCGCCATCTGCTTCTCCCTCGGAGGTAATTCTACCTATACACGTCAGGCCAGCCTTCAGCGCGCTCGACGCCGTCAAGGGCCTCCTGTATGGCGGTGGCAGCCTCATCCGTCACCCACTGGCGCCAGATGCCTGGATTGTTATTCAACCACCAGATCGCAGTATCGGCATGGCTGGCGTCGTTGTCGATTCGCCATATCGACATGGATGCGTAGTGGTCGGCATTCAAATCCCACTTTAGCAACATGCCGGCCACTTCGGGAGCACGCATCAGCAGTTCAGGGCGCACCGCGATTAGGAGAGTTGTTTCGTCGTAAGCGCAGGCTTTGGTGGTTGCCCAGCACTGGTGGCTGTAGGGGGGTTCTTCCAATTGGACCATGTGTAATTTCAACGAGGGGGTCATGCTGCTGTCCAGATAACCCAGCCAGGGGCTCCTTTTCTCATAGAGATCGAAAAGCCCGCTGTGCAACGCCGCTTCGGATTCAGGCACCACCATATAGACATGATCGGAAAGGCCGTAGCTGTTGACTTGAATCTGGTTCACCGCGTTACAGACCCAGTCATCAGGGCAGGAAATCAGCCTGGCCTTGCCGCCACTTTCAGAGGTTGCGAACAGCTTCTGGTATTGCTCCTCCTTCAGATCTTCAACGCTGTCCAACTCCGGATGCGACTCCTGTATGTAAGCAGGGATCATGAACGCCGATTGCGAGAGTTTGCTCAGGCTTTCGCCCAGGGAAACCACCTCGCCCGCTTCCGCGGCTTCCTCCCAGGCTTCGCGGGCGTTGGGCAACCAGAGTTCCATCATCACGTCGCTGTCGCCCCGCCTCAGTGCTGGGAACGCCACTGTGGGACCTCCTTCTATCACATCAGTAGGATACCCATAGCCCTTCTCCACGATGTATTGAGCGATGCGGTTCTGTGACAATGCGCTGTCCCAGCCAAGATCATTGAACACTATGGGATCCTTAGGGTCATTGGATGTGGGAGAACAGGCCAGAATCGCGGCAACCGCCGTTATCATAAGCACCAGTCTGTATTTGGTCGGCATGAGTTCATCCTTGCTCGTATATTTGGACTCTAGCGAACCTCAGAAAAATCGAGCCATCAAACCCGGCATCAACCCAGGCAATCCCCGGTCTGGATTGCTCGTGGTTGCCAACAGTGTGCGGTCACTCATCTCGCATCGAGTACCTTACTATCCCCGCGTGGAAACAGTCTAGCTAAATCTTCAACGTGAACCTGATCGTGAAAGTTCTTTAGACACAATTGCGACGGACTCAGGCTCAGGGGAATCAGGCTCAGGGGAATCACCGTCGATGGGTATAGCCAGCGTGATGTCCACGTTGTCGTTCCTGTTGACGATGACCTCTTCCACGACCATCTGCAGAATCTCCTTGCGCTGCTCGGGGGTCAACTCGTCCAGACCCTGGCCGACGTCCCTCGCCCATGCGAAGACAGCCCCCATTAGCCACAGTTTCTCAGCTCCGCTCGCCGCCCAGGCACGGTAATCGTCCAGCTTCGCCCGGACGTTCTCAAGTCGCTTGGTGATGAACTTGCGCTGATCGTCGAGCTGGGCCTCGGTGATCCTTCCAGACACGAACAACGTGATGGCGCGGTCCTCTCTTGTCTGGATGCTCCGCAGGTCTCACTCAGCCCGGCCGATCTCCTCCAACCCCCTTATAAGGGGGTAGTTGGCCGCCAACGGATGAGATCGTCCTGCTAGGTCTCAGCCGTTCGGGTATTCGACGGGAGGGAGCTCGTCGGCACGAAGGTGGGCTCGAGATTCCTATGCCCCTCCATCGTGAAACTCTGACAAGGATAGCAACCTATGAGTAGATCGCACTCTGGGGGTTAGCGACTGGATTTGAACTCCTCCATGAGGTCGCAGTCCTGACCGACTGAGGCACAGCGCAATCCTGGCCCTACACATATATGGTTTCGAACAGTATTTGGGCTAATGCCCAGCTCAGTACCGATGTCAGCGTTGCTTAGCCCTGTTGCGACCATTGAGAGGACCTGCTTCTCCCTTTCGCTCAATCAGCCCACATCGACGAACGTCCTGAAGTTCTGCGCGATCCACAGCGCACGTTCGGCCGCCTCAGGTACGAGAAACATCTCCCCATGACCGTTTGAACGGACGGTGCGAACTACATCCGCTCGGGGAGCATCATTCGTCAGATATCCTGATCCCCCAGCCAACATACCGGCAACCATGACCTGCTTGACATGACCCGGCCCAATGAAAACGATGCGAGTCGAAGGCGCCAGGTTGAGAATCTTTCGGCACGCCTCAAACCCGGTCATATCCGACAGGCCCACGCTCAGCAGCACGACGTCGGGTTTGAGCCCCTCGACCTCTGACAAGGAGACTGCCGCCGAAACGAACTTACCCACCACCCGCATATCTGACTCTTCCTCGACGAAAATCCTCAGCCCCAGCCTCAGAGCTTCATTGTCGTCGATAATCATCACATCTATCATTTAGGGTCTATTGATCCATGTCAGCCAGTCACCATGAGCAGCGTTCTTGGCTGATGCTGGGCATTCGATGGAGTGGGAAGCTACTTGGGTCACCGCCGCCCGACCCCGTAAGGCATGCGCACTTGAGAATTCGAGCTGTTTGCCCATATAGCACCCCTTGATCTCACCATAGAGGCAGCCCACCTAGTAGGCTTTAGGGTAGCCCCACCAGTATTGCGGCTGCTCAACTGAACCGCCCCTGTGGAACAGGCCAGGGATACTGACATTGACGAGGTAATAGACAATGGGCACTACGATCAGCGTCAAGGCGGTGGAGGTGATCAACCCGCCAATTACTACCGTGGCCAACTCGGAGCTGATGATGCCCCCCGAACCACCGGAGAAGGCCGCTAGGGGCAGCAGCGCAAAGCTGGTAGTCAAGGCAGTCATCAGGATGGGGCGCAGGCGCACGCGAGCGCCGGTGATGAGCGCCTCTCGGACAGGCATGCCCCTAGCCCGCAGCTGCTCAACGAAGGCGATGAGTACGATGGCGTTGGTTACCACGATGCCGATGAGGAGCAGGATGCCCATCATGGCTGGCAGCCCCAAAGCCCGGCCTGTGATGGCCAGAGACACCAGCACTCCAATCAGCGCTAGGGGTAGGCTGGAGACGATGATGAGGGGGTTCCTCAACGACCCCAGGCTGGCTACCATGACGAGGTACATCAAGACGATACCCACAGCCATCGAGACGAAGATGGACTGGAACCCCTCTTCGATGTCTGCGAATATCCCGCCGCTGGTCACGCTTACTCCCGCTGGCGGAGATAGGGCCGCGATCTTCGCATCGATCTCTGCTCCCACGGCTTGGGTATCCTCACCGATGGTGTCTCCAGTGATACTGGCGGACCGCTGCCCATCGGTGCGGGTGATAGTCACCGGCCCCTCTTGAATCTCCACCCGGGCTAGCTGGTGTAGTGGCGCTACGCCTCCCGGTCCCTCGATCAGCAGCTCTTTGATCTGGTCGATGCTTCCCAAAGCATCCCTCTGGCCTGATAGGACCACATCGGTAGCCTGACCATCGATGTCGATGGTTGTCACTGCCCTCCCCACTAGGAATCCGCTTAGCTGGAACCCCACCTGACGCGCGGTGAGTCCGATGTTGGCGGCGGCGGCAGAGTCGACCCGTATGGCGACCTCGTCCCGTGCCTGGGCAACGTTGCTCTCCAGGTTGACGACTCCCTCCACAGAGGAAAGGGAGGTCGATAGCTCCTGGGCCACGGACCTGATGTCAGCGTAGTTCGGTCCTGTTATGCTGATATCGACTCCACCCTGTGGCGGTCCATCGGACACCTCGTTGACCCTTACCAGGCGGCCCGGCTTCTCCAGGTCCTCTCTCAAGTCCTCCGCGATGTCTTCGGGCACATCGGAGCGCAGCACCACCAGGATGCTGGCCTGGTTGAATCCGCCTGGGCCGCCCCCAAAGACGAGATCGGTCGCGCCGACCGTTGCGGTGTATATCTCCGCCAGGCCCCTGACCCGGTCTTCTATCTCCACCACCTCGGAGAGCGTCTGACCGGCGCGAGCTCCTGGAGGAAGTCTTACTTCTATCTGGACGCTGCGGGTCCCGCCAGAGGGAAAGAGCGTGATGGGGATGACCAGCAGCAAAACCAAGCTGAGCCCGGTTACGAGCGCCGCTCCTGCCAGAGTAACAGCCTTATGCCCCAGCACCCACCGTAGCACGGGAGTGTAGGCCCTTTGCATCCAGGTCTCGTGGACGAAGGCGATGTCGTCGTCGTCTCCTGCCCCTTCGGGGAGGTCGCCTGGGCGCAGAAGGTACGCTCCCAGAACCGGAACGGCGGTCAGGGCTACTACCAGAGACGCCACCAGCGCAAAGCTAATCGTCAGGGCGAAGGGCAGGAAGAACGCCCCTACGAGGCCCTGGATGAATGCAAGGGGTATGAAAACGACGATGGTCGTCAGGGTCGAGGCGAAGATGGCCGGACCCACCTCAGCGGTCGCGTCCAGCGCCGCCCGCCACCGCTCCCGTCCCGACTGTATGTGACGGTAGACGTTCTCCAGGACGACGATGGCATCGTCCACCACCCGTCCCACGGAGATGGCCAGGCCCCCAAGGGTCATGAAGTTGAGAGACATATCCTGCCAGCCCATGAGGAGCACGCCGGTGAGCACGCTGAGAGGAATGGAGAGCCCTATGACGATCGTGGGTCGAAGGGTGGTGAACAACCCCCGGATCACCGTGGGCCTGATGGTCAACATGAAAATGAAGACCACAGTCACCGCGAACAGGAAACCGAAGCCAGCCTCTTGAAGCAGGGAATCGATCTGCTCCTGGATCTCTGGTCCCTCGTCCGAAACGATGACGATCTCGATTCCGGCTGGCAGAGCGGCGGCGTCCAGCGCCTCTCGGACTGCCTCGGTCACTTCGATGGTGTTGGCCTCAGGCTCCTTGATGATGGAGACGTTGATGGCCTGTCTTCCGTTGGTGCGGGAGATGCTGGTGGGCACCTCGTTCGTGGAGGCAACACTGGCCACATCGGACAGCAAGACTGGACCGGAGGGAGACGACCCCACTACGAGGTTCCGAATGTCTGCGATAGAGCCGAGCAGGTGGATGGTCTTCACCGGCATCGCCTCACCAGTGCCGAAGAGCAGGCCCGTCGGGAAGGTGACGTTGTTTTCACTCAGCGCTGCGGAGACTTGGGGCAGTGAGATTCCTTGGGCCCCCAGCCGGTCCGGGTCAACGGCCACCAGCACTTGAGGCTGTACCTCTCCGGTTACCTGCACGTCCATTACGCCGTCGATGGCAACCAGTTCGGGGAGTAACAGCGTCTGCACCGTGGAGACGGCGAGGTCCGAGGGCACAAAGCCGGAGGGATCGGCATCGGGCTCCGGTCCGGCGATGACGCTGAACTGGAGCACTGCGACCTGGTCGGGGTTGAACCGTCCTACGTCGGGCCTCTCCACCCCAACGGGGAAGGAGAGACCGCTTACGGCAGCCTCGATATTGCTTTCCGCATTGGCCATGTCGGTGCCGAACTTGAAGTTCGCCAGCACGAGGGAGTTGCCCTCGAAGCTGGTCGACTGGACCGATTCAAACCCATCCATCCCGGAGATGGCCTTTTCAATGGGAGATGTAACGTCTTCGACCACACCTTCAGGGTCGACGGAGGGATAGGAAGTGTTGACCGCCACTAAGGGAAACTCGATATCGGGGAAGAGCTCTACCTTGAGGGAGTTGTAGACATACACTCCGCCGGCCAGAAGGATGACCACAGCCAGCATGGTGACCGTTCTCTTGCTGATGGCAGCGGCGGTGATGACACGCATCGTTGTCTTGGCCCCCCTCTCTTTTTTACGTACGTCTGCTATGGCCTTTGCAGACTTCTTGTTACACCAGGGCCGATCGAGCCCCGTCACGCTGGCTCACCAACCGGCACCAAGCAACCGTTCCGTCAAGGCTAGCCTAACTCTTCTTGCCTATCGGTCAGTGGACATATATCTTAGCCATATAAGACTAGTTAGCATAGTCACAAGCTACCACCATCGCTATTGGTTTCGAATCCGAGGTGATCATTGGTGGGTGCCAGACGACATGCCTCAAGTTGAGCAATATGCCCTCACAAACCTTCGTGACATGGCAAGAAGCAACCTGCCGTTGGCATGGCAGGTCATTGGGCATCCATTCATGGGCCGCCTTTCCGGCAAATGCACGAATACGCTCTGGATGTGCTGAGCGATCTTCCCTTGGAACCCCCTGGGATTACGTCGGGAACTGAGTTGTTAGCGGAGCCCCGGTGGCGCTGTGGGAGGTTCCCAGCAATGACCTGGACGAGTTGAGCCTTCCTTTCTGCTACGCTTCCGCTCCAGGGAAACCTGGCCCGACCTCTCCGAGTTGCTACAGTCCCATCCACAGTTCAAAGAGGGTACTGCCTACCGTCAACTTAGGCCCACCAAACTTGACAAAATCAAGAACCTTCATCCGGCAGACACAATAGCAACGGAAAACTCAGGTACTCCTGGGCGGTCGGTTTGGGTCCATTCAAGCTAGGTCGGATTATTGGCCAGCAGCGTGCCCCACAACAGCCTGGCGGAGAGTGTGGGCCGTAGGGAACGGGCGTGGAACGCGAGCAAGCAAGCACACCGGGGCCAGCTAGGTCTGCCGGAGTTCAAGCTAGCGAGCCGGGATGGCTCGACTCCCTGTGATTGGTTCGATGCCTGTCGACTAGGCTAAGCCCTCGCAATCATCGAAGAGGGTAAATATGACCAAGGCCTTGCGGCACTTGTGGGTGTGAGCCTGGATTCCGCGCGAGCAGGCGACATAGGACTTTGCCAACTATTAGTGTTGAGGCCTTTTCAGTTGACTTACCAGCCATCCACTACGCTAGTTTGGCAAGGAGGAACTCAGCCCCAAGGAATATCATGAAAGAGGCGACAGGGGCGAGGAACGCAGTGAAGAACCGTCGGATAGAGGCAATATCGAAAGGCCAGACGGGAAAGGCCCTGGTTAAATCATAGAGGTCCTGTAGTGATTTGATCCTGTTGACGAGGTCAACACTAAGCAAGTCTCCAGACGGCGGAGCGTCCCGACTTTCCCCTTCAGCATTCAGAGCGCTGCGAGCGCCTATATACGCCTTGTCGAACTCTTCGGAAAGCAAGTCCAGCCGGTCCCTTTTGGTCCTTTCCATTGCCCTATGAGCCGGCCACAACGTAAGTAGGAACGCTAGCGGTGACAGCACTGCATACACGATCAGGCTCACCAAGAGCACAGGATCGCTAACTATCTCAGATATACCAGGGTCTCCCTCTGCCCTGGACACTATTGAGACGTAGGCCAACAAGATCAAAAGAAGTCCAATAACTGCGATAAACCACGTCATCCGTGTTGCAAACTCATGCAACGCCGAAAGTCCGCCACAACGATCGGGATGCCAAGGACGAAGCCGAACAATCTCTCCCGACCTGGATGTGAAAACTCGGAAAAGTCCCGTTATCGTCGCGATGTATCGAGCGGCTATAGAGGTGATTAGGAACCAGACCAGCCAAATAGCTGGGATGGCTATCATGTAGAAGAGCCAGATATCCCTTCCAATCCGGGGAGTTCTCTCCCAGATGTTATTGAATCCTTGAATGATGAGAGTCACCGTTACTACGATGGCCAACAATGCCGGGACCAAATGCCAGCCGGCCGCCTTCATGAGGCCCTCAATCGAACGTTCACCGCTTCTCACAATGTTTCTAACGTCATCTCCGATGACACCGTCTCGATCCAGTGGTAGACGGGCGAACAGGGTGCCGCTACTCCGCATGATCCACGGATAAAAGGCCGCAAGCAATGGAACCGTGACGAATTGATAGACCACAACGGGCCAATGCCCAAACTGCCAACTCACGAAGTCGTCAAAACGAGCCCCACCCTGCCACAGGGCATATCCCAAGACAGCTCCCAAGTGTAGAAACGCGACAATGATGAATGCGAATACGACTGCGCCGAGGGACGATATACGGAGTCGCTGAACCAGAAACCTCGCCACAGGGTCCCGGACGTAGGAATCAAATTCGAGGGCATTGCCAGACTCTTGAGTCTCCGATTGCCTCCTCTGCAACATGCTTCTCAAGACCATCTATCTCACCCCCGCGGAATGTGAATCACCTTAAGGCGCCTGTTGCTTTGGTCTATACTGAGGAGCAGGTCTTTGGGCCACCTATAGTGGGAGAGACTCACATTGGGTGCCTATTGCGAATAGTAGAATCTACAATGTCAACTCCAGAGAGAGTATCGCCCACATTATTTTTGATAGGCGCCGCCATACTCTTGGTAGCATCCGTGGGCTGGGATAATGTGCCGGCGATGCCGGCACATTATAGCATGGCCCTGGGAGTGCCCGGCGAAATAGTCACCGAACAACCATTGCTCCGGCTCCCACCCGAGGACTTGGAGAAGAATACCGGGATCCCGAAAGTGTTGTATTGCCAGAGTGAAAACCGTGAAGCAACCTATTTCACCTACGTTTACGTCTGGTCCTTCAGCGATTCACCCTTAGTCAGCCGGGCTCTAGGATACCCGGGCCATCGTTGGGACTATGAACCCATAATCGTAAGAGTCGATAAAGAGTCGCGGGCAAGAGCCTATATATATGATGCGGGACACTACCGCGCTCGATCGACCTCGAACGCTCATTTCGAAGTTGTATCCGGAACGCATGCATTCAAGCCGTCGCAGGAACCTGTAGGCGAGAAGCTCGGCAGCGGGCAGTTCGAACCTCTAACCTCAGACTCATTGAACATGATCAACTCACAACTGGAAAGGCTCCCTCGAATTCCTTTCAGGCCAGGTCTCAGCCTCTCCTGGGCCTGCAATGCTCCGTGGGAGGTGGAAAGGGTCGACGCCTTTTCAGGACCGACGGCCGTAGGCCGGATACCGCCTCAGGCAAATGTGCTCGGCGGCCTGGGTATTGGCATGATAGTGGCGGCTGTCAGCTGGCTTATCGTCCGGATGGTTCGTGACTATCGAACTTGGTACGGATCCCGGGTTGCGGTGTTCGGGCTATGCGGAGCTATCGTGGGTGGGATGGTCGGATATGAGATCGTCTTTGGAGTCACTGGCTCCGGTGTGCCTCGAAGTATAGCAGTGGTTCTGGGCGTTCTGGCAGGCACGGCCGCAGGGACTGGAGCTTCAGGTCTGGCAGGCGCGATTGCTAGAAGCGGGTTTCTCAGCTCCCTTGTTGCTGGAGCGATCAGTTCTTTGGCTGCCACTATATTGACGGCGGTCTGGTGAAGATCGACCGAACTGTACTGTTGGCGCCATTTCCAACTAGGTCCGTTCACATCTGAGACCAGGGCAGTCATTCAGATGCCGAGCAGGTATTCCGGCACTATTGTGCGGAGTGGGAGGACAATCAGACTCACTTGGAGTGGATTGAATCGCTGTGCTAGTATTCGCCTAGGTGTTTTGTACTCTGACAGTATCGGAGGGCAAGTTATGGCGTTTTCGTGCCAGAATTGCAGTCATTCAACGGGAAGCTGCGTGGTCTGGAGATGTCCCAGATGTAAGGGTCTGTACTGAAACTGTTGCATCAAGACTGGTTTCTTCTCAGGTCGATGCGCGTGCGGTGGCAAGATCAGATCAGGGGACGCTGTTCGAGGCTAGTTAGTTACTTACCAAGGACCTTGACCAGGCTCCCATTTATCACAGGGTATTTGGGGAATCGCAATCTTTCATTGCTCCGCTTGAGCCGGAGCCACCGTCGGTGGTGGGAGTGAAGGCCCCAGCGTGCGCTCCAAGAGCATCCTGAGTTCATCAAGATAAAGCAGCTGGCCCACATGTGTTGGCAATCAGCACAAGTGGGACAGATTAGGACCCGAGAAGATTATTATTATGAAGAGCTGCGTGGGAGCTCCCTGAGGGTCTTGTTGTAGCGTCTTCGCCGTTCTAACGTCTGGACCTGCACCTCCTTTCTCCGTTGGAGGGTCTGCTCCCGCCTTCCGTTGAGCATGTCTGCGGGCGTCACGTTGCCCAGCGCCTTGTGATAGCGTCGGTAGTTGTAGTAGGCCACGAAGGCGGCGATTGCTGCTTCCAGGGCAGAAGGCATCTCGTAGGGGACCTGTTTGACGTCCCGCTTGATACTCTGGTGATAGCGCTCGAGCTTGCCATTGGTCTGAGGGTGGAACGGCGCGGCCAGAATGTGCTTGATTCCCACCAGGTGCAGGTAGTCTCTGAAGCCACGGGACACATAACCTGAGCCGTTATCGCTCAGCAGGCTGGTCCGGTCGGCCACTGGGACCTCAGTCATGCCGGTCTTGTCCACGGCCTCTTGGACCACCTCGATGAGAGAGTCGGTGGGCATGTCCCGCTGGAGCTTGTGGGCCAGTATGAAGCGGGAGTAGTCGTCCATCACGGTGACCAGGTAGTAGTAGCCCCAACCGATCACCTTGAAGTAGGAGGCGTCGGTAGCCCACATCTGGTGAGGGCCGCTGGTCTTGCGATGGTACTCTTTGCTGGCCTTGAGCTGCATCTCGGGTGACTTCACAAGACCTTCTCTGCACAGGATGCGGTACACAGTGGACTCGGATACAGCGAAGGCCAGGTTGTCTGTAGACCACGCTGCCAACTGGCGGCTACTTAGCTCCGGCATCTCCCTGGCCGCTTCCAGGATCGACCGTTCCTCCTGAGGTCTAAGGCGGTTCCACGGTGGAGCGCTGGCTCCAGGTCGGTCCTCGAGACCTTGTTGATGGTGTTGTCGCATCAACCACCGATAGTCGGTGCTCTTGGGAACACCCAGGTCTCTGAGCACCCGACGCTTGGCCAGCGGTGATGCGGCTACACTGGCCAGGACCGTCGCCTTCTCAACGGCGCTCACGCTGGTACCGACGCCGTTCTGGGGCATTGGTATGGCCGTTTTTTTCAGACGGTAGACCTCGAGGGATAGCTCGGCTACCAGCTGCTTGAGCTCGCCGTTCTCCCGCTTGAGATCCTGGATCTCCTGCCGGCGGGTGGCATCGCGCACCGTGTCACGGGACAGCTGCTCCCTGCCCGCCTCCATGAACTCCTTGGTCCACGAGTAGTAGGAGTGGGGCTTGATACCCTCGCCGCCGGCACAGGCTACTGTGGAGGACAGGCGTTCTTCGAGGATGGCAGGCTCGTGAGCACGATCCCCGACCAGGACCTGCACACCATAGACGACGAAAGCGACGGCGGACCGCCGGACAGCCTCCTCGAGGCGTTGCGTCTGTTTTATGTTGGAGTAGCGGTTCAGGCGTATCATCGTGGTCGAAACGAGCCCACGCAGGAGCATCGCTCGATGCTCGTCCATCCATCGATGCGCAAAATTGACCACTCTCGGTTCAAGAGGTGGGTTGAGGATGCGACGGAGTCGTGGATCGAGCTTCTAGACCTTGCTCCTGGAGCTCCCGATCGCGAAGAGTTCGTGAGGGCCTTCCGCTATGCCTACGACGAGCTAGCCGACTCAGCGGAGATTCACCAGCAGCAGAACGACGATCACGAGACGCTCCCTCCATTTGAAGACGTCCTAGAATATTTGCCTCAGTCCATGCGTAGCACATGGACTTGGAAGGTGAACTCTCGCGTGTTGGAGGGGTGGACGCAGGACAACTGGAACTCAGCACCTTCGCACATACTCGTGGGCGGCGAGAACCTTGGAAGAGGTTTCACGGTCAATGGCCTGACAACCACCTACATGCCCAGGGGACGCGGAGTGGGCGTTGCCGACACAATCCAGCAGCGTGGGAGATTCTTCGGCTACAAGCGGGACTATCTGGGCCTCTGTCGCGTCTTTCTTGATGGCGATGTCAGAAGCGACTACGAGAACTACATTGATCACGAGTCCCACGTGATGCAGGTGCTCCGTGAGCTTACCCAGTCAGGGAGTTCGATGTCGGAGTGGCGGAGGCTAATGCTGCTTGCCCAGTCGCTCCTTCCGACTCGTCGCTCCGTGATGCCGGATATCTACCGGCACCTACAAGTCTCAGAGTGGACACAGCAGGTACAGCCTTGGACGCACGAGGATGATGCCCAGGTAGCCTCGAACTGGGACGTCGTTGAGGCATTCCTCGACGGGCTGGTGTTTCAAGAGGATCCCGGGAGCGACCAGAGGACGGTGGACCAGAGAAACGCACTCACGGAACATATTCCCCTTTTGAGTGTCCTGGAGAACCTGCTAGTGCGCATGCGGTTCTCCTGGCGTGATGCCCCAATCTTCTCGGCTGCGGAGTTGGCGATTCAGTGGCATCTCAGGAGCAATCCGGATGCGTCTGCCACTGTCTACCGCATGGCTGATCAGCGGTCCCCACTGCCAGGTGGGGGCAAACGCCGCCGGCAGATCGACGAGCACGGGCGGATCGTGAACTTGTTCCAAGGCGAGGCCCCCCGTTCATCCTGTGACACTTCGCGGTAGCGTGTATCCAGGAGACCGGCGTATCCACGCCGCTGAGGCAGTTACCGTGCAGATTCACAACCTTGACCTAACCGACTCGGCTCAGCCGCCCGGCCTTCTACGTGGGCACGTACCCGCAGTCTCTGTCTGGGTACCTGACTTCATGCGTGTGGGCGTCTTCGCTGAGATGTCGACCTGACCATGAGGAGCGCACCTTGACTCGGGGCGCGAGAGCACGGGATCTAAAGAGACTTTTCGCTGGGCTCGGAGTGCCGGTGTCCAGCCAGGGGCGTGTCTATGAGACTGCGCGGATAGCTCGCAACTCTCGCTATCGCGTTGGCCGAGACAGTCAGGGGAACCCAGCTATTCTCATCGAGACGACCGGTACGGCTGGGGCTGCAGCCTTGTCGGACTTCGAGGGCCGGCACGTTCGGGTCGGGCATGGAGTTAGCTGCTCGGTTAGCGAGGCCGGTGTGGAGGTAGGGCGCGAACAGTTCTCAGTGGTGACTTGCGTCGACTCTGATGACGTCCTCAAGGACAGGTTTTTCGATGCAGCCGAGACTCTGCTGCGGTCCCTTGGAGAGACGCCAGCAATCGAAGAGCTTCGCCGAGTGGTCGCTGGGCTGATCGAACTGTTCCGACTGGCTAGTCAGCCTCCCAGGGGAACGATCCAAGGTCTTTGGGCTGAGTTATGGATAATTGCCCGGGCGCGCGAACCAGAGATCCTTCTGGATGCCTGGCACGCGGAACCCACAGATGTTTACGACTTTAACGGCGGGCCAGATCGTCTCGAGATAAAGAGCACCAGCCAAAGAACTAGGAAGCATACCTTCTCGCATCGGCAGTTGCAGCCGCCGGCGGGCACGCGAGTCGCAATTGCCTCAGTCTTTGTGGAGAGTTCAGGTGGCGGTCCGACAATATCCGCATTAGTCGATCGAATCCGACGCCGACTCGCCAAACCAAAAACGCTAGGAAGACTCGACTACGCCGCCGCCAGGACTCTGGGAGCCGAATGGCGCGACGGTGTCGAAGCGGCCTTCGATTCTGAGCTTGCATCAGAGTCACTGCGCTTCTACGCGGTCGAAGCCGTTCCGTCTCTTTCCTCGAACATTCCACCCAGAGTTTCCGATATCCGATACGTATCAGATCTCTCGGGAGCACGGGCCCTAACGCGCGAGGACATGGTTGGGAGCGGCGAGTTGTTCGCCGCAACCGCTCCTGCGGACCTGTAGTCTCATTCAGGGTGGGCAATTTACCTGCAAGCTTTCCAGCCACATCTCAGAGATAGTTCTATCTATCGTCAAAATAGGCCCACCAAGTTGGCCACAGCCTTCAACCTGCGCACTCTCTGTCGGGTGTGGAGCTCCAGCCCCTTCATCGGTCTATTCAATGGCCCGGAGCCTCGTCCCGTCTCCTGACCTGCAGTGATGACAGCAGTTGCCCCATCGCTCCGTCGCCTGTACTACCCGCTCAGGCCAGGGCCTTTCAGCGAACCCTCTGACCTCTATCTGCTCCCCCTATCTGCAATTTCCACTTCTGGGACAGGCTCTACTGCGAACTTTTTGAGTGGGTTGTGGCCTTGTAAGCGTCACCCAGCCTCGTTGGCGGGCCTAAGCGTAGGGTACAACCAGGCAATACCACGCAGGCTCTTTCAACTCACAGGGTCGGGTAGGTCTGGTGGCCAGGGTCTTCGATTTCACCATAGGCAGGGGGATCCATCAGGTTTCACTTTCTCAACTCTGTCAGCTCGGTTGGCATCGCATCGAGCCAGAATGCTCGATCAAACGGAAATTGATATGCCTGGAAACGCGCTGCCTCGCCGATTCTGCTCGGTAACCCTCGCGTGACACCGGCGTTGTAGACCAGGAGCCAGACCGGCGAGGGCAGGCTGACAAGCCGCTTATTGTCCGATCCCGCCCGGATGTCATGGTGATCCAAGTTACGGCCCGTTGCAGACCCTTTGATGCTCCAGAGTTCTGAGGCGGCGTTACAGGGCCGTATGGTGAAGCGGAGAATGTCCGTAACCTCTGATCTCATTCGGAATGGCTGGTAGTCACCCTCCGGATCGAATCCACTCACGTCAATAAGGTACTCAAGCTGACCAATCAGGTTGTGAACATCCCCTGTCGTAAACGGGCCAGATGTCGGGATACCCGGTTTGAATTGGAAGTGGACTTGCAGAGTCGGTCCGCCGCACTCCCGGAATCTTTTCCAAGCACCATAGACAGCTTTGTACCGGAGCACCTGGAAGTACAGCGGGCATCCATCGGCATCTTTGGGATGCGCCTCGGTGACCTCCAAGCCCACCGATTGCCCCTCGTATTCGAGATAGAAGTCCGGTGCAGGCTCATCCCAAATCGGGTCAAGTTTGCTCTCTATTGATACTCCCAGCTTGTCCAGCATGAGGCAGACGTAGAACATCTCCTCGCGCTTCTGTTCCTCCAGCGTTTCATTTCCAGGCTCCGGTACCAGAGAGTCCAGTCGGGAAAGGTTCGATGGCAATGTCGTTTCCCTCTCTTACCAAGGTAACAACGCCAAGCTAAGCCTGAGTACGAAGGTTCTACCGGTGGGGCGATCGATAGAATAAAGGCTCTCCCGCGTAGCTCTCTAGAAGGCGCGGCACAGCATCCAATGGGCCGGGCGCGCAGGGGGATTGTGCTCGCGCCCGTTACTGGCGCCGCAGGTCGACTCGCTGCCCTAGCTGACGTTCAGGATGTTATTAGTATTCCGCCAAACAGACAGGAGCCTGTGACAGTGAGCCTGGCTCGTGGGTCAGAGGGTTCCGCTCGTTTAGATTCAATGCTTCCGAAGGCGGCGGACGAGCGCACATCAATCGCCCAGTCAGGCGGAACCCTGAGGTTGATGCGGCCGAATAGTGCATTAGCGTTGACCGTGGCCGCACCGTCAACCACAGCGGCATCGCGGAGATCCATCTCTACGCTGCCGATGGTGGCGGAGACGTTGCCCCCACGGAAGCGTTCGCTGGCGGCACTCTGGTTACTACCGGAGAAGAAGCTGGTGACGTTGAACTTGGTGCCTGTCTCATGAACTCTTCCGGCGCCGAAGCGCCAGTAGCCGAAGATGATGGCCGCACCGATGGCAATAAGCGCTACTGGCCAGAGAGATGAGACGTCGAATCTGAGAATGCTCAGGTTGTACACCAGGAATGCGGCCGCTATAGCAATGACCACGAGGCCGCCCCTCCGATTGCCGCTAGAGGCGCTGGCGAGGCCGACGATCATAAGGAATAGTGGCCACCACTGCCCCAGCGGGACTTCGACGTTGCTCACGAGCGGCAACAGAAACAATACCCCCAATAGGATGAGAGCAATCCCAAGGAATCTATTGTTGGCCATGGGGGAGTGGCTCCGCATTCCAAATTGCCGTCACGAGTATAGCATGGTCAACGAGGCGGGCCCACGTGTACTGTAGAGCGAACTCTTGAGTTGGTACTGTCTTTGTAAGTCCAGTAGGGATGTCGCGGAGGTTCCCTAACGGCGTGGTTCCCACCGGAAGAAGCGGACGCCAACAAGCAGCCCTGCCACCAGCCACCCGGCCATCACCAGCAAGTGCCCCCACTCGAAGCCTGCGCCCGTCTCAGCCAGGAACGACGTGTGCAGCGCGAGGGCGAAGTGCCGAACGGGGAAGATGTCGGCGAAGGTCATGAGCCAGGCCGGGGCCCCGTCCATCGGAATGAACACGTCCGATATGAATAGGAGGGGCAGTATCGAAGCATTCACAATGGCGGGCGATGCATCCGCGTTGGGGATAATCACCGTGATTGCCAGTCCGAGCGCGCAGAACGTGGCGGCACCGGCCGCCAGTGCTAAGAGGAACGCTGGAAGTGTGTTCGTCGGAACGTCTACGTCGTAGAACAGCACGCCAGCCACCGTAACGATCACGACCAGCAAGGTCGCAATGAGTACGGAGTGGGCTATCCGTCCGAACAGGTATGACCAACCGGGCAACGGCGTGCCCCGGACCCGCTTGAGCAAACCCCCGTCCCTGGAGAAGCAGATGCCCATGGCAACGTTGGTGTAGCAGGCGCCCACCACCGCGAAGACAACGATCCCCGGCACGAAGAAGTTTGCGGTATTCACCGGCTCGCCCTGCTCGTCGGTCCCCACGTCGCCGAACACCAGATTGAAGATCACCAGGAACATCAATGGAAACACGATGGTGAAAAACGCCGCGGCGGGGTTGCGCCAAAAGGCGGTATTCTCGTAGCGGACTTGCCTCAGAGCGAGCGCGAAGGCATTCATGCTTCCGTGCTGTCCTGCTCGGGAGAGTCGACGAGCTCGATGAACAGGTCCTCTAGTGACGGGCGTGTGACCGACAGTTCCTCGAGTTCGATCCCCTGTTCCACAGCCCAGCTCGTGAGGCGGTGCAGGCTATCGGTCGGCCCGTCCGTCGTGATGGCGTACCGGTCATCGTCGTCTGTGGGTACAGCGGTCAAGTCTTCGGGCAGGCGGGCCGAGCCGGATTCCACACGAAACCGGATAGTCGTAGACCTATCCTTGTACAGCAGTTGGCCCACGGCGCCTTCTGCGACGATCTTCCCCTCGACGATGATAGCGACGCGGTCGGCCAGGGCCTCCGCCTCCCCCATGTAGTGGGTGGTGAGCACCACCGTCTTGCCAAGCGACTTGAGATTCCGGACCATCTCCCATGCGCCGCGGCGCGCTGAAGGGTCGAACCCCGATGTTGGCTCGTCCAAGAACAGCAGCTCCGGGTTTCCCGCCAGGCCGATGGCAACGTCCAGCCGCCGCTGCTGGCCTCCGGACAGACGTTTCACGCGGGCACGGCGCTGCTCGCCCAGTCCGACTGCGTCCAGGATTTCATCGACGGGCAGCGGGTGAGGGAAGTAGCCGCGGAAGAGGTTGATCGTCTCCTCAACGGACAGGTACGGCTCCACGCCCGTCGACTGCAGTACGATGCCGATACGCTGTTTGAGCGCGCGTTCGCCTCGCCCAGGGTCGTAGCCTAGGACCGACACCTCGCCGGCGGTCCGGTCTCGATGTCCCTCCAGTATCTCCACGATCGTCGTCTTTCCGGCGCCGTTGGGACCGAGCAGCGCGAACACTTCCCCATTCGACACGTGCAGGTCTACGCCTCGCACCGCCTCTGTCTTACCGTAAGACTTGCGGAGGCCGCGGACTTCAATCGCCAGCGTGGGCGATCCCCGGGTCTTCGACATTGACATACTCCAAGGGTAGCGAATTCTTGTTGATACTATGTTTCGGCTGCCAGCTCAGCGCGCGCTCTAGGTTGGAGAGATACTCGGCGAACGCGCGACGCCCCGTCGGTGTCGCCTCTACCCATGTGCGCGGCTTAGAATCCACGAACTCTTTCGTCATAGCCACGTAGTCGGCGTCTTCTAGCTTACGCAGATGGGTCGTCAGGTTGCCGCCGGTCAAGCCGAGCGTCTGCTGAATGAACCCGTAGGCGAGCCGGTCCCCTTCGGGCTGGGAGACCAGCATAGTCATGATCCGCAGCCGGGTGGACTGGTGGATGGTCTCGTTGAGGATGATGGGTTCGTCGGTCAATGGATCTCGCTCTTACGTATCCACCACGCACCCAGGGCCACCACGACCAGCATCAATCCCACCGACACCAACATAACCTCGTCGCTGTCCATTAGGTAGTTGGGAATGTAGAACGCTGCCGCGAACCCTACGCCCACCACCGCCAACACGGGGCAGTGCATGATGCCGAACAGGATGTATCCCAGGGACAATATGCCCAGGACGACGCCCGGTATGCTGTCCCCGTTTTCGGCATTCCACATTCCCGCTGCTGCCGGAATGAGGAACATCGCTACAACCACCGCGAGCCAGTAGAGGAACACCCGAATGCCAGCGCTACGAGCAGCGTCGCCGGGGGCGATCTTCTTACCGGCGCGGTGTCCGATGAACCCGCTTCCCACCATACCCGGCACCATCAGGATGCCCCACAGCACCCCGAAAATCCACGGGCTGCGCTCCGCGAATTCGGATGCCAACGTCAGGATGGCGTACTGCGAGCCGACTCCCAGAGAGGCTATCGCAGCCCAGAGGAGCAGTATCGTCGGTGTTCCGGCGAGATACATGGAGCTCTGAGCCCTGTACATCGTCTCGTGGATGTCGCGCCAACTCTCTTCGGGCGTGCCCGCCCTTATCTCGCCTTCTGATACGCCCATCGGTCACCTCCCTGTCGTCGCGTAGGTCGGGGCGTGAGCATCGGTATGGAAACCACGCACTTGACTCTGCCCACGTTTACTAGCAATGACTATACTACAAAATAGTCTGCAATGCAAACAAGAGGGACGCATGGGCCAGCCTCGCCAACCTGATGGGGCTGAATCTCTTCAGCAACCAGTTGAGCGGGGAGATAACGCCGGAGTTGGGCAGCTTCACCAGTCTGACAAGCCTGTTGCTCAACGACAACCAGGTGAGCTTCCTCCCGGAGGAGTTGCAGTTCTGCCCGTGAGGCCCCGGCGCCCGTCGTCAGAAGCGGACCGAGCAGCAGCGCCGCGACCACGACCGCTTGCGCCGCCGCAGGAATCCGCCCGCCTTGACCGCGAGTCCCGTGACCATTGGAACCAGTTCCTTGATGTGCATGCGCACCTCCTTTGTGTGTCTGTTGCCCGCACCGGCATCCGTGGCGCGGGTCTTCGCTACTGGGTTGACTGTCGATGGACACACTCCGCCCACGGTGGGATACCTCACGTGAACGCAGCGTGACTTGTACCCGGCCTGGTCCGCGCATCGAACGCAGAGGGGCCAGGGTGGAAAAGACGCAGCTCGGCCAGGGTCTCTTCGCTCTCGAGGCGACTTCTGGGGAGCTACGAAGACGCGGCGCGGCTGCCCTACGACGTGGTCACGGAACAGACGCGGGTGTAAAAGGGCGCAGCTCGGCCAGGGTCAAATCAGGGGACTCGACTCAGGGGAGCTGCTGCTGCGTGGGAGATGAAAAGGGCGCAGCTCGGCCAGGGTCTATATGGCGTACCGACTCTGGGGAGGCTGCGAAGACGCGAAGCGCGGCCAGTCTACGAAGAGTTCATCGCAGACAGGCGCGTGGGGAAGCTGCGGCCAGTTCCACAGGAACCATGCCGCAGACGTGAGGAACCGGCCAGGGCGCAGGGCGCACTCCAACCAGAGCCTGCCCCGTACTTGATACGGGAGTGTCCGAGGGGCCGAAGCGACAGAGACGCTCCAACCGCTGCGAATGTGTCCTCCGGGGCGGCCATCGGGAGAGCGAGGCTCAATCCTTCCGGTCTGACCCCTGGGCGACCGTTGGGAGAGCCTGGCTCGATCCCTCTGGTACATCCCGGGCTCAGGGAAAGGACCCCCAGGTTTCTAAGGCAAAGAAACGCTGGAAAAACCTGATAACAATCTCAGTATTACGCCCCATTGCCTCGTTGGCAATACTTTCGGGGCCTTACCACCCAAAGTGTTCACTCTAGTTCGACAAAGGTAGCGCATACGGGATTCGAACCCGTGATCTCCGCCTTGAGAGGGCCGCTCAGAACTTCACGACTTGAGATCACCAGAGAACTTGGCGTTTACCATGAGGCGGTCAGGACCGCTCTTGCTACTTGGCTAAGGGCCTGGTTGCTCTTCTTTGCTGGCTGCTTGGTGCATCCACCTATCCCCAATTCTTTGCCCTCGGCGCCTGTACCATCTCACCCAGCCGGTCGGCATGAGACACGAGAATGTTCATGGTGCCATCCCGTCTGGAGATGGTCCCCTTCACCTGCACCAGCGGCTCTTTCAGCACTTGCCTATAGCGCGCATACACCTTCGGCCATAGGATGAGCGGGCTGTGGCCATGCTCATCCTCCAAGGTGATGAATACCGCTTTGCCCAAGGGACGTTGCCGCCTGATCACCAACCCCGCGACGGTGACCTCTGTGCCATCTGCCAAGCCGGAAATGGACTGGCTGTTTAGCACATCGGAGCCTAGCTGTTCACGTAGATAGGACATCACATGACCATTTGGGTGCAGGCCCATAGTGCGGTACTCACCGTCCATCTGCTCCCAGGCCGTTGCCTGATCGAGCTCGGCCATATCCGGTGACACGGGCAGCGCCAAAGCCAGCTGGCTGTCCACAGCGCGGTAGCGCAGGCCAACCTCCCAGCGGATAGCCCTGCGGTCCGGTGCGAGACTGTCAAAGGCACCGGCATCCGCCAAGTTTTCCAGGGCTTCGTGCATCAAGCCTGTCCGCTCCATGAAGTCCGCTATGGAGGCAAACGGCCCATGGCTGTCCCTAGCGATAACAACAGAGTGTCCGGCAGCCCGGCCCACAGACGCCACGTTGAGAAACCCTAGGCGCACGGCATTGCCATCAATAGTGCACTTCTCGCGACTCCGGTTGATGTCCGGGTGAAGTACACGTATCCCGTGGCGCCTGGCATCCTCCTTCAGGGTTTCCAGGTTGTAGAAGCCCATGGGCTGCTGGTTGAACAGGCCAAGGTAGAACTCCAAAGGGTGGTAATGCTTCAGCCAGGAGGCTTGGTATGCAGTCACACCGAATGCGAAGGCATGGGACTCAGGGAACATATAGTGGCCGTTGAATTTGGCGAAGATGCGCTGTGCCGTCTCTTCCTCCACACCCTTCTTTCCGGCACCATCCCTGAACTTCTCCCAGTAGGTCTGTACAAGTTCGGCACTGTTGCGGCGGCCATAGGCGCGGCGGAGCTGGTCGGCCTCCAGGGGAGAGAAGCCACCCACATCCATGGCAACCTGGTTCACCTGGTCCTGGAACAGGATGACACCGTGGGTACGCTCCAGCGCCCGTTTCTCCAGGTCGTGCTCGAATGTAACTGGCTTACGCTTGCTACGTCTGGCGATGTACTCGGTCACTCCGTCGTTGACCCCAACACCAGGCCGCACCGCAGCTACTTCATGGGCCATGTCTATAAGGTTCCTGGGACGTATGCGTGTGATGGTCTGCATCTGCGCCGCAGACTCCACCTGGAAGATGCCTATGGCGTCGGCGCGGCCCAGCATGTCGTATACGTTAGTATCCTCGAAGTCGATACGTGACAGGTCGGGCCTGCTGCCGGTGCGCTCCTCGATAACATCAAGGGCGTCCTGCATATGAGAGAGGGCACCCAGGGCTAGGAAGTCGATCTTTACAAAGCCGGCGTCATCGATGGAATCCTTGTCCCACTGCATGAGGTACCGGTCTGCTATGGCTCCTGGCTGAACAGGCACCAGGTCGATCAGCGGCTCGGAGCCGATCACCATTCCACCCGGGTGCTGTGCTAGGTACTTCGGGAAGCCGTCCAACTCCGCCGCCAAGCGCACCAGGTCCCGCCATCCGGGAGCACTCACCTTGTCACGGAACTCAGGCAGGGATGCCATCTCAGCGGCTAGACTCTTGGCGCTACCGTGGTCGGCCCGCTTCGCCAGCTTGTTCACCTCATCGGGCGGAAGGCCCAGGGCCCTGCCAAGGTCCCGTACGGCACCCTTCAGCTTATAGGTGGAGGTCATCCCAGTGAGGGCGGCCCGCGCGAAGCCGTACTTCTGATGGACACGCTTGATCAGCTCCTCGCGGATGTTGCGTGGAAAGTCCAAGTCTATGTCCGGCACCGATGCCATGTCGTCGTCGGGAAGGAACCGCTCCAGGGACAGGTTGAACTCCAGGGGGTCAATGTGAGAAAGACCTATGAGGTAGCCCACCAGCATGGACACACTGGAGCCACGGCCCCTGCCGGGCGGATTCTCCTCCAGGGGGGTCTCACGGTCCGTCAGCCCCAGGTCCACCATTACGTCACGCCCAAGCTGGATGATGTCGTGGTAGATGAGGAAGAATCCCTCCAGCTTGTGACGCCGGATCAGACGGAACTCCTCGGCCAGGCGTGCCTTCACCTTATCTGTGATGGACTCGTAGCGACGCACAGCCGCCTGCTCGCAGAGATGACGCAGGTAGCTCTCCTGGGTAAACCCTTCCGGCACGGGCGAGTCGGGAAAGGTGTAGTTCAGGTCCCTAGTCAGATCGAATGTGGAACAGCGTTCGGCGATGCGCAGAGTGTTGCTTATGGCCTCTGGGTAGTCATGGAACAGGCCCGCCATCTCTTTGGGCGACTTCAGGTAGAACTCAGAGTTGGCGTGCCGCTCCCTGTGGCTCTCCTCAAGGCTCTTCAGGCTCTTGATCGCTACTAGGCAGTCGTGGAGTTGATGTCGCTGCCTGACGTGGTAGTGGACGTTGTTGGTGGCGACGGTTCCAATGCCCAGCCTGCGCGCCAGGGCCACCAGCCTGCGGTTGCGTTCCGTGTCTCCATGGACCAGGTGCTGCTGAAGCTCCATGAACACGTTGTCCTTGCCAAACCACTCAACATACTGCCTGGCTACCTCCTCTGCCCGGTCCAGCCGTCCCTGCTCCACCAGCGACGGTACCTCACCCTTGCGACAGCCGGTCAGCAGTATCAGTCCCTCGGCGTGTTCGGATAGGAACCGTGGGTCGAGCTCCGGCTCTCGACGGTCGGTGGTCAGCCGCGCAGAGGAGAGCAGGCGACACACGTTGCTGTAGCCTTGGCGGGTCTCGGCCAGAAGGGTCAGGTGGTGGCCGCCCTGCATGGTGACCTCTGCACCGATGATGGGCTGAATCCCTAGGGAGCGGGCGGCTCGGGCGAACTCCATGGCGCCGCACAGGTTGTCGTGGTCGGTGAGAGCCAGCGCGGGGTAGCCCAGCTCAACGGCGCGGGGAAGCAGTTCATGGACGTAAGACGCTCCCTCCTGGAAGGAGAAGTTGCTGTGGCAGTGGAGTTCCACGTAGCTCATGGTTACCTACCTCTGGAGGTACCACTGGCCACTCACCAGGTCTCTGAACACCGTCGCTCTTATTCCCTGGTCCACCACGCACTCGTAGTACATGCGGCTGACGGGCTGCTGTCGCCACCACTCGTCGTCCAGCCGCCACCTGTCGGACACTGCCTCAACGCCAACCCAATGCCTGCGCAGTTTCAAGCCGATGGGATAACCGCCCTCATCCGCCTTTACAGTCACAGGCTTGGGCTGGTTCAGGGCACGTAGGGCACCAGCGCCTGCCTTCGCTCCGGTATGCGTGAACATGGCTCCACCTCCCTGACCTGATAGATGGGATTGTGACCATAGGCCGTCTCTAGCTGCGCCACGGTGTCACGGAGCTGGTCTCTCCGTCTCAGGTCACGGAAGAGGCTCTCCTGTCTGCCCGTCTCGCCCGTCAGGTTCTTGAATGTGATGCTCACATCTTCCAGGGGGCCAGGAAGGGTCTGATACTCCAGGCGAGACTTGATGACGAAGTATGCCCGTGCCCTGTCGCCTGCGGGTGACTTGAACAGGATGTCGTGCTGCCAGGGAGCCCGGTTGAAGACGCTGCCCGCGAGGACAGCTCTGCGGGTATAGCGCCCCCTCATCTCCGGCCTGCCGAACAGCCTCCCCAGCAGGTGGTCCACCGCCATCAGCAGGGGGCCCAGGTTGCTGGTCGGCACGGGGAAGGACATCCACTCGCTGACCTCCTCATCGTGACGGCGCGCCAGCAGCGGACTGTCGTCTATACCCTGGCTCAACCGCCACAGCCTTGCCCCCGTGGGTCCGAACTGGGCCTGGATGGGACCAATAGGCAGCCTGGCTACCTGCCCCAGAGTCTCCAGACCAAAGCCACGTAGGTGGGTCTTCACGTCCCACGGGACAGGCAGCACCTCAACGGGGAATGGGGCCAGGAAGTCGGAGAGGGCCAGTGGGGGCCTGTATGCCCTGCCCGGCGGCGCCCTCATAGCCACAAGATAGGCGGGAAACTTGCCCTGGCTTATGCCCAGCCGCGGTTCCAGGTGGTCCGGCACAGAGTGCAGGAGCGCGTCTATCAGGCGGTCCTCCGTGCCGAATGTCTCCTGCAGTCCGTCGAGTCCCACGTAGGCGCATCCCAGGTCAGCTCCCTCCACCACGGGGCTCCAGTCCCCGAGACACAGCAGGGTCTGCTCGAACACACGCTCATAGCAGGGAACGTCAGCCTCAATGAGCACTGCGTCCTTGCACCTGGCCTGGGCCTCCTGCAGAGGCATTCCAGGTGATACATCCTGCATGTTGGGAGATGTGTCGAACACAGTGCTCTGAGAGGCAGACCGCTGAAAGACTATGACACGGCGTTTGACCAGCCCAGGTCGGCGCAGGGCCTCAATCCTAAAGGCAAAGTGGTCTACCAGCACGCATGCAACACGCACAGGTCCGTCCCTCCTCCGGGTAGTGTGCGATCGAAACGAAAGCTATGGGTCTCTCCGTGAGGCCATCACACGGGGGACACTTTAGGGCTGTACTAAACTCAGGTGGATGAAGAGTTTAGAACAGGTGTACTGATGAGTCAAGATGGTGCTGCCTCCGGGAAAGGCCGTATTTGCGCTGGAATTCTCATTGCCCCGACACCGTAGCGACACGGTACCGCCGAGCCTGACATATCCACAACTAAGGAGCCCCCGGCAGAGCCTCGCACGCGATGCCGTCCCGATCTGCATCCAGTCTGTGAGGGTCGCTTGCAGGTCCGCCGGCCGACTCATAAAAAGCCTGAGCCGCAAGCCAGCCCAGAAAGTCACCGCAGTTGCGGTCCGGGCCGAACGGATCGTATGTGAGGCCGCTGTCATCGCCAACCGGTGTAGGCGTCGGCGGCACTTGAGGCGTGGAGGCCGAGGGCGTCGCATCCACGAAGATCAGCACGTCGAACCGATAAGGACAGGTATCTAACATGACTTGCAGGGCCTCCGATTCAGCTATGGTCACGATTAATCCCCAGTTGTCCTTAATGGTCGCCCAATCCGCTGCGTACTGGCACCATGACCGTTCGTCAGGTGGACGCCAGGCCTCTGGCCCCCTGGAGCCTTTGGAGCGGTTGGCCGACGCCGTCACCGCATTGAGGTGGCCTGGATAGCTCAGGTCGTTAGCAAACACTCTCTTCTCAGTTGTGCTCCAGGCCCAACCCCCGGATCGATGGGCGTTGGCTAGCGGCACCATGTGGTCCACGTCAAGTTCCCCCGCCGTGTTTACCACGGTGCCAGTGAACGGGCCGATCCACTGGCCGGACGCAACCGCACAGCCACTGGAATTGGTGAACGTTACAGGGGTGATGGACTCTGCGATCAATACCTCGTGGCGTGTGTTCTGGCAATCTCCATCGACATCGATCCAATGGGTCCAATCGTCCCGGTTATAGTCGGGTAGATTTGACGGAACCGGAGCGATCCTCAGCGCGGGGAGCTCCAGTGTCCCAGTCATCGTGGTCGGCGTAGGAGTAGGAGGTGGCAGGGTCGGGGCTGGCTGAAAGGTAGAGGCAGGAGTGGTTGTGGAAGTCGATAATTCGCATGCCGCCACCAGAAACCAGAGGGCTAATACTCCAAGCAGCAAAAGGCGCGTCATGGCACTCCATCTACCAGGCACATGCACACGAAGCCGGCGTTATATGTCCATAATCGATCCGTGTGTGCTGTGGCGGCAGGCTACCACCCTGGTAACGCGAGGGTCAATTGGTTCTGTCGCCACCAGGGTGGTGTACACTTTGACGGCCATGTGTGGCCGTTATTCTCTTGCGATAGACTACGACGCGTTGGAGGACCGCTTCACCCTTCACGGCGGGCTTCAGATGCCCCTTGCTCCACACTACAACATAGCTCCCACGCAGAAGGTTTTCACCGTCGTAAATGAAGGCCCCGGCAACGAAGCCAGGATGATGAAGTGGGGGCTCATTCCTTTTTGGGCCAAGGACCCATCCATAGGCAACCGGATGATCAACGCTATGGCTGAGACCGTGGCCGAAAAGCCCAGCTTCCGTCAGGCGTATCAGAAGCGACGATGCCTGGTGATAGCAGACGGCTTTTACGAATGGCAGAAGGTGCCAGGCGGCAAGACCCCTATGAGGATAATTGTTGGTGGCGGAGAGCCGTTCGGGTTTGCAGGTCTATGGGAAATGTGGACCTCACCGGAGCAGGACCTCGTGTATTCCTGCACGATCATCACCACAACACCAAACGAGCTGATGGCCCCGATCCACAGTCGTATGCCTGTGATACTCCCAAAGGAAGCAGAAGCCTTGTGGTTAGATCAGGATACAGACCCCGCTGTGCTAAAGGATCTGCTGGTGCCCTACCCTGGCAGCATGGAGACCTACGAAGTTTCGACCTTGATCAATTCACCGAGGAATGATACGCCGGATGTGCTGGCGCGGATCTTTTAGGCATAGTGTCAGTAGAACTCACTTTGTGCTGTGCAGTTGGTGTATAGCTGATTGCACAGCCAACAGACCGACGCGGACAACAATCGTGACAACGGCGGTGCTCAGAGCAGTTGTGGCTGGCTGACGCCGGACTCCCGTGCCGCGGTAATCGGGCTGTGGATCCGGTGTTGTTCGATAGCTCGGCGGACATCGTAGGGTCTGTAAACCTGGAGCATCCGTGGGCTGGTCCATCCCATGATTCCCACCAGCAGGCTTTCGTCGCCGCGCCACAGGCGCACGAAGGTGTGTCTCAGCGTATGTGCGCTTGCCCGCCGTCCGGCGAAGCCTGCACGCCTGAATGCCCTGCGCACGGCTAAACCTGCTGTGTCGCGGGTGCTCCAGGGCCAGGGAAGTGCATCAACGACCATGGCGGTGACTCTCGGGCTGATCGGGACCTCTCTCTCCTACTTTGCCGCTCACAACTACCGTGTCGAGTCCGACGCTGGCCGCATTGTTGATGCTCAGTGCTTCCGATAGACGCAATCCCGTATCAACCAAGAGGTAGAGGAAGGCACGGAGCTGCTCCGAGTGCCCGGGGTACATCAAAAGGACGTTCAGCTGCTCGGAGGTTAGGGATCTGGCCACTTTTGGGCGGACGATAGGAGCGTCCACACCCGTCACTGGGTTGTCGGTCGTGAGTTTTCGCCGGTTCAGGAATCGGTACAGGTTGCGCAGCAGGCGATAGTACGTCTCCCGTGTTTCCTGTGTCGGGCCCACTTGGGCCAAGAAGGCATCTATTTGCGCAGGGCGGGTAGGCAGGTCGGGGTAGAAACGGTCGAAGATGTTGAGACGGTAGCGGTACGTTTCCAGTGTCCGGGTTGTCAAGCCTCTCGCGGTCTTTGCAGCCAGGCACGCAGCGACTGCTTCTGTTGTGAGCATAGTGCCCCCTTGTCGCCCGCCACTATAGAGGGCTTACCAGATCACGGCTTGCGGGGCACTTGCACGGCTAGGAGCGCTGGCGGGATCCTTGGTTTACCGCTTGCCCCAATGCAAGATACCAGAGCAACAGGAAAGGTGGCATCACCATGTAGTAGTCCAAGGTGGACAGCCCCAGGAAGAGCAGCAGCAGCCACCGAGTAGCACCGCGACTCTTCCAGAGCCCCCGTCCCACTGCTACAGCGGCACAAGCCAGCCCCAGAACTCCAATCTCGTAGTACAGCCGAGTAAAGGTTGAATGGATGCCGTAGTCTCCTGCGTATCCTTGTGGCAACAGCCCTACCAAGACAGGGATCCGTGGGGCTTCTACTGGGTGGCCAAGAGGCACCCGGGCTGCGACCTCAGCACTGATCTCTGCTAGGGCGGGGGTCGGTCCCTGGAAGAATATGCGTTGCGTCTGGGGCAGAGGCCAGGTGGCCACACTGCACAGGACGATGCCCACGGCGGCTATCGCCACTGTGCGCCGAGGCACCGCTTTGGTCGGGACCATCAGCGCCATTACGCCTATGAGGAGCCAGAAGGCCAGGCGGGTCCCGGTGACGAGCAGCCCCAGAACAGGAAGCCATACCAGTGAGCCGTGTAAGCCGGTCACCAGGGTAGTGACTATGCCAACATCCAGCAGGCCGGCGGCTTGATTGGTGTTCTCGGTAAGGCCCGGGGCACGGTGGGCCACGCCTCCCAAGGCTGGTAGCCCCTGCACGATGGCTGTCGCCATGTGGACCATAACCGCTGGCATGAACCATATCCATATGCCTCTGCGGATAGGGGTCAAATAGATAATCAGGCCGTACCAGGTGAATCCCGCAATGGCGACACTCTGCCATACATGACCCATGCCCCAGATGGCGGCTCCGAGGGCTCCCAGTGTCGTGAGAATACAGATGCCGGTTAGTCCTGTGGCCACGTATCGGTCTCCGACGGTTGGCCGCGCTACAATGAGGGCTAGCGGGATCAGTGAAAAGCCGACCAGGCCCAGCGGTATAGCTAGACCTTCGTGAGCGAAGAGCAGGGCACTAATCCCTATGGCGACTAAGACAGTAGGTAGGGTCTGCCAGGCCGCGTACAGACGGAGTACCCACGGGTAGTAGATCGCCTCAGCGAAATCCCGTGGGGATGGTTTATAGCTCATACAATCTCCCAGAGCTGGATCGTGCCTGTGCTCTCTTTCAGAGTCAGCCAGGGAGCGGCGGCTAGGGGCTCCCAGAGGCGGTCACGCGGAGGCGCACCCCAGTAGTTAGGTTCCCGGGGGAACGGGAATTGCGTGTTAATGACAACGTAACGTACCCCCAATGCGGCGGCGCTCTCCCTGGGGTCGCAGTTATCCCGCCACCCCAGCACACACCGGGATAGTTGGTACTGGTCCACGTACATCCGTGGTGGCGATGCCTGGAACAGCCAAACGGCGGGGCGTGCGTCGATGGCGGCTACCCACATTGCCATCGGGAAGGTGTTCACCAGCACCGGTCCCTCGTACTCATCGGGGATTTGCGTAACGACGTGCTCGAACTGCCGGGTGTAGATGTCGCTGTAGTATGTCTGTTCCATCCATATAAAGATGCTAGATATGGTGAGGAACGCCGCGACTGCGGATGTGACTACCCGCTGGGCGATTCTGCGGCCCGCTATCGTATCAGCCACGTAGGAAACGCCTAGCATTATCATCAGAGCGGAGCCGATATACTGGCTCCGGTACATAATGTTGATGATCGCTTCGTCGTATGAGCTGAACAGCCCTGCTATGGCGTGTACCACGAGTACGGCAGCGAGGGCTTTGTGGGCCAGGGTGCCGTGAGTTTTAGCGTGCCAGGCGACTGGGATGCTGTACAAGGCCAGCAACGTGGCGGGGGTGTAGCCCTGGGGAATGAATATCTTGGGCCCTGGGAACGTCATCCTCGGCCCGCCGAACAGTACATCTCCGTAGAAGAGCACAATCGCCGGTAAGGCAAGTGTTGCTCCCAAGGCCAGCCACGGTAGTACGCGGGTCATGGGGCGGAGGGTCCCGAGAATCCAAAAGGAACTGCCTATGAATGCTGGGATGGCAACGGCAGCAAGTCCGGTCGAGGTGTGGTTAATGTAGGGGATCAGGGCGATGGCGCCGACCACTGCCAACCGGTCCTTCCATGTATCCTCGCGCTGGAACATGGGGATCAGTCCCCAAAGGCAGAGGAATATCAGTCCGATCCCGATGGCGGGTAAAGCTCCGGTCACGAGCTGTTCCCAGTTCCAGGGGTTGATCGCCAGCAGTCCCGTCGCTATCAGGGCGCGGCGATAGGGAAGAATCCGGTACGCAAGTAAAGCCGCGCAGGGAATCAGAGGGACCGTGGAAAAGATTGTGGCCCAGACCTTGTACCCTACGTCGTCGCCCCAGAGGTGAAGGAATGGCACAAGCAGATAGCCGGGACCCAATGGCGCACGCTGGAAATCGATGTTGGGGGCCAGGAAGCCCATGAGCCGCTTGGCGTGCAGAAGGTAAGCGCCTCCATCAATGCCCAGGTAACTATCGTGGGTTAGTGCGAGAGCGAGACGGATGAGAATGGTGCCGAAGACAATAAGAGAGACATACATCCAGTAACGGTGCGGTGTATGACGGGGATTGTACCAGACAGGAGAGAGCAGCCCCACGTCTGAGTTGGCGGCTGCTCTCTCCTGTTGTGCCCTCGCGTTAATCTTCCTTGCCGGCGCCGCTCCTGACCCTGTTGTAGATGTACCAGACCGCCAGGATGGTGAATCCGAGCGGTATAAGGCCAATCATGGCTGCGACCCCGCCAAAGGATCCAATGCCTGTAGTCGTCGCGGCGGTAATGGCGTTGGATATGATGGTGGGCAGCAAAAGCAGCCCAAAAAGGACTACTACCATCGCAGTGATGAAGTTCTTGATTCCTTCTGTCATGTTCCTTTACCTCCTTCCCACTCGTTTCTTTACTTGCCGGGTGCTCCAAAGAGGGTTCCGGCTTCAGAGCCTTAGCCAGTGCGTGAAACCGTGTAGAACACCGCTACAACGCCTCCCACAGCCGCCATAACTATGGCTATGCCGAACAGAAAGGCGATGTTCGCGGACTCTACCCCCAGGACGGCAGTATGGGAGGTAACGATGGAGGGGATGGACACTAGCAAAAGTGCCACTCCAATGAACACGCCAGATACGCCTAATCCACGCATTGAGTAAAGGTAGAGCACTGGGGATCTATTTGTAAATATACCCCTATATATAGGGGTAGGTGCGTTACCTATCAACCATATATTATACTTTGAGCTATATGGTATTAACGCCTGGCAGAGATAACCGCCGCTCAATGCAAGTGATGTCTGGGCTGGTCCCACCGGATGTGTTTCTGCCTACAGGGCAACAGCGCAGTATGTTCAACTTTGGAAAGATGGAGGCCACTGCGGTCTTTTGGAACCAGGCACAGGAGTACCTTGGCCTCACCCGCTTCCGGCTATGGATTGTGCTGGGTGGTGAGCCGATGCACTCCGATCGCGTCGGTAGGCGCAGAATGCTTTCTCAATTGCGGGCTATCCGGCTGGGTTGGTTGATTCAGCTCAAAGCCATGTTCAGCATCAACACCTCGGCGCTCTACGCCATAGACTGGCAGACGGGGGAGATGTTTTTCCGTGAGGGGCAACCCCTCACACTTGTGCTCCCCCAACCTATCGAAGAAGAGGCATTGGTTCCAGCATGAAGGTTACGAACGTCCATCTACTCCCCAACCATACCTTTGCTATAAGGCAGCTCGACCTGGAGGAGAGCTCTGCGGCTCGGGCCTTTGTCCATAAGCCTTCGCAAGAGGCGATCCTTGTTAGGGATAAGGCCCAGCAGTTCAATCCCCAGCCCATTGTTCTACATTCATGGGATGAGCTGGTGGCCCTCGCTGATCCTGAATATGTTGTGCCCAAGAAAGTGGGCCGATTCGCTTTCTTCTCTGGTGACAACCCTTTCCTAATGATGACGTCGGCTGGGGCTATCCTTCCGATGCCCACAAGCCCAGATGAGATTGTCCCTCATGCCGTAGTACACCGGCAGTGGACCGCCGTAAAGCAGGCATCCTTCTCTGCAAAGGGACCTGGTGCGAAGGCACACCAGTCGGTGTCTGTTGCCACCCAAGTAATCTTTGCGGGCATCGCCGCGCTAGGGGCGATTGCCGCTTTCCTGTCGATGCTCCCCCGGATATTGGAGAGGTTCTAATATGGCCACTGCTGCTGCGGAGATTGTGGAACTCGTGCCTGCTAAGAAAGCACGTGAGGAATGGATCACCCTCTATCTCCAGGGGACACCGAACCTGAAGGTGCGAATGCCGTTTGAAGAGGTCCGAAAGCACCTAGGGGTAAACGGCTATCACGTACGGCCAAAGCCGCCCCTAAAACTGCTATTCGCATTGAGTGGTATGGCCCTCTTCGGCGTAATGATGGGCTGGTACGCGTGGCTCTTGTTCCATGATGCTGGACAGGTTGCACTATGGGCGGTGATGGGTGTTGCTATGGGTGGCCTCATGGGGTTTATCGCGGGCTTGATATTGCAATCAGGCTTTACCACTCACATCTACACGGTCTGGTCCTGGTGGGATCCCGACAAGAAGGAACGGGCGATCAAGCCGATGGAGCACATGCCAGCGGTGGATATGATGGGGGAATTGACCCCCGCGGAGCGCCTGGCATTCCTGGTGCGAATTGGTGAAGCCCGGCCACCGACCCAAGGAGGCCGGGGCACTGCAAGTAACGGGCAGAAGGATGAGGCGCCGTCATCGCCCTTCGATGAGGCGAGTACGTCCCACATTATGGGCAGCTACTCGCCTCGGCGGTTGTTCGTGGTGCTTGAGGGGCGGCTATACCGGCGTGTAATCGCTGGCCGCAGAGGGTTTGAACGGGCCATGCAGATGGCGAGCCTCGGTACTATTGCGGTTTCGGTACTGGTGGTCGCGGCGGTAATCGTTCTCGCTATGACCGACGACACCGGGCCAGGCCCGTCAACTCCCCCACCGCCCGGTGTCGATGTCCCCGGCCAGGATGTGAAGAGATGAGCACGGAACCCACAGATACCCCCATGACTGAACTTAACGAACACTCACCGGTCGGGCAGAACGGGCACGCGACCATGCCGCCAGGTGCCGGCACTGTCTTTGCCGTAGACGGCGAGAAGGGCGGTGGTTCCGGCCAGCCGGAGTATCGGGACTGGATGACAGCCCACACATTTGATCCTTCGCGCCTTTTGGCGGAAGCCAATCTAACCCCTGACATGCTTGAGGATTACATTGATGTCATGGAAGACGACCAGGCCGAGTGGGGCTATGTTTCGGTGAATAGTTTGATGAAGACTCGTGTGGCAGGAAGCATTGGGTTGGGTGGCAAGGGGCGGAATGATGCGAAAGAGGTGGCAATCTCTCCCCAGTCCGTTATGAAGCGGGCGCAGAGCTGGGCGAAGAACCTATTTGGGGCTCGCGGTGCAGAGTCACCGGGATCACCAAGCGGTCAAGATTTCCAATACTGAGGATAGCTGTATGGTAATGGCCCCTTCTATTGTTCCGCCTGGTGGAGCATTCGGTCCGCAGTCCTCGGCCTTCTACGGGAGCCTGTTTCCCGCTGAAGTGGAAGATGTGCCCTCGCTAGCTCGGCTCCTAGACCCGTACACACTGCCTCTACAAACCGAGTTCCGCCCAACAAATCTTTGCTACTGCGGGCGACGTGGTAAGGGCAAGAGCCTTGCGATGGTAGCCATTGCTAAGATGCTGGCCCCGATGTTTCAACAGTGTGGCTGGCGGGTCCAGGCCAACATCCCCTTGGACTTCTCAGATATAGGCGTCAAGGTCAACTCACACCCGCTTCTGGGCAGCTTCGTATCCGCGAATATGGATATGGCAGAGCGGTCTTTGATGTTGTTCGATGAGCTGACCGAGATCGTTCCCAGCCGGCGTTCGATGTCCCGTGCAAACGTCAATTCAAACTCGGTGATGGTGCAGATTCGGAAGCTCATGTGTGAGGTTCACGGGAGTACGCAGTTCCCGACTGATATCGACCGCCAGATGCAACGGCAGCTAGACCTCTACATTCTCTGCGACGCGCATATACCGAGAGACGCACGATGGAACCCGTACGCGGCTGCTCGGGCCTTTGTCCGGCTCTACATCTTTGATATTCACGGGCAGTTCTGGGGGCCACCCACACGCTACTTCCCGCCGCCTCTGAACCTGGCAAAAGTCATGTACCTCCATAACCTACCGTGGGTCTGGAACAACTATCAAACACGGTTCCGCGTGGTATCTGAACATGCCCCCGAGTCGGTGCAGGCGCGCATGATTGGGAAGCACGGGGATATGGATGCGATTGAGGCACTAGAAGAGGAAGCAGAGCAGCAGTCGTATGACCACGCGGTGGAGTTGGACCCCGCGAAGCGTGAGTATGACGAGGCAGTAGAAGCCAGATTCGCAGAGGCGGCGACTGGGCCGCCACCAGCGGGCCTGCACATCAATTTCACACCTCGGACAGTTGATGAGTTCCTGGTGGGCAAGGCTGCTGCCGGGCGGTTCACCGTGACAACTGCGATCATTGGCCAACTTCAACGGGTCGGTGCAGACGTTCATAACCTATCGGACGTAGCGAAACTGCTTGAACGCAGTGGGTTTGAAATCTCTGGTGGGCAGGGGAGCACTTACTATGCTCAGCTGAAACGGTGAAGAAGCGATACGGTCTTTTATCCCTAATCGGGGCCCTGGCCCTGATCTCTTCGGTAGCTTCCGCCCCGCTTTCGGATTATGGCTACGCCATGAGCGTGGGTGTCAGCAACGAGACTGGGAGCGCCCTCGCGGATACTCCGATAGCTGTTCAGATGCAGCCGCTCAACCTGGTCAACAACGGCTTCTTGCAGGCGGACGCGGAGGACTGGCTGCCTGCGACCGCAGCGGGCACGACTCTCCAGGGGGTCGCCCAGGGCATGAGTTCTAACAATGTTACCTGGTGGGTGGAGATTCCCACCCAGGGTGATGGTGCCACGGATGTCTATGACTTCCACATGGGCGATTCTACCGCCACGCGGGACCAGCGCTTCAGGGTTTCGGGCGGTGATGATATTACCGCAACGGACCACCCTGACCTGGACGCATCAAACAACCTCAGCGTCTCAGTAGAGGCGGAGCTGCGGACCATCCCGGCTGGCGAAACAATGCTGGCCCAGAAGTCCGGCTCTTACGAGCTCGGCGTTCGCAACAGCAATGAAGTCTTTGGGCGTGTCTATCTGCCGTCCATAACAGAGACCCTAACCGTGGATGCCAACGGGGATAATGTCGGGACCGACTTCTCTAGCGAAACGGGCGGCTGCGGGGGCGGGACTCACTACATCTGTATAGACACTGATGACAGCGACTGGCTCCGCAGCACTAATGGGGCCGCCACACAGGAAGAGGCGTTTGAGCTTACCGCCCATGTCCTAAGCGGCACTATCTCCCAGGTAGATATTCTGGTGGTCTGTGAGGCTGCTGGTGCCACCTTGAAAGTGGCCGCCCGGCTGAGTTCCACCACAGGCGCGTACAGCACAGTGGCTACCAGCTCAGGCGCATGCACCAATGCCCTGGATGTGGCCCGTCCTGGTGGCGGGAGCTGGACCACGGCGGACCTTGACGACCTCCAGGTGGTGGTCCAGGCCAAAGAGTCGCCGCCCAACAACTCCAAATGGGATTATGCGGCTGTCCGGGTGGTCTACGCCAGCTCCTACGAGGTCAGCTACTCACCCATCAGCGCAGACACAGCCTACGTGTTTGCTCTCACCTATGACGTGCTCACTACTACACCCTTGCAGTTGGTCGTTGACGGCACGGTTCAGGACAGCACATCCGTTTATCATGAACTAGACACTACTGCCAACGACCTAGTCCTCGGTAATGGGCTGGACGCATACTTGGATTCCGTTGTCCTGGAGTCGGATCTTCAGCCGGCCGAACTCTCCCGATGGCCACTCTGCACTGTTGCCCTGGACTTCGTAAACGGATACCACGGCACTTTGAATGGAGCCGCTGCCTATGGCACGGATGCCCCTTACTGCTTCGTTTCCCTGGACGGGACTGATGACTTCGTGGACGTGGGCGACATAACAGAACTTGACGGCGCAGGAAACGCTAGCTGGGCGGCGCGCTTCCGTATCTCAGACCTGTCCCATCGCAACATGATCCAAGGACGGTGGGATGGCGGAGGCGAGCAATACTTCCTCCGTGTAGCCACCGACGGTTCTATCCAAGTCCACGAGGCCAGCGGAAATGTTGCTACGGCCGCCGGCCTCGTGTCCGCTGATACGTGGCACTCCATTGTAGTAGTGTTCGATGGTAGCGCTCCCGCAGCCACCAGGCTGACGGTATACCTGGATGGGGCGGCACGGGCCGTGACGGTAACCGGCGCGATTGGAGCGACCCTGGACACAGTTACAGGCAATGTCCAGATAGGCAGTATCGAGCAGGTCAGCACCGAGGACCTTGAAGGCGACATATACGATTCCTCAATATGGCTCAGCTCCCTGACAGCTGCCGAGGCCCTGGCTTTCCACAACAAAACCACCTCAGTTATCCAGTACGACTTTGAACCGGACGATCTGGAGGAAACCCAGCAGGGCAACTCCGGTAATTCGTGGAACTGGCTGGGCACAGCGGAAGATGTGAGCACGGGTGGGACGGACCATGACGGCACCTACACGCTGGTAAGAGATGTGACGGGGCTGACAGCATGGACATACAATCTCCACAACAAGAGCATCACAGCATCCCTGGCTGCTTCGAACCCCAGTGACCTTCTAGGCGTCGGAATCCCCGATCCTGACGCCACTCAGCCCACGGTCAACTTCCTCTTTAGAGACATCCTTACAGTGGGGCTTGAGGACGCCAACTTTGGCACCACTGCTCTTGCCGCATGGTTCATCTTTGGTAGCGTGTTGGGCATCGTTCTTACCCTGCTAGTATGGCGCGGGACACGTTCAACATTCTTCGCTATATTGCCTTTGCCGGCTATCTACTGGATGGGCTTCGGGTTTGGAGTAGGAATCCCCTTGTGGATGCCCTTGCTGATGCCCTTAGTGGCATTGGGCTGCGCCACGGGGATACAGAAGGTGGCGCGGGAATGATGAAGCGCCTGCTCTTTCTGTTTCTGCTGCTGGGAGCCATCGTCTTCGGTTACAACCTCGGCACGACCGAAGCCGCCGACCCGCTTACCTTCCGGCTGGAGCAGGTAGAGGCGTTCCGCCATGTGTTGGAAACAGGCGACTGGCTCATCCTCGGGCGCCTGTATCTTGTCCCCACGGAGCAGACACAGAACACGGATAGCTTCAGTGTCTCCACAACTAGCGGCGATTTTGACGATCCTGTAACCCTGACCAACAACGTCTATCTGACCTCCGGCACGGACTGGATTGTGGAAGCTGATGGCACAGCCATTACAAATACCTGCGGGCTGGGGTTGGACCTACAAACCATCACCTGCACCAGCACCGGACTAGCGGACAACACGTATGCCGTGACGGTGGAATACCGCTCCGGTTGGAACGCCTATTCAGCCGGCGATGTGTTCGTGCGTCTCTATGACACGAGCACCCTCCTCGTAGAGCGCACCGCTGCCAGGGTGAGCTATGGGTTAGTAGGCATCTACCTTTCGGCCTCTGATGTGACTTCGCTGGGAGTGACCTGGGGCGACTCTAACATTGTTCTAACGGCCCTTGGGACTCCCAACGAATGGGCGGGGGCTTACCTGACCACCAAGGCAATCACCTGGCAAGCCACGGCGGACCTTGATGCTACAGTAACCACTCTGACGACACGGCTGAAACTCATGCTCGGTGCCATCGAGCGGGACGATTCCACTGTGGACAGCGGGGACTACGTAGGTGCGCTCGGTATCACTGATGCTGGTGCTCAACTGGCGGTTGATGCCTTTGTCTTCATGCAGACGGCGATACCCGAGGCATTCTTGACCACCACTATCAGCCCGGCCCCTACGGTGGTGACTACTCCCAATGCCACGAGCTTTGAAGCCATACAGACCGATGTCGAGGACACTTCAATATACAGCTCCATTCAAGCCATCGACCCAATGGCGGGGATCGTGTTGGCGCTGGGCGGAAGCCTGCTCCTCGGCGGCGTGGCCTTTGCCAGCACGCGGAACGTGCCGATCAGTGCGCTAATCTGGTACGTCTGTCTCGTTGGTGCCTGGCTGCTTTTTGCCATCCCTTTTCAGGTCGTATTTCTCCCGGCCGCAGCAATCATTGCACTGTTCTTCGGCTGGGTCGCCAGGAAGGTGTTCGATTGACTGCCAAGGTGCTGGCGTCATTTATTGGCCTGTGGTTGGGCCTCGCCCTGGTGGGCGCGGTTGCCGATGGGCAGTTCCTTGGCGGGTATGATTCGTCGGGCGCTGGTAGCCACGCTGGGGACGCGGCAGATATTTTGAACGCGACCCAAGTGCAACTCCAGACTGAGGACGCAGGGCTGATCGACAAGGTGCGCGCATGGTTCTCAGCACCCGTCGCCTTTCTCGCGGCGTGGGTCAATATCCTGGCCCTGAACAGTAGCCTGTTTACCGGCGACTTCGTAATGTTGGGTTGGATCGTCCGATTCCTCCTGGGCGGCCCCATAGTCATGCTCCTGCTTATCTCAATATTCGGAAGGTAACGAACCTATGGCACGTGTTCCCAAAATAAGGTCCTCACGCAAGTTGCCTCGCCCGTCTGTAGTGGACAAAGAGGCGGAAAAGCAGCAGAGGCAAGCGGCTGAGAGGAAACGAGAAGCCGCGGCGACTGAGCGACGTATTGCTTTCCTCGTAGCCTCGGAAGATGAAGCCGAGGACCATGATCTGGTCCAAGCGGAGATTCGAGAGTTGCAGCGGCAGCAGGCCAAGCGGTTCCGCGAAGATAAGGCGGCCCAGGAAGCCGCTACGCCAGAGGCCAAGGCCCGAGAGGCCGCACTGGAGCAGCAACGTATCGAAGAGGAGCGGCAGAGCATTGAGAACACGAGCCGCGAGGCGCAACAAGTAGCTGAAGGACTACGGGCATTCCAGGAACGGCTGGAGGCGGATGTGCAGAGGCTCAACTCCCGTGCAGAAGTCCTGTCCCGCGATATCGAAACCTACAACAAACAGGTGGAGACCCTGAACGCCCAGGCGGAGCGCGGCGTGACGGGTATCAGCCCACTGGGCAAAGAGCGGCTTCTGAAGAAACAGGAGGACCTGGACAGCCGTATGGGTAAGTACCGCACAGATGTGGCGCGACTGGCTATAGACGAGCGTGTAGAGAAGCTGCGCGACCGCGGCGGCCGCCTGGGTGCTGCCACACAGCAGCTGAATGAACGGGTATCGGCACTCAACCAGCTGATCACTGCACAGAACCTAGCCTCCCTGCAGGAGCGGCTGGGCAGGCAAGGCCGGCCCGATGGCACAGAACGCCCCTCTACAGTGGAGCCGCCTACGCCCAAAGAGCAGTTCAAGGAACTTCAGGAGGCGAACAAGATCCCCAAGTCCGCCCTATTTATGGGGACGGACAGTGGGGACATACTGTTCATGCGGAACAAGGGTTTCCAGGATCTACCCCCGGAGACGCAGGAGATCATCAAACGGGCGTCCGAGGGCACCGAACAGGGCAACCTGTTCAAGCTGTTTGAAATGGAGGACCTGTTACCCGAAGCCCGGGAGCAGCGGCTACGGAGCTTGGGCATTAGCAGTACCCCAACGCCCACGGCAGAGTCGAAGTCACTCAAAGAGCACTTGGCTGACACTGGAGATGTCCTCACAAGCCTTATCCCCATCTACGGCACGATACGAGAGGCCAACAAGCTGCGCAACGAATGGGACGATCTCTCTACCAGGGAAAAGGTCGTCAACAGCGGGCTTGTGGGCCTTTCCGCCGTGGCTGACGTCCTAATTGTGGCTGGTGGTGTGGGACTGGTGATTAGACTGATGAAGTCCGGGACCGTTGCCACTCGCGTTGTCGCCACAAAGGCAGACGACGTGGTCAGGGTAATCTCTGAGGCTAGCTCCAAGCGCCCCATTACAGTGGAGGTGGCGGCAGGGACTGGATCCAAGTACCTGGACGAAGTAGCGAAACTGGCCTTGAAACCCCAGGTGAACTCCGTGCAAATCGTCGTAGATCCCACGGCGGTCTCGGTCAGGGCGGCCGGCCAGGTGGATAACGTGCTGGTGGCTTCAGGCAGGTCACTGCGGGTGAATGCCATAATCGAAGTCACCGAGCCTATGACGATACGCCAGATCGGAGCACTGGTGACTGCCCTCAGGGGCCAGGGTGTCAACCGAGTGACTATCCGTGCCACGGGTAGCAGCATGAACCGCAAGGCGGCGGACAGGGCCGCACGGCTGCTGGTAGCCCGCTCTACCACAGACAACGTCCAGGCGGTATCAGCAGCCCTGAACAGCGCCGATCGGGTCGCTGACAGCGCCAGGACACTCCAGAGGGCGCTGCGCAATAGGGGTATCCAGGTAGACATCGTCAGGGAACCATCCGTTGCAGGCAAAAAGGTAAAGTTCATCGATGAGGTGCGTAGTGTCCGCCTAGACCCAGACCTACCCACCGTAGGCCAGGGGAATGTTTTAATACGCACTGGGCCGGGCACGACCCCTTACATCATGTCCGGGGATGGCCCTGGGTTGGCCGAGCAGCTACTGAGCGGGAGTATTAGTACGAAAGTGCTCAGTGCCATCGGAGCCACACGGGTGGAGCAGGAAGGGCCTCAGCCTCAAGAGTTCCAAACACCCACGCCCGCAACCACGCCTATAACACCCACGCCCGCAACCACGCCTATAACACCCACTCCCGCAACCATGCCTATAACACACACGCCGTGGCGAGCCCCCGCTGACACCCCCACGGCGGATCCTGTACGCGTGCCCTTCATACCGCCGGAGGGGGATCCCTTTGAGATTCCCGCTGGCATACCCACGGCGGATCCTGTACGCGTGCCACTCAAGATTCCCGCTGGCATACCCACGGCGGATCCTGTACGCGTGCCACTCAAGATTCCCACGGAGGAGCCTGTACGCACGGAGGAGCCTGTACGCGTGCCCTTAGTAATGCCGAAGGGGGATCCCTTTGAGATTCCAGTCTCTGTACCCAGTCTGGAAATCCCGCCGCCCCCACCTCCACCCACCCCCCCCGGGGGAGCCCACCGCCTGCACTACCACTGCGGTTCCCCGGCGGCTCGTTGTTAGAGCGCGGCGAGTACCCCCATCTTATCCAGTGGGTGCAGGGCCAGGTAATCATCCGCCGCAACCTGCTCAGCGGTGTCACTCAATACCGTGCTAACCCTGGAGACCCAACGCAGACACCCAGGGAGACGATCCGTGTCTTACGAGCTGGGCGCACCAAGCCCCGCCGCCAACGGATTGACCTGGGATTGGTGGACATCCTCATAAACGGTCGAAGCCTACGCTTCGCGCGGTCCACAAACACTGGCGCGAGACTTAGGGACAGGCCACCATTGCGAACGAGGAAGGCCGCAGTAGGATGAACTTCCTGGGTGCAGTGGCCTTTTTCCTGTCAGCGATAGTCCTAGCGGAATACTGCTTCGTGACCCTGGGCAACACACTTCTGGGTGTCGCTGCCGTGGCGGTGCTCAGCATCGGATTCTTTGCGCTGATACTGACTGCCCGGGGTCAAGCATTCAGGCTCGTGTGGTACGGAACAGGGATGTTCCTCTTCACATTTGTGGTCCTTTTGTTGGACTACAACTGGTGAGCTAAAAACATCTATCAGGAGATGCAGCGGCTAATCCGGCTCTACAAGCAGGAGACGGGTGAGACGCCGGCACCCTCATAGCCGCCCAACACGTGAAGATACACATCGACGACTGGACGGCTACCACCGACAACGGCCGGGGCGTAACTGTCACCGAGGCCGTCTCCGGACTAAAGGCCATGTTGATGGACGGCACCGCCGACGTGGACGCCGATGGGCATCTGCTTATAGGCGGAACCCCGGGTACTATCTCCCTCTTCCAACTAGCTACAGCACGTTATCGTCCAGTTAAATACGCTTCCCATGCTTTCATAAGTTCACCCCCGTCCTCAGTGGTTATGAACATGAGAACCCCAACAAGCCCCGCGATTAAGATGAGCGCAGCTAGCGCACCTAGGCCACGTAGTATTGAGCCGCGGTCTGATTTAGGCTCTGGAGGAGCCTTTGAGGGAAGTTCAGTGAGGGCTTCCAGGATCTCTTCCATTTGTGATTGAAGCGGTCCCTGAACCTGATGAGGAACTCTCGGCCGAGGTGCCGGAGGCCTTGAGGGAGGAGAAGCGGGAGTGCGTGGAGTGAGTGTTTGTTTGGGTGGAGTGGTCGGCTTTTTCACGTAGCCCCTCCGAAAGCAGTGCGGGCACCGTAGCCGGAAACTCTCTTCGTGAACATCTCGACGCAGCAACTCTCCGTCGCCGTTGCACCAATCGCAGATTCGATAATCCGCAATCTGTATGAGGTGGTTCCTATGGCTTCCTAGAAGCTCGGAAACGCACAGGAACTCATGGCAGTCAATGCAAATACCGTCGGCCTTTGCTCGGCAGTGGAAACACCCGGCCCTGTCGTGCCGATGCTCATGGCAACGCCATAGCGTAACCGTGAAGCTCCTTTTACAGACAGGACAGTGTTCGAGGTTGGAGCCAGGTCTGTTTTCCATTTCTATTTGATTAGAGCGAAATTGCCGATAGGAGTCAAGAAATCCGCCCACTGCTCCATAAGGAAGCGGCGGCGGTCGAAGAGATCGCTTCGTGCGTATGCCGCCTCCGTTGCATTGGGGACAGTGTGGGCCAGCGCTGCCTCCATGACCGTGTGGGGTGCGTCGGTCTTCTCAGCCGCCCAGTCTCTAAAGCTCGACCGAAAACCGTGGGGGACGGCATACCGGCCATCCAGAGCCTTGAAGTCCAAGTCTTGCATCCGCTTCCGGTGGGTACTGTTTGAGATAGGCCCCCCTGTTAAAGGGGACGGGAATATAAGACCGGAGCCATCGCCCAACCCTTTGGCAGCAAGGAGATTTTCCAATGCCCGAGGCGACAACGGCACCCGGTGTTCCCTCCGCTCTCCCTTCCGTCCCTTCATGCGCCCTGCGGGGATGGTCCAGGTCCTTGAGGTCCAATCGACCTCATCCCACTCAGCCAGCCTCACCTCGGTGGAGCGCGTAGCAGTCAAGACCAGCAACTCAAAGGACAGCTTGGTTGCCCTGTCCGCATCCGACGCGTAGAAGGTGCGGACCGCCGCCGATACCTCAGTGTATGGCAGCGCCGGTTGATGCGCCTTGGTCTTAGGCATCCGCGGCAGGACCTTGGTCAAAGCTTCGCCGGCGGGATTGTCTTGGCGGTATCCCTGCGCCACCGCCCAATCCATGACCGCGCCTATGCGCTGCCGGATGCGCCGCGCCGTCTCGTGCTTGCTGGTCCATATCGGAGTCAAAACGGCTAACGCATCGGCGCTACTCACATCGCCAACAAGGAGTGAGCCTATGATGGGGTTCACGTACTTTGAAAAGGTCATTTCCCACTGGTAGGTGTGTTTCTCATTGGTCCATGTCGGACGGTTGAGCTCGATGACCTTGGCGGCTGCTTCGGCGACCGTCGGCATAGCCTCCCGGCGTTTGACTGCCAACGGGTCGCCGCCGGCCCGGATGACTTGGAGATTGACTATCGCTTGCTCGCGCGCTTCAGCCAGCGATACTACCGGCCATCCGCCGAGACCCAGGTTGCGGCGTTTGCCCTGGACCACAATTCGCTGCACCCACCGCCGCGCTCCCGACGGGTCCACCCGGAGATAGAGGCCCTGACCGTCGGCGTACATACCTGGCTTCTTTACGGTACGCACCTTCGCCACGGTCAAAGCGTTGTGTGGATGCCTGCCCATCTTCATAATTCGTATACCTTTCCGTATACCATTATTATGCGGATTATAGCGAACTCTAACGGACTCTAGCAACCGTCTACGGTCAATGAGTTGAGGCTAGTTTAACTACGAATTGGGGCGAAAAGAGGGCAAAACAAGGTGTTTCAAAGCTGGAAAACTTGAAAGCACTTGTGGAGCTGAGGGGATTCGAACCCCTGACCCCCTGCTTGCAAAGCAGGTGCTCTCCCTACTGAGCTACAGCCCCACGCTTCCGGCAATGTCCAGTATAGGGGACAACCCAGGAATCCAGTCAAGGAAAGAAAGACAAGAGGCATGAGAAGCAGTCGTCTTGCCTTGTGCAATGCCCAAGGGTATGATGTTTGTAGGCCTGGATACAGAGGGATGTTATGCCTAGAATAGGACCTACTGAGCTAGTAATAATCCTGGTCATCATCCTCATCATCTTCGGCGCGGGACGGTTGCCGGAGATTGGAGGGGCCATGGGCAAAGGGATCCGTGCCTTCAAACGGGGGCAGTCTGGTGAGGACGGTGGGGAGGAGGGCGATGAGGATGAGAAAGCAGAGCCCACTGGGAAGGTTGAGGAGAAGCCCAAGGAGAAATCCAAGGCTTAGCCCTGAATAGCTGCGCCAGTCCAAAGGCCCTTGCCTAGCGGGTGAGGGCCTTTGCTTTTACGGATCCGACTCCTCCGCTCGGGCGATGTCCATGGTGGGCTGTTTTTCTCCCCGCCTCGCCAGCCATGCCAGCCAGATACCCGTCTCGTACAGCACTATGATGGGCCCCGCCACAAGGCTCTGATTGATGGGATCAAAGGTTGGGGTAATCAACGCTCCAAGGACAAAGGCCAGCACGATGGCCAGGCGTCGCCACCGCGCAAATGTCCTGTAGCTGACCACCCGAAGCCTGGCCAGGACGAACATCAACACCGGGGTCTCAAACACCACGCCCATCCAGAACAGCAGTCTGATCATCAGGTTCATGTAGCTGCCAATGCGTATCATTGGCGCGGCGATGTCCATGTTGAATGTAAGCAGGAAGCGCAGGGCGGGTGGTATCAGTACGTAGTAGCTGAAAGCAGTACCGATCAGGAAGGCGATGGTAACTCCTGGCAGGAAGACGAACAGATATTTGCGCTCCCTGGGCTTGAGCCCCGGTGAGATAAACATCACCAGGTGGTAGGTCCACAGCGGGACGGATAGGATGAAACCGCCCAGCAGGGACACCTTCATCGTGATGCCGAGCATCTCTGTGACCAGGGTGTAGATCAGGGGTGTGTCGCCTGGAATGGCATCTATGGCATTGGCTGGCTGCATCAGGAATAGGAGGATTTGCCTGTGGAAGATGAAGGCGATTACCGTTCCCGCCAGAACGCCGGTGGCGGAGATGAACAGGCGACGGCGCAGCTCGCCCAGGTGGTCCCGCAGGGTCATCTCTCCGGGGCTCTCGGCCATACTAGGTCCTTTGGGCGGAGTCGGATGGTCCGCCCGTCGTCGGCTCATCCTGTGGGGCCTCGTCCTCGGGAGTTTCCGGGGGAGGCTCAGGTTCACTGGCCGGCTGGTCATGGGCAGGGAGCTGCTGACGCTGAGGCGGCGGACTGGATTGAGGTTCCTCGTCGAGAGAGATGAGACGCGGTATCTCTGCCGTGGCTCGCTGGATCTCTCGAATGTATTTGCCCAGGGTCCGTGCGGTCTGTGTCATGCGTTCCGGTCCCAGCACGATGAGTGCTACTATGAGTACAAACAGTAGCTCCAGGACGCCTATGCCGAATACGTTCATCCGCCGACCTCTCTCAGCGGGCACCGTGAGCAATCGGCGGGAGCCGCGGGTATGTCCAACTCGACGCCCATATCCCTGAGCAGGTTGGTGGCAAGGCACAGCGGCAGGCCGACCACGTTGGTATAGCACCCTTCCACCTGGGCTGCCGGGCGAAAGTCCTGATCTTGTATGGCGTAAGCTCCGGCCTTGTCCACTGCCTCACCCGATGTTATGAAGGCTAGCGCCTCATCGTCCGTGTACGAGCGCATGGTAACTACTGTTTCCTGTACGCCGGTCGTCTGTCTGCTCGTCGCTACGTCCACCACGGCCACCCCAGTGAGCACACGGTGCGTCCGTCCTTGGAGCTGACGCAGCATTTCCATGGCCTGAGCCTCATCACGGGGCTTGCCCAGAGCGGTCGAGTCGTCAAATACCTGTGTGTCCGCTGCCAGTACCGTGCCACGATGGACTGATGACGCGACCTTGAGGGCTTTTGCCAGGGCCAGTGAGGTAACGGCCTCCTCAGGCGTTTCGTCCGTTTGATGGCCCTCGTCCAGGTCCGGTTCCACCGTGCGGAAGGGTATTCCGGCGTCGTGCAGGATATCTCGCCTCCGTGGAGAGGATGGCGCTAGAACTACCGGGTGCCCCGCCTTCACGCTGAGGGTGGTTACGCACTCTATGTGATGGGTCTGGGGAAACATGTCAACAGGTTGGACAGATTCGATCCGGTATGGGCCTGCGGCCAGCACAGCCAGGTCTCTGGCCAGTGTTTCCGGGTCGCACGATACGTAGGCGACGCGAGCGGGCGCCAGGCGCATCATGGAGTCCAACGCTTGAGGCTGGCACCCGGCCCGGGGCGGATCCAGCACCAAAGCGTCCACATTCTCCTCCATCGCCATTAAGGCCGCCTCCGTCTTGTCCCTGCGCATCTCGATGTTGGGTATTCCGGCCAGGTTCTCCTCAGCGTCCTGCACCGCCGATGCCGACTCCTCAATAGCGATCATTTTGCCGGCGTGGGGTGCCAGCAGCGCGGCAAATGTCCCCACGCCGGCGTAGGCGTCCACTACTACCTCCGTACCCGTCAGGCGCAGAGCATCTCGCAGCAGGTCCATTATTTGTTCGGCCTGGGGGACGTTTACCTGGAAGAAGGAGGAGGCGGCCACGCGGAAGGAGTTGCCACTCAATGTCTCCTGGTAGTGCTTCTGCCCCGTTTCCACTGGAATACCAGGCTCCTTGAGAAGGGGCTGGATAAGCCAACCGCCGCTACGGGGTCCGTAGCGGATGGATAGCTGTGTGGTCTCGGCGCAGTGGCCTTGGAGCTGGCCCAAGGTATCGTTGATCCAGGGGTCCATCAGCATGCACTGCTGGATCTCCACAAACCTTCGCCGCTGCCGGTGTACGAAGCCCAGGTGACCCTCCGGCCCTATGGTGAAGCGGGCGTGGTTACGGTAGTTGTACTGCTGAGGAGAGGGCAGGGTGGGCAGCACGATGACGTCGCCTAGCCCTCCGACCCGCGCCATCGCATCCTCCACTACGTGACGCTTCAACTCAAGCTGGTGGTCATACTTCACGTGCTGCCACTGGCACCCGGTGCAGGCGCCGAAGTAGCCGCAGGGCGCGCTTACCCTGTTAGGAGACGCCTCAATCACCTCCACAACCTCTGCGGCTATGTAGTTGCGCCGCTCCCGGATCACCTCCGCCACCACCACCTCTCCCGGCAGGCCCCCGAATACGAATACCGGTTTGTCGCCCAGGTGGGACATAGCTTCGCCCAGGCGGCCCAGACCTTCCAGTTCCAGGCGAATGCGCTGCCCCTGCTCCACGGACGCCATCAGACCACCGACTTCCGTCGCTGAAAGACCGCCAGAGCGGCATCAAAGCACACCGCCACCGCCGCTTTGAGTGGAGAGCCTACCTCCCCACGCACGGTGAAGTCGGCATCTCTGCCGTGGGCGGTGTCGCAAAACATGGTCAGGTCATCCGTTTCGATGACGTAGTTGTTGTTCATCGTTGCACCTAGTCTTACTATACTCCCCGCCATAGCTGCCTTCAAAGGCGCCGGGCGCGACCGCCGTCCCTTGCAACCTTACTGCCGTGTATCTGCCATATCCCCCTCGCCCCAGTGCCTTCTGGTTGTTACCCTTGTCTCATGGTTCTTAGTACACCTACCATGCCGCTCACCCTGAGCTCCGACAGGAGTCGCGAGTCTCCGATTCCATCGCGAGCCTCGACGTGTCGGGCCTACTCGGACTTGTCGAAGGAAATGAGCGGGGATCTAGGAGGACATGTAACGAAACTCGGATTTGTTTCTCCGAAAAAGTGCCATACAAATCCGACATACGTCACAATCCACCACTCCATGCTGAGCGGAGTTTACCTCCGACTTCGTCGCGAGTCCGTATGCCCACAGGGCATCGGACCCGAGCGAAGCCGAAGGGAAGGATCGGATTCGTTTCTCCAAAAAAAGACATCTCAGATATAAAATCAGCGAAACGAATCACGGATCAGCTTTGGGAAATCAGGCGGCCATCCTCCCGGGTGAGTCTCAAAATAGTAGCGGGGTTATGGCCTCCATCTGGTATCATTAGCGTGTCGCTGTTTCACCCGCTGGTCGTCATCTGTGGCGGTGAGGCGGCCAAACTCAAAACGTTTGATAGTAGATCGTATCTAAATGGAAGCAAAACGTCGCCTACCCCCCTGGCTGAAGGTCCGCATGCCCGGCGGGCCCAACTTCATTCAGCTTCGTAACCTGCTCCACGACAGCGAGCTGCACACCGTCTGTGAGGAGGCCCATTGCCCCAACATCGGCGAATGCTGGGAGAGGCGCACTGCAACGTTCATGGTGCTGGGCGACATCTGTACCCGCGCCTGTCGCTACTGCGCAGTCACATCAGGAAAGCCGCTGGCCCTGGACCTGGAGGAGCCCGAGCGCCTGGCCAGCACCGTGGAGCGCATGGGCCTCCGGTACTGTGTCATCACATCAGTCAACCGCGATGACCTTCCGGACGGCGGCGCGTTCATATTTGCTCAGTGCATTCTCAAGATTCGGGAACGTCTGCCGGACTGCCGGGTGGAGGTACTGATCCCCGACTTCCGGGAGCAGGGGCTCAGGTCTGTGCTGCGGGCGCAGCCGGACGTACTGAACCACAACATCGAGACGGCGCGCAGGGTGTTCAACGGCGTCCGCGCCAAGGGAGACTACGACTACTCTCTTGAGTTGCTGCGTCGTGTCAGGGAGATGGACCCCGATATGGTCACCAAGTCAGGCATGATGGTGGGCCTGGGCGAGACGTGGGACGAGGTGCTTGAGACCATGCGGGACCTGCGCTCCGTGGACTGCCAACTGCTGACCATCGGCCAGTACCTGCGACCCAGCGAGAAGTATGCGCCGGTGGAGCGATACTACAGGCCGGAGGAGTTCAACGTGCTGAGGGATGAAGGTATGCGCATGGGGTTCCGCCACGTGGCCTCTGGCCCCTTGGTGCGCAGCTCCTACCACGCCGAAGAGCAGCACTCAGCGGCGTCCCTGGTATCGGCGTAGGGCTGTAGCTACAGCCAGGTCAGCCTCGGATGCACGTTACAGGCTTGGGTCGGACGTCGTAACAGGAAGAGGGCGGCTAGCCCAGTTTCACCGCCTCAAACACGCAGTGGAGTGGGATCTCCTTGATCCACTCGCCCTCGGTGTCCTCACGTACGAACTCAGCAGTAGGTTCGTTCTCCTCAAGGGCCACCACCGCCATGCCAGCGTCACGCATGGCGCGGAAGTACCAGGATAGGGGCCGGTGATAGCTCACCGTGAAGGCATACTGACCAGGCGCCAGCGCCCAGTGGTTGGGGATCTCGTACAGCTCCCGGTATCGGCTCACCTTCCTGAAAACGGTTGTGGTGCGACCGACCTTCTCAACCACCCATGCCGATGTCTCGTCTCCCTCGAAGCAGGGGTGCGGTATGCAGGCGATGAACCGTCCACTGCCGGTCAGCACCCGGGCGACCTCCTGGAAGGCCCGCCGCGCCGTGGCGTCCGGCATGTCCATGGCACCCATGTTGCACACCACGACGTCGAAGGAGCCGTCCTGAAATGCTCCGAGGTCCGAAGCGTCGGTTGTGTGGTAGGTGATGTCCAGGGGCTCGCCGGCCTCCCGTTCCTGGGCCCTGGTGATGAGAAGGGCGGACAGATCTGTGCCCTCCACCTGAGCTCCCATGCGTGCCATCCGGCGGGACAGGGCTCCATTGCCGCAGGCCAGGTCTAGCACCCTCCTGCCCGCGGGGTCTCCAAGCACCTGTAGCAGCGTGGGATTGATAAGTTCCCGGTGCCACAGGTCTCCTTCGTCTCCCTGCTTCTGATCGAACCAGTCCGCAAGCTGGTCCCAGGACAGTATGTTGCTTTCCATGCCGCTTCCTCTCAAGGGATGTAAAGGGTGTAAGGTAGCGATTGTAGCATCTCCCCTGGCGGCGGGCACCTATCCTAACCAGTGGTGCGATGCTCCCACCAGACTCTCCCCCGCCCAAAGGGGAACACCGATCTCTACCCATCCTCCCTGAAAGAGGACTGAGGTTCAGGTGCTAGAATGAGCGAGATATGGCTACGGTGCTGTTCCGCAACGCTGCCCTTCTTACCATGGACCCCGCCCGTCCCTGGGTTCAGGCGGTCTTGGTACGCGATGATAGGATAGGGTGGGTTGGTACGGACGCTGATGCACCCGCCGGCTCTGTGGACAGGGTGATCGACTGCGGCGGCGCGACACTCATCCCTGGCCTCAACGATGCCCACATTCATCTGCTCGCATACGCCTCCAGTTTGTCCCACCTGGATACGGGTCGGGACAGCGCTGCGTCCATAGGCGATATTCAGCGCCTGATAAGGGATCGGGCGGGCGCGACGCCCTCCGGCCGGTGGGTCCGTGGCCGCGGCTACGACGATGGGTATTTGGCTGAGGGACGTCACCCCACGCGTTGGGACCTGGACGCCGCCGCTCCTGAACATCCGGTGCGTCTGGACCATCGGTCGGGCCACGCATTGGTGCTCAACAGCCGTGGTCTGGAACTTGTCGGCATCGGCCCTGATACGCCCGACCCGCCGGAGGGCGTGATCGCGCGGGACGAGAGCGGGCAACCCACGGGCCTCCTTTTGGAGATGGCCGGGTACATTGCGAGCAGGCTTCGGGAGCACAGCGACCCTGGTGAGCTGAGAAAGTCGCTTGAGGAGGCTGGCTGCAACCTGCTTAAGTGGGGCGTGACCTCCCTCCAGGACGCTTCGCCTGAGAACGACCTGGCACGCTGGGACTTGTTGAGAGATATGCAGGCAGAGGGTGCGGTCAGTCAGCGCCTCACGGTGATGCCAGGTATACGACACCTGCGCTCATTCGTGGACAGTGGCCTCTCTTTCAGTTTAGGCGGCTCAGATGGCCAAGGCAGTTCAAGCGATACTGGAGGCCGTCTGGGTCATGCCAAACTCATGGTCACAACGACCACTGGCGCTATCTACCCTTCGGAGGAGGAGATCGGGAGCCTGATTGCCGAAGCGCATAGCCTTGGGTTCCCAGTGGCCGTTCATGCGGTGGAGGAGGAGGCGATCGTGGCGGTATTGCGTGCGCTGAGACGGAGCGACACCAGGTTCTCCGACAGGATCGAGCACTGCTCCGAGGCCACACTAGGTGTGCAGACACTGCTTAGGGAGTCGGGCATCACAGTCGTGACCCAGCCGGGCTTCATCTATGAGAGCGGTGAAAGGTACGCTGCGCAGGTGCCCGCCGATATATTGCCCTGGCTGTATCCCCTGAGGTCTCTCAGGGACATGGGCTTGTCCCTGGCGGCGGGCTCGGATGCGCCGGTGGCATCGGCGAACCCCTGGTATGGTATCTATGCTGCTATAACGCGCAGGAACGCCTCTGGGCTTGCGCTACACCCGGAGCAAGGACTCTCATTGGAGGAGGCGCTTCATCTTTACACGGCGGGTGCAGCATCTGCCTCAGGTGAGGTCGGCATGACTGGAATGGTCAGGCCAGGGATGGCAGCTGACCTGGCGCTGCTGGACCGGGACGTCACGCAGGTCGAGCTGGATGGACTGTTGTCGTGTAAGGCAGCGCTGACAATGGTGGGTGGTGAGGTGGTGTGGGAGGGGTGACTGGGCAGGGCATGCCCTGCACCCACATTTCACCAGAACCTGACAATGAGTATGGGCGCATCCCTGATCGTTGGTAGAGAACGTGGGTGCCCCGACCGGTCGGGGTCTAGCGCCGCCGCTCCACCACGTAGGAGGTCAACTCCAGGAGCGACCGACGCTCGCGGGTATCTGGAAGGTTCCGGATGGCGTCGGCGGCGGCATCTGTGAACTGGCGGGCTACATCGTAGGCGTCGTCTATCACGCCGGAGGCGCGGGCCATTTCCAGGGCACGCAGGCGGTTGTTATCGACATCCTGTCCCCGGAACATGTTGACGATGGGGTTGTCTTCCGGGAATCGCTCTATAAGCAGCATTCCCGGAAGTGTTAGCGTCCCCTCGAGAAGGTCGTGGCCCACGGGCTTGCCGACCTCTTCTTCGGTGCCATCGTAGTCCAGTATGTCGTCCACTATCTGGAAGGCCATGCCTACGTTGTATCCGTAGGAGTCCAGGGCGCGTACCGTCTCATCTGGTGCGCCGCTGAGGATTGCGCCGCTCTCCGCCGCGGTACGGAACAGGGAGGCTGTCTTGTTGTAGATGCGCTCCTTGTACTCTTCAAAAGTGTGATCCCACTTGTAGGCGCCGAACTGCTCCATGAGCTCGCCGGTGGACAGCTCCTTGATGGTCTCTGCGAAGCGGCGGATGACATGTACGTTGTTGGTATCGCATACCATGACGGCGGAGCTGGCGAACACGTAGTCGCCCAGAAGGACGGCCACGTTGTCGCCCCACATGCTGCTTACGGTGGCCGCGCCACGGCGTACAGCGGCGTTGTCCACTGTGTCGTCATGCACAAGTGAGGCTACGTGCAGCAGCTCTACAGCCGCTGCCATGGTGATCGGCAGGTCTCCGCCCTCGTTGTGAAACCTGGATGCCAGCAGCGTGACGGCGGGCCGCAGGCGCTTGCCTGGGCTGCCGGCTACCTGGCTCAGCAGGCTGGTGATAGAAGGGTGACCCTGGGAGGCCAGGTCGCGCAGCTGCTTCTCCACCTGGACGAGTTGCTGGCGTACCGGCTGGTAGATCAGGTCTATGGCGGTTGTTTGCTGTGTCATGGCGGCCTTAGCCCGTGGCTGCCTCCTGCATCCGGCGCACCTCATCCTCCACTACCGCATCGTCCAGCTTTGTAAATAGCGGCTGGGGCTCGGGGAGGCGTGTGCCTGGGGATGGGCGCTGTGCCGTCCATCCGCTCTCCTGGGCCTCACCGGACAACCCGAGAAGCCAGTGCAGCTTCTCAGCGCTGAATGGCAGGAATGGAAGGGACAGCGTCTTGAGGGCAGCTATGATGCAGAGTGTTACCCATAGGGAGGTACCAGCGGCTGTGCGGTCCTCTCGTAGCACACGCCACGGGGCCTGGGCGTCCAGGTAGCGGTTTGCCTCTTGGGCCAGGGCCATAACGCCGCGCAGAGCCTCTCGGAAACGGCAGATGGCCAGGTTGTGTCCTACTGCCTCAAGCGCGATGTCCACCCGCGCCAGCAGTTCCTGGCCGGCAATGTCGATCTCGCCTGGCTGGGGCACCTGTCCGTCAAAGTTGCGCTGTATGAATGTGAGCACACGGTGGACTAGGTTACCGTAGGTAGCGACTAGCTCGTCGTTGTTGCGGCGGACGAATCCCTCCCACGTAAACTCCGTGTCTCCTGTCTCTGGCATGTTGGAGGCAATGTAGTAGCGCAGTGGGTCGGGGTCGTACCGTTCCAGGTAGTCTGGGACCCAAACAGCCCGGTGCTCACTCTTGGAGATCTTCTCCCCTCCAAGATTCATGTACTCGTTGGCGGGCACGTCGTAGGGAAGGACGAGGTCTTGGTCGTAGCCCAGCAGCATGCCGGGCCAGATGATGGTGTGAAAAGGGATGTTGTCCTTGCCCAAGAAGTAGAAGGCTTTGACGTCCGGACCCTCCCAGAACTCCCGCCATGCGTCCGGTTGCCCCTGGAGCTTGGCCCACTCCTTGGCCGCGGACAGGTATCCGATGACAGCCTCGAACCATACGTAGATGCGCTTGTCCTCGTAGCCGGGCAGGGGAACGGGCACACCCCACTCTATGTCTCTGGTGATGGCCCGATCATGGAGGCCGTCCTCCAGGTAGCGGAGTGTGAAATTCAGCACGTTCGGTCGCCAGTGATTCTTGGTGCGGACCCATTCCAGCAGCCTGTCATTTAGGGCGCTGAGCCGTAGGAAGAAATGTTCCGACTCCCGGATCTCGGGCGGGTTGCCGCAGAGGCGGCAGCGCAGGTCCATCATATCCGCTGGGTCTGTAGGCTTCCCGCAACTGTCGCACTGGTCGCCGCGGGCCTTGGGGTTTCCGCAGAAGGGGCAGGTGCCCTCCACGTACCGGTCGGGCAGAAAACGCTTGTCGGTCTCGCAGTAGGGAAGGGAGGTCGTACTGGTGTAGAGGAGACCCTTTTCATTCAAAGCCAGGAATATCTCCTGAGCAACCTCCCTGTGGTTGTCCGTCCCGGTGGTTGTGAACAGGTCGAACTGGATGCCAAGTCCATCCCAGGCATCCAGCTGGCTCTGGTGGTACTTGTCGACGATCTCCTGAGTCGACACCCCCTCCTCTTCGGCGGCGATGGTAACAGGCGTGCCGTGCTGGTCGCTACCTGATACCATAAGCACTCGATTGCCTAGCAGGCGGTGATAGCGTGCGAAAATATCGGCAGGCATGTAGGTACCGGCCAGATGTCCCAGGTGCAGGTGGTTGTTGGCGTAGGGCCAGGCGACCCCGACGAATACGGTCTCTGACACTTGTTAGCGGCCCTTTTTCACGAGAGTATCGTATTCTAGCATACCTAGAGTTGCGACCTGGCGGCGCGGCCTGGTCGCCTGCGTGAAGCTAAGAGCGGTCCAGGGTCAGCCACATCTCGTACACCTTGCGGCGGGACAGTCCGTAATGCCGCCCCATCCACGCCATTGCTTCCTTGGCCGGAGCACCCGCCGACTTCAGGCGGCGCAGGTCGTCTAATACTTCGTCCATGTCAAGTTCCTCAGCCTCCGTATTCAACGGGGCACCTGCGATGACCAATGTGAACTCGCCACGGGGTTTCGCGAAGTGGGTCAGCGCATCACCCAGCGTTCCGCGATGCACCTCTTCGTACATCTTGGTCAACTCACGGCAAACGACAACAGACCGCTGGGCGCCCAGGACCCCTATCATGTCTCCCAGGGAAGCCTGCAAGCGGTGAGGCGCCTCGAATACGACAAGGGTACGCAGCTCGTCGCTCACCTCCTCCAGCTTGCGCCGGCGCTCCTCACGACGGCTGGGTAGAAAGCCCAGGAAAAGGAACTCCCCTGCAGCCATACCGGAAACTGCCAGGGCCGCCGTTACAGCGGAAGGGCCTGGAATGGGTACAACGGCATGTCCTGCTTTGGCGGCGGCATCCACCAGGTGCTGACCGGGATCCCTGATGGCGGGTACGCCGGCTTCGGACACCAGGGCCACGTCGCTATCCTCCAGTTGCTTCAATAGGTAGGGGATACGCAGGTCGCGGTTGCCGTCGTAGTAGCTGACCAGAGAAGCCTTGATCTCGTAACGCGTCAGTAGCTTCCGGGTGGTGCGGGTGTCCTCGGCGGCGATGACGCTGACTTCGCCAAGCACGCGTATGGCCCGGAAGGTAATGTCTTCCAGGTTTCCGATGGGTGTAGCGACTACGTACAGGGTCGACATTACGCTTTGCGTCGTATCCAAAGAATTCGGGTGGAGGTGTACTGAACGTATAGTATGTGTACTGAACGTATAGTATAATGAAGGGGTCGTTTCTTATGGAAGAGCAGATGGAATCAGAGCAGACATTGGGCGAACAACGGTTGTTGGTATCCAGGAAGATCGGACTTCTGGCTGGCACGCTGGCCGGGCTGTTCATGACTGCGCTGCTGGTGGCGTTGCGGTTCACCGTGGACGCCCCAGGACTGCCGGAGGTGATGGCCGACTGGCTGACTATGGTGCTCCCACCCGCCGTCTTCGACTTCGTACTGGAACGGTTGCAGGTGGCGGCAAAGCCATTGATGTTCGCCAGTCTACTGGTGGGACAGGTGGTGGTAGGTGCGGGTCTGGGCCTACTCTACACCAGATACTCGCCTGTACTGCCTCTGCAGGAGTCCAGCCGGTGGGCGAGGGGAGTGCTGATAGGCACAGCCCTGTGGCTGGTGCTTATGGTTGTGATCTCTCCGGTAATTGGAGCGGGACTCTTCGGCACCGGTCTGCTGTATGGGACCAGTGGGTACTTCATGAGCACCTTCCTATCAGCTGCGGCCTACGGTATCTCTGTGGCCCACATCCACTACATGGCTCTGACACGCCTCCAGGGGCCTCAAGACTTGAGCCGGCGGGAGTTCATCCAGAGGGCGGCATTCGCAACCTTCCTGGTAGCGGTAGGAGGCTTCGCGGCTCGAAGCATCTTCCGTGGTGCATCGGACATAAGTCCATCACGGGTGAGGCAAATCGAAGGAGAGCTGCCGCCGGAGATCACACCCAATGAGGACTTCTATACGGTGTCCAAGAATATTATCGATCCCCGTGTGGATGTGGTCGGCTGGTCGCTGCAACTGAACGGCGAAGGTATGTCGAACCCGTACACACTGAGCTACGAAGAGTTGCAGGAGCTACCGTGGATAGAGCAGTACGCCACGCTCACATGTATCAGCAACCGGGTAGGCGGGCCACTGATTAGCAATGCCCTCTGGCGTGGAGTGCAGATGAAGGTGCTGTTGGAACGGGCGGGACTCTCTCCTGATGTGCAGAAGGTGGCATTCTACGGCGCCGATGGATACGTTGATAGCTTTCCGTTGGAGCGGGCCATGCGGGACAATGTCCTGGTGACGTACCGAATGAACGGTGAACGCCTGCCCGACGACCACGGTTTCCCTGCCCGGATCATAGTCCCCGGCCTGTATGGCATGGAGAACGTCAAGTGGCTGACCCGGATTGCGCCAGTGGCAGCCGACTTTCACGGTTACTGGCAGGTACGTGGTTGGGCCGATACCGCGATTATCAATACATCTTCCCGTGTGGACGTGCCCCAGGACCGGGCGGTACTACCGTCAAGCGAGATCCCGGTGGGTGGCGTTGCATTCGCTGGGGACCGTGGCGTGAGTATGGTGGAGTTCAGCGCCGACGGCGGTCGCACCTGGCTCCCCGCAGAGCTTCGGCTAGCCTTGTCACCATACACCTGGGTGTTGTGGACGGGTATGTGGACACCGCCTGGGTCACAGCGCAACACCATTCGCGTCCGCGCTACCGATGGTACAGGTGAGGTGCAGACCGCCGATGTTAGGCAGAGCCTGCCCGACGGCGCTACCGGCCATCACATCATAGTGGTAAGCGTTGTGGAGTCGGACGCCGCCGTATCCTAAGCCGGTCGTAAAAGCTCCATGAGCAGGGCGGGACGCGCCGGTGGTGGTAGAGCGGCATCGCACTACCTGTTTCAGCAGGATGGCCTGACGCGCGCGGTTCTACTTGGCTACTACCTCTGGCCAGTGGCGTTGTACAATCATCCAAACGATGACCACCGTAGTCCAAAGATACGCCGAACGACGCGGCCAGCCCATGTTCCTGTGCGACTTCTCGCCGCCGCGCGGCGCGGACCTGTCCACCGTTGACCAGGTCAAGCAGGTGGGTGCTGACTTCGTCTGCGTGGCATACAGCCCAGGAAAGTCAGTGCGGGTGGACTCCACCGTCATGGCCCATCTCATCGGCAGAGACGGGGAGCAGCAGGTTGTATTCAACCTGGCATGTCGGGACATGAATCGGTTGGCTATCCAGAACCACCTCCTGGGCGCCCAGCTTCTGGGCCTGGAGAATGTCCTGGTGCTTCAGGGCGATGAGTTCACAGAACGAGACCTGGAGTCGGTCAAGAGCGTGGCGGACTACAGACCCGTGGAGCTGATAGGGGATATCAGGTCATTGAACGAAGGGGTCGACTTCCGGGGCCTCAAGCTGAGGCAGCCCACCGCTTTCTGTGTTGGGGCCGTGGTGGACCTGGGTCGGGCAGATATTGATCGGGAGGTGGAACTGGCGCGTCAGAAGGTGTCTGCCGGGGCCGATTACCTGATCACACAGGCATTTTACGAGTTGGATCAGGCCGCGAAGTTCCACGACCTGTACGCTAAGCTGGCGGGGCAGGAGCTCCCGGTTCCAGTCTTCTACGGACTCCAGGTCCTTGAGGCTGACGGCCTGATATTCGGAGATGTGCCAAATGAGGTGCGCCGGGATCTGGAGCATGGCCGCCCCGGAGTCGATATAGCCCTGGAGCAGCTCCGGGCGTATATTGATGGAGGGATGACGGGTGTATACCTGGTGCCGCCCGTACTGAGAGGTGGGCGTAGGGACTATCAGGCAGCCCACAGTGTGCTGGACGCGTTCAGAGGCTAGCGATCTTCGTGCCGGAATGCCAATCCTGGAGACCGTAGCTGATGCCAGAGGCGATTCAGGTCGAAAATCTGACCAAACGGTACGGCGACCTCACCGCCGTGGACGATATCTCCTTTTCAATCCACGAGGGTGAGGTGTTCGGCATCCTGGGCCCCAATGGGGCAGGGAAGACAACCACCCTTGAGGTCATAGAGGGCCTGCTGTCTCCCACCTCAGGTCGTACGCTGGTGATGGGCATGGATACCCACCGTCAGTCGGACGAGGTAAAGCGGCACATCGGCGTGCAGCTTCAAGCATCCGCTTACTTCGAATATCTTACGCTCAGAGAGATCCTTGACCTGTTCGGCCGGTTCTATCCGCGCCGCCTCAGTCCCGATGAGCTGCTGGAAAAGGTCGAACTGACCGACAAGGCTGACACCACTGTGGGCAAGCTCTCCGGGGGCCAGAAGCAGCGGTTCACTATTGCGGCAGCACTGATCAACAACCCTGAGGTTGTGTTCCTGGATGAACCCACCACCGGCCTCGACCCCCAGGCACGCCGCAACCTGTGGGACTTTATTCGTGTCATGAGCGAAGATGGCCGCACGGTGGTGCTGACCACCCACTATATGGAGGAGGCGGAATACCTGTGCCATCGGGTCGCCATCATGGACCAGGCCAGGATCGTGGCGCTGGATACACCGTCCAACCTGGTGCGTGCGCTGCCAGTGCCCTACGAGATCAGGGTGACCGCAGACGGTGAGTTGGAGCAGGCTAGCTTGGTGGCACTGGATGCCGTCAAGGAGGTACGCTCAGATAAGGGCGTGTGGTACCTGCGCTCGGCGGACGCGGCCCGCACAATGGAAGGGTTGGTGCGCTGGGTCGGTGACCACGGCGTACAAATAACGCACCTGGAGGTGGTGCCGGCCAATCTGGAAGATGTGTTCCTCTCGGTCACAGGTCACGAGCTGAGGGACTAAAGGATTGGATGGCCTATCGGAAAACCTGGCTAAATATCAGGCCGGAAGACGGGCACTGAGCGGTGCGAAAGGCGATACTCAAGGCTCGTTGACCGAAAAGGGTTAGTCAGGTCAATGGTGGCTCGTCGTAGCCAGTCGCAACAGGGAAAGAAGAACGCATGCTGTTCACGCTCATAGTAGCCAACATCAGGATGATGTACCGCAATCGCCAGGCAATCTTCTGGGCGCTGGCGTTCCCTCTCATCTTCGTGACCATATTCGGCCTCTTCCGCCTGGATCAGCCGCTTTCCATTCACCTGCTGGTGGTTGACCATGCCCAGGACCAGGTCTCCCTGGCGATGGTGCAGAGCCTGTCCGACCTGGACCGGCTGGAAGTCGAGGCTCGGCAGGACGAGGCTGAAGCCCGCCAACGGCTGGAGGACGGTGACGCTAGCTATCTTCTGGTCATCCCTGCCGGTCTGTCGGACCAGATGTTGGGAGGGGGTGGGCAGGAGCCTGCGCGCATCACCTTCCTGTATGACAACAGCAACCAGAGCGTCCCGGTTGTCATAGGCGTGGTCGAGCGGTTCATCGAGGAGGCCAACAGGCAGGTGACCCAGGCCCCTATCCTTCTTGAGCTGAGGTCCGAGGGTGTCCAGGCACGCCAGGTTACCTATTTCGACTTCCTATTGGTCGGTATCGTCGGCATGGGAGTCATGGTCTACTCCGTCATAGGCCTGGGGTCTTCAATGGCTCTCTATCGGGAGCAGAAGATACTGAAGCGAATCCTGGCTACGCCGCTCAAGGTGCGGACCTTCTTCGCCGCGCAAATCATCGCCTATCTGCTGCTGGCGGTAGTCCAGTCGCTCATAATCCTGGCGGCGGGCATCCTGATATTCGGCGGTCATATCTATGGCAACCTACTGTGGGTATTGGTACTCGTGGTGGTGGCCAACATAGTGTTCTTGAACCTGGGATTCATAGTAGGGGGCATTGCCAACAGCGTGCGCGCCGTGGACGGGCTTGCCAACGCCATCACCATGCCGATGATGTTCCTTTCGGGGACGTTTTTCTCCAGGGACACCCTGCCAGCTGTGATGGCGGACGTTGTGGCGTATCTGCCGCTTTCGCCTCTGCTGGATGCCATGCGGGGCGTTGCCCTGGAGGCCAGGCCCTTCTGGGACTTTCCCGGAGAGCTTGCCATTCTTGGGGGGTGGATAGCAGTGACTTCAGTGGTGGCTATCCGGATGTTCAGGTTCAGCTAGGTCCCGGACTGCCATTTGGGGTTGTGCCGTGACGGCGTAGGCGGCAGCTGATTCGTTGTTGCCAATACATGCCGGGGCAGGCCCTGGTTGATAATACGCATATATATGCGTATTCTTACGTCGTGAGACGTAAGAAGGGCACATTGATACCCATCGAGATTTCCGTAATAGAGGCCGCTCTAAGCATGCAGGCCAGCGGCACCAAGGCTGCACATGGCTTCCTCATTGCGAAGATGATTCAGGGCCTCACCGGTGCGCGTCAACTGACCGCGCATGGCACGCTCTACCGAGCGTTGCACCGGCTGGAACAGGCGGGTTTCCTGGAGAGCTTTTGGGAGGATCCACGGGTCGCATTGGAGCAGGGCCGACCGACCCGTCGGTTCTATCTAGTGACAGCTACCGGTGAGCAGGCACTTGCTCAGGCCAAAGCCGAGGAGAAGGTGGGTCTATCCAGCCTAACCCCTGGGAAGGCAACCCCGTGACGCTCAGGGTAGTTCGTGGCTGGGTGTGGCTGTACACCATCGGGTTGCCCCTGGAGATGAGGAACGCCCGTCGCACAGAGATCGACTCCGACGTATGGGACCATGTTCACGCCTCAGGCGATGCTTGGAGTGCCTTACTACGATGTCTCCGCGGCGTACCGGCCGACCTGCTTTGGCGGCTCGCCGACGCTCGAAAAAACCGCAGCTCCACAGAAGGGCAGCTAGCGATGCAAACGTTCATGATCCGATCCTCGTTGGGACTCGCCACGATCATCCTCATGGCGGTGCTGGTCGCCGCGGTGCTGGTCGCCGCTACCATCGCTTTCACTGTGCAATACGACGGTTACTACAACGACCCCACAAGAGGGGACACCAGTGTCAGTATTGCACTTTGGCCTTGGGTCATCCTTGGAGTCCCACTACTTGGCGCAGGGATCCTCGCCACGGTAAGCGGGCTCGGGCTGATTCGACGTGCACCATGGCTCGGAGCCGTGGTGCTTGTAAGCGGAGTTTGGGTAGTTGCCACCCTTTTTTGCTGGGTACAGGTGCCGTTCGCCATCGCAGCGATCATTAGCTTCTTCGCCATCGGATGGGCCAAGAGGCGCACCGAAATTGACACTCACGAGAAGGCCAAGAATGCTTAAGAGTTATTGGACGATGGGTCGCATCGCCGGCGCCCTACTGCTCCTCAACGTGGTGGTCATTGCCGCGGAATTTATCATGGTGCTCGCCCAGGGTAAGATCGAGGGCATTCCTGCGGCTTGGGAAGGCGTCGAAGAGATCGGAGCGGCGGCCTCTGTCTTCCGTACTGTCGAGGTGTTCAGATCTCCGGAGATCGTCCTACTCTTCCTGGGATTTGGCATTCTGACCGTGCATTTGAACGAAGCCGGAGACAGGGCCTTATCGTTTCTGGCGTTCAATCTGTTCATCGCTTTTGTCATACTCGCAGCCATTGAAGACACGTTTCACAGCGAGGTGACGGCTTGGGCGGGAGAGGAATGGGCACGCACAGGAGCCGTGCCTGCGCTGTTTGAGCCGCTCCGCGAATGGGTAAACAGTGCTATACAGGTTCGGTACGTGACCTTTGTCAATGCGTCGATGGCATTCTATGGTTGGGCGTTCCTCCGCACGGATATAGTGCCCCGATGGATCGGCTGGGGGGCCTTATTCTGGAGCTTGGGTTGGCTGATCGTGACCCCTGTAATTACTCTCCCGGCCACGCTCATCATTCTCCCATTAATTATCGGTGTTGCGTTGTTGGTATATCCGCCAAGGGAACTGCACTCTGAATTGCAAGAGTCCTAGTCTATTCGGCTCGTCGCACCCACAGGTCTTCCCGACTGCGACGCCTATTTCAGGATCAGGCGTATATCGTGCACCAGGGGCTGAGGGTCTAGCGTAAGGTTCGTGTGAAGCACCCGCAGCATGCCGGACCGGTCGATGAGGTATACAGGCGTCGAGTGGCCAATCAGGTAGCCCCCTGCACCGATATCCTCGGCCACGGCCTGAGCCTCCGTTTCGCCGCTCAGGGTGTCGAGCGCTCCGCCGGTATTTGTCTCGGGTTCTGCCGCCACGTAGTACGCGCGCCACACCGGCTTTAGCTCCTCCTCGGTGCCTGTGAGGAATGACCACCGGTCTACCATTCCCTTCTCCTCCGAGAACCTGCGCACCTCCTCCGTCGTGTCCCTGGCCGGGTCCACGCTGATGGCAACGAAGGCTGTCTCCGATGCTTCATCCCCCAGGGAGTCGTACGCCTTGCGGAGCGTCTCAGCCATAAGGGGGCATACATCCGGGCAGCGGGTGTAGAGGAATGTCAGCACAACCACGCTGCCCTTCAGGTCATCCAATGCTAGAGGCTGGTTGAACTGGTCATTGATCTGGAATGGCGAAGCCGTCTGTGGAGGTGAAAGCTCAGTCCCTTGAAACGACATTTCAGCGCTGCAGCCGATTAGCAGGACCAGTATCAGGGCTGCTATGGGCAGTCCAGAACCTAGCCGTCGGATGGGCAGGCCGATAGTGCCTATCACAGCGTGGTAATGCTATCTGCGATGATCAGCACGAAAAGTACCATCAGGTACAGCAGTGAGTAGAGGTATAGGCGGCGGGCCGCCTGCATGGTCTCCGTACGCAATAGGTGCCAGGCCATGTATAGAAAGCCCGCGCCCAGGGTAATCGCTCCAATAGTGTAAAGCCATCCCACCGTTGCGATGGTAATGAAAAGGATGGTGATCGTGACCATCAGTACGCTGTGCAGCATAATGCTTCTGGTCGTCGTCGGGATGTCGGTGACCACTGGAAGCATAGGTACGCCCGCACGGGCATAGTCGTCCCGGAGCAGCATGGACAGCGCCCAGAAGTGAGGAGGCGTCCAGAAGAAGACTATGGCGAATAGGAACAGCGCTGGAAGGCCCATCTCGCCGGTGATGGCGGCCCATCCAACTACCGGAGGTATAGCACCCGCCGCGCCGCCGATGACGATGTTCTGCGTGGTGGAGCGTTTCAGCCACATGGTGTAGACGAAAACGTAGAACAGCGTTGCTCCGAGCACAAGGAGCGCACTCAGCAGGTTGACCCACAGGGCCAGAATAAAGAAGGCTGCTACATTCAGGGCTATCCCGAATACTACGGCATGCCATGGGCGGACACGGTCGCCTGGAATGGGCCTGCTCTTTGTCCTTTGCATGCGCTCGTCCAGGTCCTGATCAAGGTAGTGGTTCAGGGCGTTTGCACCTCCCGCACCCAGGGAACCTCCGAGCAGTACCAGCAGGGCCGTACCCACTGGAGGCGCGCCCTGGGCGGCCAGGAACATGCCGCCCAGTGCTGTCACGAGCAGCAGGACGATGATCATCGGCTTGGTCAGCGCGATGTAGTTCAGGAGCACGGTCATAAGGGAATGGCGACCTGGTACGGCAGGTGCGGACTGCGGTCGCCAGGTTAGTGCGGTCAGGGCAACGTAGCCGCCCCATACAATGGTGGCAAGGCTCAAATGGGCGGCCCGGGCCGCGACTGAGAACCCGGTCCAAGGGTTGGAGGCGCCCACGATGACCTGGGCAGCCAGCGCGCCACCTGCTACCACGGCGATCACACCCAGGCCTGCATGTGACCGTCGGTATCGCCAGGCTAAGGCAGCGGCCCACACCGCCACCAGCCCGGCGACTATCGTGGTGATGCGATGGGCCATGTGGACCCAGGCTAGCTCGCTTGATGGGAGGAGCCCGTCCTGACAGAACGGCCAGCTAGGGCATATGGTCCCTGCGCCCCGGCCAACGGCGTATGACCCAGACATGAGAACGACAAATGTCGCTGCTACGGCCCCTAACGCCCAGGGATAGACCCTGCCTGCCTCTTCATCGTGTCCCGGTTGCCGGAACACGGCTACAAGCGTTATTAGCAGGAGTGCGAAGATGGCCTCCGCCACGGCCAGATGGACTGTGACAATGGTGGGCGGCAACTCCGTCAGCACCGTAATTCCGCCCAGCACCACCTCAATTCCGAGTAGCACCAGCGCCAGTGTGATCGGTGTCACTATGCGGGGGAGTCGCCTGTATCTCCACCAGGCCATGATTGCAGTCGCCAGAATAAGCGTACTGGTGAGAAAGGCGGCCAGGCGGTGGGAGTATTCGATAAGTGCCTCGAACTCCAGCGGGGGGATCAGTTTGCCGTGGCACAGCGGCCAGTCTGGGCAGCCCAGGCCGGACTCGGTGACTCTTACCACTCCGCCCAAAGTCACCAGGAAGAAGACGGAGATGGCCGAGGCTATGAGAAGTATCAGAAAAGCTCGACTTACGGTCGAGCGTCGTCGTAAGGGTGACCTGGGCGCTGGATCAGCGGTTGTCCGGGTCGTTTCGGGTTGTGCTGCGCCCTGGTACAGGCTCATCGTGGTTGCTGAGTAAGTAGCCTGGGGATGCCTGTGCATCCTGTTCGCGGAACCAGATGTCCCGCTCTTGTAGTCTTGAAAATTGGCTGACCCAGTCACTATATCACACCCAACTGCGGGTAAAAAGCAACGGGACGGACGTGATATAAGCTTGACGCTACGTTACGCCTCTGATATGATTCGCCCGATTTTGGTGTGTTTGACCCAATTTTCACAAACATTGAATGCCTACCAGAGACCCGTCGCCTCCAAGAGACTTCTTAATGTGACGGAGCAAGTAGAGTATGTGGAAGCCTAGCCTTAACCGCTCGCCAAGAAGCGCAGCGGCTGTTCTTTGTTTACTACTACTGGCCATCCTTATGGCGGGCTGTTCCCCGAGCAACCCTATGTCTACCTTCGGTACCGCCGGCCCCATTGCAGAGATGCAGCTCAATCTGTTCTACATTATCTTTTGGACCGCGGTTGTCGTGTTCGTGATGGTTGAGGGTGCGCTGGTATACGCAATGATCAAGTTCCGCCGGAAGCCGGGTCAGGGCATCCCCAGGCAGGTCCACGGCAATGAACGGTTGGAGATAGCCTGGACAATCGCTCCGAGTCTGGTGCTGGCGGCGATTGCCGTGCCGACGATCATCACCATATTTGATACTGCCAATCTGCCTCCGGGAGAGGTCATGGAGGTCAGAGTCACCGGCCATCAGTGGTGGTTTGAGTTCGAATATCCAGAATTGGGTATTAGCACGGCCAACGAGCTGCACGTGCCAGTGGACAAGACGGTCAACCTGACCCTGGTGTCAGACGACGTTATTCACAGCTTCTGGGTGCCCAAGCTGTTCGGTAAGACAGACCTGATCCCCGGCAACATCAACACAATGTGGTTCTCTGCGGACGAGGCAGGGGATTTTCTTGGGCAGTGCGCTGAATTCTGCGGGGTTTCCCATTACGAGATGCATTTCCGGGTGATCGCCGAGGACGAGGCGTCTTTCAACGAATGGGTAGCTAACCAGCAGGCCCCTGCTGTCCGACCGGGTTCCGGGACTCAAGAGGCCCTGGGCCAGCGCGTGTTTGGCCTTAATGGTTGCGGCACCTGCCATACCATCTCCGGTCCCGAGCCGGAGGATATGCAGGAGGGTCGCATGGAGGCGTTCATGGCCAGGGAAGAGGGTGCGCTGTCGCCGTACCCTGCGCCCAATCTGACCCACTTTGCCTCGAGGAACACCTTTGCGGGCAGCGCCGAGGACCTCACCGATGCGAACCTGCGGATGTGGTTGGAGGACCCGTCCGACGTCAAGCCTTCAACTTGGATGAAGGAGTTGGCCGTGGCGTACAACCCGATGAGCCTGGAGTCTGAGGAGTTGGATCAGCTGATCGCGTATCTAACGAGCCTGGAATAAACGTTGATGCAGCCCTGCGGCTGCATATGAAGAGCTAGCTAAGAGGTTTTTCGGAGGAAGCGGATGGCAGCGATTACCGGAACGGTACCACGGTGGCTACAGCGCCCTAGCGGTTATGGGGGCCTGTGGAGCTGGGTTGTTACCGTTGATCATAAGCGCATAGGGGTGATGTACGGTATCACCTCAGTAGCGTTCTTCTTTGTGGGTGGCCTTGAGGCGCTGATCATGCGTCTGCAGCTGGCCACGCCGGGGAATAGCGTGGTCAGTCCTGAGGTGTATAGCCAGCTGTTCAGCATGCATGCTTTGACCATGATCTTCTTGGCCATCATGCCGCTGAGCGCCGCTTTCTTCAACATCGTGATCCCGCTTCAGATCGGCGCTAGAGACGTCGCCTTCCCTCGTCTGAATGCTCTGAGCTACTGGATATATCTTTTTGGGGCCCTATTGCTCAATGGAGGGTGGCTCTTCGGTGGCTCTCCGGGCTCGGGATGGTTTGCCTACGCCCCGTTGACCTCAAGCACTTTCGATCCAAGCGCTGGCATGGACTACTACGTGATGGGTCTGCTCATGTTAGGCACCGCATCCATGGCGGCGGCCTTCAACTTCATTGTTACCATCATCAACATGCGGGCGCCCGGCATGTCTCTGATGCGCATGCCCGTGTTTACCTGGATGACCTTTGTGACCTCACTCCTGTTGGCCACGGCTATGCCGGTGATCACGGTGGCTCTGATTCAGCTGGGGTTTGACCGGTTTATGGGCACCCACTTCTTCGACTCCGCTGCCGGCGGCAATCCCATTCTTTGGCAGCACCTGTTCTGGGTCTTTGGCCATCCGGAGGTGTATATTCTGATTCTTCCGGCTATGGGAATCGTCTCTGAGGTGCTGCCCACCTTCTCCCGCAAGCCCCTGTTCGGCTATCCGTTTATAGTGTTCTCCGGAATATTCATTGGTTTTATGGGATGGGCCGTCTGGAGCCACCACATGTTTACCGTTGGTCTGGGGCCGGTTGCCAACGCGGCATTCACTGTCAGCACACTGCTCATTGCCGTGCCTACGGGCGTGAAGGTGTTCAACTGGATAGGTACTCTGTGGAACGGTTCCATCGAGTTCAAGACGCCCATGCTATTTGCATTGGGGTTCATTGCCCTGTTTATCATCGGTGGCCTCAGCGGCGTGACCCACGCCTCTCCCCCATCTGACGCACAGCAGCAGGACACCTACTACATAGTGGCCCACATCCATTACGTCCTCTTTGGCGGTTCAATCTTTGGACTGTTCTCCGGTATCTACTACTGGTTCCCGAAGGTAACGGGCCGTCTTCTCGGCGAGGGGCTGGGCAAGCTCCACTTTTGGTCTTTGTTCATAGGAATGAATATTGTATTCGCGCCAATGCACTGGTTGGGTCTGGATGGTATGCCGCGACGTATCTACTCCTACGACTCTAGTATGGGATGGGACTTCTGGAACCTGGTATCCACAATGGGGGCTGCCTCCGTCGGTCTCTCGATGCTGGTGTTCTTGTGGAACTTCTTCGTATCCGTGCGCAAGACGGAGTTGGACGCTGGTCCCGATCCGTGGGATGGCAGGACGTTGGAGTGGTCCATTTCGTCGCCGCCGCCGCACTACAACTTCGCGCAGATCCCCACGGTGCACGGCAGGGACGCCTTTTGGGACCAGAAGTACGCCGAAGGCCCGGACGGTATTCCTACTCCTATCCCTTCCGGGGGAGCGAGCAACGCAGAGGAGGAGCATGTCGATATCCAGATGCCGGGGCTATCCTACTTCCCGATCATCACGGCCCTGGGCCTGGCGTTGACCTTTTCTGGACTGATGGTGCATCTGGCCGTAGCCGCGGTCGGAGTGCTGGTAACATTCTTTGGCGTCTACGGCTGGGCCTTTGAGCCTGCGGAAGAGGCCGAAGCAGACCATTAATTAGGGAGTGTATCTGTTGAGTCAAGCTTCGCACGCAGTTGAACATCCGCCTACTACTACGGGCCTGGACCATAGGAAGATGGCCATGTGGGCCTTTCTGGGTTCGGACTGTCTTTTCTTCGGCTCTCTAATAGCCACCTACCTGTTGTACAGGGGCAAGAGTCTGGTGGGTCCATACCCCGCGGATGTGTTCAATATCCCGTACACCTCGGTCAGCGCCTTCGTCCTTCTGATGAGCAGCTTGACCATGGTGCTGGCGCTGGCCGCGATACAGAGAGGCGACCAGCGCGGCCTGCGAATATGGCTTGCGGCTACCGCGCTGCTGGGCACCGTTTTCATAGGCGGCCAGTACTTCGAGTTCACGACCTTCTACCATAATGGGTTGAGTTTGACTACCAACCTGTTCGGCACCACCTTCTACGTCCTTACCGGGTTCCACGGCGCCCATGTGACAATCGGCATCATAATTCTTCTATCCTTTCTGGTGATGTCCATGCGCGGCCGCGTGACACCGGAGCAGCACCTGAACATAGAGCTCGCGGGTCTCTACTGGCACTTTGTGGACGTGGTCTGGATAGTCATATTCACGGTGATCTACCTGGTGGAGGCACCCAACATAGTTTAGCTAGAGCACCCAGAGGAAACCATGGCTACAGAATCAGCAACACATACACGGCAGGGGGCCCACCCCACACCGGCCCGGTACACGGTTATAGCACTGATCCTGGCGGTGATAACCTTCGTAGAGGTGGTCATCGTATACCTGGAGTTCTTAAGGCCGGTGCTGATACCTGTCCTTGGAGTGCTGTCCATCACCAAGTTCGCTATGGTAGCCATGTTCTTCATGCATCTGAAGTTTGACGACCGGCTCTTCTCAGTGCTGTTCGTTGGCGGGTTACTATTGGCTACAGGTGTTTTAGTGGCCCTGATGACACTGTTCAGGGTATTCTTTGTTTAACCGTAAGCCGATAAGTACAGCGGGAGTTGAAGGATAACATGGCAGAGCAGGACCCAAAGAAGGTAATGACTGACCGACTGCTGTCTTCGCTGTGGGTGCCGGTGCTCGTACTGGTCGTAGTTGCGGTCATTGTCGTAGGCATTGGTGAACTGCTGCTGGCGCTGGCCGAGGTGAATCCGGAGGTGGTGCTGGGTGGTATCGAGGTGGCCGAACCATTGTCGGTCTTGGTTGCGATGCTAATAGCCGCCGCTATTCTGGCTGGCGGGGCTATACTGTCACGACGCGGATAGCCCTGGCGCAGGCTCCAACCTCTGAGGAGCAGGTATGGTAGAGGCTCAGGCAGCCTTTTCCTGGTGGGAGTGGCACTTTCATCCCGATGTGATCCTGGGGGTACTTCTCCTTGAGGGTTGGTACCTTATTGGAGTGGGTCCCTGGCGCCAGCGCTACGGTGTGGAGGCTGAGGTAAAGAGCGGACAGGTGGTTCTGTTCTCCCTTGGCGTCCTGGTTCTGTTCGTTTCGCTCACCTCATCCATTCATCACCTAGCGGACAACTACCTCTTCAGCGCTCACATGGTGCAGCACCTACTTTTGGTGCTTGTAGTGCCACCTCTAATTTTGGCTGGCACCCCGGACTGGCTGGTGCGACCTTTGTTCCGACCGCGCCTGGTTCTGTCGGCAGCGCGGTTCCTTACCCGACCATTGATCGCATTTCTAGTGTCCAGCCTGGTGCTGTCCGTATGGCATCTGCCGGTGCTGTACAATATCGCGCTGCGCAGCGAACTGGGCCATATATTTGAGCACCTCCTGTTCATTAGTTCCGCGGTGCTGATGTGGTGGCCTGTGTTGAGCCCCCTACCGGAGGTGCCCAGGGCCAGCTATCCCATCCAGGTCCTCTACCTGTTCGGGCTGACGCTGCCAATGGGCTTTGTTGGAGCCGCTATCACGTTCTCTCGCCGCGTCCTGTACGACTGGTACGACACAGTGCCCACGTTATGGGGTCTCTCTACTGTGCTGGACCAGCAGATCGGCGGGTTGATTATGAAGATAGTGGGAGCACTGGTCTTTCTGGGTGTGATGACGGTGGTTTTCTTCGTCTGGTACTACAGGGAAGAGCGCGGCGAAGATGGACGGGGTGGGCTGGAGCGGTCGGATGGGGCTCGGGATGATCAGGGGGTACCGGCTGAAAGGTAGCTACTACACTCCTTGACGCCTATCTCGGAGGTTCCGCTTCCCACTTCCGTCTGTCGAGATGACAGCTTCGGGCACCCTTCCTCGCTTAGCGAGTCGTCACGACACAGGTGAGCGTCCTTGTTACGCCTGGGATTACGCTCACCCTGTCTTCGAGCAGCCCGCCGAGAGCGCGTAGATCAGCCACTTCAACCAGCGCTATCGCATCGTGGACGCCGGTCAGGCGGTCTGCTGAGAGCACCTCCTGAAGCGACCGCAATGCAACCACTATTTCAGGGGCCTGTCCTACGGCCGCCTCTACCATGATATATGCCTTCAACACATCCACCTCCTTACAGCCGCACATGGCCATAGTACTATCCGGAAGAGCGTATGTCTAACTCGGATCATAACCCGTTTTGTGGGATGATCCAGGCCCGGGGGATTCGCCAAAAGCGTCGGACCTGGGTGATTTAGGGGATGGTGCTGCTCTTCAACACAGCACCAGGGACAGAGCTAGGTGTCAGAGTCTGGAAGGTGCCAGGACGGTCATCCGGCGCTTAGCGGTCAGCGTGGCCTAGGGAGCGGCCAGGGGCCACTAGGTCTCGGACTCTCTGTTTCAGATCCTTGGGCTGAGGGAAACCACCATCTTCTTTGTATGACCAGATAGTCTGGCTGTCCACTCGGACTTCAAAGATGCCACCTTTTCCGGGTATCAAGGCTACCCGGCCGATGTCATCTTGAAATGTCGTAAGGAGCTCCTGGGCAGTCCAAGCGGCCCGAAGCATCCAACGACATTGGGTGCAGTACTCTATCTCCACGCTAGGCAGTGTCTTTATCATGTCACCGACCTCTGGGCAGAAGGATTTGGGTCACGATACCTTCTGCCCAGCCCCTCGTCAACTTTCCAAAGGCGTATATACGGACGTAACCAGCGTCCAAGCAGCCTGACCCGGTTACGGGCAGGGACGACCCGTTGCAAGCTGCCGTAACGCACAATCCATGACCGATGTTGCACGAATGTTGTCGTATTGCTGAACTGTTGGAGCAGTTGCAGAAAAAAGCCTGAATTTCAGCTACAATAGAGGGCTGTAGGGGCGTAGCTCAGCTGGCTAGAGCGGCGGTCTCCAAAACCGCAGGTCCGGGGTTCGAGTCCTCGCGCCCCTGCCAGCTTTAGATACGAGAAGGCGGGCTAGTCATGGTCTTAGACTAGTCCGCCTTCTATGTTGCTAACGGTTTGGTAACCAACCGCGGGCTGGCCCAGTTTTTCGCGCTACGAAGCTGGTTCGTCAGGCTGGGGAGACCCACTCCTCTGCCGCGAAGCCTGCGGCCTCTGGACATAGTGGATAAAGTAGGCCATTTCCACCCCGAGCACGAGGCCCAGAATCACTGCAATAGTGATGACATCTTGCTGGGGGAGAACACCTACAGGAACGCTGGGTTCCACTGCCGTTTCCACTACCCGGATGAAGCCAGCCTGTTCCTCCTTGGCGATCTGGGCTTCTAGGCGGGCTTGGGCCAGCCGGTCAAGGTTACTGGACAGGACGCCAATCTCTCGGTTGATGCGAGAGAGCTGCAATTGAATCGTGCTAATGTGATTCGATAGCTCCTGAATAGGCTGTTGGAATTCAACTGTTCGGGCCTCGAGATAAGCGATTTCGTCATCAAATGTATTGACCCTGGACCGCAGAGAGATGGTCTGGACCTTCAGGGAGGAATAGATGTCGTTTCTGACCTGCTCTTCAACTGTCAGGTCAAGGAGGGCTTCCACAGCGTCGCCGTCCGGATTGCTCGCTAAGAATGTCCAAAAGACATCGTTGGAAACCACCCGCTCGAGAGTCAGGAACTCGGGCTCTGCGGCGAGGGCTTCTTCAGCACTCTCAAGCTGCGCCTGAGCCTCTACCAAAGCGGCTCGCTTGCTCTGTAGTCGATCGAGAAACTCCTCATACCCGGCCGCCAATACCCTCAAACGACTTTGATCAGTGGTCAGTGGGTTTTCCTGCTCCAAGGCGAGCTTCTCATCCTGTTTCACTTGAAGCGAGTCTCGGGTTATCTGGTACTGGCTGGCAACGAACTGATAGGAGCGGGCGGGTTCAGTGAGGAAAAGGTCGCTGTTATTCTGAATAAAGACTTGGGCCCATTTGTCGGCAACCTGCGTAATCAGCTTAGGGTCTTCCCCCCCGGACCGTCATTTCAAGGAGGGGCAAGGACCCTTGCCCCCCCGGCCGTGACCGTTGCCGTCATCATATCTGCCAACCGTTCAAATACCAGGGGAAGCCCAGTATCCAATTCGCGCAGATCCAAGTCCACAATGATCGTCTGGAGGAGGTCACTTGCGGTGGCCAGGGTAGAGAGGGTTCCCACTGGGAAGTTCGCACCTTGCAAGGGGCTCCCACCGATCTGCTCAGCAACAAGACGCTCCGATATCGGCGCCACGACAAGGAGCTTGGTTTGCGTGCTGTAGACATCGGGCACCTGTTGGAATAGGGAGAAGGCCATAGCGCTCGCTACGGTGACGGTAAGGACAGATGCCACCACCCACCACTTCCGCAGAAGCACGGTGAGGTAATAACGCAGAGGAACCTCCTCATCTGAAAAGGTGTCCTGTTCCTGGCTCATCGTTTATCCCTGGTACGGCTCTTCAGCTTGCATCAAAGCAGTTTACAGTTAAAGACTGGCATTTGGAACCTTTCTGGGTAGGTGTAATGGCGGAAGGAGTGCCGCTCGTCGACTCTACTGTAGGCCAAGCGCCTCCTTGCACAGTTCATGAAGCGCTGGCACTTTATCGGCGGTGAGTGCTGCCCGCGTGTAGCAGAGGCCTAGGGCGCCTTTTGACTACTTTGCCGTGATGAGCTGGTTGCCACTTCGTCAGAGCGAGAGCCAGTCAATGTTGAACCTCCGCTTCTGGCCAATTCGCTAAATCCTGGCAAGAGTGTGCTATACAGGGACGCTGGTACTACACCATTGATTGGAGTGCATCCACCGTGAGTCCCAGGCCATTCGCAAGATCAACTGATGGTGTCCAATGTAGCTCACGTTCAGCTTTTCGGTTGTTCAAGTATATTTTGAACACCTCTCCATTTCGTGGCGGCTCGTGTTTTGGTGTTCTATTGTAGCCAGTTAGCTCTGCCAGTCGCGTGAAGATGGCGTTTACGCTTGTGCCCACACCCGTGCCGATGTTGTACGCTTCGCTACCTTCCTGCTCCAAGGCCTTCATATTGGCTTCTACCACATCGTCTACGTACACGAAGTCCCGCTGCTGCTCGCCGCTGCCGTAAATGAGCACCGGTTGCCCATTGAGCATGCGCTGGGCAAAAATAGCTACAACCCCAGCTTCGCCTTGAGAGTCCTGTCGCGGGCCATAGACGTTGGCGTATCTAAGGATGGTGTACTTGAACCCGGCGATAGACCCATAGGTGTGGATGTAGAGGCCTCAGCGGCGTGTTTGCTAGCGCCGTAGGGTGACAAGGGCCTCACTGGATGAGATTCGTCGCAGGGTAGATAGTCCGGTTCTCCGTAAAGCGCACCCCCTGTGGAGCTATAGACAAACCTGGCGATGCCGTACCGGTGGCACTGCTCCAAGAGGTTCAGTGCCCCAAGTATGTTGGTGCGGGCGTCCTCCTCAGGGCGCCCCATTGAGCGGGTGACGCTGGCCTGGGCTGCGAGATGAAAGACCACCTCCGGTCTCTCCTGTTCAAATACCTCTGCTAAGGAAGGTTCTGCCAGGTCTACGGAGAAGAGAGATGCGGAGCCATTCACGTACTCTTTCTTGCCGGTGGATAGGTTATCGACCACAGCTACGTAGAGCCCCTCTTTGACAAGCCTGTCTACAAGGTGGGAGCCTATAAATCCGGCGCCCCCGGTAACCAGGACTCTTCTAGGTCTCACGTTGCATTTACTCCTATGTAGGCTTGATCTATTTTAGCAGCATATTTCTGCCAAGGTTGGTTGTGGATTGCACCACGTTGCCCTCTGCTTCGACACACTGTACTGTGAACTGTACCTATGATCCTTCGGCGGATTACCTAAAGGATATGTCTGACAATTTCAACAAGAATCTGCTCTGGGGCATACGAGTCGGACTCTTCCTCGTTCTCCTGACGCCCTTGGCTGTTACCGGGACGTTCCCATTCCCAGGGAGGGATACTCTGTTTCCCTTTGTCGTTGGCAAGGCCATCTACGCTCGCTCGCTCATAGAGATCGTGTTTGCCGGATGGATTGTTCTTGCCATGCGAGACCCAGCATACCGTCCTGTTAGGTCGTGGGTAGTGACCGTGTTTGGCGTCTACGTCCTAGTGGCCTTGGCAGCGGCTCTGGCTGGAGTAAGTTTCCAGCACAGCTTCTGGAGCGACTATAGAAGAATGGGCGGTGTGTTCGATCTGGCCCATTGGTTCGCGTTTGCTGTAGTGCTGGTTAATGTGTTCCGGTCCCGTCGGCATTGGTGGTGGCTCCTCAATGCCAATCTGGGTGTCAGCTTGTTGGTTGCTCTCATGGGGTTGTACCAGCACTTCAATCTTAGCGGACTGGATACCGTCCTGTGGTATCTGAGGCCTACGGCGCGACTGGGCATATCCTTTGGTAACGCCACGTATGTTGGAGCCTACATGCTGGTCAACAGCCTGGTTGCCGTGGCGATGTTGGCGTCCTCTTATGAAAGTGCTACACAGCCTTTACAACGAACGGTTACACGCCGGAGGCAGCTGTTGAGGCCTGAAGATTCAAGCTTCACCACCTATTTGGTAGCTTGGAGGGTGTTCTGGGGATCTGTCGTTCTTCTTGACCTGTGGGTTCTCGTACTGTCGGGGACGCGGGGGGCTCTGCTCGGCCTGTTAGCGGGGCTTTTCGTTGCTGGAGTGGGATATGTTCTGTGGGGAGGCAGGAGGAGGTGGCGGATAGCAGTGGGGACTCTGATGGCCGTGTCTTTGATGTTTGTCCTGGTGTTGCCCTCCGTTCGGGATACTGCCGTATTCCGTAGCCTGGCCGAAAGCAGCGAACTGGTGGCGAGGGTGGGCAGGCTAGTGGAGAAGGGGGTGGAAGACCCATCTGTCAAAGCTAGGTTCATCACCGCGGCCACGGGCCTTCAGGCCTTTACTCAAAGGCCCATCCTTGGATGGGGTCCGGAGAACTTTGCCATGGCGTTCGACCAGAACGCAGATACACGGACTCTGCCAAAGGATTCATCCACTCTAGCGGACCAGACACATAATAAGCCAATTGAGGAGCTGGTCACTAAGGGGATCATAGGTTTAGCAGCATACTTTTTCATGCTTGGCAGGATTTCGTGGGTAGTGGTTCGCTCTATTCGCAACGAGCGACAAGAGCGCTGGTTTACGCTGCTCATGGGTTCCACTATGGTTGCATACTTTGTACAGAACCTGTTCCTATTTGATACGCCTGCTACCTTCCTCCAGTTCGTTCTGCTGCTGGTATGGGCGGCATGGATGGATTCTACGTATGTAAAGGCGGATGCAGGTGGTGTTGCAAGAAGCGTGGAAACCGACACTAAGACTGCCTGGACTGGTGTACAAAACTGGTTCCAAGGGCGCGGAGTCGCTCCAGAAGCGCTCACAAATGTGGCAACGGCTATGGTGGTGGTTGTTACCGTATCTGCGTTAGCCTTCTTCAACTTCCTACCTTACCGAGCTGGGCAAACCTTTCCACTTCAAGCTCCCAGCGTAGGAGGGTTCATGTCCAGGGCTCAAGCCAGCTTGCAGGCATTCCCACCTCTGGCAACCCTTCCACGGATAATACTCTTCAACACCCTGACGGCCAACTGGGACGGTCTCACCGAAGATGAAGCTGAGCAGGTGCTGGCCGTGGTTCAGTCTGAAAGAGAGGCGGCTATTCGCAGCGAACCTCAGAATATGCGCGTTTATCAGGCATTGGCGGAGCTGTACCAGAAGGCGGCGGTCACCGCTCCGCAACACATTGAAACTGCAAGAATCTATGTTGATCGCTCGGCGGAGCTGGGTCCTCTAGTTACTGGTGTTTACCTGCTGCTAATAAAGCAGGAGATATTGGAGAAGGACTATCAAGAGGCACTGGATCTAATAGTGGAATATGATGAGGTGCCATCCAGGATTCATTGGACTTTGATGGGTTTGCGAGACGAGGTAAAGAGGTTATCGAAGTAATGGGAGTGGCACTAGTCTGTCGTAGACCGCCCCTGAACAGGCGGGTATAATCTGTAGTCGTTGTCTTCTACTCAATGCAATCATCCATGGTTTTAGGATGTCCTATCTGGTGTGCCCATGAACTCCGACCGAGAGGACAGTAACAACCTTCCATTAGAAACCCCCTCGCGTGCTGGATACGCTGCGCCATCGGCGTTGTCGCTATTGCTGCATCCCGGTATAGGCATCAAACGCTGGACTCTCATACTGGGTATTGGTGGGTTGTTCATAGCCCTGGGGTTCGGCTTTCTCATGTCCGTACCGCTTTCCGGCACGCTGCTAACAGCGTCCAGGTACGTTACGCTTTTCTGGCTTCCTCCCATGGTGCGGGGATTCGTCTTTTTGCTGCTGGGTGTTCTTCTGGTCATCCTGGGAGCCACTCACCTCTATGGGATGATGATGGAAGGCGCCCTGGGTGGAAGAGAAACGAAGCACCTCCTCAATGACCTGTACCAGTACAGAACCCGTATAAGAGGGCCAAAAGTTGTCGCCATAGGAGGGGGCACGGGCCTGGCTACGCTACTCCGTGGGCTCAAGGAGTACACCAGACATATCACCGCAGTGGTCACGGTAGCGGACGACGGTGGAAGTTCGGGACGACTGCGTCGTGATCTAGCCATACCCCCTCCAGGGGATGCTCGCAACTGCCTTGTCGCGCTTTCAGATGTGGAGCCGCTGATGGAGCGGCTGATGCAGTACCGTTTCAGCAATGGCGCGGGGATTGAGGGCCATAGCTTGGGGAACCTTTTCCTGGCGGCGCTGACTGACATGGAGGGAAGCTTTGATCAGGGGCTTGAGGCTGCGGCGAGACTTCTTGGAGTGAATGGACGAGTCTTGCCATCCACATTGGCCCCCAACGTTGTGCTTAGCGGAGAGACCCTGCATGGCCAGGTGGTGCATGGGGAGTCCAACGTAGGCACGTCTGGAGTACCACTGAGACGGCTATGGTTGGAGCCTGAGGACCTGGAGGCCAATCCTGAGGCGATAGTTGCAGTGACAGAAGCAGATATCATAGTCATAGGCCCTGGAAGTCTCTACACCAGCGTTGTTCCTAACTTCCTAGTTGGTGGATTGAGCGAGGCTGTCCAGGCTAGTAATGCACCAAGGGTATTTGTCTGCAATGTCGCAACTCAGCCAGGCGAGACGGATGATTACGGAGTGGCCGAGCATCTGGTCGCCTTCGCGGAGCATTCGGGAGTATCCGTCACACATCTTCTGGTCAACCAAAACACAGAAGCTCTAACTGAGGAGTCTGGCCAGAAGGTTATAGCCCCGATCCATCCATCGGGCTTTACAGGTCGGTATGTTACTACCGATCTGGTGGACGAAACGTTGCGGACTCATCATGACTCAGCTAAGCTGGCTAGAGCGGTGATGAATATTGTGAAGCGGTAGTCTATGGAAAACGAGACAGTTAACCTCGGGCGATATGTTGATGCGATAAGACGTTCGTGGTGGTTGCTTGCTCTTGGTCCAACGGTGGCGGGGTTGGCCGCTTTTTTTGTCACAGCTACTTCCGAGCCTGTGTACGAGAGTACGGCGACCATTCTTGTCCGGTCGCCTACTACCGAGCGTATCTCCCAGCCATTGGTAGATGTCCAGACTGGTCAGCGGCTAGCGGCTACCTACAGGGAGATAATTACGAGACGGCCAATGCTGGAAGCGGTAGCTTCTGATTCCCAGGTACCGTATTCAGTTCAGCAGTTGGCTGGAATGATAGGTGTTGAAGTTGTCCAGAATACGCAGCTACTTGAAGTAACCGTTCGTAGTGCCAATGCGGAGGACGCGGTCTACATTGCCAATTCCCTGGCCCGGACTTTTATTGATACTACGCAGGATAACTGGCTGGCTGACATCGAACAACTGCAAAGAGCCGCGGAGGATTACGGGCTGCTGAACTCTCAGGAGGTCTTTGATGCCCAGGTGCAGGCCCTGCAAATCCTGAGTGGTCTCTTGGAAGATATGGGCGGATCTATCATTACTTCTGACGATCTGCTGACGGTGCAGATCCAGGCATTGGAGGGCCTCACCAGTGCTCTCCAGACCCTGAGTACGCTTGCTGCGGCTCAGGACCGGTTCGATGCTCAGCTTAGTACCCTGGGTAGTCTGAGCATTGCTGAGCCGGCTCTTGTCCCCAACTCTCCGGTTGGAACCCCAGTGGTGACACTCGTGAGCATCGCCATAGTGTTGGGGCTTGTGTTCTCAACTGTGGCGGTGGTTTTGCTGGAGTACCTAAACGACAAGATAAGGTCAGCGGAGCAGATGGAACAGGAGTTTCAACTTACAATCCTGGGGGCCATATCCCGCTGGCCGCGTGAACAGATGGCCGCTGATGACATAGTGGTTACCAGCCAGCCCCACTCCATCTATGCGGAGCTGTTCCGGCAGGTCCGGGCAAACTTTCAGTTCTCTGTAGCCACCCATTCGGGAAAGACGTACGTCCTGGCCCGTTCCGGGTCAGGCGACGGGAACACGACTCTGGTAGCCAACCTGGGAACGGTCCTTGCCCAGGACGGTGCCCGGATAGTCATAGTGGATGGGGATCTGAGACGTCCCGCGCTCCATGAGCGGTTCGGTCTCCCCAACACGTTTGGCCTGAGCTCTTTGTTGCAGAGTGATGATGAACGAATTGAGGATGCAGTCCAGTCCACCTCCCAGGAAGGGCTGAACGTAATTACCAGCGGCCCGATCCCACCAAATCCAGCCGAACTACTGGGTTCGGTGAGGATGCAGACCATCATGGATGCTTTGAAGGAGCGATTTGACCTTATCCTGTTCGATTCCTCGCCGTTGGGGGTAGTGGTCGACCCAGTTGTGCTGTCCGGGAAGGTGGATGGTGTGGTTCTGATCGCCGTGGCCAACGGTACCAGAGTTGGAGACTTTCAAGATGGCGTAAAGAAGCTCCAGCATGCCGGTACTCCCGTCATAGGGGCCATTTTGAACAAAGTCCCCGTGCGCACTACTGATAAGATGTACGGATATGCCGTTACCCGCTAGGACGAGGCTGGCTAGGCGCGGGTATGAATAAACCGAGAGAGGGCCATGAGTGTCTAACACTCATGGCCCTCTCTAGCATGTCCTTGATTATTCTACTCTATTCTATCAGCTTTGTTTCCAATTTATGTATCTCCCCAAACCTTCCCAAAAGTTCAGTCGTGGGCTAAAGCCAAGCTCCCTGGCCTTGCTGCTGTTCAGGCTGAATCCCATAACTTCGCCAGACCTGCCAGGGCCGTGCTCAATGGTGGTTTCCAGTCGCTTTGCTACGAAGGCGGCGATCTCTTGAATAGAAGGGCTCTCTCCTGTGCCGGCGTTGATTACCTCTCCCTCAAGGTCGTTCCTTTCCAGGGCGAGCATGTATGTGGCGACTAGGTCATCCACGTACATGTACTCCCTACGCTGCTCGCCGGTGCCGTAAACGACAAGGGGCTGATGTCCCAGGGCCCGTTCCACGAATATAGGTATCACAGCACCACCTTGACCACCCTTCTGGCGGGGGCCGTATATGTTGCACGGTCGCACTATGGTTACGTTGACCCCGTAGGTCTTCCAGTAGGCAAAGCAGAGACGGTCTGCCGCTGCCTTGCTGGCCGCGTAGGGGCTGTGGGGACGGAGGTCCGCCGTCTCATCCACCGGCGCCATAGTGGTGGAAGTTCCATACACCTCACAGCTGCTGGCGTATATCAACCTGGTCCCGTACTTCTTGACGGCTTCCAGTACGTTGTATGTTCCGGTAACGTTAACGAAGAGGAAGTCGTATGGAGCGTGTATGGACTCGTCCACATTGATCCGCGCTGCCAGGTGTATGACGGCGTCGTGATCGCGCACGCTTTTCACCACTATCTCCTGGTCAGTGACACTGCCCCACACCACGGACACATCCTTGGCAAAGGACCTTATATTGCCCTCAGCCTCATCGGAAAAGGTATTGAGGACTGTTACCCGATGGCCGGCTCGCAGGCATTGCTCTGCGACATGGCTGCCCTGGAAACCTGCGCCTCCCGTTACTAAGACTTTCATATTGCCCTCTATGTTTGCTGTTCAGACAGCGGCTGCTCCACCTCTCGCCGCCCCTTACCCCACTGGCCTGCGACGGTCAGCAGGGCTGAAAGGGCGATCAGTTTGACGTCTAGCCACAGGTTGGCCTTTCTAATGTACATGAGATCATACCGCAGTCGCTTTCGAGGGCTGCAGTGTCTGGCGAGGTGGATCTGGGCCAGGCCCGTTAGCCCCGGCTTCACCTGCAGCCGTCGAGCGAAGCGGGGCTCCTCCTTTACATAGTCCTCGTGCATGTAGGAGGGCAGAGCCCTTGGCCCGACGAGGCTAATGTCACCCTTCCAGAGGTTTAAGACTTGAGGGAGTTCATCTAATGCTGTGGCCCGCAGCACCTTTCCAACTCGAGTGATCCTGGGGTCGTCGTGCAGAGTAAACCCAGACCACTCCCCGGGACCTCTCACTTTCATTGAGCGGAATTTGAGAAGCCCAAACGTCTGGCCTCCCAGACCAACCCGCTCCTGGACATAGAAAATCGGGCCGCGGTCTTCCAGCCAGATGAGGACTGGGATCACTACCCATAGCACTGCCCAGATTGGTAGCAGCAGCACGTGAGCCAGCACGAGAATGGTCACGTCAAAGGGTCGCTTGCACACCCTCTGGGTCTCTTTGGTCTCTTTATCCATCTGTTTGCTGTTGCGACTCTTGCGTCCCTCAGCTGCTTGCGCGGCTGGAGCTCAGCCCTGCGCCCATGAGCACAACACTGAGTGCGTCCATCTCCCTGTCCAGCACCTTCTGCTCATCAAATAGTTCAACAGCCCTCTCACGGGCCTGCATACCCAGGCGTTTTGCCAGATCGTGGTCGCTGAGAAGCTTTCCGAGGGAACTTGCCAGCGCATGAACGTCCGACACAGGCACCAGGAAGCCGGTCTCACCATCTACTATGGCTTCTCGGCAGCCGCGTATATTGGTCGCTACCACGGGTTTGCCTGCCGCCATCGCCTCGATTATAGAGCGTGGAAATCCCTCCCTGTGAGAAGGAAGTGTGACGGCATCTACTGCACCAAGGAGTCGGTGAACGTCATCTCTGAGGCCCAGGAAGGTTACATGGCCTGCAAGTCCCTCCTGATCGGCCATATCTATCGCCATCGCCTTGGTCTGCTGGTCTCGATCGCTAGGAAGGGAGTCACCAATGACCAGAAGGTGTGCTTCCGGCATTCCATCCACGACCAATCGCATCGCATTCAGCAACTCCAGTATGCCCTTCTCTTTTACCAAGCGGCCAATGAACCCAACTATCCTAGCATTCTCTGGCAGACCGAGCTCCCTTCGTACGGCGCTGCCATCGTCTCTTGGTGAGAACCGGTGCAGATCCACTCCGTTGCCGATCCAGCGCAGCTTGTGGGCTGGGACGATTGCTCTAGAGAGGGCGAACTCGTAGTCCTCCTTGCTCTGGACCAGCACCAAGTGGGTGAACCATCGGCTGAGCACCCGTTCCATGAGCATCGCGGCCCAGCGGAATGGCTGACGCATGCCCTCATGGAACGGGAATCCGTGGGCTGTGTAAACGATCACCTTCACCCTGGCCAGACGCGCTGCGATTCGGCCCAAGACCGCTGTGATAGGAGTGTGCAGATGGATTGCCTCTGACCGATTGCGCCGTGCCAGGCGGTATAACCTCCACAGGTCTCGCAGAGCGTGCCAGGGAGACAGATGCCTTGTGAGATCCATGGAGATCATGTTGTATCCGCGTTCTTCCAGATGCTTGCTGTACTGGCCGTTGTTGCACACAATGGCAACCTCAAATCCGTCTGACAACAGGCGGTCTATGAGGGGCAGAAGGAGGAATCGGGCTGCGTAGTCTGCTGTAGCTACCTCCAACACCCTGGGTCGAGGGCTGGCATCAAGATGCGAATGTGATGTCACAGACTCTCCCGGATGTGGTCTACAGTCCTGCGCAGGCCCTCAGTAACGTCCACGACGGGCTGGTATCCCAGGACATGGTGCGCAAGTGTGATATCTGCCCACGCATCCCGGACGTCCCCAGGCCTGATCGGGGCGTAGTGAGGTTCGATGTTGGTCTCCAGCATTCCGTTCAACGAATCCACAAGCTCGTTGATGTCTAGCGGCTGGCCGCATCCTACATTGAACACCTTGCCTGCTGCCTTGGCGACAGTGGCCGACAGGATATTGGCTGATACGACGTTTTCCACATAGGTGAAATCCCGCCTCTGATAGCCATCGCCGAATATGGTTGGCCGCTCTCCCCGCAGCATGATGGAGGCGAAAAGTGGGATTACCGCAGCGTACTCCGAGTTGGCGGGCTGACCCGGGCCGAAGACGTTAAAGTATCGCAGGCTGATGGTCTCAATATCCCAAAGGGCGTCGAACACGCTGCAATACATCTCTCCAGTAAGCTTGCTGGCTGCATATGGTGATATAGGCTTCGGCCTGAACGTCTCCCGCTTGGGCAGCCGCAGGTTAGCGCCATAGACCGAGCAGGACGACGCGAAGACCAGGCGGCGTGCACCGGCATCGCGAGCAGCTATCAGCAGATTGAGCGTGCCTCCAACGTTCACTTCTGTTGTGTGCGTAGGGTTTTGCACAGAGTAGGGTACCGACACTACCGCGGCTTGATGAAATACAACCTCAGTGTTCTTCACAGCTCTGCCCAGTGCCTCTGCATCACGCAGGTCACCCTCAATCAGTTCCACTTCGTCCTGAACGTTCGCCAGGTTGGCCTGGGTACCGCGCGTGAAGTTATCCAGCACCCGGACACGAGCTCCGTCCTTGACCAATTGCTCCACCAGATTGGAGCCTATGAAGCCGGCACCGCCTGTCACTAGGACCTGAGTGCCACTAAGGGATGATGAATCAGTTGTCATAACGCGCATCCCTCTTACCTCAGACTTGGGTTGTGGCTCCCCTCCGGGAGGATAGGAAATTCTCTATGGCCTGCTCCATGCCCGAGACCAGTGACTCCCACGACAAGGATCTGGCAACGCGCATCCGTTCTGCTCGCGAACTTTCAGAAGTATCGCCACTCAAGTATGAACGCACAGCCCGGACCAACCCCTCTGCGCCCTCTACGCATGTAACGACGTGCGAGTACGGTGACAGCTCAGGCAGGGGCGTGGAGACAACCGGCAATCCGGCTGCCAGGTATTCGGCCATTTTGGATGGAAAGGTGTACTCGGTGAAGTCGTTGATCAAATACGGGATCAGCCCACAGTCGAAGGTTGCCAGGTAGGAAGGAAGCTCAGCATGGGCCACGGCGCCTGTAAGATGGACGTTGGGCAGAACCTGCAGGGGTTTCAGATCTATGCCTGCGTTGACAGGCCCTACTATGACGTATGACCACTCAGGGGTCATGTTGGCGGCTTGCCTGAGCAGGTCGTAGTCGACCCATGGCCCCAGGCTTCCTACAAACCCTATGACGGGGTGTGGCAATTGGCTGAGGTGCTCACTCGGCGTTGCATCTCTTGAGAAGAGGGCAGGGTCAACGCCGTTGGGAAAAAAGTGGGTGTTTGGGTTGCTCTTTTGCTTCTCTTCGTACAGCCCATGACCGCTAGTGAATACAATGTCAGCGGACTCGGTGAAGCGGCTCTCATATAGCTCCAGCCTGGGCCGCGCATAGTCGGGGACCATGGGGCTGTAGGAGATTCTATCTACCGCCTGGTATATGAGTACGCTGCGTGGCAGGTCTGCAATGGCGTTCCACACAGTGTCAGAAGGAACCCTTGTCCAGATTATCGGGTCCCGAATGTCGTAACGGTGAATGAGGGTCTTCAACGCCCGCCGGAGCATCCACACGTTGAGCCTCCCTACGGTGTTTGTGAGGCGTGGCGCTGGAATGACGAAAGGCTGGAATACTGTTAGACGGCTGTTGGGATCCAAGGCCTCCGGAGGCGTACTGGTCATTTGTCGACTGAATATGCGTCTCAACTTGTGGAGCACGCGCGGTAGATCCTTCCACGTTAGCCCGCGTATCCCGCCGAAGTTGTCAATTAGGAACACCCGGTTGTTTTTGGACAGTAAACGAACAACGTGGTGTATCGGCAATTCACGCTTGCCGTCCCAGTCAACGCCGCTGAAAACGATGATATCTTTATTCACATGCGATGTCATGCATTAGGATTGCGGGCCCCTTCTGATGTTTGCTCCTCTGGAGTTCCTCTGGAGCTGAAGGCAATGCCTATGAGGAGAAGGTACAGAGTAGCAATCTGGGTCGCGTCAAAAAATCCACCACCTACGCCCGCTGCTACAAATGCGGGGACTGTGGCCAATACGGCCCTAGCCATACTGGATTGAAGAGGCGTTTGCGCTCGACGCTTGAGACGGAGGGCGTGTCGGAATATGGTTAGCCAGAACCCAAACCATATGACCAGCCCCAATATGCCGTAGCGGAAGAACAGGTGTGAATACTGATTGTCGCCGGCATGCTGAGTGATCTGCTTCGAAGGCCCCAACCCAACCAGCAGAGATCGCTCTATGGTCTCTTGGGCCAGTGCGATGGAGTCAGCCCATTTGACAGAGATGGACTCGATGTCGAGCAGGGAGCCCTGCATCAGTGCCGTAATCAACTCCTGGGTCCTGGCTGTCTGGGAGATGAACGCGAGTAGAAGCAGGATAACCGTGGCAACGAACACAAATGTAAACGCCCTCGAAACACCACTGTGAGGCAAGCTAAGGCGAGTAGTGCTGTTTCGAGAGTCCCACATAGACCATAGGAAATAGATACCTAGAGCCAGAATGCCTGCGACCAGGGCGGTACGAGAGCCTGTAATGCCAAGGAATATGAACGCGGTTATACTGGTAAGCCAAATGGCTGCTCTGAGGCGTAAACGGCTTGCTGCAGAGAATCCGGCCAGCAGAAAAGGAATGACCATAGCCAGGGCCACACCATACCAGTTCGGGTTAGCAAACGTACCAGAACTCCTGATTTTCCCCCCTGCTGCGAATGCGCTGGCAAGGTTACTGGCGGATTTGGGAGTGTAAATGTTTCCCACTAGGGAACGGAGTTCCGTGCCCAGGCCTTGCAGCACCGAGACTGCGAAAGCGATCCACAGAGCAATGATCAGCGGTTTGAAGAAGAAGTCCCTTAGCTGGCGGTCATTCCATGTAAGTTGTGTAGCGACTAAAAAGATCAGGAAGTAGTAAGGTCCGCGGTAAAGCTCAAACAGATCGCGTACTATTACTGGTTGGCCCAGGAAAAATACCGCGACCGAAAGCGATATCAACACACTGCCTGTCATAGCGAGTAGCCAGTATGAGCCTGGCCAAATGCGCTGTAGCCTCTGCGCACCGCCAGTCGTAATTATCAAAGCAATGAAGGCTAGGAATAGCCACAGGAGATCCACTGCGCGTCCGGTGAGAAAGGGATTGCCGACGTTCGGCCAGGGACGCAGAATCGTGATGAAGACCAGCCCACCAACAATTGCCCGTGCATGGTGGTTCTTTATGATCCACAGCAGAGCAATCTCCCCTACAACAAGAACGGGTATAAGGGCGGCCCCTACCCTGGGGTGTTGGGCGACGAACATGCCAACAAGAGATGCGCCTATAACTAGCGCAAGCACAAGAGCAAGCAGGTCTTGGCGGAGGTAGGTTCCGGTGATACCTATTCTCATGGGCTTTGCCTGGGCTGTGGCTACAAGCGGCTATCGCTTGGTCAGCCTGCTCTCCAGCGTAGCACGGACTTCGTTCATGTCTTTGTTGGCAAAGTACCAATCTGCGGTATGGCGAAGTCCGTCCATGAACTTGACCTGCGGTTCCCACTCTAGCAGGCGGCTCGCCAAGGAGTTATCCGCGACCCTGTTGTACGGTCCGGTGGGCATTTCCGGATGCAGCTCTATCTTTGCGTCGTGCCCTGTGTACTCCAGAATCGCCTTGACTGCCTCGATTACTTTGGTGCGTTCCGTCGTACCGAGGTTGATGGCAGTCCCATCGTCTATCTTCTCGGCCGTACGGATGGTCCCTTCAACGATATCACCGACGTATGTCCAGTTGCGGACCTGCTCTCCCGTGCCCCACACTACGAATGGGTCCTGTTTTATCATCGCGCGTGCGATCATCGCGATTACGGCATGGTCCTCTTTGCCCCGTTCACCGTAGACGGTGAAATACCTGCAGGACGCACCCTTCAATCCCCACTCCTGACAGAATGACTGAAGTGTCATCTCACCCATTAGCTTGGCCCAGCCGTACATGTTGTCGGCATCGAATGGCGGACCAACCATGTCTTCGGTTAGATATAGCATCTCCTTAGGATCTGTTTGCAGGAAATTGGGATAGACGCAGCCTGAGGAGGCGTATACCACCTTCTCTGCCCCGCTGTTCAGGCACAGGAGGAACAGTGAAGCGTCCAATCCCAGGTTCGTGGCACAGGCAGCTTGATGGAGGTCAACGTAGCCCCTACCGCCATGGTCTGCGGCCAGATGAAATACAACACTGGCCCCTTCAACCGCGTTGCGGGCAAAATCGTGGTCCTTGAGGTCACCCTTTAGGAACTCGACTCTACCGGCATCCAGGTGTCCCTGGATGTTCTGCTGGAGTCCGCTGCTTAGGTCGTCGGCAACGCGGACGTCCGCACCTCGCTCTATCAGAGCATCTGTGAGGTGGGACCCGATGAAGGATGCGCCGCCAGTAACCAGAACCTTTCGTCCTTTCCAGTCCATTTCTGGCTATTCCTTTCCTGGTATCTTGATAGACTCGCCCAGTGGCACGTACTTCACTATATGCTCGTACTTCTGCCTGTCCAAGATGCGCCAGCAGTCCACGACGACTCTAGGACTACTGCGACGGGCCAGCGCCTGGGAAGAAATGTTTTTAAACTCCTCCCACGGTGTAGTGATAACCAGTACGTCGCTTTCCTGTGCACACTCGGCGGCGGAGGTTGCGTACCTGATGCTGTCGCCCAGGACATGTTCGGTTGCATCCAGCGCTGCGGGGTCATAGGCAACTGTTGAGACTTCTCGTTCCGCCAGTGCTTGTGCCAGCAGCAGCCCTTGGGACTCCTCTACAACGTCTGTATCCGCCTTGTAAGCCAGCCCTAGAACACCGGCTACCCCGGAGGGTGGGAGCATGCTGGTTACCAGGTCAGCTAACCTATGCACCTCCTCTAGATTAGCCTTGTGCGTCGCCTCTGCCAGTAGTACCGGCGCACCTATGCGGGTGCCGAGGGTTGCCAGTGCAACGCTGTCCCGTGGAAAGCATGGGCCTCCGTATCCAATAGCTCCCTTGAGATACTTGGGTCCAATCCTGCTGTCCAGTCCCAGGGCGGAGGTGACTGTGTCCACATGGGCACCAGGTAACTGTTCACAGATACGAGCTAACATATTGGCGAATGTGATCTTTGTCGTCACAAATGTGTTGACCGCCAGTTTGGCCAGTTCGGCATTGACAAAGCTCATTCGAGACACCGGAGGGCTGTTATCACATACCTGTTCGTAGAGCGACTCCAGCGTGTCACCGGAGACAGGGTCTGACTCTCCTATGAGGAGGAAATCGGGATTGAGGAAGTCGCGGATCACGGTGCCAAGGGCGATGAACTCGGGGCTGTAGCAGAGACCAAAGTCCGTACCGCAACTCTTACCGCTGGCCTCCTCAAGGGCCGAACGCACTGAGTCCTGGGTGGAGCCGGGCATGACCGTGCTGGTGAGCACGACAAGGTGGAAGTCATCTTTTGACCTCAACGCTTTTCCAATGGAGTCGCAGGCGGCAAGGACGTACTTGAGAGAGAAGCCACCCGCGGGCTCGCTGGGGGTGGGTACAACTATGAATGTAACCTCTGAGCCCAGGACGGCTTCCTGGATGTCTTGGGTTGCTGAGAGACGCTGGTGGCTGCTCTTGAGCAGCTCCTCCAGTCCCGGCTCAAAGATGGACGGGATTCCCTTGTTTGTGGCGTCAACCTTGTCGGCATCCAGGTCAACGCCGATGGTGTTGAAACCTTTGGTTGCGAGACATGCCGCCAGTGGCAGACCCAGTTTGCCGAGACCGACTACTGATACTGTTCTATCCGTCATGATCTTCTAGCCTTCCACGCTGCGCGGGTCAGCCACAGCGCCGTTCGCACCCGTCGTGAGCGTTCAAGGAGGGATTCGGCAATCCTCACAGGCAGCCGTAGGACTGGGTAGCGCCCCAACAACCTACGCGGGTTTCGCATAATCTGTCCTGCTGTCCATGCAGGGTGCAGTCCGTTGGACAGGAGGAGGTGGCTGGCATCATCAAGGGTTCCGTAGCTTCTACCCATGAGTCTCCGGTTCTCCCGTGCCTCCTCGCCGGTCCACAACGCGTCCCTGCTCTGAAAATTGCCGTAGTCGTGGTCTTGGTGTACCGCCGTCACTCGCTCTGTGGCGTCGATCACGAGGGCGGAGCACTTTCTAGCGTGGGCAATCAACCAGTTGTCCCATGCGGTCCTGCCAATAGCGAAGGGGGGGATTGCCTCGTATAGATCTCGGGGGAATGCAAAATAGTCTATCCCAGATTTGGGGTGAAGCCTGCCGCGTTCCCTGACGTGTGCCTGAAGCGTGGTTTCCCAGTCCTGAGCTTCGAATCTCCACGGCGTACGAATATCCACGTCCCAGCGCTGTCCTACCATGAGGAATTTGTCAGAAGCATCGGCAACCTGGTGCACTGCCTGGACAAAATCACTGGTCAGCATTATGTCAGCGTTCACGTACCCCAGAATGTTGTTACTGGCTAGCCGCTGCGCCGTCTGAAATATGTCACTTACCAGAGGGGTGCCATGTTGGTTGGTGGCGATGTCAGGCACGTGACGTAGTCCCAGCTCCGACGCCACTTCAGCTGTGCCTTCGTCGGTTCCGAGCAGGATGATCTCGCACTCAGGACACATCCGTTTCCAACTTTGGATGGCGTTTCGCTGGATGACCCCGATGTGGCCGTGGAATGGTTTGGGAATTGCAAACAGTGTTAGCATGGTTGCACTGGCATCTGGTTAGCGCTCATTCATTTAATGAGTGGCTTGATCCTCTCAAGTCTGCGGTTCTCGGGGTCGTCATGACGGACGTCGCAGCACAAACAACCCCAGCCCATAGTAGTGGTCTAATGGAGTAGCGTTGAGGGCAGCCTCCTCTTCCCTTACGGTCCACCGGTTGATCTCATCCTTGCCCCAGTATTCCCTCTTTATCACGTTCCAGCCGCCCAGCAGTCTGGGCAAACGTTCAGGGCCGTACACCCTGTGACGCGGTGCGAAAACCTGGTCCTTGCCGACAGGAATAGTCAGCAGCATCTCCTTGCCCGGTTTGAGCAGTTGGCGGAGCAGTTTCATGACCTCCAGGTCGCCGTCGGTCTGGGTCTCGGACACACCGTAACGGCCCGGTACACCAACGTGCTCTACACTGGAGCAATTTATGATCAGATCAAAGGAGTCATGTGTAAGGGAGAGATCTGTGACGTCACCACGGGCAAAACGGAGTTGAGAGTGTTCATACGACCAGGAAATCCGTTCCAGGTCAACCGCCGTTACCTCAAATCCTTTGCGAGCCGCCAGAAGGGCCATCCAGGAGAGACCACAGCCGAAGTCCAAGGCATTCCCAGGACCTTGAGACATGTTGGCCGCCACCCAAGAATGTTCGATCTCTCGGTCGCCGTCCAGGTTTGGGATAGGAGGACGTGCTAAACGACGGTACAGGGCTGAAAGCGTTGGTTTTAGGCGCTGTGCGATTTTCCAGAGCATCAGCTGAGCCCACCGTCCCACATTGATTCTTGAGGGTGCAGTTTGGTCTGGGCCCGCTTGTTTCCCAGCCACGCTAGGGCAGCCAAAACAAAGCTTCTGCCGGCAATGGCTGGTGTTCCTAATATTCGATTGCGTAGAATGCTGGTCTTGACCAGGTATTTCAGATAAAACCACCGTGAACAGTAGCGCCTGGCTATCCTGCTCATATCTCTTTCCCAGGCACGCCGTCGGAAAACAACTGCGCTATGCTCAAAGATCGTGTTATGGAACATGTTGATTCGGCAGAACTTGACAGTAGCCTTATTGGCAATGGCCCGTGCGAGAAACTCCCCGTCCGAGGGCACGCTCAGGGGATCAATCAGCCCAATCTGAGATAGAGCACTCCGCCGTATCAATATCCCTGTACCAGAGCCAGTGTGTTTGAATATATCCTCTGGTGATTTCCCATAGTTGGCTCCTGGAGGAACGAACACTAGGGTGACCCTCGAATTGGTCTCTCGCGTCCCGCCGCACAGGAGAACATCTATCTCAGGGTGTGCTTCCAGGACTTCAATGGCCTGCTCCATGGCTTCAGGAAAGAACTCGTCGTCATCGGTGAGCCACTTGATGTACTTGCCCCTGGCCGTAAGCATGCCTTTGTTCGACGCATGGCTTGGGCTGAGGTCCGGCTCTGAGATGAAGACGTCAACTAGGTCACCATAGCTAGCGACGATCTCTGCGGTCCTATCGGTGGATCCGCCGTCTACCACAATGAGTTCATCCTCTGGCCCCACCATACGCTTGGCCATATCTAGGGCCTTTCCGATGAACTGGGCCTTGTTTCTTGTGGGCAGCACGTAAGATATTCGCTTGGTAGCGTAGTCTTGAAATGCGTGGCCCATAGCCATGGCGACCTGGTCAGTCATTTCACCAGGGTCTTTCGGTACCAGTCAACCGTCTTGCGTATACCGTCTCGCAGACTGGTTGCTGCCCGGAAGCCCAGCTCGCGTTCCGCTTTGGAGGTGTCTATGAGGCGTATTGGGATGGTGGATGGCTTTGACGGGTCAAACCGCACGTCTGCATCCGAGTAGCCGTCCACCTCAATAATGGTCTGCAGAACCTGCTTTACTGTATGTCCTTCCCCGGTTGCAATGTTTATCGCTGCGTAGTCGTCCGTTTTCTCAAAGGCAGCGAGCATGCCGTCCAGGAAGTCATCAATGTATATGAGGTCGCGGACATCTTCGCCCGTGCCCCACACCTCCATGGGGCTTTGCCTTTCGACCACACGCCTGATGGACGCGGCCATCATGTGGGAGGTTGCAAAGTCGAAGTCGTCCAGAGGCCCGTAAACGTTGGAGGGACGTATCACAACCGTTGGCATGGGCGGGTTTATGCGCTGAGCGTACATCAGGCAGAGTATCTCAGCGTACCGTTTCATCCATCCCACGCTGTAATAGGTATCGTAGGGGTCGCCTACGAACATCTCCTCTTCGCGCACTGGCCGGTCGTCGGTGGGTGGGTAGGCGGCGCTGCTGCTGATGAACAGGTACTTCTTGACTTTGGCGTTGTAGGCCGCGTCCATGAGCTGAGCGTTCATTACCACATTGGGCGTCACATGGACTAGCGGGGTGGCCGTCATCACTGCCGCGCCGCTAGTGCTGGCCGCGCACATGAACACGGAGTCCATGCCATCCACCGCTCGTCGGCAGTCGTCCATCGTGGTGAGGTCAGCCTGAAGATATTCGACCCGTTCGTCGCCGATGAGGGGTGATCGATGGCGCAGGGTGGAGCGCACCTGGGCTCCCTCGGTCAGCAGCCGCTTGATCAGGTTGGCTCCGATGAAGCCTGTGCCACCTGCCACGAGCACCCTGGAGCCGCTAACCATTGCTATCTCCCTGGTCTCGTTTGGAAAGAATCGGGTCTTTTACCGGCCACGATATGTTGAGGTTAGGGTCGTTCCAGCGCAGGGTGAACTGCCCCGCCTGGTTGTAGTAGGTGCTCTGTTTGTAGTGAAATATGGCCTGGTCGCTGAGCACCACGTGGCCGTTCCCGAACTTAGGCGGGATGAGCACCTGCTGGTGGTTCTGCTCTGAAAGCACAAATGACACCCACTGGCCATGCTGCGGCGACTCCTGGTTCCAGTTCACGACCACCAGGTAGAATTCCCCCTGGAGGCAGGAGACCAGCTTCCATGTCTCCTGGTCGCCGTGAATCCCTCTGAGCACATGCCGGGCGGATACCGATATATCGTCCTGAATGAACTCCACGTCAACTCCCGCCCTACGATACTGCTCCAGGTTGTACGTCTCCACGTAGGTACCGCGAAAGTCCTCGAATATGGTGGGCGGCGTAATCATCAGCACGCCATCCAGGGATGTTTTGGAAACCTCCATCATCTATTCCTTGAAGTAGTTCTTTCTCTTGAGGTGTTCGTCAGTGTTCTGGACGTACCAGTCCCAGGTCTTCTTGAGGCCATCAACCAGCGGAGTCTGCGGCTCGTAGCCCAGCATCTCACGAGCTAGAGATATGTCCATAATTCGCCGGGGAAATCCGCCTGAACGGGATGTATCGAACTCGTAGTTGAATGGAATGAAGCTGTGCAGCGCCTCCACCAACTCCCGTACGGAGTAACCCTTGCCGCTGCCCAGGTTAACGAAGCGTGAGTCCGTTCCGTGGTGCAGGGCCAGGATCATGCCCTGGGCTACATCCTCGCTATACGCGAAGTCCCGGATCGCTGAGCCGTCGCCCCACACCATCAGGGGGTCCTCTCCGCTGTGAATACGGTACATCAGCGCGGGAATAACCATCGCGTTGTCCGGGTCGAAGTTGTCCCCGGGGCCATAGACGTTGCACGGCCTGACGATGGCGAAGTTGCCCAGTCCGTACTGGGTGCGGTACGCCTGCACCTGCATCTCCGCCATGCGTTTGGCCCAGCCCGGGAACATATCCATAGGCTCGCCTTCAGCACCATCGTCCTCCTTGAACACCTCGCCTGCGGCATATGCCCCGATTGAGCTGGTGTACAGCACCTTGCTCACGTTGTTCAAGCGGCACGCCTCCAGGATGTTGGTGTTCATCATAAGCAACGGTACGAAGAAGCTGGCTGGCCTGGACATGGTGACCTCGATAGACCCTTTGATTCCGGCGATATGGAATACGTAGTCCTTGTCTGAAGTGATCTCCTTGCAGAGGGAGAGGTCTGTGAGGTCGCCGAAGACGTGCTCGGCCGTGGGATGCACTCGAATATCGTCCAGGGAGGCTATCGTCACGTGGGCACCAGCGTCGCACAGGATGCTCACAACCTGTCGCCCAATCAGCCCCGTACCGCCTGTGACCAGGATGCGCTTGTCCTTGAAGCTCTGTAGGATGGAAGAATCGATCATTTCTAGTTAGAAGCTCCGGCTTTCGCCGCCGTCGACGGGAATGGATGTCCCGCTCAGGAGGCTGGCATTGGTTGAGCACGCGAAGGCGATGACGCTGGCTACCTCTTCCGGAGTTCCCATCCGTCCCATAGGGAATTCCGTATCAAGGCGTCTGACAAAGGCCTCATCATCATCGGTCCTTTCGTCTTCTATTCCCGTTCCTGGGATATATATGTGACCAGGCGCTATTGTGTTGAAGGTAATGCCATCTCTAACAAGGTCCTTTGTCATGGCTAGAGACTTCATAAGACTAATCTCGGCGCTCTTGGCCATATTGAACCATGGACGGCCACCGCCCTCCCGGCCGAAGATCGAGGCCACAGTCACCACTCGTCCCCACTTCTGTTTCCGCATGTAGGGTATGACCAGCCGGGTGAACCGTACGGCTGCCATGGCGTTCTTTGAATAGACGTCCGCCCAGACATCCTCAGGGGTATCCTCAATCACCCGGTTGCCCCATCGCCCTCCGCCGCCAACGTTGTTCACCAGGATGTGAACTGTGCCCCATGCATCAGTGACCGTGTTCACTACGCGTTCGATGTCTGCGGCGACCATTACATCACCCTGGATGCCCAAAGCGCTTACCCCACGAGCCTCCAGGTCGGCTACCGCCTCATGAAGGCGGCCTTCCGAACGCGCGCAGATTGCTACGTTGCACCCTTCATCGGCTAGCGCCTGCGCCGTCGCAAACCCTATGCCGTGGCTGCCACCCGTGACGAGTGCGAACTTGCCTTTCAGCTCAAGGTCCATCTGAATGTTCTGCTCGATCGCACATCCTATCTAATGGGTCTCCAGATGAGCTGGGAGTAACCCTCTATGTACAGGCTCCCGAAGTAGGACCTCTTGGCTTTGAGTATCTCTACCTTGCCAGCCTGCTCCAACTCTTTCAGACGGGCAGGGAATCCCCGCCAGTAGTTCCGCTTGAGATGGAATTGGATAGCTGGGTAGTCCACCAGGTTGTCCGCCTCGTACCACTCTACTATGGGCTCTATATTGACACACAGGCTGGGGGAAGACTCCAGCAGGTATTGGATGAACTTTTCGTAGTCCGCTCCCGTCTGCTCCAGCGCACCGATGGTCAATACGGTACTGTTCTCCTCAATGCGCACACTCCTGTCTGGAGAGAAGAAATCGAAGAGGTGGCCATGCATGTCCCACCCACGGGTTTTGCCCAGCTCGTTGACGATGTCCACTGACGAAGACGCCCAGTCTAGCCCGAAGTATCGTTTGTCGGGATACAGCTGAGCCAGGACGGCAAGGTTGAACCCTGAACCGCATCCAAACTCGTAAACTGTCTTGGCATCAGCCAGGTAGGTCTGGGATAGCCAGAGTCGAAAAACCTCGTACCAGTTGAGTTCGAAGTTGGGATCCGAAGGCTCCACATAAGTCTGGTACATCCGTAGAGGCTGACCCAGACGGATGTACTTGGGAACCAGCTGTGAAGCATCCCCACCGCTTCCCAGGAAGCTGTCACGGGCCTCAGTCCATCCCTTCTCCCACCGCTCCTTGCCTTCTGGGCCGGCTAGGCTGAACTGATCAGCATCTATCTGCTTCAGCACGTTCAGCAGGACATGGTCTCGTTCCTCACCTACAAGCGTCCTGTAACTGAAGTCGTGCGCATCAATGATGGCGCGGCAGTCGGATGATATATCGTCGGCAGTGGTGCCGAACAGCCGGGCGAAGTCCTGCACGGTCAGGACTGAATCGGTCATGGCGTTTCTGTTTTGGGTGGTGCCCACGGCTAGAACGGCCCTTTGAACCGTCGCTCGTGGCTGTAGAACTCTTCGCCCTCCAGGTCCGTTGGGCTTAGTCCCAGCTTGCCTTCAACAGCACGGATGATGTCTATGGCGTTGGGGTAGAACTCGTTTTCCAACTCCCGTCCGGTGGGACACGGGGTATGTGCGAAGCCGATCCGCGTTACCGGAGATTTCAGTTGCCCAAAGCTCTTTTCGTACACTCTCGTCGCTACCTCCGCGCTGAAACCGCAGTCTAGCCAGGCAATATCCGCCACGATGCACTGGCCGGTCTTGTTGACGGATTTCACCATCAATGAGTCATCCAATGGGGCAATGGTCCTGGGATCAACGATCTCCACGCTCACGCCGCGTTTTTCCAGGACCTCGGCAGCCTTGAGCGCCTCAATGTTCATCCAGGATGTCGCCACGATGGTGATATCATCTCCCTCACGGATGATCTGACTTTCGCCCAGTGGAATTGTGAACGGCTCCTCAGGTACGTCCTCCTCGGCCCAGTACAGCCACCTGTGCTCTATGAAGACCACGGGGTTATCGTCGCGGATGGCCGATGTCAGCAATCCCTTGGCATCCCTTGGCGTAGTTGGCATGACCACCTTTAGCCCTGGGATGTGGGCCAGCCATGAGTGGAGGGACTTGCTGTGTTGGTATCCCTGGCCCCAACCTCTCCCCACCACCACCCGGATAACCATAGGCACGCCCATCTTCCCACGGGTGGAGTAGGTATAGCTTGAGATCATGTTGACCAGCTGGTTCATGGCCAGTAATAGGAAGTCCACCCGTATATGAATGTGGATGGGCCTCATGCCCCCGATTGCCGCACCCAGGCCGAACCCGGTCATGGTCTCCTCACACAGGGGCGTGTCGAAACACCTGTCTGGCCCAAACTGCTCCAGGAGGCCCGCGGTGCTGCCGAAGATTTTCTTATGATCGGGTACGCCGATCCCGTAAACGAATACGGATGGGTCCCGCTCCATCTCCTGGCGCGTAGCCTCCGCCAGGGCGTCGCAGAAACTAAGCGCCCTCATAGAACACTCCTTTGTAAAGCTCTTGCGGCTGTGGGAATGGTGCGTCCTGTGCCAGTTGGATGCTATTGCGGATCTTCTCCTCGGTGCGTGATTCTATTCGCTGGACCTCCTCCGATGACAGGCCCTGCTCAATGAGCCTTTCTCGCTGGAGTGAGACGCAGTCACGTTTCAACCACCCCTCGTACTCACTCTTAGGCCGGTATCCGGCGTCAAAGTCCTCGGAGATTCCCACGTGCTCCAGGTACCGGTAACACTTCAGGTGCAGGAAGACTGGCTTTCCCGTGTTATGGATAGTGTTCATGGCCTCCTTGGTGAGGTCGTACACGCGCTCAACGTCGGTGGTGTCGTCATACAGGACTTCACATTCGAATCCCTTCACCTGGTCGATAATGGAGCGATATCCCTGACGGGCATTGGCTGGAGTGTGGACGGCTAGGCCATTGTCCTCACACACGAAGAGTACAGGCAGGCGCATCAGGCTGGCCACGTTCAAACTTTCCCAGAACGATCCTTCGTCCATCGCACCGTCGCCGAAGAATACACATGAGATGTGTCCGTTCCCTGCCGCCTTGTTGGCAAAGGCCAGTCCTATCGCGGGGGGGAGAGCACTGGCGACAATTGCGGACGCGGTCATGTGGCCGTTGTCCGGGTCCGACAGGTGCATGGAGCCAGCCTTGCCGGCAGCAGTGCCCGTCACCTTGCCATACATCTCAGCGAAAAACTTGTCGGTGTCCCCCGTTTTAGCTAGGAACGCGGCATGGGTGCGGTAGGATGTCCATATCTGGTTCTCCTGCCCCAGGGCGTGGCAGACACCTACCGAGATGGCCTCCTGGCCCATGGACATGTGCATTGGCGTCTTCATGCCGTCATCCGGGTAGTGCTTGATTATGTATTCCTCCGATGTACGCGCCAGGTACAGCATCTCATAGAGCTCCACGCTCAAGCTATGGCTCCCACGATCGCTTGGCCTGCTACTCATTGCGTATCACTCTTTGTGCCATCCTCTCTGGTTGGGTCAGTGATGTACCTACCTGCCAGTCCGCCAGGATCATCAGTGCGAGGGCGGCGTACTGCACGAACTCCTGGTTGAGCGTGAGTCTCTTCAGCTCCTCCGGCGAGACCAGCCGGACCTGTATGTTCTCTTTGGGTACATGTGAGGAGTGTAGTCTTGCCCCAAGACCCAAGAAGGGGAATTGGTACGCATTAAAACGACTGCCCATGAGCCGTCCGGCACCCAGGGGTATCAGGCTGTCGCATATGTAGCCCGTCTCCTCATACAGCTCGCGGGTCGCTGTCTGCTCCGGCGTCTCATCCGGGTCTCTGGTCCCGGCGGGCAGCTCTAGCGTTTGCTCGCCGAGGGCCGGCCTGAATTGCTCCACTATTACTAGTTGGTTGCTGTCCGTCATTGCCAGCACCATTACTCCGTCAGGCGCGTTGATACGATAGAAGGGCTTGCCCTCCAGCGCCTCGATGTCGTCATAGGTCTGTCGTTCGATGTTGAACCATTCGGTCTCGAACACTATGTCTGAACTACTCATAATTGAAGCTCTATGCCCATAGTCTTGGTGGAGGTAATCCTGGTCAAGGGCTCCGTTCGCCGCGGTCGTTATAGATGATGGTGCTCCCGGTGTGTTCCAAAGAGAAGGGTACCTTGAGGTAGCGGTCCAGAGCCTGCTGCACCTTTCCATGCTTCTCAGGCGGAGCAAAGAGCAGCATGAATCCTGCGCCTCCAGCGCCTATGAGCTTGCCGCCGATGGCACCCTGAGTCCGGGCGGCTTCATAGATCTCATCGATCTGTGGGGTGGTCACGCCATCGGCTAGTGACCGCTTCAGGGTCCACCCTTCATGGAGGAGCTCCCCGAAGTCGTCCAGATTGCTGTTGCCCTGTAAAAGACTGACCCCTTCGTCAACCATGTGGCGCATCCGTGTGAGCGGCGCCATCTTGTTGTGGAAGTTGGTAGTTACTCTCAAGGCCACCTCTGTTGCCAAGCGACTGGTCCCAGTGTAGATAAGCATCATGTACGACTCCAACTCTGCGATCCTCGCCTGGGGGAGGTCCACAGGCTCTACGTTGATGGAGCCGTCTTCACGGAACCGCATGACGTTTAGACCACCGTGGGCCGCGGCCATCTGGTCCTGGGAGCCCACGCTCTCTTCAAGGATATCCTGCTCAAGCTCTATAGCCTTCAGGGCCAAACTGTGAGCATCTATGGATTCTCCCCTCAACGCCAGTAGGCCGTTGATGAGCCCTACTGAGAAGGAGGAGCTGGAGCCGATTCCACTACGGGCCGGAAGGTCGCCCTGGTGATGGATCTCGATCCCCAAACTGTCATCGAATTCCAGATACCGCAGCCCCTCTCTGACTGCTGGGTGCAAGATTTCAGAGATGGTGTTGACGGTCTCAATGTGAGACCACACAATCCGATGTCGGACATCAAAGAAGGGGGGTAGAAGTCGGCATATCAGATAGCAGTACTTGTCTATGCTAGTCGAGAGGACTGCGCCACCCTGCTTGAGATACCAGTCTGGGTAGTCGGTCCCGCCGCCAAAGAATGAGATGCGGTAGGGTGTCCTTGAGATGATCAACTATGGCCTCTCGCTTGTTCCCGGACTCGCTCCCGCTGGTAGTCTAGCAGGTCGCTCAGTGTCTGCTCGGGTGGTATCTCTGGTTTCCAGCCGGTGATGGCCTTGAATCGGGAGCTATCAGGTATCTGAAGGGTCACGTCAGACGGTCGGAGCAATGCCGGGTCGACCTCGTGCTCAATTTTGCAGGTAGCCATACCTTTGAGTATCTCCAGCAATTCTCCTATGGTCATGGTCCTATCGCCACCGATGTTGTATACTTCTCCGGGGGGGCACTTCTCCATCAGGAGCCAATACGCCCTGGTGGCGTCGCGTACGTCTGCTATGGTGCGTACACTGGCCAGGTTTCCGACCTTGATGGGGTTCTGTCGCACTCCCGTCTCCACCTCCGCTATTTGCTTGGCGAAAGCGCTTTCGGCGAACACGTCGCCTCGGCGCGGGCCAGTGTGCGTGAACATTCGGGTGCGTACCGTCTTGATGCCATAGGTAAGGAAGTACTGGAGCGCCACCATGTCCTCTCCCACCTTGGACACTGCGTAGGGACTGGCGGGTCGGAAGAGGTTGGTCTCCGTAATGGGTACTTCGTCCTCCCGTACCTGGCCGTACACCTCCGATGAGCTGCAGATGTGGACCTTGGCGTCGCAGTCGGTGATGCGCATGGCATCCAGCAGGTTGGTGGTGCCTATCACGTTGGTCCCAAGAGTCTCCGCAGGGGCAGTGAAGCTGTACGGCACATAGGACTGGGCGGCCAGATGGAAGATCCAGTCAGGTCTGGACTCCCGCAATGCCTCAACCAGGGAGTTGAGGTCTCGCAGGTCACCGTAGTGCAGCGTAATCCGGGATAGGATGTGCTGGATATTGTCGAATGGGGCCTGCCACAGGGTAAAACCATGCACCTCATGCTCAGGATGGCTCTCAAGGATGTAGTCAGTCAGGTGGCTGCCTACCATGCCAGTGATGCCTGTTATGAGTATTCTCATGATGCTCTATGTTCCTGGACGCTCGGCTTTGTCGAACAGGTGGCACTCCACTAGGTCACACAGGATATGTTCCACGATGAGGTGGGTCTCCTGTATCTGTTGTGTGTCTGAGCTGGGTATGGATATTGTTACGTCTGCAATGGACGCCAGTCGACCTCCGTTGCCCGTCAAGCCAATGGTCTTCATGCCAAGACCACGGGCGACCTCAACCGCGCGGAGGACGTTGGGAGAGTTTCCGCTTGTGCTTATCCCGATGAGCACGTCGTCAGGCTTCCCGTGCGCCTGCACCTGACGCTCAAAAACCCGTTCGTAGCCGAAGTCGTTGGAGAAGGCCGTGAGAAAGGAGGTGTCGGTTGTTAAAGCGATTGCTGGCAGTCCTGGCCGCTGAAAGTCCTTCTCCATGATGCTCACAAACTCAGCGGCAAGGTGCTGGCAGTCGGCAGCGCTTCCGCCGTTTCCGCACAGCAGCAGCTTGCCACCAGCGCGGAAGGACGCGGCCATCATTTCCGCTGCCGTTGCTATTGATTCCAGACAGACTTCGGCGGTCCGTTTTGTGACCGCTGTACTTACCATCAGGCTAGTGCGAGCTCGTTCTGTCTGCTGCTCACTGGTTATGGCCATCCGCTACCTTCCCTGCTTGTGTTCCACCAACTGTTCAATGACTAACGCTGCCTTGGTAATGTCGTCTACCACGTAGTCAGGTTTGACCGAGGGGTCGGTCTCCACCTGCCTGCCGTACCCGGTACGTACCAGGAGCGTTGTAGCTCCTACTCGTGATCCAAGCTCTATGTCAGACCAGTTGTCGCCCACTACGAAGCTGGCGGTTGGGTCCAATCCTACTTGGTTGGTAGCCTCCTCTAGCATGCCAACGTCTGGCTTCCTGCAATGGCAAACTTCCTCCGGCGTATGTGGGCAGAAGTAGATACCATCAAGGCGTACCCCTTCCGTCTCTAGCAACGAACACAGCCGCTCATGGATCTGTCGCAGGGTAAGCTGGTCGAAGTACCCGCGGCTGATACCGGATTGGTTGGTGGCGATGATGAGCCCCAGGCCTAACTGGGTCAATGATCGCAGGCTGGCGGCTGCACCGGGGATCAGCTCCACCTGGTCCGGGTTGGATAGATAGTTGCGCCCTTCTATGACCGTACCGTCCCGGTCCAGCACCACGAATGGCCGTTTGGACACTGTTGCGCTCATGGATGGGCACCCGGTACCAGCCTCCTCACGAGCCGCATAGGGGCGGTAAGTGCCCGGCCAAGCCTGCTGCGTACGCTGTAGGTGGGCGGGATGCCTATTACTGCCCGTAATATTCCTGTTAAAGACAGGCGTCCTAACGGCTGGAGCCAGCGGTTCTCCGGACTTACCATCATACCGTTGCTGGTGGCTGTGCTCTCGCTGCTATCAAGCAGGCCTACCGTCTCCAGCATTCTGGCTGTGGCGGCTCGTACCCTATCAGAGGAGGGCTCCAGCGTGTAGTCGGCCTCGCCGCTCAGCCACCGCTCTACGGAGTCGAGACGCATGTCTGGATGTATCTCCGATACCCAACGGTGGTCCAGTCGCTGCTTCAGCAGCGGCGGTATGCAGTCGTCGTCAAACAGACCGTACAGGAAGTGGGAACGCACACCCAGGCATGCAGTGGTGAACAGAGCGGTGGAGACCACGGCGTAGGCGGTGGTAATGGAGCGGTCCTGGGTTACTACGGCCTCGCTGCTGATACCGTTCTTGACCTCGAATCCACGCAGATCAAGCCGTTCCATCTCTCTCGCCCGCTCCTCAGGCTGTCCTGGGTGCTCCAGATATATGAGCCGTTGGCCCTGGTGCTTGGTCCTGATCAGCTCCAGCAGCTCGTTGTACCGCTTATAGAATGGCTCCAGGGAGATCAGGGGCACCCATTCAAATATGCCGCCGTACACGATGACCGACTCCTGGCCCGTTGGGTGGGATGTGTCGCTCAGGTAGTAGGGCCAGTAGGTCTGGCCTTCGTGCAGCTCAGCCCGGCGGAAGGCATGTTCACCGAAGAATGTGTAGTCGGCGGGATTGTTGCGGAACCGGTACTCCCGCTGGGCGGTCCTTCTGTACCCCTCCGTGCGCAGCCAGAAAACATCGTAGTAGGCGGTCCCGAAGAACCGCTGGAACAGGTTGAAGTAAAGTGACTCATCGTAGCCAAGCACGAAATCGGACAATAGTGCGTCATCCGTCTGCTCAGATATGAGGACTGACGTAATGTTCGGATCGTCTTGTATCCTGCGGAGGAAGATGCTCTGGTTAAGCGAGTAGCCGTCAAGCACGAAGGCGATGGAGTCCGGCTCAAAGCGGAGCTTCCGCATCTCTTTGCGCACCTTGCGTGCTGCTGAGAAACCCTTGGTGAACGCGGGGATCAGCCCTCGCATATTGAACCTGCCCCGCCAGACGCCGTGCATCGCCCTTCTTACCCACTGCACGCTGTCGAATCGGTCGGACAGTGCATCCCACTGATAGCTGGCGGAGTTGGGTTCCGTGGCGCATATGAGATGCACGGGCAGTCCGGGCTTCACCTCGCGGATGATGTCGGCCAGCCCGGCGGACAGTGCGAAGTCCTTGGGGTACTGGGCTAGCATGTAGACGGCGCTCTTGGACATGTTCGTTCGCTGCAAAGGCTACGGAATGGTCTCCAGGAATCCCACCATGCTCTGATAGTGGCGGCGGATGGCCTCGGGCAGGTTTTTGAAGCTATCGAATCCGCTCTCCAGCTCATCCTTGATGTATTCTTCCAACTCATCAGCTACGGCTCTCTTAGCTCGTATGTCTAGAGCACGCGCGCCTAGTATGGAGCTGAAGTGAGGTTCTCTTACCTTTGCTGCGACCTTGCCCGCTAGCGTGCGCTCCCATCCCTGGATGCCCGGCAGTCCCAGGGCTTCCGAGGCGCCCCTGCCTCTTCCGTCTTCGTGGATGAGGAACGACGGCTTCCGCTTTGCCAGGAAGTAGATATGGCCGTGAACGCGGTATCCCACGTGAAGGTCGCACTCTTCGTAGAAGCTGACCTTTTCAAGCCCGTAGGACGTGTCCATAACCTCGTACCCCAACTCGCCGGCTGTTTGTGCCAATTCACCTATCCAGCTTGCCTCTTCCTGGGGCGTCTGTTCGTCCGCCTCAATGCCCCGATGGAAGGAGCAGACCAGCCGGGTGTCCGGGAACAGCCTGCGGAGCATGTCCATTACCTCAACGGCCTGTCGCTGAAAAACACGTTTGGCGGGCGGCGTAAACACAACTGTTTTTATGGCTGCAGGCGCCTCAAAGTCATCGTCCAGGTGCTCCAGGTCGTACCAGGATGGACAACCTGTCATAGTTACGTTGGTGATGCCATTGTTCTGTAGCGCACGCTCCGTCAGGTAGTCCCGCACTCCGATATTGTTTCCCTGGCGGCGGATCTTTTCGAACAGCCCTTTGGTGGAGACGTTGAACCCGTACTGCTCAAGAGTTACGTCATCGCCTGGGACTCCGTACCAGCCGCTGCCCATGATGACTATGGGGACCTTTACATCATCAAGGTTGCTGGCCAACGGATATGTTCTGGGGTACATGTTCCACACCGTCCCTGGACCGCCGCAGATGATCACGGCCTTGGTAGCGTTCACTTCGTCCAAGTGTGGGTCCAGTGACTCTCGCCTGCTGTGGAACTCCAGATAGTCCGCCATTCCCTTGTGCTCCCTCAGGAGCGCTTTGGTCCGTTCGTAGATGAGGAAGTCACCCATGTTTTTTAAGGCGGCGTAGAGTAGGGTGTACATGCAATTCCTGTCGTTGTTGACAGAATGGTCCTACTGCCACAGGCGGGTGCTTCTTGCTCTCAAGTGCGTATTCAGGTTTCGGACCTCCTCATGTGCGTCCAGGTAGTTGATAATTTCTACAAGCGGTGGCATTGGTCCAAACTCTGGCTCCAAGGCTTCATAGACCCTACGAGCAAGGATCAAATCTTCTGGTGTGTCTATCGTCAGTCGAATGTCAGGTCGAGCAAGCTCGGTTGGAGCCTTAAGGCGCTCGATTTTGAACATGTTAGGGTTTTCGAAGATGAAAAGCGTGCAAAGCTCACTCCTGTGTCGGTCCTCTCCTAACTTGTGTGCCTGGATTAAGGCAGAGACATTTACTACCTCAGCATAGGCCCCATCGGGGAGTAGCTCACATACAGTGAGATCAGCCTCGGTTCTAATGTGGTGCTCAATCAACTGGCCAATGTTGTCTTGGTAAACAAACGGGTTTTCTGTGGTAACTCGCAGGGCGATATCCGCCTGTACAGCATTAGCTGCAAGGATCAAGCGACCCAGGACGTCTATGTGGGCCCCTACGACGTAGGGAAGCTCCCAACTTTTGGCAAGCTCAACAAATGCCAAGTTCTCGTCGCCTTCGCTGATAGCCAACACTATACCGTCTAGGCGCTCCACTGTGCTGAGGCGATCTATGAGGTGCTTTACGATTGGTCTATCCCCAACCATCTGCAGAGGCTTTGCGTAAAGGCGAACGGAGCCAACTCTGCATGCAAGAGTCGCGTAAACAGCATTAGTAGATTGAGGCGATAGCATAGGGTTACTCTATGTGCTCAAGAGTTAACTGCTCATCGGCCTTAAGTGGTCTGCTTAGGAGCTTGCCGACAAGCTGGTTCGCGAGAGGTGGCGGCATTCCATCTCCCGGTCGCTTGAATCTGAGATGCTCATCGGTAAGGAGGGTCCCTTTAGGTAGGTCAATGGCGGCGACTATACTGCGGCGCATGCCCAAACGATCTGTTAGCTCACCTTCAATGAGCTGCTTATCCCTGCTTCCCCGCGCTCCATCTACGAATTTAACCAGTTGAACAGCCTGTTTAAGCTCCTCCGGCTCTAAGCACACTTGCCAGTCAGGCCCCTGAAGGGACTTATCCCAGGTAAAGTGCTTGCACACAATTGCTGCACCCACGGCAGCGGCGATACCGGGCATTCTAGGATTAGAAGTATGGTCGATAAATCCCACATTTAGGCCATACCGAGCACGGAGAAAAGAGATTGTCTCCAAGTTGGTCTGGTCTTCTGGAACGCCGCGGGTTGTATCGCTAAACATTACATGCTGTCCGTGCAAGAGCGCAAAGTTTGAGTACCCTTGTCCGAGCAACCTCTCCACTGCCCAGTCAATCTCATCCAGTGTTGCCATTAGCGTGCTCACAAAGAATGGGCGACCCGACCCGCCTACGGTATCCAACATGTCAGGGTTATCCAGATCGGAAGCGTTTATGTTAAACAAGGGACATCCGATGTCTACGAGCATGGGAACAAGGTGGCTACTGAGAGGAGCTGCATAGGCTATGATTCCTGCTTCGTCTGCTGACGCGAACAATTGCTCAAGCTGAGAGCGGCTAAACTCGCGCTCGCGGTACATTTCAAAGGCTGGATGATCACGAACGTAAAAGTCTTCAGCGATGGCCAACTGAAACTCGATGGCGTCTGCGCCTGCCTCAGCAGCTAACCACACCATTTTGATGGCAACCTCCAGGTTGCCCATGTTCGCTTGTCCTTCCTCCGCCACGAAGAATGTGTGCTCCCCAGATCCAATGTGTCGCCCAGCTACTGCTAGTGGCTCAGGGTCCATACCGGTACCCCCTCTAATTGTGACACTTATCAGTCAACCAAGTTAATCCTGGCTTAGCTATTGCCAGTTTCCACATTACCGAAGCCAGGGTTTATGTTCAGGCCCTTTTCCCAGGCCTCCTTGCCATGCTTGCTGGACAGTCGCTGGTTATAGTGCTCCACGCGATCCTCCTGGCTGGTCAGGTTGGCTCCGTGGCGATAGTATCGGTACAGGGGTAGCTTGAGGTGGTAGCCCTGGTACCTCTCCATGCACCTGAGCAGGATGTCCTTGTCCTCGTTGATGAGCATCTCCTCGTCGTACAGGCCGATGTCCACCAGAAGCTGTTTGCGGAACATGATGCCTGCACCTTGAGGTTCACTAATGCGGTCAATCACCCGCTCATGCTCGTCGTATACGTAGTAGTCCGGCCACACAAAGCCGATCTCCCTGTTGTGGTCAAGGAAGTAGGCCAGGATGAACGCTGAGTACCTGTCCAGCCAGTCATCAGCATCCAGTCGTAGGATGTAAAGGCTCCTTGAGGCACGTATTCCTGTGTTCACCGCCGCCGGAAGGCCGCGTTGCTGTTCGTGATACTGCGGTCTGATGTCAGGCAGGTATGCTTCGATAACCTGCTTTGAGTTATCTGTACTGCCGTCATCTACCACAATCACCTCCCACTCCTCCTTGGGCAGCACAGTCTGTGCCAGCGAGGACTGGATAGCACGGCCCAGGTAACGGTCGTAGTTGTAGTTGGTGATGATAATGCTTACTCGCACAGTAAGAGCCTCAAATCCTAGACCATGTCCCAGGTGAGTGTCTGGTCCTCTGGGATGGCGACGCGGGCATGGCGTCCTACTACTATGTCGATGTCCGCCGGTGATATACCTGTGCCGGGCCGCTTGTAGGTGAGCATTTCCCTGGTGATTACGGTGCCTTCCGGGATGTCCACCCGAGACACTAGGCTGCGGCGGGCCATGATCCTGGAGGTCTGCTCCGCCTCGATTATGTTGCGGTATCCATCGGTTCCCTGGGCCTGGTAGATGATCTCCAGGCTGGCATTCCACCGGGCCAGGTCCTTGGCATCCATGGACAGGTAGTGGTCGTTGCCAGGAAGCGATTTGTCCAGCGTGAAATGCTTCTCGATGACCCGGGCCCCCATGGCCGCCGCTGCCAGGGGTACCGTCATAGCAGGGTCTGCAATCGTGTGGTCCGAGTAGCCGATGGGGATGTCCGGGAACACCTGCTGTAGCCATGCCATCATATTCAGGTTGGCGTCCTTGTTCTCCGTAGGGTAACTTAGGACACAGTGAAGAAGGACTATGTCCTTGTTGCCTTCGTCGCGGATGACATTCACAGCAGCCTCGATTTCGCCCAGCGTTGACGCGCCGGTGGACAGTATGATCGGTTTGCCCGTTCTGGCGGTGTGCTTGATCAAGGGTAGGCAGGTGATATCGGCGGAACCTATCTTGAATGCGGGCATTCCAAGGGCGTCCAGCATGTCCACGCTGTCCTCGTCCCAGGCGCTGGACATGAATGTGATGCCCATCTCATCGGCCTTGGCTATGAGGCGCTGCCACTCTGGCTGGTCGAACCCGTCCAGCTGGGCGAACATCTCGTGCTGGTTGGCAGCGCGCTGTCCTGGGTCGTACCAGTATTTGGGTGCGGTGCGGGTGACCAGCTTGTCCGCCTTATAGGTCTGGAACTTGATGCACTGGGCGCCGCCTTGGGCGGCCTCTACAATCATCCGCTCCGCTGCTTCGATGTCACCCTCATGGTTGGCTCCGCCCTCGGCGATGACGTACACTGGCTGGTCAGGGCCTATGAGGTGATTGCCTATCTTGATGGTCCGCATCCCGTTCCTCTACTGCCTCTCCGCCGGACTCTGCTCCCAGCCTGACCCAATTTGAATGTCGTAGTAGTGACGGAAGAGCCCGTTCGACCGTAAGAGTTCTTCCGGGGCTCCGTCTTCCACTATCTGGCCATTCTCTATGACCAGAACTCGGTCGACCCCCTGGATAGAGGAGAGCCGGTGAGTGACTATCAGGACCGTCCTGCCGCTTTTGGCACGCCAGATAGCTTCCTGGATGGCGCGCTCCGACTCGGGGTCCTGCGCGCTGGTGATCTCGTCTAGCAGTAGCACTGTTGGATCCAGAAGTAGGACGCGGGCCAGTACGATTCGTTGGCGCTGCCCAGCTGACAGGGTCATGCCCCTATCGCCAACTACAGTCTCATAACCGTGAGGAAGCTCTTGGATGAACCCGTCGGCGTTTGCCAACTGTGTGGCGTGCCCTACTTCAGCAATAGTAGCCGAAGGGTGGCCGAACCTGATGTTCTCAAGGATGGTATCATTGAAGATGGCCGAGTCCTGGCTGACCAGACCGATGCCTCTTCGCAGCGATGACAGATCAAACTCTTCGATGGGAACGTCGTCGAAAAGGATCTGTCCCGATGTGGGGGTGAGAAGCCGAGCGAATAGTGCCAGGATGGTGGACTTCCCTGCGCCGGAGGGACCTACTATGGCTATAGTCTGACCTGCTGTAATGTTGAAGCTGAAGTTGGCCAGAATAGCAAGTTCAGGTCGGTACCCGAAGGTCACCTTTCGCCACGATATGTTGCCCGGCATGCCATTAAAAGGTCGCCTGGTGGTTGGAGATACCACAGAGTCGGGGTTGTCTTCAGATTGGTCATGTGCGGATTCAATGATCCATAATAGCCATCGCAGGCTGTTTATGTACCCGTAGACACGGTAACGGGCCGAATTCAGAAGCCGGACTTCGGGAGCGATACGGAGTAGAGCAAACACAAACACGGCGAGTTCAGCCAGTGTGAGACCGATAAATGAGGAGCCGAGATAGATTACTAGGAGGCCGGCGCCGACCATTATCGGATCTGACATAATTCGGATCTGAGCTGCACGATAGCTCAACTTCGCATTCGCTCCGGCCAACTCATCAGCTATGGTACCTAGCCGGCCGCTGTCCGACTGCTCCTTCCCCGCGAGTTTCACGTCCCTGATGCCCTGAATGCGCTCTGTGCTGAATCCCTCCATCTGGTGAAACAGACCAGAGATCGCCTCCCCTGTGGTTTGAGTTCCTTGAAGCCAGACTTGAGTCAATACGATGGTTGTAGACACGATTCCGAGCGCTATCAAAGCAGTCTGCCACGATATCCAAACCAGCAGTGTTGCATATAACGCAAACATCAATGAGTGAATCAGGATCTCACCCATTCCCATTAGAGCAGACCCAGCCCGATTCCCATCCTGAATCAAAGTGCTTGTCAGAGTGCTTGGCGAATGCCTTAAGTGGAACTGCATGCGAGCATGTAGAATCCCACTAAAGGCGGCGCGGCGAAGGTCCCTGACCAGTTGGTTGATAAGCAATACTGAAACCCGTGTGTACAGATAAAAAAGAATTTGAGCCGCTCCAACCGTTAAGAATATCCCTATGAAAAGGACTGGCATGGAATATGGTATTCCAATAGTGGATAAGCTACGATCAATTATTTCCCATACTGCACCAGATGGGTGGGTTGCGTTTGGGTCTTCGATGAATTGGGCCGCTGGCAGCAAAAGACCAAGACTCGCGCCTTGTATCGACGCCGTGCCGAGAGCAATCATAATCACCAGCAATAGTCGCCTAAGCGTCATGGCTGGGAACCCGAACAGGCGCTTGATAAGTGCAAACGGCCCGCCAGAAAGCTCTGCAGTCAACGCCCCTTTGTTCTTCTTTTGGTCTGGGTGGTTGAGCTTCATACAATCATGCCTACGGTTTCCAAGGTCTGATCACACGCCGGATGCTTCGTCCCAGCGCCTTTAGCAAGTATTTTGCGATATGCGCTCCGCCTCCGAACCTCACGTAGCCTAGTGCGGAAGGGACCGCGGCCAGCCGCTGATGCGCGTGCAGCACACGGTATTTAAGCTCGTGATAGTAGCCAACTCTACGCAGAGTTCTGACCTGTTCGGAGGTAAGGAAATCGCGATAGAGATTCGCTATGCGTTGGCAGCCCAAGTTCTGCGCCCTATGGAAACTGACGCCAGAGTACTCTGCGATCGTACCCTTCTGGCCTGGATGGGCCCGGATATTTGCCCAGACCTTAGGCATAGTTTGTGACCTACCACCGATCCGAGCGGCCTCTATCATGTAATGCAGCCAAAAACTGTCGATCTCCAGTTCTGACCCCGTACATATTCCCCCCAATGGAAAGAACGAGGTCACGTCGCAGCAAGCTCGTTTGCACAGGCGGCAGCGGGCCCCGAAAGGCAACGATGTCATCTACCGAGTACTGTAATACGTCGTCTCGGAACGTTCGTTCGCGGCTTATAGCTACACTGTGTTCGTCGATGTGCTGAATCCAGCCCCCAACCAACGCTAGGTTGGGGTAGATCTGAAACTGCTCGACCATTTCGCGAATGGCACCTGGCGTATAGGTATCGTTTGCCAGCTGTATTCCTGTCAATTGCCCGCGTGCCATTCGCAGGCACTTGTCCAGAGCCGATAAGGGTCCATTATCAGGTTCTGAGAGCCACTGGAATCGGTGATCATTCTCATACCGGCGCAGGATATTCTGGGTGCCGTCTGTCGACGCGCCATCGGCTACTATCAATTCGATGAACGGGTAGTCCTGCAAAAGTACACTTCGAATCGTTTCCTCTATGTAAGAGGCCTCGTTGTAGCTCGGAATGAGAATGGAGACGAAGGGCCTAGCCGGGAGGGGCGCCGGATGCGCTGCCGTTTCGCCGCGAGGACTGGCTCCCAAGATCGGTTCGTATTCCATGGGACTCCGTGTCCAGTAATCTCTGAGGTTGACTAGGCCGCTCTCACTACGCGCCGGCCTATGGCGATAGGAAACTCAGGCACGTCCGCGACCAGCTGATATTCAAACCCGTGCTCACTGACAAGCCGCTGCATCCCCTGCTGCTGACCCAACTCACCCCTTACGGTGTGACCCTGCATTAGGATAAGCCGGGGCTGCCCCCGCTCCATCGCGTTCATAATGCGCTGTACGTCGTCTCCCAACAGCACGTGGTATAGGACCTTGCTGGCAAAGACCACGGTAGCCTGTGAGACCAGATCGAGATGATCGGTAATGCTCCCCTCTATGAAGACCACGTTGTCCACCCGCCTGCCTTCCGCCTTCCAATGTTTCTTGAGGAACTCTGCCTGCCTGACGAAATGAGAGTCGATCTCGACGCCGTAGACCTGCCTGCATGTCTGGGCTGCCACCAGCGAGAAAAGCCCCGCGTTGCAGCCAAGGTCTACCACCGTATCGCTGGCGGTCAGCAGTTCCTGCCCGCGTAGAACGGACAGAAAGGACTCGGTGCGCAGCTTAGTGTCTCCGGCGGACCAGCGTTGCGTCGTCAGCCCGCCGCCAAGGTCCACGTACTGGTACCACCTGCGCCCGCCCATCCACGGGTTGCTCAGGCGCCACATCTGGAACACCGTCCACAGTCTGCTAGTCTTGCTCATGCTGTTCTCACACTTGGTGAGGCAGACTGCTGAGACGCTACCGTCCGCACAATATCAGCAAACCAATTGAAGTTGTCCTGGATATATGGGTAGGCATCTCCAAGGCTCTCCCGAGTTACCTGGCTGAATTCGAATACGAGTGTGGGTATAGTTGGCCAATCCAGGGCATGGGCGATAGCACGCCTGTGGGCCCCATCGCGGAGCTTGACGTAGCCTAAGTAATCAATGGCCCACGGAACATCTCCAGGTTCAATGGGGGGGTATTCCTGAATGACGTGCGCTCCGTGTACCAATTGCCCAAGCCGCTTCATGTTGTCGTACGTGTTCAAGTAGCTGGCGATGCGGTATCGAATGCCCTTTCGTTGCACTTGACGGGTCAGAAGGCTGCGTATGCCCCTCAACCCGACTGTCCGGAATTCAGCGATGGTCACCTGATCCCGCACGTATCTGGTCTTATAGGCGGCCTCCTTCAGGAACCTACTCTGGCCCAGACGGTCATACTCTTGAAAGAACTCTTTTGCTAGCCGAATGCGCTTGGGCGAATGGTGGTTGGTCCCCATCAGGTTGACTAGCGAGGTGTTGGGTGGCTCCTCCTCGTCAATGGGAAGATCATCAAGTCGGACGTACTTGCCGCACATGATGGATGTTTCTGCCCAGCCACGCTCGAGCACCTCGCGGTAGGCCGTGAAGTCCCGCAGCCCGATAAGCTGCCTGAACTCCGGGTAGCGGGAATGCTTCTCCAGTGGGAGCCGGGACTCGAGGTTGATCTCTTCAATTTTCATAGTGCGCTATTGAAGCTCAGTATCGTGCGGAAAGATGATCATTCCAAGCTGATAGCTTGTTCCTTACAGCCTGACAATCCGCTCTGTGACTTCCAGACCCTTGGTGGCATTACGTGTATCCACCACCAGGTCGCTATTCTCTACCACGAATCCCCAGTCTGTGCCGCTGTGCGGCGTCACGATAACTACACAGTCGACGGCCTGCAGATACTCTTCACTCAGATCAACGCTACGGAGGTCCAGGCCATCCTCGTTAAGAATAGGGACATGGGAGTCGTGGTATGCGACCTGGGCACCCTTATCCCGCAGCAGCTCCAGCAGGTCGACTGCTGGTGACTCTCGTGTATCGGCGACGTCCGACTTGTAAGCAACGCCCATTACCAGCACCCGAGAGTCTTTGATCGCCTTGCTCCGTTTACTCAGAGCATATGCGATTTTCCCCAGCACGTATCGGGGCATACCATAGTTGATGTCGGTAGCTAGCTGAATGAAACGGGGTTCGTAGCCTAGCGTCCGCATCTTCCACGCCAGGTACTGGGGATCCACCGGGATGCAGTGTCCGCCCAGGCCGGGGCCAGGATAGAAGGGCATATAGCCGAAAGGTTTGCTGCTGGCTGCCTCTATCACCTCCCACACGTCAACCCCCAGCCGGTCACACATCATGGCCAGCTCGTTGACCAGTCCGATGTTCACGGCACGGAAGGTGTTCTCCAGTAGCTTAGTCATCTCCGCGACCTGCGTGGAGGATACGGGCACCAGGGAGTCCACGGCACAACGGTAGAGGGCCTGGGCAACCTCCAGACACTGGGGCGTCACACCGCCGATGACCTTAGGCGTGTTGCCGATGGTCCAGTTGGCGCTCCCGGGATCAACCCGCTCCGGCGAGAATGCCAGGAAGAAGTCTTTGCCAACCCGCAGATCATTGCCCTCCGTGGCACAAAGCCTGGGGAGTATCAGCTCCTCGGTGGTACCCGGATAGCTGGTGCTCTCCATCACAACGAGCATGTCCTTATGAATGTGTCGCGCGATCTCGTCCGCGGCGCTCAAGACGTAGGACATGTCCGGGTCGCGGGTCTTGCCCAGCGGCGTAGGTACGCAGATTACTACTGCGTCCGCTTCGGATAGCCCATCGTATTTCGTGGTGGCGGAAAGTCTGTCCTTGACGCCTCGGAGCCGTTCGGATGGGATGTCCTGTATATATGACTCGCCGTGATTGACCGCATCAACCTTCTTCTGGTCAAGGTCAATACCTGCAACTCGTAGCCCGCCCTCCGCGAAGGCCACAGCCAGCGGCAAACCTACGTAGCCGAGGCCAATGATGCTGACCACGGCGCTACGGCTTTCGATTTTCTCCAGAATAGTCATACAGTTTCCTGAGTTGCGATGGGAATTGGGTAGGTTACCGAACCCGCCTTGTCAAAGCGCAGCCATCGCGAGCATGCTCGCGTTTATCGCTTACACCTCCTCAACTAGAGGGAGGAGTGTGTCTCTCCTTAAAGAGTGCCCTCTGGAGCTGTTGCTACGACAGAGGGCACTCGTTGTTCTGCCGGGCCTGACTCTCGCCAGTGCGAGGGCCAAAGCCCCTGATCCATCGCCCATGGCCACGGGTCCGCCTGATCGATGTGGCGGGAGGTGAAGCGCCCAAGAAGGCGTTATCCTTTGCCGGCCAGATGTCATGCCAGGGTACTTCGGTGTACACCTGCTGGCCCAGGAACTCCATCAGGACCCGCACTCTGGCTTGGGGCGACCTGGCCTCTGATACAACCTGGGCCAGGGAGTCCAAGCGGCCTGAACGGATGCGGACCGTGTCACCGGCACGGAATGTATTCCAGGGGCCGGATGTACTGTTGATCTCGTCCAGGCGACGCATCAGGTCATCAATGACTTCATCGGGAATCGGAGCCGCAACGCCACCGAACTGGACCAGGCCCAAAGCGTGCGGCACCCGGTTCAGCAGTGGCCAGCCGTGCTCCTCCAGGTTGTGTCGTATGAACAGGTACCCGGGGAAAGGGGGGGCGTTGGTGATGCCCCTAGTCGGGTGGTGTGTGCGGATTCCTGGGGCAAACACCTGAAAGCCAGCATGCTCCAGGCTGATAGCAGTAACAGCTTCCATTCTGGGCCTGATATATGCAGCGTACCAGCGTAGAGATGTCATGATCCTTCAGACTCCTCATCGCTTTCTTGAGACTCATTAGCGAAAAGGGTGACCAACTGCTCGGGGGTTACGCCCAGGTTTCGGAGCTCTACACTTCTTGCCTGGACGTCATCCAGAACAGCGACCATCACACGGTCATACTGGTCAGGCCTGAGCGTTGCCACATCCCGGATCGGTATGCCAAGGAACCGGCGACCGTCCTGGGCCCCAGCATCGAAGACCATGACCTCTTCTATAGAGAACTCCCTTAGTCCCAGGTACACTAGTTCGGCGAATTCGTCGGTGCCGTAGATTGCGACTCGCGACTCGGCGTGCAGGGCCAGCGTATCTAGCTCCTCGCGAAGAGTCCGCCGTATCATTCGATACTGGTCCATGAAACGGCTTATGTAAGCAACCGCTAGCTGGACCTTGCGTGAGAACCCCGCTGGTGTGAGGGCGTAAAGCCAGCGTCGCCAGCCTGCTTGTGTTATGCGCACATAGCCTTTCCGACTAAGGTTGCGGAGAAGCAGGTTGGTCAGACCGAGGGAGACACCAAGCCGTTGTGCCAGATGGCGCTGGCTGGTCTGCGGACTGTCCTGGACCTCCGAAAGGATCATCAACTCACGTGCCGGGTCGTTCTCTACGACATCGGTCTGTTCAGATTTTGAACGCATGATATTGAAGTGTAGCCGCCCTGTTGCTGAGTGTCAAATCGTTGTGACTATCCACGGGTGGCGCTGCCTGATTCTTTGGGCCATTTTCCTTGCCTCAACTGCCACCACGATCGTGTCAGGATTCACTCTAATAGCTAAGCCGGAGTGTCGTGACAACCAGCCGCCGGACCTTAAGCAGGTGGAGCGAGGGCATGGCCAAGCACGTCATATGGGTTAGAGTGGCGTTGAGGCCCATACGCTATAATCAATGCGGTCGCAGCGGCGTGGTACCCTTGTGGGACATCCTTGGAGGGCATTGATGGGTATAGCAGCCTGGTTGCAAAGGAAAGCAGAGGGAAGGTGGCAGATGTCACAGCGCGATGAGCAGTACAGGGAGAAGCTTACACCGGAGCAGTTCCGCGTGGCCCGGCAAAAGGGCACTGAGCCACCGTTCACTGGGGCTTACTGGGACACCAAGGAGGCAGGGACATATCGCTGTATCTGCTGCGATGCTCCTTTGTTCTCTTCGGACACCAAGTTCGACTCAGGTACCGGGTGGCCCAGCTTCTGGGAAGCTATCGACGCCAACGGGATATGGGAGGACACGGATCGGAGCATGTTCATGGTCAGGACGGAGGTAATGTGCGCTAGTTGCGATGCACACCTGGGCCACCTTTTCCCCGACGGCCCGGCTCCGACAGGAGCGCGCTACTGCCTTAACTCTGCGTCGTTGCGGTTCGAGAAGGCTGGCTAGTCCTTGGCCAAGCTTGTTCTTGCCGTAGGGGTGCCGCATGGACCTGGACTGCCGCAGCAGGTAGCTCAGGCACCGGGCCTGCTCCCGGCCGAGGCTCTGATGACCAGGGTACGGGGTTACATGGAGGAGGCTGCGCCGGACGTCATAATAGAGATCGCATCCGACCATTTCACCAACTTCTTCTACGATAATCTGCCCGCGTTCTGTCTGGGTCTGATCGATGAAGCTGAGGGCCCAGCCGAGACCTACTGCGTTATGCCGCACTCCGTTATCAGGGGCCATATGCCCCTGGCGGAAGGGTTGCTGAGGTTCGCACTACGCTCTAACTTTGACCTAGCAGTTGCTTCAGAGTTGCGGCTGGACCACTCTATCCTCGTCCCATTGCATTTCTTAACCCCTTCTATGGACATCCCCGTCGTACCGTTGTACGTCAACGGATTCGCTGCCCTTATGCCGTCGGCGCGGCGCTGCCAGGCCCTGGGTCGTGCTATAGGCAGGTTCCTGAAACAGTGGAGTCCAGACACACGGGTCGCGCTGCTGGCCAGCGGCGTCTTCTCCTTAGAGGTTGGTGGGCCACAGGTGGGCTGGACGGACGGGGAGTGGGTGCAAACGGTCAGTGACCTTCTAACTCTTGGCGACTACCAGACCCTGGTTCGCCGAGCGACTCCGCAGCGGATGGCTGCCGCCGGGAACGTTAGTGGCGAGCTGCTGAATTGGATCACAATGACAGGGGCGCTTGGTGATACCAGGCCCCTCTTCGTCGAGACCGATGGCGGGTCCGGTTACGCGGTCTGGAAGCTGGATTGAGGTTCTAGTGAGCGTCTACTCCATCAACAAGATACTGTATCTCACTGAGAACGATGCCCAGTTCCGGGAGCGCATCGTCTCTGATGCGGTTGTGGCCGTCACCGACTTTCCACTGACCGCCAATGAAAGGGCGGCGCTGATATCCGGTGACGTACAGACTCTGTTTCACATGGGCGTTCACGCCTTTCTTCTGAACGCGCTTTCACGGCACAGGCTGTTCGGCGTGAACCCGGACAACTACCTCCCACGCATACGGGGAGAAGCGTAGAGTGCGACAGACAGTGGTGTGCAGGCCGCTGCCCTGAATCATACCGACGACGCTGCCAGGGAGTGCCTGATCTGCTCCCACAGTGACGGAGTTGGATCATGGCCTGCCTGGTAGACATAAGTGTTTTCGTGCCTTTGCGTACGATGTAGCTATGGGAAATTCGAAAGTTGCGGTACTTTGGCATAGAGAGCCGCTTGACCGAAATGGTTTGACAGGGTAGGAAATGGAACGGCATAATACTTACTGAGAGTGCCGGTGGAGGTAGGGCAGATGTCCCTCCGTGCCGAGGTGGTGGAATCGGTAGACACGCTGTCTTGAGGGGGCAGTGAGCGAAAGCTCGTAGGAGTTCAAATCTCCTCCTCGGCACCATAAGGTAGCTATTTCAGGGCGACGTAGCCAAGTGGTCTAAGGCGGGGGTCTGCAAAACCCCTATTCGGCGGTTCGAATCCGCCCGTCGCCTCCATTCCGAAAGCTAAGACGCTGCGCTTACAAAGACGTGGCGTCTTTTTTGTACAATGAAGATGGGTGACCCCGTGCCGAGGTGGCGGAATGGTAGACGCTGCGGACTTAAAATCCGCTTCCCGCAAGGGAGTGTGGGTTCGAATCCCGCCCTCGGCACCACTCACTGCCGACATATTCCTACAGAGAGGGAGGAGCGATTGAACTCGACTACGGCACCTGAACTGATCCAAATCTTGAGCCCTGTCTATAGTCCTTGCAGTGGCTTCACTGGCAGTTGCTCGGGAGTCGCAATCTGGGATCCGATAGGCGGTTACGTACCTCGCGGATTCGTTGGAGCTATAGGCTCCATCAAAGAAGTCGAAGTCGTGATTCTAGTGGCCGAACCGGGCGATCCACAGGACCCTGGAGATCCACCATTGCACGAGTCGTATCCGTCTGGGGCTGGGGCGAATGAGTTTATTGGACAGTGCTCCTCTTTTGCATACAAATGCCTTGAGGATGGCAAGACACTTTTTCATCGCAACTTGCGACGGTTTCTCGATTACTTGTTCCCAGGTGCAACCCTGAACGAACAGTTAACCCGGACATGGATAACGGAGACATATCTATGTTCGGCTCCGACTGAAGGTGGTTCAGTTCGAGCGAAATCCGAACGGTATTGCAGGGACAACTTTCTTGCTGCCCTGTTGGCTGCCCTTCCAGGAAGGCCTGTGATTGCACTTGGAGGGAAGGCACAGAATCGAGTGAAAGGTTTGGTGCCAGACATTATCCGGGCATTCTCCGTTGCGCCTCCAGGAGCCAACCAGCGGAAGGCAGATCCTTCGTGGCAAAATGCGGCTCAACAGGCGCGCCAGCGCCTGAGGCTTCGCTAGCCATTGCGAGCAAACGCCGAACGTCCTACCGCCCACGCTCAAGCCGAACCGTAGTGGATTGTTGGTGCGGGTCATATCAACTCCTTGGTACCCAACTGCAGAACAAGCTCCTGGCTGCTGCGATCAGGAGGTCATTCTATCAGAGGCCAGAGAAGGGAATAGCCTAGTTGAGAGACTCCTCCGTTGACAACCTATCGGCCTGCTCATACGATTAAGGTTCATGATGCGACAGATTCCGGGAAGACGTCAGGGAGTTCCAAGTGTTCAATAGAGGACCGCTGGTGGCCTTTCAGAACACTCAGTACCGGTTGCTTTGGGCCTCGTCCCTGTTCTCCATTCTTTCCTTCTTCATGGTGATAGTAGCCCGCGGCTGGCTTGTGCTGGAGATGACGGACTCACCGTTCCTGGTCACGGCCATCAACGCGGTGCCCATGCTGCCCATGCTGTTGCTATCGCCCGTGGGTGGAGTGATAGCGGACCGGTTCAGCCGGCGCGTGATCCTGATGGTGGGTGATTCACTCAACGGAGTCGTGCTTCTTATCCTGGCCCTTCTGATTCTTTCCGGTGATGTTCAGGTGTGGCAGGTTTTCGTGCTCTCCTTCCTGCACGGGGTGGTGTTCAGCACGATAATGCCCTCCAGGATGTCGGCGGTCCCGGAGGTGGTTGAGCCCCAGCACATGGCCAGCGGCATCGCCATGTTCACTACTATCTTCAGCGCGGCCCAACTGGCGGGTCCCGCTCCTGCGGGCTTTCTTATAGAGTTCCTAGGTATGGGACAAACCTTTCTCATTGCCGCCACTATGGTTGTCCCAGCCCTTGCATTGCTGTTCTTCGTGGACATTTCCCACAGAGGTTCGCTTGGGGACCAGCCGTCAGGTGGCTCCTTCTTCGCCAACATCGGTGAGGCACTGACCTACGTACGGGGCCGCCCTCTGATGTACAGCCTGCTTCTCATGGGCGTGGCCTTCGCGATATTCAGCATGCCGTACCAGGCCATGCTGCCGGTCTTCGCCCGGGACGTGCTCCACATGGGAGCTGATGGACTGGGCGTGCTGACCGCTTCGGTGGGCGTCGGTGCCCTGGCTGGGTCCTTTGCCGTCGCCTCCGCCGGCAGCGACAGGCAGTTGCGGTTCCTGCTGATCTGGGGTGGGGTGGGCTTCGGGGTCCTCATCCTGCTGTTTGCCGGTTCGGCTATAGTGTGGCTTTCCTTCGGCCTTGCGGTCCTGCTGGGGTTCGCGATGCAGGTCTCCCTGACCAGCAACATGACGGTGATGCAGCTGGAGCTGCCCAGCTATATAAGAGGTCGCGTCATCAGCCTTCGCATGGTCGCCATTGGCCTTGGGCCAGCAGGCATGCTGGCGCTGGGGGCGGGGGCGGAGGTTGTGGGGCCGCGGGTTGCCCTGGGGATGATGGGGGCGATCTCCACGACCCTGGTCCTGTTCCTAATATGGGCCTTCCCTGTCCTGCGCCGCGCAGAGCCGGGACCGGAGGCGCAGGGCAGCCAGGTGCTGGGAGTCATCAGCGGGATCACTGGCGGCACTGGCGACGGCGGATAGTTGTGCGAGTCTTCATAGAGACCAGCACTGAGTTCCTTCCAGCATCGCAGCCGACCGAGTAGAGGGTCACGTCGGTGGAAACCGCCACGTCCTTCGTGTACAGTACCGTTCCATACTGACCTGTCGACAGGAGGGCTACCATGCGTGCGGCACGCCTTTCAAGCCCCAAGCAATTCGAACTACTGGATGTGGACGTCCCGACGCTGGAGGAGGGCCAGGTCCTTATCCGGTTGCAGCGCCTCTCGATTTGCGGTAGCGACCTGCGTATCTACGACCGACTGCTCCCTGAAGAGGAGTACCCTCTGGCCCCCGGTCGTCCAGGTCACGAGTGCGCAGGGGTGGTGGAGGACAGCCGATCGGACGAATACCGGGCCGGGCAGCGGGTCATAGTCCTGCCTTCTACCAGCGCTGGCCTGGTGGAGTACGTGACCGAGGCCCCGGGCCGTATCATCCCACTTCCGGATGATGGGGACCTGACTACCCTGCTGATGTGCCAGCCCATGGGCACTGTGATGTATTGCTGTAAACGCATCGGCAGCGTGCTGGGTAAGCGCGTGGTCATCCTGGGGCAGGGGGCCATCGGCCTGAGCTTCACGGACATGATGGTCAGACAGGGAGCCAGCCAGGTCATAGTGGTTGACCTGCTGGACTACCGGTTGGAGCACGCCAAGAAGGTGGGGGCTACCCACACCATCAACGCCGCTCGTGATGATGTGGCCGCTGCGGTGGAGGAGATCACCCACGGCGAGCTGGCGGACGTTGTGGTTGAGGCGGTAGGCCGGCCCGAGACAGCCAACATGATATGGTCGCTCCTGCGTCTTCAAGGTGTTGTCGCTCTCTTCGGCCTACCCCAGATTCAGGACACATTTCCGTTCGACTTCAACGCCATGATGAACAAGCTGCCTACCATCCTGGCGACTGTCGGTGCACGCACTGCCAATCCCACTCAGCACATCAAGGAGTGCGTGGACCTGGTAGCCCAGGGGCGTATGGACCTGTCCCACCTTGTTACACACCGCATGAGCTTCGACGACGTGCAACAGGCCTACGACATGTACAGCGACAAGACAGACGGTGTCATCAAGGTAATCATGGATGTATGAACCCGATGTCACTCTAAGGCGTCCCGACGAGTCGGGACGAAGAAGAATCTGGGGGAGGCCAATTGGAAGCTACGCGGGAGCAAGCCCCAAACGTTTGTCAGCTACTGCGCTAGCTCTCTACAACCAGCACCCGTTCATCTCCCGCCAGGTCTCGCACGCGCCGGACAGTTGCTCCCGGCAGCGCTTCCAGAGCGGCGCGGCTGGCGGCATCCATCTGCCAAGGGTCCAACTCTAACAGCAGCGCGGCACCCGGGCGCATGTGTCCGGATGCCTGACGCAGCAGCCTGCGCACCACCTCCAGGCCGTCGGGGCCGCCGTCCAGCGCCTCTCGTGGCTCGTACAGGCTGACCTCCGGCTCCAGGTCTGGTATGGCGTTAGTGGGCAGGTAGGGGAGGTTGGTGGCGACTATGTCCACGCGCTCCGGCAGCGGCTCCAGCAGGTCTCCGCCCAGGAAGCTGATACGGGCGTCCACACCGTGACGCCGGGCGTTGCCCCGCGCCGTGGACAGGGCCGTACTCGATAGGTCCGTGGCGTACACCTTGGAATGGGGCAGGTGTACCGCCAGGCTGACTGCAATGATGCCGCTGCCCGTGCCCACGTCAGCTATGATCGTGTCCTGGCCGGACTCCCGCTGAGCGGCCAGCGCCAGAGCCTCTTCCACCAGCGTCTCAGTCTCAGGCCTGGGTATGAGCACTCCGGAGCCGACCTGAAACTCCAGGCCGTAGAACTCTCTTTCCCCCCTCAGGTATGCCAGGGGTTCCCTGCGCGTGCGTCTGCTCACCAGAGAATCGAGGATCTGCTGGCGGTTGTCGGAGAACTGGTCTGTCAGAGCTGCCAGCAGGCCGGTTCGGTCGGTTTCCAGGGCCTCGGCCAGTAGCAGCTCTGCCTCCAGGGGTGCCTCGGCGATGCCTGCGTCAGCCAGCGCATGGCGGATCTGAAGTACCGCTACACCTACCGTGACGTTCAAGCCTCCTCCTCCATCCGTTGGGCCTGCTCCCACTCCAGCAGAGGCTCAACCAGCGGGTCCAGGTCGCCGTCAAGGATGCCCTCGATATTGCGGAGCGTAAGTTCAATGCGATGGTCAGAGATACGGTCCTGGGGGAAATTGTATGTCCGTATCTTTTCCGCTCGGTCGCCAGTGCCTATCTGAGAGCGCCGGTCCTGGCTTATGGCCTGCTGCTGCTCCCGCGTGGCCCGATCCAGGAGCCTGGCTTTCAGCACTGCCATTGCCTTCTGTCTGTTGCGCAGCTGGGAACGCTCGTCCTGACACAGCGCTACGATACCCGAGGGTATGTGAGTGATGCGGACCGCGGTGGCCACCTTGTTAACATTCTGACCGCCGTGCCCGCCGGCATGGTAAATATCGATTCGTAGGTCCTGCTCATTCAAGTCAAGCTCAACGTCCTCGGCTGCTGGAAGCACCGCTACCGTTACAGTTGAGGTCTGTAGCCGGCCGGCAGACTCGGTTACCGGTACCCGTTGGACCCGGTGCGCTCCGCTCTCGTGCTTCAGCCGCTGATAGACCTTTTGGCCTTTGACCTCGAAGACCGCCTCTTTGAACCCACCGATGCCCGTCTCCCGTGCGTCGACCAGGTCCACCTGCCATCCCTGCCTCTGGGCGTAGCGTGTGTACATGCGGTACAGTTCGGCAACGAAAAGCGCTGCTTCCTGTCCTCCCGCAGCTGCGCGTATCTCCACGAACACGTCCCGGGTGTCGTTGGGGTCACTAGGGATTAGGGCCAATCGCAGCTTCTGCTCCAGCGAATCATGCTGCTGTGAGAGAGTAGTTATCTCCTCTTGTGCCAGGGTAACCAACTCCGGCTCGGTGCCCTCCTTGATGATCGCCTTGGCCTCATCGATGGATTCGAGCGTCCGGATGTATTCTCGGTACATCACCACCAATGGATCCAGTACGGCACGTTCTTTGCCCAGTTCTATCAGGCGTGGCACATCGCTGGCCACCTGGGGATCTGCCATCAACTGGTCGATCTCCTGGTATCGCTGCTCTTTCTGACTAAGATTGTCTAGCATGGCTAATACTTCCGCGCGTCGTCGTAACCTCGTTGGGTGAGGGCTTTCACATTGTAGCTCTGGGCCCCATAGGTAGCAACTGAGTGCAACATGGCCGGGGCGCCTGCGCCTTCCGCTGGTAAGAATGGCTTACTGATATTTACAAAATGGACTGAAGGACTATAGAATTCTAGCTGTATTTCGAGGCCAGAGCGGGTCTTGCTTTGGTCAGGAGGATTATAGACATTCTGAAAAAGCTGCTACTCGTTGCACTTGGGTCAACTCTGCTGGTATTGGTTACTGCCTGCTTTGTGGACCCAACACCCACTCCTACTGCGTCTCCAACCTCTGCAGCTATCATTACGCCTGCGCCGTCTCCTACTCTGTCGCCAACAGCAACCGTCACGCCGTCGCCTGCGCCAACCTCCACGCCGTTGCCGCCCTTGGCAATCGCCATTCCCCTGGTGGAGGATTCGGTGGTACAGGTGGTTGCTGAAGATGTCCAGATATCGGGTATAGTTCTAGCTGATCCGGCGTCCCTGGTACTGACTGCCAGCAGACCGCTGGGTATCGGACCGCTGGTGCAGGTCGTGACGGGTGATGGCCAAGAGCTAGATGGGTGGATCATCGGACGGGATGACGACCAGAACCTGGCCCTGGTGCGTTTGCTCAACGGAACGCTTCCGGGCATAGATTTTGGCAACTCATCCGGGTTGAACGTAGATGATGATGTGTTGACCTTGGGGTTCCCTGAGTCACGGAATGGACAGCTCCTACCCGCAGAGGCCTTTATCGACAGAACCCGGACGGATTTTGCTACCGGGATGGTCTTTTTCTACCTGGACATTCAGCATGCGTCAGGGACAAGCGGCGGACCGGTGGTCAATCGTAGTGGTGAGATAGTTGGTATGACGGTCGCGGCGGAGTTCCTACAGAGCCTGGGTCAGACGGTGAGTGGAGGCGGCTATGCACTGGATTCCGAGTTCATCGAAACGGCGTTGCCCAGGCTTGAGGGAGGGGTAATGCAGACGTCAACTCGACCGGTAACCACGCCGGCTCAGGGGGCCAGTATCCCATTGCCCGCGACCATAAGAGGCACCGTGACCATTGGGGGTGACATCGCGCCCGAAGGGACTCTCCTGTACGCCCGCATGGTGCATTCCACCCTGGAGGACGTCTGGTTCCCCATAGTGATTGAAGCAACTGGCCTCTATAGGCTCACAGTGGCCACGCTGCTGATAGGCTACGTTAACGCTACCATAGAGTTCTACGTTGACGGTGTAAAGAGCGAAGACGCTACCACCTACACGCAGGATTTCCTTAAGATCAACAGCATCTTTGACGTTAGTTTCCCTTAGTGCTCGGCGGGGTACTACTGCAGGAACCTATCCTGGAGGTAAGCCACAACCCCGTCATCTGGCACATCTTGCTGTGTGCCGTCGATCATGTTCCGGACAGCAGGGGCGCCCCTTGTCAGCTCCTCGTCGCCTATAACCACGCTGAACCGGGCCTCCAGGGATGAGGCGTAGCGCAACTGGGACCGCAGACTGCGGCCTGCCGGAGCTATCAGGACCCGCAGGCCTACGTCTCTGAGTTTGGCTGCCAGATCCAGACCGTGGAGGCGAGATGCATCTCCCAGATGCACTATTACTATAGGTGCGGCGGACTCCTCCGGTACCTCTACCTCCTGCCGTTTCAGGTTTAGGACGAACCGCTCGATGCCTGACCCAAACCCGATGCCCGGTGTGGCGCGTCCCCCTAGCTGTTCTATTAGACCGTCGTAGCGGCCGCCGCCGATGATCGTGTTCTGGCTGCCCTCCTCCGGCGGCTGTATCTCAAACACGGTGCGGGTGTAGTAGTCCAGCCCACGCACCAGCCGGTGATCCATCCGGTAGGGGAGCTTGACCTTGTCCAGGTAGCTGAGCAGGGTTTCCCAGTGCTCTCTGCAAGCAGCGCACAGGTGATCCATTGAGGCCGGAGCCTGCTCTATGTACGGCTGGCACGACTCCTGCTTGCAGTCCAATAGTCTGAGAGGGTTCCGCTGATGGCGGTCCCTGCAGTCCTGACATACACTGCCTAGGTGCGGCTCGTAGTAGGCTTTCAGCACCTCCAGGTAGCCTGGCCTGCATACTTGATCTCCAATGGAGTTGACCACCAGTTCCAAGTCGCGCAGCCCTAGCTCCTGGGTCAACGACCATCCCAACTGGATGACCTCCGCGTCTATCAGTGGGTCGGCGTCACCGATGGCCTCTATGCCGAACTGGTGGTGCTGACGGTAGCGCCCCGCCTGGGGTCGTTCATACCTGAATATTGGGCAGAAGTAGTGGAGGCGCACCGGCTGCGGGAGGTTGGACATGCCCCTCTCAAGGTAGGCGCGGCATACGGGCGCGGTCCCCTCCGGTCGGAGTGTGAGCGGGTTACCGCCTCTGTCGTCAAAGGTATAGGTCTCCTTCTGGACTATGTCCGTAGCCTCACCCACACCGCGCAAGAAAAGTCCGGCCTCTTCAAATACCGGCGTGTCTATTCGGAGGTATCCGAAGAGTTGACAGACCTTCATGGCCTGCGCCTCTACGTATCTCCAATATTTCTGGTCCTGGGGCAGCACGTCCACCGTGCCTCTAGGTGCTTTGTACACGACATACTCCGAAGGGGCGAATCGACTCACAATACCTTACGCCTCCTAGCAAGTAAAGGCAGGGCGTGCCCTGCCTGGGCATTGCCCAGGCCCATACTTCCGATTGTGGCTTAGGAGTAAGTCCTATTCCAATAGTAGTGCACGCGGGTGTCTGGTACTGCTGGGCTCTGGAGGGAGAGTGGGTTCGGGACTTTGCTCTATCGGCTCTACCTCTGTGTGGGGTATAATTGCTGCTACGGTTGGTGACGTGAGTGTTGGGGACGTCTGCTTTGAAAAAACTGCTAGCCAGGGCCGCGAGCTATCTACCTCCGGATCGAGTCGCCTTCATTCAGAAGGCGTACGAGTACGCCGCCATCGCCCATGACGGTCAGATGAGGCTCTCCGGGGAGCCATTCATCCGGCACCCCCTGGAAACCGCTCTCTACCTGGTGGACCTGAACATGGACGCCACCACGCTGGCCGCCGCGCTGCTCCACGACGTTATGGAGGACTGCGGCGTTACCAAGAAGGAGCTGGAGCGGGAGTTCAACAAGGAGGTGGCTGCGCTGGTTGACGGCGTGACCAAGCTCAACCAGTTGGACGTGCTCAACTCTGATACCGGCGATGGCTCGGGCCGGCTTATTGACGACTTCCATGACCAGGCCGGTAGCCTGCGGAAGATGCTGGTGGCCATGGCCAGGGATCTTCGCGTGGTGCTGATCAAGCTGGCTGACCGTCTTCACAACATGCGGACCCTCAAGGCCCACAGCCCCGAACGGCGCATCGCCATCGCACAGGAGACACTGGATATATACGCTCCTCTGGCCCATCGGCTGGGGATGGAGGACATAAAGTGGCAGCTAGAAGACATGGCCTTCCATCACCTGGAACCAGCCAGGTACAGGCAGATATCGCGTCTTCTGTCCAGGCGCCGCGAGGAGCGGGAGCAGTACATCAATAGCGTTTGTGGCACACTCTCTCAGGCGCTGAAGGCACAGGGCCTGGACGCGGAGGTCACTGGCCGGGCCAAGCACATCTACAGCATCCATAACAAGATGCAGACCTATGCCGATCAGGGCAAAGACTTTGACGAGATATACGACCTGTTCGCGATCAGAGTGCTGACCGGCAACAAGGCCGACTGTTATGCGGTCCTAGGCGTGGTCCACTCCCTGTGGGCGCCGATGCCGGGGCAGTTTGACGACTATATCGCCAAGCCCAAGGAGAACATGTACGAGGCTCTGCACACCGCCGTCATGGGGCCCGAAACCATGCCTCTGGAGGTGCAGATCAAGACCAGGGATATGCACACGCTTGCAGAGTATGGCATCGCGTCTCACTGGCGGTATAAGGAAGGCCTGGAAGAAGATGCTCACTTCGAGCAACAGATGACCTGGCTGCGGCAGCTGTTGGAATGGCAGCGTGATGTATCAGGCGCTGAGGAGTTTCTAGAGAACGTCAAGACTGACCTTTTCCCGGACCAGGTATTCGCGCATACGCCCAAGGGAGCCATCAAGGAGTTGCCCGCCGGCTCCACTCCCATAGATTTCGCCTATCATGTGCATACGGAGCTGGGGCACAGGTGCATTGGCGCCAAGGTGAACGGCAAGCTGGTAGCGCTGGACTATCAGCTCCGTAACGGTGACACGGTGGAGATACTGGCCAGTAAATCAGATCGCGGCCCCACCCTGGATTGGCTGAACCCTCACGCTGGATACGTTAAGAGTGCCACGGCTCGGCAGCGCATTCGTACCTGGTATCGCAGGCAGGAGCGGGGCGCCAATATCCAGCGGGGTAGGGAGCTGCTTACCAGGGAGTTGAACCGCCTTAGTCTGCGGCCTGACGATGGTGATCTGCTCCGAATGTTCAAGATGGACACGATTGATGACCTTTTGGTGGCCCTGGGCAGTGGAATCATCACGGTAAACCAGATGGCGGCACGCCTGGCCCCGGTCCCGGAAAGGTCTGCCACGGAGGAGTTTCATATCCCGGCTACCGGCCCGGCCTCTGGCCTGAAGGTGCTGGGCGTGGGGGACCTGCTGACCCACCTGGCTAGGTGCTGCGCTCCCCTTCCTGGGGATGCCATAGTGGGCTTTATCACTCGGAGTCGCGGGATTACCGTCCACCGACAGGACTGCCGCAACGTAGCCAATGAAGACGAGCCAGAGAGGCTGGTGCGTGTCGATTGGGGTGCCACTAAGAGCCTTCATCCTGTGCGCCTGTCCATAGAAGCGTGGGACCGCGTCGGCCTTCTGCGGGATCTCACGACCCTTGTATCGTCTGATAAGGTTAATATCGCCTCCATGGTGACCCGGGAGAATGATGAGGGGATGGCGATCATCCAGCTTACCCTGTTCACCACTGGGACTGACCAGTTGAGCCGGCTTTTTACTCGGCTGGAGGGTGTGCAAGGAGTCATCACAGTTACACGAGCAAACATCGCGTCTACCAATGGAAACGTTCAAGAGTCGGAGCGGTCTCCATACGGGACCGTCACAGCGTAGGAGTGAACAGTGCCCAGTGAAAAATCATTTCGCGTATCGTTGAAGAAGAGCCAGCACAACCGGTCCGTCCGGACCCGCGTTAGGTCGGCTGTGACCGCGGCGCGTGACGCCATTTCCAGTGGCGACGTTGCCCAGGCGGAAACGGAAGTAGTCAAGGCCACAGCGGTCTTGGACCGCGCCGCCAGCCGGGGAACCATCCATCGCAACAACGCTTCACGGCGCAAGTCGCGTCTGGCCAAGCAGTTGTATGGCATGACAAAGTCTTCCGAATAGTCGCCATTGCAACTTCGGCTAACCAGGGTTGCGCTCCGCCTGCCTTGGGGATACCTTCGTTGACATCCTTCGCCGGTCTGTGATACATTCGCCGTACCAGAGTCAGAACATTCGTCCTATGGTGAACCGCTTCTGGGAGGGAGAATAGTTTGAAAAGCCTTTCGACACGCCAGCAACGTATGCTGGATTTTATCAATGAGTTCTTGGAAGACCAGGGATACCCGCCAACTGTGCGTGACATCCAGAACGGTTGTGACGTCAGCTCCACCTCCGTGGTGGACTACAATCTGAACATCCTGCGAAGAGAGGGGCACATCCGTCGGGCGCCTGACGTGTCCCGGGGCATAGAGATACTGAACGGGTCTGGACGCCGCGGCAATATGGTGCAGGTACCGTTGATGGGGCATATTGCGGCGGGACAGCCGCTGCCAATACCGTCTTCGGAGGATTGGGCCGCCAGCGACCCTATGGACACGCTGGACGTGGCCAAGAGTATGCTCCGAGGTGAAAAGGATGTGTACGCGCTGCGGGTACGCGGCACCTCCATGATTGACGCCTTCATAGACGACGGCGATGTGGTTTTTATCAGCAGGACCAACAATGTGCACGATGGTGACATGGTGGTTGCCTGGCTAAAGATCGAAAAAGAAGCCACCCTGAAGCGGCTCTATCGTGAGGGTGACCGGGTGCGCTTGCAGCCGGTCAATAGCCAGATGGAACCTATCTATGTTGATGCCGAGGCGCTAGAAATCCAGGGCAAGGTGGTCGCTATACAGCGCGACTTTTCATAGCCTGTCAGATGCTGAAGAAAAGAGGAGCTATGGCCGCCAAAGCCATAGCTCCTCTTTTGTGATATAGGGTGGTTGCAGCCTAGTCTGGACCGAGTGCGATGTGGGTCTCCAGATAGGTCGGAACCCGGTCTAGTCGGACGATGGAAGCTTCCTGGGCTGCTGGAGCTCCATCTCTTGGTCGTGGCACTGTGCAACGCCCTCGCCGCCTTTGGTGCATAGGATGGTGGTGCCGCAGGTGGGACACAGGTAGCGTTTTCCTAGCTGGTTTGGCATGTGTACGGTCTCCTGGGAATGAGTGTCGTTGGCGGCGGTCTACTTCTTTACCAGGGGCTCACCGTGGCAGGAGATCGTCCCCTCTCCACCCTTCGTTACGATGAACTCAGAGCCGCATGTACCACAGTAGTATCGTTTTCCGGTTTCGTTGGCCAACGTTTGCCCTCGGTAAGATTTTCCTAACTGACACCTTAACTGGCGATTGTGATTATATGTAGCATAGCTTGGGTCGTCCCGTCAATGGCAGCGCCCAGACCAGATGGCAAAAGAGCCCGGACATGAGCCGGGCTCTTCATAGTGGCACTTTAGCAAGCCGATAGTGGGAAGAAGGGGTTGGTTCCAAGAGTGTGTTGACCGCGACAGACACTGTGGCGATGGCCTGGTCAGGGCCGCCGCCGGGGTGTTAGGAGATGTGTCTGCCGACCGACCTAGAATTCTCCCGAGGTGTCGGGGGAACTCCCTAGAAAGGAGGTGATCCAGCCGCACCTTCCGGTACAGCTACCTTGTTACGACTTCGTCCCAGTCACCAGCCCCACCCTCGGCCGCTGCCTCCCTTGCGGGTTGGCCCACGGACTTCAAGTGTTGCCGGCTTCCATGACGTGACGGGCGGTGTGTACAAGGCCCGAGAACGTATTCACCGCAGTGTGCTGACCTGCGGTTACTAGCAACTCCACGTTCATGCAGGCGGGTTTCAGCCTGCAATCCCCACTGAGACCGGTTTTCAGGGATTAGCTAGAGCTCGCGCTATTGCAACCCGTTGTCCCGGCCATTGTAGCGTGTGTGTAGCCCAGGGCGTAAGAGCCATGCTGACTTGACGTCATCCCCACCTTCCTCCCCTTTTTGTGGGGCGGTCTGGCTAGAGAGTGCAACTAGCCACAGGGGTTGCGCTCGTTGCGGGACTTAACCCAACACCTCACGGCACGAGCTGACGACAGCCATGCAGCACCTGTGTTCGCTCCCCGAAGGGTCAGCTCCCTTTCGGTCGCCTACCACGAACATGTCAAACCCTGGTAAGGTTCTTCGCTTAACATCGAATTAAACCACACGCTCCGCTGCTTGTGCGGGCCCCCGTCAATTCCTTTGAGTTTTAGCCTTGCGGCCGTAGTTCCCAGGCGGGATGCTTAACGCGTTAGCTTCGGCACGGAGGGGGTCGATACCCCCCATACCCAGCATCCATCGTTTAGGGCGTGGACTACCCGGGTATCTAATCCGGTTCGCTCCCCACGCTTTCGCGCCTCAGCGTCAGGTACAGCCCAGAGAGCCGCTTTCGCCACTGGTGTTCCTCCCGATATCTACGCATTTCACCACTACACCGGGAATTCCACTCTCCTCTACTGCCCTCTAGCTTGGGAGTTTCCCTGGACCCCTCCCGGTTGAGCCGGGAGATTTCACCAAGGACTTCCCATGCCGCCTACACGCCCTTTACGCCCAATAAATCCGGACAACGCTTGCCTCCTACGTATTACCGCGGCTGCTGGCACGTAGTTAGCCGAGGCTTATTCCTGGGGTACCGTCCGTCCTCTTCCCCCAGAAAAGGAGTTTACAACCCGAAGGCCTTCTTCCCCCACGCGGCGTCGCTGCGTCAGGCTTTCGCCCATTGCGCAAGATTCCCTGCTGCTGCCTCCCGTAGGAGTGGGGGCCGTGTCGCAGTCCCCCTCTGGCTGATCGTCCTCTCAGACCAGCTACCCGTCATCGGCTTGGTAGGCTGTTACCCCACCAACTACCTGATAGGACGCAAGCCCATCCCCGGGCGGCGTCCGCCGAAGCGGAAACCTTTCCTGGCCTGCCTTGTGGCAGGACAGCTTGTGCGGTATTAGCCCCGCTTTCGCTGGGTTATTCCCCACCCAGGGGTAGGTTACTTACGCGTTACTCAGCCGTTCGCCACTGATCCCCCCGGCAAGCCGAGGTTCTCCGTTTGACTTGCATGCATTAAGCGCGCCGCCAGCGTTCGTCCTGAGCCAGGATCAAACTCTCAAAAAAATAACCTTACCTTCTTCCCACTATCCACTTGTTAAGGTGCAGAGACCAAGGTATCGGCCTATAGTCGACACCTATGCACATATTAGGTCAGGCGTAGGGGGCTGTCAAGGTCGATCTCCCCATGGGCCTCGTAGTAGAGCAGACCGGCGATTCGCCTGAAGGGCGGGCTGCTTCTCCCTTGACCCGTGTCGTATGTCAGACTAGACTCCGCTGGCATCCAATCTGATCTATCAGGAAGCGCCTTGGCCGAGCTTCAGCAGCCGATTCGAGAACCGACTCCCGATACGCAGCCCTTCTGGGATGGAATCAATCGGGGAGAGCTTATTCTACCAAGCTGCAACTCTTGCGGTCTGCTCCACCCAAACCCCAAGCCCTTCTGTGCGGCCTGCTCCTCCCGGGATCTGGTGTGGATCAAGTGCAGTGGCAGTGGCAAGGTTCACAGCTACGTTATTCCGCATGGGCAACATGGGCAGCATAGCTCTGGTGCGGGATTCCCCAGCAACCTGGGCGAAATCATCGCGGTGGTAGAAATAGATGAGGGGCCGCGGATGTTGGCCAGCCTTATCGGTATCACGCCTGATAGGGTACAGCTGGATATCCCTGTGGAGATCGTGTTCGAGGGTGTCGGCGGCGGACCTACCATGTTCAAATTCAAGCCCGTTTAGATCGTACCTCTTCACACTGTGGAGATTCCCGGTTCAACCTATGATTGGGGTCTGCTCCATCACATCTATTCTATAGCGCGCCATTGCCACCAGCCGCAGTCATCGTTTAGGATGGGCCAATGAGCGGCCCTGTGCAGCGGACTGTTAGCCTGAATGGTGTGACCTATCGATGGCCGTCGCAGCCAACTGTCGTCGTATGCATAGATGGGGGCGACCCTGCTTACTTTGACCAGTGCCTACGTGAAGGCATCATTCCCAATATCCAGGGGTTTATGGAAAATGGGTTCAGCGCCATCGCCGAAAGTGTTGTGCCCAGCTTGACCAACCCCAACAATATGTCCATCGTCACCGGTAGCCCCCAGTCCGTCCACGGCATATCTGGAAACTACTTCCTAGACCCCGATACGGGCACGGAAGTGATGATGAACGAGCCGGAATTCCTGCGCTCCGAATCAGTTCTTGCGATGTTTTCAAGACAGGGCGCCAAAGTCGTTGCCATCACGGCCAAAGACAAGCTCCGAAGGCAGCTAGGCAGGAATCTGGACATAGCCGGCGGCAGCATCAACTTCTCCTCGGAAAAGGCCGATGAGTGTACGCTCGATGAGAACGGCATCGAAAACGTCCTTGACCTGGTCGGATTACCTCTTCCCGACGTGTACTCGGCGGAGCTTACGCTTTTCGTGTTCGAGGCAGCCGCCAGAATACTCGAGCACAACACTCCTGACATCATGTACCTGTCAACCACCGACTACATCCAGCATATGTACGCGCCAGGCTCCCCTGAAATCAGCGACCTGTACGCAAAGCTGGACAGCGCCGTTGGACGCCTCGCGGCCCTGGGCGCCGTCATCGCGATTACCGCGGACCACGGGATGAACGACAAGGCCAAGCCCAGCGGCGATCCCAACGTGATCTTTCTACAAGATGAGCTAGACAGGCAGTTCGGCGAACGGACGACCCGCGTCATCCTGCCGATAACCGACCCCTATGTGGTTCACCATGGATCGCTGGGAGGGTTCGTCAGGGTGTATTGCTACGATGGAACGACGCCCGACGAAGTGATGCGGTTCGCCGAAAGTCTCCCTGGCATCCAGGCCGTTTTTGATAAGGAGTCGGCGTGCGCGACTTTCGACCTGCCCGCTGACCGAGAGGGTGACGTAGTCGTCATCAGCGACGCTGGTACTGCCATTGGAGCATCAGAGGCTGAGCACGACCTGAAGGCTCTGGAGGGCCATCGGTTACGCTCACACGGCGGCATAGCCGAAAAACGGGTCCCGTTCATCCTTTCGGCGCCGCTGAACAGTGAGTACGCAGCGCGGGCCCAGTCCACACCATTGCGGAGCTACGAGATTTTCGACTACCTGATCAACGGAACATTGTAGAAACTGGGTCAGCCTCGGAATCGGTTGGCGATCGCTGGGCTGGTGCAGATTCCATGATTGTCGTTGCTCTTTTGTGCCGGAAGTGCGACTGCTAACGCAGTTGCCATTCATAACACCATTGGTGTTCATAGACATTGTCTATGGCTCATCCAAATGAGCCTCCAGGGGCTAGCATTGCCGTCGTACTTGATTGCATACTGAACGATACTACTTTCACTTCTGTGGAATCGAGAGCGTCAGGTTGCCTGATTACGATGTAGCAGTTATTGGGGCAGGCCCGGGTGGATATGTAGCGGCCATACGGGCCGGTCAGTTGGGCCTGAAGGCGGTTGTGGTAGAGCGCGACCAGGTGGGCGGCGTCTGCCTGAACTGGGGCTGTATACCCAGCAAGGCCCTCCTGCGCAACGCTGAAATCCTGGAGCTCCTGGGCCGCGCAGAAGAGTTCGGCATCTCATTTGACAACCTTCACGTAGACTTCGGTAAGGCCGTTGACCGTAGCAGGAATGTGGTATCCACGCTGACGCGGGGCGTGGCATCCCTCCTGAAGAAGAACAAGGTGGAGCACATCTCCGCCGAGGCCCGCTTCACAGACGCCACGACCTTGACCCTTTCAAGCGGCGATACTCTGACGGCGAGCAACATCATAGTTGCCACAGGCGCGCGCTCCCGGTCTATCCCTGGCATGGAGCTTGATGGACAGCGTGTCATCACCAGCCGGGAGGCCCTGGACCGGCGGGAGCTCCCTAAGAAGGCGGTGATTATTGGCGGCGGCGCCACCGGCGCCGAGTTCGCTTACCTGTGGACCGCCTATGGTGCGGACGTGACCATCGTGGAGATGCTACCGCACCTGCTGCCCTTGGAGGACGAAGAGGTCAGCCGACTGTTGGAGCGTTCATTCAGACGACAGGGGATCAACTATCTGACCTCCGCACGGGTTACCGGCTCCACCGTTAGCGATGCCGGAGTACACCTGGAGGTGGCCCAGGGCGAGGAGACCACTGCTCTGGAAGCGGATCTGGTGCTTATAGCCGCCGGCGTACAGCCTAATACGGATAACCTTGGCCTGGAGGAGATCGGAGTCGCTCTGGATCGGGGTTACGTCACTGTTGACTCGTCCATGGCCACCAACGTGTCCGGCGTGTACGCAATCGGCGACGTGACAGGCATTCTTCTCCTGGCCCACGTCGCCCAGGCTCAGGGCGTGCTGGCGGTGGAGCGCATCGCCGGGCTGGAAAGCCCGGACATCAACTACGATATCATGCCCCGCGCTACCTACTGCCGACCCCAGGTTGCCAGCTTTGGCCTGACCGAAAAACAGGCTGTGGATAGCGGCCATCGTGTCAAGGTCGGGCGCTTTCCATTCCAGGCCAGCGGCAAGGCCCAGGCCATGGGTGATACGGAGGGCATGGTCAAGGTGGTGGCCAATGAGGAGTACGGCGAGTTGCTGGGTGTGCACATGATCGGCCCTGAGGTTACGGAACTGCTGGGAGAGCTCTCACTGGGCCGTCTGCTGGAGGGCACCACCAATGAGCTTGGCTGGCTGGTCCATTCTCATCCCACTCTGTCTGAGACGCTGAAAGAGGCGGCTCTGGCCGCCGATGGAAAGGCCATCCACATCTGAACTCAGTCGAGATGGATCGCATCTAAACTGCAAGAGAGATCGATATGGATACAACATATAAGATAGCGGAGAAACTGGACAAAGGGGCCCTGAGGGACCTCTACCGTCAGATGCGTCTTATCCGCCTGTTTGAGGAGCGGGCCGGTGAGCAGTACATGCTGGGCAAGATACGGGGGTTTCTCCATCTATACATCGGCCAGGAGGCGGTGGCTGCGGGCGCCATCTCCGCCCTTCAGCCCCAGGACTACATAGCCACGCACTATCGCGACCATGGTCACGCCCTGACCAGGGGCTTGGACCCCAATGCGGTTATGGCCGAGCTGTTCGGCAAGGCTACGGGGTCCAGCAAGGGCATGGGCGGCTCCATGCATCTGTTTGACGCCTCACTCAACTTCACGGGCGGATACGCCATCGTTGGTGCCCAGATGCCCATCGCAGTAGGCCTGGCATTCGCCGCGGCATACAAGGGGGATGACAGCATTGTCGTCTGCTTCCTGGGCGACGGTGCCTTGAACGAAGGCGAGTTCCACGAGTCAATGAACCTGGCTGCCATCTGGAAGTTGCCTGTACTCTTCCTCTGCGAGAACAACCTGTATGGCATGGGCACGCCTGTGGAGGATGTGTTCGCCAAGCGCGACATCTACCAGGTGGCCCAGGCATACGATATGCCCTCGCAACAGGTGGATGGGATGGATGTGCTGGCGGTTCGCGAAGCTACCGATGCCGTAATAGAGTCACTGCGCGCGGGGCAGGGGCCCTTCTTCCTGGAGGCTTTGACCTACCGGTTCCGTGGCCACTCCATCGCCGATCCTAGTGAGTACAGGACACGCGCGGAAGAGCGGCGATGGCAGCAGGAGGACCCCATCACCAATTACAAGGAGTGGCTGCTGAACAGGAAGCTGGCTACTGAAGATGATGTGGCTGCCATTGACCAGGAGGTGGAAAGCCAGGTGGATGAGGCGGTCCAGTTTGCCGAGGATAGCCCGCCGCCACCGCCGGAGGCCCTGTTCCAGAACGTGTACGCAGACTCCTAAAGTTGGAAGTCTGCATACGAGATTCCAGCGGGATGAGCAAGAAATACCATGCCACAGATGACATACCGTGAAGCTGTAGCTCAGGCTCTGAGGGAGACTCTCTCAGAGGATGAGTCCTCTTTCCTCATCGGAGAGGATATTGCGGCATATGGCGGTCCATACGCTGTGACAAAGGGGTTCCTAGAGGAGTTCGGCTCCAAGCGCGTTATAGACGCCCCCATCTCCGAGTCCGGGTTCGTCGGACTTGGGACCGGCGCCGCCATGGCCGGCCTTAGGCCGATCGTGGAGGTCATGACTATCAACTTCGCTTTACTGGCCATGGACCAGATCGTCAACCAGGCCGCCAAGATCAGATACATGTCCGGCGGGCAGTATACCGCCCCGCTGGTAATGAGGACGGTCACTGGAGGTGGGGCACAACTTGCGGCCACCCACTCACAGAGCCTGGAAGGTTGGTTCGCGTCAGTGCCGGGGCTCAAGGTGGTGGTCCCGTCCACGCCCTACGACGTTCTGGGGCTGTTTCGTGCGGTGCGTGAGCAGGAGGACCCCGTGATCTTCGTCGAGCACATTCTCCTTTACAGTTCACGCGGCGATGTGCCGGAGGAGCGGTATACCATACCTTTGGGCAGCGCCGACATCAAACGCTCCGGAAGCGACTACACCGTCATTGCATACTCCCGCATGGTCCCGGTTGCGCTGGCTGCGGCTCAGAGGCTTGCCGAAGATGGCATAGAGGCGGAGGTGATAGACCTGCGCTCCCTGCGCCCGTGGGACGCAGAAACCGTCCTGGAGTCGGTAAGGCGTACCGGCCGCGCGGTCGTAGTAGAGGAGGCGTGGCGCACCGGCGGGTTCGGTGCGGAGGTGGCCAGCACTATTCAGGAACGTGCCTTTGACTACCTGGACGCTCCTGTGGCCAGGGTTGGTGGGGCAGACGTCCCTATGCCATACGCCCGTGGCCTGGAGCAGGCTGCTATCCCCAGCGAAGAGTCCGTGGTCAAAGCCGTGCGGGACTCTCTAGCGGCCTAGCATTCCCTGGCGTATTATCTAGGGTGAAAATGTCTCGCTGGTATAATGTGAGATAGATCGGCTGCATCCCCCCTCATGGGGAGTAAGGGAGTGATGGGAACCTGGCTACTCAGATAATAATGCCCCAGATGGGCTACGACATGGAACAGGGCACCGTGGTCCGATGGATCAAGGCCGAGGGCGACCAGGTCAAGCGAGGCGAGCCCTTGGCCGAGATTGAGACCGATAAAGCGGTGGTGGAGATGGAGTCCCTTGCAGCCGGCGTCCTACGCAAAATAGTGGCTGAGGCAGGCTCCACCATTCCAGTCGGCCAGGTGATCGCCATTGTAGGCGATCCGGAAGAGGATATTGCCGACGCAGTGGCAGCCGCTCCGCCTGCGCCTGCCGAAACATCTGCTGCACTACAGGCAGCACCCGTGACACCTGCTCCGGTAGCAGCAGTGCCTGCGGAGCAAACGACATCCGCCGCTGAGATCAAAGCATCGCCTGTGGCCCGTCGTCTGGCCCAGGAGAAGGGCATAGACCTGGCGCAGGTGACAGGGACCGGGCCAGGCGGACGTATCACCCGGGAGGATGTCGAAACCTTTGAGACGGCTGGGCCCGCCCAGGCGCCCGGTGCATCTGCCCCGCCGGTGGCCGGCGTGGAGCGGGTGGAGCTATCGAGAATGCGGCAGGCCATCGCCCGCAGCACCGTTCAGAGCAAGGGGCAGACGCCGCACTTCTATATCACATTGGAGATAGACATGGATGCGGCCATGGACATGCGCCGCCAGATAAACGTTTCAAACGGTGCCAACGGAGACATACACGTAAGCGTCAACGACATCGTAGTCAAGGCGGTCACCGATGCGCTCGGAAAGTTCCCTGCCCTCAACTCCTTCTATGAGGACGGTTATCTTGAGACACGCCCATACGTCAACATAGGCATAGCTATCGCGTTGGAGGAAGGGCTGATTGTACCCTCCATAGCCAACTGCGAAAGCAAGTCCCTGGTAGAGATCTCCCAGGCCAGCAGGGAACTCATAGAACGGGCGAGGGAAGGACGGCTCACCGCCGAGGAGTATGCCGGCGGCACATTCAGCATCAGCAACATGGGTATGTATGATGTGGACAGCTTCAGCGCAATTATCCTGCCTCGCCAGAGCGCTGTTCTGGCCGTGGCCTCCGTGAGAAGAGTGCCTGTTGTCGGCGAAAACGGTCAGATCACCGTGAGCCAGCGTATGAAGGTCACACTGTCCGTAGACCACCGTGTGTCAGATGGCGCGGAGGGCGCCCGCTTCCTGGGCGAGTTGAAACGCCTGCTTGAGCGCCCCGTGGCACTGTTGATGTAAGCCACGTACTGAGGAAGCCGATCCCTGACCCTGTTCCTTCAGGTGTGTCGTCTTTTGTCTGCTCCATGTACGAAGGAAGTCCCACGCCACGGCGTAGTCGCTGACCAACATTCGCTCCGCGCGTACCTAGTTGATCTGCGCCGTGAGGATCGGTTCGGAGGAGGGTGCCAGGCTGCCTTCCATCGGCTCTTCCGTGATCCCTATGCCTGAAAAGTCGTCCAGCTTGGAAGGGAACCGTATGTATATCTGGCCATAGCCTGTGTCGTCCACGCTGAATACTCCGCCACTCAAGCGAATGCCATTCCTGATGAACCACACCTGATAGGCCATCTCTTCTCTCTGCGGCTCCAGACCCAGGGAGTAGAGAATACCCCAGGTGTGGTCTGGGCTGGTCATGAGCATGCCTCTTGCTCTGGGCGTGTCTTCGGTGCTTTGAAGAGTCATGGGAGTTATATCTGGCATGGCTGCAATGTAGCTGAAGTCCCGCTGATGGACCAACAGTTCCATCAGCTCCTCATTGGACGCCTGGATCTCCGTGAGCTCGCTGCGGATGTTCAGCAACAGGACCAGAAGCACGCCCGCGAGGATCAGAAAGACGCTGGCTGCGGCACCCGTGATGCCCAGCCCCCATCCGCTCCATCGGTGCCAGCCTGTTGCCACCGCCAATGGTGCGGAGACCGGATGCGTCGGTGTCTCTTGATCCGACGCCGGTGCACCCACAGCCTCCATGATCCGATGGCGTAATGACTCGGGTGGATCAGCGGGTGGCGCTAGGGACGCCAGGGACGCGCTGGTCGTTAGATAATCCCGTGCCAGTTCAGCGCAGTCAGTACATCCGTCCAGATGCTCCCCCACGGCCGTCATCTCGGTGGCTTCTAGGGCCCCCAACGAGTAGTACGGTATCAGTCCCCTGACACTATTACAGTTCATTTGTTTTACCGTAGCCGTTCAGTGCTATCCGCAGCTTCTGCATACCCAGCCTCATACGTGTCTTCACTGTGCCCAGAGGTTGTCCTAGCCTATTGGATATGCCCGAATGTGTAAGTCCATGGTAGTAGGCTAGTTCTATCACCCGTCGCTGCTCCTCGGGGATGGTCGCCAGCGCGCTGCGGACCACTTCGCCTTCTTGTGAGCGTTGAGCCGCTTCCGCAGTGGTGTCGATCAGCGAGTTCTGTGGTGGCGCGGATTCTCGTGCTGCCTGCTCCAGCCTCTGCCATTGACGACTGTCCCTCCTCATCTCATCAATAGCCCTGTGATGGGCCATTGTCATGATCCAGGCATGGAACGTACCTCGTTCCGGGTTGAACTTGGTGGCCTTCAGCCATACGTTCAGGAACACCTCCTGGGTTACCTCCTCCGCCCGATGCGGGTCCTTCAACAGGTACAGCGTGAATCCAAAGACAGCTTTGCCGTGTCTGTCATACAACACCCCCAGACTCTCCCGGTCTCCTTGTGTCAACAGGATGACCAGCTGATCGTCAGCCATCTCTTCGTCAGGCACAGCCACCCCCGGAACATCGCAGAGCGACGGAGGTCTCTTTATTGTTATACGGTTGCATGCTACTGATTGGATTCGATTGACTTACGTTGAGGATCAAAGTCGGAAGGGACGCTGTCTGCTCTTCTACTGATTCACTGTCTTCTGAGTATCCGCGCACTCTTATGCTGGCTCACCAGTATCTCAGGATGGGGTATTGTACCACCGACCGATTGCCGTTGGAGCGTATGCTCTGGTATCCTTGAAAGGTATCAGTCCAGGGGGTATTAGCTATGCAACCAGTGTTCCGAGAGGCCGTGGCGCTGTCCGCTAAGGGTGAGCCGTTCACCATAGCCACGGTTGTGCGTACCAAAGGTTCGACACCTCAGAAGCCGGGAGCCAAGCTGCTGATTCGACAGGACGGGTCTGCGGTGGGCACCTTGGGTGGCGGCTGCGTTGAAGGCGATATCTGGTTTGCTGCTAAGGAGATCATGCGCCATCGTGGTGGTCCGGAGTACAAGGAGTACTACCTGAACGAAGAGATTGCCGCGCACGACGGCCTGGTCTGTGGTGGCACCATGTACTTCTACATTGAACCGGTATGGAAACCCGAGCAGTTTATGGGTATCGCTCAGGACATTACACGGGCCTATGACGGTTATGGCTCCGTTGCGATGGCAACAGTCATCATTGCCGGCGCGAGTAACGCGACCGCGGGCGCTAGCCTGTTCGTCCAGGCCGACGGCACCACTATGGGCACTCTCGGCAGTGCGGAGTTGGACCAGCTGGCGACAGAGACGGCGGAGCGCCTGGCCCCCTATGGCAAGTGCGAGCACGTTGAGACCGATGATGGTGCGGATCTGTTCGTTGAAGCGTACACATCTCCGGCAACGGTGGTGCTCATTGGCGGCGGTCACATCTCCAAGGCGGTAGCGCCGCTGGCCAAGATGCTGGGGCTTCGCCTCTACGTGGTGGACGATCGCCGGGAGTTCGCCAACAAAGACAGGTTCCCTGAGGCTGAGTCCGTAGCTGTGGCCGACTACGCCGGCTGCCTGGATGGCTTCCCCATAACCACGAACACAGCCGTAATCGTGGCCACACGTGGCCACAACTTTGACGATGTCGCCCTGGAGGCGGCGATCCGCAGCCCGGCAGGCTATGTCGGCCTGGTCGGCTCCCAGCGTAAGGTGATACTCATCTACGAAGAGCTTCTGAAGCGAGATGTGCCCCTTGAGCGCATCCGCGAGGTACACTCGCCCATCGGTCTGGACATCCGGGCCCGCACGCCGGAGGAGATCGCCATCAGCATCATGGCTGAGGTAGTCCAGTGGCGTCTCGGCGGCACCGGTACGCCCATGAGGCTGCCTGAGAAACAGCTAATGCGTATCTACAACAAGGTGGGTAAGGGCCGGGCCAAGTCCACCGCTGGCAAGTCCGGCGATAAGGTAGTCCAACCCCTACGGGGGTAGATGGCTTTGCCCTTACCTGTGGCGTAGCTGATCGTACTGTGGCTCCGTGGCCTCTGTAAACTTCCCAACGGTAGAAAATGCTGTGCCCCAAGCAGCCTTACTGATGCAGCCGAAGTGTGGGTCGAGCGGGTAAGATAGATGTGCTCGCCTGTTGAGCGTCACCGCGATGACCCAGCACACACCTATCTCCGCCATCCTACTTGCAGCCGGCGAATCTACGCGCATGCGCCAGCAGAAAGCGCTGCTGCCCTGGCAGGGCACAACACTTATCCAGTACCAGGTCAGCTCCCTGCTGGAGGCAGGCATCTCCCAGGTCATCGTCGTCCTGGGCTACCGAGCAGAGCGTTTGCGCTCTCTATTAGAGGACACGCCCGGTGTCGAGACTGTCCTCAATCTGCGGTATCGTACGGGCAAGAGCAGCTCAGTTCGGGCCGGCGTCCGCCAGGTGCCACCGAACGCTTCAGCCGTGCTGGTGCTGTCCGTGGACCAGCCCCGCTCGCCGGAACTGGTGTGCCAGGTGATGGACGCGTACAGGGAAAAGAAAGCGCCGGTTACCTATCCGGCCTACGAGGGCAGGGGAGGCCACCCAATAATCTTCGACGGTGCGCTGCTGCCGGAGATGGCCAGCGTCCGCGAGTCCCGCCAGGGCCTGCGAGAGGTGGTACAGCGCCACCGCGCCCACGCCAACCGCTTCACCCTGGACGACTCCCAGGTCCTTCTGGACCTCAACGAGCCCGGTGAGTATGAGAAAGCCGTGGAGTAGGGGTGCCTGTATTCCCCTGGGTCGCACCCTAGTTATAGCCAGACATCGTCAATGCCATCAATGGCTGCCTGTGTAGGGAACTCTTCGGTAACAGGTGTAACTACTTCCGCCAATGTGACGAAACCTTGGGCGTTCAAGCGGGCCACCAAATGGTCCGCGTTCTTATCTAACAGAGCGATTCTAGGCAGGGAACCCCGTGGCTTGCTTCGCAAAACATCATCAAGTGTGCTGGTGATGGTTCTGTCACGGAGCGAACTACCTATGATTATCCACTTGCCATCCCTCTCAAGGAAGTTTCTGAAGTCGTACATCATGGCCAGAAATGGGCCAGTTTGGACGTGGCCGTATCCACTCGCCTCTATGGGGTAGAAGAGGTACTCTTGACCGTATTCCTCCCCTGAGAAGGTTGCAACTCCGTCGGTATCTGCGAATGCAGGAAGTCGTCTAATAACACCATCCTTTATGAACAGGTCTATTGAGCCGTGTAGCTTGTACAATCGTGGCTGTGACCCGTCATAATACGATGCGTTGAATACCTCTCGACCATATTCAAGTCGGATTCCCTGACTAAACTCTATCTGCCGCTCTGCGGACCATGCTTCAAGACAAGTGTCGTAATTAGTGGTGAACACTCGGATATCTTCTGTGGGGTAATCTATTGCTCCATCCCCACTTCTGCGGTGGCCAAATCGCTGACTCAACTTGGTAAATAACTTGTCATAGGCGTCTAGGATGGCTGGCTTTTCTTGGCTGACTGCGGTGAGGCACTCCCTACGGATGATACGCTTTGTCTCGTCGAGTAGGCGCTCTGCCTCCTCTTTAACACCAGAGTCTTTGATGTGTCTGTCGGAGTCGTCGCGGCTCATGGAACGAAGCACTTGAAAAGTATGTGGAGTAATGGTCTCAAGGATTTCTTCCTTGGACTTTGAGAGATCATCAAGGACGGTCATCAGCGCCTCAAGATCTAGATTGGAGTTAAGACCAGTTCTAACGGTCTGATATAGATCTGAACCTGTGAATTCGACATCAATAATGTCGATGAATTCCGGCATCGTAGGTATGCCGAAAGCACGTGAGGCGCCCGCACCAAGGAAAAGCAACATAGTTCTTACTACCCCTCTGCAACATCAGTCTCCCTCCTCCGTTATCCACTTCTTCCGTATTCCCCATCCCATCCCCTACTCTGGGGTCGTGACAAAACCAGTTTACATCCCAATGCCCATCCCTTCTCCTTCTGGGGGAAGGTTAAAAGGGAGGATTCGTTTCTCCAATAAAAACTTCTCAGATACAAAATCGCCGGAACGAATCACCCAGGCTGTAGTATTGGGGATCGGATGGATAGTCACACGCAAAACGTTAGTTATGGATCATGCGGCCAACCAAACATGACGAAACTCGGATTTGTTTCCTCGCAAAACACCCGTTGAAATCCGAATTTCGCAGGCCATGCCTATCCCGTAACAGCGCCCTGGGCAGCAGAGCCGACCAGCTTGGCGTACTTGGCCAGCGCACCCGTGGTGTGGCTGGAGGGCAGCGGCTGCCAGCCCTGGAACCGGCGTTGTATCTCTCCGTCGGAGACAGCCATATCTAGCCTGCGGTTCTCAGCGTCAACCGTAATCATGTCGCCGTCCTGCACCACGGCTATGGGGCCGCCCATCGTGGCCTCCGGTGCAACGTGGCCCACCATCAGACCGTGGGTCGCACCAGAGAACCGTCCGTCCGTCAGCAGTGCTACGTCGTCGCCCAGGCCCTGGCCCACCAGCGCCGCCGTCACCGCCAGCATCTCCCGCATGCCGGGGCCTCCCTTGGGGCCTTCGTACCGGATCACCACAACGTCGCCTGCCTTGATCTCCTCGCGCTGGATGGCCGCGAATGCGTCCTGCTCTCGATCGAATACGCGCGCCGGGCCGGTCTGCTGTAGGTGCTGGTTGCCGGCCACCTTGACCACGCCGCCCTCCGGGGCCAGGTTACCCTTGACGACTACGAGGCCCCCCGTTGGGGCCCGTGGGTTGTCCGTGGCGTGAAGGATGTCCTGGTCCTCCCTTATCTCCACGTCGGCCAGGTTCTCCTCCACCGTCTTGCCGGTCACTGTCAGCGCGTCGCCGTGCAAAAGCCCGGCGTTCAGCAGCCGCTTCATCACCTGGGGCAACCCGCCGATGCGGTCCAGGTCAGACATGACGTATTGGCCGGCAGGTCGCATGTTAGCGATGTACGGCGTCCGCTCGCTGATCTGGTCGAAGTCGTCCAGCGTGAGGTCGACCTGTGCCTCGTGGGCAATGGCCAGCAGGTGCAGCACCACGTTGGTTGAGCCGCCCATGCACAGGGCCACCGTGATGGCGTTCTCGAATGCGTGCCGCGTCATGATGTCTCTGGGCGTAACGCCCTGTTGCACCAGCCGCAGCGCAGCCTCACCTGCCCGCTGGCTCTCCTCCGTTTTCCGAATATCCACCGCGGGGATAGATGCGTCGCTGGGCAGGGACATACCCAGCGCCTCGATGGCCGAGGACATGGTGTTGGCGGTGAACAGGCCGGCACATGAGCCCTCTCCCGGGCAGGCGCTGCGCTCCAGCTCGGCAAGGTCGTCGTCGGACATTGTGCCCTTGGAGTGGGCGCCCACCGCCTCGAAAACGTCCTGGATATTCACGTCACGGCCCTGGAACCTGCCCGGCAGTATGGTGCCGCCGTAAACGAATATCGCCGGTATGTTCAATCGTGCTATCGCCATCAGGCATCCCGGCATGTTCTTGTCGCACCCGGCAACCGTCACCAGGCCGTCGAACCATTCCGCCATGGACACCAACTCTATGGAGTCGGCGATGACCTCGCGGCTTACCAGCGACGCCTTCATGCCCTCGGTGCCCATGGATATGCCGTCGCTTACTGTGATGGTGCCGAACTCGAATGGCGTGCCCTCGGCAGAGCGGATACCCTGTTTGACCCGCGCCACAAGGCGGCTCAGGTGGAAGTTGCAGGGAGTCACCTCGCTGCTCAGGTTGGCTACTCCGATGAATGGGTTGGCCAGTGCGGCGTCGTCCAACCCCGTTGCGCGGAGCATGGCCCGCGCTGGCGCGCGCTCCGGCCCCTCAGTGATCTCCCGGCTGCGGTGTTTGGAGTCTGCCTGGCGACGGCTGGTCATGGAATACCTCGCTGAATGGGAATGTGGTGTTAGCTAGGTGAGCGCCGACATTATACCTGGGGCTATCATGCGCCACAACGCACCTCAACAAAGGACAGGCCAGTGGTTAAATAGGCATCTCTATACCCACGCCGCGTTCCACTGCCGCCTCGTACACCACACGAGCAGCGGCAACATCCTCCGTACCGATACCCTGGGACTCGAACAGCGTGATGGCCTCTTCAGAAAGCCGACCTGCCACACGGCCCGCCACGATATCGCCCAGCTCAACCACCTGCTCCCACCGGACCGCGCCGCTGGAAACCGCGGCGATCAACTCGCCGCATTCCGTCCTGGCCTGTGGAACGTCATCCGCCGCTATGAGCGCAGCGTGGCGTATGGTCCCGACATCTATCTCCGCATGGAGCATATTGTTGCTGCCGGCCGCATTGATGTGGCTGCCGTCGCTCAGCCAGCGGCCTTCGATGACGGGTTCCGCAGAGTTGGTAATCGTGATGACTACATCCGCATGAGTCACGCAGTCCCGTGCGGTCTCTGCGGGATCTACGGTGATGTTCAGTTCGCGGGCCATCTGGAGGGCAAATGCCTCGCGCTTCTCTGGGGTGCGGCTGTACACCCACGCGTGGCGGATGTCGCGAACCAGGCATACCGCCTCAAGCTGGGTGGCGGCCTGTCCCCCGACCCCTATCATGCCGACGGTCGAGGCGTCCTCCCTGGCCATATACTTTGTGGCGACGCCACTGGCTGCTCCCGTGCGCATGCGTCCAAGCTGTCCCGCCTCAACGATGGACAGGAGGGAGCCGTTGGAGCCGTCATACAGGAGGACCACCATGCCGGTGGGGCGGACACCGTCACTGGAGGGGCCTCCGCGAGGGCCGCCGTAGATCTTAATGCCGTAGGCATTTATGGAGCCGCCCACCCATCCGCCCATCAGGTTGTTGGAGCCGCCAGCCATGGCCATCCGGGTCCGTGGCCGCACAGCGGCCTGGCCGTTGCCTCGCTGCCGGAACGTCTCCTCCAAGGCGGCCACGGTCATATCCATGGTGAGCAGGTTGCGTACGTCGTCCTCTTTCAGCAGCAGGGCCATAGGCGTCTCCTAATTGGGTGTAGGGGTAGTCATGCTTGGGGGCACATTGTAGCACTGAGGGTAGCACTGGGATTCAGGGTACGATTGAACGCCCATACCCCATACCCTATACTTGTGGGCGCTACGGGAGGTGCCTGTAAGAACCGCGCTGAATGGCGCTCCTTTGACCGGATCAGAGGCAGGTTGCAACCAACCGTGGGAGGAGCGCCGGAATTTGTTAAAGACAGCCTCATGCGGGGAGCTTCGTAAAAGCAACGCCGGGTCAAGGGTGACCCTGGCCGGTTGGGTACACCGCCGTCGGGACCACGGCGGACTCACATTCATAGACCTGCGGGACAGCCGGGGTATTGTCCAGGTGGTGTACAACCCTGGACGCTCTCCCCAGGCACACGCCGTGGCCGATGCCTTCAGGGGCGAGTGGGTGGTGCTAGTGGAGGGCGAGGTGGCCGTTCGGCCCGCCGGCACGGAGAACGCGGACCTTCCCACCGGCGAGGTGGAGGTGTACGCCGATGCCACCCAGGTACTCAACCCGTCCAAGACGCCACCATTCGAGATAGTAGGCGGCGGCCAGATCGACGAGTTGCTCCGGCTCCAGTACCGATACCTGGACCTGCGCACCGCCGCCATGCATGACAATATCATCCTGCGGTACCGCGTGGTCAAGTACATTCGCGACTTCCTGGACGCGCGTGACTTTGTGGAGGTGGAAACACCAATCCTGATCAAAAGCACGCCGGAGGGCGCCCGGGACTTCCTGGTGCCCAGCCGCACAACGCCCGGTACCTTCTACGCCCTACCGCAATCGCCGCAGCAGCTCAAGCAGCTTCTCATGGTGTCCGGCTTTGAGCGCTACTTCCAGATCGCCCGTTGCTTTCGCGACGAAGACCCCCGCGGCGACCGCCAGTTCGAGCACACCCAGCTTGACCTGGAGATGAGCTTCGTTGAGGAGGAAGACGTGTTGGGGCTCATCGAAGAGTTGTATACGGGCATCGTGCGGGACTTGGTGCCTAACAGGCAGGCGGTCGCGCCCTTTCCTCGCTTGCGCCATGACGACGTAATGAATCGGTACGGCACAGACAAGCCGGACCTGCGCTTTGGGCTGGAGTTGGCTGTCCTCAGCGACATCGCTGCTGCCTCCGAGTCGCACATCCTGAAACAGGCGGTAGAAGGCGGGGGTGTGGTCAAAGGCTTCTCAGCACCCGGGTGCGCAGCCTACTCCCGGCGGCAAGTGGAGGAGCTTACCTCATTCGCACAGACGCGGGGTGCTCGCGGCCTGATCACAATAGGGTTGAGCGGTGAGGCGGCTTCCCTGGGTAGCCTGACCATGGAGCAGGTGCGTTCCAACGCCGCCCAGTACCTGACACTGGAGCAGGTGAGGGAGATAGCGCAACGCACAGGGGCCGGCCCCGGCGACATGGTGCTAATAGTGGCCGACCAGGAACGCGTGGTGAATACGGCGCTTTCCCAGCTTCGCAATGAGATGGGGCAGCGACTGGGGCTGGCGGACCCATCGGTCCTGCATTTCGCCTTCGTCACAGACTTTCCTCTGTTCGAGTGGGACGACGATACGAAGGGCTGGCAGCCGTCCCACCACCTGTTCACCGCTCCGGCTGAAGACCAGTGGGGCCTGCTTGATACCGACCCTGGCAAAGTACGCGCACGGCACTATGACCTGGTGTGCAACGGAGAGGAACTGGCCAGCGGCAGTATTCGTAATCATGTGAGGGAGCGGCAGGAGCGCATCATGCGTTTCCTGGGTTATACGGATGAGCAGATGGAGGAGAGGTTCGGCCAGCTTCTGGGGGCGCTGGAGTACGGCGCGCCGCCGCACGGCGGCATTGCTCCTGGCATAGATCGCCTTCTGATGCTGTTGTCCGACCACGCCGAATCCATCCGGGATGTCATCGCCTTCCCGAAGACCCAAAGCGGAGCGGACCCCCTGTTCCGCACACCTGCGCCGGTGCCTCAGGAACAGCTGGAGGAGCTTCACATCCGCATAGTGGAGTAGCAGGCTTCGCCTGGTTTACTCTCCCGCTGAACCCCAGCTCCGACAGGAGTCGGGTGCCCTACTTGGAGTCCCCGAGGGGGGGGCGGGGCCATACGGCCATCTGACTATTTCTAACCGCTGGTATCCTCGTGCTATAATCGAATGCAAGCTGGTGTAACAGTGTGCCGCTTCTTCGGGGGCGGCATCGGTGTTAGTAGACGGAGGGGTATTTGAAAGTTACAGCGGAAGAGCTGCCCAAGCGTGAGGTCCTTCTCAACATTGAGATGGACCAGGAGGAGTTGGACCCCTACATGGAACGGGCGTTCAAACGCGCCGCGCAACAGCTGAACATACCAGGATTCCGCAAAGGAAAGGCGCCCAGGGCGGTTGTAGAGCCCTACGTTGGCAGGGACTCACTGGTTGACGATGCGTTGGAAATTCTGATGCCTGAGGCATTGGAGAAGGCGGTTGTTCAGGAGAGTCTTGACCAGGGCGGGATTCCGCATTTGGAGATAATCACCAAGGAACCGTTTGTTTTCACGGCAACCGTCCCATTGATGCCCAAGGTCGTTCTGGATGCTTATCGCGATATCAGACACCCCCGTGAATCCGTGGAGGTGTCTGAGGAGCAGTTGAAGGAGACGCTGGACCATCTGGCATGGGAGCTTGCGCCGTGGGAGCCTGCGGAACGTCCCGTGGCACTGGAGGATCGTGTCACTCTGGACGTGCGCGCAGTGGTTGACGGTCGTGAAGTCACCGATCAGAAGGGCGTCGCTTACATGGCCCTTGCTGATAATCCCAACCCGGTGGTTGGTTTTGCTCAGGAGTTGGTTGGCATGGAGCAGGGACAGTCCAAGGAGTTCTCCATCGCATTCCCTGAGGACTATCAGGACGCCGGTCTGGTAGGTAAGGAATGTACCTTTTCCGTGGCCGTTCATGAGGTCAAGGAGAAGAAGGTGCCGGATATTGATGACGAATTTGCCAAAGGTGTCGGCCAGGGATTCGACACTCTGGAGGCCCTGCGGGAAGACATACGTAACGGCATTCGCACACAGGAGGAGGAAGCAGCCCGGCGTCGGTATGAGGATGCCGTCATAGAGCAGTTGGTCAGCCGGACCACCATGGAGCTTTCAGACCTTATCGTCGAGCACGAAGTCGAGCATCTACTCCATGACGAACAGGATGCGCTGCTAAAACAGCAAGTCGGCATGGAGCAGTACCTCCAGACGGTGGGCAAGAGTTCTGAGGAGCATCATGCGGAGGCCAGGGAGGCGGTGCTCAAACGGCTGAACCGGGGCTATGCCCTGCGCCAGCTTGCCGAGTTGGAAAGTCTGACGGCCTCTACCGATGAGATTGAAGAGGATAAGAAGACCCTGTTGGAAGCAGCCGGCCCTCAGGCCGTGGGCCTGCGCAGGGAGCTGGACACCCCGGATGGTCTGAGTTCCCTGGAACAGGCGATAGTAAGGCGTAAGGCGGTGGCGCGGCTGGTGGAGATCGCTGAAGGGGCAGCGGACAGTCCCAAGGCCGCGACCCCCAGGCGGCGCACTACAAGGCAGCGAAAGAAGGTCGACGAAACCGTGGAATCGGCGGAGGAGCAGCCTGAGGGCTGAAGCCCGTCGGTATAACCCTGAATAAGTGTCCAGGAGGGACGTAAGATGTTGGAAAGACCGGATAGATTCAGCGACATAATTCCCATGGTCGTGGAAAGTTCGTCTCGTGGAGAGCGGGCCTTCGACATTTATTCACTCCTGCTGCGGGAGCGTATCGTATTTCTGGGTACTGCCATAAGCGATCCCGTGGCCAACCTGGTGATGGCGCAGCTCCTATATCTGGAACGAGAGGACCCCGAGAAGGACATCAACCTGTACGTCAACAGTCCGGGAGGCGTAATTAGCTCTGGGTTGGCCATCTATGACACTATGCAGATCATCCGGCCAGACGTATCCACCATCTGCGTGGGGATGGCCGCCAGTATGGCAACCGTCCTGCTGTGCAGCGGGGCACCCGGCAAGCGGTATGCCCTGCCCAACGCCACGGTCCACATGCACCAGCCCATGGGCGGCGCTCAGGGCCAGGCTGCAGATATAGAGATAGCGGCCCGGGAGATCCTGCGCCTTCAAGACAGGATCCGCACCATCATCTCCGAGCAAACCGGGCAACCTTACGAGAATATAGCCAGGGATACAGACAGAGACTACTATCTGAGTGCGGACCAGGCCAAGGAGTACGGCTTGGTTGACGAGGTGTTGAGCCGGGAGCAGACGGAAGCGGCGGCGGCATCGGCTTGAAGCACACGGGGGTAGGAAAGGATAGACCTTGACTACATCCGGCAAGGGTGGCAAGGAATACACCTGCTCCTTCTGCGGCAATCTCCAGGCGCAGGCGGGACGCCTTATCGCCGGGCAGGGCAAGGTGTTCATCTGCGAAGGATGCGTTGCCGCATGCGGACAGATACTTGGCGAACAGAGCGTACCTGAACCCGCTGACGTTGCGGATAAGTCTGCGCTGCTCATCCCTAAAGAGGTGCATCGCCTCCTGAGCGAATACGTGATCGGCCAGGAACGGGCGAAAAAGATCCTGAGCGTCGCAGTTTACAACCACTATAAGCGTGTGCGGGGAAAAGGCTCCCCGGACGACGTAGAGATACAGAAGAGCAATATACTGCTCGTTGGACCCACAGGTTCGGGCAAGACCCTACTTGCGCAGACACTGGCCCGCATTCTAGACGTGCCGTTCTGCATATGTGACGCTACCTCGCTGACAGAGGCGGGCTACGTGGGCGAGGATGTGGAAAATATACTGCTCCGCCTGCTCCAGGCCGCCGACTTCGATACGGCCAAGGCCGAGCATGGCATCATCTACATCGATGAGATAGACAAGATCGCCCGTAAGAGTTCCAACCCTTCCATAACTAGAGACGTCTCCGGTGAGGGCGTTCAGCAGGCCCTTCTGAAGATCATTGAGGGGACCGTGGCCAATGTGCCGCCGCAAGGTGGGCGCAAGCACCCACAACAGGAGTTTATTCAGATAGACACCGAGGGTATCCTGTTCATCTGTGGTGGCTCGTTTGAGGGTCTGGATGAGGTCGTGTCCAAGCGCGTGGCCAATGGAGCCAGGTCCCTGGGTTTCCGTGCCGGTCTCACCGATGACACTGCCTCAGACATCCTTAAGCTAGTCTCCAACGACGACCTGCTGGGTTACGGGTTCATCCCGGAGTTGATAGGTCGCCTGCCCGTGGTTGTAAGCATGGACGGCCTGGACAAGGACGACCTTATCAAGGTCTTGACGGAGCCGAAGAATGCCCTCGTCAAGCAGTACCGCCATCTATTCAGTCTGGACGGCGTGGACCTCTCCTTCGCCGATGACTCCCTGGAAGCAGTGGCCGAAGAGGCCATGAAGCGCAAGACAGGTGCGCGGGCACTGCGTACCATCATCGAAGATGCGCTGCTGGACATCATGTATGAGCTGCCCTCGCTGCCTGAAGCGGCGAGCTGCGTGATCGATAGCGATATCATTCATGGCATCAAAGAGCCCATTCTGTTCGATGCCATCGGTGAGCCCCTGGCCGAGCGGCGGTCAGCCTAGTCCATCCCCAGTTGCGACTCTATCTCGCCGTTGAGGCACAGCGCGGTGAATGCCCTTGCCTCCACCTGGACCATGTCCACACTGCCGTTGGCAATGGCTCGTATCGTCTCAAGTACCAGGGGCCCCTCCCGTTTGATTCCCTCGGTGCGTATGCGCTGGAACAGGGGCAGGTCCTCCCAGTAGGTGGCCTTCAACTCCTCCACTGAGCGGCTGCCCAGCGCTTCCCACAGCGGATCGAAGTCCGGGCCGGTTATGGGGAATGTGCAGTAGCTAATGACCGGGCCCTGATCCCAGTCCATGGTGGCGCGCTGGATCTGGGCGCCTGCCTCCTGCGCCTGCTGCCCTATCAGCTCCCAGATTACCTGCTGCCACGTCCCGACCGGCCCGCCTGGTTTGGCGGGATGAAGGTTGATCATGTTGAATCGCTGACACATCTCGGCGGCTGTGAACAGCATGTAGCCCGCCAGAACGACCATATACGGATTGAAGTCTGCCAGCCGCTTCAGTGCCTCCTGGTCGAACTCCTCTCGCACCTGGTTGAAGGAGCGGGCGTTGTGCTCTCTGCGGAACCTCTGGGAGGACATTGCCACCAGCGGTATCCCGTATGAGCGCACCAGGTCCGCAAATTGATCGCTTCCCTCGGCCTCTCCCGGCTCTCGGTTGCAGAACACGAACTGGATTCTGGCTGGCAGGCTGCCGCCGGTGATCTGCTCCTGCACAAGGCGCAGCAGGTTGTGGGACCCCTCACCTCGGCCTGTAGAGAACCAGCCCAACTCAAGCATGTGCTACCGTCCTGAGAGGCGTTGTTCGGCCTCGTCTGGCTGCGGGTGCCGCCTGAGCTTGTAATAGGTTGTGGCAAGGTGTACCAGGGGACTGCTGCGGCGGGTTACCAACGACCCATGACGCAGCGATGCCATGAATCCGCTGGACGTCCCATCGAACTCCATCATGTCTACGTAAGTGCGACCGAGCTCTCCCAGCGTGTGCGCGTCGCTGACGGAGATCGGGATCTTGCCTGCGGCCAGTGCCAGTGCCGCGGCCTGCTTGTCGGAACCGGCCAGTACGTTGCGGGCATTGAATGCCTCTACGGTGTCCGCCAGGGGAAGGACCTCTGCCAGCGCCTGCGCGGATACCGCGGAGCCTCGTAGCCTGTCAAAAGGATGGGGTATAGAGACTAGCCCTCCTTGCTCCTTGACGCGCCGCGCCGCCTCCGTTGGCTCAAGCCCGGCGGGCACCTCCTGTTCCAGGAACAGGCCGATGATATCCCCCCCGGTGGTGCTTATTTCCTCACCTACGATAACCTGGAACGGGGCAAGTTCTCTTACGGCAATGGCCCCTCGTATCGTGTTGTGGTCGGTCACTGCAACACAGTTCAGGCCTCGCCGGAGGCAACGTGTCACCAGCCTTTTCGGGTCCGTCCCGCAGTCAAATGAGTAGCGGGTGTGTACGTGCAGGTCTGTCCTAAGCATCGCTTTCCAATTACGGTTATCTGGTGTCCGTGCAGGGGTAGGAAGCTTTCCTACTGCTCCGTATCTTCGGCCTTTTCCTGTCCGCCTAGCATCTCCATCTGCTCTCCGAAGGACCGCTGCAGGTGGGTGATCTTCAACTCCGTGGCGCTCAGATGCTGGTGGCAGACGCGTGCCAGGCGCATTCCCTCCTCAAACAGCAGGGTGGCCTCCTCCAAGGAGACGCCTCCCGCTTCCAGAGTACGCACTGACTCTTCCAACTTGGTGAACGCCTCTTCAAAGGGGGGGTGTTCGCTGGTACTCATATTGGTTCGATTGACCTTTGCTTACGATGAATGTGTGCAACTACTCGCGTGCCCGCCTTCGGACTGCGTCCGTCAGGTCGGTGCTATGGGCGCGGCTCCCGACGTAATTATACAGCCCGCACGTCAAAGCTACCGTCGTGGACGGTGACATTCAGTTCCTCATCGCTCTGGACTTGAGTGGTACTTGTCACCAACGATCCGTCGGAGGTGCGCTGGATCACTGCGTAGCCCCTTTGCAGGACGGCCTGGGGGTCCAGGGAGGTCAGCCGCAATTCCATGCCTGCGAACCGCTCTCGGGCCAGGATCAGTGAGGTCGTCAGGCCCCGGGCCAGTGACTGGGTCAACTCGTCAACCCGCTGCTGCCATGCCTCAACTTGAGGGCTGGCGGTCCTGAGGCGCTGCACCGCAATTTCCAACCCCTGCCGGTGGTGAGCGGTCTGCTGGGTCATGGTGTTGAAGGCGTCCCGCTGGAGGAGAGCCACCTGCCCTTGCAGGCGTGTGGCGTCCGGCACGGCTATCTCCGCCGCCGCTGACGGTGTGGGTGCTCTGAGGTCGGCTACCATGTCGGATATGGTGGTGTCCGTTTCGTGGCCCACGCCGCTGATGATCGGGACTCGGCTGGTGTAGATGGCACGGACTACTGCCTCCTCGTTGAAGGGCCACAACTCCTCCAGGGAGCCGCCTCCACGTGCCACTATGATCACGTCTATCCCCCCCAGGTCGTTCAGGGCGCGGATTGCTGCAACGATCTCCGCCGCCGCCCGGTCTCCCTGTACCAGCGTGGGCGACAGCACCACCTCCGTTAGGGGATAGCGCCTCTCTATGACGTTGCAGATGTCGTGGAAGACCGATCCTGTCGGTGACGTGACGATGCCTACCTTGCTGGGGAAGACAGGTAGGGGCCGCTTCCGCGTGGGATCGAACAGGCCCTCTTCCTCGAGTTGCAACTTGAGACGCTCCAGCTCCAGGTACAACTCACCGGTGCCTTCGGGCTGTACAAGGTCCACGTATACCTGGACCTCGCCCCGGGCCGGGTATAGCGACAACCGTCCATGAACGATGACAGCCCCCCCGTTGGTCACCATATCCCCGCCGCCGGACTCGGAGCGGAACATGACGCACCGCAACTGGCTGTCTGCGTCCTTGACTGTGAAATAGAGATTGCCCGCCGAGGAGCGTGAAAGGTTGGACACCTCTCCGTTGACCCACAGGTCGTTCAGAAAGGCGTCGCGGTCCAGTGAGCCCTTCAGGTAGGTGGTGATCTGTGTGACAGTATATACGGCCATAGTTTAGTTAAATGCTCGGTACTTATTGTGCAAGGGCGACGAAGAGTTGCTAGAGGGGATGATGCGGTGCCAATTCGGCTTGCGGACTGTGCCGAAATATGGATGAGGGGCGAGTTAGCTCACTCGTTCCAGGTAGTTGCCCGTGCGCGTATCCACCCGCACAACGTCCCCGTTGTTCACAAAGTAGGGTATGTTGATCGGCACTCCTGTCTCAAGAACCGCCGGCTTGGTGGCACCAGCGGCCGTATTGCCCTTGATCGAGGGCGGCGTGTCTGCCACAGTCAGTTCCACGAAAGTCGGCAACTCTACGGCTATGGGTTCATCTCGGTAGAACATCACCTCCACCATAGCTTGTTCCTTCAGGTAGCGGAGGTTGTCGCCAAGCATCTCCCCGCTTATCGGGTACTGGTCGTAAGTCTCTGAGTCCATAAAGTAGTATTGGTCTGCGTCCTGGTAGATGTACTGGGCCGTGCGTTGGTCCACTGCTGCCAGGGTCAGCTTTACGTCGTATCCATTGAAGGTGCGGTCCACCGAGCGGCCGGTCCGCAGCTCCCGAAGCCGCAGGCGAATGACCGGCGCACGCTGCTGCATCTTGTGGTGGGAGTATTCCACAACCTGATAGGGCTCCCCGTCCAGCTCTATGGTTACTCCCTTGCGCAGCTCGCCGAAACTGATGACCATACCTATCCTCCGTACCTGTCCTGCTTGGTAGCTTTACTCAGGGGCCTGGCGCCCGATTTCTCCAGTACTACCACGTCCTCTATTCGTACGCCTCCCCAGCCCGACAGGTAGATGCCCGGTTCGATGGTGAATACCATACCTTCTTGCAGCACATCTTCGGAGCGAGGCCCCACACGCGGGTGTTCGTGGACGGCCAGGCCGACCCCGTGACCCAGACCGTGGCCGAAATTATCGCCATAGCCCGCGTCCTCAATGACCTTGCGCGCCAGGCTGTCGGCCTCTGCGCCAGTCATGCCCGGTTGTACCGTGGCCATCGCTGTGAGCTGTGCTCCCAAGACGGTATCGTACACTCGGCGGAACGTTTCGTCCGGGGTGCCAATCACGATGGTCCTTGTCAGGTCGCTGCAGTACCCCTCGTACTTAGCCCCCATGTCTATTACTATTGACTCGCCTTCCTGGATGACCCGTTCGCCCGCGCGGTGGTGGGGTAGGGCGGCGTTAGGTCCAGAGCCGACGATGGTGTCGAACGAGATGCTTTCCGCTCCTAGCTCGCGCATGGCCAGCTCCAACTGCCAGGCCACCTCAGCTTCCGTCTGGCCCGCCTTTATGGTGGGCGCCACCCTATCTATGGCCTGGTCGCTGATGTCGATGGCCCGTTGAAGAAGCTCCATCTCGTTGGGCTCCTTGAGGGCGCGCAACTCCACGGTGATTCCCGTTGTAGACGCCAATCGCACCCGTTTGCCTTCCAGCGCGGACGACTCCTTCAGCATCTTGGTCAGGTGTTGGTGAATGGCCACGCTCATGTCGTCGCTCTCGAACCCTATCCTTCTAGCGCCGGCTTCCGCCACCATGTCTGAGAGCCAGCTGCTCCCACCAGTGACGCGCACCAGGCGGAACTCTGGTGCCTGCTGCTCCACCTGCTCGTAGTAGCGGAAGTCGGTTGCCAGCGCTGCGTCTTCCTGGGTGATGAACAGGTATCCGGCCGAGCCAGTGAACCCGGACAGATAGCGCCGGTTCTCCTCTGCGGAGACCAGCAACGCATCCATGTTCCTATCCTTCAAGACATTCCTGAGATTGGTCAGGCGTTGGCTCATTATCTTCTTCCTCTACATCGATACCGTTTATTGGGTGGTATGGTACCCTCGCCATGAGGCGGGGGAGGCCAATTCTTAGTCGTTGCTGCTTTCGTCCACCAGGTACTCCAGTGCAGCGATGTACCCACGCCAACCCAGACCGGCAATTTGGCCGCTCACCGCGCCCGCCGTCACCGAGCGGCGGCGGAATGCCTCCCTGGCATGGATATTGGACAGGTGTACCTCAACAATGGGTACCCCCAGGTCCGCCAGGGCATCTCGCAGGGCCACACTGTAGTGAGTCAGTGCCCCAGGATTGATAATGACACCCTCAGAGGACGGCCCGTTTTGCTGGAGATGGTCTATGATAGCTCCTTCGCTGTTGGACTGGAAGAAGGATAATTCCACTCCCAGCTCCTTGCCCCTACTGGTGATCCTGTCCTGGATCTCTTGGAGCGTAAGTGTGCCGTAGATGGCCGGATCCCTGCGGCCAAGTGTGTTGAGATTGGGACCGTTCACAACAAGGTATGTCACGACTGATCCTCATCCTGCGCTGCCCGCGGGTGAGTTGACAGGTACACCTTCCGGGCCTGCGCGGTGCTCACGTGGGTGTATATCTGGGTAGTGGCTGGAGTGGCATGGCCCAATAGCTCCTGAACGACACGGAGGTCGGCGCCGCCGTCCAGCAGGTGCGTGGCGAATGAGTGGCGCAGCGTATGTGTGTGGACGCCGTGGGTCAGCCCTGCCCGTAGGGCGTAGCGCCGAACCAGTCCTTGGACGCTGCGTCCAGAGAGACGGCTCCCGTATTTGTTGAGGAACAGCGCATTGCTTGAGCGGGAGGTCAGCAGTTGGGGTCGTGCCCGCTCCAAATAGTGGCTCAGCGTCTGAGTACAGGGCCGGCTCAGGGGAACGGAGCGCTGCTTGTTGCCTTTACCGGTGACTCGCACCATGCGTTGCACCAGGTCGACGTCACTCGTGTCCAGCCTCTCCAGCTCCGACAGTCGCAGGCCGGAACCGTACAGGAGCTCCAGGATAGCCCCGTCCCGTAGCACAAGCGGCTCCGGTCTGGATTCAGCTGGAGAGCTACCTGGTTGGTCCACCAGGGCCTGGGCCTCCTGGTGAAAGAGGGCCTGAGGTAGTCGCTGCGGAAGCCGTGGGACCAGTCCACGCATAGCGCTGGACCCCCGGTTCCACACAGGTGCTGCCGGCGCAAGCCCTAGATCTACGAGGTATCTAAAGAAGGAGCGCAGACTGGCCAGGTTGCGTGCAACGCTTGCCCTGGCGTGTCCCTTGCTCTGGTTGGCCTGGCCAGGCTTGGTGGCCCTGGTGCCCATCAGCCACGCGACATAGCTCAGCAGCAGTCGCCTGTACTCCTGATTGATGGAGGACTCACCGTTACGCAACAGGAAATCTCGTAAGTCGCCGAGCCTTTCGCCACCGGACAGCTGCTCGGAGTCAAGGAACTGGAGGAATGGCGTCAGGTCGTCAAGGTAGTTGCGAACGGTGGCAGGGGCCAGAACGCGCTCGCCAACGAGGTGCTGGCGATACTCTTGAAGGAGTGAGTCCATATGCAGGCTGCTCACCGGGCGTAAGCGTCTAGACGCCAACCTCGGTCAACTCAGGCTCCGGGACCGGGCCGCGGTACGCGCACTTGAGGCACCGTGCGTTGTCACGTCCGCTGGCGACCAGAAGCCCCTCGCACTCCGGGCATGGCTCTGGCAGAGGCCGTTGACTCACGGTGAAGGTGCACTCCGGGTAGGTAGTGCATCCGTAGAATGTCCTTCCCTTGCCGCGTCGCTCCACCAACTGGCCGTTGTTGCACTCGGGGCATATCACTCCCGTACTCTTCAGCAACGACTTCTTGCCGCGGCAATCTGGGAAGCCTGTGCACGCCAGGAACCTGCCAAAGCGGCTTGTCTTGATGACCATAGGTAGGCCACATAGATCGCACACCTCGTCCGTCTTCTCCTCTACCTTGACCCGGGGCATCTCTTCGGCGGCGGCGTTTAGTGCTTCCTCGAACGGGCCGTAGAACTCCTTCAGCACTGGGACCCACTGCTTATCCCCATTCGCTATGTCGTCCAGGTTTCCTTCCATCGCGGCGGTGAACCCGACGTCCATCACATCCGGGAAGTGGTCTGTGAGCTGCTTACACACGACTCTGCCCAACTGCGTGGGCTTAAACCGCCCCTGGTCCTTGGTCGCGTAGTTCCTGTCCGTGATGATGGAAAGGATGGGTGCGTAGGTGCTTGGCCTGCCTATGCCGGCCTCTTCCAGTGCACGCACCAGCGTTGCTTCAGTGAATCGAGGTGGCGGCTCAGTGAAGTGCTGTTCCGGATCCAGCCCCAGGCATCGGAGCATGTCGCTGACGCTTAGCCTGGGCAGCCCTTTCTGGTCTTCGTCCTCTTCGCCGGGTTCGTCCCTGTCCTCCAGGTACAGTGCGCGGTATCCAGGGAACTTGAGCACCGAGCCGCTTACCCTGAAGACGTAGGTGACGCCTTGCGACCGTAGGCCTTTGGCGTTAATTGCTACGCGTGTAGAATCGGCTACAGCGTCTGACATCTGGCTTGCCGTCATCCGTGTCCATATCAGGTCATAGAGCCTGGCCTGATCTCGGTTAAGGTGCGGCTGTAGTATGCTTGGCTCCCGCTCTATGGCGGTGGGCCGTATGGCTTCATGTGCCTCCTGGGCACCCCTGGACTTTTTCGTGTAGGTCCGGGGAGTCTTGGGTGCGTACTCCGTGCCGTACTTTGCGCGTATAAGAGCCACCGTTTCACGGACCGCATCTGGCCCCACGTTGGTGGAGTCAGTTCGCATGTAGGTTATAAGGCCCACAGCGCCGTCGGGCCCTATAGGCAGGCCTTCGTAGAGCTGCTGGGCAACGCTCATGGTCTTCCTGGCCGAGAACCGCAGCTTGCGCCACGCCTCCTGCTGGAGGGTGCTCGTTGTGAAAGGTGCCGCAGGCTTGTATCGGACCTCCTTCAACTGCACCTCTGCCACCGAGTATGAGGCCTCTTCCAAGGCGTCCACTATTTCACGCGCTGACGACTCGGAAGGCATCTCTAGGGCCTTCCGCTGCCCTTTGATACCGCGCAACGTGGCGCTGAACTCCGCTCTCTGGTTCTGTGAGAGGTCGTTTCCCTCATGCCGAAGGTTGGCCTTGATGCTCCAGTACTCCTTAGGAGTGAAGGCCTCTATAGCATCCTCGCGGTCAACGACCAGCCGCAGAGCTACCGACTGCACGCGTCCGGCAGAGAGGCCCAGCTTTCGGCCGCCACTGATCTTGCGCCACAGGAGAGGGCTGAGCTGGTATCCCACCAGCCGGTCCAGGATCCGCCTGGCCTGCTGTGCGTTTACCAGATTCATGTCTATGTCGCGTGGGGTGTTAAATGCCTCTTTGACGGCAACATCTGTTATCTCGTGGAACACCACTCTGCGCGTGGTGCGTTTGCCCCAGCCGGCGGCGCTCACTAGGTGCCAGGATATTGCCTCCCCTTCCCTGTCCGGGTCGGTTGCCAGGTAGATAGCTTCGGCGTTCTTGGATGCCTTCTTCAGTTCCTGAACCACTTTGGTTTTGTTCTTCAGGACCTCGTAGGTGGGGGCGAATTGCTTCTCCACCTCTACACCCATGTTGCCAGATGGCAGATCCCGGACGTGGCCCAGGGACGCTATGACCTCATAGTCGTTGCCTAGGTACTGTCCGACGGTACGAGCCTTGGCGGGGGATTCTACGATTACTAGATTCTTAGCCATAATATTAGTTAACGGCGCTGTAGGGAGCCGCTACCTCGCGGGTGCGTACATAGCTCATGGCGCCGACCTGTGCTACCAACCCTTTCAATTCCATCATAGCTAGAGTACCGCTTACTGTGGATATGGGCAACCCTGAGAGGCGGCCCAGCTCGTCGATATGCGCTGGCTCATACGTTATATGACTCAGAAGCGCTGCCTCGGTGTCGTTGTCGGGTGTGAACAGCGCCTGCATGGGCAGCTGCTCCCCGATTCCGGCCAAGTTCAGCTCCTCCAACACGTCCTTGTAGTCCATCACCAGCTTGGCGCCTTGCTGGATCAACTGGTTGGTGGCGAGGCTGTTCGGGGAAAAGATGCTGCCGGGGACACAGAACACCTCACGGTCCTGCTCCAGCGCATGCCTGACTGTCCAGATGGCGCCGCTTCCTACTGGCGCTTCGATAACTAGGGTGCCCAGTGTCATACCGCTCAACAGGCGGTTGCGTCTGGGGAAGTTCCTGGCCTCAGGACGGACGCCCAGCGCGTATTCGCTGACCAGGGCGCCGGATTCTGCGATCTGCGATGCCAGTGCGGCGTGCTCCGGTGGGTAGATGGTGTCCAGGCCGTTTCCCAGGACCGCTATGGTGCGCCCTTCCGCGTCCAGCGCCGCCCTGTGAGCGATGGCGTCTATGCCCCTAGCCAGGCCGCTGACTATAGTGATGCCGCTCCTAGCAAGGTCTGTGGAGATCTGGCTGGCGGCCTCTCTGCCGTATGCTGTGGCCCTGCGTGTGCCCACCACTGCTACTGACCTCTCATCCTCGGGGATCAGTGTCCCCTTCACGAAGAGGACCGCTGGGAGGTCGTACACCTCCTTCAGTCGGGGCGGGTAGTATGGGTCGTCCCAGGGTACGGCCCGGACTCCTGCCCTCTCCAGGCGTTTCCAGGCGTTCCATCTCAACTGGCGGATCCACCTTGCTTCGGGCCGCCGTCAGTGAAGACACTGCTTTACGGTCCAAGCCTGCATCCGTCAGGGAGGATGTTGACGCCGACCATGCCTCCTCCAGAGAGCCGTATCTTTCCAGTAGCAGGCGTATTCTGACTGTGCCTATAGCAGGCACACGCCGAAAGGCCACCCACTATTGCAGTTCAGTCTGGTTCAAGAGATATGAGTTATGCGACGGAACTCGTCACCGCTTATCTGATTTTGCGCGCCATATGGCGGAGAGGGTGGGATTCGAACCCACGGTCCCGATTGCTCGAGACACGCGCTTTCCAGGCGCGCCTGTTCGGCCACTCCAGCACCTCTCCGTTGTACGAAACCACGGTATTACCCTGGCGGAGAGGGTGGGATTCGAACCCACGATCCCCATAAGGGATACCGCTTTTCGAGAACGGCGCCTTAAGCCTCTCGGCCACCTCTCCGGTGCTGTATTATAGCATGGGGCTATCTGCATCCACCTAGAATCGACTATGCGAGTTACATGTAGGGCTACTCATTTACGCTATGCATGACCTTGTGGCCGAAATATGGCGAAACAGGTAGAGAGTTACCGTTCTGCCGCCGATTCTATCTCCTTCCTTGACACCTACTCCTCGTGTCATGTAGGATAGCTTTGGAAGCGGAGCTTCCTGAATGGAATCGGACTGCAGATCGAATAAACCTATCGATGCCCCTCTACTTGGGGTGCGGTAGGTTTTTTTGTCACTGATGGTTAACCCTGACACAGATTGGGCGGCTGTGATCCTTGTTGCGGGGGACGGGACCCGCATGAATTCTGACCTGCCCAAAGTACTTCACCCGGTATGCGGTCGAGAGATGGTCCACCATGTGCTGGACGCTCTTGGAGAGGTGCATGCCGGCCTGGTGGCGGCGGTGGTCGCGCCCGGCGCCACCGCAGTCCGCGACTCCTTGGGCGATCTGGTCGAATACGTCGAGCAGCCGGACCCACAGGGCACCGGCCACGCCCTGCTACAGGCAGAAGAGCTGCTCCAGGGCAGAGCCTCCAATATCCTTGTCCTGTACGGCGACACGCCCCTTTTACTGCCTTCTACCCTGGCCGAGATCATGGAGCGCCATCAATTAGAGCAGGCCGCGGTCACCATACTTACTTCCCGACTGGCTTCCCCCGATGGTCTGGGGCGAGTAGTGCGCGACCCCTCATCCGGTCATATCACCGAGGTCGTAGAGGAGAGGGTAGCGGATGAGACCCAGCTTGCGATCTCCGAGGTCAACGGCGGCGCATATGCCTTTGATGGTCAGTGGCTGTGGCCGGCGCTGCGAAAGATAGCGGTCTCCGAGGTGAAGGAGTACTTCCTTACCGATCTAGTGAACCTGGCCGCCGGTGCTGGGGCCAAAGTAGAAAGCGTGGAGTCCCGAGAGGCCATGGAGGTGCTAGGCGTCAACGACCGGGTGCAGCTATCTCAGGGAGAGCGCGCCATGAGGGAGCGTATCCTGCGGCGCTGGATGCTGGCGGGCGTCACAATTGTAGACCCGGACGCCACCTATATCCAGGTGGGGGTAACTCTTGGGCGCGATACCACCATTCATCCTAACACCACGCTGAACGGTACCACCGCGATTGGGGAGCGGTGCGTTTTAGGGCCGGGCGCAGCAGTGTACGACTCAGTGGTGGGCGATGACTGCACTATCGGTGCCTCGGTGCTGGAAGGCGTACGTCTGGAGCCCAAAGTTATCGTGGGTCCCTTTAGCCATCTGAGAGAAGGTGCCGTACTTGAGCGGGGCGTCTTCGTAGGGAACTACGTCGAGATCAAGAACAGCAGGTTGGGCCGTGGCACAGCAATTGGTCACTTCAGCTATGTTGGTGATTCCGACGTAGGAGAAGAGGTCAACATAGGAGCAGGTGCAGTCACATGCAACTTTGATGGCGTGAGCAAGAACCGCACGATCATAGAGGACGGGGCTTTCATCGGCAGCGACACAATGCTGGTGGCACCCGTGCGCGTCGGTGCAAGGGCTGCCACGGCCGCAGGCTCTGTCGTCAATAGGGACGTACCCCCGGATAGCGTAGCGATAGGAGTACCTGCGCGCATTGAACATAAGAAGAAGGGTTCGGGTAACGCAGCGACTGGGTCCTAAGCAAGGAGGACAAAGCAAGTTTGGATAGTGAAAGTTCATTAGCGACCGCTGCCCTAGTGGTGTCTCTCCTCGTATTTGTCGGGGCGAGTCTGGCTCGGGCGGCCATACTTCTTCTGGAACAGAGCGTTGCCAGGGCGGACGAGCCCCTGCCGCCCTCAGTGAGTAGGGTTCTCACACACCATGTCCGTGTAGTTGTCCTGTTGTCCCTGATTAGGCTGGCTTCTGTCCTTACCATTGGCCTTACCCTTGCTGCCTTGGGAGTAGGTGCTGACATAGGTTGGGGCCTAGTTGCGTTCCTGGGGGCAGTCGCTCTTGCCATGATCGTTGTGGCTCAAGGCGCAGCTCAGGCCGTAGGTCAGCGGTACTACATAGGAATCGTGAAAATTGTGGCGCCGGTTCTCGCGGGGATCGACCGTGCCCTGGGGCTCCCACTTGCGTTGGTGGAACGGTTGGGTGGAGTCCCGACACGTCTCAGCGGAAGCGGCCTGCCGGCCGCCAACGGCGGTCAGCCCGCGTCTCATGAGGAGGCCACGGTGGAGGAGGAGGTCAGGGAGGCGGACCCGGACGAGCGGCGGATGATACAGGGGATCCTGCATCTGGAAGATGCCACTGCTCGGGAGATAATGGTGCCTAGGATTGCCCTGGTGGCAGCGGATGTCGACATGTCCTTGTCCGATGTGGCCGCTATCATGGTCGACTCTGGCCATAGCCGTGTCCCTGTGTATCGCGGATCAATTGATGACGTTGTGGGGATCGCTCACGCCCGTGATCTGCTCCAGAGTATCGCCTCGCCGGAGCAGAAGGTGGAGCTAGCAGACATCGTCAGGCCACCTATGTTCATCCCGGACTCCAAGCCCCTTGACGAGCTGCTCCAGGAATTCCAGGAGCGGCGGGTAACCCTGGCCCTGGTGGTGGACGAGTACGGCGGTACTGAAGGCGTTGTAACTATCGAAGACCTCCTTGAAGAGATCGTCGGTGAGATTGAGGACGAGTTTGGTACCGAGGAACCTCCGATTACACGTGTAAATGAGCGTGAGGTCGTAATGGACGGACGGGTTACCCTGGACGAGTTGAATGAACTGTTTCAGACCGCTCTGGAAGGCGACGGTTTCGATACGGTCGCTGGCCTGCTCTCTACCTACTTGGGACGGATCCCAGCCTCCGGCGACGTGGTTGACTTAAAAGGCCTGACCATAGAGGTAATCTCCACTGCCGGACGTCGCGTACGCCGTGTACGTGTTGCCCAGGTAGAGTAGCCGGACCAAAGCTTTCTGCGACGAACACTCGGGTTGCACCCTGCCGTGAGCACGTTCTTCACCACCTGCTCCGAACTATTCTCGCTTGGCGGCTCGCCCCACTCACCCCCTACGCCATGATGTACGAACGACGTTGGACTTCCCTTGCTTAATCAGAGAGCGTCGAATGGATTGAATGGCGGTACCAATCCCGTCTACAGGGACGCTCCACAGATGTCCGAGAGCGTGCTATGGTGGCATTAGTCCAACGTCGACAGGCGGAGCGGCGAGCTTGCCCATTACCAGCCTGGATGCTCAGGCAGTAACATACGTGAAGAGAGGGCGCGATTCGCGCCCTCTCTTCTTCGTGCAGAGCACTAGACCTAGAAGCGGGCTACTACTTTAACGGAGCTAGGAGCACTGGAGCAGAGGCACTTACTCCGGACTCCGAGATCACCGAAACAGTATACAGACCTGGCTGGGGGGAGAACCTCCTACCCGCCGTGGATGGGCGCACCTCAGTTTGGAAGGTGCCATCCTCGTTCGGGAACTGGTCCCCTGAGCGGCGGATCAAGAAGACTGTAACACCCCCATAGTTCAAGACAAAGGAGAGGAACTCACCGGGTGGGAACCCCGCGCCGAGGATCTCGACATTTGGTTCGGTGCTTTGCTGACAATCCCACTCAATGTCGAGATCGGTGGTGTTTACCACGCAGTCGACTTCGATGACTACAGGTTGGAGCGAGGCGGTCTCACCCGCTGGCGCCAGGACTATCGCCGCTGCGGTGGCTCCTGCTCCCTCGCCTGCCGATCCAGCTTCACCCGTCGCGCCGGTTGCGCCTGTGGCACCCGTGGGCCCTGCCGGTCCCGTTGCGCCTCTATCACCCGAGTCACCCTTGGCACCGGCGCACGCCGCTGTCAGTAGCAGCACAACCGCTGAGAGCGCCAGGAGTGACATGATGGAGCGTCTGCTTTGCGAACGCATATGAGGTACCCCCTTCTGAAAAGACATTTCGGCCGCTAGGCGTGCCGAGAGCCATTACCAGATGCGACAAAAGAATACAAAATCGTCGCTCTCAAGCCTAGCTTTAGCCCGCCTCATGTTAGGCACCCTTGTGGAGGATGTCAATACCTTGTAAAGTGGGCTAGGACAAATAGCACACTTTGCGCCATATCACGGGAGCAGGAATCCTTGCATGGCCCAAGCGTGGGGAGTCCAATGCTATAATTGGCCTTGTTTTCATTATAGGGCATTACCTCTTTCCTTCCGCCGCATGGAACAACACATCACGGAAATCGTAGTCCGGCTGGTCTACCAGCTTGCCCTGATCCTCCTTGTCGCCAAGGTGGGTGGTGAGTTATGTGTTCGTTACCTGAAGGTACCTCCTGTCCTGGGCGAGTTGGCCGCTGGCATCGTCATCGGTCCATTCGCCTTGGGAGGAATCATTATTGGGGACGCAGGCCCTATTTTTCCGGTGCCAGTAGCCTACGCCGAAGCCGCCATCGGGGTTCCGATGTCTCCGGAGTTGTATTCAGTAGCGCAGATCGCCGCGGTTATACTCCTGTTTGCCGCGGGCTTAGAGACCAACCTGAGACAGTTCATGCGCTACGCAGGGCCGGCATCCCTCGTGGCATTAGGGGGACTCACACTACCATTCGTGATGGGCGTGTCCTCCACCGTCCTGTTCGATTTCGCCGATGGATTTGGTGATCCTCGAGCACTTTTCATGGGGGCGATACTCACCGCCACCTCAGTGGGTATCACAGCTCGGGTGCTGAGCGATATACGGCGCCTGGACAGTCCGGAGGGCGTGACTGTCCTGGCTGCTGCTGTGGTGGATGACGTGCTCGGAATCCTGGTGCTCACCGTTGTTGTGGGCATGAGTGAGGTAGGTGCCATCTCCTTCTCGGAGGTGGCATTCATATCTGGAAAGGCGATTGGCTTCTGGCTGGCGCTCAGCGGCATCGGGCTTCTGCTGTCCAAGCACATATCCCGCCTGGTTGAATCCTTCCGTGTTGATGGGGCAGGAATAGCGCTGGCCCTTTCCCTGGCCTTTTTGGCGGCTGGTATGGCGGAGAGCTTTGGCCTTGCGATGATCATAGGTGCGTACTCCATCGGCCTGGCGCTGTCCAACACCACTCTGGCCCAGCGGTTGCATGAACCTATAACCTCCGTATATCACGCTCTGGTGCCCATATTCTTCGTTGCCATGGGCATGCTTGTAGACCTGTCCGCTATGCAAGGCGTCCTGTTATTTGGTGCGGTGGTAACCCTGCTGGCGGTGGTCAGTAAGGTCGTAGGGGCCGCTATTCCTGCTCTGGTTACTGGTTTCAATCTTCGAGGCTCTGCCCGTATAGGGGTAGGGATGCTCCCCAGGGGTGAGGTCGCCCTCATCATCGCAGGTGTTGGTCTAGCTCGAGGCGTGATCGACGCCGATCTGTTCGGCGTATCCATCATGATGACTGTGGTGACCACCCTGGCTGCACCGGTATTGCTGGTCCCGCTTTTCCGCAGCGGTGGCAGCGGACGGCGCGTCTCATCCGTGGCGGAAGGGATCACACCCAGCGCCGAGGAAGAGGGTCACTGAGCGGGTCTAGCGGGACTCGTAGCTTGCCCAGCTGGGGCTTCCTTTGTATAGTGAACTAGCCGTGCCCCTGTAGCTCAGTGGATAGAGCACTGGCCTCCGAAGCCAGTTGCGGCGGTTCGAGTCCGCCCAGGGGTACCATTTGTGACCATAGTGGGCCCCTTTTCCTCATTCAGTAGCCCAATTGCTCCAGGTAGCAGTCTCGTCTGATCGAATTCGGTGCCGAGAGGTTCTCTCGACCACAGACTCATAAGCGACGAGGAGGGTGAAAACAAGGCCAATGGCGGAGAGCAGGGCCAACGCCTGGATCACCCCCGACACTCCGATCAAAGCTCCCAGTGCCAGAACAGCAATAATCCTGGGCCAGGCCACGGAACCATCGCATCTCGCCCGCATTATCACCTGCCCGAGGAGGTACAAGATGAGACCTCCGCATAGGGCGACAGCCGGGACCATGGAAAGGGCCTCATCTGTGTGTGCGAGTGTCTTCTTGACGCCCAGACTAAAAAAGATTGCTCCTATGATCATCGGCAAATGAGCATACGTGTACATGTGTTGCGCTAACCGTATCGTGTTGCGCTAACCGTATCAATGGAACGCCGCTCAGTGTCCTCAGATGACGCTGCGCGGCCAGTGCTGTGACGTCGAAGTAGGTCCACCACATAGCCACGATGATTCCGAGACCCAACAAGGCCGGAATAACGACCGTGGCGTCAATTGCCAGACCAGATGCGCCGATGCCGATCGAGATCACTGCTTCGCCGAGAGCAATTATGAAGATCAGACCGTGGCGTTCAGAGAAGTGATGCGGTGAGACCTTGAACCCAGAGATATCCATGAACCCAGAGATATCCATCACGAGGAACCAGCTATACTCAAGCAGAAGTGCCCCTGCCCACCAGGCTTCCAGAGGGCCGCATCCGGACACGGCCCCTACCAGTGCAATTGTGGGTCCCGGGACGGCCCCCGTGCCAGAACTAGGGTAGCGTGGAACAGGCCTTCAATCCTTCGGGCGGCGATCGCAAACAGGACTACCTGGAACATGCGTACAAACGCGTACGCAGCTGCGAACAGGATGGCGGTGTCGCCGAATGCGCCAGGAACGGCAAGCGCGCCAGCCAGCATTCCACCCATCACGGCAAGGATCGCAAGGCGTACGGCCCCCTCGTCAAGGTCAATTTGGGTGCCAAGCCACGCATACGACTGCCACGCCAGCCATAAGGCCGCGATGAGGAGAATGCCTTGTCCCAGACCGATCCAGCTCAGCTCGCTCGCGAGGAGTTGGGTGACTTGGGTGAACGCGAAGACGAAAACGAGGTCGAAGAACAGCTCGAACGGTTTGACAGAGCGGTCAGAATTTAGGTGGCCTGAATTTGGCTGATCACTCATCTATTGACCCTCAGTATGGCGCAGTGGATTTGTAGGTGACCCGAATTAGGGTTGCCAGCTGAAGCTTCATTCCTCGGCATTAGAGTTCGGTCATCTCAGGCAGGGTGGTGATGATGCTGTGAATGCGATCAAGGCCGTCATTGGTCTTTTGGGCCTGCCGGCATAGCTCTTCAAGTTGAGCTTCCTTGCTCACTCCGTGCTGGAAGCGGAAGAATTCGAAGGTTGGGCCTGCGTATTCGTCTTCCGAGATGGGCTGCTGCATCACCATCCTGGCTAGTTGAGGCAAGGCCGAAGTCATGATAGAGAACAGTCCTCTGAATACCAGGTGGTGCTTCTCCGCCGCGTCTGTCAAGATGAAAATGTCCTCCAACGCCAGCAGCATATAGCAGTAGCAGCCGTTGAACAGATTGGACAGGTCGCTGAGTGGTTCAGGATAGTTGGCGGTCTTGGGATTCTTGATAACAGGCCATGCATCTCCCAACGAGGCTTCCCCATTGGCGATGCGTTCAAACTTGAAGTAGTGGGCCAACTCACGTTTGCTGGTGTCATCGTAGTGGGAACCTCGGATGCCCTCGCCCTGCTCGATAATGATCTGCATGGCCAACATCGCCGAGTCCAGGTCAGTGACCAGGTTCAGATCTCCGGGGTCTGAGATCTCCGGGGTGTAGGCTCCAGTTAGCTGCTTGCGGGTATCGTTGCCTGCAAAGACCTTATGGTCGGGCTGCTCGCATATGTTGCGGAAGCCGTTCTCCAAGGCCAGGTAGAACTGGCCAATGGTATCGAAGTTGTCCTCCTCTGGGATTGCTCCTGGCTCCTCTGGAAATTCAATAGCCATGCAGGTGTCCCGTACATAGTCTACCGAGGCTCGCTCCAGGTTGACGGTGAATCCCTCTCGATGGTGGGGTACAGGGCCAGGATAGCTGGGCACGATGTCCTGTTGGTAGAACTTAGGCTGTCCTCCTACGGCTACCAGCAGGTTAGATGCCAGTGCAAGGTGCAGCATCTCCTCAGTCACGACGCCCCGGAAGACGTTGGCCGACTCAGACGCCTGATCCTTAATGGAATACATGGCGTAGAGATATGTCGGAATGGTCGTGAGTTCTATCTGGATAGCCCACTGGAGATGGGTTCTCAGGTCCTGGACGGTTGTTAGTGCGATATGTGAGTTCTCCATCTGTTCAGAATTAGCACATACTATTCTGCAACCTGCGGCTTTGTCTAATTGGGAATATGGCTGGCCTAGGGGCGTGGTGAGTTTGGCATAATCCGCTATTAGCCAGGCTCCGTGCGTCTCTGCATTTCCTTTGCACGCGTCTACCGGACGATTTACTGAAACGCCATGTGGGCGTGTCGTTGCTGGTACCATTGCACAGCGTTGGCCAGATTGCGGTCGGGCGGGATTGCCTTGAGGTCGCCACGCCTCTAGACTCATCCGTAGTTGGATGAGGCTGCATACGGACGGTGGGCCGACCGATTCTGCCCACCGATACCGAACATACGGAGGGGTGCCATGCCTGATGTAGACAGTCTGTTGGAGGAGCTGACCAATGCGTATGGCCCTTCCGGTTTCGAAGGACCCGTTAGAGCTATCGTTCAGCGGGAACTTACGCCACTGTGTGACCATATAGAAACCGACGGCATAGGCTCCTTGATCGGACGTCTTGAGGGTAAGAGCGAGTCACCCCGGATCATGCTGGGCGGTCATATGGATGAGCTGGGCCTCATGGTCAAGTACATCACATTGGAAGGGTTCGTCATGTTTCAGACCATCGGCGGATGGCTGGACCAGAGCCTCATCAACCAGCGGTGGGTGATATTGACTCGGGGTGGGAGCGTCAGGGGCATAACTGGGATCAAAACCGTGCATGTCATGACCCCGGAAGCCCGGAATCAGGTTTTTAAGCGGGACGAGATGTTCATAGATGTCGGTGCCCGGAGCAAGGATGATGCCGAAGAGCGGCTGGGAATACGGCCTGGGGACCCCGTCGCGCCGGACAGCACATTCACAGTCCTCAACGGAGGCGACCTGTATCTGGCCAAGGCCTGGGATGACCGTCTCGGCGTAGCGTTGATGATAGAGGTCATACGAAGGCTCAAGTCTACCGCATCGCCAAACACTGTCTTTGGGGTGGCCACCGTCCAGGAGGAGGTTGGTCTGCGTGGCGCTCACACAAGCAGCTACCAGGTGCAGCCGGACATCGGGATCAACCTGGAATCCGGGGTAGCTGGAGACTATCCAGGAATCAAGCAGGAGGAGGCACAGGAGCGAGTAGGCGATGGCCCTACAATCTTCCTCCATGACAGCTCGATGCTGCCTAATCTGAAGCTTCGTGACCTTTTCCTGGAGGTCGCAGAGGAAAGGGAGATACCGCTCCAGTTCAATGTTCTCAGCGGCTACGGTGAAGATGGTGCCGAGATGCAGCGGGCTCACGGTGGTACGCCAACCGTCAACATAGCGGTCCCGGTGCGTTACCTTCACAGCCACAACGGAATTCTCAGCAGGAGCGATTTTGACCGTGCGGTTGACCTTGTTGCCGCAGTGGTCCAACGCCTGGACTCAGCGACAGTAGGGCAGATCAAGAGTTTCGACTAGGCGAATTCACGCCGCACGGGCATAGAGACGCCTGGACGGTTTGTTCAGTCAGAAGCGTTACCCTCTTACAAGGGGTGCGATCTCGTTCGCGAAGTAGCTCATTCGCGCTTGAGTCTCCTGCAGGGTAGGCCCCTGGAAATTCAGCATCAGGTGCCGAACTCCAACCTCTGCGAATTCGCTGATATCTGCGGAGATCTGCTCAGGACTTCCCGTGAGCGATAGACGTCCACCCTCAGCGGCGGCCCCTGCGGTTCGCTCGTCGTACCAGCCCGCGCTAAACGCAAGATCGATAGTCGCAGGATCTCGATCGCCGGCCTCGGCATAGCTGTGTAACCGTTCCACCGCTCGTGAAAATTGGTCCGGCGTCCGTAGCGGGAAGCGCGGATTGCTGCCGATCGGATACCATCCGTCGCCCAGGAGCGCCGCTCGCCTCATCGCCGGGCTGCTCTCTCCTCCAACCCAGATAGGCGGATGGGGCTTCTGTGCAGGCTTGGGCGAGAAGGTGATGTTGGAGAAGCTACAGTATTCACCTGTGAACTCCGGGTTATCGCTGGTCCACAACTCCTTGAGTGCACGGATGTATTCGCTTCCTACTGCGCCTCGTTCTTCGAACGGCGGTGCTCCTATCGACTCAAACTCTTCCTGCATCCATCCAACACCACAACCCAGGGTGAGCCGTCCTTTGGATAAGACGTCGATGGATGCCAGTATCTTGGCCACCTGGACAGGACTCCTATGCGGCAGGACCATAACGGATGTCAGCAGCCGCAACGATGAGGTCTGGCCCGCCAGGAAGCTCAGCACCGTCAACTGTTCAAGGCATTCGCCGGTCCCGCCACCGCCGAATTCCCCGGACTCGCTGTAGGGGTAGCGGGAGTTGATCTCCCTGGGTATAACGATATGGTCACTTACTGATACGTAGCTGAAACCTAGCTCCTCACCGTGGCGACAGATTGCAGCGAGGTTCTCCGGCGTGGCTAAGGGGCCTCGCATTGGTATTCCGAATCCGAATTTCATTTGATCCTCCAAATGTATCGGCAAATTCGTAGGCAAATTCATGGCAGCCGTCTGATAGAGGGACGATGATACACTCTTCGACTCTCGGCCAGGTCAGGCTTGCCCTGAAGTGTGGAGTGCCCGGACTGTGTCTCCCTGGCGCCACTGCCAGGTGGAGCGTGTCCCCCGAGGTAGCATAGGTGCACCAACGGAGCATGAATCGTCGGGCAGTGCCGGCGCTCAGCCACAGTGCTATGTAGTGGAAGCCTGTCCCCTTGGAGGCGTCGCGAATATCCAGAACAAGGATGTTACTGCCGTAAGGGCTACGAAGGTCCACAGGATCACCCTGTAGCTTCCTGTGGTATCGAACACCAGCGCCGCCACGAAGGGCCCTAGCGCGTTCGTTACCTGGTTGAAAGGTGATGTCAGACCACGTATGGCACCAATGGCTCCACGTCCGTAGTAGTCTGCCCACACGACCTGGTTGATTGTGAATGTGACACCGCTAACTACGCCAAGTGAGATACCGTAGGCATATGCCATGAGTGGCGTCGTAGTGTTAAGCAGGATAAGTACAGAAGCAGAGAATCCCAGGTATGACGCCAGGAAAATGTAGCGAAGCTGGACCCGCTCCGCCAGAAATCCCGCAGCCAGTGACACAGGAATGCCAGCTAGGGAAGAGGTTGAAATCGATGCCACGGCCACCCTATCGGACAGTCCCTGCCCGGTCATGTACGCGAACCAGTGGAAGTGCAGGCCGGAGATCACAAGCGCTAGAGCGGTCTGTGCTGTGAGCATCAGGTAGAAGGACCTTGTTTGTAGTGCCTCCTTCGGGCCCATGGACGTCTCTGATATGCTTCGCTGTCTCTGCCCAGAGTGCTGCTCCGTCTCACGTAGTCGGGTTGCCTCCTCGTCGGTAATGCCGTCAGGGAGCAGGCCCATCGACTCCGGACTGCTCTTGAAGAAGAAAAAGACCGGAATTATAGCTATAACCCAGACCATCATGCCCATCGTCGGCCAGGCGTACCTCCAGCCCCTGGTGATAATCACGGTGCCCACTATTACGGGGTTCAAGAACTGCCCCAGCCTGCCGCCCATGGCTGAGTAGGCCATAGCCCTCCCACGCTTGGCCACGAACCATTTGGGAACTACGATGCCCACTACCATGAAGAATGTCCCAGCGGTGATGCAGCGGATCAATATCTGGAGGACGAAGTGCTGCCATAACTGATCTACGAAACCCATGAGCATGAAGGCAGTTCCCAATAGCAACGCTGCGATCGTCATGATCCATCGCGGCCCGTACCTGTCTAACAACGGGCCTACCACAACGCCGGCGAATCCGCCCAGGATAGTGCCAATGGTCATGGGTAGAGCGAACATGGCCCTGCTCCAACCGAACTCCTTCGTCATTGGTTCCAGAAACAGCCCCAATACAGGGAATGTCGGAGTGCCTCCCGCGAACTGAAGCAATCCTGCTACTCCAACGATCACCCAGCCGTAATAGGGGCCCTTCCTCCTTGGTTGTCCTTCACGGACGGCCTTGTCATACGCCATACGCGGTTAATGTCCTTTCCGAGATGTACTGATGAATCCTCAGTCCAATGCTTTGGAACAGAAGAAAGATGATACACCCTTCGACTCTCTAACTGGGATAGTCTTTGATTGAACTAGCCAGATGGAGCGGGTTTGCCAGGGGGATCTCCCTGTTATCATGGACTCAGGCCAGATGTAGATGCGGGCTCCTTTTCAAAGGTTGAAGATTCGTCTACCATCTCGCCCAGGATTGCCATATGCATAACGGCTCCGAGTCGATGCGCTGACCGAACCGTGTCGCCGATACATCGAATTAAGACCTCTTGAACTACAGTAGCTCCCTACACCTAATGGCATCTACGGCGGTCGTTCTAGTAGTCGCGGTTATCAGCGGCACTTGTGAGTCCGCCGATGAGTCGTTGGTGTTCACGCCGATTACCTCAACGGTAACGGCAACACCAAGCCCGGCAACCAGCCTGTTACCGGACCTGGCGCGCGTTCGGTACGGAGGTATCCTGACACTGGCCAACCGGGGCGATCCTCCGGCGGCCTTCGACACTATGCGTACCAGTAGCATAGCGCTGCACCAGATCGCGGGAGGGCTGTTCGGCCCAGGCAACCTGGTCATGCGCTGTCGCGAGAATATATACCTGGTTTGCCCCTATCTGGCCAGGAGCTGGGTTACTAACGAAACTTTTACCGAATGGACATTCACGATTCAGGATGATGTGTTCTGGCACGATGGCACCACATTCACTGCCGAGGATGTAAAGTTCTGGTATGAACTGGCCGCTTTCGGGTGGGAGTCGGCGGAGCGCTCACGAGCACCGGCCTACTTCAGGGGCGATTTGGGAGATGTGTCACGGGTAGATGTGCTGAGTGGCAATCGGGTACGCATTAGCCTTGACCAGCCGGCGCCTCGACTGCTGGACGTGATTATGAATCCGAGGTTGAAGATCGCTCATCCTGCTCACCTTATGGAATCGAGGATAGAGCAGGGGGAGGCGAGTATCGCACCGCTTGATATCGGACTGGTTGGTACAGGTCCGTTCGCGTTCGAGAGCTATGAGAAGGGCAGCCTGGTCAAGTTGCGGCGCTATGACCTGTACTGGGAGAGGGACGGTATGGCCCGGTCGCTACCCTATCTGGACGGCATCGACTACGTGATCATAACCAACCCGGCAGCCATGGATGCGGCCTTTCGCACCGGGCGGCTGGACGGCGGTGCACGTGGCGAAGGCCACTATCTGTCTGTAGAGAGACGCGAGGGATATCTCCGGGACCTTGGCGACGACGTTTTCTACGCCGAGATGCAGGGAGGCATATTCCGGCTGGCGTTCAATGTCCTGAAGTCTGGCCCATGGCAGGACGTGCGGGTCCGGCAGGCCGTCGCCCTCTGGATAGACAAGCAGGACGCCATTCCATCCGCCCTGGGAGGCTTCGGATACATCTCACCTATTCTGGGGCCGAGCAACCCGTTCACCAGCAGCGATTTCGTCAACTGGCCGCGGTTCAACCAGGGGTCGCTAGAGGAGAACCGCGCAGAAGCGCTGCGACTGCTGGGCGATGCCGGGTATGGCGAAGGCTTCTCTATGGGCCATCTCTGCCGTGCGCGGACCATACCCCGGTGCGAGTTTCTCCAGGGTCAACTAGCGGGCCTGGGCATCGACCTAATGATACAGGTGGTCGACGAAGGGGAGTGGAGCAGGGCGCGGGTGAGTCTGGACTACGACACACAGCAGGGCGCCCATTTCACATCGCCGGTGCCTGAAGGCACCGAGTCGGTGTTCGGCGTGTTCGCCAGCAATCCGGATGCCTATGCAAAACACGATGATGAAAGGGTGACAGAGTTGTACGATCGTCTTAGGACGGCCTTCACCCGTGCACAGCGGGTCTCTATCTGGCGGGAGTTGGAGAGGTATCTGGTGCTTGAGCAGGCGTACATTGTTCCCATGGCCGGATCGCTGCAGGTGGTCCCTTACCGCACCTACGTCAAAGGTCTGGTTATACCCCCAGAGGACGGCCATACCAATACCGATTTCGCCACCGTATGGCTGGATGAGAGACTGTAGGTAGAACCTGAAGGGCGTGCGGCCATATGTTGAAGTATCTTGTCTGGCGATTGCTCCTGTTCATCCCTACGCTATTGATCGCCTCCCTCGTGATATTCAGCATCATGCGTCTGTTGCCTGGCGACGTTGCTCTGGTTGTGCTGAGCGGCTCCGGTGAGGCTACTCATGACGTAGCTCAGATAGAGCGCGTCCGTGAGGAGTTGGGGCTGAATAGCCCCCTCGTCGTGCAGTATGGGCACTGGCTTCGGAGCATGGCCAGCGTTGAGCTTGGCGGACGGTCTCTGGAGAACAGGCAGATCATCAGTACTCTGATAGCTCGCCAGATGCCCGTTACCCTTCAACTGACTCTTTACACACTTGTTCTCTCTGTCCTCGTGTCTGTGCCACTGGGCGTCCTGGCCGCCGTGCGGCAGGACCGCTGGCCGGACTATTTGATTCGCGTAGTATTCATCGCGGGACAGGCGGTCCCCAGCTTCCTTCTCGCGCTGCTGGTCCTCATAGGGCTGGTGCTTGTCTTCCACTGGTCGCCTCCAATCATCTATGCAAACCTGTGGGAAGACCCGGCGGCGCATGCACAGATTATTCTGCTTCCTACCCTGGTGCTGGCATGGGGACACAGTGCCTTCCTGACGCGGGTAACCCGGGCTAGCATGCTTGAGGTGTTACGCCAGGACTACATTCGTACCGGTCTTTCCAAGGGCCTGGCGGGGCGGGTCATACTGTTCAGGCATGCGTTGCGCAACGCGCTGATTCCGGTGATCAGCGTGGTGGGACTACAGGTGGGTGTGCTGCTCAGCGGCGCTGTCATCGTCGAATCCATATTTGGCTTGCCGGGTATGGGACGGGGTATCTTGCAGGCCGTGACGGTGCGGGACTACCCCCTCATCCAGAGCCTGACAATGGTACTGGTGGTGCTGGTGCTGTCCATCAATCTCGTTGTGGACCTTTTGTATGTTGTCGTTGACCCTCGAATTAGCTACACGGCCTGACGAACCGGCGATGGCACGCCCATGCTGATTGTGGCACCTATAGCCGCAGTGCTGCGCCAGGGCTGGCTGGTCGTCCGCCGCAAGCCCCTGGGGGCTGTTGCGGTGCTAGTGCTGTTGACTATGGCGTTGGCGGCGATATTCGCCGCACAGGTTGCGTCTCATAACCCGCTGGCCCAGGACATACCCAACCGTCTCAAACCGCCCGGTGGCGACTTCCTGTTCGGCACCGACGGCTTTGGAAGGGACACCTTCAGCCGCGTACTCTATGGCGCCCGCGTCTCAGCGTACGTCGGCGGGCTCTCCGTTGTGCTGGCCACGGTAGTAGGGGTGTTTACTGGCATCGCCTCAGCATACCTGGGAGGTAAGTTGGACCTGGCGGTCCAGAGAGTCGTGGATACACTCATCGCCTTCCCATCGCTGGTCCTGGCCCTCGTTATGGTTGCCATCCTGGGGCCATCGCTCAACAACATCGTGGCTGCCATTATCATTACGCTAGCGCCGCAGGTAGCCAGAGTCGCCCGGTCACAGGCGTTTTCCGTCAAACAGGAGACCTACATTTCGGCGGCGGTATCCATCGGCGCGCGACCTCTGCGGGTCATGCTCCGGCACATCTTGCCCAACAGCCTGGCACCCATTGTTATTCAGGCGTCAGGATACCTGGAGCAGGCGGTCGTTGCCGAGGCTGCGCTGAGCTTCCTGGGCCTGGGTGTTCCACCGCCGTTCCCGTCCTGGGGGCGGATGCTTCAGGAGGGGGCCCAGGATTATATGGAGGTAGCACCCTGGCTCATACTGTTCCCTGGCCTAGCTCTGGCCCTGGCCGTGTTCAGCTTCGCTGTCATAGGTGATGCCTTGAGAGACCTGCTTGACCCCAGGATGCCGTTGGGTAGCCAGCGTGTCCATCGGATCGACGGGGCGATACGCCGGTAGCAGTGTGAATAGAGGAGGTGTACCATATACGAAACGATTTTGTCTGCCATAGTCTCCCAATAGAGGGAAAAGAAATGAACGCTAGCAACGGCTCCATCATTCCTGTAACGGTTTGGTACGACTACATATGACCCTGGTGCTATATCGGCCTGGCTAGGCTCGAACGACTGCAGGAGGAGTACCCGATACAGGTTACCGGGATGGCGTTCCTACTGCGACCTGACCTGCCTCCTGGTGGCAGGGAGCGTCCAGAGGGCAGTGGCGGCGACGAACTCCGCGAGCCGATGCGCACTAATGCCCTAGAGTCCGGGCTGACGAAGATGAAGCGGCCTCCAAAGACCCCCTACTCCGTACCTGCCCTGGAGGCCACCGAGTACGCCAAGGAGAATGGTAAGTTCTACGAGTTCCACAAGGCGTGCTATGAGGCGTTGTGGGACGATGGCAAGGACCTGGAACAGATGGATGTCCTGGAGGGCATTGCCAAGGAGTGCGGCCTGGACTGGTCTGAGATGAAGGAGCGCCTGGAGTCCCGCTACTACCAGGAAGTGACGATGGGGCAGTACATGCAGGGCCGCAGGCTGGGGTTCAACGGAATACCCGGTTTTATTATAGGCAACGGTGCTTTCACAGGCGCGGCTCCCTACGAGATGTTCAAGATGGCCGCGGATCGCGCCCTCTCCGAGGGTTATACGGTCAAGCCGTAACGTCACATTATCGCAGGTCACGCCCGTTTCGCTAAGCTGAAACGCGGCCCTTCCATTCTATAGGCCGTCGGTCATGTTGCACCCGACGCGCCCCGAATGCATCGAATCAGTACGGCTTCAACAAATTGAGCGGGGGGTGCAGTGACCGGTTCCCCACTACGTTACCTGGGAGTGGTGCTTATGGGACTAGTCTTTGCGGCTGGCTGCACAGGCGGTGGGCCAGGTCGCGCTGAGCCCACGGACACTCCACTTCCTTCGCCGACTTCGGATGTTACGACCAGCAGTCGTCCCTCTGGCACCGTAACCGTGCGCGGCCAGGAGTTCTCCCTGGGTGACTACAACCCTTCGCCCCCACGGGATGCCATCAAACCTATTTATGACCCGGTGTTCGTAACGGCGGAAGAGGCGAACCTGGACGAGCAGGAGTTGGTGCTGGGCCTGGAGATCAACGGCGAGAGCAGGGCCTATCCGGTAGGCCCCCTGCATTACCGGGAGATGGTGAATGATGAGGTGGGAGGCGTACCAGTCCTGGTTTCCTGGTGACCGATCTGCTTCACCGGTCTGGTACATGACCGGCGGATCAATGGCGAGGTGGTCGTCTTTGGTAATGAGGGTGCCCTGTACATGAACGCAATGACCTGGTGGGACCACGACACGCTGAGTATTTGGTCTCAACCGTGGGGCACTGCTATCGCCGGACCTCTCAAGGGGACCACACTGGATATGATCCCCGTCAGTCTGGTGCCCTGGAATGGTTGGAGAGCGGAGCATCCGGATACGCTGGTACTGACCGCGGCAGTCCCCGGTTTCGGCAGAATAAGGTCCATGCCCATTGATGACTTTGTCGTCGGTGTCGTGCTGGAGGATGCTGCGAAGGCTTACCGGTTCACAGCGGTGGCGGAGGAGGGCGTCGTCAACGACACCATTGGTACCTATCCGGTGGTAGTGTTCGCGGATGCTGAAAGTCGTAGCGTCCATGTGTACCTTCGGGACACGGGGCAGCGGGTGCTGACATTTGAGCTTGTAGATGGGTCGCTTGTGGACCAGGAGACGGGGACAGTATGGGACCCAGCGCGTGGCCTGGCCCTGGAAGGTCCGCTCCGGGGCACAGCCCTGCGCCCCTTGCCGTACACATCTGCCTATGGCTGGGCGTGGCGGGACTTCTACCCTGGCAGCCCCATATACGGTGACGCTCCGGATTTCGGACTGCGCATCTTCGTAGATTGAAGCAAATGGCTAGGTAGATGATAGTAGTGGCATATCTACGTTTGCTCTCGTTGCGAGGGACGCTGCTGACAGCCGGAGTTGCGGTGGTGGCCTCTATAGTTGTGCTTGTGGTCGTGCCGATGCTGGCGTCAACCACCGAGGAAGAGGAGGAGTCCCCGGCTCTTCGGAGTCCGCTCAGCCTTGGTCTCATCAAGCCTGGTCAGCAGGTTGTGGTGAGAGGCCAGGAATTCTCCCTGGACGGGTTTTGCAAGCTGGCCTACAAAGACACTATCATGCCCATCTATATCCCCGTCTTCGTATCGGCGGCTGCGGCCGACGTTGAGGATGAGGAGTTGGTATTGGGCCTGGAGATCAACGGCGAGAGCAAAGCCTATCCGGTGGGTCCCCTCAGCCTGAAGGAGATGGTGATAGACAAGGTCGGAGGTGTGCCTGTCCTGGTCTCCTGGTGACCTATCTGCTACACCGGTCTGGTTCATGACCGGCGGATCAACGGCGAAGCGGTCGTCTTTGGCAACGAGGTAGCCCTGTATATGAACGCAATGACCTGGTGGGACCACGACACGCTAAGCGTCTGGTCTCAGCCGTGGGGCGCCGCTATTATGGGCCCCCTCAAGGGGACTACGCTGAGGATGATCCCGGCCAGCCTGACATCTTGGGGTAGCTGGAAGGCGGAGCATCCGGATACCATGATGCTGGAGGTCGTGTCTGCCTACGGTGATGAGGAGTTTAGCGAAGTACAGCGACAGTTTCCCTCGGACGCGTTTGTCATCGGGGCAGTCCTTGGAGAGTACGTCAAGGCCTACCGGTTCACCGCAGTCGTCCGTGAGGGTGTCATCAACGACTCTATTGGGGAATTCCCCGTGCTTGTTTTTGCCGATGCCGAGACACGGAACGTCCATCTGTACATCCGCAACACGGGCAACGAGGTGCTGACCTTTGAGCTTCGGAACGGAGAGCTGGTGGACCGGGAAACTGGGACTGTATGGGACTCGGAGCGAGGGCTGGCCCTGGAAGGGCCATTGAAGCGGATCAACCTTCAGCAGGTGCCCTATACCTCCGCTGCAGACTGGGCCTGGCTGGATTTTTATCCAGATGGCGCCATATACGGCGATGACCTGTCTCAGGAGGAGCCTGTGTCCGACGAGTTGCCGGCCCTCTCTCCACTCGGGTGACCGACCACGGCTGCCGTCAGTGCCACCGTAACCTGACGCAGGAAGTCGTAGTCCAGCGTGTCTGGTGTATCCGTGGGCGTGTGGTAGTTGGGGTTGCGGAAGTTGGCCGTATCTGTGATTAGAACGGCTGGTATGCCTGCTGCCCAGAAGGGACTGTGGTCGCTGCGGAACAGGTCTGGCGGTATGGGCATTCCGGCGGAGATGCGTACCTCCACCATATCCATTTCCGGCGTGTGCTCTCTGGCTGCGGCAACCAGGCGGTCGCTCAGGAAACCGCTATCTCCCAACGACACAACCACTATCGAGTCGCCCCTGAACTCCCGCTCCTCCAAATGATGATGGACATCCGGAAACAAAAGTGGGAAGCCTGGGGGGAGCTTTTGAGTACCTGGCCCTGATGTGAATCCTACCATCTCCAGGTTGTATACGCCCTGATACCCAGTTGAGGAGGTCAATTCCTGGACCAGGGCAGTGCTGCCTACCAGCCCGTCCTCCTCCATATCGAATGCAACGAAATCCACTGTACGATCCAGCGGTGCCGGGGCCAGCACGCGGGCGCACTCCAGCATCGCAGCTACGCCGCTGGCGTTGTCGTCCGCGCCAGGCGAACCAGGCACGGTGTCGTAGTGAGCGGAAACGAGCAGCGGCTGAATGTCGGTGCGTCTCCCGGCCATACGGGCTACAAGGTTTACTCCTGTGCCATCCGCGTTGCTGAAGGCGTGCTCCCGTATCTGTAGCCCGCAGCTTTGGAATGAATCCCGTATGTAGCCTAGGGCCGCAGCGTGGGCCTTGGGGCTGTTTCTTTCCCCTGTGGCCGCTAGGCGGGATACGATATCTCGCAGCCGTTCCCTGTCCACCTGGGCTGCTAGGTGTTGAATAGTGGATGACATGAAGAGGGGATATCTGAAGTAAGGGGAGGCCCTCAGATAAAGAGAGCCTCCCTTTGCAGGATCGGTATTGTGCTACTTGCCCGTGTAAACCGGAGGCCGCTTCTCGGCGAAGGCGCGAGGGCCTTCCCTGGCGTCTTCGGTGTAACGTGTGAGCACGCCGATGGTATTGGCGAATCGTATGGCGTTGGGCAGGTCCATGGAAACGCCCCTGACAATTGCCTCTTTAAGGGCACGCACCGCAATGGGCGCCAGCTTGGACACCTCGTGGGCCATCTCAATGGCTCTCGTCTTCACATCTGCCAGTGGTACGACCTCATTGACCAGGCCGGCCTGGTGGGCCTCCTCGGCGCCGAACACCTTGCCCATGAGCAGCCACTCCATAGCCTTGGCGTAAGGGACCTGCCGTGGCAGCAGTCCTATGGCCGGGCCCGCGCCGCTGAAACCTCGTAGTATTTCGGCGTAACAGAATGTCGCTGTATCGGATGCGACGCGGATGTCTGTCATGGAGCACATAACGTTCATGGCCGCGGCGTAGCAGAAGCCGTTGATCGCTCCTATGACCGGCTTGTACAGGTTATCTGGGCTACCCTCTGTCTGTGGCCACCAGTAGGTTTCACTAAAGTCGCCGGACCCCCGTTGGGACATACGGATCAGGTCCGCACCAGCGGAGAATGCCTTGTCGCCCGCGCCGGTGAGCACGACTGCACGAATATTCCTGTCGTCCCTGGCCTGACGGAAGCCGTCCCGCAGCCCTGCGCTCACCTCCTGGTTCATAGCGTTGTGCTTCTCTGGGCGGTTCATTGTCATGATGGCCACGTGGCCATCGACCTCGTACAGTACTTCGTCGCTCATGGTGCCTCCTTTTTACCTTAGCGTTTGCTTGTGTGCTCGTAGGCAGACCGCTGCCGTTGGGCTACCGGCCCGTATAGACCGGAGGTCGCTTTTCGGCAAATGCGCGAGGGCCTTCCCTGGCGTCCTCGGTGTAGCGTGTGAGCACGCCGATGGTGTTGGCAAACCGTATCGCGTTGGGTACGTCTATAGATATGCCCCGTATGACGGCCTCTTTGAGCGCGCGCACCGCGATGGGCGCCAGCGCGGCAACCTCGTGGGCCATCTCTATGGCCCTTCGCTTCACGTCTGCAAGGGGTACGACCTCGTTGATTAGGCCGGCCCGTAGCGCCTGCTGGGAGTCGAACACCTTGCCCGTGAGCAGCCACTCCATAGCTGTGGCATGAGCGACCTGGCGCGGCAGGTGCTGGATGGCAGGCCCCGTGCCGCTGAAACCTCGCAGTATTTCGGCGTAGCAGAATGATGCCGTATCTGACGCTACGCGGATATCTGTCATGCCGCACAGCAGATTCAGGCCCTCGGCGTAGCAGTAGCCGTTGACAGCCGCTATGACCGGCTTGTAAACCCCGACGTACCCCGAGTCTGCAGGGGGCCACCAGAAGCTGTCAGCGAAGTCATTGGAGGAGCGTGCGGCCATATTCTTCAGGTCCGCGCCAGCAGTGAACGCCTTTTCGCCCTCCCCTGTGAGAACGGCGGCACGCAAGTCTCTGTCGTCGCGGAATTTTCTGAACGCGTCGCGGAGGCCCTCGCCTAACGCCGGGTTAACAGCGTTGTGCACCTCTGGCCGGTTCATGGTGATGACGGCTACATGTCCGTCGGTTTCGAATATTACCTCATTTGCCATATGCCGATCTCCGTATCTGATGTTTCATACCTGTAGAAAGTTGGCCCATTGTGGCATTGCAGGTTAGGAGCGTCAAGGAAGGTGTGGATGGATGCGTTTTCTTGACGACCCGTAGGCCACCCCCATAGAATTGAAGTCGATTTTATGGAGGCGCAATGACAAGCAGACCCAGAACAGAGCACCATGTTTCCGCAGGTGGCGTAGTCTGCCGTGCAACGGATGGGTATATGGAGGTGGCGCTGTGCGGCCGCCTGTCACCCCCTCTCTGGGCGCTGCCTAAGGGAACGCCGGATCCGGGCGAAAGTATGGAGCAGACTGCACTTAGAGAGGTTGAGGAAGAGACGGGGCTGCAGGTGTCCATTCAGGCGCCCCTGGGCTCCATTCAATACTCGTTTGTCCGCACCCAGGACAACACCCAGTGCCACAAGACCGTCCACTTCTACCTTATGAAGCCGCTTGGGGGTGACATCTCGCTTCACGACCCCGAGTTCGACCTGGTCCAATGGTTCCCGCAGGCTGACGTGCTCGCTGCTATGACACACGCCACGGAGCGGGACGTCGTCCGGAAGGCCCTTGATCTGACGCGCGAGGAGACTGCTACAACGCCATGAAGGCCCAGGTGATACCAGCAGGCAAGGTTGTGCTGCGGCCCAAGCGTAAGGAAGACGCACGGGACGACTTCATCTGGCGGTGCGACGAGGAGTTGGCGACACTGGACGCTACAACTCCGCTGAAACAGAGCTTCGAATGGTTCCTTAGCTCTTACGAAGACGACCTCAGATACACCTCCCCCTGGTCGGTTCGGTTCGGTATCGATACCCAGGACGGCAAGCATATTGGCAACTGCATGAGCTACGACATCAATACCGACACCGGTGAGGCTGAGCTGGGGATCATGATAGGGGACCGCGACTACTGGAGCCGGGCTTACGGCTATCACACCATGATTGCCCTCATTGAACACATGTTCACCGTGGGCGAGATATGGCGGCTGCGCCTGCACACGCTGGACTGGAACTACCGGGCCCAGCGCTGCTTCGCCAAGTGCGGGTTCAAGCCCGTGGGATCGATTCATCGTAGTGGCTGGGAGCTGATACGGATGGAGCTCATGCGGGACGAATGGGCGTCCATTCGAAAAGAGAGGCTGGCGGAGTTTGAGGGTCACGATGTGGCTGAAGGAGTGGGTTAATAACTACGGAAGAGTCGCTTATCACCGACGATCTGAGGAATGCGGTAGGGGTTGGGTCGGAGGCCGCTATCTATGAGGTGGAGAAGGGCGCCATTATCAGGTTCGCAGAGGCCATCGGTGATTCCAGCCCGCTGTTCCAGAATGAGGTGGAGGCGCGGCAGTCCCGCTATGGCGGAATAATAGCTCCACCCACCTTCTTTCGGTCCATGAGGCCGGGTCCAGCTCGAGCAGAGGTGAGTAGCCCCCTGACGCGTACCCTTGACGGGGGCAGCGAGTGGGATTTCTTTGAGCCCGTACATCCAGGTGACCGCATTTCTGTGACGAATTTACTCAAGGAAGTTGTGCAGAGGTCCGGACGGCTGGGCCAGATGATAATCATGACTCGGGAAACAAAATATGTGAACCAGCTTGGGCAGGTTGTGGCGCTCCAGCGGTCCACTGGAATCAGCTATTAGTGACCGCCCCCCAAGATCTAAAGGAAAGAGAAGGAGGTAGGCATGAGCGATGTGCTCTACTGGGAAGACGTAGAGGAGGGCGCAGAAGTCTCTCCACTGGAGAAGCATCCCACCACCCAACAGCTGGTCATGTATGCCGGGGCATCGGGCGACTTCTACCAGATTCACTACGATAACGACTTTGCCAAGAATAACGGCCTGCCAGGAATCATCGTCCACGGGGCACTGAAGAACGCCTTCCTGAGCCAGCTTATGACCGACTGGATCGGCGAACAGGGCACCCTTAGGAAGCTGAGCTGCCAGTACAGGGGCATGGACATTCCCGGGGATGTGCTTACCTGCAAGGGGACGGTTACGCGAAAGTATCAGGAGAGCGGTCAGAATCTGGTGGACTGCGATATCTGGCTGGAGAACGGCAAGGGCGAGACGACCACGCCTGGAACAGCCACAGTACAACTGCCCTCCAGGGCCAAACAGTCATAGCGGCTCACTGGCAGAGTTGGGTCAGATAAAAATGCCTCTTCACCTGTGTTGCCCTATGTTGACGGAATGTGTCCCATGACCCCAATCTCTGTGAAGGCGCTTGCCTTTGACGTTTTCGGCACCGTTGTTGACTGGTACGGCTCCATAGTCCGGGAAGGCGGAACCCTAGGCGAGTCCAAGGGGATCACAAATGTCGACTGGGGCAAGTTTGCCGCTGCCTGGAGGGGCGCATATCGCCCTTCAATGGACCTGGTACGCACCGGGGAGTTGCCGTGGACAAACCTTGACGACCTCCACCGAATGGCGCTGGACCGACTGCTCGAAGAGTTTGGCGTAGCAGGACTCAGTGAGGCTGAGAAGGACCATTTCAACAGGGCATGGCACCGGCTAGAGCCCTGGCCCGATGCGCTTGCTGGCTTGGCCCGGCTCCGTGAGCGGTTCACCATAACAACACTCTCCAATGGAAATGTGGAACTGCTGATAGACCTGGCGGGCAATACCGGTATCCGGTGGCATCACATCCTGTCGGCAGAACAGTTCAAGCACTACAAGTACGATCATGAGGTATATGAGGGGGCAGCTAATGTGCTGGGCCTGTCTCTAGGCCAGATCATGCTGGTGGCGGCGCACAAGGACGACCTGCGGGTGGGGCACGGCCTGGGCATGAAGACTGGGTTTGTGCGTCGGCCCGGGGAGTCCGGTCCGGACCACAGCGTGGACGTCAGTCCAGAGCCGTGGATAGACCTACACGCTGAAGACTTTGTGGACCTGGCCGGTCAGTTGCATGCCTAGGTCTTGCTCACCCGTTTTGATTAGTTACAGGGCTGTCAGGTCGTCCTTTCGGGACCTCCAAATCCACCCAAAGCAGGATTCTCACCGCTGATGTGATGGTAGATGCTGTGTACTGAAGTTAGCTTTTATGAGACGAGGTGAGATATGGCAACAGCACAGCGGGTGTTGGAGGAGGAGGTGGCCATTCCCAGGATGTTGCGTGTTGGCGAGGCGGCAAGGGTTCTTCACGTGCACCCTAATACATTGAGGAAGTGGAGTGGCAGCGGGTTGATACCCAGCTACCGCATTGGGAACAGACAGGATAGGCGGTTTCTGCTGGATGACCTGATGGACTACCTCAGATCTAGCATGCCCGCAAAGTTCTAGCCGGCTACTGCCGAGGATCGCCACACTATTGTGTAAGGTAGTGCAAGTCAGGTTGTTGTAATGGCTGCCGTCGAATCCTATGGCGCAACTGGTGTCTGGTAGCAGTTCCTGCCAGGGCTAGCCGTGGTGGCGATGAATCAAAGAGGGCCGACGCGAGTGTCGGCCCTCTTTATATTTGGGTCGGTAGGGATTTGTCCCAGCCCCATACTTCCCATTATTGTGCTAGAGGCAAGCCCTCACTAACAGAGGAGATCGTGGGTGCAGGGCATGCCCTGCTAGCCCCGCTGGATCAGAGCGTCCAGGATCTCGACCTGGGCGGCGCTTCCTACCAGTTGCTTGAACTGCTCGGGGTCTCCGCCGGTCGCGAAACCGTAATGGATCGGTATGGTGAAACCGGGTTTGAGTGAATCCGTGACCGCCTTGGCGGCTTCGGCTTCGTCCATGGTATATCCACTGCCGCCTATGGGCAGCATGGCTATGTCCAGGGCACCGAAGCTGTTGAACTCCTCGATCAGGCCGGTGTCACCGGTGTGGAGTATCTGCGCCCCGCCCAGACCGAAAATGAAACCTACGTTGAAGCTGTTGTGTCCATCGTTTCTGGGGTGGATGTCATTGTAGCCAGCTACGGCCCGGATATCCAGACCAGCCTGGGTGGAGGTGTCACCCTCCTTCATGACGGTCAGGTTGGCCGTTACGTTGCCGCGGACCTTGCTCTCTATCCCGCTGTTGTTGCAGATAAGCTCTGTCCCCTCCTTGGACACGGCGTTGATGCCGTCCAGGCTGAAATGGTCGCCGTGCTCGTGGGTGAGCAGGATCAGATCTGCCTTATCGTCCCCGATGTGCTCGGCGTTGACCATGAACGGGTCGATCCAGACGATCTTGCCCGCGGTCTTGGCCTTGACGGTGGACTGGACGTATCGGATGAACTCTACCTGTCCGATCGTTGCGCTGTTTGCCATCTATACCCTCCTGTTTCAGTTGCCAGCCCCACGATTATAGTGACGGGATAGCCTGCGTCAAGTTATTGGCCTGCTCGTGGCTAGGTCTGGTCGTGCGGAGTGCGCCTTGCACCCAATTCTTCCCGTTGTGGATGAGTCAGGCTACAGGCCGTCCTCTACCACCTGGAGGTCCTTGTCCCCGCGGCCGCTGAGGCAGACCAGTAAGATGGAGTCCTGAGGCAGCGTGAGCGCCAGCTCCGTAACGTAGGCGATGGCATGTGCCGGCTCCAGGGCGGGGATGATCCCTTCGGTTCGGGACAGCAGGTGGAAACCCTCCAGGGCCTGGGTATCGCTGACAGCTACGTAAGAGGCGCGCTCGCTGTCCTTGAGGTAGGAGTGCTCCGGGCCGACACCTGGGTAGTCCAGCCCCGCCGATATGCTGTGGGTCTCCATTATTTGACCGTTTTCATCCTGAAGCAGGTAGGACAGCGACCCGTGGAGCACACCTGGCCTGCCGGCAACCAGTGTGGCGGCGTGCCTATCGGTATCGGTTCCTTCGCCGGCGGCCTCCACGCCGACCAGTCTGACGTTTTCATCGGCCACGAATGGGAAGAAAAGGCCGATGGCGTTGCTGCCTCCGCCCACGCAGGCGATGGCGTAGTCCGGCAGGCGTCCGACAGCATCCAGCATCTGCTCCCTGGCTTCGCTCCCAATGACCGATTGAAAGTTGCGCACCATCATGGGGTAGGGGTGTGGTCCCACGGCGCTACCCAGCAGGTAGTGGGTTGTCTGGACATTGGTCACCCAGTCCCGGATGGTCTCGTTGATGGCGTCCTTGAGTGTTCGGGTTCCACTGGAGACCGGGTGTACCTCAGCACCCAGCAGGCGCATCCGGTACACGTTGGGTGCCTGACGACGCATGTCCTCATCTCCCATGTAGACGATGCACTCCAGCCCCAGCATGGCGCACACGGTGGCGGTGGCTACACCATGCTGCCCGGCGCCTGTCTCCGCTATGATGCGTTGCTTCCCCATACGTTTGGCCAGAAGGCCCTGCCCCAATGCGTTGTTGATCTTGTGGGCTCCTGTGTGGGCCAGGTCTTCACGCTTAAGGTATATCTGCGCCCCGCCCATCTGGCGGCTGAGGTTTGCGGCGTGGTACAGGGGAGTGGGGCGACCGGCATAGTGCTTCAGCAGCGAGGCCAGTTCCTGTTGAAACTGGGAGTCCTCCCGCGCGGCGTGATAGGCCGTTTCCAACTCCTCCAGCGCCGTCATTAGCGTCTCCGGCACGAAGCGGCCACCGTAGGGGCCGAACCGGCCGTGCTCATCTGGGACTGTGGTAAAAGTACTCATCGTGCTACGCTCAATGCTTTGGCCTCTCTTACAAAGGTGGCAATCCTGCTTACGTCCTTGATCCCGTTGCTCTCCACACCGCTGGATACGTCCACACCCCAGGGTTGGACCTCCTTGACCGCCTGGGCTACGTTCTCCGGCGTCAGGCCGCCGGCTAGAAGGAAGCGATGCCTGGTCGCCAGCTCCCGGGCAATAGCCCAGTCGAATGCGTTGCCGGTACCGCCAGGCGCGTCCGCGACCTCTGGGTCCAGCAAGGGCAGAATGTCAGTGCCCTCAAGCTCACCCAGGACGGTGTCCAGGCCGTCCACCACTACGTCGGCTGGCTGGTTCATGGGTACGTGGACCGCCTTGATGACGGGCCGCTTTATCTGGAGGCAGTAGTTCAGTGACTCGTGGCCGCTGAGCTGGGCCATGTGCAGGTCGCAGTAGTCAAGGATGCGGTTCACCTCATCCTGCGGTTGGTCGACGAAGATGCCTACCAGTTTCGGTCCCCTGTCGCCGTACCTCTCTCTGCAAGCGCGGATCATGCGCTGCGCCTTTTCCTCCGGCAACTGGCGACGCACCCCTGGCACGAAGTTGAAGCCTACGAAATCGGCACCGGCTCTGGCGGCGGCAAGTGCATGGTCCGTCTCCTGGACGCTGCATATCTTGACCTGTGTCATACGCCTACCAGCTCCCGCACCTTGGCGCCCACGTCCGGCGCGGTGACCAGCGACTCGCCAACCAGTATGGCGTTGACGCCGGCCTTCTTGAGCCTGGCTACGTCATCATGACTGTGTATGCCGCTTTCCGCCACGACGACCTTTCCATCAGGGATGCGTGGCCGCAGCCTGGATGTAAGTGACAGGTCGGTCTTGAATGTGCGCAGGTCTCTATGGTTTATGCCTATTATCTCGGCACCGGCACTCAACGCCACCTCCAGCTCCGGCTCGGAATGGACCTCCACCAGGGCCTGCATCCATATGGATTGGGCAATATCCAATAGCTCTTGTAGCTGGGTGGGTTCCAGCATGGCAACGATGAGTAGAAGGGCGTCGGCCCCGTACGCCCGGGCCTCGTACACCTGGTAGGGGTCAAATATGAAATCCTTACGCAGCACGGGTACGCGGCTTTCCCTGACGGAATCCTTCACGGTCGCCATGTGCTCAAGACTGCCCTGGAAGTGATGGACCTCCGTGAGCACCGATATGGCGGCGGCTCCGTTTTCGACGTAGGTACGTGCCAGGTATGCCGGGTCGTAGTCGGGGCGCAGTAGGCCGCGGGATGGCGATGCCTTTTTTGCCTCGGCGATGAGGCGTATGTCCGGGCCCCAGACGGCGCCGGAGAAGTTGAGTGGTGCAGGCGTGTCTTTGGCGCGCTGCTCCAGCACAGTAATCGGCTCCTCGCGCTGGCGGTTCTTCAACTCCACGCGTTTGATCTCTACTATCTGGTCTAGAATTGTGGTTGTCATATCTCTGGCCGGCAAACCTTCCAGGCAGATAATACTAGCTCAACTGCTGACTCAGGGAGGCGAATACCTCTAGCTTCTCCGTGGCGGCGCCGGACTCTATGGTCTGCCGTGCTAGCGTGACGCCCTCCTTGAGGTTTGCTGCTTTACCGCCCACCAGGAGGGCGGCGGCGGCGTTTAGCAGCACCACGTCTGTGGCCGGGCCGGTGGCTCCTGAGAGGGTGTTTCGCGCCGTCTGTGCGTTCTCCTCTGCTGTGCCGCCCCGGATGTCGTCCAGGGACGCCCGTGTCAGACCAGCATCCTCCGGCGTGGTGGTGTAGGAGCGCACCTCACCATTACGTAGCTCCCAGACCGTGGTTGGGCTGGTGATGGACAGCTCGTCCATGCCGTCCTCGCCGTGTACCACCAACGCGTGCTCAGTGCCCAGGGCCAGTAGCGCCTGGGCCATCTTCCCGCCAATCTGAGGGTCGGCCACACCAAGGACCTGCGCCTGAGCGCCGGCCGGGTTGCTCAGCGGCCCCAGGATATTGAATACGGTGCGTATGCCTATTTCCCGACGCGGGCCGCCGGCGTGGCGCATGGCCGGGTGAAACATCTGGGCGAACATGAAGCCGATGCCCACCTCCTCCAGGCAGCGCTCCACCCCTTCGGGGCTCAGGGCTACCTTTATGCCCAGGGCTTCCAGAACGTCGGCGCTGCCGCTGACACTGGAGGCGGCCCGGTTGCCGTGTTTGGCCATCCTGACACCGGCCGCCGCCGCTACGATGGCCGCCGTGGTGGACACATTTATTGTGTTCTGGCCGTCGCCGCCGGTCCCAGCGGTGTCCACCAGGAGGCCGTCGGTGGACACCTTCAGGGACTTCTCGCGCATGGTGCTGGCCATGCCTGTGATCTCGTCCACCGTCTCGCCCTTGATACGCAGGGCGGTAATGAAGGCAGCGATCTGGGCCTGCGTTGCCTCGCCCTCCATGATTTCGTTCATGGTCTGTGACGCCTCCTCCTGGGAGAGGTCATGGCCCCGTACGACGGCGTCTATGGCTTCACGGATCATGTTTCTTTCCCTTGTTACGTCTGTTACGTCTGAATCCAGTTGACAATCTAGGTCGTTGAGTGAATACACTCTACCCCCGCAAGAAGTTCCTCAGCAGATCCTTGCCGGACTGGGTCATTATGGACTCCGGGTGGAACTGGATGCCCTCTACCGGGTACTCCCTGTGTCGCAGGCCCATGATAACGCCCTTGTCCGTGGAGGCTGTCACCTCCAACTCCGGCGGCAGGGTGTCGCGGTACACGGCCAGGGAGTGGTATCGATTGCCCTCGAGGGGATTGGGCAGGCCCTGGAATACGCCTTTGCCGTCGTGGTGGACCAGAGACGTTTTGCCGTGCACGATCTCCCCCGCGGAGCCTACCGTGGCCCCATATGCGTAGCCGATGCATTGATGGCCCAAGCACACGCCCAGGACGGGTGTGTTGCTTCCGAAGTGGCGTATCACATCGTTGGAGATACCGGCCTCCCGAGGCGTGCACGGCCCTGGCGAGATGACGATGCGCTCCGGCGCCAGCGCCTCAATGTCCTCCACGGTGACAGCGTCGTTGCGGACCACGTTGACATCTGCGCCCAGCTCGCTGAGGTACTGGAACAGGTTGTAGGTGAAGCTATCGTAGTTGTCTATGAGCAGTATCATTTTTCTTTCCCTGTGCGCCGTGCCGTAGCACCTCTAACGGGTTCCCTCCTCGGCCTGTTGGATGGCCCGCAGGGGGGCCATGGCTTTGGCCACCGTCTCCCCGTACTCCAGGTCTGGCACGCTGTCGTACACGATGCCGCCGCCCGCCTGCACGTACGCTACGCCGTTCTTGAGGACGATGGTACGGATGGGGATGGCGGTGTCCATGTTGCCCTGGAATCCGAAGTAACCGACTGCTCCACCGTAGGGGCCGCGCTTCTCAGGCTCCATCTCGGCGATTATCTCCATGGCCCGGACCTTGGGTGCGCCGGAGAGTGTGCCCGCGGGCAGACAGGAGCGAAGGGCATCGTACATGGTGCGATCGGAGCGCAGCTTGCCTCGTATCTCCGACTCCAGGTGCATGACGTGGGAGAAACGTACGATGCGCATCAGGTCCGTGACCTCGACGGAGCCAGGTTCGGCTACCCGCCCCACGTCGTTACGGCCTAAGTCCACTAGCATGATGTGCTCGGCGCGCTCCTTCTCGTCGTTGCGGAGTCGCTCCGCCAGGGCGTCGTCCTCAGCGGGTGTTGCGCCGCGTGGCAACGTTCCGGCCAGGGGGTAGTTGTACACCATGCCGTCCTCTACACGGACCAGGGCCTCCGGCGAGGCTCCGACGATATGGAAGTCGTCCAGTGTCAGGACGAACATGTATGGCGATGGGTTCAAGGCTCGAAGCGCCCTGTAGATATTGAAAGGGCTGGCAGTGGTCGGTCGTTCCACACGCCGGGAGGGCACCACCTGGATTATGTCTCCGGCCACGATGTATTCCTTGCACCGGCGCACTACGTCCTCATACTCCTCCTGTGTGAAGGCTGCGGTCTCACCAGCGGGGCCATCTAGCGAGCTGGGCTCCTCGAGTGGCAGTTGAAGAGGCTCACTGAGTCGGGATGTAAGCTTATCAATGCGCTGGATTGCCTGCTGGTAGGAGGCCTCCAGGTCGCCGTCCGTGCGGACGAGGGACACGATCTTGATTACCTGCTTGAGGTGGTCGAACACCAGGATCGTATCGGTAAACATGTGTACCGATTCGGGTACGTTGATGGTGTCGTTCTCGGGCACCGGCACGCTAGGCTCAAAGTAGCGGACGCATTCGTAGGCCAGGTAGCCGATGGCGCCGCCCAGGAAGCGGGGCAGGCCCTCTATGGTCACTGGCTGGTAGGAGGAAAGCTCCTGTTCGATGAGCACCAGGGGGTCAATGCTACCGGCATCGGTTCCGGGGCCGGTCTTGAGCACTCGGTAGGGTTCGGTGCCCATGAAGCTGTAGCGGGCCATGCGCTCGCCTCCCTCCACGCTTTCCAGGAGGAAGGAGTACGGGCCCCGGGCGATCTTGAGATAGGCCGAGACGGGTGTTTCCAGGTCGGCGCTGATCTCCCGATACACGGGTACCAGATTGCCCTTCTGGGTTGCTGCCAGGTCTCTGACCTGGTCAAGGGTGGGTGTATACATGGTTACTCTCTGTTTATGTGGGCAGGGCGAGGGCCCTGAAACACAGGTTGCGTCTGTTAAAAGTACGTGATTCCCATTCTCTCCCTAACCTCCGCCATGGTGACCTCTGCCACCTGTTTAGCGTGGCGGGTGCCCTCTATGAGCGCCTCTCGCACCAGGTCCGGGTGTTCCTCGTAGTAGGTGTGTTTCTCACGGATAGGTTCCAGGAACTTGTTTAGCGCTGCAGCCAGGCTCTGCTTCACCTCTACGTCTCCTACCGTGCCTGCGCGGTATCGCGTCTTCAGCTCCTCCACCTCTTCCTTGTTGTTGAATGCGTCGTGGTAGTCGAAGACAGGGTTGCCCTCCACGTGGCCGGGATCAGTGGCGCGGAGACGGGTAGGGTCGGTGTACATGCTGCGCACCTTGCGGTTCACTGTGTCCTCGTCATCCGATAGATATATGGCGTTGCCGATGCTTTTGCTCATCTTGGCCTGGCCGTCGGTGCCCGGAAGCCTAGCGACGCGACCTACCAGGCTCTGAGGCTCGGGGAAGAGTTCACCATACCTGTTGTTGAACCTGCGTACGATCTCCCTGGTCATCTCGATGTGGGGCAGCTGGTCTTCACCTACGGGGACCAGGTGGGCCTTGGGCAGCAGTATGTCCGCTACCTGGCTAACGGGGTAGGTGTAGAAGCCGACGGAGAGACTCCTGGACTCCAGCTGATCCCTCTCGGCCTTCAAGGTGGGATTGCGTTCCAGCATGCCCAAAGGAGTCAGCATGGAGAGGAGCATCGCCAGCTCTGCGTGCTCCGGCACGAAGCTCTGGATGACGAAGGTGCTCCTCTTGGGGTCTAGGCCAACGGCCAGCCAGTCCATTCCCACCTCTATCACGGAGCGGCGGATACCTTTGATATCGTCCAGGTGGTCGCCCAAGGCTTGGTAGTCGGCAATGAGGAAGAGGCAGTCGTACTCGTCCTGCAGCCGTACCCAGTTTTCGAGAGCACCGACGTAGTGGCCGAGGTGCAAGGCACCGGTAGGCCGGATGCCTGTCAGTATGCGTTTCTTGGCTCCGTTGGTCATTGTTTCTTTCCTGAGTGATTCTTCCCGCCATCCCACACTGAGGATGGCCTGTGCCACACGCAACAGAAACCCCATCCTGCAAGGGACGGGGTTTCTCCGTGGTGCCACCCTTCTTTATCCCGTGTGTCTGGCCGACCAATCGGGACCTCATTGCGGCGCAGGCACTGTGGACAGTGCGTGCGCCTGGCATGTAACGGTGCCAACCGTCAACACCTACCCCCTCGGTATTGAGGGATCGGGGTCGCGGCTCCCGGGTCCATTCCAACCCTGCGTCTGGCGCCGGCTTTCACCTTACCCGGCTCTCTGTAGCCTCGCTGGGGGTGTACTACTCCCGTTCTCAGCCTTTAGCTATGTGAAGCGCAGTATATTCGTGAGTGGAAATGGTGTCAAGGAGGTGATAGAGCCTTCTCGTAGTTTATGACGTCAAAGCGGCCCAGCTTGGACCCTCCCACCTCTGAGTAGCCGCTCTGAACCTAGAGCTGCTGGGCCGGGACCTGCTGGACGGTGGTGTCCAGGTGCAGGGCGGTGTAGCCCAGGTCGGCAGCCCGAGACTCCAACCTCCGGAGTATTGCTCGCCCAAAGCCGTGGCGCTGAAAGTCCGGGTGCACCCGCATGCGTTTGACCTCCGCGCGCTTGGCGGAGGTGTACTTCAGCGCACCCATGGCAACGATCCTGCGACCCTGGACGCCGACGAGGAACTCCCCATTGTCATCCAGGTAAATCTCCCTTATATGATGGAGGTCGTCGTCCCACGGGCCGTTGCCTGCGTGGGCACCTGTGCCTTCCAGGGCGAGGTTGTGTAGGGCCCATACCTCGTTGTGGTCGGAGTCGCGGTAGCGTCGAATCCTCATAAGTATGGACTCTTGAGGGTTACTGGCCCGCTTTCCACCGCTCAATGTCTTGCCGGTGCTCCTGGTAGTGGCTCCAGGAGTCTGTGGCCATCCATTCTCCCGAGTAGGTGGCTGGATCGAACGGCTCCTCCGACAGGTTATGAAGGAACTCCACGAGTTGCCGGTGGCACTGGTGGACCTCATCCCATAGCTGATTCAGTGTGAGGCCCTGTTGCCTAAGCACCTCGGCCTCGTTGTACTTGTCCACAGCCTCATCATCGCCGTAGTTGATCTTCTCGCCACTGGATATGTACCGGTCCACCACTTTGACCAGTTCCCGGTCCCAGGTAGCAACATGGCCGATCATGTCCCGGATAGACCAGTGGCCCACGGCTCCGGGCTGGGGTAGGTCCTCTTGGGGCAGTGCGTTGACCGAGTCAAGGAGCTGCTGCCACTGTTCTTCTATCTGCTGGAGTGCGGCTCCTTTGCCGGTCGTTTGGTCGGTCATGCACTATCCTCCTAGACTTGATGGCTATTCTTAACCTGGGATACCCTCATGGCTGGATCAAGCGGTAGGCTTGAAGCCTACCAGCGTAGCTGATACCAGCAGACGGTGGTCGTAAACGAGCTGTGGAACACAGGCGACCAGTGTCAGAGAAGCGTCGTCGGTATGATAGAGGGTAAGGTCGTCCTGATACACCACGTCTGTCTTGTACACCTCGTACAGGTAGGTAGCATTAGGGGCATCAAGGATGACGTAAACACGCTGGCCCGTCTTGAGGATATCTGGGATGAGAGGTAGGTCCCGGAAGACGGCACCTTCCCCCCTAATGGGGCTTTGCAAATGGCCGAACAGCCAGTTATTCCCTACCTCACCCGGGTTAGCCGTTACGGGTATGTGACCCACCACCTGGTCAGGCGTCTCGTATTGGAGAGAGTCGCCCAGATTCAAGATGCCCAGGTCCTGTACCTCGGCTTCCAATTCGATAGACGGGATGGTGATCCGGTCAGCCTGGGGCAGCGTTCCGAGTTGGCCAAGGACGAATCCGCTTACAGCGTCGATGGGTAGGAATCCCTGTGGCAGCTCTTCGCCCGGATATGGGCCAGACTCCGCAGCCCAGGGTTCCGCCCAGAAGTTGAATGAGATGCGTTCGCCAGGGTACAGTCGGTAACCAGCAGGGTCCGGCACGCCCGTGGGCTTGACAGGTGATGCGGGGTCGCTTCTCAGGCCTTCCAGGGTCATTGAGCCCGGAAGGAGTAGGGAGGGATGTTCCTGGTTGGCGCTGTATACCAGGGAGTCCAGGTCATCGGATGCTATTCGGGAGTACGCGTAGTAGCCGCCGGCGGCTAACACAATCAGGGCGCCCAACAGCACTAGCGCCAGGCCCAGCACCCAGCGTGGGAAACGTCGCTGCGGGTATGAAGAACCGACTGTCTGCACGCTTGCCATTACCGGAGGATAGTACCGTCTAGCTACGAGCGAGCCGGTAACCAAGTACCTTTAGGCTGGTTGACGATTGTCGCCCATGGGGGAGCGTATCTCCACCTGGTTCAGGCGTACTAAGGAAATCGCTGGTCCCTACCGCATGCGAGGGACGTGCGACGATCCGTTGGATATAGGCTCGTTAAGATAAACGTCGCCATTCCTGATTTTTATGTTGAAGCCGCAGTCCGGATTGGTGCAGACCCAGGCTTTGTAATGGATGGGAGCGCCCTGGCTCCCGAAATCCGACAAGGGAACCAGGTCACCGTTGGAACATTTTTGACACCGGGGAATTGTAGCCTCCACTGATACCTCCCTACACTAGCTATCCTGGAAAACATTGAGAAGTATATCACTATGTTCTGAGGCATGCCAACCCGTTATGTCAGTGAAATACGGCTATTCCGACGGTAGACCGCTCCGCTTCTGGTAAGTCTGCTTTCCATTAGAGAGATGCCCTGGACCGGCAGCGGGACGGGTTCCAGACGCTGGACATCTTCGGCGGCCAGGGCGAGTCGCTCGATATCCTGTGCCGCAAGCCTTCCCCGGACTCGTCCAATGGTTAGGTGAGGGGAGTAGGGTCGCTCATCCTGGGCGAGTCCCCCACGCTCCAACCGTTCTCCAAGTTGGTGCTGTAGCCTCATGAGTGGATTCAGATTGCCCTGGATAGCCGTCCACACCACGCGAGGCGCACGCATGTTTGGGAAGGCATCGAAGCCGTGAACGTGGACTGTGAAGGGAGACACGCCTTCGGCGGCCGCGCTCATGGCCTCGGTAATGAATGAGACCTGATCCACCGGTGTGTTGCCCAGGAAGTTGAGCGTCAGGTGTACTCCCTGGAGACCGACCCACCGGGTACCAGGTATGCGCAGGTTCTGAAGGGTGGCTGTGATATCCGTGATGTGGCGAGCGACCTCCTGTGGCAGCTCAACGGCGATGAATAGGCGGAGAGTAGCGCCTGTCATGTCACTCTGCTTGGGGATGGCCGGGGTTGGGCCGACTTGTCAGGTTAAGGAGGCGTTGGGCGTTATCACCCAGAATCGCGTTCCGTTCCTCGACGCTCAACGAAGCATTGTTAACCTGTTGGACCAGGCGCTCGGGTTCCAGAAGGGGGTAGTCGGACCCCAAGAGGATGGAACCCAGATCCACTAGCCGGGGCCCCAGCGAGAATAGATCCTGGCTATAAAGTAGGGGAGAGGCAGCGGTATCAAAGTAGGTGTTGCTCAGAGCCGTGCGCACCTCCGGCATCAGAGAGTAGAAAGGTAGGCCGCCGCCCCAGTGGGCGCAAACCAACGGCAGTTCTGGAAAGGCCTCTATCAGGGCCATTAACTCTGAAGGTGTGGCTGATCCCTTACCTGGATAGTGGTGGCCAACAGGTTCGGACGAGTGGGTTAGCAGGATAAGGCTGTGGGACTGGGCGACCTCTACGAGTGGGGCCATCAGCCGAACGTCTGAGAGGAGGAAGCCCTGGGTATCCGGATGGAGCTCGCCAATGCCTTTTGCACCGGCCAGGGCGCAACGCTCCACCTCTATCAGCGCCTGTTCACCCCACGCGGGGTTTACAGAGCAGAAGGGTATCAGTCGACCTGGAAAACGGGCCGCCGATTTAATAAGATAGTCGTTGGCCTCCCGAGCAACATCCGGGTCCGTCCAGCCCATGCCCAGAACGACAGCGGCATCCACCCGGGCACGGTCCATGGCGGCGATAAGTTCCTCTGCGGACGCCATTGCCGCCCCGGGGTTGGTGAAAAGAGTTGCCAGTGTGGCGTCCCGCCGCAGATAGTCGGCACGGCTGTTCCGCATTGATGGAGGAAAGATGTGGGTATGGAAGTCGATAATCATGGCGGACGGTACTGCTCATGTGGTTCGACAGGCTCACCATGAGCGGTATATGTGCTCTCGTGGTATTCGTTGGTAGGAAGCATACCCCAATCGCCGCGAAAAACGATAGATTTACGATGGGGGCACTCATAGACAGCCCTTCTGGGCCGTTGCTATAATCGGCCCACTGCGTCGTAAGGAGATGCGATGACCTCTGTTTCTCAAGAGACCCATGCCGGACTCGCTCCGCTGGTCGTGTCCAGCGCTGAAGGGTTACTGTCGCCCAACGGCTCAGCATCACTCACCGGTCAGGAGCATAGCGCACTGCGACGCCTGGCTCGGACGCTGAGGCGGGACATTTTGTTTACCATCGCCGAGGCCAACAGCGGCCATCCTGGCGGGTCCCTCTCTGAGCTGGAGATCCTGATTACCCTTTACTACCGGCTCATGCGTAACGACCCAGGTAATACCTCCTGGGCTGAGAGGGATAGGTTCATCCTGAGCAAGGCTCACGCGTGTCCTGGGTTGTACGCTGTACTGGCGCATCGCGGCTACTTTCCGATAGGGGACCTGAGTACATTCCGCAAGATAAACACTCACCTTCAGGGTCATTCCAAGATCGGTACGCCCGGAGTGGAGATGTCCGGCGGCTCCCTTGGCATGGGCCTCTCCTACGGGATTGGTGTTGCGCTGGCCGGCAGGCTGAATGGTCGCGACTACAGGACCTATGTGCTGCTTGGCGACGGTGAGTGCGAAGAGGGACAGGTGTGGGAGGCTGCCATGGCGGCGGCTCACCACAAGCTGGACAGTTTGACGGCCATTGTGGACAGGAATGGGGTTCAGAACGACAGGTTCACCAGCGAGGTAACGGCCCTTGAACCGCTGGCTGCCAAGTGGCGCGCATTCGGGTGGCAGGTGGTCCAGGCTAACGGCCACAGCTTTCCGTCGCTGCTCCGCGCATTCAGCCGGGCTCGTGAGACCAAGGGTCGTCCGACGGTGATCATCGCCCGCACGGTTAAGGGTAAGGGCGTTAGCTTTATGGAGAACAACGCGGCGTTTCACGGCAAGGCCCCTTCGTGGGAGCAGACCGCCCAGGCCATGCGGGAGTTGCGGATTCCTCGCAGGGAGGCAGGACAGGCGATGCGCGACATGGGCATAGGCGACGAGCGAGCAGACGGCCTGGTGGACGCCATGCGGGCGCTGGGATAGCGAGAAGGTAGCATGGCCACTGCAATAACAAGGGAAGTGTTTGGAAGGACATTGCTGGAGCTTGGCCGTGAGGACTCCAACGTAGTGGTGCTCGGCGGCGACTTGAATGTGTCCACCTTTGCCTACCTGTTCGGACAGGAGTTCCCGGAACGATTTTTCGACATGGGTCCGGCGGAGCAGAACATTATGAGCATTGCCGCTGGGCTTGCGTCGTCCGGCAAGACGGCCTTTGCCACCACGTTTGCTGTGTTCGGCACGGGTCGGCCTTACGATCAGATTAGACTCGGCATAGCCCAGCCCGGCGCCAACGTGAAGATAGTGTGCACCCACGCGGGAATTACTGTGGGAGAGGACGGCATCTCCGCGCAGTCCATTGAGGACCTGGCGCTGATGTGCGCTCTGCCGGGGTTTCGCGTAATAGTACCCGCAGACGGGCCTGAGGCCGCTGAGGCGGTGCGTGTAGCCGCCCATGAACCAGGGCCGTTCTATATCCGGTTGTCTCGTGGGGCGACTCCTGTGATCCATGAAGGAGGTTTTGCCTTCCGGCTGGGCAAGGCGGAGACCATGCGTGAGGGTGGGGCCGCCACGATCATTGCCTGCGGGATTATGGTGGCAGCGGCGGTGGAGGCGGCGGAGCGTCTGGCTGCGGATGGGATCCAGTGCCGGGTTATTAATATGGCCACCCTCCAGCCGCTGGATGAGGAGGCCGTGCTCCAAGCGGCCTCCGATACGGGCGCTGTGGTGACGGCGGAGGAGCATTACAGGAACGGTGGCCTGGGCAGCCTTGTGGCCCAGGTGCTTGGGCGCAAGGTATTGGTGCCTCTGGAGGTGGTGGCCCTGGATGGGTACGCTGAATCTGGCAAACCCGACCAACTGCTGACCAAGTACGGCCTCGGAGCCGGTGATGTGGAGAGTGCGGTGCGTCGTGTGCTGGAGCGCAAGTAGCCACACGCCTGTTTTCCTGGTGCCCTTCACCTGCTGGGCGACAATTTCTTCCCGGCTCCCTCACAAAGCTATCTCCCCGATTCGTTTCTTGGATTCTGTAGCTGAGAAACTTTTTTTGGAGAAACGAATCAGATTCTTCAACACTGTCCGGGTAGGTCCCAGAAGGCCCGACATGTCGAGGCTCTCGATGGAATCGGAGACTCGCGACTCCTGTCGGAGCTCAGGACAGGTTTTGTAACGCTTCTTCTATTTGTTAAGGTGCAGCCTGATATGGAGGCGGCGGTGGTGTTCACAGATTGATGATAGGAGGAAGGTGGGTACATGGGATAGGGGGAGATGGCAGAGGAGAGGGGCGTGGCGGAGTCGCGATTGCCATAAGCCGCCTTGACGGTCTTTCGGACCAACATTACGATAAATCCAATTCTGGTTGGGGGTCTATACAGAGCTATGTCAGCTAACGGCCTGTTTGGGGAACCAGACGAAATGCAAGAGGTTCAAGCCGGACTGGGCTTGGATGACGGTGCTGGGCTTCGTGTAGTGAGCGCCAGGTTCTTAGACGAGCAGATGTTCAACTGGGATCTATTCGATGGTTACGACAGTCTGCGTGTGCTGACCTATTCCGCGAGTATCAACGCCATCGTGAGGATGCTGGACAGATACTCGTTCACAGAGTTTGAATGCGTATTTGGATATGAAGGGATACTCTGCGACATTAAGGACATTCTAGCGTTCCAGAAGGTGGTCGTTGGGGATACCCGCACCGCCATAATGGGGCTGAAAGACGAGCGACACGCGCATGTTCTAGAGGCAGTGCATTCGGGTCGGGCACACTTCCGCGTTCTCAGACAGTACATCGCTCACGCAAAGCTGTATTTGCTTTCAAATCCCGACGGGCACACACGTGTAATCATCGGCTCTGCCAACCTGTCCGAGCGCGCCTTCTCAGGGCATCAGCCAGAGACGTTGGTGAAATTTGATGACGACGAGAAGGCGTGGCACCACTACAACCGCATGTTCGATGAGATAAGGGACTCTGCATCTGACGAGATACCGTTACCCAAAGAAAGGATACTCAATGCCGAGATCGATATCTCGGAAACCCCCGTGATGGCCGACACGTCTTCAACCCTCGTTATTGAGGCCCCTTCAGCCGAGGAAGTAGAACTAACGATGCCGGTCCAAGTGATGCGGATAGAGAAGGTTTTGGCAGTGTTGGGACCCAGCCTGTCCGCAGCCGTTCCACGAATCCTCTCGGGCAAGCAAACGATTACGCCAGAGATTAAGAGGGAGATAAGCCGCATCCGGCTAGTCAAATCCGCCGAGGAAGCGGACAACTGCTATTTCTCCCTTGACAAGACTAATCGTACGGCTCTGCTGGCAGGCCAACAATTTCCGCTGGAATGGGATGACGAATCGGTGAGGATAGATGCGGCTCTGATATTGGAGTACTTCAAGAACTATGAGGGCGCATTTGAGGGAAACGTAGTACGCCTCCAGCAGGACTACTTTAGCCTAATGGCTTGGTTATACTTCTCACCCTTCATCTGTGACATGCGCTCCTTGGCACTGTTGCAGGATAGCGATGTAATCCGATTTCCCTCCTTCGCGATAATATTCGGCAAGTCCAACTGCGGCAAAACCAGCCTGGTGGACACGCTTACGACCTCTATGTTCGGAGTTGCCCACACCGTGGATAAACGGGGCTCTACTGCCTCTCAGCTTCGGGCGTTACAGCAGGGATACAAGAGATTCCCAGTAGTGTTTGACGACATAGGGCGAAACGCCTTCAATCGCCATGGTAGAGATATGATCAAGGACGAGATGCAGCCTCCCGTCACCGAGTATCCCGGCTTTATACTCTCGATCAATGCGGAGCCCCAATCGTTCCCCGACGAAGTCGTGAAGCGCAGCATGATGATATATACGACGACCGCGTTGCCACCGCACAACGAAGAGCTACGTCAGCGACTGCAGGGCAGGATACAGGAGATGCGGCGTGGATTGACCGGACATCTCTATCGCCGTTACTTGACAGAGATTATGGATCGCCTCGACGATGAGCGGCTACCGGAAGATTGGCTAGTGCTCTCGTCAGGCGTGTTGAGCAGTATTATCTCAGATGCCATAGGTGGCTCACCGCCACACTGGTGTCAGCCCGTAACCTGGTTTGACTACGCTGAGAAGCGGTACGATCGTGTGAAAGCCCGCCTCGATAATTTGCTGAGGGGATCTACTTATGCCAAGGGCGAGGGCGATGTATCAATGGGGTGGACGATTGAAGGCGCTAAGATTATCGTGTGGGAACAACGGGACGCATTCGGAAGAAGTGGATTTGAATGGGACGACATACCTTCCACATTGATTGACGAAGAGACAAGCGGTGGCGGCAGAACAGTGCTGCACCGAGCCAGTGTAGAGAAGTTCATTGAGCGACGGTTGCGTGGGTTGAGTCGGTGGTGGAAGCCCTAGGAGTCGGTATAATCATCCTGTGACGGTTGATAGCTGAAGTGCCAGCTCGAAGGTTCTGTCTCGTGTCCCAATGCTTCATCACCAGGGTAATTCCACCCTAAACCGGCTGTAGAGCGGGTCAGCATTTCGTGCCAAAATGCGTATTCAGCGTTGACGTTTGGTGACGATGTCTCGATAATGACCAGATTCAACACTAGGAGGGATTGCCGATGGCTGAAGAGCGTACTGGTGTTTACAAGATTCGTGACCGTCAGCTCACGTTGCTGGGTTCGGAGCTGAAGGCAGGATCCAAGGCGCCTGACTTCTCCGTGACCAGTAATGATATGCAGCCCATAACCCTGGAAAGCACTCAGGGCAAGGTGCGGATCATTGCTACAGTGCAGTCGCTGGACACGGGTGTGTGCGACGAGGAGGGCAAGAAGTTCAACGAAATGGCGAGCGAGCTACCGAACTCAGAGATAGTGGTGATCAGCAAGGACCTGCCCTTTGCCCAGAGGCGGTGGTGTGGGGCCAACAGCGTGGAGAACATAAGGACCGGATCGGACTACCGGGATGACTCCAGCTTTGGTGAGGACTATGGGGTGCTGGTCAAGGAGACGCGCTTCCTTGCGCGTGCGGTGTTCGTGGTGGACGCTAGCGATACGGTGCAGTATGTCCAGCAGGTGCCTGACCTGGTGGAGCTGCCGGACTTCGATGCCGCGCTGGCGGCGGCCAAGAAGGCGGGCGGCTAGCAGGGCGTGCCCTGCACCACGTTCTCTGACCATTAGCCTAAGACCGCCGTTGAGCCAGCGGCGGAAGGCGCGGGTATGAGCGGTAATTGTGGCGTGTACGTTGGTACAGGTATGTTATCTGCCGCCCACCCTCGCTCAGCCTGCATACGTACGGTTAGGTTTACTTCGTAGGTGGTTCTTCCCGCCCACCCGCCCCGAATGTTTTGGAGTCTGAGGGGACACCCCTCAGACTCCTTGGCAGAGAACCCAGGTTCTCTGCACACTCCTTGGATGGATGTGGTTCTTGGACGGCGCGGGAATTCGTCTATCCGGCCTCGGATGAGGTTCGTGCTGACAGATTGGCTCCTATCCCTTCGAACATGCCCACGCAGAGCGGACATGCGCTTTACGGCTCCTCCTCCTCGTCTTCGCCGAACCCGTGGTTGCTGTATACGCCCACGTCTCGGCCTTGGTATACAAGGACGATGAACTCCTCTCTGACCACACCTACGATGTCCAGCAGTTCTTCGTCAACAGCCCGGATGAGCTCCTCTATCATCTCCCGGGTCAGGCTTTCGGACACGCACAGCGTGGCGTGCACCACCGGGGGCGCAAAATGGATGTCCAGCCTGCCTACAGTCGCCTCCTCTTCCAGGATGTTGTAGGCCTCTGAATTGGGCGTGCGACACTCGCGTTCGAAGTAGTAGTCAGGCATGTTCACTCCCTTGATTGGTGGAGAGTTTGAAGGCAAGTGCCTTTTTCCCCACCCACCCTTGGATGTTTATGAGACAGGGAAGATACGTTCCTGAGGGCCACCTATTCTTGTGGAAACCGGGGAATCCCCTCAGACTTTGCCCCGACGTGATATGTCTGGATGCCTTCCTTACCTAGGCACGGACCTGGCCGGTGCCTAGAACGATCCACTTGTAGGAGGTCAGTTCCCGCAACCCCATGGGGCCTCGTGCGTGCATCTTATTGGTGCTGATGGCTACCTCTGCACCCAGCCCAAACACAGCGCCGTCGGTGAAGCGAGTGCTGGCGTTGACCATTACAACGGCGGCGTCGACCTCGTCCAAGAAGCGCATAGCAGTGGTGTGGTCCTCGGTTAGGATGGCCTCAGAGTGGCCTGAGCCGTACCTTTCGACATGCTCCAACGCATCGTCCAGGGAGTCCACTACCTTGACCGCCGCAGTGAGTGAGAGAAACTCCCGGCCCCAGTCATCCTCAACGGCGGGTAGGATGCGATCTTCCTTCAGAGGACCTAGGATGCTCATGGCTCTGCTGTCGGCGTGGATCTCCACGTCCGCATCCAGCCACGCTCTAGCGATAAGGGGCAGGTAGTCCGCGGCCGCTTCGGTATGTACCAGCAGCGTGTCCAGGGCGTTGCAAACGGATGGGCGCTGGACCTTGGCGTTGTAGGCGATGTCCACGGCATTGGTCAGGTCGGCGGTTTTGTCGACGTAGGTGTGGCACACGCCTATCCCACCGGTCACTGCGGGCATGGACGCCTCTTCCGAGACCCGACGGATCAGGTCCGCTCCACCTCGTGGAATGAGAAGGTCTATGTACTCTTTCATAGCTAGCATCTGACCGACCAGCGCCCGGTCGGTGTTCTCTATAAACTGCACGGTGTCTCTGGGCAGCCCCGCATCCGACAGTGCGTCCCTGACAAGTCGCGCCAGGGCCGTGTTGGAATGAATGGCCTCGCTGCCGCCACGCAGGATGACGGCGTTGCCGGACTTGAGGCACAAGCAGGCGATGTCCACGGTGATGTTGGGGCGGCTCTCGTATATGGTCCCTATTACACCCAACGGCACCCGTCGCCGGCCAAGGATGAGGCCGTTGGGAAGCGTCTGCACGTCGAACTGCTCTCCAATGGGATCGGGCAGAGCGGCCACGTTGCGTACGTCCGAGGTCATGCCTGCGAGTCGCTCCTGGTTGAGAAGGAGCCGGTCCAGGAGGGCATCCGAGAGGCCGTTTTTCTTACTAGCCTCGTAGTCGTCTTTGTTGGCCTGCAGGAGCTCCTCCTGCCGCGCGGCCAGCGCATCTGCGATGTTGAGGAGTGCCGCGTTTTTCACATCAGTGGAGAGCTTGGCTAGCTCGCGCGCGGCAACGCGGGCCTGTTGGCCTATGGTGGTGAGATCTTCGTATACTTGAGTCATGTCAGGAGTCTAGTACCGGATAATCATGGGATAGGGTCTTGTAGCGCATCGTGTGCCTGTTCCTCATTCTACAGCAAGGCAGGGCTACAGCAAGGCCAGGTTGTTGCGGTGCACAATCTCGTCGCCGTAGCGGTGGCCCAGGGCGTCCTGGATACGGTCCGAGTGCAGTCCTTTTATGGTGGTGACCTCTGCGGACGAGTAGTTGGTCACACCGCAGGCGATCTTCTCTCCAAGGGCATCAATAATGAGTATGGCGTCATACCGGTTGAAGTCGCCACGTACCTCCTTGACGCCGGCGGGCAGCAGGCTCCGGTTGTGGGCAAGGAGTGCCGAAGATGCCCCATCGTCCACTATGATCTCACCCCTGGTGGAGAGGCCGCTGAGGAGCCATCGCCTCCTGCTTTCCATCTTGCTGGCGCCGGGTGCGAAGAAGGTCCCTCGCTCTTGCCCCGCGACTATGTCCGATAGTATGTCTTTCTCGCCGCCGCCAGCGATGACAACGGCGACTCCCCAGCTGGTGGCAAGACGTGCGGCTTCCAGCTTGGTCGCCATGCCTCCCCGGCTCCAGGGGTGGCGCTCCTCCGGCTTGGCCAGGTCTGTGATGGCCTGGTCCACCTTCTCCACCCGAGGTATGAGCCTGGCCTCCGGGTACAGTGATGGGTCGGCGGTGTACAGCCCTGGCGTATCGGTGAGTATCACCAGTAGGTCGGCGTCGACCAGGTTGGAGACCAGGGCCGACAGCGTATCGTTGTCGCCGAATACCTCTGCGCCGATCTCTTCCACGGCGACGACATCGTTCTCGTTGATGATAGGCACAACACCGGCCTCCAGAAGACCCAGGAGAGAGTCACGGACGTTCAGGTAGCCCTGGCGGTCGTCGATATCGGCGCGTGTCAGGAGGGCCTGAGCTACGGTGATATCGTGTGTGGAGAACAGCTCCTGATATGTGTGCATCAGACGCCCCTGGCCTACGGCGGCCATGACCTGTCGAAAGGGGACATCCGGCCTCTCCTTGGGCTGTCCCAGGGCGTCACGTCCGGCGGCGATGGCCCCAGATGTGACGAGCAATACCTCCGTGCCCGTGCGGCGTAGTTGTGCTATCTGGTCAGCCAGGCGTGCCATCATAGAGACGTCCAAGGAGCTGTTGCCGCTAGTGAGCACGGCGGTGCCAGCCTTAACCACAACGCGGTGGTAAGGGCCGAAATCGGCGTCCTGAGCTTTGAATGATTCAGTGGACATAAAGTCGGCTTGGCATGAGCCTGGATGCTGAATTATATCAGCTTTCTTTTTCTTCCCTTTCCAGAGGCGTGTGTGGCCAGCTGCGTGTGTGGAAGGGGTCTAGAATTGTCAGAAGCAGCTGTGTAGGAGAGAGTCCACCAGTGCGTTGACAGTATGTTGGGGCCTCCGTAACAATGGTACTGCCATGAGCGACTTTCCAGCACAGAGTGTTTTTCCCGATACGGCAACGGTCAGCGCTGCCGGTCGCCTTATATTGGGCGGCTGCGACGTAGTGGACCTGGCGGCCGAGTATGGCACACCCCTCTATATCTTCGATGAGCAGACGCTCAGGGAAAGGTGCCGGAGTTTTGTAGCGGAGTTTCAGTGCCGCTATGCCGATACCAGAGTGGTGTATGCGTCCAAGGCATTTGCCAACCTGGCGCTGACTCACCTGTTGGTGGAAGAGGGGCTGGGAGTGGACGTGGTATCGGGCGGTGAGATGGCGATGTCCAAGGCAGGCGGGATGCCGGCGGACATGGTGTACTTCCACGGCAACAACAAGAGCCGCCGGGAGTTGGAGGAGGCCGTCGCCTGGGGTGTAGGAAGGGTGGTGGTGGACAACCTCTACGAGATAGAGCAGCTGGATGAGGTGGTGCAGGCAACGGGCCGCATCCAGGAGGTCATGCTGCGGGTCACACCTGGTGTGGATCCACATACGCACACCTATATCACGACGGGTACGGTGGACAGCAAGTTCGGCATGTCAATCGCGACTGGGGAGGCGGAGCAAGGAGTGCGCCGGGCGGTGTCGGCCACTAACCTGAAGCTGGTGGGACTCCATTGCCATATTGGATCGCAGATATTCGAAACTCAGCCTCACCAGGAGGCGGTGCGGCTTACCCTGGAGTTCGCAGGCCAGATGCGGGAGCTGGGGTTGGAGATGACAGAGTTCAGCCCGGGAGGGGGCTTCGCAATTCCATATACGCGGGACGAGAAGCCTCCGACCATCGGTGAATACGCGGAGGCTATCGTTAGTGTATTCGATCAAACGTGCAAGTCGCTTGGACTGGTCCCGCCAACGTTGGTCATCGAACCAGGGAGAGCCATTGTGGGTCCGGCGGGTGTGGCCCTGTACACGGTGGGCGCACGGAAGGAGATCCCAGGCGTGAGGACATACGTCAGCGTGGACGGCGGTATGGGTGACAACATACGGCCCGCGCTGTACGAGGCGCTGTACGAGGCGGTGGCGGCCGACCGGATGGACGCTGCGCCGTCTGAGCGTGTGACCATCGCCGGGAAGTTCTGCGAGTCCGGCGACATCCTGGTGCGTGACGTTGAACTGCCTCTTACCGAGCCAGGCGCACTGATCGCTCTGCCCGCGGCAGGGGCCTACTGTGTGCCAATGGCCAGCAACTACAACATGGCGGTCCGGCCTGCTGTGGTAATGGTTCTCGACGGTGCCGCACGGCTCATACGTCGCCGTGAGACCTACGAAGACCTGATGGCAGCAGACGTGGTGTAGGCAGGGCTAGCTCAGTGCCAGAGAGCATAAGGATTCTCATATTCGACTGGGGCGGTACTATCATGCGCGAGCTTCCCGGTCTTCGAGGACCCATGACGAACCGATTGCCCCTAGAGCTTCTGCCCGGTGTAACCGAGGCACTGGAACAGCTCAGTGAGCGGCTGGTCTGCTGCATGGCTACCAACGCCAGGGCATCGGGCGCCGCGCTAGTGGGCGTAGCACTGCCTAGTGCGGGTGTGCGCCACCACTTCAAGCACATATTCGCTTCAAAAGACATGGGAGTGGAGAAGCCAGCCCCCGGTTTCTTCAAGAAGGTGTTGCAAACGGTAGGGGCCGAGCCACACGAATGCGTTATGGTGGGTGACGACTATCGCATCGATATCGTCGGCGCAAAGAACGCAGGGATGCGGACTATCTGGTTCTCAGAAGCGGGACAGGACACACCGGCTCCTTGTGCGGACACTGTGATCAACTCAATGGTGGACCTGGTGCCGGCGGTAAGGGTGCTGGAGGAAGCAGGACCAGTGTAGAGGCTGACTTGGAGCAGGCCTGCAAGGGGAAAGAAAAGTGCAGCACGTGATGGAAACAGCCCGCGAACGGGTAAAGAGGGGCATCCGGAGAGACCGCCGCTTTGAGCCGTGGATGGACCGGATGTCGTACCGTCTGTGGCCCTGGCGGGATGTGTGGCTGGTGGCAGCGATCCCTGTCGTTGCACTGCTGGACTATCTGAGCACCTACGCTCTTCTAGGCCTGAGCAACAAGCCTTACGCCTACGAACGGGGGCCGCTGGCCCACTGGGCGCTGGAGGCTGACGGGTTCCGGGGTCTCCTTGTGCTGGATATCCTGGGCGTGATGGTACTGTGCCTGCTGGCGGTGACGGTGCGCTTCGCTTACGTCCGCTTTGGGTACGTAGGATACGGGAGGGCGGCGTATGTCCTCCTTCTAATGCCATACGCTGCGGCGGCATTTCTGGCTACAGTGAACAATCTGGTGCGCACGGTAATATAGGCGCTATATCGCCTACGGAGTCAACTCAGATATGTCCCCCTGGAAGACGCACGGGCAAGAGCATCTGACGGCAGCGCTGGACAGAGCCTTGCTGGAAGAACGGCTTGCTCATGCCTATCTGCTGACCGGGCTTGTCGGTGTCGGCAAGGCCACGTTAGCTATCGAGATGGCCCAGGCGGTCAACTGCGTAGAGCAGCAGCGGCCCTGTGGCGAGTGCCAGCAGTGCCAGCGCATCCAACGGGGCATTCATTCGGATGTTCAGTTCGTCGTACCCACTGAGGACGAGCGGACGGGCCGGCTGCGCACTGAGATAGGGATAGACCAGGTACGCGCGATGGAGCGCTCGGCGGCACTGGGCCCGTACGAGGGTAAATACCGCGTCTTCATCATCGAGGGCGGCGAAAGACTCAGTACAGAGGCGGCGAACGCATTGCTCAAGATGATGGAGGAGCCGCCACCCAAGGTGCTGATACTGCTTACGGCAGTCAATGAGGAAGCACTGCTGCCAACGTTGCTGTCCAGGTGCCAGCGGCTTGAATTGAGGCGCCTACCGGAAGAGAGACTTGCGGACATCTTGAGCCTAGAGCACGGCGTTGCCCCCGACGACGCCAGCCTGCTGGCCAGGCTGTCTGGCGGCAGACTTGGGTGGGCGGTTGCCGCCGCCACGGACCCCAAGGTGTTGGAGCAGCGGCAACAGCGCCTGGACGATGTTTTGTCCGCGGTGGACGGCGGGCTTGAACGGAGATTCCAGTATGCCCAGGAGCTTGCTTTCCAGTATGGACGTGACCGGGCGGCGGTCCAGGAGGCGCTGTCCCTATGGCTTGCCTGGTGGCGGGACATGCTGATGCTCAAGGAGGAGGTGGCGGAGCTGGTTGCAGGCCCTGACTGGCGCGAATCGTTGGAGGCACGCGCCGGACGGTTCAGTGCGGAGCAGGTGGCGGGCGTGGTCAGGGAGGTTGTCGCCACCCAGGAGCGTTTGGAACATAACGCCATCCCACGGATAACGCTGGACGTTCTGATGCTAACTTTGCCTGCTGCTCCGGCGTAGCTGCCTCAGGCGGGTGCCGCGGTTGCCCAGGGCATGAACTGTATCCATTCGTCCTGCAGTTGGCGGTGGCTGAAGAGGTGGTAAGGGTTGGGCCGGGGTATTCTGGGCTCCTGGCGCATTTTCATGCCGGCTTCCTTTGGTGTGCGACCCGCTTTGCGGTGGTTGCACGGGATGCACGCCGTGACCACATTCTCCCAGGAGTGGGGCCCGCCGCGGAACCGAGGGAGGACGTGATCCAGGGTCAGTTCCCTGCTCTCGCGTCCGCAGTACTGGCATAGGTAACCATCTCTCGCAAAGACATCCCGGCGGGAGAGACGGCGCTGCAGAAGGGGCCTGCGTACCAGAGACATAAGCCGTATGACGGAGGGGGCTGGAAAGGCTGTGCTGGGGGTATGTACCTCACCGCGCCCGTTTACCAGCAGCTCGGCGCGTCCGTGGCCAAGGAGCACTACTGCCCTTCTCACGTTGCACACGTTCAACGGTTGGTAGTTCTGGTTCAGTACCAGGACAGGTGTGCTCACAATTCCACTGACCATTGTCTGCAACTGCCTGTCTAGGCTCCTTCCTGTTGCTGGATAAGTAGCTCCACCTGCTCCAAGGCTTCGCGGAAGTCGCCAGGCACAAATCCCATGGCGTCGGCCGGGATGGCGGTGGTGATGTCTATGAAGACGGGAACCAGCTGCGACTCAGCCATGGCGCTCTGGATGTTTCCTCGGAGCCCGGGCATCTCAACGAGTCCGCCGAGGGCTCCCCGGTCAGGCAGGTCACTTGAGAAGCGGGCAATGGACAGGATTACCACACCCGAGAGGGCCAGCCCGAGCAGCATACCTACGGCTATGGAGCCGAGGGAGTCCACCCAGCCGAGTAAGACCATCTTCAGCATGCTCTTGGCGAGGCCCCTGGCCACCTGGGCGCCTACGAACACACCTATTATGATAGCCACGTAGCTCAGCACGGTGGCCAGGGCGTCTCCCGTGCCTTGCGAGGTGAACCAGGATGAGATGTCGTCACTGAAGTGGCCTGCAACCCACATTCCGACCACTACGCCGAGGGTATTGAATATGGCGCCCAGGAGGCCCATTCTCCAGCCGATGAACAGGCCTATTAGGGCTGCCCCTGCGATGATGAAGTCTAGCCAATTCATGCTTCGCTCCTTGGAGAAGGGTCTGGCGGGCGCAGTGCCAGCTTTAGTACCTGGTCCATGTGTGTGGCGTGGACAAACTTAATGTCCCGGCGAACCTTCCTGGGTATGTCGTCAATGTCCTTGCGGTTATCCTCCGGCAGGACGAATGTCTTGATGCCAGCACGGTGGGCAGCCAGTACCTTTTCTTTGATGCCGCCAACGGGAAGGACCTTGCCGCGCAGTGTGATTTCACCTGTCATAGCCACCTCCTTACGCACAGGCTGCTGGGTCATGGCGGAGATCAGAGCGGTGGTCAGTGCCGCACCGGCAGAGGGTCCGTCCTTGGGCGTAGCGCCCGCTGGGACATGGATATGCACATCTTTGTCGCCGAAGAAGGCATCTTTGATATGCCAGGCCTTGGAATTGGAGCGGGTGTAGCTGAGTGCTGCCTGAGCCGACTCTTTCATCACGTCCCCTAGCTGGCCGGTCAGAATCAGGTTACCCTTGCCCTTGAGCAGCGCGACCTCCACCGAGAGCACGTCGCCTCCAGCGGGAGTGTAGGCTACGCCTGTAGCAACGCCCACCTCGTCCTGTTCTTCGGCGGTGCCCCAACTAAACCTGGTGGCTCCCAAGTACTTATGCACCGACTGAGGGAGAATGGAGGTAGAAGAGTCGTTACCTTCGGCAACGCGCTTGGCAATCTTGCGGCAGATTGCGCTCAACTCTCGCTCCAGATTGCGGACACCGGCCTCTCGGGTGTATTCGCGGATGATACGTTGTATTGAGCCGTCAGTGAAGCGCAGGTGGTCCTGGATCATGCCATGCTCCTCGATCTGCTTAGGGATCAGGAACTGCTTGGCGATCTGGAGCTTCTCGTCCTCGGTGTAGCCGGGAAGTTCTATGACCTCCATTCTGTCCTGCAAGGCTGGCAGGATGGTGTCCAGAACGTTGGCGGTGGTGATGAAGAGGACCTTGGACAGGCCATAGGGCACGTCCAGGTAATGGTCGCTGAAGGAGTGATTCTGCTCCGGGTCCAGCACCTCTAGAAGAGCTGAAGATGGGTCGCCCCGAAAGTCCGTGCCAACCTTGTCGATCTCATCCAGCATGAACACCGGATTGACCGTACCCGCCTGACGCATGGTTTGAATGATGCGACCTGGCAGGGCACCCACATATGTACGACGATGGCCGCGGATCTCCGCTTCGTCCCTGATGCCGCCCAGGCTAACCCGAACGAAGCGCCGATCCATGGCAGCCGCGATGGACTTGCCAAGGCTGGTTTTCCCTACGCCCGGTGCGCCCACAAAGCAGAGGATGGGGCTTCTCAGCTTGCCCCCTGACAGCTTTCTCACTGCCAGGTATTCAAGGATACGTTCTTTGACCTTTGCCAGGCCATAGTGGTGTTCGTCCAGAAGCTCAGCAGCCTTAGTTATGTCCAGGTTGTCATCGGTGGCCGCCTTCCAAGGCAAGGCGAGTAGCCAGTCAAGGTATCCGCGGATAACGGAACTCTCAGGGGAGGCCATGGGTACCTGTCTCAGACGCTCCAACTCTTCGTTGGCCTTCTTGGCTGGCTCTTCCGGCATGCCGGACTCTTCGATTTTTTTCCTTAAGTTGTCGGCCTCACTCATCTGAGGGTCGATCTCGGCCAGCTCTTTCTGGATGGCCCGCATCTGCTCGCGGAGGACGTGCTCCCTGTTGGACTTGTCCATGGAGTCCTTGATTTCGGAGTCTATCTGGTCCTGGATCTCCAGGACTTCAACCTCCTGGGCCAGGTGAAGGTTGGCAGAGTGCAGCCGCTCCTCAGGGTCAATGATCTCGTTGATCTGCTGGGTGGTCTCCATGTCTATGCTCAATGAAGAGGAGATCAGGTCAGCGAGCAGCCCTGGGTCGTCCGCGTTCATAGCGGCTATGTAGGAGTCCCAGGACAGGGTAGGTGAGAGCTGGACGCACTTTTCGAAAAGGGCCAGCACCGCTCGTATGGACGCCTTGGTATGTGGGGAGTTATCGTACTTCTCTTCCAGGGCCTCTACGCGGGCTCTATAGTACGGTTCGGTCTGGGTCACCTCCAGGAGCCGGAACCGCTGCTCGCCCTGAAGCCAGGCGGTAGCCGAGCCGTCAGGCATCTTCAACATGCGTCCTACGGTGGCGATTGTACCTACGGAAAACAGGTCGCTTGATTCGAAGTCGCGACTGCCGGAATTACGCCTGCCCACGACTGCGATACGGCGATCTCCGGCTACGGCTTCCTCCAATGCGCGCTGGAACTGGGGTCGGATCACAACGATCTGGCTGAGCAGATGTGGGTACACTAGAATGTCTCTCCTAGGGAGGAGAGGCATATCCAAGACCGCCTCGTTGCCACCTTCTTCCTTATCTTCACCTGTTTTCAGTTCTGTTGCCAATGAATCATCACCCGCTTACTGTATTAGAAGTTTCGAATATTCAGTTTATCACAGTAGCAGTTTTCCCCGTGTGGAGACCTGTCTGACCCACCATGTTTTCTACTGTTGCCTGTTGCCGAGTATTTGTCCCTTTACGGCAGTACACTAATTACATGCTACGAGAGCGAGAGAATACTTGGCTGACTCCACAATGACGCCACCCTGACAGATTGCTGACACATGCAGTTCGCGGCCCGTAACTATAAAGGTGGAGGCTGGTTAGATGTAGTCACGCGCCGTTGTAGATGACCGCGGAGGCCGAGCAGAAGTGCCACGGACGGGATGCCCAGGACGACGCTTCCCAGCACGTCGCTGGGCCAATGAGCCCCCAGGTAAACACGTGATACGGCGGCAAAGAGCGCCAGGGCAACTATCAGGGTAGTCAGTGCATGGCGGAGCCAGGGGTTACGGATTCGGAAGACCAGCAGTACCAGCAGCAATCCGCCGAAAAGTACCACGTGATAGGTGTGGCCGCTGGGGAAGCTGCCGGTGGAGCCGGTTTCCAGGACGCGCACCAGATCATCCGGAGGCCTGGGGCGGGCTACAGCCCATTTCACACCCTGGATGAGCGCTTCAAAGGCCAACCCGCCGAAAAGGACTATCGCGGCATCAAGGAGCCGCCTTGCCAGTGAGAGACCCATAGCCAGGGCCAGCAGACTGGCTATAGCCACGGGGGTGTCCGCTACTACGGTTGCCGCCTCCATGACGCTATCCAGCCAGGGTGCGGCAAGGGATTGAACCTGTTCTGCGATAGCCAGGTCGCCGGGGAATTTAGGGGTGAAAGCAGCGGCTACGACCAGAAACACACCTGCAGCCAGCAGGACCATATTCACATAGCCAGGGCGTGTGAGCAGATAGGCGTACCATGTGTGTTCCGTTCTCACAGCCTCAATATACACACGCCGCGTTGCCTGGTTCAAGCACCATGGTTATTCTCCTTGCTTGAAGGGGAGGCTAAAGCTATAATCGGTGCCAGGTTGGTCGCCCCTGCCCATGTCCGCTGAGGTAGGGGCGGAGTTGCTTATTTGGATAGGGTAACGCCGATAGCCGTGGATGGACCCGTTGCATCGGGTAAAACCGCCGTGGGTCGGCTCCTGTCAAGGGAGATCGGCTACCGCTTTCTGGACACGGGGATTATGTACAGGGCGCTTACCTGGCTGGTCTTGGACCTTGGAGTGGACCCCAGAGACGCTGATAGTCTTATTGCGATGGCGAAGAGACATGAGTTGGGAGTGGTGTTTGGCGACGACGAAGACGCCAGAATCATGGTGGACGAGCAGGATGTGACACCCAACCTATGGCGCCAGGAGGTTGACCAGGCTGTGTCGCTGGTATCCAGGGTGGCTGGCGTCCGAGAGATTCTGGTGGATCATCAGAGGCGTATCGCAGCGGAAGGCTTGGTGGTAATGGTGGGCCGAGACGTGGGCACGGTGGTCCTGCCCGATGCGCCGTTGAAGCTATTTCTAACCGCTTCCAAAGAGGAGCGGGCCAGGCGGCGATACGAGGAGTTCAGGACGTTAGGACAGGGACTATCCTACGAGCAGGTGCTGAGTGACCTGGAGCAGCGTGATAGGCTGGACACGGAGCGGGAGGTGGGGCCTCTGCGTCCTGCAACGGACGCCTGCGTTATGGCAACCGATGATCTGAGCCTGGATGAGGTGGTGGAGAGGGTTCTGGCGAAGGTAGGGCGGAAGTAATGGCCGTCGTTTATTACGGAGCAAAGGGGCTGGCCAACGTATGTTTCCGTGCGTTCGGCAAATGGGAGGTGAACGGCATTGAGGGGGTGCCTCCAATAGGCCGTCTGCTGGTGGTGGCAAACCATCTTTCCAACGCGGACCCACCGGCGCTCATGGCAGCTTTGCCCCGGCGGCTGAGGTACCTAGCCAAGAATGGGCTGTTTCGCAACCCATTGTTTACGGCGCTGCTTCATGCTTTGGGCGTGTATCCTTTGGACCGGTCTGGAAGGGATGCCAGGGCACTGAGGTGGATGCTCCATAGCCTGGAGGAGGAAGCGGCTGTGGTCATGTTCCCTGAAGGGACCCGGGGGGTCGATGGTATGCGCAAAGCTGGGCGGGGTGTGGCATACGTGGCCTTAAAGAGTGAAACGACCATTCTGCCCGTAGGCATCACAGGGACGGAGAATGTCAGGTCATTCAGGCGCGTTCCGTTCCCGTTCTGCAGGATGAGTGTGAACATTGGTCAGCCGTTCAGCCTGCCGCCCATAGAGGGCGATGTTAGCGATCCGGTGCTGGGCTCCCTGGCTGATATGATTATGATGCGTATTGCAGCGTTGTTGCCGCCGGACTACCGCGGGGTGTATGGCGGTGAGGCGGTAGGTGCCGACAGAACGTAGGAGGACCGGAAAAGATGTGCGGGATCGTGGGATACGTGGGCAGCCGTATGGCGGCATCCATTCTTCTTGATGGGCTGGCTCACCTGGAGTACCGCGGGTACGACAGCGCGGGTATTGCGGTGGCTGGTTCAGGCGGTTCAGTGATCGTGCGCAAGGCCGCTGGGAAGCTGAGCGCATTGGTGGAGTCGTTGAATGGAGAGCTTCCTGTCGGCAGTTCTGGCATCGGTCATACCAGGTGGGCCACCCACGGCGGCCCCACGTTTGAAAATGCGCACCCTCATACCGACTGTGCAGGCAGCGTTGTCATAGTACATAACGGTATCGTCGAGAACTATCTTGAGTTGAAAGAGGAGCTGCTGGGCAGTGGGCATACCTTCGGGTCTGAGACGGATACGGAGGTGATGTCCCACCTCATTGAGCTGCACCTGGCGGCGGGTGAGAGCTTCGAGGAGGCGGTCCGGCTGACGGCTGGCCGGGTAAAGGGCGCCCAGGCGTTGGTGGCAATGGAAGCAGCCGACCCCACAAGGTTGGTAGCGTTTCGAATGGGTAATGCCGGCGGTATTACTGTGGGTTACGGGGAAGGGGAGATGTACCTGGCGAGCGATCTGCCCGCGCTTCTCTCCCACACCAGTAATGTCGCATTTTTGTCCCCAGGTGAGCTGGTGACAGTAGACCGTGACGGCGCACACTATCGGTCTATCAATGGCAATGGCAATGGCGGTGTATTCGAAAAGAGGCCCGAGCGAGCCCCATATGATTCGGTGGCAATTGCCAAGGGGGGGTACCGGCACTTCATGCTCAAGGAGATCATGGAGCAGCCGGAGGTCATCTCCAAGCCGCTGGGCGGACGGCTCTCCTTCAACCCCAGCGATGTGAACCTGGAAGGGTTTCCCTTTACCGATGCAGAGGCAAGAGAGATAAATCGTGTCGTGCTGACGGGTATGGGAACCAGCCTGCACGCCAGCCAGGTGGGGCGCTTTTACATGGAGGGGCTAGCTGGCCTTTCCGCGGAGACGGACAACGCATCTGAGCTAAGGTATCGTGAACCGATCATGGACGAACGCACGTTGGTAGTGTCAGTTGGGCAGTCGGGCGAGACGGTGGATACGCTGGGAGCCATGGAGACGGCGGCCCGCCTAAATGCGCGTCAGATAACCGTCTGCAATGTTGAGGGCAGCCAGGCCACCCGCATGGCCCACGGGACGGTGACGATCGGCGTAGGCCCTGAGATATGCGTGGCGAGTACCAAGTGTATGACCGGCGCGATGGTATCTCTCTACCTACTTGCCTGCTACCTGGGCAGAGCTCGCGGAACACTGGACGACAACAGCCTTGGGGCTGCGCTGCAGGAACTGACAAGCGTCCCCAGGTTGATGGGCCAGGCATTGCTGCAAGCGCCTCATATTGAAGAGATCGCCGGAAGGTTCTTTAGATACGACAACTTCCTATTCCTTGGCCGGGGCATTAATATGCCCATGGCGATGGAGGGTGCTTTGAAGCTGAAAGAGGTCAGCTACATCCACGCCGAAGGGTATGCCGCCGGCGAGATGAAGCATGGTCCTATCTCTCTCATCGACGAGAATGTCCCGGTGCTGGCGATTGCCCTCCGTGACCAACTGTACGATAAGATGCGTGCCAACATTGAAGAGGTAAAGGCCCGTGGTGGCACTGTCATAGCCGTGATCAGCGAGGGCGACGAAGAGCTTGCAAGCAAGGTGGACGAGGCTATTGAGATACCGGACGTTCCTTACCTTTTGGCGCCTATGGTGTCAGCGATACCGCTACAGCTTTTCGCCTATTATGTTGCAGTACGCAGGGGTTGTGACGTGGACCAGCCACGCAATTTGGCCAAGACGGTGACTGTGGAATGAACTCGGTAAATATGGAGGTCTGCTAATGGAACAAAGCAAGATAGGTATCTACGTTAATGCCACGGAGGCGAAGGTGGTGCGTATCACCTCCCCGTACTGGATTCCGGAAGAGCCGGACTGGCGCTTGGTGACCAATGAGCCCAACGCGACTCTGCTGGCTGTGCGGGACATGATCAAGGAGCGGAAGCTGATGGATGACCCGTCCGAGGTGACGTGGGGTAGCCTGCCGCTGCGCGATTAGCCGTGCTCGGTCTCCAGCGGATTACTGCTGAGGGGCGCTTATTCGAATCCCTCCAGTACCGCGACTATCGCCTGTTCTGGTTCGGACAGCTGATTTCGGTGCTGGGCTTTCAGATGCTCATGCTGACCCAAATTTGGCTGGTGTACGACCTGACGGGGTCGACCGTCCAGCTGGGTCTTGTGGGCCTTTCGTCCGCCGTGCCATCGATCGTGCTGAACCTGTTCGGCGGAGTGGTTGCGGATAAGGTGAACCCGCGCAGGCTGATCATGGCGTCCCAGCTATTGGGTGCGGTAGTCATGGTTGCCCTGGCCACGCTCAGTCTTACGGAGGTGGTACAGGCGTGGCATGTGATGACAGCAGCCTTCTTGATGGGTGGTCTGGGAGCTTTCGACGGGCCCTCCCGGCAGTCCATCTTTCCCCACCTGATAGACCGCAGGTCTATGCAGAACGCGGTGGCGTTGAACTCCGTAATCTGGCAGGGTACGAGAATTGTAGGTCCTGCCGCTGCTGGGATGCTCATAGACATTGTGGGGCCGGCCATCATCTTCTACATGACGGCCATTGGCTTTGTGACCTTTGTGCTGTTCCTCGCGGCGGTACGGATGCCAAATATAGAGCGCCGCAGCTCTGGAAGCGTTCTGCGTGATATGGGCGAAGGCCTTGCCTTCATCCGAAACAATTTCATATTTACGTTCCTGCTGGGAATGACCTTTTTCAACAGCTTCTTTGGCCTGTCTTACGTGCAGCTCCTTCCGGTATTCCAGAAGGACGTCCTCAATGTAAGTGAGTCCGGGCTGGGCCTGTTGGCGGGGATGGCTGGGGCCGGAGCTCTATCGGGGACATTCATTGTGGCAGCAATGGGCGGTATACGGCGTAAGGGACTGGTCATGATCGGTGGAGCGGTGCTGTTCGGTGTCATGCTGGTGTTATTCGGCTACTCCAGGTGGTTCTGGGTGTCGATCCCACTGGTAGCTCTAGCAGGACTCTGTAGCTCTATCTACATGGTGTTGGCCCAGACGACACTACAGATGCTGGTACCGGACCAGTTTAGGGGCAGGGTAATGGGAATATGGGGTATAACCTACAACCTGATGCCCATGGGCGGATTTCAAGCGGGTATGGTGGCCAGCCTGGTTGACGCCCGGTTTGCGGTAGCCCTGGGCGGGGTAGCTGTCATAGGATTCGCACTGCTGGGCGCTGCTCGCAGCACCCAGGTCCGGGGTTTGGGTGTGCTACCTGTGCCAGAAGTCCACTCCCCTCGTGATCAAACTTCACTATGATACAATCCAGTGTGATCATAGTTCAGGTACCGGTTTTCCAAAGTTGAGGTAGGCACATGGCAGAGGTCGCCAGCGAGTTTATCTACATGGATCATGCAGCGACCACACAGGTGCGTCCTGAGGTGGTGGAAGCTATGCTTCCCTACCTGATGGGGAGCTACGGTAACCCATCTAGCATCTACAACCTGGCTCAGGAGGCCAGGAAGGCGGTTGACGACTCCAGGGAGACGGTAGCCGGGGTGCTGGGGTGCCGGTCAAGTGAGTTGATTTTCACCAGCGGTGGTACGGAGTCAGACAACACTGCCGTTATGGGAGCCGCGATGGCGCTGTGGCCCACAGGGAACCACATTATAACCACCAGCATCGAGCATCACGCTGTCATCCACACATGTCACTTCCTGGAGAATCTTGGTTTCGAAGTGACGTACCTGTCAGTAGACCGGCACGGCATGGTGGACCTCGAGGAGCTTGATCGAGCCATCACGGACCGGACGGTGGTTGTTAGCATGATGCTGGCCAACAATGAGATAGGTGCGATCCTGCCTGTCGCCGAAGCCGCCCGCCTGGTCAAGGCACGAGCTGAAGCTATGGGACGTACCATCGCCTTCCACACAGATGCTGTACAGGGTGCCGGCTACCTTGACCTTGACGTGGGTAAGATGGGTGTGGACTTCCTTAGCCTGTCAGCCCACAAGTTTCACGGGCCCAAAGGCTCCGGAATCCTCTACGTGAAGCGCGGCACGCCGTTCACGCCCCAGCATGTAGGTGGTGGTCAGGAGCGTCAGCGCCGGGCTGGTACGGAGAACGTTCCAGGGATAGTTGGTGCTGCAATCGCTTTGCGTCTCGCCGCCGAGGAGAGGGAGTGGCTCAGTAGTCATACCCGTGCACTGCGGGACCGGCTCATTCATGGGATTCAGGAGCAGGTGGAGGGAACCCAGCTTAACGGCCATCCTACTGAACGCCTGGCCAACAACATCAATTTCTCCTTCGAGTTCGTGGAGGGCGAGTCGATCCTGCTGGGGCTGGACTTCGCAGGTATTGCCGCTTCCAGCGGCAGCGCCTGCACGTCGGCCTCTTTAGAGCCGTCGCATGTCCTGGTAGCTATGGGCCTGACGGCAGAGATGGCACAGAGTAGCCTTCGGCTCACATTGGGGAGGGAAAATACAGAGGCGGACGTGAATAGAGTGTTGGAAGTGCTCCCTGACCTGGTGCAGCGACTCAGGTCTATGCCATCCATGAGCGCGTCTTCTGCGTGATCCCTCGGAAATCCATCTTGGTCTCTGTACGAATGTGCAACTGATGAATCACATGCCCAAACCAGTGGTCGGTGCTGTCTTCGGGATAGCCTTAGCTGCTATATCAGCTTGCAGTGGTACAGCCAGCGCTACGGACTGGTTCTTTGGCGACTCCCTGGCCATGCGCGTAAGGGAGATCCGGCTGGTTGACGAGATGGGTTACGCCTTGGGCGATGGCCACTATGTAGTTGAACCGCGGGGAGAAGATCGGGTACTGGCGGCCGCCCTACTTCAGATACGCAACAGGCAGACAAACGTGGTGTACCTATCCGTGGGTAGCGACTCTTTCACTCTTGTGGACGGGAACGATCTGGCGCATCGGCCTCTGGACCCGTTTCAGCGGGCCACGGAGGTGTCGGAGGCCATTGCCGGTGAGAACGCTATGGCTCCGTTCATATGGGCAGACGGTAGCGAGTTTGCGCCTGTGGTCGAGTTGCGGGCGCAGTGTGGGGGAGACGGTGTTGGCTGCGAGCTTATCGGGTGGGTCTTCTTCGAGGTACCGCTTGGTATAGTGTTTAACCAGCTGGTTTGGGAGGCTGCGGACACCATTCATCTGCATTTCGAATAGGCTCTTCAACTAGCGTAATGGCAGCCGATCTGCACATTGAAAGGCGCCTGTTCCATATAGTATCAGGCTCTGTATTCCCCGTGGCGGCGCTGTTCCTGGAGGAGGGCCTGTTTCTGCTGCTACTGCTCGCCGTTACTACGGCGGCGGTTGCGGGCGACGCAGCGCGGCTGCTGCTACCTTCCGTCAACAGGCTATTCCACCGGCTATTCGGTTCTATGTTGCGTGAACGGGAGGCTTACCGGGTTACCGGGGCCAGCTACATACTGCTGGGCACCCTGGGAGCATTTGCCATTTTCCCGCCCGACGTTGCCATCCTGGCTGTGCTGTTCACATCCGTTGGCGATCCTATAGCCGGTCTGGCCGGTGTACGTGCGCCGGGCTGGCGGGTATTCGGCAAGTCACCTGTGGGTACTGCGGCTATGGCCGTAGCCAGCATGGGAGTAGCTGGCCTGCTGCACGTTGCGGGCCAGATCAGCTTTGGCTGGCCGGTTGTTGTGGGTGCGCTGGTGGCCGCAGTCGTGGAGCTGTTGCCATTGCGTGTGGACGATAACCTGCGCGTGCCGCTGGTATCCGGCGCGGCAATGGTTGCGCTGGGCATGTAAGGGGATTGGCTCCGCAGGTCCCGATGCATCGGGACGACCCGCCGGTTAATCCCGACTAGTCGGGACTCTACCGCTTAGCTACGTATTCCTCGACAGCCAGCTTACTTATGAATCCCTTAAGTTGTCTTTCTTGTGCCATGGGTTTAGAGCGGGTCTCGAACTGTTCACTATGTACCAGGTGCCAGGGCCTATGGTGCTTTGTCCAGAACACCCTTCCTGTGTTATGACGTTGCAGGCGAAGCTGGACATTGGAGGTCTGGCCTATGTAGTATCGCCCTGCGGGATTGCGGAGGATGTAAACGAAGAATGGCATCTGGAGATGTTGGCTCCGCAGGTAGGACTCGAACCTACGACCCGCCGGTTAACAGCCGGCTGCTCTACCACTGAGCTACTGCGGAACGCTATTCGATTCGCTCCCTGCCCCGCCGGTTAATCCCGACGTGTCGGGACTCTACCACTGAGCTACTGCGGGACCGCGGGTACGGAAGGACGGTTACCATACCAACGGGCTTCATACCAATTGTAATTAGGGTAGCCAGTCTATGCAACGACGGCTCAGATAACCTGGTTTGACTTGAGCTTGGTCAGCTTATCCTGGGACATGTCCAGGATCTCGGAAAGGACCTCTTTAGTTCGCTTCTGCTGTAGTGCATTACGTTGCCGGTGACGTGAATAGTGCCGGCTATGGGGTCCGGAACCTCCATGATGACGTCTCGCTCTCACACGTGTGGGTCTGCGGCAGCCAGTTCAAGGGTGTTGACTGGCTGAATAGGTATCGTGACGGGTCTCATGATGTCCACCGCTTCTTGTATCGTGCGCTGGCCGAACCATTGCCCCAACTCCGCCTCTATCCTCTTACTCGCCTTTGCGAGCCAGGAACTCGCTGAACCCCTCTCGCGGTGCTACAGAGCTCATCCAGGATGTCACCGCATCCCGCTCCAACTGCCACCTATCGGCAAGGCCCATGCCTATGCCCTGGGTGAGCAGCTTTCGAATACCCTGCACTATGACGGGATGGCTGTAGGCGATCATGCCGGCCATCTCCATGGTCTCCTCCATGAGTCGCTCCGAGGCGACCAGCTTATTGAGCAGGCCTATTTCCAGGGCCTCCTCGGCGTGGATCTCGCGGCCGGTGAACATTAGCTCTTTGGCCTTGGGAAGGCCCACCACCAGGGGCAGGCTCCAGGTGGAGTTGGCCTGGCCGTAGGTGGCCGCCAGGAAGCGGAAGTTGGTCTTTTCGCACCCGACACGCATGTCCAGGGCGGAGGACAGCAGTGCCGCCCCACCCCAGGCGATGCCGTTTATAGCACCTATGGTGGGCACTCTCAGGGTGGCTAGCTTCAAGATATACGAACCGCCTGCCTGTGCCTGTCTCAGGACACGCTCTTCAGGAGTCAGGTCGGCTGTGGCCACCTGCTCCTTGATGTCGCCACCAGCGGAGAATGCCCTGTCACCTGAGCCGGTGATGACGAGCACGCGTATGTCCTGGTCCTGCTCTATCGTCGCCAGAGCCAGGTCCATGCCATCACGCATGACGGAGTTCAGGGCGTTCAAAGCCTCGGGGCGGTTGAGTGTGATCTTGGCGATGGGGCCGTCAACTTCGTATAGGATCGCGTTGTAGGGCAAGGCTGCCTCCGTATCTGCCGAAGCATTAGCTGATGTGCGAGATTATGGAGCGGCACGGTCAGTGGGTCAAGGTGGCAGGGCGGAGCCTGCAATAGCTCTGACCGAGATTGACAGTCAAGTGGAGGCGTACCACAATGTCACCACTCTTGTGGTGTCCCCCAAAACGGCTTCCGTGGAGGTGCATTGTGACCAGCTCCTACTCATCCAGAGCGACCGTAATGAGTACAGGCGGCATCGTGTGTTCCACATCGCCACAGGCGGCGTCCGCGGGACTGCGTGTGCTGGCCGAGGGCGGGAACGCCTTCGATGCGGCGATCGCCACGGCGGCGGTGGAGACGGTGACTGTGCCCGCGATGTGCGGCCTGGGCGGCGAGATGTTCGCCATCATGTATCAGGCCAGTACCGGCAAGGTCATAGGGCTGACGTCCACGGGACAGGCACCGAGGGCGGCCACACCGGAGCTGTTCAGGTCCAAGGGGTACACCCACATGCCAGTGGATGGGCCGCTGGCTGCGTCTCCGCCGGGCGAGGTGGCTGGGTACCAGCTTATCAACGACACGTTCGGCACGATGGCACTGGCGAAGCTGCTTGAGCCGGCCATCGGGTACGCGGAGGAGGGACACCCGCTTTCGCCCAGGATGGGACGGCTGTTCGCGGCTGGCGCCGAGCGACTGTCGCAGTTCCCGTCTTCGGCCAAGATATTCCTCAAGGCCGGTCGGCCATACGGTGGCGGTGATGTCTGGGTCAACAAGGACCTGGCTCGGACGCTTCGCCGCATCGCCGAAGGTGGAGCAGAGGAGTTCTATCGCGGCGGGATCGCAAGGGACATCGCCAAGGCGTTCAGCGACGCAGGCGGGATTATAGACGAAGAGTCGCTGTCGAATATGAGCCCTGAGACGTACGAGCCGCTGTCCACGGAGTACCGGGGATACGGTGTGATGGAGAACCGCCCGCCGTCCCAGGGGATGATTCTGCTGGAGATGCTGAACATCATTGAGGGGTACGACATGGCGTCCCTGGGCCACATGAGCCCGGAGAGCATACATCTGATGATTGAGGCCAAGAAGCTGGCCTTTGCCGACCGGAACGCGTACTTGGCCGACCCACGAGTGGAGTCCATGCCGCTGGAGGAGTTGCTTTCCAAGGAGCATGCGGCGAAGCGTCGGGAGCAGATCGACTCGAAGCGGGCGTCGAGCAATGTCCCGCAGGCGGGTCTGGCGGCGGCGGGTACGGATACCAGCTACTTCTGCCTCGCGGACGGCGAGGGCAATGTCGTGTCGCTGATCCACAGTCTGTACAATTCGTTCGGGTCGGGGTTTGTGGCGGAGGGAACGGGCATGATGTTCAACAACAGGCAACACGGGTTCCGCCTGCAGGAGGGCCATCCCAACACGGTTGCGCCGGGCAAGCGGCCGATGCACACGCTGAACTCTTTCATGGTGATGAAGGGAGGCAAGCCGCTCATTGCGGCGGGTACGCCGGGGGCGGACTTCCAGGTACAGGGCAACACGCAGATAATCTCCGGCATTGTGGACTGCGGGCTGGGTCCGCAGGAGGCGGTGGACGCACCCCGGTGGGTAAGCGTTCCGGGCAGCGACCCGAGCTCGTTGGACCAGCCATACGCGGTGCAGCTGGAGCCCCGGATGCCGGACTCGGTGGCTAATGCGCTGGAGTCGCTGGGGCATACGGTGACGTGGGGGCAGGAGGGGATAAGCCACGGGATTTTCCAACTTATCCAGACCGACCAGGAGTTGGGTGTGATGATGGGTGCGTCGGACCCTCGGGGCGACGGGCACGCGGGGGCTATTTAGGCAGGGCGGGGCAGGGCGTGCCCTGCACCCATAAGTTACGCTCGTTAGTGTTTGGCTCATCGGTATGTCCGAATGGCTACTTGAGGAGTAGAAGTGTCGCATGGGGGCATCCCCAGGCCCTCGGCGGGAATACCGGGTAGCCTACGCGTTTTCCCCACCCTCCTGCCTTCATATCTTTTGTTGGGTAAAAGGGGGACACCCCTCCGACTAGTCGCGAGTCGCGACCTAAAACCTGCTGGTAGATCCCGACCCGTCGGGGCTCTGCACTCCCAATTTTGCAAGATTTCGGATTTGTATGGTACTGTTCCGGAGAAACAAAGCCGAGTTTCGTAACAAGCCAGAGGAGTCATGGTGCGAAATAGTGCCGTTTGTTGCCGCGCTGTTTTGTTAAGGTGCTGAGGCGGTGACGCCTGGTCCTAGTGTAGTCGGCGGGAGTGGGGGCAGGGAAGGGACAGGTGGCGGGTTGACGCAAATAGCACAAACGTTCTATAGTTACTTGGCTAGTCTGGTACACTGGCGTAGGTTTGACACGGAAAGGAGCCACCAACATGGCTGATAAGAGTGCCATTGAGTGGACGGATGCAACACGGAACCCCGTGACTGGCTGCACCAAGGTAAGCCCTGGTTGCGCCCATTGCTACGCCGAGGCAATAACCCTCAGGTTCAAGCGGGGAGGGGCATTCCTGCCTGGCAAGACTACCATTCGCCTGCATGAGGATAGGTTAGACCAGCCGAAGGCCTGGAAAACGCCGCGTAGGATCTTTGTCAACAGCATGAGCGACCTGTTCCATGAAGAGATACCTTTCGAGTTCATTGATCGGGTTTTCGAGGTAATGAGGGAGTGCACCACGCACACCTAGCAGGTGCTTACCAAGCGCCCTGAGCGGATGCTTGAGTACGCGCAGTCACGTGCCGATATAGTGGCGTGGCCGGACCACGTCTGGGCTGGAACTTCGGTAGAGAATCAGTACTGGGCAGACCTACGGATTCCGGTCTTGCGTGAAGTCCCAGCGGCGGTCCGGTTTCTTTCGTGCGAGCCTTTGCTAAAACCACTTATGCTTAGCTTGCAGGATATCCACTGGGTGATTGTTGGGGGGGGGAGTGGTCATAAAGCACGCCCGATGGACGAACGCTGGGTTACAGACATACGGGATCAGTGTTTGGCAGCACAAGTGCCGTTCTTCTTCAAGCAGTGGGGTGGTAGAACAAGCAAGGCTGGCGGTAGGGAGCTTGACGGGCGGATGTGGGGTGAGATGCCGTGTAACGCACAGAATCTGGCACGAGCAAATGGCAGTGCGAGCAGCCAGGCAGTGATCCAGCGCATGTAGCAACCATATGACATCAGAATTCTTCGGCAATCTGCGGGATTACTCTGAAATCAAGCTCAGGATTTTGACCAAGTTCCTAGCTCCATGGGCAACAAAACTGGGCTCGTACGCGCGTGGCGGGAACGGTGTTATATGGTACGTCGATGGATTCGCTGGGCGTGGCAAGTATGACGACGGCAGCGATGGCTCGCCTCTGCTGGGACTGAGAAAAGCGAAGGAAATCCAAGGAGAAAATAGAGGATACAGACTCGCGTGTTTCTTCGTGGAAAAGAGACGTGGAAACTGGCAGACTCTTGAACAAATAGTGCTACCTTTCACACAAGATGGGCCCCCTGTATTGAACAAACGCGGTGAGTTCTCTGAATTGATGCCTGAGATCGAGAGCGAAACACGTGGCTCGCCGGTTTTGATGTTTGTCGACCCGTTCGGCATTAGCCCGTTGAAGTTTGCGCCTTTCCGATTAATGCTCAGACGGCAATGGCCTTTGGATGTGATTCTGACATTTCAGCGTCAGGCAGTGCATCGCTTGGCCACGGACCATTCATACCTCATATCTGATGCGGTGGGGGGGCGGCAGCTGGATAGCAGGGTGGAACAGCATAGACGATCCAGAGGCTAGGATTGGGCATGTTCTTCAGGTGTTCCGGCAGAACATGCTGGATGCTGGCAATTTCATTGATATTGTGTCTTATCCGATTAGAGAATCCACAAGATCAGCGCCTAAGTATTATCTCTTGTTTGCAAGTCGGCACTATGATGCGTTTGAGCTTTGGAATGATGAGATAGTACAGGAAGAAATTGCATTAACTCGCAAAGAGTACGAGAAATTAGTTGGTCAGACGAGTTTTTTCCCAGCCATTGATCAGGAGGCGACTGGTCTCAAGTTGCTGAATGAAGTACGGGATCTACTTGGTCAACCAATAAATAGAAGAGACATAGTGATGTACTTTGTGCGGTACAGATAGGGAGAATATCACACAAAGGACGTTAAGAAGGCAGTTGGGGCGCTGGTACAGTCCGGCGAAATTAGGCGTGATCAGACGCCCGGACGTGGCAGTATAGATACTGACCACTTGTATTTTGGGAAGGGATAACCTTTGAGGGCGGCCGCGCTCATGTCCTTGGGCAGATCCGAGTAGAATCCGCGACTCCTGTCGGAGCTCAGGATAGGCGGGAGAGCTACCGCCCCAGATGCTTTGCTCCGCTCAGAATGACAGAGAGGGCGTCTCCTACTCCTCTTCTAGGGTGGAGGTGTCGCCTTCAGGGAGGCCGAGCTCACGGGCCTTGAGTAGGCGCCGCATGATCTTGCCGCTGCGGGTCTTGGGCAGGCTGTCAATAAAGTCGATCTCACGGGGGGCGACGCCGGCGGCCAGTTTTCCCCTGGCGAAGCCCATGATTTCGCGTCGAAGCTGGTCGGTGGGTTCGAAGCCCTCGTTGAGTGAGACAAAGGCCTTGACGACCTCCATGGCGATGGGGTCCGGCTTGCCGATGACGCCAGCCTCGGCGACGGCGGGGTGCTCGATGAGGGCGCTCTCGACCTCGAATGGTCCTACCAGGTGTCCGGCGGTGTTGATAACGTCGTCGGAGCGTCCCACGAACCAGTAGTAGCCGTCCTCATCCATGCGCGCCTGGTCGCCGGTGATGTACCAGCCCTTCTTGAACTTGGAGTTGTACATCTCTTCGTTGTGCCAGTAGGTGTGGAACATGGAGGGCCAGCCGGGCCGGATGGCAAGGTTGCCCTCAGTGCCGGGCGGGACCTCGTTGAAGTCGTCGTCAAGGATGGCGGGCTGGACGCCGGGGATGGGCCTGCCCATGGAGCCAAGGCGCACGTCCTGGAAGGGGTAGTTGGCGATGAGGATTGCGCCAGTCTCGGTCTGCCACCAGTTGTCGTGGATGGCCTGGCCGAATGCTTCGAGGCCCCAGGATATGGCCTCCGGGTTCAGCGGCTCGCCGACGGAGTTGATGTAGCGGAGGCTGGAAAGGTCATACCGCTGGGTGGCGGCTGTACCGGCCTTCATGAGAAGGCGGATGGAGGTGGGAGCGGTATACCAGACCGTGACGCCGTACTTCTGGATGGTCTGGTACCAGTTGGAGGCGCTGTAGCCGCCCTCAAAGACGACCTGGGTGACGCCGTTGGACCAGGGTGCGAGCATTCCGTAGGAGGTGCCTGTGACCCAGCCGGGGTCGGCGGTGCACCAGTAGATATCGTCCGGGTGGATGTCCAGCACCCACTTGCCGGTGGCGTACTGCTGGGCAACGGCCAGGTGGCGGTGGACGGCACCTTTGGGCTTGCCGGTGGTGCCCGAGGTGTAGTGCATGATGGAGTAGTCGTACATGGAGGTGGACTCGATGTCGAAGTCGTCCGAGGCGGCGGCCATGAGATCGTCGTACTGCAGGTCGCCCTGGGCGATGGGCGTGTCGTCTCGGCCCAGCTTGTTGACGATGAGTACGTTCTCCAGCTCAGGCAGCTCAGGCAGGATGTGGGCGATGCGCTTTCGCAACTCAGACGTGGTGATGAGGAGCTTGGCGCCGGAGTCCTGGAGGCGGTCCCTTACGGGGTCCGGGCCGAAGGCGGAGAAGAGGGGGCCGGCGATGGCACCTGCCTTGAGCGTGCCGAATACGGCGACGTATAGTTCAGGGACGCGCTCCATGAACAGGAAGACACGGTCGCCCGGCTGGACGCCCAGGCCGCGGAGGAGGTTGGCGAACCTGTTGGTCAGTCGCTTGAGGTCGGCGAAGGTGTAGGTCTCCTCCTCGCCGTTCTTGCCAGCCCAGATCATGGCGGTCTTCGTGGCGTTGGCGCCGTTGGCGTGGCGGTCGATACATTCGTGGGCCATGTTGAGGCCGCCGCCGGGGAGCCAGTCCAGTTCACTGTAGATGGAGTCCCAGGTGAAATCAGCGCGGAATTGGTCGTAGTCGGTCAGGTTGGGTCTGACCGGCATGGTGGAGACGTCCGGCTTGGTTACGATTTCGTAGTCCATGGATAACCCCTTTGATACATTTTGCACCAGCGCCATTTCCCCACCAGCGCCGCCCTAGTTACCTTTTGGGAGAAGGGGGACACCCCCTTAGGCCCCCGGCAGGAAACCCGGGTTTCCTGCACTTTCCTGTCCTTGAGCCGAGTTCTTGGGCAAAACCGGGACATCCCTCAGACTTCCTGGCAGGGCGTGCCCTGCACCCATATTTTCCTGCACCTTCCTGGGCAGAGTGTGGGTCTGTGATTCCACGTCAGCCTAGGCGTTAGCGAGGGCACGCACGGGAAGGAGAAGCCAAGTTTTGAGATTGGGGTCAGTCTAGTACGGGCGCAAGGGGGCGTCAACGGAGTTGGCGTAGCTGAGAGCGGTTTGACGAATGGACCGATACGGAGTAAAAGGGTGAGTAGAGGAGGTGTGAGGGGGTCGAGGAACCGCTTTATCCGTGATATGCCGGGCCGCTCAGGCCTGTGCTCCGTACCGTGCCGTCCAAGGGGATGCCTTTCTGCGGATAGTCGCCGTATCGATCTGCACACTGATTTTTGTCGCATTAGGAGTGTGTCGTAGTGAAAGCTGTGCTACTCGCAGCGGGTGACGGAGGACGGCTGCGTCCCCTGAGCCTGGAAACGCCCAAGGTGCTCCTGGAAGTGGCGGGCAAGCCGTTGATCTGCTGGACGCTGGAGGCGCTACGGGGAGTGGGGATCACGGAGGTAGGTGTGGTGGTGGGTTGCAACGCCGAGAAGGTGGAAAGCGCTCTGAGGGATGTGCGCCCAGGACTTTCGCTTGAGTTCATAGAGAACCCGGACTGGCGGGGCGAGAACGGGCGGTCGCTGCACGCGGCGCGAGAGTTCGCCGGGGACGCGCCGTTTGTCCTGTGTATGGGGGACCACCTTGCGAGTCCGAAGGTAATCGAGTCGCTGGTGGCGATGGAAGACAGGGCATCGGTGCTGTGTGTGGATTCGCATGCGGAGCTGCCGTTCCAGATAGACGACGCCACGAAGGTGATTGTGGGGCCGAATGGGGAGGTGGTGGAGATCGGCAAAGACTTGAGTTGGTGGAACGCGGTGGATACGGGCGTCTTCAGACTGGATCCGGTGGTGTTCAAGGCTACGGACTATCTGATACGCAAGGAGGGCCGGGGCTTGGAGTTGAGCCAGGTGGTGCGGCTGTTTACCGAGGAGAGAGCCCCTTTTGCCACCTGTGACGTGACAGGCCTGTTCTGGGCGGACGTGGACACGTTGGAGGACTACAGGGCGGTGGAGCGACTGTTGCGGGAAGGGCTGGTGGACGGGGAGTGGTGACGAGCGAGGAGGGGGTGTACGACGGGTTCGTTTCCCGTCATGTGAACCGCCGGCTGTCACGACCCGTAGCCCGCGCCCTGAAGCGCACACCCGTTACGCCCAACCAGGTGTCCGTGGTCAGCCTGGGCGTGGCGGTGCTGGCATTCGTCGCATTCGCTTACGGGTACAACATTGTGGGTGGTGTGCTGTGTCAGGTGTCGTCAATCGTGGACGGTGTCGATGGAGACTTGGCGCGTGTGAAGGGCATAGCTTCTCCATTCGGCGGCTTCCTGGACGCGGTGCTCGACAGGTACGCCGACGCTCTGATAGTGATGGGGCTGGCCATGTGGACGGCGAGTACGCGGGACGGGAACCTGGCATGGGTGCTGGGTTTCTGGGCGGTTACGGGCAGTCTGGTGATCAGCTATACACGCGCTCGTGTCCCGGAGGCTCCGCGTTCGGTGTTCGACAGCGGGGTAACGTCGCTGGCGTCGCGGGACGTGCGGCTGCTGTTGATCGCGGTGGGCGCGGTGGCGGGGCAGGGTCTGGTGACGCTGGCGGTCATCGCGGCGCTAACGAACGGGGTGGTCCTTCTGAGGCTGGTCCGCGCGCGGCGGGTGCTGGCGAATAGGGGTGAAGAGGAGTAAGACGCCGCCCATCGCAGGGGGCTGGGCAGAGCAGGCAAAAAGGTAGAAGGAGGGAAAGGCGATGCCAACTTACATCGTTTTGGGCAACTATACCGAGCAGGGTATCCGGAACATACACCAGTCTCCTGATCGGCTGGACGCCGCCCGCCAGGCTATAGAGTCGGCAGGTGGCTCGATTCAGTTCTTCTTGACGATAGGGCAGCACGACCTAGTGGCCATCGTAGAGGCGCCAAGCGACGAGGCGTTCGCATCGATAGTGTTGGCCATCGGGAGCCAGGGTAACGTACGCACGACAAGTCTGAGGGCGTTTCCGGAGGATGAGTTCCGGAGAATTGTTGGTGGTATACCCAGTGCGTAGGGCGGAGAAGCAAGGGTCTCTTACCCCACCCACCCGAAGATATGTAACGCCGAGGCGCCGAAGGATGCGTGGGAGAGGACGCTGGCGTTCTTCAATGCGAACTTGAGCGCTTAAGGTAGGGCAGGGCGTGCCCTGACGCACGCTCTAGCTTTTGGGAAGGGGCAATACGTAAGTAGGGGCGAGGTTACCTCGCCCCTACTTTTTAGATCGTGGCAGTGAGGACGGCCTGAACCTGGTCGATATCCTCATGGAGTCAAAGACTCCCCGGCTTTCCCCTCCAATGCTTGTCTAGGCAATGCTGTCGTGGGGGATGCGCCTTGTGATCGTGCGGGTATCTACCGAACGATTTCGCTCTCTTCTTTGCGGATGAACGAGTAGCCGCCCTGGGTTGCCTTGGCTACGACATTGCCGTCCTGGTTGTAGTAGCTGGTGGTATAGCCCACGAAGGCGCCGACGCCGACACGCGTCTCGCGGGGCGTGACGTGGTGTAGTTGGCGACCCATGGTAGTGAGCCTGTCGCCGAGGACGACCGGCTCGAAGAACTCGATCGTCATGTCGGTGAAGAAGCCGGCGTTGGTCTCCGGGACCGGAGGGTTACCCGACGACGGCTGGCGAGCGGCCAGCTGGGATTGGAAGTCGATGTCCGCGTCCAGGGGAAAGCGTGTTTCTTGACCCGGTCGCCAGAGGCCAGAATAGGTGGGGACCTCCTTGACCATGGCCCATGGCACCACCTGGCTACGAAAGCCGGCCATCCTGGCGACTTCTTCGTCCCAGTAGGTCAGGTTGCCGATCTCAGCCGGTTCGCAGTAGCGTGAGATCTGGGTCTTATCGACGCGCTCGTCCGCCACCATAATGATCCCGCCGGAGTAGTCCTCACCGATGTGAGAGGCGGTGTCTTCCCAGGTTACGTTGGGGTCTCCTCCTCGGGTCCGTGCCGAAGCTTCAGTCTCTTCAGTTGTCATAGTTCCCTCCCTTTGGATGTTGTATCCGGCCTTAGAGTCAGTGCTTGAGGCCTTGCCACGAACACATCGGGTGGTGGCAGAAGAAACGTACATGCCGTTTACACGCAATTAAGCGTAACGATGATGCGGGCAGCGGATGTATCTGTGACAGCCACAAGGTACAATGCCGAATTCCCGCTGTCAAGGGAGCGCATTGACTCATAATAAAAGTTACCGGGATGGGTACCGCTGCTTCAGAAATCATGTTGCCGGGGCAGCGACCGCGTTAATGTCAACGTCTTGTTCCTGCACCTTCCTGGGGAGATGTGGGAGTTCTTGAACGGCGGGGGAGTTTGCTTCTTTCCTTGAGCGGTGTTCGGAGGGATAGATTTGCTGCGTAGGTGGTTTTTCCCGCCTTCCTGCCCGTCTAGACCGGGTAGGAGGTCAGGCAGGACACCTCATGGAATCCGTATGAGGTTACGTCATAGAACCCGCATGCGCGGTAGAGTGACATTGCCTGTTCGTTGTCGGTCCGTAGCTCAATCATGACGTGCTGTGAACCAGCAGCGACGAGGGTATTCAGCGTCTCAGTCAGAATCTGTCGGCCATAACCCCGGCGCTGATGGTCGGGCAGGACTCCAAGGGAGTTGATGAATACGCGCGACTCCCTGGGAACAGGGAATACCTCAAGGCCGCCAATAGGTTTCTCATCTAGGTCGGCAATGTAGGAGTGGCGATCGGGGTCACGGAACTGCTCGGCGGCGTCCTGCCTGCGTTGTGCGATCACTGCTTCATCGTACTCGAACGCGGCCATCATTATGGTTACGAAGTCGTTTATGTCGTCCAATGCGGCTCGTCGAAGCTGTAGGGGCCCGCTGGATGGAGGAGGCAGTCTAGCCATGTCCAACTCCTTTTCTCCTGTGGTCCGGGTGGACCATGCCGCATGCTTCAGCCTCAGTTGTGCCCACGAGTTCCAGATACCCGATCAGAGAACCAGCCTCGTAGTAGAGAAACCGCTCATCAGGCTCAGTGAAGAAGAGAGGCAGATCCAGTCCCCCATGTCGATTGCAGGTATCTGCGAGCCGTTCGAGTTCGTTGCGATCGGCCTTGGTTAGTCTGGGACTCTTGATCAACCCCTGTCTTTCAGTTTGACTCACACCAACATCCTTTGCCTGTCCATTTGGAGGATCGCTTCAAGCGCGGCGATATGCCTCCGCCAGCAGCAGTAGCCCCACCGCCAGCAGGACCCAGCCCATAGCTACGATCAGCGTGTTGATGCTGACTCGCCCCGTTAGTTTGGCACCATAGAAGGTGCCGACCATTGCTGCCGTACCCATGCCCACCAGCAGAGGATAGTCTACGTTGCCCTGTACCGCATGGCCGATCCATCCCAGGGAGCCCATGAGGAATCCTATGAACAGGTTTGTGCCCGCAGCTACAGGAGGATCGACGCGCAGGACGGTGATGATGGCCGGGAGGCGGATGCTACCCAGGATGAGACCTACCGCGCCTCCCAAGAGACCAACACCGCCTCCAATCGTCGCTTCGGCGGTTACTCTGCCTACGGTGAATGTGCCCCGTGAGCCCGAATCGCTCGGCTGCGGTGACTGTGGGAGCACGGGTCGCCTATCTCTTCGTGCTCGCAGTAGAAACTCAACTCCCTGCCAGGCGACGAATGCACCGGCCAGGGAGATGAGCAGGCCCTCTGGAACGCGGCCGCTGGCCATGCCGCCGATGAAGGCGCCAGCCATGGCCGGCAGTCCCATAGCGGCGACTATGCGTAGGTTCACGCGTCCCTCCCGGAGATGGCGTATGGAGCCTGTGGCCGCGCTCAGGGTGCTCACCAGGATATTGGTCCCAGCAGCAATGGGAGCGGGCAGGCCAACAAGGAGGAGAGCAGGAAGCCGAATGGTGCCAAGTGCCAGGCCAACGAAACCGCCGAGGACGCCTACGGCCAAGGATAGGGCGATAAGGAAGATGAACTGCCACAAGAGAACGTCTGAGGGAAGGCCAAGGGAGGTCAATGTCTGAGTCATCTGAGTCAAGGGGCACACTGCCTTTTTGGGGACAGGTGGGATGGCAACGAACGGATAGGGGGATTATACTCTTGCACTGTTGAACCAAATGATGGTATCGGGGGAAAGATAATGCAGAGAGACCTTCAGGCCACCACCATAGCGGGAGCGTTGATACCGAGCAGCACTCGATGGGTCAATGCTGTGGTGAACGCTGTGCTGATTGTAGGATACGCAGCGCTGACGGCCCTATCGGCGCAGCTGGCGGTCTATATCAATCCCGCTGTACCTATCACGGGGCAGACATTCGCCGTGCTGCTGGCAGGGGCCACGCTGGGGAGCAGGGTGGGTGGGGCTAGCATGGGGGTCTATCTTGCCACAGGCGTACTTGGGGTCCCTGTGTTTGCTCCTGGCGGCGCCATCGCCGGAGCCAGTCGAGGCTATCTGGTGGGATTCGTTGCTGCAGCTGCCATCGTAGGGTATCTGTGCGAGCGAGGTTGGGGCCGGAACCCAGTCAAGCTGGTTGGGGCGATGCTGCTGGGTGAGGTGGCGATATACGCCTTCGGACTCACGTGGCTGGCGTTTTATGTACCCGATTCTGTGTTAGTGGACAGATCGCTGCTGGCGGTGTTGTACGACTGGGGTCTGGAGGATTTCATCATTGGTGACGCCATCAAGCTGGCGATGGCTGCCTTTGGGGTGCCTCTGGCGTGGGTTGGGATACGGAAGCTGAAGGGCGAGGATGTGTAGGGGAGGAGGCTCCGCGACTGCCGGTAAGCAAAGGTGCGGCGAAACACGCCTCTTGTAGGAATCGGAAAGCTTATGAAAGAGAGGGGCGGCACCGGTTAGGTGCCGCCCCTCTCTTGATCGATTCGTGAGTGCTAAACGAGCATCTGCACTTCTATGACATCGCCATCGGACATGTTGAGGCCATAGTTCGCCTCGTGTGGCTGGTGGGCAACGTCGGCACTAGGGGCCTCCGTGAGACACCAGACAACGTCCTGGCGCAGGAAGGCGTTGAGCAGCTTGACTCCGAACTGGTCCACTTTGCCGGCCTTGGTGTCCGCGGCCATTTTCTCAAGGGCTTCCGGCGATATTCCCTGTGGTGGATTATGGTGGTCTAGATAGGTGGGCATGTTATCTCTTTTTGTATTTGGGTCGTATTCAGTCAGTCCTCATCCGATAGCCCGGCACTCTTGTGTTATAGTCGCACCTTCTCAAGTAGGTTCTTGCCCGTAGGGCCTAGTTTCCCCTCACGTCCAATTACTTGCGCCCGTAGGTCACGGCGTGGACAGGCGTCAGGTCAAAGAAACTCACGTTGCGGAAGTCGTGTTCAGAAAGCAGGTCAACGTAGGCCTGGGTAGGTAGCAACTGGTCTCCGATCAGGGCCTCAAAAAACTGGATGCCGCACATTAGCCGGGCGGGGACGGTCCGCGTTTCTCACGTGGAGGCGGGGAAAGGGAAGTCTGAGATGACAAAGTAACCACCCGGCTTGAGTGCCTGATAGACGTTGCGCGTGACCTTCTGTATGTCCCGGCACTCGTGCATGGAGATGTTGATGAGCACCAGGTCATACTGGTCCTGCTGGTCCAGGTCCTCCAGCGGGCTTTGTATCAGGGATATCCGCTTCTGGAGCCCGGCCTGCTTTACCCTGTCTGTCACTAGCTTTACGGAGTGGGCGTCCCCGTCGACGCCTACCACAGTCGCTTCGGGATAGGTCTGCGCCATCCGTACGAGACCGATCCCCACACCACAGGCTAGCTCTAGCACCTTCGCCTCGTTTGTCAGGATCTCATCAAGGCTAGGCACTCTGGATAGCGCTGTGGGGATCAATCGTGTGTAGAATGGCTTCCCAGTGTTACTCACCTTTTCGATGAAGGTGGGGCTGCACTCATTCCACCAGATGCGTTTACCAGAGGGCAAATTCTCGGCGAAGCGGTCGAAGAACTCCGGCTGCACCATGACGCCTGGGAGTCCGCCGATGTAGCCTGGGAACTCGCTGTCCAATAGCAGTTTGTCCATATGGGGCGCAAGCTGGTAAGCATCGTATTCCCCGATCTCAAGCACCTCGGCGGCATAGGCGGAGCGGCACCAGACCTGTGTGTAGAGAGGGTCAAGCCCGGTCTCCTCCGCCAGAGCCTCGGCGGTCATGCCCAGCGGGGTCTTCGCCAGGGCCTCCAGGAGACCGTGTTGGAGTCCGATGTCGATGGTCCTGAGCCCCACATATCCGGCTACCTGGGAAAGGAGCTTCCCTGCCTGCTGCTGTATAGTCTGCTGGATTTCCTGAGTTGGTTGGCTGGTCTGAGTCATGGTTCCCTTCCTCTGTAAGAGTGTGTTCCTTTCGTTCGGTTTCCCGAAAAAATCAGTTACTCTTGGACGGTCAGTTGAGAGGAGAAGTTGACTGCCCTCAGCGAGTATCGGGTGGGGGAGAGCTCTTCCGCCATCTTGGCGAGCTGCTCCAGTTGCTCTCTCGGGGCGCTGCTCTTCACGAAGTAGGTGGCGCGGATCTCCTGAAAGCCTGCGGGGACAGCTCCGAGCTCCGGCAGGGCCAGCATGCCCTGGAGATCGATATCACCTTCGACCTCTACCCTCAGGCCTTCAACAGTAATACCCATGTTCGCACCATAAATCGCCCAACCTGAAGCCAGGCAGTGGCCCAAAGCTGAAACAGAACTTCCACAGAGGACGGGCCCTTATCGGTCCCCAGGAGCTCCTGGGGATGGTCTCCCACGATCGTGAAGGCCTCTTTGCGGGACGTGTCGTTCAAAGTACCGCCCATGGAAAACGGCTTGACGACAGCCTCATTGTGGAAGCCATCTTTCCATGTGGTGGTCGCATAGAAAACAGTCTTGGCGACCTGGGGCTGTGCCTTCACCATCTGTACCATATCGTGAATTCCCTGAACATTCAGTCCGTTTACAATCGTTGCCGATGCCATGTGGCACCTCCTTTTGAAAGTGCCTCCATTGTCCAGAGACTGAGAGTCCTGCTCATCTGACGTTCGTCAGATTTTTGAGAGAGGCCAGGCGACCTGGTAGCAGGGGCGCGGTTCGGGTCGCGGGATGGCGGATGGTCCGGACGGGATGTGGGGCGGATGCCAAGACTTAGGTGAGGGAGGCTTGTTTCGGAGACGGGAACAGGATGTTTCTGCGGTTATTCGAGCAGGCCGTGCTCCATAGCGAATAGCGAGGCGGTGGCACGTGTAGACACCCCGATCTTGCCGTAGATATGCTCCAGGTGTGAGCGGACGGTGCCTTCGGTGATGATCAGGATATCCCCGATCTGGCGACGGCTAAGACCTTTGGCAGCGAGACGCAACACCTCGACCTCGCGGTCGGTAAGGCCTGCTGGCCATTGCGGGCGGGCGGCTTTCGCAGGTGTCCGGGTCGCTCCTCCCACCTCCTCCACAAGGGCCTGGAAGGCATCGGACCTTAGGCCAGCGCCCACGTCGTGGTTCATCAGGTCTAAGGCACTTTCCAGTTCCATTGCAGGACGGTCCGGGGCATCGTGCGTCAACTCGTCAAACTGGTCGGTCACGGCGAGGATGCGTGCGCCTCTGGGAACATTTTCACCTATGAGGCCCTGGTGATAGCCTTGTCCGTCCATCCGCTCGTGGTGGGCTGCGACCATAGGAACGATGGATACCAAGGTGGGAATTCTGGAGAGGATCCGTTCGGAATGGTAGGGGTGGAGCCGCAGCTGTTCTCGCTCTGCTTCGGTAAGTTGGTCTTGCGGCTTATTCAATGCAAAGGATGGGACTGCGACAATGCCGATATCATGCACCAACGCAGCACGATGGATGTTTGTCGCCTCAGTTTCCGGAAACCCCATCCTCTGGGCGATGCGCTCTGCCAGATCTGCCACTCTGCGGGAGCGGCCGGCCTGGTAGGGCGATTTTAGGTCGGCGTAATCTGCCAAGGCCAGTGCTACATCAATCAGCTTCTCTTCTGCCATGTATTGATGAGGGGACTGATCCGGCTCCATGGAAAGCACGCTGCCCCACACTCTTTCCTGCTCAAGGCCTTCCCAGAAGCGTTCATCCTGAGCCACAGATGGGAAGGCTTCGACTACCGCAGGATCGAACGCTTTGCCCCGACGTGCCAGGGCCACTTTCATTGCGGCATCACGACCTTCCACACGGTGGAAGACCTCAAGGAAGCTGGTCACCAGCACGATACGAGAGATGATGGAGATGGAGTCGCTCTTGATACCGTATGGATTCCCATGGCCGTCCCATTGCTCAAAAACTTGCATCAATGCGTCCTGAACTGCCTGGGGCATGCCCAATCGCTGGGCAATACGTGTGGCCACAAGGCAGGTGTTTTCAAAGCCTTCTTTCATGAACTTCCGTCCATGTAGCAGAAAGTCCAGCATATGAGTGGCCCGGGTCGGGAGGGATGTCCCTGCCGCTACATACTTGATGAGCCATGAGGCGATATCCAAGGGGTTGCGGTCGTCGCGAAAGAACTGAAGGTCCCGCTTGGCAGCGAGTTCGTCCACAAGCCAGGAACTGGCTAGCTGGCTGGCCCACGTTGTGCAGCCTGCGTCCTTCAACAGTTCGGCGTAGTACAGGTCGGTGCGTTGCTCTAAAGGAAGTTCCATCTGCTGGGCGATTTGCATGCCAATGTAGCAGGAGCGTGCCCCGTGCTCCGTATGCAACCCCGTTGCGAGGTCGCTCGCCAGGGAGAAAGCCCCAAGCAGGTCAGCCGTGCGAATGGCATTCCCATCCGGCGCTGTCGAGGTAAGCTCAGTCATTGGTTTCGTCCCGCTGGTGGCAGCGTGCGCACCATGAACGGTGGCCATCATTTCCAACTCGCATGATTGCAATTATGCGGTCATTGCAGACGTTTGTGAAGCGGGAGCGCTAGACAGCGGCGCGCCGGAATTACTCCTCCGGCCCCAGGATTGGTTAGCTTGACACCCATCCGACGCACATCGCAATATAGCGCTTACGTTGAAGCACTTCAGGGCCTAACGCACGCCTCATACGAGGCAGCCCCAGCGCTACGATGTGAGCGGCACTGCTCAGCACATGCTTGGGAAGTAGTGCACCGTAATAAACAGGAGGAGTCATGAAACGCAGCACCGACCGGATTCTAACTACACATGTGGGCAGCTTGGTGCGCCCATCTGACCTGCTTGAGTATGTCAGAGCCCAAAACGCGGGTGAGAGTTACGACAAAGAGGGCCATGCCACGCTCTTGAAGCGCAGCGTGGCCGAGGTGGTCCAAAGGCAGGCCGAGGCAGGGGTGGATGTGAACAGCGACGGGGAGTGCGGGAAGTCCAGCTTCCTGGGCTACCTGCACAACCGCCTCACAGGCTTCACACCGCAGGAGCTGGGCCCGGGAGATGATCCGCGCCCCGTGACGGCACGAGGCGGCAGAGATAGGACCACTTTTGCGGAGTTCTACGCGGAGTACGACCAGACCCAGCATGTGGCGAACCCGCCGCCCCTGGTCTGCACGGGGCCAATCAGCTACTCCGGCCACGAAATACTGAAAAGGGACCTTGGAAACTTCCGTGCAGCACTCGATGGCGTCAGCGTAGAGGATGCGTTCGTAGCAGCGATTGCGCCGGGCAACTTCGGTCGCGGCGAGAACGTCTACTACCCCAGCGACGAGGCGTTTCACATTGCCGTAGCAGAGGCCATGAAAGAAGAGTTCAAGGCCATTACTGACGCGGGCTTCCTCCTTCAAATAGACGCTCCGGTAGGTTCATATGACACTCTCTCATTGAGCAAAGAGGAGTTCCGGAGGCGTCTTGAAATGAGCATAGAGGCATTGAACCATGCCCTAGAGGGTATCCCAGAGGAGAAGGTGCGATATCACGTCTGCTGGGGCAGCTGGAACGCTCCACATACATTCGACATCCCTCTGGTCGACTTCGTAGACATCGTGTTCAAGGCTCACGCAAGTGCCATATCCATCGAGGCGGCCAATGCCCGCCATGAGCACGAGTTTGAGATTTGGGAGGATGTGAAACTCCCGGATGGCAAGATACTGATCCCCGGAGTGACAGCGCATACCACAAATGTGGTGGAGCACCCGGAACTCGTGGCCCTTCGTATCAAGAATTTCGCCAAGCTAGTGGGCCGGGAAAATGTGATTGCCGGCACCGACTGCGGGTTCGCGCAGGGGGCCTTTACGCGACGGGTCCACCCATCGATCATGTGGGCCAAGCTACAGGCGCTGGCTGAGGGCGCACGGCTGGCAACAAAGGAGCTGTGGGCGCATTAGCTGATGCGGAGGAGGCTGATAGGTCGAGGAATCGATTGACAGGATTCCCGGCCAAGGCTACGCTCTATCTGACACTACCGATGAGCTAGGAGTGGAGCCTGGAACTGACTAATCGAGTCTTCCTGGCTTTCAGGGGCCATCACTTAGGCTACAGGCTACATTTGGCGGATGGATCTAACAGCCGATACCGCAGGAGGAGGTTCAAAATGCCAAGGTTCATGATTCAGGCTTCCCACGACCCATCGGAACGAGGCTGAGTGCAGATGGTAAATGAGTTCCTGCGTGCAGGAGCCCACTATCTAACCCATGCGGAATGGGGTTGTGACGATGGAGAACACACCGCATGGATCATCGTTGACGCTGAGAGCGATGTGGACGCTCGGCGAATGGTTCCTCCATTTATTCGTAGTACAGCGCTTATTGTTAAGCTGAACAAGTTTACGCCTGAGCGGATTCAGGAGTTGCACGGACAAGGCTGACATGGCTCTTCAGCGCCCGTAGCCAGGGGAGCGAAGAGCGCTGCTTTTCAGTTGGGCGCATTGGGTAAGTAAGAGGCCTGCACCGGCGTGGGCCAAGCCGAGTCTAGCTGCGTTACTCTGAATTTGCCAGAGTTCCCGGTGTGCGGCTGCCGCAGTTCGGGTCGCTACACGCCTCGCCAGGTTGTAGAATGCCGACGCATACTGCCTCATAAGGGAGAGCCTGATATAGGGGCCATTCCAATTCAGGACCAAGGGAGAAGATGTCAATGAACCAGGGCACAGCCACGAATGTCTACAGCGCGCTGGGGGTGACCAGGGTTATTAACGCCCGGGGCACTGCTACGGTGTTGGGAGGCTCGATTCTTTCGCCCAGGGTCCAGGCGGCAGCGGACCAAGCCAGCCAAACCTTTGTGAGCATGCAGGAGCTGCTGGAGAAGGCGGGCCAGTCCGTTGCGCTCAGGCTTGGGGTGGAAGGCGCCTTCATTACCTCCGGCTGCTTCGCCGCTCTGACGCTGAGCAGCGCCAGCATCATGGCCGGTTCCGACCGTGCTAATATCACACAGCTGCCGGATACCACCGGCATGAAAAACGAGTTTCTAATCCAGAAGCAGATGCGCTACCAGTACGATCGGTGCGTGACGGTGGCAGGGGGCAGGCTGGTGGAGGTGGGAGATAGTGAGGAGACGACCGCTGCGCAGTTCGCGGAGGCTATCGGGCCTCAAACAGCAGGAGTCCTGTACCCAGCCCATCTGGAGGGCACCCAAGAGACGCTGCCATTGAGGGATGTGGTCTCTATTGCCAGGGACAAGGGAATTGCTGTGCTGGTGGACGCGGCATTCCAGGTTTTCCCGCTGGAGCGGATGATTGCTGTTGCCGGCAGCGCCGACCTGGTCTGTTTCAGCGCCAAGTATGTGGGCGGCCCCAACTCTGTTGGCTTTGTATGCGGGCGCAGGCCACGGGTGGAAACCGCAGCCCTGCATGGCTTTATGGCCTACGAGGAAGAAAGCCGTTCCCTGGGCCGGGGTTACAAGGTAGACCACCAGGAGGTTGTGGCCGCTGTGGTGGCCCTTCAAGAGTGGTTTATCATGAACCACCAGGTACGATTCCGTGCTCAGGAACAAAGTGTCCGGATATTGGTGGATGGGCTCAGCGGCCTACCGCACGTGCGGATGTCGGTATCCAAGACCCAGACCCAATTCGCTGTAGTCCCCCGGATGACGCCACGGGCCCCTAACACGCCAGAGCCGGCACCGTGGATACGGCTTCTGGTATCCCTGGACGAGGCGGCACTTGGGAAGACGGCCGGGGAGGTGGCCCAGACCTTGCGAACAGGGGATCCCAGCATCTGGGTGGGCCTTCGCGACAACAGCCTGGTACTTTCAGTGCACACCCTGAACGAAGGGGAAGAGCAGCTGGTAGTTGAGCGGCTGCGCGGTGTGCTGTCCAACTAGGCGGTTATCAACGCGGTGCATCGTCAACTCGTTCCTTGGGCAATGGCCAGAGCCCGCGCCGCCACGCCAGAGATCTCTTCAAGCCTCCTTCGTTCGTCGTCGCTGTAGGCTTGATTGCGGCGACGGGCACCCAGCGTGATTTGACCAATCAGAGTGCCTTCGTGTTTCAAGGGAACGGTGAGATGTGCCTGGCCGTCCCATGCGCCGGAGGTCTGGGCTAGCTGTAATTGCCCGTCCTGCTGCATGAATATTGCTCCGCTCTCGGCGCGGAATGCTGCAACTGATTCGTCCAAAAGGCGCCTTGCCATCTGAGAGGTATCGCTAAGCTGAACCATAGCCTGCACCTGGTCTCCGAAGGACCGCAGCTCCCTGGTAGGATCAGGGGTTTCTTTGAAGTACCTGTCAGCCAGTGCCTGAAGCCACAGTCTAACGGGCATGAAGGCCCCAGCGAGGACCAGGGTGCTCAGTAGTATGGCAAAGTTGGACTCCTCACCGAGGAAACGTACGAAGAGGGCCTGAAACAGGCGTATGGAGGCGATGTAGAGGCCCATGAGGACACCTGTGAGAGGTCCGTAAACCACTGTGCGATTGATGAGTATGTCGATGTCCCACAGCCGGTATCGCAGGACAGCGATCCCGACGGAGACGGGGAGCAGCAGCAGCAGAACTAAGACCGGCTCCACCGCCAGGAGGAAGATTACCCGTCCAGCACTGGGCTGATCCGCAGGGAAGACGCTGTCGGAGAACAGTGAAAGCGCGATGATCGCCACTGCCCCAAGCAGACCTAACCCCACCCATCTTGTTTGTTGGCGTTGCAATGGACTGGACACCTGGCGGTGCCTGTAGACCCTGGCGAACACACCCACTCCAAGCAAAAGGAATATAACAATCAATATAGCGATGTATGCCCCCGTGAACATGGCAAGGAACATCAATACTATTAACCCAGGGAACATGTAGCCCGTCCATGGCGGAACTGGCCGTCCGTTTGGGAACAGATAGAGCAGCAGGATTAGTGATAACAGGCTCAGGTTGAGCAGTAGGTCCACCAGGATCGTGAGATCCGGGTAGGCTCTCCTTACGGCATCGTCGGCACCTGTGAATAGGACTGCTCCCAGGCTGACCAGAGTGAATGAGACCAGCAGGGCCATCCAGTCATTGGATCGGCGCCAGAAGATCAACCCGGCGATGGCGAAGTAGCCGATGCTCACCATGCCAAATAGCGCATTGACCGGCCCTGTCACCAACCATTCAGGCAACCCAATGTCCCGAACCACCTCAAGGTCTTCAAGTGTGAAGGTAAAGGAATCCTCGGTTTCAGAGGCGGGGAGCAAGGGCTCGCTGAGCACCTCCAAGGTTCCCAGTATGAATAGAGTCAGCGAAGCGATTACGAGGACGACCCACGCGACACGCGCGATCCAGACCCTAAGTCCTCCGAGGTCAGTGGTCCTCGTCAGATCAGAATCCTGCAAGGAGCTCCGGTTGATCATACGCCAGAGCGAACCTACCCAGTTCTGTTTGATGTTCATTACTTGACTATCCGTACATGATTTAATGCGCTAGGTTACGCATGACAGCAGTGCAGCATTATCGCATAAGCCTTGTGGAAATCAGCACTCGTGGCATCATAGACTAGACGCTTCGTGCTTTGGTTGGTCCTGTCGCTGGTGCTGTTGCTGGATAGATCTGCGGCCTTATTCCAGGCGCTGGCAAAGAAGGATATCATGAGGGAGCGGGATACTAACGAAGCAGCCAGGAAGGGCAGGTGGTTCATGCGCGCTAATCTGTTGAAAACCAAACTCGAACAGGGCCAAGCCGCCTTAGGCGCGCTGGTCAACGCCGACGCTCCGGAGACGGTTGAGTTGTTCGGTGCCATCGGCTACGACTTTGTGCTAATCGACTGCGAGCACGGCCCCATGAATGTGGAGCAGGTGGAGAATATGGTTCGTGCCGCTGAAGCATGCAACATTACGCCTCTGGCACGTACGCCCGACCACGCCGATGCCACTATCCTCCGGTTCCTGGACCGGGGCGTTCAGGGCGTCATCGTCCCCCACGTCAATACAGCGGAGCAAGCGGACGCCATCGCCAAGGCGGCGCGCTACTATCCAGAGGGCCACCGCGGCGCTGGTGGCGGCAGACCCAGTGCGCTCCGTTTCTCTATGAGCCAGGAGGAGGCTCGCAGCTTTGTGAATGATAACGTTCTGGTGATCCCTATGATTGAAGAGGTAGAGGCGATCGAGAATCTGGACGCCATTGCGAATGTGTCCGGCGTGGACATGCTCCACATCGCTGCAGGCGACCTGAGCCAGAGTATGGGCTATCCCGGCCAAGAAGAGGTGTGGCGTGTGATGGAGGATGCCGTGCGACGAGTACGGTCGGCAGGGAAATACGCCAGTGTAGGGGGCAACAATCCGAGCAATCCGCAGCGGGTCGCTGAATTCATCAAGGCGGGAGCGAGCGCTGTCACCATAAGCGCTTCGGGTCTGATGCGCATTGCTGCCGACGACTTCCGAGCAAAGGTAGAGGCGATGTCGCAGTAGGCGAGCATTCGCTTTGATGGCGAGTCCGTCCGACGACGAATTATCTTGCCTCTATTGGATGTGCGTGTTGAGGTTCAGCCCTGTCTGCAACCGATGAACCTGAGCCTGGTGAGGATTCACCATTCACCCGAGAAGTGGTAAATTGGGCGCATCCATCGGAGTCGAGACCCTAATGGATTTAACACAGTTGGTGCAATGACCACACCTCAACCTCCAGAACCTCCAGCCGACGGCACCGCACCGTCTCAGGCCAGCAGAGGCGTGCAAGGCGAACGTCGCATAGTTACGGCGCTCTTCTGCGACGTCAAGGACTCTACGGCCATGGAAGGGCAACTCGACCCAGAAGATTGGGCCGAGATAATGAACGATGCGTTCGAGTATCTTAACGCACCTGCTCACAGATACGAAGGTACAGTCGCGAGGCTGATGGGCGACGCCATTCTCGCCCTATTCGGCGCGTCCTTTGCCCACGAAGACGACCCGCAGCGGGCAATACTGGCCGGGCTGGACATGCTGGAAGGAATCGGACCTTTCTGTGAATGTATCAAGAGAGAGTACGGCCTCGATTTCAACATACGTGTAGGTATCAATACCGGTCCAGTTGTAGCGGGAGACATTGGATCGGACCTAACCAATGAGTACACCGCTATAGGTGACGCTGTAAACGTGGCGGCGCGGATGGAGCAAACAGCGCAGCCAGGGAGCGTTCAGGTCTCAGGCGAGACGTACAAGTTGGTGGCTCCCCTGTTCGAATTCGAGTCATTGGATGGTATTGAAGTCAAAGGGAAGAGCGAGCCTGTGCAGGCATATCGCGCGCTGGGGCGCAAGAGCCAGCCAGGACGATTACGCGGCATAGAGGGCCTGATCGCACCGATAGTTGGGCGTGACGGGGAGATTGAGACCCTAAAACAACTCGTCGCGGAGGTACGCCAAGGGCGAGGGCACATCGTATCGTTAATCGGCGACACCGGGTTGGGTAAGAGCCGGCTGATCGAAGAGGTACGCACCGAGTGGGATAAGCAGGCTGGAGGCGAATCCAACTGGCTGGAGAGCCGCGGTATTTCTTACGACGGCACACCCCCTTACAGTTTGTTCCACCAGAGAGTGCGCCAGGTGATCGGCATAACGGCTGGCGACACTACTGAAGTGGTCCGCCAGAAGATCGCCAGCAAATTTCAGCACATGGAGCCTGACCAACTGGCCCTTTGTACTGCAGCCGCGGAGGTGCTGCTTGCAGCTAGAGCATATTCAGAAGAGCCCGAACTGCCGGCCGAGGCACTCAAACGAGAACTATTTGAAGCCCTATCTGCCATCTGGCGGAACGAGGCGTCTGCGGCGCCCCTGGCGATGATATTCGACGACCTGCATTGGGCCGACCCAGCGTCTGTGGAACTCCTGCTGCATCTGTTCGAGCTGGCGGAGGAGGTCCCTATCCTCTTCATATGTGCCTTCCGTCCCGACCGGCAAGCGCCCGGATGGCAGATAAAACAAGCCGCCGATACGGACCATCCTCATAGGTACACTGAGATCAGTCTGAATCCGTTATCCGATGATGATAGCGACACACTGGTAAATAGCCTGCTGGCCATCTTTGACCTCCCGCCACAGCTTCTGCAGCTGGTCTTGCAAAAGACCGAGGGCAACCCCTTCTTCTGTGAGGAGGTGGTCCGGACTCTCATAGACGGTGGCGCAGTGGTCAGGGATGAAAGCGGCATGCACTGGCGTGCCACAACCAGAGTTGAGGATATTGCCATACCGGACAACTTGCAGGCGCTCCTCGCCTCACGCATTGACCGGCTGGACACCGAGGCCCGCCAGACTTTGCAGCTGGCATCCGTGATCGGGCGGACATTTTACAGCCGGGTGCTTGATTCGATAGCTGAAACAGCCGTGGAGTTGGATAGGCAGCTGAATACGCTACAGCGTGTAGACCTGATCCGTGAGGCAGCACGAGTTCCAGAACTGGAGTATATGTTCCGGCACGAGCTAATCCGGGACGCCGCTTACAGTTCCATTCTAAGGCGACGACGGCGCGAGTTTCATAGCCGGGTTGGAAAGGCTATTGAGGAACTGTTCCCGGACCGGTTGGAGGAGGAGGCTCATCGCCTGGCGTACCACTTCTAAGAAGCGGGAGACGACGAGAGGGCGATGAGGTACTACACCATGGCGGGGGATGCAGCCGCAGGCCTCTATGCCAACGTTGAGGCTATAGGGCATTACACCCGTGCCCTGGAGGCAGCCCGACGTACAGGGGCCTCCAACCAGCAGTTCATCCATCTGTTCACCAGTAAGGACAGGACGCTGGAGCTGTGCGGCCAATACGATGACGCTATAGCCAATTACCAGGAGATGGAAACCGTAGGGACCGAGCGAGACGAGCGTTCCTTGGAGCTGGCGGCGCTGATACCGCAGGTCACTATTCATGCTACCGCTACGGCGAAATTCGATCAGGGTCAGGGGCGTGCGCTTTCGGAGCGCGCACGGGGTCTGGCTCAGGAGCTGCATGACCATCGCGCTGAAGCAAAAGTCCTATGGAACCTGATGCTGCTGGGGGTGCTCCCTGGCGGTGACATTCGCCAAGCGGTGGCATACGGAGAGCAATCTCTGACCATTGCCCGGGAGCACAACCTGCGTGAGGAGCTGGCTTTTGCACGTCACGACCTTTCCAGAGCTTACTGGGGAACAGGCAAAGTGGAAGAGGCGAGGGCAGCGCAGAGGGAGGCTGGTGAGCTATGGCGTGAGCTAGGGAACCTGCCGATGCTGGCCGATAATCCCAGTACGATTGCCACGGGCCATTACATGGTGGGTGAATACAACATGGCGCTCACATTAGCCAAGGAAGGGCTGGAGGTTAGCCAGTCCATAGGTAGTTTGTGGGGGCAGGCCTTCAGCGGTTTGGTGGCAGCTCCGGTCTACTTAGAGTTAGGAGATATGGACCAGGCTATCAAGACCCTGGAAGACGCCATCACCTGGGGAGAGGAATCAAATTTCGAAGGCGCCCGAATAATCGGACGAGCCTACTTAGCTTTGACGTATGGGCTCCTCGGCGAGCTGGAGCGGGGTTTTGAGCTGGCTCAAGAGGCCTTGAACAAAGCCGAGGAGTTTCAGGAGCTGCGACCTTACGTGCTGGCCACGCTATCACAACTTTACGTCTATGGAGGCAACCTGGCTGAAGCCAATAATGCCATGGACGAAGCTCTGGCCAATTACAGCACCGAAAGCCTCGATCCATATACTGGTGCGCTTATAGCTCTCTGTGAAGTCGAGGTAGTGATGGCCAGCCGAGACTACGACAGGGTGTTGATGCTCACCGACCGTACCATAACGACTATGCGTTCTCTCGGTGTACACCCCTTTCTAGCCGACATGCTGCGCCTAAAAGGGCAAGCACTGCTACAGCAAGGACTGATGGACGAAGCACGCGGAGCTTTGGGCGAAGCTCGAGTGGAGGCAGAAGCGGTGACTTCCAGGCGATGTCTATGGCCTGTCCTGGTCTCGCTAAGGGATATCGAAATAAAGTCGGGCAACGCAACAGAGGCCGAATCCCTTGCGGAACAGGCACGCAACGTCATCGAGTACATTGCAGACCATATTAGCGCGCCGGAGCTACGGGCTTCGTTTATGAGTTTACCCAAGGTCCGTGACGCAATGGATTACGTATAGCCGGTGTAGCCAATTCCGTACTGCTCCGGCCTCCTATTTACAGTATCTGCCCAGCCTGCTTACCCCACCTTCTGCATTTGACCAGTGTCCGAGGCGCGTTGGACTGCGTCAAGCAGTCGATGGCGCATCACCGCATGGTCAAAATCTGGCTCGATGGTCGTATCTGTCCTGATGGCCTTGGCGAAGTTGACCCACATCTGTCCAACCTCATATGCGGAGCCTGCGTCCTGTACCTCTGCGGGCACCCACTTCAGCCGGTCAGGAATGGGGATTTCTTCCAACTGCTGGTCTTCCTTATGCCCGCCCGTGATCTGCAACTGCTGTCGCCCGCCGCCACCGCCGGCCAACACCAGAGTCCCTTCATCACCATAGACCTCCATACGGTACCCGCTGCCGTGGTAGGGGTGGACACCCACGTAGGCGTTGACTACACCGCCGCCTTCCAATCGGCCAGTGATCATGACGTTGTCCGGTGACGTCACGTCCACATATTGCTGTGTGTCCGTTTCGTACCACTTGGGCACCTGGGTACTCACTATCCCTGAGACCTCGGTGATCTCACGGACCACCATGCATAGCGCGTCAATAGAGTGGCCGAAGCCGATGGTCAGAGTGTTGGCCCCCAGGGCGGCGTCCCGCTGCCAGGTACGGTCCGAGGTACGCGACTGGACCCCAGAGCCCACCAGGACGAGCTTCACTGCCAACACATTCCCCACGAATCCTTCTGCAACCAGTTCCTTCAACCTGAGGTATACCGGTGAGGCCTGTCGCTGGAGGCCGACCATTGTGTGAACCCCCTTGGCCCGTGCCAGGGAAGCAAGCTCCTCAGTCTCCTGAAGGTTCGCGCCAAGAGGCCACTCGCAGTACACGTGTTTCCCGGCTTCAATAGTGTTCTTCGTGAGCGCATAGTGAGCAGGGACGCGTACGACCACCGCAGCCGCCTCGACCTGTTGATTCGCATGCATGACCTTGTCATCGTGATAGGCCAGTTCCACACCGTACTTGTCAGCGGCGGCCCGGGCGGTATCCTCATGTGCCGTACACACGGCGTACAGTTCGGTCTCCGGCAGGTTCTGTATAGCCGGAACATGTGCCGACGGCCCCCAGCGTCCGCCGGCGCCGATTAGTCCTATTCGCAGTCGATCTGCAGATGTGCTCATACGTTTTGCTCCTTATCGGATGGTTGTGCGCTTATGCTCTGATTCGTCATTCTTGGGTGCAAGGTGGCAGCGAGCCGTTGCTTACCCCTGTCTCACAAGGTTTGACAGGTCCTCCGGGTCGACCGGCACCTCAATGACGCTGGGACGATCCTTGGTGGCGAACGCCTCTTGCAGTACGTCGCCAAGTTGATCTATCGAATCTACGTAGAATCCGCGGGCGCCGTAAAGCTCCGCCAGCTTATCGAACCTAGGGTTGGTCAGCTCAGAGCCTATGGCCCTGCCGAACAGGTTGCTCTGTAGCGCCTTCTCCGATCCCCACTCGTTGTTGTTCATAATCAGGGTTACGGTACCCAGGTGTTCCCGTACTGCGGTTTCAAGTTCCTGGGAGTTGAAAAGGAATCCTCCGTCGCCGGAAATCGCCAACACGGGGGAGTCCGGTCTGGCCTTGATGTCTGGCACATCATTGAAGGCGTCGGCAATATCCAGGAACGACACCCCGATGATGCCGAACACATACTTGACCCCTTCCGCTCTCAGGGACTCCACCACCGCTTGCCCTGCAGTCATGCTGGACATGAATTCACCTCCTGCCAATATCACGTCGGGGAGCAGTGCTACGGTGGTCCCGTTTCCCCCTAGTGATGGCATGTTGACTGATCCAAGCTTCGCTGTGCGAAGCTAAGCTAACACCACAGAATTAGGTGGTCAAACAGGCAGGCGACCTAGTGGGCATAGGAGCGGGTAGTTCCTGCCGGTGCCGCGTTATATTAGAAAGGTGTCCATGGCATCTAACTACTTCACCCTTTCCGATACGAAAAGAGAGACGCCGTGGGAACTTCCCACGGCGTCTCCTGTAGTGTCCAACTCGCTGGTGAAACGCCTAGACGTCATCCCTCCAGATACGCTCCCGCTTGTCATCCATGTAACCGGATATCGGTATGGGAACGTCCCGGATGTAGCTCCAGTACACGTAGGCGCCGTTGTGGACGGCCGTGGGAGCAAAGGGCAGGTCCTCCAGGATCATGTCCTCAAGCTCCCGGGCCAGGCGGAAGCGCTCTTCAAAGGTTGAGGCCGCAGCCATCTTGAAGAACTTGGTATCTAGGTCCTGCTCGCCGTAGCCCAGCCAGTTCCTGGAGCCGCCGGTCACAAAGTAGCTGCTGTACATCTCCTCCGGCGTCATGGTGGTCTGGCAGAAGTGGTAGGTCCAGATCGTGTAGTTCAGTGACTCCGCCGCCGGGAACAGCTGCGCAGAGTTCATGATATTGATGGTGGGCCTGAAGCCTACCTTCGCAAGCTCACCGGCAATGAACTCACCCTGCCGCATATATGTGCTGCTGTCCCTGACCATCATCTCAATATCCAGACCGCCCGGGTAGATCTCTTCAACTATGGCCGATGCCTCTGCCCTCTCGGCTGCCTTGGCGTCGCCGCGAGCGAAGCCTTCCATGGCCCAGATCTCATCCGCACTCCTGCCCCAGACACCGTTGGTGTCCAATACCAGCGCGGGTACCGCACGGTCCGGTCCCAGGTGCACCACATTTATGTAGTCCTCACGGTTGACGGCCAGGTGTACCGCCCGGCGCAGCCGGAGGTCGTCAAAGGGCGGCGCCGTGGAGTTCATGTTGACTCCCTGAGGCCTGCAGGTGCTGGTGACGGGCCTGATGACGATCTTGCCCTCGTCCTGCAGACGGTTGTAGATGGGCGTGTTGTCCAGGGTGGGCAGCCCGCCGGTGTAGTCTATCTGGTTGGTGATCAGGGCCGCCTGGCTGACCTCTGTGCCTCTGATGTTGACGTGCTGCATCTCATCCAGGTAGGGCAGGCCGGGCTTGAAGTAGTCGGGGTTGGCCACGTACTCCCACAGAGCTCCACGCTGGAAACCCTTCAGCTTGAAGGGGCCGGCTCCGTAGGGCCTCTCCTGGAGCATGTCTCTGGTCACACCATCGGCGTAGACGCCTGCGAACCCGGTGGCCAGCAGGTCTGCCAGGGCTGCGAGGGGCTTGGCCATGTGGAACTTGACAGTTCGGTCATCCACCACACTAAGGCCGCCGTCGGGCCTGCTGACGTCCACGAACTCCTTCATCCAGCCGGAGCGGGCGGATACTACACCGTCCTCCAGGCCCATGATCTTGCGCATGGAGTAGGCAACGTCGGCGGCTGTCATTAGGGTGCCGTCGCGTGCGTGGGCGGGCTCGTAGCCGGTTTGGTACCTGACATTGTCCTTGAGGATGAATGTCCAGGTCATGCCGTCGGCGCTGATCTCCCAGGACTCAGCGGCGTCGCCCTCTAACTCGAACGCGTCGGGGTTCCACACCAGGTTGGCATTGAGCATACCGTTGTGACTGACGTGGGCGCCGGATGTAGCAGTGTGTGTATCAAAGCTGGGCGGGTCCTCAGAACCGTTGAACCGCATGAGACCGCCACGCCTGGGCGAGTCATCCATGGGATCGGGCATGGTCTCGGTGGTAGCCGTGGGCTGAGCTACCGGCGTTTCGCCGGGATCCATTGTCGCCGTCGCCGTAGGTGTAGTCTCCTCATCTGCGCCGGCGCATGCCACTGCTGCCAGCATGCCGACAGCGGCCAGGACTCCCACTAGGAATCGCGGCCTCCACCATACTAAATCAACCATGATTGACCTCCATATTTCGGCTTCTAGACGTTCTGACCGTGGGTATCCTTAGAGAACGTGTACTCCGTGTCTACCTAAGCTGCCTTGATCGAGGTGCTAATGATCTGGTGGTTACCTTGAGTACGGCCCCTCGACCTCTTTGTCGGCTTACCCGGTTGCCTAGCGTGCAATACCGGCGACTCCCTGATTGCGCCTTCGCTTACCTGCCAGTCGAAGAACACCCTCAGGCCCCAGTAGCGGCTATAAGCGGTAGCTGCACTCCTGGTCTGGTGAACGTCGTTTATGAATGCATCAACATCAGAGCCACTGATAGACTCCAAACGTGCTGGGTACCTGCGGCTGCTGAGGAAATGGAAGAAGCGGTGTGCCGAGTTTTTGTATACCCTGACTGTTATTCTGGCGTACCCCTCGGCGACCAGGTGCCGGGCGAAGCGATCAACCAGGGCCTCTGGGTCCACGTTGTACCACTGCACTGCCTCTACTGCCAGAACCATTTTCCCCGCCTCCTGGTGCTAAGCGCATTTCGAAGACTAAATGGCTAAAACAGACCGAGGGGTCTGTTTATAAACGAAAGTATGCCCACGCCTGGACGCTTTGTCAACCGTATAACTTAGAAAAGGATACAGCGTATGCAGCAGTAATGGCCCGGTGGTATGATAACCGCAAAATCCGACTGTTCGGACATGTAAGTTTGGATAACTCCGGTACTCTCCAGCGTGTGTTGCAGAAAATCCATCGGGGGAGGGGTCATGACTAAGGTCAAGGAGACTGTGGGACGACGCATACGCGAAGCTAGATTCGTGAGTGGATGTACCCAGGCGCAGGTAGCGGTACTTGTCGATGTCTTGCTCCGTTCGGTGGTACGCTACGAAGCCGGTGAGCGATTGCCTAGCAGTGAGACGCTAATTCGGTTGGCGGCTACCTTTGGGCGTCCGGCGGAATGGTTTTTTGATGCTGAATGGCGGCTGCCCTGGGTAGAGGCACCCTAACGACTGGCTTAGTGGCGATGCGGGGTTGGCATTTCTACCAATCTCATCTCGGCCGCCTGCCGGGCTCGCGCCTTCGTTTGCTTTGGTGACACGAAACTCATAACTAGCCTCCTGCCTTCCAACTGGCCAGAATTGGAAATTGAACGCAAAGGCGCATAACTTTCCAAAAGGGCGCTTTGGGAAAGAGACTAAACCGTTGTCGGCTGTAGAATCGGCTGTTAGGGATAGGATAGCGACGGTTGTGATCCCCGTGGCCAGGAATGGCTCACGCAACCCAACATCACCCAGCCAATGCCTATGGCAACCAACGGTACTTCCAATAGCCGCTCATGAACCGATTCTAGGACTGCCCCAAGAATAAACATTGGTAAGTAAACCGCGCCTAGCACCAGCCTAGCACCAGAGGAAGCCACCGCAAGCGCCACGGCGAAGCCGATCGCAGGATCGCTAAACCGATAAAGACAAGACCCAACATTGGTCCAAGTCCGCCTGTTAGATCGATCATGGATGTGACAGCGTCCCACTCACCTGGATCTGCGTTCACGATAGACATGACCCCGTCCAGTACGAGCCCGAGGGCCCCGCCAACAAGTGACGCGTAAGCGAACAGGAGCCCAGACGTGGCGAGTTTCTTGGATTTATCCCTCAAGTAAGCATGGAGCCCCAGTAACGACAGCCCTAAGAATAATAGGGAGATCTCAAAGATCAACGGTGGCTGGTAGCCCGTCACCAAGATAGTGGCTCCTTTGATGACTAGCAACGAGCCACCTATGGTTGCTCCCAGACTTCTCCAACTTTGATATCGCGAGATACTCACTTCTCTGCTCACCGCACTACGAACAATTCGTTGTCATGGGCTACCCTCTGCCATACCAGCCTATCACCTCTCCTGAATCGAATCATGCAGAATAGCATGATAGAGTTTATGCAACCGAACTATCAACGGACGTACATGGAACGTACATGGAATCAGTGAATCATTTCGAGGTAATATTTGAAATGCGGCAATTCATTAATCTAGGAGATAGAAGAGCAAGGCTTATTGTGATTACTCAACTTTCCGATAGGCCAGGTTTGGAAATTTCGCCTATGCGGGCTCGCCTGTCGCTGAGTGCGGCTGCAAGAGCTATGGCACTGCAAACGCCCTGCAAGTGCATGGTTCGTAGCATATGGGGGCGCAGGCTCACATGTTGACCAACTGAAAACAAACTGGGAGGTTTGAGGCATGCCCAAAAAGCCGGTGGTCTGCTTTGACGGGAGGTGGAAAGACCCCAATAACCCTAATGACGTTAGTAACGTGGTGAAGCTGTATCGCGCAATCCCTTGGCACCGATACAGCAGACCCTTCTCTAGGCACGCCAAGCCAGGCACTGGAGGTAACCACTATCAAACGGTACGACCAGGGAGTAGGATTCCATTGGGGCAACAATATCCTGGGCGGTGCATTGGGATACGGCCTGTCCCGAAATATCCGACATGGGTTCAAGTTTCTCTCCGACCATTATGAGGACCAGGATGAGATTTACCTGTTCGGGTTCAGCCGGGGTGCGTATACGGCTAGGAGCTTAGTAGGCCTGATCAGGAAGATCGGTCTAGTCAAAAAGGAGCACGCACCTGAGCCCGAATCAGACGACAACCCAGTGATCATGAGAGGCTACGAGATATACCGGGAGCGCGATGACACCCCGGACCCTCAAACCGCGCTGGATTTCAAACAGGAGTACAGCCGGGACATCCTCCATTCGGGATCAAGCCGGAATCAAGCGTAGACACGACGCTGGGCAGGTCAAGGAGAGAATAATGGCATCGAGCAAAGAGGCAGATGAGGCAGTCCTAGAGAAGTCTTTAAGTTCGGTGCAGACCATCGACGTGGCCGCCGCAGAAACTGTACTGAAGGAAGCAAAGGAGATCATGGACCAGTTGGGAGTGGTCTTCTTTCTCCGGCAGGGCACATGCCTTGGCGCAATCAGGGACAGCAAATTCATTTCGTGGGATGATGACGTTGATATAGGCTCCGTGATTGGACTTCATGGACTCACGGAGAGGTCAATCGACAGGGTTGTCGCCGCTTTCAGGGATCGAGGGTTTATCTCCGAGGTGCAACGGCACACCCACGACATATACGTGCCGTTGGTGAAGTCGCCCATAAGGCTCGACTGGAACTGCTACCGGGTCTTTGATGACAGCACATTCCACTTTCCGGGGGTCCGGATCCCTGTCAGGGTGTTCGCCCAACTAAAAGAGATTGACTTTGTTGGCAAGAGGTTCCTGGTGCCCAATCCGCCAGAGGAATATCTGCAGTTCAAGTACGGCCCGGACTGGATGACCCCCAAGAAAACGGGGTATGTGCAAGACGTGATCCAAATGATTCCGGAAGCTCCCCTACCTGGCTATGCCGGTAGACTGAGGCAGTTACTTACCACGCACATGCTACCATGGCGCGCCGCTAGATTCAGGGTCCTTGACCATGAGGGCGAGCCGGTTTCAGGGGCTGAGGTCGTCGTTGTCGGAGTGGGTCGCTTCAAGACCAATAAGCAAGGCTACGCGAAGCTCTATCTGCCCCAGCCAGATTGGTTCTATGCGCTGGTCATCCGGCATGACAACCATGAGGAGATGCTCTACGAGGAGCAGATAAGGCCGGGCAGAACGTATATCTACAGACCGGACCCCTCATTTCCCATTGGACGGCTCCTGGTACTGTCTCCGGAATGAACCAACCACTGACCTGCCTGAAATTGGTTCTTTGGGAAGGGCGGGTAAGGCCAAGGTAGCAAGGAGAAAGATAAGGGCTAACGTAATCTCGGACACTTGTTGAGCCAGCAGGTTGAGACGTCGCGTTCCATGGCAGTGGTTGCTAAAGCAGTGGTTGCTAACTTCTCGGCCATCACTGGCTAATCCATATTCTGCGAAAGGGGTGACAATCCGATGATTCGAGTGTATGCCGACATGGTGGCTGATCTATTTCATTACGGGCATATGGAGTTTCTAGAGAAAGCCCGGTCACTGGGCGACTATCTTCTGGTGGGTATTCACGCTGATGACGCAGTAGCCTCTCAGAAGCGGAGCCCCATACTTACGATGGACGAGCGTGTCGCATCCGTAATTGGGTGCCGGTACGCGGATGAGGTGCTCCCCAATGCTCCGTGGCGCATCGACCGCAAATGGATCGAGAAACATAGTATAGATCTGGTGGTGCACGGCGACGATTACTCAGAGGAGCAGCTAAAGGAGACCCATTCGGTACCCATCGAAATGGGAATCTTGCGGACCGTACCCTATACTCTGGGCATCTCAACTACCGAGATCATCCGCAGGATCATCGCACAGCGTGGGTTAGGCCCGCCTGATCAAGGGCGAGCGCGCAGAGGCTCAGGGCCAACAGGCAGTTACCGAAGTCGGCCACATCCGTAGCAGACGAGCGGTCTCCGGTACTTTGTGCTGTTGACGATACGGCTATCTGACCTTTCGGGCGTAGAACACACAGTGGTCTACGGGCTTGGGATCTGTGAAGCGAATGACGCCTCCCAGCTTGTATCCGTCTGGTGGAATCACCTCCAGGCCCTGACTGGCCAGAAGCGATGTGAGTTCCTCCGGTTGGTAGAGCTGAAAGGTGCGCGCGGTGTCGTAGTCCCTGTCGTAGACCGTCTTGACTCCTCTTCCCACCTTGAACATCAGCTGAAGGACCCCATTCATCTTGAGCACCCGCGCAAGCTCGGGCAGGGTAATGCCCATGACGGTCTCCGGGTCGATGTGCTGGATGACAGCGTTACACAGGACAAAGTCGAAGGAGGTACCCGGGTAGTCCAGAGGACCACTCATGTCTGCCACACACACCCGATCGGCGATCTCCGGGTGGAGTTTCCGGGCAACCTGGACGTTCTCGTCCATCACGTCCATACCGACGATGTTGTAGCCGTCACGCCAGTAGTAGAAGACGTCCCTGGCCCCGGCACCGCATCCGGCGTCCAGCCCCCGGCCCCCTGGGGGAATAAGCTCCTTCAACCGCACCATCAGGTCCAGGTCGCTGGTCAACCCCGGGTGCGAGGTGTTGGTGTAGACCGACTGAATAAAGTCATGGGCGACCTGGGCATAGCGCTGTGCGTAGGCCTCATAGAAAGCCTCTGAGAGGCTCTCTACCCTCATCGGCCCAAGACCTCCTCCAACGCCTGGAGGAAGCCACGAATATCATCCTGGGTCATGACGCCCACAGTGCCAAGGCGAAAGGTGGTCTCGCTCAACTCTCCCTGTGACTTGTAGATCACGTACCCACGGTCCCTGAGGGGGCTATGCAGGTCAGCATAGGAAACGTGTTCAGGCAGCACCACAGAGGTCATTGTATTGGACAGGTGTTCACGGGCCACCAGGAAGGCCAGCTCCAGAGATGAGAGGCCATCGCGCAGGGTTTCGGCGATGCCACGGTAGTGGGAAATGCGCTCCTCCACGCCTTCTTCGATCAGTTCTTTCAATGCTTCCCGAAGGGCGTACATCGTCTGTACCGGTGGGGTGAAAGGCGTCTCCCCGTTCTCCTCTCTTCCCATGGTACCTACCAGATCCGAGTAGAACGCCACCGGGCGGCGCTTGGACACCAACTCCATGAAATCGTTTGAAGCGACAATAAACGAAACTCCGGGAACTCCCCGGATACACTTGTTGGCAGACCCGACAATCAGGTCGATCCCCCAACCGGGAAGATCCAGCTCCTCCCCCGCAATGCTGCTTACGGCGTCAACCAGCACCCTCTTGTTGTGGCGTTTTGCTATCTCAGCAATCTGGCGCAACGGGTTGAGGACACCGGTGGTGGTTTCATGGTGGATAAGGTAGACGGCATCATGCGGGCTGCTGCGAACAAGCTCTTCGACCCGATCCAGAGGGAGAGGAGAGGTCCAATCGAACTTCTCCACCGTGTACGGCACCTGGAATACCTGAGCGACCTGGGCTGCCCGCTCTCCGTACACTCCGTTGGACAGTATGAGAACGCCGGTGGTGACCTCACAGAGTGATGTGATGGCTGCCTCAATACTCGTGGTGCCAGAACCACCCAGCAGGGCACAGGCGTATCCCTGGGGAACGCCGCATATCTGTAGAATGAGGCTCCGCGTCTCCTGGAGGAGGGTGGTGAACTCAACTTCCCGGTGGCCAATGTCCGGGCTGGCAAGGGCGAGCCGAACCCGCTCTGAGATGTTCGCCGGCCCGGGTGAGAGTATGAGCATACTGCTCAATCCCTCCTTTGGACGCGCCCTGCAAACCGGTCGCGAATGTCGGTGGGCGAGTGGGAAACTCTTGGGATGCCCTCGACAGCGGCTATGCCGGCCTTCACCAGAACCAGGTGAGGGCCGGGGCGGGACTCACAGGCTATGAGAGCACCTTCCAGGCCTTCGATCTCATCCGCTCTAACCACGTGCCCGTATCCGCAACTCTTGCCCACGTCTGCCAGGGCAACCTCAGAACTGATAGATGGCTGCGCCCCCGTGGACTCGTACGCCTCGTTGTCGAGGATAATGTGGACCAGGTTGGCCGGACGCTCTGCGGCGATTAGCGCCAATGTACCAAGGCTCATAAGGGCGCTACCGTCCCCCTCCAGTATCAGTACGCGCTGCTCAGGGGTGAGCAAAGCTAGCCCCAACCCGAATGAGGACAGCAGTCCCATGGAACCCAGCATATAGAAGTTTCCGGGCCGATCATCGGTCATGAAGACCTCACGGGAGATCATGCCGGTGGTGCTTAGAACCAGGTCATCGTCCCGGACATGCTCCAGGACCTTCTCGATTGCCTTGTAGCGGTCGATCATTCGATCACACCGGCGCGGACCACCAACGCCCCCGGCACCGACTGCTCTTCCATAGTTGTTAGCAGCGGGTCCAGGATGGACTCTAGATTGTCCGCTTCCAAGATTCGATAGGGGACTTCCAGGAGATCGAATATCTCCGTGGTCTTCACTCCCATGATCCAATGCTCCGGAGCATCGTTGGGAGGGCCCCCGTAGCCGCGCCAGCCTACAAGGAGGAGCACGGGAACCCTGTACATCAGACTGAAGGAGGTGAGTGGGTTCACGATGTTGCCTATGCCGGAGTTCTGCATCATTACCCCGCCCATTCGCCCGGCAAAGTAGGCGGCACTAGCGACACCCAAGGCAACGTCCTCCCGGACGGCAGGGATGTAACGAATGTCCGGGTCCTGCACCATGACGTTGAAGGCATTTCGAAACGTGGAGTCCGGCACCCCTGAGAAGAAGGTAAGCCCTCTGCTCTTTAAGACGTCCCAAAAGCGCTGGGCATCCATAGCGTCTCCCTCAACGATTACGCCCCCGTAGTGGCGTTACTCCATATCTTTCGTCTTTGGCAAGCCGTAGATCTTCCGCACGCTCCTGGTCTTTGCGTATGAGCCGGTCGTAGCCAACGCTGGAGAATATCTCTGCGACGGAAGCGCTCAGTTGGTCCGCTTCCAGGCTGCGCCCGCTCATCAGGATGGTACGGGCCACCTCGCTCATAGCCTTGTACGCGGCTCTAAGCATATGGTTGGCATGGATGATGATATTGAAGCCGGTGGCGATGAGTTCGGTCTCAGTGATTGTGTTGTAGGTGGTTGGCACGCATACGAGCGCCGGGCGCCGTCCCAACCACTGGCAAAGAGGCTCATAAGCTTTCACAAAGGAAAGAATCTCATCAGGGACTTCCTTGTTAGAGTGGATCATGATGCCGTCAACGCCGGCCACGATATACTGCTCTGCCCGTTCCAGAGCATCCTCAACGCCTTTCCCTGCGATGAAGCTTTCCAGTCGGGCGATAATCATGAATTCATCTGTGACTGCGACCTCCTTGCCAGCCCTGATCTTGTGGGCGAAGACGGCCGGGTCCTCTAGCTCCTGGCTGGCAGAAGTGTCCAGGCTGTTCCGCTTGGGGTATACCTTGTCCTCGATGATAACGGCCGATACACCCAGGCGCTCCAGATTCCTGACCAGGTATTCGAACTGGGAGGTATCACCACCGGTGTCACCGTCTACGATGATGGGTTTGGTGGTCACATTGAGGATTTCGTCTATGGTGTGGATGCGCGAGTCGTTGCCGACGATAGAGGCGTCCGGCAGTCCCTTGGTAGCGGAGTCGGTCAGACTGCTCTCCCAGAATCCGTCGAACTCCAGCACGGCCCCATCCTTTTCAACCCTGGCATTCTCAGCGATGATTCCGCTCAAACCGCTATGAGCCTCAAGGATGCGTACGAAGCCGTTGCTGGCGATGCTATCCCTGAGCGCCCTGAGACGTTCCCCAGGGGTGACTTTGTTCTCAACAGTCATGACGGATTACCTCGTTCCGGCGAAGATCCTGTTCCATAGGAATCCACCCTCCCAACGCCCCAATGTAATAAGAGTTCAATTGTTTAATGACCCTGGGGTTTCTCTGCGGTGATCAGTGCCAGCTGAGTAGGCAATGGAATCAGCTCGGGCTCCTGGAAACCTGCATCTCGAAGCCAGGAAGCCACTTCAGAGCCTTCGCGATCCCCAGCACCAGGGTCAAAAGCAACTTTAACATACATATTTTCCAGAGTATCCAATTTTACGCGCTCTGGGCTGTGGTCAATGCGCATATAGTCCTGAACGATAACCACGCCTCCCGGCATCAGTGCGTCATAGGCAATCTTGAGCAGCTGGCGGCAGTCCTCCTCCGGCTTGATGAGGACGACTCCCGAGATAAGGATAACATCGTAGTCCGTTTCCAGTTTCGTTTCCAGAAAGTCGCCTTCCAGTAGGGTGATCTGGTTTTGTAAGTTCTGTTCGTCCACTAGCGGACCTGCAATGCTCAGGGGCTCCTTGCTATCCAATACGACCGCTTTGAGCTGAGGGTTGGCATCACATAGGGCGATACTGTAGCTGGCGGCCCCTCCGCCCAGATCCAGCAGCTTGCGCTTATCCCGGATGTCCACGCTTTCCACCAGACCGCGGGCCTGGCCGGAGGTTGCCCGGTTATGCTGGCCCATCATGTAGTCGGTCCAGTAGGTTGGCGCGTCCACGTACCCTGTTTCATAAGGGATCAGTGTCTTGCCTTCTCGTATTATTTCGTCAAGGCGCCCCCAGGATGCCCAGGTATTGGTATGGTGAAGGGCGTGATCGCCAACATATTCCTGCTTACCCTTAACCAGGAACCTGGATGCCAGAGGGGAGTTGATGTACTTGTCCTCCCGTTTTTCCAGCAGGTCCAAAACGACGCACGATTCCAGAAATGATTGGACGTAACTTGGAGATGCCCCGATGCGCTGTGCTACGTCGTTGGAGGTGAGAGCGTCGCCATCAAGGATTGGAAAAACGCCAAGCCTCAAGCCCGCTCGCAGTATCGCAGAGTGCCAAAAACCACGGGCCAACTCGTTGATGCTCTCTGGATCCAGGTCTACAGATGGCCTAGCTGGGTACATCGTGCTACCTACTTTCGTTTGATTGTGATAATGACCGTGTCGAATTCTGAATTGTCTCCGGCCACACATGGCGCTTCAAGGAGATACAGATTCGACGATGCTCCTGGCTGGGACGACGAAATACGACGCCGAAGCGAGGGCCCCTTTGCCTGACAACGACAGGTGTTGAAATGCCAGGTTCAGGTAGATGAGATTAAGGATATTGAGCTAAGGCTCGCAAGGGAGGGTGAAATAGCGATAGCGATGGGTACGCTCGCGGTAGCCGAGAGGCAGATTTGCCGCGTACCTACGGTGGCCGAGACTTAGGCAGCATGTGCGGGCATGATCAGATCCCGTGGCAAGTGACCCGTCGATATGCACTGTATCACCTCCTCCCATCAAGGGAATGCTACGGCCAGCCAATGCGGGCGAATGCTACTGGTGTCTCAGACGAATGTCAAACCGCCAGGACAACGAAAAGCGGACATGTCGTGGAGTGTTCCACTTGTTTCCATTCAAGGCAATGGTACAACCCGCCCACGGTCCAGTTGTAGCCACTACCTGCGCGTCCTGAGATGGGCTATGCCAGCGTGCTGTCGACAGCTTCGGTTCCCAGCACATTTCCGGTTGCTCCTTTCACCATGTTGCTGGTAAGCTCAGGGATTAGTGGGTAATGCCAGTAGGGAAGGCCGGTAGAAAAGGAAAGATATGCAAGTAACTGACGGTGTTTTTCAGTTCAAGGTCCCAATGCCTAGCAGGTCTCATATACCAGGCGGAGGACTGCGCTACACGCTGGTGTATGCGTTGGAGATCGCTGACGGCTGGGTGGTCATAGATGCCGGCTTGAATACAGATGAGGGGTTTCAAGCGTTCCAGGATCAGATGGCCCAGGCGAAGATAGCGCCTCGTGACGTGTCGGTAATTCTGATAACGCACGGGCACTCCGACCACGCGGGCATGGCAAACAGGTTCAAAGAGCTGACGGGTGCTCAGCTGGCGATTCACCGGCTTGACGCGGGTGAAGGGCAGGGCAGGCCGCACAATCAGGAGCGGAGTCTCGATGAGGCCAACCGCATGCTGCGGAGGTACGGTGTACCTAGCGGTGAGTTGAAACAGGCGATGGCCGAGCGGCCAAACGACGGGTCCCATGACCATGACCGGGCGTGGCGGATGCCAGTACTGGCGGTGGATATGATGTTGGAGGGAGGCGAGGAACTTCTGCCTGGCACAGGCTTGTGGACGATTTGGACGCCCGGGCACTCAGCAGGGCATATCTGCCTGTACGATGAAAAACGCCGCCTGCTGTTCTCTGGAGACCACGTGCTGCCTGGCATCACTCCACACGTCAATCTGTTTCCCGGTGAGGAGGGTAATCCTCTTGCCCTTTTCCTGGAGGGACACAGGAAGTTGAAGGAGCTGGACGTGGAGATGGTGCACCCAGCCCACGAGCACTCTTTCCCCGACCTGGGCAAGCGTGTGGATGAGATGCTGAACCACCATAGCGACAGGATGGATGAGATGCTGGCCCAGGTACGGGACGGCCCCAAGACATCATGGGAGGTGAGTTCCAAGATCAGTTGGAACGTGGCGTCATGGGAAACGCTCGATCCATGGACACGACGTGCGGCGCTGATGGAGACTCTTGCCCACCTGGAGTACCTGGTATCGGAGGGAGAGATGGAGAGGGGGGAACGGGAATCGATGGTGGTGTACGGGTTAGCGTGAACTTCGTTCGTACAGCCTGGATGATACCGCCTGGTTCAGGAGTTATGCGAGTGTTGATTGTTCCACCTGCCCTCAGGTGGGCGTAACGTGCACCTACATTCCTGTGCCGTCAGCGAAAGCCTGCAGTTTAGCAAACGGCAGAGCGGCGCCCATTCTGCAGCGAATTCCCTAGATACCCAGGTTGGTTTTGAAGTCGGGGTCAAAGTAGGCTAGCCGCCCCTGCTCTACCTGGTCCGGTAGGGATACCACAACCGGTAGAGCAGTATTCGCAGGCTCCGTGGCGATGATATCCGCCTCATCGAGCTTCGCGATCTCTGATTCGCCGAGGCCAAGCAGATCTTGAAGGACATGTTCGTTGGCCTCGCCCAACTTTGGCGCGTGCTGCTGAATGGACATGGGTGTCTTGCTTAACTTCCAAGAGCGTGTCATCAGTACGCGTTTGCCCATCTGCCGCTCCTCTGGGTAGTGCACCTTCTCCAAAAAACCATGCTCCCAGTAATGAGGGTCCGTATTTGCATCTTTTGAGTCGAAGACGGGCCCCGCTGGAACACCCACCCCCTGCAGTTGCTCCATTACTTCGAACTTGCCGAGTGTGCCTGTCCACGCGCGAATGATTTCGTCTAGCTCGTCGTGGTGCTTCATTCGTTCTGAAGCTGTTGCGAACCGTGGATCATCACGGAGCTCCGGAGATCCCATCGCCTCGCAGAGAGCCGTCCACTCATCATCAGCGCCCACGGATATCACGCACCACTGGTCGGCACCGGCACAGGGATAGCAGCCCTGGGGGGCGCGCCACGGATGCCGGTTGCCAATGCGCGTGGGCCTCCGGCTATTGGCCGTCCAGTCCAGGATGTACTCGCCTGTGAAGTAACACCCCATTTGGTACATGCCTATGTCCACCCACTGACCCTGACCTGTACGATTCCGGTGCCGCAGGGCCGAGGCAACACCAAGAAGGCCAGACCAGCTTGCCAGGAAGTCTACATATGCCGCTCCAGCCTTGGATGGCATGTCCCCCTGGTAGCCGGTGAGGGATACCAGGCCGTGGGTGGCCTCCTGCGTAGTGGCCTGGGCTGGGTACTGGGAGTAAGGTCCTTCAGAGTGGCCGTAGCCGGTGTTGGACAGCAGAATGATATCCGGCTTTATCTTCTTGAGGTTTGGGTAGTCCAGGCCCCAGCGCTGCATTACCCGGGGGGTGTAGTTCTCCATGAGGATATCACATGTCCTAATGAGCTCCTTGAACACATCCCGACCCTCTTCTTTACTCAGATCTAGTGTCAAGGAGCGTTTGCCACGGTGGAGCATGTTGTAGCCTGCGGCCCGGTTCCACCAGTCATCTCCTAGAATGTTGTCCGGGAAGGCGCCCAGAAATGCGCCGCGGGTCATGTCAACGTGCGCCGGGCCTTCCACCTTGATTACCTCAGCGCCCAGGTCGGCCAGGATGCCGCCTGCGTATGGCATGGCGATGATGTAGGTCGAATCTATGATTCGGATTCCTTCTAACGGCAGTTTTGCCATGGCAGGCACTCCATATATTCCTTACGGCTAATGCGCTGTCTCCCTCCCCAATGCAATCGCAGTGATCGGCGCCACCCGAGCCTCTCGCGGACGCTGATGTAACGTCCAGTCCGTTTCCCCTCAATGGACACATGAGGGGACCCATGAGGGTGCTGGCAGGGATGCAACTGAGATGGCGTGAAATTATAACATGGTGGCTCTGCTGTCAAGGATATGGCTCAACTGGGAGGACAGCCGCTAGACCCGGTCACATCTCATTACTCGTATCCGGCTATTTGGAGACTCGGTCCTGGAAACCACCGGGCACCTCTATAAGGGTGTTACACCGGCATGGTACGTCCGGTATGAGCCCGACCTACCGCGGCGGACTCCTCTCCGCTCTGGCCGCCGCCGGAGAATACCATGACACCTTCCTGGATCAGGTCCACCACTCGCTCCGGGCCGGAGACATCCAGGAAGAATAGTCCGGCCTCCTTGCAGGCGGCGAATGCTTTGGACCGCGCCTGTTGGAGGTCTTCGGGGTAAGGATAGCGATAGACCGGGTAGCCCATTGACATGCCCATGTCCCCTGGACCCCATTCGGCAATGGCTATGCCGGGAACCTTCGCCGTTGCCTCAGCGTTGGCCAAGGCCCGTTTGTTTCCTATCTTCAAGCCAAGGATCAGCTCACCGTCCGGGTTCAGGGGCCAGACATCCGCTTTGCTGAAATAGTCCTCGTTGGATATTCCGCAGACGCTGGCCGGCGAGATCTGCTCGCCGAACCCACGCCGTCCTTCCACCAGCCCTTCGCCAACGCCAATGTCGTTAAAGGGGTATCGGCAGGACTCAACGAAGGCCCTGGCGGCTTCGGGATTTTCGACGTGGCAGAGGAGCAGTCCGTGGACGCCTCGGGCCAGCACCTGACGGAACATCCACGCATTTGCCCTGACCACCTCTTCGTTGGAGCCGTCAGGAGGCATCGTTACCAGCACAGGCGGGGTGCGGTGTCCACTATTGGTCGGGCCTCCGTCTACAAGACCCCGCATGAACTGGTCGATGCCTGGAAGGTCGAACGTGCCGTGCTCCAACTGAAGCGCGATGTAGTCGGCCCAGGTCTTGGCCATAGCCTTGCCGTTCTCGTAGGTCAGGTTGCTGGTGCCCATGTAGTAGATGGGTTGGCCCTGTTCCAGCAGCTCTATGGCCCTGTTAATGCGCTCTGGCATTATGTCCTCCTGTTATCACGCAGCCAAGCCGAGGGTGAAAAAATCGATTCGGCCAAGGGAGTATCCGGGCATCCCAGAGGCCTCATGGACGCAAGATGACCTTTCCGAACTGCGCTCGATCGGCGAGATGGCGGTGCGCCTCTGCCGCCTCGTTTAAAGGGAACACTTTGTCGACGATGGTTACCAGTGTCCCATTCGCCACCAATTCCACGATCTGGGCGAGGTCACTTGCGGAAGCTTCAGGCGTCCGCAACTCACCCAAACGCCAGCCGACGGTCACCTGCTGATTCTTGCGTGCCGCAAGCTCAGTGTCCACCTCAGGGGGTATGCCGCTGCTCCTTCCAACCGACACGAGGCGGCCATTTTCCGTCAGAGCCTGCTGCGTCCCGTTGAATACGCCGCCGCCCACCATGTCTAGGGCCGCCTGTACGCCCGTGCCCTGGGTCAGGCGTTGCACCTCAGCCAGGAAGTCCTGAGTGGTGTAGTTGACGGCATGATCAACACCTAGCTCCATAGCTTTGGCGACCTTGGCGTCTGTGCCTGCCGTAGTGAGGACGGTTGCTCCGGCTACCTGCTTGGCGATCTGAATGCCGGCCATACCAACGCCGCTCCCGGCTGATTGAACGAGAACGGTCTCGCCTGTGGTGAGCTTGAGGGTGTCGAGCAGCGCCACCCAGGCAGTTAGGAATGCCACCGGAAGACTGGCCGCCCGGTCATAATCCAAATCATCTGGTAGCGCCACCACCACCGACGCTGGCGCCGTAACAAGTTCGGCGTACCCGCCCTCAGACAACCTAACGACCACCCGTTGTCCGACGTGCAGGCTTTCTACCCCTGAGCCGATCTGCACTACGTCACCGGCAACGTCCCAGCCGATGATAATGGGCTGAGGCGGTGGCGCAGTGGCGGTGGCACCGGCCCGCCTGCTCAGGTCCCCTCTGTTTACGGATGCGGCCTTCACCTGGATAAGCACGTCACTCGCGCCAAAGTCCGGATCGGGTACATCCTCGTAACGAAGCACGCTTTCGTCGCCAAACTCGTGGATACGGATCGCTTTCATGGTTGGTTCAGTCCTTTCATACTTTCGCTGTGAATTAGGAGTCCTGGGATGCCAACGGGTCCGGCACTGACCCCACTCTGATTTAGCGGGTTAGCCAGACCGCGTGTGAGCGACGGCCAGTAGTACGCTCTTCGTTGACCTACGTGACCATAATGATAGCCTATGGCGGTATTGCTTGGTGTTTCTCACCAGTCCTGGCATGCCCAGAATCCGTCCAGCACCAGCCAGGAGGAATGATATGGACTTCGGTATTCAACTTCCGGGCTAGGTTAAACACCGGGATGTTCGCTAAATCAGCGCAAAGTATGATCTTCACCAGGCAATGGTGAATTGACTAAGGGAGCCCTGTCGCCCAACTCTGACCACTGATCAGGACAGCCTCCCGTCAGAAGTTTCGTTAATTGAGTCCTAATGTCCGACTGGTACCTGTATCTCATAAGATGCCGTGACGGCACCCTATATACCGGAATTTCCACGGATGTGGATCGTCGGTTTGCCCAGCACCAGGGCATGGGGAGCGTAGGATCGAAGTACCTCAAGGGTAGGGGGCCTTTGAGCCTGGTGTTCCAAGAGAAACTGGGCTCCAGGAGCCTGTCATTGAAGGTGGAACGCAGAGTGAAAAGGATGTCCAAAGCAAGGAAAGAGAAGCTGATCAAGGTCAGTGGAGATGCCGATCAAATCGTGAGCCGGGCTGACAGCAAAGATGCCGAACGAGGCTAGAGTTAGCCCATATCCAGGCTTCCCACCCCGTCCTCTATCCGAATACTGGTGCCAAAGGGCTCGGAAAGACGTTAGAACCGTTCCAGGATATCCTGTGCTACCTCACCCTTTGCCAGCATTGGGCGGCGCTGAGACCTGGCTAACTGCCGCTCATTATAGGCACGGGAGAATAGGGTAACAATGAACCCGCCAGGACGAACCTTGTACCTTACGGGGGAAAGCTCAAGTTCAGGGGATCGATCGAGCTTCTAGGATGCGGGATTCTCGGCTGTCCGAGGCGGGCTTAGCAGAAAGACAAGAGGGATGACTGAAACGACGATCGCTACAGAAAGGTAAAGTGCGAGGTCATACGACTCCCGTACATCAAATATGTAGCCATATAACACCGGACTCACTACCCCTGCTGCGATGGCGATGCCTTGCATTAAGCCCTGAATAGACCCAAACGCCCTGGCTCCAAAAATCCGCCGGATGAGGAACGGTCGCAGTGGAATGGTTCCGCCAAATCCGATACCAAACAGCAGCGCAAATGAAGCAATTCGCCAGAATCCGGGGGTCCCAATTTGGCTAAGCACCATGATGCCGACAGCCTGGAACACTATGAGGCTGATGAGAACTAAGCGTTGATCGAGGCGGTCTGCGAATGTCCCCGCGCCGATACGACCGATGCCGCTGAGGAAAAAGACCATGCCCATAATGATGGCGGCCTGGGCGGAGCTGTATCCTATATCCTCCGCAAGTGGGATTAAGTGGACCATCAGGCCACCAATCCCAACAAACTGCGCTCCAAAGAGGATGGTCATAACCCAGAACTCTCGAGAGGCCATGGCCTGCCGTGCGGTCACTCCCCAGTAGTTCTCATACCGACCGTCGTCTCGGCCGCTGGTGCTCTCCGAATCCAGCTCGTTTGGGGTGGCGCCGTCGGGGAGATAGCCGTAGTCCTCCGGCCGAGAGCGGGCAACCAGGCCAAGTGGAAAGCCGACGATCCACATCCCGATGCCAAGCACTATTACAGAGGTCCGCCATCCAATGGCTTCTTCCATGATCGCGATCGTAACCAGTAATGGTCCGGAGATCACGGGTCCGAGCATTGCTATCCCCAGTGCCTGACCTCGCTTTCTACTGAACCAGTTACCAACAGCTGTTACCCATGAAACACCATGAGATGCTCCGCTCATCCCAAGAGAGATGATGAGAAATGCCAGGTAGAAGGTCCAGACGGAATTGATGAATCCCATCAGAATCATCCCCAGCCCACTGAAGGCAACACCCAGCAGAATGACCGGACGTGGCCCCCACCGATCGACCAGGAATCCTATCGCAGGCGCCAGCAGCCCTGTCTCAACCTGGCGGAGGGAAAAGGCTCCTGAAGTGAGTGCCCTGGTCCAACTGAACTCTCGGAGGATGGGGAGGAAAAACACCTGGAAGCCGTTAAAAAATGCCAGTGACAGATAGAAGTTCAGCGCAACGCTGGCGCCGACAATATACCAACCATAGAAAATACGAGAACGCTTCCCAGACTTGATAGTGGTCTGCATGTGATCCTGTGGCGCAGATTTAATGGGCTGCCAAAGGAAAGGCAGACAAGTGCGCGGTCTGACCGATTATATATCTTCAACCGGTATGATGGGCGGTCTAGATGCGCCGTGAGCACTCACGGATGCAACGATATCCACGACTTTAGTCTGAGCCAGTCGCGGAGGGTTGTACTACTCTTCGAACTGTTCGTCGCGAGCGAAGCTACGGAGCAATTTCAAGTATGTGTCCTTAGTGAAAGGCAGCTTCGCGCTATCGGTGATCTCTTTAGCCCTTGCGGCGTTGTTGGTAAGCAGGTCAACAACTGTCATTGCCATGACCTTGGCGGGATTGATGACGGCTTCGTTGTAGTCGACGACGACATAATCGGCACCGTGGCCGATGCCCGAGGCGCCGCCGGCGTAAGGATGGATGGTGGGTATGATCTGGCTGATATCGCCCATGTCAGTGGAGCCGGTGCGGTGTCCGGCGGTGGTCACGTTCTCACTGCCTACGATCTGGCCGGCGTTGCCCCGGTAAAGGCTGGCGATGTCCTGGTTGTTATTGAGGGGCAGGTAGCCTGGGATGGTGGTGATCCTGACGGTGGCACCTACTGCCATTGCACCGGCACGTAGTGCTCTGTCCACCTTGGGGTCCCACTCCCGAACGGCATCTATATTGCTGGCGCGGACGAATGTTTCCATGCGTAGGTCCGAGGGGACGGCGCTGACGGCATCGCCGCCGCGGGTGATTATGGGATGGACGCGGACAGTGTCGGCGTCGCGGAAGGTCTCACGCAGGGCGTGGATGCCCTGCATGCCCAGCATGGCGGCGTTGAGTGCATTAATGCCCAGATGGGGCGAGCCGCCGGCATGTGCGCCCCGGCCAATGAACTGGATGTTCTTGACCACGAGGCCGTTGTTGGTGCTGGAGAGGGCGAGGCTCTTATCCTTCGGGACGCTGGTTGTGTGGGTCATCATGGCCAGGTCGACCTCATCGAACTCGCCGAGGCGTATTAGCTCTGGCTTGCCGCCAATGAACTCGATCTTACCGTCGCGGCGGAGGCCGTCACGGTACTCAACCTCGATTAGCTCCTCGGCGGGTACGGCGAAGAATACGATGCGCCCTGCGAGATCGCCTAAGACGCCGGAAAGTCGCAGGCCCATAGCTGCACCGAGCATCATGCCTATCTGCGCGTGGTGTCCGCAGGCGTGGGCCGCACCGGTATCTGGGTCGGCATGCGGGTGCTCCAGGACGCGCAAGGAGTCCAGCTCACCGACTACGGCGACAGTGGGGCCAGCGGAACCGGCGTCCACCCATGACTTCACGCCTGTGATGGCTAGGTTGTCCTTATGGGGCAGCTCGAGTTTGTCGAACTGTTCCTGGACGAAGCGTGCGGTCTTCTGCTCACGGAAGCCGGGTTCCGGGTTTTCCAGGATGTGCTGAGAGATGCCGATGATCTCGCCGGCGCGCTGGTCGGTGATCTCGCCGGCGCGTGCTTTCATCTCTTCTACGGTGGCCATGCTACCTCCTTGCAGGGCGTGCCCTGCACCCATGTTCTTTGGGAGCTTGCTCGTGCGCTAGGGCCTGAGATACTCGGTTGTACCTAGCAAGTCTGGCCCTCTCGCTGAATGATTTGGGCAGACGGCTTCTTCCCACCCACCCACCCTCAAATGTTCGTTAGTTTAGGGAGGACACCTCCCTAAGACCCACTGGCAGGAAACCCAGGTTTCCCGCACCTTCCTTGGGAGCAAGGGAATTTTAGCAGGCGTGTGGGCGAGTGGGAAGGAAGGGAGTTTGGGAACCGCCCCAGATTCTTCGCTGCACTCAGAATGACAGGATGGGGAGGGCCGCTCATGTCCTTCGACAGGTCCGAGTAGGCCCGACACGTCGAGGCTCGCGATGGAATCGGAGACTCGCGACTCCTGTCGGAGCTCAGGATGAGCGGCTGTGTGCAGAGGATCAGGGTGGAAGGAGTGGGTAGGGCTATCGGTAGGCAGGGACGGCGAAATGACAGTGGTGACGGGGTGGAAGCCGCCTAGACGCGCACCTCTTGATTAGCGTGTGCGGCCTCAAGGAAGGCGTCCCATCTGGTACCGGCGCCCTCAACTATGCCGTGGACGTCCTCTTGCAGTACAAATCCCTCTTCGACCATTTCCTCGGCGGCCTGCCGCACTGCAGTGAGATAGTCATCCTTGGATGCATACCGCTCCTCTACAGATGGCCTGGGATCACCCCTGGCCAGGCGCTCTTCCTTCGTTGCGGCAAAGGGCACCACGGCTCCCTGAAGGGGCATGAAATGGCCCGCGCCACCGATGTCCGGATGGCGCATAGTCCAGCCCGTGTGGGTGCCCAGCGGCATACGGATGTCAGGCAGGCGTATGCCGGCGACCTCGTTACCGTCGTTATCCACTATTGAGACCATGGTCATGTAGGGCTCGGCCTCAGTGGCCGGATACCGGGGCACACCGCTGTCCCTGTCCGGTCCGTAGTCCAGGCGGCGGCGGACGGGTAGGGCCTCCGGGAAGCCGATGTCGGGAATAGCGGTGAAGAAGGGTTTCAGTGATTCCCTGGGGACGGCTGTGCCATCAGCTACGCGAGGGATCTGGCTGATCGGTGGTTCCACGCCCTCTCTCACCCAGCGGTCCAGGCTGTTCAGCAGCGCCCGCATAGCGGGGCGGTAGTCCAGGGTGTTAGACCAGTGCTGCTGGTGGGAGTTCTCTAATGGGGTATCTGTCAGAGGCAGCGAGCCTGGCCCGTGCTTGGCGCCGGACAGTGCGTAGATACGCACATTGGCTGGAACCTTAAGGTCTCTGGTGCCTGTGAGGTCTATATGCGTGAGCGCCGCATCAGACCACCAGTGTTCTACACCGGAGTTGGTGGCGATTATCTTGGGTACGGCGTCCTTGGCTTCCAGGCGGCGCAACAGGCTATCGGTCTGTTCGGTCACCGGGTCGGTCTGTTCGACGTAAGCCTGTGGGGGCATGTTGCCTACGTTGCGCAGATGGTTGCTGGAGGGCTGGCCGAATCGGAAGTTGAACTCGCCCAGGCGAGAGCTGCCAGTGTGGGGCATGAGTCCGTCATAGACAAGGCGTCCGTCCTCATCCAGGTTTACGCCCAGGTAGATGAACTCGCGAACGAAGCGGCCGCTCTGAGACGCTCCATAAGCGTAGGCCCGGTCGATGGAGCCGGCACAGGGGTTGCCCTGCTCTGCGGTGGCGCACTTGAAGAAGCTGGTGCAGTCGCGCATGGCAAGGAAGCCAAGCCCGATGAGGGGTGCGCCGACGGTGTCGTAGATGATCTCGTACACCTTGCCGGACTGAAAGCCTTCTGGGAAGCAGACGTAATTGGGGTCCGGGATGGGCGTGCCCTCCACCCAGCGGGCGAAGAGCCACTGGTCTCTGGGAATGACGGTAGGCGGGCCATCCGGCCAGTCCCTCTGGATAAGAGTTGCATTGGGGTCGTTCAGGTCTGCGGCAGGCAGGGGTTTGTGTGCGCGGTCAGACAGGAGCAGGTCATGGCTGCTTGTGAGCAGGTCGAACTGCTGGTAGGTCTGGCCTGTAAGTCGCTGCCCGTCGGCGTCAAGCGCCTCAGGGACATTCAGTCGTATCCGACCATCGGGAACGTCAGTCTGCCAGCCGCCGAAGACGACGGTGAAGCCGTGGCGCATAAGGAACCCGTTGCCCAGATCTGGATCGTCCGCCTGGGACGCCTGCTGAGCGTTGTTGAAGGACATGACAGTCCGGTTGCCCCTGTTCACCACGTCATAGAGCAGACTACTGCCAGGAATGTTTTTGGTGGGTTTGAGGAGCTGTATATCCGACGTGAAGTGGATTTTTCCGTCGGACTCGGTGGGCGCCAGGCCAATGTCGGCAATGAGTTGGCTATCGGGATGGCTAGGATCCACAGCGTAGTGGAGGGTGCCCTTGATGAACTCGTACTGGCCGACGCCTTCGAAGGAGGCACCTTGCCATGAGGGGCTGCGAGAGGTTATCTCGAACCTGGTGACGGCCATTATACCCTCCGTTGTTACGTGGTACGTCGCTTGTTGGGGATATACCAGCTATTATCGGCGTAGATAGCGATGTGTCAGAGATGGCGGCAGATTGGATTCTAGTTTGGGCGCTGGGGGGTGTCAATGGGAGGCAGGGCGTGCTAGTGGTTGGCCTGCATGCCCTGGGGCAGGCAGGTTGCGATAGTGGGGAACCTACGTCTGGGGAGTCAGCTCCTGCCGGTCCAGTATGAGGATGGCCATAACGGCGGCGGCTTCCTGGATATTGCCCTGGCGGACAAGCTCGATTGCCTGGTCGTGCTGGACTAGGAAGGGTTCGGTGGGCTCATCGGGATCGCGTGGTGTGTCTGAATCCACCAGGCCGTGGGCTATGAATAGATGGCCCTTCATGTCCGCTGAGCCGGGCGAGGGATAGAAGTCCAGCACGTGGGTAACGCTAGTGGGACGCTTGCCCGTCTCCTCCTCGGTCTCGCGGATGGCACAGTCGGCAAGGGTTTCGTTGGGGAGCGGGCTGCCCGCGGGCAGCTGGATGATCTCCTTTTTGATAGGGTAGCGGTACTGCCGGATCAGCAGGAGGCGGCCGTCGTCCATCACGGGGAGTGTAAAGCAGACCTCAAAGGGGTACTCGGCGTAGACGTAGCTGCCCTCGTGCCCGGAGGGGAACCTCACCAGGTCCGTTCTGAAAGAGACCTCATCCGGTGTCCGCGCCCTGTAGGCGTACCGGGATTTAACTGTCGCCCACGCCTGCTCCTGCGTCAACGTACTGACCTCTGAGAAGGTTTGTCTCGAACTCCTGAGGGCCATGGGACAGGATGTAGTCCAAGCTGGAGTACCGCCACCAGGCATCACCAAAGGGACCCTCGGGGTCAACAACGGTCTGAATGAACACATCTATCCCGGCTTCCCGGAAGGCATCGAACTCCAGGTATGTTAGGCCGCCCGAGCCGGTCAGGTAGGCTGTGGCGCCCACGGCTTGACAGAGGGCGACGAGGTGGCGCGTCCTCCGACCCGGGACGGCGATTTCCGAGGCAAGGGCGGAGGGGAGGTCCTTCCCCAGTAGGTCCGCGATGCCATCGGCACTCTCAATGGCAAGGGGAGCAAGGTGGGTGGGCGTTTCTGCCCAGAGCTCTGCCATCTTCGATTCGACCTCACTGAGCCAGGGGGACCTGGCATAGAAGCGCTGAATGGTGCGGAGCTGGCGCTGCTTCCAGCCTTCAGAAGGCTCGATCTCGCACTCGGCGATAGTGGCGTCTCTGTGTCCCTTATTGAGGACGGGAACGGACAGCCAGTGGGGTTGGCCGGACGGGTCATGAAAGAGGGCTCTGTTCTGCCACTCCCTACGGGCGTACTGGACATCGTCTAGCCAGATGGTGAGGTCGGCGGCCAGGAGCTTGTCCAGGACCTTAGGCCTCAGAAGGAAGTTGGGTTGATGTATTGCGACTAGCATAAGCAGATAAGGGAAGCGCCAGGTGGGATCGATATCGATTGGGCGCTGTCGGTCCTCCCGATATTAATGCTTAGCGGATGCATGAGTGTAATGTTGCACCGTGCCTGCGGTCAACCACCTGGAGGCCGCAAGACAACGATTTTTCGAATATTATTACCTTTGCGAGTGCCCATGTTTGCGATCCGGCGGTATATTTGAACCGTATCGGTGCTGCTTGGCAATTCTACCCCAATCCCTAGATTCAGAGTGGCGGGTTATGAGATGGCAAAGGAGTTGTGATATCCTCACTCCATTCAGCTATACGATGGAACAGTGGTCACCTATGCGATCAAACAGGGAGAGAAAAGGAATGTCAGATGACCCAGCAGGACGACAACCCATATCGTAGAGCGATGGTGGTGGTGGCCCATGCTGACGATGCTGAGCTGCGCTGCTCGGGAACAGTGGCGACCTGGTGCAAACAGGGAATGGAAATTGTGTACGTCTTGTGCACCGACAGCAGTCGCGGCAGTCGCGACAGGAAGATGGAACCGGAGACGCTGGCTGCGATACGCGTGGAGGAGCAGCGTGCCGCAGGCAAGATTCTGGGCCTGACGGACGTGGTCTTCCTGGGATACGCGGACGGCACGCTACAACCGACGTTGGAGTTGCGGCAGGACATCGCCAGGGAGATACGCCGGTACAAGCCGGACATTCTTATATGCCAGTACCCCATGCGGAACCTTATGGGCAGCGGATACCTGGGCCATCCAGACCACATCGCTGCCGGAGAGGCGGCGCTTGCCGCGGTGTTCCCAAGTGCCAGAGACCACCTGATATTCCGCGAACTGCTGAACGAGGGGTTTGATACCCACTACGTGCGTGAGGTGCTAATCATGGACCATCCAGAGCCAGACAGGTGGGTCAACGTGACGGAGGGCGTGGATACGGCGATCAAGGCGCTGATGGCGCACGAAAGCCAAGCCGTCGCCAGAAACGCGGCGGAGAGGATCCAGGAGCAGCGGCGGCGAATGGCGGAGGGACACGATATGGAGTATGCGGAAACATTCAAGCAGTTCAATCTGCGGGTCCCAGCGCAGACGTGACGTTTGCCGGAGCCAAGCTGGAGCGGCGATAGAATTGGTAGGGTTAGGCAGCAGGAAGTTAGGTATGCAGCAACGCTCAGGTTGAATCGGAACTACCGTCCGAGCATCACATTTTTCATGAGGCTGCAGAGAGAGAAGGGGACCAGATGGCTGTAAACATTGTCGTATGTGTGAAGCAGACACCGGCGCCGGCAGAGGCCCGCCTGGATGAGGCGACGAAGACACTGGTCAGGGAGGGCGTGCCCGTGGTCATAAGCAGCATAGATCGCCGCGCGCTTCTGGAAGGGCTGCGCCTGCGTGACGAGGTCGGCGGGACGATCACCGTGCTTACAATGGGCCCGCCCCAGGCGGAAAGCGCTCTGAGGGACTGTCTGGCCCTGGGAGCCGACCGGGCAGTACATCTCACGGATCCGGCCCTGGCCGGTTCCGATACCCTAGCCACGGCCCGTGCCCTGGCTCTGGCCTTGGGTAGACTGAATCCCGATCTGGTTTTGTGCGGCAAGTTCAGTGTTGACTCGGAGACGGGTCAGATACCAGGCGAGGTAGCGGAGCTGATGGGCATCCCGCAGATCACGTGCGTAAGACAGATCAAGCCCACGGAGGGCTCCGATACGCTCTGGATGGAGCGTGAAACGGATGAAGGGTTCGAGCAGTACCTGGTGAGCCTGCCCGCCGTAATATCCGTCACGGAGCTTATCATCACCTCCCGACGTCCGACCGAGGAGGAGCAGGAGGCCGCCAAGGATAAGCCCCTAGAAGTGTGGACAATCGGGGACATTGGTGGAAGCGCCGACCAGTTTGGTGCAGTCGGCTCCCCAACCAGCGTTTCCGAGCTAAGGTCCGCTGAGATGGAGCGGAGCGGTGAGATCATCTCGGGAGACGACCCGCAGGAGGCCGCGAAGCAACTGGCGGCGTATCTGATGGACAACGGTCTGTTCAAACTCAGCCAGCGTCAGATTGAGGTAACCGCTAGGCGGTCGGCCCCAATGAGCCCAGACCCGCAACGCACCGTTATGGTTGTCGCCGAAATGATGGCTGGGCATCTGCGGCCCGTGGCCTATGAACTGCTGGGTGCTGCCCGGGATATGTCTGACAAGCTTGGTGGTAGTGTCGCCGCGATCCTTGTGGGCGGCCTCGACGTAGCGGAGCATGTGGCTGCCCTGGGTGCCTACGGGGCCGATACGGTGCATCTGGCCGCCGACGAGAGCCTGGACAGCTACGACACGCTGCGGTACACCCAGGCGGTAGCGTCAGTCATCAATGAGCACAAACCTCATGTGGTGCTGTTTGCGTCTACTACCAATGGCCGCGATCTGGCATCGCGGGTGGCCGCTCGGCTACAGTTGGGCCTCACAGGCGACTGTGTCGACATAGAGATAGACGACGACGGCCAGATAGCGATGATCAAACCGGCCTTTGGCGGCAACATCGTGTCCCCTATCTACTCGCGTACGGTGCCCGTGATGGCTACGGTGCGGCCCGGCATGCTGGCGGCCCGCGAGCCCAACGATGGCGTGCGGCCAGAGGTGGTCCCGATAGCAGTATCCTTCGAGGCCCAGAACGGGGCACGGCTGTTGAGGGCGGTGGTGGAGTCGGACCTGGGGGCTACGCTGCTGGACGACGCCGACGTGGTGGTGACAGTGGGTCAGGGAATCGGCGGCCCTGAGGGTATCCCGGTGGTGCGGGAGCTGGCAGACGCCCTGGACGGTGCGTTAGCGGCCAGCCTGCGTGTGGCCACCAGGGAGTGGCTACCGCCCCAGCTACAGCTGGGCCTGACCGGCAAGACGGTAGCTCCGCGATTCTACGTTACTGTTGCCGTTTCAGGTGCGCCAAACCACCTGGTAGGCGCCAGGAAGTCCGAGCACATAATCGCCATCAATAACGACCCGGAGGCGCCGATATTCAAATCGGCCAACTTCGGGATCATCGGCGACTGGGCGGAGGTGGTACCGGCGCTGACGAGTGCCATTCAGGCAGCTAAGGCGGGCGTACGGGTGTAGGCCGGGAGGGCGTACCCTGCACCCACGAACTTTGTCCGTACTGGTCGTGGGAGGCCTGGCATGGTTCTTCCTGCCACCCGCCCTCATAACCTTTTTGAAGAAGGGGGGCACCCCTCCGATGTTGTCCCGACACATCGGGATGAGCGGAGTGCCGACTCGGTCGAGCACTCGCGATGGAGTCGGAGCATCATCGGACCTCAGGGCTCCTACACTTTCCTAAATGGTTAGTTGTTGCCGTCACCGGTGGCGATGCAGCGTGGTCGCGGGCCTTATCTAAGAGAGGGATGAGGTAGTGGCCAGTGGAGGAGTCGGCAACTGTGGCGACATCCTCCGGCGTGCCTTCGGCGATGACGTATCCGCCTTTCTCGCCAGCGCCGGGGCCGAGGTCGATGATCCAGTCGGCGCTCTTGATGAGGTCCATGTGGTGCTCGATAAGGACGACGGTGTTCCCAGCGTCCGCCAGGCGGTGCAGCACGCCGAGCAGGGCGTCGCAGTCGGGGAAGGAGAGGCCGGTAGTGGGCTCGTCCAGGATGTAGAGGGTTTTGCCTGTGGCGCGCCGCGATAGCTCCGTGGACAGCTTGACGCGCTGGGCCTCGCCCCCGGAGAGGGTTGTGGCCGGCTGGCCCAGTCGTATGTAGCCCAGGCCCACGTCACGCATGGTCTCCAGCTTGCTACGTATCTTGGGGAAGTTCCAGAAGAAGTCCAGTGCTTCCGAGACGGTCATGTCGAGGATATCGGCGATAGTGCTGTCCTTGAAGCGTATCTCCAGAGCTTCGCGGTTGTAGCGCTGACCGTGGCAGACCTCGCAGGCGACGGTGACGTTAGGGAGGAACTGCATCTCTATCTGTATGTAGCCGTCGCCGGAGCAGGCTTCGCAGCGACCTCCCTTGACGTTGAACGAGAACCGGCCCGGAGCGTAGCCGCGGACGCGGGACTCCGGCACGGTGGCGAACAGCTCACGAATGGGAGTGAACGCGCCGACGTAGGTGGCCGGGTTGCTGCGGGGCGTACGCCCGATGGGCGACTGGTCAATGTTGACTACCTTGTCTATAAGGTCGTAGCCATCGACGGAGTCACAGTCGCCGGGGCGGTCTTTGGCCTGATAGATGAGCTGGGCCAGCTTCTTAAAGAGGATTTCGTATATGAGGGTGGACTTGCCGGAGCCAGAGACGCCGGTGACGCAGACCAGCTTGCCGAGAGGTACGGATACGTCAACGTTCTTGAGGTTGTTCTGACGAGCGCTCCGGACCACCAGGGCGTTGCCGTTGCCGGAACGCCGGGTCTGGGGCATGGGTATCTCCCGTCGCCCGCTAAGGTAGGCTCCGGTGACTGATTCGGGGCTGGCGCAGATATCGACCAGGGTGCCAATGGCTACGACATTGCCTCCGTGCTCGCCTGCGCCCGGGCCCATGTCTACGATGTGGTCGGCGGCACGCATGACTGCCTCGTCGTGCTCAACGATGAGGACGGTGTTGCCCAGGTCGCGAAGCTGCTTCAGCGTGTCTATGAGGCGGGCGTCGTCGGCGGGGTGGAGGCCGACGGTAGGCTCGTCGCAGACATAGAGTACGCCGAGTAGACCGGAGCCGATCTGTGTAGCCAGCCGTATGCGCTGCGCTTCGCCGCCGGACAGGGTAGAGGCGGTGCGGTCCAATGTGACATAGTCCAAGCCGATGTCCATGAGGAAGTTGAGCCGCGCCTGGATCTCCTTGAGGATCTGCCTCGCGATGGTCAGTTCGCGTTCGGTGAGCGCGGCGGCTTCGGCGGAGTCGGTGTCCTCTTGAGCGGCCATGGAGCCGGTCCAGTCCCAGGCCTGGCCTATGGACTGTGCGGTGACCTCCATGATGCTGCGGCCACCGATGGTGACGGCCAGGGACTCCGGCTTGAGGCGCTTGCCGTTGCAGGAGAGGCATGGGAGCGTTGTCATGTAACGCTCGATCTCACGGCGCATGTAGTCGGAGGTGGTGGACTTGTACCTGCGCTGGAGGTTCGGCACTACACCCTCGAATGTGGTGTCCCAGGAGTAGGTCTGCCCTCTGCGTGTAGTGTGCTGCATCTGGATAGTCGTACCGTCATTCCCGTGGAGGACGATGTCCAGGTCTTCCTTCTTCATCTCTTTGACGGGGATACTTGTGGAGAAGTCGTGAGCCTGGCCCAGTGATACAAGCAGGCTGGTGTACCAGCGACTGGAGGTGCCGGATCGCAACCAGGGCCGGACGGCGCCCTGGGACAGGGACAGGTCCTTATTAGGGATGACCAGGTCCGGGTCTATCTCCAGTCGGTAGCCCAGGCCGGTGCAGTCCGGGCATGCGCCGTGGGGGGAGTTGAAGCTGAAGGTGCGTGGCTCTATCTCACCCAGGCTGATGCCGCAGTGGACGCATGCAAACTGCTCGGAAAAGAGGTCTTCCTGGTCAGTGCCTGCGTCCAGGACTTTGACCACGCCATCGCCCTGCTTGAGGGCGGTCTCTACGGAGTCGGCCACACGGGCGGTCTCGGTGGAGTCGCCGATGACGAGGCGGTCCACTACGATGTCGATATCGTGCCAGCGCTGGCGGTTCAGTTCGAATGTATCGGACAGGTCGCGGATGTCGCCGTTAAGTCGGACGCGGACGAAGCCGTCGCGGCGTGCGTCTTCGAAGATGTCCTTGTGCTCACCCTTCTTGTGGACGACTTTGGGCGCCAGGACCATTATGCGGCGGCCCTCCGGCATGGACTGGACGGCATCCACTATCTGCTGGACGGTCTGGCGCTGGACGGGGCGCCCGCAGTTGTAGCAGTGAGGCCGGCCCACGCGGGCGAACAGAAGGCGCAGGTAGTCATACACCTCGGTGACTGTGCCGACCGTGGAACGTGGGTTGTGGGAGACGCCTTTCTGATCAATTGAGATGGCGGGGGAGAGCCCCTCGATGTACTCCACGTCAGGTTTGTCCATGCGGCCCAGGAACTGGCGGGCGTAGGCGGAGAGAGACTCGACGTAGCGGCGCTGGCCCTCGGCGAATATGGTGTCGAAGGCGAGGGTGGACTTGCCGGAGCCGGAGACGCCGGTGATTACCACCAGCTTGTTGCGAGGGATGGTGACGTCTACGTTTTTGAGGTTGTGCTCGCGGGCACCCTTGACGACGATGTTTTCCAGGGGCATCACACTCGCCTTTTGTAGCTAAAACCCGTTTGTGAGAATAAAGGCCATTGTACCAGTGAATGCGGATTTATGGCAGGGCAGGGCGTGCCCTGCACCCACGGACTTCGTCCGTACTTGTTGCAGGAGGCCTGGTGTGTTTCTTCCTACCCACCTGCCCTTGGACTGCGCCTGTACGGGATTGTGGCAAACGTGGTCGTTCACATGTCCTACCTCGGTCGTGGAGACACTACGTGCCAATTTTCGAGGGGATCGTCTGGCACGGCCAAAAGGAGGGTGGTCTCTAATGGGCCGAATATCGGGATCGACCTTTCCAATTGGGCGCAATGATCAAGGCAAATCGTTGAGTACAGAAGCCGCTCTATGCTCCGTAAGCGGCTTCTGTTGACTTGATGCATTTCAATCAGGTATCTTAGCCCAGCGTGAAACTTCAGCAAGCGTGTGTCAGGATGATGGACCTGGCACCGGATGTCCACAACCTTGGGCCAGTTGAAGTGTCATGCACGAGATTCCGAGATCGAACATACATAAGGAGGGAAACCATGTCAATGATTCCAGGCCTAGAGCGACCTTCCCCAGTGGCAAATGAGCTGAACAAGCCATTTTGGGACGCGGTTAACGAGAAGCGACTGATCCTGCAGAACTGTACCGACTGCAACCAGCTTCACTACCCGCCCAGGGCGAATTGCCAAAACTGTGGTTCGGCCGACCATATGGAATGGAAAGAGGTGGAAGGCAAGGGGCATGTAGACGTGGGGTTCGTGATACGCGACTCCCGCATCAGGGGGTTCAGGCCGGCGCAGCCGATCAACTTTGTGATAGTCACCCTGGACGAGGACCCGGGTATCAACTTCCTGTCCAACATTCCGGGTACCCCAGCGGGAACGATCCCCGTAGGGGCAGCCGTGAAACTGATATTTGAGCCGTCGGCAGGTTCAGACCAGTTGGTCCACGAATGGCAGGTAGTTTAACTAGCCCAGTCAGTTCCTACGGAAGCGAAGGACAGCAGGCGAGGATAAAAGGGAGAAATATGACTAGTCCACAAGGTTGGCAGAGAAGTACAGAGGGGCTGGGTGTTTGGGAGCATAGGGGCAAAGTCGCGGTGGTGGGCTGGGGGCAGTCCTACATCGAGCGGCGCTGGGATGGTGTGACTTTGAGCAGAAGCTGCGGTGGCCTGAGTATGGAGGCATGTTTGAAAGCTGTCGCAGACGCCGGGGTATCGCTTGATGACATAGATGGGCTGATCACCAGCAAGGATACCCGTGCGGAGCAGACCTGGGCGCCGCGTCCATTTTTCGACGCTCCCTATGACACCGAAGACGGCCTGACGTATTGTTCAGGGGAGTGGATGCAGCAGCAGCTAGGCCTCAAGAACATCAAACATATAGAGTCCAATGGACCCCAGATTGGCGATCTCATGGGCCTGGCCGCCCAGTCCGTGGGTGATGGCAAGTGTGAGATGGCTCTGGTGTGGTACCCGATGGTCAACCTGGAAGGCAGGTACGGGCACAATAACCCCCAGAACCTCAATGAGGAGGCCCCGGGCAATAGCGCCTTTTCCCTGCCGTGGGGCTACCAGAGCGGCGCAATGTTTAACGAGTTGGTCATCTTCCAGCAGTACTGCAAAAAGTACAACACCTCCCATGACAAGCTAGCCGCCTTGTGCTTGAACTCCCGGAGGAATGGCCTGATGACTGACTGGGGGTTCTATTCTCTGCACGAGCCGTACCAGCTCACCCTTGAAGATTACAGGACCGGCCGTCTGGTCGAGGAGCCGCTGGTGGTCTACGACTGCGACCGGCCCATCATGACTGTTGGGTGCTACATTTTCACGACCGCCGAGCGTGCAAAGAGCGTGCGGCAGAAGCCGATCTACGTCCTGAACCATAACCACAACGGTGAACAGGGTCGGAGCACCATGACAACCCTGGACGAGGAGCAGGAGGCATCTGCCTTCCTGGCGCGGAAGATGTGGGAGGGCTCAGGGCTGGGTCCATCAGATGTTGACATCTTCAACCCATACGATGGGTACCTCACCTTTACGCAGCAGTTCCTGGAAGGATTCCAGTGGCACGGTGTCGGTCTGGGAGAGGCACACGACTTCTATAACGACGACATCCGAGTCGAGGGTCCGCATCCCTTCCTGTCCAGCGGAGGGAACAACGGGACCGGACGCAACCGCAGCGCTCTGCACAGCGACAGTATTCAGCAGCTTCGCGGAACGGCGGGTGCGCGGCAGGTGACGGTTAAGGCAGACATCGCCCTAGCGGGCGGCAATACGCCTGGGGGTTGCGGTTTCATAATGTACAGCAAGACCCCAGACTAGGCACAGCCCTTTCGCTGAATGTAGATAGAAACTCTTGTCGCCGACGGCATGCCGTCGGCGACAAGAGTTATAACAGGAGAAACATGGAGTCTGGCAATAGCGACGCTTCGAAGAGCAACTTACCAACCGTGCTCAGCTTTGACATAGACGGCACAATGCAGATGGGCGATCCCCCTGGACCTGTCACTGGAGCCGTAGTGCGTAGGGCCAGAGAAATGGGCTTTCTGATTGGGAGTTGCTCCGACCGCCCCGTGGGTGTTCAGGAGATGCTGTGGAGCACCCAGGGGCTTGTCATGGACTTCGTCGTGATCAAGCACCAACTTCCGGATGTGATGGCCCGAATCGAGGCCAAGGCATACTTCCATATCGGCGACCGGGAGTTGGACCAGCAATTAGCGGGCCAGGCGGGGTTCGGCTTTTTCTGGCCTGACGAAGCTGCAGAGGAACCCTGGGCCAATGACGGCTTTGGTGGTCCCGGAAGCATGACGGGATACGGTATCGGTCCTGCGCCAGGCGGTTATTGAGCATCCCCGTAGGACGATTGTCAGTCGGCTCCATCGTGGCGCCAAAACTGGGCGCTAGCAATGGCAGGGGCGAATGCCGCCCAGGGTCGGTTCTCTCTTAATCGCGGTCTCACCCCCTCAAGGGAAGATCGTGAGAGAAAGGGGTACGGAGGCGGTTTTGCTACGTCACCTGTTCCTGAAACCCAGCCAGGTCGATTTCGTCCCCCAGCCCCTTCGCCTGCGCAAGCACCTTGAAGTCCCCATATTCCTCCGGGTCTACCAGCGTCATCATAGCCATGCGTGTCAGTTGGGCTCGGGCGTCGGACAGGTCCCGTGTATGGAGCTCGTCAAGGAGTGAGTCGAAGCCAAGGTTGGCCAGGAAGTGGCGCTGGAGGGTGTAGCCCACTGTGGTCAGGCCACTCCGCTCACCGAGGCGCATAAGGGATGTGAAGTCCACCTGGGTAGTAATATCCTGCTGGCCGATGTATTGGTACGGGTCGCTGCTGACTTTGTGCTGTTGGAAGCAGACCAGCGTCCCCTCGGCATTGCGTGGCGAGTATAGGTCCTCGGCCAACTCCCCGTAGTCTATGGTGAGAGCAAATCCGCGCTCCAGAGAATCGGCAAGCTGACCGATCCAGTCATCAATGGACAGATTCACCTCGCCATGAAACCCTTCCGGCAGAGACACGCCGAGGCCCGCCAGCCTTTCTTGTAAGCGCGGCGTGGAGGGCTGGTCCAGGACATCAGTCAACCTGTCCCACTCCAGTGTAACGAAGACCTCTTTGACTTGGCCGGACTGGATGACGAATCTGTGGACGGGGAAATTGTCCACCAGTTCGTTGCTCAGGATGCATCCCTGGATATTACGGAAACAGCTTAGCCCTTCCGCCTTCACCCTATGGATACCCCAACCCACTTCATGTCCACCAGTTAGTCGTGGGTCTTCTATCCTTTCGTCCAGGCCTTCTGCGTGGGTGGATGGTGACGGCCACCATGGTTCGTAGTCTGCGGCGACGTAGCGGAGCGATTCCGCCATTTCGGGAGCCACCTGCCGACATGAGTCAATTATGGACCGGGCCAGAGCGCCGTCGCCAGACCCAACCTCGATCACGTGGAACGGAGATGGGTCGCCGAGGATGTGCCACATCTGCTCCAATTGCCGGACGATCAGCGTGCCATAGATCGGATGGCTGGTGGCAGAGGTCCCGAAATGCCTGCTGATCCTGGTGGCCCGAGACGAGTAAAAGCCTCCTCTGGGCGAGTAGAGGCAGGCCTGCATGAATTGGGCGAATGTGATCCGCCCGCGCTCTTTGATGAGATCTCTGATCTCCTGGTCAACTGCAGAATTCAGCATAGCCATGCATGGGCTACCAAAGGAGCTATCTCTAATCCGTCCACCTGGAATCATGTGCCAGGGGCTGCAATGCTATGACACCTTCTCCATTGGCGCAATCCCATTACCCATACCGACGCTCAGGAGTTCGATGGCCTAGCGGCTCCATTAGGCGGGGATCTGGACGCAGTATCCGCCATTCCTCGCCATGCTTAGCGGTTGAGTCCCAATTCATTGGGACTCAACTCCCTGGTAGGGGCTCCAGGTTTCTTACGCCTTTCTGGGATGATGCTGATTATCCGTTGGGTAGTGGAACCTTCTTAGGTGGGGTAGGAGGTAGTGTGATGAGGATGAGGAGGCCACCGAGGACGTAGGTACCGACGAAAATGGAGAAGGCGAAAATGTAGCTCTGTCGAAGGTCGAAGATGAGGGCAGCGAACAGGGGGCCGCCGACGCCGGAGACGAGCTGGATTGGTGCGACGAAGCCGCGGATGGTCCCTAAGAAACGCCGGCCAAAGTAGTCGGCCCAGACGAGGGACTGGACAACGGCCCAGGCACCTCGGGTGGAGCCGTAGACCACGCCGAAAAGGATACCATCAAAGAGTGAGTCAGCCTGGATGAGTATCACCAAGCCCAGGGCGCTGCCGAAGAGGGAGGCTGCGGTGAGGTATCGTATATGGATGCGCTCTGCCAGGAATCCCCACGCCAGCTTGGATGGAACGGCGAATATCGCATAGGTGACGAGACTCGTCGCCGCATCCGCCTGAGAGAGGCCCTGATCGGTAAGGAAGGGTATCTGGTGCAGGACGACGCCGCTGACAGCCAGGCCTCCCAGATTGGTGGCGACGACGATCATCCACAGGGCAGGTGTCTTGAATGCCTCTTTGGCCGTCCAGACGTACTCATCAGATGTGTCGGGCGTGTGCTCCACCGTGTCGGCCCCTGATTCCGGTTGCTGCGCCTCATCGGGAGGCGGGTCGCCATCCGGTCGCAGGCCCATGTCCTCGGGGGAGCGGCGCATCAAGAAAAAGGAAGCGGGTGCGACCACCAGCCAGGGGACCAGCCCGATGCCTATCCAGGCGGCTCGCCAGCCAAAGAGGGTGATCAGAAGCAGTACGAATGGGGTGATTATGGCTTCGCCGACGTTGATGCCAGCGGCGGCGATGCCGGTGGCCCGCCCTCTTTTGCGGACGAACCATTTGGCGATGGTGGTATTGGTGACTATGTTGCTGAGGCCGGCGTTGCCAATGGCGCCTATGACGGCGAAGAAGAGGAAAAACTGCCAGAGGGAGTTGGTCCGGGACATGAGCATGGTGCCCACACCGGCGATGATAGCTCCCACTGTCATCAGGTATCGGGGCCCGAACCGGTCAACCAGCGGTCCTATGATGGGCCCGGCAAGGTGAGAGAAGACGTTTCGGGTGACCAGTGGCAGAGTCGTCATAGCCCTGGTCCAGTTCAACTCGGCGCTCATGGGCTTGAAGAAGAGGCCGAAGACGGGTATGCCTATGCCTGCGCCCATCCAGTGGGCGAAGAAGGCGCCGGTGACGACATACCAGCCGTAGTAGATGCGAGGTTTTGGTCTGGTAGTGGGGGCGGTCATAGAATGAAGGGTCTCTGAGGAGCATGGTGACCAGGAGGTGTGGTCGTGTCAAGGGTACGCATGCGTGCAACGGCAAGTGGAAGAGATTGTAGCAAGCGCATTCTACCCACCTCCTCCGCCCTAGGTATCTTTTGGAGAAGGGGGATACCCCTCAGATTTTGTCCCGACACATCGGGATGAGCGGAGTGCCGACTCGGTCGAGCACTCGCGATGGAATCGGAGCATCATCGGACCTCAGGGTTCCCTGCAGGGAACCCTGAGGCGTTGCTCAGGGCAGGCTCCGGCTCCCTACAACCTTCCTATCTTTGTAGCCGAGTATTTAGGCAAGATCGTCTCGCCTCTTGGCCACAATGGGAAGTATGGGTCTAGGCAATGACCAGACCAGGCAGATAGAAGGTCAGAGCGTTGCTGCTAGCTGTTCTTCTGGGCGTATAGCTGGCGGGTGAGTGTCAGGTGGCCCAGGTGCTGAGCGACGTGTTCCAGGGTGTGGAGTATGGCCCAGCGGGTGCTTACACGCTGCCCGTCAGCGGTCTCATGTACCCTGTGCAGGTCCGCGGTGGAGAGGCCGTCGATGACTGTGCGGGTGGTCGAAGCGGTCCTGTTCAGGAGCGCTACAAGCTCGTCGTGTGTGGCCCCTTTGGTGGCGAACTCGGCGTCACGGCTGCGGCTGATGTCGATACCACCGACGACCTGGTGGATCCAGCCGCTCTGGGTACCGGCTGCATGGGTGGCCAGGACGCAGACGGAGTTGGAGTCCGCGGATAGGGGAACCCAGTCCAGCTCCTCAGCGGAAATGCCTTGGAGGGCATTTTTCAACTCGTCGATTAGATAATCGAGCCGTTCGATATAGGCATCGGTCTCAGTGGACATGTATGGCCTCCGTGCGTGGCAGGGCGTGCCCTGCACCCACGGACTTCGTCCGTACTGCTGGTGAGGGCTTGTCCCCTAAGCCTCAAGGGGACGTATGGGTCTAGGCAATGCTCAGGGAAAGGGGACTCCACTTGCTTGAGTTACAGGCATCAGTCTAGCGGTGGGATATTTCGGTGTCAAAGCAGACTTGGCTATGGGATGCGGCAATTGCGATGGCAGAGACAGCGGAGCTATAATGAGCATGTAGCTTGGCTGTAGTTGGTACTAACTGAAGAACAAGCGAGGTGGGACCGCGATGGAGAAGGGAACATGGGACGTCAAGGTCGGGTTGGCGCAGATGCTCAAGGGCGGCGTGATCATGGATGTGGTGAATGCCGAGCAGGCCAAGATCGCTGAAGATGCTGGGGGGTGCGCTGTGATGGCCCTGGAGCGGGTGCCTTCCGATATCCGTGCCGCCGGTGGAGTGGCCCGGATGGCGGACCCTACAAAGATAGTTGAGATTATGGAAGCGGTCACCATCCCGGTTATGGCCAAGTGCCGGATAGGCCATCTGGTTGAGGCACAGGTGCTGGAATCGCTGGGAGTCGACTACATAGACGAATCAGAGGTGCTGACACCGGCGGACGAGAGCAACCATGTGTGGAAGCACGACTTCAAGGTGCCCTTTGTGTGCGGTTGCCGTGACCTGGGAGAGGCGCTGCGGCGGTTGGGAGAGGGAGCGACGATGATCCGGACGAAGGGTGAGGCAGGCACAGGCAACATTGTGGAGGCGGTGCGCCACGCCAGGTCGGTGATGGGCGAGATACGCAAGATACAGGGCATGTCCGAGGACGAGCTTGCTACGGAGGCCAAGAACCTGGGTGCCCCATTGGATCAGGTACTGGAGGTAAAGAGGCTGGGGCGCATGCCGGTGGTCAACTTCGCCGCAGGCGGCGTGGCCACGCCCTCCGACGCTGCGTTGATGATGCAGCTTGGAGTCGACGGCGTGTTTGTGGGCTCGGGTATCTTCAAGTCCAGCAGCCCGGAACGTATGGCCAAGGCGGTAGTGCAGGCGGTAACGCACTACAACAATCCTGAGATAATCGCAGAGGTGTCCAAGGGTCTGGGCGATGCGATGCCCGGGCTGGACGTCCGCAGCATGAAGGAAGAGGAACTCCTGGCGGTCCGGGGCTGGTAGATTTGACGACTATAGGCGTTCTTGCCATACAGGGAGACTTCGCGGAGCACGTGGGGGCCCTGAAGCGGCTGGACACCGAAGCACGAGAGGTGCGACTTCCGGGGGAGTTGGATGGGCTGGACGGTCTGATCATTCCCGGAGGAGAGAGCACCACGCAGGCCCGACTTATGGATCTGTATGGCCTTCGGGAGCCCCTGAAGGAGCGTGTGCGTGACGGCATGGCGGTGTGGGGTACGTGCGCGGGGCTGATCATGCTGGCCCAACGGCTGGAGGAAGACCGGCCCGAACCGCTTGGCCTTATGGACCTGGATGCGCAGCGCAACGCCTACGGGCGACAGGTGGACAGCTTTGAGGCCGACCTGCCCGTGTCTGTGCTCGGCGCACCTGACTTCCATGCTATATTCATCCGTGCGCCCAAAGTCCAACGTGTTGGTGACGATGTTACTGTCCTTGCCACTATTGATGGCAACGGGCCGGTGGCTGCCCAGCAAGGGAACATGCTGGTGACAGCCTTTCATCCGGAGTTGACCCAGGACACACGGTTCCACAGCCACTTCCTGCGGATGTCGGCCCGCTCTGGGGAAGAGAAGCGATGACCCGTAGACTGGTCCTGACAGACTACGTTCGACTGGCCCCCATGAATGGCACCGACTGGGCCGTTGTGCCCAGCGACGGCGTGGGAGGCGGGCAGCCCACCTTTTCATTGCCATCGTTCATTTGGGAGCGGTCGCGTCTGCGCCGGCGCAGCGGTGCATGGATATGCACGAGCGGTGTAAGAGTGCGAGGCGTGGCATCGGCGCGACGGTGTGCGGGGTCGTCGGCGTGGGTGGTAGACCACCTGGCGCTGGGAACGGCTGGGAGCGAGGAGAATGCGGCTGAGCTTCTGGAACGATGTGCTGCTTATGCGGGATCGCGCGGCGCTCAGCGTCTATTCCTGCGGACGCCCGAGGATTGGCACATGCTGGAGACTGGGAGGCGATGCGGATTCCTGCCGTACACACAGGCGACGCTGCACGCTCTGGCCGGGCGAACTCCCCTGATAGGTGTTGAGGCTACGGGAGGAGTACGGCCTCGTCTGCCAGGTGACGACCTTGGACTGTTTCGACTGTACAACGGCTGTACCCCGGCGGAGGTGCGTTCGGCAGAGGGTATGACGCTTCAGGAGTGGCAGGACGTACAGGAGCCGGTGGGCAGGAGCACCCGCGAGTTCGTACTGGAGGACGGAGCAGAGGTGGCTGCGTGGATCAGGCTGGACAGGTATCGCGGGCGGACGCGTGTCCAGGCGACACTGGCTCCAGAATGGGAAGGAGATTCGCGGTCACTGGTGGCATTCATCCTGGGAGAGACCCGGAACCGCCCCGTGCTGTGGGAGGTCCCGGACTATCAGTCAGGCATGCGCATGCTTCTGGAGCGGGTGGGGCTGGAGCCGGTGGCATCGTACAGGGTGATGGTGAAACCTCTGGCGGTACGAGTACAGGGGCCAGCGCTCAGCATGGCGGCTTCGGCAGACTAAACGAGGCAATAGGGACAGGGATGAAGACAGAGAAAGCGACACATCTGGTCGTAGACGATCTGGATGCACTACTGAGTACGCTGCCGCCCTATGTCCAGGAGCCCTTATACAAGCGTCAGGACCTGAGCGGTCTGCTTGAGGTTGTGCTGGACCTGGGAAGGCCCCCTGAGGCACGGTTTCTGGGCATCGAGGTGTACCTGGACTCCCGGGACGTCACCGACGAGGATATTCGCCACGTGACCGAGCGGGTAGGGGAGTTCGGAGGCGATAACCGGGCGGGCATCGAGCGGACTCTCCACCGTATCTCCGCTATGCGCAACCGCAAAGGAGAGATCATAGGCGTCACGTGCCGTGTCGGACGGGCCGTGTTCGGCACCATCCGGCCCATAGAAGAGCTGATAACCACGGGTAAAAGCATCCTGCTGCTGGGACGTCCGGGCGTGGGGAAGACCACGATGCTGCGTGAGGTGGCGCGGGTGCTGGCCGACGACCTGCGCAAAAGGGTTGTTGTTGTTGACACATCCAACGAGATCGCCGGCGACGGTGACATACCGCACCCAGGCATAGGACGGGCGCGAAGGATGATGGTTCCGACGCCCAGCAAGCAGCACGACATCATGATCGAGGCGGTGGAGAACCACATGCCCGAGGTCGTAATCATTGATGAGATGGGCACGGAGTTAGAGGCCGAAGCCGCCCGCACAATAGCGGAACGAGGCGTCCAACTGATCGCCACGGCCCACGGCAACACTTTGCGGAACCTGATATTGAACCCGACGCTGGCGGACCTGGTAGGCGGGGTACAGACGGTAATCCTGGGCGACGAAGAGGCGAGGCGTCGTAGAACTCAGAAGACGGCGTTGGAACGGAAGCGGCCACCGACATTCGACATTGTGGTGGAGATACAGGACTGGGAGCGAATGGCGATACACGCGGACGTAGCGCCGGTGGTAGACGCCATGCTCAGGGGGCAGACACCGTCACCGGAGACGCGTTGGATGGATGCCGACGGCGAGATACATAGGGACAGGGGCACGGCCCCCATGGTGCCTGATTTGCCCAGTGTGCCCAGCGCCGTAGTTGAGGATGACCAGTCCCCTACTCCAGAGCCGACCAGGCTATACATCCATGGGGTTAATCGTGGGTACGTGGAGCAGGCCGCTCGCGTCGCCCAGGTGCCTGTGGAGGTGTCGGCAAGTCTCCGGGATGCGGACGTACTGCTGACGACCAAGGCCCACTACCGGCGAAACTCGCAGGTGGTGAAGAGCGCCGAGTCCATGGGTACGCCGGTGGAGGTGTTGAGGAAGAACACGCGGCTGCTAGTGGAAGCGTACGTTCGCAGGCTGGGCCATCGCAACGGGGCAGGGTCTCTGGAGGATGCGCTACAGGAGGCACAGGACGCGGTGGAACGGGTGGTGGAGGGCGAACCCTCCGTGGAGTTGCGGCCCCAACGGTCCTATATACGCCGTCTGCAACATCTGCTGGCGCGGCGGTACAACTTGTACTCGCAGGCGATGGGTCGTGAGCCGGATAGGCGGGTGACCGTATACCAGGGTTCGCCGTACGGATAGGGGGCGGGATGTGCCCTGCATACAGCAGGGCGTGCCCTGTACACATATTTCCCCAGAGCACGGCAAGGCAGGAGTAGATGATGGCAGGAGTCTTGATAACGCTGGAGGGTGGCGAAGGCTCCGGCAAGTCTACGCAGGCTAGCACCCTTTACCATCGTCTCCTTAGTGAAGGAAACACGGCTCTACTGGTCCACGAACCGGGCGGGACGCTGGTTGGTGAAAGGGTCAGGGCGCTGCTCAAAGTGCGGCATGATGAAGGCCCAACGAGCCAGGGAGGCGGCGAGGCAATTACAGCAATAGCTGAGCTGCTTCTCTTCTGTGCCGCTCGGGCGCAGCTTGTGGACACCGTCTTACGTCCTGCGCTGGAGGAGGGCCGTGTGGTGGTGTGCGACAGGTATACCGCATCCACTGTGTCCTATCAGGGCTACGGGAGAGGCTTACCTATGGAGGACATTGAACGGGCAAACCGGCTGGCAACCGGTGGCCTGGAGCCGGACCTGGTGCTGCTACTGGATCTGCCGTCGGAGACAGGTCTGAGCCGTGTAGGAGGCCGGAGCGATGGCGAAGGCAGGCGCTTTGAGGAGGAACCGGCGTGGTTCCACGGACGGGTTAAGGACGGCTACCTGGCCCAGGCGAAGTCGGACCCTGATAGATGGCTGGTGGTGGACGGCGCATTGACCCAGGAACAGGTAGCCGAAGTTATCTGGCGACGGGTTGCGCCGTTGGTAAAGGGGCTGGGTTCAACCTCTCGGTAAGGCTCGCTCCCCTTCTGGCCTTCCCCCAAAAGGGGAAGGAAGCTGGTAACGTAGGTGGTTCTTCCCACCCACCCTGGAAGGTTATTATTCTGGAGGCATGTCCCTCGGGCCCCCTTGCAGGGAACCCAGGTTTTTCGCACCTTCTCCAAGGAAGGTGCGAGGTATGGCGAACTACTCCATCTGGATGAGCGGGTCACTTACGCCGACGTTTTCGCCTACCCGGACAAAGACGGCTCTCACTACGCCGGTGTGGGACATGCGGATACTTTGCTCCATCTTCATGGACTCTAAGATACACACCTCTTCCCCGGCGGCTACCTGGTCAAACACCTCAACGGAGATCGACACTATACGTCCGGGGAGGGGCGAGCGAATGATCTTGTGGTCTTCTTCAACAATGGTGGGAAGACCCACACCGCCGGGGGTATTAGGCTCGGTAGTACGGGCCGGCGCGGGAGCATCAGGAGAAGCCTCGATCTCTACCTCGATGTCCAATGTCTCCCCGTCTACCGTGACCTGGAAGGGGTATTGCTGAGGCTCATCAACCTCAACGGTGTGCCACTTGCCGCGGACTTTTACTCTGAGCTGGCGCTTTACCAACGTCCGCCTCGGCTGGGCCTAGGCATCATCTGTGCGGCACGGCCGTGGGTCCTCCACAGGCTGGGCCGCTGCTGGGGCGCTCCGCCAAAGATGGCGCCCAGTACCGTGGTGACGGCTGCCACCGTTTCCCGCTCCTCCTGCTGAGCGGTACCCATGCCTTTTTCGTCAGACATGTTGGACAGGAGATGTGTGGAGTATGAGCCGTCCTTGAACTCCTGGTTGGCCATGACCTGCTGTATAAGAGGGATGTTGTTAGTTACGCCCTGAGTGGTAAAGGAGTTCAGTGCGTTGCTAAGCCGCTCTATGGCCTTCTTGCGCGACCGGCCCCAGGCGATGACCTTGGCCATCATAGGGTCGTAGTAAGGTGTTGCCTCGTAGCCCTTGAAGAGGGCACCGTCCACGCGGACGTTCTTATCGCCAGGCTCCTGTAGGGCGCTCACACGGCCTGAAGCAGGTATAAGAGTCTCGGGATCCTCAGAGTATATGCGGGCCTCGATGGCGTGGCCTTTGTGGCTAATGTCCTTCTGTGAGAGGGACAGGGTTTGGTCCGCGGCGATACGTATCTGTTGCTCTACGAGATCCAGGCCGGTGACCATTTCAGTAATTGGGTGCTCTACCTGAAGGCGCGTGTTCATTTCCAGGAAGTAGAAGGCGCCATTGTGATCGACTAGGAATTCGACTGTGCCTGCGTTGACGTAGCCGATGTGGGCGACCAAGTTCATGGCAGCTTCATACATCGCCTTGAGCTTGCTTTTGGTGAGCTTGACGCAGGGGGTCTCTTCGACAACCTTCTGGTTGCGGCGCTGTACCGAGCAGTCGCGCTCGAACAGGTGGACGGCGTTGCCGTGTTGGTCGGCCAGTACCTGTACCTCCACGTGGGATGGTTGTTCCAGATACTTTTCCAAATATACGTGCCCGCTGCCGAAGGAGCTTTCAGCCTGGGACCGGGCGCGGGTCAACGCTTCGGGTAGCTCCTCGTGAGTGGCGACCAGCCTGATCCCGATGCCGCCACCGCCTGCGGCCGCCTTGACCATGAGTGGGAAACCTATGCCGGGAGAGGCGTCGAGCGCTTCCTGATCAGAGACTTCGGCTTCGGTGCCTGGTAGGAGGGGCAAGCCGGCCTCCAGAGCGACCTGGCGCGCTCTTATCTTGTCGCCCATTAGCTCCATGTTGTCGGCTGAAGGGCCGATGAATGTGATGCCGGTCGCCCGACACGCCTTGGCGAAGGCCGGATTTTCCGAAAGGAAGCCATAGCCTGGATGAATGGCCTGGGTACCGGTATCTCGAGCGGCCTGGATGATGGCCTGGACGTTGAGGTAGCTTTCTGCGGCGGGCGGTGGGCCTATGAGCACCGCTTCGTCCGCCTGCTGGACATGGAGGGCGTGGGTATCAGCCTCCGAGTAAACGGCTACTGTCTTTATGCCCATGCGATGACAGGTGCGGATGACACGGCAGGCGATCTCGCCGCGGTTGGCAATAAGGATCTTCTGGAACGGCAGGTTTGATTTCTTTCGTCTGGGCATCAATGGGCCTCAAATCGTGCTGACTGGGGCTGGTATGTCGTCGCCACGCTGGGGGAGCCTGGTGATGGAGCGAAGGAAGGCCGTGGAGCGCACTTCGCGCTCCAGGACGTACCGGAGGAAGGCGGTTAGCAGGGCGGCTACCTCTCGCTGCAGAGGCGGATTGAGTCGCAGCCGCATGGCAGAGTGCATGGTCTGGCTCGACAGGAACCTCATAGTCTTCAGGGCGTCCACGGAGATGGGCGCGGCCTGGGGTTGGGATGCCCGGCACGCTGGACATAGGATGCCGCTGGCCGATGCGCTAAACAGGTGGTGCCCTGGCAGGACCTGCTCGTGGCATTCGACACACCGATCCATGGTGGGCGTGAAGCCGGTGAACCCAAGGAGATGTAGCTCGAAGTATCGGAGCGCCAGGTCAGGGCTGGGCGCGGTGCCCAGGGTTCGCAATGTTTCCAGGAACAGCGCGTATACCTGGGGGTTGGAGGCCTCTTCCGGGCTGAAGGCGTCAACCAATTCCACGGCGTAAATGGCGCGGGAGAGAAGGTCCAGGTTTTCCTTTGCCAGGAGGAATGTCTCCAAGGTATCGGCGCTGGCGATGGTATCCAGGTTCCGGCCAGAGTTGATGGTGAGGGATGATCGCGTCAGAGGATCCAGGTGGCCGCCCAGCTTGCTGGTGGGCTTGCGGACGCCCCGCGCGGTGGCCCGCACCTTGCCAATCTGTGGTGTGATCAGTGTGAACAGGCGATCAGCCTCCCCCAGGGGGCTGGTACGGAGCACTATGGCCTCTGTGTTGTATATGCGTGGCTTAGGCATTTTTGTTACGCCCCCACTGTCGTATTCGGGGACTGAGATGATCTACGAATCGTCGCTATTGGGCAAAACATTCCAAGATGAATCAGAACTCCTGCCGGCCCTGAAAGGCGCGAGTGAGTGTCAGCTGATCGGCGTACTCCAGGTCGCCACCCACAGGGAGTCCCCGTGCGAGGCGGGTGACCCTGTCAATCAGGGGTGCGATGAGCCGTTGGATATACATGGCAGTCGCCTCACCCTCCAGGTTGGGGTTGGTCGCCAGGACAACCTCTTTCACGGTGTTGTCCCTGAGCCGTTCAAGGAGCTCACGGATGCGCAGTTCCTCTGCGCCAATGCCGTTGATGGGTGAGATGGCGCCGTGGAGGACATGGTACAGGCCGTTATAGCACCGGGTACGCTCCAGGGCAAGGACATCCAGGGGCTCCTCTAGGATGCATATGGTGGTGCGGTCCCTGGCGGGGTCGGTGCAGATGGAGCACGGGTCCTGCTCTGTGAGATTCTGGCACTGGGAGCAGAATATGATTTTCTCTTTGACGGCGAGGATTGCCTGGGCTAGGGCCTGGGCCTCATCCTGTGGCATGCGCACCAGGTAGTAGGTGAGGCGCTGGGCGCTCTTGGAGCCGATGCCCGGCAGCTTGTGAAACTCCTGGATGAGGTCTGCCACCGGAATAGCGGCTGGCAGGTAATCGTTGGTGGTCATGGTGAGGTAGGTTGCTTCACATCAGTCCCGGTATGTTCATTCCGCCTGTGATGGCGCCCAATCGCTGAGATGCCAGCTCCCGGGCCTTGTCCATAGCCTCGTTGACGGCGGCCAGGACCAGGTCTTCCAACATGGGCACGTCCTGGGGGTCCACGGCGGCCGGGTCGATGGTGATCTTCTGTACCTTCTGTTTGCCAGAGACGGTTACTGTTACGGCTCCTCCTCCAACGGAGGCCTCAACGGTCTCTTGCTCCAGGGCCTCCTGGGCTTGAACGAGTCGTTGCTGGAGCTGCTGTGCTTGCTTTAGCATGTTCCTATTCATGTTCGTCCTCGGTCTCTTCCAATATCTTACCGCCCATGCCGAGGGCGACCTGTACCATGGGGCTCTGAGCGGTCCTGTTTCTGGCGTCGGAGCCGTTGGAAGCATCGAAGACCAGCTTCAGGGGTGTTGTATTACCCAGTGCCGTCTTTAGCGTCTCTTGAAAGGTACGGCTGCTGTCTGGGTTGTCCAGCTCCTCTTTCATGCGCTCCATGTGCGAGCGGTGGCTAAACCCCAGTTCCAGCGTATCGCCATCCAGATGGCGTTGACGGCAGGCCCGGAGCAAGGCACCGAGGTTGAAGCGCTGGCCCTTGTAGCGGCTGAGCGACCTGACGATTCCCTCCCACTCCTGCTCAAGCCGCTCTTCCGTTCCTGGCTCTGCCAAAGCCTGGGCGGGTGGTGCCGGGTCGGATACCCTGGCCGGTGCTGTGGGAGTTTCCGAAGCGGCGGACGGCGGTACAGGCGCTGTGGCTATATTGGGCGTCGGGCTGGGCACGGAGGCAGCGACCCGCTGCGGTACCGGCTCATAGACTGGCGGTTCACCTGGTGGCGGAACACTTGACGACGTTCCGGGGTGTACAGGCTGGGGTACGGGCACATTTGCGACGGGGCCTGGTTGGCGCACGGGCTGCCTGGGACGCGAAGGTTCCTGCCTAGCCGCGGGTGTGGGTGCTGTTTCGCGTTCAACCGCGACTGTCGGTACGGGCTGATCTGACTCTACGATGGCCAGTTCCAGGGGCAGGGCCGCCGGCGCGTCGTGTCGGAAGGTTACCTGTGCCATGAGTCGCAGGGTGCGTACCAGCCGTTCCATAGGTACCCTGGCGATCAGGGCGGCCTGCTCGCTGGATACTTCGTCCGGCTGGGCGACCATTTCGCGGGCGTCGGATTTGACAAGAAGGAGGTCACGGAGCTCATTGACCATCTGCCGGTGAAGCTGCTGGAGGTTCAGACCCTCAGTGGCTATGGCGTTGAGGGCGACCAGGGCGCGGGAGGTTTCACCGGTAAGCACCTGACCCACTAGCTCTCGTACGCGCTCTTCAGTGGTGAGGCCCATGAGGAGACGTGCCTGATCCGCTCCCAGGGGGGTGCCGAAGGAGGTTGCTGCTTGATCCAGGAGGTTCTCGGCGTCTCGCAGGCTGCCGCTGGAGTTTCGAGCTATGAGATGTAGGGCGGCGGGTTCGGCCTCTATGCCTTCGGCGGTGCATATCTGTTCAAGCCGCTCAACGATGGCTGGCGGTGTGATGCGGCGGAAGTCGAAGCGCTGGCAGCGGGATACGATGGTGCTGGGAAGGCGATGTGGCTCGGTGGTGGCTAGGATGAATATAACGTGTTCTGGAGGCTCTTCAAGTGTTTTGAGGAGGGCGTCCGCAGCTGCGTCGGTGAGCATGTGGGCTTCGTCCAGGATGTACACCTTGTACTTGCCTTCAGCGGGGGAGAAGATGACCTTCTCTTTAATGCTGCGAATCTCGTCGATGCCGCGGTTGCTGGCGGCGTCTATCTCCACTAGGTCCAGGGCCCGGCCCTCGTTGACGGCGAGGCAGAGGTGGCATGAGTTGCACGGTTCGCCGTCCTGGGGTTCAAGGCAGTTGACGGCTTTGGCAAGAATGCGGGCGGTACTGGTCTTGCCCGTGCCCCGGGAGCCGGTGAACAGGTAGGCGTGGGCTATGCGGCCACGGATGAGCGCTTGCTGTAGGGTGCGGACAATAGGCTCCTGTCCCACCAGCTGGTTGAGCCCCTGAGGCCGCCACTTGCGGTAGTAGACCTGTGATGTCACAAGCGTGTCACCGGTAGCCCTAGGATGGTCAGAGCGCGATCTTCCATGGCCTGCATGTCGCGTTCCTCGGCGTTGTTCCTATGATCGTAGCCGAGGAGATGAAGCACTCCGTGAGTTATGAGGAGGGCGAGCTCGTTAAGAGTGGAGCCTGGTACGGGCAGGGCCTGTCGTACGCACTGGGGGTAGGAGATAAGGACTTCGCCAAAGTATCCGGAGTCTTCGGGTGTGGCGATGAATGGTTCAGGCTCCGCTTGCTGAGGCGGTGGATCGTCCCCTTCGTATTGGCCGGGGTGGTTGAAGGCGAAGGCCAGAACGTCGGTGTTTTCGTCCAGCCCACGGTACTCGCGGTTCAAGTCACGGACAGCTTCGTCGTCGGCGATCACGAGGCTGACGGATGTCGGGCCGCCGTCTTCATCCGTATGTGCTAGGCCCTGCTCCAGAGCTTGAGTAGCGACGTCACGCACCCAGGACTCGGACAGTTCGTCCGTATAGGCCGGGAATATGAGGACTTCGATTTTGCGCGCTGGCATATGGCTGCATGGGGGCCGAACTCATTGAGAAGATAATATCACAGGGGGTGATAGGGGTGAAAGGAAGGATGGCGGCGTCTGGGCGGGTATGGTGCAGGCAGGCAGGGCATTGCACAGGCAAGGGGGTTCTTAACTGTACTCCGGGAGCTGTTCAAGGAGTGCGAGGAGGTCGTCATAGGTTGAGAGGGCGGCAATGGTGTGGATGAAGTCGCCCAGGGAGCCGGAGACCTGGCGCAGATCGGTGAGCTGCCGGTAGATAGGGCTGACGGATGCTGGGCTGTCGGCGTAAGTGCCGTGAAAGGCGAAGTAGGCCTGGTTGAGCTTGCGGATGTTGTACCCGTTGTCGACGAATACCAGGCGGCGCTCTTCCATGTAGGCCTCCGCTCGTGCGATGTCTCCCTGCTTCAGGAGTTCGTCTACGCGGAGCCTGGTCTGCCGCATCTCCCGCTGGAAGCAGAACTGGTCATCAGGACAGGGTGGCGCATCATCGCTGGTCGGCGTGGGCACCGTTTCACCGGTGAGTTGGGTGAATACCATGTCCCTAAGCTCGTCACCGAAGATGTTGGCCGCTGTCTCGTTAAGGCTCGCCATGTTTCTGCTACGGACATATCCCTGTCCCAGGGGTTGGAAGAATAGGTACTGGTGGAGCCATTCATGGCCGGCGAGGCGCAGGGAGCCACGAAGGTTGCCGCCGGCAATGATGCTCGGATAGGTTGAGATGCCGCCGATGCCGCTCACCAGGGCGGACATGTCCTCCTGCCGCAGGATGTTGTCTTCGAGTTCGTCGCGGGCCTGGGGCGTGATATCGCCTACGAGGAGCACGGACTCCAAACGCTCAATGCGGTCCCTTGGTGAGATGATGAGAAATGTCGGGAGCCTGTCCAGGGAGAAGTCCACGGGCGGGAACAAAAAGTTACCCAGGTTGATTGGTATGTCCTCTTGTCGAAGTACGTCCGAGATGGCCGCCTCCATAACCTCCTCAACACCGGGCCGGAGGCGGCGTATCCGCTGTTCGATCATTGCCAGCTTCCGGTCAAGGTCGGGGGTATCGGTATCCAAGGTGTCGTCGTTTTTAAGGGCGACGGACCGGGCGAGCTGGCCTCGGATGGTGTCGGCTTCATGCACCAGATCGAAATAGGTCTCCACCGTCTCCAGGCGACTCTCGGGGGTATCGCTGTATGGAGAGCCGACCATTGCGAGCCACTGGAGCCACTTGCTTGGGAGGTGGGACGCTTCCCAGGTCAGCAGGTTGAAGCGATATGGGGCGGACTGCAGCTCCGCTGGCGAGAGACGCAGGGTGGAGTAGGGCGTGGTGAGTGCCAGGAAAAGTACCAGGGACAGTGCTGTAAAGAGTCGGCGCATGAGGTCACTGCATCAAGGGTAAGAAAGGAACGAGACGGGCGCAAGTGGCCCGATGGTTCAAGTGGCCCGATGGTTAAGGTGTTGAAATCGTTGCGCGGTGGGATTTCGTTGGCTACAATGGCATTAATCCCTGTACGTTTCGGCCGAAGTAATGTGCCCTAGCTAATGTGACGAAGGAGATGGGCCATGTCTACTGTTGATACCCAGCACCTACGCAACGTTGCCTTTGTGTCGCACTCAGGAGCCGGCAAGACCTCGATGGTGGAGGCCTTGTTGTTCGCCAGCGGGAGCATCAGCCGACTTGGGAAGGTGGACGACGGGAATACCGCCTCGGACTACGAGCCTGAGGAGGTCAAGCGGGCCGGTAGCATTCAGACATCGGTGCTGCCATGCGCTTGGAAGGACCACAAACTGAATCTTCTGGATACACCGGGCTATCCTGACTTTGTAGGGGAGGTGGTGTCCGGGCTGAGGGCCGCGGATGCCGCGGTGCTGGTAGTAACGGCCCAGTCTGGGGTAGAGGTGGGTACGGAGGATGCATGGGAGCTGTGCGAGGAGGCCGGCGTACCGCGACTGGTGCTTATCAACAAGATGGACCGGGAGAACGCTGACTTTCAGAGAACGTTGGAGAACATCCAAGGGGTGTTCGGGCGAAGGTGTGTCGCATTACAGGTCCCGGTAGGGGCGGAGCAGACGTTTAAGGGAGTGGTGAGTCTTCTGGAGCCGGCAGGAGAGGCGTCTTCCGATGTTGCGGTGGATATCGAACAGCTACGGGAGCGGTTGGTGGAAGCGGTGGCAGAGTCGGATGACGATCTGGCCACGCGGTACCTGGAAGGCGAGGAGATAACGCAGGAGGAGCTTTCCGCAGCGGTGAAGCGAGGTGTGCTTTCGAGGGAGATCGTCCCGGTAATGGTGGGCTCTGCGACTGTGTCCGTGGGCGTCGAGGAGCTGCTGGACGTGATGGTGGCTCTGCTGCCTTCGCCGGCAGACCTACCCGAGGCGGTGGCAGAAGATGACGATTCCAAGAAACTTGTGGCGGATGGGACCGGGCCCCTGGCGGCTATCGTGTTCAAATCCATCGCCGATCCGTTTGTAGGAAAGCTTTCCTACTTCCGTGTTGTGAGTGGGACGATGAAGAGTGACTCACGAGTCTGGAACTCCAGTAAGGGCGTGGAGGAGCGTATAGGGCAGTTATCCATCGTCAATGGGAAAGCACGCGACACGGTTGATAGCCTTACGGCTGGGGATATCGGGGGCGTGGCCAAACTGTCGGACACGGTCACAGGGGATACCCTCTGCCAGCGGGATGACGCCGTGGTGCTTGAGAGTGTGGGATTCCCCAAGCCGATATACACATCAGCTATCTCACCCAAAGGCAAGGCGGACCTGGATAAGATGGCCAGTTCACTGAGCCGGCTGGTGGAGGAGGACCCGACACTTCAACTGGGTCGCGCGCCAAGTACCGGCGAGACATTGCTATCCGGCATGGGTGAGACGCACATCGACGTGGCGGTGGAGAAGGTGAAGCGCAAGTTCGGAGTGGAGCTGGTAAACAACCTGCCCAAGGTGGCATATCAGGAAACCATTTCTGCCACCACCAGGACTGAGTACAGGCACAAGAAGCAGTCCGGGGGCCACGGCCAGTACGGTCATGTGAAGATAGAACTTGCGCCGCTGCCCAGGGGCGGTGGGTTCGAGTTCGGCGCCAAGGTGGTGGGCGGCAATGTGCCGAAGGAGTACATCCCCGCGGTGGAGAAGGGCGTGGTCAAGTCCCTGGACGAGGGTGTTCTGGGAGGTTATCCCATAGTGGACCTGAAGGTGGTGCTCTACGACGGCAGCTCCCATCCGGTTGACTCATCAGGTATGAGCTTTGAGATAGCAGGCTCCTTCGCCCTGCGAAAGGGAGTCGAGGAGGCCAACCCCGTGCTTCTGGAGCCCGTGATGCACTTACAGGCTACAATTCCGGATGCTTCCACAGGGGAGGTCATAGGCGATCTAAACGTAAAGAGAGCCCGCATACTCGGTATGACACCCCAGGGAGGGATGACTGTGATAGAGGCGGAGGTGCCGCAGGGTGAGATGCTTCGTTACGCCTCGGACCTGAGGTCAATGACCCAGGGGCGTGGCCGGTTCGTGATGGAGTTCGCTCACTATGAGGCGGTCCCGGAGCATCTCACTCGCCAAATAGTGGAGGGAAGTAAGCAGGCGGTGGAGGCTTAAAGTCAGGGCGTGACCTGCCCTAAACTTATTACTGCTGCTGGAGGCTTGTTCTCTAAGCTTCAACGGGAAGTGTGGGCCTGGGCAGTGCTTGGTTTTGTCACCGGGCGGCGGTCAATGTAGAATCTACCCTGAATAGAATCCTATGACTACCGGTAGCGATTGAGAGAACAGGCATGACCCAGCAGCAGGCGGAACTCAGCCCGGAGACGATCCTGAAGGAGTTCAGGAGCAATGGTGTGACCCATGTGGTATGGCTCCCGGACAGCGAGACGAACTGGCTGTACCAGTTGATGGTGGCCGATCCATCGTTGACACTTATTCCAGTTAGTCGTGAAGGGCAGGCCATTTCCACCGCCGCCGGTCTGGTAGTGGGTGGCAAGAAGCCTGTGGTGCTCATACAGAACACTGGCATGCTGGAGTCCGGGGACTCCATCAGAGGCTGGGGCCTGAGCCTGAATACGCCGCTTGTAATGATGATCGGCTATCGGGGATGGACGCGCCACGGTGTGAACAGGCCATCCGACGTGGCGAACTTCACCGAGCCAATTCTGCATGCCCTGGGTATCAACTACTACCTTATAGAGAACAACGATGACGCTTCCCGTATCTCCGTGGCGTTCAAGGAGAGCGAGGAGAAGAGGCGACCCGTTGCCGTCCTGGTCGGAGACGAATACCACGGCTTCGTCAGATAGCTACGGGCAATAGCAACCGCAGGAGGGACAGATGTTTGCAGCTGCCGACATGCTGGAAATGTTCCAGAGGCACCGTGGCAACACCCTAGTGATACCGGGCAGGGGAAGCCGGCACTGGAACGGCATTAGCAAGATTCATGAGCGTGACATTCCGCTGGGCGATCCGGCGATGGGAGGCCACGCGTCGTTCGCGTTTGGCCTGGCCGAGGCAAGGCCGGAGGAGAAGGTGGTTTTGTTCGACTCTGAGGGCGATCTGCTCATGAACCTGGGTGTGTTGGCCACCATCGCCGAATTGAAGCCCAGGAACTTCTACCATTTCCTCATGGACAACGAGTCATACGCCACCACCGGCGGACAGCCTGTTCCCAACGCTACGAACATCTCATATTCGGGCATGGCACGGGAGGCAGGCTATCCAGCCACCTACTTCTACGACGATCTGGAGGAGCTGGCGGGCGACATGGAGGGGATCCTCAACAAGCCGGGGCCAGTGTTCGTTCATATGAAGATAACCCCAGAGATAGAGAACCTGCCCATCGGCATGCGGGTCCGGTGGCAGACGCGGACGCTGGACGAGGTGTTACGCGACGTGAAGGCCGCGCTGGGCTGACGACGGGCGTGTATGCCTAATTGAATCAGGTTGCTCACTCCCATGCGAATTGGGATTTGAGCACTGTTCTCTAATTTGCTCCGACTGCTACCAGCATCAATTTACCGCTTCTGGCGATGTGTTAAGGTTGATGTGCCGCTACAATCATCGAACCTCCCTTTGCACCTATAAAATGCTATCTGAAATCGACCATTCAGGTGCTTCCCTGCCAACAGGTACGCTTACACTGTGTCGAAAGATGGTTATAATTCCGTCGTGTAACACCGCAGTAGAAGTGCCCGGCGGTTGTAGGGGAAGCGGTAATGTCTAACACGAGCTTTCTGATCAAGTATCAGGCACCACGTTTACGACGTGACCACTTCGCACGTGGCCGCTTAGTGTCCAGGCTCGGCACCCAATCCCCAACTCGCCTTCAACTGATTGTTGCACCTCCGGCATATGGGAAGACCTGCCTCCTCAGTGAACTCGCTACGGATCCTGACCTAACGGTCTGCTGGTTCAGCGTGAGTGAAGAAGATGGGGACCAGTTGGCGTTCGCGAGGGACGTATATTCGTCAGTTAAGTCACAGTTTCCCACGTTGGATTCCGTTCATTTCCTGAGCGGCTCCAATAACGATGATGTACCTCTGGGCGAACTGACAACGGGAATAGTCAACTCGATTTTTGCCCTGGGAGACCGCCGGGTGATGTTGGTTTGGGACGACTTCCATAAAGCATCGGGAAATCAGGCAGTCTGTCAGTTGGTAGACCTGATTATTGAACACCTCCCTCAAAGCTGCTCCCTTGTTATTGCTAGCCGAACTATGCCGGAGCTCGGCATTCTAGACAGGCTCCTTGCCTACCGGGAAGCTCTCGTCTTGAGGGGCGATGACCTAGCCCTGACGACGAGTGAAGTGCACTCCCTTCTAGTTTTCCTACGGGGCGAGAGCGTCTCTGTGGAGGCCGCTCAGATCGTCCTCGACCAGACCGGCGGCTGGAAAGGCGGAGTACTGGCCTCAGAAGCCGGCAGCCCTGAAGGGCATATGAAGGTACCGACAGACGACCACGCTCTGCGGGTGTTCGCAACTTCAGCGCTGGCTCAGGAGTCTTCCGACCTTCAGTACCAACTGATGGCTACCAGCGTGCTTCCGTACATGGACACGGACCTGTGCAACACACTCCTCGATATCGATGGCTCAGAGCGGATGATCGAGCGAGCCTATGCTCGGATCGGGTTTATGTCACGGCTAGGAGACGGAGGGCGCTCTTACAAATGGCACGATCTCATTCGTGAGGGGTTGGAAGCGCAGTTTCGTTCTGAACACCCGGTTGAATATCGCGAGGCGGCACTAAGGGCAGGGGATGCGTTCCAAGCCCGAGGGGAATATGAACACGCTATTGAACTCTATCTCAAGGCAGATGAACACAACAGTGCCGCGAAACTGCTGACCCAAGAGGGCAGTCGAACGATTGCGGAGGGTCGTTGGAACCATCTGGATAGCGTGCTAACCAGGATCCCTGTGGTAGAGCTAGATGAGCAACCGGCCTTGCTCAACCTGCGTGGCAGGGTTTCCGCTAGGCTGGGGGACAAGGAAGCAGCGATCTCTTTCTTTAACAAGGCCCTGGCCCGCTTGGAGGAAACGGAAGAACCTATAGAGGCAGCTCGCACACCTCTGAGTAGAAGTTCTACTTATCGGGAGCTAGGTTTTGAGGGAGAAGCAGAATCCGATGCCCGAACAGCAGTCAAGGCCCTTCAAGATCGCAAGGGTGTTGAGTCCGATCTGAGCCGCGCTCATCGGCAACTTGGGTGGATCAATCTGCGGAGGGGCCGTCTGGAGGAGGCTGAGCAGTGGCTGACCCTGTCTTCTATGGAGTTGCGACGGGATGCCGATGTGCATGATACGGCGATGGTGAGTTCTGCGCTCGGGTGGGTCTACGTTGAACTGGGCAAGATACCCGAAGCTCATACATACCTTGATAAAGCGGTGCAGGCGTGGCGAAAGCTCGGGAACCTTGGCTCTCTGTCTGTGAGTCTCAATAATCTGGGGTTATAATCTGGGGTTAATGTGGCACAGGCAAGGGCTTCTGGATGACGCGGAAGAGGTCCTTCGAGAGGCCCTCGACAGTGCAAGGACAGCGGGTTATTCCAGGTTCCAAGCGATCGCCTTAGCCAGTCTGGGCGACGTGGCGAAGGACCGTAACCAACTTGATCAAGCTCTTGAAGACTACTCCCTAGCGATGGAGATTGCCCAACAATCGTCAGAAGCAAATCTCATTTCGTACGTTACCGGTGCGATGGGAGATGCCCATCGACTCAAAGGGGATTATGAAAAGGCTGGCGCGCTGCTGGACCAATCCGTGACGCTTGCAAGATCCCAGAGCCAGTTGCACGAACAATCTCTGGGCTTGATGTACAAGGCAGCCTTGGAAGCCCGAAGGGGTGAGTACGATAGCGCATGGCAAGAGCTGGAGAAGGCTGCTACCCTGGTGAGTCAGACCGGCGGCAAGCATGACCAGGCTCTGCTAGAGCTGCACAGTGCGCAGGTAGCCTTCCTGGGCAGGGATTTCCAGACCTGCAAGGCCCACCTGGAAAATCTGGCTCGTTGGTGCAAGTCTCTGGGATATTCTGGGTTTCTTGTACCGGAGGCACACAGGGCCCCCGCTATGTTCCAATGGGCTTCGAGCATGGACATCGGTGACGGGCTGTACCAGAGGATTGAGTCGGGGGAGGAATAACAACGGAAGTAGCCTGCTACGTTCTTCCCTTGTGCCTGGGCGTCTGTCTCTCAAGATAGATGCATACGCCTTGGGACAGTCAAGAGTTGTGATTGGCGACGAGTCCATCGCCCAGGACTCGTGGGGTAGTCCTAAGGCAAGGGACCTGTTTTTCTACCTGCTGGCCAACCGTAGCTCCCAGCGGAAGGATGCCATCATAGCTGATCTGTGGCCCGATCTGCCGATTGATAGCGCCAACAACAACTTCCACTCCAGCGTCCACAGACTCAGGGTGGCTACCCACCCGGTCATAGTGGTGTTCAAGGACGGGGCGTATGAGGTCAATTCTGATGTAGAAACCTGGTTCGATTTGGCGGTATTCCAAGACTTGCTTGACCAAGCAGAGCAGTTACCTCGTGGCTCCGAGGAGCGAGCGCAGAAGTTAGAAGACGCACTTGAACTGTATACCGGACCTGTACTGGAGGAGTTCTACTCCGAGTGGACGGAGACCCTGAGACGTGACGCTGAAGCTAAGTACCTGCGAGCGCTAGGGACCCTTTCTGGATTCTACACAGCCAAGCGCAGGTTCTCCCAGGCAATAGGAGTCCTCGAGCGGGCGACAAAGATCGACGTGCTGGAAGAGCGGATCAGGCTGGAGCTGATGCAGTGCTTCATGAGAGAGGGTGATGCCAGGGCTGCAATCCATACCTATATGGAGTACAGCCATATTCTTGCAGATGAGGTGGGAGAGCAACCGTCGCCAGAAATGCAAAAAGCGTATGAGGAGGCCGTAGCGAAGATTTAGTCCTACTGCCAAGAATGACCCCTGTATGCCGGCAGCACCGTTAAATGTTGCCGGCATTTTTTGTTCCGTTCTTGCAAGTGATTTGCAAGTGGTGTCATGTGAACATCCGTGCAAGGCGATAGATCGCCAAATATTAGCAGGGGGTTCCCATGAGGACTATGAGAAAGGCTCTTGCGAGCAAGACGGGCAGGTTGGTTTACGCGGTTCTGGGTATCGTAGGTCTCGTTGCGGCGGCAGTGGCTCCTGGTGGCGCAGACGACGACTAGAATTGCCAACAGAGAGACGCCTGCTCTGCTTTGCAACCACAATAGAGCGAAGCAGGCGTCTCGCAGGGCTTGGTAAGGATACCGTTCTCAGCAATGATTAGTACATATTCCCTGGCACGTACCCGTAGCCTTATAGTGGCTGGCTATCCAAGGCTGCTGTGGTTGGCGGTTGTGGCCATCGGGCTACAGTACTTCGTGGTACGCGAGCTGGGTGATCCGCTCTGGGCAAAAGCTGTGCTAGGGGCCTCCCATGTATTGCTCATAGTCGTGGTCGGCTGGAACTGGCGACCAATGAGCATGTGGATCGTAGCCTTTGGCCTCATTCTGAACCTGGTGGTCATTTACGGCAACGGCGGATTGATGCCCATTGCTCCAGAGGCCGTTGAGGCGATGGAACTCAGCAGCCATGAGCTTATCGTTGGGGAGCGATTTGGAATAAAGAACGTGCTTCTGTATCCCGAAGGAACGCTCTTTTACGAACTTTCAGACCGATTTCAGACTGTATTTCCGCGTCCAATGCTCTACTCCGCAGGAGATGTTGTACTGTTGCTTGGGCTGATTCTTACTCTAACCGGGACTGTTTGGCACGGCCTTTCCCAAGGCCACAGGGAAGTCGCGGATGAACGCAGAGCAATCTAAATTGCCAGGACGGGGGTACCGCACGGCATCCCGCACCTTGCGTATTACCATTGCCGTAACTATATTGGCGTTTTTGGGCGGGTTCCTACTCGCTGGCTTGGATTCCACAGAGTTTGTCAGTGCGATCAGAACCATTGACCTCAAGCTCCTGCTGGTAAGCGTTATGCTGGCTTATGGAGCCAGCTTGATCGCCTCTTGGAGGTGGAAACTCTTGCTGGCAGAATCACCGATCTCAGCGTGGCGATTGCATGTCATTCAACATACCGCTACAGCAGTCCATAAATTGATACCGATCCGCGGTGTAGGAGTGGCTAGCCAGCTTGCCATGCTGGCACTGCATAAGAAGGTCTCACCGGAGTCAGCCCTGGTGAGCGTTTCTATAAAACGTCTTCTAGACATGCTAATTGTTGTAACCATTATTGGTATCGCGGCTTATAGGGTCGAAAATCTAAGATCTATTCAGCCATATTTCCTGATTGCAGTTGTATGGGCGATGTTTGGATGGGTTGTTGCGGTGGCGGTTGGGGCAAGCGGTGTCAGGTTCTTGTCCAAGCATAACGTTGGCTTGGCCAGGATGTTTATGAGCGAGACGCTCCATATACGGACAAATCTCGGAAGGCTGTTCCTGGTCCTACTGGCTACTATCGGAAGCAGGGTACTGATGGGGCTGGTACTGTGGCCAATAGTAGTCGCATTCTCTGCAGACCTAGGACTGATGATTGTTGCAGCCGTTGGATTGGCTATGCTCTTTGTTGCAGGCGTCATCCCTGGTGTCCCGGCTTCGATCGGGGTCTTTGAGGGGACAGGGGTGGTCCTTCTAGGCTTGTTAGGGGTGGGACACGAGGAGGCCCTTGCTATCGCGGTGGCCTATCACGTTGCCACACTTCTGCCAACAGTGATAGTCGCGCCTGTGATGTTTTTGGCAACGGGGATTGGACCAACTTGGAGATCAGGTTGCTACACTGTTATCCATCTGAACCGACCAAATCACCCGATCAGAACCGCATTGGGAAGGTGGCAAGGTGGAATTAAATAGCAAGGAGATTGAGTCTTTTAGGTTAGAGGCAAGACTCAGAACGGGCTTATCTCCACATAGATAGTAGCCTGCTCGGACGGGCATAGCGCCTCATCCCGTCTCACTAGCGTGACTTGCGGCAAGGCACCTAAGAACTCCAGCAAAGAGTCTGGATCTGCACAGGTGGCTTTGATCTCAAGCTGGTTGTCATGTTCTCTATTAAGCCGGTGGACTGTAGTGAACCTGTGCTCGGACAGCTTTAGGTATAGCCAGTAGGCCTGACCGAAATCGTTGAACGGGTGTAGCTGAACAGATAAGTCGAACATAGCGTATACGGGGTCCATTTGGACTCGCTCATAGGCAAAAACCTTTTCACCATAGCCCAGGGCCACTTGCACGGCACTTGCACAACCGGGTTAGCTAGGCAGCATTAACGTCGTCTGCAAGTGGTCTGCAAGTGGCTACATGTTGAAATCTCAGCAACGAGACTAGGCTGGGCAGGTGGCATCTTGCGTAGAGTGGAGCGGACATTGTTCGGTCACTCTCTAGTGAGTGGACTGGGGCAAAAACGGATCGATGGAGCGACCCGCTGGTTACTCATGGGGATAGTGATCGTACTCTTCCTAGCCTTTGGCCAGATGCGGACCGCTGAGCCCATCTACGGCAGCAATAGCATCAGCGGTTTGATAGGCGTTCAATCCACCGTAACCTTGCCAACGGATATTCAACCCCAGGTCAGCTTCACTGGACGCACCTCACCGGACGCCCTCGTAGGCGTGTTCTTCGAGGGTGATCTTATAGACGTTGGTTTTGCTAGCAGGTCCGGGGAGTTCCAACTGAATATCCCGTTAATCGAGACCATGACGCCTGTTCTCTTCTCAACCCTGGCGGAGGAGGATCAGACGTATGAGCCTCCCACCTTCGTCCTTTTTGCTCAGGACACTCTGAGGTTGAGGTCTGCCAGTGTCACTATGAAACCGACCCTGGCATCTGACCTGGAGGCCGATACAGACTTATTGGTCATGCCACCTACGTTCAAGGTGTTCACGCCGTCCGTGAGTGCCGACGGTGGCATAGCGCTGGCGGGCTCTGGCATTCCGGCCACAGACATACTAGTGGTGGTAGATGGGGAGGAGACAGGGGAGGTGGTTCAGACCGGGCTGGACGGATTCTGGACACTATGGCTTCCCGGCCCTTGGGAGGTCGGTGAGCACTCGGTTCATGTCCTCAACCGGGACTTGCATGGGCGCGTCAGCCAACCGAGCAGCCCGGACAGATTCACAGTGAGTAGCTGATTGGTTGAAAGCAGAGACGCCCCGATGAGAGTCGGGGCGTCTCTTGTTAAGCGGTCGGACAGGGGAAAGAGAGGCTAGAGCAGCTCTTTGACCTGCTGAATGAAGGCTGGAAGGACTACTTTCCAGTCGCCGGTGACGCCGTAGCGCGCCTCTTTGAATATGTTGGCTTCCGCGTCGCTGTTGATGGCGACGATGACCTTGGCGCCGCTGCATCCGGCCAGGTGCTGACTGGCCCCGGAGATGCCGACGGTGATATACATGTTCGGGGAGATGGACTTGCCTGTGAGTCCTACCTGGTAGGAGTAGGGGACCCATCCGATGTCCACGGCTGCCCTACTTGCGCCCTGAGCGGCCCCGAGTGCATCTGCCAACTCCTTCAGCTCGTTCTCGAATGGCTCCGGGCCGCCCATGCCTCGGCCTCCACTGACGACTATGTCGGCATCCTCCAACCGGACGCCCTCCTCCTTCTCCTCAACTCGTTCGATGAGTTGGTTCTTTATAACTGATTCGTCCAGGCCCGGTGCTACGGGTATGACTTCACCTTGTCGGGAGGCGTCCGCATTCAGTGGGTCCGTGGTCTTGCCCCTTAAGATAACCATCATGGGCTGGCCTTCACATAAGACCTTGGCCATACAGTTGCCGCCGAAGACGGGGCGGGTGGCCGTCAGCTGTTTGGTGGATGGGTCTATCTCCGCCTCCATGCAGTCCTGTGCCAGGCTGGCGTCCAGACGGAAGGCCAGGCGCGGGCCTACCTCCGTCCCGATGGGCGTCTTGGATAGGATTATGACCTTGGGCGGGTGCTCTTCATTGAGCTTGTGGAGTGCCGCAAGGTACGCGTCCACTTGGTAGGCCTGGAGCAGTGGGTCGGTGATGGCGTAGGCCCTGTCGGCGCCTGCGGCGATGGCTTCCTTGGGCAGGTCTGCTAGGTTGTCGCCCAGGAGGGCTATACCCAGAGGTTCGCCCAGAGCGTCGGCCAGAGCCCGGCCATGGGCCAGCAGTTCTGTTGAACTCGTGTCCAACTGGCCGTCTGTAATTTCTCCTATGACTAGTACGCCTTGTGGATCCGGCATGTCTTTCCTCGCTGTCGTGTTGGTGTATCCGTTATTGTCGCAGCCCTAGTCGGGGGCTATATAAGCTTCGCTTCTCTGAGTGCCAGCGCCAGCTTGCGGCCGGCGTCTGCTGGGTCGTCGCCCTCAATAAACTCGCACTGGGACTGCTTCTCAGGTATGAACAGGTCCTGAATGGTGACCTTGGGGGTCAGGTCATCCGGGCCAAGGCCGATGTCGCCTACGCTATAGATGGTCGGCTGCTTGCGGGCCGCGGCCATAATATTGCGAAGGGTGGGATAGCGGGGCTGGCCCAGCTCGTTGCTGACGGTGACTACTGCAGGCAGGGGCGCAGAAACCACCTCGTAGCCTGTGGCGATGACCCGTTCGCAGTGCACCAGGCCATCCTTGATCTCCACCTTTCGGGCGAAGGAGATGCAGGGTATGCCGAACAGCTCGGCCAGTCCAAGGGGGACCTGCGCGTTGTCCCAGTCCGACGCCTGGCGACCTGCGATGATGAGGTCGAAGTCGCCGATCTTCTGTATGGCTGCGTGCAGCACCTTGGCGGTGACGGTGCTGTCGCTTATGCCCTCCAGATCCGGGTCCTGTACCAGGACCATCTCGTCTGACCCCATGGAGAGTGCCTTCTTCATTACGTCCATCACGAAGGACGCTCCGGCGGATAGGACGGTGACTTTGGCGTCGTCGCTGGCCTCTTTGACGAGCAAGGCGGCTTCGACGGCGTTTTCATCGAACCCGTTGATCACAGGAGGGATGCTCCTGGCTGGGTCCGCGCTAATGCGTTTGGCCTCATTGTCGAGGCGATAGGCTGTGATGGGAGCCTCCGGGTCGAGGACTTGTTTCGCTGTGGCGATTATGTTCAGTGTCATACGTACCTCTACCTGCTGGGTGTTGTGCTCGTGAGGCAACCGAAATATAGGTATGGTATGTGTTCCTTGTCAACCCCTGCCAAAAGGAGATTGCGTCTCAAAGGTGTCCATTCATAGAATCTGATCAACTATTGTGGGTGGTGGCGACGCAAATACGCTGGTGTACGTCAGTGCGGGTGCCGGGTTTGAAGGGACGCTGACCACTACCCAACCCACCGGTACGGGCGATACCAATGCTCCGATCGGTGTGATGCTCCGGCCCGGGCGTATCCACGTGACGTGTCAGCACTGGCCGGACTCGGTGGTGGCGCAGGGTTAGGCAGAGGCCCGCCTGAAAAGTAGCCTACCCCACAACAACGTTTACTAGGTGGCCGGGGACATAGACGATCTGGCGTATCTCTTTGCCGCTGGTGTGTGCCTGGACGCGTGGGCTTTCCAGGGTCAGGCGTTTGGCGTCGTCCTCGGCGATGCCGGCGGGGACGGTGATCCGGTCGCGGACGCGGCCGTTGACCTGGACGACGAGTGTTATCTCATCGTCGGCGGCCAGTGCGGGGTCCCAGGCAGGCAGGGGCTGGTTGTGGATGGAGTAGGCGTTGCCCCGGCGCTCCCATAGCTCCTCTGAAACGTGAGGTGCGGTGGGTGCAAGGAGCAGTAAGAGTGAGTCCACGGCCCTGTCCCATGTTCCGGCGTCAACATTCTCAGACTCCCAGGCATCGCTCATAGCGTTGGTGAACTCCATGAGTGATGCCAGGGCGGTGTTGAAGTGGAACCGCTCCATGTCCTCAGTCACTTTGCGTATTGTCTTGTGGGTGGCGCGGGCCAGGTCCTGGGACGCGGCTGCGTCGCCTGCCGTTAGGCCGGAGGCGTCGCGCTGGGCCATGTCCCACACGCGATTGATCCAGCGGGACATACCATTGAGGCCGTTGTCGCTCCACTCGCCGCCCTGGGACCAAGGGCCCAGGAACATGAGGTAGATGCGCACGACGTCAGCACCCAGGGACTCCACGTAGGGGTCTGGAGTGACAACGTTGCCGCGTGACTTACTCATCTTCTGGCGGTCGGCGATGATGTGGCCCTGGTTATAGAGGCGCAGGAAAGGCTCGCCGAAGTCCAGCAGGCCGATGTCCCGCAGCGCCTTGGTGAAGAAGCGAGCGTAGAGAAGGTGCATGACAGCGTGCTCCGCGCCGCCAGTGTACTGGTCCACGGGGTTCCACAGCTTCATTGCGTCCGGATCGAAAGGGCCATCGCTGAAGTGTGGGCTGGCGTAGCGCAGGAAGTACCAGGAGGAGTCGACGAATGTGTCCATGGTATCGGTCTCACGGCGGGAATCGGCGCCGCAAAGGGGGCAGTAGGTGCTCAGGAAGCTTTCGTTGTAGTTGAGGGGCGACTCGCCCGTCGGCTTGAACTCCGCGTCTTCTGGAAGGAGCACGGGCAGCTCATCCTCAGGCACGGGGACGGTGCCGCAATGCTGGCAGTAGATGATGGGTATGGGCGTGCCCCAGTACCGCTGGCGAGAGATGAGCCAGTCACGGACGCGGTATGAGATGGTGCGTTGGCCCCAGCCGTGCTGCTCGATATGGTCAGAGATGCCCTCCATGCCCTGTGCGTTTGGCATGCCATCGAACGTGCCTGAGTTGACCTGGGTGCCTTTCTCTATATAGGCTTCCTCCAGGTCAGCGCCGTCCCAGTCAGGCGGGGCGACAACCACGGGTATGGGAAGGTTGTATCTCTTGGCGAATGCGAAGTCGCGCTCATCGTGGGCGGGTACGCCCATGACCATTCCGGTGCCGTAGCTGGCTAGTACGTAGTCGGCGACGTAGATTGGCACCTGGTCGCCGTTGAGCTGGTTGATGGCGTATGCGCCGGTGAAGACGCCGGACTTCTCGCGGTCGGTCGAGAGGCGCTCTATCTCCGTCTCGCGCCGCGCGGCCTCCACATACAGCGTGACAGGCTCCTTCTGCTCCGGGGTGGTGACCTGTTCCACCAGGGGATGCTCCGGGGCGAGGACAACGAAGGTGACGCCGTAGATGGTGTCGATGCGGGTGGTGAATGTGCTGAGCACCTTCTGCTCCAGGCCCATGTGTGAGATATCGAAGCCGACCTCCACGCCCTGGCTGCGGCCTATCCAGTTGGTCTGGAGTGTCTTGATGCGGTCGGGCCAATCCAGGAGGCCGGAGAAGTCCAGCAACTCGTCGGCGTAGTTGGTGATACGGAAGAACCACTGCTCCAGGTCGCGATGGATAACGGGTGAATCGCATCGTTCGCACCGGCCGTTGACGACCTGCTCGTTAGCGAGGACGGTCTGGCAGGACGGGCACCAGTTGACGGGGGCGTTGGCCTTGTAGGCGAGGCCTGCTTCATACAGCTTAAGGAAGAGCCACTGGTTCCATTTGTAGTAGTTAGGCTGGCAGGTGACTATCCGGCGCTCCCAATCGTAGATGGTGCCCATGGACTTGAGCTGACGGGTCATGTTGCTGATGTTGTCCATAGTCCAGGTGTATGGATGAATGCCGCGCTTGATAGCGGCGTTCTCCGCTGGCAGTCCAAAGGCGTCGAAGCCCATTGGGTGGAGGACGTTGTAACCTTGCATGCGGCGGAAGCGGGCATGGGCGTCAGCGGGTGCCATGGCGTACCAGTGGCCTATGTGGGCGTCACCGGAGGGGTAGGGGTACATGGTTAGCTCGTACCACTTTGGACGGGTGTCGTCGTCACGAACACTGTATATGGCGTCGCGCTCCCACCGCTCCTGCCACTTACGGTCAAGCTCCTGCGGGTCGAACCGAAGCCCGGCTGATCTTCCTGTCCTTGATGTCATGGGTTTGCTCCTGCGAGCTATCCTATTTGGCGTTCTGGCTACTGTCAACGCGGTACAGCGGAAAAGAAAGCGCCCCGATGTCCGGGGCGTGTGCGGGATGCTCTGGATGGCTCAGCCCTACACGCCCGCAGTCCTCCGCAGGAAGAGGCGGAGCACGGTCAGGAGTTGGTGGTTGCGCCGGGTTCCTGTCATAGCTATAACTAGTATAGCAAACGGGTATTAGCGGGTACAGTCCGCACGGCAGTAAGGGCTGAGCATCGGCTATACTGGGCGGCATATTTGATATCGAACACGGAGGCGAGGCGAGGCGATGTTCAAGAACACGCTGAAGGAAAAGCTGGCGGATGGCAAGGCGGTATTCGGAGTCATGGCCGGCGACCCGTCGCCCTCGGCGCTGGAGGTGCTGGGGTATTCGGGCTTTGACTGGGTGCTGCTGGACAACGAGCATGGCAGCGTGACTCCTGCCACCATGCTCAACTGCGTCCGAGCGTGTGAGGTCACGGGGATGGTGCCGATTCTGAGGCCGATTTACAACCGGATGGATATCATCACGCCTTTCATGGACATGGGCGCCTACGGTGTGCAGGTGCCACACGTGAACAGTGCTGCCGATGCCAGGGATACTGTGGACGCCGTGAAATACCCTCCTCTGGGTAAACGCGGCTTCTTTGGAGGCAACCGCAACAACCGGTACGGGATGGGCATGCCCGCGGCGGAGTACCTGGAGCATGCCAACCGGGAGACACTGGTGTGCCTGATGGTGGAGGAGGTGGAGGGCATCGGGAACGCGGAGGCCATAGCGGCGGTGGAGGGGGTGGATGTGGTGTTCATTGGCGCTGGGGACCTTTCGGTGTCCATGGGCTACCCAGGGCAGATGACCCACCCAGAGGTAGTGAAGGCGATGGAGAGTGCTGTGGAAGGTATTCTGCGTGCCGGGAAGATTCCCGGTTGCAGCTGCCCCGAGGACCAGGTGGCGCGCTGGCTGGAGCGGGGCGTGCGGTTCTTCCATTCGAGCACGTGGGGCCTGCTGTCTCGGAGTAGCCGCGACTACCTGGAGCGGATGCGTGGGACGGCGTCGGAACTCGGGGCATAGGACAGGGCGTTCCCGCACCCACATATTTCCACTGCTTGTGAGTCCTCCTTACTAAGCACGTAGGTCACCTGACCTACTTGGGGACGGCCGCAGTCTTCCAGCTCTAGCGGTGTGATAGCATGCTAGTAGAGAGTCTATGAGCTTGCACCCCTGGTTTCGGTTGTACGTTTACGTAGTGATAGTCGGTGCAATGCTGTATGGTGCTCTGGGCCCGGTCCTGGACCAACATTTCGCCGAGCGCACTGCTGTTCGCAGTCACCTGTACCTTTCCGGCATGCCGTCGGAGCATGCACACCCCTATCAGGAGACCCACGCCCACGACGGGTCTGCCACGGGGGATGGCCTGGTGTTCCTGCCAGACCGCGACGCTCAACCCGGCGTTGACGCGTCCTATGCGCTGCAATGGATAGCGGCCGCCGCATGGCTGGCTATTCTGCCGGCGTTATTGCTTGTGGCCGTGCCGCTGCTTGCTCAGTGGCGGCCTGTTTCCGCGCTTGTGATTCCTCTGACGCAGCCTCCCCGCGCCTTGGTCTAACGTACCAGGGGTTTGCCTGGTCCGTCTGCGCCGCAACAGTGGTCGTTCCGAGTCTGCGGCACTCCCTGTGAAAAATCGTATCTATAGTGCCGTAATGCGTCTGCGAGGATTGAGTTGAAAAGAGCAATACAGGGTCTGGTGCTAGCTGGAACCATGGTGTGGCTGGCTGTAAGCGCCATCTCAGCGTACGCCAACGGCGCTGCCGCTGTGGAGGTGTTCTGGGGTCAGCAGGGTCCCTACGAGGTGACAGTGCGCACCTTTGATTCCAAGCCACCGGTGGGGAAGCTGCACCTGACCGTGATCGTGCTAGAGGCCGCCAACCAGCGGCTGGTCAGTGGCGCATTGGTCACTGTAGACGGCACAGGGCCGGAAGGGTCGGTAGTAGGCCCGGTGGAGGCTATCAATAGCCTTGCGACCCCTCTGTACCACGATGTCAGCCTTCCCATAGAGATTATCGGGGAGTGGCAGATTCAAGTCATGGTGGACAGTGAGCTAGGAAAGGAACGACTGACCTTTTCGCTCCAGATGTACGACGCGTCGGTGAACTGGGGTGCTGTGGTAACCATGCTGGTAACGGTACTGCTGGCGCTGCCCATAGGCGCAAGTGGCTATCGGGTACTGCAACGGCGTGCCAGGCTTGGACGAAAACGATAACGATCTGGCTGCCGTACTGCGATGGATATGGGCGGGAGCCTGCCGTAAGGAGAATAAGATGAGAGTGAGAAATATCAACAGAACATTTGTTGTGCTTCTAGAGGTACTGGTTCTTGCGGTGGTGGGCATGGCGTGCGGAGACGGCGAGCCCGAGGAGCGTACCTTTGAGTTGGAGATCCAAGATCAGGCCCTGGTCCAAGGAGAGTCGGTGTTGCGGGTAAACCAGGACGACATGGTGACGATAGTGGTTGCCTCAGACGAGCATGTGTCCTTCCACCTGCATGGGTACGACATTGAAAAGGAGGCGGAGCGGGGAGCGCCGGCGACACTGGCGTTTACTGCCAACGCTACGGGCAGCTTTCCATTCACTATTCACGCGGTGGACAAGGGGCATGCGGATGAGCATGACATGGACATGGATGGCTGCGAGGCCGAGCTTCCTTCCGGGGCAGCTGCCACGACGATACAACTGACCGTCTACGCTGGAGAAGAGCCAGGGAAGATACACGCAGCGGTTGACCTGGAGAACTTTGCCTTGGGCTCTGCGCCTGAAGGTACGGATCTGCCCTGCGGCCACTGGCACCTCTTCCTCAACGGGGAGCTCAAAGGTATGTACGAGCACCCCGAGGCAACCGTCGTGGTGGCGGATGCCGGCGAGTACCAGGCAATGGCCACCCTGACATATTCCGACTACTGCTCATACGGCATTGATGCAATGACCACAGTCGTGGTCGAAGAGGGAGGTACGGAAGAGGGGATGGATATGGGGGGGCATGAGGAGGACGAGGTTGAACTGGGGCGACTAGAGGTCCAGCCCCGGTAAGGGTGGAAGTATATGAACGCTCATATATGGAAAATCCCTCTAGCGATTGTGGTTGTCGGGCTGGGCCTTGCGACCCAGCCCGCATACGCACACGGGTTCGGGGAGAGGTACGACCTGCCGGTGCCGCTGTGGCTGTATATAACCGGCGCTGGGGCCACGGTGGCTGTGTCCTTTGTGGTCATAGGCTTCTTCATCCGGGGGACGCCGGGGCTCCGTGGATACTCAACTTTCGATCTCCTGCAGTGGAAGATTGGGCGACGGTTTGTCCTTCCAATCCTCCGGTTCCTGCTGAAGGTGACCTCGGTGGCTATGTTCGTTCTGGTAGTGGTTGCTGGACTGTTGGGCAACCAGAAACCGCTCGAAAACCTGGCACCGACGATGGTATGGGTGGTCTGGTGGGTAGGCTTGGCGTACGTATCGGCTCTGGTGGGCAACGTGTGGGTGGTGCTCAACCCGTGGAGCGCAGTTTTCGGTTGGGCCGAAGCACTGTACCGGCAGGTGAAGCCCGGAGAGAGCCTGTCCCTGGGCCTGGAGTACCCGGAACGGTTAGGAACGTGGCCGGGTGTGGCACTGTTTCTAGCCTTCGCGTGGGTGGAGCTGGTGTACCCGAACGCAGCCATACCCCGGAGCCTGGCAACGTTGATGGTGACCTACTCCCTGGTTACCTGGGCAGGTATGGTGGTCTTCGGGAAACATCGGTGGCTCAGGCACGGCGAGGCCTTCTCGGTGGTGTTCGGCCTGCTTGCAAGGTTTGCGCCCATGGAGGTGGCCGTGCGCGACGCTGAGCAGTGCCGCACCTGCTCAGCGGAATGCCGCAGCCCGGACGGAGAGTGCGTCAACTGCTACGAGTGCTTTGAGAAGGTGGAGGCTGGCAGTAGAGAGCTAAACATCCGCCCCTACGCGGCGGGTCTGCTACAGGCAGAGTGGGCCTCGTCCTCGCTGATGGTCTTCGTGGTGCTGGCGTTGGCCACGGTGACATTCGACGGTTTTACCGCGACTCCTTTCTGGTTGAGCCTGGTAAACAGCGTTTATCCGGCCTTCAGGATACTGGGCGGACAGGCGCTTATGGGATTGCAGACGGTGAGCCTGCTGATGTTCCCGTCCATATTCCTGGGCGTGTACTTCGCCTTCTCGGCAGGGATGTCGAGGGTCAGCGGGAGTGCCGTTCCGGCATCGGACCTGGCGCGGGCGTTTGTGTTTTCACTGGTGCCCATCGCTCTGGCGTATCACCTGGCCCACTTCTTGTCTTTTCTATTGGTACAGGGGCAGTTGATGATACCGCTGGCATCAGATCCACTAGGCCGTGGGTGGGACCTGCTGGGCACTGCTGATTACAAGATAAACATTGGTATTGTGGACGCGCGGTTCGTGTGGATAACGGCTGTGATTGCCATTGTGATAGGGCACATAATCGCGGTGTACGTGGCGCACGTGGTTGCGCTGCGCACCTTCCCTGATGAACGGACAGCCCGGCGGAGTCAGTACCCGATGGTGGTGCTGATGGTGGGTTACACAATGCTGAGCCTATGGATCATAGCCCAGCCCGTAGTGGAGATTTCGAGACCGTAGCGCAGGGCGTTTGGCGGCGTCACTGCGCCTATCAACCCTTCCAACTAGGATCACAGAATCCATCTAGATTCTGCGTGTTGGCATGGTTGCTCTAATACACTGATCGCCCTACCATCTTGTTAATGGCACCTATTGCACATTGGCTCCTGATGACTGTCCTGGCTGCAATGCTGTTTGTGGCCTGTACCCAGTCCGATACTTCGCCTGGGTCCACTCCGGGACAGGCGATACTGACGCCTACCGCGACTGCCTCACCCACGCCGACGCCTACACCCAGGCCTAAGTTCTCAGATTTCGATTTCGAGGTTGGGCAAGGCGCCTTTTGGGAGTACCGATGGTCATACACGGACCAGAGCTATGCGCAGGGAAGTGGGTGCAGCACAAAGGAGGATGGGGGACGTTTTCAGGTTACGCTCGGTTCTCCAAGAGAGATTCATGGAGTAACCATCTACGAAGTTCAGCTATCGGGAAATCACAGGGTGGCACTGTCAGGCGAAACCAGGGATTTTGCGCCGAGGTGGCGATACCTTGGAGTATCAGCCAACCGGATTCTGGGATCGAACGGGTCTGCGCTGCAGGTATTGTTCGACGGGCAGCTTGGTAAGTGGGCGGGCAGCGGTTACTTCACGGACAGATTCAACTCGGATGAGCTTATCGAGGCAAGCGCCAGCAGTATTTCCCCGGATAGCGCTATCGCGGACTGGCCCGGGGTTGAGCCAGGTGCAGCTATTTCCATAGGCGGAGCCTCCAGCCAGAGCCAGTGCGAAAGGATCGAAGGACTAAGGATATGCCCTCGAGAGGAAACATTCAGCTCTTCTGAGAGGGAGTTGTACCGAGGGGGAATCGGGCCGGTCGCGTACTACTTTCAGAGCAGTGCCTCCTTCTCCGGCGGCGGTTTCTTCTCCTCCTATCAGACTACGGAAAACCTGGCACTGGTCGCTTCTTCCCTGCGTGGCGACGTAGCTTCAGTACTGGATGAGACAACAGGGGGAGTTGAATCCGAGCCCAACAACAACCTGGCGCAGGCACAGCATCTTGCCCTACCAGCCAACATAATGGGTGGTACCCTCCGTACTGACACTTGGGCCGAAGCTAGATTTTACGACGCTGCAACCGAGGAGTGGCTTTTCCTTGAGCTGCATGACATTTACAGGTTTACATTGTCCGAAACACGTACGGTCACTGTCACTTTGAACTTCACTGGAAGCACCAGCGTGGACCTAAACCTCCTTGTGCTCGCCCCTTCTAATATCGATAATTTGGACACGATATTCGTAGAAGGGGAAAAGACAGAGTTCGTTGATCTCAGCACAACGAACGACCCCGCGGAAACAATCATCGCGACGCTTAACCCAGGAGAATACTACGTAGGCATGCAGGCATTCCTGACCAGCGCCCGCACAAACTACATGCTGACCATCGAATAGCTACAAGCGGCCTGGGGTGAAAGTGTGGGGTTGGGCAGGTCTGAGTAGGCCCGACACGTCGAGACTCGCGACTCCTGGCGGAGCTCAGCCTTCATGGGGATCTATGATGGTAATTTCGCCTGCGGTCATGCGCCCGGTAAATATGAACTCGGGTCCAAAGATAGCGTAGTTGACGGGCGCTTCGTCCGGATCGAAGAACACGGTGAAGGCGAAGGAGTCTCCTGCCTCTCCACCACCCCTGCCGCCGTCGACGGCTTCTATGGAGTAGGTGGCATGCTCGGCGGCGGTGCGAGAGCCGATAGTAATGCTCGCCTGCCCAACCTCTGTTGAGCAATTCAAGCCGCCTCTCATAGTAACGCGCTGCGTCCCGCCTGGGTCGGTCGTAACGGTGTATTCCTCGATGGTAGTGGCCACCATTGACATGTAGAACTGGTTGGCAGCTATTTCAACGTCACCCATCTGGTATGTGGGCATCACAAAGGCCTGGGGGTTGGTGTCCACCCGACAGATGGCGTGGCTCCGATCGAAGCTGAACACCTCCTCAAGGGCAACCGATGCCTCTCCCGTCTCCGGGTCAGGCATCATTTTCAGGTTTACGCCGCCGCCGGAGGAGTAGACCCCCCGGAACAGGAGGGATAGTTGATCTTCCAGAGCTACTATATCCTTTTCCAGGCCGGTCTGGAGATCAGTTGCTCTGGCATCCATTACTAGGAAGGTGATGACGGCTGACACAGCCGCGATCAGGACCGCTGCCACTACTGTAGGGTTAGGTTTGTACATGATTGGCATCTCTAGTTATCTGTAGGGTTATAGAAGTGGAGGGGATAGCCTCCCTGGCGGTAGCCGCTGGTCCCCTCTGGGACGTTGGCGACTTTACTGAAGCCCAGGCGTAGCAGCAGGCTGGCAGCGGTGCAGCTACGGATGCCAGCCTCGCAGATGACGGCAATTGTGGAGTCGGTAGGCAGTTCCTTGTACCGTTCAGTAAGCTCGCCCAGGGAGATAAGGATGGCACCGGGTACGTGGCCTATCTCCCACTCCATTGGTTCTCGTACGTCAAGGACATGGAGGCCGTCGTTCGTCTCCAAGCGGCCAGGAAGATCGTCAACAGGTATCTCCTCCAGGCCCCCTACGGGAAGACTGGCCTCCCGCCATCCATCAAGCACACCTTCCAAGAGCAACGAGCCTTCAAGGAGCTGTTGGAAGGTGCTGTCCAGTTGCGCCTCTTCATCCGCCAGCAAGATAAGGGGGATGCCCTTTGGCGCGACCATCTGAATCCGTTCCGCCATGCTCCGCTGGCTGAAAGGGATGCTTATGGCACCCTTGGGGTGGGCCTGGATGAACTCCCCCGGTGGACGGATGTCCACCAGGGTTAGCTCGCCCCTGTCCAGCAAACGGACGGCCTCTGTGGCCGGTACTTTGGGCATGTTCGGCTGCCTCTAACGTGTGCGGACGAACAGCGCGTTGGGGCTAGCACCAACGTCTATGCGCTTGATCACCTGCCATGTGGAAGTATCTACGACCGCCACGGTGTTCTCAGTGGTTACCTGGACGTACAGGTATTCGCCGTTGGGGTGGGCGGCCGACTTGGTGGCGTTGGCACCCACTTCTACGTTCCGCAGCACCCGGTATGTTGCGGTGTCCACCACGGTTACGATTGTATCCACGCTAGTGACATAGCCCAGCTTGCCACCCGGGCTGAAAGAGGCCAGGAGCGGTACATTGGGTGCGGAGAAGCGCCCCAGCACGTCCAGAGTTACAGGGTTGAGGACGGCGTTGGTGTTGGTCTTCGCCTCTTGAACCCATACGTTGCCATCGGGAGCAACCGTGAGCATCAGGGGCCGAAAGTCAGGGAAGCTGGCTATTTCCAAAGGCTGGCCGGAGGTGTCCAGGGAAACGGCAGTATCGCCGTCACGGGTGGGATAGAATATTCGCTCGACACCGTCGGGGCCTACAGATGCATCGGAATCGCATATGGCTGCCGCAGGCGATCCGACCTCTTCTCCATTGGCGGGTACATCCACGATCTCCAAGACCTCGAGTGTTGCGATATCAATGATAGCCATCTGCCATGATGCATGCTTACCGACGAAGATCCGCCCGTCTTGCACTGGCTTACCTATGTACAGGTTGCTGGTCTCCTGTCCCACTGGGATACGGTTGCTGACCTCCAGGTATCGAGGTTAATGAGGATGACCTCCGCTTCGCCGGTGTCCGCGTCTCTGGCGCCTGTCCACAGGTTCGTACCGTCGAAATAGTTGTTTTCGTCGTTCCACGTCCACCGGCCCAGGTTTGGAATGTCGGCAGTGGCTACTATCTCGTTGGTTTCGGCGTCTATCTCGGTTATGTGGGGTGAGTCGCCGCTGAGCACGTATAAGCTGGCCGTAACCGGCATGGGCGCTTCAGCAGTAGGGGTGGGTGTCACATCGTCAGCGTAGGCAACCGCCAGCGCAAACAGACCCAGCATGGATATCGGTAGCAGAATTCGTTGCACCTTCATGAAATCGCAACTCCTTTAAATCTCCCTAAGCTTCAAATCTCCCTAAGAAAGAGCCCTGTCGGGGACGTCCCTATATCGATCGATTCGCTTGATCACCTGCCATGTGGAAGTATCCACTACCGCGACAGAGTTCTCATTGCTCACGGCAACATAGAGCAGTTCCCCGTTGGGATGGGCAGCTGCTTTCCCCGCGTTGGCTCCGACCTCTACCTTCCGCATGACCGGATAGTTTACAGCGTCGACCACCGTTACTACAGTGTCGCCACCGGTGATATATCCCAAGCTGCCATCGGGGCTGAATGAAGCCAGACTAGGGAAGCTCCCAGCGGCGAAGCGTGCGAGAAGGTCGAGGGCGACCGGGTTGAATACTGCAACGGTATTACCCGCTATTTCCTCTACCCACACAGTACCGTCGGGGGCGGCGGTAAGCATCACTGGGCTCGTTTCGACGTCCGTTATTTCCAGCGTCTGACCATCACCACTATTTAACGATACGACAGTGTTGCCATTCCAAGTTGGATAGAAAACTCGCTCGACTCCATCTGATCCAATTGAGACGTCCGCATCGCACACCGCCCAGAAAACGGGAAGTCCTCCCTCTTCAGGAATATCAGGGACAGGCACATCAATCAACTCCAAGACTTCGTGTGTAGTGGTGTCGATGACGGCCATTTGATGAGCGCCATGCTTGCCAACGAACAGCCTTCCGTCTTGGGTGGGTTTACCTATGTAAAGCCAAAACTTTTCCGGACCAACAGAGATCTCTTCGGTCACGGTCAAGGTATCCAGATTGATGAGAAGGATCGTAGAATCTCCACCCGTGTCCGCGTTCGGATCCCGCTGGATAATGCTCTCCTCCGGGTCGTAGTCGATTATGCCGGCCCACAGATTCTCGCCGTAAAGTAGTAGTTGTCATCCACCCAACCCCACTGCCTAAGACCAGGTACGCCTGCAGTGCGCAGCACTTCGTTGGTCTCACCGTCCATCTCGGTAATGTGAGGAGAGGTGTTGCTGAAGGCGTATACCAACGCCTTTGCAGGCTCTGGTTGCATTTCAGCAGTGGGGGTCGGTGTCGCGTCGTCCGCACAAGCAAACGCGAAAATCGCCGCAATGAGTAGCAACAGTGGCAGAGTCAGCGCTTTTTTGATCGTCATCTTGTTGGCCTCCTTCTCAGCTAATCTTTAGGTGTCAGAGTAATGGTCCATTCGGGCGAGCCCGTCTGCTCTATATCGACATCAAAGTTCAGTCGCGCTGCCTGAGGTGGTATCGTATCCAGGCAGGGAGCATGGTCCGTAATGACCTCCACGGTTTCTCCCGAACCGCGTACCTTCTTCATGGCATCTACGGCCTTCATCATAGGGTAAGGGCAGATCTCTCCTAAAACGTCGACTTTCAATTCGCATCCTCCGTTGGTTCGTGCTGGGTTATCTTGGTTTGGCTTTCTGTAATGGCGGTAACGGCGGCTCCAGCGCCACGGCGAATGCCGGGTTCCAATCGAATCGTCCATTCTGAAGCGCCTGCCTCCTCCCTGGTCGACATGTAGCCCAGCTGGCCTGCCTGGAAGGGAATCTCCTCAGCACAGACGGCGTCATCGGTCACGACAACGATAGTCTCGTCGCTACCCTTGAGACCCTTTATGGCCTCTACCGATCTAACGGTGGGGACAGGGCACTCTTCACCGTGTAGGTCCAGGAACATCCTTTTCTCCTTACGGGATCCGCTTGATAGCCTGAACACCAACGAAGGCCCCCCGGCCAAAGCCAGGCCAAATAGCCACCCACTGAGGCTGAGGGACGATATCGAAGAGAAGAAGGCGCCGATGGTGCACCCGATGGCCAGGCCCGAGCCGTAGCCCATCAAGATGCCGCCGCCCAGGGACTGAAGGTAGCGCTGCGGCCCTCTGGGGAAGCGCAGCTTGAACTCCCTGGCGAAAAGGGCCGCCACCAGGGCACCGGGCAGCAAGCCTACAGTCACTGAGAAGGTGTGAGAGAAGACGCCGCTCCTATTGATTCGTGCGGCACATCCCCCTATATCTGCTGCCCCTTCGGCTACAGGTGCTCCGAAACCCAGGCTAGGCATGATCCCGTTGCTCCAGCGTGAGAGCTCGCCCGTGACGCCCCAGGGCATGTGCACCATGTACATCATTACTACGATGCCTCCCAGGACCGCTCCACCCACTACCGGTGACCAGCCGCGCACAAACACCGGGCGCGAGACAGCCATGAGCTTTTGCCCAAAGGTATCCACCGCCTCTTCCCGGCGAGGCATAGCCGCCATGGATAGCCCGGAGCGGGCCTCCCACCAGGTGAGTAGAAGAAAAACGGCCAGAAGCCCCAGTAGTGTCAGGGCCACTCCGCCGCTGTATCCAAGTTGAGTGAGGATGGGAGCCAGATGCGAGGCTCGGAGGAGATAATGGTGTCGTACCGCCAGTTCCACGAATGGGCGAGGAGGCCCAGCCCTATCATTACACCACCGATGGATACCCAGGAACCTACGTAGCCTTCGGCCATGCGGTATAGCGAGCCGGAAACACACCCGCCGGAGAGTACCATTCCGAAGCCAAACATCAGACCACCGACGACGGTGGAGATGCCTACAGGTAGGATGTGCGCCTCCGGCGGGAAGACACCTAAGGTAGAGCGGGGAATAAGGCCAGGCCCACCAGAACTCCCTTCATGATCCGGCTGTTGCCGAACAGGAAAATGTCACGAAAGGCAGAGGCGAAACAGAAGCGGCTCCGTTGAAGGGTGAAGCCCGCTGCCATCCCAAGGAGCCACAGGCTGGCCAACGCGGCCTCTCGTTGGGGCATTACGATCGCAAGGGCCAGTCCCCCGAGTAGGACCGTAATGGCGGCAACGCTTTGCGTCGGCACTCTGCCCAGAAGAGCGGTGCGCGCTTGCGACATTCCGGCTGCTGCTTCCATGAATCCCTCAGCTTAAAAAATAGCCCCAGGCTAGACCTGGGGCGAGATAAGCGGTGCGTAGTTATCAGTGTTTCAAGGGTATTTGTAGCACACGCTATCCCTGTCCCGTATGACGTGCGTACAAAGGCAGCGGCGCATGCTATTCATTGTATGTAACATTGTGTTTGGCATATGACGCAACCCTGGTGCAAACGTACCAGGGCAGCTACTTGAGTATAGGTATACCTAGCAATGGTGGCGTGTTCAAGTGGATACGTTAGAGGGCGTTATGTTCGCCGTTCCAGCTTCGGGCCGGGTCCCAGGCGTACGTTCCACCCATAGCGTTTCCGGAGAGATCAACGTGTACGAGTGTGGGTCTCTACCGCAGGAAGGCGAGCGGGTTGAGAGAGACGTGGTTGTCGTACGCGTCAACGCCTTCGTATCGCTTGACGTATGTGATTACGGCGTAGGTCAGGGGTGTAGCGGCGACCTCGTACAGCACCTTGACTGTCCACTGGGTTAGCAGCAGTTCTACCAGGTTCGCACCAGCCGGAGTACCGGCGAAGGCGGCGGTGACGAATACGGCGGAGTCCACGCCCTGTCCCACGATGGTCGAGCCGATGGTCCGCATCCATAGCCATCGCCCCTGTGTGGCCAGCTTGAGCCGGGAGAGAATGACGGAGTTGGAGAGTTCGCCGACCATGTATCCGGCGAATGAGGCGATCAGTAGGCGTGGTGTGTAGCCGAGGATGGCATCATAGGCTTCTTGGTCCGTCCAGAAGGGCGCCGCGGGCAGCATGCCGCCTGCCCAGAACCCAACTACCGCCACGGCGTTGCATAGGAATCCCAGCCATATGACACGGCGGGCGAATCGGAAGCCATATACCTCTGTAAGTACATCGCCCAGGATGTAGGTAATGGGAAACAGGATGATGGCTGCGGGCAGGATTCGACCGCCCACCTGTATGATTTTGACCGCGGTGATGTTGGATGTGATGAGCAGTGTAATGAAGAGAGCGGCCAGGACGAGGAATAGGCTGGTGACCCTGGGGGTGGACGTATTAGTGGTCATGAACGGTCCTCCAGACCGACAAAGCGGACCATGGTGCGTGCCTTGTGTATGCGATTGATGTTCAGGAGCAGGGCGGTGAGCTCCTCCACATAGCGGGCGTTGAGCAGGGGCCCACCGTCCACAGCCCGCAGGCTGGGGATGCGCTCCGCCAGCGCCATCACCTGCTCTTTGGATTGCGGGTGGTCGGAGCAGACGACGACATCACCTTCGAGTATCCTTGAGTGGGCCCACAGGTCCACGGCGCTGACGTTCTGGAAGGCGGCCACCACCTTAGCGCCGGGGAGCAGCCGCTGTACCTGGGCGGCGGCAGAGCCCTCGGGTACCTGAACGGCAGTCGGCTGCCCGTCCTCGAAGGTGATGGGGGCTACGGTGCAGACGACTGTCTTACCGGCCAACGCCCCTGCCAGCGGTTCCAGGAGGCCGGCCTGGGCATCATACGGGACGGTCAGAAAGACGGTGTCGGCGTTGTCCACCACACGGTCGTTGGTGGCGGCCCGGACGCCTGCAACACTGGCCCGTTCCTCCATGCGGCGAACCGCCTGATCTGCGCGGGCACTTTCGCGGGAGCCGATGATGATGGGGTATCCGGCCAGGGCGAGACGCAGCGCAAGGCCGCGGCCCTCGGGGCCAGTCCCGCCCAGGAATCCGATAGGTAGTGTTTGGTTAGATGGCATAGCCGACGCCAGGGAGTATAGCATCTGCCAGGGCATATGCTGCCCCTATGTTCGTACCGATGACTGGACGGCGGGCCGCGGGTTATACTTCTGCCATCCTCTCCTCAGTAGGTGGCCTCTATTTCCGGCGTGCTGGACGGGATAACTGTACTGGACCTCTCTCGGGATATCGCCGGGCCGTATGCCTGCATGCTGCTCGGCACCATGGGCGCCAGGGTGATCAAGATTGAGCCGCCCGGTGGCTCGACCGAACGGAGCGACACGCGCTTCTTCCTGTGGAACCGAGGGAAGGAGTTGGTGACGCTGGACCTGGAAAGCCAACAAGGCCGGGATGTGGTGCGAAGGCTGGCGGCTATGGCGGATGTTCTGGTCATAGACCGTGTTCCTGAAGAGGCACACTTCCTGGGATTGGCCTATGACTCTCTGCGAGCGAGTCATCCGGGTCTCATATACTGTGCCATTCCTACATACCCGGAAGGATCATCCTTGGAGAACACGCCCGGTGATGCCTATACCGCAGCGGCGTTCATGGGACTGATGGCTGGTAGGAGCGCAGGCGAATCGCCAGAGATGCTTTATCTGCCCGTGGCTGCGTACGGGTCGGCCTTCACCTCCTGCTTCGCAATAAGCTCGGCGCTGCTGGTGCGGGAATTGGATGGCATTGGACAGAAGGTGGAGGTATCGCTTCAGCAGGGTGCTATGGCTATGCAGACGGCGGGGTTCACTACAGGCCAGGCGTTTCACCCACGGGGGTCGTCCTTCCGCCAAGGGATATGGGTAGGCATACCGGTCTACCGATTGTTCCATGCCAGTGAAGGGTGGTTCTTCCTAGCCTGCGGCAACAACACATTCTTTAACAAGCTGTGCATTGCACTGGAACTGGAGGGTTTGGCGGATGACGAACGGTTCAGAGACGCTCCCTGGGGGATAGCATCCGAGAACTACGACGCCCTGGCGGATATCCTGGAACCTATCTTCCTGGTGAAGCCGGCGGAGTACTGGGTCCAGTTTCTCACGAAGAACGATATTCCGTGCGGCACCGTGCAGGAGCGGGATGTGTTCATTCACCATCCGCAGATAGCAGTCAACGAGATGATGCGGACGATGGATGACCCGACACTGGGCATGACATTACAACCCGGCGTGCCAGTATGGATGCACGGCCAACCAGGGGTACTGCCAGAGCCGACGGCGCTGAGTGGGGCGCATACGGAGTCGGTGCTGGCAGAGCTGGGGTATTCGGAGGGTGAGGTGTCGGAGTTGCGTGAGGGGGGGGCGTGGTGTAGTGCGAAAGCACGCGATGGAAGGCGTTAAGGTGGTCGACCTGGCGGGTTACATAGCCGGGGCGTACGCGTCGAGTCTGCTGGCGGACATGGGCGCTCAGGTGGTGAAGGTGGAGTCGTGGGAAGGAGACGCATTTCGCGGCATTGGGCCGGGCTTTCAGTCGTGGAACAGAGGCAAGCGAGGGATCGTGCTCAACTTGCGAACGGACGAGGGCAGGGAGGTGCTGCACCGGATGGTCCGGGAGGCAGACGTAGTGTTGGAGAACTACCGCCACGGTGTGGCGCGGCGGCTGGGCGCAGATTACGAGACGCTGCGTGAGGTCAATCCCCAAATTATCTACTGCACGATCACGGCCTATGGCACAAGGGGTTCTGACGCTGAGACGCTGGGCTTCGACCCGCTGTTCCAGGCCATGAGTGGCGCGATGGCGTACCAGGGAGAGCCAGGCAACCCACCGACCTTTCTGCGCGTCGCCATATCCGACTACTCCGGTGCCATCATGGCCGCATGGGGTGTATCCATGGCCCTATTTCATCGTGCGAGGACGGGTCAGGGGCAGTGGGTGGAGACGTGTCTGCTCAACTCGGCCATCTCCGTACAGGCGGGTGAGTTCATGTTCACTCAGGGCAGGCCCTGGACGTCGTCCAGGGTGGAGACGTTGGGTATGGACGCCACGCACCGGTTTTATGAGGCGCGGGACGGCTGGCTGTACCTGGCGTGCGATACCGCCGACCAGTGGCGGGTGCTATGCCAGGTGTTGAAGCGTGAAGACCTGGTATCGCTGTGGCCCCAGGATGGGGAGAGGCAAGAGGAGCCGATCACAGAAGCCCTGGCCGCCCTGCTGGCCGATGGCACGGTGGAGGAGTGGGTTGGCCGTCTCCAACTAACGGGAGTAAAGGCTGCGCTGGTACGTACCATGCAAGAGGCGAGCTCCATTCTGCGGGACCAGGACATGATCGTGGATGTGGAGTCACCAGAGTACGGGTCTATCAGCCTGAGCGGGCTTGCTTTCCAGATGTCGGAGACGCCTGGAGTGGCCCAAGGGCCGGCCCCGACGCTGGGGCAGCACACTGCGGAGGTGCTTCGCGAGCTTGGGTACACGGGCTCTGAGGTACAGTCGTTGTTTGATAAGAAAGTAGTGCATTGAAGTGTGCCTGGAATGGACCGGCGCATAGCGGAACTGGTGGCCTGGGTCGTCCTGGAGTAACATAGCTGCATATGGTGAATGGCAGGCGGTCACAAGCATGGTTCCCCTTCTACTACGGTTGGGTGATCGTTGTCGTGGTGGCACTGACTGGGTTCACACAGAGCGCCGGCACGTTTCCAGTCCTGGGCGTACTGTTGAACCCCATTACTGATGAATTCGGCTGGAGCCATACGGTTTTTACAGGAGCCACCTCCGTCGGCACAATCATAGGCGGCGTTGTAGCGATGGTGGTGGGCCCAATGGTGGACCGCGTGGGTGCGCGGTGGATACTGGTGGCGGCTTTCACGGCCCTGGGCGCTTCATTCGTCATGATGGCGGGTGTTACCCAGCTCTGGCAGTTCTACGCACTGCAGATACTCAGCCGCGTGAGCAATATGGGTGTGATCGCGCTGGCGGCACAGGTCATTATTCCCAAATGGTTCGTGGAGAAGCGCGGCAGGGCGGTGGCTCTGGGCAGCCTGGGGATAATGGCAGGCAACTCCATCACACCGCTTTACGTGCAGTACGTGCTGGGTATCTGGGGCTGGCGTTGGGCCTCGGCGTCAGCAGGTCTCGTGATATGGTCGATGTCCCTTCTTCCCGTAGCGATATTCCTGAGGCGTCAGCCCGAGGATATGGGGCTGCTGCCCGACGGCGTTACGCCGGAGGAGATGGAGCGCCGGATAGCCGCAGGCGTGGATGGGGGAGAGGCTGGGAACATCGGGCTGGAGGTCTCCCTCACTCTGAGGCAGGTTGTGCATCTGCCGTCCTTCTACCTGCTGTTGGTGGGCTCCTCAATGGCCTTCATGGTGCTCCCTGGCCTTCTGCTGCACCTGATACCGTACCTTACGGAGCAGGGTATAGACCCGGCGCTTGGCGTATGGGTGGTAGCGGTATGGTCCGCAAGCGGCGCCCTGGGTGCTCTGGTGGCAGGCATGTTGACCGAGAGGTACGGCGCGCGGCGGAGCTTGGCCGCAAGTTTTGTGTTGATGGCCAGCGGGTTCGGGTTCCTGCTGGCTGTAAATTCTATACAGCTGAGCCTGGTGTGGGGAGCGTATATGGGAGTGCTGGGCGGCGGCATGATGACCTTCTATCAGGTCATATTTGCTGACTACTACGGCAGGGAGTCCCTGGGGGCTGTGCGAGGTGTGGTGTGGCCGGTGCAGATGATAACCAACGCCGCAGGGCCGCTCAGCGCCGCCGTAGTCCACGATCTGACGGGCAACTATAGACTGATATTCACCATATTCGGTGGGTTGATAGCTATAGCTGGTCTGTGCATCTTCCTGGCGAGGCCGCCCGTGAAGGAACTCATCGCCAGTATGGAGAGCGCTAAGGTCGGCGGAGATGGGACGTAAGGCAGGGGTTAGCGAATGTGCGCCTACTTCCCGCCCACCCGCCCTCGAATGTTTTGATTGAGGGGACACCCTCCGACTTTGTCCCGACACATCGGGATGAGCGGAGTGCCGACTCGGTCGAGCACTCGCGATGGAGTCGGAGCATCATCGGACCTCAATCTCCCCGGCAGGAAACCCAGGTTTTCTGTACCTTCCGTATGAGTGGGTTCTAGCGTCCCTTGAACACCGGCTGGCGCTTCTCGCGGAAGGCGGCTCGGCCCTCCTGGACATCCTCGGTGCGCCCGGCCGTGGCCAGCATATTCTCTTCGTAGTCGGTCTGGGTTTCCAGGCCGACCGTCAGCCCGTGATAGATGGCTTTCTTGGTAAGTTCCAGCGTTACGGACGGGGCGCTGACCAGGCGTGCCGCCATTTCCATGACACGCTCCATAAGTTCGTCGTGTGGAACCACCATGTCTACCAGGCCAATGCTCTGGGCCTCTTCGGCGTTTACGTCGTCGCTGAGCCATAGCATCAGCAGCGCTCGGGAGGTGCCCACGAGCCTTGGAAGGAACCAGGTGGAGCCCATGTCCGGCATGATGGCGCGGCGCATGAAGGCGGATACGAAGCGTGCCCGGTCCGAGGCGATGCGTACGTCGCAGCCCAGAGCTACGGACAACCCGCCGCCGGCTACGACGCCGTTGATTGCGCCGATGATGGGTTTGTTCATGGTACGCATACGGTTGATCCAGCCGTAACGTGACTCGGTTACCTCCTGGCGGCTGGGCTGCTGCGCTGAGGCCGCCGCACCACCCCCCAGGTCAGCGCCGGAGCTGAACCCACGGCCCGCGCCGGTGAGGACCAGCACCTTGGCGTCGTCATCGTCGTTCACATCCTCAAGGATACGTTTGAGGCCGTAGCGTATGCCCGGAGTCAGTGCGTTCAGCTTCTCAGGTGCGTCGAGCGTCGCCACAACGACGCCGTCCCGCTTCTCCACCAGCATGTCCTCGTAGTCCTGGTACGGCGTGAGTCCGTGGTAGCGTCCTGGCATGCCTCCTCCTTTTTCGTTCCTTTGTTATCGCGCGCTAGGGTGTGACTAGTGGTTGAGGCGATACGTCGCAACTGTAGGGAGGGCGTTGTGTGGTGTCAAGGAAGGTGGCTTGCCGCGGTATAACGGGACGCATACAATGGGGCCTAATCTGCCGCGTTGAGACGAAGTTGGGCGCGCGCGAGTTGGTTTGGTAAATCGGTTCCCGATTGTCACCCGAATCAGAGCGCGACAGGCGCGGTAATGGCCTGAACACGAGTAAGGAGGCGACATGACGTACAACAGCAGCGTGCGTTCGGAGGCGATGTATGAGGTCCAGGTCCAGAAGGATGTAATGGTTGAAATGAGGGACGGCAAGCACATGGCGACGGACATCTATCTTCCGGCGCAGGATGGTCTCGCGCTGGACCGGCCCTTCCCTGTGTTGCTTCAGCGCACGCCTTACGACAAAGCGGCAGGTCGGATGGAAGACGCTGCTCGCTACTTCGCGGAGCGCGGCTACGTCGTTGTCATGCAGGACAACCGCGGGCGGTATAACTCTGAGGGGAACTTCCACAAGTATGTCAGCGACGCAGAAGACGGCTACGACTGTGTGGAATGGATAGCCAGGCAGCCCTGGTCAGAGGGCACGACGGGGACGTTCGGGACATCCTACGGGGCCCACACCCAGGGCGCCATGGCAGCCATGAACCCGCCACACCTGTCAACGATGATGGTGGACTGCGGAGCCTTCTCCAATGCCTACATGAGTTCGGCTCGCCACAACGGTGCGTTCGAGCTGCGCCAGGTGGGCTGGGCGTTGAACCAGGCCCGCCTCAGCAAGGAGGCCCAGTCCGACCCGGTGATCGCCCAGGCACTGGAGGCCACCTCCGTGGAGGACTGGTTCCAGCGGATGCCCTGGAAGAAGGGGTTGTCGCCTCTGCGCTGGACACCCGACTATGAGGACTATCTGCTGGAGCTGTGGAGCCGTGGCGACTACGACTACTACTGGAAGAAGCCGGGCTTGGCAGGGGAGTTGTTCTACGATAACTGGTCGGACGTACCGCAACTCCATTCGGGTGGCTGGTACGATTCCTACACGCGCACGACGTTCGAGAACTACATCGGCTTGTCCAAGATCAAGAAGGGGCCGATCCGTGTGCTTATGGGCCCCTGGACTCATGGCCAGCGGTCGGTTAGCTACTCGGGAGAGATCGAGTTCGGCCCCACGGCGATGCTGGACGGCAACCTGGCGGAGAACTGGTGGGACTTCCACATTATGTGGTATGACGCCTGGCTCAAGGGCCTGGACAACGGCGTCAAGGACGAGCCACCTCTGCGGCTGTTCATCATGGGTGGAGGCGATGGCTGCAAGAACGCCGAGGGCAGGATGAACCACGGCGGCTACTGGCGGTTCGAGAACGAGTGGCCGCTGGCCCGCACGCAGTTCACCAACTACTACTTTCACCACGACGGGCAGCTGAGCGCCGAGGTGCCTTCGGCAAGTGGACCGACGACATTCCAGTTCGACCCGGACAACCCGGTGCCTACGCTGGGGGGCAACCACTCTGGTCTCATGTCTCTGGCCGGCGGTTTCCATCAGCAGGAGCGGCCCGACTTTTACGGAAGCAAGCCGCCGTATCTGCCTCTTTCGGCTCGACATGACGTGCTTGTGTTCCAGACGAGACCGCTGGAGGAGGACGTAGAGGTCACGGGCCCCGTAACGGTGAACCTGTGGATCTCTTCCTCCGCGCCGGACACCGACTTCACCGCCAAGCTGCTGGACGTTTGTCCGCCCAACGAGGACTACCCGGATGGGTTTGACCTGAACCTGACGGACAGCATAATGCGGGTGCGGTACAGGGACTCATATGAGAAGCCTGAGATGATGGAGCCTGGGCAGGTGTACAAGGTTAGCTTTCCTCTGTACCCCACGGGCAACCTGTTCAAGAAGGGGCATCGAATACGGGTGGACATATCCAGCTCCAACTTCCCACGATTTGACGTTAACCCCAACACCGGCGAACCGCAGGGACGTAGTCTGCGCAAGGCGGTGGCGGAGAACGCTGTGTACCACGACCCGGATCACCCGTCTAACATGGAGCTAGCAGTTATACCGGCTGGCGGCTAGGTAGATGGAACAATGGTGAATGAGTAGGGGCAGGTTTCAAACCTGCCCCTACTCATTCACGAAGTGAACAAGCGGTACCGGTGCTATTCGGGTGGTGGAGTGAATATGCCAGTTCGGGTGCGGATCACGTAGGTGCCGGCCAGCTTGTCGTGCCAGGTCTGCTTCCTGGGGTCCCGGGATGCCCAGGCATACCCAAGCCCCAAAGATAGAATCGACATTAGCTTGCCTAACGTTTCTCTGGCCAAGGCCGGTCCGATGCCTGGCACTGGCCGTCCGGCCCGGACAGCGTGTAAGCCCATGACCATCTTGCCGGGCGCCTGTCCGCGTAGTCCAATGAACAGCACCCAGTAGCTGATTGCAGCGACATATGCGATGAGTCCAGACGGGTCTACGGCTATCAGGATGACGATTCCCATGATATTTACCAAGAGGAAGTCAATTACGTATGCAATAGCCCTGATGCCGACGCCTGCGTACTCTGTGGACTCTGAGAGAGCGATTTCCTGCGCAATGCGGTGCGGAGACTGTGTCCCGCCTCCGCCGCTGGCTTCAGGCTCCACGTTGTCAGGCGTTGCTAACTGCCTCCCGCAGTTGGAGCAGTAGTTGGCGCTGGCCCGGTTGTAGGTGTCGCAGTTAGGGCAGTTCACCGCAGTGGTCAGTCCTTTCCCTGTAGCCGTTTCTAAATAATTCCCTCGCTGCGCATGGCAGTGAGTGCCTCTTCATAGGCTTCGATGGTGCGATCGATGTCCTGCTCAGTATGCGTCGCCGAGACGATGCAGCCGCGGCCGCCCATGGGGTCGACGCCGGCGTTGATGAGGGCGCGCTTCAGGACGGAGGAGCGCTGAGGAGTTGCGGCGCCGTTTATCTGGCCAGCGGTGAGGCTGCATATGCCACCGTCGCACTCATGCCTGGCCCCCAAGGTAACGTGGACCAGAGATGCGACTCCGTTGGCACAGCCTGGTATCTCCATTGTTGCCAGGAGATAGTTGAGGCCGCCCTTGAGGCGCTGGGCCATGGCATCAGCGCGGGCGTTAACGTTGGTTGTAGCTACCAGGTACAGGGCAGTAGCTCCAGCCGCGGCGGATAGAGGGTTGGCGTTGAATGTGCCTGGATGAGCTACTCGGTGGGAGCCGTCCCAGTCTGATTCACCCGTGTGTTGGATCATGTCCATGATGTCCGCCTTGCCGGCCACGCCGCCGCCGGGCAGGCCGCCGCCCAAGATCTTGGCCATAGTGGTCAGATCCGGCGTGACGCCGTATCGGTCCTGGGCACCTCCCGGAGAGGTGCGGAACCCGGTGACGACCTCGTCGAATATCAGCACTGCACCATGGTGCCGGGTGACATCGCGCAGGTCATTGAGGAAGGAGGGCTGGATGGGGAGCATGCCCATGTGAGCGCCGGTGGGCTCCAGAATGATGGCGGCGATATCAGCATCCTGGGCCAGAGTACGATCCACCAGGGAGACGTCATTGGCCTCCAGGACGATCATGGTGCTGAGCGTGGCGTCCGGGACACCGGCCACAGAGCTGACGCCTGCCACAGCATAGTCGTGCCAGCCGTGGAAGTGGTCTTTGAACTTGATGACCTTGCTCTTGCCGGTGTATGCACGGGCCAGTCGCAGGGCCATTAGGGTGGCCTCCGTGCCGGAGCTGGTAAATCGCACCTTATCGGCAGAGGGGATCAGTTTGGTGACCAATTGCGCCCAGCGTATTTCAGTTTCATGGGATGCGCCTAGGTGGGTGCCTTTGGACATCTGTGTGGTCACCGCTTCAACTACGGCGGGGTGGGAGTGTCCCAGGAGCAGCGAACCGTGGCCCATGACGTAGTCCATGTACCGATTGCCGTCCACGTCCCACTTGTAGGGGCCTTCGGCGTGGGTGACGTAGATGGGGAATGGCATTAAGTACCGGGTATCATGGGTTACTCCGTCTGGAAACAGCTCCTGAGCTTCCTGGTACAGCTTGAGGGAGCCGGGATGAAGCTGGTGGTACCGTCCATTTATGGTCGTCATGATGTGCGTCCCTTTCAGGCGGCAATACCCGGCACACCGCTATAGTAGAGCACATGCCTCCGTTGTTGAAGGGGGCCAGGCAGAACCCCCTGGGGGTCAACCACGATCTAGACGAACTACCCGTACGGCCAAGCCATGTAACTTCTGCTATGTGAGGTATCTGAGTGAGGCCATTGGTTGAAGCATGTCGGCGCTAGCAGCCGTAAGTAAATAGAGAGGGGCTCTGTAGGGAGCCCCTCTCTATTTGTTCTATGCGATGGGCTACTTCTTGCCTTTGTCCTCCGGTGGATCCTTGTCTTTGTCCTCCGACGGCCCCTTACCCTTGTCACCGTCCGATGAACCGCCACCGCCTGAGGAACCACCGCCGCCCCCTGGCCACGGCCGATGTCTCCGCCGTCTCCGTCATCTCCGCCATTGCTGCCCGAAGACTTGCCTTTGCCTTTGCGCTTGCGCGTGTAGTCTGGGCATAGCTCGGGGTCAGGGTCCTCCTCGCATTCGCCGCGAGCGTTGCGCTGAGCCTTGCCTATACTACCTTGAGACCCTGGCGGTGCGTTGTTGGCGGTCCTGTCCAGTCTGGCCTGGATTCGCTCCTCCTGCTTCTCTTGAAGGTCCTCGAACTTCGCCAGCTTGTCGGGGTCGTCTGCGAACTTGGTCTGAATACGTTCCAGCCGCTCGGCAATCCTAGCCGCCTGCTGGATGCTGCGAATTAGGGGGTCAGAGCCGGCGGCGCCGCACTGGAGAAGTATGATGGCGTCGGTACCGGAGGATATGGTCTCATCCTCCACCTCAGGAGACTCTTCATCCCCTTCGCCTTCGCCCTCTCCTTCTCCACCGGATGTGCCTTCGCCACTGCCTTCACCCTCGCCCTCTTCAGGTGGCACCTGGACGCCGCCGCTATCGGTGGTTTCGAACTCGTCGACGTTCCCTTCGTCGTCTATGATCTCAGTGGTGCCGTCACCTTGGGACAGGACCACGCCTCGATGATGGGACCCGGTTGCCGTGCCTGGAATTATGGTTATCTTCTTGGCAACGGTCGTACGGAAGGGCGTACCAGTTTGACCTTCCTCCAGCGGCACGACGGTAAATGGTGTGTCTGTCTCCCCGCCTTCCGGAGGTTCGCCATCCACCAGGGGCTTCGGCTCCTTCACGGTGAGCACTGCCACGCGGTCGCCTACACCTGCGTCCGTATCAAGATCTTCGGGGATACCGATCTCAACGGTACCGAACTGCGTACCGACGACGATGGCGATGAGCGTACCGTCCTCTTCGATGATTCTCACTACGTCACCGACAACGCCTCGGCGTGAAAGCTGTCCCGGAGGCGGCTCCCGGTCTGATGGCCGTCCATGCTCCTTTTCGCATGACGGAAGCAATGCCGGTGATGCCGCGGCATCCGCCAGGGCAGCGGTGGCCGAGCCCAAAGCCAGCAATGCAGCTATAAGTAGGGGTATGACCGACCACCCCCCGGTTTGTCCCGACTGTATACATTTCCCCTTACCTCCCTATGCTACGGTGAGTAAATTACTACGAGGAGTTCCACCAGCTCTTCACCGGTCTCAATGCTGGCTATGACTTCTATGGTGTTGCCGCCTTCCTCAAGCTCAAGGAGCACCTGGACCCTACCGTCTTCATCCACCTAAGCGAATATGTCGTCGACACTTACCACGGCGTCTATCCGAGTCCTGCCGACGACTGTGATGGTCGCTTCAGCGACTATGCTTTCGATCTCTTCAGGCTCCTCGATTTCGAGGAAGAAGTCACCGGTAGCCTCCTGGGTGGGTGTTGCCGTGGTTTCCCCCGCGGGCTGGAAGGGTTCATCCGACTTGCGCACAAGCAGGGTGACTACGGGCTTCAACAGGTAACTGCCGTTACCCTGGGCAACAACAGACTTTTCGGCGTCAAAGTCCAGAGTGGCAATAGTGGTCTCGCCTGCCTCGATAGTAAATGGCCGTACGATGCGTAGGGTTTCGCCGGGGACGGTGGCTTCGATCTGCTCGCCGTCCACGGTGATTGTGGCAGCAGTAATGGTCAGACGGATCCGGGTGTATTCGCCGGGCTCCAGGGTACCGCTTCCTAGCACCTCTTCGACGCCAGCCACCGCGATGAGGTCGAAGTTTACGGACTCCTCTACTACGGTGATCCACTCGCCGGTGGAGGCGCTATGCACCTGGACCTGTTCGGCGACTATCTCTACAGCGGTTATGGCCTGGTTCGGCAGGTCGGTGACCCGCACCTCCAACGTGCCATCAGCGTCTGCTGTAGATGTGGGAGATGTACTGGGGGCGACGGTAGTGGCCGTGGTCGTTGGCGTAGCAGTAGCATCGTCACCTACACAGGCGGATAGCACCACGCCGAGCGCGAGTAGGAGCATCAGGGCAAGCGGACGTACTACCCTTGAGGCAGACGACGTACTCATTGCAGTATTCGAATCGCGCAAACCAATATTTCCAGACCGCCTCTCCCGGTTCGGCTGGTTGCTGCGTGATATGTGTGATATGCGGCTGTTAAACATAGTAGAACACTCCAGTATGGTAACAATCATTCTTATGGATGATTACGAGGGCCAAGGAAATGGCCTAATCGAACCACGATAACGGTCTACTAGGCCTAGTGTAAGGGCTTACGCGGATCATAACGATGGTGGGCGGCTGGTGTCAGTTGACATTACTTCCATGAACTGGACCGGGCGGGCCTCAGCCCGCTGCCGGATAGGGCAGGGGGTGTTCCAGGGCGGCGACGCCGCTCCCCGGGTCCATAGTTACCAGGGCCACGGTAGGTGTCCGGGTGCCTGAGGGTGCGCCGCTGTAAAAGGCAAGTGTGTTGCCGCGTGTGACCTCATGAAACCGGTGTACGTGGCCCAGTGCTATGTAGTCACAGTCGGCAGTAGCCAGCTCTTCAGGCTGGATAGGCGACGAGCGGGACAGGCCGGTGGTGCCGTCCATGACCAAGCCGTGGGCTATAGCCACGTACCAGAGGCCGTCCGGACGGGGATGGAAGCCGGCCAGGGGATGGAAGTCGGGAGCGTGGTCATAGACGGGTCTGCCCCATACGCCCAGGCCCAGCTCCGGCAGGGTGACAAGCTCGCCTTTGTGCTCCCGGATCATGCGCACGTTGTCCGGCAACTTTGGAATAGGTAGGGAGTCGGATGTGAGTAGTGTGTCATGGTTGCCAGGGAGCAGCACCACGGGGCGCGCAAGATCGGCCAGGGAGTCAAATACGTAGCTTATGATGTTGGATGGCACCCTGTGGGAGTCGAACAGGTCTCCGGCTATGAGAACGGCGTCAACGGAGGCGTCCTGGGCCGCTCGGATTACATTGTCCAAGCCCAGGAGGGCCTCCTGGGCGTAAACGTCACTACCAACGTGCAGGTCAGCGGTGTGTAGGAGGGTAAGAGGCCCGGGCCTGCCGTGTGGCATGCTCAATAGCTCTCCCGGCAGCCTGGGGCCACGTAATCGCCCAAAGGCAGCGTGGCAGGCTGCTGGAAGGCGTAGGAGAGGCAGTGTTGGCGGGTGGTTATCATGTAGGCTCCGGTGTCCCAGGCACTAAGCGCCTATTGTAATGGCGATGTGACGGAAAGTGAAAGGCGATGCTCTTTGCCGGCTTGCAACGGCTATGGCGAAGGGCTACGCTTCGATGCACCTGAGGGTTAGCGGAACGAGGATACGACTATGACTGAAGCAGCGGCCAAGTTGACGGTGGGCGTGGACATTGGGGGTACCAAGGTAGAGGCGACCTTGGTGGACTCGGAGGGCCGGGTGATCGCCAGTTGCCGCAGGGACAGCGGTGCCCACCTGGAGGTTGCAGAGATAGTCCGAGAGCTGGCCCGTTGCGTTGAGGAGTTGAAGGAGCAGGCAAGCGGCAGAGTGATAGGCGCGGCAGGCATGGGTGTGGCCGGACAGATCGATCCAGACACCGGCGTGGTGCTGGACTCACCCAACCTGAGGTGGCAAAAGGTCCCTATACGGGAGTTGGTTCAGGAGTCGCTGGGTGTGCCGGTGACCGTGACCAATGACGTGCGTGCGGCCACATGGGGCGAGTGGATATGCGGCGCTGGAAGGGATGTGTCAGACCTGTTGTGCGTGTTCGTTGGCACCGGAATCGGCGGAGGTGTGATAATTGGGGGGCGGCTGCTGACTGGTTCCACGGGCGTGGCCGGTGAGGTAGGGCACACGGTGATCGACCTGCACGGGCCACCGTGCCGATGCGGGAATCAAGGCTGCCTGGAGGCCCACGCCGGAGGATGGGCTATCGGGCTGCGCGCCCAACAGGCGGTGGAGGCGGATCCGGAAGCGGGCTCCGCGCTGATGGCGCTGGCCCAGGGCGATTCGTCCGCCATCACAGCGGCGATGGTGGCCGAGGCGGCGCACGTGAACGATCCACTGGCGCTACGACTGGTGGCGGAGACAGGGGAGGCATTGGGCGCGGGTGTCGCATCGTTGGTCAACCTATTCAATCCAAGACTGGTGATCCTGGGTGGCGGTGTGATAGAAGGGTTGCCGGAGCTGATAAGCACTGTCGCGGAGAGTGTCCAGACACGGTCACTGCTGTCGCATCGGTCAGCAGTGGAGATAGTAGGAGCCAAGCTGGGCCGCTACTCTGGGACGGTGGGAGCCGCTTTGATGGCCAGGGAGTTACTGACCGGCTAGTGGTATGCCGTGTTGGTGCGCGATTCTACTCAAGCTGTGCGTTGATGACCTCTTCCCGGATGTTGACCAACAGTCGCCACGTGACTCCGGCGTCGTCGCTGCGATAGAGCAGGTATCCGTCCGTCTCGGCGTACACGACATTCGGGTCAGAGGGCGCGAAAACGATCTCTCTGATAGGCATATCCGTGTCCTTGACAACCTGTATTGTGCCCAGGCCGTTGGTAGAGCGCCGCAGGTCACCATGGGATGAAAATAGAACCAGGTTGGAATCGATCGGCGAGACAGCTATGGGGCCGTTGACCTGAATAATATCGCTCTGGCTCCAAGTTGATCCAGCGTCTCTTGATATCCAGCCGAAGTAGGTGCCGCTTTCGTTGACGTATATCACCTGTCCATCGCTAGAGATGGCGAAGTTGGAAATGGGTTTGTTCCTTAACTCACTGGCGAAAAACTCCCATGTTGTACCCATGTCGCTGCTCCGCAGGAAACCGATGTTCCTACTGGTATCGTCAATACTTGAGCCGAATGTAATGAGCGTCGGGGGATCGGTTGGCACTCTCTGCATGATCGAGAACCCACTGCGATCATCGTCGGGGCCGACGTCAACGCGGGTCCAGTTCTCACCGCCGTCCTCCGTGCGAAAGATTCCACCCGGGTAGAGGTTGGAGTCGCTGGTGTAGGAGGGGAAGCCGCCCTCGAGGCCGGCGACGGCGATTTCGGGGTTGGATGGATCGATGCGTACGGAAACGGCCCGCGAGGTGGTGAGGCCACAGTTCAACTGAGTCCAGCTTTTTCCACCGTCGGTGCTCTTGTAGATCCCTGGCTGGCCCCTGGGGCCGGTCGGTGGGCCGGGCGAATTCAACGTGGCTGCCATCACAACGTCTGGGTCGCTCGAAGATATGTCGATGTCCCAGACCTCCGGATAGGCGGTGCCGTCAGCTCGGAACCCGGCCCGGTGGCGTGTCCAGGTCTGTCCGCCATCTTCGCTGCGAACGAAGCCGTTCCGCTCAGTGCCCAGGACAAGGATGAAGGCATTGCCAGGGTCTACGGTAAGCGAGCGAAAGACTCTGTCGCCGTCCGCAGGCGGCTCCGGCCCCGAGGGCCCCTGGACGATCGGAGTCGTATATGGGGTCCTGCACGGCTCCACTGTAGCGGTTGGCGTTGGAGACGGTGTTGAGGTTGCTAGTGTTGAGGTTGCTATATGGGTGGAGGTCGGTTCAGGCGTGGGGCGCGGAGTTGCTGTAGGTGATGATATAAGGGATGTAGGAGTGAAGGTGGGAGTAGCAGTCGCGGTCGAAGTCGGCGTCGATATGGGAGGCGTCGTGGGTTTAGCCGGTGTACAGGCCACCCCCAAAGCAAGAATTATCGCAGTACCAGCAGTAAGCAGATGTCGCTTCATATTCGCTGCGTGGAGTCTATCCCAGACCCGGCAGATGGCTGTGGGGCGTTGCCCCGGCCAGCGAGCAGCCGCATGACGATGACGGTGGTGACCAGAAGGGCCGCGGCCTGGAATGGGAAGACCGAACGCAGGCCACCCACTGTCGCGATACCCGCTCCGATCAGAGGCCCGATGGCAATGGCCAGGGCGAAGGTGCTCTGAGTAGCACCAAAGCCGGCACCTTGCTTTTCAGGCGGGAGTACCAGACCAACCAAGCCATTGGTGGAGCTGGAAAGGATTCCCTGAAACAGGCCGCCGATTCCCAGGAAGAGGTAGAGGGGCAGTACCGAACTCACGAAGATAAGAGGCAGATAGAAGATGCCGGCTCCCACGCATGCCGCGACCAGCATCTTTGTGAGGCTCATCCTGGAGCTGAGCCAGCCGGTGACGTAGGCTGCTACAGCCGCCGTGATCCCCAGGATGCCGAAGTCGACACCGGTGGATGTGGCCCCGCTGCCCTGGCCAAAGGACATCAGGAGCACAGGTAGGATGGTGAACATCATCATGGGAGCGATCTGCACGATGAACATGGTGCCCAGCAAGGGCGCCAGTGTCCTGGAGGATATCAGGCCGAACATGTCTGCAAATGCTTCGCGGGCAAAGATAGGCTTGGGCTCCACGGGCCGCTGAAAGTTCTCCTGGACGAATACCAGCAGGAGCAAAGCAGCGGCAATCACCACTCCGCCCGCGATCAGGAAGGTGGCTCTATAGCCAACGGCATCTGCAAGCAGGCCGCCGAATAGGGGGCCCACGGTGGTCCCCACGAAAAGTGCGGACTGCACTGCGCCTATGGTGAAAGCTATACGATGCTTGGGGGAGGCGGAGGCCGCCAGTGCCATTGTGGGCGCTACTGAGCCCGATGCCAGGCCAGTAAGAAGACGCAACGCCGTGAGTTGATAGAAGTTGCCGACGAGGCCAGAGAGACCTGTGAGTACGCCGCCGCCGATCATCGCCCGTAGGACGTTCAGCTTGCGGCCATACCTGTCTCCTAATCATGCCCCAGCTTGGGCTGGCGAGGAACATGGTGAGACCCTGGGCAGTGCTGGAGATGCCGGCCCATAGTGCCGCCTGGGCCGGGCCAGTGATGCCCAGCTCCTGGACGAATAGAGGCACGAAGGGAAACACGAAGCTGAAGCCCATGAGCGTGACGCACTGGGCCAGCCAGATGACCACCAGGTTGCGGATCCAGTGCGCGCTGGCAGCGTGCTCAGATGTTATTGTGTCCGGTTGCATCTATGATTTCTGGGCCTTCCGACTGTCCGGTGGGCAGATGTTGGCGTTCTGCCGAAAGGTAAACCGAATCCAGGGTCAGGGTGTCCGTGCAGAGAGCCGCGGTCTCGTGGTGTGGGGCAACGTACGGCGTGAACGGGTATCCGAACTTCCATTATACGCCTGGGCGGAAGGGGGAGGGGTAACTGTCACCAGAACTGGGCCACTTCTACTTGGAACATAGGTGCTACTGTGTGTAAACTAGGTGTTTGGTGATGTGTCTGGAGGTGTAGTTAGATGACAGCGCTGTACGACGTAACAATACTGTTGTCGATAGGCTTAGCGGCAGTGCTAGGGGCTGTATTTGCGGTCGCCATTACGTTTCTTGGCAGTTCGATAGAGCAATACCGGCTCGCCAGAGCCAGACAAGAGGAGGAGGATCTTCAAGAAGCCGCCGCTCGCGTGACCAGATTGAAGCAGGCTCTGGAGGATGAGAGTTCCGAACAAGCTCTAACAAAGATCAAGAAAGAGCTAGATCAAGCCAGATGGGCGGGCAGACGGAAGAGGCTCAGGAGAGCTATATTAGATCCTCTGCCCAATCCCAATTCATTGGGCGTCTATGGAAGCGTAGTAGCTCCAGGCTTGATGTTTATCTTGGCGGCAGGCCTCTCAGCGGTTGCGAAAGCCAGAATCGACGCTTCGGTAGCAGGCTCAATGGGTTGGCGGGGTGTTGGTTTGTTCGCCCTGGGGGTTGGTATTGCATTCCTGCTTCAGAGTCTCAGAGAGGTGGAGCGGGCCGCAACGCCTTCAGTGCAAGCCAATTACAGGAATATGGTGGACGCATTCAAACAGGGGATGGCTGAGAGAGAGATGGAGATGCAGCCTGTTTGTGTTGTGACTTGTGATGGGGACCTGCCAATACGCATGGAGCCTGAGGAACAACGAACGGTGAGGTTCCGCATACGAGTTGAGGAAGGGCATCCTGCTCACAATGCCCAAATGTGGGTATTTGTGTCTCCTGGTATAAGCATCCTTGAGCCTCCTAGCGTTGTAGTGGCTGACGTGGTTGGTTTCTCGTATATTGGCTGGACAAGAGCAGAGGTCATGGAAGGGGAAACCCTACGGCATGGTGCCATTCCCAACCGTTCAATCACAATACGTGCACCTGCTGAGTCAGGTACGTACGAAATTGGGTACAATCTTGTCTATGACGAAGGCGCCACTGGTACACAGCATGGGGTTCTACCCGGGTTTCCTATTGTAGCAGAGGCAAAATGAACCTCACAACTATCCGCTCGCTTCGCCAGTCATACTAGAATCTCCTTGATGCAGTAGCAACGTCAGATAGTTGGTTGGTGCTACTTCCCGATTCCCCTCGCCCTCGTTGACGGTTTCCGTCGCCGTGCCTACAATTGCCCGTAGCTATAATCTATAACCAGCGGCAACTATGGCATCGACGCAGCAAAGACGGGACTTCCCCAGAGCATACGACCACCAGCCGGTTGAGGAGCGCCTCTACCGGTGGTGGATGGAGCAGGGTTACTTTTCGCCCACCGTCGATCCGGACAGGCCGGACAGGGAGCCCTTCGTCATCATCATGCCGCCTCCCAATGTGACGGGCGAACTGCATCTGGGCCACGCGATAACTGCTGCCCTGGAGGATGCCATGGTCCGGTGGCACAGGATGCGCGGCGACCCGACGCTGTGGCTACCCGGCAGCGACCACGCCGGCATTGCGACGCAGGTGGTGGTGGAACGTACAATCGCCGAGGACGAGAAGGGACTGACACGTCACCATCTGGGGCGTGAGCTGTTCGTAGAGCGCGTGTGGGAGTGGGTCCACAAGTACGGCAGCATCATCAACAGGCAGTTCCAGCGTCTGGGTGCCTCCTGCGACTGGAGCAGGGAACGGTTCACACTGGACCCGGGCCCCAGCCGGGCGGTGCGCACTACATTCGTAAACCTGTACAACAAGGGGCTTATCTACCGCGGCGAGCGGATAACCAACTGGTGCCCGCGCTGCGCCACGGCTCTCTCCGACCTGGAGGTGAACTCCTCCGAGGAGAAGAGAAAGATGTACTACATCCGGTACGCTTTTGAGGACGGCAGTGGGCACCTTACGGTGGCTACGACGCGCCCGGAGACGCTGCTGGGTGACACGGGCGTGGCGGTCAACCCGGAGGACCCACGGTACAGGGATGCGGTCGGTAAGAGTGTGCTGCTGCCGGTGCTGGGCCGCTCCATACCCATCGTCGGCGACGACGCGGTGGACGTATCGTTCGGGACAGGGGCGCTGAAGGTAACGCCTGGACACGACGCAACCGACTTCGAGATAGGGCAGCGGCACGGTCTCCCTGTGGTCAACGTGATGAACCTGGACGGTACGCTCAATGAGGCGGCCGGGCCCTACGAGGGCCAGGAGCGGTACGCGGCCCGGGAGGCCATCCTCGGTCAGCTGGACAGGGAAGGTCTGCTGGAACGTGTCGAAGAGCACGACATGTCGCTGGGCCGGTGCGACCGGTGCGACACGGTCATGGAGCCGCTGGTCAGCAAGCAGTGGTTCGTACACATGGAGCCGCTGGCCAAACCGGCCATAGAGGCTGTGCAGGACGGCCGTGTACGCCTGGTGCCGCAGAGGTTCGATCGTGTGTATATGAACTGGATGGAGAATATTCGCGACTGGTGCATAAGCCGCCAGCTGTGGTGGGGACATCGCATTCCGGTGTGGTACTGTGAGGAGTGCGGCAAACAGACGGTAACTATCGATGACCCAACCCAGTGCGCTTACTGCGGATCGTCGACCATTACCCAGGACCCAGACGTGCTGGACACCTGGTTCAGCTCAGCGCTGTGGACTCATTCCACCCTGGGCTGGCCGGAGGAGACGGAGGACCTGCGCTACTTCTTTCCCACCAGCGTCATGGAGACGGGGTATGACATCCTGTTCTTCTGGGTGGCGCGCATGATTATGATGGGCCTGGAGAATATGGGTGAGGTGCCCTTCCATACGGTCTATCTGCACGGGCTGATCCGTGACCGCGAGGGCGCTAAGATGAGCAAGAGCCGGGGCAACGCTATCGACCCACTGGAGGCGATAGACCGCTATGGAGCCGATGCTCTGCGCTTTGCACTGACAACCGGCTCCACTCCGGGCAACGACATCCGGCTGGGCGACGAGAGGCTGGAGTCGGCTCGGAACTTCGCCAACAAGCTCTGGAATGCCAGCAGGTATGTCTGCACGGCCTTGGCGGGTGCGACTGAGCCTTTGGACTGGCCGGCGGTGCCCCGGTCCCAGCACCGGGAGGACAGGTGGATACTCAGTCTCCATCACAGGATGACCAGACAGGCGGTACGGCTGCTGGAGGAGTACCAGTTTGGCGAGGCGGAGCGGGAGATTCACGAGTTCATATGGAGCGAGTTCTGTGACTGGTACATAGAAATGGCCAAGGTGCGACTCCGCGCCGGAGACACGACACCGCTATCGGTTCTGGCCCATGTGCTTGAGCGCACGCTGCGGCTCTTGCATCCATTCATGCCATTCGTTACAGAGGAACTTTGGCAACGACTTATGGAGGTACTGCCCCGCGACGCCTCTGTGACCCCATCGATCATGGTAGCTCCGTACCCGGAGCCATTGCTCGATGCGCTGGATGACGTTGCCGAGGAGGAAATGCGGCTTGTTACCGACGTGATACGTGCAGTTCGCAATGTGCGGGCTGAGTTTAAGGTGGAGCCCCGTAAGCCCCTGGAGGCGGTGGTAGCTACCGGCGTATCCGGAGATGCGATAGCCGAAGAAGCGGAGGCCATCAGATCGCTGGCACAGGTGGACCCGCTAGCCACGCTGAGGGGCGGTGCGCCGCCCACCGGCCAGACGGTGACGCTGGTGGTAGGTGATGCCACGGTATATCTTCCCATGGGCGACGTGGTGGACCTGGCGGTGGAGCGGCAGCGGCTAGGAGGGGAGCTTACCGAGTCTCGGGATGAGGTGACGCGCCTGGAGGAGCTGCTGGGGAATGAGCGGTTCAGCAGCAGGGCACCGGAGGAGGTGGTGGAACGGGAGCGGCAGCGCCTGACCACGGCCCAGGAACGCAGTGAGCGAATTGAGGAATTGCTTGGCCAGTTGGGTGGATAGGCAGGGTGTGCCCACCCCAGTGGAGCAGGGGCAACCGCCTTCTTCCCTCCCTCCCACCCTCGAACGTTTTGAGGATTGAGGGGGCACCTCCGACTTGTCGCGAGTCGCGATGAGCGAAATGCCGACTCGGTCGAGCACTCGCGATGGAATCGGAGCATCTTCGGACCTCAAACTCCCTGGCCGGAAACCCAGGTTTCCTGCACCTTCCTTCGCACAGTTGCGGCACAGTAAGCCGATGTTGGTGTGAGGGAAAGAAGGGTCTGGGCAATGCCCAGGCAGCGGCCTAGTCGCGTTGGAGGCGCAGCAGGCGGAGCAATCCTTTCTTGGTGTCGCTGGCCACGCGGGCGCTGTCGGATGTGTCCAGGCGGCGCTTGAACAGCCAGTAGGTGAACTCCTTGAGTTCGGTGAGTGATATGGACTCGCTGGGCGGGCGCGCAAGCTCCGCACGAAAGAGCTCCAGCAGGGCAATCTGGTCATTGCGATATAGCCGCTGGTAGGCTGCATCGACAACGTCGTCCGTCTCAAGCCTGCCGTTGGATGTGCGCTCCTTGCGTATCTCCTCCTCAACGGCCAGCAGGAGAGACTCCTCCACTACCACACCATAGAAGTGGTTGAGGTGGCCGCGGTACTTCTCAGGTCCCATAAGGTCGCGGAGGCGGGACTCGGTCAGTTCCTGCGGGAGGCGCCCGTCAAATAAGAGCGCGTACTTCTCATCATCCGGAACTGCACCGTCGGTCTCGGGCAGGAGGCGGCCGGCTAGGGCGATCCAGTCGAATGCCTCTTCCAGGAGCAGGTACTGATAATGGGTGCCGTCAACCTCCTCATAGGGCAGGGGCCAGCGGCCCACGGCCTCCAATAACGCTTCCGGCCAGTCAGTGCCGTTCTGGAGGGCCACATTCAGGCGGTCCAGCTCCTCCTGAACGGCGTTGGTGGTTGAAGTCTGTTGGGCCGACTTAGCAGATCGGTCTCGCTTCGATGCGGGTGGCGATTTTTTACGATTGACCGCCATGTATGTCTCACCTTACGGCGTCGGATACCTTGGAGCTGGGATATGCGGCCCGGAGCGTGCGCAGGATGTTCTGGGCCTGTTTTTCGCCCATGCGCGGGAGACGGTTAATCCGGCCGTCCTCTATAGCCGCTTCCAGCTCCTGGATAGTTGTGATGCCAAGCTGTCCCCAGATAAGCATGGCTGTCTTGGGGCCAACGCCGGGGATGCCCATAATTTCCAGGAGACCAGGCGGAAATTCGGCCTTGGGCCTCTCGTAGAAATCCAGTCGCCTAGTGTCCAGGATCTCGGTGATTTTCTTTGCAATGGCCTCGCCTATACCCTCTATCTCCCGTAAGCGGCCACCTTCGCGCACGTACTGGTCCAACTCCATTGGCAGGTCCTTGATGGTCCCTGCGGCACGCTGGTAGGCCCTGACGATGAATACATTCTCGCCGTTGAGTTGGGTGAGGGAGGCGATCCTGCCGAAGATTTCTGAAATGCGGGCGTTGTTCATGAGGTTGCTCATGACCTGGGCGGGCATCGGTGCGCATGCACCTTTATGATACAGCAGAAGGGCCGGGCGCGCCCTGCACCCACGTTCTCTATTGCTGGTAAGGCTTGTCCCCTAAGCTACAACGGGAGGGAATGGTCTGGGCAATGCCGGAGGGGAGCGGGCGTATCTATTAGGAGGCGGGACGTGTATCGGCGGGGCGGTTTCGTAACCGGTTGTGCATGGATGCCAACAGTCGGTGCCGAAGGGATGGTCCTGGCGGAAGGGGATCCTGAAAGTCTAGGTATGTTGCAGGTAGGGCTGCAGCTTTAGTGCGAGCTCGGAATCGGCTGGTTCAACCAAAATGGAGCCGTCCGGGAACAGTATGGTCGGTATGATCCTCATTCCGTTGTTGACCTGCTTGACGTACTCCTAGGCCTCTTGATCGTCGTCAACGTCTATCCAACTGAATGGAATCTCGTACCGTTCAAGGAGGCGCTTGGCTCGTACGCAGTCGTTGCACCAGTCCGCCCCATACACGAGGATGTTCTGACTATTCATAAATTTCATCTCCTGTCCACACCGTTAGATGCTCCTGATGAGATTGAGGTACATATCCTGGAGGTGGAGCATCCATGTAAGGAATTATACGCAGGGAGTGAGATGACGAATAGGAATCCTGCCAGTTAGGCACCATCTACGCGGCAGCGGCGTGGCACCGCTTGTACTTCTTGCCGCTGCCGCAGGGGCAAGGGTCGTTGCGCCCCACCTTCTTCATGCCGTTGCTTGCGTTTGTGGAGCGGCCGGTTGAAACACCGGCAGTCTGGGCGGAACTTGTTGTCATTATCGTGGATGGCCCTCGGGAAGCGCGGCGGGGAGCTGAACCTGCCGGGTTTGCCGCACCGCTTTCGGCGGGGACGACGTGGTAGATGGTATGGACGATGTCATGCTGAATGCGGTCCAGTAGGTCACCGAACAGTCTGTGAGCATCCATCTTGTACATCACCAGGGGGTCTCGCTGGCCGTAGGCCTGAAGGCCGATGCCCTGGCGTAGATTTTGCATGGCCGTAACGTGCTCCACCCAGTTGGTGTCTATGGTTCGGAGCATGGCGAGGCGTTCAATGGCACGCATCTTGTCGGCTCCCAACTCCTCTTCACGCTTCTCATAGAGGGACTCGGCGTGGGACTGCAGCACCTCCTCAAGCTCTTCCGGTTCCAATCCAGCCATGTATTCCCGGGTCAGGTCGTCGGGCAGGGGCATGATGGTCAGAAGGTCAGCCTCCAGGGCGTCCAGTGTCCAGTCGGCCCGGTTCTGGCTGCCCGTGTGGGAGGCGACCAGGGTTCGGATCTCCTGCTGAATGAAGTCCCGGACATTAGTAGCCAGGTCTTCGCCTGCAAGTGTCTTATCCCTATCGGTGTAAATCACGTCCCTATGGGCGTTGATGACGTCGTCGTACTCCACAAGGTGCTTGCGGATGTCGAAGTTGAATGCCTCGACCTTCACCTGCGACTGTCCGATGGCCCTGGATACGAGGGCGTTTTCGATGGGTACGTCGTCCTCCATGCCAACCATGTCCATGAACTTCTGGATGCGTTCACCGCCGAAGCGACGCATGAGGCTATCCTCCAGCGATACGTAGAAGCGGGAGGCGCCGGGGTCTCCCTGGCGTCCTCCGCGGCCCCTGAGCTGGTTGTCGATACGACGGGCTTCGTGACGCTCGGTGCCGAGGATAAACAGTCCGCCGAGCTCCACCACTTTGTCGTGCTCCTCCTGCCACTGCTGGGGGTCACGGTCGGCTGGGGACCCGCCCAGGACGATGTCCGTACCGCGTCCGGCCATGTTGGTGGCCACTGTGATAGCGCCGAGGTGACCTGCCTGGGCGATAATGGGCGCTTCCCGTTCGTGTTGCTTGGCGTTCAGAACCTGGTGAGGGATACCGCGGCGCTTGAGGGTATTGCTAAGGCTCTCCGAGGCTTCGATGGATGTGGTGCCTACCAGCACAGGTCGATTTTCGTCGTGCAGCTGTTTGATATGGTCGACCACGGCGGCGTACTTGGCCCGTTCGTTCTTGTAAACGAGGTCAGTCATATCATCGCGGATCATGGGCCTGTGGGTAGGGATGACCAGGACATCCAACTTGTAGATCTTATACAGCTCCTCGGCTTCGGTGGCGGCGGTACCGGTCATGCCCGCCAGCTTGGAGTATAGGCGGAAGTAGTTCTGTAGGGTGATGGTTGCGTAGGTGATGCTCTCCTGACGGACTTCCAGTCCCTCTTTGGCCTCTATGGCCTGGTGGAGCCCCTCAGAGTAGCGTCGGCCTGGCATGAGGCGCCCAGTGAACTCATCGACGATAATCACTTCGCCGTCCTTGGCGACGTAGTCATGGTCCTTCAGGTAGAGGACGTGGGCCCGCAGGGCGTTCTCCACGTAGTGGGTGAGCCCATAGTTGCTGGGGTCGTACAGGTTGCCGACATTGAGCCATCGTTCCATCTTGGAGATGCCTTCGTCGGTGAGCACAACGGAGCGCTCTCTCTCTTCGACTACGAAGTCCTCTTCGGGAGTCAGCCGCGGAACAAGGCGCGCCATTTTCTTATATTCATCGGTTGACTCCCGCGCGGCGCCGCTGATGATAAGAGGTGTGCGGGCCTCGTCGATCAGTATGTTGTCCACCTCGTCCACTATGGAGTAGTGGAGAGGGCGCTGGACCTTCTGGGCCTCCTCAATGGCCATGTTGTCCCGGAGGTAGTCGAACCCGAATTCGTTGTTGGTGCCGTGGGTGATGTCGGCGGCATAGGCCTCCCGTCGGTTGACGGTACGCAGGTGCTCCATGCCGATGGGCGCGTCGGTCACCTCCGGGTCGAACATGTAGGCAGTATCGTGCTGCAGACAGCTTACGGTCAGGCCGAGAAGGTGATAGATGGGCCCCATCCACTGGGTATCACGCTTGGCCAGGTAGTCGTTGACCGTGACCACGTGGACGCCCTTGCCTTCCAGTGCGTTCAGGTACACTGGCAGGGTGGCAACCAGGGTTTTACCTTCGCCTGTCTTCATCTCTGCGACGGCGCCGTTGTGGAGGACTATACCGCCCAGTAGCTGTACGTCATAGTGGCGCTGGCCGATGGTCCGCTTGGCTGCCTCCCGGGCGGCGGAGAATGCCTCCGGCAGGAGGTCAGCCAGCGGTTCGTTCTCTTCCAGGCGAGCTTTAAATTCAGCGGTTTTGGCGAGCAGGTCTTCGTTGGATAGGCGTTCAAAGTCGGGCTCCAGGGCGTTGATCTCATCAACAGCGTACCGGTGCTTCTTGAGTGCCCGCTCGTTGGGGTCGCCGAAAACCTTTTTTATTACGCGTGTAGCCATTAGGGTTATTCGAACATCGCTCCCACGGACAGGCCACCGTGAATGCGGTGGATCGCTTCTCCCAGCAGCGGCGCCACCGATAGAACGGTTATCTTTTCGTGCTGCTTTCCGTCGGTAATTGGAAGGGTATCCGTAATGATAAGTTCCTTGATGCTGCTGTCGGTTAGCCGGCCTGCGGCCCCCGACGACAGCAGGCCGTGGGTGCAGCAGGCGTACACCTCTTCAACGCCTCTATCGTTTAAGGCCTGTATGGCAGAGAGTAGCGTTCCACCGGTGTCGATCTCGTCATCTACCATGACAGCAACCTTGCCTGTCACATCACCGATGACGTTCAGCGTTTCGGACTGGTCATTGTTGCCTATTCTGCGCTTCTCTATGATAGCCAGAGGGGCGTCAATGCGGGCGGCAAGGTTACGAGCCCGCTTCGTAGCACCGATGTCCACAGCCACCACCACAGGGTCTTGTAGCTCCTTCTCAAGGATATACCTGCTCAGGAGTGGGAGCGCTGTAAGCTCGTCAACGGGGATATTGAAGAACCCCTGGATCTGACCGGCGTGCAGATCCAGGGTAAGAACCCTTTCCGCACCTGCTGTGGTCAGCAGGTCCGCGACCAGCCGAGCGGTTATGGGTACTCTAGGTTGGTCTTTTTTATCGGTGCGGCCGTAGGCGTAGTACGGGATCACGGCCGTGATGCGGCCGGCGGAAGCTCGCCTGGCGGCGTCTATCATGATGAGCAGCTCCATAATGGAGTCGTTGACAGGGTATGAGAAGGGCTGTACCAGGAAGATGTCCCGCTGCCGGATGTTCTCCTCGAACTGCACAAATGTGTTGTCGTTGGCGAACTTGAATACCTGAGCGACGCCTGGAGGAGAACCAAGGTAGTCGCAGATAGCCTGTGCAAGCGCTGGGTGTGCGGTGCCGGTGAAGACACGCAACTCTTCAAACTCGGGCATCAAGTCCCCCTGTATCAGACACGGTGTTTGTTGTGGTGCTATGGCTCCGGGGAAATTCGTCCGCGAGTACGGTATCAGATCTGGCCAAAGCGACCTCTAATGCTCAGTGCGCAGGTCAAGTATATCATGGCAGCTTTGGAGGCCCAAAGTAGGAGTTGTGTTTGGGCGGACGTTAGAAGCTTGCGTTCGGTTGGACCTGTGCCACCGCCACTGTGCCTTGCTCCATAGCGGCTCCGCTGCGTGGTCTCGCCCCTTCAAAGGGACATATCCATCTGCTATACTCCCACGGGTGTTTTCAACGGTCGGAGCTATCTTTGAATAGAGACGCGAAATGCCGGCATATGCTGTGATCGGTGCCCAGTGGGGTGATGAGGGGAAGGGGAAGATCGTGGACTACTTGGCGCAGGAGTGTCAGTATGTGGTCCGCTACTCCGGCGGCAACAACGCCGGCCACACCGTCATGAATGATATGGGCAAATTCGCCCTGAACCTGGTCCCTTCGGGCATCTTCAGGTCGCAGGTGTCGTGCGTGATCGCCAACGGAGTGGTTGTGGACCCGCAGGTGCTCCTGGACGAGATCGGCGGGCTTGAGAGCCAGGGTGTAGATGTCAGCCGTCTGTTCGTCAGTGACCGCGCCCATCTGATCATGCCCTACCACGTGGCCCTGGATATGCTGGAAGAGCGGTCCAGGGGCAGTCAGGCCATTGGGACTACGGGGAAGGGTGTGGGGCCGGCCTACGCTGACAAGGTGTCCCGTGTGGGAATCCGGGTAGGTGATCTACTGGAGGCTACCGAGGAAGATGTATTTCTGCCCAGGCTTGCGCATGTGGTGGAGCAGAAAAACGCGATTATCACCAAGGTGTACGACGGCGAGCCGATTTCATTGAGCGAACTCCACCGGCAGTGCATTGAGTGGGGGGAGCGCCTGCGGCCATACATTCGTCCGACGGAGGTCATTCTTCAGGACGCTCTGGCCAATGGAGAGACGCTGCTGTTGGAAGGTGCGCAAGGAGTGATGCTGGATATAGACCACGGCACCTACCCATTCGTGACATCGTCATCGCCAACCATAGGAGGAGCACTGGCCGGTCTGGGCATTCCAGCCCAGGCCATAGACGGTGTAATCGGAGTTTTCAAGGCGTACTCGACCAGGGTAGGCGCAGGGCCGCTGGTCACGGAACTTACGGACGACGTAGGTGACGCCATCCGTAAGCGGGCCTGGGAGTACGGCACCACTACAGGCAGACCGCGGCGGTGCGGCTGGTTCGACGCGGTGGCCGCCCGCTACAGCGTGGCGGTTAACGGCTTTACATCCGTGATACTTACCAGGCTGGACGTTCTGGAGAGGTTCAAGCCATTAAAGGTCTGTACGGCCTACAAGCTGGACGGGCAGGTGCTGAACCGGTTTCCCACCAGTGCGGCGGCGCTTGAACGATGCGAGCCAGTCTATGAGGAGCTACCTGGCTGGAGCGAGCCCACGGAGTCCGTTCAACGACTGGATGACCTACCAGAGGGCGCACGCGCGTATGCGCGACGCCTGGAGGAGCTTGTTGGCGTGCCCATTGACCTGATCTCCACCGGCCCAAAGCGGGAGGAGACCATTGCCATTCGCCCGGTTATCGGGCCTCGATAGATCGGCTTGTCGGGCGGCTCCGGCGCTTACCAAGATTCGCTTAGTGGAGGGGATCATGAAGCTGGTTTATTTCGACGATTTCAAGTTAGGTGTGGTGAAGGACGGGCATGTTGTGGACGTGTCTGGCGTTGTGGAGGAAATCCCCCATGTGGGTCCGCATGACCTGATCAGCCGTCTCATAGAGCAGTTTGAAGCGTACAGGGGTCGTCTGGAACAGGCGGCGAGTGACTCGCCCGGGGTTGCGCTGGACCAGGTGCGTTTGCGCTCCCCTCTGCCGAAGCCGGGCAAGCTGGTGTGCATGGCGGTCAACTATATGGAGGACGGCACCCGGGACGGACCCGCCCCGATCAACGCCTTCATCAAGTCATCCACCTCTGTCATTGGGACGGGAGACACTGTCACCCTTTCCAAAGACCAGGCTACGGTCTTTGAGCATGAGGCGGAGCTGGCGCTGGTGATAGGTAAGACGGCCACCAAGGCTAAGGCGGCCGACTGGCGGGACTACGTCTTCGGCTATCTGAACTTCATAGACGTATCATCTCGTGGGTTGGGATCGCCACCTATGGATAGCTTCTTCCCAACCAAGTCACCACATTCGTCGGCTCCTATGGGGCCGTATCTGGTCACCGCCGATGAGATTCCAGACCCACTCAATCTGAGAGTGCACCTGTCGGTGAACGGAGATCTCCGCCAGAACTATCACACCAGCGACATGGCGCACAAGATAGATGAATGCATAGAGTGGGCATCGTCCATCGCCACCCTAAACCCCGGAGACCTGCTGGCTCTGGGCACCAACCATCGAGGCCTGGGTCCTCTCCAGGACGGGGACACGGTTGTCATGGAGGCGGAAGGATTGGGCAGGCTGGAGGTGAATGTCAAGGACGATCAGAAGCGCGAGTGGCGCAGGGAGACGCGCTTGCAGCGAACGGAGCGCGAGGCAGCCGAGGCATCGCGGTAGCCCGGCGGACGACATTCGCTCGATGTCCCGGCAGACCCTGTGGCCGGGGTGTCCATGAAAGCCCTAACAATGCAACCTTAATCATGTAGTTTAGGAAGGTAAGAAAAGATGAAACTCGCATTTTTCAACGACTTTACACTGGGTGTGCTGAAGAACGGCAACGTGGTGGATGTATCGGACGCTGTCAGCGGCGTTCCGCACGTAACGCCATCTGACCTGATCAATGGTGTGATTGCAGATTTCGGCAGGCTACGGAGCAAACTGGAGGAAGCCGTGGCCAAGCCCGACGGTGTGCCGATGAACCAGGTAAGGCTGCGGGCACCACTGCCCAAGCCTGGCAAGATCATTGCCATGGCGGTGAACTACCTGGAGTTCGGCGCAAGGGAAATGCCAACGATCAACGCATTCATTAAGTCGTCTGACTCGGTGATAGGTCCGGGTGACACGCTGGTCCTCCCTCCAGCCCAGGCAAACATCTTTCACCATGAAGCGGAACTGGGTGTGGTAATTGGCAAGGAGGCCACCAACGTAAAAGCGGCTAATGCCTACGACCACGTCTTCGGCTACGTGAACTTCATAGACGGGTCAGCATGGGGGCTGGGCAACGGCAGCTTCTACTGGGGCAAGTCCTGGGACACCTTCGGCCCTATGGGCCCCTGTGTCGTTACCGGTGACGAGATCGCCGACCCTCAGAACATGGCGGTGAAGCTGTGGGCCAACGGCGACCTGCGCCAGGACTTCCCCACCAGCGACATGGCCCACAAGATAGACGAGTGCGTGGAGTGGTGCTCGTCTGTTACCACCTTGGAACCCGGGGATATTATTATCACCGGGACCAACCACCAGGGTCTGGGTGCCATGCAGGACGGCGACCTGATAGAGATGGAGATCGAAGGACTGGAAAGGCTGTGGTTCAGCGTGAAGGACGATCTCAAGCGTGAGTGGCCCCGGGGTGTGGACACGGCCACCGCGGACCGGGCCGCTGGTCGCGCCGCCGCCGGAGGGTTCGGGGAGCCGGCGCGTCGGTAGCGTGGGTGGCATAACAACGGGAGGCGATAGTCGGGACCAGCGGTGCCATAATGCCCAGCGCGTATGCGCCGGCGCAGGAGTAGTAAATCGTACAGGCCGTGTCCGACTCGTGGATCAGGCCGGTGAAACCGCCGACGAAAGTCGGCGGTTTGGTATTTGGCAATCACATTGGAGGTAAGCGGAGGTAAGTTCGTATGACTGAAGAGCAGCAGCAGGAGCCTTACCGGCGTGGCATGGTGGTGGTCGCCCACGCCGACGACGCCGAGTTCGGATGCTCGGGGACCGTTGCCAGGTGGTGCAAGGAGGGTATGGAGGTGGTGTACGTAATAGTCACCGACGGCAGCAAGGGGATCGAGGACAGGGACATATCGTCAGAGACCCTGGCTGAGATGCGGCGGCAGGAGCAGGTGAACGCTGGGAACATCCTGGGGCTGAAGGATGTGGTGTTTCTGGGCTACCCCGATGCCTACCTGCAACCCACATTGGAGGTGCGCCGGGACATCACAAGGGAGATCCGTCGTCATCGGCCGGACATACTCATCACGACCAATCCCACTCGTCAGCTAACGGGCACGGGCTACATAGGCCACCCGGACCACTTCGCCGCGGGCGAGGCGGCCCTCTCCGCAGTGTTCCCAGCGGCCAGAGACCACCTGACATTCCCTGAACTGCTGGAAGAAGGGCTGCAGCCTCATAAAGTGAGGGAGGTTCTGATCACTGGCCATGACCAGCCGGACAAATGGATAGACGTAACGGACAGCATGGATACTGCTGTGGAGGCCCTCCTGGCACACACCAGTCAGCTAGGCCAGGAGGCGGCGGACCGGGTCCGCGAATGGAAGCGTGAGGCTGGCAAAGAGCACGGTTCGGAGTACGCCGAGGCGTTCAAGAGTTTCATTTTGGCCTAAAACCGGCAGAGTGGCAGGGCGTGTGTTGCACCCACAATCCCGCCTGGTCGGGACGCCACGTTTCTCGGTCGTCCGCTCATGCCAGCGAGTGTGTTGGACAGGCCGCCTGTTTGGGCGGGTAACCGCTAGTTGGCGGCGCTCCTGACCGCTCGATCCCGCCGGATACTGGCGTAGTCCTCTCGCCGCCAACGGTAGGGCAGAGAAACTATTGTGCCAGGCTCGGTCGCGGTCTCCAGGACGCGCAGGGCGTCCTCTATGATCACGCGCTGCTGGTCGGGGTTATCGGGCTCCCCCAGGGGCCGTCCAAAGGGGAAACGCACGTGGGCGACCCTGGGCGGTGTCATCTTCTCCGCTACCTCTTTGTACATCATCACGAGCACGGTAGAGATACCCTCCTGCTCGATGGCCCTGGCTACCAGTCCTCCGGACCGGTTACAGACGGGTCAGGTAGATGTAAGGAAGACAACGTCAACGCCGTCCTCCTTGAGGCGGCGGGCCACCTCCGGGGCGGTCTCGGCTATGAGTAGGTCCGGCCGCTGGATGAAGCCCATGAAGGAGTAGTTGGTATCTGCCAACTGGCCGATGACACCCTCCTTCTCCAACTCGGCGAACCGGCCCAGAGGGAAGACGCAGTTGACGTCCTGCTGGGGGCCGGACAGGTCGTAGTGCAGATGAGCGACGTTTATGCGGTCGCGAGGGGTATCCCTGGGGATGGCGCGGTAGGACAAGTCGCCCTGCCGCTCGGGGCCGTCGGTCTCGTAAGGTTCCTGCCCTTCTACGTAGAAACTCCCAGTGGTGACAAGAGCGAACTTTGCCTTGCTTATGGGGACAGTTAGTGGCGTCCAGGGAGTGGCGTCCAGTTCCAGCGTACGGGAACGTCCCCCGGCTATGGCCTGGCCGCTGGCCTCCCATTCCTCCAACAGGTCATACAGGTCGTTCGAGTTGCCTACCTCCCGTGCCTCGACGGCGGCCTTGAAAAGCGCCTTTAGGAAGGTGACCTGCTCCTCCTCCTCCATCAGGGTGCCCACGTAGCGAATGCGGGAGAAGGCGGCTGCGCTGGACGGCGCTTTAAGGATATCTTGAAGAAGCTCTTTCGTATCCATGAAGACCCTCGCTGTCACGCTGACATGTTGGCACAGTTTGGCATTGACGCATCTAAGATGCAAGTTGGAGATGAAAGATACACCAGGCTTTGCCCCAAAAAGCCTGATCTGCCCGCCGGTGCATTTGGATCGGACGCCTTCTTCCCTCCCGCCCTCTCTCGACATGCTTTGGGTTTGAGGGGACACCCTCCGACATTGTCCCGACACATCGGGATGAGCGAAGTGCCGACTCGGTCGAGCACTTGCGATGGAATCGGAGCATCATCGGACCTCAAACTCCCCGACTGGGACCCAGGTTCCCTGTACCTTCCTAGTCTGGTTCAGATTATTGGCAATGCCGGTACAGCGATCAATCACTCCACTGCGGTGGGTCTCTCTGGAAGCCGTGCATTGGGGTCGGGTCCATCCCACAGGTGGCAGGCCACCTGCTGGCCGGGACGCACCTCTTGGAGACGGGGGTCTTCTATCCGACAGCGGTCAAGGGCGTAGGGACATCTGGGATGGAAGTGGCACCCGGACGGCGGCGAAGCCGGGCTGGGCGGGTCGCCGGTCACGGTGGCACGGCGCTTATTGCGGTTGGCAGGGTCTGGTTCCGGGACGGCCTGGAGAAGGGCCTGGGTGTAAGGGTGTAATGGATTCGATATGACCTGTCTGGTGGGGCCAGACTCCACGACGCGGCCCAGGTACATGACAGCGATATTTTGGGAGAAGTGGTAGGCGGTGGCGATATCGTGGGTAATGTAGACAAATGCAGTGTTGTGATTGTCCTGGAGGTCGCGCATGAGGTACAGGATTTCGGCGCGGCTGGATGCGTCCACCATGGACACCGGCTCGTCAGCGATGACAAGCTCCGGCTGGAGCACAAGTGCCCTGGCGATGGCGATACGCTGGCGCTGCCCGCCGGAGAGCATGTGTGGGAACTTGTCGGCAAAGTCGCTGCCCGGTCGTAGCCGTACCTCTTCCAAAGTTTCGTGGACCTGTTCCATTCGTGCGTCGGGCTGGCCCAGTCGGTGTATGACCAGGGGCTCTTCCACGATCTGACCCACGGTCATGTAGGGGTCAAGGGATGAGAATGGGTCCTGGAAAATTCCCTGGGCACGCTTCCGGAATCCCTTAAGCCCTCGCTCCTGGAGGGTCGTGATATCCTGTTCGTCGAAATGAATGGAGCCGCCGGTGGGCTTGAGCAGGCGGAGGCAGGCCCTTCCCAGTGTGGTCTTGCCGCTACCGGACTCGCCTACAACGGCCAATGTTTCGCCCCTGTCCAATTCCAGCCAGACACCGTCAAGGGCACGTATGGACACCGAGGAGAACAGCCCTGTGCGGGCTTGGAAGACCACGGAGACGTTGTCCAGTGACAGCAGGGTCATCGGCCCGATTCCACCAGCCAGCAGCGTGCTTCATGGCCAGGACCCGCCGACAGAAGAGGCGGCTCTTCGGCGGAACACCGGTCGAATGCCTGAGGACAACGGGGATGGAAGCTGCAACCGGATGGTGGCGAGACCATGTCCGGGGGGCTGCCGGGGATGAACTGGGGCTGCTCCTCCCGGTGCAGACTTGGCATGCTTGCCAGCAGCAGTCGTGTGTAAGGGTTGGCGGGCGATAAAAGCACAGCCTCCGCGGGGCCCAGCTCGGCCAGCTTACCGGCGTACATGACACCGATGGTGTCACACAGGTCTGATGCCAGGGCGATGTCGTGGGTGATGAATATGACGGTGAGGCCCAGGTCCCGCTTCAGGTCCTTGAGCTGGTCCATGATCTGGGCCTGTACCGTGACGTCCAGGGCGGAGGTCGGCTCGTCCAGTATGAGCAGTTGGGGCTTGAGGATAAGGGACATGGCGATGAGGATACGCTGCTTCATGCCTCCGCTGAGTTCGTGGGGATACCTGTCGTACACCTCAGCGGGCAGGCGCACCAGTTCAAGCAGGCGCTTGGCCTCTGCGGCGGCCTCCTGGCGGGAGACCCTGCGCTGGAGAACCAGTGGCTCCTCCACTTGGTCTCCGACACGAATGACAGGGTTCAGCGACTCCGAAGCGCCCTGGAAGACCATTGCTATGCGGCTCCAACGTATATCACGCCGGAAGGTGTCGTCGTCCATATCTAAGCAGTCGGTGTCTCCCAGCTCAACCCGGCCCTGGAGGTTGGCGACGTTGCGAGGGAGGACGCGCATCAAAGCCAGGGCCAGGCTGCTCTTGCCTGCACCGGACTCTCCAACCAGACCAAGCGCCTCTCCCTGGGCTACAGAGAAGGAGAGGCCGTCCACCGCGGGCAGGTCACCGGCGGGTGTTGAATAAGAGAGTCGCAGGTCTGTAACGCGCAGCATGGGAGCGGTAGTCATGATTCCATAAGATACACCCTGGCGTTGCAGGGTGCGCTGGGCAAGCGTGACGAATCAAGGGTGAGTGGGTAGCGTATGCCACTCATGTGCTTCGACAGGTCCGAGTAGGCCCGACATGTCGAGGCTCGCGATGGAATCGGAGACTCGCGACTACTGTCGGAGCTCAGCATGGGCGGTTCTTACTCCGTACGCAGACGGGGGTTGACCACCGGTTCAAGCCCCAGGGTGAGCAGCACAAATGTCATGGCAGTGAACACGATGAGCAGGCCTGGGGGAAGTACCCACCACCAGTAGCCAACGTAGACCGCACCTGTGCGAAAGCCGTTCTCCAGGATCTGGCCCCAGGTGGGTATTGACGGGTCGCCCAGGCCAAGGAAGCTGAGGCCCGCCTCGGCCAGGATTGCGGCGGGGGTGAAAAAGATCATCTGTGCAAAGACGAAAGGGGCGATTTGGAACAGTATGTGTCGGAACATAATCCGCATGCGGGAGGCACCCATGGCCTGGGTCGCCTCAACCAGCTGGCCGCTGCGTATCTGGAGCACCATGGAGCGCACGACGATGGTCAGGCCTGGCCAGCCGAACACTATCATGATGAGCACAACAAGCCATAGCTGCTGCCCGAGAATGAAGATGAGGAAGATGAGTATTGGCAGTAGGGGTATGTTGCTCCAGATATCTGTGAACCGCTGTATGGCGATGTCCGTTTTCCCTCCCAGGAAACCGCTAAGTATGCCCATGAATGTACCGATGGTTGTGGCAAACAAAGAAGTGGACAGACCGATGGCCAGCGCCACAGGGAAGCCGAACAGCAGGCCCATGGCCAGGTCACGACCCAGGCTGTCGGTGCCCATGACGCCGTAGACTGTGCCGCCCATTACCAGCTTGACGCTTTCTATGGTGTCGGATGGGCCTCCTACGATAGCCCGCACGGTGATTCGGTAGGTGCCCTGCAGGGGGTCGAAAACGCCGGGTCTTTCCAAGACAGGTGTGCCGAATACCACCTCCTCCACTCTGCCCTGCAACGCCTGGGTAGATATGGTCATGCTGAATTGCTGTCGCAGGAAGGTAGAAAGGGAGACCAGCGTGTCCTGGTCGCCCGAGAGAAAGACACGGAACGGGGTGTCGTGGTACCGGGAGTACGGCGGCTCCTCGCCGGACCTGGGGCCACGTACTACACTCTGGTATAGGGTTATGGCCTTTCCGTCTGGGCGCGCCACCTCCACTGAGAGGACAGGTGGCCTCTCTTTGAATGTGACGCCGGAGAGAGTAAATGAGATGAAGGAGGGTGGTTCTAGACGGTTGAAGTCGTAGGGTAGGGTGTAGGTACGCACCTCGGTTGCTCCGGCGGAAGCCGTGGAGATGGGCTTCGAGGCAAGGAATACTGTATGAGGTACGGCGTCATCGCCCTTGAAGAGCCTGGTCCAAGCGGGCGGGACGGCCTTTGGATTGTCGGACCATTCGAGTGGGTTGTTCCACCGGCTGGAGCCGAAGTCCAGGGGGAAGCGCAGGAGAACGAATATGGAGGCCAGCACTAAGGTGGCAAGGAAGATAGCGCCAAGCCGGCCCGCGCCACTGCGTAGAAGGATGGTGAGGGCGTTACCGGGCGTCATGGTCCAACTCTCGGTCCGGGAGGGGCCGGGTTAGATGCGTGCATGTAAACCTTCGAGTCGGCATCAGGTGTACCTGATCCTTGGGTCGAGAGTTACATATAGCACCTCCAGAATGAACCTAGCGGCCACGTAAAGCAGGGTGAACATGAATGTGAGCGCTACGATAACCGTTTCATCGGCGGCGAGGATTGCTTCGTAGTAGAGCCTGCCCATCCCCGGCCAGTTGAAGACGGTCTCAGTAAGGATTGCGCCGCCCAGGGATGCAGCCAGCCCGAGAACCAGGTTTGTGACGATGGGCGGTGCCGCCACCCGCAAGATGTATCGCCGCATGACACGGCTTTCCGGGAGGCCTTTGGCCCTGGCGACTGTGACGAAGAACTCCTGGGCGGTATTCAGCACCATGGTGCGGACCGTATATATCCAGGCGCCCAGGGAGACCAGGACCAGTGTGATAACGGGCAGGATTGCATGGTAGAGGAGGTCTAGGAGACGTAGGAGACCGCCTTCAGGCGGTGGCGTGCTATAGAGACCACCTGATGGCAGGATACGGAACTGGAAGGCAAGCAGCAGTATCAGCAGGATTCCTGTCCACCAGGCGGGCAGGGCATAAGAGATAGCAGACATGTATGAGACACCCCGGTCCAGCGTGCTTCCCACCCGGGTGGCCAGCTTGACGCCAACGGCCAGTCCTACTATGGCGGTGATCAGGGATGCGGTGGTGATTAGAAGCATGGTGTAGGGTAGTCGCTCCATCACCATAGAGGTCACCTTGGGACTGCCTTCAAAGCTGCGTAAGGTCCGGGCCTCGCCCAGGTCCAGTGTAATGACGCGTAGGACCATGCCAGGAAGGCGGCTGTACCAGGGGTGGTCCAGTCCGTAGAAGGTCTCCAGGTCCTGGCGACGCAACGTCAGGGTCTCTTCCAGTTGGTCCGGGTCGCGTATGGACTGGGCCAGGTCCTGGCGTAGTCCGCGCATGTCCTCGCTGACAATGGCGGTGAGCATGCGGTCTGAGAAGCCGGTGGCGCCCAGAGCTACGACAAGCAGTACCAGTACGACCAGGAGCACGCCGATGAGCGTGGTGCCTCTTACTGCGAGGGTGAAGACCATGGTCATGGATATGAGTTTACACTAGGAGGTTGTTGAGTGGCAGACTTCGTCCGTACTAATAGCGTTGCCCCTACTCCCTAGTGGAATGGGCGGTGGATAGCTAGACTTACTTCGTAGGTGGTTGTTCCCACCCATCCGCCCTGAACGTTTTGTTTGAGGGGGCACCCTCCTACTTGCAGCGAGTCGCGATGAGTGAAGTGCCGACTCGGTCGAGCACTCGCGATGGAATCGGAGCATCATCGGACCTTAAACTCCCGGGCAGGAAACCCATGTTTCCTGCTCTTTCCTGTTCAATGAGGAAGGCACTGTGCGGCTAGGGTCAGCGTCCGCGGTAGTCCAGGGGAGGACCGGAGCAGGAGAAGCCTCCGCCACCTTCGCCCGATGTGGGCGTGGCAGTGGGGCCGGCGGCCGGCGGTGGCAGGGGTGTTACTTCGCCGGTGGTGACCTGCACGTCCAAGCGGCGCTCCGCTAGGGAGGAGACCTGGTCGCTGGATGCGACAACAAACAGACTGTGCGGACCTGGTGTCAGGCTTGAGGTGGCCTGGGCAGACAGCTCAATGATGTACTGGTTGCCGCTCATGTGTTGGGCCTCTCCACGTGCTGCGATCTGCCCTGAGACGGCATCCTGCAGGATGTAGCTCACCTGGACCTGACCTGGTCCTTGAATGGAGAGGTTGATTGTGGCGGCTGAGTCGGTGCCGATGCCAGCGGTCTCGAGAATCTCAAACCCGATGGTAGGAGGCGCACCTCTGTACCAATCGCCTGGCTTGAAGGGATAGGTGGGGTCTCGGAAGGCTACGATCTCAGCGAACTGGGCTGGAGGGTCGAAGCGCGTTAGCTGGTACGGCCCGTTGCTTATGACTGCCATGTCATGCTCTTCTATCCAGTCAAGTGTGGCCTGATACCGCTGGCGCGCATCTTCCAAGGTGGCCAGGGTTGTACCGCCAACCTGAAATACGGTGCTGGGGAAGTCGTCTTTGTCCAGCATGTCAAGGAGGGCGCGCCGGACCAGGATGGTGTCGTTGCGCATTACAAGGCTAAGCCAGGGCACGTTGAACCGCTGGGCAGCGGTATTGCTGTAGGCGGCGCGCCGGTCTTCGAAGACCAGCTTGTCCATTGCTGCCAGGATCTCCCAGGGCATGCTGAGGCCGGAGATGCTGGCGTACTCCGCTATGTAGTCGTCCACGAAGTGCCAGTAGTCGACATAGACCTCCAGCCGGTTCTCATCCAGGACACGGAAGCCGCGCACAGTCTGCAGGAATGGCCTGCTGGTTATTGCCAGGGCGAACTCTATACGCGATTTGTCTTCATCCAGGGTCAGATCAAAGGCCTGCTGGATGGAATAGACGACGTCTGCCATTGTGATGGGCTGCCCATGGTGCCAGTTGGACTGGAAGAAGCGGGAGTAGTCGAATATGACCTTGCTGGTGGCTTGAGTATCGGATCCAACCGGTACAAAGGCGTCTCCTTCCGCATCCCACAGCAGTGCGTCCGGGGGAACGTCCAGTTTGTCAGTAGGGCCGGCTGTGATCACGTCATAGGTCGCCCGGAAAGGCAACGGAATGCCGGTAAACGGGTCACGCCAGAGGGCAGGGTCGTGGATGTTCTGCCAGATGTCGTTGCTGTAGACGTCTCCGAAGCCGCCGACAGGATTCCAGGTGCTTCGCTCCGTCCAGACCCAGAGATTGCCCACGGTGAGCGTGTCCTTGCCAGGTATGTAGGCTTCACGTAGGGTCCAGATCGACTTGGGGCCGGCGGAGATATCCTGTGTGATGCCTACGATGTCCTCAGAGGCTGGCAGGCTGTTGACGATGGTGGCGAGCCATATGCGTACCGATTCATCTATGGAGATGCGCGTCATCTCTCTGTAAAGCTGGTTGCGTTCCTGGGGGCTCTGGAAATCGCCCTGGAAGATGCGCTTGCCGATTTCGTCCAATTGCTCATTCTCGTACTGCCAGAAGCCGACCTCTTGCCAGCCTGGCATGTTGCCCAGCCAGGGCGCGGCCATGCTGTTTATGGTGCCGTAGTCGTACCGGTCCGCGGCCCCACGGCCCCAGCCTTCGGTGTAGAGGTGCCATTGAAAAAGCTCAGGATCGGAGCCATATACGGTAAGTATGGCGGGTGCGAAGCTCTGGTAGGTGGGATTGACGGAGAAGCCCAGCTTCTGCAACTCGGCACGTATGAGGTCACCCACCTCTTTACGCTCATCCTCCACGCGTACGATGAAGTTTAACTGGATGGGTATGTCGTCAAAATGCCACAGACCATCGGTCATCACAGCACCCGCCTCCGTCATGGCCTGACTGACAAGCTGTTGCGCGAAGTCAGGGTCATAGGCGATGTCCTGCTCCTTGAGTTCGTCATAGATAGTGAGGTAGTCGTAGTCAAAGGGGCCTACATGGGCCAGCATGGGTTCTGCAAGGCCCTTGTAGATCTCCTGCGCGATGAATCGGCGGTTGACCACGTACTGCAGCGCCGACCGCACCTCTTTTATGGAGAAGGGATTCAACTGGCCCTCTGGAGCGGGCGCCGGGTTCAGGATCAGCGAGATCATGGTCGCGGGCGCCTTGAACACATTGATATCAGGTACGTCAATCAGCTGCTGGGCGGCCTCAGTCTTTAGGCTGAAGATGTACATGTCCATGTCGTTGGCCTGGAGGGATACTCCAGCCAGGTCAACGTGGAAGGACTGGAACTGGATACGTTCGGAGGCGGGGCCCGGCTTCTGGTGGGGTGGGTCATACTCTTGCTGTTGGGCAAGGACGGATGGCACCAATTCCAGACCTATTAGCAGGCCGGTGACCAGAAGTGCGACTTTGATGCGGCTGCTCAGGTGCATTGGGCTGTTCTCCGTTGGTTGACGGATGTATGGTCATCGCCTACCCACGGAGCGTTTGTGGCACGGTGGATATGGGCGCTACGTAACAAGGTTGATCTGGCGCTGACGCTTGAGTAGCTAGGCACGGCGTCGCAGGAGATACAGGAGCACTCCTCCTCCGGCGAGTACGGGTACAAGGGCTGCCAGCAACAGGAATATCAGCAACCCGGAGGAGCTACCTCCCTCCTCATCGGCCAAAGCCTGAATCGCTTGTCTCATCTCCTCAAGCTGCTGGCTCACGGAGCCACTCGGTCCCGGCTCGCCGCCATCCATGCGTTGAATCAGATCGGTCAAATCGTCGGTCGTGCCCTGGATCGTATCGAACCCGAAGTCCATGAAGAACGAGGTGCTTGCCTGATTGCCGGACTCCTCGATGACACGAACGATATGCGCTCCTTCTCCGGATATGGGCATGAATATCTGAGTGGTGAAGCGGCCGGTGTCCCGGGTGCGTGCGGTGGATACGATAACTCCGGCCACCTCTATGAAGACGGTCCTGTTGGGTTGGAAGTTGTGACCCTGGATGACTATGTCCTTGCCGCCAGGCCCTGAAGGCGGCGTTATGAATATGGCGGGGGCAGGCATGCCCTGCTGGCGGGCGAAGCCTATCTTCTGGTTGGCGGGACCGAACTCACCCAGGCGGCCATCGGCCCAGACCATGTATACGTCATCCTCTGTGGCAGTTATCCCAAAGTAGTCGCCAATGAACCGGCCACCGGGAAAGGCGAGGTTGGGGTTGGATGGAAAGTCGGTGACGCGACTGTTCACGTTCCAGGTATCGCCGCCGTCTTCGGAAGTGGCGTAGTAGATGTGATAGCTAACCTGGAACGGGTCGTCTCGGAAGTCGCCCCACATGGCGTGTAGGTCGCCGTTGGGGTCAGACGTTATGTCTGGGAAGAACTGGAAGGCGCTGGCCTCATCGTCGTTGACCTTTATGCGCCGGCTCCAGGTGCGGCCCTCGTCGGTGGACCTTATGTAGAAGACGTCACCATCGTCTTCCGGGTCATCGGTAGGCAGGCCTACCCACAGCGCGTGGACGTCGCCATTGGGCGTGACGGCCAGCTTGGGAAAGGTTGAGGCCCAGGAGCGGAAGGTGGAGTTGCGGGCTCTGAAACCCGGTTCAGGGAACCTGGCGGCTGCAGTCTGGTCACCTGAGAAGGTGGCACCGGCGTCTTCAGACCTGGCCACGTAGACCTCCGCCAGGCCTTCAAAGGAGTCGTCGGTAGTTGTGTCCATCCAGGCCACGTATACCGTTCCATCCGGTGCTACGGCTACGTCCGGGCCCTGGACCACCTTGCGGCTGCTTGTTGACTGTCCTGTCTCCTGCTGGGTGGTTGGTGCGTCGAACAGGATGGTGTACTGGGCCCGGGGGCTGACTTCTACGGGGTCGGTCCAGGTGATGCCGCCGTCCTCGGACTGGACGAGTTCTATTACAGTCTCAAGCTGGCCAGCGCCGAGGAATGGAAGCTCGTCGATCCAGAAGATCTCGGCGGTCTGGAAGAAGTTGGTGTAAACAACGTAGATGACGTCCTTGTCGGGATCGTTAGGATGGGGGCCTATGGTCATCCAGGGCTTGTCCAGGAAGCCAAATTCTATCTCCCCACGAGGTCGGCCATCAAAGCTTGGCAGGTCGCGCGTGTTCACCGTGCTGCGGGAGGACTGCACCGCATCTGCCCAGCTAAAGCCACCGTCCGGGGATGTGGCCACGGATATGCTTGAGACCACGGCGCTTCCCAGAAGCGGTCCAATGGTGAACTCTGCAACGTCCAAGGAAATGAAGGCGTAGTAGGCGTTCCCGCTGCTGTCAAAGGCAACAATGGGATCACCGGCGGCGGCCAGGTCTGTCCTGGGATACTTGGCCTGGTGCGGGCCTTCCCAGGTCTCCCCGCCGTCGATTGTGGAGTAGGTAACCATATTGGGAAAGTTGTAGTCGATCAGGCCCACCAGGATGTGGTCCGGGTCTTTGGGATCAACGGCGATGCTGGGTTCAGTTTGAAACGGAAACTGGGAGAAGTCGGTGGGTATGAGTATATTGCGACTGAATTTGACAGAAGGGTCGCGGTAGGGGACAAGGGCGGCACCACCGCCACCCCCCTGGGATGGAGGGGCGGAAGGCCCGGACGCGACGGGCGCGCCAATTGTTCCACCCAGACCTATGCCCAGGACCGGGTCCAACCCGCTGGTCACCAGCCAGTTGCGCCCGGATAGCATGTTGCGGAAGGGTTCCATAGGAGAGGCCAGGTCATCCAGACTCAAGGCCCGCAGGGTTACCTCGCCCTCTCCAGCGTGAATGGTGGTCGTGGCGAGTAGCGGTAGGAGTAGCAGGAGTGCTAGGAGTATTATGTGCGCCGATCTCTGCCTCATGCGCTGGGTACCTCGTGTCTGGATAGTGTTATATAGCATACCATTGGTATAATTTGTACGACCCAGTGACGGGCGCGGATTCGCGGCGGCGCGATGCATAGCCAGCGACCTATTGGGGTGCTGCAACCGGTAGGGCTGGCAGGCTTCAGTCTCCTATGATACCGTATTTGGGTGGCTCTATGCCCGTAGGTAGGAGATTTCATTGATTAAACTGTCCGGTGCGCTTGCCGTTTCCGTCCTTCTAATACTTGCTGCGTGCGAGCGTCCGGCTACCGATACGCCAGAGGCAACAGCAGAGCCATCGGCCACATCGACTGCTACGGCGACCGCTACATTCACACCCACAGCGACTCCTTCTGCAACGCCCACAGAGCAAGGATCTGTTACACCTACCCAAACGGTGGAGCCGCTTGTGACGGTCCCTGCGGACTTTGCCACTCATCGGGACCAGGTCTTCGGGTTCAGCATCCAATACCCGCCGGAATGGGATGTGCAGGAGAGCACCGTGGCTCCGCGGTTATTGACACTGACGGGGCCGGTTGAGGGCGAGCCTGCGGTTGTTCTCTTTTTGTTCTATCAGCCCGGTATGGTAGCGGTGGACGCGGCGGTAGATGGTCTTATCCCCGACCTTTTGGATCGTACAGCGTTTAGGACATTGGAGGAGACGGAGCTGACCCTCTTGGATGGGTCACCGGCTTTCCAGGTCTCCTACGAGTGGCGTGCCGAGCAGGGTACCATGAACGGCATTCTGTTCGGCGTGGCCCGAGGCAGCCAGAGCTTCATTCTGCGAGTGGAGGGTACGGAGGATGAGGTGACGCAGAACCAGGAGGATATCCGGGCTCTCTTGCTGAGCTTCCAGATTGAGGAGGCAGCGCCTCTTGGTATACCTCGCAGCGATGCGCTGACGATGTATTTCGACGATGGCCCCATCACCCTTGATCCGGCCATTGCACAGGAGAGCGGTTCGATCCGGTACATCATGCACATATTTAGCGGACTGGTCTCCTTCGATGCCGACCTGGCACTGCGGGAGGAGTTGGTGAGCGAGTGGCAGATGTCCGCGGGCGGCACGGTATTCACGTTCACCCTGCGAGAGGGCGCCAAGTTTCACGATGGGCGTACGGTGACGGCTGAGGATATAAAATTCTCGTGGGAGCGGGCCGTGAGCCCCGCGACGCTTTCCCAGACCGCCGGCACATACCTGGACGACATAGTGGGTGTGGCGGAGGTAATTGCGGGGACAGCGGAGGAAATCAGCGGCCTGGAGGTGCTAGACAGCCGGACGCTGAGGGTAACTATAGATGCACCGAAAGCCTACTTCCTGTCCAAACTGGCGCATCCTGTGACATTCGTGGTTGATCAGACAGAGGTAGACACACGTACGGAGGCGGACGAGCAGTGGTGGGTAGAACCCAACGGCACGGGCCTATTCAGTTTGCAGCTATGGGAAAATCAGGCCTTCATGGTCCTGGATGCCAATGAAGATTTCTACAATACGCCGCCGGGCATACCCCACGTGGTGTATCGCCTGTATGGCGGTATCCCACGCCTGATGTATGAGGCCGGGGAGATAGATGCTGCCACGATCTTTGCCGATGAGGTGAGCGAGGTACTGAGCCTCGACAGCTCGATATCCGGGGAGCTCAAGGTGACGCCACAGCTAAGTATTACCTACGTAGGCCTGGGATCTTCTATTCCGCCGTTCGACGACCCGATGGTGCGCAAGGCATTTCTGCTGGCGGTGGATAGGGACAAACTGGTCCAGCAGCAGTGGCGCGGGTTCAGAGATGTGGCACAGGGCTTTCTGCCGCCGGGCATACCAGGGTACGACCCAGATATTCCATCCATACCCTTCGATCCAGAGGAGGCACAACGGCTGCTAAATGAGTCATCTTATGGCGGCGTCGAGGGGCTGCCGCAGATCGCGTACACCACCTCCGGCTTCACGACGCCTGGCGCCATAGTGGAGTCGCTGGTGCAGATGTGGAGCGAGAACCTGGGGGTGGAGGTATCGGTGCAGCTGGCCAGCCCGAACCTCTATTACTACCTTCTGGACCTTGTGCCTACCAACCTGTTCGACTACGGGTGGATAGCTGACTACCCTGACCCGCACAACTTCCTTGACGTGCTGTTCCACTCGCAGGCGGAGAACAACGTGGGAGGATACACCAGTGCCGAGTTTGATACGCTGGTGGAGGAGGCCCGTGTGCGTCAGGACATACAGGAGAGGCTGCGACTGTACCAACAGGCGGAAGCACTCCTGGTCGAGGACGCCGCCGCAATTCCGCTGGTATTCGGGCGGAGCTACCTGGTGGTGAAACCTTACGTGCGTGACCTAGTCCTTACGCCGTTTGGCATGATGGACCTGAGGCAGATCACTCTGGTCGAGCGGTAGCGGCAAAGGCGTGGTGATATCACACTATGGCCGTGGTTGTACAGATGGGGAGTGAGGAATAGAATGGCCTTTATGGTGCAAGTCATAGACGCATTGATCGTTGAGACGGTTGTTCGATGAGCAACCCCGAAGACAATGAGGCGGTGGACAGGACCGTAACCTCAGCGCCGCCAGGCGCTAATGGTGACGGTCATCAGAACGGCGGCGGGCGTGTGGGCGGCGGTCGCGTGGGCGTGGGTATGGGTGGTGGCGATGGTGGTGGAGGAACTCCCATATCACTCCGCAATTTGAGGACGTTCACATCCTTCAAAAACCCGGTTTTCCGTCTGTATTACGCGGCCATGCTCGGCCAGATGGCTGCTATGAACATGCAGATGTTCGCTCGGTCATTCCTGGTCTTTGCTTTGACAGGCTCCTACGCGGCGCTGGGTGTAATGGCACTTGCCAATGCCGCGCCAATGATGTTCTTCTCGCTTTTCGGCGGTGTTATAGCAGACCGTGTCCAGAAGAAATACGTTCTGCTGGTGGGTCAGTCGGCCTCGGCACTGGTCGCGTTGGGGATTGCCGTAAGCCTGACCACCGGACTCATGAGCGTGGAGAATACCAGCTCCTGGTGGATCCTAGTGGTGGCGTCCCTGGCGCAGGGCACGATCATGGGTCTGATGATGCCCTCACGACAGGCGATGATCTTCGACATCGTGGGCGTGAACGAACTCATGAACGCGGTGGCGTTGAATACATTTGGTATGAATGCCCTGAGGATCATGGCTCCGGCGCTGGCCGGTGTTCTGGTCGCGAGTTGGGGATACGAACCCGTCTACTATGCAATGACGAGTATGTACATGATAGCGGCGTTCTTGATCTGGCTCATGCCTCAAACCGGCACCATCAGCCTTGGGGGGAGAGGGGCGCTAGCGGACATTGTGGACGGCCTTAAGTATGTTCGACAGGAACCAACCATTCGGTTGGTCCTTCTCATCTCACTGGTGATCGTTCTTCTTTCCATGCCCTATATGATGCTGCTTCCGGGGTTTGCCATAGACATACTCGACATAGGAGAGGGCGGAGGCGGCCTGTTGATGATGGCCTCAGGCTTGGGAGCCATGATAGGATCAATCACGCTGGCCTCTCTCCCGGACAAGAAGCGGGGCCTTATACTGATGGCCGGGAGCCTTCTACTGGCTGTGTCGCTGGTGGGGTTCTCCTTCTCCAGTAGCGTGATGATCTCTTTCGGGGTGATCTTCTTTGTCGGCATAGGCCAGACGGTGCGGATGACCCTTTCGAATACACTGCTTCAGTACTACGTACAGGACGAGTACCGGGGCCGTGTGATGAGCCTGCTATTCATGGAGTTTGGCATGACCAGCTTTGCGGTGTTCGGCGCCGGCGTTATGGCGGAGGCCATCGGGTTACAATGGTCGGTGGGCGGGCTCGCAATCATGCTGGTAGTGGTGTCCATTGGCGTGATGGTTTTCAGTCCACGGATGCGCAAACTGGAATAGGGAGCAGCGCTGGAGTCCTCCTGCCAATTCCCCTTGTTAGCTAGGGTTGCAGGGGCGTATACTGCCCGTTACGACCTTGTCTATCCCCTGCCTCCCCAACCTTGCCGGAGATTACCGGCCCTGGAAAGGTAGCTCATGTTTCCTGCCTTGCGCCGTTACGCGAACTGAAGGCCCCACGTAGAGCAAAAGGGCGGTGGCATGTTAGAAGGCGCGGCACGTCCACGGTGTATCCTGCATGCCGACCTTGACGCCTTCTACGCCTCGGTTGAGCAGATGGACAGGCTTGAGCTTAGAGGCAGACCTGTCCTGGTAGGCGGCAGCCCGGAGGGGCGCGGAGTGGTGGCGGCATGCTCATATGAGGCCAGGGCCTATGGCATCCATTCGGCCATGCCCATGCGCACCGCGATGAGCCTGTGTCCCAGCGCAATCACTGTCTCGCCCCGCTTTGACAGGTACGGCACTGTTGCAGCCCAGGTTATGTCCATCTTTCGGTCCATAACGCCTTTTGTGCAGCCGCTGTCCCTTGATGAGGCGTTTCTGGACGTTACAGAGGCTGTGTCAGGTGGTGTGACGCCCAGGGAGGTAGGTCTGAGCCTCAAGGCACGGGTTAAGAGGGAGGTTGGGCTGAACATATCGGTGGGGGTGGCTACGTCTAAATCGGTGTCCAAGATCGCCTCTGACCTGGAGAAGCCGGATGGCCTGGTCGTGGTTGAGCCGGGTGAGGAGCGCCGCTTCCTGGCACCGTTGCCTGCGCAGAAACTTTCGGGCATAGGTCCCAAGACGGAGCAGCGGCTGGCAGCCGAGGGGATCAAGACGCTGGGCCAGCTTGCGGAGCGGACGGAGGAGTGGGCGCAGCGGATGTTCGGCAAGTGGGGTCCGGAGATGGTGGCGCTGAGCCGGGGCGAGGACAGCCATTCCGTAGTCATGGAGAGGGAGGTCAAGTCCGTGAGTGCGGAGACCACCTTCAGCAGTGACATCAGCGACAGGGATGAGATCTCTGACTACGTCGCTCGCTTGAGCAGCAGGGTCGCGCGGCGTCTGGATGGGTCGGGAGTTATGGGTAGGACTGTGACCGTTAAGCTGCGGCTATCGGACTTTACGACATTCACGCGTTCGCTGACGCTAGCTTCGCCGGTGAATGACGCGGCGACCATCAGAGAGACAGCACAGCAACTGGTGAGCAGGGAGCTTCTTCCCAGTCGGCGGTTTCGGCTGGTCGGAGTAGGGGTGTCCAACTTTGGAGAGGTTAGCCAGCTTTCGCTATTCGATAAGGCGACGGCTTCCCTGGGCTAAGATCCAGCAACGGGCTCTGGCAGGAAATCCAGGTCGTCTAGTGGCCGCCAGCCACCCAGCTCACTCGTGAAAAGTCGGGTTCCTCTCTTGTCATCACCTCTACAAGAGCAGGCTGCCCTTGCTGATTTGCCTGGATGGCTCGCTGGGTGGCTGGCACGATCTCGGCAGGGTCTCCACCCGTTCGCCGGAAAGACCCAGGGCCTCTGCCAGAGCGGCGTAGTTGCCGCCAAGGAGGTTGCTGACGAACTTTTCAGTTGCGGCGGGCATGTTGCGTCCGTAACCGCCCATACGCCCGTTGTTGAGGACGATGGTGGCGGGCGAATCTTCGGCAACATCGAAGCCCAGCTTCAAGTACAGCCTGAGCGCCTCCTAGCTGAAGGCTGCTACCGTGGCACGGATGGAGGCCCAAGCACTTACGTTTATTGAGCAGGTTGTCGGGACAGTTTGTTCTCCTCCTTGGTCATAAACTCGAGGAGTGCGGGCTGCCCGTTTGCCATGACCTGTTGAGCCCTCCGTAGGGCCGGTACTATCTCCCCTGGGCTCTCCACGCGCTCCCCGTAAGCGCCAAGGGCCGTCGCAACGGTGGCATATTCGCCATAGAGGTTCGTGAAGCCGAACCGCTCGGTAGCTATAGGATAGTTCCTCGAATAGCCGCTCAGTACATGGTTGTTCAGAACAATCGTCAGTGTTCCGATCTTATGTCTTGCCGCAGTTTCTATGTCCATGCCAGCCATTCCAAATGAGGCGTCGCCCATGAAGTTGATCACCGTTTTTTCAGGCGCACCCAGCTTGGCGCCCATCGCGATACCCAGCCCATACCCTAGTTGTGACGAATTCCCCCAGCCCAGATAGCCTCGGGGCACTAGTGTTTCCCAGAAGGGGATCAGCTGGTCTCTCGGGTGGCCCGAATCATGTGTGACTATGGTCTGAGTTCGGTCCACCGCGTGCATCACGTCCCAGATCACGCGATAGGGATTGATGGGAGTCTCATCGGAGGTGAGTAGGGGCATCCATTCCTCTAGCCACTCCTTCTTTACCTGCTCGACCTCTGCAGCCACAGCACCGCCGCCTTTCCGGCCCTCAGGGCCTGTCTGCTTGCGCACCTCCTCAATGAGCTGCCCAAGGACAATGCGGGCGTCTCCTATGACCGCGTGGTTCAGGCGGTGCTCCTTGTTCAAGTCTCGGTCGTCGACGGTGCATTGGATCAAGGTCTTGCCAGATGGGACGCCTGTTGAGGCCAAGTTGGTTGTGAAACTGCATCCAATCCCGAAGACAAGGTCCGCTCGGTCGAGAAAATGTCGAACAGTCTTGGACATGGTCCCCGCGCCTGTGCCCAGCGACAGCGCATGGTCTTCGGGGAACGCTCCCTTGCCCGGGTTCGTGGTCATTACCGGTGCGTTTGCAAGTTCGGCGAACTCCTTCAGCTCGGCGGAGGCTTCCGCCCACAATACGCCTTGCCCCGCATAGATGACCGGCCTTCTGGCAGACAGCAGCATCCGTACGGCAGTTGTGATGTCGGAAGGGTCACCGCCGCTCTTGAAGGCAGCTACTGATTCGTAGTCAAGGGTCTCTTCATCCGTGATCTCCTCTTGACCAACGTCCGACGGCACCTGCAACAACACGGGGGCTCCTCGTCCCGACCGCATGAAGGTGTAAGCCCGACGCATCATCTCAGGGATTCGGGCCGCCTGATTAATCTGTGCGGACCACTTGGTAATGCCTCGATAGTTCTCTACAGGGTCGAACTCAGGCGGCTGCGCCGTCCGGCTCCGGGCAGGTCCACCAGGGAGTACCAGGATGGGCGTAGATTCGGCATAAGCATGTGCCACCCCCCCAAAAGCGTTCTCTATCCCTGGCCCACCTTGAGTGACGCACACTCCAATCTGTCTTCCACTCGTTACTCGGCTGTAGCCATCCGCCATGTTGATCGATGTCCTTTCCGTTCTGGACATAATCGGCTCAATCCCCTCTACGGCACCTGCTTCAATAAGGGTATTTGCTGGAAAACAGAAGAGATACTCCGTACCTTCTGCCTTCAGGATACTGGCGATTGCCGCGAGTCCGTCCATAGTGACCCTCCTTTTCAGTAGTCCTCGGGATATGGAGCCATTGTACCCACGGGATGGCACTAGTCAAATGAATCCGCCATACGCACCTCTTTCGCGTGAAGGGGTTCAGCGACCATTTTATGAACTGGAACCAGTGCTCAGCTCTAACGGAACCGACGTACTATAGCCCTAACGGTTTCACATGGGGCTTCTTTAGCGGTAAGCTGATTTCGTACGAGAAATGGCGGGCGTCGTACTTCCCGCTCCCCAACCTCTTAGGAGGCGGGATACTGTGTACATTCGGTGGCCAACTGCCAGCATGTGGTTCTTGCCCGCCTACCCACCCTCGGAATGCGCCCGTACAGCTAGCTCTTGCCCCACCCCGCCACGTGTGTACTAGGCCAAGGTTTACGGGGGTCTTAGGTGCCATAGCAATTCCTACACTCTCCTGGAGTCGTATAAAGCCGGGAAGCGCACAGAGGAGGAAGAAAAACGGTTGACTGGCGATGGCTGGTTGCTCAGAATGCGGTTAGCAGAGTGACGGAGCACCATTGATGCGAATTGCCATAGGTGGAGACCACGCGGGGTTTCATGCCAAAGAGGAGCTTGCGGCCTACGTAAAGGAACTGGGCCACGAGGTCCGGGATATGGGTGCTCATGCATACGACCCGGATGACGACTATCCCGACTTCACGCTGGCGGTGGCCGAGGCGGTGGCGTCAGGTGAGGTTGACCGGGGTGTCATGGTGTGCGGTAGTGGCGTGGGGGCCAGCGTGGCAGCCAACAAGGTGACGGGCGTGCGCGCGGCCATGTGCCACGACACCTATTCTGCGCACCAGGGCGTGGAGCATGATGGCATGAACGTACTTTGTCTGGGTGCGCGTATCGTGGGAATATCGCTGGCCAGGGAGGTGGTGGAGGCGTACCTTGGCGCTAGCTTCTCAGGAGAGGAGCGGCACAAGAGGCGACTGGAGAAGGTGAAGGCGATTGAGGAATCGTCCGCCGCGCAAGGCTGACGCTGGTGCTAGATGGGGTTGGGGAGGCCGGGCTAGGGAGCGTGACGCCAAGGTTTGACGCTGGCCTAAGATTTGTTCAGCAGGGTCGCCACCCGGTCCAGGATGCGATGGGCCACTTCATACTTTGACATGAGCGGCAGGTCTTCCATGCCGCCTTCCTTGTCCAGGATGGTCACCTTGTTGGTGTCCACACCGAATCCAGCGTTTGCGGCCGTGATGTCGTTGGCAGCGATGAGGGCCAGGCGCTTTGCGGACAGCTTCTTGCTGGCGTTGTCCAGGAGATCGTCGCTTTCGGCGGCGAAACCAACCTTCAAGACGCTGTCAGATACCTCCAGGAAGAAGTCGTCGTTTTCTATTAGCTGGATGGCCAATCCATCGCCTCTGTCGCCCTTCTTGATCTTGCGGTCGGCGACCTCCACGGGCCTGTAGTCGCTGACGGCAGCCGCCATTATCAGAACGTCGGCTTGTTGGCAGGCGGTGAGCACAGCATCGCGCATTTGGGCCACCGTCTCCACCCGTGCGATCTCTATACCGGTGGGGTCAGGAAGAGCGGTGGGTGTGGTGACCAGTATGGTGTGAGCGCCTCGGTCTCGGGCGGCTTCGGCGATGGCGTAACCCTGCTTGCCGGAGGACCTGTTAGTGATGACACGTACCGGGTCTATGGGCTCAACAGTGCCGCCGGCGCTGACCACAATGGTCCGGTCGGCGAGGTCGCCACCGTGTCCCAAGGCCGCGGCAATGTGCCCCATAAGCTGTGTGGGCTCCACCAGCCGACCCCATCCCACTAGGCCAGACGCCAGGCGGCCCTGCTCCGGCCCGGCTATGGCGACACCCCGGCTGCGCAGCTTCTGTAGGTTCTCTTGGACGGCCGGGTTGTCGTACATGTGGGCGTCCATAGCAGGTGCTACCAGTACCGGAGCGGCGGTGGCCAGAATGGTGGTTGTGATAGCGTCGTCGGCCAGGCCGCTGGCCAGCTTGGCGATAGTGTTTGCGGTAGCTGGGGCGATGACAATGATGTCTGCACGTTTCGCTAGAGCAACATGGTCCATGCTGAGTTCTGACTCAGGTTCAAAGAGGTCGGTAGTCACCGGCCTATGGGTGATGCTGCCGAAGGTAATAGCGTTTATGAACCGGATTGCCGCGGGGCTGAGGACAACGTCCACTGCCGCTCCCGCCTGCACCAGTTTGCTGCATAGGTCCACAGCCTTGTAACAGGCGATACTTCCAGTAACACCCAGGACAACGCTTTTGTTTTCAAATGGGCTCTTCATAAATTGCACTCCGATTGCACTCTCTGGGGCCTTCAGGGGAGTCCTGGTTCATCTCATAGATGATGCGCAGGCCGACCAGTGTAAGCTCCAGGCTGACCTCGTTGAATATGTCGGTCTGCGAAGCGATGAGGTGTGCCAGGCCGCCGGTGGCCACTACTGTCGCATTGTCGCCGACCTCCGCTTTGAATCGTTTGACCATGCCCTCTACCATATCCACCTGGCCCAGTACTAAGCCGGACTGCATGGCGTGGATGGTGTTCTTGCCGATAGCGGTCGGTGGGGCCACCAGCTCAACCCTCCGGAGCATCGAGGTGTTGGAGACCATGGACTCGGCGGCAACGCGGAGTCCTGGAGCTATGGCGCCGCCGAGGTACTCGGCGTTGGCCGTTACGGCGTCGAAGACTGTGGCGGTGCCGAAGTCCACGATGATGATCGGCCCCCCGTAGAGCTGGAATGCCGCCGCGGAGTCAACGATCCTGTCCGCGCCGACGTCCCTGGGGCTGTCGTACATGACCTTGATGCCCGTACGAACACCGGCGCCTACGACGAGAGGACTGACGTTGAAGAAGCTTTCGCATAGCTCGTTGAACACCTGTGTCAGAGGAGGAACACCGCTGCAGATAGCGGCGGCGTCTATATCAGAAGGAGATACACTCTTCAGGGGCAGCAGATTGACCACTGTGGCACCGTACTCGTCCGACATACGACGGGCATCCGTGGCCAGACGCCAGGTAGCCTGGAGGTTATCGCCCTGAAACACGCCCAGGGTGATGTTGGTATTGCCGATATCTATGGCCAGAAACATAACGGTCGCCGCATAGTGTCGCCGCCGATCTTGCCACATTATAGCAGGCGTGGCGAGGAGATAGGAAACATCGATCGTGATTCGCCCGCCCAGCTACCCGTCTTGGCGGTGTAGTCTAGCGGGACGCCTTCAGCGCCATGATCTGATGGGGGATCTCTGGGAGCAGGTCTGTGGCCATGAGGCCGGCGTCGCCTATGCTGTGTCGAAGCTCCTCTGCAGCTGCGGCGTGTATGTAAACACCGCAGGAGGCGGCGTCCAGGGGGGATAGCCCCTGGGTCAGCAGTCCGCCTATAATTCCAGTGAGTACGTCTCCCGTGCCGCCGGAGGCGAGACCAGGGTTGGCAAAGGGGCTGATTCTGGTTGTGCCATCGGGGGCAGCGACTATGGTAAAGGCCCCTTTGAGCACCACCACCTGGCCCCATTCCTGTGCGGCCTGACGGGCCAGTTCGAGTCGCCGCTCCTGCACCTGGTCGGTCGTCATGCCGTAGAGCCGGGACATCTCACCAGGATGGGGTGTCAATACCGCAGATGACTTCAGAGCTTGGTGCCATGCTGGTATCTGGGCCAGAGCGTTCAGGGCGTCGGCATCTATCACCATGGGTTGTGTCGGGTCAATCGATCCCTCCAGCAGCAACTCCTGAAGGAACTGTCTGGTCTGGGCGTCCTGTCCGAGGCCGCACCCGATGGCGGCAGCGGCATATTGGGGCATGGATTCACGGACGGGCATGGTGGCCTCGCTGCTGATAGCACCATCTTCGGTCTCAGGCAGCGGCAGGTGAGTGGCCTCAGCTAAGGCGGCTGCGGCGATGGGGTAGACGCTAACCGGTGTGGCCAGGGTAACTAGGCCGGCCCCGGCCCTGTATGCGCCCCCACAGGCCAGGACGGTTGCACCGACAAAGCTGCGGGAGCCTGCGACGACCAGCAGCCGCCCAAAGGTGCCCTTGTGTGCCTCAAGAGGCCGAGTCGGGAGAAGTCGTTGGATCTGGTCCGGTGTCAGCAACTCGAGTGAGACATCTCTGTCCAGGTCCGCCGGCAGACCTATGTCCACAATCTCCAGATGGCCTGTTACAGATGCTCCGGGGAAGGTGTAGTGGCCCAGCTTTGGGAGGCCCAGGGCCACGGTTATGTCGGCGCCAGGGCAGGCAGGATCGACCTCGCCGGTATCGGCATTGAGGCCGGTGGGCAGGTCCACGGCCAGCACCGTCTTGTCTGAGGTTTGGCGGGTCGCGGCTACCTCGAGAAGGATATCCTTAAGCTTTCCATCGAGAGGTCGGGCAATAGGTCGGGCCTTCCCAGTGCCCAGCACAGCATCAATGATCAGAGAGGCGGAATCCAGTTGCTGGCGCAGTTGGGACAGGTTGGTGTCATCGGCAGTGATTATAATGGGTATGCCGCGGTCTTCAACTAGCGCAAGGTTGGGGTCTGGCTGGTTCCTGGGAGCGCATAGGTACACCTGAACCCGGGCACCCCACTGGTGGAGGTACCTGGCCGCTACGAGGCCGTCGCCGCCGTTATTACCGGGGCCTACCAATATCAACACACGGGCGCCCCTGGGTGTGGCTAGGGACTGAATGGCCTGGCCGGCTACCTCTACGCCAGCCTTTTCCATCAGGTTAACAGTGGATACGCCGGCTTCGGCTGCGGCAAACTCCAGGGCCTGCATCTGTTCTACCGTGACGATCTTCAAGACGGTTCTCCGATTTCCATGACTACAGATGCGACGGCATACTCGCGGGAGTGGGAGAGGCTGAGGGCAACTTGGGACATGGCCAACCGTTCGGCCACCCTGGCTCCACGGCCGTGGAGTTTGATGGATGGGGCGCCGCTTCGAGCGCGGACCACCTCAACGTCGTGCCAGCTCACACCGCGGATTCCGGTGCCAAGGGCCTTCATTACGGCCTCCTTGGCGGCGAACCTGGCGGCAAGTTGGGGAGCGCGTCCGCGGCAGTACGCCAGTTCACCTTCAGTGTAGGTACGGAGCAGGAACCGATCACCCCAGCGCTTTACGGTCTGGGCAACACGGCTGATTTCGATGATGTCAACTCCAACAGTGTGCATGGTGTGGGTTGATTATAGACACGCTTGGAGAATGGTGTCTATGCGACGACGCGGTTTTTGGACTGCGCTGTAATCATGCCTATATGTTCCAGATACCTCTTCGTTTCCTGCGATTCTGGGCTAGGGGCTGTGCTATCATTGCGGCGTTTTCAAACTTGGATTCTTATGGGGATTCTTAACCGGAGCGTGCATTGAGTGCGACCGTCATAGACGGAGCGGAGATCGCCCAGCAGGTGAGGGCAGATGTTGCTCGGAACGTAGAGGCGCTACAGCGAGATAGCGGTGTCGTTCCCGGATTGGCGGCGGTGTTGGTGGGTGACGATCCGGCCTCGGCGTCCTACGTACGCAGCAAAGAACGGGCATGTCAGGAGGCTGGCATCTTCACGGAGACCATTCTCCTGTCTCAAGACGCGTCGGAAGCTGGGGTGCTGGAACTGGTGCAGCGCCTCAATACCGATACCAGGTTTCACGGTATCCTAACGCAGCTGCCATTTCCGCCTCAGATAGATGAGGCTGCAGTAATCAGGTCGCTGGACCCGGCTAAGGATGTGGATGGCTTGCACCCATTCAACATTGGACTGCTGGCCATGGGCCAGCCAAGGTTTGTGCCGGCGACACCATTGGGGGTGCAGCAGTTGCTGTTGCGTACCGACCACGACCCGGCGGGCAGGCATGTTGTGGTGTGCGGTCGCAGCAACCTGGTAGGGAGGCCATTATCGGTCCTTCTATCGCAGAAATTAGAGGGGGCCAACGCGACGGTTACGCTGTGCCACACTGGTACGCGGGATATGTCAGAAATCACACGCCAGGCAGACATACTGGTGGCCGCCATGGGCCGTCCTGGGGCCATCACGGCGGACATGGTGAAGAGGGGTGCGGTGGTCATAGACGTGGGCATCAATCGGATTGAAGATGCCGGACGGAGGAGGGGGTACCGACTGGTTGGCGACGTGGAGTACGAGGCGGTAAGCGATGTGGCAGGCGCCATCACGCCCGTGCCAGGCGGTGTTGGGCCTATGACGGTGGCGATGCTTCTGGTGAACACAGTGAAGGCTGCTCAACTAGCAACAGAGAGGTGACGCATGGACTGGTACATGACAATACTCCGTTTCATCCACGTGCTGTTTGCCATTGTCTGGGTGGGAGGTACAGCGTTCATAGTGCTGTTTTTCCAGCCCGGTCTGAGGAGATTGGACCCCACGGTGGGGGCTCCCGTGATGCTGGCGATAGCGCCCAGGGCTACCCAGGGGCTACTGCTCAGTGCCGGAGTGGTGTTCCTGATGGGGATACTGATGGTGTTCAACGTCCTGGGGCTAGATGGACTCGGCAAACTGTTCTCCACTGACTGGGGCCGCTCTATTCTTGTGGGGTTTCTGCTGGCGACCACGATGTTCGGTGTAGGGATCGTGTTTGTGGCGCGGAACGTGTTTCGGATGAGGGATGCGGCACGGACGGGCACGGCCATCGCGCCTGCGCAGGCCATGCAGATGCAGAGCCAGCTGAGGTACGGGGCAATGACAGCGCTAGCCTTCGGCATCCTGGCCCTTGGGGCCATGATAGCGGCCCGTAACTTTAACCCGTAGGGAGATTGAGAACAGACTGGTGGTTGAATCCAAGGCAAGGTTACACCTCTTGGAACGAGGCTTGTTCTCAATGCCCATGCGTACCAGCGACTTCACCTATGGGCTTCCGCAAGAGCTGATAGCCCAAACCCCTATCGAACACCGTGACCAATCGCGGCTGCTGGTGCTGGATCGATCGAACGACAGGGTGACTCACCGGCGGTTCCATGAGCTTACCGATCTGCTCCACAGCGGCGATTTGCTTGTTCTGAACGACAGTCGGGTGATACCGGCTCGGCTGTACGGGCGTCGGAGCGATACGGGCGGCAAGGTGGAGTTGCTATTGGTGCGGCGCGAAGGCCACGGACTGTGGCAGTGCCTGGCGCGGCCCGCCCGGAGCCTGAGACTGGGTACGAGGCTAGCATTTGACGGAAGCCTGGAGGCCCGTGTGCGGGACCTGTCCGAGGGAGGCCTGCGTCGGATCGAGTTGAACGACGAATCCCTGATAGCGCGTGTTGGTAGGGTACCGCTGCCGCCGTATATCCACGGATCACTGGATGACCCCGAGCGGTACCAGACGGTGTACGCAGGGCATGGTGATGCAAAAGAAGGCAGCGTTGCAGCACCCACGGCAGGACTGCATTTCACGCATGAGTTGATGGGCCGGCTGGAAGGCATGGGCGTGGATCTGGCCTACATGACACTGCACATAGGGCTGGACACATTCAGGCCCGTAGATGTGGAGGACATGGAAACGCACAGGCTGCATACCGAATACTGGGAGTTGCCGCCTGAGACTGCAGAGGCGGTCAACCGAGCCAGGCGCGAAAGCAGGCGCGTGGTGGCGGTGGGAACAACAAGTGTGCGCGTGCTGGAGCAGGCGGCGCTGCTGGCCGAGGGCCAAGGGAGCGAAGCGGTGTATCCAGGCAATGGTTGGGCTGATCTGTTCATCCTGCCAGGCCACGAGTTCCGAGTGGTGGATGCGATGGTCACTAACTTCCATCTGCCCCGGTCCACGCTGCTGATGATGGTGAGCGCCTTCGCGGGGAGAGAGCGGGTGATGGCGGCGTATGAAGAGGCGGTGCGGGAGCGATACAAGTTCTATAGCTTTGGTGACGCGATGCTGATTGTGTAAAAGGCCGGATTAGGATATAATATCCGTAAGTATACGGATACGGAGGCATACGGTGGCACTAAAGAAGAGGGTAGAGATCCTTTTTGAAGAGGACAAATTCACCTATCTTGAACAGCTGGCACGGCGGGAGAAAACTTCTGTGGGCAGCCTGATACGGGAGGCTGTAGCGCAGGTCTATCTGGACGTCGATCTTGAGGAGCGTCGCGAGGCGGTCAATTGGCTTACGAGTCAAAACGTAGACTTCGGGGGTGATTGGGAGGATACAAAGAAAGAGCTGGTAGGGGAGCGCTATAAGCAGACCATGAAGGCTGTAGATAAAGACGTTTTGCAGTGAAACTACTTGACGCCAACGTCGTTATCTATTCCCTGGGGAGAGAGCATCCGTATCGCGAGCCCTGTAGGGCTATCATCAACCAGTCGGAGCGACGCAGTCACGACTACGCAGTGAATGCTGAGATGCCTCAAGAGATCCTAAATGTTTTCTGGAATAAGAGGGATATAGAGATGGGAATAGAGGTGGTTAACAGACTCTTGTCCCTATTCCCCAACCCTATCCCGATTACCGGGGCAGAGGTTGCATTGGCCACACAGTTAATCGGGCAGGTCCAACGCCTTTCAGCAAGGGATGCCATTCATGTCGCCGTGGTGATGATTCATGGCTTGGAGGGGATTGTTAGCACAGATAAGGACTTTGACCATGTCCCAGGGCTGAGGCGCTATGACCCACTGGACATGGCTGTAGGGATGTGATGATGCGGTGCGAGAGCGATACGGTTCTACAGCTTCGGTGACGCGATGCTGATTTTGTAGCCCAAATGTGCCGCCAAGGACTGGTGGTTTACCCAGCGCATTATCACTCGCTCGTGCTGGACATTCCGTTCATTGGTCCATATCCAGACGGTTGGCGCATGACACTCCAATCAGGATATCACCCTACGAAAGTGCGGGCCATTCAGAGACGGGAAGGACGATTGGGTGGACAAACATGAATGCGAGGCTAGGCTGGAAGAAACTACAAGATCGGGCAACGGGCCTTTTCAAACGGCTTCCCCAGCGAGTAGCAAAACCATCCACTGAGGCTAAGATTCGTTCAGAACTTGGTGCGGGCGTCGTGATCGCCCCAAAACGTGTGGTAAGAACCATTCTGCATCCTATCAAGAGCTTACGGAACAGGGCAGCCAAGACGATCGGAGACAGGCTCTTAAAGATCAAAATGCGAGTGTTCAGCAAGGTGGCTGACGGCAAGATCGAAGCATTCGAGCAAGCTTCTATCCTAGTGGTACCAAGATATGTCGCCGGAGTCGCAATCGGCCTCTGGGGAGCCACAACGGCTGCGGTGATCTCATTGGCGCTCAGTGCTGCTGTCGGAGGGCAACCGAGAGAATGGTTGCTATATATGCTGATTGTATCCGGTGTCGTGGGGTTGTGGAACGTTACCACTCTTCTATATTACCTCCGCCTGTTCAGGCATTTGGAAGGAGGTACGCAAAGACGGCTCTTGAAGCTTGTCGCGTCCAAGGTTGGGGTAAAGGGGGTAATCATTATCGCGGTGCCAATCGCTGCGCTGTTCGCCCTCGGAATCGCGCGACTGCTACTACCAATACCATGACAGCAAGAATATTCTGAGACACGCTAGCGGTATCACAAGAATCAAGAACGGGTGTAGAGCGAACCCGTCTCGAGTCACAGCCACGGCACCGCGGGCGCGTGATGATGCCAGCGGTGCCTAGGTCGAGATCGCACTCTGCGACAGGCCGTTGCCGAGCCGGGCAGGACGGTCACCCTCAGGGTAGATGCGAAATAGCAGGTCCAGGAAGGCGTCAACGATGGCTCCATGGCTGCCGGCCTTCCGCACCATGACCGAGGTGGGCAGCACGACGTTGTGCCCCTCCTGAAGGGGCATGGTCGCCAGGATACCAAGCTCTAGCTCCTTATGAATGGAGTTTCTGGGCAGGAATGAAATGCCCAGGCCGCGTTCGATCATTCGTTTGGTGGCGTCGATGCTGTCCAGGTCCATCTTTACGTTAGGCACGATGCCCGCTTCCCGCACCACTCGGTTGATCAATACGAAGTAGCTTGACTCCTTGTCGTACAGGATTAGCGGTTCGTATGCTACGTCGTAGATGCTGGCCTCGCCGGCCCTGGCAAAGCGGTGTGAGGGGTGGGTGACCAGCACCACATGCTCGTCGTACAGGTGGTGGACTTCGATATCGGGATGGACGATGGTGCGGGTGAGTCCTACCTGGACTTCATCGTTCAGCACCATCTCCAGGACATCGGAGGATCGGCCAGTCCTGATGGCCAGGTCAACGCCGGGGTGTGCCTGGTGGAAGTTGTCCAGGATGCCAGGCAGGACGTAGGCGCAGATTGCCCTGGCGGAGCCGATGTGCAGCTTGCCCAGGGATGCGTGAAGTGATGCATCCAGTGCTTCCTGCCCCTCCTTCAGGGAGTCCAGTGCCCGCTGGACATAGGGCAGAAAGGCACGGCCGGCGTCGGAGAGGCGTACGCCACGTCCCATGCGGTGGAACAGCGGCTCGCCCATCTCACGCTCCAGAGATAGGATACGTGCGCTCAGGGACGGCTGGGTCAGGCCCAGGGCCTCAGCGGCGCGGCTGAAGCTGTCCGTCTCTACGACGTGAAGGAATGCCTCTAGCTGTCCAATCTCCATGTTTAGCACCTTTAGATATAGTAATGTTCTATATCTTCAGTATGTCCCAGTGATGTCTATTATAGTCGTGGAGTGCCCAAGAACGGAACTCATACCGCCAGACAGGGTGTGCTGCACGAACTACAGAGTCGCCAGTCCCAAGGCAGACATACGGGTATTTCCCACCCGCCCTCTAATGTTTTTGAGATATGGAGGTTTTGGGCAAAGCCTGGGCACCCTCCGACTTTGTCGCGACCTTAGGCTCCCAGGCCCCGACAGATCGGGACACTCTCTTTGGGTCGTGGTGCGGTTCCCTAGAGCCATGTCCTGGGCGAATGTTGGAAGCGGCGCTACTGCTCCGAGCCGTTGGCCTGGTGGCCGCTGGTGGCTAGATTATCCAGGTCCAGGTCCACGGTGGCCTCTTCCACCACGGGCTGTAGGTTGCCTGCCGCCGGCCTGGGTGTTGTGTCTCTGAGGTGTCTGGCTTTGGGTTCCTCAGAGGTTATGGAAACTACAATGTCATCCTCTGGTAGGGAGACGATAGTGACGCCCTGAGTCCTGCGACTCTTCTCCTTTAGCTCGCTGAGGTTGGTACGTGTCACCTGACCACGTTCCGAGATGATCATGATGTCTACGCCCTCTTTGACAATGCTGGCCGTGGCTATGGACCCGCTCCTGGAGGTGATGCGGAATGTCTGGATACCGTACCCTGCGCGTGACTGGAGACGGTAGCGGTTCATGTCCGTAGGTTTGCCATACCCACGCTGACTGATTACCAGGAGTTGGGCGTCAGGGTCAATAATGTCCATCGCTACCAGCTGATCGCCGGGCCGGAGCCGCATGCCGCGAACGCCGCCGGCGGCGCGGGAGGTGCGGCGTACCTGGGCGGCGGGGAACCGTATGGACATGCCATCCTTGCTGACCATGATCACGTTGTCGGCGTCGTCCGCCTGACGGACCGACACGAGCTCATCCCCCGGCTCCAGGTCTATGGTGTTGAGGCCGTTGGACCGAATGTTGGCGAGCCTGCTGAGGGACATGCGCTTTATTTCACCCATGCGGGTGGCGAACAGGACGTCGCTGTCGTCTTGAAAGGAGGTGACGTCGAGGAGAGCACTCACCGTTTCGCTCTCCGGTTCCCTGAAGCCCAGGAACTGGACAAGGGGAGTCCCACGTGTTGTGCGGGAATTGTCGCTGTGGAACTCGTATACCTTCATGCGGTAGACGCGGCCCTTGTTGGTGAAAAATAGGAGAGTGTCATGATTATCGGTAACCAGGTGGTCGAGGATGCTGTCGCCCTCGCGCGTGGTCTGTCCACGGACACCCTTGCCGCCACGGTGCTGCCGCCGGTAGGTATCGGCGGGGACGCATTTGATGTAGCCGCGCTGGCTGAGTGTGAAGACCACCTCCTGGTGGGGAATCAACTCCTCCTGGGTGAAGTCTGAGACCTCCTGGTGGTCAATGGCTGTGCGGCGTGGGTCGCCGTACTGCTCCTTGAGCTTGCGGGTCTCCTGGGCCACCTGCTCAAGGACATTGGCAGGGTCCGACAGCAGTGCCTGGAGTTGGGCGATGGAGTCGGTGAGCGTCTTGTACTCGTCCTCGATACGTTTGCGTTCAAGGGCGGCGAGGCGTCTGAGCTGCATTTCGAGGATGGCCTGGGCCTGCCCATGGTCCAGGGAGTAGGTTTGCATAAGTGACTGACGGGCGGCGTCTGCATCATCAGCGCCCCGTATGAGCTGTATCACGGCGTCCATGTTGGCGATGGCGGTACGCAGGCCTTCCAGGATGTGGACGCGTGCCTGAGCCTTGCGGATCTCGAACTCGGAGCGGCGCCGGATAATCTCATATCGGTGGTTAATGAAGTTCTGAAGGACTGAGATTATGGGCAGGGTCTGGGGTTGTCCGTCCACCAGGGCAAGCATATTGATATGGAAGGCGCTCTGCAGGGCTGTGTGCTTAAACAGGTTGTTCTTGACCCGCTGTACCTGGGCCTCTCTACGCAGCTCTATAACAACGCGCATTCCTACTCTGCTGGACTCGTCACGGATGTCAGAGATGCCTTCTATCTTGTGGGTCTTGGCCAGGAAGGCGATCTTTTCCACCAAGGTTGCCTTGTTTACCTGGTAGGGTATTTCGGTGACTATGAGGTTCCATCTGTTGCCCCGGGCCTCCTCAACGTCCATGTTGGCCCGGACTACTACGCGACCACGTCCAGTGAGGTATGCCTCTCTTATGCCGCTCTGTCCCAGGATGGTAGCCCCGGTGGGAAAGTCCGGGCCCTGGATGAACTGCAAGATGTCTTCCAGTTCGGCGTCCGGGTGTTCGATGAGGTGGATTATGGCGTCGCACACCTCGGTTAGGTTGTGGGGTGGAATGTTGGTGGTCATGCCAACGGCGATGCCGGTGGAGCCGTTGATGAGCAGGTTGGGCAGGCGCGCGGGCAGGACGGAGGGTTCTGTAAGGGAGTCGTCGAAGTTGGACGAAAAGTCGACCGTGTCACGGTCGATGTCGATCAGCATCTCCTGTGCTATGGCAGATAGGCGCGCCTCTGTGTAGCGCATGGCCGCAGGAGGGTCGTCGTCAATGCTGCCGAAGTTGCCCTGGCCGTCGATCAGGGGGTAACGCATGGAGAAGTCCTGGGCCAGCCGCACCATTGCGTCATAAATGGGAGCGTCACCGTGGGGGTGATACTTACCCATAACGTCACCGACCAGACGGGCGCTCTTTCGGTAGGGGGTACCGGCGCGCATGCCTGTCTCATCCATGGCGTATAGAATGCGGCGGTGGACGGGCTTGAGGCCGTCACGGACATCTGGAAGGGCTCTGGCCACGATGACGCTCATGGCGTAGTCCAGATAGGAGCTACGCATCTCGTCTTCAATACGTACTGGTCGAACGGTTCCTGTGGTCATTGGGCCTCCGCGGGCAGGGGGTCTAGCAGTTGACTCTGAGGTTTCAAGCTCAATGGGTGGTGGTTTCCCGTATAACATTCTACCAGATACGGTGGGTATTTACAAGGAAAACAGAGGTGTATGTGCGCTGTTTGCCGGATGTTTCAGCAGGAGTTGAGGATTGCTCAGCCAGCTTGCTCATTCTCATCGGTTCCCCAGATGCCTCTCCGGTTGAAGGATGTTGGAGGCCAGCGAGTTGAACCGCCTCCTCAGCATGATAGCCTCTGCTCACCTCCTTATGGTAGCTAACGCATTTCGGATTTGAATGGCACTTTTCCGGAGAAACAACGCCGAGTTTCGCAACATATTCGCTGGTTGAGTGCGAGAGACGTTCTGCAGAATCTCTGTAGGTGTGCCTACCAGCATGAGCGCTCAAATGGAGAGTAGCAAAGACTAGGCGGTATCAGCGAGAGGTGAGTGGCGTAGTCCGGATTGGGATTCCTTACGGCCACGGCTGTTCAGACCGAGGAAACGGATGATAGCCAGGACGGATTGCCAGAACGGATTGCCAGGACGAATTGAATGTAAGAAACGCCGCACTACAATGACGCCAGACAGTCCCGCGGTGGTACAATAATCTCGTGTACGGGCAATATCGTGAGGCGGTGGTCTATGTGGCCCAGACCTAGCGGTGGTTGAAGTGGAGAGCCCCGCCTTTGGGCCGGAGAGTGGAAGGCTAAAGACATGGAGTTGCGCAGCTTAATACGGATAAGATCACGCTAGAATACTCACTGTTGGCAGCAAAAGGGGGTGTAAGAACGTGGCCACATCAGTAAAGCGGCAGACACTCAATGAGTTCGTGACCTCAGCCCTAGCCGGCGATGCCCAATATGATGGCCTGGATGCCGTTATTTCAGCCATCGCCGAGGGCACTCAGCAGATCCATAGACAGGTCCAAGCGGCGGCTCTGGCGGACGTTCTTGGGATCACCGGTGAGACCAACGTTCAGGACGAGATAGTACAGCGCCTGGACACGATAAGCTCAGACACCTTTGTGGAAGTTCTTCGCAACAGCGGCCGAGTTGCCATAATCGGGTGTGAGGAGATAGATAAGCCGGTCATTGCCGGGGACGATGCGAAGCATACCTATATGGTGCTCATGGACCCACTGGACGGCTCTTCCAATATCGATGTAGCGGTAAGCATCGGCTCCATATTCGGAATCTGGCGCAGAAATCCCAATGAACCAGTAACAGAGGAGTCCCTGCTCAGGCCGGGTGTCGAACAGGTTGCCGCAGCCTATGTCGTTTACGGGTCCAGCACGGTGATGGTGATGGCCACCCGTAACAACGTGCAGGGATTCACTTTGGACCCAGAGACCGGCTCCTTTACTATCACCCATCCGGACCTTCGGATTCCGGACAATTGTCCCTACTACAGCACCAACGAAGGCAACTTCAACGCATTGGACGAGTCCACCCAGCAGGCCATGACCAGCCTGCGGGACGCCTATTCTCTGCGCTACGTGGGCTCCCTGGTAGCCGACTTCCACCGCAATCTCCTCAAGGGCGGTGTTTTTCTGTATCCCGGGGAGCGCAACCGTCCCGAAGGCAAGCTACGGCTAATGTACGAAGCGAATCCACTGGGGTTTGTAGCGGAGCAGGCTGGAGGCGCTGCGTCAACGGGGAGAGAGCGCATTATGGAAATAGTGCCGGAGCGGTTGCATCAGCGTACTCCATTGATCCTGGGGAACAAGGATGTTGTGGAGAAGGTTGTGGCGACCATTGGAGGGTAGTCCAGTCTGCGCCAGTGAATTGGATTTGGCCGGAATACGTTCCTTAGAATGAAGGGGGTAGCCTTGGACATAGATAAGCTGGCCACTACTGCACAGGCTATGGTTGCGCCGGGCAAGGGCATCCTGGCCGCGGACGAAAGCAGCGGAACTATCAAACGGCGTTTTGACACCATCGGCGCGGAGTCCACGGAAGATAATCGGCGCGACTACCGTGAGTTACTTTTCCGCACCGAAGGCGCGTCTGAGTACATCAGCGGAATCATCCTGTTTGACGAGACCATACGTCAAACAGGGGCTGACGGTACTCCCCTGGTTAATGTCCTGTTAGACCAGGGTATTATTCCGGGCATAAAGGTGGACAAGGGGACACAACCTCTGCCTGAAGTGTCGACTGAGCTGGTGACCGAAGGCCTGGATGGTCTCCGTGACAGGCTGAAAGAGTACGCCGAGCTAGGTGCTCGGTTCACCAAGTGGCGGGCCGTCATCAACATAGGCGACGGCATCCCAACGGCTTACTGCATAGAAACCAACGCCCACGCACTGGCCCGCTTTGCCGCGTTGAGCCAGGAAGCGGGACTGGTCCCTATCGTGGAGCCCGAAGTGCTGATGGATGGCGATCACAGCATTGACCGCTGCTTCGAAGCCAATGAGGCTGCTCTGAGGGAGTTATTTGCTCAACTTACCCGGCAGAAGGTTGCCCTGGAAGGGACCATTCTGAAGCCAAGCATGGTGCTCTCTGGCAGCACGGCTGCCAATCGCGCTGGGCCGGAGGAGATTGCGGAAAAGACCGTCGACTGCTTCATGCGAGCGGTGCCCGCGGCAGTGCCAGGGGTGGTCTTCCTGTCAGGTGGCCAGAGCGACGAAGAGGCAACCATTAATCTCAACGCGATAAATCAGCGAGCGGCCGTTGTAGGCGTGCCGTGGCAGCTCAGTTTCTCCTTTGGTAGAGGTCTCCAGGCAGCTCCGTTGCAGGCATGGAGTGGCCAGGCGGAAAACACGGAACTGGCGAAGCAGGCTTTCTATCACAGGGCCAAGCTAACCAGTGCAGCGCGGCAGGGCACCTATGTCCCTGCGATGGAGCGGGAGCTCTCGGCCGTCTAAGCGGTGCGCTCCGCCTCCGTTCCGGCTCGTTCTACCAAGCGCTGAAACAGTCTGGCGAATGCCCTGGGGGTCTCATCTTCGCGTTCGGGGTGGCATTGGATGCCCAGGACCCACCGGTGGGTCGGGCTTTCCAGCGCTTCGATAATGCCGTCGCCCAAGGAGTATGCAGAGGCTAACAGGTCCGGGGATTTCTGCGGTTCCCTCAGTCCCTGGTGGTGGCGACTGTTCAGCCGGAAGAAGCCGCCGACACCCAGGACGGCCGCAATCCTGGTCCCTGGGGCCAGGTAGGTCTGATGGTAGACAGACTCCCAGCGTCCGTTCTGGTGTTCCGCCCTGTGGTCCGGCAGGTCCTGGATTAGCTTGCCGCCGAACGCCACGTTGAGCAATTGCATGCCTCGGCAAATTGCCAAAACGGGGATATCGCGATCCAGGGCATGGCGGAGCAAGGCCATCTCCATATCGTCACGGCTGCGATTGCTCTCTACGCCCGCCGACGAGTCTGGAGTCTGGCCGTACAGGGCTGGGTCCAAGTCCGGGCCGCCTGTAAGTAGAAGGCCTGTGGCACCGCCCAGCGGGTCATCCGCGGGCGGTGCCTTTCTTGGAGTGGCGAACACCACTTCTGCGCCGTGCCGTTGAAGGGAACGCGCGTACGGACGGGCTATGCGCCGACTTGTAGCGGTGACGAGGATTAGCGGCTGAGCCATACTGAGGCCACCATATCATGGGTGGCACAGAGGGTAAACGACTTGCGCAACACAGTGGCTATTCGTCGCTCTCTTCGTCGTCTACGCCGCTTGAGACAATGGTTGCCCGGGGTGCCGCATCGCCGTCATCGTCGCTGTCCTCATCCCACTCAGGCGCGGGACTGTTGTCCGCATCTTCCTCCTCCTCTGGCAGGTCCATGTCTTGGAGTGCGGCCTGCGCGTGGGCGAGGAGAGGGTCCTTGTGAGTGGGGAACGCTGTGATGGCGCGCTGGTCCGGGTGCTGGTACTCCTCGCGGATGATAATGCTGACCTCTCGGGCAGAGAGGCGGGTTATGGCTGCCTCGTACCTGTTGCCGCCTTGAATGAGTTTGACAAGGCGCATGCCAAGCCGGGTCGGGAGCTTGCCGATATAGTCGCCGTCGCTGCTCTCTACGACCAGGCTGCGCTCAGCGATTCGCAGGATAACTGCGTCGCCTGCAGCGATCGTGGCCAGCACCTCGTTGCCGGCAAGGTGTTCCAACGGGGCGATGCCGGTTTTGCCGCTCTCACCCAGGAAGTGCTCGGGAGCGAGCTTGCGCGCCTTCTTTGGCAGTTTGGCGTTACCGGTGAGATGGTTCAGGCGGTCAAGGTTCTTGATGGCAATCCCGTTGCTGGGAGAGATCTGAAGCGCCCGTGCAAAAGCGGCACGGGCCTCATCATAATCTCCCAACTCAAAGTAAGCCTTGCCTAGACGGTTCTGGGCCTCGATGTCCGCAGAGAACATCTCTATGATCGCCCTGTTAGTGGTTACCGCCTCCTCCCAGCGGTTTTCCATGGCCAGGGCGATGGCCTCCTTGGCCTTCTCTTTCCGAAGCTTGGATCGATACTCTGCCTGATGCAGGGTCATTGCTGCCTACTTTCCTCCAGGGGAAGTGGGATGTATTGCCTACATTTGTACAATGTGTCAAGGGTCTTACACAAGACCCTTATGGATAATATTTTCGAACCTTCTTGGTCAGCTAGCGATCTCTGGGTATTTAAGAAGTACGAATCATGACCCTGATCTGGTGCTCCAGCGTATGAGAATGGGCCGGAGAAGTCCCTCGAACACTATCCCCATGCTCATCTTGGACCGGCCGGATCTTCGCGCCTGGAAGATGTAGGGGACCTCCCGTACGGTGAAACCCAGCTGCCGACAGCGGTAGAGGACCTCCGACTGGAATATGAACCCCTTGCTGCGAAACGTATCCAGTTTGAGCTTCTCCAGGGCGTCCCGTCGGAACGCCTTGAATCCAGACTTGGTGTCCTGAATGTCCAAGCCTAGAATCCACCGGACATATAGGTCACCACCCTGACTGAGGAGCCTGCGTACGATGCCCCATTCCTCAGTGGCTCCGCCTCCGGGAATATAGCGCGAGCCCACGGCCACATCCGAATCTCCAATACAGTCCAGAAGTGCGAGCACGGCGTTGGGAGGATGGGACAGGTCTGCGTCCATCTGTACAACGGTCAGGGCGCCCAAGCGAAGGGCTTCCGCGAATCCGGCGACATACGCTGTGCCCAGACCCTGTTTGCCTGGTCTGCGCAGGAGGTGTATCCGGTCGGGATATACGGAGCGCAACCCGTCCACCACGTCCGCAGTGCCATCTGGTGAGGCATCATCCACGACCAGAAGATGGAGGTCCGGCAGGTCCAGAGAGAAGAGCTCTTTGGACAGAACAGGGAGGTTGTCCGCTTCGTTATAAGTGGGTACTACTACCAGGGGGTTCATTGAATATATGGGGAATATATGGGCTGCGAAATGTTGCGCAGGCCGCGATCAACCTGAGATCAGGTGGCGAAGTATGTCATTGAGCGCTAGCTCCAGGCCAGGCGCACCTACCTGCTAGACTACCTCCGCCTGAGAAGCGAGGCGTAGTCGGCAGAATCCAGTCGGGAGTGGTGTAGACGGTGTGTTTGGCTAGCCGTTGCCCGCGAATTCAGCCTCATTGTCATTAATGGTGCAATGTATGCATGTGTTCATTATGACCTCCAGGCCGGCGGCCCGTGCCGTGGCGGCGGCCTCTTCGTGCTCCACGCCCTCCTGCATCCATACGACCTTGGCGCCTATCTTGATGGCCTCATCCACGATAGCGGGTGCGGCCTCCGAGCGCCTGAATACATTGACGATGTCCACCGGGTCGGGTATGTCTGAGAGGCTGGGATATGCCTTGCGTCCGAAGATCTCTGTCTCGTTGGGGTTGACCGGTATGACGCTGAAGCCGTGGTCAATGAGAAACTTTGGCGCCGTGTTGCCTGGCCGTCCTATGGTAGTGGTGGCGCCCACTACGGCGACGGTCTTGTATTGCTTGAGAATGTCTAATGGTGAGGTCATGGCTCCTCCCTGCTATGTGTCTGGTACTAGGTTAGTCCTTTATACCGCTATATCGCCCCCGCCAGGTGTTCCAATGGACCCGGAATATATCCGCTGTCATGGTGAAGCCGTCCTGAAGAGGCCGAACCTTACTGTGGGCCCTATGATACCAGTCTATGGGTACCTCTACCAGCCGCAGGCCCATTCGCCGGGCCAGGTAGAGAATTTCCACGTCGAAACCGAAGCCGGGCGTGCGCTGAAGGGGGAACAGCCGGTCTGCCACGGTGCCTCGGAAGCATTTGAAACCGCACTGTGTGTCTCGCACACCGGGGACGGCCAGTGTCCTGGTGATGCTGTTGTAGAGCCGCCCCATAACGTGTCTTCGTCGTGGCTCGTCAAAGCGACGGGCACCGGGCACTTCACGCGATCCAAGGGCGATATCATAGTCGGTGAGAACAGGCGGCAGGAAACGGTCCATCTGTTCGATGGGCATGGAGAGATCGGCGTCGCAGAGAAACCGGTACTGGGCGCTGGTGTGCAGCATACCCGCCCTTACAGCGCCGCCTTTTCCCCTATGGGGTGCGGATAGAAGCTCGACGTGCGGCTGGTCGCGGGCAAAGGTGTCCACAATGGATGCTGTGGCGTCGGTGCTGCCGTCGTCCACCACCAGGACTGTCCAGGAGTATGCCTGGGCGGAAAGGTATCGGGTGACCTGATCCAGGGTGGACCGAATGCGCTGCGCTTCGTTGTAGGCTGGTATGACGACGGAGAGGAAGGGCGGTTCCGTGGGGCTGAGATCGGATGCCAATGGTGCTACTGCTGATCGTCCAGATGGAAGGCGGCATGGAGGGCGCGCACGGCCTGCGGGATCATCGCCTCTTCAATGATACAGGTGATCCGGATCTCCGCCGTGGTGATCATTTCGATGTTGATGCCCGCTTCAGAAAGGGTCTGGAACATTGTGGCGGCGACTCCTGGGCTGTTCTGCATGCCGGTGCCCACAATACTGACCTTGGCCAGGCCGGCACTGCCTACGCAACCCTTAGCGCCGATGTTCGTGGCTATGGGCTCAGCGACAGCCATAGCCCTGTCCAGGTCGTCCGAAGAAACGGTGAATGTGAGGTCCGTAATGCGCTCTACGCTGGCATTCTGGACGATGGTATCCACACTGATGCCCTGGTCAGCAAGGGGTGTGAATAGTGATGAGGCGATGCCCGGCTGGTCGGGCACTCCCAGAACGGTGATCTTGGCGACGTTGCCATCGGCAGCGACACCCCGTACCTTGTTGCGTGTCTCCACGTTTGCTTCTCCGTGTATAAGTGTGCCGGGTGTATCTACGAAGCTGGAACGCACCAGCAAGGGTATATTATAGGCCGACGCAAGTTCTATGGAGCGTGGCTGCATCTTGGCCCCGTAGCTGGCAAGTTCAAGCATCTCTTCAAAGCCGATCTCGGCAAGCTTCCTGGCATCGGGCACCAGTCTGGGATCGGCGGTGTAGATGCCCTCAACATCGGTGTAGATCTCGCAACGCTCTGCCTGGAGGCCCGCTGCCAGAGCAACGGCGGTCAGGTCCGACGCGCCGCGGCCCAGGGTCGTGATATCCATCTCACTCGTGGCGCCCTGGAACCCGGCGACGATGACGATGCTTCCGCGATCCAACTCACGGTGGATGCGTTGGGGCTCCAGGCTGGTGATACGGGCCCTGGTGTAGGCGGTATCGGTGCGTATCCCCGCCTGAGCGCCGCTGAGGCTGATGGCGGTATAACCTGAGGCCTGGAGGGCCATTGCCACAAGGGTACAGGAGACGATCTCCCCTGTGGAAAGCAGAAGGTCCAGTTCCCTGGGAGCGGGCGATGGCGATATCTGGCCGGCCAGCTCTATCAGTTGGTCTGTGGTGGAGCCCATTGCGGATACGACGGCAACGACCTGGCTCCCTTGGTCATGTGTGGCAGCGATTCGGCTGGCAGCGTGCTTGATGCGCTGGGCGTCAGCGACGGAGGTGCCGCCGTACTTCTGAACGATTATGGACATGACGGGTCTCTTTACGCCGCGCTGACGACGTGCGCTCCCTTGGCCGAAGGCCGTGTGATCTTGATATCGCCTGGAATGCTGGCCTTGTTAGCGATGTCGACCATCTCATAGGCTACCGTGATTGAGTTGTCCCTGGTCAAGGCCAGAACGGTGGAGCCCGCACCGGAGAGGAAGGCGCCCAGCGCGCCGCCATCCAGGGCGCTGCGGATGAGCAGGCGCATTACCGGCAGCAGCTTCTGGCGCGCTGGCTGGTGAAGCAGGTCCTGGGTCGCCACCTTAAGGTCTTCCAGTCGCCCAGTGGCCAGTGCGTTGACCAGCAGGCTGACCCGGCCCAAATTGTACACGGCGTCCTCACGGCTGATCTGGGAAGGGAGAAGCCCTCTGGCCTGGTCGGTGCGCATTGGCGCCTCTGGAATGAAAAGGACGGCCTGGAGGCTGCCAGGTACAGGGACAGGCGCATGAACCAGGGCCTCTCCATCCTGTACGACAATCTGGCAACCGCCGAAGAGGGCGGCTGTGACGTTGTCCGGGTGGCCCTCGATTTCCACAGCCAGCCTCCAGAGCAGGTCCATGTCCGGTGGCGTTGCGCCGGCTGTGGCGCTGGCCGCGAGAAGTCCGCCGACGATGGCGGCGGAGCTGCTGCCAAGGCCGCGTGCCAGTGGTATCTGGTTCCGGCATGTGATGGACAGGGGCGGCATCTCAGTGCCGCTCTCCTGGAAGTATCTTTGTGCCGCGCGATAAACCAGGTTATCGGTGCCTGTGCTGAGTATGCCTTCGCCTTCACCTTCTACTTGAACGCCTGCTGTCTCGCCAGTGCTCACTTCAATCTGGTTCCAGATGTCCAGAGCCATGCCCAGGCAGTCGAAACCTGGACCCAGGTTGGCGGATGTGGCAGGTACTAGAACCGTGACTTGCTGTGGCATGTGAGGGATACCCAGGGGAGTATAGCATTGCGGCCCAGGAGGGCCTATGTGTAGGATTGGGCGCAGCGCGCAAGCTGGCAGTGTGCTCCGGGGGTGAATGGAGTATAATCGGCTAGGTATCGGGGTGTAGCTCAGTTTGGCAGAGCGCTACGTTCGGGACGTAGAGGCCGGTGGTTCGAGTCCACTCACCCCGACCATTTAACTCAATCAAACGTCGTTGCTAGCGAGTATCGCGAAGCCTGTGTTCCCTTGTAATACTCTGGACCGCTGAAACCGCCTGAAACGAATAGCTAGCTGACTGGGCCGGATTCTTATCCCTTCTAATCGTGGCAATTTTCACTGGATACAGTATCAGTCCATGCTTCAACGAGATGTTCTTTTGGAGTGCCATGTCAAAAGAGCAGCTGAGCCGACCTCAGATAGTTAAGTCCTGGCTCGCTCCCGCAGGGACTAGTATCGGTTCTGGCAAGACAAAATGTTAAGCGCAGCCAACATCAGTAAGACCTACGGGGATAAGGTCCTGTTTAACGGCCTCACCTTGAATGTGACGGGTAGGGACCGTGTTGCGCTGATAGGCTCCAACGGTTCCGGCAAGACCACGCTTCTTGATATCCTGGTGGGCGAGAATTCGCCGGATACTGGGAGCATTACCCGGCAGCGAAACATCAAGGTGGGGTACCTCAAACAGGACCCCGTTCCATTTTCCGATAAGACCCTGCTCCAAGAGGTGCTGGAGGCCTCCTCAGAGGTGACAGCGTTAATGGGCAGGATCGCTGCCACTCAGGAGGAGATGTCGTTGGAGACTGCGCCAGCCAAGCTGGCTGAACTCCTGGAAAAGCTGGGTCAGCTTGATAGAGCGCTGGAGGCTGCTGGGGGAGACGATCGAGAGCACGAAGCCAAGGCGATCTTATCAGGGCTTGGCTTTAAGCAAGACGACTTTGTCCGGCCCGTTGGCGAGTTCAGCGGCGGCTGGCTCATGCGCGCCGCTTTAGCCAAGTTGCTTTTCAGAAAGCCGGACGTGTTGCTTCTGGACGAGCCGACCAACCACCTGGACCTTGACGCAAACCTGTGGTTCGAGAGGTATCTGGCCTCCTTCCGGGGAGCGATAGTCCTCACATCTCACGACCGTGCTTTTCTGAATCAGGTAGCGACCAGGGTGTTGGCTCTTGAGCCGGACGAGTCAGTAATCTACAAGGGTGGCTATGACGACTACCTTGTAGCTCGCGAACAGTCCCTTCAAGTCAAGCGGCAGGCTGCAGCCAGGCAGGAGAGCGAAGTCCAGAGACAGATGCGTTTTGTGGAACGCTTTCGTGCTAAGGCCAGCAAAGCCAGCCAGGCGCAGAGCCGCTTAAAGCAGCTTGAGAAGGTGCAACTCATCCAACTGCCCAGGGCGACCAAGAGGGTCCAATATTCATTCCCGACGCCGCCACGCAGCGGCACTAAGGTCATCTGGTTAACCAACGTAAGCAAGTTCTACGGCGATCACGTGGTATATCGCGACTTGAACATGGTCATTACGCGCGGCGATCGGGTGGCTCTGGTTGGACCCAACGGCGCAGGCAAGACCACCATGCTGAAGATTCTCGCGGATGTCCTTCCCTTCGACGGGGGTGAACGGACGATCGGGCACAACGTGGTAACTGCCTATTACGCTCAGCACGTGTTGGAGCTGCTCAACCCCAGTAATACGGTTATAGAGGAGCTGCAGCAGGTGGCGCCCAACGAGTCGAACCAGAACTTGCGGCACACCCTGGGCGGATTCCTGTTCAGTGGCGACGACGTCTCCAAGCGAATATCCGTACTCTCCGGTGGAGAAAAGGCGCGAGTGGCCCTGGCGAAGTTACTGCTCCAGCCAAGCAACCTCCTGCTCCTGGACGAGCCGACCAACCATCTGGACATCACCTCCAGAGAGATACTTACGGACGCACTCAGTGACTATCGCGGTACTATCTGCCTCATAACTCACGACCGCACATTCATACGACAGGTCGCCAATAAGATCATCGAGGTACAGGATGGGCAAGCAGTAGTCTTCCCAGGTGGTTACGACAGCTACCTGTACCGGAAGCAAGCCGCAAACGGCCAAAGTAGCGTCACATCCGTTGCCGGCGAAACGGGCGATGGAGTCTCAGTACGAGACTCTGCCAGCAACGGTACACAAGGGAGACGCTCCGGACGACCGAGGAGCGCCGAAGAGGAGGAGCGCCGGGCCCTCAGTAGGGAGGCCCGCAGGTTGGTGGGTCAAATAGGCGAGATTGATGCCATGCTGGTGGGTCACGAGGCCCGGATTGCGGAATTGGAGGCGATGTTCTCCAGATCGGACCAGTTTGGCGACGCGGCTCAGCTTGCGGCATCCGGGGAGCAGTACCGGGAGCTTAAGGAGGAGACGCAATCGCTCTGGGAGGAGTGGGAGGCATTGTCGTTGGAGGCGGAGAAGATCGACAGCCGCCTTGGTGGCTTAGAGCCTGCTAAATAGGTAGTCAGGGCTCCGCGTCCATGTATGTCCGCTTCCCCGAGGTCGACATTTCCCTTACGTAGATGCGTGCGGGGTGGTTTGCCGATGGTATTCAATGGCCGACGACAGCGATTCAGCGAACTCTACCTTCTGCCACTGCCTAACTTGAGGCGACTGCATCTCTGCACATAGGTGTTCCGGGGCCTTAGCGAGTCTCTCCAGGCTTGCCATAGGCCATACCAGACTTGGATCGATATCAAGCTGATTTCCCAGGTCAGTCCGCCATTCCTTCAGTATGGTCAGGAGCGCTTTGGAGGGCGGGGTCATGGGTGGTGCTCGATCTGGAGTTGGCCTCACAACTTCAGGTGCTGCCATCCCCGCAGCGAGGGCAACCCGCAAGCCAGCGCCAAATCGGCTAGCAACTCGCCTTCGGACTGACGGTAGCTTGGTTAGGTCGGTATCCGGATTGGCTGCCAGGTGAACAAGATCGTCGTCTGGCAGAACGTAGTAAGGTGGTCGATCCAAATGGCGCGCTTCTAACTCACGGAACATGAACAGATGCTTGAGAACAGCAAGCTGACGACCATTTAGAGCCTGACTTCTTTTTACGGACAGAAAGGCGACCTCTGGCTTACGGGCAGAGTGACGGATCTCCTCTAGGCGGAAACACTCCTCTGCAACCCATGTCGCTCTTCTAAGTTCGTTGAGCTTCTCCTTGAGATTTCTCTGCAGATCTGCCAAGTACCAGACGTCCAGCGCTGCATAGTCCAGGGAGTCGCTGGCCAGGGGCCTCACCGTCCAGTCGCTTTTCTGGATTCGCTCGTTTTTCTCCACATCTATGTCGAGCAACTCTTTTATCAGCGTAGCAAGCCCTAACCTGTGCATCCCGATAAATTGAGCCGCAATCGATGTGTCGAAGAGGTTGCGCACCCGGAACCCCCACTGCCTGTCAAGGCAACGAAGGTCGTAGTCAGGTGCATGAAACACCTTCGTGACCGATGGGTCTGCAAGCAATTCACCCAAGGGCGCCATATCTTGGACATCGAGAGTGTCTATCAGGTACGCCTTTGATTTTGTGGCTAGTTGGATCAAACAAACTCTTTCGGGATACCGGTGCCTGCTGTTGGACTCGGAGTCCACCGCAACAATGTCCTCGCCCGAGAGATGTTGGACCAGTGTTCTCAATTCACTGGACCTAGTCAGATACTCGGTAGGGACTAAATGCTTGAATGTCATGGAACCTGGCAGTGGGTGTCAGGGAGTCGGAATTGCTCCAGGCACACTGTTCGCCGTTTGTGCTGATCCGGTACGCTTGGGCGGCCTGGCGATGAATAGAAGGAAGCCGGTCGTTGCGAATAGGGCGGATGAGATCATCCACAACGTTGTAGGAGCAACCCCGGAATCGAGAAGGAACCCATAGACCGGCGGACCCAGGCTGGTTGTAGCCACCTGCACAGGAAATACGATGCCCCGGATGGTGCCAAGGAACCTGCGCCCGAAATAGTTAGGCCAGATGAGATTATTCGCGGTGATGTAGGCGCCTGCTCCGATAGCCCAGGTCATGCTATGTAATATTATGGTGTAGGCCTGCCCTGTAGTAAGGATCATGGGCAGCATGGAAAGACTAAAACCAAGCGCACCGAACAGTCCCAGATACCTTGATCTTACCCTTTCACCGATAAGGCCGAATATGATGACTGAGAAGATGACGGTGAACGGGTCCATGGCGATACCGAATGCCACCATTGAAGGCGACATACCGGTTCCCTCCCAATAGGCAACCCTGTGCAGCAATGTGCCGGTCAGAGCGAAACCACTCATAGACAAGGCACCGAGTATCAACCAAGCTACGGGGTGCCTAAGCGCCTCCCTTGCAGTCCAATCAGTTTCGCTTGCAGCCTCTTGCTGGTCGCCATTGCCATCAGCCGATAGTTCTAGTCGTGTCTCTCCAAAGCCGTCAGGCTCCAACCCTAAGTCGGATGGGGAGCCCCTTAGAAAGAGAAAGCTCAGAGGGACTATGATGATGGTGACCACCACTCCGAAGACAACCCAGGCCTCGCGCCATCCAATTGTTTGAATCATCCACTGTCCGGCAGGGATGGACATTACGGTGCCAATTGCCATGCCGGTGGTGGCTATGGAGGTGGCACGGCCCCGTTTTAAAGTAAACCACTTGGCTACAGGCACCAATGTGAGCAGATTGCCGCCTGGGCCGCCGCCAAGTCCAACAGCACCGGAGATTGCGAAAAGCAGGTAAAGAAGCCAGAGCTGATGTGCATAGAACAGGCCGATCAAGCTGACTCCAGCGGCCAGACCGGCAAGCAGGCCCAGCCACCTGGGGCCGAACCTGTCGATTATCAGGCCAATCAGTGGCGCGGTGACGCCGCTGATCAGTAGCCGGAAGGTGAGCGCCAGGGAGACAGCACCCAGGCTCCATCCCATCTCTTTGCTAATTGGTGCGATGAAGAATGAGAAGACAACAGGGTTGAGCGGCGCCGTGGCGATGTTGATTGCAAGGCCAGTGGCGACGATGACCCAACCGTAGTAGAGGCGGGAGGGGATAGGGATGGGGACGGTAGGAAGCCTTTGCATTGATGACAAGGTTAGGGTATTAGAGGTTATTGGACAAGGTGCGGAGTTGCTTGCCCTCACCCGACCCGCGCCTCAGCGACGGTTAATGGCTCATTGCATTGCCCGGGAAGTCCCTGCGCCCAATGAAGCGACGACTGTTATGACATTGCTGAGGCACAACACCTCCTGTCGGTCAATTGGCTGGCTCGTTCAAGCTGGGCCAAAGGGTTAAGGCAGTGTCACCAAGAATCCAGCGCCGGTCATCGTCGGAGAGAAAGGGCAATGAGGTCTTTGCCAACTCTACCTGGGCGCTATAGCCTCCTTCACGTGAGCCGGGAAAGTTAGAGCCCCACATGACCCGCTGAGGAGTGAATGCGTCTAGAACCTGTTTGAACATATCCTTCTCGCTCTCATATAAGCTGTCATACGGCGCTAAGCTGGTGGTCGATATTCTGAGATAGGCGTTGGGCAACCCTGCCAGATCCACCAGCGCCTTCGTCATCTCTTCACGTTGCTCCTTGGCATTGCTCCAGCCAGCCATGTGGTCTGGGGCAACGGTCACACCGGGGAACCGCATGACCATGGCCTGAATATTGGCGATTCGACCAGGTTCACCACCACCTGCAACGGAAATCGGGATGCCCAGTTCTTGGGCCCGCTCCCAGAGGGGATTGGCGCGGGTGTCATTTGCATCTGCCTGGGTTACGAGTCTCACTCCTTGCATACCACGTTCGGTTACCCAGTACTTGAGCTTGTCCGCTGCGTCCGGGGCCACCGGGTCTAGGATGCCGACTGAAACGGTCCGATCAGCAAAGAGATTGGCGCTATCACACTGGTAGGAGTTATCAAGGGCGTATGTCCCCACTGGTTGAACGAGGGTTGCTCGGTCCACACCTTCGCTGTCCATTGCAGCTATAAGGTCTTCGACTGGGTTGGTGACTTCCGTGGACCAACCGGTAGCACCCGGCGCCAAAGGGTGGCGCACCTTATCATTGCTTACGACGTGGACATGTGTATCTACGATCATGCTTATTGCTCCTCTCGACTTCTAATTCCGGATCGGTATTCCTTCCTAGAAATTCCGCTTCACCTGATAGTGACCTTCCACAACGGATGCGGGCAGTACTGGGGCTGTTTAGGCCCAGCGCCGGACAGCCGCGCGCGGCATCAGTTACCGGGGCTGAACCTGCAGGAGTCTCGTTCTGACAGCTAGGAAAGATCAACGAAACTCTTCATGGTACAGGAGCATTGTAAGGTTCGTAGATGGCGTGTCAAGCTGAACTTGGCGAAGGGCGAGAATGCAAAGCAGACCTGGCCCTAGCCGCTACATATTAGGCCCTATCAACCTGTGGAAAGCGTGAGCCCGGGTTTCAGTGGATGAAATTCGGTCATTTGAGACCGACTTGTAACGTCATGAATCCACATGTATCATGTAGGTGGACTTAAGTCATTAGAGTGGAAGCGGCAACGTCAGGAGGTAGGAGGCGGTTGCCAAAGTCCACTAACCCCGGCCATTTGTTTCTCATCTAAGTTTCTTCTGGAAGGCGATGGCTGTACAAATGGAGACCTGCCGCCACTACTGGGTCATTGAGCCGCCGCTAGGGCAGTACAGTAGAGGAACGTGTCGCAAATGCGGGGAACTGAAGAGGTTCACCAATTATGAGGCGGTTCCGATCTTCCCTCGGCGACACGTGCGCGGTCAGGAATCACCTCCTAAAGAGTCTGCCTGACACATGCAGTGCTAGTTCCGAGTAGGCACTGACTCTAGGGGTTCACAATCCGTAGCGCAGTTCGCGCATTGTATCTCCTGACTTACCCATTCGCTGGTTGACACCCCGTAGTGTCTGCCGTTGGCTCTGTCCCCTACGTTCTACCTATAGGGACTGTCTTCGTACAGATGCGCCTTGCCGTGACCGGATTCAATATTCATGTGGGAATCGGTTACTCTAAGACCTCAGCGTGATTAAGCCAGTGGACCGATTTCGGGCTTCGGGTTGACAGCAGGGCGTTAGTGTTGTAGTTTCACGTCACATCAGCTATTGCCCTGCCCGCATACCGGTTGGTTCATTGCGGGCAAGTGGCATGTATCCTGCGTCAGTCGCAGCGTGATATTTCGATGGCACCGGATCGAGCTACCGTTTCGAGGCCGGATACAACATCCAAAGGGAGGGAACTATGACAACAGAAGAAACTGCAGCCCCGGCACGGGGACGAGGACGAGGAGGAGACCCTAACGTAACCTGGGAAGACACCGCCTCTCACATCGGTGAGGACTACTCCGGCGGGATCATTATGGTGGCGGACGAGCGCGTCGATAAGACCCAGATCTCACGCTACTGCGAACCGGCTGAGATCGGCAACCTGACCTACTGGGACGAAGAAGTCGCCAGGATGGCCGGCTTTCGTAGCCAGGTGGTGCCATGGGCCATGGTCAAGGAGGTCCCCACCTATAATGGCCTCTGGCGACCGGGCCAAGAAACACGCTTTCCCCTGGACGCGGACATCGACTTCCAATCCCAGCTGGCCGCTCGCCAGCCGTCGTCGGGTAACCCTCCGGTCCCGGAGACCAACGCCGGCTTCTTCACTGACATGTCGATCGAGTTCTTCGAGCCGGTCGTCCTCGGCGACAGGCTCACTACCATGGGTCGCCAACTGCACCACGTCACGCCCCGCGAGACGCGCGTCGGCGTCGGCGCCTTCGTGGGCTACACCACCAGCTACTACAACCAGGACGGCAAGGTCGTAGCCAAGGCAACCCAGGGCAGCTACTCGTTCGTCCGCAAGGCTGAGGAGGACATCGTCCGGTAGTTACCGGACGATCACAAGGCGCACCCCCCCTAGACAATTATTGAAGGAGAAAGCTATGCAAGCACCATCTTTAGACAGCACGATGTATATGCCTCGCTCGCCGATACCGCCCCAGGTCTACTTCGAGAACGTCAACGAGGGCGACGAGATCCCCTCCGTTGACTTCAATTTGACCGTCCAGCGCATGATCATGTTCGTTGGCGCGACCCGGAACTTCCCCGGCCTGCACCACAACGACCGCATGGCCCAGGCCAACGGCGCCACCGGCATGTTCCTGCAGAACAACTCCTGCCTGATGCTGTGGGAGCGGGTTGTGTCCGACTGGATGGGCGTCTATGCGCGCGTGAGGTCCGCCACCTTCCGCATCACCGACTTCCACGTGGTGGGGGACCTCATTCACGTGGGCGGCACCATCACGAATAAGTATTCGGAGAACGGCCTGAACCTGGTCGAGATCACCATGGAGTCCAAGACTCCCCGGCGCACCGGCATGACTGGCACGGTCACCGTGGCGATGCCATCCTTGTCCAAGCCCACATCCACGCCTCGCTGGAACGAAGAGGGCGTCGCCTACTAGGTGGCGAACGGTCCGGCATCGCCCTTCCTGAGGAGGGCGATGCCGGAAAGGTTCGTCCAACTGGTCCGCGCTTGCGAGCTTAGCCCTGGCGCGGGTTTCGGTATTGGGTTGGAACATGATGCTCGAACCTCCTCAATGAGGGGCTATAGAGCACCAAATGAAATCGGCCGGTAAGTGGGGTGCCTGCTATGGCAAGACTACCTTTGGATGGAGTCCGGATCATAGATTCGACGTACGTCATCGCCATGCCATACGCAGGCGGTATTCTGGCCGACCTGGGCGCTGAAGTAATCAAGGTGGAAGGCCCAGCACACGTTGACACCACCCGCGGTGGAGGTCAGGGCGTCTTCCCGGACAACGATCCGGGAGATGACTGGTGGAACCAGGCCGCAGGCTACAACATGCTCCACCGTGGCAAACGCTCCTTGACACTAGATCTGAGTAAAGAAGAGGGGCGGGAGGTGTTCAAGGAGCTCATTAAGACGAGCGATGTTCTCATGGAGAACTATACCCCACGCGTCATGCGACGCTGGGGTCTGGACTATCCCAACCTCAAAAAGATAAAGCCGGATATCATTATGGTGTCCAATACCGGCTACGGCCATGGTGACGGCCCGTACTCGAATTACCCTGCCATGGCCACCTCCATGGAGGGCACACACGGCCACGTATCACTTACAGGCTACGAGGGGGAGTTGCCATCCAAGGCAGGACAGTCGTTTGTAGACTTCGTGGCGAGCTGGTCAGCCCTTCTGGGAATTGGCACAGCCTTGCACTACAGGAACCGGACTGGTAAGGGGCAGTGGCAGGACCTGGGGATGTACCAGGCAGGCTGTTTTTTTGCAGGCGAGTACATACTGGACTGGACGGCCAACGGCAGGAAGGCCACGCGCATTGGCAACCGGCATCCGTGGCGCGCCCCTCAGGGATGCTACCCATGTTCAGGAACGGACCAGTGGTGCGTGATCTCAGTGGGTGACGATGATGAGTGGACTGCCCTCTGCGAGGCGATGGGCTCTCCGAGACTCCCCGATGATACAAGGTTCGCAACAGCTTCAGATCGAATGAAGAACCACGATGAGCTGGACGAAATCATTCGTGGGTGGACACAGACACTCGACAAGTTCGAAGTAATGGAGCGACTGCAGGGCGTTGGCGTTCCTGCGGGGCCCGTCTCCGACTCAAGAGACGCAAATATGAGCCCTCATTACTGGGAGCGTGGGTACATGGAGCGTGTGGACTACCCGGAGGAGCGGAAGATCGGTAGTCGCGTGCTGCTGACGCGGTCATGGCACCTGAGCAAGACACCTATATCCATCCAGCGGGCCGCGCCAAAGCTTGGCGAAGGCAACGAGCATTTCCTTCAAGACCTGCTTGGACTCGGCGAAGCAGAGATGGCGAAGCTCGACGAGGCGAATATCATTGGCAAGGAGCCGGCGAATGCCCGTCGACCAAATGTGGTGTCGCTACCTGACCAGGTTGAGTACGGCCGGGTAGCCTACTTCGACCCCGACTTCAAGACCAAACTCGGTATATAAAGACACGCTGAGGAAGGTTAGCCGATGCTGGCTTGCGGCCTATAACATGGCCGTTTCAAAGTCAGTACGCGTCGCGGCGATAGACGGTCACTGGCCGTGGCATTTCTTGAACTTCTTACCACTGCCGCAGGGGCATCGGGAGTTCCTGCCAACTTTGCCGTGCTCCTGGTAGATGCTCCGCTTCTCCTGGCAGTTGGCACAGGTGCAGGCTGTCGGATGGTCTGTAACCCAGTTGCTTCTTACCATATGAGATCAGCCTTCCCAGGGACTGGCGGCAGCCATGGCCCCGGTCATTATACTTGGCTTAGGTGCCCTGGGGCCTGGCCTTAGAACTCCACAATGGGTTGGCAGCTACATATTCGTTGAGGAGTTTCAGCAGGCAGTTCGCTTGATGCTCCGTGCCTATGCCGCACTGACCCACATGGTCCAGGGTGGCCGCTTGAAGGCATTGGCGAGGCCTGGTAGTGTGTTCGTTGTTGCAGACCGGGCAGATCATGGTTCTGGTCCTCCATTTATCCTTACGATAGATTCTGGCAGTCCTGCCACCTAGGCATCCGTGATGGCCTTCCAGAGCTTGTCTCCGTTGTCCGTCCACCACCCGTGCAGTATCGAGATATCGGTGCCTATGGAGAAATGGCGTACTCCCATGTCCAGGAACTCCTTCGCCTGATCTACGCTCTGGATCTCGGCACGGGGGGGGATGCCCATGCGGATGGCCGTTTCAAAGACCTTGTTGCGCGCGGCTATGACCTCCGAGTGGTTGCGTTCGCCCGCTCTGCCCACGCTTACAGAATAGTCTGCACCACCCCACTGCACCATGTCGATACCAGGTACGGATAGGATCTCTTCCAGGTTCTCGACGGCTCCCTTCTTCTCGATCATTATGGCAACCACGGTGTCCCGCATTGCCTGAACGTATTCAGGCGTACCACCGTAACCCATGTAGGTGTTGCGCCGCATTGCTACTCCGTAGAGGCCGCCGTCTTCGGGGGTGTCCGGGCGGGCGATAGTGACGCATTCGCGCACGTCTTCGGCGGTGCGGGAGTCAGCGAACAGTACGCTGCCGCACCCGGAGCCGATCCCACGTTGGGCCAGGAATGCACGGTGGCTCTGGTCGACCTTGATCATGGTGCCCATATTATAAAGCTCAGCGGCGCGACAAAGGTTATCAAGGTCGTGCAGATCGAACGGGGCGTACTCCGCCACGAACTCGACGTAATCGTAGAGGCCCGTATGTCCAATGGCCTCGACTATGGATGGCCAGGTGGTATGAATGTGGGTGCTAATGGTCGGCTCGCCGGCGGTAAGTTTCTCCCTAAGCCTGTTCGGTCTCATTTGGCTGGCTCCCTTCGCTACTTACTGGAATACGGCGCCAGGCACGCCGCCTCCTGCTGCTATCACTTCACCAGTGATGGATTCCGCCTTTGGTGACGCCAGAAAGGCTACCACGTAGCCCAGTTCCTTTGGCTCTATGATGCGCCGAATGGCAATGTTTTGAGCATTGGCCTGCTCGAGCGCCTCCAAGGTGATCCCTTGTCTCTGCGCACGTTCATTCATCATGCTTTCCACGGCGTCGGTCCGAGTCGTGCCTGGATGCACTACGTTGAGAGTAATTCCATCCGGCCCAAGCTGGTCTGAGAAGGTCTTGGTCATATGGACCACTGCCGCATTGCGGAGTCCGTAGATTGTGGACTGCCTTGCTGAGACGCCGCCAATGCTTATTATGCGGCCCCATTTGTTGCGCTGCATATGGGGTACTGCCGCCTTGATGCACCTGAAGTAGCCCACCACCTTGGTATCCAGATCTTCAATCAGGTCTTTTTCGGTTGCTTCAGAGAGCGTACCGCGCACCTGTCCTCCAACCATTGCCGCATTGTTGATCAGAATATCCACGCCGCCGAATGTGGCAACGGTGGAATCTACCATGCTTTGAACATCATCCCATTTCGTAGTATCTACGACTATGGGAATGATGCGACGGTTTGTTTCGGCCGTCAGTTCATTGGCCGTCTCCTGCAGGGTTTTCTTGTCCCTTGCGGCGATGGCTACGTCCACGCCTTCTAGTGCGAGCTCCCGTGCGATGGCCTTGCCTATTCCCCTGCTCCCACCCGTGACGATCGCTCTCTTACCAGTCAACTCCAGGTCCATACAACTTTCCTCCGCCCTACTCTCGACATCTGAGTGTCCAATTACACATAGAAGCTGCCGATTGGCGACTTACGGGACCGACAGAGCATCCCTTTTCTGAGGCGGAGTTGCCAGTAGCACTACGCCGGCACTCAACACGCCCAGTCCCCCAGCGATAGAGAATACTAGGTTAAAGGTCCCAGTGAAGTCATAAAGGACCGATATGAAAAGAGGTCCTACAAGAGAGGCTGCGGTCAGGAAGGGCCGGACCCCTCCCAGAATCGCCCCGGCATTGCGCCGTCCGAAGTAGTTGGCGAAGGCCATAGGCTGGAGCACCTGGAAGCCGCTACCTGTGAAACTTGTAGCTACCAGGACCGCCACGTTGAAGGGGTACGGTAGAAGTATCAAAAATAACGGCTGGATGGCCCTTGAGAAGAATGCCACCGCCAGGCAATGGTTGATGTGGAACCGATCCACGGCAAATCCCCATATCAGCCTGGAAACCGAAGATGCGCCGAATCGAATAGAAACGACAAAGCTGACAGTTTGAGCTGATAGACCCTGCTGCAACGTCAGGAACGGGATAAGATGAATGACGCCGGCACTGGCTGAGAGGCCCACCAGGTTCATCGCCACGACTACTATCCATAGGGTCCGGGTCCGCATTGCCTCCTTCAGAGTCCAGGAGACCTCGTTTGAGGCGTCGCGCTGAGCCAACGTCTGTCTCGTATCGCCCGGCCCAGCCTCCATAAGTCTCGTGTCGGGTGATGCTCCGTCGGGCAGAAGACCCATGTCCTCTGGTTGTCTTCGCACGAAAAGCAGTGTGATCGGGACCATAATCACGATCACCATGACGCCCATGATTATCCAGGAGTCCCGCCATCCCTTGGTGGTGATGAGGAAGCCCAGGACAGGCGCCATAACCATTGCCCCGATGGTGGTGCCCATTGTCCCGAATGCCATGGCGCGGCCACGGAATCTTACGAACCATTTGGTTATCAAGACGGGTCCCGTGAACCCACCCATCTCATGCAGCCCCAATGCACCTACTCCGGCGTAGAGGAGCCAGAAGTGCCATATCTCCTGGATTCCGCCCAGCAGGATCAGGCCGCCGCCAGCAAACAGAGAGCCGAAAAGCATGACCGGCCCGGCGCCGAAACGATCAAGGATACGGCCGAGGAAGGGTGAGATCCCTGCGTAGACGATGGCCTGAGCGGTGAGCGCACCCGTCATCATTGTCAGCGACCAGCCCAACTCGCGGCTCATGGGCTCGAAGAAGAGAGGCACGGCAAAGGTGCCTACCCCAGCGGCCACGAACTCAGCTACGAAGACGGCTGAGACAATGATCCAGCCGTAAAAGAAGGGCAGGGGCCACACTCCGAAAAGCCGGGTAGGTGGCACAGGCATGCCACCGCCGCGGGTGGGTGGGTTATCATTGCCTACCGGTGCCTGCTCTCCTCGGCTGTCTTTCAAAGACTACCCTGACCCCTGCTACTGGAGGCCTTTCCCAAATGCTTGCATGGCGTTTGGCAGCTTCAACTGTAATGAACCATCGAACGCTGAAGTGCAAACAGCTATAGTTCGTCGCCCTCATAGTTCACCTGAGTGGTGGTGAGGTCGAGGTCACGCAGTCCGGATTGGACCTTATCCATATCACCGATCACCAGTGCCAGGCGATGTCCCCGCATGCGTTCCTCTGCCACGTGTTGCACATTTGCCAACGAGACCACTTCGATACTGGCGCTGTAGGTTTGGTAGTAGTCCAGGGGCAGGTCAAAGGCGACTATCTGCGCCAGCTGACCAAGGACCTGGGCGGGGGTCTCAAACGATGAGGGGAAGTGACGCAGCAGACCCGCCTGAGCCGCCAGGAACTCCTCTTCAGTGATGGGCCGCTGATTGAGGATGTCGTCGAACTCCTTAAAGGTTTCAATCAGTGCCTCACGCGTGACGTCCGTCTGGACCGCTCCGCCCGCAAGTATGAGTGACGAATGCCGATGCCACTCGATCCAGGAGCGATAGCCGTAGCTGTATCCCTTATCCTGCCGAAGGTTCATGTTGAGGCGCGAGGTGAATTGGCCGCCAAAGAGGTGATTGAGTAAGGTTAGCGCAAAGTAGTCCTGATGGCCCCGTGGGACTCCTACAAGGCCTACCTGGATTATCGACTGCGCGGCGCCAGGCTTGTCATGCAGGTAAAGGGATGTGCCGTCAGGGATTCTGTCAATAGGGGCATCTGCTGTGCCGGTGGTCACGGGCCCTGTTCCGTTCCAACCGCCGAAGTACCTTTCAGCCAGTGTGGCCACCTCTTCAAGTGAGATGTCGCCCACCACGGCCAGGGTCGCACTCTGAGGGCTGAAGTTCGCGCGGAAGTGGTCCATCATGTCGTCTCTGCGCACCATGTCGTATAAGCCTTCTGCCCCATCTAAAGGGTGGCCGTATGCGCTCTGCCGTCCGTACAGGAGACCAGGTGTTAGCTGGTTGGCGATAGCGGACGGGTTGTCTCTCAAGCGCCGCACCGCCGTCCTCCGTTCGTTGCCGAGTCGGACCAGTTCATCCTCAGGGAAGGTGGGGTTCTGAACGAGGTCGGACACCAGCTCAAGGGCTTTGGGGAACTCTCGCGTCAGTGTCGCGGTACCTACGGAGGTCTGCTCTCTGCCGGCAGATGATGTGAGGTGGCTTCCTATGAAATCGAACTCGCCGGCGATCTGCAAGCTGGAGCGAGAGGCGGTGCCCTCTTCTAGCATATCGGCGGTGAAGGCAGCCAGCCCCGGCAGCCGGACCGGGTCTGTGGCAGCCCCGGCTTTGAGGACAAGGCTGAAGGCTATCATGGGAATGGCCCGCATCTCCACGACGAGCAGCTGAAGACCGTTGGGCAGGCGCTGCTGGAGCGGAGCGGACGGCGAGAAACGGCGGACTGGCGCAGGCGGTGGCTGGACGGAGCGGTCAATATCCGGCCCCTTATGGGTAAATGACCGCTCCGGAAGAACGACCAGCCTGACCTGGCGGTCTGACAGATAGGTAGCGGCGACGCGACTGACGTCGTCGGGCTCCACGGCCAGGAAACGTTCAAGTTCACGGTTCGCCATATCAGGGTCTCCCGCGAACACGTTGAAGGAGTTGAGGCGGTTCGCCCTTCCTCCAAAACCGCCGATGCTGGCCATCTGGCGCACGGAGCCCCACTCCAGACGGTTCTTGGCCCTGGACAGCTCACTGGCGGAGGGTGGCTCACGCCTTATCCGGTCCAGCTCGCCACGAAGCACGTCCTCTATTTCAGCGATGGTGTGACCCTCAGCAGCCGTTACCTCTATTCCGAACTCGCCAGCTATTTCTGCCCCGTGATGGTAGGCGCTGACGCTCTGGGCAATGCGGCGTTCATACACCAGGTTCTGGTGCAAACGTGAAGTTCTACCGTTGGACAGAATGTCGGCCAGGGCGGATAGAGCAGGTTCATCGGGATGAAAGCGGGGGACGGTTGGCCATTCCAGATAAAGACGGGGGACGAGAACACGGTCATAGAGGCTGATCTGGACGTGGCCCTGTAGCGGGGAGTCGGTGTGATTCGCGCGAGGCAGGTTGGGCCCGGGCTGCAGGCCGCTGAAGTAGCGCTCTACAAGGTTACGGGCCTCATCCAGATCGAAGTCACCGGCGATGGACAGGCTGGCGTTGGAGGGCGTGTAGAAGCGTTGAAAGAAGGCGTGTGCGTCGTCAACCGTTGCTGCGTCGAGGTCTTCGTGATATCCAATGGTAGGCCAGTGGTATGGATGGGGCGGTGGATAGAGGGCCGCCTGAATGCTCAGCCCGGCCATACCGTAAAGTCGGTTTTCATAGCTCTGGCGTCGCTCGTTCTTGACGACGTCCCGCTGGACGTCAAAGCTGCGCTGGTCCAAGGCATCCAGCAGGAATCCCATCCGGTCCGATTCCAGCCATAGCGCCAGCTCAAGGTAGTTGGACGGCAGGTCCTCCCAGTAGTTGGTGCGGTCCTGGGTGGTCGAGCCGTTGAGGTTCGCACCGACCTTCATCAGCGGCTCGAAGTGGCTGGCGTTGTGATGTTTCGATCCTTCAAACATGAGATGCTCAAAGAGGTGGGCGTAGCCTGTCTTTCCACGCTCTTCGTCCTTGGAGCCCACGTGATACCAGACGTTGACCGATACAAGTGGCAGAGAGCGGTCCTGGTGAAGGATGAGGTCAAGGCCGTTGGGCAGAGTTATCTTTTCAAACGATATGGATTGCATACTCTTGTCACACCTATGCAGGGATTTGGTATCTCGTCAGCCTATGGTAATCCCTACAGGTATCTTCTACCAGAGCATAGTAGCAACATAGGGTGGCCTAATTTCTCATCCCTAATAGATTATGGGCATGTCCTCACCAACGGTAGAGAAACGTGGGTGCAGGGCACGCCCTGCCTGTATAATGGCTGCCGTTGGGGTGGTCTTAATGTGGAGCAAGTCGAACTGCGAATACTGGCGAGGGAGACGGAGCGCCAGTGCGGTTTCGCCATTGAGGCCGCCGAACGGTTGAAGCTGGGGATCGATGCTAGAAACGAGGAGGAGGTCTGGCACGCAATCCAGGCGTTCTTCGTTTCGGTTGGTATCATCTCAAGGCTTCTGTGGGCCGGTCAAAGGGGTATCAGCAGCAGGCGAGCCCCTTCCGATCGTAGGTATCTGCGGGAAGGTCTGGGGGTTGATGACCAGTCCCCTGTATCTTCGGATACTTTCAGGTCACTCTACTATCATTTCGACGAGCCATTGGAATCGTGGGGCACTACGCCGGGCAACCCGGCCTCATCCGAGAGCGATACGGCCTCTGTGGACTGGCTCCAGGAGGTGGACCTGGAAGAGTTCATGGGTAATCTAAATCCGGCGATTTGGGCCGTAACGGTGGGAAACGAGGAGTATCAGTTGTTGCCCATCATTGCGAATATTTGGAGGCTACGACAACAGACGGTTGCCCTGGCGACCAGTAACAGATAGGGGTGAATGGCTATGAATGCTGACGATCATGGACAGGTAGGAGAGACGGGCAGGAGCGAAACGGCCACACTAGCGGGTGGCTGCTTCTGGTGTCTGGAAGCTGTGTTCGAACAGGTACGGGGCGTTCAGCAAGTGGTGTCCGGTTTCTCCGGAGGGCATGTGCAGAACCCTACGTACGAGCAGGTGTGTACGGGTCAAACAGGCCATGCGGAATCTGTCCAGCTGACCTTTGATCCCTCGGTCGTGTCCTTTGCGGGTATACTCAATATATTCTTCTCTATCCATGATCCGACGACCCTGAACCGGCAGGAGCCGGACGTGGGCCCTCATTACCGCTCCGCTGTCTTCTATCATTCGCTTGACCAGAAGGAGGCAGCTGAGAAGGCGATAGCCGATCTGACACGGGACGGTACGTGGCCTGAGGCGATCGTGGCGGAGGTAACGGCAATGGAGGCGTTCTATTCCGCTGAGGAGTACCACCAGCAGTACTACAGACGGAATTCAGGCTTGCCGTATTGCCAGATAATAATCAGTCCCAAGGTAGCCAAGTTCCGCAAGGAACACCTGGCCGCGCTTGAGGCGTAACCACAACGTGCCCTGGACCCACGGACTTCGTCCGCACTGCTGGTGAGTGCTACCACCCTAATCCACTAGGGGAAGTATGGGTGTAAGGCACGCCTGCCACAGTCAGTCTCTGAAAAGGTGGCGGGCCTCAGCCTCGCAGTCGTATTTCTGAGACTGGTCCATAGGGGCGTAGGTTGATGCCATCTCCACGTTATCTCGCACCCTGGAAGGGAACCTTACTCCCGGGATAGCAACGGATACGTCGGGGTTGGACAGCACGTACCTCAACAAGGACGCCGGAGTTAGGGAGTGCGCTGGTCCCGTGACGCCGGACCCAGACCTGATGCTGCTCATCCTTCCAGAGCCGCCCAGAGGACGCATCACGATGACACCTACGTCCTTTTCCTTTGCCAGTGGAATCAGATGCTCGGCGTCCTGAAAGAAGGCGGAATACTCAAGCATCACAGTGTCAAACTGTCCGCAGCTAATCGCCTTCTCCAGCACCTCCATGCTGTGGGATGAGATGCCTATGTGGCTTATCAGACCTCTGAACTGTGCCGTCTTCAGGCCGGTCAGTGCACCATGCTCCTCGTCCATTACGGCGTTCCAGTCTTCAGGAAGCACGTCGTCCAGCTGGTACAGGTCAATCCTGTCGACACCTAGGAGCCTAAGGCTCCGATCAACGTCGTACTGGCTGCCATCCAAGGTTCGGTTGATCGTTTTAGAGGCGACATAGAAGGTCTTGCCGCCTTTGGCACGTATGACTTCACCTATCAGGCTTTCACTACCCTCATAGATCCGGGCGGTATCTATGAAGTTGATGCCCATGTCCAGGGCCAGATGAAGCGTTTCTCCGCCTTCTGCGGCCTGTGGCGTGTCCATTGCTCCCAGCCCAAGCTCGGTTACCATCAACCCGGTCTTACCGAGCCTACGTTTCTTGAGTTCGGACAAGGCTCTCCTTTTGATGCCTGGTTGACCCGGCCAGCCAGGTCTACTGCGGGAGCTGCATAAGCTCGATTCTTACGTCGTCTGGACCCCTGATGAACGCGATGCGCATGCTAGTTGGATTGGGTGGAGGACGATCGAGCAGCTGAGCTCCCAGACCTTCCAGGCGTTCGATTTCGGCGTCCAGGTCGTCGACCGTAATGCCAAAGTGCTCCAGGCCCCAGTGGGCAGACGCGTCCCCGTTTCCCATCGCTTCGTTGGTACGGGCACTGCTGATGTTGAAGCCGATACCGTCAGCAGTTTTGCAACGCATAAAGCGATCACCACTGTCACGAACGGTATCTGCAATGATCTCAAAGTTGAACGCTTTGACGTACCAGTTGGCTGTCGCTTCCGGGTCCGGCGACTTCAGATGGACGTGATTGAACTGGTTACCCACAGTGCACAATCCTTTCTCTACCGATTCATTCGTTCATTCGCCGTGAATCACGTTCAGGGATAGGGAGACATGACCGTCCGGCCCAGTGACGGTACCTCTCATGATACCGGACTCGCCGGCTCTGTGGAGGTACCAGTTGAGACGCTCTCGATCTGTCGGGAGTCCCACGGTGTCGAAGGCAACGGAGGAGCCGACGATATGTGCGCCCTCGCTGGTCCATCGGGTCTCGCCTCGCCCCAGTGGCATCGCAGACTCAATGGTTACGACCGGCTTGTCCCAGTCGACGATCAAGACTATTCCTATGGGCGGGTAGGAGTCACCCGGGAAGGGAAGCATTCCCACGTACTGTTGGGGCATTCGCCGCCTTTGCCAGAAGGCTACTGACCGGGCACTAGCGCGCTTTGAAGATGGGGCTTCGCCTCTCTAGGAATGCGGCCCTGGCCTCCTTAGCGTCCTCCGAGCCGTTCAGTATATTGGCGCCGTTAGATGTTAGGACGGCGGTGGTCTCAAGGTTGCTGTCCAGCGCGGTGCGTATTATCTTCTTGCCTACCCACTGTATCAATGGCGGATTGCTGATGATCCTGTCGCAAAGCGCGCGAGTGGCCTCCTCCAACTCTTCGGAAGAAACCAGATGGCTCAGCACCCCCCACTCATAGGCTCGCTGAGCATCCAACTGGCCGATGTAGGCAAACTCCAGGGCTCTTCCCAGCCCGGCAATCTTGGGGAGGCAGTAACACCCTCCGTTCTCTATGATCTGGCCCACCTGCTGATAGCCCATGAAGCGGGTGTTCTCACAGCCGATCCGGATGTCGCACTGCAAGGCCATATCCATGCCAGACCCAACGGCCGGGCCGTTGATCATGGCAATGGTAGGTTTGCGGATCAGCGATATGTCCTTGTGGAGCTTGGTAAATCCGTAAAGGAAGTGCTCCCTGGTAGCATCCGGGCCATCGGTGCCTGCGTTGCCGGGGAAGTTTTCGCCCTTGACCGAATCGGGGACACCCCCTTTAAGTCGGCGCCGGAGCAGAAGCCTCTTCCCACTCCAGTCAGGACTATGACGCGGATATTGGGATCGTCATCGCCCGCGCGCATGTACTCTCCAACCTTGGCGACGGTGCTATTGGCCTCGGAACTCCCGAGGATCGCGTTCATCCTCTCAGGTCTGTTGAACCTGATCCAGAGGATGCCACTGTCCTCTGGTTCGTATAGCAGATGGTCCACGAGTTGGGGTCCCATGTGTTGCCTCCTTCGCTATGCGATGTTGAGCGGTTCGTTGCCGTGATTGGACGGGTGTGGTTAATTGCTCTCGCCTACTCCTGGCCCTTGAGTTGCATAGCCGCTAACACAGCTTCGGGGGACATGGGTAGGCTGGTCATACGGACACCCGCGGCATGGTAAATCGCGTTGGCTATGGCCGCCGGGGGCGTAATTATCGGTGCCTCTCCCACGCCGCGTACTCCGAAAGGGTGCCTTGGGTTGGGGACCTCAATTATCACGGTATCTATCATCGGCAGGTCCAAGGAGGTAGGCATTCGATAGTCCAAGAAGGTGGGGTTGGCAATGGAGCCATCTTCGTTGAATACGTAGCCTTCGTTCAGCGCCCAGCCCGCTCCCTGGATCGCACCGCCCTGCATCTGCCCTTCCACGTAGACACGGTGGACGGCCTGTCCTGCGTCCAGAAACGTTGTGTATCTTAAGATCTGTACCTTGCCCGTGTCAGGGTCAATCTCCACGTCCACGATGTTGCCCGCAAGCTGCGCACCTGCGCCTCCTTGGGAATCGGATGCCGAACAGGTTACAGGCCCTCCCGTCTGCATAAGCTTTCCCGCCAGCTCTTTGAAGGTGGAGTGGTCTTCGGTATTTTTCGTGCATACGAAAACGCCTTCCGCGAACTCCACGTCCTCATCCTGCACCTCCCACAGTAGTGCTGCACGGCCTTTCATTGTCGATATAACCTCCACAGCCGCTGCAATGACCGCCCTCCCTGTGTCAAAGGTGATCCTGCTTCCACCGGACCCGCCAGTCCAGCCCACGGAATCAGTGTCCACGACCGCCGGCGTTACATCTTCAGCTGAGATGCCCAGCACCTCTGCGGCTTGCATGGCCATGGCGACACGAGTGCCGGAGAGGTCAGCGGAGCCCGTGACAAGACTCGCGGTACCATTCGAGTTCACGTTTATGGTTGCAGAGGAGCCGGTACCGCCTCCATTGAGCCGATATCCCACGGCCACGCCTCTGCCTCTGTTCGGTCCTTCCAGAGGAGCCGTGTAGTGAGGGTGAGCTTTCATGGCCTCCTCCACCTCCCGGCATCCGAAACGTCCGTGAGGCACACCGCTGGGCGCCCTGTCGCCCTCGTCCACCGCGTTTCTTAGCCGGAAGTCCATGGGGTCCATGTCCAGCTTCTCAGCGACTTCATCCATCACGGTCTCCACGGCGAAGGCGACCTGTGGTTGGCCGGGCGCCCTGTATGCCTGGGTCTTCTGCTTGTTGCAAACGACGTCATAGCCGTCAATCAGCAGATTGTCTATCTTGTAGGGTCCGAGGCCGGTGTACGCGCCTCCCGCTACGGGTGAGCCGGGGAAGGCACCTGCTTCGTAGGCTAGGTAAAGCTGGGCGGCAGTGATTTTACCGTTATCGTCAACACCGACCTTGCACCGGATGTAGGTCCCTGAAGTTGGGCCCGTGCCCTCGAAAACCTCTTTGCGACTCATCACCATCTTCACGGGACGTCCGCTCTTCCTGGATAGCACGGCGGCAACCGGCTCAAGATAGCCGACGCCCTTGCCTCCGAACCCGCCGCCGATCTCCATAGGCACTACCTTCACGTCTGACTCCGGAACCCCAAGGATGGTTGATACGCTACGCCTGATTCCGAATATTCCCTGCGTGCTGGTCCAGACCGTGATATGGCCGTCCGGAGACCAGTAGGCCGTCGCTGCGAACGGCTCTATGTATCCCTGGTGGACGGTCTGAGTGGCGAACTCCCGCTCTACAACCACCTTGGCCGCCCTGAACCCTGAGTCCAGGTCTCCTCGCTGGAGTTGGATATGTCCGGCCGCGTTGCCTTTGATACCTGTGTCCTCACCTTTAGAGCTGCGGTCCACCCGAAACACGGTAGTGAGGTTTTCGTGAAGGACCGGCGCATCCTCCTTCATCGCGTCGAGGACGTTGAGGACGGGGGTAAGCACCTCATAGTCGACGTTGATGAGCCCCAGCGCTTCATGAGCCGCCTCCGCGGTCGTGGCAGCCACCGCGGCAACCGCGTGGCCTACGTACAGTGTCTTGTCACGTGCCAGGTCATTTTCTGCCATCATTCGAGCGCTGCCGACACCTTCGCCGAAATCGATAACCTGGTCCCTGATTATCGGAAAGTCGTCGGCGGTTGCAACGGCGATTACGCCAGGCAATGCTTGTGCCTTACTCGTATCAATGGAGCGGATATGCGCGTGGGCGTGGGGGCTACGAAGAATCCTACCGTACAGCAGCCCGGCCATGCTAAGGTCGGCACCAAAGCGGGCTCGACCGGTGACCTTGTCCAGTCCGTCCTGTCGGTCAGGGCTTGTTCCTACCACTCTGTACTTGCTGGTCATTGGCTCGGTACCCCCGGAACTTTCGAATGCGCCCAATTTACCACACAACGAGAGTTTTCTATACGTATGTGCTGCGATACATATGCGATACGGGGCAATGGTGGGTGGCGAACTCACCAAACGTCCAAACAGGCCCTGTACAGCGGGCAGGTTAACCATCCAGCAGGGGTATGGACTCAGGCAGTTCTGGCATCAGCCAAGGCTTTGAGTGCGGTGGCCGATCCCTGCGTGACCATGCCTGCATCGCTACCTATCTGGCACATCATGAAGCCCTGAGCGAAGCGGCGTGCCGCCTCATCCGGCCCGGAGCCGTGATGGCAGGGAATCAGGCTATTGGCCTGGGCAACGTCCACCACGCGTTGGCAGGCTTCGGCGTGGCGTGGGTCGCTGGCGGCACTGGGCCCAGGGGTTATGCCCAGAGAGACGGCCAGGTCGCCGGGTCCGACGTAGAATCCGTCGATGCCGGGCGCCTTAGCGATCTCTTCCAGGTTGTTTACTGCCTCCATGGTTTCGATCATCACCAGCACGATGACCTCTTCGTTGGCGTGCTGGGCGTAGTCAGCACCCGCGTAGAGTCGTGCGCGGTTGGCGCCGGTGCTCCTGTAGCCCAGGGGGGGATATCGGGAGGCACCCGCGGCCTTGACCGCCTCATCGTAGGTGTTTACCAGGGGGACGATTACACCGTAGGCGCCGGCGTCCAGCACGAACTGGATGTCCTTTGGATCATTCCAGGACATGCGCACCATTGGAAGTGTATCTGTGGTGGATATGGCCTGGAGGCATGCGATGGCGCGCTCCGAGGTGACACTCATACCGTGCTGCATGTCTATAATCAGAGCATTATAGCCTGCGTTGGCCATGACTTCAGCCAGGTAAGGATTGCCTGTGGAGAGCCATCCAGCAGTGGCGGGCTTGCCCTCTCGCCACATAGCTTTGATCTTGTTGGGGCGCATGGTGTTCTCCTTAATTGGAATTGGTGCTTCTGTGGCATTAGCAAGGAGCCGATTGACCTAGTTACTCCGCTAGCCTAGGATGTACCTATCGGGGCGTGGCGCAGTGGCAGCGCGCCTGGTTTGGGACCAGGAGGTCGCGAGTTCGAACCTCGCCGCCCCGATACTCCCCTCTATACGGACTCTGAACTGCGCCGTCGGTGGCCGATGACACTGCGCGTCAGGACGATGATCGCCAGGAGTACCACTGCGATTACCAGCGTGGAGTTCTCAGCTGCGGGCGACCTGACGAGCAGGAAGCCGTAGCCAGCGGCGCCGCCCCAGAGGGTGGGATGATGGCCGGTGCCTCTGGCGATCATTGCCACTAATCCACCGGTAACGACGGCGAGGATGCCCAGGGTTGGCAATATCGCCACAGTAATGCCCATAAGCGGGGAGAGGCCATCGCCGCCACGAAAGCGCGCGAACAGCGGCAGCCAGTGGCCGGCAACGGCGGCGAAGGCAGGAAGCAGGATCAGGTTGCCTTCCACTCCCAGGCTGTAGGCTACTGAAATAGCTACAAGACCTTTGGCAAAATCGCCGGAGAATACGATGATACCGGGAAGATGGCCCACCTCATAGAAGACGTTACCCGCGCCAGCCAGTCGTGACCCCTTGGAGAATATGTCCACGTTGCGTCGCCGGCTTACCAGGGCCGCTATTGGGATGGAGCCCAGCAGATAGCCGAAGACGATGGCGAGGAGCAGTGGGTAGATAGGTATGTCAGCAAACATGTCAGCTAGTTAGAGCTCTATTATGCGATATTGCGATGTACGGTGTGGCAGTACCCAATCATATCGAGACTAGTTTACTGGTTTAGCTCGTTCAAGGAAAGAGGGTATCCACCTGGAAGATAGCCTTTACAGGCATTGCCTGGCAATGTAGGATTCGCCATATTCGTTGGAATGGGGTAGGGGAGGCAAACATGACAAATGCCGCTGAGGTCCGAGTTTACGCCCGCAAGGGGTGAGCGACCTGTGCACGGACGAAAGAGTTTCTTTCGCAACACGGGGTCGACTACACAGAGCGGGATATTGAGAATGACGAGGGTGCCCTGGATGAGTTGCGGGGGCTGGGGTTCCGCACCGTCCCAGTTACGGCTATAGGGGACCGCACGATTTCAGGGTTCAACCCCAACCAACTGTCAGAGGCCCTTCAGCTCGGAGTAAAGGTGGCCGCGCGGGACCCGGCTGAGACGATACCACTGCTGGGCCGCGTGCTGGATGCGGTGCAGCGGGCCGTAGGCCAGATGCCCGACGACAGATTGGACTGGACAGCGCCAGACCGCGACCGACCTATGAGAGAGTTCGCCTACCACATCTTCCTGATGGTGCGGAACACTATCCGTGCCTTTAGCATAGGCGCCGCGCCCTCCGGTTCGGATACCGAGGGTCGTTCCTACAACAGTTTCAGGGAGATCGCGGAGTTCGGCGGGACGATTATTGACGAGTTCAAGGTATGGTCAGCAAATCCCGACCTGGACGCTTTGAGAGCGCCCGTTCCAGATGGTGCAGAGGGCAGAAAGGGGGCTGAGCAGCTAGACCTGGTGGCAGGACATAGCGTCCAGCATATGCGGCAACTCTACTTTGTTCTGGAGGAGTTCGGTGCTGCGGTGAATGACCGGCTGCCGGACTCCGAGCTGCCGCCGGAGTATGTTCTGACCATTCTGTGGTAGGCAAGGCGTGCCCTGGACAGGAAACCTAGGTTTCCTGCGCCGTCCTAATGCCACTGATATAGGTCGGTGGTACTAGTTGGGTGAGTTCTTGCCCTCCGTCAGGAACTGGCGTAGCACGTATTGAAGCACCCCCCCGTGGTGGTAGTAGTTCACCTCTATAGGTGTATCTATACGTATCAACGCCTTGAACTCCATCATGCTGCCGTCCTCCCGACGGGCGCTAACGTCCGCGATCTTCCCTGGCTCCAAGTCAGTTATGCCCTGGACATCGTAGCTCTCGGTTCCGGTCAGCCCCAGTGATTCGCGGTTTTCGCCGGCCATGTACTGAAGTGGCAGGACTCCCAGTCCTATCAGGTTACTGCGATGGATGCGCTCGTAGCTTTCGGCCAGGACAGCCCTCACACCCAGCAGGAAAGGCCCCTTGGCGGCCCAGTCTCGGGAGCTGCCGGTGCCTAGCTCCTTGCCTGCCAGGACCAGTAGAGGCACGCCCTCCTCCTGATAGCGCATCGCCGCGTCATAGATAGTCATCTCCGTCTTGTCCGGCATGTGCGCGGTCCAGGTGCCTTCCGTATCCGGAGTCAGCTGATTGCGCAGGCGTACGTTGGCGAATGTCCCACGTATCATGACGTGGTGGTTACCACGGCGTGCGCCATAGGTGTTGAGGTCGCGACGGGCGACGCCCTTGTCCACCAGGTGCTGCCCAGCAGGACTGTCGGGCGAGAAGTTGCCCGCAGGCGATATGTGGTCTGTGGTGACGGAGTCGCCTAGCATGACTAGGACTCGAGCGCCGGAGATGTTCTTCAGCGGCTCTGGCTCTGTGGAGAGATCATCGAATATGGGCAGCTCCTGGGCATAGGTGGAGTCAGGGTCCCAGGCATAAAGCTCACCCGTTGGAACGGGCATACCGGTCCATAATTCGTCGCCATTGAACACATCGCTGTACTGGCGCTGATACATTTCTGGCTTCAGGGCTGCTTCCAGGGTAGTGCTGATCTCCTGCTGGCTGGGCCAGATGTCCCGCAGGTATACGGGCTGGTTGTTGCGGTCGTTTCCCAGTGGCTCGTTGACCAGGTCAACATCCACTCGACCCGTCAGAGAGAATGCAACGACCAGCATGGGGGAGGCCAGATAGTTGGCCTTTACATCGGGATGAATCCTGGCCTCAAAGTTCCGATTGCCGCTTAACACCGCTGCGGTCACCAGATTGTGCTCGGTCAAAGCAGCGCTTATCTCATCGGCCAGGGGGCCGCTGTTGCCGATACAGGTGGTACAGCCGTAGCCTACCGTGTGGAACCCCAATGTTTCCAGGTAGGGGGTCAACCCTGCGGCCTCCAGGTAGTCGGTAACTACGCGGGAGCCGGGGGCCATGCTGGTCTTTATCCAGGGTTTCCGTTCCAGCCCGCGCTCGATTGCGGCTTTGGCAAGGAGGCCCGCTCCCACCATTACCGACGGATTGGATGTGTTGGTGCAGCTTGTGATAGCCGCGATGACGATGGACCCGTGGTCCAACTCAACATCCTGACCGTCCATTTCTATGTGCGCGCCACCGTTCAAATCGGGCGCGGGTTTGTCGAAGACGGTGCCCATGGCTGAGTGAAAGGAGCGCCCCATTTCAGCCAGTGGGATGCGGTCTTGGGGACGCCTGGGCCCGGCGAGGCTGGCTTCCACCGTAGTCATATCCAGCTCTAGAGTGTCGCTGTAGTGGGGTTCGGGCGTGTTCTCGGTGTGGAAAAGACCTTGGGCCTTGGCGTAGGCTTCGGTCAGATCAACCTGGGTGGGATCGCGACCGGTGCTGCGCATGTAGGCCAGGGTGACATCGTCAATAGGGAACATGCCAACGGTAGCGCCGTACTCCGGGCACATGTTGGCGATGGTGGCACGGTCCGGCAGGGGTAGCTGATGGAGTCCGGGGCCATAGAATTCTACGAACTTTTCGACCACGCCTTTGCTGCGTAGCAGCTCTGTTACCGTAAGCACCAAATCTGTGGCGGTGACGCCCTCCTGCAGATGGCCGGTAAGTTTGACTCCGATAACCTCCGGCAGGAGCATGTAGATGGGCTGGCCCACCATTGCTACCTCTGCTTCGATGCCTCCCACACCCCAGCCCAGAACACCCAGCCCATTCACCATTGTGGTGTGGGAATCTGTGCCCACTACGGTGTCAGGGAAGGCGGTCTTCTGGCCGGTTACCGTTCCGGTGGAGACGACGCTGGCCAGGTATTCCAGGTTGACCTGGTGAACTATGCCGGTGCCCGGCGGTACTATACGGGTGTTCTGAAAGGCCTGTTGAGCCCATCGGAGCAGGGCGTATCGCTCCTGGTTTCGTTCGTACTCACGTTCCACGTTGCGCTGGAAGGCATCGGTGCCGCCGAAGAAGTCTACCTGTACGGAGTGGTCGATAACCAGGTCGACGGGTACGATGGGGTTGATGCGCTTGGGGTCGCCACCCATACGGTGCATTGCGGAGCGCATACTGGCCAGGTCCACGATGGCTGGGACGCCTGTGAGGTCTTGCAGGATCACACGGGCGGGTTTGAATGGTATCTCTCTGCCGGGCAGGTCGTTCGGTTTCCAGGCGGCGGTGGTGAGTACATCTTCCTCAGTGACGACGGTGCCGTCCTGGTTGCGGAGGATGTTTTCCAGGAATATGCGCATGGAGAAGGGAAGATGGTCGAGTTGAACAGCGCCCATCTCTTCCAGCCTGCCCAGACGGAAGTAGGAGATGTTGCCCTGGGAGGTGCTCAGAGTGGCGCGTGCACCGAAGTGGTCCTGGCTGGTCATATCTAGCGCTCCTGTAAGGCGAATGGGTGGGGTCTATCGTAAGGCTTAGTGGTTGGGGCTGCAACCCGTAGGCCTCCGAAAAAGCTCTGGACAGTTTGAACTCCCCGAATGGTAAGATTGGTAGCTGAGGCGGGTATGCAAAACACGAACTACATCAGTCAGGGTCTTGTCGTTGGGAAGCACCGGCTCGTCTGGGGCGAGCGGACATACATAATGGGTGTAATCAACGTATCGCCGGAGTCCTTCTCAGGGGACGGACTTACGGAGGTGGAGGCGGCGATAGAGCAGGGCAGACGGTTCATTGAAGAGGGCGCCGACATCCTGGACGTTGGCGGCCAATCCACGCGCCCGGTCTATGGGGCTGGGATAGAGGCCGGTTTAACGGCAGGCGATTCGGGTCTGGCATCGTCGGAACTGTCTGTGGAGGAGGAAGCGCGACGGGTGGTGCCGGTGATTCAGGGCCTGGCGGCGGAGTTGGATGTGCCCATCAGCGTGGACACCTACAAGCCGGAGGTGGCCCGTCAGGCGCTCCGGGTCGGGGCATCCATTGTGAACGACGTATGGGGGCTGAAGTCGGACACGTCCCTGGCGGAGGTGGCTGCCAAGCACGGCGCTCCGATAGTCCTGATGCACAATCAGCATGGGACAGACTATGGAGACCTGATGGAAGAGGTGCGGACAAGCCTGGAGCGCAGCATTGAGCAGGCGCTGGTGGCCGGTGTTCCAGCGGGGAACATCGTTGTGGACCCTGGCTACGGGTTCGGAAAGCTGCCGGCCGACAACTTCGAGGTGCTCAGGCGGCTTGGGGAGATCAAGGCTATGGGGTATCCGGTGCTGGTGGGTACGTCTCGAAAGTCGTCCATCGGCCTGGTGCTGGGGCTGCCGGTGGATGAAAGGGTGGAGGGCACCGCCGCCACGGTGGCCATAGCGATAGCCAACGGAGCAGATATTGTGAGGGTGCATGACGTGAAAGCAATGGCGCGGGTAGCGCATATGTCAGATGCCATCGTTCGGGGCTGGCGTCCGAAGGCGGAGGGATAGATGGGTGAGCAGGTCACTGTCTTACTGGGTTTGGGCAGCAATCTGGACGATAGAGAGGCGAACCTCCGAAATGGTGTGGCGCTGCTGGCCCGTTCTATGGAGATGCTCGAAGGTTCATCGGTGTACGAGACGGAGCCCTGGGGGCATAAGGACCAGCCGAGGTTTCTGAACCTGGTGTGCCGAGCGCGCACAGCCATATCGCCAGAGGAGCTGCTCCACCTGTGCCAGGAGACGGAGCGTGCCATCGGGCGTACACCTACTTTCCGTTACGGGCCCCGAATGCTGGACGTTGATATCCTGGCGTATGGCGATAATGTGATAAACACGCCGGTCCTGGTGGTGCCGCATCCCAAGCTGGCGGAACGCAGGTTTGTACTGGTGCCCCTGGCCGAGGTTGCACCGGAGTGGGTGCACCCGGTGACGGGCGCAACGGCATCCGAGCTGCTAAAGATGGTTGAGGACAGCGGTGAGGTGCATGCCTGGGGGCCTTCCGTGACTGTGTCATCGGCTGGGTAAGCACGTTCTGTGGCAGGCGTGCCACAACCGGAAGTATGGGCCTGGGTTGCTAGGCGCGCAGCTTGGGAGGCAGGAGGTTGGGGACGGAGTCCTGAATGGGGTAGTCCTCCTGGCACTGGTTGCAGTGGAGGCTTCCGGTCACTATTTCCGGGCCTTCCTCCTTTTCCACACGCAACTCCAGCGTCCCTTTACATACGGGGCAGGCCAATATCTCCATCAGGTCGTGTCGCATTTATGCTCCTACGGCTTTCGCATCATGGGTCCTGATGTCGCCTGGTCGAGCGGCTCAGGGCAGGCCGGGCAACTGACGAGACGGGTCCTCCCCTGAGCGTTGTCATAAGCAGAATGGCGGCTCCAGCCAGACCCATCGCAACGGCCAGCCACGGGTCGGCGGTGGACCAGAACCCAGCCTGGATACGGGTGAGGTCTATCAGACCCCGTATCACAGCATACTCTACAAAGAAGGCAGCTGAAAGAATGCCAACGCCCAAGTTTCGCTGGCTGGCCTGTAGAAGAGCGGCGAAAAGACCTAATACCAGCAGTCCTTCGTACAGGTCCGACGGGTATCGAGAAACCGATAGCCCGGGGAAGCGGACTCCCAGGAAGGAATTGGTAGCGATGCCCCAGCAGGCGCTATGCGCGATGCAGGTGAGGCGGTAAAGAGCGATTCCGAGGGGCAGGAACAAGGTGTAGGAGTCTGCGACGGCAGGCCTCGGTATGACGTGACGCCTACCGTACACAAACAGTGCGACTCCTGCGCCAGCCAGGGCCCCGTACCAGGAGAGGCCCGCGTTGATGAATAGGATGTCAATGGGATGGTTGAGCAGATACGTCCCTCTTGGGAGGAGGTAGATCAGTCGGGCACCCACTATGACCCCAGTGCCCAGCCAAAAGGTCAGCGCTGAGATGGCAGTAGGTTCGTAACCAAGGACTTTGAGCCTGCGCTGTGCCAGAGCATCCACGATCAGGTAGGCTGCGAATGCGGCCCCGAGATGCAGGTTGGCGAGTAGGTTGCCGGCTAGACGTTCTATCGTGTCCAAGGCACCGGTCACGCAGCGATGGCCTGCTCAAAGAGGCCACGGAGTATGTCTGACAGCAGTAGGACCAGCACACCCAGGATGAGGAGGAGGTTAGTGGCCGTGCCCGCAGCCCTGAATATGCGCAGTACGTTAGGTGGGTGGTGGTCCAGCTGAGGCGCGGGTGCGTTGGAGGCGCGACGTTGACGGAACCAGACCAGATAGAACATCCATATAGACAGGACGACTTTGATACCCAGAACGACTCCGTAAGAGGTTCTCGCATTCCCAGAGGTGAGCCGGTTGATGGCAAGAATGGCGCCGGTGACCAGCAGTACCCATATGGCGGTGTCGACCAGGTTGCGGAACTCCTGGCCTGCAATGCGGTTAAGCATAGTCGCATCCGGGGAGTTGCGAAGGGCGGGTCTGAGAACGAAGAGAAAAAAGAGGCTGCCACCTACCCACGCCACCGCGGCCAGGTTATGGAGCCACCGTATGAGCAGGAGGAACAGATCGCTTAGGTCCATGGACACATTCCGTGTCACCTCGATTGCATTCAAAGGTGTGAGTCCCTATGCAGTTTCGTGGCTCTGGCCCGGGATGGCAAGTGGGGGTCTGGAGTCGGTGACGAGGGGATAGCTTGTTAAATGGGCCTGCTAAAGGGCGAACAGCTCTTCCACGAAGGTGGCCAGACGCGTTTCGTCGAGCTGACCCACCCACTTCCGGTGTATGTCGCCGTTCCGGGTGATGAAGAAGGTCGTGGGCCAGCTGCTGACCCTGTAGTCGATGGTTACGCTGTTGTCCAAGTCCGGGCCGGTGAGGAATGTGGTGCCCTGCTCGGCGAGGAAGGCCCTGGCGTCGGCCTCGGAATCCTGTACGTCTACACCGAACACGACCAGGCCGTCGTCCCGATACTCGTCGAAAACAGCCTGTAGGGCAGGGAACTCTGCGCGACAGGGCGGGCACCATGAGCCCCAGAAGTTGAGGACGACTGGATTTCCCAGCTGGCTGGACAGGGTGAAGGTGTCCTGGCCGCCGGTCAAGACGGGAATGGTGAAGTCGGACGCTGGTTGGAGGTCAAGCTGCGCACCGCCCCCGCGGGCCTGGACAAGGCCGAAGCCTATGAGCGCTCCGATACCTGCCATCGCAACGAAGCCGATGACGGCCGGGAGCCAACGTGTGGCTGAACGTGAGGGGGTTGTTGAGTCCATATGTTGTTCCTGTTACTGACGGTAATTGTAGATTGGATGCAGGGCGCGGTCAAAAGGGTGTGCATTGGTTTGTCATGGCAGACGTTGGTATTGTTTCAGGAGAATCAGGACGACCTACGAGAGGAAACCCCTCGACGTTGCTCAGGAGAGGCCTGGGTTTCCTGCGACTGCCCTGAAAGGGAAGGACTCCAAATGAGCCAGTGCTATTTGCCGGCCCTTGGACTGGGACCGTGCGACCAGCTTGGCCCCATCCCAGATTCTTCGTTGTGCTCAGAATGACAAGGAAAGGGACCAGCTCATGTGCTTCGACAGGTCCGAGTAGGCCCGACACGTCGAGGCTCTCGATGGAATCGGAGACTCGCGACTCCTGTCGGAGCTCAGCATGAGCGGGTGACGCTGCGCTACGACTCGTCATCATCACCTTCGCCGAGCTCTTCACGGATAAGGGTGTCGGCGTGCTGGAGGAGCAGGTCGGCGCGCCGGGGGTCGGTGTCACGTGAGTCGAGGTAGAGGCGCAGGGCTTCGCTGGGGCCGAGGCCGCGGCTGGCTTCAGGGGACAAGCGGGTGCGCCGTGAGCGGATAACGTCTCGCTGGATGGCGGCGACGAAGTGGGCACTTGCCAGGGCGTCACGGATATCGGGCTCGCGGAGGCGGGACTCCACGTCCTCGGGCAGCTGGACGCGGACGCGGACGATGGCATCGGTCACGTGACGTCGTGATATGGCGTCGAGAACTCGCCGGGTGGGGTCTTCATCGCCGGGGGGGACTTCGATATCGATGGTCATGAAGGGTCGAGCGTCAACGGGGTGGAAGTCAAAGCTGGTGAGTCGTGACCCGGGGGGGCTGTCGGGATCGAGATCTATCGCGCAGAAGCCTTTTTCTTCCCTTTCTTCGGAGAAGTCCACGCGCTGGAGGCTGCCGGAGTAGACGACCATTGGGTTGCGGGCGAGAACCTGGTGCTTGTGGACGTGGCCGAGGGCGATGTAGTCTAGGGCGGCGTTGCCGAGGGTGGAGAGGAGTAGGACGTGGTCTCTGCCGAGCATCATGGAGCGCTCCGTGCCCATGGTTGCGCCGGAGACGGTGACGTGGGCGGAGAGGACGGCAGGTATGCGGGGGTCCAGCTTGAGCAGCTCAACGTTGATGGCGTTGGTGAGTCTGTCCTGGAGGAGGTTGGTGATCTGGTCCAGGGTGAGGCTGCGGGTGTCTTCACGGGTGAGGAAGGTGGAGCGGCGTATCCAGGGGAGGCCGAGTAACTGGAGGGGGCCGGAGCGGGTGGGGATGGTTGTTATGGATATATGGTCGGCGACGAAGACGCGCTCCACGGCGAGGGTGGGGAATATTTCCAGGACGGATGCTCTGCCGGCGACGCCGGGAAGGTCATGGTTGCCGGTGACGAGGTGTACGGGTATGCCTTCACTAGTGAGGCGGGCGACACGGCGGGCGAACTCACGCTGGTGGGTCTGCGAAGGGTCACGGGACTTGTAGGCGTCGCCGGCGAAGATGACAGCGTCAGCCTGGGCCTCGATGGCGTAGCCGACGAGCTGGTCGAAGGCGGCGAGGAAGTCGAGGAGTCGTGTGGACATGCCGGTATCGGGGTCTATACGGCCATAGTTCTCGACGCCGATATGGAGGTCTGAGAAGTGGATGAGTTTCATGTTTCTTTCCCTTTGGCCTTGCCCATTCTCACCCTTCGCCGTTGCTCATAACAGGCACATATTTTCACCCTACGGAGAAGGGGCTACGGGCGCTTGATGATATGACGAATGCCTTCTTCCCGCCCGCTCCGCCCTGGTAACTTTTTGAGAAAAGGGGGACACCCCTCCGACTTGTCGCGAGTCGCGATGAGCGAAGCGTCATCGGACCTCAGACACCCTGGCAGAGAACCCAGGTTCTCTGCACTCTCCTTGTGAGAGCGGATGTTGGAGATTGTATCATCGGCAGGGCGTGCCCTGCACCCACGTTTCTCGAGAGCCCGATAGGATGGGATGACCGGGCGGCAATGTGGGCCATAGCGAGGCTCCGTGATGAGGAGCGGTGGTGTTTGGAGTGGGGTCTTAGATTCTTCGTGGGACTCAGAATGACAGGAGAGGGGCCGCTCAAACGGTTCGACAAGCTCAGGGTGAGTGGGTTTGGAATGCAGACCCAGGGCGAGGTGACCTCGCCCCTACGATACGGACGGAGGCCGAAGGTGGGTTTGGTGGTTAGGGGTGAGCGGTGGTATGTGGTGTGGAACGTTGGCTGTTGGAGTGGGGCCTTAGATTCTTCGTGGGACTCAGAATGACAGGAGTAGGGAAGAGTCACCCTCACCCTGACCCTCTCCCGTCAAGGGAGAGGGGAGTCATAGAGCCAAGCTAGACGGGTAGGCGTTGGTGGAGGGTGGAAAGGAGGTCGGAGATGGGTACGCGGACCTGCTCCATGGAGTCGCGGTCACGGATGGTGACGGCGTTGTCCTCTTCGACGGTCTGGAAGTCGACGGTGACGCAGAGGGGCGTGCCGACCTCGTCCTGGCGGCGGTAACGTCGTCCGATGCTCTGGGCGTCGTCGAACTGGCAGACGAAGTGCGGTCGTAGCAGGTCGTACACCTCACGGGCCTTGGGGCGCAGGCGTTCGTTGCGGGAGAGGGGCAGGATGGCGACCTTGATGGGCGCCAAGGTGGGATGGAGCTTGAGGAGGATGCGCTTCTCTGTCTTGCCGTCCGCAGTCGGGGCCTCCTCCTCACGGTAGGCATCCATGAGGAAGATGAGGAAGGCGCGGTCTGCGCCCAGGGCGGGCTCGACGACGTAGGGTGTGAAGTGCTCCTGGGTCTCTTCGTCGAAGTAGTCGAGGCGTTCGCCGCTGTGCTCTGAGTGGGCTTTGAGGTCGAAGTCGGTGCGGTTGGCGACGCCCATGAGTTCGCCGAAGCCCCAGGGGAAGTCGTACTCAATGTCATGGGTGGCTTTGGAGTAGTGGGACAGCTCTTCGGCGTCGTGGGGGCGTACGCGAAAGTGGTCGCGCGGGATGCCCAGGCTCTCGAACCAGTCCAGGTAGTCCTGGACCCAGCGCGCGTGCGTCTCTTCGTCGGTACCAGGTTTGACGAAGTATTCGATCTCCATCTGTTCAAACTCGCGGGTGCGGAAGATGAAGTTGCCGACGGTGATTTCGTTGCGGAACGACTTGCCGATCTGGCCGATGCCGAATGGTAGCTTGCGGCGCGTGGCTGTGAGAACGTTGGCGAAGTTGACGAAGATGCCCTGGGCGGTCTCAGGGCGCATGTATGCGATGGATGCGGTGTCCTCCACGGGGCCGATGAATGTTTTGAACATGAGGTTGAACTGGCGCGGCTCGGTGAGGCCGCCACCGCAGTCAGGGCAACGATCACCTTCTATATGGTCGGCGCGGAAGCGGTGGTGGCAGGCCTTGCACTCGACGAGGGGGTCCGCGAAGCCGGCGATATGGCCTGAGGCGACCCAAACGTCGGGGTGCATGAGAATGGCGGCGTCCAGCCCGACCATGTCGTCGCGCTGCTGGATAAAGTGACGCCACCAGGCGTCCTTGATGTTGCGTTTGAGCTCGACGCCGAGGGGGCCGTAGTCGTAGGTGGAGGCGAGGCCGCCGTAGATCTCGGAGGACTGGAATACGAAGCCGCGGCGTTTGGCGAGGGATACTATGGTGTTGAGGTCAACCATGGTGCTGGACGGGGCTCCTGGTTATGGTGTCGGATGCGTTACATGACGTTATCAGTAGTGGGGTAGGAAGTCAAAGGCGGGTAGGGAACGCAACACTTGCGTGGTTTTACCCGCCTGCCCGCCCTCGAACGTTTTTGATTTGAGGGGACGCCCCTCAAACTCCCCGGCAGGACACCCAGGGTTCCTGCACTTTCCTTACGATAGGGGATGAGCGGTGGTCAGGCCTACCCACGCATGACCTTGGCCTGCTTGCACCTGGCAAGGCCTTTCCTCTGGAGGGAGGGGAGGGCGCCCCTCCCCAGATTCTTCGCGGGGCTCAGAATGACCCTTCGACAGGTCCGAGTAGGCCTAAAATATCGAGGCTCGCGATGGAATCGGAGACTCACGACTCCTGTCGAGCTCTGGGTGAGCGGCATTCCCGGATACGCCCGAGTTAAGCGAAGCCAACCAAGAGTACTACGAACACGCCTCTCGACTTAAGGGTGGAGATGTGAACATTGATACTGTCCTGACTCAACGGATTTTGGCCAATGCGGACCCAAGTAAGGTTGGGGAGTGAAGTCAGGGGCGAGATATCGCTGATCTTGTTGTCCAAGAGGTCGAGGTTCGTCACGCTGGTGAGTGATGCCAGAGGTGTGATGTCGCCGGCCTGGTTGTTGCGGAGTTCGAGCCAGGTCAGGTTGGCGAGTGGAGCCAGAGGCGTGACGTCGCTGACCCGGTTATCCTCGAGGTCGAGCCCGGTCAGGTTGGTAAGTGAGGCCAGAGCCGCGATATCGCTGATCTGGTTGTCATCGAGGTAAAGCGTGGTCAGGTTGGTGAGTGTAGCCAGAGGCGAGATGTCGCTGAGTTGGTTGCCGTCAAGGTTGAGCCGGGTCAGGTTGGTGAGTGTAGCCAGCGGCGAGATATCGCTGATTTGGTTGTCGTCGAGGTAGAGCCAAGCCAGGTTGGTGAGTGTAGCCAGAGGGCTGATGTCGCTTATCTGGTTGAACCAGATACGAAGCGTGGTCAGGTTGGTGAGTGAAGCCAGATGCGTGAGATCGCTGATCTGGTTGTTCCAGAGCGTAAGCGTGGTCAGGTTGGTGAGTGATGCCAGGGGGGTGATATCGCTGATCCGGTTCTCCCCAAGTCCGAGCGCGGTCAGGTTAACGCAATGGCTGAGCCCCGTGAGGTCTTCAATCTTTCGCCTTGTAGCATCTAGTACTTCCAGTCTCTTGAGGTCCTCCTCAGTTAGCCGCCCCTGGGGTTTCTCAAGCGTCTCACGGACTACAGCTTCGAGGTTCTTGTCTGGAAAGACAACCTCAGAGTTCATCTGACTGCCTCCATTCCTTAACCTTCTGTGTCAGTTCAGACATGCCATGCAAGGAACCCGGACCTTTAGGCAAAGCCGCGTTCGCACCCGAACGTCTTTCAGCCTGCCAGGCGTTGATAAATGCTGCCAGATTCCATTGGGGCCTGTCGAACTGGTCGGCGGGGTTCGAATGCTCCGATGTGTTCCTGCTGGGCGCTGACCGACTAGCTCAGTTTGAGTGGGCCTGCTACCGAGCACCACCTCGAGTCGGTCCCTCACCCTATGTTCCTGGTTACTGCCTAAGCAGTATCGTGGCTGGCGCCCTGAAGCTCCAAGCCGAACCGGTGGGGGTGTCCACTGGACCTCCCTATCGATCCGGCGCTGGATCCGCTCGTTCGCCATCGCTCCCCCACTTTGGCGCAAGAAGGCGACGGCTTGATTGTACCCTCTGAAGAATGGGAGTCAAGCTGGACTTGCCAGAAGGCCAGGAAGGGCAAGTCCAATGTGATACTCTTCCAAAGGTATCGCTTCTCGGGAATGGTTCGGCTAAGCCATCTATGGGCAGGATGCAACAGACGGCTATCGCACTGGCCTTGCGAAGGTTACCTGCTAGCTGTTATTGGTAATGTGAGGTGCACCGGGTGTTGCAATGAGCAGTGCGCACCAGACCCAGGTGTTATGCTCACTGTCCCAAAAGGCAATCATGTTGTACGCGTCATTACATGCCTTTGCTCGGCAAGAACATCAAATTGCAGGCGTCAGTAGGATCAACCCCAGTCCACAATCACGTTCGGGAATCGGGTCTGCTGATATCATTTGGCGCGCTACTTGCCAAAAGGACACTTTGGGCAAACTCAAATACCATTGGGCTTGACGGGCCTGTTAATGTGCGACATAGTTAGCCAGCTAAAGGTTAGTGCGCTAAAGAAAGATTGGAAAATGTCGAACACAACGTCATTGAACGTCACGGTCGGGTACATGCTAGCTCAAGTCTGCCATCTGCACCGCCAGAGGGCCGAAGTGCTGCTGAAGCAGCAAGGGCTGCACGTGGGCCAGGAGATGTTTCTTAATGAGCTGTGGTCAAATGAAGGTATCACGCAAACCGAGTTGGCAGAGCGCCTGTTGCTACAACCCGCAACTGTGACGAATACACTCCAGCGCTTGGAAAGAGAAGGTTTTGTGGAGCGGCGGTCCGACATTGAAGACCAACGCATGTCACGGGTGTACGTTACCGATAAGGGCCGTAACATGGAAGCCCCGGTTTATGAGAAGTGGAATCAACTGGAACGGGAGTCCTTCCGAGGTCTCAGTGTTGAGGAACAGGTCTTGCTTCGCCGACTACTCCTGCAGGTCTACCAAAACCTAGCGGGAAGGGAATAGGATCAGAGTTTTTTTGAATATATATTTAGCTGGCTAAGCATTACGGCTTGAGAAGGGAGGGGCCTTATACAGATCAGAGAACTGAACAGCAGAGGCAAGTCTGACATATGCGAACATACAAAGTCGGTCCCAAAAACACTGGGATAAGAGGAAAAGGCCGACCATTCAGCCAAAGATAAGAACATCTAATTAGGAGAATTGTTATGTCCAAATTGAGCAAGAGAATCATCGCCGTGGCAGGAGCCACCGGTGCACAAGGAGGAGGGGTGGTTAGTGCCCTGCAAGAACACAGTGGCTACAGCGTGCGCGCCTTAACCCGGGACCCGTCCAAGGCTGCCGGGCTTGCTGACGAAGTGGTTGAGGCCGACTTTGACCGACCCGAGTCTCTGCGCCTGGCGCTCGAAGGGGTCTACGGCGTATTTGCCAATACCAACTCGTTTGCCGGCCCCGATACCGACGAGATTGCACAGGCCAACGCCAGGGTCGATGCCTCAAAGGCGGCAGGTGTCAGGCATTTCGTCTGGTCGACACTGCCGAATGTGGAGGAGATCTCCAGTGGCAAGTTCCAGGTGCCTCACTTCACCAATAAGGCGCGCGCTAACACTGCAGTAGAGGCCGCGGGCTTTGACTACTTCACCTTCGTCGAGCCACCCTTCTACTTCCAGAACCTGATTTCGCCTATGTACCCCAAGCAGCCCGGGCGCGACGATACACCTACCTGGCGCCAGCCGATGAGGCCGGACTCCCGCGTCATACACATGGGAGACATCAGCGAACTCGGACACCTTGTAGTAGGAGCCTTCGAGAAGCCCGAAGAAGTCGGTGCTGGGCAGCACCTATCCCTCGCGGGAGACCTGCTCAGCTGGAAAGACATCATCACGATGCTCCGTCGCCAAGGCCACGAGATTGCCTTCGAGGAGGTACCAGATGAGGAGTGGGATGCTCAGTCCCCGTGGGCCCCGGGCATGCGCCAGATGTTCTCCTACTTTGAGGCCCATGCCTATTTTGGCCCCGACGCCGCCAGCAAAGTGGCCCTCGCCAACGCGATCACAGTGAAGCCGTTCACCAACTTCGAGGTCTGGGCGGCCGCTAATATGCCGGTCACCGGATGACTACGGGAGCGGCCGCCGCACGGTAGCGAATTAGAGAGGGGTCTACAAGTCGTACAGACCCCTTCTCTAATTCGTCGAGGAGAAATTCTACCATGGACGCCGGTGTCCGAATGACTTGCCAGAAGGCCAGGTTTGGCAAATTCAGGAGCGAGCTTTGGCGTTTCCCGGCCTACTGCCTGACGGGCAATCTCAGTCGCACGGGATGTTGCAATGAGCGGTGCGCACCGGTCCCAGGTTCTCTGCACACTCCTGTCTGACAGGGGATGGGTAGTGGGTCGCTATGTGGCCTCTGATGTGTGTATGAGGCCCTTCGGCAGGCCCTAGCCTTCCCCCTGAGGGGGAAGGGAGACCGCGCCCCAGATTCTTCGTGGGACTCAGAATGACCCTTCGACTTCGCTCAGGGTGAGCGGGTTTGGAATGCAGACCCAGGGGCGAGGTGACCTCGCCCCTACGCGGAGAATCACCACGTCATTTTCGCGCGTTGGGACAGCTCGGCACGAGCAGTGTCAGGAGTCGAGTGTCTCGTTGACAGGGGTAGGAGGCACAGATAGGATGATGCTTCAACAGGCGGCCTTTGGGCCCGCTCAAGTGGTTCGACAAGTCCGAGTAGGCCCGACACGTCGAGGCTCACGATGGAATCGGAGACTCGCGACTCCTGTCGGTGCTCAGGATGACCCTTCGACAAGCTCAGGGTGAGCGGACGGAATGAATCTAGGAGGTGAGGCATGGTTACACAGGGATACGCACGGCCGGAGCTGCTGGCGGAAACGGAGTGGCTGGTAGAGCATCTGGGCGACGCCAACCTGCGTATTGTGGACTGCGATTCTCCCGACGCATACAACCGGGCGCACATACCAGGGGCGGTGAACGTGGGGACCAACCCCAATGTCAAGGGTGAGGACGGGGCGAGCGCTCACGTGATGCCACCGGATGAGGCGGCGGAGTTCATGAGCGGCCTGGGCATAAGCGACGACACGCTGGTGGTGACGTACGATAACCGGAACTCGGTGGGGTCGGCACGCTTCTGGTGGGTGCTGAACTACTACGGCCATACCAACGTTAAGGTATTGAATGGGGGCTGGCGTAAGTGGCTGGCTGAGGGCAGGCCGGTGACGGACCGGGCGTCTATGGCGGAGCGGGCGTCGTTCACGCCGCATGTCGATGAGTCGCTGATAGTGAAGGCGGATGGGCTGAAATCGGCCATAGGTCAGGATGGAGTAGCCATCTGGGACGTGCGATCGAGGGGCGAATACACGGGGGAAGCCTCGCGTGGGAACAGGTACACAGGCCACGTCCCTGGGTGCGCCTACATGGAGTGGACGGGTGTGATGGATACGGATGGGCCGGCGACGTTCAAGCCGGCGGAGGAGATACGGCGAATGCTATCGGAGATAGGTGTGACGCCGGACAAGCAGGTGTACACCTACTGACAGGGCGGTATCCGTGCGGCGCACGGTGTGTTCACGCTGAGGCTGCTGGGTTACGACCGGGTGACGAACTACGACGCTTCGTTCAGGGAGTGGGGCAACGAGGAAGGTATGCCGATAGAGAGGTAGGCAGGGTTCCCTGCACCATGGACTTCGTCCGCCCTGCTAGTGAGCGCTTGCCTCTAGCGCAACAATGGAAAGTAGGGGTCTGGCCTACAGGGCGACTGTCGCAAGCGTCTTTGTTCCCACCCACCCGCCCTAACGGTTAGAATCTGAGGGGTGTCCCCTCAGTCTCCCCGTGCAGGACACCGAGGTTTCCTGCACCTTCCTGTGGAATGTGCGTGTGCGTGGTTAGAGTGGCCCCAAGGCGAGGCTTCCGATCCACCCAAACTGAAGTACCAGTGTTGATGGGAGGAGCAAACCATGAAAGCTGAAGATTACGAAGGCGATCTCAGCTCATTTCTGGGCAAGTACAGTTATCAGCCACAGCTGACCAAGGAACTGGACGATATCGGGGATGCATCATTCGACCAAGCCCTGGTCAACGAGATAATCCTATGGAAAGTTAACCGTTACGCACGAATACCCGACATCCTGTTGCAAGACTTAGATGAGCTTAGGGTACTTGAACCCAAGGAGCATCGGAGAGCTTGAACCCAAGGAGCATCGGAGAGCAGAGAGCTTACTGATTGCCTTATTGGATAAGGAAATTCGAGGAATTGACCTTCCTATGGCATCTACGCTGCTACGATTCCGTAATCCACAGGTGTTCCAAATAATAGACAGACATGCGTACCGAGCTATATACGCCCCGAAGGTACTGAAGCCCTCAACTGTAATAGAGAGCAAGGTTTCCATGTACTTTGAATACTTGGATAGATTGTGGGAACCTTGTGAGGAATTGGATCTTAGTTTTGATACCATTGATAGGTTGCTTTACGAATTTGATAAACAGAAGAATGGCCCGCTGTGACCGGATATGACTGAGAACCAGGACCTGATAGTACGTCGTGTGGTGGTGGTGCCGTTTGTGGAGAACGTCTACATCGTTGGGTCGCAGGCAACTGGGGAGTGCATTGTGGTGGACCCTGGCGCACAGCCGGAGCGCATCATGTACGAGGTGGAGAATCTGGGCCTTACGGTGACGCACATCGTGAACACGCACGGCCACGGGGACCATACGTCGGCGGTGGCAGGGGTCAAGGAAGCGACAGGTGCACCATATGCCATCCACAAGGCGGATGTGCGGCTGCTGTGCAGCTCGGAGTGGGTACGACAGGCCATACCTGATTACAAGGCGCCTCCGGAACCGGACCGGTACCTTCTTGAGGGAGATGAGCTATCGGTGGGTGAGCACAGGTTCCAGGTTGTGGAGACGCCGGGTCACACCCAGGGAGGGGTTTGTATTTACGGCAATGGGATGGTGTTCACCGGAGATACGCTGTTTCAGAGCAGCATAGGTCGCTACGACCTTGAAGGAGGCGACGGCGGCCAGCTAATGGTGAGCATCTTTTCCAAGCTACTGACGCTGCCTGATGAGACGGTGGTGCTGCCTGGCCACGGGGAGCAGAGCACGATTGGTGAGGAGAAACGGAGCAATCCGTTCTTGCAGGGGGCGATGGGACAGCTGTGAAGCATTAAGCGATCCAGCCTCTTCCATCAGAGTAGGGAAGGCAACTGACCCTCAACGAACTCACCGGGCCAACTAAGTGTTAGATGGCCCTGATTCTTTAACCTGAGCATATATAACAAATACTACCTATTGGTATGCGTGCATTACAGTTCTTTTGAAAGTAGCCAATCACACTCGGTATAGAACCCTTAACCGAGTAGGGTATCGGTAGTGTTTTGACGTGGTTCTTGACGCAAGGGTGTTGATCGTTGACACCCATATTCTGGAAACCTAAGCTCCGTCCTCAACACACGAATCGGCGTGTGGCGTGCATAAGCGTAAGGAGGAACCAGAATCGTCTGACAACCATAGCGATACTAGCTTTACTCGTGACCTTGCTACCTATGCCGGTGAGGGCCCAATCACCAACCGGTAGTGTGTCAGCCACAGTAACCGCCACATTCGTAAGCGTAGTGGTTACCCAGAGCAACACAGACACCCTAGCGTATGGCACTTTGCCTTTGGGAGTGACAGCACAGCAGCCAATAGGCCAAACAGGAAATACCACCACCCTATCCGCTTTCTTTGTAACCAATAATGGTGCCGTTAATTCGGATTGGTCCGTTGTCGGAGATGACAGCGCAGATTGGAGCATAGCGGCTAATGCAGGTAGCGACATATATGCGCATTCCTTTGATATAGCGGCCAACCCCGACGGAAGTGTGCTGGCCAGCACACCGCTGTACATCTCGCAATCCCTGGCTAATAACCAAGCCCCCAATGATGTGGTATACGTGTGGCTCTCTCTCGACATGCCCACAGCAAGCTCCACAGGTTCAGAGCAGAGCCTGCCAATTACGGTTACAGCCGTAGAAAGTTAATCAGGGCCAATGGATTAGCCAGGTTATGGGAATAACGCCCTGACCTGGCAGCTTGTGGCAATGTACTGTCTGTTCATTACCTGTGCGTTTAGTGGGGTTGCCTCGACCGATCGAGGCAACCCCATGTATCTATGAAAGCCAAGATGTACGATGTTCTGCCAACTCTGGTCCGCCATAGCCTCATGACCTCTCAAATGAGTCGTTTAGCGACATTGCTCCTGGCGCTGATGGCGTGCTTAATACCGGGTACGATATCGGCACAGGCCGGGGTAGGGGTCAACCTGGGCAACATACAGGTGGACGAGGATTTGGCACCCGGTGGCAGGTACTTCCTCCCATTTGTGGGTGTAATCAATACCGGTCAGGAGGCCAGTGACTATTCAGTAAGGATAAATTATCGGACGGGCCAGGAGCAGTTGCGGCCGCCTACCGAGTGGTTTTCTTTCAACTCTTCGATCTTCCATTTGGAAGCAGGGGAACTTGATACGGTCAGCATACAGATCGACATACCCATCACAGCGCGTCCAGGAGAGTATTTTGCTCACATAGAAGCATTTCCTGTCATGGTAGACGCGCCAGGAGTGGTCCTGGGTGTCGCTGCTGCTACCAAACTTTCGTTCTCTGTCAGATCGTCGAACTGGTTTCAAGCGTCCTGGCAGTGGCTCTATCATCGGATAAATGATGCGGCACCATACTCATACTTCATGCCCGGACTCATGCTTGTGCTTACGTTAAGCTACTGGATGAGGCGGCGCCTCGGCATACTGATCCGTGTCGAACGACGCGATTAGTAGGTGGTTCATACGTGTGTGGACATCGAAAACACCTGGTACTGACTGCAGTGGTCTCTATCCTGCTAGCTTCAACAGGATGTGACTCCTCATCATCGTCCAGTCAGATGGCTGTGGGAGAGATCAATACCGATGTAGGTGTGTTTGCTACTGTTAGAGCCAACTCACTTGAGGTAGCACTGTCAGCTCCGGCCTCAGTCACGCATGGAAGCGTATTCCAGGTGAGCGCATTAGTAGGAAACGTGGGATTAACGAATATAGTCGGTGTCACAGCTATCTTGAACCCTGGGGCGATCGAGCTGAAGGGCTATGATGGCAGGCACTTAGGAATACTTTTACCGTCCCAAGACAAGGAATCAAGGTGGAACCTGCTGGCAGAGGACGCTGGCAGCTTCATTATCCTAGTTACCGTTACGGGCATTGAGGAGATAAGCGGAGACTTATTGGAGGTCCAAGATACTGCATTGATCGAAGTGTCATAGGTGCGCAATTCCTAAATACCAAGCTGCTACTGATGCACGGCGTGCCTTGTACCACGTTTCTAGCGTGGTAAGGGCTTGCTATACTAAGCCGCAGTGGGGTGTAGGGGCTGGCCTGTAACAAGCGTCCTTCTTCCCGCCCGCCCACCCTAACGTTTAGAGCTTGAGGGGACTCCCTCCGACATGTCGCGAGTCGCGATGAGCGAAGTGCCGACTCGGTCGAGCACTCGCGATGGAATCGGAGCATCATCGGACCTCAGACTCCCCGGTCCCGACAGGTCGGGACACCTTCCTGTGGAAGGCAAATTCGGAGATTATATTCTCACGCAGGCTGATAAGGCTGGCGATTTTTTCCTGCCCGTTCATGTCCTTCGACTGGCTCAGGATGAGCGGAGGATGCCCCGCCCCAGATTCTTCGTGGGACTCAGAATGACAAAAAGGTAGGAATGACAGGGAATAGGTCGGCTTTCCTGAGAGAGCCAGCTAGTCAGCGGCTGGCGTGGGCGGCGGCGATGCGCTGCACTAGCTGGCGAGCGGCGTCCTCCGGGTTAGCGGCCTGGCAGACGGCACCGATAACACAGATGCCGTCTGTGCCGGCCTCCAGCAGGGGGTCAACGTTGCTCAGGTTGATGCCGCCGATAGCTACTATGGGGATGTTTGTGACCTGGGCGCGGACACGGCGCAGCGCCTCAATACCTGCGGGTCGGGTGTTGTCCTTGGAGCCGGTTGCGTACATTGCTCCGACAGCGATGTAGTCGGCCTGCTGCCCGATGGATTCCATCGCCTCTTCCAAAAGGGCGTTGGACGTGCCGATGAACTGGTGCGTGTGGAGGATGGCCCTGGCTTCCGGTACCGGCAGGTCATGCCGGCCGACGTGGAGGCCGTGGGCGTTGGAGGCGACGGCGAGGTCGGCGTGGTCGTTGACGATGAAGGAGGCGTTGTGCTCTTCACACAGGTCACGCAGAGCACGGGCTATTGGAAGCTGGTCTCCCTTATCGTGGAGCTTGTCACGGAGCTGGATGGCGGTAGCGCCGCCTCGGAGGGCGGTACGGGTCACGTCAACGACATCGCGGCCGTTGGTGAGCTCCGGGTCAACGATTACGTAGAGGCCAGCTACACGGCTGGCCGCCAGACGTCGGGTGTCGGTGGCGTTGGTCGTCATGTTAGTTAGTGCTGCTAGTTCGCTGTTTGCATACCGTACAGGCCTGGTTTTTGCCACCCACCCACCCTCGAATGTTTATGAGATAGGGAGGACACCTCCCTAAAACCCTCTGGCAGGATACCCAGGTTTCCTGCACCTTCCTGTCTGCGTAGCCGAGTATTCAAATGGGAGCGGCGCTCCCTTTGAGCGATAACTGGAAGTATGGGCCTGGGCGTGAGCAGATTATAGGTCAAGGCCCTTGGGTAGGTTGCCGTCTCGTGCCGAGTCTATGGCGTCACGGACCTCACCGGGCATGTCCATGCCGTGCTGCTGGAAGGTGTCCTCCACGTTGCGTCCAATGTTGCGGGAGTCCTGGTAGAAGTCGTCACCGGGGTAGGCAGGCGTCGGGCCGGACTCCTGGTGTACCTGGCGGACTGTCTTGTGGTAGGCAAAGGAGGCGACGGCGCGATGGAGGTCTGTACCGCCGCAGGAGCGGCACACCGGCTCCAGGGTTGCTCCGATGGAGCGCGTGATGAAACTTGAGGTGCGGCCGCAGGAGTCGCAGGTAAAGTCGTAGATGGGCATAGGAATAATCAGGTGGCGGTTAGCTTCAGGTGCACACCGTCCGGTCCCGCGCCAGTCCCGGTAGCAGGCTGGGAACCTCCAGGGCGAGCGCTGGATAGCACTGCCTATGTTGCCCCGGAAGGAGTTTAGTGGACATGGGACTGTTCTCAGAAGCCCAGGTCGCCTGACCCCCCGCCACCCATCTCCCCCATGATCTCGTCGTACTCGCCGCTGCCGAAACCGCTGCCCATATCACGCTGCATCCCTTCGATCCATTGTGCCGTGCTGGCGGGGTCGTTCTCGTCGAAGTCGCCCAGAGTCTCAGATGAGGGTATGCTCGTGCTTGAATACCAGGGCGTGCGTACCGAAAAGGTTGAGACCAGTCGCACCATGTCCTCACTCTGGCAGTGGGAGCACACGGGTTGCTTGTCGCTGGATGACGACCGGAAGAGCAGGGTGCTCTTTCGATTACACTGGGTGCACCGATATTCGTAGATAGGCATTACGGTACAATAGTATCACAGGAATGGGCGGGACAGGACTGAGTAATGAGCTTTCTACGGCGACTGCGATTCAATCTACGGTACTACCGCAACCCGCCCTGGGATACTGGGGTTTCTCCGCCTGAGCTGATGGATTTCATCAAAGGTTATTCGATGGGTAGTAGACCGGGCAGGGCGTTGGACCTGGGGTGCGGTACGGCGACCAACGTGATTACGCTGGCCCAGCACGGCTGGCAGGTAACCGGGGTGGACTTTGCCAGAATTGCCATAGGCATGGCGCGGCGGAAGGCGCGACGGGCAGGGGTGAAGGTTGATCTGAGAGTGGGGGATGTGATACAGGAAGGCGTGGCCGACGGTGCATACGACCTTGTGCTGGACATAGGATGTTTCCACAGCCTGACGCCGGAGGGCAGGGTGGCATATGTGCGGAACCTGATCGGCTGATGTCACCCGGGGGTACGTTTCTGCTGTATGTGTTTGTGAAGGTGGACGATGAGGTGGAGGGTGGGGGCGTACCGGAGTCCGAGCTGACGGCGCTTTCAGAGGCACTGGAGCTTGTGTCGCGGGAGGACGGCACCAACCGGGGTCTGCGACCTTCGGCGTGGCTGACGCTGAGGAGGAGATAAGGGTGTGCGGGCGGTTCCGCTCATGTGCTTCCCTTCGACTTGCCTCTGAGCCTGATCTATCAGCTAGGAATCGCCGGACAAGTGCTTTCTTCCCACCCACCCACCCTCGAATGTTTGTGAGATAGGGAGGGCACCTCCTCCGACATGTCGCGAGTCGCGATGAGCGAAGCATCATCGGACCTAAAACCCTCCGGCAGGAAACCCAGGTTTCCTGCACTTTCCTGGGGCTCATATAGTTGTTGTGCAAAGCTAGGTGCACCTCTTATGACCGCGATTCCGACTATTCGGGACATCTACGTCCTCTCCTGGTGATGAGTGCTTGCCCCCTAAGCCGTAAGGGGAAGAAAGGGTCTGGGCAATGCCCAGACCCATGAGCTTATCATTCACCTGTCGGGCGTCTGTGCGGGGCGCGATGAGGGGCATGGTTGATGGCAAGGGGCAGATCAAAGGCTTATAGTAAAAGGGTGACAGACGGGAAGAGACAGGTGAGGTACGTACGGTGAGCGATACGGTCATAGTTGCCGAGGGTCTGACGAAGTACTACGGCAAGCAGCGTGGCCTGGTTGACCTTGACCTTGAGGTGCGGGCCGGTGAGGTGTTCGGCTTCCTTGGTCCCAACGGGGCAGGCAAGTCAACCACCATGCGCCTGTTGCTGGACTTCATCCGCCCCACGCGAGGTCGGGCAGAGGTATTCGGGCTGGACATCCGCAAGGAGAGCCTTGAGATCCGTCGCAGGGTGGGTTACCTGCCGGGCGACCTGGCGACGTACGAGAACCTGACGGGGCAGGAGCTGCTAACGTACTTCGCAAACCTTCAGGGCGGCGTGAACTGGAGCTACACGGATGCCCTGGCTGAGCGGCTGGGGCTAGACCTATCGCGTCCAATCCGCACTCTCTCGACAGGCAACAGGCAGAAGGTGGGCCTGGTGCAGGCATTCATGCACCAACCGGAGCTGCTGGTGGTGGACGAGCCTACCAGCGGGTTGGACCCTCTGGTGCGGCAGGAGTTCTACAGCATAGTCCAGGAGGCGAAGGCTAACGGGCAGACGGTGTTTCTATCGTCGCACGTCCTGACCGAGGTGGAACGAATCGCCGACCGGGTGGGAATCATACGCGAGGGGTGGCTGGTGTTGGAGGAGGAGATGGCTACGCTCAGGGCCAGAGCAGTACGCCAGTTGGAGATGCAGTTCGCCGAACCGGTGCCAGCGGATGCATTCAGCGGACTCCCAGGGGTGCGCGACGTGAAGGCAGAGAACAGTACGGTCCACTGCACGATAGAGGGGTCTGTGGACGCGCTGATCAAGGCCGCGGCCCAGTTCGAGGTGGTGAACATCACAAGTCATGAGCCGGACCTGGAGGAGATATTCCTGGCCTATTACCGGGAAGGAGAGAGCGGTGCTGCGTAACGTTTTCTTGAAGACACTGCGGGATCAGCGGCGCGCGCTGCTGTGGTGGGATATCGGCCTGGTGCTCCTCGCTGCTTTCATGATGGCTTTCTATCCGAGCATCGCCAACGCACCGGGGTTCGATAGTCTGCTGGAGGAGATGCCAGAGGCGCTTGCCAGAGCGTTCCTGGGTGAGGTCATCGATCTCACGTCACCGGTGGGATATCTAAACAGCCAGCTGTTCGTCTTTTTCCTGCCGCTGCTGTTCCTGGTCTTTGCGGTGAGCAGGGGAAGCAGCACCATTGCAGGAGAGGAGGAAAGCGGCACGCTGGACCTGCTGCTCTCCTATCCAGTGGAACGCTGGCGGGTGGCGCTGGACAAGTTCGCCGCAATCGTTGCCACCACGCTGGTACTGGCGTTTGTCTTTTGGCTGACGTTGGCCTTGAGCGCGGTGGCAATTGGGATGGAGATCAGCCTACTTCGGATGGCGGAAGCTACATTTAGCGCCGCACTGTTGGGGCTGACATTCGGCGCGCTGGCACTGGCGGTGGGCTGCGCTACCGGCAAGCGTGCTCTTAGCATTGGCGTATCGAGCGCCGCAGGTGCGGCGGCCTATTTCCTCAACGCGCTGGTGCCTCTGGTCGATGTCCTGGAGCCGTCTCGCAAGCTGTCGCCGTTCTACTACTACAGTGGCGCGGACCCGCTGTCTAACGGGCTGCACCCAGCGCACGTGGCCGTGCTGATCGGACTGACGCTGGTGTTTCTGGCTGTGGCGCTGGTACTTTTCAGGCGCCGCGATCTGGCGGTTTAGTGACGGTACGTGGCGTTAGAACCCGCTGACCGCGTTTTCAAGGTGCTCCAGTGAGCCGGCACTCCCCTGAGAGTCCAGGCGTACGGCGATGGCGTCTATACGCCAGGGTTGCTCCTGAAGACCGTGCTGCCGGAGGTAGTCCTGGGCGGCGAGGACCAGGCGCTGCTGCTTCCTGCGTGTGATGGATTCAAAGCCGGTGCCCAAGCGGTCGTGTCGTCGTGCCTTGACCTCAATGAACGCAAGTACGTCCGCCTGACGGGCTATGATGTCGATTTCGCCCCAAGGGCAGTTGAAGTTGCGCTCCACTACCTGATAGCCGTTGGATTCCAGATAGCTCACGGCGGCCTCTTCACCGGTGTTGCCACGACTCCTGTGCGTTGGTGGTTGGTCGTTCGGTACGGGGTCCAGCATGGCACGTACGGGTGCGAAGGAGCGGCGGTGGATGGGACAGGGGCCCAGGCGTGCCAGGCATTCAAGGTGCTCCGGAGAGGGGTAGCCTTTGTGTTTGGCGAAGCCGTAGCCAGGATAGGCGGTGTCCTCCCTGACCATGCGGCTGTCCCGTGCGACCTTGGCGACAATGGAGGCGGCCGCGATGGACCGGCAGAGGGAGTCGCCCTTGACTAGGTGGCGGTATGGCAGGCCGGGCTCGGAAAGGGGTACGGCGTCGATCAGCAGGTGGTCCGGAGGTACGGGCAGATTGGCGACGGCGCGTGTCATGGCGGCCCTGGTAGCGGGCACGATACCGATGGCGTCTATCTCATCACATTCGGCGGCACCTATGCCTACGGCTATCCCACCCTGGGTTATGAGCGGGGCGAGTCGTTCGCGCTTGCTGGGGGATAGCAGTTTGCTGTCGTTAAGGTCGTCGTACCAGGGCAGATTGGCGGCAGGGTCCAGGACGACGGCTGCGACGACGACGGGACCGGCTAGGGGACCGCGACCGACCTCATCCACGCCGGCGATCTGCCGGTAGCCTTTTTCGATTAGGCGGTTCTCTTCTATCCAGGTGGGTTTCGTTGTGCTGCGTTGGTTCGGCACGTGTCCTCACGGTTGCCGTTGAATAGCCTCTACTTTAGATGGGAGCGGTCTGTGGACGCAAGGGCGAGGTACGAGGTACAGGTGGTAACAGGCGCGTTTCTTCCCACCCGCCCACCCTCGATATGTTTGTGATTTGAGGGGACGCCCTCCGACATGTCGCGAGTCGCGATAAGCACAGCATAATCGGACCTAAAACTCTCCGGTAGGAATCCTTCGCCAGGTCCGAGTAGGACTCGCGACTCCTGTCGGAGCTCAAGGACAGGCTCCGGTCCCTACAACCTTCCTGAATTACGTTGTTGTGTCGGGGGCTATATGTTAACTCCTAACGGCAGAATGTTTCCCTGCTCCAGATTCTTCGCTGTACTCAGAATGACAGGAAAAGTGGGGCTGCTAATGTCCATTTCGCCTCCCCCAACGTCCGGGGGGGAATCGGAGTGAGGCGAGAGTTTAGTGGGCCAGGGCAGGAGAGTGTGTCGGGACAGCGCTTTCAGGGAGGTCGCAGGCGCCTTCGATGATGCCACCGCCGAAGAGCTCGTCGCCCTGGTAGAAGGCGACGGCCTGGCCGGGGGTTATGGCGCGCTGTGATTCGTGGAACTGTATGACGGCCTCGTCGCCACTGGGATAAAGCGTGGCAGGCATCTGCCGGGCGTTGTATCGCACCTTGGCCTGGACCTCGACAGGGCCCTGAGGATTGCAGGTGGGGTAGTTGACCTGGGAAGCCCACAGGGTGTGCTGGAGCAGCCCTTCGGCGGGGCCGACGACGATCTGGTGCCGGTTGGCGTCCACGCTGAGGACGAACAGCGGCCTGTCCGATGTGACTCCCAATCCCCGGCGCTGTCCGACGGTGAAGCCTTCTATGCCACCGTGGCGGCCAAGTACGCTGCCGTTTGTGTCCACGATGTCACCCGGGGTGGGCGTAGTACGCTCGGCGATGAACTGGCGGTAGTCGCCACTGGGTATGAAACATATCTCCTGGCTATCGGGCTTGTCGGCGACGGGCAGGCCGGCGTTGCGGGCGAGGTCTCGGATTTCGGCCTTGGTATACCAGCCCACGGGCAGGAGGGTGCGTTCCAACTCCTGCTGCCGCAGTGTAAAGAGCACGTAGGACTGGTCCTTAGAGGAGTCGGCGCCGGTGAGCAGGTGGTACTGTCCGTCGTGGCGGCGGAGGCGGGCGTAATGGCCGGTGGCAATGTAGTCGGCGTCCATGGCCAGGGCGCGTTGGAGGAGGAAGCGGAACTTGATCATGTCGTTGCAAGCCAGGCATGGGTGAGGCGTGCGGCCGCGGGCGTACTCCTGGCAGAAGTAGTCGATGACATGCTCCTGGAACTGGCGCTCGAAGTTCATGAGGTAGTGTGGGACGCCTATGGTCTGGCAGACACGACGGGCGTCTTCCACATCCTCGGGGGTGCAGCACCCCTTGTTATAGGAGGTGACTGATTCGAGGTCATCGTAGGGGAAAAGGCGCATTGTGACGCCAATGACGTCATAGCCCTGCTCCTTGAGGAGAACGGCAGCGACGGAGGAGTCTACTCCTCCGCTCATGGCGACGACTACGCGGTGATTGGGCATGTTTCAGCTTACTCGTCCTTAAAATGTGTCTGTACGACCCTGCGAAACAGGTTGTAGCAAGTGTAATTGTTCCCACCCACCCGCCCTCATACGTTTTAGTTTGAGGGGGGGCACCCCTCAAACTCCCCGGTCCCGACTCGTCGGGACACCCTCCTTCCGGAGTGTGCGGCACGGCATTCCACTAGAAAGAGATTAGCATAGGGTCATAGGGGCGGCAATAGGTGGTGGGCTACGAGTGATATGGCGAGTGCTGGTGTCGCCGCTCATGTCCTTCGATAGTTCGGCAGGCTCACTACAGGCTTGCTCAGGATGAGCGGCTTGTGACACGTTTGTTTAGAGGGTTGTCGTTGACCGGCTGCAAGGGTGGTTCCTATAATGGAATTGTAGATAGTAGGTAGAGGTAGGAGGGACCGCCTGGAAGCTATTGAGTACGCTCGAAAAGCAGTGGACGTGGCTGAGGAGATGCAGGCCACAGACATACTGTTGATGGACATCAGCAAGGTGAGCGACTTTGCTGATTTCTTTATCATACTAACGGCGGAGAACCGGCGGCAGATGGAGGCGGTATCTGACAATGTACAGGTGACGCTGAAGGGGGCCGGAGCGTCCTTCCACCACAGGGAAGGTACGACGGATTCGGGGTGGCTGCTGCTGGATTTCGGAGAGGTAATTGTGCACCTGTTTGCACCGGAGGAGCGAGAGCTTTATCAACTGGAAGGCCTGTGGGCCCACGGGCAGCAGGTGGTTAGGATTCAGTGATCCAGGAATCGATGTCGCGGGTATAGTCCACCAGTTCCGATGGGTCGAAGAAGATGGGTATCTCCTGGGTGGCCGCTTCGGGTGAGTCGGATCCGTGGATAAGGTTTCGCCCGATGTCTATGGCAAGGTCGCCCCGAATGGTGCCCGGCGCTGAATCGGCAGGGGCGGTCTCACCCATGGTGCGACGTACCATTGCTATGGCTCCGTTGCCCTCAAGCACCATTGCAACCAGCGGGCCGGAGCTTATGAAGTCGACCAGGCCTGAAAAGAATGGCCTGTCCTTGTGCGCCTGGTAGTGGCGTTGGGCCTGCTCAATGGTCATCTGTATTACCTTGAGCCCGGCGATGCGAAGGCCGCGTGCCTCAAGGCGGGATATGATTTCTCCAACTAGGCTGCGCTGGACGGCGTCGGGTTTGGCCAGGACAAGGGTACGTTCCATGGAGTGCCGAGTTCCTTTGATGCTAGGGGTACTACCGGTGCGACCCTACCGCGAAGGCCGTTGTCGGGTTAGTAGTCGGTGTACGGGTCTTCCGTAGTCTGCTCAGGGCCTTCGGCGCACTTGACGCACTCGACGTAGGATACGTCTCATATGCCTACACCGTCGACTCGGGCGCGCTGGAGGGCATCGAAAAGCAGCTGTTCGTGCGCGTTGTCCGGCGCCGCCACGTCAACCTGGGATAGGCCCTGCCTCACAAGCGCTTCACTGACCAGCCGTTCGCCAACCCAGACCCAGCGAAGCAGGCGCCCCTCCGTATCAAGGTGGGACTGGCCGCGTTCAAGGCGTACGATCTGACCCTGCACCAGGTCCCGGTTGAACGAGGTGGCCTTATCGTACAGCGGGTTAGGCAGCGACAGAGCGATGGTGCTGATCACAGGTTCGGGTAGGGCCACGCCGACGTATCTGACCTGGAAGGTCTGACCCGCCAGATCCACCTCTATGGTGGCGCCGTCCAGTACCCGCGTTACGGTGGCTTCTACGGTGGGAGATGCAGCCAACTCTTCCGGTGTGGGGTCACTTAGGTTCGTGACCAGCAGGTAGCCCGCCGAGACAAAGGCCGGCACCAGTAAGAACGGCAGTATGCTGAAAAGGACTATTCGCTGTTTGTTGAACATTGGTGATATGGTACCAAGGTCATGAAAGGGCGTCAAGGTAAATCGAGTGACTAGGGAGCGGCTTGTGCTAGCGTCGGCGGGGCTCAGTAATAGTGGGCCTACGTAGGTAGAGGGGCTCCAGTGTGGTGGGGTCCTGACGCAGTCCCGATTCCAGACGGGCACGACCCACATGGGCCAGGGTGGCTACTCGCTGACCAGGCAGGTACGGCACAGCCAGGAGTATGCCCGAAGAGGCGTCCAGTGAAAGGGCGTCCGTGTGTTGTTCCAGCGCTTCGCCGCAGATCAGGGCAGGGGAGGATAGAGCGCGCAGTAGGTCCTCAGGAGATGCGATAGCCTCTGCGGTGGTCTGGCGAAGACCGGCGTCCTTGTCCTCAAGATCCTCGAACAGGGCCCAGGCAATCTGACTTCTTCCTGCCTCCATTACGGCGCAGACCGGAACGGTCGAGGCGCGATACGAATAAGCCTCGGTTTCCAGAGTGGTCGCCGTGACCAGAGGGATGTCGTTGGCCCAGGCCAGACCTTTGGCGGTGCTGAGGCCGACGCGCAGGGCACTGAAGCTACCGGGTCCTGTAGCGACAGCGATGGCCGTAACGTCTTCAATGGTGGCCTGCTGCCGGTTCAAGATCAGTTCAATGGACGGCAGGAGCTCGACACTGTGGTTCTGACGGGAGCGCCAGTGGAGCAGTTGGACCAGTAGGCGGGAGTCGTCCAGGAGGGCAACGCCGGCGTAGCGTGTGGATGTGTCTATGGCTAGCAGCATGGTGTGTTTTTAGCGGCAGGGCGTGCCCTGCACCCACGGACTTCGTCCGTACTGCAGGTGAGTACCTGTCCTCCGCATCATAACTGGAAGTATGAGTTGGGGCGATGCCAAGCATAGGATAAGTGGGAGGTACATTGCGTGGAATCCCATATTTCTCGTCCACCCACCCTCGCAACTTTGGGGTTCAAGGGAGGCATTTTGAGCAAGCTAATCGTGACCTGCCTTCACTGAAGCTCGACTCATGAGCTCCATTAGCTCTGCCGGTCGGCTGCCAACCCTCTCCAGATGGTGTCGACGGTCTCATGGATCCGCTCCCTTGACTCAGGAACGCCCAGAATGTGCCTCGTGTACACCGCCCCGACCAATGCCTGGAGGGCCACCTCTAGATTGATGTCCTCCAGTATCTCGCCTCGGTCCACGCCGCGCTGAAGTGTTTCGATCATTTGCTCACGGCGAGGAAAGATTATCCGCTGGCGGAACATCTCGATCAACTGTGGATTCCGGCGTTCTTCCACCAGCAGAGCGCCAATCATAGCGAAACCCGGTCCTTGGGCGAGCGCAGCAACGGATTGCTGAAGTAACTCAATTATGTCCAGGCGAGCGCTGCCCGTATCGGGTGGGGAACCCAAATTGTCTATCAGGGAACCCATAGCGGCAGTAGCCAACTCTTCCTTTGAGGAGTAACGCCTGTAGATCGTGGTCTTGCCAACCCCGGCCTCGGAGGCGACTCGCTCAACAGACATGCCCGCATATCCCTGATCTGTAAGAATCTGCAGAGTGGCCCGGAGAATGGCCCGGTCGGCCTCCGGATCGCGAGGCCGGCCGGGTTTTTCGCGTTCTATTGTAGTCACTCCACCACCGTACCAGGGGATGCCTGGCCCTCTTTGGGTTCGTCAAGGGCCAGATCCCGTGCAGGCATGAATCCGAGGACAACGAGAATCCCAACCACGGCAATACCAGCTCCGATAAGTACCGAGGTACCCATCGCGTCTACGAAAGCCTGTGAGGCAGCGGCGTGCAGTGCCTGTCCCATCGGCCCGCCAAGCTGGGCCGCAGCCTGCAACGCGGCCCCAACGGAGTTCTGCGCCGCCACCGCGATGGACTCAGGTAATCCCGCAACCTGATTCGCCATTGCGGAGGTGTACCCAGCGTTGAGGGCAGAGCCAAGGATCGCCACACCGAGGGCGCCACCGACCATCTGTGTAGTGTTGTTGACTGCAGAGCCAGCACCTGCGTTCGCTTCAGGTACGGCGCCCAGGACCGCGTCCATGGAGGGTGGCATTACGTTACCCATGCCAACACCAACCAACGCCATGCCAATGCCGATTACCCAATACGCCGTGGAAACCTCCAATAAAGATCCTATCGCTAATGTTGTCCCGGTGACAAAGAGCCCTCCCGCAACCACTCGTTTCGTACCCAACCGCTGCACCAAGCGATGACTATTTGGAGCACCAATCATCAGTCCCAACGCGAGCGGAAGTAGCCGCAGGCCGGCCTCGAAGGGACTGTAGCCCTTGACAAATTGCAAGTACAGCGTAAGCAAAAACAAGCTACCGAATAGAGCGAAGAATGTCAGTGAAATGACGGCCGCACCGGTGGAGAAGCGTGGGTTTGTAAAGAGGCGTATGTCTAATATCGGATCGACGGTGTGCCGCTCATACAAGACGAATGTAATGAGGAGTGCTGCCGCCGCCGCGAACCCGCCGAGGACTAGGGGATCCGTCCAGCCGAGATTAGGTGCTTCAATGATGGCGTAGACCAGGGTGGATAACCCACCGGCGGACAACGCCGCACCGACGAAGTCGATTCTCCGTTTTACAGGATTTCTGCTTTCCGGTACCAAGAACAGCCCAAAGGTGAGGGCCGTTGCGACCACCGGAACATTAATGAGGAACACTGAGCCCCACCAGAAATTTTCCAGCAGCCACCCGCCGATCAGGGGGCCAAGTGGCATGCCAATAGCTGCCATACCGGCCCACACGCCAATAGCGCGTCCTCGTTCCTCGCGGGGGAAGACGTTGACTAGCACGGATAGCGTGGACGGAAATATCAGCGCACTTCCTATGCCCATGGCAGCGCGAGAGGCAATGAGTTGAGCGGACGTTTGGCTATACGCCGCAAGCACGCTGGCTCCGACGAAGATGATCAGTCCCGTCTGCAGGGTCCGCTTGCGGCCAAAGCGATCGCCCAATGCTCCCATGGTCAGCAGGAGCCCGGCGAACACCAGAATGTAGGAGGCCACTATCCACTGGAGAGCGGAGGCTGACGCGTTGAGGCTGCGCTGCAACGTTGGGAGAGCGACGTTGAGAATGGTGTTGTCTATACCGACGATCACCATGCTGAGTGAAAGTACGGCGAGGGTCAGCCAGCGCCTACGGTATGTGGCGGATCGGGCTGAGGCTGAACTTGAGTCTGCCATGAAATCACCTCCGAGATATTAGTAACGCTACGGTTGCGTTTCTATATGTTAGAGGGCTTGGGCAATTGTGTCAAGGTCGGAATGAAATTGGGAACTTTCCGAACGGCCAGGGCACGGAGGTAGAACCCAGGTGCTGGACGGACATCAAGAGAGCGGCTCTGACTGGCTGATGAGATAAGCCATGCAGGTTCTCAGGCCTGGTATCGGCTAGGTACTCGCCATTGGAGTCTTGGGGTCGTCTTGGGGTCGTCTTGGGACCTGAGCTTCTCATACAGGGTGATTGACTATTCGTTGGCCTCCGACCAGGATGAGAGGATGGTGCATGCTCCAAGATCTGGCCCATTTCAGCGGGCTCTATGCGCTGGCTTGAGAAGCATGACCTCTGACTGATAAGCATGTTGAGACCAATAACGGCAAGTGCCTCCCTGGTCGCGTACGTGAGGCGTTCGTACTACGGCTGACGGCTCGTCCTCTCAACCGTTGTCACCTACGCCCTGATGGGAGGCCTGAACTATAGCGGTCTCTCCGTGTACTTCCTGCCGTTGGCCCGCGAGTTCGGTGTGTCACGCACACGCGTATCACTTATCTTCTCGGTCCGCTCTATTCTCGACATTTTCAGCGGGCCGATTGGCGGCGTAATGGTGGATAAGTTGGGCTCTCGCTTCATGGTCGCGGGCGGCATGATTCTGGGAGGATTGGGCTTCGTTCTCCTGGCTTTGACACAGTCCTATCTTCAATTCCTGCTTGTGCTGACGCTTCTAGTATCCCTGGGCTTCTCCATGCCAGGCCACGGTGTCAGTGCCAGCATCAATATGTGGTTTCGACGCCGGCTCGGGCTGGCCATCTCCATAGCGACGTCGGGAATTGCCGTTGGAGGGTTTCTCCTCACCCCCTTCATCGCATGGCTTGTGCTGGGGCATAGCTGGCGCTGGGCCGCCGCCGGCTCTGGATTAATGATGCTAGCTATCGGGTTGCCGCTAGCCCTGATTTATCGAAAACCAAGAGCTGAGGAGACGACTAAAGAGGACATTCCCGGTAGTCCCAGGCAACCTCGCGGAGCACTGACAAACTCTGAGGCAGCCCCGCCTCTTTCACTTTTCTCGAGCTCGGATTTCTCGGTGAGAGAGGCCTTGCACACACGAACGTACTGGCTGTTGGGAGCGTCGCTCGGGTTGCGCTTGCTGGCGCAAAACACCCTGATGGTCCACATTGTGCCTATCTTGGTTTCAAAAGCCATTTCTGAAGGGATCGGTGCAACGCTGATAGGACTTGTAGCGTTTACACGACTACCAATTGCCATAGGATCAGGCCTTATCTCTGACCGGTGGTCGCGTCAGCGTACTTCGGCGATCTCCATGGTCTTCGGTGTCCTGGCGTGCGTCACATTACTGTTGGGCGCCAATGGACTGGTCGTCGGCATTCTGTTCGCGCTTCTGTTTGGGACCGCTCATGCCGCTAATGGCATCACATGGGCGCTAGTGGGCCAGTTCTTTGGCCGCAAAAGCTTTGGGACATTGCGAGGCAGCGTCTCATTGATACCGGGGCTGACTTCTGCGATTGGCCCGGTGCTTGCAGGATGGTCATACGATCAGACTGGCAGCTACACCATGACCCTCGCTGGCATCGGCGCTGCGTACCTTTTTGCAGGCGTCATCTTCTGGAACTTGAAAGCACCTCAGGAGAGTGGCACTCCCTAGATAGAGTGTGTCTCCTCTCTTCTGAAGGCTTCCCAAACCCCTTGTCAGCTAGAGCGCCTGACCGTGCTCTCTGTCGCTCAGAATTTGCCGACGCGGTGCTAACGCGTGTCGCCGGTTGCCCAGGCTTTGATGAGGTGATGGGCTATGGCAATGGGCCCCGGTACGACGAGAACCTCGCTCTTTCCTTCAAGGGCCAAAAGTACCTCACTCCGTTGAAACCAACGGACGTCCGTCATCTCTTCGTCTCTTCGTCGTCGAAAGAAATTTTCGTTGTCACCGCATCCGCAAGGCAGCCGATCATAAGGTTGTGGGGAAACGGCCACGGCTGCGAGGAATGGTAGCGCACCTGCCCGACGGTGATTCCAGATTCCTCCATTACCTCCCTGGCGACGGCCTCCTCTATCGATTCCCCGTGGTCCACGAACCCGGCCAGGGCCGAAAAGGTATTGGCGCGCGACACTCTGCCGCGGGATTGACCGAGAAGGCACCGGTCATTGTCAGACACCACAGTGATTATCACGGGATCTGTGCGAGGGTAGTGCTCGATATCGCAGTTGAGACAGTGCCTCACCTGACCACCGCGCCTGATCACAGTCTCATGCCCACATACGGAGCAGAACCCGGTCCGGCCGTGCCAGCTCACCTGGGCCTTCGCCTGGGCGACTATTCCTGATTCTGCGCCGCTGAGAAGGCTTATGGCAGTCCTGGCATCTACGAAGCTGAAGGCTTCGCCTTGGGTAAGCTCGCGAACCGCGGGTTCGTGGTCTGAGATATCGATTACGAAGTGGGCTACAGACGCCAGCAGGCCGAGGAAAAAGGGAGTGGTATCGATACCGAGTCGTGCGATGTCATCAGCGCCTTGCCACGCCAGAGCTGCCTGGGAACCCTTGGAGACCAGGACGTTGGAGTCCCACATGGGCAGGAATCTGCTGGTTGGAGAGTTGGCCGCATCCTCAATCCACTGCTCGTCGCGGCGTTCGCGTTCGCCCCTGTCCAGCGGATTGCCAGCATAGACGTGCGACACATTAAATTGCTTTTCCCACATAGTCATTTGACCAGGGGTATGATACACGCAAGGGCAGGCCAGTTAACGATTTCCTGGCGAAAGGGCGGCAAGACTGCGCCCGCGCCTGGGCCCCAAATAATCTTGCACAGATAATGGTAATGCTGCAATTGTCATATCAGTAGCAAGCCAATTCTTCCCACCCTCCCGCCCTGAAGCGTTTTAGGTTTGATCCCGATTCATCGGGATCAAACTCACTGGCAGAGAACCCAGGTTCTCTGGACTCTCCTTGGATGGGGATGGCTGTGGTTGCTGGACGGTGCGGAGGTTCGCCCACGCGTCCTCGGTCTGGGGCTGTGCGGCTAGAGTGACGCCCATCCCTTCGACAGACTCAGGACAGGCCTGACTTTCCCCCATAGGGGGGAGTGCGGTGAATGAGGCCGGTCAGGCGTTGAGGCCGGCGGATCCGTTAGCCTTCAGGTGCTCTTTCAGCCCGTTTAGCAGCTCCGCATACCGCTGGCCGCTGGGCAGAAGGCGCAGGGACCGATCATCTATGCCGACGTGCGCCATCTCTATTAGTAGACGGTCGACGGGAAACAGCTCGATCGCCCGCTCGGCCCACTCCACGGCGCAGACGCCATCGCCCTCGATATAATCGTCCAGCCCAAGGCCATCGGCTTCGCGCGGGTCGCCTACCCTATATAGGTCCACATGGTAGAGGGGCATACGCCCCATATGCTCTGTGGCGAAGACGAAGGTCGGGCTGCGTACGGCGGTCTGAACACCCAGTCCACGCGCGATGCCCTGAACCAGGCAGGTCTTGCCAGCACCGAGGTCGCCGCTGAGCAGAAGCAGGTCTCCGGGCCTGGCCAATGCACCAAGGGCTTCACCCAGGTCCCCTGTCTCCCGCGCGGAGTGGGTTACGACGGTCAGCTCCTGAAGTGGTCCCATCCCGCTTCCATGTTCTGCATCTGGTTGCCGCTTTTGTCCCGGACAGTGACCTGCCCGGCGTTACCCTCCACCACGGAGCCGATGGTTACGGCATCTGGCAGTTGTGCCAGGATACGCTCCATGATGGATTCAGGGGCGGTGAACAGCAGCTCGTAGTCCTCACCGCCGGCCAGGGCCAGGCGAAGGGCGCGGTCGGGGAATGCCCCGTCGAGCAGGGGATGTACCGGCACACGCCAGGAGTCCACACAGGCGGCGAGGCCGCTGGCGGCCATCATCTTGCCCAGGTCGTCCACCAGGCCATCGCTTATGTCCATGGCAGCCAGCACGCCCTCGCGCAGCAGCAGATGGCCAGCGGCGACACGGGGCGCGGGCTTTCGATGAGCACGGCGGAGATAGTCCGCTGCCTTCGGCTCCACAGGCTCTCCATTCAGCATCATTTCCAGGCCGCCGCGCGCTGAGCCGAGGAAGCCTGTGACGGCCACAGTGTCTCCGACCCGGGCAGCGGATCTAACGAGGGGAGCACCATCCAGGTATCCGTTGAGTGCGATGGTAACGAATGTGGTCGGTGAGCTGACGATATCGCCGCCGACTATGGCTGTGCGGTGCTCCTTACAGACCTGGGCCATTCCCAGGTAGAGGGCTTCCACATCCTCTAGGGAGGTGTCTGGGGGGAGGCCCAAAGTGACCAAGGCGTAGAGAGGTGTGCCACCCATGGAGGCGATGTCGCTGATATTGGCGACGACGACCTTCCAGCCCAGGTCTTCCCAGGGAATGGTCTCTCTGGTGAAATGGATGCCCTCTACGACCGTATCGGTGGTAGCCAGCTCTGTGGCGCCGGAGGTGCGCCAGGCGGCAGTGTCGTCGCCTATAGGCAGCAGCAGGGGAAATGCGGCGTTCTCCGGTGTCGCAGCAACGCCAAGGCGGTTGGCGATGGCTGTCAACCGCTGGATTAGCCCAAACTCGCCCAGGTCACGGAGCTTCATGGGGGCATTATATCAGGGAGTCCGTGTGGCAAATGAAAGGGGCGAGGTGACTTCGCCCCTACACGGGGAGGGAGTGGTGCGTGACTTGCCTTGTCCCACCCTGGACTCGTCGTCGTCCAGATGAGGTCGTGACTCCTCAGAATGAAATGGGATAGGGTCTGCTCATGTCCTTCCCTTCGGCTTCGCTCAGGGTAAACTCGGCTCAGGATGACCCTTCGACAAGCTCAGGGTGAGCGGGGCCACATATGCAGGCCCAGGTCGAGGTGATCTAGCCCCTACGGTCGGAGCTCAGGATGAGCGGACTGGCCTTCCGCCACAGAGGAAGTGAGAGAGAGGCGCGTGACTTGTTGAGTGCGAAGGGTGTCGCTACTATATGCCGTGAGCAGCAGGCTAGTCATTCATTAAAGGGGGTTCAGGATGCCGATAATTCGAGTCGAGATGTGGCCCGGTAGGACTTCGGCGCAGAAGGCCGAGCTGGCCCAGGCAATTACGGACGCCATGGCGAACATCGGTAAAACCACACCGGAGGCCACCATCGTACTATTTGCTGACGTGGCGAAGGAGGACTGGGCGCAGGGTGGAAAGCTGGCGTCCGAAGCATAACAAACACTGGGGAGTGAGTAGCCGAACAGCTATGGGTCAACATTGACAGCACTATCGGCTGATGATAAAGTCCCTACACTCAGCCAGGCGTACTGGCCCGCTAGCTCAATTTGGCAGAGCAACTGACTCTTAATCAGTAGGTTCTCGGTTCGAGTCCGAGGCGGGTCACGGCCCAGAGTGTGCCATGGCTGTAAAGTGAGGGAGCGGGGAAGTGTCGGAATTGGTAGACGAGCATGATTTAGGATCATGTGCCGAAAGGCGTAGGAGTTCGAGTCTCCTCTTCCCCACAACATGTCATATCAGTATGTTGCATAAGGTCAGATTAGTGTGTGATAGTATCGGCGACAAGAACCGATGGAGAAGTCCCATCCGTTAAGGAGGAACCTGTGCCACCAGTCCTTGAAGTAAAAGATCTTGCCACCTACTTCTACACCATGGAAGGGGTAGTAAAGGCGGTCGACGGAGTTTCATACCAAGTAGAGCCCGGAGAGACCCTGGGCCTGGTTGGTGAAAGCGGATGCGGGAAGAGCGTTAGCGCTCTCTCCATCATGCGCCTCATTCCGCATCCGCCGGGGCGGATCATGAGCGGAGAGGTGCTGCTCAACGGTGAGAACCTGCTGGAATTCAACAATGATGATATGAGGGCGGTCAGAGGGAAGGAGGTGGCCATGGTGTTCCAGGAACCCATGACGTCGCTGAACCCTGTGCTGACCATAGGCAGACAGCTTACAGAGACGCTGGAGCTGCACCTGAAGCTGGACAAGTCGGCGGCCAAGGAACGTGCGATTGAGATGATCTCGCGGGTGGGCATACCGGACGCCGCCCGGCGGTTCGGGGACTACCCCCACCAGTTCAGTGGCGGAATGAGACAGCGGGTGATGATCGCCATGGCGCTGAGCTGTGATCCGAAGGTCCTCATCGCAGACGAGCCGACCACGGCCCTGGACGTTACGATTCAGGCCCAGATTCTGGACTTGATGAAGGGCCTGTGTACGGAGAACGGCGCAGCGCTGATAGTCATTACCCACAACCTTGGGGTGGTGGCCCGATATGCCGACCGAGTGAACGTAATGTATGCGGGTAAGATAATCGAGCGCGGCACGGCCAGGGAGATCTACGGCCAGCCGAGTCACCCGTACACCCTGGGGCTGCTACACTCGGTCCCGCGGCTGGACGAGCCGAGACGGGTCAAGCTGGACCCGATCGAGGGGCAGCCGCCTGACCTGACCAGCCTGGATGATGGATGCGCATTCCGACCGCGCTGCCGGTTTGCAGTCGACAAGTGCGCTGGCGAGATTCCGCCGCTGGAACTTGTCGGCGAGGGACCACATGTGGCGGCGTGTTGGGAGATGGAAAAACTTGAAGCACCGACCAGGGCTGGGTCCTAAAGGGGGACTGAATGGTAGCGCAGGAACAGCAGGTCCAGGAACAGTCTCCAGATGGGGACACCCTGGTCGAAGTACGTGACTTGAAGATGTATTTCCCTGTGAAGCAGGGGATCATCTGGCAGAAGAAAGTAGCTGATATCAAGGCCGTGGACGGCATCAACTTCACCATACGGAGGGGCGAGACCCTGGGCCTGGTGGGGGAGAGCGGCTGCGGCAAGACCACCACGGGCCGGTGTGTGCTACAGCTGAACCGCCCGACGGAAGGCCAGGTCCTCTTTGAAGGAGAAGACCTGACACAGATGAGCACCGCTCAGGTACGGGTTTTCCGCAGGCGCATGCAGATGATATTCCAGGACCCGTACAGCTCGCTTAACCCACGGATGAACTGTGGGAACATAGTGGGCGAGCCACTCCTAATCCACAAAATGGTAAAGAGCAGAGGCGAGTTCAAGGAGCAGGTCGCTGATCTGCTGTCAACGGTTGGCCTAAACCCATACTTCGCGACCCGCTTTCCACACGAGTTCAGCGGCGGACAACGGCAGCGCATTGGTGTGGCCCGAGCGTTGGCGGTGCGTCCAAGCCTGATCGTTTGCGACGAGCCAGTTTCAGCCCTGGATGTGTCCATTCAGGCTCAGGTGATCAACCTGCTTGAGGAGCTCCAGGAGCAGTTCAACCTCACCTACCTGTTCATTGCCCACGACCTTTCGGTGGTGCGCCACATCAGCGACAGGATCGCAGTGATGTACCTCGGTAAGATGGTGGAGTTGGCGGAACGTTCTGAACTGTACGAGAACCCACTGCATCCGTACACTAAGGCACTGCTGTCGGCGGTGCCGATTCCTGACCCAGTCATCGAGGCGCAACGGGAACGTGTTCTTCTGGTCGGCGACGTGCCAAGCCCGTTGAACCCTCCTTCCGGCTGTGTGTTCCATACGCGCTGCCCCATAGCCATCGATGAGTGCAGCGACGGGATCCCCGAGTTCCGCAACATGGGCAACGATCATTACGTTGCCTGCATTCGCGTATAGACCTGTTAACCAGGATTGAGGTCGAGGCCTCCGCCCTGAAGGCGGAGGCCTCTTCTTTTGCTTTCCAACATACGTGCAGGCAAGACGGGCATCGCTCTCGCTACCTTGTGGGCCACTATGGCGCGTGCTAGCATGATTCGGATATGGAACCACGCTTCATACGGAACTTCTGCATAATCGCCCACATAGACCACGGCAAGTCTACGCTTGCGGACCGGCTGCTGGAGCTGACACAGACCGTTTCCGATAGGGACATGACTGCTCAGTACCTGGACCGGATGGACCTGGAGAGGGAACGGGGCATCACCATCAAGGCACAGGCGGTCCGGATGGCGTACCGCCACGACGGCCAGGAGTATCAGGTAAACCTGATAGACACACCCGGCCATGTGGATTTCAGCTACGAAGTATCGCGCAGCCTGAGAGCATGCGAAGGGGCGCTGCTGGTGGTGGACGCCAGCCAGGGAGTGCAGGCGCAGACAATGGCCAATGTCTATACGGCGCTGGAAAACGACCTGGTCATTGTCCCGGTAATCAACAAGATAGACCTTCCTGTTGCACAACCGGAGATGGTGGCAGAGGAGCTGGAGCATACTTTTGGGTTCAGCAAGGATGAGATACTTTACATCTCGGCCAAGGATGGCACCGGAGTTGAAGAGTTGCTGTGGGCGATGATCCGGCGGATCCCTCCTCCGGTGGGAAGCGCCGAGGCACGCCTGCGGGCGCTTGTGTTCGACTCAGCGTACGACCAGTACAAAGGCGTCGTGGCATACGTACGAGTTTTCGATGGCGCTCTGGAACAGGGAGTACCAATTCGCCTGATGGGGTCCGGTAACGAGTCAGACGTGCTCGAGATCGGCGCCTTCCGTCCACAGTTGGTGCAGATGGAGTCGTTGTCAGCGGGAGAGGTGGGCTACGTGGCCACTGGACTGAAGAGTGTGCGTCAGGTGCCTGTGGGCGACACGATAACGCGCCAGGGCCAGCCAGCCGACGAGCCGCTGCCCGACTATCAGGCGCTGAATGCGGTTGTTTTTGCCGGTCTTTACCCGTCCGACGGCGAGAGCTATCGACAGCTGGGTGAGGCGCTGGAGAAGCTGCAGCTGAACGATGCGGCGCTAACCTATCAACCCGAGAGCAGCGTGGCGCTGGGTTTCGGGTTCAGGTGCGGCTTCCTGGGGTTGCTGCATATGGACATTGTGCAGGAGAGGTTGGAGCGAGAGTACGGGTTGGCCCTCCTTACGACGGCCCCCAGTGTGGCCTACAGGGTAGAGCTGGTAAATGGACGCAGCATGGAGGTGGACAACCCCAGCAACCTACCGCCGCCCCAGGAGATTTCGGCGGTACTGGAGCCATGGTTGGAGATGAACATTATCACGCCTAGTAGATACATTGGGGCGATGATGGAACTGACGACGAGCCGCAGGGGCGAGTTCAAACGGATGGAATATCTTCAGACCGGCATCGAGGACCCGACGCCCAACAGCACCAGCGGGCCGTCCACGGATCCTAGGGTGCTGCTGGAGCTCCGCATGCCTCTGCCCGAGGTGCTGTTGGACTTCTACGACCAGCTCAAGTCCAGGTCTCAGGGGTACGCGTCCATGGACTACAGCATTGGCGACTACCGTCCGGCGTCGCTGGTGAAGTTGGAGATATTGGTGAACAGCCAGCCGGTGGATGCACTGTCGCTCATCCTGCACAGGGAGCGGGCCAGCTACCAGGGACGCAGGCTGGTGGAGCGGCTGAAGGAGCTGATACCGAGGCAGTTGTTCGAGGTGCCGCTGCAGGCGACGGTGAACGGCCGTGTGATCGCCAGGGAGACGATACGGGCGATGCGAAAAGACGTACTGGCGAAGTGCTACGGCGGCGATATAACGCGGAAACGGAAGCTGCTGGAAAAGCAGGCGGAAGGCAAGAAGCGGATGAAGAGGATCGGCCGTGTGGATGTGCCGCAGGAGGCGTTCATGGCGATCCTGGAGATGGAGCGGTAGGGAATAGGATTGTGAGGCGATCCACTCTGGGATTGCTTGCGGTGGTTGCTGCAGTTGTTGGGTCGTGTAATCAGCCTGAGCCCAACCCTACTCTAATCGCTACCTCTATACCGGTCCCGATAGCTGAGCACACACCTACTCCTACGTCCACGCCTCTAGTACCATCGACCGTGACGCCTGCCGCTACGCTACTGCCCGTTGTCCCTCTTGAACCTGTAGATGCTGATGGCGTATGGCTGGGTACAACCGACCAAGGAGAGGTAATCGAATTCGAGATTACAGGCGGCGCCATAAGCACCGTGACTGTAGGATTTGTATTCACCGGCTGTGAATCTGGCAGTCCCATCTCCATGTATTTTGGTACGCCCGTGCATTTCGTAGTTGAAAATACATTTGCTGTTGCAGATAGCCTGCCAAGCATTGGGGGATGGCTCACATCGTCCGATGCTGCGGTAGGGATTGCTGAGGTTGTTTCATTGTCCCCCTTGTGCGCTGAGCCACTCAGTATCCAATGGTCGGCTGCCAAGGAGCAGTGAAGGTATCTTACAGACCCGTGAACAGGGATTGTGTGCCATAAATACGATGCGAGGGTGGCTTAGTGGTCAAGACCTTCCAGCCACTCTTGGGCTTGAGATGATGTGTCAGGGTTGCGCAGGGCCAGGGCCAGAGAGGCGTGCAGGAGGCCCATAGGCGTACCGCAGTCATAGCGGGCGCCGGAGAATCGGTATGCGTAGGTGGGGACGTCCTTCATGGTCAGCGCTATGCCGTCTGTCAGCTGGACCTCACCGATGGCGCCGGGCTGGGTGTTCTCCAGGGCATCGAACACCTCCGGCATGAGTATGTAGCGTCCCACGATGCCAAGGTTCGATGGCGCCTGCTCCGCCGGGGGCTTCTCCACAAGGCCATTCAGCTGCTGGGTACGGTCGTCCACAAGGCCATCGGGGGCTGGAGCGACTACGCCGTAGGCGGAGATTCGGTCCGAGGGCACCTCCTCTACCGCCAGGTGGTTGCCAGGATGGCTCTGCCAGCCCTGGAGCATCTGGACAAGCACTGGCTGGTCGTCCACGAGGATGTCGTCGGGGAGCAGGACAGCGAAAGGGTGACGGCCCACGGCATCCCTGGCACAGAGCACGGCATGGCCCAGGCCTCGCTGTTCTGCCTGGATAGGGTAGGTGAATGTGATTCGCTGCGCGAATGTGCGAAGTTCGTCGGCGGCCTGATCGTTACCTCTGTCGCGCAAAATCTGCTCGATTCGCGGAGACGGCGTGAAGTAGTCCTGGATGGCCTCTTTGCCCGTGGCGGTGACTATGACGACATGCTCTATGCCGGCGGCCATGGCCTCCTGCACCACGTAGTGGATGAGTGGCCGATCTCCCAAAGGGACAAGCTCCTTGGGGACAGCCTTGGTGAAAGGAAGAAAACGTGTGCCCAGGCCAGCGGCGGGAATGACAGCGGTGCGGAGGTTGGTGAGCATTGTTCTCTGGACATTGTACATGAGGGTGGTCTGTGGCGAAGGTGTGTTTGTGCCCGGTCATCCTGAACTCCGACAGGAGTCGCGAGCCTACGATTCCATCGCGAGCCTCGACGTGTCGGGCCTACTCGGACTTGTAGAAGGGTGTTGGGTAGGCTGGTTATTAGTGGTAATAATCAGCACTCCTTGAGAGTGATGCGTGCGGAGCGTTGAATGTGAAGTCTGCAGAATGTTGGCAGCCCCCCAGTTCGCTCCGACACTCAGCGACGGGTCTTCCCATACGTTATCAACCTCATCCATTTCATCGAGGATGTCTAGGATGGGAGTCTTGCTCCGAAGGGCCAGCTTGATGGCGGTGCCGTCAGGCGAGCTAGAAAGATAGGCAATGTCTGCAGCTCCGATTTGCTGGATACTGTGACAGAACAGGAGAAGCTGCGCGGCACTGCTTACCGGAGCCACGGATAGGTAGATCTCGTCGACTCCGGTCTCCCTAAACTCTATACCCACGGGCTCGTCATGAGGGTCTGCGTAAACTTGAGCCATGTTCCCTCCCACCTTTTCTACGATTCGGCTTCCAGTTCTACGATTCGGCTTCCAGCTACAGAAGCGAGGCATCAAAGCCCATTCGCCCTAAACACGGGGGACTGGGTCTGCGTAAATCTTAAGGCGCTCTCATAGCGGCAGTGCTGACGCATTCCTGATAGAAACCTGCTAGCAGCATGGCAGTATGAGATGGATTCGGACCACAGCCGCCAAGCACTGATGAGGGATGTTCAGAACAGCAGAGAGGTGAAGGACGAGGAAAGACAAGGTTCGTTGACAGTGGTTGGTGGCCAGGGCTAGGATTGATATTGGCCGTGCTAGACGGGGAGCTAGCGGTGCCCTGTACTCGCAATCCGCTATAGCGAGGTTGAATCCCTCCCCGAGGGTGCGCTCTGGGCCTCTGTTGCCGGGAAAGATGCTGAGAGCCGGGCCCTGCGCGGCGGAAACCTGTGAAATCCGTCAGGTCCGGAAGGAAGCAGCGGTAAACGGGAGCTTCCGAGCGCCGTAGGTTCGCCTGGCTTGAGTCCCAACGGTGGATATGCCTTTGGGCGCCATTCGACGGGGGGTGCACGGCCATTTCTATGTCCTTCAAGCGTGTGATTAAGAGTCTCATGTGGCCTTGATAAGGCCACCGGTCTTGCGGAATAGCAGATGGACGCATACTTAAAAGCGAACATGGACCACTGGAACGACGTCACGCCGATACACGCGAGGTCGGCGTTCTACGACTTGAAGGGATTCAGGGCAGGAGGGTTGACCCTGACATCGGTGGAGCGGGAGGAGGTAGGGGATGTGAATGGGAAATCACTGCTGCACCTTCAATGTCACTTCGGGTTGGACACGTTGTCCTGGGCGAGGCTGGGTGCACAAGTGACGGGCGTCGATTTCTCCGACAGGGCGATCGAGCTGGCGCGCTCGCTGTCAGAGGACCTGGGGTTAGAGGCGGCGTTCCTGGCCTCCAACGTCTACGATCTACGGGGCGCACTGGACGAACGGTTCGATGTTGTGTTCACCTCCCAGGGAGTGCTCACCTGGCTTCCAGACGTGGAGGAGTGGGCCAAAGTCGCCGCTTACTTCCTGAAGCCCGGGGGGACATTCTATATCCTCGAGATTCACCCGATCCTAGATATTTACTACGACCTCAACCCTTCCGTCAACCGTGGTGATGCGTATAGGTATTTCCACTCTTCCGAGCCGCTGGAGACTATCACGGACAGCACCTACGCAGACCCGACAGCGAAGACGGAACTACACCCTATATATGAGTGGTCACACAGCCTGGGCGACATAGTCAGCTCGCTTGTCAGGGCGGGCCTCAGAATAGAGTTCCTTCACGAGTTTCCTGTCTGCGTATACCGGCATCTGCCCCAGATGGAGCGTGGAGAGGACGGCTGGTGGAGGCTGGACGGCAGTGAAGATTCCATACCGTTGATGTTCTCAATCAAGGCGACCAAGCCTTCGGAGGGTGGCTGATAGAACAGCCGAAGGCAATCCTGCAACGTCTGGGCCTGGCGCCCCGGAAGGCGCTGGGTCAGCACTTCCTTGTGAGCGGCGGTGTCGTAAACGCCATTCTGAAGGCGATGGACCTATCTGCTGATGACCTGGTGGTGGAGGTGGGCCCGGGCCTGGGTGTGGTGACGCGGGAGCTTGTACCGCAGGTCCACAAGGTGATCGCTGTGGAGATGGACAGGGAGCTTGCTCAGGCGCTGGCGTTGGAGTTCGAGGGCACTGAGGACCTGGAGGTGATGTGCGCGGACGCCAGGGAGCTGGACGTAACGAAGCTAGTCAACGGCGCAGAGTACAAGTTAGTGGCAAACCTGCCGTACTACGCAGCCCTTCCGATACTGCGCCGATTCCTGGAGGCGGACTGCCCGCCGGTATCGGCGGTGGTGATGGTACAGCGGGAGGTGGCACGTAATATGGTGGCCGGCCCCGGAGATATGTCCCTGGTATCGGTGGGTGTGCAGCTGTACGGTTGGCCACGGATCGTGAGGTATGTACCACCCACGGCGTTCTACCCCCGGCCCAAGGTAACGTCGGCTGTCGTCAAGATCGATGTCTATCCCGGATCGGCGTTGGAGTTGGATGACAGAGAGGCGTTCTTCCGAGTGGTACGGGCGGGATTCAGCGCACCTCGGAAGCAACTCAGGAACTCATTGGCCCAGGGGTTAGAGATTCCAACGGGCGAGGCAGCAGACCTGCTGGCCGGGGCGGCGATAGACCCCACATCCAGGGCGGAGACGCTGGGCCTGGAACAGTGGGGTGCACTGTATCGCCAGGTCGCGAGAAGGGGCGATTTCCCTCTTAATTGATACTCAATGATCCGCGCGCTTTGGCTGCATTCCATCTGGGGAGTTTCAATTGCTAGAGGCTGTTGAGAGGCACGCGCGAGCCAAGATTAACCTGAGCCTGGAGGTCGTTGGTCGCCGTGGCGACGGCTACCACGAGGTGGCGACGGTCCTGCATGAAATAGACGTCGTTGACCAGATGGCCTTCCGGCCAGACGACAGCTTGACGCTGATTTGCGAAGCGCCGCCATCGGCATCGGAGGACAACCTTGTGCTCAGAGCGGCGCGACTTCTTCAGATGCGTACAGGCTGCACTCTTGGCGCGGAGATCAGGCTGGAGAAGGGAATACCGGTAGCCAGCGGGCTTGGAGGAGGCAGCAGCGATGGCGCCGCAACGCTGTTAGCACTAAACGAACTATGGGACCTTGATCTATCCGACGAACGACTGTTGGAGCTGGCGGCAGACCTGGGCTCCGACGTACCGTTTTTCATTCGCGGCGGATGCGTGTTAGGTGAGGGTAGGGGGGAGGAGGTTACGCCGCTGCCCGCCATGTCAGAGTGGTGGGTGGTCCTGCTGGTGCCGCCGATGCGGGAGGCGGATAAGACAGGTCGTATGTACTCCCTTCTAACTGATAGGGATTTCAGCGACGGGTCGGTGACGCGGCGTCTGGCACAGCGCCTGAATGTCGGAAGCGCATCCCTGGACGATGTGGCGACGGGTAAGAATGCTTTCGAAAAGGCTGCTGACATGGCCTTCCCGGGCCTGGACTCTTACCGGCAGACGTTTCTGGATGCCGGGGCTTCCTTTGTCCGGCTATGCGGCAGCGGACCGGCTTTCTTTTCCCTTTTCGACAGTCGAGAAACAGGAGAATCAGTGGCAAACCAGCTACGGCGACGCGGCCATGAGGCATACCTGGCCACCTTGGTAGGAACGCACGTGCGTTGACTTCGGCTGCGGCTCACAGCTAAAATGATGCGGTTTCCGTAATTTTCCAACTATGATAGTAGATATGCACGTACATACCAGCCGCGGCAGTGCCGACAGCAATCTGTCGCCGCTGGAGCTGGTGGAAGAGGCACGACGGCTAGGGTTGGACGGCGTGTGTCTTACCGAACACAGTGGTCCCTGGGACAAATTCGAGTACGGAAGATTCGCCAGCCAGCACGACGACCTCCTGGTGGTACCGGCTATGGAGGTGGAGTCGGAGATGGGACACATCACCGTCTTCGGGCTGGACAGGTATGTGTCCGGGATACGGGACCCGAAGCAGCTACGCTCGGTGGTGGATAACTCGGGCGCGTTTGTCGTGATAGCCCATCCTTTCCGCAACTTCTTTCACAATATAACGTACAGCAGCAACCTGCTATTCAAAGACTGGACCTCTCAGCCAACCACGGCCGAAAAGGCAGCCAAGCATCCCATTTTTGGATTGGTGGACGCTATTGAGGTGGCTAACGGCGCCAATACAGATGAGGAGAACCTGTTTGCCTGGGAGGTCGCACAGCATCTGGGCAAGCGCGTTGTAGGCGGCAGTGATGCGCACTCTACCAACGGGTTAGCGGCATGCGTCACGGTGTTTCCTGAACGGATACATACCCCAGAGGACTTTCTTGAAGCGCTGCACGCGGGCGACTTTTACGCTGCCATTGATCTCCACGTAGGCAACCTGCAGCGATTTCCTAACGGCAAGGCAAAGTCTATCCGCACCTCTTGAGAGCTGCATCTATGTGCGTCTCTCCTTTGACTCGGCACATCAGAGTTGCTCGTTATCCTGCTCCGGCACGCTTAGCCCATAATTACCTTGGGGTGTGGGAGCAGATTGGACGACGTTCAGAAGCAACCGGGCGGAAGCAACCGGGCAGCTTGGGAGATTCGGCACACGCGGGACTCGTGTTTCACTACTCAGAAGCCGCTCACAGGCGTTGCAACCAGGGCTTGGCGTGTAGATCGTGCAACACACCTAGCTTCGCGCGAGGGTAGCGCCACATGCCCGCACTGGGCCGTAACCAATGCTACTCAAGACCAAGCACTCCTAATGTACCAATGCCAACGAACAGAGCGAGCGAGCGAGCGGTCGTGCCAGCTACGTGCCACATCGTTAGTGAGCCGACACCGGTAATAGTTCCAATATGCCTAATCTAAATGGGTTGACAATGGGCAATAGAGTGCCCATACTTTTGCCCAGGGCGTGACCGCGTAGTCGTGCCTGTCTATTGAACCCTATTGGGAATACACGTAACGTCACGTATGGGCTAGTTGGGGTATCCACGGTCAGAACGTCTAGAAGCCGAAATATGGGGGTCAATCATGGTTGATTTAGTATGGTGGAGGCCGCGATTCCTAGTGGGAGTCCTGGCCGCTGTCGGCATGCTGGCAGCAGTGGCATGCGCCGGCGCAGATGAGGAGACTACACCTACGGCGACGGCGACAATGGATCCCGGCGAAACGCCGGTAGCGCAGCCCACGGCCACTACCGAGACCATGCCCGATCCCATGGATGACTCGCCCAGGCGTGGCGGTCTCATGCGGTTCAACGGTTCTGAGGACCCGCCCAGCTTTGATACACACACTGCTACATCCGGCGCCCACGTCAGTCACAACGGTATGCTCAATGCCAACCTGGTGTGGAACCCCGACGCGTTCGAGTTAGAGGGCGACGCCGCTGAGTCCTGGGAGATCAGCGCCGACGGCATGACCTGGACATTCATCCTCAAGGACAATGTCAGGTACCACACCGGCTACGAGCCCGCCCACGCACGCGACGGCACCCTAATGACAGCCGCCGACGTTGCCTACTCCATGCGCAAGATCATGGGCCTGGAGGACGGTGTAGTATCCGCCCGCTCCGGCTGGATGAAGGAGTTCGTGGACGTCAGCAGGCCCGACGGCGGCCTTAGTGTGGTGGATGACCGAACTGTCAAGTTCCACATGGCCAAGCCCCTCGCAGCCCTGGCAGACCTGCTGGCCACCGGGTTCGCAGGCGTCTACGCCGATGGTGTGACCAGAGACATGCTCCAGGAGAGGCCCTACGGAGCCGGCCCCTTCAAGCTGAAGGGTTTCCAGCGTGGAGCTCTGTGGGAGTACGTGGCCAACCCCGACTACTTCAAGCCCGGCCTGCCCTACCTGGATGAGATGCAGCACGTCAACATCAGAGGCACAGAGGTCAGCCAGGCGGCCCTGATCACCAACCAGATAGACTACACCGGCGGCCTGCCCACCCTGGACAACACGCCCATCTACAACCGTCTGCAGGACGAGGGCAAGATCGTCATCAGGCCCATCACCAGCACCTGCAGGCCTCAGGGAGTCAACATGAACTCCACGGCGCCGCCCTTTGACGACCTCCGGCTGCGCCGGGCGGTACACCTGGCCGTCAACCGTGAGGACTACATAAATGTGGTGCACCTGGGATCGGACCGGGCGGTACCGGCGCTGGTGCTGGACACCAACGGTGTCTGGGGCAGGACTGCGGATGAGATCTGGGCTATGGAAGGCTTCGCTCGCGGCGACGCCAAGGCAGCCGAGAGGGCAGAGGCAGCGGCCATAGTTGAAGAGATCTACCCGGGCGGCCTGGATATTGAAATGATGGTCAGGGACAGTTCCGGCTACATGAGGCAGGGTGAGTTCATTGCCGGTGAGCTTCAGAAGGTAGGCTTCAGGCCCACAATCAATATCATGAACTCTGCGCAGCTGTTCCCTGCGGCGGAGTCACTGAACTACACGATCTGGACCTACTGGTTCTGCCAGACGACCATGACGCCGGAGGAGATGTACAGCAGCTACTTTGTGACCGGCGGCTCCAGGAACTGGCTGGGCTACGGCGAGCAGGACCTAGATACCAAGTTCTTCAAGATGGCTGCGGCCTCAACCTTTGAAGAGCGCCACCGCCTGGCCCGGGAGCTTGAGGACATGGTCATAGAGGACCTGCCCTTTGCTCCCCTGGCGGTCCAGAACACCGCCTACGTGTACTGGAGCTACATCCGGGACGTTCCCATACCGATATCCGGTTACATGGATGACAAGCGGGAGCGTATCTGGAGGGATGACGTTTAGTTCACTCCCAGCCAAAGTTCACTCCCAGCCAAATTAGGATGCAAGATAAGGAACCCCCTCGGCTTCACTCGAGGGGGTTCCTTTTTGGACTCGCTCCTTGATGAAAGGTGAGCGTCTACCCAGGTTTTCCACAACTCCTACATCCGTACCCGTCGCCCTGCCCAATTACGGGGTGAGGCTTGCAGCGGACATCAGCAATGCGCCACAGGCTCAACCCAAATCAGGTATCGCGCCTGCTTTCGGCAACGCTGTACGGGGGAGTAAGGTATCTGCAGAAAGATGATCAGATTTGCGTAGCGTACGCTCTGTGATGCACCCGTGACCCTTTTACCGGAGGCGACGAAATCTCCAATGGATGAGGTGTGCGTGGCGTTGGACCTGGAGACCACTGGTCTGGACCCGACACGCGACCAGATCATCGAGATCGGAGCGGTCAAGTTCAGGGGCAACGAAATCCTGGGGACGTACGAAACTCTAGTGAACCCAGGGCGGGCGATCCCGGAGTTCGTAAGGCAGCTTACAGGGATCACTCAACGTGACGTGGACGCCGCACCGCCGCTCTCGGCGGTTGCCGAGGATGTGCTGGCCTTTGTGGGCGATGAGCCGGTGGTCGGGCACAGCGTTGGTTTCGACCTGGGCTTCCTGGAAAAGGCCGGCTTACGACGCGCAAACTCCTGGTATGACACCCTGGAGCTTGCCTCGGCGTTTATTCCACAGGCCAACGACTATTCGCTTACCGGATTGGCCCGTGCGCTAGGTATATCCCACGGCAGGCCGCACCGCGCGTTGGAGGACGCAATGCTGAGCCAAAAGCTGTACCTGGAGCTGCTGCGTCGTGCCGCTGAAATGGCTCCCGGAGTGCTAGCGGCCATAGGCGCCATAACAGGTAGGTCCGACTGGGCGTTACGCGGCCTGCTGGCCCGGCTGGAAACGGTTGCCTCCGAGAGGCAGGGTAATCAGACTTCGACGGCGGACGTGGGTGTCCTGGGCCTGGACATGGATGACCTAAAAGGTAGGCTTTTGAGGCCTACGGCTGTCCGAGTGCGTAAGGACGTGGAGGGTGTGGACGAAGAGTATGTGGTATCACTGTTGGAGGAGGGCGGAGCCTTATCGCAGGCCATGGAAGGGTTTGAGCACCGGCCGCAGCAGGTAGAGATGGCCCAGGCGGTTACCAGGGCGTTAAACGAGGGAAATCGTCTGTTGGTGGAGGCTGGAACCGGTGTCGGCAAGTCGCTGGCGTACCTGTTGCCGGCGATGCTGTTCGCGGTGCGCTACGGCCAACGGGTTGTGGTGTCAACCAATACCATCAATCTTCAAGAGCAGTTGGCCAGCAAGGATATTCCCGCCATTGTAGAGGCGCTGGAGAGTGAACCGGGCGAGCCGCTGTCCGGGTTCCATTCCGCACACCTGAAGGGTCGAGCCAACTACCTCTGCTATCGGAGGTGGTCACATATGGCCCAATCGGGGGGTCTATCGGCGGAGGATGCCAGAATGATGGCCAAGACGTTGGTCTGGCTACAAGGCACGGCCACCGGAGACCGGGCGGAGATGCGAGTGCCAGTGAGGGACATGCGCGCATGGGACCGGATATCGGCACAAGGTGCGGGCGATTGCCATGTGGGAGACGGCGTGTGTTTTCTACGGGCGGCGCGGGACCGGGCCTTGGGAGCACACGTCGTTGTGGTGAACCATGCGTTGCTACTCTCCGACCTTGCATCCGGAGGCTCTGTAATACCGCACTACGACCACCTGATCGTTGACGAGGCGCACCACCTGGAGGACGAAGCCAGTCGCCAGTTCGGGTTCCAGGTACAGCATCAGGCGGTGGACGATCTGGCGACCCAGCTGGGACAGTGGATGCAGTTAGTCAGGGCAGGGGTCCGTGCAGCGGAGACCTCCCGGCAAGCGCAGGTGGAGCAGGGTGCGAGTGGGGTGGAAGGCGTAGGGCCTAGACTGCGGGAGGCTTGGGCACGGTTGACTTCGGCGGTGGCCGGTTTCGTGGAGCAGCATCAGGAGCCCGGCACCCAGGAGAGCCAGCTCAGGATCACCCTTAGCACACGCAAGCAGCCTGGATGGTCGGACCTAGAGGTGGAGTGGGAGAGGTTCAACGAGACGTTGGAGGAGGCTGGGCGATTGGTGGAGCGGCTGCTGATGGCATTGAAGCCGCTTGAATCGCCTCTGCTGGATAACCCGAAACTGGAGCTGGAAACGTGGCTGGAGAGACGCAATGACCTGAAGGGACGTGTGGAGAGCTTCGTAGTGCATCCCGAAGAGGAGTACGTGTACTGGGTAACACTGAGTGGACAGGAGGGTCTGCCTACTTTGAACGCATCGCCGCTGCATACCGGGCCAATGCTGGATGAGTTGCTGTTTTCCCAGAAGCGCTCAGTGGTCCTCACCAGCGCCACTCTGAGCATAGAGGGGTCTATGGAGTATGTGAGGGAGAGGGTCGGGCTTACAGAGCCTGAAGAGCTGGTACTGGGTTCGCCGTTCGACTATCGGAAGGCGGCACTGGTACTGACGTGCGATGACGTACCGGAGCCCGGCGATGGAGGCTACCAGCAGGCGATCCAGGATGTCCTGGTGCATGTGGCAAGGGCGTCCGGGGGAGGAATCCTGGCGCTATTCACCTCCCACGCGTCGTTGAGGACGGCGCGGCAAGGTACAAAGGCTGTGTTGGAGGCGGAGGGGATACCAGTCCTGGCACAAGGCATCGATGGGTCACCGGCGCAACTGGTGGAGGCGGCGTCAGAACAGGGGAACGCGGTGCTCCTTGGTACCAGCAGCCTGTGGGAGGGAGTGGACATACCCGGCGACCCGTTGCGCGTCGTAGTGGTGGCCCGCCTTCCATTCAATGTACCCACCGAGCCTGTATTCGCAGCGCGTTCGGAGGACTTTAGCAACCCATTCAACGAGTACGCCGTGCCCCAGGCGGTGCTGCGGTTCCGCCAGGGGTTTGGACGGCTAATCCGCAGCAGGCATGATAGAGGAGTGGTTATAGTGCTGGACCGGCGGGTGGTGTCCAGAAGGTACGGTGGCTCGTTCCTACGCTCATTGCCAGAATGTACGATGAAACAGGTGCCGATGGGTGGCCTTGCAGAAGAGGTGCGGGAATGGCTGAAGGGTCAAGGGTCTGAATGAGCCAAGCCCCTGCTGAACCGATCGCAAGCAAAGGCCTGTTCATGGCTGTACCACAGTCGCTGGACCTGCGGGCCACCCTGGACAGCGGCCAGGTATTTCGCTGGAACTGGGATGGAGAGTGGGCCTGGGGAGTGATAGCTGGGAGTGTCTTCGGACTATGTGCGGTGGAGGGCGGTCTCCAGGTAATCAGCTCTGTCCCTGCGGACGAGGCAGAGGAGGTGATAGGCAACTTTCTCCGCCTGAGTGACGACCTGGACGCGCTGTACGGCGATGTGGCTACCGACGCAGTCCTAGCGGAGGCGATGAGGCGGTACAGGGGGCTACGACTGCTGAGGCAGGACCCGTGGGAGTGCCTGATAAGCTTCGTGTGTTCGTCTGTGTCCAACATACCACGCATCAGCCGGAACCTACGGGCCGTGGCAGAAACGTACGGTGAACCGGTAACGCTCGACGAACGGCTGTTACATCGCTTTCCGGACCCATCTGCACTGACGGCTGCGGGTGAACAGGGTTTGTACTCGCTGGGCCTGGGATTTCGGGCAAGGTATGTGGCACGGATAGCAGCTATTGTGGCCGAGGGCGGCCTGGACCTGACGGCGCTGGGACTGGCCACCTACGACGAAGCCAAGGCTGTGCTGACTGAGTTGCCTGGTGTCGGTGAGAAGGTGGCGGACTGCGTCATGGCCTTCTCTCTGGACAAGATGGAGGGTTTCCCAGTGGACCGCTGGGTGAGACGAGCCCTGGTGGAGTGGTACGGGCTTGAGGAGAAGGCACGTTATGAGGATCTACGGTCCTGGGCACAAGACAGATGGGGAGGGAGTGCCGCCTACGTGCAGCAGTACCTGTTCCACTACCGTAGATTGATGGGGTAGGTCCCGACCTGTCGGGACACCGACATTCTCTACTGTTGGTGAAGGCTTGGGCAATGCCAGGGAGAGGACACCTGCCTCGCTCTACGGCGAATGTCTTAAATTCTTCGCTTTGCTCAGAATGACAGAGTATGTGGGTATACGTGGTGCCTACTGAGTTCCAGAGGCAAGGTGGGATCGCGCCAGTTCAATCTCCTCCTGCCGTGTGCCGGCACGGCCATCCAGGCGGGCATCGCGGAGAAGTTCCAGAATGGAACCTACCTGTGGCCCCTGTGAAACACCCAGCTGGACCAGGTCGCGGCCGGTGAGCCTGGACCGGACATGCCTCCACTCCTGCAGATAGCGCTGGAGGAGATAGCTGCGAGCGAGGACGGCCACTACCTCTACCGCGTTCACGTCCAAGACTCGCAGGAGACGACATACAGCGGACGGGGACGAGTCGTCTGTGAAGGCGGCTGTGACCTGCCTGGCCGAGGCTATGTCGCGCACCAGCCCAGCCCAGGAAGCGGTCATGTTTAAACGGCGCACGAAAGATTCCAGTTGGTCCGGCTCCAACGAGTAGGCCAGGAGCCCCAGGTGGTGTACCGGTTTGGTTGTGGTATCCAGAAGGGACAGCCGTTCCTGTAAGGTTGACGCATCGGGCAGGGATGGCGATATTGCTGCCAATACGCCCAACTCAGCGGCGCGAACCAGTACGGCCCTAGGCCGTTCTTCATGGAACATGAGGCCCAGCTCGCGGCGGAGGCGGTACCCACTGATAGTGTCCAGCATGTGTAGATCGCGGCGTACGAATGCTTCGGTGCTCGCTTCCAAGCTATAGCCCAGACGTTGTTCGTATCGAATCGCTCGAAGGATGCGTGTAGCGTCGTCCTGGAAGCTGCCTGGATGGAGCACGCGTATCAGCCGCGACTCCAGATCGGCCTGGCCCTGAGCGGGGTCCAGGAATTCAGGCGGGCCGGGCGTCAGACGTAGCGCAATAGCGTTTATGGAGAAGTCGCGACGGGCAAGGTCCTGGGCAATGGTGCCGGGGAAGACCGTTGGCAGAGCACCGGGCTGGCGGTAGGTCTCGTCACGGGCGGTGACCAGGTCTGTGCTGACACCAAGAGCACTTAGCTTGGAGGTGCCGAACTGGGAACGTGCGGTGACTCTGCCAGACAGCGCGCTTGCCATGGCCTGCGCTAATGGGAAAGAGTCGGCCTCTGACACCAGGTCGATGTCGTTGATACGGACGCCGATGAGCAGATCACGAACTGCACCGCCCACCAGGTAGAGGCCCAGGCGCAGACGAGTGGCCTCGGCGGTGGCCTGTTCCAAGATACGAAGCTGTGCGGGCGACAGGACGGCTCTCAGCTTCGCCTGGAGGTCATCGGGCATGGTCATGGCATCCATTATAGGGCAGGGCGTGCTCTGCACTCACGGACTTAGTCCGTACTCCCTGAGGTGAACCCACCCTAGGAATGTCTGGCAGGCGCTGTTCTTCCCACCCACCCACCCTGGAATGTTTATGAGATAGGGAGGACACCTCCCTAAAACCCTCGGCGGGAAACCCAGGTTTCCCGCACTTTCCTGGCAACACCGACGTGGTGCACTGCCCAACCAGATCTGAAGTTGATTCGCGGTTTTGACACAATTGTAGCTTGTGCCTAGAATGCGGTACAGCTACGAAAGATGGTATCCGAATGACCAATCTGACACAGCTAGAGACACGACTAGGCGTATCCTTTAGAGATCAGGGCCTCCTGCGGTGCGCTCTGAGGCATCCATCCTATGTCAACGAACAGCCAGGGGGCGGCGAGTCCAATCAGCGGTTGGAGTTTCTGGGCGACGCGCTGCTTGGCATAGTGGTGGCTCAGGAGGTGTATCGCCGGCACCCACAGGTCGACGAAGGGGCGCTCACGGAGTTTCGTTCGTACGTTGTACGGGGCCGGACGCTGGCGGTGGTCGCTCGCCGTCTTGGGTTGAACGAACTGCTGCTGCTGGGCCAGGGCGAAGCGGCCAGCGGAGGCAAGGACAGGGAGTCCAACCTGGCTGCAGTGCTTGAGGCTGTGGCGGGTGCGGTACTGCTGGACCGGGGCTACCGTACTGCAACGAGGTTCGTGCTGCGGGTGCTGAAGGCTGAACTGGATACGGTGCTGTCGCATGGGGTTACCAAGGACGCCAAGTCTCTGTTGCAACAACGAGTCCAGCGTGACGGCATGGGACCACCACGCTATGAGGTGGTTGCAACGGAAGGGCCAGCACACAGGCGGTGGTTCACTGTGTCCGTCAAGGTCGACGCCGCGATCGTGGGGACAGGAAGCGGACAACGGCGCGCAGATGCCGAAAGCCAGGCGGCGGCAGCGGCACTCGCTGGGCTGGAGCAGGGAGAGGGCTAGCAGGGCGTGCCCTGCACCCACGGACTCAGTCCGGACTTCTTAGCCAACAGCGCTGAGGTAAGCTCGCCCTTAGCAGTTCTAGCAATTCGCAGAGAGCAGGCACATACTCCTACAGTAGAGCTACCAGCCCCGCATAGCGTCCCCAGGTAGCCAATGCTATGATGGTTGGACCTTTCGTGACGAGGTGTCCAAGCTGAGATTGTTCGGCAACAGAGGTCGCACGGACCAGGGGCTCAAACGCACGCGTGAGACGTGGCTGGGTCGTATGTCCAGCCTGTTCAGGGAACGCGGCGTCAGCAGGGAGGCATGGGAGGAGTTGGAGGAGGCGCTGATCTCAGCAGACGTCGGCGTGGCAGCAACCGAATCGGTGCTGCGCAACGCCCAGGACCGACTGGAGACCGAAAGCGCAGAGGCAACGCCGGAGAGGGCGTTGGAGGTGGTCAAGGAGGAGCTCCTTTCACTACTGGGCGACGGAGAGTCACAGCTTGCCAAGGTACTGGACGCTGGCGACACACGGCCAAAACCGTTGGTGGTCTTGGTAGTGGGTGTCAACGGGTCCGGCAAGACGACCAGCATAGCCAAGCTGACGCGGCTTTTCCAGGAGACGGGTGATCGGGTGATCCTGGGTGCTGCGGATACCTTCCGTGCCGCTGCCATTGAGCAGCTCGACGTGTGGGCGCAGAGGCTCGGTGTGGAGATGGTGGCCCACCAGTCCGGTGGCGATCCTGCGGCAGTAGCCTACGATGCCCTTGAGGCAGGGAAGGCTCGCGGCGCGGATGTCGTAATAATCGATACGGCGGGCCGGCTACACACCAAAAGCAACCTGATGGAGGAGTTGAAGAAGGTGGGGAGAGTGATGGGCCGCCTTGACCCAACGGCACCCCACCTGACACTGCTAGTGATGGACGCGACCACCGGGCAGAACGGGCTGGCACAGGCACACGCCTTTATCGAGGCGGTGTCCTGCGACGGCGTCTTTCTGGCGAAGCTGGACGGGACAGCTAAGGGAGGAGTCGTATTCGCCATTGGAAAGGAGCTGGGTCTGCCGGTGGCATTCATAGGTACAGGCGAGGGGATGGAGGATGTGTCTCTCTTTGATCCTAAGCTGTTTGTGGAGTCGCTGTTCGCCCCGGCGGCGGAATCGCGCGTATAAGGAGCGGGGACGGCCTGTGATGTCCGTCTGCCCCTGTAGATAACGTGCTGGACGTATTTGCCTGGCTTTTTGTCGTAGAGATACTGGGCCTGCTGGCCTTTCCAGTGGTCTACGTGCTGCTCCCACGCCTCCCCGATCGCGGCTACTCCGTGGCAAAGCCCGCGGGCCTTCTGCTGGTTTTCTACCCATTGTGGCTTCTGGCGTCCACGCCCATCATACCCAATAGGTTACCCACGCTCCTGTTCATACTTCTAGTCCTGGTTGCGGGATCGGTTGCGTTGCTGTGGCGGCGACGGATAGAGATACGGGAGTTCCTACGCCGCGAGAGGCGGGTACTGCTGGCGACGGAGCTTGTTTTCCTAGGCATGTTTACACTATGGGTTGTGATCCGCTCTCACGATGCGGCCATCAGCCACACGGAGCAGCCTATGGACTTTGCTTTCCTGAACTCGACTGTGCTCAGCATGCACTTCCCGCCCAACGATCCGTGGCTGGCGGGCGAGACGGTGAGTTACTACTACTTCGGCTACCTGATGATTGGAGGGCTAGGCCGCCTTGCGGCAGTCCCTACAGAGGTTGGATACAACCTGGGGATCGCGCTTGTGGCGGCACTGACAGCGGCGGCCGTGTTTGGGCTGGGCACGAACATGGTGCGGCTTACCGGAGGGCGCGTGAGAGCAGCTATGGCCACGGGACTGATCGCAGCCTTCTTGCTACTGGGTATGGCGAACCTGGAGAGCGGCCTAGAGCTTGTCAGGGCGGGTGGCGGGGGTACGGAGGGGTTCTGGGATTGGGTGAGCATAAAGGGATTGGACACGCCTACGGGGTCATCCGGATGGGTCCCGTCAGAGCACTGGTGGTGGTGGCGTGCCAGCCGGGTGATAGATACTTTGGAGGAGGGACGGAGTCTGGACTTCACCATAGCGGAGTTTCCATTCTTCAGCCTGCTGCTCGGCGACCTGCACCCTCATCTGCTCGGCCTGCCATTTGTGCTTACCTTCCTGTCGCTGACGCTGAACTTCGTTGTATCACCTGCGCTGATAGGGCTGAGATGGGTGCGAGGCAATCGGATACAGGTCACGGCCCTGGCTATGGTCCTGGGAGCGCTGGCATTCATCAACCTCTGGGACATGGTCACCTTCGGGACGCTGTTCACGGTGCTAGCCCTGTTGAAGGGATACAGACGTTACGGGAGCTTGCGTCAGGGCGCTGTAGCGGGCTTGTCGATTGCGGTGCAGGTAGTGGTGCTGGCCCTGGCGCTGTACCTACCGTTCTACCTGAGTTTCACAACACAGGCCCAAGGCATACTGCCGGTGGATGGGCCAGTCACCAGGCCTTTCCACTTCCTGGTTGTGTGGGGTGTGTTCCTGCTAATCGTGGTGCCGTATCTGGTATGGGAACTGGCGTCGGTAGTGCGACACGGTGTATGTAGGCGCTGGGAGGGCGTCGTAGTCGTCGCCGTATCGGTAGGGCCATGGCTGGTATGGCTCCTTGCGGAGGTAGTCGTTCAGACGATACGTGCCCTGGTAGGCGATGGCGTGCTGCCGTCCTGGCTGGAGGGGCAGCTAGTAGTGAACATAGAGCCGAAGGGCACGTTAGCCCTGCTCGGCATGGCATGGAGCCGGTTCCTACACCTGCTGCCTCTGACGCTGATGCTGGCGGGGGCGACGTACGTCATGCTTCGACGGACATCCATGGCAGGGCAGGGAGGTATTGATGTTGCTGACGAGACAATGGAGACGAAAGGGTCCGCCAAGCTGTTCCCGGTTGTACTCTCGGGGCTGGCGGTACTGCTGCTCATAGGTCCGGAGCTGTTCTACATTCTGGACCTGTTCAACAACCGAATGAACACCATGTTCAAGCTGACCTACCAGTCCTGGACGTTGCTTGCCCTGGTTTCTGCCTACACCATATACTACCTTGGCTCTAAGTACGGGAAGTCGGGCCCGATAGTGCGCTTGGCCGGGTATGGCTGGATTGGCCTGTTGCTGCTTGGGGTCGTCGTCGCAACGTACTACCCGGCGGCATCGGTAGTCGGCAATATCTCGGGCCGGAGCGGGCCCGGCACACTGGACGGCCTTGCCTACGTGGCATCTACCGGCACCGGGGAGCTGGCAGCCATTCGGTGGTTGAAGGATAACAGCCTGCCAGACGACCGCATGGTGGAGGCGGTAGGCAACGACTACTCGGAGTACGGGCGTATGTCTTCCAGCACAGGGATACCCACGGTGCTGGGCTGGACCTTCCACGAAGAGCAGTGGCGGGGGTCTCGCGAACCGTTCGAAGGTCGGCAGGAGGCGGTGCAGCGCCTGTACGAGACAATCGAGGCCAACGAGGCCAGGGAGATCCTGAGCAGGTACGGCGTGACGTATATCATAGTGGGCCCCCGTGAGCGGGCGACGTACGGCACCGCAGGGCTTCTCAAATTCGCATCAATGGCCGAAGTGGCCTTTCAAGAAGACAACGTGGTGATCTACCGTGTCCGAATCTAGCACGTCTGTATCTGCGGTTGAGGAGCCACCGGAAGCGGAGGCGCCAGAAAGTGCTGTTACAGCGCCCGCGGAGGATCCCCCGTGGCGTCGGTGGGAGGTGTGGGCGTACCTTATCCTTATTGCGGCTGCACTGAGCATGCGCTTGTGGGACCTGGGAGCTCAGGCACTGCACCACGACGAGAGCCTTCATGCCACCTACGCTTGGTACCTGTTCCAGGGCAGGGGATACGTACACGATCCGATGATGCACGGGCCGTTCCAGTTCTCAGGGACGGCGATCATGTTCCTGCTGTTCGGAGATAGCGAATTCACAACGAGGCTGCTACCCGCCCTGTTCGGTACAGCGCTGGTAGGGCTACCCGTGCTCCTACGCGGACATCTGGGCAGGTACGGTGCGCTAGCTACATCGGTGCTGCTCACCGTCTCGCCAACCATGCTGTACTTCAGTCGGTTCGCCCGGAACGATATTTACATGGCGGTGTGGGCTCTGGCGCTGGTGGCTGTTATGTGGAGGTATCTGGACACCCGTAGGCTTCGCTACCTGGTATGGGCCTCGGTGATCCTGGCGCTGGCGCTGGCGAGCAAAGAGACGGCCTATATCGTAGCCGTGATACTCGGCAGTTACCTGTTCATCCAGGCATCAACAGATGTACTGCCCTGGCTAGTGGGGCGAAAGAGGCTGCGGGACTTTTCGCCGTCAGGTGAGTTTCTGATACTGCTGGGTACGCTGATGCTTCCAGTGACTGCCGCAGGGATAGCCATATTCCAGAATACTTTGGGCCTTATCCTAGCCAACCCAGACCCTGGAACTGCTCCCATAGGTATTCCCATAGGATCAGGGCTGTACGTTGCGTTCTTTGCGGTCACAGGTGCTGGCATAGCGGCGGCAGCCCTAGGGTTGCGCTGGCGTCCAAAGGTGTGGCTGATCTGCTTTGGAGCATTTGCCACGATATGGGTGCTGCTGTACACCACTGCATTCACCAACTTCCGGCCCGGCCTGGCAAGCGGACTGTGGCGCGGCCTAGGCTACTGGGTGGTGCAGCAGGAGGTCGCCCGGGGCGGCCAGCCCTGGTACTACTATCTGGTGCTGGGACTGAACTACGAGTTTTTGCCGATGCTGCTGGGAGTCGCAGCGCTGGTGGTGTACGGAATACGGGGGGATAGGTTCTCCCGGTTTCTGGTGTTCTGGGCGATATTCAACTTCATTCTGTACACATACGCCAGTGAGAAGATGCCCTGGCTCCTGGTGAACGTGACATTGCCGTTCATCCTGCTGACCGGCAAGTTGCTGGGCGACCTGATAGAGCGGCGTCCCTGGCTACAAATGACCAACGACGAAGGAGAGGATAGACACATCTTGGACTGGCTTGGGCGTATACACTGGCCTGCGGTGGCCTTTATGGCCATGGGCGCACTGCTGGTGGCCTTGCTGGGGCGATGGCTGCTGGCAGCGCTACCTGAGGCAGCCGACGTGGGCGTATGGCCCCTGATCTTGGTGGCCGTTCTGGTACCAGCCCTGCTGGCGGCATGTGTGTATCTATTAAGGCAGGTGCCAAGCGAAGGACGCGGAGCGCTGGTGGGTCTCTCTATGGGAGTGGTAATGATCGTGTTGACCATCCCGGTGGCGTTTAAGGCCTCTTATGTCAACGCCGACGTTCCCGTGGAGATGCTGGTGTACACGCAGACATCACCGGACATCCCACAGGTCGTGGCTGACATTCAGCGCCTTGGTGAAGAGTCTGGGAAAGGTACGGACTTGAAGATTACGGTGGACGGGACGGATGGCTTTAGCTGGCCGTGGGTCTGGTATCTGAGGGACTACGCCACCGTGAGCCATCCCTGCTTCAGCACCGATGCCAGTTGCAGCCCAATGAGCCAACCGCCCGACTCTGACGTCCTATTGCTGGCGTCGCGTAACAGGTCATCGGCACAGACGTATCTGTCAGCCTACGGCCGGCCAGTGGAGTACAAGCACAGGTGGTGGTTCCCTGAGAGCTACCGTGGACTGGACCCGGCCAGCGTAACCACAGGGCTCGTTTCGCGAGAGGCGTGGTGCGGCATAGTCAGCTACTTCTTTGAGCGAGAGTTTGGTCAGTCAATTGGATCTGTGAATGGCTATGCCTACTTTCCCGATGGGTTTGTGCCCACCGGCGTGGAGTCGGACGTGGTTGCGTCAAACCCCGGCTGCTGAGATAGAGCAGCTAGCGAGATCTGCCTTGTGGGGGCAGGTAGGTCGAACGTATACTTGAACCCATTCAACTTCCTTGAAGGGCTCAGATTTTGCGCAGCGGTCGTCTCTGGTTAAGCATCTCCATCAGCGTTCTACTCCTGGGGCTCCTCGTCTGGCGGGCGGACGTGGAAGGGACGGTCCGGAGCCTTCGGGAGGCCAACTATTTATTCGTTATCCCAGGGCTAGCGTTTTACTTTTTGGCGGTGCTCTTCCGCACAGTTCGATGGCGCCTGCTGCTGCTACCCCTCTGCACCGCAACTACGCGCCGCCTGTTTCCGGTGGTTGTGATAGGGTACATGGCCAACAATCTGCTGCCCATGCGTCTGGGAGAGTTGGTGCGAAGCTACTACGTAGGGGAACGAGAGAGCGTGAGCAAGTCTGCGGCGCTGGCCACCATAGCCGTGGAGCGGGTGGTGGATGGAGTGACCCTGCTGTTCGTACTGGTAGTGGCGTCGGTTTTTCTGCCTGTTGTGGGGCTGCTTCAAGACCTGGGAAGGGACAGCGGCATTCCGTGGCCTGTGCTGATGGCCTTAGCCATCGTACCATTCGTGTCCGCACTGGGGTTGCTGACTATGCTGGCGTATCGGCCCGGGTGGCTTCTAATTTGGCTTGGGCCGTTATTGCGGCGCCTACCTGGAGGAGCTGCGGGACGGTTCGCAGGGTTGGTGGACCTGTTTGTCACTGGCCTTGGGGTGCTCCGCCAGCCGCGACGCGTTGCTGCTCTGTTCGCACTATCACTGCCGGTGTGGCTGGCTGAAGCGGCGATGTACTACATCATGGGTCTCTCCTTCGGCCTTCAGGAGTCGTTAGGAGGTGCGGGTGGAATGGCCGCCGCGATGCTGGCCGTGACGGCCATATCCAACCTGGCTACCTCCTTACCTTCCGTCCAGGGCGGCATTGGACCCTTTGAGATCACGGCTACGGCCACGTTGGTGGTGCTTGGTACGACCAGCGATGTGGCCGCCGCTTATGCGTTGGCCCTTCACGCGGCACTGTTGGTGCCAGTGACATTGCTAGGGCTGCTGTACCTATGGTTAGACAAGAGGTCGCTGGTACAGATGGCACAGATGGGGGAGGAAACATTTGCCTGGTTTGGTCGCAGGGGTAAGAAGGAAGAGGCAGCGTGAGGGTAGGCGTGATAGGTGGCGGGGTAGGTGGACTGGCAGCCGCTTACGAGCTTGCTAAGATGGGCCAGCAGGTGGCGGTCTATGAGAGGGCTCCATTCCTTGGGGGACTGGCGTCCACTTTCGATGTCGGCGGCGGCAGGCTTGAGCGATTCTATCATCATCTGTTCCTCTCAGATACGACCATCATAGGGCTTCTGGATGAGTTGGGCCTTGGCGACCGGCTCATCTGGAAGGAGACCAAAACGGGCTTCTTCCACGACGATCGCATCTATCCTTTCTCCTCGCCGGTGGACCTGCTACGGTTCACACCCGTAAGCCTGATCGACCGGGTGAGGATGGGCCTGGTGTCGTTCTACCTTCAGCGGGTCAAGAATTGGAGGAAGTTCGAAGGGATCACCGCCTCACGATACATACGCAAGTGGGCCGGCAGACGAAACTACGAGGTGATCTGGGAGCCGCTGCTGAAGGGCAAGTTCTCCATTTACCATGACCAGGTAGCCATGCCATGGCTGTGGAGCAAGTTCGCAACCAGGGTGGCTTCCAGGGATAGGTCTTTCAAGGAGAGGCTCGGATATATTCGTGGCAGTTGGGGCGTACTCATTGACGAGCTAGAGCACCGCATCAAGGAGATGGGCGGCGAGACACACACGGGTACATCGGTGACCCGCATCCTCACAGATGGAGGCCAAGTGTCCGGACTGGCAATTGAAGGTCCCAATGGCCAGAGTGAAGAGCGACCCTTCGACCTGGTCATAGCGACTATACCCGGCTTCCTTCTGCCCAACCTTGTCGACCTTCCAGAAGAGTACCTTAACAAGCTGCGTGACGTGGATTACGAGGGCGCCATAGCGGTGATCTGGGTGCTGAAGCGCAGCCTGTCACCCGTGTACTGGCTGAATATCGGCGATGCCGACATACCGTTCCTGTTGGTGCTGGAGCAGACCAAGCTGGTCCCTCCCGAGGAGTACGGCGGACGGCACATCGTTTACACTGCGGACTACGTGACCCGGGACGATCACAGGTGGTCCATGAGCGCGGATGATATCGTGCGGGACTACATGGTGCACTTGAAGAAGATCAACCCAGAGTTCGATGAGTCGTGGGTTGAGGAGTACCATCTTCACAAGGAGCCAGCGGCACAGCCGGTGATCAAGGTCAACTACTCAGAGCGGATTCCATCTACGAGGACGCCGGTCGGCGGTCTTTGGCTGGCGACTATGAGCCAGGTGTACCCTGAGGACCGCGGTACCAACTACAGCATCCGACTTGGGGTTCAGGTTGCCAAGGAAGCGGCGGCCGAAGCTGAACAGGAAGGTTGAGCGCTGCTGGGTAGGGCAGTCTCGAATGTCTGTAAACTAAGAGAGCCGCCATTCAGGCGGCGGCTCTCTATTACGAGCTAGGCGTTTCGGTCTAGGTACCGCGAAGGCGCGGGTCCCAGGTGTCACGAAGGGCGTCACCGAAGAGGTTGAAGCCCAGCACCAACCAGGTGATGGCAAGTCCTGGGAAGATAACCATCCACGGTGCGGTTATGGCGTACTGCATGGCCGCGCCTGAAAGCATGCGTCCCCAGGATGGATGGGGCGGCGGTATACCAAGGCCCAAGAAGCTAAGCGTCGCTTCTGTCAGGATGGCGGTACCCAGCAGGCTGCTGAATATGATCAGGAACGGCGCCATCACGTTCGGCGCGATATGGCGAAGCATGATACGCATGGGTTTGGCGCCGATAGCCCGCGCAGCGTCAACATATACGTTTTCCTTGATTGACAGGACAGTACCGCGCATTACGCGCACCGTACGCGGTATGAATATGATCGATAGGGCGATAATCACCTTATCTATTCCCGACCCCAGCGTAGCTACGAGTGCCAGCGCTAGGAGCAGTCCAGGCAGGGCAAGCATAACTTCCACACCCCGTTGGATAACGTTATCCGTTACCCCTCCAGCGTAACCACTGAGGACTCCGATGAAGAACCCCGCAGTGGCACCGATGCTTATGGCTATAAAGGCCACTTGAATTGAGATAACGGAGCCCGCAACCACCCGTGCCCACAGGTCACGGCCGAAGTCATCCGTACCCATGAAGTGCGTGAGGCTAGGACTTAGGAACCGGTCCGGGGCGTTCTGGTAGAGCGGGTCATAGCGCTCAAATACTGGCGAGCCGATGGCCATCACGATTATGAATAGTACCATGAACAGCCCGATGGCACCTACAGGCCTCTTTTTAATCCAGGCAAGGCTAGACTTACCTAAACGTGCGCCTAAGGGCTTGCGCAGAACCGGTACAGCAACCTGTTGCTCTTGCATACTCATTGATTACCTCTTAGCTCTGACTGATTCTTGGGTCAAGCCAACCGTAAGCGATATCCACAAACAGGTTTATCAGGATAAACGTCGCTGCGAAGAAGAGCACCAGAGCCTGGGTGACCGTGTAGTCGCGAACGATGATGCTCTGGATCAGGTAAAGACCAATGCCGGGTATGCTGAAGACCGTTTCCATGACCACAGTGCCGCCCAGCAGGCCGCCAATGGACAGGCTGACGATGGTTATTACGGGGATCATAGAGTTCTTCAGGACGTGACGCACGAGCACCGTAGACTCAGCAAGCCCCTTAGCCCTGGCCGTCCGAACGTAGTCCTCACGGAGGACCTCCAGCATTGTAGACCGCGTCATCCGTGCGACGATAGCCATCTGATGGGAGGCGATGACAAAGGCAGGGAAGATGAGCTGCTGGAGATTTAGCGCCGGCTCCTTCCACAGGAGGTGATAGCCCAGGGGAGGCATCCATTGCCAGGTGTGTACGGTCAGCAGGAGGATCATCAGCCCCAGCCAGAATGTAGGTATGGCCAGGAATGAGATGCCGAATACCCGGGCAAGGTTGTCCACCCAGGTGTCCTGCTTTAGAGCGGAGACGATACCCAGCGGTAACCCGAATATAAATCCCAGGAATACCGCCATTATCGCCAACTGGGCCGTAATTGGGAACCGCGTGATAAGCTCCTCGCTTATGGGGGCCTTGTTCCACATGGAGGTACCCAGGTCACCTTGGGCGACTCCGCCTATAAATTTAAGGTACTGGATGGGCAGAGGATCCAAGAGGCCAAGCTCCTCACGCAGTTTATGCAAAGAGGCAGGATCAATAGCCCCGGCACCCTCTTCGCCAGCAAGGAATGCATAGGCTATGTCCCCTGGCACAACCCTCATAATGATGAACACAAGAAGTGTCGCACCTATAAGGGTGGGTATCATCACGAGGCCCCTACGTAGTAAGAAGGTTTGCATTCCTGTTCACCTCACTGGATTACAGGGTCTGGGATATGACTGTCCCAATAGAACCACCACTTACCCTGAAAAGAGATAGTACGTTATACATTATACGTAGTTGGGATGTCAAGCGGATTTATCAGTCCGTTTTAGCGAGGAACCCCCTCGAGTGAAGCCGAGGGGGTTCCTTATCTTGCATCCTAATTTGGCTGGGAGTGAACTTTGGCTGGGAGTGAACTAAACGTCATCCCTCCAGATACGCTCCCGCTTGTCATCCATGTAACCGGATATCGGTATGGGAACGTCCCGGATGTAGCTCCAGTACACGTAGGCGGTGTTCTGGACCGCCAGGGGAGCAAAGGGCAGGTCCTCTATGACCATGTCCTCAAGCTCCCGGGCCAGGCGGTGGCGCTCTTCAAAGGTTGAGGCCGCAGCCATCTTGAAGAACTTGGTATCTAGGTCCTGCTCGCCGTAGCCCAGCCAGTTCCTGGAGCCGCCGGTCACAAAGTAGCTGCTGTACATCTCCTCCGGCGTCATGGTCGTCTGGCAGAAGTAGTAGGTCCAGATCGTGTAGTTCAGTGACTCCGCCGCAGGGAACAGCTGCGCAGAGTTCATGATATTGATGGAGACATTGAAGCCTACCTTCTGAAGCTCACCGGCAATGAACTCACCCTGCCTCATGTAGCCGGAACTGTCCCTGACCATCATGTCAAGATCCAGGCCGCCCGGGTAGAGCTCTTCAACTATGGCCGCTGCCTCTGCCCTCTCGGCTGCCTTGGCGTCGCCGCGAGCGAAGCCTTCCATAGCCCAGATCTCATCCGCAGTCCTGCCCCAGACACCGTTGGTGTCCAGCACCAGCGCCGGTACCGCCCGGTCCGATCCCAGGTGCACCACATTTATGTAGTCCTCCCGGTTGATGGCCAGGTGTACCGCCCGGCGCAGCCGGAGGTCGTCAAAGGGCGGCGCCGTGGAGTTCATGTTGGCTCCCTGAGGCCTGCAGGTGCTGGTGATGGGCTTGATGACGATCTTGCCCTCGTCCTGCAGACGGTTGTAGATGGGCGTGTTGTCCAGGGTGGGCAGGCCGCCGGTGTAGTCTATCTGGTTGGTGATCAGGGCCGCCTGGCTGACCTCTGTGCCTCTGATGTTGACGTGCTGCATCTCATCCATGTAGGGCAGGCCGGGCTTGAAGTAGTCGGGGTTGGCCTCGTACTCCCACAGAGCTCCACGCTGGAAGTTCTTCAGCTTGAAGGGGCCGGCTCCGTAGGGCCTCTCCTGGAGCATGTCTCTGGTCACACCATCGGCGTAGACGCCTGCGAACCCGGTGGCCAGCAGGTCTGCCAGGGCTGCGAGAGGCTTGTCCATGTGGAACTTGACAGTTCGATCATCCACCACACTAAGGCCGCCGTCGGGCCTGCTGACGTCCACGAACTCCTTCATCCAGCCGGAGCGGGCGGATACTACACCGTCCTCCAGGCCCATGATCTTGCGCATGGAGTAGGCAACGTCGGCGGCTGTCATTAGGGTGCCGTCGCGTGCGTGGGCGGGCTCGTAGCCGGTGTGGTACCTGACATTGTCCTTGAGGATGAATGTCCAGGTCATGCCGTCGGCGCTGATCTCCCAGGACTCAGCGGCGTCGCCCTCTAACTCGAACGCGTCGGGGTTCCACACCAGGTTGGCATTGAGCATACCGTTGTGGGTGACGTGGGCGCCGGATGTAGCAGTGTGTGTATCAAAGCTCACCGGGTCCTCAGAACCGTTGAACCGCATGAGACCGCCACGCCTGGGCGAGTCATCCATGGGATCGGGCATGGTCTCGGTAGTGGCCGTGGGCTGCGCTACCGGCGTTTCGCCGGGGTCCATTGTCGCCGTCGCCGTAGGTGTAGTCTCCTCATCTGCGCCGGCGCATGCCACTGCTGCAAGCATGCCGAAAGCGGCCAGGACCCCCACTAGGAATCGCGGCCTCCACCCGTAGTATCTATGCATCTCCGACCTCCTTACTCAACATCTGGTCTCAATGAGCTATTACGATGGCTACCCACAATTTGGATTCATGCTGCTCAGTAACCCCAACAAGCCATTAAGAATCCAATTCCTTAGCCTGCCAATCCAGGCTAGAGATTAGGTACTTATACAGGATGTGGTATAGCTTGTCAATGGGTTTCCCTACTTAATTCTAATAGGTACCAGGCGGATTGTGCGTTTACCGGAGGCTAGCGCTACTAGAGGTGGCGACACCGGGACGGCAAAGTATCAGCAGGGGTATCCCTTCCCTGCACACCACCCTTAGACCTGGCCACTCCAGGTACCATGATCTACCTTGCTACCAACGCTACCGACATTGCACAAAGCGGATATTTTGATCATTTGATCAATCAACCATTGCGCTGCTCACTTCGAATAGGACGATGGCCACCTTTCCAACGTCCCGTTCCGTGAAATGAACGGCCACCATGCAGCGGCAATGACGGTACACCTGGAGTTCCCAGGGGCCCCAGTTCACAGGCACTACCTCCGGGCGTACAAGGAAGTCGAACCGCTTGCCGCGCAGGGTCTGGATTGTAAAGGAGTCCACGTTCTGGCTATCGGGAGCATACCTGAGATCAACCATGTACCCCCCAGCTTCCAGGATATCCGGCGGGTTATGAACTGTCTTGCCCTGACCGAAGTGATGGGGTGTTATCAGGCCACCGTATTCGCCTGAGTAGGAGGTGGCCAGGAGTTCGTCGCCCTGTTGCATGATGATGAGACCATTGTCATCGGAGGCTGCAAAATTCCAAGCCACAACTGAAATGGGCATGGCCATGATCGCTACACTCGCAGCGGAGGCCAGCAACCTTCTGAGTAACGACCTTCTTGCACCTGCGGTTGTGAATGCCATGGATAGAAACGCGAGTCCCACGATCAAGCCGGTCACTAGGACGATGACAGAGAGGCCGCCAGGGGTGGACCGCTCCGCATAGTGATATATGCCCCCGTGGGCTTCAACGCCCGCGGGCACAGTGGCTGCTGCGCACAGCACTACCAGTGCGGCTATCCTCCGAGCGACGAGATGCTTGAGGCGTGGTATGGCTGCTATTCCTTATATGAACAATGTAAGGGCAGATATGTTATATTCACCCATAGTATATTAAGGAATAGGGCCTAGCTCAATCCAGCCTTGCAGACCTGAGTGCTGCTCGTTATACTGTCGGCCAGCCCGCGATCGAGGGGTAAAGATGAAGCGAATAAGTCTGTTGCTTGCGATTCCCGCCATGGCGTTGCTCATGGCATGTGGTGGTGGAGATGGGGGTGGAGACGTAAATGGCACCGTGGGTACGCCGGTGGGGGATGTGGAGATTATAGAGGTAGCGATTGACGACAACGGGTTTGTGTCAGAGGTGCCGATCGACACAGACGGCGGAGAGGTCTTCGCCATCAATATGAACGCCGGCACGACTTACGAGATCCATTTCACCAACCACGCCGTTCGTCTCAGGGTGCTGCTAATTTTCCGCTGGAAGATTGAGGTGATCGCGCAGCCAGGAGCGACGTCGATCTCCAACACCTTCACGCCGACGGAACCAGGCAACTATAACTGCACCGAGAAGCTACTGGGGGGGACGGACCCAAGGTTCAAGTGCAGAGCGATAGTGAGCTAGGCGGCTCTCTAACATCTGCGTGAGGAGGATGCCATGAACAGAGTACATACCGGCCTGTTAGCATTTCTGATTATGGGAACCCTTGCCGCGTGCGGCGGGGGGGGCGACGGTGGCGGCGAAGTAGGGCCCACGGCCACGGCCACGGCGATATTGAATGCGGAAGTAATAGACATGGCAGCTGCGAACGCGGGGTTGGACCCGCAGACGTTCCAGTTGCAATTAGATACAACCTACGTGATCCGCTTCACCAATGAGTCCGCTGCCAACACCTATAGACTCGTTGCCGAGCGGTACGACATAGACCTGCCAGTAGCGCCTGATGATACTGTGGTGAGCGACCCATTCACGGAGAGCGAGGCCGGGGAGTATCCGTGTTTCGATTTGTTTCGAAGGATTGTCCCTGATTTTCAGTGCACGTTGGTGTTCTCCTAGGCCGCAGCGGGTGACGAGCTAGCTGCGGCTTTGCGGCAGTACGTATGAAAAGCTTGCTGGCGGTATGGGTATTGCTGGCAGTTTTAGCTGCACTGATTACCGCATGCTCGGACGAGCCTTCCAGCACCCCCGTCCTGCGTACCATAGACCCCTTTCATTCACCGCCGCCAGGTCAGAGGGCGCCGGATTACGTGGTGGAGCTAGACCTGGAGAACAGGTACGATTTCGACATCATACCCTCCGGCGTGAACGGGACATCTGTGGAGTTCAACAGGGACCATCTGGACAACCACCTGGAACCACTGCGAATTCCTCCCGGCCGGGTGCGATTCGTAATTACGAACACTGGCACTATATCTCACAATCTCAGGTTAGAAGGTACGACTCCCGATGGACGTCGGCTGGATATGGTTACACCCTCCGTGCAATACTACCTTGCGGAGGGTGAGATGTGGGAGCTGACGATCAACCTGTGGGAGGGGGACTTCCTGCTGACCTGCGCCGTGACAAACCACGACCAGCGTGGCATGTGGCGGCCCATGTTGGTCACGTCAGAAGTGGCCTATCCTCCACCTGTTCTGAGCACCTCCTAAAGGGGCAGGGCGTGCCCTTGCGCCCACGGAATTCGTCCGTACTGCTGGTGAGCGCTTGCCCGTTAAGACACAGCGGGAAGTATGGGTCAGGGCAGGAACTGCTGAGAAATTGATCCCACCCCACGCTTCCGGTCCCGACAGGTCGGGGTTTCTCTGCTGGTGGTGAAAGCTTACCCCTCCTTAAATATATATCTATACGATTACGCAGGTTGAAGGCCTCGCGCATTGAGGGAGCGGGTGTGATTGTGATAAGATTCCCACACTCGGGCTCATACTTCGGCTCCGGCAATCACTCAGGACATCCTTTGACGACCGAGAGCGACGCGCTGCGCGCCACAATTTCCCAGGCTTTGGCCGCCCATCAGGGGGGTATCGTAACCGTCCTATCATCGCTTCTAGCGGTACAGGATGCCATCGGCTACATCCCGCAGGTAGCCCTGGAAGAGGTGGCACAGCTTACCAGCACCACCATCAACGATGTATGGGGTGTGGCCTCCTTCTATCCCAATTTCCGATTCGACCCTGCGACAGAGCACGTAGTTGAGGTGTGCTGGGGCACCTCCTGCCATCTAGGCGGAGCGGCACCGGTTCTCAAGGCGGTTATGGACGCCCTGGGCATAACCTCTGAAGGCGACACGCAGGACGGCGCTATAACATTCAAATACAACACCTGCCTTGGTGCCTGCGCTCAGGCGCCAGTGATCAGCTTAAACCACCAACTGCTGGGCAGGATGACGGCGTATACGGCACGCGAGCGTGTCATGCAGCTGCGAAGCGGCACCGAGGGGGCCGTCTCCTGATGACCCAGGCTTACCAACAGTTGCGGGAACACGCGTTGGAGGGTCAGCGCCGGCTGGACGGCTTTGCCCGCGTGCGAATTGGCACCGCCATGTGCGGCATGTCCATGGGTGCGGGCGAGGTGCTGGATGCGTTCCGGCGGGAGGTGGAGGCCAGCGGCATCCAGTGCGAGATCAGCGCGGTAGGATGCCTGGGCCTGTGCTACATCGAGCCGTTGGTGGACATACAGATGCCCTCAGGCCCAAGGGTCTTCTATGGAGAGGTGGCGCCGGAGGAGGTTGCCAACCTGGTGAAGACACATCTGGTAGAGGGCCGACCCGTTGCAGACCGCGCATTGGCCACGCTTGGCACCTCGATTTCGAACGGCGTGCCGGACCTTTACGACCTGGACATGATGCGGGGACAGCTGCGGATCGCGCTGCGTAACGCGGGCCACATAGACCCTGCGGACATTGATCAGTACATTGCCGCAGGAGGTTACGCCGGCCTGGATGTCGCGGTCTCTCAGATGACACCAGAAGATGTCCGTGAGCAGGTTCTAACCTCCGGTCTGCGGGGCAGGGGAGGGGCGGCCTTCCCCACTGGGGTCAAGTGGCGATTCCTTACGGGATCGTCCAGCCCCGTTAAGTACGTCCTGTGCAACTGCGAGGAGGGCGACCCCGGTGCTTTCAACGACAAGGCCATCCTGGAAAGCGACCCTCACACGCTAGTGGAGGGGCTGATACTGGCGGGATACGCCACCAGCGCCTCCAATGGAATAGTGTTCATCCGCCACGGCCACGACGGGCCCATTGACCGAGTCAGGCAGGCTATCAGCCAGGCCTATGAGGCGGGACTGGTGGGCCGGAATATCCTGAGCTCCAGCTTCAACTACGAGATCGATGTATCGCTGGTGGGCGACTCCTATGTCTCCGGCGAAGAGACGGCGCTCATGGAGGCGATCGAGGGGAAGCGGGCGATGCCGCGATACCGTCCGCCATTTCCAGCGGCGGTGGGTGTCTGGGGCAAGCCCAGCAACATAAACAATGTCAAGACACTTGCCTACGTCCCGGAGATCATTACCAGGGGAGGCGAATGGTTCGCAAGCATCGGCACTGAGAAGAGTTCCGGCACCGCCATCCTATGCCTATCGGGCAGCATCCGCAGGCCAGGCATGGTGGAGGTACCAATGGGCATGACGCTGAACCATGCGCTGGAGGACCTGGGCGGCGGTGTGCCTCGCAGCGGACAGCTGAAACTGCTTCAGACCGGTGGACCCCTGGGCGGAGTGCTGAGCGCCGGTATGCTGGAAACTCCCCTGGACTTTGACGCCATGTCCAGGGCGGGAGCCATCCTGGGCTCCGGCGGCCTCATCGTAGCGGGTGAGGACACCTGCACGGTGGACCTGACGCGGACGCTAGTGGCCTTCTGTCAGTACGAATCGTGCGGCAAGTGTTTCCCTTGCCGGCTGGGTATGACGCACATGCTGGAGACGCTTGAGCGGATATGCCGATTCGAGGGAACGTCGGACGATCTGCAACTTATGAACACGGTTGGGAGCAACATGGCATCGGGGTCGCTCTGCGGCCACGGACAACTGGGGTTCAATCCGGTGAAATCGGCCCTGAACTTCTTCGGCGACGAGTTCGCCGTCCACATAGAGGAAAAGCGTTGCCCGTCGGGCGTGTGCACCGGCGACTACGTGACGCCTCAACAATCCAGGAGATAGGTATAAGGACAAATGGACACAGAGACCGAAACCAAAATAACCATCACAGTTGATGACAGCCCGGTGGAGACGGAGCCTGGGAAGATGGTATTAGAGGCGGCTCTCCAGGCGGGGATCTACGTGCCGTATCTGTGCTACCACCCCGGGATGAAGCCATTTGCTGCCTGCCGAATGTGCATGGTGCAGGAGGAGGTGGAGGTGGAGGTGGAGCGTGACGGGGAGACGGTGAGGGAGATTCAGCTCCGGCCTGCTACCGCATCATGCGCGCTGCCTGTCAGGGAGGGAATGGTCATCAAGACGACAACTGGCACGGTCCGCCAGATCCAGGAGGGTGTTATGGAGATGATTATCTCCGAACACCCCCACGGATGTTTGACCTGCCACCGGGTTGATCTGTGCGGGCCAGAGGATATCTGCCAGCGCCACGTATCGGTCAACGACAGGTGCGTGGTCTGCCCGAAGAATGAACGGTGCGAGCTGAAGGAAAGCGTCCGCTTTCTGGGCATGGAGCTCAATTCGCCACTTTCGTACCAGACGCGAGGCCTTGAAGTGGATACGAGCGACCCGTTCTACGACCGCGACTACGATCTGTGCATCGTCTGCGGCAGGTGCGTGCGTGTGTGCGAAGAGGTACGAGGGGACAGCGCCATCACATTCATAGACAAGGCGGGTCAGGCGCTGGTAGGCACATCGCAGGGAACGTCTCTGTTGGAGTCAGGCTGCGAGTTCTGCGGCGCTTGCTTGGACGTCTGCCCGGTGGGGGCCCTGGTGGAGCGGGAGCACAAGTGGGACAAGGCGGAACGGGTGGAACGTACGGTATGCCCCAACTGCTCCGTGGGGTGTCAGGTTAATCTGGAGGTAAGCAAGCGGGAGCGGGTTATCCGGGTTGTGCCGGAACTCAACGCTCCGGCGAACCAGGGGCAGGCATGCTTCAAGGGAAAGTTCGGACTGGAGTTCGTGAACCATCGTGACCGCCTGAGACACCCTCTGATATGCAGGAATGGCGAACTGCAAGGTGCTTCCTGGGATGAGGCGCTGTCGTACATCGCACAGGAGCTGCCCAGGTATAAGGGCGGACAGTTCGCCGCCATAGCGTCCGACCGGAGCACGAACGAGGCGGCGTACCTACTTCAGAAGTTCACGCGTGTGGTCATGGAGAGCAACAGCGTTGACGTGGACTCCAATACCCGGCCCGCACTGACCCACGCGCTGATGGAGTCGCTGGGCTACGCGGCGTCCACGAATCCTACGTGGGAACTGGAGCAGGCTGGTTGCATCCTGGTGGTTGATGCCAACGTCACGGAGGACCACAACGTGCTGGGCGTGCCCATAAAGAAGGCGGTCAAGAGAGGCACCCGGCTGGTGGTCATCGACTCGCGGCAGGTGGAGCTGACACGGTACGCACGCCTGTGGCTGCGGCCAAGGCCGGGGACTACGCTCACGCTGCTAGGCGGCCTGCTGAGGACCATCATGGACCGGAGCCTCGGTCTGGCGGATGAGGCGTTCATAGGACGTCAGCACGAAGGGTTGGAGGCGATGCAGGCATCGCTTGAGCAGTTCACGCCGAAGCGGGTGGCCGATGTGACTGGCGTGTCCGACGAACAGATAAGGGAGGCGGCCCGCTTTTACGCCACATCAGGCAGCGGAGCGATTGTGTACGCCCTGGACAACGTAGTGCTGGGCGAGCAGGCGGCCCACGTCAATGCCATGGCAGACATGGCGCTGGTCACGGACAACCTGGGCAAGCGTTCCACGGGGCTATACGCGCTGAGACACGGGGCCAACGAACAGGGCGCCACGGACGTTGGATGCACACCGGACATGCTGCCAGGCTACAAGACCATAACCGACGACGACGCACGCATGCGTCTGGGAGAGATGTGGGGCACGTCGCTGCCCGAGATCGACGGCATGGGCCTAACAGCGGCGCTGGAGGGTGCCCAGCAAGGGACGGTCAAAGCCATGCTGCTTCTAGGCGACGGGGCCAGCCTGAGTAACGGTGAGCTGGGAGATGGATACGAGCCGCTGGACAAACTTGAATTTCTTATTGTGCACGACGCTTTCCTCGGCGAGGCGGCCCAGCGGGCAGATGTCGTGCTGCCGGCGGCCACATTCGCTGAAGAGGATGGGACCTACACCAACCTGGAACGCCGGGTACAGCTTTTGAGCAGGGTGATCAGTCCTACGAACACCGAGGCGGAGCAGGCATGGAGTTTGCTGTGCCAGATGGCCCGGCAGATGGGTGCGCAGGGGTTCGATTTCGAGTCGGCGGAGCAGGTGTTCGACGAAGCGGCATCCGTATCCGATATCTACGGTGGTATATCTCACCAGCGACTGCGACGTGAGGCCGTATTGACGCTGAGGCCCGACCCTTTGTATCCGCAACCTACGCAGATGCTCCATTCGGACAGGGTGTCCCAGGGCATCCAGTGGCCCTGCCGGGATGAGGAGGACACAGGGACGCCTGTGTTGTACGCCGATGGCTTCCCTGGTGACAAGGCAAGGCTGATGCCGATTGATTCGCCGTTATCCCTGCCCGAACAGTCCGCAGACTTCCCCCTGATGCTGACGCCCGGGCGAGTACTGCTGCAGGAGGACAGAGACACGATCGTATTCAACGAAAACGGCATGAACCGGATCCGAAGGGACGAACAGGTGGAGCTGCACCCGGAGAGTGCCGCCGCGCTGGGTGTATCGGACGGCGACGCCGTGTCTGTGGTCTCGGAATCGGAGCGGTGGGCCGGGCTGGTGCGTGTGACGGATCAGGTGCTGCCCGGGGTGGTATCGATGACAACACTTTTCGGTGAGCTTGCGGTGGCGCTTCAGGCCAGCGAGGGGCCAGACCCGATGGCGCGAGTGCCCGGGTTGGTTGTACGGCCGGTGCGCCTGGAGAAGGTGGCGCACTAATGCCGTCCCACGAGGCTCGTAGCAGTGGGCATGTTTAGAGGTAGGTTCCTGGTTGCTTACGGGACGATGTTGCTGCTGATAACCACCATCGCCTGTGCCCAGTCCGGGGGTGCGCAGGCCCCTGAGTTCCTGAGGGCCGCAGAAGAGAAGGCGCCTTTCGACATCGCGCTACCAACGTTCCTTCCACACGGTATGGAGCTGGTGAACGCCGATGTCATCGCGCCGCCGCCGGGAATGGTAATGGAGGAGGAGAGCCACCAAACCTATACTCAGGTGATACTGCGATACGCCAATGCCGATGAGTCAGCAACATTCGTTCTGTACGAGAGCATCGTGGGGAGTAGCATGGGAGACGGCGACGTGTCAGAGGTGAAGATAGGCGGGGTCGAAGGCCAGATGGCGGAGGACGAGGAGCGCCGGTTTATTACAATGACCTGGCCTGGCAAAGATATCGGGTTTCTACTGACCGCCTACATGACCGGATTGCTAACCAGGGATGAGGTTATGAGGATAGCCGAGTCCATTGGGGGCTAGCCACCCTTTCAAAGAAGCGCGTATGGCATCAAGATAGAGGTTGGGGAGTCATACCATATTCGAATAGGACAGAGTTGAATGCCACCTGAACTACCCGAGGCCATCATAACTCGCAGAGAGGATGTCACCCACGACTTGTGGAAGATGTGGCTCCGTCCAGAGGTGCCTTTCAAGTTCAAACCGGGTCAGTACTGCACCATTGGCGTGAACGGGATAGAAAGGGCCTACTCCATCGTCTCTTCACCTTACGAGGAAGAGATCGAGCTGCTAGTCGAATTGGTGCCGCCGCCAGACGGCCAACTGACACCTTTGCTCCATGAGATGGGCGTCGGCGACGAGGTGACGGTGCGGCCAAGGGCCAAGGGCAGATTCACTCTGGACGAGAGGTACAGCATCCACCTTATGATTGCTACGGTCACAGGGGTGGTGCCATATGTAAGTATCCTGCGGAGCTATCTGCACGACCTGAGAAACGGCCACCGGTTCTACGTGCTGCAAGGTGCCAGCTACTGCGACGAACTTTCCTATGACGGGGAGCTGTGTGCCCTGACTGAGCGGTATCCGGACTTTATCAAGTATGTGCCTACGATCAGCCGCCCCGATGACGAACGGAACCGGGGTTGGGCCGACGAAACGGGGAGGGTCAATACGCTTCTGGACAGGTACGTCGAGCGGTTCAGCCTGAGCCCGGACGATACGCTGGTGTACGCCTGTGGCCATCCGGAAATGATAACGGACGTGAAGGAGCAGGCGACGGCCAAGGGGTTTGCGATGGAGGAGGAGCGGTTCTGGAAGGACTAGCAGGGCGTACCCTGCACCCACATTCTCCACCGCAGGTGAAGGCTTGCCCCCTAAACCACAATGGGAGGTACGGGGCCGGGCGCTGACCATACTCCACGGCGTGAATGCTTGCTAGCGGATGGAGGCGTATCAGGAGGTAACGACTAGTCAGGTCCGGGAAATCGTGTGGTCGGATGTCACCCCAGCGCCATAAGGCCCTGGCACAGGTTGAATAGGTCAGTGATATCCGTGGAGGTAAGTTGCACGTGGGTGAAGAAGGGGCCACAAGGGCCGCCGGCGATGGAGCCTTGTAAGAAGGTGGTGTCTGAGGAACCGATGGGTATGAAACCAAGCCGTACCAGTGAGGCAGTGTTCTCCATGGCGGTGTAAGTCCCGCCCGTAAGAGAGGCATCGTCCACCAGGGCACCATCAAGATAGATATCAATTCCGCTGTGGCCCCCGCTGCCGTTGTATGTGCTGGCTATGAATAGCCATGTGCCTTCGATCAAGGAGGTGGAGTCCCATCGGTCTCGAATCGCACCTGTGGACTCGTCCCAGAACCGCATCCGAGGCTGATCGTTGTCCACGAAAAGCCGCCATTCCCGTTCTGTAGCGCCGGTGGTACGGTCTACCTTGGAAAACATGGTCCGCTCCCCACTGCCAGCCGGGTCCAGCCAGACCCACACACCCACACTGAATGGGGAGTCGCTGGAGCCATCCCCCACGCTCCAGAAGTCGCTTTCGGCGCTTTCGTCTGGGCCGTTGAATGTAACGACGGGAATGGATCCCTGGGCGGTTGGCGCAGTGTCAAAGCTGGAGGCGGGTTCGCTCCATGTGAAATCAAGCTGATTTGAGCCGACCGTACTAAATGTCCCGGAATCGAAGTTGCCGGTAGTCAGATCCACCAGCGGTAGGACAACACCTGTTGGGCCAATGATATCAAGTATGGCCTGATATGCAGCAGAGTCATCAGGCGTGGGCGTAGGCGCAAGGACCAGGTTCGCTACCTGTGTCTGAAGGGCCTGAACCGCAAAGGTCAGGTTTTCAACGCTCTGACCCGACGCAACTTCGTACGGAGTCTCGTTGTCCTTACAGGCGGTGGCATAGTTACCCTGAAGTTGATCACCCAGAAAGCGCGCGTTGCCGTGCTGCTCCACGCATATGGTGTGAGTGTCCACGTTAGGGCCCCACACGGTCGCCCACAGTATGTCAGCTCCAAAGAGTAGTACCGCCATGGAGCCAGCGACGGTGGCGAGAAGCAGTTCTTTATGGACGATTAAGCGATAAAGTCCGCGAAGTGAGGCCATTGCAGATTAGGATTTAAGGATTATACGTATGAGAACCGATCTATACGTGGAACGGTACCATGTTCTCTGAGAATGGCCATCCTGCTACTGGGTGATTTTTGGCTACCATTGTAGATAGCACAGCACTCAATTCGGAAGAGTGAGACCTAAAGTCTGGAGGTTGAGTCAGCTAAAGTAAACTCTTGCCGACCCAGGGCTGGGAGGGCCTGAGCCCCAGCCCTGGGTGTGAGTGTGGGCGGTGAAGACAAATAGAGGGAGTAAGTATCCTGCTAAGCGGTACCGGTCTCCGGTGGCGGTTCAGGGTCGAAGCTTTCGCTGCTCAGGTCATCTTGGCGGACGTCCCGCAGATTGTCCGTAGCCTCCCGCAACTGGCGGAGCCAGTCCCGGCGGCTCCTTGCAAATGATTGGATGGCCCAGCTTAGGGCGTGGCTCCTGTTCCGCGCTACGCCGCCGCGGATCAGCGTGTCCAGAACGTCACGCTCCGCCCGGCCCAGGCGGGACATGACAGGCACGCTGCGGGAGGAGAAGTAGGCGGTGACGTCGCTCAAGCGCACGCCCCAGGCCACAGCCAAGCCGGTAAGCTCCTGGAGCTCCTGGGCCAAAGCCACGCGCTTGGAACGGGACTCTTCGCGGTGCTCCTGAATACGGGCACGCGCATCGTCTTCGGAGAGGTCGCCTTCGGCGGTCAGTCGCCCCACGAGCAGCAGCTCCCGATCACTGATAGATGCCTCCACCGGCTCCGGGTAGAGTTCACTGAGGTGCTCGTTGAGCCATTGCCGTAGCTGCTTCCTGTCCATTTTTCTTTCCCTTTCGTTTGATTACAAAAAGCATATCATAGGTATTTGTAATCATCAAGGCTCTATGTTTACAAACGGTGTAGCTGGAGTGTCGGGTGCTACAATGGCCTGATCCCAGTGAAGCACCGCAGGGAGGCAGAGCATATGCAGAGAGCCGATTTAAACCAGGGCCAGGTCCCGACCATCCTTGACCTTATCGCCAACGACACCATGAGCGCCGAGATGGCAGCTACGCTGTGGGCTACGGTGGATGAAGGGCGCTCCTTTGTGGTTGTGGCCATCCCCCGGCTGGCTGGTAAGTCCACAGTCGGCAACGCTATGCTGGCCCTGCTGCCCCCGGAGGTGCCTGTGCACCGCCTTAGTGGAGAGGAAGATGAGATAAACCGGCTGAAGGTGGAGGCTGCGGGCGGCTATCTGGTGGTGGGGGAGTTCAGCCAGGCGCCGGTGCCCACCTATATATGGGGCAGCCCAGTGCGCCGCGTCTTTGACACGCTGACCGCCGGCTACTCGTTGGCCACGGCCCTCCATGCGCCTGGGTTTCAGGAGACATTTGAGGCCATATGCCAGGGCAACGGTGTAACGGACGAACGTGCTTCGACCATCGGACTTATGGTGTACCTGCGTCGCTTTGGCGAGGACCCAGAGTTCTGGCGCCGCACTGCTGAGATCCATGAGGTGGACGGCGTTGAAGGCGGCGTCGCCCATGGGCGGCTGCTGCACCGCTGGGTGGAGGAGGAAGACCGGTTTGAGTTAGTTGAGCGGCCCACAACGATCCGGGCCAGCGACCTTGAGGCCAGGGCGGCTCGGTTGAACGAACGGGTGGCATCAGGCCATACTTCGGCTGACGACGTTGCGCGGATGGTGGCCGAGCATCGCGGGTCGTAAGGGGAAAAGCCCGGTCTTGGATGGCCTGCAGGGGCTTAGCGAGCCGCCCATTCCGATGATAGAATTGCCCGCTAGAGGTGCTCCACCGTGACCACGCCAGTAAGGCGCCAGTACCTACGAATTCACCAACAGTATCCCGATGCCATCCTGCTGTTCCGCATAGGTGACTTCTACGAGACGTTCGACGAGGACGCCAAGCTGGTGGCCCGTGAACTGGACATTGCGCTTACATCCCGTGAGATGGGCAAAGGCGAACGCGTCCCACTGGCGGGAGTCCCGTACCACGCTCTGGACGGCTATTTGGCGCGCCTGATCAAGAAGGGCCATAGGTGGCCATCTGCGAACAGACAAGCGACCCTGCGACATCGCGTGGGCTTGTGGACCGGGAGGTGGTGCGCGTAGTAACACCCGGTACGGTGATGGAGCCTACGTTGCTGGAAGAGGGGGCCAACAACTACCTGGCATCGGTGGTGGTTGAGGGTGATGAGGCGGGTCTGGCCTATACAGACGTGAGCACCAGCAACGGTGTGTCTGTAACGCAGATGAGCCTATCGGCACTGGCGCTGGAGTTGGAACGACTATCGCCGGCGGAGGTGCTGCTACCGCGAGGACAGGACGGGCTGGTCCAGGGGGAGCACCACATAGCGCTGGTTGATGAGGGCACATTCCGGCTGGAGAGCAGCAGGCGGTTCCTGATGGAGCACCTTGGCGTAACGACCCTGGAGGGATATGGGTGCGAGGATTTGCCGCTGGCGATCCGCGCAGCAGGTGGGCTCATGGTCTACCTTGGCGACTACCATCGAGAGGCGCTGGAAAGGCTGTCGCGCATCTCCACCTAACTATCTGGGCAGCAGCATGACGCTGGATGCGCAGACGCGGCGCAACCTGGAGCTCTTTCAAGACGGCCGCTGGGACTCCAGGGAACACTCGTTGTTGGCGATGTTAGACCTAACCAAAACGTCAATGGGCGCACGCACACTGCGGCATTGGCTGGGACAGCCGCTTCTGGACATCGAAGCCATTGAGCAGAGGCTGGAGAGCGTCGCATGGTGTCACCGGGACGCTGTTCGAAGACAGCAGTTGGTACGGGTTCTGGGCCGAATATCAGACATGGAGCGGCTGGTGAACCGTGTACGTGGGGGCACCGCTGTGCCACGGGACCTGGTAGGCCTGCGACAGAGCCTGGAGGCGATTCCGGAGATGCGAGAGGTGCTTGGGGGGGGGGGGGGGGATGGGCCACAGATGAATTGCCTGATCAGACGTCTGCCTACGTGCCAGGAGATGGCCGCACTGATCCGCGAGGCCATCGAGGATCAGCCGGGCCTGGTGGGGGAGGGGACGGTGGTGCGTGTCGGATTCTCGCCGGAGCTGGACGAACTGCGAACCGCGTCCCGCAATGCCCGAGGGTACATTGCAAAGCTGGAAGGACAGGAGAGGGATCGCACCGGCATCAAGAGTCTGAAGGTGGGATACAACCGGGTGTTCGGGTACTACATAGAGGTAAGCAGGGCAAACCTGTCCCTTGTGCCGGACGAGTACCAGCGCCGCCAGACACTGACCGGCGGTGAGAGATACATCACGCCGGAGCTCAAGGAGTACGAGAGCCTTATACTGAATGCGCGGGAGCGCATGGAGGAGTTGAAGAACACGCTGTACCGCCAGGTCTGCAAGCAGGTAGGCGACGGTGCAAACCAGGTGCTCCAGGCGGCGGAGACGGTGGCCCACGTGGACGTGTTCGCCTCCCTAGGCGAGGCGGCAGACCGCTACGGATATGTGCGACCTGAAATGGGTGACGGTCAGGGACTACAGATAGAGGGGGGCCGGCACCCGGTGGTGGAACGCGTCCTGCCTCCCGGCAGCTTCGTGCCCAACGACACGACGCTATCGGCAGATGATGAGCAGCTTGTAGTGCTCACGGGGCCCAACATGTCAGGGAAGTCCACCTACATACGTCAGGTGGCGCTGATTGTACTCATGGCGCAGATGGGCAGCTTCGTGCCCGCAAAGTCGGCCACTGTGGGACTGGTGGACCGGATATTCACGCGGGTGGGCTTACAGGACGACCTGGCGACTGGGCAGTCCACCTTCATGGTTGAAATGACGGAGACGGCGACTATACTGAACAATGCGACGCGGCGGTCGCTGATTATACTTGACGAGATAGGGCGGGGGACGAGCACCTACGACGGGCTGTCCATCGCCCAGGCGGTGGCGGAGCATGTTCATAACGACCCGGAGCTTGGGTGCCGCACGCTGTTCGCCACCCACTACCATGAGCTGACGGATCTGGCGAATACGCTGCAACGGGCGCGCAACTACTCGGTGGCTGTGACGGAAGAGAGTGGGGAGGTGGTGTTCCTGCACCGGATCGTCCCCGGCGGTGCGGGCAGAAGCTACGGGATACATGTGGCGCAGCTTGCTGGGCTGCCCAGGGATGTGATTCGTCGGGCCTGGGAGGTGCTGGGAGTTCCGGAGGAGGCCGGTCAGAACGGCGTGACATCCGGTCCAGCGACCAGGTCACGGGACATAGGGGGGAAGCAGCTCGGAATGTTCGCGCCATCGCCGGAGGCGTTGGAGGAGCTGCTGAAAATGGACGTGGCGGCAATGACGCCCATGGAGGCGATCAACGCGCTGTATAAATTGCAGGAGAGGGCTAAGAAGGAATGAACATATTTTTCGACATGGACTACACGCTGCTGGGGTTGGACAACACGTTGCGGCCCAATACCCGGGAGGTGATGCAGCGGCTAATAGAAGACGGGCACACGCTGTATGTGTGGTCTGGTGTTGGCATAAGGTGGCCGGAGGTACGAGAGCACAAGTTGGAGCCATTCATAACGGACTGCTTCAGGAAGCCGATCAACAACTATGTGGAAGCGACAGCAAGGGCAAAGCTGCCGGTGAAGCCGGACATTGTGATCGACGACTACCCGGAGGTACCCACTGCCCTGGGGGGCATCTTTGTGCGACCCTATTTCTACAATACCGTCGCCGACAACGAGATGGAACGGGTGTACACGATTATCCAGGACTGCGTACGTGACGGGTTCTCCAACGACGAAAACTACAGGCGCGGAGAGGCAGCGGAAGCGGCAGAGGGCTAGGCAGGGCGTTAAAAGGCATCGTTCTTTCCAGCCACATTCTCTCGGTATGCTTTGGGGGTTGAGAGAATGCCTGGCCTTGCGTAATACGGCCTGACCTACCCCTCGGTGACTAGGGCTTAACGCCTTCTTCCCGCCCACTCCACCCTCATGACCTCTGCGGGATATGGGATACCCGAATGGATGATATCGGGCGCCTATTTGTGTCCTTCAGCGCTAGCTGTCAGGGTACTTGGGGGTGCTACTATTGGGTCGTTCCATGAGACGATCAGCAATGCATGGTCAGCGCACATAAGATGCCGATACGCGCACTGGACCCCAGAGTAGCGGACAAGATCGCCGCCGGAGAGGTGGTGGAACGACCTGCCTCCGTTGTCAAAGAGCTAGTAGAGAATGCCATAGACGCCGGAGCAACGCGTGTGACGGTGGAGGTGCGTGGCGGCGGCGTTGAGTTGATCAGAATCACGGACGACGGTGAGGGCATTCCTGTTCTGGACCTGGAGGTAGCCCTGGAGCGCCACGCCACCAGCAAGGTGTCCCAGGAAAGCGACCTGAAGGGTATATTAACGCTAGTCTTCCGGGGTGAGGCGCTGCCCAGCATAGCCGCAGTGTCCCGGCTGGTGCTGACAAGTCGCGCGCGGGGCACCGACCAGGGTGCGTACGTGCGTGTGAACGGAGGCGTGTTGGAACGAAAGGGCGCGGTGGGGTCGCCGGAAGGTACGTCGGTAGAGGTGCGTGACCTGTTCGCCAACGTACCGGCGCGCCGCAAGTTCCTGCGCTCAGAGGCGGCGGAGGCGACGCGCATTCATGGTGTTGTCACGCAGCTGGCCATGGCATATCCGGAGATACGGTTCCAGCTACTGGTGGGTGACAGGGAACGGTTCGCGTCGCCCGGCGGCGGCAGTCTGAGGGATGTCATTGGGCGACTGTACGACCGGGACACGGTGGACGGGATGCTGGAGGTAAGCGGCGAGGATGATGGAGGTCGCCGTGCCTGGGGATACGCGTCGCCGCCCTCAGTTCATAGGGCCAACCGCAGCGCCATCAACTTCTACGTCAACCGCAGATGGGTGCAGAGCCGCCTTTTGCTCCAAGCAGTGGACGAGGCGTACCGCGGTCTGCTCATGGAGGGCCGCCACCCCATAGTCGCCCTTCACCTGGAGCTGCCACCGGAGGAGTTGGATGTGAATGTACATCCCGCCAAGCGAGAGGTACGTTTTCATGGTGAGGGTGCTATCTTCTCGCTGGTCCAGCGGGCCGCCCGGCAGGCCCTGGTGGCCCGGTCGCCGGTCCCGCTTGTCATTCCGGCGACACATCGAGGCGAGGTCACACCCGTCCAGACCGGAACGGCATCTGGATGGAACAGGCGCGGAGAGCAGGGAGAGGCGCAGTTGCCCTGGCGCATGCTGATCCCGGATAGATCCTCGCTGGATGGAGAGGGCCAACCCCCTGAGGAGAGGCCGCTGCCGCTGATGGCAGAGGCGTTGCCTGCGCTGCGTGTTCTGGGACAGGCCGGAGGTATGTACGTAGTGGCCGAGGGCCCGGAGGGTGTTTACCTGATAGCCCAGCACGCCGCCCACGAGCGTGTGCTGTATGAGCAGGTGGCGAAACGGGCCGCGGAGCGCACCCCGGATGTACAGGGCCTGCTGGAGCCGCTGGCAGGGGAGATGCAACCATCTCAGATACAGGCGGTGGAGGCGTGGAGGGATACGTTGGCCGAATACGGGTTCCACGGCGATCCCTTCGGCGACAACGTGTTCCTGTTGCGAGGTGTTCCCAGCGGCTTGAAGGACACCGGCCCGGAAGAGCTGCTAAGCGAAGTGCTGGACCTGCTATCCAATGCGCAGGACCCGGCACAGGCAGCCGACGTTGTTGCGGCATCCATCGCATGTCACAGCGCGGTACGGGCGGGCGACCCTCTGAACCTAGAAGAGATGGCATCGCTGGTACGCCAGCTGGAGGAGGCGGAGTCGCCGCATACGTGCCCGCACGTTAGACCAACGATGGTGCACATGAGTGCAGCCAGCCTGGAAAGGGAGCTCGGTAGAAGGTAGCAGGGCGTGCCCTGCACCCATGTAAGAAAGCTGACCAGTGGCTCTGGGCAGGCCGTAGGCACAGCCCCAAAGGGCCAAAAATGGATGGAAGAGAAGAAGGGAACCCACAACGTGGGTTCCCTTCTTCTCTTCGGGGTCTCCTGGTGTTAAGCTAGACGATACTCTGAACCTCTGTGATATCGCCAGCGCCCAGGTTGATTCCGATGGCCTCGTGGGCCTTGTGGATCGCATCGGCGTTGGGAGCCTCAGCGAGGCACCAGGTATCCTTCTCGCCAACGAACACGTTGAGAGCTACCGATCCGAGCTCATCCGGCTGCCCAGCCTTTATCTTCTCCGCTATGGTTTGCGCCATCTCGGGCGGCATCGGGGTAGTGGGATGGTGGTCTATAAACTTGGGCATTGGTCCCTCCTCTTAGTGCCATAGTTTGTAGCATGTAACACGCACACTGTCAGCGGGCCGATTTTCTGTAGAGGACCCCCTTTCAAGTGCTGCCAGGTGCCAGGACTACTATCCCGAACCGCTCTGTATCAGGCCGATAACGTTGCCCTGGGGATCGGCGAAATGGGCCATGGTCACCATGCCTGGAATCTCAGTCACCGGCATGACGATGACTCCGCCCAGGCTCACCGCTTTGTCCAGGTAGGCCTGAAGGTCACCAACCTCTACATAAATGAGATGCCCTTGGGGGCATCGTCGTCATGGTGGATGCCACCGCCGATGCCGTTATCGGTATGGGTATCCACCAGCCCGTAGTTAACGGGATTGTTTGTATCCACGTGCCAGTCGAACATTTCGGCGAAGAAGTCCTGGGCCTTGCCTGCGTCGTCGGCGTTGAGTTCCCAGTGAACTATAGGGTTTGGCATGAGGTTCCCTCCTTATATAGGGCCGGTTAGGTGGCTCCATGTATGTTACGTTATTGCTGACCCTTCGGTTTGCAGTCGTTTGCATGGCCTGGTCAGCCGCCAGGGAATCAGGGGCCGGGGTCGCGCCCCTCGGCGACAGCGGCCAGGCGCGGCATGAAGCGATCCCAGCCTTGGGTATGTATCTCGCGTTCTTCCACGGCAAGCCCCAAATGTCTAAGCGTGACGATTGTGCCATCGCCATCGGGAGTCAAAGTTACTTCTACTGTAGTGGAGCCTGGGGGTACGGGATGGCCTTCACCCTCCCAACCCCAGGTGAACACCACCCTTGAGTTGGGGACCACCTCCACATACTCGCCACGGGCGATGTTTTCATCTGTGATGTTTACCCGGTAGATGCCGCCCGGCCGTGGGTCAAGTTCGGCGGCGGCGCCCTTCCAGAGAACCATCTTTTCCGGGTCGGTAAAGAATGGGAAGACGGTCTCCGGTCGGGCGGCGATGCGAACCTCGCTCTCTATGTAGTCGTGCTCGCTGGTGGTCATTGTTGTGTCCTCCGTTCTTCGGCTTCCGCTTCCCGGGCAAGGGCCCGGAGACGACCGTCCCAGAACATCTCCAGGAGGCGCCTAAGCTCGGCCAGACCCTCTGGCCGAGCACTATACATACGTTTAGTTCCCTCCTTACGGACGGTGACCAGGCCGGCGGTGGCAAGGACCCGCAGGTGCTGGGAGATAGCTGGCCTGGTGACTGAGAAGTGCGAGGCGATACTCCCCGCTGACAGTTCCACATCCTGGACCAGTGTGAGTATCTGCCTGCGTCTCGGCTCGGCAATGGCTTGTAGCACTTGCTCCATGATGCATGATGTTAGCAGTAACTTACGAAAGTGTCAACTTACATTTAGTTCTCTCTATCAAAGACGATTGTTCATTTCGTCACAAGTCGTTGACGATGGGCAGCCCCAATGCTACGCTAAAGTTGACTAAACTGGTCAACTTTTCATCCTTTGAATTCAACACAGGTAGGGCACAGGGGATAACATTGCACGGAAGGGGTTTGACACCGTACGCGGTCCTTCTCAGCGCAATGCTGGTGATGCTGGCCGGAATGGCCTGCCAGGGTGAGGCGGTTGAGACCGGCACGATCACAATGTACTCGGGTCGTGGTGAGGAGCTGGTGAAGCCTATTATCGAACAGTTCACCAGCCAGACGGGGATACGTGTAGAGGTGCGCTGGGGAGGCACGGTTGAGCTGGCGACTGCCATACTGGAGGAGGGGGATAACAGTCCGGCAGACATATTCTACGCACAGGACCCAGGCGCACTAGGTGCGTTGGAGGCCAGACTGACACGGCTCCCTGACAAGATACTGGAGGTGACCGACGCCCAGTTCAAATCGCCGAACGGCAGGTGGGTAGGCGTATCGGGCAGGGCACGTACGGTGGTGTACAACACGAAGACCGTGTCAGAGGATGAGCTGCCCGATAGCATATGGGGTTTCGTAGAGCCGCAGTGGATGGGCCGCATCGGCTGGGCGCCCACCAACGGCTCTTTTCTGGTAATGATAACAGGGATGCGCTATCTCTGGGGTGAGGACAGGACACGCCTGTGGTTGGACGGGGTCATGGCAAACGACCCACAGGTATATGCCAAAAATTCGCCCATCGTACAGGCGGTGGGCACGGGAGAGGTGGACGTGGGGTTCGTCAACCACTACTACCTGCTCAGGGCGATTCAGGAGGATACGCAGTTCCCGGCCCGAAACTACCATACCCAAAACGCCGACCCAGGAGCACTGATTATGGTGTCCGGCATCGGCATACTGGCCACCTCAGATAAGCAGGAGGCCGCCCTCAAGCTGGTGGAGTTTCTACTGTCGGATGCCGCACAGCAGTACGTCGCGTCGCAGACATTCGAGTACCCGGTGGTGCAGGGTATTACCACCCATCCGGCGCTGGTGCCGCTATCAGAAATAGACGCTCCAGCCATAGAGCTGAGGGAGCTGGCCGACCTGGAAGGTACCCTAGATCTGCTAAGAGATGCAGGAGTCCTTTAGTTGGCCAGCGGCGTGGTAGCTCCCGGTGTTGAGCCTGACAGGGTTGTAGCCAGCCGTGCGGCGTGGCCGCCGGCGATGGTGTGGGTGCCTGCACTGCTTGTGGGGGCCGCCGTGCTACTGCCCCTGGCATACCTTTTGATACGTACCTTTGGTGCCGGTGACGAAGCGCTGGACCTGCTGCTTCGCCAGCGCACTCTTTGGGTGACGCTGCGTACAGTGGGCCTTGCCGCCGTGGTGACGGTGGCATCCGCGATGGTGGCCCTACCCCTGGCCTGGCTGGCGGTACGCACTGACCAGCCGTTCAGAAGAGGCTGGACGGTGCTAACGACGCTGCCTCTGGTTATACCTAGCTACGTGGGCGCACTGGCCATAGTATCCGCGCTGGGGCCCAGGGGATTGCTGCAGCAGTTTCTTGAAGGGCCTTTCGGCGTAAATCGTCTGCCTGACCTGTACGGATTTCCCGGCGCTGCGATTGCACTGACGCTGTTCACCTACCCGTACATGCTGCTGAGCCTGAGGACCGCGCTGTGGAGGCTTGACCCGGCCCTGGAGGAGGCGTCCAGGAGCCTTGGTGCGGGACCGTGGTCTACCTTCCTGCGAGTGGTGGTGCCGCATCTGCGCCCAGCGCTGGGCGTCGGAGGTCTCCTGGTAGCCCTGTACACGCTCAGCGACTTTGGAGCGGTATCTCTGCTGCGATTCGAGTCATTGACGCAACAGATATATGTGCAGTACCAGGCATCCTTTTCCCGAAACCTGGCGTCTGTGTTCTCACTGGTGTTGGCGGTACTAACCATATCGCTGCTGGTAGCGGAGGGCGGCGCCCGAGGGCGGGCACGATACCATAGGTCAGCGGGAGGGAGTGCCCGTTCGGCCGCTACGGTCAGGCTGGGTCGCTGGCGCTGGCCGGCACTTATCTACAGCGGGACAGTGGCGACGCTGGCCCTGATCCTGCCCGTCACGGTGCTGGGCTACTGGACCGTTCGTGGCATAGCCGCGGGGGAGCCGCTGCGTTTGCTCTGGGGCGCGGCGTGGAACTCGATGTATATATCAGGCCTAGCAGCCGTTGCCGCGGCGCTAGCGGCTCTGCCGGTGGCCATTCTGGCAGTCCGACACCCTGGCCGAATGGCCTCAATTATTGAACGATCTACCTACATGGGCTTTGCGCTGCCGGGTATCGTGGTGGCACTGGCACTGGTCTTTTTCGGCGCCAACTACGCCACGGCCCTGTACCAGACGGTGGCGATGCTGCTGTTCGCCTACGTCGTGCTGTTTCTTCCGCAGGCGGTCGGGACAGTACGAACCTCCTTATTACAGGTGAGTCCGCGGCTGGAGGAGGTGGGCCGAAGCCTGGGAAGGTCACCAACGTGGGTATGGGTGACTATCACCATTCCGCTGGTGCGCCCGGGACTGGTGGCAGGAGCAGCACTAGTATTCCTTACAGCCATGAAGGAGCTGCCAGCGACGCTGCTGCTCAGCCCCATAGGTTTTCAGACGCTGGCAACCAGAATATGGGGCGCTACCGCCGACGGGTTTTTCGCCAGAGCGGCCTCTCCAGCACTGCTGCTTATACTGGTTTCAGCGGTGCCCCTGGTATGGCTGCTGCGCAGGGATAGAGGGATGGCGTCATGAGGCCCCCAGCGATACGGTGTTTTGGCCTGTCCAAGCAGTTCAATTCGACGATGGCGGTACAGGGTGTGGACCTGGCAGTAGGCCATGGAGAGAAACTGGTCCTGCTGGGGCCAAGCGGCTGCGGCAAGACTACTCTGCTTCGCCTCATCGCTGGGTTCGAGATACCGGACGCGGGCACTCTGGCGGTTGGTGGAGACCTGGTGGCGGCGCCGGACTTCTCACTGGCACCGGAGAAACGCCGGGTGGGTATGGTTGTTCAGGACTACGCGCTGTTCCCGCACCTGGACGTGCGTGGGAACGTGAGCTATGGGATCCGGGGGCTGCCCGACAGGGATGATCGCGTGCGGCAGGTACTGGAACTGGTCGGCCTGACGGGTATGGAGCGGCGTATGCCACACGAGCTTTCAGGAGGCGAGCAGCAAAGAGTAGCGCTTGCCCGAGCGCTGGCGCCGCGCCCGGCTGTTGTGGTCCTAGACGAACCGTTCTCCAACCTGGACACAGCTCTAAGAGCGCGGGTCCGGGCCGAGGTGCGCCAGATACTGACCGAGGCCGGGGCTACAAGCATCTTTGTTACGCACGACCAGGAGGAGGCGCTTTTCCTGGCAGACCGGATAGCAGTGATGGACCAGGGCACTATCCAGCAGGTGGACACGCCGGAGCGCATATTTCACTCACCTGCGACACCTTTTGTGGCGAGATTCATGGGAGTCGCGGACTTTCTTCCTACCAAGGTAGTGGGGGAGGTACTGGAGACGGAGCTGGGCATGCTGCCCCGGCCTGAGAATGCTGGGCCAACATCCGACGTACAGGTGATGGTGCGGCCCGACGACGTAGCCATCTATCTGGAGGAGGACGGAGGCGCAACAGTGATCGAACGTGTCTTCCAGGGTGCCCATTACCTGTACCGCGTGCGTCTGCCTTCGGGGTCAGTGGTGAACAGCCTACGGCCGCACTACCAGGTCTACGACGTTGGATCAACGGTGGCGGCGCGGATAGACCCCGGCCACGGACTGACCTGCTTTGTGGACGGCCAACTGCATCCCATACCGCTCATGTAACGGGCAGGGCAGGGCGTGCCCTGCACCCATATTTCTTCCACCATCAGCCAAAGCCTGTCGTTGAGCCAGCGGCAAAAGGTATGGGTCTGAGCAGTGCCCAGAAAGGGGACACCCGTCCGAAATCTCCCCGGTCCCGACAAGTCGGGACACCTTCCTTGGGGCAAGAAGAGATAGGGACATTGGGGTAGGAACAGTTCCTAGTTAAGCGATAGGTTCAATCACGGGTGCCGACCAAAGCCCAGGTTACTTCAGGCGGAACCGGCCTAGCTTCTGTTGCCAGTATCGCTGGAGATCCTTACGACGTGGCTCAAAGATGGAGCCTTGCCCGGGCAGTGAAGTCTGACTTTTGCCGCCGGCCAAGATGCGTCCCGCCGCCAGCGTAGCCCCAGCGGCTGCGACCGCACCGAGAGCGGCGCGCGTCAGAAAGGTACGGCGGGAGTAGGTGCTCGCCGTGGTTGTGTCTATCTGGTTAAGCAATGGCTGATTAGGCATTTGACCCTCGTTACAAAATATGCCTTTGAATCAGGTACATTGTAGCAATCCGCAGTGGAAACGCAATACGCATGGGCATGGAGTTTGTGAAATTTGGTCACAAAGGGGCTTCACAACGAGACATCAAACTGATACAGTGTCGCAGGCCAGCTAGGGGAATTGTGGATGGGCGGTGGCACGGTCCGCATAGGGTTGCGCCCGAGGTAGAGTATGGACCCCGCCTTCGTAGATAATTCGATCTGGCATGACATCTCCACGATGCTCAGGTTGCTGTGGGTCTACCTCCTTTTCATTATCATGGCGGCGTTTACCTTCTTAACAGCCCATGCGATTATTCCCTCGCTTGCGGGCAGCGGCCTGATATCGGCGCGAATCGCCCGCCTACGGCCGCTATTTTATATAGGTGCGCTGGGGATTTTCCTGATAGCAGTGAGTGCTATCGTGCTCATACTGTTTCAAGCTGACCTCACTCAACGAGTGTTGTCAAAGTGGTGGATATAGGGGAACAACCTCAATCAGGCTCCAAGAGGTAGATTAGTTTCGGATGAGTCGACGTAACCTGATAGCAATAGGTTTTTTCTTCGTAGTAGGGCCGCTAGCCACCCTGGGAGTGGCGGCTTTTTTTATCGGAAACGCCTGGTTCGGACTGCCGATAGGGTACCAGGGGCCTGAGCAGCCCATAGCCTTTCCGCATACGGTACACGCAGGCGCGGTGGATGACGGTGGCATAGGGCTGGACTGCACCTTCTGCCACAGGAATGTTGCGCTGGGTGCGGCGGCTACAGTACCCGCCGTGGAGCAGTGCATGTTCTGCCACTCGCAGATAACGGGTGAGAGTTCGGACAGCGTCACGGCCGCGACCGAGATAGGTATACTGCGAGCGGCCGCGGAGGCAGGCGAGCCGATCACCTGGGAGCGAGTGCACCGGCTTCCGGACCATGTCCAGTTCGTACATGACGCACACATACGGTTCTTCTCAGAGCGGGACGGAATAGCCCCCTCGGCAGTGTGCTCCACCTGCCACGGGGCGGTTGAGACGATGACTGTGGTTGAGCAGGTACGGGTGCTGAAGATGGGCGACTGTGTGGACTGTCACCGGGAGTACAGCGCTCCCACGGACTGCGCCATCTGCCACTATTAGGATAGGGAAGAAGAGAGTACCGACCGTCTAACATGAAGACGACGAGACGCGAGTTCCTGAAATGGTCGGGCGTAGGTGCCTTAGGCACCGTAGTCTTTGTCGGTTGCGGCATCCCGGAAGAGGAGCTGCAGGTCCAGAGCGCGGCCAAGCTGCCGGAGGACATAGTGTCCGGCCTAGAGGCCTGGTACGCCACATCGTGCGTCCACTGCGGCATGGGTGAGGGGATCATCGTCCGAGTTGTCGAGGGCAGGGCGTTGAAGATAGAGGGCAACCCCGACCACCCGGTAAGCCGTGGCAAAACCACCGTGCGATGCCAGGCGGGAGTCCAGGCGCTATACAGCCCGGATCGTCTCACGGGACCAATGCGCCGTGAAGGCGGGGCACTCGTGTCCATCTCATGGGACGATGCGCTGAGTGAGTTGACGGATGCTCTGGGCGGAGGTGGAAGCTCCGTTGTGATGGTTACCGACCCGCTCCGCGGGACGCTGGGCATGGTTACGGACAGGTTCATGGGCGCTCTAGGCGGCCGCCGCATGGCCCACGAGCCTATGGAGAATAGTGTGCTGAGGGCCACCGTGAAACAGGTGTTTGGGCAGGAGACGCTGCCCAAGTTCGACCTGGCAAACGCGGACTACGTGCTTAACTTTGGCGCCGACTTCTTGTCTACCTGGCTCTCGCCAGTGGCATACAGCCAGGCCTACGGCGAGTTCAGGCAGGGGAGCGAGCGCAGGGGGACATTCGTCCAGGTGGAGCCGCGCATGTCCATGACAGCGGCCAACGCTGACAGGTGGCTGTACGTGAACCCCGGGATGGAGGGGACAGTCGCCATGAGCATCGCTTACGTGCTCATGGCCGAGCATGGTAACGATATAGACAGCGCCGCCGCAAGCGCTTTGACCGGCCCTGGCGGCACTGCAGTCCTGGCAGCCTTCGCGCCTGAGAGTGTGGCGGACGCAACAGGCATCTCCGCTGAGCGGATCAGGGAGCTGGCTGAGGAGCTTGTGGGACATGACCACAGCCTGGTACTGGGCGGCGGATCAGCGGCGGCACACACCAACGGCCAGTTCAACATGTCCGCCATATACAGCCTCAACTGGTTGCTGGGCAACGTAGGCGAAGAGGGCGGCGTACTGTTCAATCCCGGATCGCCACTGCCGGATATAGCCGCCACTGACGCCGGGGCATCCTTCCAGGAGTGGGAGGCGCTAGCGCAGGAGATGCGCGACGGTAATGTAACCGTACTGATGGTGCACGGAGCCAACCCGGCGTACGGACTCCCTGACTCGGTGGACTTCGCCGGCGCGATGGAGCGGGCCGGCAAGGTGGTCAGCTTCTCCGGCTTCATGGACGAAACAACGGCCAAGGCGGACCTGGTGCTGCCTGACCATGTTTACCTAGAGTCCTGGGGAGACGACATCCCAGATCCGGGGCCCGGGTATCAGACCGTGACATTCCAGCAGCCGGTAGTCTATCCGTTCCAGTCCGGAACGCGGGCTTTCGGGGACGTTGTGCTGGGGGTAGCCAAACGCCTGGGAGGCGGCACCGACGCAGCGCTGCCCTGGGACGATATGAAGGATGCGCTTCGTGCCACCGCTCAGCGGCTACAGGACTTTGGCAGAGGCTCGGTGAGTTCAGGCAGTTTTGAAGCGTTCTGGAACACGGTGCTTCAGCGCGGCGGCTGGTGGGACGGGAACGCCAAGAACGCCACGGCGGCACCGACACCCCCCAGGCTGCCCACGGAGCGGCTGGCCCCGACCATTGACGGGCCTACGGGCAGCGAAACATTCAACCTGCTCCCCTTCTCTTCCATCTCGCTAGGGGATGGCAAAGGGGCTAACCTGTCATGGCTACAAGCCACACCTGATCCATTGACAACTGCTACCTGGCATACCTGGGCGGAGATCAACCTACAGGTGGCCAAGGAGATGGATATAAAGGAAGGCGACGTGCTTGAGCTGGAGGGTCCTGGGGGACGGAGCATCAGGGTGCTGGCGTATCCACACCCCGCCGCGGCGCCCGGCGTTATATCTGTACCTACGGGTCAGGGCCACACGACCTATGGAGACTATGAGATAGGTCCAGACCTGTACCGCACCAAGGTGGCGGCCGGACGTGGGGCCAATGTCCTTTCGATTGTGTCACCGCTTAAGGATGCAGAAACGGGCGCGCTGGCCTGGGCGGCGACCCGTGTGAGTGTCAAGAAGACCGGCGATTGGGTCCGCCTGTCCAAGCTGGAAGGCGTAGTGCTGCCTATTTTGCCGGAAGAGATCATTCCCATAGCAGGATTGGAGTGACGGACAGACATCGCACGAGCCCGATGTCGCAAGGAGACGCTTAATGGTAACGACGCGAACGAAACATAAGTGGCAGATGATAGTGGACGCAGACCGCTGCACAGGCTGTCAAGCATGCGTTGTGGCCTGCCAGGCGGAGAACAATGTGCCTATAAATTCCCCTTCGCAATTCGATCAGCGGCGGTCCCACCTGTGGATACGCATAGAGCGGTACTGGGAAGGTGAGTTCCCCAACGTGAAGGCCCGTTTCCTGCCGGTGCTGTGCCAGCACTGCGACAACGCACCGTGCGAGCCGGTCTGCCCGGTGTTCGCCACCTATCACACCAACGAAGGATTGAATGTACAGATATACAACCGCTGCGTCGGCACGCGCTTCTGTCAGAACAACTGCCCCTACCATGCACGGATGTTTAACTGGTGGGAGCCTGTCTGGCCGGAGCCGCTAAAGAACCAGCTGAACCCGGACGTGACCGTCAGGAGCAGGGGAGTAATGGAGAAGTGCTCCTTCTGCATTCAGCGCATCCGCAGGTCGGAGTTGGATGCCAGCCGTGAAGATCGGGATATCCCGGACGGCTCCCTGCAGACGGCGTGCGCACAGGCGTGTCCCACGGGTGCCCTGGTGTTCGGGGATGCCGTGGACACGGGTAGTCGAATCAACTCCTTGAAGGAAGACGACCGCAACTTTAGGCTGATGGAGCATCTGGGAACGGAACCTAATGTGATCTACCTGAAGAAGGTTGACCCGTCAGTGGAGGAACATACGCATGGAGCGTAGGAACGGCCACCCGCCAGAGTTTACTGTGGCGGAGTATGTCAGCGACATGGCGGAAAGGCACGCCACCACCGGTCCGAGGTATCGGCGATGGATCTGGGTCACAGGTCTGCTATTCCTGTTGGGAGTGGTTGGGTTTGTGGCGCGCGCCGCTATCGACGGCTTCGACGAGCGGCAGCCCTGGGGCTACTTCGCAGGCACTATGGCCTTCCTACTGACCACATTTGTCTCCGCACCTTTGGTGGCTGTAGCATTCCGCCTGGCCGGGGCTCATTGGCGTCGGCCCATGGTCCGGATAGCAGAGCTGTACTCGGTGGTCGGCCTGCTGGTAATCGTGATGTTTATACCGCTGCTGTTCATGGTGCCTTCGGCGATGAATCGTCGGACGCTATGGTTCCAGAGCGACACCCTGGGCAGCCTGGGTAAGATCTATGGAGCGCCTCACGTCTATGACATGCTTGCTCTTATGGCTGTTGTTGCGGCCGGTCTAGGCCTGCTCTGGTTTTCGGCCAAGGCGGACCGGATGCAGATACGGTCCAGGGCGGGCGAGCCGGTAGGAATCTGGCTGGGCTCCTGGAAACAGTGGAAGATACTGTGGAAAGGCCTAACCATGCTGGGTGGCCTGTACTTCCTGATGCTGGTCATGACCCACGCCCTTATAAGCATAGATTTCTCTATGGCCCTAGTCCCTGGGTGGCGGGATGCCATCTTCCCTGCCCAGCAGGCACTCGCCGGCCTACATGCAGGGATGGCAATCACCATACTTACACTTTACGTGCTGCGCCGGTATGGCCATATGGAGCAGTACGTCCACATGGAGCATTTCTGGGCCGCGAGCAAAATCCTGCTTGCCCTGTCCCTGCTGTGGTTCTACTTCTGGTGGTCCGGCTTCATTGTTTTCTGGTATGGGCGCATGCCGTTGGAGCAGAACCTGCTGGACCTGCTGATGTTCAAAACGTACAGGTGGTACTTCTACCTGGCCTTCGGGCTTTCGTTCTTGGCACCGTTCCTGACTCTGCTTTGGAATACCGTTCGGAGGTCGACATTTGGCCCGGCTCTGGCATCGGTATTCATACTGACAGGACTCCTGTTCGACAAGATGCGAGTATACGTGGCTGCATTCTCCATTCCCAACGATGACATTACCAGCCACGCGATAGAGGTACTCCCCGCAACCAACTACCCGGACGCCTTCGACCTGATGATGGTGGTGGGTGGGATATCCGGTGCGATGTTCCTGTTCCTTCTGGCGGCGCGGGTGGTACCAATCATGTCGATCTGGGAGATGAGCCAGGGTATAAGGCTCCGGACCGTCCGGCGCTTCCTACGGATAGATACGATCGTAATGGGTAGGCCGGAGTAACACGCGACGAGGCAACGCTAGCTATGCAAGAACGAGTATCCCTTACTCACGAAGAGATCAACAGCGAACTGTTGAGCTTCAACTTGAAGGCGCCCATGTGGTACTGGGGCCTGGTGGGTTTCATGGGCACCCTTGTGCTTGGGGCAGCGATATCCTTCGGGATCATGATAAATAGAGGTATGGGCGTGACGGGCCTGAACCGTCCAGTGATGTGGGGCTTCTTCCTGACAGACTTCATATTCTGGATAGGTATCAGTCACGCCGGCGTTATGCTTTCAGCCATTCTGCGGCTGAGCAAAGCGGAGTGGCGGAGGCCCGCTACCCGTGCGGCAGAGGTACTAACGGTGTTTTCGCTAATGGTGGCTGCAATGCACCCTATTGTACATGCGGGACGCCCGTGGCGGGTGCTCTACTGGATATTCCCGTACGACTTCGCCAGAGGCTTGTGGATAAATGTACGCTCTCCACTGGTATGGGACCCTGCGGCCATATTCACCTACCTGACGGGGAGCACGCTGTTCGTGATTGTGGCACTGATCCCGGACATAGCAGTGCTGCGAGACAGGACCAGTGGGATCCGCCACAAGATCTACAACGTCCTGGCTATGGGTTGGCGTGGCACACCAAGGCAGTGGAAGCTCCAGATAGTCGCCGGCTTCCTGCTTTCGGCGTTGCTACTGCCTGTATTCGTCTCGGTCCACAGCATCGTTTCCTGGGACTTCGCCGTGAACATTGGGGTAGAGGGATGGCACGCCACCATATTCGCGCCCTACTTCGTCATCGGAGCAGTACACTCCGGCGTCTCGGCGGTGGTCACTATGATGATTGTGCTCCGTGGCATGTTCAAGTGGGATAAGTACATAAGGCCGGAGCACCTGGATAGCCTTGGGCGGTTGCTGATCGTCATCGCCACGGCATGGCTGTTCTTCTTCTTCTTAGAGTTTACATTCGCGTTATTCAGCCTGGAGGCACAGGAGATAGCGTTGCGGGAGCTCCAGGTATTCACCTGGCCGTTCTGGCCTCTGTTCCTGGCGTTCATTGTCCTGGGATATATATTCCCGGTTTCCATGTGGCTGTCCAGACGGATTAGACGGAGCATCAAATGGATGCTGATAACCTCCCTTGCGGTAAACGTGGGCATGTGGCTGGAGCGGTTCCTGATAATCATACCGGGACTGGCTCGGAAGCAGCCGCTGACATTCGACTGGGGGACATACCATCCCAGCGCGTTTGAGATCACCATAATTGTAGGTGCCTTTGCGCTAGTGTTCTTCCTGCTGCTACTGTTCGCCAAGGTGTTCCCACTGATACCGCTGTTCGATATCAAGGAGGGGCAGACCCTGGCCGACGACATTCAGGTAGGCCGGAGGAGCGTACCAGCCCTCCGTGTAGAGGAGTAAGGGGTAAGGAGCGGAACCATGCCACAGATGCTGGCGCTATTCAAAGACGACCAGGAAGCGGCCAACGCCACGGAGGCCTTAGAGCAGGCCGGCTACGGCAATGATAACTTCGATATCCTGACGGACGCGCCGTACCCGGAGGGCGCTTTTGGGGAACGGGAGACGAAGCACAAGCTGTATGTCTTTCCTTTTATAGGGGCCCTGCTGGGCTTTTCAGTAGCAATGCTGTTGACGACAGCAACACAGATAGCGTATCCACTGGTCACAGGTGGCAAGCCCATCCTGTCACTTCCGCCCATGCTGATCATCAGCTATGAAGGGACAATGCTCGGGGCCATAATCTTCACTGTCATAGGCATATTCTTCGAGTCTCGTGTGCCCAACCTGAGTGCAGGGCTGTATGACCCACGCATCACAGAAGGTTACGTGGGCATCACGGTGGACGTTGCCGAGGACAGGCAGAACGCTGTGGAGCAGCTGTTTCGGCGGGCAGGCGCTGAGGATGTGCTGAAGGAAGGCAGCTAGACCAGTTGAAGGTTTCGCAGAAGATAGGCGGGGAATCGACGGCGGCTACAGCCTGGGGCAGGCGAGGGCTGTTGTTGCTCGTGGTAGCACTAGCCGGCGTTGTGCTGGCTGGCTGCTCTCGCGGGTCATACCCGTTGGACTTCTTCTCAGAGATGCACTACAACCAGTCCTACAAGATTCAGGAGCCGCCCAGCCTGTCGGCCCCATCCGATTCGGTGCCAATCACGGGGCGAGAGGTGGCGTACGCACTGTCGGACGCCGCTGGCCTGGTAAACCCTGTGGCTGCAACGGCCGCAACGCTACAGCAGGGACAGGTCCTTTATCAGATAAACTGCGCCGTATGCCACGGTGCGACGGGTATGGGCGATGGGCCGATGAGTGGGAAGTTGGAAATGGCCGGCTACCCCAGGTCGCCCGCCAACCTGACCACTAGCGGGGCGGTCTCAGGCGGTGAAGGCGGATTGGCGTTCCTTGTTATCACCGAGGGGTTCGCCGGCGCTTTCGGGCTGCCGTCCGACCAGTTTCTGATGCCTCCCTTTGGGAAACTCCTTACGCCAGAGGACAGGTGGACACTGGTACACTATCTCCGTTCTATCCAGTAGTGCCGGTATCCCGAACCTGCGAGTCTCGATTCCCTCTGAGGCTTGACATTACTCTCTTGAAAGGTCAGAATTACGCCGTTGCATGATGCCAGGCATCCCGCAGCGCTGACCGCGCTTTAAAATTCAAGCCTGTTTAGGCACTGCGCAGCAGAAAATCAGAACGGGGGGCGACAGTATGAAATTTGGATGGACTCCTGAGCAACAGGCCCTTAGGGAAGAGGTCCGCAAGTTTATCGCTGAGGAGGTGGACCAGGAGAAGCTGGCCACGGCGTCAGGGGAGGAGGGTGGTCGCAGCCAGTATGTAAAGGAGCTGCGCAAGAAGATAGCGGACAAGAAGTGGCTGGCCATCGCCTGGCCCAAGGAGTACGGCGGCCAGGACGGCGACCAGCTGAGCCAGTACCTGGTGGACGAGGAGTTCACCCGAATAGGATTCCAGGTAGGTCTTGCTGGCGGCACCGGCGCGGCGATCATGGCGGCTGGCACGCAGGAGCAGAAGGACTACTACCTCCCCAGGCTCATCAGTGGTGAGATCTCCTTTGCCCAGGGATTCACCGAGCCCAGTGGAGGCGCCGATCTGGCAAGTCTACAGACCAGGGCGGTCCGGGATGGCGACTTCTACGTCATTAACGGTCAGAAGATTTTCACCTCTTCGGCCCATGTTTCTACACACATCTATATGATGGTGCGGACGGACCCCGATGCTCCCAAGCACCGAGGCATTTCGATACTCCTGTTTCCTTTGGACACGCCGGGTATCACAGTTCGCCCTCTGTGGAGCATCCAGAACGACCCGCAGGCACCGCCGGGAACCACCTATGGTACCTCAAGGACCAACGAGACATTCTACGAGGACGTTCGGGTACCCGTGAGTAGCCTACTCGGCGAGGAGAACATGGGTTGGTACGTAGGCGCCATGGGCCTGAACCTGGACCGCGTTGGCGCCAGCAGATATGTCATGTCCATACGCCGCGACGAGGACATAGTCAACTGGGCGAAGACCAGCAAGATCAACGGCCATTCGATCGCCGAAGAGCCGGAAATGCGCGACAAGCTGGCAGAGCTGTGGATAGAGGCGCAGGTATGCCGCCTGATGACGCTGCGCAGCATGTCCATCGTGATGCGTGAGGGTAAGGACTTCACCTACGAAGGTTCCGCTGAAAAGGTCTGGGCACCTGAGCATGGCGTGAAGATCACGGAGGCGATCGCGCAGATGCTGGGACCATACGGCCAACTCTTAAGCACGTCGCCACGGACGATAGAGAACGGGGTATACGCGCACAACCTGATTGGTGCATTCCAGTCCGGTATCAACCACGGCAGCGTGCAGATCATGCGTGACCAGATAGGACGCCGCGGCCTGGGACTTCCGAGAGGCTAGCTACTGAACAACTTAAGTCAGAGAATGGAGCGGGGGATAAATCCCCGCTCCATTCGTATGTAAGGCCGCATGCAGGAACGCGCTGAAATGCCCCTTCTTGTAATTGCGTCTTGACATACTTTGGCGACCAAGGCACAATCAGGGCAACGTGAAACGTCTCAACCTGTGATACCCAACCGTGGGGGTGAGGCAGGGCATGGCGGATGCTAGCACCGCAGTTCACTAAGTGGGAGTAACAGTATGAAATTTGGATGGACTCCTGAGCAACAGGCCCTTAGGGAAGAGGTCCGCAAGTTTATCGCTGAGGAGGTGGACCAGGAGAAGCTGGCCACGGCGTCAGGGGAGGAGGGTGGTCGCAGCCAGTATGTAAAGGAGCTGCGCAAGAAGATAGCGGACAAGAAGTGGCTGGCCATCGCCTGGCCCAAGGAGTACGGCGGCCAGGACGGCGACCAGCTGAGCCAGTACCTGGTGGACGAGGAGTTCACCCGAATAGGATTCCAGGTAGGTCTTGCTGGCGGCACCGGCGCGGCGATCATGGCGGCTGGCACGCAGGAGCAGAAGGACTACTACCTCCCCAGGCTCATCAGTGGTGAGATCTCCTTTGCCCAGGGATTCACCGAGCCCAGTGGAGGCGCCGATCTGGCAAGTCTACAGACCAGGGCGGTCCGGGATGGCGACTTCTACGTCATTAACGGTCAGAAGATTTTCACCTCTGGCGCGCACTCATCCACGCACATCTATATGATGGTGCGGACGGACCCCGACGCTCCCAAGCACCGAGGCATTTCGATACTCCTGTTTCCTTTGGACACGTCGGGTATCACAGTTCGCCCTCTGTGGAGCATCCAGAATGACCCTCCGGCACCACCGGGAACCACCTACGGAAATGCAAGGACCAACGAGACATTCTACGAGGACGTTCGGGTACCCGTGAGTAGCCTACTCGGCGAGGAGAACATGGGTTGGTACGTAGGCGCCATGGGCCTGAACCTGGACCGCGTTGGCGCCAGCAGATATGTCATGTCCATACGCCGCGACGAGGACATAGTCAACTGGGCGAAGACCAGCAAGATCAACGGCCATTCGATCGCCGAAGAGCCGGAAATGCGCGACAAGCTGGCAGAGCTGTGGATAGAGGCGCAGGTATGCCGCCTGATGACGCTGCGCAGCATGTCCATCGTGATGCGTGAGGGTAAGGACTTCACCTACGAAGGTTCCGCTGAAAAGGTCTGGGCACCTGAGCATGGCGTGAAGATCACGGAGGCGATCGCGCAGATGCTGGGACCATACGGCCAACTCTTAAGCACGTCGCCACGGACGATAGAGAACGGGGTATACGCGCACAACCTGATTGGTGCATTCCAGTCCGGTATCAACCACGGCAGCGTGCAGATCATGCGTGACCAGGTAGGACGCCGCGGCCTGGGACTTCCGAGAGGCTAGCGAGAACAGCCCTGTAATTATGGAAGCAAGGGTGAGGAACCATATTCACCTTTGCTTCTTCTGAATGCCAGAAATGGCCCGATCCCTTAATTTAAGTATCGAGGGAGAGCTATGGATATACTTCCTACCGAAGAAGAAGATATGGTGCGCAACCTGGCGCGGGAGTTCCTAGAAGGTGAGTGCCCGACGACACTGGTACGGGCCATGGAGAAGGACGACCAGGGTTATTCACCGGAACTGTGGAAGAAGATGGTGGAGCTTGAATGGCCCGGGATATCCCTTCCTGAGCAGTATGGTGGACAGGGTCTGCCCTTGACCTACCTGGGCATCATCCTTGAGGAGGTGGGCCGAGCCATGGCGCCCGTCCCCCTTCACAGCACCATGGTCGCCGCGTTGACCGTGGCCTCAGACGGCTCCGATGCGCAGAAGCAGGCGATACTGCCAGGGGTCTCCAGTGGAGATCTGCTGATGACCTGGGCCTTCCAAGAGGTGGACGCCAGGCTTCAGTCCGATGCCGTACAGCTTACGGCGACCACCGATGGCGATGACTTTGTCCTCAACGGCAACAAGCGGTTCGTGGACAACTTCAACGTCGCAGACCATGTTGTAGTCGTGGCACGCACGGCGGAAGCCTCCGCCAGCAACGAGGGTCTGTCAGTATTCCTGGTCGATGCCCATGATTCAGGCCTGTCGTACACCCCGTACGTCACGCTGGCCAAGGACAAGCAGGGCGAAGTGGACTTCAGCAACGTCCGCGTGCCCAAGGCGAACTTGATAGGGGAGTTGAACCAGGGTTGGCCCATTGCGGACGCGATGCTCGACCGTGGCACAGCCCTGCTGTGCTGCCAGATGCTGGGAGCTGCCAGAAAAGACTCAGAACTGGCCATAGAGTACGCCAAGAACCGCGTGGCCTTCGGACGCCCCATAGGCGCATTCCAGTCGGTAGGGCATATGTTAGCCGACATGATCATGTGGGTTGACGGTGGCGAGTTGCTTACCCACGAAGCCCTGTGGAGGATGGACGAGGGCCTGCCGGCCAGCATAGAGGTATCCCAGGCCAAGTCCTTCTGTAATGAAAGGTGCCAGGCTGCGGTGCGTAACTCCCAGAGTATCCACGGGGGAATCGGCTTCATGATGGAGTTCGACCTTCACCTTTGGTACCGGCGAGTTTCCGCCTCGACCATGAGACTTGGGACCACCTATGAGCACCGGCGAAGGATCTCGCAGGCGCTCCTAGACAACCCCGGGACGGTTCAGCTAGGGGAGTCGATGTACGAACTGGCTCCGGTCGCCTAGCGCGATCGTTGAGCTTGTTGTAGCGGTTCGTCGGCAATATACACGACGAGAGGAGCGTAAACTGTATGGCTACCTGTCTAGTATGCAACGCTAATGTGGATGAGGATGCGGCTCGGGCCGAATCGGGTCAGACGGTGGTTGGCGCGACGGAGGTGGACCCCACTAAAGGTACCCGCCGGTTCCATGAAGGCACCTGGTACTACTTTGACACCATGGGTTGCCGGAGCCAGTTCATGGCCAGTCCGGACACGTACATCAGCACAACCAGTTCCTAATACAGAGTTGGGTTACGCAAGAGCACCCCGGACTTGCCTGGGGTGCTCTTACTTTTGATGGGGCATCACCTTGGTTTCCCTGCTTCCAATACTGACCGCCACACCCTATGCTTGCTATACTTGTAGCAGTGGCATGACGCATTCAATGTCGCAGATACACAGACCCTTCCAGCCGGGTAGAGTATTCGGCGCCATTGTCCTGGTTGTGATCGGCATGGTGGGCACGGCCTGTCTGAACCAGGGGGTGTCTCCAACATTAGAGGAGCGGGCTCAGGAGATAGACAGCAGCCTGATATGCCCCATCTGCCCCGGTGAGACAATTAATCAGTCCCAGACCGTGCTAGCAAAGCAGATGCGGACCATTGTGCGGGAGAAGCTGGCCTTGGGAGAGACGCGGCAGGATATCCTGGACTTTTTCGTGGGACGATACAACGAGGATGTTCTGGCTGCGCCGCCCAAGAGCGGGTTCAACCTGGTGGCATGGGGCATCCCGCTGCTCGGAATCGCGGCGGCGATGGCGGCTTTGACCATAATTCTTCGTGGGATGCGCCAGAACCCAAGCGGGATCGGCGCAACGAAAGAGGTCGCCGCGGATGAGGCTGGTCTGGAGCCGTACCTGGCCCAAGTTGACCTGGAACTGGAGCGCATCCTCCGTGGAGATGACGGCGCCCCTGAGAGCACACCACCATCGGCGCAATATATAGATGGCTGAAACCGGCACGATAGCCTTATATCTGGCAATGGCGCTTACCGTGTACGGGGCCTCCGGCTCCGTCCTTGGCAGACTGCGGAGTTCGCCGTATCTGCTGGATAGCGCCAGGCATGCCGTTTACATGGTGCCCGTGATACTGGCCGTGGCTACGTTCAGTCTGGTCATGTCCTTCCTGCGTCACGACTTCCGCGTTGAATACGTGGCCGCTCACAGCAACCTTGCCATGAATCCGGCGTACACCTGGGTCGCATTCTACGCTGGCAATGAAGGCTCGCTCTTATACATCGCATTTACGCTGTCGGTTATGGTCGCCGTAATGGTGGCGCTGGTCCCGAAGGCGCTGGGGGACAGCCTGCCGTACACCATCGCTATTCTTATGGTGGTGGTGATGTTTTTCATAGGGGTTATGGTCGTGCTGGCCAATCCGTTCGACACGCTCTCCTTTACGCCTTTGAACGGGCAGGGAATCAATCCGCTGCTCACGCATCCGGGGATGTTCGTCCACCCACCGCTACTCATGACCGGGCTGGCAGCTGTGAGCATTCCTTTTTCGATAGGTATAGGCTCTCTGATCAGCGGACGCTCACTGGACGGGTGGGTGGACGTGGGAAGGGTCTGGGCGCTGGTTGTGTGGGCGATGCTGGGCACCGGCCTGCTACTGGGTGCCTGGTGGGCGTATACGATCCTGGGCTGGGGCGGCTACTGGGCCTGGGACCCGATAGAGAATGTGGCATTGATGCCCTGGCTGGCGCTTACAGCCTCTGTTCACTCCCTGATGGTGCAGAAGCGCAGGGGCATGTTCCGTATGTGGAACATCGTACTGGTCAATATCGCGTTCACACTGTCCCTGTTCGGCATATTCATCAACAGGGGCGGGCCGGTACCTTCGGTCCACTCATTCGGTGCATCGACGTTGGGATGGGTGTTCTTGGCCTTCCTGGGTGTAAGTGTGCTCTTTTCATTCGGCGTATTCGCAATGCGTTACAACTCAATGAGAAGTGCCGCATCGTTGGACTCCATGCTGTCCAGGGAGGCAGCGTTCCTCGTCAACAACCTCCTACTGTTGGGCGTCGCCTTTGTCACGCTATGGGGTGTGGTGTTCCCGCTGATATCCCAGCTGTTCCGCGGCGTCACAGTGACCGTAGCTGCGCCGTTCTATAACCAGGTGAACGGCCCGCTCCTGCTGGCACTTATCTTTCTGATGGGTGTGGGTCCGCTGCTACCGTGGAGACACGCATCCGCGACCACTCTGAGACGTGCAATCCAGACTCCCGGCATAGTGGCGATAGTCACGGTGGGCCTGTTGCTAGCGATAGGTGTTACTAAGCCCTTCGCGCTGGTAGCCTTTGGGCTGTGCGCCTTTGTCGTGGCCGGGATTGCGCGAGAGTGGGCGCACGGTACGCTGGTCCGCCATCGGCAGGGCGACAACTACCTGGCCGCTTTTGGTGGACTGATCGCGGCCAACCGACCCAGGTACGGAGGCTACGTAGCGCACCTGGCCATAGTTGTCCTGGCGCTGGGCGTCGCCGGCTCCTCCTTCTATGGGACGCAACGCGACGTCATCATGACGCCAGGTGACGAGGAGACGGTGGGGAAGTACACCGTCCGGTTTGAAGGAGTACGCACAGATACCAGGGTAGACAGGATAGAGTTTTTCAACGATCTGACCGTGTCGCAGAGCGGCGGAGAGGCCCAGGGCATGACCGCATGGCGCGCCTTTTATCCGGAGCTGCGTATGGCATCCACCAGGGCTGCTATTCGATCTACCCCCATAGAGGACCTGTACATTGTATCCAGCGAATCTCTCGATGACGGAAGAGTGGCCTTCCGCATACTGGTGAATCCCCTGGTGTGGTGGATGTGGCTGGCCGGGCCATTACTCTTGCTTGGAACCCTGGTGGCGTTGTGGCCGCAGCGTAGGCTGGCCGGATCTCCTGTTTCTACTGGTAGGGCCGGCAGGAACGTAGCTGCAGCACCATCCGGACCCGACTGATGCCACTTCTGGCAGGGATCGTTTTGGCGTGGATCTCAGTGGTGGTCGTGGTCTGGCCCTTCCTGAGACGCGCGAATGCGACCCATAACGACGATGACCCAATAGTCGAGCTTAGGAGACGGCGTGAGACCGTTTACGAAGAGGCACGGGTCCTACACAACGACCACCTTCTGGGCGACATCCCCGTGGCGGAGTACGAACCGAGGTTCCAGGCCCATAGAGTACTGGCGGCGGAACTGCTGCGAGATGAGGAGCGGTTACAGCAGCTGAACCGTCGGCTAGAGGAGGAGGTCCTGGAGTTGCGCCAGAAGGTAGGCACCGAGAGTTGAAGGTCAGTGTCGCTGCTGCTGTGGTGATGTGCATACTGTCGGTAGCCGGCATCGGCAGCACCGTATACGGGCAGGATGGAACGACGGCGGTGTCCGGACACGTGAGCAACGGCACTGCCGGATTCGATACGCCCGAGGGTGTCCAGGTGACGCTCTGGATCTTCAGTCCCGATACCGACTTCGAACCAAGGACTGGCGAATTGGACACAGAGAGCTCCTTTCTGTTCCAGGACGTGCCGGTGGACGGCGTTTCAGGATATATCGTGGCTCTAACCTACCAGGAGGTCAGCTACACGGCGCCCCTGGTGTCCGGAGACGACCTAACCGCCGTTGAAATCACGATCTTCGAGACTACGGCGAGTCTGGACGTAGTCTCGCTGGTAGGCAACACCATCATCGTCCTTGGTGCAGGCACCACTTCGAGCACCGTGTCCGTGATGGAGATCGCGCAAGTTTCAAACACAAGCGACCGGGCGTTCATCTCCAACCTGGAGGCCGGTGGGCCAATGAACCTTCTGCGTTTCCCACTCCCTGCCAATGCCACTAACCTAGACGTACAAGCGGAACTGCCTGAAGGGGAATCGCTCCAGGTGGACAAGGGATTTGCACTCAGCAACCCGGTGCCGCCAGGAGAGTACGGCGTGGTGTTCACATACGTCGTGCCATACGACGACGGCGAGCTGAACCTGTCTCGCACGCTGCTCAGGGGTGCGGGCACTCTGAGGCTTCTGGTGCCTACCACTGTAGCTACGATACATAGCGCGGCGCTGACAGACGGAGGTGAGGTGACCATCGGGAGCACGGTACACCGGATGTATGAGGCAAGGGAAATTGCATCGGACAGTGCGGTAGATATGGTCTTACGGGGCCTACCTCAGCCATCACTGTTCCAGCGTATCGGAGAGTTGTGGGAGGCCAAAGGATGGCTAACTGCGCCCCTGTCTTTGGCCACAGCGTTGATGGTGCTGCTGGTGGTTGGGGTGGCGGCAGCGCGGTACAGGGAGACACCAACATCAGACGAGACGCCCGAAGGAAAGCTGGAACTGGCGCAGGCCATCGCGGAGCTGGACGACCAGTTCGATGGCGACGAGATCGAGGAGTATGCGTATACGTCACGCCGAGAAGCATTGAAGAGGCGGTTACTGCGGCTGGTATGGGATGAGGAGCCACGACTTTGATGGACAGGAGCGAGACTCTTTGATAAGACGCACTCTATTACTGGTCAGCGCCATCGTACCTGTAATCGGAGTGATGGCGCTGATGGCGTGGGCCCTGGGCCAGACGGAAGGGAACCCCGGCGGCCTGGGGGTGAACAGCGTGTTTGGCGAGTTGGAGGTGGAGGCCGCGCCCGCGCCGCCTCTGTCACTACGACTTCTCACGGGAGAGGCACTGACCCTGGCAGATCTGGAGGGTAAGGTGGTTATGGTGGACTTCTGGAGCTCCTGGTGTCCACCGTGCGTCAAGGAGGCGCCCGTACTCGCGGCCACCTACCCGCTGTACGCGGACCAGGACGTGGTGTTCGTAGGCGTGGCTATCTGGGACGACGATTCGGAGGTCAACCGGTACATTGCACAGTTCAGTGTGACATATCCCAACGGGGTAGACACACTGGGCAAAGTTGCGATCAATTACGGCGTCCGCGGCGTCCCTGAGAAGTATTTCATTGACAGGAACGGGCTGGTGGTGAAGAAATTCGTGGGTCCTGTCACCACCGAACAGTTACGGGCCATCCTTGACGAGATGCTATCGCAAGAGGGCGAGGCGTAGCAGGGCAGGGCGTCCGTACTGTAACAAACACCGATCATATACTTCGACAAGCTCAGCATGAGCGGTGTTTGGCAGCACCGCAGTCTGTAGGCTGCGGCATACTTGCGTTGAAGAACCAACCCTCAGTTGACGTCGCCCAGGTAGCGGGCAGGGCCTGACGGGATGCCATTTTTCAGCAGGTCAGCGAGCACTTTCGGGTAAAGACGGTACCGGTGTAGCTGGGCCAGATCCAGCCATGCGACACCCAGCTGGTCGGTGTCGGGCGTGATGCTCACCTTGGGGTGCTCACCGCCAACCAGCGTGCATTCGAACATGACCTCTACCTGATGAGTATCCGGATCATCCTCAGCAAACTCGTGGTTCCCAAAGAGGTAGTCACGGACAAATAGTATGTCGTGAATCTCGACTTCGACGCCGATCTCTTCCAGACACTCGCGGCGCAGCGCTTCGTGCATCGTTTCGCCTGGCTCCTGCCCACCACCGGGTAGGCCATACCAGTCGCCGTTCCTATGTGCCAGGTGGATGGCAAGCAGGCGATCATCTTCTATGATGATGGCTTTGGGTGCTACTCGGATGGTATCCATAGCTTGTTAGTGTTCCTCTACTGTCTCGAGCATCTAGGTGACATTGGGTGCTTCTCCCAGGTGCGCCAGGCACCCATAACAAAGGGGTCGACTGAGTCGACCCCTTTGTTATGGGTGCCAATTTCGCTGTGGGTCAGCGTGCTACGCCCGGATTACCGCGGTGTCGCCCTTCCGCTCAAGCTTAGTGCCGTAGGGTTTGGACAGGCGCTCGAAACGGTCGAGTATCTCCTTGGCAACATCGCCTGAGGCGAGTACGGGGCGTCCCCGCTCGGAGCGCGGCTTGCCAAAGCCAAGGTCAACGGGAAACAGTTCCAGCTCCTTGAACTCGCCCTTTTCCCACTTGGTGATAGCCATGGCGCTCTGCCAGCGGATGGGCTGGACGGTCTGGCCACGGGTTTCATTGCCAGAACGTGCGTCGTAGAAGTCGGCGGGCGTGGCCTCCCAGCCCAGTCCCTGGGTAACCATGTTGTCGTGGGGCATGAGCAGAACGGTATCGTTCTGCAGGAAGAAGTCGCCCAGGGCGTAGAAGATGGGCTTGCCCTTGTAGATCTCGATGCCGCGGTCCTGGTGAGGGCCGTGGCCGACAAAGACATCGGCACCGGCATCAATGCACGCCCTCATGATGGTCTGGGCATGGTCAGAAGGCTCGTCGGCGGTGGCCCCGGCCTCGTGGTTGTGCATGGTGACTATTACCCACTGGGCCATACGGCGCGCGTCCCGAACGCGCTGCAGAGTACCCTCAAGATCGTCCCAGTTAGGTGTGGAGTGGCGCTCCACCTGCTCTCCCAGGGTGAACTTGACATAGTTTATGGAGTCGTAGTTGGGGAATACGCCTGTCAGGTAGAACTCCGTATCAGTGTCCTCCGGTGTCGCGCCAAAGCCCTGGTTACGACGGGCCGCTTTCTGCGCCTCGAAGCCTAGGGACTCGCTGACCTTGCGGAGGGCATCGAATGTCGGCCTGTCAACGACGAACTCCTGGGTATGCCGGATGTAGTTTGCGCCGGGCCGTCCACCCACATCACGCCTGGTCTCACCGGCCCGACCACCGGGAGGTCCGGAGGTGGTGGCTGAGAGCAGGGCCACCCTGCCTTTGGCCGTTTCGATGTAAACAGGCGCCCTGGATGCGGCCAGGCTGTCGCCAGTACCGGCGTAGGGCATGTGGTATTCGTTCAGGTTACTGATGTTGGTCATCACTCCGTTCTCGCCATAGTCGTAGGAGTGGTTGCAGGCGGTGCTGACCATGTCGAACCCCATCCACTGGAGCTCCGCGATGTTATGAGGGTCGGAGCGCATGTAGGTGCCGCCGGGCCGATGAGTGGGAGCGTTTTCATAGTTGTGGAACAGCATCTCAGCGTGGGTGAAGGAGACGTCAGCGCCGCGGATCATTTCCACCAGCTGTGTGAAGGTGGGTTCCCTGAAGCTGGACACGCTGCGGCTGATCAGGGATTCTCCGGTGAGAGCCATCGTTATGTCGCCGCTCTCTGACTCGTACACGTTACGGTCGTAGGAATAGGTCATAGCTGCCCCTCCTTGTATGTGCCGTTCGAGCCTCCTGGATGCCCTCAAGCCATCAGGTTATACAGGGCGCTCGCAGATGGCTCATTATAGGCACAGGCGTGTCGTTGAACAACATAGAGCGTGGCTACGATCGAACATCCAACGACATGGGTAGATATTCCTGGCTTCCGTTGGGCGAATGTGGTAATCTCGCATTCGCACAGGACCCAAGAAGTAGCCGTACTTTGGGAGTAGGAGGGACATATGCGTTACAAGTGGCTGGACCACCTAGCCGTAGCGGTCAAGAGCCGTGAAGAGGCAACCGCAACCTATAAGGATGTCCTGGGGATGCAGTTGGAATGGGAAGGGCAGTCCGATGGCACGGGTATATACCAGGCTTTCTTCCATATGGAAGACGGTCACTTTCTGGCGCTGATCGAGCCGATGGCGCCCGACAACGCGGTAGGCAGGGCCGTAGCCACCCGCGGCGAAGGGTTCTACGTGGTGTCGCTGGCGATAGATAGTAAGATGGACGCCGTAAAGGAGCTAGAGGCCAATGGCGTCCGGCTGCTCAATACCGAATCAACCACCGGCCCGGCCTTCGTACACCCTCGTTCTGCCAACGGCATGCTGATCCAGCTAGCAGAGCGCACCGGGGACCACATGCCAGCCAGGGAGAGCAACGTCTCTCCTGAGTCGGATGTCATAGACTACAAATGGATAGACCACATGGTCCTCGCTGTCAACGATGTGGAACAGGCCATAGTCACCTACAGGGACAACCTGGGAATGACATTTGACCGCACAGCGGAGTCCGAGGCACTGGGGCTCAAGCAGGCCTTCTTCCGCATGGATAACGGTCGCATGCTGGAGCTCGCCGAACCCGTAACCGATGCCGACAACCCTGTAAGGCGGGCGTTGGAGCGTCGCGGCGAAGGGGTCTACCTGGTAGCACTGGCTGTGGGCAACATGGCCCAGACCGTCGACTCCCTCAAGGCCAGGGGCGCACAGCTCATCGGGGACGGCTCACAGGGCGGGCAGGTGTTCATACACCCGCGCTCCACTCACGGCGTGCTGTACCAGCTTGTCCAGCGCGACTAGGAGCAATGGGAGCGGGCTGACATCATAGCTGTGTGCCTACGGGGCAGTGCAGTGGTGCCTACACCTTTCTCATACTCGGCACCACTGCTAGCAGGCCTACAGCGAGGACGACCAGCCCCAAGCCATTGAGAGACAGGGCGAGGCCGATGCCAGCCAGCGACGCCACGGCGCCGATCTGAAGGTTCCCGGCCGGCCCGGTGCCAATGGCCAGCATCCAGGATCCCATGGCCCTGCCTCTCAGGTCGTTGGGTACGACCAGTTGTATGAGGCTTTGAGATAGCAAGTCCGCCAGGGCCATCATGGCGCTTATTCCGATCAGAATGGCCACCACAGATACCAGGTGGCCGGCGACGGCCAGCGCCATCATAAGACCTCCAAACAGGAGTATCGATACCTGGTAGACCAGACCCTTCGCCAGGCGGTCTCCAGCGGTGGCGATGAAGAAGATAGCTGCAAGCCCGCCTATGTTGCGGAGGCCACTGATCAGTCCAAAGCCTTCCTCATTCATGCCTAGGACGTCCCGCGCGAGGCTGGGCAGCAGTACGATGTGAGAGAACCCAAGAATCTCCAACATGCTTGTGCTGATGGTCAGAGCCAGCAGAGATCGGTTGGTGCGTATCTCCCTGGCGAATCCCGCCAGGGACTCGCGTGTTGAGCCAGCTGATGTTGTCGGGGCGGCCTGACCGCGAGACTTGATAAGCAGGGCCGCCACGGCAGCCACAACATAGGTGCCCGCCAGCACAAAGAAGGCGACATCTATGCCGATCCGTGCCATCACACTCCCGATGGCTATAGAGCCGACCAGGCTGCCTACCCCCATCGCCACGCGTATCAGACTAAGCCCGTACACAACTCCGGCGCTGCCGGTTATGTCGAAAGCCAGGCTGGTCAAGGCGGTCTGGTTGAAAGGCAGTAATGCGCCTCCAATGAAGACGAGCCCGAACAATGCCCATAGCTCTGTGTAACCTGCCGCAATGAGCAGTCCTATCAGCCCCATGGGCACCGCCATGAGCAGGTTCAGGACCTGGATCATACGGCGTCTGTCCACCGTGTCGGCGACGGCCCCAGCTGGGATGCCGAAGAACAGGTTCGGGAGCAGACGGAGAGCTATGACTACACCAACCATGAAGGTTGAGTCTGTGAGCTGGAGGACGAACCATCCAAGAGCTACCTGCCCAGCCATTATACCGACCGAGTTAAGTGCCGCCACCACCGTGAGGACGCGGAAATCAGCATACCTGAGCGGTTCAAGGGCAGCCCAGCGGGTTATTGCGTTCATTACTTTAGGGGATATCCTTCAGGTGTTCCGTGTTTAGGCAGATGCTTCGGACATCGCGGGTCAGCCAGCGGCACAGCCGAACGACAAGCCCGTGTAGGCTAACAGCGTGACGTAGCGTGGGTCAACGGAGAACATGCACGTCAGTCTGCTCCAAAAGAAGAGCCTCCCGGCAAGACCGGGAGGCTCTTTTACGCGTCCGTGTTTCTGGTGGAGACGGGGGGGAGTCGAACCCCCCGTCCAAAAGGCACCCCACTGGAATGTACTACAGGCTTATCCGGCGTTTATTTTCTCGCCTCGTCGGCAAACCGCCGGCTGAGAACCGATTCGGCCAGCCAGATAGGTCTTAGGCCTCGCATATCGGCATCAGCGGGGCCGCACCCCGAATTTATTGCGCCAGCTCCACACCCTCGGGGCGAGATGAGGGCAGACGTAGCCGCTTTAGGCGGCTAGTGCGAGTTGTCGCTCGCCAGTTACTTTTTTGCCGCCTGTTTAACGAGGTGTGACGGCACCTCGGCCTGCAATCCCGCAGAGCCACCCCCTGTCGAAACCACGCGTCCCCATACAGAGATTATACACCTAGCCCTTGTGTTTCCCCCTACTTGCAAGGTGAGGGGTGGACTAGCACGCGGTAGGTAGGCCAGGGGAGGAGTAGTGCCTCTACATCAGCGCCATTTGGCGGCGCAGGATGATTACGCCTATTACCAGGGCCCACAGAGTGGTCAACAGTGCCAGAGCGCTGAAGATCAGGTCAGAGGTCTGGGGGATACCGTTGAAAGCCTGAATCACTCCGGATACTACCGCCGTTGTTGCACCCAGGGCTATGAGTATCCACCCCAGCCATTTTGGATAGACATCGCTGGCAGCTATGCCGATACCCAGGAATACCAGGGCCAGCCAGTTCACGATGATGAACATGTAGAAGTTAGACAGGGACAGTGCGTACAGAGTGGCAGCCACGGCAGCGTTTCCCGCCACGGCTGCTCCCGTTAGCGCCCAGCCGGTCGCAGCCCACATGGTGACCAGCGTGGTGCCCACAACGACTCCATGAAGCCCAGGCGGACCCAGGCGGCTGCCGCGCCATCGGAGATGGCCCGGTATACATCTGCCGCACCTATCAGCAATGACCACATGCCTGCCGCAATGCCCAGGAATACGACCTTTGATAAGGTCTCGTTATCAGCCAGCTTGGCAAGGACCTGCTGGACATTCGATGGATCATCAGCACGGGGAAAGAGAAGATTGAACGCGATCAGAGGAATGGCACCTAGAATGAACCCGATACTCGCTATTCTCTGCAGAACGTCACCCTTAGCTTCTTCTTGCGCCATGATACCCCCCTTCCACTACGGAAACACTAACAAATGGTAGCAGCCGTTATTATAAACCTTTGTGTCCAATATTGCGAAGAATAGATAATCACGCATGGACGACGGAAGGGAGATGCAGTGAGTTGGGGCACAGGGACCGGCAGACCAGGGTTGGCGATGTGTTAGCGCCGGCGGCGTATGGCCTGCTCTATAGCCCGGTCGGCATCGCGGCGCGCGATGACTTTGCGTTTGTCGTACTGCCGGCGGCCCCGTGCCAGGCCTAGCTCTACCTTGGCGACGTGGTTCCTGATGTAGAGCCGAAGGGGGAGGATGGTAAGGCCTTTCTGGGACGCGGAGCCTACCAGGTGGGCCAGTTGATCGCGGTGCAGCAGCAGCTTTCTGGGTCTTGTCGGCTCATGGTTATTGACGCCGCCCTGGGCGTAGTGGGCTATGTGGGCGCTCACCAACCAAAGCTCGCCCTTATCCGGGCGGGCGTAGGCCTCACGCAGGTTGGCGCGTCCGGCACGGATGGACTTGATCTCGGTGCCTGTTAGCACCAGGCCGGCCTCCACACGCTCCAGGATTTCGTAGTCGTGTGTGGCCTTGCGATTTGCGGCGATAACCTTTGATTGGCCGTTGGTGGACATGGTGGGTGCCTGGAGTTGGCTAGGAAACGGTGCGGGAGGCTGCCGTTTCCAGGATAACCGCGGTTATATGGTTGAGCGCAACGCTGAGCTGGGAGTCCAGGCGTGTACCTAACAAATTGTCCGGCACGGTGGGCACGAAAATGTCTGGCATGAGCCCTTCGCCCTCTATGAGCCGGCCGCTGGGCGTATACCACAGGGCAAAGGTCAAATAGAGTCCTGAGCCGTCCTCCAGTCGCCGAAACTGGTTGACGCTACCCTTCCCGAATGTCCTAGTGCCCACTATGATCGCTCGCTCATAGTCCTGGAGTGCGCCTGCCAGGATCTCGCTTCCGCTGGCGGTGCCGCCGTTCACGATCAGTACCATAGGAATGCCCAGTGCAACTGGATCTCTGTTAACAGTCACATCTTTGCGGTTCCCCTCGGCATCCATCTGGAACAGCACCAGCCCATCTTCTAAAAGCAGGCTGGCGACCTCTACTGTAGTCTTCAGGAGTCCGCCGGGATTATCGCGCAGATCTAAAACCACACCGGCGAAACCGCCCGCCAGGACCTCCTCAAGAGCGACCGAGACCTCATCTCCTGTATCTTCCAGGAAGTCGCTAATGCGCATGTATGCCACGTCGTCGGTCAGGGGTTCCCACACGACAGACGGCCTGAATACGGTCCCCCTGGTAATTGTCACCGTTTCGGGGTCGTTTTTGCCTTGGCGCAGGACCAGCAGGTCAACAGGGGTCCCCTCCGGGCCGCGAATGAGTATCACGGCCTCGGTAACCGTCATGCCCTGCGTAGAGGTGCCGTCCACACCAAGGATGACGTCCCCCGCAACTATCCCGGCCCGTTCAGCCGGCGTGTCCGGGATCAGAGCCGAAATGGTGAGCTGCCGGCTATCCGATAGACCCATGTAGGCGCCAATGCCCTCATAGTCGGAACTGAAGCTGTCGAACTCAAGGTCGTACCGGTCGGGTGACAGGTATGCAGTGTAGGGATTGCCCAAGGCGCTGAGCATACCTCGTATGGCCGCCTGCTCAAATTCTTCCGCCGTGACGGACGAATCGGCCTGGTCCAGAATGGGTGAGATATCTGCCCAAGCCTGCCATACAGCTCCCAGGTCAGGGGCGGTGAGATCGTAGTCGTAAGAGAGCATAGTAGACGGTCGGTGCTCGCGCAGGATGGCGAGCATGGCCTCTATTGCACCGTGGCTCAGAGTCTCCTGGTCAACAGTCTCTATGCCGCCGAAGTCCCGATCCAGTATTTCATACACCTCCCAGACTCCAGACAGTTCACTAGGGACTCGAACGACAGGTCTGTCCAGAAGCCTGGTTACTCCATCCAAATTTGAGCACGCCGTAGCGGCCATCAAGACGAAGACAGTTGCGGCACTCCAGAGCAGCGGTTTGAGGTGAAATTGAGTCGACAAATCGGGTTCCGGTGGGTAGGTTCTCACCATTGTAGCATGCGTGACAGGTGACTACCGCAGTGCCGGATAAGTAGGTAAGGCAGGCACCCGCATTGACACCCTACTACGCCGTTGGTAGCATATGAATGGTGATGTGTGGGGCGAACCAATGGCGCAAGCGAAGGCGAAGGAGAGCATCGGCATTTTGGTACGCACCGGCTCCAATGTACAGACCGTTATGGACAGCGATAGTTTTACGCTGTATTTCTACCTGGTAAAGTCCTATATGTTATAGGCCTTGCTCAGGCTCGGACGGGAAACCGACCGGGCCTTTTTGTTGAGGCCCATGTGGCAGAACGCTCGTGGGCTCCCTGGCTGGAGGTCAGCATGACGGCAACAGAAGAGATCCAGTTAAGAAGAGGCCTGACCGGGGTATATCTGGACAGGACGGAGTCCTGTTTCATAGACGGAACGGTGGGCAAGCTCCAATACAGGGGCTATGACATTCACGAGCTGGCAGAGCAATCAACCTTTGAAGAGGTGGTCTTTCTGCTGCTCAACGGCAAGCTACCCACTCAGAGGGAGCTGGACGCCTTTGATGCCCAGCTCCGGTCCGACCGAAGCATACCCGACGAGATCATGGGTATCATTGAGACGGTGAAGGAGTCGCATCCCATGGATGTACTCCGTACCGCTGTCTCGGCCATGTCTGCCTTTGAGCCTGAGGTGGGCGACAACTCGGTAGAGGCGACCATACGTAAGGGGCTGCGCCTTACCGCTCAGGCTCCTACCATAATCACTGCCCACGACCGCATCCGTAAGGGCCTGAGCCCAATGGAGCCCAACGTCAACCTGAACCACGCCGGGAACTTCCTTTACATGCTCTTCGGCAAGGAGGCCACCGAGGAAGAGATCCAACTCATGGACGTGGACTTCATCCTCCACGCCGAGCACGGCGCCAACGCCTCTGCTTTTGCGGCCAGAGTTGTGGCATCAACCATGAGTGACCTGCACTCCGCAATAGTGGCCGGAATCTCCACGCTCAAGGGCCCGGCCCACGGCGGCGCGGCCGAAGAGGTCATGAAGATGGCGGAGGAGATCGGCACGCCGGACAAGGCGGAAGCGTACGCACGGAACCTGCTGGACGGCGGCGGCCGGGTTATGGGGTTCGGCCACCGGGTCTACAAGGCAGAGGACCCGCGGGCACGCCACTTGCGCGAACGATCCAAACATCTAGGCGAGACGCGAGGCCAACCTCAGTGGTATCAGATATTGGAGAAGCTGCAAGAGGTAATGAAGCCTTACGGCGAGCGAGGTATTCACGTCAACGTAGACTTCTTCGCCGGCTCCATCTACTACCTAATGGGTATTCCGGACGACATGTTCATACCCATATTTGCCCTGGGCCGGGTACCAGGATGGACGCTGAATGTCGCCGAGCAGTTCTCACGCAACATACTCATACGGCCTCTGATGGAGTACACCGGGCCCTTGGACGTGGCGTACGTTCCGATCAGCCAACGGAAATAGAAAGAGGCTATGCGAGAAAGGTCGGGGTATCTGATACCCCGACCTTTCTCTTTTCAAGCGCGGTGAGGTGGAGGATACGGACACACTTGCCAGACGGTCGCGATAGGTGGAGACAGCAGGAGGTGCGCTATGCTGCCGGAGATAGAGGAGCTTCTGGAGAAGATGGAGGCCCACCGTACGGAGCTGGTGGCCATTCTGGAAGGCCTTTCTAAGGAGGCGGCGGAGCGGCACCCCGATGGCGAATGGTCCGCCAAACAGCAGGTGGCACACCTGATCCAGGCCGAGCCGACATGGGTGGAATGGGCTAGGACGGTGCGCAACGAGCCTGGATCGACCGTTGGACAAACACCCGAGAAAGGACAAATATTCCTTGAAGACCTGAATATAGCCGATAACCACCCACTATCCTGGTGGTTGGAGCAGCTGCGCGAGACACGCGCCGAGACATTAAAGGATCTTGGTGACATGGACCTGTCACCGGGCGATGCGCTGGCGCGCGCCGGACGGCACCGCCCCTTCGGCGAAATGAATGTGCTGCAGTTCCTGCGCGCGCTCTACCGGCACGACCGCATGCACATGGACCAGCTGACGGGCCGAGAGCAGTCCTTCGCGCCCAGACAGGCATCAGGGAATACCGAGTAGTTATGTAAAGTTTGTGCCTTTGCCTAACGGTAAGTCGACATAACTACCATAGGGCGAACCAAGGCATCCGCCTCCCCTGCTCCTAACGGGTCTCTCCCCCTCTATGTATCCAAGGCAGTAACTACCACGCCGCCTCAGCAGGTATGGTGTCCCGTACCACCTCCGCAAGTGCCTGGTCCACTCCACGCAGCAGAGCGTCCAACCCAATGCGCTTGGCGGCCGATACAGTGATCGTGCCGGCCATGTCAGGCCACAGGCTATCTATGGTGTGTTCGCCGGGGGCCATTCCGTTGGCTTTCGGCATCAGGTCAACCTTATTCAGGATCAGGAGCGTTGGTTTGGCGTCCAGCCCCAGCTCGCTAAGGGTATCGTTGACCACCTCTGCCTGCTCCTTAGAGTTGTGGTGGGACATATCAACGACATGGAGCATGAGTTCTGCCTCCTGCATCTCTTCCAGCGTGGCCCTGAAGGCAGCGACTACGGATGGAGGCAGCTTATGGATGAAGCCAACCGTATCAGTCAGCAGAGCACGTTGGCCGCTGGGCAAACGAATGCGGCGGGTTACTGGGTCCAAGGTGGCGAACAGGCGATCAGACTGAGCGACGCTGGCCGTGGTCAGGGCGTTGAACAGGGTGCTCTTTCCTGCGTTGGTGTAGCCCACCAGGGCGATCACCGGGACCTCCTGGCCGCGTCGACGCCTACGATACAGGTCGCGGTGCTTGCGCACCTCCTCCAACTCCCTGCCCAGGCGCTGAATACGGCGGCTGATGAGACGTCTGTCGGTCTCGATCTGGGTCTCGCCGGGGCCACGGGTGCCGATGCCACCGCCAAGGCGCTCCAGGTGAGACCACTGGCCCGCCAGACGCGGCAGGAGGTACTGGTGCTGAGCCAACTCCACCTGAAGGCGACCCTCTCTGGTGCGCGCACCGCTGGAGAATATGTCCAGGATCAGGGCCGTCCTGTCTATGACCTTGATGCGCTGGCCCAGTGCGTTCTCCAGATTGCGCTGCTGGGTGGGCGTCAGCTCGTCGTCCAGGATCAGTGTGTCGTAAGAGTCGCGTGAGGCCAGCAACTCATCCAGCTTGCCCTTTCCCAGATAGGTGTGCGTAGTACGATCCAGCCGCTGGACAGCAGTGCCTACCACCTCAGCTCCGGCGGAACGCGCCAGTTGGGCCAACTCCTCAAGCGAGTCTTGTGGCGACCAGATGGAGCGAGTACGTTTGACCTGAACCCCTGCCAGGAAGGCCCGCTCGGGAAGTGGCGCTGTGGATACGGTCGATCTCGGTATGGTCGTTACCCCGCGGCCGGTGGTACGCGCCACTCGGACAGGCGCTTGATGCCTTCGTCCAGGTCGCCGTCGGAAAGAGTCAGAGACAGGCGAATGTACCCCTCGCCGTATGTGCCGTAGCCCGAGCCGGGTGTAACCACGATATCCTTTTCATCCAGCAGCATGGCGGCCAAGCCAACGGAGGTGTACCCCTGCGGGACGCGTGCCCAGACATACAGGCTGGCCTTGGGCGGCGTCACCTCCAGCCCTATGGCATTCAGTGTGGCGACCAGCCTGTCGCGGCGGCGTTGGTAGATAGCGTTGTTCTCCTCAATGCAGTCCTGGGACGCTGTCAGCGCCTCTATGCCGGCTATCTGGATGGCCTGGGGTATCCCTGAGTCCAGGTTGGACTTGACCCGCATAAGGGCGTTGATCATATCGGCGTTGCCCACGGCCATCCCTACCCGCCAGCCGGTCATGTTGTAGCTCTTGGAGAGTGAGTGGAACTCGACTGCCACATCCATAGCACCTTCGGCCTGGAGGAAGCTGGGCGGTCGGTAACCGTCATAGGCTACCTCCGTGTACGGCGCGTCGTGGCATACGGCGAAGTCGTACTCCTTGGCAAAGGCAACCACCTTCCGGAAGTAGCCCAGGTCCGCCACTGCCGCTGTAGGGTTGTTCGGATAGTTGATCCACATGACTTTGGCCTTGCGGGCCACATCTGTGGGGATGGCCTCCAGGTCAGGGAGCCAGCCGTTCTCCTCCAGCAGTGGCATGAAGTGGGATTCACCGCCCGCGAACATGGTGCCCACGGCATAGACGGGGTAGCCGGGATCCGGTACCAGGGCAATGTCACCGGGGTCTATGAAACAGAGGGCCATGTGGCCGATGCCCTCCTTGGCGCCTATGAGCGGCAGGACCTCTTTGTCCGAATCTAATGTGAGGCCGAACCGCTGCTGGTACCAATTGGCGATGGCGCGCCGGAACTCGGGCAGGCCCTCAGACTCAGGATAGCGATGGTTCGGCGGGTCCTGGGACGCCTCCAGCAGACGGTTGAGTATGTGCGGCGGCGTTGGGATATCAGGGTCGCCGATAGCGAATGTGATGACGTGGACACCAGCGGCACGCCTCTCGTTGATCTTGCGTGTGATCTCCACGAAGAGGTATGGCTGGAGCTTGCTGATGCGTTCGGCGAACTTCATTTTTCTTTCCCTTGGATCTGAGCTACTTTACGGAGAGCGTCCCCTACCCTGCCACTCACCTTCGTACACCTCTATAGCGGGACCTTCCATATATACGGGGCCCTGACCGGGCCATGTGACGCTGAGCATGCCACCAGGCATCTCCGCGGCAACAGTCTCGTCTGTCAGGCGCAAAAGACGCGCAGCGGCCTGGATGGCACACGCGCCGGTGCCGCAGGCCAGGGTGAGGCCTGCACCGCGTTCCCAGCTGCGAGCCTTGAGCCAATCGGTGCCCTGCACGTTAACAACGTGGAAGTTGACACGCTGAGGGAACAGCGGATGGTGTTCCATGAGCGGCCCCAGTCGGTCCAGGGGCACATCGTCCACGGGTGCGTCCAAGAAGACCACGGCATGGGGGTTGCCCATGGATACGCAGGTGACGTTGAAGGTCTGCCCTGCCACTTCTACCGGATAGCCAGCGACTATGCGCTCAGCTTCAATTCCGTCACTTATGTCGAGTGTAGTTATGTCGAGTCGCAGGCCGCTTTCCCCTTCCGGGAGGTGGACGGGTATATCATCGGCGTGGAAGCGCGGCTCGCCCATTGAGACCCGTGCGCGGCCGATGGTTCCGTTGCCATCGCGGAAGGGCTGCACGTCCAGCACCCCTGCACCGGTCTCGACCTTAAGCTGTCCGTTGCTGGGAGAGGCGATGTCCCGCTCTAGCACGTATTTGGCGAAGCAGCGGATGCCGTTGCCGCACATCTCGGCCTCGGAGCCGTCGGGGTTGAGCATACGCATACGTATGTCGGCCACACTAGACGGCGCTACCAGCAGCAGGCCGTCGGAACCGACACCAAAGTGGCGGTCGCACATTGCACGGGCAAGGGACGGCCAGTCCTGCTCCTGGTCACGGGCATCCAGAAGAACGTAGTCGTTGCCGGAGCCGTGCATCTTGGTGAACCTCATAGTACGGGCATTTTACCAGAAGTTACACTTGCTCTCATACACCATCGTTGACCATGCACAGCCCAACGGCGATATTTTAAGTATTAGTCTTGACTTATGAAGGATACAAGAGCATACTTGTGGGAAATCGCCTAACTGGAGGACAAAAATGGTTTCGGTAACATTCCACGGAGAATCCATCGAAGATGTGGCTGCCAAGGCCCGGCAATTGGCTGATACCATATTGACCGAATGGACCGCAGGCGCGCCTGCGCCTGAGCTACATGCGGAACCAGATTTACAGGAAGCGCACGACGGGGAGTCCGTTGATGAAATTGCGTTGCGTATCCGCCGAGAAAGACGTGAAGAGATGTGGGGCTATCGTCCCGGTGGTGTCGGACGTCCTAGGTTTGCCCCAGTGGACGATGGTAGTGAGTGGGGTACTGCAGCACTTGAAGACTGGATACGAAGTTTCACATATGAGGGTGAAGTAGTAATAGGAGTACTTGCTAACGAGCAAATCATTGATCCTAGGCACGCTTTTAGGCAATTAGGATGGCTTCCTAACAAGTGGTCCGGAACATGGACCGGTCCACGGAAACAGGCCAAGCGGGTGATGGAGGATCGAGGGCTACACTCCTGGCCGTATGGCCACAGCTATGACGAGCCGCGGAGACTGTGGATGCATCCTGGCATTGGCGCGCGCGCGCTGGGAATCCTTGAGAAGCTACGCCAAGAAAGAACTTGAGTAGGTACCCCCGCAAGCTTATGTTACGAACTCCTGGACCAGAGCAACTGCCACGGCCTCCACGTCGTCACCGGCTTCGAGCCAGTGGATTCGTGTGTCGGAAGGGCGGAACCAGGCGTACTGGTGCCGGGCAAAGCGATGCGTAGCTGTTTTAGCGTTTCGAATAGCATCTTCCAAAGCTAGCTCGCCGGCCAGGTGAGCGGCCAGATCGCGGTAGCCAACGCTGCCCATGGACGGGTGCTCAGGGGTGACGCCGCTGTCCAACAGACGCGCTATCTCGTCTGTCCAACCGGCTTCGATCATGCCGTCCACCCGCTGGTCTATGCGTTGGTACAGATCGTCTCGCGGCATAGTGAGGCCCAGGATGAGGGGGCGGTACGGCTCCGGCCCGCGATGGCGCATCTGGGAGAAGGGCACTCCTGCCTGGTGGTGCACCTCCAGGGCACGGATGACGCGCCGCTGGTTGCGTGGGTCTATAGAGGCCGCCGAGTCAGGGTCCACCTGTGTCAGGCGTGTGTGCAATACCTGTGCCCCTTGAGCTTCGGCTATGGCCGCCAGCTCCTGCCGGTAGGCCGCATCCGGCGCCACAGAGGGTATGCGCCACGCCTCAAGCAGGGCCCACAGGTACTGGCCAGTGCCGCCTACAAGCAAAGGCAGCTTGCCATGGTCGTGCACGTCACGAATAGCGGGGCGTGCAATGTCCAGGTAGGCGGCAAGGCTGAAATCGTCGGTGGGATCGGCGACGTCTATGAGGTGCTGGTGGACCCGGGCACGCTCCTCGGCTGAGGGTTTGGCGGTGCCGATGTCCATGCCCCGGTACACCTGGCGGCTGTCTACACTGACGACCTCCACGGGGAAACGTCCGGCCAGGGCGAGGCTGAGTGCGGTCTTGCCCACGGCCGTGGGGCCGACGATGGCTACTATGAGGGGGTTTGGCATGGCTGTGCTACTGCTTCACGGGACAAACCTATTTTTGCGGCCTCTCCACGCGCCACCGGGTTGCCTCCGTACGGCTAACTAGGGCGAGGTGACCTCGCCCCTACTGGGCGGATGCACGGGTCTGGCCCGTAATGCGGACGATGTCCGCAAACTGGCTAGCGTTGAGGCTAGCACCACCCACCAGAGCGCCATCGATGTCCGGCTGGGCGGCAAGCTCCGCTACGGTATCGGGGTTGACGCTGCCGCCGTAGAGCACAGGCACGCTGGCCGCGCCCTCCGGGCCGAACCGGTCGGTCAGTAGGCGGCGTATAAGAGCGGCCATAGCCTGGGCCTGGTCGGAGGTAGCCGACAGGCCGGTGCCGATGGCCCACACAGGCTCATAGGCGATAACAAGGTTGTCCGGGGAGTCGATGCCCTCCAGGCAACCCATGACGCTGGTCGACACCACGCTCTCCTCCCTGCCCTGCTGGCGCTCCTCCAGGACCTCGCCGACGCATATGATGGGCTTCAGCCCTGACGCCAACGCCTTGCGCGCCTTGCGATTGACAAGCTCATCGGACTCGGCGAAGTCGCGGCGGCGCTCTGAGTGTCCAACGATGACGTACTGGCACAAGCCCTGGAGCATGGCGGGCGAGACCTCGCCGGTGAAGGCGCCTTTGTCCTCGTAGTGCATGTTCTGAGCACCCACCTGGATGGACGAGCCTTCAACCGTCCTGGCGACCTCTACCAGGGATACGAATGGAGGGCACAGGACGACATCCACGCCGGAGACAGCGGCCACGGCGTCCTTGACGGCGGTAGCCAGGGTGCCCGCCTCCGGGACGGTGGTGTTCATCTTCCAGTTGCCTGCCATGAGTGGTGTCGGCATGGGTGCCTCCTAAGATGCGGCTTGCGCCGCGCTATTCGGAGCATCGGGGCTGGCGTCTTCTTCCCGCCCGCCCGCCCTGAATCGTTTTAGATCTGAGGGGACACCCCTCAAACTCCCCGGCAGGAAACCTACGTTTCCTGCACCTTCCTGTCCAATAGCATCAGGGTGATGTTTGCCCGCCCATCCTTCGTCGGACTGCGGGGACTGCCGCACCCCTAGGATTTGCGGACCCATAGGCCAACCATGGCGTACGGGGTTCTGGCATCCATACTTTTAAGATCTACCTTCTGTACATCAATACACTCATATCCATACTCTCCATACCCGCTGATGATCGATCGGGGCAGTTCCTGATATGCCTGTCGCAAAGGCATTTTCACTCTATGTTCATCATTCTTCCCGAACCCAACCACCACCATACCGTTAGGCAATTCTCCTTTATCACCATCACGCTTGAGTTTGTCCATGTCAACCTTAATGCCAGCCCATACGGTTGCGTAGTAGTATGAGCAGTAGTCACCCCATCCGTAGGGCTTTAATTCAAGGTAGAGGTACTCTTTGCTTTCAGGCAACCAGATGCGGAAATCGGGCCGACGGCTCGTGCTTTTTAGAAGGTACGCTTCGACTTGAGTGAAGAAGCCCTTTTCACGGAGATAGTAGGCGAGGAGCGAAGCTACCCCCGCCTCTCGCTCAGCCGCCATAGAGACGTTTTCGGGATCGGGCACTAGCGCCGCCTGTTGATGCCTTACTTTGACCTCCTGACGCAGCCCATCGCACATAGCGCCGAATAGGCGTTGTAGTTCATCATCCAGCGTGGTGGTGCTAGTAGCCATCTGCTCTCCCCTACGGCCCGTACTTGGTGAGCTTGCCGGCGTGGGCCAGGGCGATGAGCATCAGGTTGGTGGCCGAAATGGTGCCCAGGGAGCCGGCGGCGCAGGCGCGTTCGTGGAAGGCGTCAACGCCATCGCCACGGGTGAGCTGTGAACGTACCAGCACGGGCACCGGGTGCCAGCTGTGTGCCGCCATGATGGCAGGTGTTGCGTGGTCGCCGGCCACCACCAGGACGTCCGGGTCCAGTTCCAGCAGTCGGGGTATGCGAGCGTCCATCTCCTCCAGTGCCGTCACCTTGGCCTCGAAGTCGCCGTCCTCACCGGCGGCATCGGCGGGCTTGTAGTGGATGTAGAAGAAGTCGTGCTCCTGGTAGTGCTCGGCCAGTGTTTCCAATTCAGCGTCGAAGCTGGCGCCCGTGGGGATTACATTCATGCCTAACACGTGGGCCAGGCCGCGGTACATGGGGTAGGCGGCGATGGCGGCGGGGTCCAGCGCGTAGGCCTGTCCCATAGGCGGGAGGCTGGGCAGCTGGGAGAAGCCCCGCAGGAGCACCATGTTGGCTTTCTTTTCCCTTTGTAGAAGATCTTTGGCCTGGGCAATGAAGGCGTTGGCGGCATCGGCGGCCTTTCTTGCCCCGGGAGTCAGCGCGTCAACGGGCAGCGGAGCGGCTTCGGTGCGCTGCGGGTCGGTCTCCGTAAGCCGATTGCTGAGGCCATCGCCCCGCATGATGAGTACGAACCGGTGGTCCTGGACAGGCAGCACCGACAACTCAACGCCGGGCACCTTGATGGTGTTCAGCATCTCGCACAAAGGACGGCTCTCACTGGTCGGGATACGGCCCGCGCGCCTGTCTGTCAGCAGCCCATCGTCATCCAGCGTACAGAGGTTGCCCCTTGCGGCAACGTCGCCATCGGCCAGGGGAGCGTCGATGCCCAGGGCTTCCAGCACGCCACGGCCGATGAAGTAGTTGAGCGGGTCATAGCCGAAGAGGGCCAGGTGTCCGGGGCCGCTGCCCGGTGTGACGCCGTGGAGCACAGGGACGGTCCTTCCACCAGCGGACTCCCTGGCCAGGCGGTCCAGATTTGGCAGGCTGGCGGTCTCCAGCTCCGAGCGTCCCGTATCGGGATGGGGTGTGCCGCCCAAGCCGTCCGCCACCAGCATTACGATTTTGGACGGAGTGGAAGTAACAATTTCGGAGAGAGCAGGGAAGTCGATCATTGGGATGCCCTGTCAGGGATGGTAGCGACGCCGGGCAAGTCCCGGCCCTCCAGGAACTCCAGGGCCGCGCCGCCGCCCATGGATACGTGGTTCATGCTGGTGGTAAGGCCCAGCTCCTCCAGCGCCTCCGCCGTGGAACCGCCGCCGACCACCGTGATCGCGCCGTTCAGGTCGGCCATCGTCTCTGCCACGGCTTTGGTACCTGCGGTGAATGGCTCGAACTCGAACACGCCCATTGGGCCGTTCCAGAGCACGGTATGGCAGTCGTGGAGACCGTTGCGGAAGGATTCAATGGTAGCGGGCCCGATGTCCATCACGTAGCCATCCTTGGGTACCTGGTCCACCGGTACTATTTCGCAGGGGGCGTCGGCGGAGAATTCGTGTGTCACCACCAGGTCGCTGGGGAGGTAAACGGCAACGTTCTGGGCCTCCGCGTCACGCAGGATATCCAGGGCAAGCTCCATGCGCTCAAACTCCACCGGGGAACGGCCCATTTCGTACCCCTGTGCCTTGAAGAAGGTAGCTGCCATACCGCCACCGATGAACAGCAGGTTCACCCGCCGCAGCAGGTTCTTCAGCACGTCTATCTTGTCGCTCACCTTGGCGCCCCCCATTATGGCGCCCATTGGACTGGCCGGGTTTTCCAGGGTAGAGCTGAGCATCTTTAGCTCCCTCTCCATCTGAAGACCCGCCACTACTGGAAGGTAGCGGGTAATGGCATGGATGGAAGCGTGGGCACGATGGGAGACACCGAAAGCGTCGTTGACGAACACCTCCGCCAGAGAGGCCAGCGACTGTGCGAACTCAGGGTCGTTCTGCTCCTCTCTGGGGTCGAAGCGCAGATTCTCCAGCAGCAGAACCTCACCCGGTTCCAGCTCAGAGACCAGGTCACGGACAATAGGGCCTTCGAAGTTCCTGACATAGACGATAGGTTCTCCTATGAGCTCCTCCAGCCGGACGGCTACCGGCGCCAGCCGCATCTCTTTGACCACCGTGCCGCCAGGACGACCCAGGTGCGAGCATAGGATAATGCGGGCGCCGCGCTTTTTCAGGTATCTGATAGTGGGCAGTATGGCCTGGATTCGGCTGTCATCAGAGATGGTGACGGTACCTGGGACAAAGGGGACGTTCAGGTCGGCGCGCAACAGTACCCGCTTGTCGGCAACGTCTATGTCCCGTACGGTCTTCTTTTTCAACGTATTGTCCTCACATATGGAGTTAGGCGCTGTCCGGCCTGAGAGCCAGCCATCGTGCCGCCTCTTCAAGCTCCGTACGCCCCGCTGTGTTTAGGGTGGCTCCATCCAGCCGGCCAACTGCCTCGTTCAAAATGCGCTGAGCAGTGTCCTGCGCACTGGCCCTGGCATCCAGCGCATCAAGGAGGGCTGTGACATTCTCCACGTCCGACGGCTCAAGGACGCGCTGGAAAAGCAATGTGCCCAGCTCCCTCTTCTGTGCAACGGGTGCCTGCTCCAGGGCGTTCACCACCGGATAGCTTTTTTTCTTGTTCATAATATCGGTACCTAAAGGTTTGCCGGAGATGGGTGTACCCCACAGCATCTGAATGTCTTCCTGAATCTGGAGGGCGACTCCCAACTCCTCGCCGAACCCCTTTAGCGCCTGGGCAGTTGCAGAATCGCAGCCTGCAGAGGCGGCACCAAGCTCCAGTGCGGCCCCAATGAGAGCTCCCGTCCTGTCATGGGCCATTCTGACATAGGCGTCGGTTGTAATATCCACACGCTCCCGGAAGACCAGGTCCTGATGCAGGCCTTCACACATGCGCAGGCTGGCGGTGTCAAGCGTATGGAGCGCACCCAGCGTGGCCTCCACGGGCCGATCCTGATGTCCAGGCTCCCCAAGGTCGATAAGGGCTAGGCGCCCCAGGGCATGCAGACCGTCGCCGGCGTTGATTGCCTGAGCAGGGCCCCATATCCACCACACGGTGGAACGGTTGGCCCGATGCTGGCTGCCATCCTGAATGTCCTGGTGCACCTGCGAGAACTGGTGAATGAGCTCAACGGCGGCAGCGGACGGCAGGGCCTTGGCGGGGTCCGCACCCGCTGCCTGGCAAGCCAGAAGACACAGGCCAGCGTGGAGCCAGGTCTGAGGCGCAGGGAAGTCCAGCGGCACGCCCTGCTCGTCACGCCAGCCAAGCTGGTACTCCATGAGGTTGTACAGCTGTAGGTTGTGCTGCGCCAGGAGGCCACGGAGGGTATTCTCCACGAGAGCAGCGCCGCGTTGAACCGGCTGCGGCAGATCAGGAATATGGCCGGTGGTCCTATCAGTGCTTTGCACGGCAGCGCTCATCTGGTAGGTACAGTTTTATCAGCATTTGCCAGTAGTTACCCACCCTGCCACACCATCCAGTATCCACGGCAACGTCTCTCGCTAAAGACAAGGCTATACCGCTACGACCTTGCCGGGGTAGGCCGCGCTAATATCCTGCAGAGATATCGCGCCGGGCCGCACCAGTTTGAGCAGTGGCCCCGTAATGTCAATTATTGTGGACTGGATACCCAGCTGTGCAGGCCCGCCGTCTATTATCATGTCCACCGACTCCCCCAGCGCAGAACGTACGTCTTCGGCTGTCAAAGCGGACGGCTGGCCAGAGAGGTTTGCGCTGGTGCCGGTAATGGGCCTGCCAAGCCCACGAGCCAAAGCCATGGGTACTGAGTGATCCGGAACACGTACAGCAACAGTGTCTCTGCCACCGGTCACGAGGTCAGGCACAGCAGACGAACGGGGCACCACCAGGGTCAGAGCCCCAGGCCAGAAGCGACGGGCCAAGGCCAATACGGCATCGGGTATCGCCGCAGCGACAAGGGCAAGGTCATCGGCATCGGCCAGCAGCAGCGGCAGGCCCATCTCTACTGCCCTACCCTTGATATCCAGGACCCGCTGGACCGCTTTCGGGGAGGAAAAGTCGGCACCCAGTCCATACAAGGTATCCGTTGGATAGGCGACCACGCCGTCGTTCTTGAGCAGAGTTACAGCCGCCTGGACCTGCTCGGCGAGCGATGAGGAAAGGCCGTTCCAGGCAGTGGCTATTTGTAGCTCCTCAGTAGCGCCGAAACTGACCATAACCCTCCCCAGTTCAAGCTTGACTGAGTATACCACAGGTGCTACGCTCGACCAGATTTACATCCCCTACGAGCAGGAGGAAAGTGCGCCAGGGTATGTCTCAGAACAGACCGCGGACCAGTCGCCGGGTAGCCACAAGTGACGATGTAGAGGTCTCCACCTATTTGGAGATCGCCAAAGAGAAGCAGGGTCAATCGCCTCTCCCTCAGGAAGCCGCCGAGGCTCAGGGAGAGGCGATTATTATCGTAGACTTCGGCTCCCAGTACAGCCAGCTCATCGCGCGGCGGGTACGCGAGTCGCACGTCTACTGCGAGATCGTGTCATCCAACGCCTCATGGGACGACATAGCCGGGCTGGACCCCAAGGGAATCATCATGTCCGGCGGTCCCGCCAGCGTGTACGATCCCGGCGCACCCCTGGCACCAATGTGGGTCTATGAGTGCGGCCTCCCTGTCCTGGGCATCTGCTACGGGATGCAGGTGCTGGCCTACCAGCTAGGCGGAAAGGTGGCTGCAGTGGACAACCGGGAGTACGGCCACGCCGTCCTTCAGCAGAACGCCACGGACAGCCCCATATTCACAGGACTGCCCCAGAGCATGCCGGTTTGGATGAGCCACGGCGACCAAATAACAGAGCTTCCGCCCGGATTTCGCTCCCTGGCGTACACAGAGAACTCCCCCATAGCCGTCATGGGAAACGACAGCATGATCGGACTGCAGTTCCACCCGGAGGTGGTCCATACGCCCCAGGGGAAGGAGCTGCTGGCGAACTTTCTCACCAACGTATGCGGCTGTGAGGGTACATGGACGCCAGAGAACTTCGTGGTCCAGGCTATCAACCGCATCAAGGAGCAGGTTGGTGACGGAAAGGTGATCTGCGCCCTCTCGGGCGGCGTGGACTCGGCGGTAGCAGCGGCGCTGGTTCACAGGGCGGTGGGCGACCAGCTCACCTGCATATTCGTCAACAACGGACTGCTGCGCAGGGAGGAGCCGCAGCGGGTAGTGGAGGTGTTCGAGCGGAACATGCAGATCAAACTCCTGTATGTGGACGCTGAGGACCGGTTTCTGGGACGCCTGGAAGGCGTTGTGGACCCGGAACAGAAACGGCGAGTCATCGGTGAAGAGTTCATCCATGTCTTTGAAGACGAGGCGGCGGAACGCGTGGGTCCGGTGGACTTCCTGGCTCAGGGAACCCTTTATCCGGATGTCATAGAGAGCCAGGTCGCCGGGGAGAACGGCGCCTCAGCCAAGATCAAGACCCACCACAATGTCGGCGGACTGCCAGACGCTATGGCCCTAACACTGGTAGAACCCCTGCGGTACCTGTTCAAGGACGAGGTGCGAGCTGTGGGTCTGGCGGTGGGCTTACCTGAGGAGATGGTGTACCGTCAGCCTTTCCCAGGACCCGGGCTGGCCATACGCATACTGGGCGACGTCACACGCGATAAGCTAGAGGTGCTGCGGTCCTGCGACTGGATAGTCATGGACGAGATCAAGGGAGCAAACCTGTACCGGGATGTGTGGCAGAGCTTTGCCGTGCTCACGGACACACGCAGCGTGGGCGTGATGGGCGACTTCCGCACCTACGGCTTCGTTGTGGCCATACGTGCAGTGAACAGCCAGGACGCCATGACAGCGGACTGGGCGCGACTTCCATATGAGGTACTTGCCAAGATATCCAGCCGCATAGTGAACGAGGTGCCGGAGGTGAACCGGGTGGTGTACGACATCACCAGCAAGCCGCCAGGGACGATTGAGTGGGAATAGGGCGAGTGGGAGTGACCTAGCACCCAATGAACGTCCTGGTAGTAGGCTCCGGCGCACGGGAGCATACCATGCATGGAAGCAGAACAAGCGCCATGAGCAGGTGCCTGTCCCACGAAAACCTGACGGGCCCCAGTGCCACAGCCATGGGGAATCACAGTTCAACAAGCGGAACCGGCCTCTTTACAGGGTGGGCATTATGGAGTATATTGTAGTCGTATACAACAATGCCGAAGGGGGTTGTAGTGGTAGAGGAATTGGAGGGTCACATAAACGTCAATGAGGCAGCCAAGAGAATGGGCCGGTCCACCGAGCAGGTGCGGCGCTACCTTCGCGAAGGAAGGCTTCCGGGGAAGCGCATTGGCGGTCAATGGTTCATTCGTGAAACGGCTGTGTTATATCGGACTCGGCAAGAGGAGGCCAGCGGGATGGAGAGAAGGGAACCTAGAGCTACCGGGGACTTTTCTGTCATGAGTACCAGAGCGCGGCTGGAGGCCTTTGCACGCATCAATCGTGGGCGCGAGGGCATCCGCCAGAGGTGGGAGAAACAGGGAATCGAGATTGATGCTGCAGAGTTAGTCCGGCAGACCCGCGAAGAGGAGCCGTAGACCTGACCCGTTACTGCATTGATGCTAGCTTTGCTGTAGGCTGGCTTGTTCCCAGTCAGCAGTCAGCTCCGGTAATGGAAGCTTGGTCGGCCTACACCCAGGGCGAAGACGAGTTCGTTGGCCCTCCATTGCTTCACGTCGAAACGGTTTCCGTCATTAGACGTCTATCGTTCAGAAACCTGATCTCTCCTGATGAGGCTTCACAGCTTGTGAGAGCGTTCCTGGATATTGACGTATCAACATCTTCTCCACCCGGGCTGTATTCTCGGGCCTACGATCTGGCTGTTCAATTCAGGCAGTCAAGAATCTACGACAGCTGCTATCTTGCACTGGCGGAGTCGCTTTCCTGTGAGCTACTGACTCTTGATCGGCGACTATACGATGCGGTGGTAGCTGACCTACCCTGGGTGAGACTGGTCGGGCAATGAATGTCCTGGTAATAGGCTCCGGCGCGCGGGAGCATACCATAGCATGGAAGCTGGTACAGAGCCCCAGTGTAGATGCTCTGTACATGGCGCCGGGCAATGCCGGGACCACTGCGCTGGGCACCAATCTGGATGTAGAGGCAACGGACATACCGGGCATGCTGTCCGCCGCCCGTCAGCACAGCATAGACCTGACGTTCGTCGGGCCGGAGATCCCCCTGGCCGGTGGTATCGTCGACCGGTTCCAGGAGGCTGGCCTGACAATCTTCGGACCGACCCAGGCGGCAGCACAGATAGAGTCCAGCAAGTCGTTCGCCAGACAGTTCATGGAGCGTCAAGACATCCCATGCGCTGAAGGTTTAATTTTCGACTCGTACCGTGAAGCACACCGATTCGTCCAGAACCGGGAGCGTCGCATCGTTATCAAGGTAGATGGCCTCGCAGCGGGGAAAGGCGTAACCGTGGCCGGATCGCGGCAGGAGGCCATCGCCGCCCTGGACGACGCCATGAATCGCCGTATCTTCGGCGAAGCCGGAGACGTAGTGATAGTCGAAGAGTTCCTGCAAGGGCGTGAGGTGAGCGTTTTCGCATTCACGGACGGCGAGCGGATCTCACCGCTGCTGGCGGCGTGCGACTACAAACGTGCGGGCGATGGGGACGCCGGCCCCAACACAGGTGGCATGGGCAGCTACAGCCCGCCGGAGTTCTGGGACGCTGCGCTAGCTGCTGACTCAGAACGCGTGGCTCTCAGGCCAGCCGTGGACGGTATGGGCGAAGAGGGCCACCCATACAAGGGTGTGCTGTACGCGGGCCTGATGCTGACCCAGGCCGGGCTGAAGGTGCTTGAGTACAACTGCCGGTTGGGCGACCCGGAGGCCCAGGTAGTGTTGCCACTGCTGGAGACAGACCTGGTTGAGCTGGCCCAGACCGTAGCTGAGGGAGACCTAACCAAAACGGAAATACGCTGGTCCGAAGACACCTGCGTCGGCGTGGTGGTAGCCCCCCAGGGCTACCCAGGCTCCTACGAGACAGGGCTCCCCATATCCGGGCTGGACGAGATGCCTGCTGACGCGCTGGTGTTCCATGCGGGCACCCGGCTGGAGGATAGCCGCGTGCTCACCAGCGGGGGCCGCGTACTCACCGTTGTAGGCAGGGCCCCTACCCTGTCACAGGCCAGGGACAGGGCGTACGCTGCTCTGGAGCGCGTCCGCTTCCAGGGGGCATACTACCGCACAGATATCGCGTTGCGCCCGGCAGCCGCAGGCGCTCCAAGGTCGTAGTCAAATATGCCGCCGTTACCACAGCGCCAGTTCTACGTGCTGGTCGACCGGTTCCGGCTCCTGGAGCAGGGCAGCGACCTGGATACCGTGCGGAGGCGTAAGTGGGCCAAGGCCGGCATCGCACATGAGTTGATACAGGGGGAGCGGATACAGGAGCTGACATTAGATGAGGCAGGTGAGCTTTCCCGCAGCCTGCCCATCTCACAGGGCAAGCGTTCCGACTTCCTAAGCAACCCCATTGAAGAGCTGCAAGAAAGCCTTTGGTTTCTGTTGTATGAGGAGCTATCCTACGAGATGCGAGTCTGGGAGTTCCTGGACGATATGGGCAGCTATCGTGTAAACAGTGGAGACAGGTCGCTGGTGGCGGCGCTCTTCTTTACCAGAGACCCCCTCCTCTATGGCCTGGTGAACACCAACGTGGATAAGGGTCTGAGACAACTGGGGATGTCCCCCCAATATGACCGTAACGAGAGCCATGCGGGCCGGTTTCAGAAGATCCAGGAAGCGGTATGGCAGGTACAGGGCATGGCAAGGTTCGAGGACTTCAGCGTGACAGACGATTTCCTGGAGGCGTTGGCCAAAGGGATGCTGGATGAGGGATAGAAGTCAGAGGATAGGCAGTAAGGACAGCTAAGGAGGGCAACATGCCCCTGGTAGGGGTACTCATAGGCAGCAGGACCGACGAGCCGCAGATACAGGACACACTGCAGATCCTGGATGAGTTGGGCATCGACCACGAGTTCCAGGTGATGTCGGCGCACCGCACGCCGCAGAAGGTGGCCGACTACGCGAAGTCAGCCCAAGAACGAGGCGTAGAGGTTATCATAGCCGCCGCGGGAGGCTCCGCCGCTCTGCCGGGCGTGGTGGCCTCCTGGACGGATCTGCCTGTCATCGGCGTGCCGATAGCATCCAGCGACCTCAACGGTCTGGACGCGCTGTACACCATCGTCCAGATGCCGCCGGGCGTGCCCGTGGCAAGTGTGGCGGTGGGCTCCTGGGGAGCGCGCAATGCGGCCTATCTGGCGGCGGGTATCCTCAGTCTCAAGCACGACAAGATACGCGAGGCGTACGCCGCATACCGGCAGCGGCTGCGTGAGGGGTAAGCGACAGCTAATATGAGCATCGCCGTCCTATGCGACTTCGACGATACCATTACGCTGAAGAACATAGCCCACCTTATCCTGGAGCAATTCGGCGACGGCTCCTGGCGGGAGGTACGGCGTCGCTACCTGGATGGACTGGCCTCAGCGGAGGACTATTTTGAAGAGCAGTTCGCCAAACTGGGTGCAACCCGGAGCGCGATGCAGGCCCACGTACGCGTGGCGGGTAGCCTGCGGACAGGGTTCGTTGAGCTGGCCACGTACTGCCGTGAGCGTAACATAGAACTGGCAGTGGTTACGGTGGGCCTGGACTTCTACGTAGAGGCGCTGCTGGAACAGCACGGGCTGGGCTGGATTCCCACTCACGCCGTGGGCACCAACTTCACGTCCGATGGAATGCAGTTTCAGCAGATGAACTCAGGACAGCTGTGCCAGCGCTGGGGCATATGCAAGTGTGAGGTGGTGGAATGGTATCGCGAGCACGGGCAGCGAATCGTTTACGTGGGCGACGGTCGCAACGATCTGTGCCCGGCCCGGAGGTCGGACGATGTGTTCGCACGGGACGAGCTTCAGCGGTTGTGTCAGGAGGAGGACATCCCCTTCCATCAGTTCGACGACTTCACGGATGTGATTGAAGGGTTGGAAAGGTTGCCCCCCACTCTAACTCTCCTGCTTAGAGGGGAAAAAGCTATTCCTTCCACCTTGGGGGGAAGGTTAGGATGGGGGTCTAGGGTTAGCTTGAGGAGGGCGCAATGATCGACCGGTACGCACGGCCAAAGATGAAGCAGGTCTGGTCAGAGGAGAACAAGTACGACAAGTGGCTGGCAGTAGAGCTTGCGGTGTGCGAGGCGTGGGCCGAGGCCGGTGTCATACCTCAGGAGGATATGGCCAAACTCCGCGCCGCGCGCTACGACCTGGACCGCCTGAATGACATCTTCGAGCGCACCCGGCACGACATGACCGCCTTCACGCGCTCCATCACCGAGACCCTCGGCGAGGAGGGCCGGTGGATACACCTGGGCCTTACCTCCAGCGACGTCATAGACACTGGCCAGAGTCTACAGATGGTGGAGGCGGCTGACCTGCTGCTGGAGGAGGTGGACGCGCTGTCCGGCGTGCTGGCGGCCCGCGCACTGGAGTTCAAAGACACGCTGATGATGGGCAGGACTCACGGCGTCCACGCCGAACCCATCACATTCGGTCTGAAGCTGGCCCTGTGGTGGGACGAGATGAACCGCCAGCGGGAGCGCCTGGTGGCTGCCAGGGATCAGGTGGCAGTGGGCAAGATATCCGGCGCAGTGGGGACACACGCCACGGTGCCGCCGTCCGTGGAGGCACGGGTATGCGCCCACCTGGGCATCAGCGTAGCGCCCGTATCCAGCCAGATCATCCAGCGTGATAGGCACGCCCAGTACGTGACCACGCTGGCACTGATCGCGGCATCTCTGGAGAAGTTCGCCACTGAGATACGCTCTCTCCAGCGCACGGAGGTGCGGGAGGTGGAGGAGCCCTTCGGGGAGGGTCAGACGGGGTCGTCGGCCATGCCGCACAAGCGCAACCCGGAGCTGTCTGAGCGTGTGTGCGGGCTGGCGCGGCTGCTCCGGGGCTACTCCGTTACGGCGCTGGAGAATGTCGCACTGTGGCACGAACGGGACATAAGCCACTCGTCGGCGGAGCGGCTAATCCTGCCCGACTCGTGCATGGCGTTGGACTACATCACCAGCCTGTTCGCCCAGGTGATGCAGGGTCTACGGGTGTACCCGGACCGCATGATGGAAAATATAGAGTCCACCCGTGGCGTGACCTTCTCGCAGCGGGTGCTCCTGGCGCTAATCGAGCAGGGGCTGAGCCGGGAGAAGGCGTACGAGATCACCCAGCGTAATGCCATGCGCTCCTGGGACGAGAAGTTGGACTTCCGCCAGCTCCTACGTGACGAGCCTGATGTGGCCGAGCATCTGCAGGGCGACGCGCTGGAGGACATGTTCGACTACGGCTACTACATCCGCTACGTGGACGAGACCTTCCAGAGGGCCGGGTTAGGAGGCTAGGTATTCTCCGCTCATGGTGAGCTAGTCGAACCATTAGAGCGGAATAAGATTCCCGCTCACTTCCTTCGACAAGTCCGAGTAGGCCCGACATGTTGAGGCTCGCTATGGAATTGGAGACTCGCGACTCCTGTCGGAGCTCAGGACGAGCGAGAATCAGCAACCTCCGACCTTAGTTGGGAAATCGGCTTCACAACCCGCATCCCCTCCCCGTTCTCGCGCATCATATTAGCATCCGGCCCATGGGACGGGTCGTACTACTGATATGACGCCAGCAATCCGTAACCTTAACCTGCGCACGCTTCTCAACGTACTGGCAGGGTCGATGGCTGTGGTGCTCCTGGGGACACTCGTATTGCAGAGCGGGCTCCTGGGGCCAAGAGCAACGGGTACGGTCCAAATAGAGCGCCCCGCATCGAATTTGGACAGACGTTGGAGCAGCCCGTGGACGACACGCAATACACTGCCCCTTCCAGGACACAGGACCTGACCATATACACCGTCCTGGGCAGGGACGCCATCCGCTCCATAGACTCGCCGCGCTTCGTCGGGTCTGATGTTGCAGCGGAATGGATGAGGCCGGGAGAGTTGGTGCTGTGTCTGTCCATCGATGGTGACAACCGTGCCTACGCCATCAACATGCTCAGCAGGCACGAGATCGTCAACGACGTGGTCGGAGGCGTGCCCGTAGCCGTCACATGGTGACCGCGCTGCTTTACGGGCATCGTGTATGCCAGCGAGATAGAGGGAAGGGTCCACAGCTTCGGCGTGTCCGGCAAGCTCATCATGAACGCCCTGGTCATGTACGACCGGGAGACGGAGACCCTGTGGAGCCAGTTCCTCAGCCTGGGGGGGGGTGGACGGGCCGCTGAACGACACGAAGCTGGAGATCGTTCCGGCCACCATGATGCAGTGGGGCGCCTGGCTTGAGTTGTACCCCGATACCAAGGTCCTGGACAAGCAGGGCGGATACCAGAGCGACGTCTATACCAGCTACTACCGGAGCGGCAGCGCCGGGATCTTGGGCGAGAGCCAGCAGGACAATAGGCTGCCGCGCAAGGAGCTGGTCATAGGTGTGGACTATCGGGGCATGGTCAAGGCCTACCCATTCAGCGTACTGGAGGAGTCACGTCTGGTGCATGATAAACTGGGCGACACACCTATCATCGTCTTTTTCGACCCGACCTCCGGCGCGGGCGTCGTATATGACGCAACAGTGAACGGTGAACCCGCCATTTTTGAGCTTAATGAATCGTCCGGCGGCATGGCCATTCTGATCATAGATGACGTCACGGGTACACGGTGGAACGCCTTCACGGGCGAAGCGGCTGAGGGTGAGTTGCTCGGAAGCGCGCTGCGCCGCATCCCGGCCAACTACTCGTTCTGGTTCGCCTGGAACGACTACCACCCGGATACGCTGCTTTTCACCGGGTAAGCCGCTGCCTCACAACCTCTGACAGGGTACACACTGCTTGTGATGGCCGCCCAGGGAAAGAAAACACCTGGATACACGTTACGGTTTCGTCTGTTTTGTGGCTGCACACCTATGTGAGAACGGTACGGCCACTGCTATAATTCTCCTACGTGATTATTCAGCGAGGTGACAGCATATGGTCATAATGCAGACAGACCTACCGGACCTATTGTGGCGCGGTAAGGTGCGTGACACCTTTGAACTGGGCAACGGTCTGCTGCTCATGGTGGCCACCGACCGCATCTCCGCCTTTGATGTTGTGCTGCCCAACGGCATTCCCGACAAGGGGTCGGTACTGTCCCACATCTCGGCGTTCTGGTTTCGCAAAACGGCGCACTTAGTGCCCAACCACCTGGTAGGTCTAGCCCAGGAGATGCCCGACGCATCGCCAAAGGTACAGTCGCTGCCACGAGAGATCGCCACCAGGGCAATGGTGGTGAAGCGGGCACAACGGATCGACATCGAGTGCATCGTGAGGGGATACGTGGCAGGCTCCGCGTGGTCCGAGTATCGCTCCCAGGGGACCATCTTCGGCCAGCCTGCTCCCACCGGTCTCAAGCAGGGCGACAGGCTTCCGACGCCCATCTTCACGCCGACCACCAAGGCTGAGGTAGGCCACGACCAGAATATGACCATTGAAGAGGTGATATCCATGGTGGGCGAGGATCGTGCCAGAGAGCTGGAACAGGCGAGCCTGGCCGTATATGAGTTCGCCTACCAGTACGCACTTGGGCAGGGCATCATCATTGCCGACACCAAGATGGAGTTCGGCCTTCTTGATGACAAGCTGATCCTCATTGATGAGCTACTGACGCCTGACTCCAGCCGCTTCTGGGAGGCGTCATCCTACAGGCCGGGACAGTCGCAGCCTAACTACGATAAGCAGTTCGTGCGGGACTGGTTGGACAGCACAGGATGGGACCACGAGCCGCCAGCGCCTGAACTGCCAGCGGATGTTGTCCGGAAGACCACGGAGCGCTATCTAGAGGCGTACCTAAGGCTTACGGGCGCAGAGCTGGCAAAGGCGTAAGGGAAGAGCTTGGCAAGGCATCAACGAAGGAGCCAGGCTGCACGCCGGGCGATCCAGAGGGAGGAGCGGAGAAACAGGAATCAGGTACGCCGTAGGGGCCGCCGCTTGCTGTACTGGATAGCCTCCGGTACGATCGGCGCACTGATCATTATCTCATTTACACTAACCAGCCTTCCGACGCCAGTGACCAATGCACCCACCGGCGAAGAGGCTATGGTGATAATTCCGGAGGGCCAACCGTACCTGGGCTACGCATCCAGCCCGCCCACATACGGTCCGCACTGGCCCACGGGAGCCGCGTGGGGAGTTCGAACCGAGGACATCCCTGACGAGCGGCAGGTGCGGAACCTGGCGGAGGGCGGGGTGCTGATCCAGTACAATACCGATAACCAGGAGCTGATCGACCTGCTTGAGCAGTTCACGCGCATGCAGAGCGACTTCCCCTGCTACCTGATCGTGGCACCTTTCGCGCGTATGGAAACCGCCATCGCGGTTACTGCCTGGGGGGCCATCGATACCATGGACGAGTACGATGAAGAGCGGCTTCAGCAGTTCGTCGACACATTCCGGGGGTCCGGGCCGGACCTGGTGTCATGCACACCGCTGGAGTGATAAATAGAGCAATACTAATGAGCAGAAGGATTACAGGCCACCTTACCAGCCTCATAGCAGTAGCAGTTCTAGTCGCGGCCCTGTCCGCATGCTCCGGGGGATCCGGGCCCGGAGAGCAGTTCTCTAGCCTGCCTGCAAGCCACATAGAGGATGGCACCACCTACGACGCCTATAACAGCGTACCGCCCACATCAGGCCCGCACTGGAGCGCACCTGCTCCGTGGGGCATCTATGGTGCCCCAGTTCCCAACGAGCGCCAGGTGCACAACCTGGAGCACGGCGGCGTCATAATCCAGTACAACACCGAAGACCTCGAGCTGATAAGGAAGCTCAGGGAGTTTGCGCGCAGCCAATCCAACTTCCCCTGCTACCTGATAGTAGCGCCGTATCCGGACATGCAGTCCACCATCGCTTTGACGGCCTGGCCTGGCAAGCCAGGGACGCTGACAACCGACGCTACCTACTTGCCCGGTGTCCTGGACACCATGGACGCGTACGATGAGGAGCGTCTTCAGGCCTTCGTGGACGCCTACCGCGGCAAAGGGCCTGAGCGGGTCCCCTGCGTATAGCCCAAGTAGATAGAGGCGATGATGTTCCTGGCCAAGGTATACGTGACACTCAAACCCACTGTGAACGACCCCCAGGGCCGGACCGTTATGGCTGGCCTGCAAAGCATGGGGTTCGCCTCCGTTGCCGACGTGCGAGAGGGCAAATACCTGGAAATACGCATCAACGAAAGCGAGCGAGCGCGGGCGGAAGCGCAGCTGAAGGATATGTGCGACAGGCTTCTCGCCAACCCGGTCATAGAGGAGTACAGGTACGAGCTGGTAGAGGGATAGCGAGAGGCTGCAGCGCGTTGTTTCAGGCCGACAAGGTCAGCCGGAAACGACGGGTTATTAAGCCACCCATCCCAATTTCCGCGGCGCCGACAGCGTCTACGTGGTTCCAGTCTTCCTGGCCACGGGCACGATCATGTGGCTGCTATCCCAGTATTCGCAGTCGGGGGGGGGCTCCAGGCCGGATACCTTTATGAGCTTTACCTCGTCAAAGTGGCGCAGCAGCAGCTTTAAATGCTCCGCCCTGAACTCCTCCGTCTCGTCTGAATAGTAGACGAAGACACCTTCATTCCTTAGGAGCAGCGGTGCCCACGGGACAAAGGGAACATGGTTCCTACGCCGCTCATCCTCCGATAGCGGGTACGTGTCGAAGAGAACCCCATCGAATTGTGTGGAAATCTGCGGAATTACGTCCTGCCACAACCCTTCGATCACATTGGCACGAATATCCAGCTGGCTGGCCCATTCTCGCGCCAATGCCGCCACCTCCGGATGCGCCTCGATCACCGTGTAGGTGCGGCAGCCCTGATCCACAATGGCCCGGGCGGAGATACCCATTCCAAACCCTACTTCTAGAATGTCACCTTGGGAGACGGTCACCTCTCGAGCCATTACATCCATCAATGGCTTCTCCCACGACTGCATCACCTGCCAACCGCCAATCTGCAACTCGGTGTCGGTCAGCACCATGGGCATTGTGCGCCAGTCCTCTGGCTTCTCTGGGTAGCGTCGGCCATCAGCTTCCATCGCTCTTAGTTTTCGCTCCCCTCACGGATGCACCGTGTGATAATCAATGGGCATGTACCGTCTCTGGGGTTGTTGGAGTCCAGAAGCCAGTACTGCTTCCACTCCCGCGTCTCCGGTTCTCCGTAGATCTGCAACTCCGGGGAGACTGGAATCGCGTCGTATCTGTTCACGCTTGTGCGGATCCGCTGCCGCACGCCCTCCGGTACCTGGCCTGTCCCCACTATGCCCTGGAGGTTGTCACGCGTTTGGATAATCAGCATCAGGCCGCCATCGGTAGACCGACTCCTGCGGCGCCGATATGCAGGCGCATGTCCTGTAAAGAACCATGTAACCCCGGCAAAGCAGAACTCCCATCCAGGGTCGTCCGGATTCGTCGGGATGTGGGCCGGCCACGGTTGTGGATCGTGGTCATGGAGGTACTGCATCAGGTTCCAGAAGATGGTCTCATACGTATCCAGGGCATTGCCATGGGTCTTCTCGCCCACAAACACGATGAGCGCCGACCTTCCTGAGACATGCGGGCCCTCCCTCAAGAATGCCAGCATCGAGTCTCGAAATCCTGTGGGCTCCCCTATCTCCTCCTCCTCCAAGTACGTATACCTAAGTGTACCCAGGCGCTCGGCTATCGTGCCGAAGTAGCATGGGAACGGGTCTCTGGGGTCCAGCAGCATTTCTCGAAGCCCGCGATAGGCTTCCTGCACCCACTTAGGCGGCTCATGGGCACCGTTGGCTGCGGCAAGGCGGGTGTCGTGCTTTTCAAGGAGCCGTTCCATCTTATAATCCAGTACGAGAATCCACGTTCGTTGGTGATCCTGTATCAAGGATGGGGTTGATTCTACCACCAAGGGAGAGGGAGTCAAGGCTGCCTGGCTGGCGGATGCGGTGCTACATACGCACCTTTCGCAGGGCTCATGCGGCAGGGGTTGGCTCTAGCGTCGATGCTCTCAATCTGACTCGGGGTGTCGCGGTAACTTGACGAGTCAGCTGTACAACAATAGAGTACGCCATGTCCCCCTCCTGGCAGTTCTGGTGCTGATCGACAGGGAGATAGGAGAATACAGCAATGCCCTATGTTGATAATCACGGCGTCCGCATCCACTATGAAGTCCAGGGCCAGGGCCCTCCTCTCATCCTCCAACATGGGTTCCGAGACAGTGTTGACGGCTGGGACGAATGGGGCTACGTAGGGCGGCTGGAGAGCAACTATCGCCTGTACCTGGTTGACGCCCGCGGCCACGGCGCCAGCGACAAACCCCACGACCCGCAGTCATACGAAGTGGGTAAGCTGGCAAGCGATATTGTGGCGGTGCTGGATGATGCCGGTCTGGAGCATGCCAACTATTGGGGCTACTCCATGGGAGGGCAGATAGGCTTTGGCTTGGCGCAGGCGGTCCCACAGCGGCTGCAGTCGCTGACCATAGGAGGTATGCGCCCCTTTAACCCCGGGCCCGTGGACCCAGAGCGTCAGGAGCAGATGCAGAGAGCCCGTGAGCAACAGATGGAGGTCTACAGTCAGGGGATGGAGGCGGTTCTGGCCCAGAGGCAAGCCTCAGGCCGGCCCCTTACGGAGCGAGAGAAGGGCGTCCTTATGGCGAACGATCCAATGGCCCTGGCGGCATCTGTTGCCGCCCGGTATGGGGGGCGCACAGGCTTTTCCGGCCTTCTGCCTACTATGACCATGCCCTGCATGATCTATGGGGGCGAGGAGGATGGGATGTTCTTCACCGGCCTAGAAGATTGGGTTCACCAGATCCCAAACGTGACCTATTTCACACTACCAGGCCTTGATCACGGCTCATCCTTTGACCGAAGCGATCTGGTCGTCCCGCAGGTCGCCGAATTCCTGGCTCAAGCGAACTTAGTTGTGGGTCATCAGCCCACCTAGTGATGCGATATAGGCTGGCCCTGTCGTCGGATTCTGGAGAAATGTGAGTGCAGGACACGCCCTGCACTACCCTGACACGGTGCCCTTGGTGCTGGGCACCTCTCCCGCGGACCGGGGGTCCATCTCCAGAGCGGCGCGCAGTGCCCGGGCTAGTGCCTTGAAGATGGCTTCCGCTTTGTGGTGAGGGTCGGAGCCGCTGAGCACGCGGACGTTCAGCGTCAGGCCTCCCTCCAAGGCCAATCGATCCAGGAAGTGCGCTACGAGTGTACCCGAAAGGTTGCCAAGCTGCGCATCTTCCAATCCCGTGTCCAGCACGGCGTAGCCCCGGCCGCTGGCGTCCACTGCAACCTCGGCCAGAGCTTCGTCCAGGGGGACCAGGGCGGAACCCATGCGTCGGATGCCCCTGCCCTCACCTATGGCCTGGCGCAGAGCCCGGCCCAATGTAATGGCAACGTCCTCAAACAGGTGGTGTCCGTCCGGCAGCGAGTCTCCGCGAGCGGTCAAGGTAAGGTCCAGCAGGCCGTGTTTGGCAAGCTGGGCAAGCAGATGGTCCAGCATGAGATCACTGGTCTGCACCTGGTAGCGGCCACTGCCATCCAGGTTAACCTCCACGCTTACCCTCGTCTCGCCGGTGTCGCGACGCAGGGAAGCCTGGCGGCCCAATGCCTGAGACGACGTAGCGGCACCACGACGCGCACGCCTGGGCGTGGCCACCAGGTCCCGTGCCACATATATGCGGCTGCCTACCCGTGAGGTCTGACCCTCTACCTCGCCAATGTTGACGTACCGACGGAGTGAGGCCACGGTCATGCCCAGCTCCTGCGCGCGCTGGGACAGGGAGACCATACCCCTGGGTGCCCGCCCGCCTCCTCTACGTCTTCGTGTGCCGTGTCGCGGCTGCTCTTGGACCATTCGCTTCTCCTTATGAAAGAATCTCTATCAGTGCGTCGACCACTCTCAGAGAGTGGTACGGAAGCGCCACGCTGACTCGGATGTAGTCTTGCAGTGGCGGTGCGTCATAGTAGCGCACGAATACGCCGCGACGGGCCAACTCCCGGTACACGTGATTGCCTTGTCCTTCCGGCAGGCGGCACAGAATAAAGTTAGCACGAGATGGAACCGGGACGATGCCGTCGATGGCCTGTAGTCGCTGGAACAGCTTATCCCGCTCCTTAACAATGGCTTTAACCCGGCTCAGCAGCAGGTCACGCTCCTTCAGAGATGCCAGCAGCGCGGCCTCCGTGGCGACTGTGATGTTATAGGGCGGCTTGACGGTCAGCATCCGCTCGGCTACCGACGTGTCCATGATGCCGTAGCCTAGGCGGAGACCGGCCAGCCCGGCCCACTTGCTGAAGGTGCGCAGGACGACAAGGTTGGGGTTTGCCGGGACCAGGTTGGCCAGTGTCGCGCCAGAAAACTCATAATAGGCTTCGTCCACGACAACCACGAGTCCAATGGCAAGGAGCTGACGCACCGTCGTCTCGTCCACCAGGTTGCCCGTGGGATTGTTGGGAGACGCAAGGAAGAGGATCTTAGCGCCATCTGCAGCGGCCTGTCGCACCGCGTCCACTGACACATCGAACGTCTCGTCCCTGGGTACCGAGATCAGCTTGCCTCCGATCAGTTGAGTGAAGGCAGCGTACATCCCGAATGTGGGAAAGCATTGGATTACCTTCTCTCCAGGGCCTACAAACAGGCGCAAGAGCAGGTCTATAAGCTCATCACTGCCAACGCCGGCGACCACGCGGTCAGGTGTTGTTCCAGCGTATGCGGCCAGCGCGTCACGGACACGGCGCTGCATGGGGTCGGGATAGATATGGTAGCTGTCGTAGGCGGCCAGTGCTTCGGCCACACCTGGCGCTGGGCCGTACAGGTTCTCGTTGCCGTCCAACTTGACAACCTGATCTTCGGGTATGCCGGCCTCCCTTGCCCGCACGTCGGGCGGCTCCACCCCCGCGTATGGGGTGGCCTCCAGAACATGCGGCAGCATGAGGCTCCGTATGTCTATGCTACTGGTCACAGCGCTTCCACTTACCCTCAGAATTCGGCTGCTTATGGTCAGAAGTACCACAGCCTAAAGGCTGCGGAATCATACAGCTTAGGTGGTGAAGCAGTCCACTATCTGCCTAAACAGGCATTGTAAGGGCAGCCGCTACTCTTTGCCTGACCTTAGATCGGCGGCGGCGGCGTGGCCGGTGAACCCTTCCGCTCTAGCGATGGCGGAGGCGGTTGGCGCCAGCCTTCGTACTGTCGCTTCATCCAGGGCCATGACCGGGATGCGCTTCACGAACTGGTCAACGCCCAGGTAGGAGGCGAAGCGGGCGCTGCTGTGGGTGGGCAGTGTGTTGCTGGGCCCAGCGATGTAGTCGCCCATGACCTCCGCTGAATGCTCGCCTACGAACACAGCGCCAGCGTTCCGTACACGGTCCAGCCATCGGCCCGGCTCCCGCACCATGAGACACAGGTGCTCCGGCGCGATAAGGTTGGCCACCTCCAACGCCTCATCCACCGACTCCACCAGTATCATGGCCCCCTGGCTGTCCAGCGACGATTGGGCGATATCCCTTCGGGTGAGTTTCTGTATCTGCTGAGCAATCTCTTCAGCCACCTGGCGCAAGAGTGTCTCAGAGGAGGTGACCAGGACTGGAGAGGCTATTACGTCGTGCTCCGCCTGCGCCAGCAGGTCGGCGGCACATAGCCGCGGGTCGGCGGCCTCGTCGGCAACCACCACTGTCTCCGTGGGGCCGAAGATGCCGTCTATGCCCACCTGGCCGAACAGCTGCTGCTTAGCCAGCGTGACGAAGACGTTGCCCGGCCCGCATATCTTGTCCACCCTGGGCACCGAATCGGTGCCGTAGGCCATGGCAGCGATTGCCTGGGCTCCCCCTATAAGGAATACCCGGTCGATCCCGGCGATATGAGCGGCGGCCAGGACGGTCTTGTTGGGGTTGGTGCCGTCCATGGCGGGGGTGCACATGACAACCTCTTTCACACCGGCCGTTCTGGCTATGACTCCATTCATGATTACCACTGACGGGTAAGCAGCCGCCCCTCCAGGGACGTAGAGGCCCACCCGCTCTAGGGGTACGATCATCTCACCCAGCCCCGTCTCGCTATCGTGCCAGGTAGTAGGCAGGGATGCCTTTGCAAAGTCGGAGACTCTGCTGGCGGCCAGCTCCAGTGCAGCGTGCAGGTCACCCGGGATGCTCTCCGCTGCCCTAGCAAGGGCCGATGCCAGCACCTCAAGCTCGGCGAAGGTTATGCCGTCAATGCGCCAGGTGAGGTCGCGCACAGCTTTGTCGCCACCGGTGCGCACCTCCTCTATCACCCGGCTGACCGACTCCTGGACAGTCAGTGGCTGGCCCCATATCTCCTGGCTGCGCCTGGCTACCTCGCGGGCCAGCTCTTCGGGGATTTCGTTGGGAGAGGTTCGGTGCCCGGCGGCGAACTCGCGGGCTTCTTTCAGGCCACGTATTGTCCTCATGGCAGATAGTCCTCTACCACACTGGCCCACTCCTGGATGACCGCATCTTTGTAGGAGTGCAGCGCCTCTATGGGAATCCTGTCATGGAGCCTGTCCAGACTATCGGGAAGAGAGTCCAGGAACTGCTCGGCAAACTGCCTAGCCCTCTCCTCTTCGTCCGGGTCCTGGCGTCGTGTTGACAGGCCGCGCAGCCGCTCCCAGTTGAACTCTCTCTGAGTGGCGGCCCCCACCCAGTCCCGCCAGTCCGCCAGTGTCTCCTTCTCTAAGAAGCTCACCTCTACGCCCTCGTGGGCATCACCCAGCAGACCCGTGACATCTCGCATGCCGTTGTGCTTGTCCAGGGCCTCCTGGTCCATGGAAAGCTGGGCGGCCCGGTCCATAACATTGGCCTCCACCTGGTCTTTGAAGGGTCCGCCGCTGGTGAAGTAGGGCCTGTACATGCGTATGATCCAGGCCTCGTCAGCCATGAGGTGGGAGATGTAACCCGCCAGGAAGGCCTGAGTCCGCTCCGATAGGCTGCTGGCATCGGCCAGGACAGGGTATGCCTTGAACAGGTTCTTAGTTCCCGTCCCAAGTACCTGGTTGTCCAGGGGTACAAAGTGAGTATCGCCCCGGTCGCCGTGGGTGATTATGCGAATGTCAGGAGAACAGCTCCCTAGCAGGTAGCTTCCAAGGTTGTTCTCTATGACCGGGTGGGAGAGGCTGGCCCTGCTATCCAGCGCCAGGCCTATGTGAAACATAGGGTTCGGCATACCGGCCTACCCGTCCGCCAGGGCTTGGAGGAGGCGCTGATACACCTGCGACTCTCCACTGTACACGTACCTGGGCTGCATCACGGATACCCCGGTGCCGCCTATGGCACGCAGGTGGTCCAAAGCCTCCTGAAGGTTCGCCTGGGGCACCACCACTGTAACGGCGTACCAATCGTCGCCCTCCGGCGTGTATACCCGCGCCACGGTGGGCCCCTTGATGCCGGACAGATCGGACCGTTCCAGTACGGCGGCGGCCACGGCGTCAGCGGAAGGGCCTTGAACGTCTGCGGTAACGCTGAAGAAGTGACGGGCCTCAAGGTATCCCTCAGCACGTTCGATTAGCTGGCGTGCGATCTCCTGCTTGTAGGCACTAGCCTTCAGGTTGGCCCTATTGCTGATAAGGCAGGCCTGGGAGCGCAGCACTCCTCCGTCCACCAGTGTCTTGAGCTGGTTCTCCCGCAGCGTGATGCCGGTGGCGGATATGTCGACGATAAGGTCGGCGAACCCCATGAGGGGGGCTGCCTCCAGGGTGCCGCTGGACTGGACGATTGTGAAATAGTTTATACCGTGGGCGAATAGGAAGCGCTGGGTCAACCTGGGGTACTTGGTGGCGACACGCAGATCACGGCCCTTCTCCCTGAACTCAACGGCCAGGTCTGCAATGTCGCCCATATCGGTTACATCTATCCAGACCTGGGGCACGGCCGTGGTCAGCTCACACTGGCTATAGCCCAGGTCTTCGCACACGATGAGTCCTTCGCCGTCGTCCAGGTGCGACTCTGCGAACCGGTCCAAGCCGACGATACCCATGTCGGCGGTACTATCTTCCACCTTGGCCGTAATGTCGGCGGTTCTCTGGAAAAGCACGGTCACCTGCCCCAGCGAGCGCAGAGTGCCGGTGTACTGGCGCGTGTTACGCCTAGCAACGGCCATGCCGCACTCGTTGAGGAACGAGAGGGTGGAGTCGTACATCTCGCCGTCACTGGGTATTGCCAGCCGCAGCGAATCGTTACCGTTGTTCTGAAACATTGGTCTGCGTTACCTTGCCTGAGCCGTCCACTGTGATGACCTGTGAGAAACCCCTTGCCCGCGCATGGGCAGCCGCCTTCTGATCCGCCTCTTCATCTGAAGGGAGGACAGCCTCTAACTCTACCACTTTACCCTGCGCCCGCAAACGTTCCGCCTCCCGTACGGCGGCAGCCGAAGCGGCAGATCCGTCGGGGCGTACCAGAACGTGTACCGTCCCCTGGTCTCTGACCGTGCTCCCTGGGCTGGACTGAGCCGCCACGACCTGCTCGACGGCCCATGCGAACCCCATAGCGGGCGTTGAGGCGCCGCCACTCAGGCCCTGTACCAGGCCGTCGTACCGACCGCCGCCACCCAGAGAGGCCCCGCCATCGTCGTCCTGCAGTACCTCAAATATGGTGCCAGTATAGTAGGCGATACCCCGTGCCAGGCCAAAGTCCACCGACACGCCATCCCGGACCTGGTAAGCCGCGAGGCCGTCCAGCGTCTCAGACAGGTTATCCAGCTCCTTGTGAGCTTGCGGAGCTTGTTGCGAGTCCACTCGCTTGCGAACATCCTCTACGGTGGTCGCCGGATCGCCGCGTACCGCCACCACCCTGGCCAGCAGATCCAGCGCATCGTTGAACCGGCCGGCGTCCCGGGAAGCCTGGTGCTTGCGCAGGAACCGCTGCCGTATCTCTTCGGGCGTCCGGACACCGATGGCCGAAGACGCCACCGTTCGCAGGTAGCGTTCCAACAGGGCCGAATCAGCTTCCGGCGGGACATCTTCCCGCTCAGTATCTTGTCCGTCTTCTGACTGTATCAGGCCCAGGTCAGTGGCGCGCTGCCGTATCTCCCGTACACCCTCCGGACCCCGGCTTAATGTGCCTACGCTGCTCAGAAGGAGCAGCCGTGCCCTATCCGAGATACCCAGGGAGTCCAGGAGCGCACCGATGAAACCCAGGTGCCCTATCACCAGCTTGTAACGGGTGATGCCCACGCGTGCGAGGCCCAGACAGGCCAGGGCTACGACCTCGGCGTCGGCCCAGGGACCGGCAACGCCGATAAGCTCGGCGCCGGCCTGCGTGAACTGGCGATGGCTGCTCTGATCAAGCTCGTACCGGAAGACCGGGCCCGCGTAAGACCAGCGGTGCGGCAGGCCGCCGGTACTCATACCGTTCAGGTATGCGCGCACGACGGATGAGGTGAACTCGGGTCGCATGCTGATGCGGTGTCCACCGGGATCGGTGAATGTGTACATCTTGCTGGCCAGTTCGCCGCCTGACTTGCGCAGGAGCAGGTCAGTCTCCTCCAGGATGGGCGTGTCCACCTGGCGGTAGCCGTACAGCCGCAGGAAGTCCAGAAGCTCGGACGTGACCCAAGAGGTCTCCTGGGCTGCTTCCGGGCCCTGGTCCCGCATGCCATGAAGTCGTTGTGGCGGTTGCATTTTCTTTCCCTTGACTCGCCCTATTACAGGTACAGGTATTGTAGCGGAGGGTATGAGAGGTAGCAACGGAGAGGTTGGTCGCTCGCAACAGGAGCGGCGACTGAAACCACCTGCCGGTGTAGCACCTGCTACCAGACGCTCTCCAGCAGCTCCGCCAGCTCTTCCGTGCCGTTGATTGGTCTGGCGTTGCGGTGCAGGCCGAAGCTGCGGTATCGGTATGACGGGGCGCCTGTCATGGTCCGGCTCCTGGATTGTTGCTACTTGGAGACGCGGCCATTCTACCCCAGGGTCTGTCTCATGTGGAGGATGCTACAATAATCCCGTTATGACACTGTCCAGCCAGGCCGTTGCAGACAGATTACAAGCCACGCCTACCAGGCCGGGCGTCTATACCATGCGTGACGAAGCGGGGGAGGTGTTGTACGTGGGTAAAGCTGCCAACCTTCGCAGCCGCTTGCGTTCATACTTCGGCTCGCCAAACAACCTGGAGCGCAAGATACGCACCATGGTGGGCCTCATCTCCGACTTCGAATATGTGGTGACCGATACAGCGTCCGAGGCGCTGATTCTTGAGAACACGCTGATAAAGCGCCACAAGCCCTTTTACAACGCGCGCCTCAAGGATGACAAGAGCTACCCGTATATCAAAATCGACCTGAGCGAGGCGTTTCCGCAGGTCTATTTCACCCGCCGCGTTCAGAACGATGGCGCCCGGTATTTCGGCCCCTTCGCCAGCGCAGGCTCGGTACGCACCACCATGAATCTGCTGAAGAAGCTGTTCCCCTATCGCTCCTGCACCAAGGTCATAACCGGCACAGACGCCAGGCCATGCCTGGAGTACCACATCCGCCGGTGCGTGGGACCGTGCATTGGGGCAGTATCAGCTGACGAATATCGAGACGTCATCCAGCAGGTGATCCTGTTCATGGAGGGTAAAACGGAGCGCGTGGTGCGCGACCTGAAGAGGAAGATGGGGTCCGCCGCCGACAACCTGGAGTTCGAGAGAGCAGCAGCGCTGCGTGACCAGGTCAGGGCGATCGAGCGTGTGGGCGAGAGCCAGAAGGTTGCGTCCCATAGCCGTGCGGACCAGGACATCGTCGCCATGGCAGCCACCGGCGGCGAGGCATGGGTGGAGGTGTTCTTCATTCGAAACGGCAATCTTACGGGCAGAGACCATTTCATCATGGAGGGCGTGCAGGACGACGAGCCTGGTAAGGTGCTGGGTCACTTCGTGAAGCAGTTCTACGATACGGCGGCCCACGTACCTCACGAGCTGCTCCTCCAGCATCCGGTAGGCGATGAGCGAGACCTTATTCAGGAGTGGCTCACGGAGAAGCGGGGATACAACGTGACCCTCAATGTACCGCTGCGTGGCACGAAACGCCGCCTAGTCCAGATGGTGGCCGATAACGCGGATCAGGGCCTTCAACAGCGGGCCGTGAAATGGCTGTCCGATACCAGCAACTTACAGCAGGCCATGAATGAGGTGACGGAAGCGCTCAACCTGCCTCGGCCGCCTCAGAGGATGGAATGCTATGACATATCCAATATCCAGGGGAGCAACCCCGTGGGCTCCATGGTCGTGTTCGAAGACGGGCGGCCAAAAAACAACCACTACCGGCGCTTCCAGATCAAGTCGGTGGATGGCATAGACGACTACTCCATGATGCAGGAGATGCTACGCCGGAGATTCCGCCGTCTGTCGGAACAGCTAGGTGCCAGTAGCAATGGAGACGACGATTCCGCTTCAGAGGACGGCGATGGCACGAACGCTCAGAGTTCCGGGGAACAGACGTGGGGAATAGTCCCTGACCTGGTGCTAATCGATGGCGGCAAGGGGCAGCTGGGCGCAGCACTCCAGGTGTTCCTTGAGCTGGGTCTGGTGGATACAGTCCCACTGGCCAGCCTGGCCAAGGAACGTGAAGAGCTATTCGTGCCGCAGGACCCGGACCCTGTGCTGCTTCCCAGGGGGTCTCAGGGACTGTTCCTTGTGCAGCGCATCCGGGACGAAGCACACCGATTTGCCATCACATATCACCGTCAGCGTCGCAGCAAGGGCGCTGTGAGGTCAGTGCTGGACTCGGTGCCTGGAATAGGACCTAAACGAAGAGGCATGCTCATACGCCGGTTCGGGTCCGCCGCGGGAGTCACAGCGGCGTCCCTGGAGGAGCTGACCAGCGTACCCGGCATGACGATTAGCCTGGCACAGAAGATCAAGGGCTATCTCTAGGTCCCGACCTGTCGGGACACCCACATTCTCTTCTATAAGCCACGAGCACCGGACTGAGGAGAGCGTAGCCGGCCACTAGCTGCCCGCCTGGTGGATCGTAAGCTCCTCCGCCGCCGCCAGCAGCGCCTCGCCCAGAGCTCGCGCCGAGTCGGCGTTCAGCTCCAGCCCTACCCTAGAGGAGACGTCTCTATCCTGGTTTAGCAGATCCACTATCACAGCGTCATCAAAGGGTGCACTGAAAGGGTGGTCATGGTACACCTGGGCATGGGCGATGCTGGTCCACCTGGCAGCCCCCTTGGCGCTGCCAGACATCTCTATAACAGGTACGGGTCCAAATCTGCACATGTCGCTTCCTTTCTGGGCGTAGGGCGCTCCCGCCCCTGCCCACTCAGAACGGGAAATAGCTATGGGCTTTCAATGTCCCTTAGGACAGATACTTTTCGAACCAGTCGAATACGTGCTGCCAGCCTTCCACCGCAGCGGCCTGCCGGTAGCTGGGCCTGTAGTCGGCGAAGAAGGCGTGGCCCGCTTCTGGATAGGAGTGCGACTCGAATGTCTTGCCGTGCGTCTCCATCTCCTGGCGCAGACGCTCCACCTGCTCGGGGCTGGGGTTCTGGTCCTCGTCTCCTGTGAGGCTTAAAACAGGACACTGGATGCCGGCGATCATGTCTATGGGTGCCTTGGGCATGCGTTCGGAAAGCTCTGGCTGGACGACCCGACCACCGTAGCAGCTCACCGCGGCGCTGAGGCTCGATGTGTTGGCAGCATACAGAATGACCTGTCGCCCGCCGGAACAGAAGCCGATGACACCCAGCTTGCCGGTGCAATAGGACAAGCCCTTCAGATGCATGGCAGCTCCTTCGCAATCGCCGATGCACCGATCGTCGGGGACTCCGCCGTCGCTGCGGACCTTGGCCGATACGTCCTCCGGAGCGCCGGGCCCTTCCCGATGCCACAGGTCTGGCGCCAGGGCAACGTAGCCATGCCCAGCGAACTTGAAGGTCAACTCGCGGGCATGATCCACCAGCCCAAATATCTCGGGTATGACGATGACGCCCGGATATGGGCCGGGGCCGGAAGGTCTAGCCAGGTAGCCTCCAATGGTGTCGCCGTTGTGGCCTGTGAACTGAACGATCTCTGTGGAGACGCCGCCATAGCCGTTAGGGGTGTCTGAAGTGGTCATATGTCCCTCCTTATGATGCCGATGACGTAGGTTTAGAGAAAGGCATTGTAGTCCAGGCAGGGTGGAGAGACAACGTCCCTACCCCATATACGCCAAAAGTCCCCTGGTCACCCATGTGAGCAACCAAGGGACCTTATCTCCGTTACGGCGTTTCTTATGACGTGGTCGTGGATTCTTTCGCGTCGGTCTTCTCAACCCTCGCCTTTATAGCCTGGAGAAGGGTGATAGCTGCGTCCAGTGACTCGGAGGTCAGCTGAGAGGACAGCCTAGTTTCGCCGGCAGCCAGGAAGAGAGTATCGGCCCCCATAGAAGGTTCGAGGCCCGGAGCGGCCTGCGGCATGGTGGAGGCGGAGAATCTTTGCGGTGTTGCACCAGAAGGTTCTGCTCCCACAGGTGCCGACGCCCTTCGCATAACTCTGGCGGCGTCGGCTAGATGCTTCTGGATCAAGGAGAAGCGCCGGACTATCTCGTCTCTAGGAGACTTGGCTATCTCCTCCAGGCCTATGAGCAGGCTGGAGTCGTCGGGTGCCTCACCCTCGAAACGCTCAAAGAGGGCTCGCAGCAGGTCCACCCGCTGGAATGCCTCTATACGCGCATGTTGCCCCTCGTCATCGTTGGCCGGATGAATGATCTTGCGGCCCAGGTCGGATACTCTCAACTCGCCTCTGCCTTCGACCAGGCCGAAGTCCCTGAGTGCTGCGACCTTGGCGAATAGAGTGCCGCTGTTCTCCGCCATACCCAGTTCCCACGCGAGGCCCTTGACCCCTACCGTGCCACGGAACTTGGCCAGGATGCGACCTGTGATCTGCACGGCGTCGCTGAACCGGATATCAGGATATGAGTACGTTCCTAGCTTTGCCATCGTAAACATTCTGCCTTTCTCCTAAGAGAACCCGAGCAGTAGCGTAGCGTATTGCTGACTGTTTGTCAAGAAGTTGACGGAGATCGTGCCGCGTCCACGGGTTAATATCTACTGAAACTCCTAAATCACACAGGAATTATTGCGAGGTTTCTACCAATCCTTCTGCGTAGGGCCATTGCGAGCTTGACAACCGTATGTGCAGCTAGTACCTTCATGCGATAAGGTGGGTTAACCTCACCAACAGTTTCGTGGCCTTACGGGAGAGCGAGCAGCATAAGGAGGACCCATGGCAGGCAAGACAAGCGTTGTTACTCCAGAACGGTTTGCTACCGGTCTCAGCTATGAGAACTATGTAGCACAGATAAGCGTGAACAAGGACAGGTTCCAGCAGTCTTACGAAGGGTTTGAGGTGTCATCGGATGACGCGGAATTCTTCAAGAAGGCAGTAGCTGACGCCAAGGGTCCGACCAAAATGCTGGTGATAGGCGAGGATTGGTGTCCGGACGTCTACAGGGGCATGCCAATGATGGCGCGCCTGGCCGAAGCATCTGGTCTAGAGATGCGCGTATTTCCCCGTGACGAGAACTCGGACATCATGGATGAGTTCTTGAAGAATGGCGAATACAAGTCGATACCTGTGGCCGTCTTCTACACTAGCGACCACGAATACATTGGCCACTGGATCGAGCGACCAGTCATGGCGCACAGCGATCGCGCGAAGATAGATGAGGATATAAGGAAGGAGATGCCAGGAGCGAGTGAGGAGGATGTCAGGTCGAAGACCAGGGAGCGTACCCTCACCCGTTTCACCGCCTGGCAGCAGGAGTCCGTACGCGAGATGCGAGATATGATCGCCAAGCATCTGGGCACCGCGTAGCACCAATCTGTACGTTTCCGTACTGATTAAGAGGCCTGCCGTATTAACGGCAGGCCTCTCTCTATCTTACCTGTGGGCTATCAAGAGTCCGTAGTTCAGAGTCCCCTGCTCTACCAAATCATCTACCGCCTTCAAGACCTCCCTGGCCTTCCTGATCGCTTCGCCGTCGATGGGTAGGTTGCCCAGCTTGGCGGCAACCTCCGCCATCATCATCTTCCCTTTGATATCCCTGATGAAGGATGACGCTGTCTCAGGCAACTCCTGGGCATGGTCGATAGTGAAGCCCGCCTCTTGAACCATGTCACGGTATACGGAGAGGGGGCGGGCGTCACCAACGCATCCTGTTATGGCGAGCAGGCCGCTCAACTCCACGGGCACCGACCCGTTGACTGTTACGTCTGTTACTGCGATCCGCCCGCCGGGTCGCAGGGCGTCACGCAATCTATTCAGCGCGGCGGCCTTGTCCGGCAAGATGGAAAGGACGCATTCCAGAAGCACCGCGTCGAAGGACTCAGCTTCCAGTGGTATCTCCAGCAGGTTGCCCTGCCGGAAGGAAACGAGCGCCTGTAAGCCCCGGCGCTCCGCCAGTTGCTCCCCTGCCGCCACTCCCTCCTGTTCCAGCGTGATGCCGACGACACGGCACCCCGTTGTCGCGGCCAGGTGAACCGTGCTTGCCCCCTGTCCACAGCCGGCGTCCAGCACCACTGAGTCCGGCCCTATATCCGCTAGCTGACCCAGACGCGTGGTCAAGGCCAGTCCTCCTGGATGGAGGGAGTCTCCCATCAGCCACCTGGTTACCGGATGGCTATAGGATATTGCGCAGCACGCGACGATCTCCGTCTCGGGCATCATAGACTGAGCGCAACTTCCGCAGCGCAAGGCTGCTGCGGGAATGCCCTGCTGCGCCTAGCCCGTGTCTCCATCGCCTCCTTCATGTCCATCATGTGACACCGCATGAAACGGTGAAGCAGCGGCCTCACGTACATCATGCCCACCATCCATCCAGCCAGCCAGCCAGGAATGCCAAACTGCCCGTCGTACCTTAGAAGGGTGCACCCGCTGGCGTCTTGAAGGGTGAACCGCTCGTGCATCATTGAAAGAGGCCCTTCGACAGTGTCGAACTCTACCAGCTCCGGTTCATGGAATGTCACGTACTCAACGGTGCGATATTCCTTGACTCGGCCAAATACGGTGGGTACGGGCGTGTGAAACTCCACCAGAAGCCGGTCGGCCTCACGGGAGAGCACTCTGGAGGAGGCTCCATCCCCCTGCGTCGCGGCACCAAAGGCTGTCAGTACCTGAAAAACCAGGCGACGGTCTGCGTGGATATGGACCTGAATGGGCTTGATGGATATTGGAATCAATCGCTTGCTCCTGCACTGTCCTTTACGCCGCTGTCATCGGCTGGGGAGATTCGGAGGAGCCTTGCCCTTGCACGCTCCAGCTTCATAGCATCCCGTACCTCTTCACGGTATCCCACGTTGTTGTACGCGCAGAAGGGTATCATGCGACCGTCAGGCGCTATGATCTCCACGCAACATTTCATTAGCTTCTTGATGTCAAAGGTGTAGGCATCCATGAACTCCTTGATGCTAATGGCGAAGATTCGCTTGGCCAGGTCTTCGTTGGAAATAGCCAGGTCCGCGTTGCAGCTGGCACAGGTGAACTGGGCAGCCACGGCATCGGTTCCGGGCAACGCGGAAGAGGACCACAGGGCCTCCAGGGCGTGTTTCACATCCTCGGATGGGTCCGGCCAGGAGCGGTTGGTGATGTAGTCCAGGTAGTCGTCCACGTTGATTAGCCTGGGCAAGGGTGTCACCTGGCTATCCTCCACGTATGCGTAGGTGATGGACTGGCATCCCGGGTGGCAGCATGGGACGGGTACGAAGTCGCTCTTCATGAAGAGCGAGTCTGTCTGGTCCTGGATACGCTGGATCACCTCCGGGATAGTGACGCGGTCCATTGGATCGAATGGCAGGTGCCGGCCAGTATGAGTCACCGGCTGGAAGTTGACGCCTCGCACCGCCGGATGATCCAGGCCGAACTGCACCAGCGCTCCAACCTCATGCTCATTGACTCCGCGCTCCACTGCGGCTACCAGGATGGTGTTGAGATCCAGCTCTGCCAGGGTATCCAGGGCTGCCAGCTTCTCCTCAAGCAGGGGCTCGCCCCGAAGCGCCATGTAGGTTTGATCCTCCAGGCCATCGAACTGAAGGTAGATCATTGGATTGAGCTCGGCCAGCTTGCGGGCCCACTCCGGGTCCCGTGCTATCCTACGCCCGTTGGTGTTGACCATTATGTGACGTATGCCCTTCCGCCGGGCCATGCGGATCATATCAAATAGCTGAGGATGCAACGTCGGCTCGCCACCGCTGAACTGGACCACCTCTGGATCACCCTCCGTCCGTACGAACTGGTCCAGCATGAACTCCACCTGCTCAAGAGTCAGGTTGTATCCGGGTCCGGCGTCGGCGAAGCAGATTGGACAGGCCAGGTTACACCCAGTGTTCACCTCAATGAGCGCCAGGCAGGTGTGCTGTTTGTGCTCGGGACAGAGGCCGCAATCGTAGGGGCATCCATCCTTCACATCGGTGGTGAACTCCAGTGGGATGGTGCCGGGCTTGTTGTATTTCAGTGAGTTGACGTACCCCTCAGCGTCGGAGGAGAGCAGCGCCTCAAACCAGCCGTGCTCAGGACACCGCTTGCGCATTAACACACGACCCTCCTTCAGGTGGACCTGAGCATCAATAACCCGTTTGCAGACCGGGCAGATGCTGCGAGTCAGCTCGTAGAAGATGGAGTCGGCGGTGCGCTTCTGGGGTACGGCCCCGTCTACCGTCATGCAGTTTTCCTTTTTGACGACCCTGCCTGCTGGTCGTACTGTCGGGATTGATAGTGCGCACCTTTAGGCGTAGGCGCTGTAAATTGCTCCTACCAGCAGTCCATACAGCAGGTGGAGCATCATGAACCCTAATACCGTCATGTTGGGGAGATTTTTTGCGAAGACACCCGGCGCCTGTAGCTCGCCGCTCCGCATCAGTGGGTGTACGATGCCGATCATGCCGATTCCCACCCCGACTACGAGCCAGTGGACGAACCCGAACAGGATGCCCCACGCCGCTAGTGAGCTCTCCAACCCGGTGGCCTGGTAGACGCCGGTGTGAATGAGGGCGAACATGATACCCATTACGCCGTGCATCATGGCACCAACCAGATATGCCGCAGTCCTGTTGCGTGTCATCATGGTGCCTAGCATATAGAGCAGGTTCATGGTCATCTGCTTGGGCATCATGGCGATACCCATGTAGAGCATTGCAGTCATGGCCACCGTCCCTACGATACCAGCTGCAATGGCCGCTCCCAGGTTGTACTCCATCCTCTTCCTCCTTGAAATAATTCCGCTACATCCCGCTGCCTTGATCAACTGTGACACGGGTCACTACAGATAGGCAAAAGTGAACACGCTGGGTTAGATGCGCCAGGGCATTTGCGGGATGCGCGGACTGGTGGGTCAGACCGTTCAAACCCTTGTAAGAAAGCATCTGTTGGAACGGCAGTTCAACGGCAAGAAGAGGACTAGGCCAGACCTCGAATCGAGGGTCGGCGAACCTCGAGTGAAAGGAGCGCATCTCATCTGCGCAAGTTAGCACCTATACAATAGTGGTCCTCAAGGGCCTTTCAGGATATCGGCACGGATGGATGCTAGAGACGACAGAGATTTGGCCGCTTCCAGCTTGAAGGATCGGTCATGGCGATATGCCCTGGCCAGCGCGGCTGCGGCCGTAACCTTGGTTGTGGGTTATTTGGTGCTTGCCAATATCCTGGACTGGCCGCCTCTAGGGAAAGACCAGGTGGAGACTCCGACCGTGTCACCGGAGAGTACACCTGCAAAGAGCGTAGCGGTGGTCGGAAACATGGGCCTACCTCTGGAGGCATCGGACTGCACCACCTTTCCCGAAGGCACTCCCCTAGGGCAAATGCGGTTTGCGTACATACAGGGAAGCCCGTGGCGCACCGACTTCAACACCCGCTGCGTTCCCATGGTGGACTTCTTCACCGGGGGGCCCGGAAAGAACGGTATTCCTGCCCTCGTGGACCCTGCCATGGAGACGGTGGAGGAGGCCAATGCGTGGCTGCACGAGGATGAGCCTGTGCTGGTGATCACCTTTGGGGAAGCGGCACGCGCCTACCCCCTCCAGGTGCTGATCTGGCATGAGATCGTGAACGATACACTGGGTGATCTGGACGTGGCTGTCACCTACTGCCCTCTATGTAATACAGCCCTGGCATTTGATCGGCGGGTGGAAGGACAGGTGCAGGAGTTTCGGACCACCGGGCTTCTACGGTGGAGCGGCCTGGTGATGTATGACGTGCAGACGGAGTCCTGGTGGCAGCAGCTCACAGGCCAGGCACTGGTGGGAACATTCAGCGGAACCGTGCTCTCTCCCGTACCTGCCTTCCATGCCACCTGGAGGGAATTCAAGGAAACCTATCCCCAGGGCCAGGTGCTGTCCCGGGACACGGGCTACGAGCGTCCCTACGGACAAACGCTGTATATTTACTACGACAGAGAGATCGGGCCGACTCCCGACTTCTGGACATTCGAGCTTGACTCCAGGCTACGCCCCATAGAGAGGATAACCACCGTCAGCCTGGATGGAGCCCACGTAGCCTTCCCCTTCTTCATCCTGGAAACCAACCCTGTAGTCCACTACGAACTGAGCGGACAGCCGATGGTGGTTTTTCACAACAAACGGGCGATTTCGGTCCTGGACACCCAGAGCATCTCCTCCGCGCGCGCAGTCGGGATTAGCAACGTGTTCCTAACTACGGTCGAGGGTGAGGAGCTGACATTCCGCATAGAAGGCGGCTGGATCGTCGACGAGAACACTGGAAGTCAGTGGAACCGGTTTGGCAAGGCACTGTGGGGCCCAATGCTGGGGACGCAGCTCACGCCGGTGGTCAGCACGGACAGTTTGTGGTTCTCCTGGGCCAGGGTCAGGCCCGATACCGTGGTCTATGAGGGCAGCTAATCTAGTCCCACCCTGCCCTACACCTCTCTCAATGCAGACGTCAGGTCTACAGCCATCTGCTTGGCATCGCCGAAAAGCATTAGGGTGGAGTCGTCAGCAAACAGGGGGTTGGGTATACCTGCGAACCCCGGACTGAGGCTTCGTTTTATCACGACCACCGTCCTGGCCTTGTCCACGTCCAAGATGGGCATACCGGCGATGGGGTTGGACGGGTCCCTATCCCTGGCCACCGGGTTGACTACATCGTTTGCCCCTATGACAAGGACCACATCCGTCTGAGGAAAGGTAGAATTGATCTCGTCCATCTCCTTCAGCTTGTCGTATGAGATGTCAGCCTCGGCAAGCAGGACGTTCATATGACCTGGCATGCGTCCGGCCACCGGGTGAATGGCGAACTCGGTCTCAACACCCTTTGACTCCAGGAGGTTGGTGAGGTCCCGCACAGCGTACTGTGCCTGGGCCACCGCCATACCGAATCCAGGGACTATGACCACCCGACGGGCATCGCTCAGTAGCATGGCTACCTCGTAAGGCGTGGTGGACTTGACGCGTCCGGCGTATACATCTCCGCTATCTGCAACCTGGGTTACGACAGCCCCTACTCCGGCGAATAGGACGTTTGTGAGAGAGCGGTTCATGGCCTTGGACATGAGAGATGTGAGTATGAACCCGGCTGCGCCAACCAAGGAGCCAGCAATGATGAGCAAATTGTTGTCCAGAACAAACCCCGTAGCAGCCGCCGCCAGCCCTGAGTAGGAGTTGAGCAGGGCGATGACCACGGGCATATCTGCGCCGCCTATGGGGATCACCAGTAGGATGCCGAATACGGATGCGACGCCAACCAGTATCCAGAAGGCCATGCTTGATGTGGGATCAACCACCAGCCAGGCAGCCAGTCCCAGGGTGGCCAGCCCCAGCGCAGCGTTGAGCACATGGCGGCCTGGAAACAATACTGGCCGCTCCGATGCCAGTCCTCGAAGTTTGCCGAATGCTACTAGGCTACCCAGCAGCGTTACGGAGCCTATGAGCCCCGACAAAGACGAAGCGATTGTGAATTGGACACCAGGCGCATCGGCAGCCAGAAGCGCCTCTTCCAGGGCCGCTCCGGCAACCAGGGCAGATGCTCCACCGCCGAAGCCGTTGAGCAATGCTACCAGCTGAGGTATGGCGGTCAGCGGCACTTTGAGTGCCAGGCCGATACCCACAAGTGCACCCAGCACAAGCCCAGCCAGGATGACCTCGAACCCTACAATGCGCTGATCAAGCAGCGTTACCACGACTGCCAGGAGCATACCGGTGGCGCCCATAAGGTTGCCGCGCACGGCAGTTCTTGGATGTGCGAGTCCCCGCAGACCAAGGATGAATAGGATCGCGGAGACGAGGTAGGCCAGGTTGACCAGATTGTCGGACATCTATCTCTTTCTACGAAACATCTGGAGCATCCGGTGGGTCACAAGGAAACCGCCCGCCACGTTGACAGTGGCCATGCTCACCGCAATAAATCCAAGTATCGTGGACAGGGTCGTCACCTCGGCGCCCGCGGCAACCAGAGCGCCTACCAGCGTTATGCCGGATATGGCGTTGGCTCCAGACATGAGCGGCGTGTGGAGGAGAGGTGGTACCTTGGTGATCAGCTCAAAGCCCAGGAAGATGGCCAGTACGAAGATGGTCAGTGCCACCACCAACATTTCCATCAGGCGTTGCTCCCATCGGTGGCCGCTGGAGCGGCACCTGGAATGCCCAGCAACTCCCGAACGCGGGGATTGGCCACCTCTCCCTGGTACGTGAGCAACGTCCCCCGAATGACCTCATCCTCCAGGTCTATACGGAACTCGCCATCGGATATCAGGTTCTGGAGGAATGCAGCCACTGTCCTGGCGTACATACTGCTGGAGTCGTAGGGTACTGTGGACGGAAGGTTAATGGGGCCTATGATCGTGACACCGAGGCCTTCCACAGTCTCGCCGGGTTTGGTCAGCTCGCAGTTGCCACCCGTTTCGGCGGCCAAGTCAACGATGACTGATCCTGGACGCATCTCCTGGACCATCTCCTTTGTCACAAGCACAGGGGCCTTGCTGCCGGGAATCGCGGCCGTCGTGATTACCACGTCGCTGTCGGCGACCACCTCGGCCATCAACTCCCGCTGGCGACGGTAGAAGTCGTCATCCATCGCCTGGGCATAGCCCGTTGATGCTTCACTTCCTTCGGTGGACAGCTCCAACTCCACGAACCTGGCTCCCAGGCTTTCCACCTGATCCTTCACCGCAGGTCTTACGTCATAGGCCTGGACCACAGCTCCCAGGCGTCTGGAGGTAGCAATGGCCTGGAGCCCCGCTACCCCTGCCCCTACCACAAGCGTCCTGGCCGGGGAGACGGTTCCGGCGGCGGTCATCATCATGGGGAACATCTTGGGGAGCGCATCGGCGGCCAGGAGCACCGCTTTGTAGCCGGATATCGTGGCCATGGCTGTGAGCGCATCCATGGGCTGTGCCCTGCTTATCCTTGGAACGAGCTCCAGCGCAAAGGCGGTGACACCCGTCTCAGCCAGGCGGCGGGCCGCCTCCGGTGCGCCCAGAGGGTCAAGGAGGCCGATCAGCACCTGGCCTGAACGGAGCAGATCCAGGTCGGCCTGGCCGGACACAGGGTTGGCGCCGCTACCTCGCACCTGAGCTATGGCGTCCGCCGTAGAAAACAGATGGGAGCGGTCCGGAGAGATCTGCGCTCCCTGTTCCGCATAAGCGGCATCCGCAAAACCGGCGCGTGCTCCGGCGTCACGCTCTATCAGGAGGTCCGCTCCATCCCTGGCTAATATAGGAATCACCGCGGGAACCTGAGCGATCCGTCTCTCACCGGGATAGGTTTCAGATGGCACGCCTATAATCATGAGTCGATTTGTTGCGAGTTTCTAACAGGGGGTAGTCGCCACATTGTATAGGTGTCTGGCAGAAAAGGATACTACGAAATCCGCCGAATGTGGTGAGGAAACAGGTTTATTTGTCTGCTCCGACAGAGCTGCTCCCATATCTGCCATACAGTGATAGCCTATTTGAATAGCTATGGAGAGCTGTTGCACAGGTGGGGATAGCTGCATCGGCGAGTGACACCGCGCATCTAAATGGACATCTGCCGCACGAGGTGTGATGCCTGATGTCGTCCAAGAAGAGTCGCTCAAGAAGGGCCCAGCGCAGGGAAACGGATACCCATACTCCGCGGCCCACTAGGAACAGGCGTAGCCGAAGAAGCCGAGGTAGCAACGGTGGCTTCCTATCCACTGTGTCTGGTCAGCTAACCTTCCTCGTCGTCGTAGTGGTAGTGGCCGTACTGGGACTGGGGATTTTCCAGAGCATACGCAGCGGCGGGGCATCAGGTGACTTCGAGTTCACTCTCTACCAGGGGCAGGATAAGCTGGGAACGACCGACCTGCGATTCTCGAGCGTACTGGCTCAGGGCAAACCCGTGGTTCTGAACTTCTGGGCAGGCGACTGTCCTCCATGCCTACGACTATCTTCTTCACAGCCAGTGGTGAGCAGTTTGAGAGGAGCAACAGAGCCCTGTCCAATGTCCAACTGGACAGTATCCTAGGAAGCCTTATAGCGGCATCCTAGCCCGCGCAGACGGTCGCGTGAGAGTTGAGCCTGCGAGCACACGGATCACAGACCGGCCCAATTTCACGACAACCTGCTCAGCTCTGCTCTGTAGCCTAGCTACTCCGGATTCAGTCTTTTTGGGGAGGCGGGTTACGATGATCCGCATAGGCCGCCAACTTCGCGCCGTAGAGGTTGATGTCGTGGTTCTCGACGGGAGACTTCCAGTTGGCAAGCAGTGCGGGCCAGTACCAGAAAAACTGGTAGACCACGCTCGGATTGGAGAGAACCTGTAAATCCTTGTAAGTAGGACTTTTCGTGCGTCGTAGGAATCGCAAGTCGCCGTGGTGAACATACTTCTCGACCTTCCCGATCAGCCCCTTCAGGAGTCCGAACGCAGGAACGTTCAGGACATGCAGTACGAACAAGAGAATTGATGGGATATACGCCGGAGGAACACGGGGGACAAGATCGTTGGCGTTCACCACTCTGTATATGAGTGTCTTGATGTCCCGCGCGAACCCGAATCGCCCAACCCTGGGTGAGCCGAATGTGTAGCAGGCACCATGCGAGTCCGATCCCATCTCACGAGTCGCGATCAGGGCCAACGCCCCACCCAGGCTGTGCCCAGTAAGGTACAGCGTTCGCCCCGCGCCGATCAGAGGGTCGACTTTGATCTGGATCGCCGGCCTCACGGCATCGAAGGCCGCCTGGAACCCCGAGTGAACCTGAGCCCCCTTCACTCTCTTCTGGAAGACTCCGGCGTTGTTGATCCAGTCCTTGATGGTCCTGGTCCCCCCGGAAGTTCAGGACGGCAACATCCTCATCTCCGAACGGACGTATGTCAGCCCCGGCTCTTGAGATCGCCAGAAACGCCTGCGTGTCGGTCCCCTCGTCGCTGAACAGCCCCGCAAGCTCGAAGCCGGCCCTGGCCAGATCTTCCTTCAACCTTACCGCGCCATCGGGCAAGGCCGGAGGCTGATCGGCTTCTACGCCGTCGGCTGGCGTATCGGCAGTGACATCCGGTGTGAGAATTCTTTCCAGCACACCGTCGAGATCGGGCTGAGGCATCACATTGCCGTCGCTGCTCTTCTCGAACTCGTAATAGGCGAGTTTGGACATTTCCGCCATGAGCAGCGCCGTCCGGTCCGACCACGCCGCACGCTTGGTCGGTATCTGCAATAGGCGGGGATTGCTGAATACTTCGTGCTGAAGGCTCATGCTGCGCTCCTTTGGTTGGAGCATGGGATAACTGGTCTAGCGATCATCTACTTAGTGGAGTTCCAACAAAATGGGCCGTTTAGTGCCATGCTCGGTCATCCCAGGCAAGACATCGCGGCCCGACTGCTCCACCAAGGTCAGCTTACCCTCAGGCATGCTAAAGGTTTGGATCTCCGTGACTCTTGTCGTTCCTCCACTTGTTATGCGCCGCAACGCCTTCATAGGTCTCAAGATCGTCACTTTTCCTGCTGTTGTGACGTCTACAGAGAAATTGAAGATTCGTGAGCTCATCGGTCCCGCCCTTGGACAAGGGGATCATGTGATCGATAGTCAAATCCTGAGTCTTGGTGCAGTCGACGCGGTTACACACGTAGGGGATTCCACTTTCTATCATTGCGAGTATCAGTTGAGATCGCTTTGCGAAGTATTGCGCTCGTCGAATTCTAGTGTGCTCTCGCTTTGCCCGCTTGGTCTCTTCAGAGATCCTGATTCGCTCTGTGAGACGTAGATAATCCTCATAATCAAGTTCACCGTACTCCGATAAGGGACCCCGAGCACCACAACGGGCATCGACAAGATATGGGTCGTCCATATGCTGCCACGCCACGCGAATAAGTTCCCGCAGTCGGTGAGGATCCTCCTCGCCTGCCTTCCTCTCAATTAGAACACCTAGATTCGGAGCGAAGAGAACCTTTTCCTCGATATTAATTATTGGCATATGTAGGTAGCCTCCGCCTAGTTATCGACCAACCTCACCACTGCACGAACATAGGTATATCCTATCAGTTCTGACGTGCCTGGGATTCCTGTTGAAGCTCACTTCGTGACCACTTGATCTTCCCCTGCCCGTCCAAGGCACACACCAGGACCGGACTGGTGCCGCTACTGTGCACAACTTTCCACTTCTGGCCAATCGGAAAGTTCGTGCTGTTTGCTGCCACGAATGCTTGCTGACGCTGAGCCGACCGGAGCATAAACCGACCTTCTAAGAGCAAACTATTGCAACCGCCTAATTATGGGTCTCGCGATCCCGACGGTCGACTCTAACGATCCTGCGGACGGGGAGTTTGACGCTATTTGGTCTCGTAATAACAAACTTTTTAACTGGTGAGTGGTTCGGTTGTATAATCAACCTATCTTAGATTCACCAGGAAAGACGGTCGCTGCAGGCCCGCTAGTTGAGGCCAAGCTCTAAATCCCGAAGTGGCAAACCGCCCTGGTGAACGAGTTGAACCTCATCTAGCTTAGGTGGCACGAGAGACATCACCGGTGGAACGACTAGGCACCTTGACAGACCGCCTTCGCAGTGCGAATCCGCTCGTCGTCGATGCGCTGATCGCCATCGCCGTCGCGAGCCTAGCAGTTGTCGAGATGCAGGGCGCGGCAGAGAGCGAAGAGGGGTTTCGCGATAGCGATGGTCTCGGCGCGCTGCTGGTCCTGGGGCAGACGCTGCCCCTTGCGCTCCGGGGCATGGCCCCGCTCGGCTCGCTGGCTTTCATCTTCGCTGCCATCGGGATGAACGCGGCCCTGGGGTACGACCATATGCAGTCAGGTACCTTTGCCTCTCTTTTTGGCGTAGGAAGTTCTGCGTACCTGACGGACAACCGACGGGCGCCGGTCGCTTTGCTCCTCGCTGCCGTGGGAATCGGGGTTTTCTACACGACAACCCGTGTGCCATACGATGACTACGGGATCATCGCGACGTCTGCCGTGTTGTTGGCGTGCTGGATCATAGGATCGTCATTTCGCATCCGCCGGAGGCACGCAGCCGCCGTCGAGAGGCGCGCGGAGGTCTTGGAGCAAGACAGTGAGGTACGCGCCTGCGATGCGGTCGCCGAGGAACGGGCCCGCATCACCCGGGAGCTGCATGACATCATTGGGCATACGCTCGACCTAATCGTCGTACAGGCGGGTGCCGCACGAGCGGTGTTCAAGTCTGGACCGGACCAGACGCTTGAATCTCTGAACACCATCGAAACAACCGCGAGGCAGTCACTGTCAGACATGGAGCGCATGCTAGGGATTCTCCGGCCGTCGGAAGACGAGGCGCCGCCGTACGGTCCGCAGCCAAGTTTGTGGCAGATCGATAGGCTTGCCAAGCAGTTCACCGACGCGGGCCTACCGGTGGAGGTGAACGTGGCGGGGGAGCCGCATAAGTTCCCGACGAGCCTCGACCTCTCCGCATACCGGATTGTGCAGGAGGCCCTAACAAACGCTCTGAAACACGCCGGTCCGGCCCGGGCGCGGGTAGCCATATCCTACCTCGCCGACAAGTTGGAGCTGGACATCGTTGACGATGGACAGGGTTCAGGCAATGACGGGCACGTCGCAGGTGGCGGACGGGGGCTGATCGGGATGAGGGAAAGGGTCTCCCTGTTTGGGGGCGAGGTGGACGTGGGTCCTGCCCCAGAGGGTGGCTTCCGCGTGCACGCCAGTCTGCCACTTGAGGAGAGCGGCTAGTGGGCACTGGAATCGTCATCGCCGACGACGAGGAACTCCTGCGTGCAGGGTTCCGCATGATCCTCGAGGCTGAGAACGACTTCGAGGTGCTTGGCGAGGCATCGAATCGGACCGATGCGGTTGAGATGGCCCGGTCGCTGCAGCCCGAAGTCATACTGATGGACATTCGCATGCCCGGCATGGACGGCCTGGAAGCAACCAGGCGGATAGTCGAGTCCGAGAGTACGAAGGACATTAGGGTACTCATCCTCACCACCTTCGATGAAGATGAGTACGTCTACGGGGCACTGCGCGCAGGCGCCAGCGGCTTCTTGCTCAAGCGGACCCCGGCCGCGAGCCTGGTCGAAGGCATCAGAGTGATCGCAGACGGCGACGCGCTCCTCGCACCCTCGGTGACCCGCCGGCTGATCGACCAGTTCGCCGGCTCCCCGGAGCCTGGTAAGCGTGAGGCGAAGGCCCTGGAGCTCCTCAGCCCGCGGGAACGGGAGGTGCTCACTCTCGTTGCCAAGGGCTTGTCTAATAGCGAGTGCGCCGAGCAGCTCTTCATGAGCGAGGGCACCATCAAGACGCACGTGAAACGCATCTACACAAAGCTCGACCTTCGCGACCGAACTCAGGCGCTCATCTTCGCCTACGATGCAGGCATGGTCGACCCTAAAAGAGCGTGAAAGGCCGGATCCTACCTGAGTAGTTGAATGCATCGGGGCCCATAAAACGGACCATATAAGGTCATTCGAAGAGCCACCCCTACTGCGACCTCGAACCCATACCGCGTACCTCTGGAGAGGTACTTCGCCGTGCGCCTTGTCCCTCCAAAGTGGACGGCGATTTCCCCCCCCACAGGGAGACACGAGCAAAAATGCCGGGCGGTATTGTCGGTCTTATCCTGATCGAGAAGGAGGCCGACAATGTTCGAGGCAATGAGGATATTCGGTAACAGGACTCAGGGAGGCGTCGAGGGTGGAGGCGCCCAACGTTCCGGGGACGCGTCCGCCTTGTCGTTTATCGGGCGAGTAGCCGGATTCGCCGCTCGGCACGCCTGGCTTACCCTGGGTGCCTGGGTACTCGTCCTGGTGGGCGCATTCCTGCTCGCCGGCAATCTGAACGTCACCAGTGAAGGTGGTGTCGAGACGACTGACGCGCGACGGGTCAGTACATTAATTAGGGAAGCAACTGGTGAAGCGTTTCCCCCTGAAGAGTTCGTGCTCGTAGAAGCCATGGAAGGGCCGGTCGACGAGCAGTTGTTCGCCTCCGTAGTCAACACGATCGCCACCGAGATGCGCGCATTGCCGATCGTTGAGGCAGTGGTCAGCTACCAGGACGGGGTAAGCTCTCTTCGGACAGCCGACGGTCGAATGGCGCTCATTCAGGTCACACGACCCTCACTGAGGACGATGAAATAGAGCCAGCTTACACCGTCCTGGATGTGGTTGAGCAAGCGAATGAGAGTTCAGGCCTTCGTGTCACCACGGTTGGAAACATGAGCGTGGCACGGCTGCTTAGCGAGATGGTTGAGGAGACTTTCCAGAAAGGCGAGTTGATCGGTATCTCTGCCGCTATCATAATCATGTTGGCTGTTTTCGGAGCCGTGGTTGCGGCCTTGATTCCAATCCTGCTCGCAATTGTTTCTGTTTTCACGGCTGTCGGAATCATAGCAATCATTAGCATGATAGGAGAAGTAAATGAGTTCACAGTCATCATCAATACCATGATCGGGCTCGCCGTAGGCATTGATTACTCACTATTTATCGTGCAGCGTTTCCGCGAAGAGCGAGACCGAGGCCGTGAGCGGTACGACGCCATCAGTATGGCAGGGGCTACGGCGGGCCGCACCGTACTATTCTCGGGCGTAGCGGTCGCCATTGCGCTCGGTGGAATGTTGATCATGCCTGACATACTATTCAAGAGCTTCGGAATCGGCGCGATCGTTGTTGTCGTCACATCAGTGGCAGCAGCGCTGACCCTACTCCCAGCATTGCTTGGATTACTCGGTGATCGCGTGAACTGGTTGACCATCCCAATCTTCGGCAGGCACCGCCCTCCTGAGAGTGGAGGCGGATTCTGGGGTGCAATCGTGGGCGTTGTGACAGCCCACCCGGCGATTAGTGTAGTAATTACTGCGATTCTCTTACTTGGACTGACCGCACCAGTAGCGACCCTCAAACTTGGCTCGGGTGGAATCAGCATGATGCCAGACGATACTGATGAACGGCACGCCTTCGATGTCGTCACCGCGGAGTTCGCCGATGGCATTATTACGGCTGACATTGTAGTGCTTGCGCCAAACGTTAGCGCCAGTGCCGTGCAGGATGCCATCGAGGACTTGACCACGTCCCTAGCGTCTGACGAATTCTTTGGAACGCAGGAGTTAATGACCAGTGAGAGTGGTGATCTCGTGGACATCAGGGTCTCGATTGCAGGTGATATCTCCAGTCCCGAATCAATCGCCGGCATCCAGAGGCTGCGTGATAATTACATCCCGGCAGCTTTTGCTGAGGTGGATGCTGAGGTCCTGGTAGGGGGGGGGTGAGACGGCTGAAGCCCTGGATTCGGTCGCGATTGTGCTTCAGTACGTACCCCTGATTATGGCTGCTGTGTTGACGGCAAGCTTCCTGCTGCTGTTAGTAGCATTTCGTTCACTTGTTGTGCCATTGAAAGCGGTGGTCATGAACCTGCTATCAGTTGGTGCTGCCTACGGGTTGGTGGTGCTCGTGTTCCAACATGGAGTTGGGGGAAATCTATTCGGGTTCCAAGAGGTTCCAGTAATTGAATCGTGGATCCCTCTCTTCCTTTTTGCCATCCTTTTTGGGCTCTCAATGGACTGCCACGTCTTCTTGCTGAGCCGGATCAAAGAGCGGTACGACGAGACCCGAGACAACTCAGGTTCCGTGCTGTACGGCTTGCACTCGACGGCTTCAATAATCACTGGTGCAGCCTTGATCATGGTTGCAGTTTTTGGAGGCTTCGCACTCGGACCGCTATCGATGTTCCAGCAGATGGGCTTCGGCCTGCCTGTGGCGGTGATCCTAGATGCGACAGTTGTTCGAATGGTGCTCGTTCCAGCAAGTATGGAATTGCCGGGAGATCGGAACTGGTATTTCCCAAGTTGATCGGAATGGCTACCCAAGATAAACATCGAAGGTAAGGGTGAGGCTGAGTCAGCATCAGACGACTAGGGGAGTTGTCGATCTATATACGAACAACGTCCTCAAGCCGGAGCAGGCCGAGTACTTTCCTGTTCGAGAACTTTGAAGGATCACACTCCAAAAGGGCAGGGGAAACAACAGGTTGGAAAAGTCTTCAGTATGGCCGTCACCAAAAGGATTACCTTTTGAAGCGTCAGCCTCAACTTGTCGGTGGTGCTCTTCTGGAAAGTTCAAAGCCAATCCGGCGCCGAGAAATGTTGAGCAGTTGCCAGGAGCTGCTGGGGCCTTTCCTATCTGACATCCAGAAAATGGATATCCGTTGGCAGAAGGCTCATCTCCAAACTATCCTCCAGGCAGCCCACATCTACCGCGACGGCGCCATTGAGTTGGAGTTCAGGCTAGTCTGGCAGTACCTTGGTCAATGTACGTGGTTGGGCCCACCTGAGACACCGTTACCTCTTGGCGGTAGACGCCGCCGCCGACAGGTCGCTCTGCCCTGTGGACTTCTGTGGCCCACTGTACCGAGGCCGGGTCCGGCCCACCTTCGAGTGCCTCTAGCAGTGGCCTCCCGTCCATGGGCACGGCTGGGCTGATTCCCAGGATATGAAGGATGGTTGGTGTCAGGTCAACGTTCCCCGTCGGCGTGGATACGGCGACGCCTCGCTTGAAACTGGGCCCCCTGGCCACAAGGGTGTTGCGCATCTCGTGGCGACTCATGGAGCCGTGTAGGCCCAGCCCTGGGGCAAGACCTGTGCAGTAGGCGTGTCCAGGGTACCCCGCCTGGTTTGGCGTGGAGTCCCAGGCCAGGGAGATAGCCAGCTCGGGCGAACGGGCACCCTCCCCTTGTGCCAGGCGGAGCGGTAGAGTGCCTGCGATGCCTTCCACCGACTCCGAGGCAAGCATCGAGCCACACCAGGGCTGCGTCATCAGCCATTCGGCCAGCCGGTCGGTGGTTGCGCGGTCCTTCTCGTGGGTGTAGAAGAGTACCGAGCCACCGTTGTGCGCCACCACGACTCCACCTGCGTCCGTCCCCTGAGGGAATCCTGCCTCCCTGACTAGCGATTCAACATCGACGGTCTCGGCGACGGTCGTGTAGCCATGGTCAGAGATGACTATTACGTCCGTCTCCCCGGAACGGCCGTTTTCACTGAGCCAGCCAAGTAGCCTTCCGAATTGTTCGTCCGCGGCTTGGATCGCTGCATTTGAGATGTCGGCGCCGACCCCCACAGCGTGCTGGGCGTGGTCCGGCTCGCAGGACCAGAACAGAGCGACAGCCGGGTCCCTCTCCGGCAAGACGTATTCGGTCATGATCCTCACGGCGTGCGATAGCCGGCCAATGGCAGGCATGGAGTCCTCCGGCCATGGACCGAACTGTCCAATGATATCGGAATGGAGGCTGTAAGGCAGGCAGAACTCCGGATGAATGGTCGCTCCGCCGGACCGCTCGGCGTTTGGGTTGTGCACGTATGCATTGCCGGTTGTACCAATGCCGACGGCGATGTACTCCTGGCCGTGCCGTTGAAGTATGTCAGCGAGGGTGGGAGCCAGCAGGGTGTGGCCAAGTTTCTGCGCGACCTCGGCCAGGACAGGCTCCAGTGCGGAGAAAGAGCGGTATGGGTCGAACTCCCTCATGACCACCATGTTGCCCGCCAGGCCGTGACCTCCGGGATAGCGGCCAGTCACCATGCTGGCGGCATTGATCCGCGTCACCGTGGGGAAGACCGGATGGTGGTTCTGGAAAGTAACCCCTTCAGCGGCAAGCGCTGCCAGGTTGGGCATCAGCTCAGGCGTCACCTGGGTTGGCTGTAGCCCGTCGAAGCACACGATCAGTACTTTGCTCATCACGCTCCTTGCTCCAAGTGGGTGGTGCAACTGTTACGACCATCACCATGATCCCCTTTTCCTCCGGCAGACTCAGGGCACGCCCCGGCCAGGCAGGGAGAGATACTGTCTTTGAGTGAATCCCTCAGACTCCTGCAAAGTGGGGTTGCCCCTCTGCACACTCCTTACACTCAAGTCGCTAGAGGCCCTGCTTGAGGTGGTCTCTGATCGCTATCAAAGTGGGCTCATCCGTCTCCGGCACCGCGAAATCCGGTAGACCCGGCCTCAGCGAACCCGCCCATTCCACACCCATGAACTGGCGCCGCTCGTCGTACCGCGGTACGACATGGAAGTGGTAGTGCCGGTCGCTCATCATAAGACACAGGTAATTGATCTTGTCGTACTGGAACGCTTTGGCTAAGGCGCCTTCTAACCTGCCCACCACGACCGGGAACTCCAGTATCTCTTCCCTGGTCATTTCAGACGCGGAAATGAAGTTCCGGTTGGCCGCCAGCACCAGCGTGCCCAGACTCACCTGAGACTTCCTGACCAATACGGTCCAGTGGTCGGCGGAGAAGAGGGTCAGCGTCTCCGCATCAAACTTATCGGCGAATGGCTTCCAAAGCTCCATGGCTTGCCCCCCTTGTGTGTACCTAAGTCATGCTAGCGTAGGAGCGTGCGACCCGTCAACGGGTCGGGACCTCGCCACTCTGGACTTGGCGGTGGCGGCGTTCCATGCCGAGAGCGGAGCCGTCTACCTGCAACAGGGCGAGGTGCAGCTCGTTCAGACGGCCGGGGCGTGGAGCGGGGATGCCGACGTCACTGTGCCCTTGCGATATGTTTCATTGGGCCCACGCCAAGGCAAGCGCGAGTACAAGGTTGAGGACCGCAAGACCCTCGAGCAAATCGGCACTCTCGCGGCTCGCTCTATTGGGCTGGCAAGACGCACAGAGTCATCCTAACGACTAGCGGCGGGCTGTGCTGACATGACTTCCCGATCCCCGAATGCGCCCTTTCGGAAAGTGCAAGTTTGACACGCGTGCTCCTTGGGCTACAATCAAGCGGGATTCCGACCTTCTCCTCAGCCGGCTGTCATGGTCACCGACGCACCTTTGAGCGAGACACAGACCCAACCTCCGACGAACCCAACTCTGGCCCGAAGACCGAGGGTCTTCTACGGCTGGTGGATCATCCTGGGCGGCATGGCCGGGATGGTTATCCAGAACGGCTTCAACTTCCATGGTATCAACGCGTTTCTGATCCCTCTCTCCACTACATTCGGAGTGAGCCTTACCGCTGTTGCGGCTATCATCTCCCTGGCCCGTATTGAGAGCGCCTTCACTGGACCGTTAGAGGGGTATCTGGTAGATCGGTTCGGCCCTCGGACCATGATGTTCATCGGGGTCCCGATCCTTGGTACGGGGTTCATGCTGGTCAGCATCGCTCCCACATTTCCGATATTCGTGGCGACGTTCATATTCGGAGTCGTGCTGGGAGGCAGCCTGGGATTTCATAGCCCTATCACAACAACCGTCGCGAACTGGTGGGTGAAGAAACGAGGACGCGCCTTCGGCATTCTATGGTTGGGTCAGAGCGCGGGCTCCGCCGTGGTTCCAGTCATTGCCTGGTTTATCGAAGCATTCGGCTGGCGAACTGCCTTTCGCGCCATGGGTGTCGTGGTCTTCCTTGTAGGCCTGCCTGTGGCCTCTTTGATGCGTCACCGGCCTGAGCAGTACGGCCTGCTACCCGACGGCGACCAGGAGCCTGCGCAGACCCGCCAGGCAACGGAAGACGCCGCATTCGAAAGGGAGCCCGCTTTCACGGCGCTGGAGGCGATGCGCACGCCTACATTCTGGTATTTCGTCATCGCTATCGCAGTCCGAGTGAGCGTCACTACGGCGGTGGCCATCAACTCCTTCAATCTGGTTGACGCCTTAGGTGGGACTGCGGCACAAGCAGGCCTGCTCTTCCTGCTGCAGGGACTCCTCAGCGCCCCGGGGCGCCTTTTCCTGAGCTGGGCAGGGGATACCGTCAACAAGCGACACATCATGGCCGTGTCCCTCGCTGTATTGGCTGCCTGCTTGCTGCTGATGTCCCAGGTCACGTCAGTCAGCCAGCTGATGCTCGTGTGGGCGCCCTACTGCGCAGCGTGGGGTGGGCTGACGGTCCTCCCTCACTCCATGCGGGCGGACCTATTTGGTCGAAGGAACTTCGCCACCATACAGGGAGCCATGTCTCCCATTCAACTTCCGTTTTCGGCCCTGGCCCCTATCTTCGCCGCCTGGATGTTCGAGCGGACCGGCAGTTACGAAACACCGTTCTTGGTGTTCGGGGGGCTGGCCCTGCTCTCAATGGTACTGATCCTGCAGGCACGACCGATTGCACAGCCTTCGCAGCAGGTCAGATGATGTGGGACCAGGTACACACCATCTGTGGATTTCCGAGAAAACCTGTCCCGCCCCTCTACACTCTCCACCATTCGTATTTGTAAGACCTGACCTTTCGGCAGGTTGGAGTGAGTGCCAGATTGCTGACCTAAGGTGCTCTCCAACGGTTAGGGACTCGCGCCCTGAGGTCATATAACAGGTACCTTCAGGTGGAGCCTAAGGGGATTCGGGGTTATCAAGGATCAAGCGTCGAATCGTCGCCTCGAGGTAAACACGAGCAAAGGTAGCCAAGTTTTCTGACATCGTAAGATGGTCTTTGCCCCAGGCGCCCATTCTGCAGCGAATTCCCTAGATACCCAGGTTGGTTTTGAAGTCGGGGTCAAAGTAGGCTAGCCGCCCCTGCTCTACCTGGTCCGGTAGGGATACCACAACCGGTAGAGCAGTATTCGCAGGCTCCGTGGCGATGATATCCGCCTCATCGAGCTTCGCGATCTCTGATTCGCCGAGGCCAAGCAGATCTTGAAGGACATGTTCGTTGGCCTCGCCCAACTTTGGCGCGTGCTGCTGAATGGACATGGGTGTCTTGCTTAACTTCCAAGAGCGTGTCATCAGTACGCGTTTGCCCATCTGCCGCTCCTCTGGGTAGTGCACCTTCTCCAAAAAACCATGCTCCCAGTAATGAGGGTCCGTATTTGCATCTTTTGAGTCGAAGACGGGCCCCGCTGGAACACCCACCCCCTGCAGTTGCTCCATTACTTCGAACTTGCCGAGTGTGCCTGTCCACGCGCGAATGATTTCGTCTAGCTCGTCGTGGTGCTTCATTCGTTCTGAAGCTGTTGCGAACCGTGGATCATCACGGAGCTCCGGAGATCCCATCGCCTCGCAGAGAGCCGTCCACTCATCATCAGCGCCCACGGATATCACGCACCACTGGTCGGCACCGGCACAGGGATAGCAGCCCTGGGGGGCGCGCCACGGATGCCGGTTGCCAATGCGCGTGGGCCTCCGGCTATTGGCCGTCCAGTCCAGGATGTACTCGCCTGTGAAGTAACACCCCATTTGGTACATGCCTATGTCCACCCACTGACCCTGACCTGTACGATTCCGGTGCCGCAGGGCCGAGGCAACACCAAGAAGGCCAGACCAGCTTGCCAGGAAGTCTACATATGCCGCTCCAGCCTTGGATGGCATGTCCCCCTGGTAGCCGGTGAGGGATACCAGGCCGTGGGTGGCCTCCTGCGTAGTGGCCTGGGCTGGGTACTGGGAGTAAGGTCCTTCAGAGTGGCCGTAGCCGGTGTTGGACAGCAGAATGATATCCGGCTTTATCTTCTTGAGGTTTGGGTAGTCCAGGCCCCAGCGCTGCATTACCCGGGGGGTGTAGTTCTCCATGAGGATATCACATGTCCTAATGAGCTCCTTGAACACATCCCGACCCTCTTCTTTACTCAGATCTAGTGTCAAGGAGCGTTTGCCACGGTGGAGCATGTTGTAGCCTGCGGCCCGGTTCCACCAGTCATCTCCTAGAATGTTGTCCGGGAAGGCGCCCAGAAATGCGCCGCGGGTCATGTCAACGTGCGCCGGGCCTTCCACCTTGATTACCTCAGCGCCCAGGTCGGCCAGGATGCCGCCTGCGTATGGCATGGCGATGATGTAGGTCGAATCTATGATTCGGATTCCTTCTAACGGCAGTTTTGCTCAGTACTGTTTCCTTCGTATGCAGCCTATAGAGTGACGATAAGGGGTGAGTGATGGGTTCCAGCTAACGTAACGGTACTATTGTAAGGTCAATCAACGTCAGGTCAAGCAATCTTACGCACCTAAAAGGTTGCCCAGGGCCGCTTGCCACACGGCTGGACTGCCTCCAGCCGTGTGGCAAATTCCTGCACCTTAGCTCCCCTCTTTCCAAATCTGGCCTTCTGGCAAATCAAGGGGACGGTTGGGTTCTTCGAACCTCAAGATCTCGACTGTCCGCAGGCCAAGATGTCATAATTTTGTTCATCCTAGGAGGCTATACATGAATGATGTTGAGGTAACGGTTACGGCAACACAGGCAGGTGCTGTAGTTGTGCGCCGGCGCTTTGGGACGGCAATGGACCGGATTGAGAAGGGGCCATTAGACTTCGCAACGGATGTGGATATTGAATCCGAGCGAGAGATGATCTCGGTGCTGCGGGCGGAGCGGCCTGCCGACGCGATTATCGGGGAGGAGACTGGGCGAAGTGGGCCTACAGAAACAGTCCGGAATTGGCTGATTGATCCACTCTGCGGTACGCAGAATTACGTGGCGAATGTGCGTATGGTGGCTGTCAATGCCGCCCTCATGGGGAATCACGAAGCCCTAGCTGCGGCTGTGACCGACCCATTCACCGACGAGACCTTCTGGACAGATGGAGTGAACGCTGCTGTGAGAGTCAGCGACCGGGACTCAGTCCTCGTGCCCGATTCCGCTTCAGGACTCGTAGACTTAAACTTCGATGCGCCTTTCCCAAACGCGCCGACCTTTCAGACAACCATTCTGGTAACGGATACTGCTTTTGTTGCACGATTTCGGCCGCGAGTGTCCTCGACGTCCCTTGCCTTGGTGTGGGTGGCGGCGGGACGGCGTGCAGCATACGTTACGGATTGCCAATTGGAGGAAAACGTACACTGTACGGCTGCACTCTCCATTTGCCAGGCTGCTGGGCGCACTGTAACGGACCTCCGGGGGGGGCCGTGGCACGCAGGCGGGACGGGTATCATAGCAGCGGCGGATGCGGAGACGCACACGGCGTTGCAGGAGATGGTCCTACGTTACCTCGATTAGGCGGTTGCTCGATCAGTCTCGGTCCCTGGGATCTGGCGAATAGTCACGGTTGCTTCCTAATCAAGGCCAGGCTTCCAATTGCTCCAATCCAAAACAGCAAAGTTAGCCCATAGAGGAGCACTTCTATAGAAGCTTCCCAATCATGATGACTCGTAAGCCTAGACCATTCATAACCGATGCCAAATATGAGCAACAGTGTTGTGGAGATTCCTGTCAGAAACAAGAATCCTCTTGTCGTTCCTCTTTGCATTGATTTGATGGTCTCTCTCATCAATCCGATCCCAGCTGCGAATAGAACAAAGAAGAAGATGTAATTGAAAAAGTTGTATTGTGTGTCCTGCAGAAACCCACCCGCGAAAGTCAGTACGTAAATCAACGTCAAGGCGGAAATAACTATTCTCAACTTCGTTGAATTATCTTCACTCATCTTCTGGTGAGTTTCTTCAGCCAAGAGATTCTCCCTGTTTCTAAAGAGCGTTTGTTTCGTTCACTTAATATCGCTGCCTGGGAATATGGGCCATCATGATCAGGATCTTAGCGGTGTTCTGTCACGATACCCCACCGACATTCCCGAAGGCAATGCGATTCTTGGCTGAGGCACTGTCGGCCACCCCCTGGTCTCGCTGACGAACAAATTCATGACCCACCCGAACATTGGTGATATTGCACCAAGTGCTCAGGGACAATCCTGCATGCACTACCCTTTTAGAGGTGGCTCATCGCCCAGGCCTCATCAGCCCCGAACGCATCAGAAGCCTATGAGGGGTCCATGACCCACACGTGTCGATCTCTTTATACGGGAACTTGCTGCTAGTGCCCTTAAGGAAAGTCCAAGCCTCAGGGCCAGTGCCAGAGCATCTCCACTCAACTGTGTCACCGAGCCTAATCTAGGTGGCGAGCGCCAGCCGACTTTCCGTTCCGCCAGTTAATCGTCAACGGAGGGGTTAGAAACACCGAGCCTGTCTGGGTCAATCGGGTTGGGATGACGATCTTTCAGGTACAGCGAAATTTGTAAGTGCCCGAATACGAAGCATGCCGGCCTCAGCCTGAGGCGGGTCCAGCACGCGGGCTACTCGGGGAGGAGCGAGAATCCTACCCGAAAGGGAACCCCCGGGGGGTTTATCACCATTGAACGAACATCGGTATGACGGCTATGAAACCATTATATTGGGTCCTCTCGAAAGCCCTATAGTAGTGCATTCATCTTAAGACTTCAGCCGCCTTCTCGACTGGCCGATCAGAGATAGGCGCACCTATCCCAGGTGCGTCCCATCGGCGTCGTAGACGTACACCTTACCGCCGCCGAGGGTGTCCACCACGTAGAGGTATGCTCCATCCCAGACGATACCAAAGGGGTAGTCGTTGCCGGTGGCGAGGTCGAAGTCGCGGTCTGACTGGTAGTTCCCATCGGCGTCGTAGACGTACACCTTATCGCCGATGTCGTCCACCACGTAGAGGTATGCTCCATCCCAGGCTATGCCCCTGGGGTAGTCGTTGCCGGTGGCGAGGTCGAAGTTGCGGTCTGACTGGTAGTTCCCATCGGCGTCGTAGACGTACACCTTACCGCCGCCGAGGGTGTCCGCCACGTAGAGGTATGCTCCATCCCAGACGATACCAAAGGGGCGGTTGTTGTAGGTGGCGAGGTTGAAGTCGCGGTCTGACTGGTAGTTCCCATCGGCGTCGTAGACGTACACCTTATCGTCTCCGAGGTCCACCACGTAGAAGTATGCTCCATCCCAGGCCATGCCAAAGGGGGCGTTGTTGTCGGTGGCGAGGTCGAAGTCGCGGTCTGACTGGTAGTTCCCATCGGCGTCGTAGACGTACACCTTATCGTCTTCGAGGTCCACCACGTAGAGGTATGCTCCATCCCAGGTAATGCCATAGGGGCGGTTGTTGCCGGTAGCGAGGTTGAAGTTGCGAGCGCTCCTTCGCCACGTTCCACTGACCTTGGTCCAAGAACGGGCTGCCTTCCATGTCCCCGCCACCTTCACCTTGGCGGCCGCCGTCTGCCATGACCCCGCTGCCTTGACCTTGATCGGCATCGCTAATACTCCAGCCACACGTCGCCGTCGCCACCGTCCGAGCTGGTGGGGGCCGAGTCGCTCACTGTAATCTTGCGATACCCCAAGGACGCCAGCCCTGCTGGGGTGATGGTTCTGGTCGCATCGGTGCCATCTGCCACCTCTGAATCAGTAGCTAACTCCACAACACCCGTTAGAGTGGTGGATGCAGCTATGGCAGGCTTGGACGCTAGCCCGGCTGGAGTAACAGCCCGTTGAGTATCCGTTCCGGCTGCTACTTCGGTGTTTGTGGCCAACTGCACTATACCGGGCTGAGCTATCGAAGCACTGGGTAAGAGCTTTGAGGCTAACCCGGCGGGAGTCACTGCCTTAGTGGTGTCAATGCCTGTTGCCACCTCAGCATCGGTAGCGAGTTCTACGATGCCGCGCTCCGTGGCGGAGGCATTGGGGGGCGACGTATTCAGTGGCCTCCAATGGGACTCGTCACTGTCGTTCACAGGGTCTACGTTAGTGGAATCCTGGACACTCACGTACAGCAGGGCGTCGCTGCCCGTTACCAGCGCCGGATGCTCGTATGAGATCGAGGAGTCCCACTCAAGCCCTGCGCCGTGGACGTTCACCTCGACTCCCAGGGCGGTCTCTTCCCGGTGAAGCTCGTTGAGGTGCTCCCGCTTGGGCAGCGCCCCGCCGGGCTGGGAGTGGCTGATGTCCCAGCCAATTGAGCGGTCTATACCGCCATCTTCGGGGTCCTCCACGTCTCCTGTGGCTGCCCACTTACTGATCTTTAGTGCGTCCGGGTCTCTTGCCATAATTACTCACTCCTCAAGCTAATGTCGTCCCAATAAAGCACGTGCGGGGCCGAACGGTCGGTGACTCTCAAAGCCAGCCGGATGTCCTGACAAGCGGCGGAGATAGTCGTCGTGGCTTCGAGATATTCCCAGGAGTCATAGGCGGTCGGGTTCTCCGATCTCGTATCCTCCCATGTGGTGGCGCCCTCTGAATCCACCTCGCCGCACATTAGCTCTAGCTCCACATCGGAGAGGAGCATGTCGCTCGCGGGGACGTAGACCCACGCCGAGAAGGTGATTTGGGTCATAGTCAGTAGGTCGGCGTATGCGACGTTTAAGCCAATGAAGACGCTGGCCGAATCTGAAGCGCCCTGTGCAACCGTGATCTTCCAACTGTGGTTGCCGGAGTGGGCCTGCCCGTCGCTTCGTTCGTACTCGCTAACGTTGGTATGGCTAGAAGTATGGCCCGCCACGACCGGCGGCTGGCCTCCCTCGCAATTGCCGTTGACCACATACTCCCACACGATCCTTGACAGCTCGACTCCCGCCGGAGAAGGCAACCCCCCAGCGATATCGAGCGACTCCAGGAGGCTCCGGGAGTCGAGGCCCTGGTACACTCCCTGGACCTCCGCGGTCATGTCGCCACCGTCCCTATAGCTCACCCCAGGGAACACATGCCCCACCGCATCGCTGAGGCGCTCCACCGTACCGTCCGCAAGCAGCGCCTCCGCCCGCATCATAAGCAGCTTCCGGTAGAACTCGTCTCCCACCGGCACCCTGGTCGACAACGCCTCAACCACCGTGGCGAACGGACCCTGGTCGAAGCCGACACCACCTGAGCCGTGGAAACCAAAAAAGGCAAAGTTGGCGATGTCCGTCGCCGGACGCGGAAGCATCAGTCGTTCCCCAATACAGTCCAGCCAGAAACCTTCAGCGGTGTCAATGCGGAGGCGTTCCTCCATGTCCGCCAACGGCCTGATCAGGTGGTCGTCCATCACTCCTTGAAGCGCATCCACCAGGGCGCGCATACGCGGGGCCTGTCGCCAATGCTGGATCAGCAGGCCAGCATTGGCGTGAACGTCGATCCTCTTGGCCAGAGCGCTCACGATGCCAACACCGTGATGGTGATATCTTCGGGGATAACCGTCAGCCGCTCGGTCAACTCGATGTCGTCCTGACTGGTGACGGAGCCCTGGACCGTATCGACGGTATCCAACCCCAACTCGTCAGCCGTATCGCCAGTCACCGCGCCGGACACCACAATGGGGTTGCCGTCGGCATCCAGGGGAATGGTGACGACAAACACCGACTCGTCGTAGGCGACCTCAACGCTGTCCAGGTCCGTGGAGCTGGTGCCTCTAAGGGCCGCCTGTACCACGGAAGCCACGCCGTCGTAGTCGGTCACGCCGGAGAAGTCCAGGCCAGTGACCGTTTCCGAAAGGAAGGTGACGCTGCCGGACACGATGGCATCCACACCGTTGACAATTGTGGCGGTGTCCAGGCCCAGCTCGTCGGACTCGGTTCCGGTGAAGGCGGCGCTTGCAGTGGGCACAACCCCGCTGCTGGAGTCCAAGGGCAGAGTAACGACGAACCCCGCGATGTCATGGGTGACCTCCACGTTGTCCAGGTCCGTGGAGCTGGTAGCCCTAAGCGCCGTCTGAAGCGTGGAAGCCACGTCATCGAGGTCGGTGTCAGAGGAGAAATCAAGGCCAGTTACAGTCTCCGAAAGGAATGTGACGGTCCCGCTGGTGATGCCTTGAAGCGTCGCCAGAGTACTGTGATTCCCCCCGGTCAGCACAGTGGCCCGACCGTGGAAGGTCTCCAGGGACGCCACGGTGCCGGCGCCGTTCACCACCGTGCCTCCCTTCCGCCCGACACCGAGGGTCATGGTGTGTCCCGGCACCAACAGCACGTCGGCAAGGAGCCGCTGTGCTGTCAGGCGCTCCCCAAGGGCCAGCCCTATCACATGGTCTACCACCCGTATGACGATCCGGCTCGTGCCGTCCGAAGGAAAGCCTGCCATCAGCGTCAGGGCCAGCTTGACTTTGATTGGGACTGGAGTGACACGAGACAGTCGAATGGGCACGCTCCAGCCTCTGGCATGGGGCACGTCAACGCTGGTTTCTCCGCTGGTGCCCGTTCCTACTGGCTTTGACCGGGCTATCGCCGCTGCGACAGCTTCGTCCGTGCCACCGTCTACAACCAGGCAGATCGAGTAAGCGCCAATTGTCTTGCCCTGCTCGGTCACCTCGGCAGCGGTGGCGTTCTCACGGATTAGTGCATCGGTTACACCCTCGACGCTAAGCACTGCGGCCAGTATCGCCTCAGGCGAGCCCCTGGCGTTCCTGGCTACTAGCCTTCCGTACCTGACCCGGTACTCGTCGTCCGCCTCTCCTTCCAGGCGCGGGATACCCAAGAGAGACCCCAGATCGTCGAGTTGGACTCCCAGCGCCCTGCTGCGCGACATGCCGTTGCCCACCGCAACCAGCGCCTCGTCCGCCTCCGTCAGCGTCAAGGCCAGGGTTCCAACCAACTGGCCCGCTGGCGTCTCCGGGGCCAGATCAAGGTCCTGGCCCAACGCAGACCGGAACGCTGCCTCCAGCGCGTCGATGTAGCCCTGGAGCGTCGTGGGCTCGATTCCCTGCGCCGTCACCCGTGCCATTACAACACCTCCTCGATCGTCACCTGGCCGTTGACCGTACTGACGCGAAGCTCCAGCGACAGTCTCCGGGTGAGGGGATCAAGGACGGCTCGAACGACGGCTACATCCGTAACGTCCTCTACTCCGAGCACTTCGGCGGCAATGAGCTGTGCGGCGAGTTCAGGACTACTGTTGTCAGCGAACAGGCCATCAAAGTATGGGATGCCCTGGTCCGAGTCAAGAAACCACTCGCTCAAGGTAAAGCGTAGATGCTGAATTACCCGCTGCCTGGTGGCTTCAAAGCCCTCCACCACGGCGAATCCGTCAAGGAGATCGTCTACGGCTGAGATGGTGCGCATCGCACTATGCTCCTCGGTGCTTCATCTGTACCAGGCTGCTTGAACGTCACGTCCTGTGCCTCTATAGCAAGCGTCCCGGTCGTCCTAATGTGAACGCCGTCCGACTCAATGGCAATCATGTGCTCAAGTTCTCCCTGAGTAGGCCCGAAGCCAGGAATGGCGATGGCGTCCTTCTCACTGAGGAACCCGAAAAGGTCCGGGGCAGCAACGTCAAACGTATTCTTCCAATTAGCCAAACCTCGCTGAGAGTAAACCAGCAGCACGGGGTCTCCCTGCTCCAAGGGGAAGGTCATAGCGAATCCACCACCGGATGGAAACACCACCGGGACGTTGTGGATGGCCTCCCGCTCGATCTCCTCTTTCTTAGTGGTCACCACCATGAGCGCTCCCTTCACCACTGCCCGTCGGGTCTCAGCGTCGTAGGACTCCACTATCCCAGGCATACAGGTGTACAGGTCCTTGAGCGATTGGCGGATGGCAAAACGAATGGCCTGGGCCAGGTTCGAGTAGTCCGTTTCGTGGTTCATGCTGCTCATGGCGCTACCCCAACCAGCGAAAGGGAATCGGGCTTCGCTCCCTCGATCTCCGTCACAAACTCACCGCCCCAGTTGTCTCCCCTGTGGACGATGGCCTTGATCATGAACCAGCTGTCCACGGCCTCGCTGCCGACCTCAACCAACTGGCTCAGCTCGATGGAGCGGTTCAACGCCATCTTCGCCCTAAACCCTTCGTCCTCGGTGAGAGACGGCGTGCCAATAAGCCCCGTGGCATGACTGAGAAAGAATGTGCCATGCCCTGGCTCGTTGTCCCTGTGGGTGAAGTGCATCACGCCGCCCACCGGATAAGCGGTAACTTTGTGAGGCTCCAGAAGGTTATTGAGCGCCGACTTCGCCGAGCCGTTGTAGAAGAACCCTTCCTCAAGCTCCTCGTCGGGAACGGCCTGAATTGATTCGATTCGCAGCCCCATAGCGTCAACGATGCGGCGCACAAGGTCGCGCAGCCTGACAGGTCCCACGAGGCTGATGGAGACCAGTGCGCCGGTCGTCGCCGAGTCGGAACGGCCAAGCACGATGGTCGTCACGCGGTCTACCCCAGTGCGCTCATGGAGGACGCGCCGTATCTTGCCATCGAAGATCGGCTCAGCGTTTATAATATCTCCGTAGCCAGCCTTGACCCGCACGATCTGCCCTGACTCCGCTATGTGCGAGGCCGAAGCCTTGGCCAGGTTCCATATCTTGACCGTGGACGGCGACGAGGACGACTGATCGTCTATCCGAAGGTCGAAGGTGATACGAAGCTCCTCGACGATGAACACGGAGCGACTATCGTCCTCGATCTCGACGCTTATCTGGCGTAGGTACTGCCTCATGCTCATAACGCCCAGCTCACCTGCTCGATTTCGGACGGCTCAAGGTAGGCCAGCCCGTGGGTCTGCCCCCACGCCTCCCGGCCTATCGGCACGCCGTAGCGCTCCAAGGGGACGGTCACCAGGTCGCCGACGAAGCCAGGAGCCTCAATCAGCCTCCTACCCGTAGACACCTGCCGCCCCAGCGCTATCGGCTCCTCTCTCCTGGTGTACAGGGACAGGTACCACGCTTCGGAGAGCGGCTGCCACCAGGCGCGGAGGATGACCGGCTGGTTGCCCAGCGTCACCCGCATTCGCTGCCTTGCGTCTGTTGTCAACGGTATCGCCTGCATTACCCTCCCCACAAGAACCTAACTACGGCTTTGAAAGAGTCGACTTTCCAACCACCGATCGATTGAGGTTATGGACGACGCATTGACCCTGTCCCTGTCATCCTCCTCCGAACGGCTTTGAAAGAGTCGATTCTCCAACCACCGATCGATTGAGGTTATGGACGGCGCGTTGACCAAGCCCCTTTCAACCTCCTCCGACCTATCCTCGGCGGGGCCTATCCGCACTGGAGGAGGCCGTTGGCCCCGCTCCAGGGCGCGAAACTGCACCTCCTCAAGCTCCATCTCAAAGCGGAGCGCCCGTCCCGTGGTCCTATCAACCGGAGCCTTGAGCGAGGTAATCAGCATCGAGGGGTAGACGCCCAGCAGCGTGACCACCCGGAACGGCTCCCTCGATTCGATCAACCGGGTGAGCTGAAGCCACGCATCACTGCCGCGAGACGGAGTACCCCGCTTCCCTTCGGGAGCCAGCAGGTCTGAGACCCAGCCCACAAGCTTGAGCGTGTGTGGCTGTACAACCGCGTGGTCCACGAGCGACCCACCCGTCTCGACGGGATACGAGGTCTTGCTGATCCTGACGGCGTGTTCCTCAGAGATGAACCCGTCGGCAATGGCAGCGAGGGGCAGTGCCGACCTGGACAGGGAGAAATCTCGGCCCTGTATGACCTGAGCCGCCATCAGCGCTCCACCGGCCCGTCGTGGTCGTAGGCGACGTTCCGAATCTGGTCTTGAATCGCCTCGCCCAGCTCCTGGGCGATCCCCTTGGCGTCCGTCGCCTGGGTCTGGATCACGATGGGCTCTGTGATGTTCACGGTGACCGATCTATTGACCACCGAAGACCTGTACATCTGGCCGTAGTGGTACGGCGCTTGCGGCAAAGCGGCGGGACCGAGCCTAAAACCCTCGAACATGTCCAGCAAGACTTGCCTGGCCGACGGCGGGAGAATCATTTCTCCGCCGTGGACCGTGGCCAGTAACGGCCTGCCCATGGGTCCGGGCACGATACCTCCTTCGGCCAAGCTCAACGCCTTGCCAATACCACCGAGAAAGCCTTTGGCCTTGTCCGTCACACCGCCGGCGATGTCCAACACCTGTCCCACGACAGGAATGTCCTTCACGGCTTCCGTCACCATGTTGGGAATATCCTTCACGGCGTCCTTCACCTTGCCGGGAATCTCCTTGATCAAGGAGATGATCGCTTCTATCCAGCCCTTAACGGTGTCGTAGACGCGGTTCCAGATGCCTCCCACGATCCCGACGATCTGGTCCCATTCCTGGGCTATCAAGATGGGCAAGCCGACCGCTGGAAAGATGACCGCCAGAATCTTAGCCCAGTGGTCTCGGAAGATGCCCACGATGGTTCCCCATATGCCCATGAAGAAGTCCCTGACCTTGGTGAACGCATCTATGAGCTTGTCCCGCAGTCCGAAGGCGTTGGTCGCTATCAGGGCGAAGGGACCAAGGATGGGAAGCAGGAGCAGGCCCGCAATCTCTCGCCACTTGTCCTCGATGAAGTTCCACACGCCCATCAGAGCGTCCACGATCTGACGCCGGAACTTGTAGACCACGAAGCCAAGAGCAACGAAGGCTCCGATTATGGCTGCCACGATCAAGACGACGGGATTGGCCAGCAAAGCTATTGTGAACCCCACGACCGCTGCCGTCGCTGCAATCAGGGATGGAATCAATGAGGCCCAGATCGCAGCGCCAAAGGTAATCACAGCACTGATGCCGGCGACGACAGCTCGAAGGGCGAAGCGGAACACGGCACGAGAGGCCATCGCCAGCCGTCTGCCCAGCGCGCTCAGTGCCGTGATGGTCGATGTCCAGATGGTCGCGGCGAAGCCTGTTACGCTAATCGCCGCCATTCGCAGGGAGACCATGAAGTTCGAGTTCCAGAAGGTGGCAATCATTTGGGGTATTTTCAGGCTGGTCAGCGCAAAGGCATAGCCCCTGACCGCCAAAGCCGTCCCGAATAGAACTCCTGATAACACCACAAGGCCTCCGCCCAGTATTGCGACTCCTTGGGCTGCTATACGCGCGAACCGATTGTTCGATTCAAAGAGTCCACCAACCCAGCTCAGCGTGGCACTGAGCGGGCCAAACAAAGCTTCCACAAGGGGAGAGATAGCTGCGCCAATGCCAATCATTGTCACTTCAACGTCGCTTTTCAGCAGATCGAACTGCGCAGCCAACGATTGTAGTTGCTTTTCCGCAACCGACTGGGTTGTACCGGTTGCATCGCGCAGTGCGGCCTCATAGTCTCGTATAGCGTCGCTGGTTCCCATCAGGGTAACTAGCGACGATAAGGACCGCTCCTGGAAGCCGAGGGTGGTAAGCGCGACGCGTTTCTGTTCATCTGACAGCCCGGCTAGGTGGTCTTCGAGATCGCCGATGATCTCGCCTAGATTGGCCATCTCGCCGCTGGTGTCGAATACAGTGACGCCTGCCCGGTCAAAGGCGGCCCGGTTGTCCAGAGCCGATTTTTGAAGGTCGCGTAGCACGATATTGAGCTGTTCACCGGCCCGCTGCCCCTTCTCTCCTTGATCAGCGTAGGCTGCCAATACAGCGACGCCTTCCTCGACGTCCTTGCCCAGAGCACGGAGCGCCGCACCTGCCCTATTCGTCAACGCTTCCGAGAACTGCTGTACGCTCGCGTTCGCCTTCTGATTCGCGGCGACGAGGGTATCCGACACGCGGATCATGTTCCGCATATTGGCGGCCACGTCGTCGCGGACGGTTAACCCCAGGGCCGATTGAGCATCGGTCAGCAAGTCAGTGGCTTGGGCCATGTTGAACATGCCCGCTTGTGCGAATTGCGCTACCTGTGGCAACGCTTCGATTGACTGCTTGGCGTTGAGGCCCGCTGAGGCCAAGAAGAAATAGGACTCAGCGGCGTCCTTGGCACTGAAACGAGTCTCGCGGGCAACGTCTTTGGCCGCTTGCGCCATCTTTTTACGCATGACATCCGAGACGTCCTCCATAATGGCCAGCGATTGGGTCAGAGCATCATCAAACCCGGCAAAGCTCTTGAGGGATAGGCCACTAAATGCAGTGATGGCCCCGCCCGCAAGTCCGAACTTGCGACCCATAGCATTTAGATTGGTCGAGAACTGTTTGAGTCGTTGATTGACGTTATCAAGGGCCTTCGTGTCGCCCTTGAAAACGATCTCAGCTACGAGCGTATCAAGAATGGTTGCCAAATTTCACCTCCCCGATTCAAGAACCGCACATCGCTAGCCCATCGGATTTCACTTGATATATGTTGATTTTTGCTCCCGTGCTCGGATTGTCCTTCCATATCCAATCAAGGGCGTAGAACCTGCGGTTTCGACTCTCAAAGTAGGTCTCAGTGTATCCAGTCAGGGGATACCGTTTGCCATCATGCTCCACCCATGCAGCGGCGATGTCCGAGTCACCCTCGCAATGCAGTTCGACCTCGTTGACCGTAAAGGGCCAAGCACTTCCATAATCTCCTGACGTGATTGTATTACCGCCGCCACCACACGCTGCTATCACTCCCACCACCAGGACGATAAGCCCCAGCATGGCTACCTGGATGTGTTTCTTCTTCAACGTTCGTCCCTCCTAGAGTTCATTCCTGAATCGAAAGCTCCAAGAACTTATCGGCAAGCTCAAGATACCAATCCCAATCATCACCAACCATGATGTAAACGAAACTTATTAGGTCCCCTCCACAGACAACATCGCCGGCAGCATCAGATAGTCGGAAGCACCGATCAACTACCTCCAGGCTTTCACCCCTAAATCGCAGCAATTCAACGTTGTCCAACCATCGCCTGGCTCTTGGATTTCCTGGTGCAAAGCCTAGGTCAGGAACCAACGGGCTAACCACCCCATCCTCCACCATCGACAGTAGTTCGTTGAATAGAATTATGGTGGTACTCTTGTACTCTTGTGCAGAGATTGGAATTGGAGTGGCTCGCGGCGTAGGCACTACGGTTCTTGCTGGGGCAGTGGGCGCTAGTGTGGGGGTTTCATCCCCACCGGAACCAAATTCTAGGGCGATAGCCACAGTAGCGACCACAATCACCACCGTTCCCACAAACCAAGGGGCCTTACGAGAGCTCCGTGCCGATGATGAGAGCGTTTGAGGCTCCATTCCAAGTCTGGCTCTCACGTAATTGGCAAAGTGCTGCCGTCCCTTCTTGTCCGCCACCAGAGCCTTGACGCCTCCACTTGTCATCATGCTAAGGCCCGGTGCCATGAACCCCATGTCTGCTCTGAAGGTCTCGATCGTCTCATATGCGTACGAATTCACCCTGCTGATCGAGTCATTCCGCCAAGACCTCTCGATGTGTACTACTCTCCTGTCGGTAGCAACCAAGATGGCATTGGCGGTACTGGACACGATTGCCCCTGGTAGCTCTTCATCTTCTAAGACTTGAGGCAAATGTTTGACTTCGGGCCGTTTCAACAGCGTGTCGTCCACACCTTCAAGCTTCCTTAGCACTCCGAATATGGCCGTCGTTTTGGGGTCGTCCTGTTGTTGCGTCATGCGTTCCTCTCGGACCGTACGGCCTGTAGCCGCCGGTCGAAATCTTCGAGCCTCTGCTTAAACCTATCAAGCGCCTGGGCGTCGGCCCTGAATTCCAGCATGGCAAGCAACTGGTCAATTACGGTCTTCTGCTTGGTCATGGCACTTCATTGAAGAATACTGGACCGAGGACTCTCTGGCTCAGTTCCCAGACCTTGTACCGGGTGCCGTCAATGGACAAGAAGCAGGAACGGGTCTGGTCTACCCACTCTAGGCGAGCCAGGAACCCTCCGGTTCCCTCTGCCATGACACGAATGCTCGCTTGCGATTGCGAGAAGGTGGCGACGGGTTGGGCGGGGCCAGCAGGGTTGCCTTCGCGCGATCGATACACACGCAGAAGCGGCATTGTGCCTTCGTCGTTCCGCTCGACCGAATACGTGAAACCACCGCGCAGGTCAGGCGGTAGCTTGTTCGCTTCAGCTACATCTCGCTCTACAACCTGGCACAGCGCGTCGTAGAGCAGATCTATCTTGCACTCCGCACGCTCGGCTACCCAATTGGGCGGATGATTCAGCATTCGTTATACCTCCTGTCCGTTGAGGTCGAGCTTGGCGGCCTTCTGCTTGGTCATGGTGCGCCTCCTCGTTATTTCGCAATGAGCTTTTCAAGACCGGCCTGTCGTAGGCAGTCCTCTAGCCGTTCCTTGTTAGCAAGCGCCTTGTGCCATGTTTCTATGTGGTCGCGTACGTTGTCGAAGGAGACGGATGCGGAGGGGACGGAACGTCTGTCTCTAATGATGGTGGCGGTTAAATCAGACTCTGTGACCTCAATGCCGGGCCGGTAGTCCTTCAGTGCGATGCCTAGATGTGTAAGGTCTTCCCCGACCCTATGGAGAATCGACCTCTGCGTCGCTATAAGCCGCTCGTTCTCTTCGTACTCAACGACGAGGGCACCTATCGCCGCGTTTCGCTCTTCGTCAGTCATTCCAACACTCTCCTTTGCTACTCGCTCTCCGCCTCCACAGCAGTGCCTTTCGTAACTTCGTGCTCCCGGAACACGCTTCCCGCTGCTATATGATACAATGAATACCTGCATCGCACGACGGAGGGATTGTGGCATGGCAACTTCGATTCGCCTTTCGCCAGAGACAGAACAACGGCTTGATTATCTGGCCTCGCAGACTGGACGCACGAAGGCGTTCTACCTACGCGAGATGATCGAGCGTGGGCTTGAGGATATGGAAGACTACTACCTTGCTGCCGACGTGCTCGAACGTGTCCGCAAGGGCGAGGAGCCAGTCTACTCGTCCGAAGAGGTGAGGGCAGAGCTTGGCCTGGACAACTGAGTACACCGACGCGGCCAGAACTCAGCTCCGTAGACTCGACAGGCAGACGGCTCAGCGCATCGTCGATTACATGGATCAACGAGTCTCCGTACTGGAAAACCCGCGAGACCTGGGCCAAGCGTTGAGTGGCCCGCTTGGTGGGCTGTGGCGCTACCGTGTAGGGGACTGTCGGGTTATCTGCGATATCCAAGATCGTGCCTTGCGTGTCCTGGTGGTGAGAGTCGGGAGACGGGATACGGTATACCGTTGATGGGAATCGCAGATTAAGCGGTCCATGAGTCATCGCCCCATCCATTCCTGCTAGCCCTCCGTCTCCACAGCAGCACCGTCCAGCTCGAACCGGAGACTGATCTTAGGGTCTGGTCGATCGGACAGGTTCCGCATTATGAGAAGCAGTTCGTCGAGTTCCGCCCTATGGCTATCGCGTTCGTCCCACCTGGCAAGGCACAAAGGGCAAGATGTGGGCAGCCGCCAATGGCGTCCATCGAATCGCTGCACGACCTCCCCCTGGCACTTGGAACACTGGAATCGGACACTCACCAAGTCATTCAGACTGAACACGATCCGGGTTTCCTTGGTCATGGGGCCTCCTAACTAAACGCTAATGCCAATACCCCCGCTGTCTTTGAACACGGCATCTACCGCATCGGCTGCTTCCTTCATCACCTTCTGGGCCCTGGCGATGTAGTCTGCTTCCGTCCATACTCCCGATGGCTGCGGTGCCTCAGGAATGATTCGCGAGGCCAGTTCCCAAGCGATCTCCAGCTTCCGTATCTTGTAGTCCCATGCACTCATAGTTCCCTCCCATTTCTTCTCCCTGACCTTCTTCTCTGCGTGGGCGTGGGCACGCCACTCCCGTCCCAGTCCACCACCTCCAGGTTCTCAATGTAGCTAGATGACCTCGTAGTACAGTCTCTCAAACTCGAATGTGAACCTCTTTTCAGCCGCCTCGTCCATGAGCGTTCCCATTGGCGCGCTGGTCATAACGCCGTGCATGAGCCTCAGAACAGATCCACGCTTGGCGTCCTTGACGCTCCCTTCCCAGTTCACGATGCCGCCGCCGGTTATCACCTTCATCTGCTGCATGAAGAACGACAACGATGGGGCGCCAGGTTGCAGCATGATGGAAACGGTCCCGCCATACTTGCCGGTGGCAGAAGCCGCCATATCCCCGGTGGCTCCCCTGCGAACAGTGGCAAGCTCAACAGTATCGGGAATGTCGAGTGCGCTGAGTCCCAGCACTACGTGTCCGTTTAGGGTAACGGTCAGGGTTTCTGCCGGGATTGTCATATTGCTCCTCCTGCACTTTCTTCCTACCTATTCTTCTCCTTAGCCTTTCGCTCCGCCTCCGCATAGGAGCGATGCTCGTTCTCTACCCGCGCCGTCAGCACCTCATGGAGTTCAAGGGCCTCGTCCAGGTCCAAGGTATTCTTGAGATCCAGGTATTCAGCCAGCTCAGCGTCTATGAGAGCGCCGAAGAAGGGTTTTATTCCGAGGGGGCGGACGGGCTCGAAACCAGGGGGACGTCTCTCAACCTGGAGCCGAGGGCGCCTAAGGACGGCGTAAAATTTACGGCTGCACTCCGCAGCATAACCTCGTAGATCGCGATGGGCTCCAGGCCGTCGAAGGCCATCTCCTCGGCCCCAGCTAGCTGCTGCGGCGTGGGGACCCGCGTGTTGGAGAAGGCTACCTTCTCGAATAGCTTCTGGCGCACCTGCCGCACAAACGCAGGGTCCAGCGACAGCACTATCTTGAGGAAGTCTGCTATCGACCTGTCGTCCTCGTTCAAGACCGCTGTGGGCAGGGACAGGGCCTGAGACTTGCCAACCTCGTGCCTGATCGCCTCCAGCAGGTCGAATGCCGCCATCGCCGGCAGCTTGGACACAGCAAATCGTGTGCCGCCGATCTCGAACTCGGTCTTTGTTAGGTCGCCGCCTATTCCGTTCAGCGTTACCATCTAGTTTCCTCCTTACGGCCCTGCCCCTGTGGGCACGTCGGCGGGATTCACCTTTTTGAAGTTGGGGGTGATCTCCTCGAACTCCCAGGTGAAGGTGAGGTTGCTCGCCTCGCCCTTGCCCATCGTGTACCACAAAGGGCCAGAGATGAGGATGCCCCGCTTGAGTGTAACGCTAGCGCCGGTCTTGATGTGCTTTACGCTACCGTCCCAGATCACTTCGGCCTTATCCGACAGAATCCGCGTGACCTGGTTCATCAAGAACGGCACCGAGGGGGAGTTGGGAAGCAGCTTGAGCGACACCGGACCGCCCCTATCCCCTGTGCTGAATGCCGCCATGTCCCCGGTCGCGCCACGCCGCACGCTGGCGAACTCGAATGCGTCCGGCAGTGTGAGGGCGTCCGTGTCCTCAGACCAGCCCCTTATGGTTTGCTCACCCTCCACGGTGTGGCCGTTGAGCAGAACCGTTACGTCTTGCAACGAAAAAAGCATTGTTCTTCCTCCTACCCAGTAAATACGAGCCCGATGGTTACGTGGTGCATGGCTCCGCTGCCCTTCAGCCATACCCGGATCGTCGGGCTTCTGCGGGCGTCGCGGTCTATCTGTAGCTGATCTGCGATGGAGCCTATTACCACCAGATACCCCGTTGGCAGGAACCCATCGAAGGCCGGGTTGTTCGAGGCCAGCCGTATGTCGTTAGAGACCGTCTCGGACACTTGGCCCGGAGCGATGCCGCCGTTCCTGCGGCCCGCCTCACACACCCGTTCGATGGCTGCCTCTATGCTGGCCAGTCCCTCGGCTGTCTGCGGCACCCTCGTGGGGTGTTGCCTGAGCAGGGTGTACACCTCGGTCTGCATAGCCTTGGTGATCCAGTCCAGCCAGTACCGAACGTCGATCCAGTCCCCGGCTTGCGTCCATCCCTCGGCGAAGATGGCATCCGGGCCGAAGCGGGTGTAGTACCCGACCCACTTCCGGTCCAACTCCCCCTTATGGGCGGTCGTCACGATGTCCGGGCTGGTCCCCGGCAGGCTCTTGAACTTGGGCGTGATCAGCGTGTTCTGTCCTTCAAAGTTCACGCTGGAGAGCCTCCCCGCCAGTGACAGAGCCTTGCTGTCCCTGGTTCTAGACCAGACCAGGAAGGTCCTCTGCTGCTCCAGGGCGGATAGCTGCGCCGCCAGGCTGGTGGACTCGTTAGGCGTCAGGACACCCTCGTCCACCACATCCAACGCCAGCATGTGGACCTTGGCCTGGACCCACCGGGACAGGGAGAGCAGGTCTGCACTCGTGGTGATGCTCGAGTCCACCGTAACGAAGTACCAGCCATCGTCCAGCCCGCTAATGACGTCCATGGCCTCCCCGATGGTTTCGGACGCGTGGCCCGGGTCGATGCTGCTGCCAGAGGCGTTATCCAGCCCCAGAGCGGAAGCCGCTCCTTGGGCTACATCCACCTTGAAGCCGTTGATGGTGTAGGGATCGCCATTAGTGCGAAATCCCAGGCTCGCTCGGAAGAAGTCGGCGGGATCGTATTCGACCGACGCGCTGCGCAGATCTGCCCGGCCTGATGCTGTCACGGCACGCAAGGCCGTCTGGAGCGTGCTGGCCACGTCGTCGTAAGACGCGGCACCGGTGAAGTCCAAGCCGGAGATGGTGTAACCCTGCCAAGTGAGAGAGCCGGATCCTATGCCGTCCACCCCGGCGGTGATATCTATCGTATCCAGGCCCAGTTCGTCGGCATGCTCTCCGGTGAAGGGGCCGCTTACCTCAGTGGCGAACCCGTCTAAGCCAAGAGGAAGGGTGAGGACGAACTGCGAGCCGTCGTGCTCCACCTCTACTGCATCAAGGGTGGCGATGGAGCTTCCTCGCAGAGCGTTCTGGACCATAGCAGCCACATCGTCGTATCCCGCCACGGAGCTGAAGTCCAGGCCAGTAAGGCTTGCACCGTGGAACGTCACGCTGCCGGCGGTGATAGTGTCTATGCCGTCTTCAATCGTGACCGTATCCAGGCCCACCTCGTCGGCGGTTGCCCCGGTGAAGGCCGCGGTGACCGCCGTGGCCGAGCCATCGGCTGCCAGCGGGATTGTGACCACGAACGCCGAGGCGGCGCTGTCGTAGGCGACCTCGACGGCATCAAGCGTCGTGCCCGTGGCCCCACGCAGCGCCGTCTGGAGCACGGAGGCCACGTCGTCGTAGTCCGTGACGGCGGAGAGGTCCAGACTGGTCAATGTCTGGCTCAAGAAGGTAACGGTCCCGGACTGTATGGCGCTTACGCCGTCCACTATGGCTGCAGTGTCGAGACCCAGCTCGTCGGCGTCGTCCCCAGCGAAGGCCCCGCTGACGCTGGTTGCCGCTCCCTGGCTGTCCAAGGGGATTATCACGACGAACACCCCGCCTTGATAGGCCACCTCCACGGAAGCCAGGGCCGTCACAGATGCAGCGCGGAGAGCATCCTGGAGCACGGAAGCCACGTCGTCGTAGTCCGTGACAGCGGAGAAGTCCAGACTGGAGAAGGTCTCATCCAGGAGCGTAACGCTCCCGGACTGTATGGCATCCACACCGTTGACGATGGTTGCGGTGTCGAGACCCAGTTCGTCGGACTCGCTCCCAGTAAACGCCGCGCTGACACTGGTTGCCGCCCCGTTGCTGGCTAGAGGTATCGTCACGACGAACACCGAGGCGGCGCTGTCGTAGACAATCTCAACGTTGTCCAGGTCCGTGGAGCTGATGGCTCTAAGCGCCGTCTGGAGCACGGAAGCCACCCCGTCGTAGTCCGTCACGCTGGAGAAGTCCAGGCCCGTGACCGTTTCCGAAAGGAAGGTGACGCTGCCGGACACGATGGCATCCACACCGTTGACAATTGTGGCGGTGTCCAGGCCCAGCTCGTCGGACTCGCTCCCAGTAAACGCCGCGCTGACACTGGTTGCCGCCCCGTTGCTGGCTAGAGGTATCGTCACGACAAACGCAGTCCCGTCGTAGACAACCTCCACCTCATCGAGGCTGGTGGCGGACGTTGCCCTGAGCGCGGTCTGAAGCACAGATGCCACATCGTCGAGGTCGGTGACGGCGGAGAAATCAAGGCCCGTCACGGTCTGACTCAGGAAGGTGACGGTCCCGGACACGATGGCATCCACGCCGTTGACGATGGTTGCGGTATCCAACCCTAGCTCATCCGCGTCGTCCCCGGTGAAGGCCGCGGTGACCGCCGTGGCCGAGCCATCGGCTGCCAGCGGGATTGTGACCACGAACGCCGAGGCGGCGCTATCGTAGGCGACCTCTACGTTGTCCAGGTCCGTGGCGCTGGTGGCCCTGAGCGCGGTCTGAAGCGTGGAGGCCACACCGTCGAGGTCGGTGTCCGAGGAGAAATCTAGTCCGGTGACCGTCTGGCCCAGGAAGGTGACGGTCCCGCTGGTGATGCCCTGAAGCGTCGTCAGGGACGCCACCGTCCCCGTGCCGGTGACTACGGTGGCTCGTCCGTGGAAGTTGACCAAATCAGCCACCGTGCCTGTTCCGGTGACTACGGTGGCTCGTCCGTGGAAGTTGACCAAATCAGCCACCGTCCCCGTGCCGGTCAGCACGGTGGCTCGTCCGTGGAAGTTGACCAAATCAGCCACCGTCCCCGTGCCGGTCAGCACGGTGGCTCGTCCGTGGAACATATCCAGGGACGCCACAGTACCGCTGCCCCTGACCACGGTGGGGCTGCCTGTTATCTGCTCCAAAGCTCTGGGGCTGCCCCCGGTCAGCCTAGCCGACTCCCTCGTGTTGATCCAGCGGCCTATCACCAGGTTCCGGGGGTATGGAACCTGAGAGAAGTAGACCTGGGCGGCCTGGTAGGGACCGGAGTCCGCAGCAAATGTCCGAGCCACCTCGTCCATGCTGGCAAAGATCCGTACCCTGCCCGCAGCAGCGTCCAAGGTGGGGTCGGTGGTGAGCAGCAGCGTCCGCCCAAACTCTCTGCCCCCAGCGCCACGGGGTGTTATCTGCGCCCTTACCTCTACGATGTCTTGTATACTAAGCGTCATTGTCTAAACCTCCACTGTAATGGTCTCGGTGCTACCACCTGCGCCGACCTCTATGGGTGCGGCCTTCAGGTAATCCACCGTCTGGTCGATCCTCTGCGTGTAGCCAACCTCAATGTCCAGCCCGGCTCGCTCCTCCCAGGCCCCCGATATCACGTCGTCGAGCTGCCGAACGTCCGATACACGCAGCACGGTCAGATCAGCGTTTTGAGCCTGCGCCACCCCTTCCGGTGACCAGACCCACACCGACAGCCTCTTGGCCGCGTCGTGTGCTCCGGTGCGGAACCACTGAACCGAGTACCTCCCCCGAACCGTCGCCACTGTCGGAGCGTTCAGGTCTGCCCCGTCTGAAGCAAGGCTCATCACGGTCGCTGGTATTCCCTCGATGTCCTGATGAATCAGCACCACCGTGGCGAACAGGTCGTTCGGTACTGCACCGCCTTGATTTCCCGGTCTAACCCGGCGAGACTCAAGCTCGGACCCCGCCGCCACGATTCCTCGGATGGCGCGCTCGAGGCTCTGGGTCGTCGGGGCTATCACTGCACTTCCTCTCGGACACCCAGGACTTCCACGAAGCCCGGCCATTCCTCGACATGCTGGACGCGGTAGCAGGTGCCCTTGTACTCGATCACATCGCCCTCGGTGGCGCCGGTACCTACGCGGACAGGCTTCACCTCGACTCCATCTATCCAGAACATCCTTGACTCCGAGAGCCTGGCGCCCTCCGGCAAGATATCCCGCATCTTTGCTGCGTCTGGCGGGGCGCTGACTATGGTGATATCGGTCCGGGTTTCTTGTCCCGGCACCCACTCGCCATACTCGTTGTCCCCGCCGGGCTCCTGCCGAATCAGCGTCGCTGCCTCAAGGAACCTCCGGTTGGCAAAGGGCTTTCTCACCGTTCCACTTCCCAAGCAACGGAGTTGTGCATGAAGCCGGTGTCGATGAGGGGGTTCTCGCCACCCCCGACTCCCTTCTTGCCGCCTAGCTTCTTGCGCTTGCGGGCGATGGTGCTGGGGGCATTGGGCGGATCGTTGAGCGCAACTATGCTGTCTTGAATCTTTCCCTGAACATATGCGCCCACCCGACCGGCTAAGCGCTCGTCCACCACCATCTTCTTGGTGTCTATTCCTTTTGCGAGGATATTGGAGACCCCGCGCTCAGACTCGGCCAAGGCGTTGCGGAAGAAGGGCCGTTCCGGGATGGTCTCCGTTCCGAACTCGTTCCAGGCTGCGACCGCAGCCACCGGGGTGCCCCTCTTGTCGTCATACCTGGCCGTCGAGAAGAACCCGACCTTGACGCCTGAGACGCCGCCCTTGCCGGCCTCCCTGAGCAGTCTTTGGAGCTTCTTGCCCCCGCGCCGCTGGACTTTCACGCTTACCCTTGCCATCGTTCTGCCCCTCTCGGCTTACCGCTCCAAAAACCCGTTAACCTGGCCCAGAACCCCGTGGGCGTCATCAGCCGGTAGGCCACCCCGTAGGCTTTCAGGGCTTCATCCCCGGTGTCGTAGCTGGTAACTGACATGGCCACAGTCAGGCCGTGCCTGTCACTGACGAACCAGCGATACCGTCCCCGTTGTGACTTGCGTATTACGATCATCTAGCTATCTCCACCACGATGCTGCACCTTGACCTTGCTCACTCACAGCATCCCCAGCAGCTCCAGCAAATTGGAGCCGACTACTTCGCCCAACAGAACGAAGAGCACGATGTCGCGCACCTTCAGACCCAGGGGCAGCTTCACTGCCCGCTCCTCAACCGCCTCTCCGTTCCCGGTCAGGCGGTGCGTGTGCAACGATGTACGCAGCTCATCCATCTTGTCGTCAATCGACTCGACCTTGCCCCGCAGCTCCCGAAGGTCCTGGGCTAACTGCTTGGTGAGCTCTAGGGAGGCGTTCGTGGACATTAGATTGGCACTACCGTAGAGAGCTGCTTAAGTATCGCCTCCCGCTCCTTCGCGTAGTCGAGGTTCTGGGCGCTGTACGGACCCACGCGCTCTGACTGTAGTCCTGAGTAGGGAAGGCCCAACTGGACCAGGCGGATGATGGCCATCCGGCGCTGCGCATCGTCGTCCACCGGAGTGAACTCCAACTCAACTCGCTCATCCCAACACGAGCGAGGATGGCTGCCGTCCGCCAGCCGTTGTAGCATCCTTCCGCCATACCAACTCCGATAGTCGTCGTCTGAGAGCACAACAGAGACGTTCCCGTCCGTCTCGGTCACCTTGGCTATCTCCTTGACCACCCTATGCGGAAACAGCCTGAAGGTGCCTCCTCCGTGAACCTCGGTCACTGGCCCGTCGATGCTGTGGGGACCGTAGCGGCTGACCACCGCCTGGTCCGCATCGTCTATAAGCCTCTGAAGGTACTCATCGGCAGCCACGTTGGAGCCCAGGTGCTGTTGCACCTCCTCCTTCGTCAACAGGCCAGCTACTTCCGGCTCCATCATGGGGGCCTGGCTGTTCGTCATGCCTCCTCACTTGATGCCGAGCGTCTGCGCCCGCCCTGCTGGGCGCGGTCCACGGCCTTCTCGGTAAAGTCTTCGGAGACTTCTTCAGCCACCTCGGCAGGGACTTCTATAGGCTCCGGCGTCGGCACAACCAGATCCATCTTGCCGGGGTGGGCCTGACAGACCTGCTGAGCTACGGAGTGGGGCACGTCCTTGACCTCCCCAGGAGCCCATATGACGTACGCCTTCCGTGCGTAATCGTAGTATCGGTGGGGAACCTCCGACTTGTTTCTAACCAGCGGCATCATTACCTCCTAGGTGTTCAGCGGCAGCAAGAGGAATAAGATCTGCCTAGCTCACCCCTGTGATGTTGTACTGGAGGGCTACAGCGGTGTCCGAATCGTTGTCCATCCGGCCCTCGAAGGCAACCCTCATGCTGGCCACAAGAACGGTCTGTCTCTTCTGGATGTCCCGCTCGCTCTCGATCATCAGCTCCCGCTTGAAACCCAGTCGGTACATGTTCCGGTTCACCGCAAGCACCCGCCCCGTGTCCGTCACATTGCCGCCTGAGCTGACCTTCCCGTCGATGTCTGCAAGCAACATCTGCTCCGAAATGATCACTGGTATCCCCTCGATGTCCCCAAGCTGACCCGTTAGCAGCGTGGCGGCGGGTCCAAGCTTCTCTACCGTGCGGAAGTTCTCGATGGACAGAGCCCGGATATAGGTGTTGATGTCCATGACGAAGGCGCACTCGGAGGGACGAACACCGTACTTGCCCAGCTTGCCCCTGACCTCGTTGAACATATCGTCCGAGACAGCCGCGTTGTGGTCATTCCCCTGGTTAGTGTTGTCCACCAGGGGAATGTGGATCAGGCCGTCGAAGACCAGGTAGTGGTCCAGGCCCGCGCTACCGGCCAGCGAATCCGCCGTGGCTCCGTCCGCGTTGATGTTGGTGGCGTCGTCGGAGGTGTCACCGTTGAGCACCACGTCGTCCAGGACCTCGGCTCCATTCCTTACCAAGGTCGCCCGTAGCTCCGGCAGTACCGCGATCACCGCGTCCTCGTCCAGGTCGTAGGCCCACCCGATCATCGCCGCAAGTTCAGCGGACGTGAGGGTCTGCCTTCCCGTGCCCGGAGTGGACGAGCTGACCGCAAGATTGGACGTGCCCCTGTACCAGCTGACATCCCCAAAGTCATAGGGAATCCGGAACGGGTCCGTGGGCATCATGATGCTCCCAAAGAGGCTGACCACCGAGGTGGCCAGATGCACGTCCCGCCACATCTCGCTGGTCTCTCCGGTGAAGGTGAGCTCGTCGCCTGCGCCCGGCGTGTCGGAGTCCAGGGCGCGTCCTATAGATTCGTACAGGTCCGCCCTCGCTCCCTCCAGGTTGCTCCGCCACTCGGCAGCCGTTCGGGGGTCTACGGGTCTCCTTCCGTCAACCCCGCCGCGCTCGGCAATCCGCAGCACGGCGCGGGAGAGCATCAGGTCAAACTCGTCGAATCCCCGGTACTTGCCGGACAAGACTCTGGCCCCCTGGGTCGTGGACTCTACCTGCCTGAGCAGGGCAGCCCGCTTGGAGGCCCGCATGGACTCGGTGAGCTGCGCCGAAAGGCGCTCCACCTCCTCCTTCAGGGGGCCATGCTCCTTGTCCTTGAACTCCTCGATGAAGCTGCGAACGGCGGCTACCGTCTCCTTCAATTGATCCTTCGTCTCTGTGGTCATGCTACTTCTCCTCTATGATCCGCCTGATGGCGGCAAGTTCTTCTCCTACGGCTACCAGTTCGCCGTCCTCTTGCTCGTCCGATTCGGGAGCCTCAGTCTGCTCCTGCGCTGCCTCTTGAACACTCAATGCCTTGACCTCACTCTCCAGGGCGTCCACACGCTCCGTGAGGGCTTCTATGGGGTCTCCCTGCTTGGGTTCAGGCTCCGGTTCATCAGTCACCGGATCGGGGAGCGGTTCAGACTCCTCCGGCTCAGGTTCAAGCCCTCGGAATATCTCTTCGGGAAGGTTCAGGGCGCGGGCCGCTGCCCTCACCGAGTCGGGATCGGCTGGTACCGGCACCAGGCTCCACTCCAGAAGCTCCGATTCCTCTATCCGCAGCCGCTCGACCCGGCCACGCGCGTCCTTGACCTCTACAATCCTCGTAGGCAAGTAGTGGATTGAGGCGGCGCGTAGGAAACCATTGTTCCAGGCGTTCTCCACCCGCGCCGCGAACGGATCGTTCGAGTTGAACTCGAAGGAGGCTACTATCCTCCCTTCTTCGTCATGGCCGATCTCAAGGGTCTTAGCGATGGGGATACCTCCAGATGGGGGCGCGGCGGCGAGCAACCTTGGGCTTGCATCGTGATTCCAGAAGACGACAGGGTTCTTCCGGTAGTTGTCGAAGCGCACCCCAGCCAGGTTGATCTCATCCTGATTGCGGCTGCGGTCACGGGCGGCGATCACCATCCGATGGGCGCTCCCGTCTTCCGCTTGACGCGCCTCCGTGACAACCATCACCCGACGCTGCTCGGTGTAAGATGTGCTTACCATCGACACCTCCTCGTGAACGCAAAAAACCCCGTACATTTAGAATGCACGGGGACGCAAAGGTCCGCGATGTGCGGGTCCGCTAAGGGACGCGATGTCTGTTCAGTTGTACTAGAGCGTTATGCCGCTCTTTGAGTTAAGGCTACTACATATGGGGAGTGATGTCAATTCCCCCACGACATGATGGGGCAGTTGGCCTATGCCATACACAGCAGGACCGCCTCCGTGTGGGGCCGTTGCGCATCATGAATATTCACAGCCTCTTCGTATCCACATCTGCCAGAAATGCCCGTAACTGCTCAATCGCATCTGCATCCATCGTTGGGCCACTATCCCAGCAGCCAAACTTAGAACCATGGCCCAAGAGGTAGCGCAGCGCAACCCACAGCCGCTTGTACCAGGGATAGGGATTCAGATAGACGGACCAGTAGACTTCATCGAAATCGTCTCCTTTCTCAGGGTCGGCCTTGAAATGCATCAACCGCAGCGTGTGCTCATCGCTAGTGCAGGCACAGACGATGTCGTGGTTTCTTGGTTTGTTATAGGAATCCTGACTCATGTCACTCGCTATGCCGTAGGGGTACGTAATCCCTTATCCGAGGCTAATGCGGGCGTGTGCGCCACATTCCCAACGTGCTCACTCACCAGCCGCCGGATACCGGCAAAGGCACCCTCGGGCGTGGAGTCCAAGAATGACAGTTCGGGATACTCCACGCATAGGCCGAGGTAGGCAGGCTCCTCGGTGGACCAGACCACGCGGTATGTGTACGCATCGGCCCGTGATGGCCCTGGAGCTTCGACTGGCTGCACCTTCAGCCGCAGCCGCAGGGCGCGGGCGATCTTCAGCAGTGTGTCCAATGTGGGGTTGCAATCACCCGTAAGGATGCGGTAGATGCTGGCCCGGCCGATACCCGCCTCACGTGCTAGTGCGCTCATGCTCTCAGACCGGGCGATGTCGCCCAGCATGGCAAGCAGAACCTGCCTGTCTTCCTCTGCCGCCGCCTCCAGGAGGTAGGCCGCGTCCTCCACGGTCTGAATGTAGTCCGCCGCATCCCAGGGAGTGAACGTCTCCGGTCTATCCTGTGTCATTGTTTGGTCTCCCTTTCCCGTGCCCTAGCCATCTGTTTGGCCCGCTCGGTATCTCGCCGTTGGCTGCTCTTGTCGCCGCCGCATAGCAGGACGATGATAGTCTCGTCCTCGCGGACGTAATAGAGCCGATAGCCAGGGCCATAGTGGATACGCATCTCCGAGACACCCTCGCCGACTGACCGGACATCCCCGAGGAGACCGTTTGCCACCCGGCCCAACCGCTGGCTGGCTCTGGCCGCCGCCCGCCGGTCACTCAGGCCCCCCCAGCCACCGGTTAAACGGCTCGCTCCTGACTATCTCTATCACACTCCTGGTGTCTCATATATGGAACAGTTTGTCAAGCGGCAGGCGTCTGCTTACAGTCTACCATCGGGTCCCTGCTCCAATGAGACTCCCACCTCGCGGACGTTCGCGGCCTTGCACCGCCTGCAACGCATCTCCCATGGCCTCGACAGCCGTATCGCCAGCACCCGGTTGCATCGCCAGCAGCGGGGCTTGTAGTCCGTCTGAGGCGCTGCCGTCCGCTCAGCCATCGGCTTCCTTGATGAGCGGAATCGCAACGCAGCGGCAGAGTATGCCATAGCCAGGGTGTCCCACCCCGGGCGGAGAGTCCCACCGCTGGGGAGTCCCGTCGAGCACCTGGTGGGTGGGCCTCACTCGCTCGTCCTGCGCTGTCCGCCAAGTGTACTCACTGATGCCAATCTGCTGATGCCTTGCCTGGGTCAACTGACCAACGGCCTTGCTGGTCTGGTCGCGGGTGAGCCGCCGGAGATTGCTCCCTGATACCCCGTACTCCCTGTTTAGCACCTTCGACAATGCCTGTTTGTCAAAGGGCCGCTCGGCGAACGTCTCCCCCACACGGCGATTCAGCGACTCGTGAAACCGCTCCGGGATGGTCCGTATGAGGGAGATGTTCTCCCGGCGCCATGCCGTCATCAGGGGTTCTATGGCTGAGTCTGCCAACACCGGCCTTATGTCCACCCCCAGGGCTGCCCTGAAGGTCTGGATGAGGCGTCTCTTGTGATAGCCAGAGAGCCTGGCAGCGTGGGCGGCCACCTCCTCTTCGACCAATCCTCCGGTATGCCAGCCTCGAAACACCCCGTCGATGATCTCCAGGGCCAGGGACGCGGCTGAAGCCTCGGACAGGCCAGAGCGAAGCTGGGCCATGAGGGGAGTAAGGACAAGCCTTCGCAGGTTCCTGTCATACACCCGCTCATCTATCCGTCGTGGGCCTACGCCGTTGACCTTCCGTGCCATCGACTATTCCAGCTCCCCAAGCTCGCCAAAGATCGGGTCACCACTCAGAATGAGGCGTCCCTCGTTCTCGTCGATGATGCCCCCCTGAACCGCTATGTTTACCGCCTCGGCCCTCGTTTTGGCCGCCGTCGCCTGGGCCACCTCCCTGTTCCAGCGGTCGGTGAGCGACTCCTGCATCTCCGCTATCTCAGTGGTGTCGAACCTCAGCACCACATCCTGATAACCCCTGGGCAACGTGGGGACGAACTGTTCCTGCATCTCTGAGGCCAGCAGGTCCCACTCCTGCGTTACCGTGTTGGCGTAGAAGTCCTTGATGGCCGCCTCACGATTGCTGAACGTGGGGTGCTGTGCACCGGCCATCAGCTCCTCCGGCACCCCTAAGCTGTCGGCAACCTGCTCCTTGGCAAGCTGGATGCCCTGGATGAACTCCATGTCCTTGTTCGATATTCCCAGGTTCTGGACGCTGCCCTGACCCGGAGCGATGATGGGGCGCTGTGCATTCTCCATCCCGCTGTAACGGTCTGCCAACCGTTCCTGGAACAGCTCAATGTCGCCTGGCATCGGGCTTTCGAGGAAGAAGGCCAGATTGCTGACTAGGATGCCGTGCTTGAATAGCTGGCCGTTGAACTCCACCATGTCAAGCTGCATCTGCACCCAGCCGCGCACCGCCTCCAGTGGAGACTGCCCCTTGAAGTGGTCCTGCGGGTTGAAGTAGCGGTCCCAGATCACCTCGTCGGGCAGCATGGCAAACCGCGAGCCGTGCGGGTCGTGGACGTAGCCAGCGATAGTACCGTCCTTGGCCACTACCACCTTCACCTTGTCAGGTCTGAGAGGCCATATCTCCCATGCCGCAGGGTCGGGGGAGCCGCCCTTGTTAATCCACCTGAACGATTGCCCCCAGAGGCACAGATACGTCTCTACGGCACGCCACATGCGGCTACGGGTCCAGTCCTGATTCACTCGGTCAAGGAGTCCCTGCACCGGGTCGGCCTCACCCACCCACTCCAACTCATCGTCAGAGTCCATGCGGTAGACCTTGAGCCGGGCGCGGGCAACGGCGTCAGACCTGAGCTTTATCGCCCTGTAGACCGGGACAGAGGTGCGGTAGTAGCCCTCCACACCACCAGACTGTCTCTTGCCGAGGTTGTTCAGCCACTCCTCGAGCTGCTTCGTGGCAAGCCCCGTGCCGTTACTGACCTGGGACATGGCGGCGTAGGGTTCGTTGGCGCGCTGGACGCCGCCTCTGGGCCGTCTCACCGAGCCCAACATGCCCCGCATCGCTAGCATCTGTCGTTCAAGTATCATGATGCCTCCTCCTGCTACAGGTAGAACCCTCCTATGCCCCCGGCTCGCTCCATCAGCTGCGTAAGGCAGCCGACGAAGGCGTCCACCTGGTCGTCGTGAACTCCGTTGGGAAACGTGGCGAGCTCCTCCCGAAACGCCTGAAGCCACGGGGCTGTCCGTGGCAGCGTGATCTTCTTGGCCTCCACTGTACCGGTCACCCGGTTGGCCCTCAGCACCTTGTCTCCGATGGGCTTCACTGGCAGCACCGGCAGCCTCGTCTCTCGCCGCAGGCTCTGGACCACCGACTGCCCACTGGCCGCGTCCTCTACAAAGATCGTAGAGACCTTCGGGTGCCTTTCGGCCAAGGTTTGCATAGCCCTCAGCAGGTCGGGGTACTCGACACGGTTTCGCCACACGTCCAGAACGGCGTAGCCGTTGGGAGTGGTCGTCATCGTGCAGCACACCGAGTAATCGTTCTGCTGGCCCGTCTTGAAGGCGGTGTCCCAGAACTGGAACACACGGTCTCCCCGGCTCACCGTTTCTGCCATGACCCACCAGTGATCCTTGAAGATGCTCCCGCCTTCATGGGAAGGTCTCTGCTGGAAAAGCCCCGGCCACTCCTGGGGGCCGACGCTGACCCGCAGCGCAGCGAGAGCAGAGGCGTCGTACCGCTCAGGCCACAGTGGCGCATCCTCCTCTCGCCCCAGGGGGTCATCGGGCTCGGCCAGCGCAGGCAGCCGTATGTGCTCCCACCTGTCTCCCGCCGCCTGCTCCTCCGTGTACTCGTCTCCCAGCAGCCGACCCACCAGGTCGTCCTCGTGCCAGCGCGTCATCACAACGATGATCGAGCCCCCTGGCTCAAGCCTGGTGCGAGCTGTGGAGCGCCACCACTCCCACAGGTGTTGCCGTTGGGTTGGGCTGTTGGCCTCCTCACGGTTCTTCACCGGGTCGTCGATGATCAGCAGGTCGAACCCATAGCCTGTGAAGGGGCCTCCCACACCCACGGTCATCATCCCTCCGTCTGTGGTCAACTGCCATCGGCCAACCTTGCTCAGATCGTCCCTGACCCGGATGCCAAGGCCATTCTCGTTCTCTATCACCGAGTCCCTGGCCAGGCGTCCCCACTGCTCAGCAGGCTCGGCGGCGTAGCTGGCCAGACCGACCCTCCTGTGGGGCCAGTTGGCCAGGAACCACACCGGCGTCCAGTGAGAGAGCAGTTCACTCTTTCCGTGCCTCGGAGGCATGGAGACAATGAGGCGCAACGGCCTCTCAACCAGCGATGCGACCTTCTGGGAGATCAGGTCAAGGTGGGCCTGTCGCACCCACTGACCTTTAGACCACCTAGCCGCTGTTGCCGCTGGGCTGGCTCTCCAGGCGTTGGCTAAGAGCATCAAGCGTGTCTCTTGCCTCTGGGTCGTTGAGAGCATCCAGTATCACCTTCATGTCCGTCTGTATAGGCCCGCCGTCCACGCCGCTGTGCTCCTGCTTCGTCGGTGCGTCCAGCCCCAGCAGCTTAGCTTCCCGCTCCAGAAGCCTCACAACGCGGTCAAGTGCCGCTGGGTCGTGTCCAGCGCGGGGCCACCACTGAAGGAGCAGCATTTCAATCCGCTGTCGATGCAACTCACGGTAATCGGCGGTGCTGTAGCAGCCTGCCGCCGCCCCCTGTAGGCGGGCCTCGACGTCGCGCGCCACTGTCGCATGGTGGACACCTAGCGTCTGGCCTATGGACCTCGTTGTACCGCCTGCGAGCAACAAGGTCATAACCTTGTCACGGCGCTCCTCGCGTTCTGCTTCTGCTACTCTACTGCGCGGCATGTATCAACTCCGCCTTCCCACCCGTGTACGTCTCCCACCGCTTCACCGCGGCGTCCACGTACCTGGGGTCTATCTCCATGGCATAGCAGATGCGGCCCTGCCGCTCGGCGGCGATGATGGTGGTGCCAGAGCCAACGAAGGGGTCATAAACCATCTCAGCAAATGGGGTGGTTGCGAGGATAGTCTCAAGCAGCGCAACCGGTTTCTGCGTCGCGTGCAACTCGTTTGCCTGTCTTGGCAGCGTGATAACGTTCCCTTGTGCTCCCATATGGCGTTTCCACAATCCATTCTGGCGCGTAGCACAAAGAATCAGCTCATGTTGAGCCCGCCAACCCATACCCATGCCTGGCGTCCCCTTGTCCCATACGATCATTGACCTCACGCCTTGGCCAGACCCCTCAACCACATCAAACAGGTTGACCCACATCCGCCAATCAGTAAAAACGTAGATCACATCGACCGGCGTGACTGCGCTGAGAATCTGCTTCATCAGGGCCATGTAGCCACGGGTAGAGCGCCGGTCATTCTCGATGGGCTTATAGACAGCGTCTGACCCCTTACTTCCCGCTGACCTCCCCGCTTCCTGAAAGCCTCCACTACTGTACGGCGGGTCAGTCAAGATGCAGTCTGGCTTGGCCCCATTCAGCAACCCCGCCACGTCGTCCGGTGACGTGCTATCCCCACACATGAGCCGGTGCCGCCCCAGTTGCCACACCTGCCCGCGCTGCGCCCTCGCCTCTGGTTCTTCGGTTAGCGGCTGCTCGTCGGGCAGGTCGGGCTTGGAAAGGCCGTGCATCCGATCTAGTAGGTCGGTCATGGCCTCGTTGGTCTTTGCCGCGAGACCATCCACCAGAGCCTTGAGCCGCTCCGTGTCAAGCTCAGCCATCGCAGCCAGGGGATCGAGTGTGGCGAGAACCTCGTCTGCCTCGGACTCGTCCAGGTCCACTACCAATACGGGAATCTCAGCGTCTGGAGTCAGGCCGGTCCGCAGGTGCCCATCGATGAGCATCAGGCCGCCGGGCGTTTCGCGGGCGATCACGGCATCAACATAGCCCACACGATCGAGCATGGTGCGCAGCGCGTCCCGCTGAGCCTGGGGATGCCTCCGCCAGTTCTTCGGATGCGACAGCAGCTCCGACGCCTTGACACGCCGAAGCTCCTTCACCCTACCTCTTAGCTGCATACCTTTGACTCCCCTACCTATCCAGTCTAATGCTCCACCTTCTGGGTATGAAAGGATTTCGTGTCACCGCTGGGTACAGCCCGTCGTTGGGTTCCAGGTGTGAGTAGTCCACTCGATCTTTGAGTAATCGGCCATTCCCCTTCCTTACTACCATATGCTGTGTCGTCACTAGCGTCAACTACAATTTGTAGTTCCTAACACATATCTATAGCAACTGCTAATCGTTGCATCCTGGTCCACATGAACGAGATTCAAGAGTTGCTCGACCTGCTAAGAGCCCATCGCTGGACCGACTCGGCCATCGCCGATGCCCTCGGCACTAGCAGGCAGACCGTCTCCCAGTGGCGGGGAGGCCAGTCCTACCCCAGGTACCACAAGGCAATCAAGATGGCTCTAAGGGGCCTGATGATGCAGGAGCCGCCCAAGGGCAAGCGGTATTCGAAGAAAGCCCTGGACACATGGCAGCGGGAGGGACGCTACAGCGAGTCCAGGGCCAAGGGGGCTAGTGGCGACGGGGAAGAGGGCCGCTTCTGATCTGCCCCCAGTCTGCAGCAACCCTCATTTGGTTTCTCCACCCACCGCCATTTCCTGCCTTGCCAGAGCAAGCCGATAGTCAGCCTCCAGCCTCACCCACACGTGTGCTGGGACTCCCAGCACTTCCTCCAGCTCCAGAGCTGTCTGCGGGGTGATTGCTTTGCGGCCCGTGACAATTCCATTGATGGCTCCGGCAGGCCGGCCCATTGACATGGCCAGCTTGCGTTGACTAATACCCCTGGCCACGAGCTCGGCCTTCAACGTCTCTCCTGGGGGGATTGCAACATCTGTGCCGGCACGACGTGTCCTGCCAATGGCCCGACGCATTCGGGCATAGTCTTCCTTCCACCACGTCGGGTCCTCCGGGTCTCGGGCTATCCCAACATTGATGGCGGCCTCCTCGCCATACTGTGCCTCGATCTGCAACTCAGTCAACGGGCTGAATACAAGAGCGTCAAAGGTCGCGGTTGAGCCCGTCTGGGCTAGCATCAAACTGGCATATTCCAGAAATGGCAGTTGACCGATGTCAGCGTTGGTGCTCATAATCTCTCCTCTCCCGTGTGTTGGCCTTGCGTAGGCTGATAATGCGGCGTCTGTTGCCGCGCTCGGTGTAGACGACCCTGTAAAGGCGGTCTTCTATATAGCCGGTCGCGGCCCAACGTGCCTCACCCTGCTGGTCGCTGCGCTCCACTGTCGCAGTATCCCAATCGAAGTCAGCCATCGCCGCGAAGTCTATTCCCCGCTCTGCCAGGGTTTCCCTTCGCTTGGCTTCGTCCCACTCCAATTCCATATCCATAGTATATATCCTTAGCCTATATATGTCAATGTTTAGGCTATTCACATAGGGACGACTTGAGCTACCTCAAGAAAGCTGCCAACAAGACCTGAGCCAATAGGGTTAGCAGTATCTGAAACCGATTGACAGATATAGTGTTACACTGTATGATAGAAGCCATGAACGACATCCAAGAGCTTCTGGCACAGCTACGAGAGAAGAAGTGGACCGACGCCGCCATATCGGATGAGTTGGGCGTCCACCTCGTTACGGTGCAGACCTGGCGGAGCGGCAAGTTCTATCCGTCCAACGCAAAACCTGTCGCCTTGGCGCTTAGAGAGCTACTGAGGCGAAAGAGGATTCCCAAGCAGAAGCGGGGTAGCCGCTACTCAGGCCGAATGCGTAACGCGGAAGACCCTGTGGAGCCGGGCTAGAAGCTACTCCACACCCGGCCTGCCAGGGCCACGCGGTCGTCGGGATGCCTGCCTTATCGGCTTCACTTTCGCCTACTTCCAGCGGGCACATCGGGGTCTTCAATGCGCCCAGGGTCATATAGGGTCCATCCACATTGAATGCAGGACCAGCCATCCTCCTTATCCCCGTTGCTGGGCCGAATACGCACTACGTTCAGAAGACCATCAGCGCCACAGTGGCCACATCGCTCAGGCTTGGGGGCGCGGACCCAGGGCCTCTGGGGCGGGGTACACCCCTGATCGCCTGTTGCCAGGTAGCGGAGTATGTAGGGGCGACCTTCTTCGCCCCGCTGCCGGTAGAATTCTCGTCTTCTCCTCACCTTAGCACCTCCACTATCTCATCCCAATTACTAGGTTTCCAAAGGAAGTACTCAACCCCTATACAGCCTTCCAACGCGTCCTTCCAGTCCTTCTGGTTCGGTAGCGCCCGACCTGTCCTGGGGCTGTATCGCTGTCTTGCGTCCAACCGGCCCGTCTCGCTCTTGAGCTCCGCGAAGATCACCCTCGGCGGCCTGACCATGAGCAGGTCTGGGACGCCTGGCTCAGACCGCTGGGGTAGGGTCATGTGACTGACCATCCACCGGAACATCCGGGCGGCCCGGACAACCTGGGCCTGGAACTCCGTCTCGGTTATGGCAGCGTCGATGACCAAGCGGCCTAGCATCGGCTAGCTCCTCCTCTCCGGCGGCATCCAGGGCCAGCCCAAGAGCCGGAAGACCGTCTCCTCATCAGGGCACTCGATCTCGGTACCCCCTTGGTCCGTCACGCCACCGTAGGCATGGCCCCGCATCCCCAGCTCGCGGAATCGGGACATCATGCGAACGTTGAACTCCTTCGGCCCGGTCCTCACCACGAGGCTCATTCCCCAGTTCTTGATGGAGGAACTGAACACGTCCACCGGAACGCCGCTGGGCACATGGACCAGGAGTTTGTTCTGCTCTCCATAGCTGTACCGCCCCGACTTGTCCGCCCTTTTCTCGAGAACTGTGCCGTCCGCGACCAGGCTGTCGAGCTTTCTGTTGAGCGAGTACCAGTTCGCGACCGCTCTGCCGAACAGGTCAGCGGTGCTCGTGACCTTCGAGGCACAAAGCAACTCAATGTCTTTGACGTGGGGCTTCTTGCGGCGGATGGACCCTGCCACAGCGATCCGCTCGCAGTGGGGAGCGAGCAGGCGCAGCAGGTCGTCCGCTACTGCCTTTGCGCGGGATAGGTCGTGGCTCGTCATCCCTCGACCTCCTCACGCTGCCCACACAGCCCTCGTCTGTCAGGCCCGTACCTCGGCGTCCCCGGCCTATAGAGGTGGGTCTGTTTTCCTCTCACTCGCATCGCAATTCTCCCTTCGCGGGAATTGAGTCGTTTTGTATCAAGTTTGGGTATCCCTCCAAAGGACATCCTCCCCCCCCTCCAACCAGACGACCACCCGTCTATTGCCTCTACTCGCTAAGCGCGAGTTCCCTCGATTGCTGTACATCTGAAGGGCCATCAACTATCCCTCCTAACGGCGTCACTCACCGCCCTCATCCAGCCTCGCGGGTTGTCCGCAGCACCTTGTTTAACCTCGCTATGTGCGTGCGATTGAGGGGCAGTTTTCACCCTCCCCCTAGACGGCGGCTCCCTAAGACAGGGAACATGTAGGCGGTCTCGCCGGCTGGACTGAGTATCGGGAGGGCCGCCATTGACGAGCTTGTACTTGTGGCAATAAAAGCTATCTGCCCTCCTGTAGAGCCTGGTAGTAGAACGTGTGCAGGAACCCCAGAGGCACCCTGTTAATGCCGCCCATCATCCAGAGCCACAGCGCCCGCCCCGACCTGCCGTTGCCGTCGGTGAAGGGGTGTAGAGTCTCGTACTGACGGTGCAGCTCGTAGGACCTCTCTGCTCGCCACTCATCGGCCTGCACGAGGATGCGCTCCAACGTCCTCTCTATCGCAGGCCCGCCGGGAGGCGGTCGGTGTTCTCCAACCCGCACGTTTTGACCTGCCTCCCGCCTCAGCACGGCTCCCGGCTGGACGAGGGAGACAAAGCACTCCAGGTCACCTACGCTGATGCGACACTGGATGAGCAAGGCAATGTGAGCGTCGATCTCGTCCTGTGTCGGGGCATGGTGCATGCCCTCGATGCGATTGCTCTCACGAATGAAGTTCTCTAGGAATAAAGACATCAGGCAACCACCTCCCTTCGGGGAATCGCGGTCATGTGAACTTCCCTGATAGCGTCCGCCAGGGCCTCCACCCCGTGGCTGAGCATGTAGTCGTTGGCGTCAGTGCCAGGCTCATCGGGCATCCAGTAGGGCAGCCTCGTCTGCTTCGCATGCTTCTCCCCTGCCGGTTCGGTTATCCGCGAAGACCCACAAGAGGGACAGCGCTTAGACTCGTAGTCCCACTTGGCCCGGCATTCTTTCTTGGGACATCGCCACCAGTCGTGGTCGGCGATCACCATCGACCTGCGCCTAGGCTTGGCGACGTTTGGGATGTTCCCGGCGCTGAAACAGACCCACACCTCTGAGTGGCGGTCTCGGTACAGGTGTCTGAGCGCAGCTCTCACCGAAAGGGCAGTGGCGTACCCCTCGCAGTAGTAGCGCTCATCTCCCTTGCCGATCTTGTAGACCGCCTCCGACGCCTTGCCGCCTGGAAGGAACTTCTTAGACCCATCGGGAGCAATCATCTGAATGGACTGGACTCGCTCATAGGCTTGGTAGTGGCGCATCGGGATCAGCAAGTTGCCGTCCAACACAAGGCCGCCCTGCTGAGCGAAACCCTTTTCCACCAGGTAGAGGTGCGCACTCGGTACCTCGTGGCTATGTCGGCCATTCCGTGCTCGCGGGTCAACGTAGTCGGCCTGCATGAGCATCGTTTCAGCCCTCGCCGCCGCTTCCGCCTCACGGCGATTGCGCTCCTCCGCCTCACGTCTCTTGACCTCTGCCCGCTGGCGCTTCTCTTCGGCGCTCGGCGCGGTCTTGACCGGGGCCTCTCCAGCCCAGCCATACTCCTTGGCCAGGTGATAGAGGCTGCCGATGCTAACGCCGTTGTACCGGCCCTTGATCGACCGCCATACGGCCCTGGCGTCGGCGGCCTTGTAACGCTTGGACCGCTGGGACCATGCGTCCCATAGAGCGAACCCTGCATCGCCCAGCTCGGACTTGATGGCCATGCCCATAATGACCCATGTGTCCCGGTCATCGGCTGGAATTGAGTAGAGGGCAGCCGTCAACGTGTCGCTCACAGCGCCTTCCCTCCTGGTTCCAGTTCCAGTTCGGACGAATGAGTCGTAGCAATGAGCATCCCTTGGTAGTAGACGAGATAGTCATCATTCCGTAAGTAGGTGTTTAAATCGCTTATCCAGGCACGACGCCCGCCGTTAAGCCCATAGAATCCACGCTCCGTACACCAGGCATACCATTCATCGCCGTTGATGTCGGGTATGGGCTCTACCTCCACTGCAATGAAGGTGGTCTTTCGTCCACTCACAGCGCCTTGCCTCCATGCCGGTATGGGCGGGTGCGGTTGTACTCGAGCTTCGCCTCAATCGCCGCGTCCAGGTCGATGCCGTAGTAGGCGGCCATGGCTTGGACGGTATTCAAGAAGTGCCAAAGACTGGAGTCCGTTGCTCGTGACGGAACGTCATAGACACAGCCGTCTCTCCAAACGGTGTCTAGAGCAGAGTGGCAAGTTGTAATCCACTCGCCGAAACTCATATCCCTATGACTTGCTGGTTTATAAGGTTCTGATTGCCACGGGAAGCGCACCCGGTAAAACTCCGCCATGTCCGCCACCCGGATCACCACGTCGGCGAGCTCGGATGCGACACCTGCCCCTTCTGTGTGTTCGTGAGGACAGTCGACTATTCCACAAACCCGATACGCCTCCAGCGCCTCGCTCAGCTCGCTGTGCACCAGCGCTATCAGGTCGCCGAAGGTCCTCTCCTCGTCCCACCAGCCGTGCTCCTTGGCGATGGCGTGGGCCTCACGCTGTAGGTCAGCTAGGTTCATATCAAGACCTCCTGAGCCAGCCGTCTGGCGGCGATCTCGCAGTAGCGTTCCTCGATCTCGATGCCTATGGCTTTGCGCCCCAGGTGTTTCGCAGCAACCAGTGTCGTGCCGCTGCCCATGAACGGGTCAACAATCATGTCCTCGGGATCACTCCAACGGCTAACCACCCACTTCACGTGGTCCAGTTTTCGCGGTGATGGGTGAGGTGCCTGCTTCCCGTTCGAGCTGGAGTCGGTCATCTTCCCAGGGATGACGTGGTTCCCTTCACGTGCTTTGGGTGGCACTCCAAAGAGGTACGCGATATCGGAGGTATATAAGTGCCGTCCGAGATAATGAGGGCGAACGTATTCCAGCCAGACTACGCGGAAGAGGTTGAAGCCTCTTCGGGACACCGCTCTCAGGATTGCAGGGTCCGAGTTGCACCCAAGTTGAATCGCAACACGCTTCCCGCTCCACCATTTGGCACTTTCATCAAGCAGCTCATAAGGCCGTTCCCAGCCTTCCAGTAATGGGCTAGCGTTTGGCCATACCGGATCAGTGACGATAGTTTCATACGTGCCCATAAGCGCTGGCAGCACCTCCCGGCAATCACCGTGGTAGATCGTGACCCCTGCATGCTCGTAGTAGGGCTTCATCTCGGAGCCTCTTGGTCGGGCCAGACATGGAAGCGGTGAACAGCCAATGCGGATATGAAAGCGTCCAACGTCCCAGGCCCCATGAAACGCATGACTAGCGGAACGTCCAGACCCTCAACCATCACGGAGACATGCACTTGGGTCGGCTTGCCCTGCCCATCTGGTAGCGGATGCCACTCCAACACGTCGATGGAATCTAGCTTGATCTCCAAGAACGCCGCGCCGTCGAGATTGCGGGGTTGGTCGTGAAACTGAATATCGGGTTTTTGATAGCTCTTGTTATCTTCACTCACCGTAACGTCTCCTCACTGCTCTTTCCCGAAGGCAGCATTCGGGGCATCTCGCCGGACAAATAGGCGTGCTCCACCTGCGGCAGCATCGAGTCGCCCACAGTCGAGTTGTCAGGCAGCACGATGTAGGACAAGAACTCCGCCTCGAAGGTGGTAATACCCGTCTCAACGGCCTCAAGTTTCGCCTTCACGACAAGGGCCAGAGCCCGCCACCGCTGCCTGACGGTTTGCTCATAGGCTCTCTCAATCTCCAAGGGGGACCGGTGCCACTTGCGGCTAGGCGTCAACAGAAACTCATCGGAGTTGCGGTCCGGCAGCGGGAGAGTAAGCCGGACCATCTTCCCACTGGCCCTGAAGCAGATCATTGCCCTGGTGGTTTCCCAGCCGTACATAAACTGGTCAGCTCCATACCGAGCAAGAGTCTTCTCGATTTCGGTCCTTGACCTGTCCGTGGACACGTCGGTGCTCGCCGCGTAGCGACCGTTACTCACGTTCCGTTCCTCCGTTCCCGCGAATGCTGGTACCGGATCAGGTTGTACGTAACCCGGTTAATGACCTGCTCATCCACGGGGCCTTGACAAGGGACGAGAGGCCGCCCCCACGATGGCCAGCCGCCGTACATGCCCTTGTAGTAGCCCCTGACCGACTGCTGCGCCGCCTCCACATCGCCTTCCCTGCGGTCCAGGGCCAGTCTTGACAGCTGCGACCAGACCCACGACTCGTCCTTCATCCACTCGGTGGGCTTGGCCTGACGAAACTCCCTCAGCGTGCCCTCCACCGTCACGGCCTCTGTTGTGTGCCTGGAGCGGACACGTCCACACGCGGGGCACATATCCATACCAGGGAGCAACACAAGGCCGCAGCCGTAGCACGTAACATCGGGGCGATCTTCCCGTGAGGCCTGCTTGGGGCGAGGTTTCTTGTCTTTGCCCTTGTGAAGGACGCTGACGCCGTTCTCCCAAACGTCCAGAATCCGGTAGTACCAGTCCTCCATGTTCCTCACGTGGTCTAGGTACAGTGCGTACTCCTTCCCCGGCGCATACCTCATGGCGCGTCCCATCTTCTGGATAACCTCGGACAGTGAGGTCCTGTTCTTGCGCACGTCCACGACGCACATGACCGTCGGGTCATCGAAGCCCTTGATGAACTTGCAAACACTCACGAGAACGTCGAACCTGTTTGCTGAGAAATCCTCAACCAGCCGAGTGGTCTCCTCCTCGGAGTCTCGATAGGTGGACTGGCGTGCATCCGCTCCAATGGCCTGAAACGCTGTGCAAAGCTCCTCGCCGTGGGCCACATCAGCGCTGAACACGAGGGTCTTCACCCAGCGCCCGAAGTGCTCACGGCACATCCGGTCCCACTCCTTCACCACGTCGCCTATGACGACTCGCCCTCGTTCCCGCACCGCACGGTCTGTGTACTCGCCGTCGCTACCGATCTCCGCCCCCTCCATGTCTATCTCCGTCGTTGCCACGCCTGAGTAGATACGGAGAGGCGCAAGGTAGGGCTGCTCGGTCTGTGGGTTGGCGTTGTTCAGCAACCAGTCGGTGGTAACCACGTTGGTGACGTGGGAGTAGTAGTCACCAAGTCGTCTCGTGAGGGGCGTCGCCGTGAGGCCCAGAACGTGAATGTCGTCCTCTGCCGCCTGCTTCATTAGCTTCTCCCACCGGACGTGGCACTCATCGAAAACCACCAGATCAAGGCCACGCTTGATAAGGTTCCGTGCCCCAGCGGTCTGAGCAGACCAGACCTGGACCAACTCATCGCCGCCCCTGGTGTTCTTGCGCCCCTGAGCGATACCGTGCGGAATTCCGTAGAGGCTCAGGCGGTTGTGGGTCTGGCGAACCAGAGGGATGCTGTCCACAATGAACGCTACCCGCTTGCCCTTCTTCCGCGCCTCGTCGAGCAGGTAGATGGCACACTCCGTTTTGCCAGACCCTGTTGGCGCGCAGAGAATCTGCCGCTTGTGGCCGGCACGGGCAGCTTGGCGCGTGGACTCTATGCCCGCTGCCTGGTGCGGATAGAGTTGCAGGCGCCCCCTGATCTGGGGTTCTGGTATGAGGGGGATGGTCGTGGATAGCGTCACCCTGGCTCCTCCATAAGCTCCTCACGGTAGTCGTCATTCGAGAACTCTTCGGCGGGAATGTCGATGAACGGGGCCGGCTGAGCAGCATTCGCCTTCCAGCCGAGCCTCTCAGCTTGACCTCTCCACCACCTTGCCAAGCGGCGGGCGTCCTCCCTCTCAGTGATCAACTGGTCCACCCGCCCTTCGAGGGTGCGTATCCGCGCCTGCTGAGCGTTGACGCGCTGGTAGTGGTCTATCTCGTACGCAGACCCCTGAGCCTCGAACCACCCGACCGTGACCTTGAGGTCCTCGACCTCACGGTCTTTCTCCACCAGCTCGCGGTCCTTGAGCTGCAACTTCATCGCCAACTCGTCTACCTGTGCCTGTAACCTCTCGACCAGAGTAGGGGGCTTCGGCTCGTCCGAATCGTCCTGTTCCGGCGGGTTCAGCTTCCTTGCCTCCCGCTTGAGGGCGGTCCGGGTAAGGGGCTCCCCCTGCTCACGGGCCTTCTCAGCCACGGCCTCGAACTGCTCGTCAGTGAGAACGGCATGGGCCGCGCGGATGTTCTGAACAAGCCTCTGATCAACTTCTACTCCCCGGAAGTAGAAGTTGTCGCCAGTCTCATCAACTTCGTTGTCCTCCAGGTCTCTCCGCCGTCCCTGTTCAGGTGGGTTGGCCTTAGCGATTTCCCGTTCAGCAGAGGCAACTAGGACCGAAGCCTCAGTCTGAATATGACGACGCTTCAGCACCGCCGCCGCTGCTGCTATCGCTTGCGCCTTGTCGCGCACAATCAGGCGCTCGAAGTCGTTGCGTGCGTCTTGCAGAGCTACGTATGCCCGCTCGAGGCCGATAACGAGTGCCTTGGACTCAGGGGGCGCCCGTTGCAATTCTGTAGAAGTCTCAGGTCCGCTAGTCATGACGCCCACACCTTCTTGGAGTCGCGGGTAGCCAGCCAGAGGGCAAGCGCCGCCCGACAGGTCTCACTCGCAACCTTGGGGTCTGCGACCATGCGGGCCTCGTACTCTGCCTTCTCATCAGCCGTGCGCGGCAGCCGGACTGCGTAGGCCGCAACCACTGCCTCGCCAGTAATCGCCTCTATCGCATTGGCGTATCCAGCCACCTGGTAGGCGTGCTCCGCATAGAGGCCCTTGGAGCGCTTCCAGTCGGCCACCACGAGCTCGCCAGCCTTGTTCCTGGCAACCAGGTCAACGGTGCCTGCGTAGTGGCGCTGTGGATGCCAGATGGAGACCTCGGACGCCACCAACTCAAGCTGATAGTCCCTGACGAAGGCCAGCCCTCCTCGAACCGCTGGCGCCAGTGGGTCCGGGATGTCCGGCTCCCTTCCGTGCAGCAGCTCTGCTATGAGTTCATGGGCTGAAGTTCCGGCCTCCGCCGCTTCGTCACGCTCCTTCTCAGGAGACTGTTTGGCCGCTTCAATGATGCCGGCCACCCAGAGGTCGTAGACCTCCTTCTTGACGAAGGGGCCAGCAGCGTATTCGTGCAACGCACTCCTCACGCTTTCTAGCGCCGTCTTCTTGGCCCATCCGACGAGCGGTCCCGACCTGTCAATGATCTTGAGCACCGTCGTCACGCTGGGCAGCAGGTCGTCGTAGCCCGTAACCCTGTACCAGTGCTGCCCATACCTGGGAGTCAACTCCACCGTCACGTCTCTGTACGCGGGCAGCAGGGGGAGGCCCTGGTTGGTTGTCGTAGTCGTCATGCTCGCGCTCCTTGCACTGCCGCGATGAGCTGGGGGTCGTCCTTGTGCTGCGCCAAGTCGGTGACGTTGCCGATCTCCTCATTCGGATAGAGCTGGCGGGCGAGGTTCACCACATCCTGGCTAGTCTTGCCGTGCGTGCCATTCGCCCATGCCATGAAATCGCCCATCGTGTGGAACTGAGTGGGGCTGCCGTTCGGCGCTGCACCTGTGGCTTGGGGGGCCGCAGAGCCTCCATTGGACGCTGGACTTGCAGCTTGTGGTGGCGGAGCCGATACGGGAGGGCTAGCTGCCCCAGCCTGCGGAGACTGTGCCGGCTGCGACGGGCTGGGCATATCCTCTAGGTCTTGCGTGAACAGGTTGCTCAGGCTGCCCACGCTGAGCGCCGCATCTATGAGGCTGCGCTTCTTGGCCATCTTCAGGATGGTGTTGACCTGATCGGCGGGGTCCTCGTTCAACACGCGGCCAATCTTCTGCGACTCGATGACGGAAGCCCCGTCGCCCCACTTCGCCCCACACCCACCGATCTTCCCGAAGCAGACCCAGCCGCCGCCGTACTCGACCTTGCCCTTGATGATGGCCTCGGCCCCGCACTCAGGGCAAAGGCGCTTCGCCTCCCGGTAGCGGTACTTGCTCTCGTAGCTGTTGCACTCGCCTACGCCTTGGGCCACGATCTGCCCGGTCCTGATCGAGACCAGGGAGCACCTCACCTCGTACTGGAACAGGCCCTTCTCCCACTCCGCTGTCTTGTCGATGATCTCGTACTTGTCCGCCAGGCCCAGCAGCTTGGCGATCTTCTCCGCCCCAGGCTTGAGCAGGGTCGGCTTGCTGGTGCCGGGGATGGTGCCGTAGTCCGGCCCCTCCCTGAGTTCGCTATGGACCAGGGCACGGAACTCTTCGACCTGCTGGAGCGTTGCCTGCACGTGGCTTCGGCTCGGCAGCGTGAAGTCGTGATTCGATAGGGCTATTTCTGTCGTTTGTTCTACTGTCATATCTTTACTCCTCTTCAGTGGACCGATATAGGGACGTGGATTTCGTGGAGCTCCTCGCTCATACTCCCTAGCCCCCACACCCGCTCGATGACCGGGACACGGTTGATGAGTCGACCTACGGCTGCCGCTGGCTCTGCCGTCCGGTGGGTTAGCTTGATCATGACGAAGGAACTCTTGGCCAGACGGGTATCCCTATCCATGCCCTTTCTCCTTAGTCCCCTTTTCGTGTTCTGCCCGCTCGTCACGTAATTCCCGATACAGATAGACCGCCAACTGGTGCTTGCAGTACCCCTTGTGCAGCTCTCGCCTGAAGCGGGCGTCGGGACACGTGCAGTGGCCGTTGACCAGGTAGTGCCTGTCGTCCCCGGAGGCCACCTCGTAGACCTCTTTGCCCGTTGGTGACACCTGGCCCACCAGGGCACGGGCTTTCGTCAGCCGAGCGGCCAGAGCTTCTATCTGAGTTATCGGAGTGACAGCCATGACCTAGACCTGTTCCCCTGGATTTCTTGTGGCCGCGCAGTGGGTGCAGCAGTACGCCAGTATCGGGCTGTCCTCGTATGGGGTATCGAGCAGCAGTCGCCGGGCCGCGTACCAGTCGGGGTGCGCACAGGCGGGATCGCCGCCAACCGGTTCCACAGGGGCCACGTACTCACGGTCTAGCTCCTCGAACACCCTGTCCAGGTCGCGCTGAAGAATGTCTGCGATGCGCCAGTTGTTCGTCCGTCTAGAATGTGACCGAACCTGGTGACCGTTCCGCGTGTGCGATCTGACCGTCGTGTAACTCATCGCTATACCCTTTCCCTCGCCTTCTCAGCAGGCTCCAAGATGTTGATTCCCGTCGCTTCGTCGTGGCCTTCCCAGAACCACTTTCGGTACAAGGCGTCCTGTTCCTTAATCGGCGCTGCTGGCTCCCAGATCGCCTTGACCCACATGCCGTTACGAAACTCCCACTTCGGTTCAGGTAAGACTCCCACGCTAGGTCTCCCCTACCCCTCTACCGCGGGCCGCCGGTACTCGTCGATGTCGATGCGGCGATGCTTGGCTGCTGCCTTTAGAGTCACTAACTCGCCGATCAGGGCAGCGACGAACGCATCCTTATCGGCTTCGCTGAGTCTGTAGTAATATTCGATGAGGCCGTCGATAGCTTTTGCTGGCGTCCCTCGATCGTAGGCAGGCTCCAGCGTCTTGCTGATTTCCTGAGCGTGAATTAGGAGGTTTGACATGGCTACCCAACTAGTACAAGAGTGTCCTTACTGCCTAACTGAGCGCAGCGGGTTCGAACCTACCGATGGATACGCATTTGACGGTGGTGGGAACCGCGAACCGACGACATGGATTAATCTCTGGATGTGTCGAACCTGTCGCGAGGGGATTATTACGAAGTTCAAGCACCAGAAACTTGGAGGTAGCCACAGCCCTACTCAAGGTCTCGGCGATCCGAGAGAGAACGGATTCGATCTGATCGACATCCAACCGAAGATTGAAAAGCATGAGGCCCCGGATCACGTTCCAGAGGGCATCTCGCGGGACTTTAACGAAGCTCAGGACAGCCTGCGCCGCAGAAACTGGACGAGCGCCGGAATGATGTTTCGGAAGGTTCTTCAGCGAGCAACCACAGCTATCGCCGGCCCCGAAATGACCCTCTCTCACAACTTGCTGGCTCGTATAGACATGCTCGCTGAGCGGCATCTCATGACGCCCGCGATGCGGGAATGGGCACACGTCATACGCTTGGACGGAAACGAGGCCGCCCACAAGGAAGACCGGGTATTCACGGAGCAACAGGCCACGCAGATGCGAGACTTCACCGAGTTGCTCCTGATCTATGCGTTCACTCTCCCCGCGCGCGTGCAGGCCCACCGAGAGCAGACCGAACGTAGCCCCAGCCAGTAACTCCATCCCTATCTCTCCTCCTCCCGTACCGCCGCCCGTCGGTACTCGTCGATGTCGATGTCAAAGTCCTCACACCAGCGGTAGAGCGTGGTATCGGTGATCTCAAGGTCCACAGACACGAGCATCACCATGTTGCGGCGGCCCCTGAACTTGCGGAGTGCACTGAGCACGATGTCTCGGATATCCTCGTGGCGCTGGGCCTCTAGCTTCTCTTGTGTTGGTGATTTGAACATTTGCCTAGAATCCTCTCTTGTTGCCATAGGCTACAGCTAATGTAGCCTATGGTTATAGCCTTTGTCAAGAGAGGAGGACACAATGATACAAATCATGCGAAAAGGTACAGTGGTTCCGAGCAGGTTGAGCTTGGCCCGTCGAGGGGCGGGCCTGACTCAAGAAGAATCAGCCGAGCAAGCTGGGCTAACGCGAGTCACGATAGCCCGATACGAGACCGGACATAGAGCTCCGTCTGAGTTGGCCCTTAACATGCTCGCCACGATTTACAACAAGCCCGTGGAGTGGTTCTTCGGCAAGGAAGAGAAACCCCAACAGCTCCCGCCACCCCCGAACGACGAAGCGCCAGAGTCGGCAGCCCAATCCGAGCCAGATGCGTTGGGCGTCATCGGTTCCCTGGACCAGGTTCGTCAGGAGTTCAGCGCCCGCTTCGACAGGCTTGAGTCCTACGTCCGGTCAGCCGTCGCCGAAACGAGGGCCGAATACGACGCTGGCGGCGATACGCCAGCGGTCCGCCCGGTAGAGGTCGTCGAGGTGGCCGCTGCTGCTGGAGGTGGAGCGGAGGTTTACGACGAGACGGTGGTTGGACGCCTATGGTTCCGCGATGACTGGCTAGATCACCGAGCCATTGACCCTGACCAGTGCAACGTGATTACCGTGCGCGGTGAGTCAATGGAGCCTACGCTGCCAGACGGGTGCTCGATCCTGGTGGACCTCAGTCATGGCCGGAGGCGGCGTCGCGTTGGGCGCATCTTCGTTCTACGCACCGAGGATGGCCTAGTGGTCAAGCGTGTCGGGAAGGATACTGAGGGAAACTGGCAGATCGAGAGTGAGCATCCAGCGTGGCCACCTGTGCCTTGGTCGGACACCACAGAGATCATCGGCGAGGTGCGCTGGGCGGCGAGGACGTTCTAGGGGGAGGGAGACGGTGAACGCATCAGGCGAACCGTACAACTACGAAGATGCGATCAAGGCATTTGGTCTCGTGAGCGAGGCTGAGGCGGCTAATCTACTCGTAGCTGCTCTGGGGTTAGCAATCTATGAGCTTGACTATGTAGAAACTTCCAATCGTTCAAGCTCAACCCTCCTGGACCAGATAGATACATGTCTAGAAGGGTGTCTCGATGTGTTTTTAAGGCTTGCTGAAAGCGCTCAACCTCAGCAGACTGCACAACGGGTGCGCCGTTTTCAAGAGCTTGTGAGGGTATCCGTCGAGTACCGTCAAAGTCAGCCATAGTGCTCCTCCTTACAGGACCATCACCAGGGTCGCGAGGATGATCATCGGTCTCGTGATTAATGTTTGCCATAGTCTTCCTCACTTTTTGGGGCAGATGCAATTAGCGTCTAAGCGCAGAATGATTGTACCACTCGATAATACCGAGATCATCGGCGAGGTGCGCTGGACAGCGAGGACGTTCTAGGAAGGAGAGAGCTTTGGGCAGCGAGGTACCCCGATCGGATCTAGGTAGTCTTTATGCTACACGTTCGGTCTTGTGGAAAGCCGTGGATTACCTGACCGATGAGCAACGCGAGTTACTCTACGACATCTTTAAGGGTACGCTCGCGGACTTGCGCGCCAGCTGGGGAAGTGAGCCGAGCAGTGTTTTCAAAACCGGCTTTCTGGACGAGCTTGAGAAAATCAAGTTCCGACTGGCTCAGCGCCATGAATTCCGTAGAGGTCATGATGAGACCGGATTTGAACAGTTTGAGCTCGTCTGCATCCAGTGTGATGTGTTCGCGGTCGGTCATGGTTCCTCTCTTTCCTGCCCATCGTGTGGGACGGCTGATTGGCTTGAGGCGTGGCGGTTCGGCTGAAGACTCTGTTCATTTTAACACGGATCCCATCGGTGAGGTGCGGTGGTACGGGATAACGGTATAGGGAGGATAGCTAATGCGGAGACGTTCATTGGGGTTGATGGCTCTCGTAGTTGGCGTAACCTTGGCGACGGCGATGGTCTGTGGTGGCGGAAGCGACGAATCCGAAGAGAGACAAAGTGCTAAGCCGCTAACTGTCGTAGAATATGCGGCCAGAGTATGCGACCCGGTGGACTTGCCTGACGGAGCCACATGGAAGCAGCTAGAAGACAAGTTACAGGCAGATATAGACAGGGCTGGAAACGTAATCCCGCCTCACAAAGTGAGGGACTACCACCTTGCTACGTTGGCGTCCATAAAAGAAATGCTTAGAGCAATCAAAGACTTTGACCCGGCAGCTATGGTGAATGAATATGAGCTTTCCACTGACTCCGATTTCGTGCTAAAAGCAGCTATTGCGATAGAGGCGCAGGAACAGGTGGACAACGGAATCGCTCAGATTCTTACTAAGTACGGATGCAATGTTGAAAGACCAGAGTAAGAGCCATTAAGCGACGATCCCGAATACCCGCAGCCACCCCTGGGCCAACGCCACCGAGATCATCGGCGAGGTGCGCTGGACAGCGAGGACGTTCTAGGGGGATTAACTGTGTTGTTGGTGACGAGAAAAAACGGAGGCCTATCCAAAAACTCATTAAAGAGGGCCTTTATAGGAACCAACGCGGCAAGTGTATGTACTGCGGTAGGAAGCTCGACCTCGCAGATATGCACGCTGACCACAAGATTCCTTTTGACCATGATGGTGACGTAGTGGTGTGTGAGATATTGACTGAAGCCAACTTCGCCGACACGGCCATCTGGACTGTGCTAAGTCACTTGGGTCTCTACCACCAGTGTGAGCCCGACTAACCGGAGGGCTCGTTCTATGGAGCTAATGTGAGAGCGATGATCGGGGTCACGGAGCTTCCTGACGGCACTCTCGGTAATACCGAGTTGCTTGGCAAGCGCGACATTGGTTATGCGCAACCTACGCATGGTGCTATTGAGGGCGACCTTGGCGGCGGCTATAGGCTCAAGTCGAACGGCCTCTTGTCCCTCTTCGAGTGTACTGGGAAGGGGAATGTCCTTGCCGAGGCGGTAGTAGCCCCCAAGAGCCGCCACGAGAGCGTCTTCGGCCATAAGAAGCGCTTCCTCCCGTGTTCTGCCTCCGGTGTTAGCTGCCGGCACATCTGGAAACGATACCCAGAAACCACCGATTTCTTCAGGATGCAACACGCATGGGTAAACGTATCTCATAGGTCACCAGTCCTTTCTATCAATGCCAAGCTCTTTGAGCATTGCGGCCAGGAGGCCAGGGCGTATCTCGCCGTGGGGAACGACCGTGAACTTGGAGCCGAGGTAAATGGTTTGGTGGCTCCCCTTACCACGACGCACATCTTGCAGGAATTCCAGCCCGTTCTTGCGGGTGTATCGCCGCGTTCGCCGTATGAATTCCTCTCCCTTCATGATGATATTATCGCACCTAACGGGACGTTTGTCAAGGGGTGCAGGCACCTAAGAGGGGTATTATCCAATGGCTGAACCGGACTGCGTTGAAAAAAATCATTTGGACTTAACGGTCGGAGGAACAGGGGTGGATATTGACCAAATACCGCCCGCCCCCGTGGTGCATGGCCGCCCCAACTTCGTTGACAAGACGATCTGGACCGGCGACAACCTGGACATCCTACGGGGGATGAACAGCGAGTGCGTGGACCTTATCTACCTTGACCCGCCGTTCAACAGACAACTGCAACTGGGTCCATGTCGCAGTGACCCCAGGAGTGAATGATGACTGACAGCGCCGCAATCTACGCGAGAGTCAGCACAGCCCAACAGGAAGACGGGACTTCCTTAGACACCCAGGTTGCCGCCTGCCTAGCGCTGGCGGAAGAACGTGGGCTGCAAGTCGAGCAGCCCCATATCTTCCGGGAGCAAGCCTCCGGCGCCGACCAGGAAAGGCTTCTCCTGACCCAGGTGCGCCGTCTAGCACGGCTTGAAGTCGTCAAGGCGGTCATCGTCCACTCTCCAGACCGGCTCTCGCGGGACCCGCTTCACCTCATGGTGATGACGGAGGAATTCACCGAGGCCGGGGTCAAGCTCCTGTTCGTTCAGGGTCCATCGGGCACCACTGCGGAGGACAAGCTCGTCCGCTACATTCTGGGTTACGTGGGAGAGAAGGAGCGCGAGTTCATCACCGAACGAACCATGCGAGGTAAAGTATCGACGGCGCAGAACGGACGTATGCCCGTGGGCACCGGGAAAGGGCTATACGGTTACCAATACGACCCTACGACCAAGCAACGCACGATCCTGGCCACCGAAGCGGAGGTCGTCAAGAAGGTCTTCGTTTGGGCTAACGAGGGGATCAGTCTCTACCAGATCGCCATACGTCTCAATGAGCAAGACATTCCGACCAAGAGCGGGAGCGCATGGCATCCCTTGACCGTGAAGCGGATGCTGACCAGCTCGTCATATATGGGCTTGGACTATTATGGCAAGACCAGGACACGGAGGACGCGGGGTGGCGGTAGGACGGTCAAGGTTCTGCCAGAGGAAGAGTGGATTCGGGTCGAGGGGTTCACCCCGCCGATCATCGAGGAGGCCGTCTTCACATTAGTTCAGGAAAGGCTAAAGGAGCCCAGCAACAGGAGAAGCAAAGCTTCCAGCCCATACTTGCTGACGGGATATACGGTCTGCGGGGAATGTGGGAGTCCGGTCGTAGGTGCCCAGCTAAACCGCCGATACCGATACTACCGCTGCCGAGCGACCGTGCCGACGACCCTTCGACCAGCAACCTGCCGAGCTCGATACATCCCAGCCGATGCACTGGAAGAGATTGTTTGGAGCGAGGTGCGGAAGGTTCTGGAGAATCCCGAACTGGTGCTCGACAAGCTGCGCCAACAACTAGCCGGTATGGGGGGTGGGTTCGAGGAGGAGATAGCCCGGCTAGGGCGTGAGATTCGGCATTGCCGGGACCAGGAGCAGCGCCTGATCAAACTCTACATGTACGGCGAGATCGACGACGACTACATTCGCTCGCACAGCGGCCCCCTGAAAAGTCAGCGAGAGGGCTACGAAGCCGAGCTACGGCGGCTTGAGCAACAGAAGGCCGAGAAGCACGACCTAGAACAGGCTGAGGCCCAACTCACCGTCTTCTGCCACAGGGTCAAGAACGGCATGGCCAAAGAAGACCACGATGGAAAGCGAGCTGTATTCTCAGCGTTTCGGGTGAAGGTTGAGGCTACCCGCGACCAGGTTGTAATCAAGGGAGTCGTCGGATTTCCCGAAGCGGATAGCTATAACTACCATTGCACGAACATTGGCATGATGACATGGATGTAGCTATCGGCGGAAGCTTCGTCCTGTCCACCACCGTTGGCCATGGGGCGGAATACGCCAGGACTGGAAGGGGTCGTGATCTCCATAGCTACCTCATTGCCGGGCATCACACCCAGCACGTCGCTGAGGTACCTGCTGCTGAAGGCGATCTTGGCCTCTTCACCCTCTATGCTTGCGTCGATCTCACCCGTGTTGTCACCCAACTCTTCTGCCCTGGCGGAAACCACCATCTTGCCGGCACCTTCGTCCGTGCTGGGAGTGACCTGCAGCCGTACGATGCCGCTGCCGTCCCTGGCGAATATGGCGGCGGTCCGGCTGGCGCGATTGAACTCCTGTAGAGCAACCACGGTGCGGGTCCCTGTGGTCTGTGGGATGAGCTGCTGGTAGTTAGGGAAGGTGCCCTGGACCAGCTGGGATACCAGTTCTATATTGTTCAATTTGAACAACACCTGGCTGCGTTGAGGCGTGATGGTGAGCTCTACTGGCTCTTCCTGGTCCACCAGGAGCCGCTCCAGCTCCCTGAGCGCCCGGGCGGGTATGATGAAGCTGGTAGGCTCGGACATCGGCGACTCCAGGGTCGCGGTCTGTACAGCAAGACGGAAGCCGTCAGCAGCGGCGAATGTAGCACGGTCCTCCTCAAGCTCCATCTTTACGCCTGTCAGCACTGGACGAGAGTCTTCCGTCGCCGCGGCGAAGCTGACCCGGTTGATGGCGGAGCGCAGGGTCTTGGCCCCGATCGTTACTCCAACGCCGCCCCCCACTGACGGTATGGGCGGAAACTCCTCCGCCTCCGTACCGATGACCCGGCCTTCAAACCTGTCGCACCTTAGGTGGACGCCCACGGGCTTCGGCGTCATGGCCAGCTCAATCTGACCTTCGGGCAGGGAGTTCACGAAGTCGGTCAGGAGTCGGGCCGGAACGGTGACAGCGCCTTCGGTCTCCACCTTGCCACCGATCCAGGTGCTGATGGCGATCTCCAGATTTGTGGCCGTGAGTTTGAGGCGCCCTTCGTCGGTGGATAGGAGGACATTCTGAGTAACGGGAAGTGTCGTGCGCGTGGCGACGGCGCGTCCCACTATGCCAAGTGCTTTATTGAGATTCTCCTGTAAGCAGGTCAGTCGCATTATTCGATACCCCCGCAGAAGTTACCGTAGTATAGGAATCAAAGGTGAAGCCAGTCAACGAATAAGCGACTCACTTTGAACAGGAGTCGTGCTGACCGAAACACAAAATCCAACCTCACTGTCTATAGGCTTCATGGTAGGAAGAGGTCCTGGTACCAGGTGAAGATGGAGCCCCCCCAGAAGAGGCTAACGACTCCCGCGCTGGCGAGAAAGGGTCCGAAGGGGATCATGTCCCGGCGACTCCGTAACTTGAGTCCAAGAAGCGCAATGGCCACTACACCCCCAACGATAAAGGACAGTCGGAGTGTGACAACCGTGGAGATGGGCCCAAGCATTGCGCCCAGCAGCAACCCCAACTTGACATCGCCCAGACCAAAGCCGCCGTGGGCCACAAGCCTGGCCAGGAGGTAAATGGCCCCAATACACCGCCACCCAGCAACAGTCCCCATCCTGCCTGCAGATACGCCTCCTGCACTGATAGCGTGTCCCCTATGGGTCCCCACGGCGCCACCAGCAACACGATTGCGATACCCGGATAGGTAATCCTGTTCAATATTAGGCTGTGCTCCAGGTCTATTACGAACACCACCACCAGAGCAGCCACGAATGTCAAAAGCACCGGCGTCTGGAGTGTGGCCCCGTACCTGGCGGCGATATAAAGGAATAGGAGGCCCGTGGTCAGTTCCACCAGCGGAAGGCGGATGGATATGGATGCCTTGCAGTACCGACAGCGGCCCCGCAGCCACAGATAGCTGACTAGGGGGACCAGGTCAGTGACGCCCAGCTTATGCCCGCACGCCTCGCAGTGAGACGGGACAGAGACGATGGACTGGCCTCGCGGGAGCCGGTCAATGCAGACGTTGAGGAAACTGCCAATCGCTAAGCCAACAAGTCCCACCAGCAGTGCGAATTCAATGGCCCCCATAATATATCCATTTTGCAGGGGCAGCGGACGCTAAGCAACTATCATGCATGATGCACACGCTTGTCACCCACGCCCTTATACACGAAAGAAGGGCCCCTGCAGCACTGCGCAGGAACCCTTCTTGTACTCGAAACGACCGTAGTGTTATTTGACGGCTACTGAACGGTCACGCTGCCCGTCATGCCCAAACCCTCATGTGGCACACAAACCAGCTCAAACTGACCTACCGTGGAGGGTGTGATGACCTCCTCCAATGTCTCACCGGGGTTTATAAAGATGTCTATGCCCAGATCCACCACGGTGAATGTGTGGAAATCGTTGGATGCATTGAATGAGAGCGTATAGCTTGTTCCAACATCAAATGTGAAGCCGTCTGGGGTAAACTCAAACGGGTTCTCCCCCAACTCTACGCTGACCACGTCGCCGGTAGCGCCACCGTTACCGTTGCTGCCGCCATTATCCGCGGGTGTTGTAGGCGTTGGTTCCGGTTCCATCGTTGCCGATGCGGTTGCTGTAGCTGTAGGGTCTGGCTCTTCATCGCCGCCGCCGCAGGCAGTGAATCCCAGCACGGCGGTCACAACCATCACAATTCCTATAAGGGTTCGAATTCGCACGTCGCCTCCTCAGCGTCAAATGGTATGGTTATTACTCACTTGCCTACTTGCAGGCAAGGCAGCTTAAAGAATGTACCTTTTGTCACAATAGCCGTGGGAGCCTACCATGTCAAGAAACAGATCGCCGCAGTGAAACCAGGGGACTTAGCCTGCGCGCTTAACTTCCAGGGACTCTCCCGGAGCAAGGGCGACGCGTCTCACGTTGATGCCGAGCTTCAGCAACCAGTAGCCCAGAGTGGCTTTGCTGACACCCAGCGCCACCGCTGTTGCTGTTAGCCCGTGCTCATTCAGCATCTCCGGAAGCAGCCGTTCCAGGGGTTGGTTGTCGTGGGCCCGCTCCACCTTGGCCATCAGTTTAGTCTTTTTTGCCATCTCACCCCTCCTCCAAAGGGTAGGCACAAGGGTATTAGGAGTTTTGACATCTGTCAAATATTTTCCAAAACGAATCCTAACCTTTGTACAATACAATTCTGAGAAAAACCTTAATTCTGTTCAAGAATGGTGCGATATCGTAGCTGTATGCTCGTTGACGTAGGCCGTGAGTCAGGCGAAAATCATCACATCACTGCCAGACCCGCACGGCAGTCTTAGGGAAAGCCATATATGGAAGCAATCGAACATCAGATACTGGAACTCATCACTCGCGTCTATGACTCCATAGGCTGGCCGGGGGTTGTAGCGCTAATGGCGATCGAGAGCGCGTCCATCCCGCTACCCAGCGAACTGATAATGCCGCTGAGTGGATGGATGTTGATCCAGGCCAAAGGGCTAAGTCAGTGGTACGTCCTGCTGGCTGGGTTTTACGGAGCGGTGGGCAACCTCCTGGGATCTCTGGCAGCCTACTGGGTTGGCGCCCGCGGTGGGCGTCCCCTACTGGAGAGGTATGGCCGTTATGTTCTGATCACCAGGGGTGACTTAGAGATGGCGGACCGGTGGTTCGCCAGGTACGGAAGCTGGGCGGTGTTTTTATCGCGTCTCCTGCCGGTAGTGAGGACGTTCATCAGCTTTCCGGCAGGTGTGGCCAGGGTTCCGCTGTTGCGCTTCAGCCTGCTCACCTTCGCCGGGTCCTTCCCATGGTCTGTGGGCCTTGCCTGGGGTGGATACGTGCTGGGCGAGAACTGGGAGGGGTTGCGCCGCGTCATGCGCCCCTTTGACATACCCATCATTGCGGTGGCGGTTGCTGTAGTCGCATACTACGTGGTCCGGCGGATACGTCACCTGCGGGCTCAGGACAGGCACCAGGCGTAGCCACGAAGGTGGAACACGGGACGCATCCTTGATTAGTCAGACCAAGCATTGATACACTTGTACTGCTTGGGCCCCAGTAGCTCAGGGGATAGAGCGGCTGCCTTCTAAGCAGCGGGTCACAGGTTCAAATCCTGTCTGGGGCGCTTATAGCAACCTGGCGCTTGTACACGCTATAAGCTCATCTGTCCGTCCCTGCCCTGCCATCCGGCAGTTGCCGTTTCCTGCCACTGATCAACTTTACCTTGATACCTTCAGCTTGGCACATAAGGTAAAGAAGCCGCCCCGAGGCGAACCAAGCCCTCACCTCACCGCGACGAATAACAGCCGTTTGAACGGCATCACTGTCTTGCCATCACTCCGCCGAGGATAGGCCTGACCGACTCGAGCGCCGTACGCCTTTAGGAAGGCCGGCTCCTCTGCCTCATCTAACAGGTCAAGCAATGGTCGAAGCGCGCTGCCCTTGATCCATTCCACCCCAGGGTCATCGCCTTCCAGCACATGGGCGTATGTGGTTTCCCAGAAGTCGATGCTGGTGGAGTGCAGCCTGAGCAGATCATAGTATCCGGAGAGGTCTTGGACCGGCCATTCGCGGAGATGGGGTTCCAGGCGGCCTCGCCAAGGGCCGTCAAGCACTGTTTCAACGATGGCGGTATGGGTCGGAACCGAGAAGTTGCCTGGCATTTGCACTGCCAGAACGCCACCCGGCCTCAAGCCGCTCATAAAGCGCTGAAATAGCGTTTCATGGTCATCCAACCAGTGGAACACGGCGTTGGAAAACAGCAGGTCGCAGGGAGCATCTGGCTCCCAGGTAGTCAGGTCGCCTTCCTGCCAGGTGATTTCCCTGTCCAGTTTCCTGGCGCTGTCCAGCATTGAGGCCGAAGAGTTTATTCCGATGACCTCAGCCTCCGGCCATCGCTCCTTCAATATCACAGTTGACGTGCCTGTGCCACAGCCAAGATCGTACACGGTGGTCGGAGCTGTCAGTTGAACCCTGGCAAGAAGGTCAAGAGCAGGGCGAAGGCGCTCGTCCCCAAACCTCAGATATTGCGAAGGGTCCCAGACGTGCATTGGCGATTCCTACCCTGGCTTTACTGACGTCCCTATATGTTAATGGGTAGGAGGCTACTATACAGAGCTACGAGCTTGCGGTGCAACGATCAAGCGAAGCCGCGAACAGGCACATCCGAACGCCGCAAGCTCTCTCACCACTCCGCGACGCGCCGCTACTACCCCTGCCCAAATAACGGCCTGGAGAAGGGGCTGTCGGCGCCTTCCCGTATGATAAGCACCGTGGTCGCCTCAACCGTCCCGTCGTCAGCCCACTGGCCTGTGACCGAGACCTGCAAACCAAGTTCCAGGTCAAGTGTCAGGTGGCACCGCCAGGTGCTATTGCTTTGAGGAGCTGCTCCTGCTCTCTGAGGACACGATGCGCCTCCTCCACGGTGACCGACTGGAAGGTGATTCTATTACCCGGCGCGGCCTGAGCCAGAGAGGAAAGGTCGGCAGTGATGACGGCAGCTATCTTGGTGTAGCCCCCCGTGGACCCGCGGTCCGCCATGAGTATTATTGGCATCCCGTCTCCAACCACCTGCACGGCGCCGAATGGTATACCGTCCGACACTATGTCCGCCCCCGCTACGTGCTCTATTCGTGGCCCTTCCAGCCTGTAACCCACGCGGTCGGACTGAGGTGAGACCGTGTAGGAGGCGGACAGGAATGTCTCCATGCCGTGCGGCGTGAATGCGTCATCCTGCGGGCCCAGTACCACTCGCACCTTATGCGAGTGACCGTACACCGGCACCCGGCTTGGGAGTATACCTCGCTTTCGGGCTAGGTCAGTCGGTACCTCTTCGGGAATGGACAGCGTGTCACCATGCGCCAGGGCGCGGCCGTCAAACCCGCCGATCCGGGCAGGCGTGAATGTGGACCTGCTTCCCAGAACCACTGGTACGTCAATGCCCCCCGCGATGGATAGATACGTCCGCACGCCGTCACGGATGCCGGCGAATGAAAGGGTGCTGCCCCTGGCTACCTCGTGTGCCTGCCACATAGGCAGCGGCTGGTCGTCCAACATGGATGTGAGGTCGGCGCCTGTCACGGCGATGACAGTGCTGGCCAGAAACCTTAGCCTGGGACCTATAAGTGTAATCTCCAGGCCAGCCGCTCCCTCATCGTTGTCCACCAGCAGGTTGGCCGCGCTCAGCGCGAACTGGTCCATGGAGCCTGAGACAGGTACGCCGTACCTCTGGTATCCGTACCTTCCCATGTCCTGGACAGTGGTGAGCAGGCCCGGTTCTGCTACTTCAACGGCCTTCATCGCCATTGTCCTTATCGCGAATCGTGACCTGGTACGTCCCTGCCTGCACCTGCTGCTCAACGTCGCGGTAGGTTTCTTCCGTAATGGAGACGAACCGCACGTAGTCGCCGGGGCCGGCCAACACCGGCGGATCGCGCCCGGCGTCGAATAGCTGCACGGGCGTCCTGCCGATGAGCCGCCAGCCGCCGGGGCTAGCGATGGGATAAACACCGGTCTGCCGCTCGGCGATACCCACGGACCCCGCTGGTACGAGGGTACGCGGCGTCTGAAGCCTGGGCGTGGCAATTCTTTCAGACATTCCGCCCAGGTAGGCAAAGCCAGGCGTGAACCCCATGCCGTATATCAGATAGCCCATGCCTGTGTGGACCCGCACCACCTCCTCCTGCGACAGGCCAGAGTGTTCGGCGACGAATTCCAGGTCGGGGCCGTACTCGCCACCGTATAGGGCTGGTATCTCAACCACCCTGGCTGTTCCAGGCGTGTCCTGCTCCGCCGTCTGCTCCACGCGGGCCAGCTGCTCCTTGAGTTCCGTCAAGCTCAGTGTGAGCGGGTCGTAGTAAACAAGGAGCGCCCGATAGGTGGGTACCAGGTCAACGACGCCGGGGATTCCGCTGACTTCGATGGCGCGGGACAGCGAGTGGACGCGCCGGTTGATCTCTGGAGATATTTCGTCACCCAGTTCAATAGAGAGGGCTCTGTCTCCGGCGGGACGGTATCTGGGGGTCCGGTACATGGGTGGCGGCCTCCCCTGGGCTAGACCAGTTGACTGAGCGGAACGACCTGAACACCCACAGCTTCCAGCCGCGACCTGAGAGCAGCGGCCAACTCCACAGCGCCGGGTGTGTCACCGTGGAGGCATAGCGTGTCAGCTTGGATTGAGACCTCTTCGCCATTTATGGCAGTGGCCTTACCCGTGGTGACCATTCGGATGCTGCGCGCGACTACCTGGTCGATGTCGTCGATCACAGCACCTGCAATCGATCGCGGCACCAGGGTGCCATCGGAGTTCAGCGCCCGGTCCGCGAACGCCTCACGGGCAACGCGCACTCCCATCTCCCTGGCCACATCTACCCAGGGCGACCCCGCCAGAACGACCAGGATCATATCCGGGTCCACCTCCAACACCGCCTGGCAGATAGCTCTGGCCAGTTCACCGCCGCCGACAGCCATGTTGTACATGGAACCGTGCGGTTTGACGTGCTGCAACCGCTTGTCGCGCGTGAATGCGGCCAGCGCACCGATCTGGTAGACGACGTCATTCAGCGCCTCTTCCGGGCTTACGGTCATATCGCGACGGCCAAACCCCTGAAGGTCAGGAAAGCCGGGGTGTGCGCCTACAGCCACGCCATGCTCCTCCGCCAGCAGAACGGTGCGGCGCATCCACATGGGATCGCCAGCGTGAAAGCCACAGGCCACGTTGGCGGATGTGATATACCGGATGACTTCGTCATCGTAGCCAAGGGTGTAGGTGCCGAAGCTCTCACCCATGTCACAGTTGAAGTCGATCTTACCGGTCATATCAGAGAGGCGCATTCACTAGAAGGCGGGTTGTGTAAGGGAAGCGACACTGGTATCCCGTTCCCCGTGGGATGGACTATCGATTGCTCAGTTCCGTACGGCGGCCGGTACGGCTAGCTGGGTGCGCTGTCTGTGTCCGTACCCAACTCGCGAAGAAACTGCTCCACGGACGGAGAGAGCGGCGGTGGGTCTGGCTCTTCAGAGATCGACTCCATTCGCGCGTCGTAGTCGGTCTCCAACTGTTCCACCAGCGCCTTGACGCCGGAGTTACGCTCCATCTGTGCGGTGACGCGCTCGTACTGGCGCGTTCCGCGTCGGCTCACGCCCAACTCTGAAGGGAAGCCGTACACCGAACTCAAGATGTTCAGAAGGTGTGCTGAACCGGTGTAGTCGTCCTCAAGCTGGACGTACTGGGGCAGCCTGACCATGAGGTTCATGTTTTCGATACCGGTCTCGGCTACCCTGTCGCCGACGATGTTCATTATGGAGGTCGGACCCTGATACGGTGTCCGGCGGCCCGACGTAACACCGGGCACGTCTAGGTCCTCGCCGTTCAAGGAGCCACCGACGAGTAGAGGCCGCGTGTGTGGAACAGCGTCATACATACCACCGATTCGGCAGTAACGCTCTACCTTCAGGTGCTCCATCAGCGCCACCACAGAGTCTATGTACTCCTCAGCGAAGCTGTGTGGCTCCAGCAGGTGCAGGAGGACAAAGTCGAAATCCCCCTCGCCCGTAGCCCAACGTACGTGGGTGTTGGGTACGTTCAGCCGACGCTTGCCCTCAACGTTATAGGTCAAGGGCCGGTACCGTGTGAAGTCAAAGTAGTTGCCCGGAGTGGCTAACGAACCAAGGTCCTGCGCGCCAAGGTGTCGCTCCAGGCGCCCCAAGGCCAGGGTACCCACACTCCCGGCGTCAACCCAAGGCCGCAACGAAGTGATAACGTGGGGTCGTCGCAGCTCGGGTATCGGCTCATCCAGTTCAAAAGCGCCGATCCGCATGCAGCAATCTTGTCAGAGGTAGCGCAATTTTGCAACTCCCCTGCAGGTACGTTCAGACGGAGTTGTGGTTCAGATTTGCCAGTGCTTAGCTGGGGACAGGCAGGGCGTTCTCAGCCTGGCATTGCTCAGATCCATACCGCCACTGTTAGGTTGGAGGCAAGCACTCACCAGCGGATGAGAATATAGGTGCAGGGCACGCCCTGCCCTACCCTACCCTACCCGCTCACCTCTACGATCATCGCTATCTCCACCGGGATACCATTGGGCAAGCCACTCATGCCGACTGCGGAGCGAGCGTGACGGCCCCGCTCGCCAAATGCCTCAACCAGCAGGTCAGAGCACCCATTTATCACCTGCGGCTGTTGCCCGAACTCCGGTGCGCTGTTGACCATGCCCAACACCTTGACGATATGCACCACTCTGTCCAGGTCACCTATGATGCTCTTGAGGTTGGCCAGCAGGTTAAGCGCACATGTGCGGGCGGCATCGTACCCCTGCTCTACCGTGAACTCCCCTCCCAACTTGCCAGTGGGCATAGAGCCATCGGTGCTCCTGGGGCCAACACCGGATAGGAATACCAGGTTGCCGGTCCGGTAGCCAGGTATGTAGTTCGCCAACGGCGCAGGAGGCGTTGGCAGTTCATGCCCCATCTCCTTCAGCTTGTCTTCAACCTGCGGCATAGCGGCCTCCTGCTGTTACTTTAGTGACACGAAGTGTCTAGAACTCGCCTAGAACTCGAATGTCGTGCCCGCGCCCTGCGCCAGCGCCTTTTCATACACGAAGTGAGCGGTGGCGATGTCCTGCACCGACAGCCCAACGCTTTTGAACAGCGTTAGCTCCTGGTCGTCGTCCCGACCTGATTTCCTGCCGCTGACCAGCTCACCCAACTCGCCGTGAATGCTGTCCTGGGAATAAGCGCCCTCCTGAATCGGAATTATCAGGTCTCCTGCCTCCGCCATGCATGCGGATGTCAGGTCGCACACCTCTCTTGATCGGACCACGGTCTTGCCGTCCAACTCCCGCGCAGCTGGCGAATGGGCTCCTACGGCGTTGATGTGCGTGCCGGGCTTGAACCAGTCCGCCTCCACTATGGGCGTGGGCGATGTGGTCGCCAAGGCGATCACATCGGACCGCTCCACCGCTTCGCGCACGGAAGCAACGACCTCTACCTGGATACCCATCTCCTGAGCCATCTCATCCACAAAGGCGCGCTGGCGTTCCCGGTTCCCCGTGGAGACGCAGACCGCCTGTTTGATGGGCCTTACGGCGCACATGGCAGAAAGCTGTGTCCGGGCCTGCGCTCCGGTACCCACCACCCCGGCCACCGATGCGTCCGGCTTGGCCATGTACCTGGTTGCCACGCCGGAGACGGCACCCGTGCGCATCGCCGTAATATAACCACCCTCCATGATGCACAGCGTCTTCCCGGTCTCCTGGTCCAGCAACGTGATGTTGGCGAGGATGGTGGGCAGGTCGTGCTGGGTGGGATTGTTGTGGAAAACGGTCACCACCTTGACGCCCAGGGCTCCGATGCCCTTCATATGTGCTGGCATGAACAGCTTATTCCCGGCGCGATCGGCATCTGCCATGACCAGCCGTTGGGGCATATCCACCGTCTGATCGGCCAGCTCCCGAAAGGCCTGTTCCGTCAGGTCGATGGCCTCTGTCATGCTCAGCAGGCCTTCTATGGTGGCTCTATCCAGCAGCAAGGTCATTGGGTGCTCCTTTTCATCTGATACTCGACTCGGACCGGCGTGTGGTGTCGCAAACTAGGCTTCGTCGTAGGACTCAGCGACGTTCATCAGGGGTTGATCGGCAAGGTAGCGGTCCAGGTTATCCTCGAATACGCTGGCTGACCGCGCCTCCAGCGTACACGTTGCGAAAAAGAGGCATGCCTCCATGGGCAGATGGTAGGCCTTGCCCACCCTGGGGTCGGCGTTCAGTTTGGCCACGTAGTCCGCGCTCATGGGGCTGGTAATTAGTATGTTCGGTCTGTCCACAGCGTAGCTCCCCTACACATGTTAGCAACGCTGCTCATAGCCGCTGGCCCGGTGGTAGAATAGCACAGCCCACTAGAATACAGGCGGCATACCTGTGTGATTGACACAGCTTGAAAGGAGCTTCCAGCATGAGCATTCAGAAGGTCAGGATCGGCATCGTAGGCGCAGGAGGCAATGTCCGCGCCCGCCATGCGCCCGGCTTCCAGGCGATAGAGGGCGTGGAGCTTGTCAGCGTCAGCAACCGCTCCCGTGAGTCCGGCGAGCGCGCCGCCAAGGAGTTCGGTATTACCACGGTGTACGATAACTGGATGGATCTTGTGGAGGCCGACGATACCAACGCAATATGCATAGGCACCTGGCCCAATACGCACTGTTCCATAACGTTGGCGGCCCTAGAGAACGACAAGCATGTTCTAACCGAAGCACGTATGGCCGCCAACGCCGATGAGGCCCACGCCATGCTCGAGGCCTCCAGGTCGGTGCCACACCTCGTAACCCAGATAGTACCAGCACCCATGACACTATGGGCCGACCAGACCGTCCAGGGACTGATCAACGAAGGATACGTAGGTGAGATACTGGCGGTGGAGATGCGCGCTACCCAAAGCAACTTCATGGACACAGATGGTCCGTTGCGCTTCCGCCAGGACAGGGACCTGAGCGGGTACAACATACTCAACATGGGCATTATGTACGAGATTCTTGAGCGCTGGATAGGCCCGGCCAATAAGGTGGCCGCACTGACCAAGACGGCGGTCAAGCAGCGCAAGGACGACGAGGGCCATCTACGCGTGGTGACCGTGCCCGACCACGTGGACATCCTGTGCGAAATGGCGTGCGGCGCTCAGGCCCATCTGCGTTTCAGCGCCATCACCGGCCTGGCCCCGGCTGGCGAGGTGTGGCTGTTCGGCAGCCAGGGAACGGTGCGTGTGGACATGGGTGGAACGAAGATCTACGGAGGCCGTCGCGGCGCCAGCGAGCTCAAGGAGATCCCGATAGCTGATGAGAAGCGCGGCGCCTGGCGGGTGGAGGAGGAGTTCATAAACGCCATACGGGGTATTGAACAGGTTACGCATACGCCCTTTGACGTGGGCGTCCACTACATGGAGTGGACCGAGGCGGTAACCAGGAGCGCCCAGACCGGTGAGGCAATTTCACTGCCGCTCTAAGAGTCGGCTACACTGGGTAGCGTCGTCTCCTCTGCCAGGATCGCGGTCCGCCTGCCGGTCACCTCCCGTATCTCCGGCTGCTCCGCCTGACAGTGGGAGCACCATATCCTGTCCGAGGTGGTGAGCATCATGTTCTCCTTCTTCACGGAGAGGCTCCCCAGCTCGGCGTGGCAGACTCCGCAGGTCTGCGTTATTTCAACATCATCGGCCATCTAGGCCCTCCTTGGGGTGGTCATGGTCGCCACTTGAGGCGGCATGCAACACATCTATAGGTGCGCGTGTTGAGATATACCGCAACACCGGCAAACAGTGTAACCGCCACCGCGCCGGTCAGTCCAACAGCCCACAGGATATCGTTATCCAGCCAACCGGCAAATGTGGCCAGCACAAAGAGCGCCCAGAGTATCATCATTCCACGGATCGTCGCCCGACGCCGCCGCGACACCGCCGGTTCCCACGGTACGTGGACCTCCGGGCTGCCGCAGCGCGGGCACTCCATGAACTGCTTCCTGGGGATGGGCTGCATGCGCTAGGAGGCCGATGGTGATTCCGGAGCGGCGACTGACCTTCTCGGCGGCTTCGCCAGCAGGATCAGCACCATGGATAAGATGGCCATCGCGCTGAACACCATGAATGGGATCCCGTAGCTGCCGGTGCGTTCGAATAGCCACGCGGCAAAGACGGGAGCCGTGAAGGAGAAACCGCTCATCAAGGGGGACATGGTGCCCGAGATGGTGGCAAAGTTGCGCCGCCCGAATAGGTCCGCTCGCAGGGACTGGGGGAGAGAGGACAGCCCGCCCCATACCACGGAGTATGGCACCCACAATACGGTTATCTGGGTCATGGATGTAGCCTGAGACATGGCCATCAGAGCCAGCGCCATCACAGCCAGGGAGACGGCCATTATGTACCTCTTGTTGATAAGGTCTCCTGCCCAGCTAAGGAACACGCGGCCCGGCGCACTCAAGACACCCTGGAGCAGGAACAGCATGCTGGCCTGTTCGGTGGTCCCGTCCAGCGATTCAACAAGGATAAATGAGTTGACTGCGACGGCTGTGGTGATCGATGAGCGCATGCTAACCGAAACGGCAAAGTACCAGAAAGTCGGTGTCCGCAGCGCCTCCAGGATCGTGAAGTTCACCTCGTCCAGAATTGGCCCTGAGTCACCCGCAGTCACGGACATATCGTCCGGTGCATCGCCAGGGAGGTCGCCATCGGGCAGCATACCGTACTGCTCAGGACGGTGCCGCATCAGGGATGCCACCGGCAGACCCGCCGCTATCACTATGAAACCCATGAGCCGGAACGCGCCGCGCCAGCCCAGGTTCTCAATGAGCCAGTTGATGAGTGGAACGATCATGGATGCCAGGCTGGTGCCGATCCAGAGGATGCCGAAGGCGCGCCCACGCTTGCGTATCCACCAATTAGCCACCGATGTCGATATCGGGTTGCCAAAGCCGAGGCTGGAACCCAGCACAACGCCGAACAGGAAGGGAGCGACGAACATCGGGAAGTTGGGCGCGACGCTTACTAGAATGAAGCCGACGCCCATGATTGGCACCCCTATGAGCATCATGGTACGCGGCCCAAACCGGTCCACCAGGTAGCCCTCCAGGGGGCCTATGAATGCCGTCTCGATACGGGCTACAGAGATGAAACCTGCAACCACTGTGATGCTGACGGCAAAGGTGTCGGACAGGGGAAGAACAAAAGCGTTGATGCCGTGGTGGTTGAACCCCACGCTGATAGTCATCCCGAGCATTCCGCCCAGGACTATCCACCAACCATAGAAGACACGAGGCTTGACGGCGGTCTGTTCCACCTACCCTCCCCTATCTGACGATCACGGGGTTGGCGCTACTCTACTACTTATTAGCGTTGCCTGCACCGAGCAGGGCGTGTCCTCTAAGCAACAGTTAGGGCTAGCGCGCAACCCGCTCAACGAACTCGCGGACGGCGGCCTCGTATGTCTCGGTGTCGACGTTCCATGCCGCAACGTGCGGGGTATCCTCGAACAACACATAGGTCACCAGGTCAGGACGGTTTTCTGCGAGCATATCGCTGGTCTGAACCGGCACCGTTTCGTCTGCGTCGCCGTGGAATAGCAAAACAGGGACCGAGATATCCTCAACGCGACTCAAATAGTCCAGTGCGACCCAGTCGATGTCGAATTTGAAGCCGGAGATCACCTTCGCGGCCATAGTCAGAAATCCTGGAAGGTTTCGGTTTTGGCCGCCCAGGTCTACTGTCGCACCCAGGTCCAACATGGGCGAGTCGAGAATCACTCCGGCTACACGATCAGCCAGCGGCGATTCGTACAGAAAGCTGGTGACTATTCCGCCGCCCATGCTGTACCCGACAATGATAAGGTCACTTGCCCCGTTGGCCAGCGCGTGCCGTGCTGCCGCCTCCAGATCCTCCCACTCAGTGAGGCCATACTGGTAGTACCCGCTTGGGTCTTCAGGCATCCCAACGTCATTCCTGTACGTTATAACTAGGAAAGGAAGCCCCGCATCCTCGATCACTGGTAGCATGCGAAGGGCCTCTGTTCTACTAGCGCCCTTCCCGTGGACTAAGATCACCCAGGTGTCGTCCGAGCCGTCCACCTGCCATGCGTCGAACTCTCCTATTGGGGCAGCAAAGCGAATATCTTCAAAGGAAATACTGTGTGCACGCAATGGGTCGCCCGGATAGGCGTTCTTTTCGAAACGCACCAGATCTCCCACGGCCAGGGCACCTTCTATCAGCTCGTACTCGCGCAGCGCCTCGTTGCCGGTGGCCTCGATGTTCCCACCGACCCTGGCGTAACCGCCAGGCCATTCGAGTCCCATCGTTCTAGGCTCCTTTAGAAGCTCCTCCTCTGTTGGGAACCTGAGTGTGACCTGTCCATCCTCTAGCGCCACAACTTCAACCTCATATTCCGGTGGGTCGTGCTTGACACGCAGCGCACCGTCTTCGATCAAGTTTGAGTAGTACCAGCCAATTCCAAGCACTGCCGCAACGAGCAACAGAGCAAGTCCGCCAAATCCTAGGGCCAGCCGTTTCATAGTCATTCTGAACATGCGCCCAGGTCAACGATCATCAGACCTCCAACCACGCCTTGCACCTATCACACACACCTACCCTGTGGCCACCTCATTGAACCTGCGCAGCGCCTCGATATGCTGGTCCACGGTCTTGAACCCGGCAGCCATCGTGTTCACCGACATATGGGTTGCTCCCAGCTCCTCCCAGGCGGCCAGTGTTCTGGCCCAGTCGTCGGGCGTGGAGTCCCGGACACACACACGTCCTTCTATACCTATTTCCGCCGGGTCGCGACCCTCCTCCCGTGCATAAGCACGCACCTGTTCAATACGACCTCGCACCTGCTCGTCATCAGGGCGGCCCTGGGGAAACCAGCCGTCGCCCAGTCGTGCGATGCGCTTCAGTACAGGCTCCGCGCCTCCGCCGAACCACAAGGGAATGGGTCGCTGTATCGGCATCGGGTTCAACCCCACGGCCGTTACCTTCTCCCACCTTCCATCGAATGTCACCACCTCCTCTGTCCACAGCGCCTGCAGTAGCCTGACCTGCTCCTCGCTGCGACTCCCACGGTTGTGGAACTCCTTGCCCAGCGACTCGTACTCCACCTCGTTCCAGCCGATGCCGATACCCAGGCGTAGGCGTCCGCTGCTGAGAACGTCCACCTCCGCCGCCTGCTTGGCCACCAGTACCGTCTGCCTCTGAGGTAGGATAATGATGGCGGTGGTCAGCCCTATGCGCTCAGTGACGCCAGCCAGGTAGCCGAAAAGAACGAAAGGTTCGTGAAACAGGTCTTTGTAGGTATACGCGCCTCGCCAACCCTCGTAGTGGGCTGGGTCTACGCCCACAACGTGGTCATAGGCCACCAGGTGGTCATAACCCATACCTTCCGCCGCCTGCGCATACTCGCGCACGGCACCTGGATCGGGGCCGATCTCCGTTTGAGGAAAAACAACGCCTATCTGCATAGTTGCACCTTCGTGAGTTTGATCAGAATATCCACCTACGGGACCGTGGGTGCATACGTATAACACACATGCCACCCCCTGGCAAACCCGTGGTATCCTTCCCCCAGAACTGCGCGCCAGTACCACTGCAATGGTCCAGAGAATAGAAGTTCTCCCATACGATCCTGAGTGACCAGGCCTGTTCCGTGCCATCGGTGCGCAACTTCGTGAGGTCCTGCGTTACCTATTCGACATGGAAAACGACGACCTGACGAAGCGCTACTTCCGTGAAGCGCCCAGCAGCAGGGAGACCCATATCCACGTGCGACGGACCGGCAGCTGGACCGAGCAGTCCGTCCTCCTGTTCCGCGACCACATGCGGGAGCACGAGTGATAGTATCTTCTGGGTAAGGCCAATCCTCTGGCTAAAAACAGCGGCAATTCATGCTATTCGGCGCTCAACAGAATACGGTCTCTACCCCAAAGTTCCTTGCATTCATCATCGGTTTCGTTGGCTTGGTCGCTCTTCTTGTATCTGACGGCGATGGTTTCATTGTCATCATTGACCATGCCAACCTCCTGTTTCATGAAGCTGCCCACCTCATCTTTGGCCTCTTCAGCCCCACGCTTGGACTGTACGGCGGCACATTGGGTCAACTCATCATCCCTGCTATTTGCGGAGTTGCTTTCTGGCGGCAGAAATCTTGGGTCTCCTTGGCCGTAGTGTTGCTCCGGTTCTTCCAGAACTTGTTCAACATAGCCCCCTATGTCGCTGATGCGAGGGCCCAACGCCTACCTTTGCTTGGCGGCGGTGAGCACGACTGGACAAACATTCTTTCTCGCTGGGGGGGGGCGCTTCAGCACGATATGGCACTGGCATCGATGCTGACACTGATAGGGTGGATAGGTCTCTTCTCCACCCTCGCCTGGGTCATCTATCTTTGGTGGCTGTGCAGAAGATTCTTTTCCAGTACGCCGTAACTGTAGCCATCTCCTTGAGGACGAAGGCGCCCTTCTGTACCCGGTCCATCATGGCGACACAAGCAACAAAAAAGTCTGTTATCACTCGGTGATAACAGACCCTAGCTAGTAAGTGGTGGAGATGAGGGGACTCGAACCCCTGACCCCCTCAATGCCATTGAGGTGCTCTCCCAACTGAGCTACATCCCCACGCCTCCAAATATAGCAGAGGCCTCATACCACCGCAACGCCAGCCGTCGAGGAGGCCGGAGGTCGGAGGTCGGATCGAACCTTGACTGCACTTCAGCGGATGGCTACCCTTGCCAGAAGCAACTGCCCTACGAAATCGTATTCCATACCTGGAGAGGACTGTCAGGAGGAGCGATGAATTTCGAGCCGGAATACACCGAGAAGCAGCAGTCTTTCCGCAAAGAGGAGTGGGTATAGGACAGCCCATTGGTAGAGGTGGAGCTGAAGGACCAGGCTGGCTGATATAATCGCACCTAAAATCGCTTATGTGCTCTCACCCGGGAGAGGGTTCTACAAAGGGGAAGAAAATGGCAACATCTAAGATTCGACTGGGCATAATCGGTGCCAACGTGAACAACGGTTGGGCACCTCGCGCGCATTTCCCTGCGCTGATGGCCCTGCCCGACTATGAGATTACAGCCGTGTGTACTGCCCACGAGGACACGGCCAAGGAGTCGGCTGAGAAGTTCGGGGCACGGCTGGCCTTCCACGACCACCAAGAGATGCTGCGCCACCCGGACATAGACGCCGTCGCGGTAGTCGTTCGGGTCCCCCTGCACCATCGCCTCACTATGGACGCGCTGGAGGCGGGGAAGCATGTATATACCGAATGGCCTTTGGGTGCCAACCTCAAGGAGACGGAGGAGATGGCGGCGCTGGCCAGCAGTAAGGGCGTGCATACACTGGTTGGGCTTCAGCGTCGCGTTGACCCCGTGTACCTGTACGCCAGGGAGCTTATCGCGGAGGGGTACGTCGGCGAAGTGGTGGCCTGCCATCTGCGACAGATCGGTGCCGGCGGCCTGGTACGCACGTCGGACAGGACATGGCAGCGGGACAGGGAGATGGGCGCCAGCACACTGACCATCGGCTTCGGCCACGCCATAGACGCCATGTGCATGTGCGTAGGCGAGTTCCAGGAGGTTTCCAGCGTGGTGAGCACCCAGGTCTCCCAGTGGTATGAAAGCGACACGGAGCGCATGGTGGACGTGACATCCCCGGACAATGTTCTCATCAGCGGCAGGCTTAAGAGCGGTGCCGTAGTGGCCGCACACGTGGCCAGCGTTCCCTACAACGGCAGCGGCAACCGGCTGGAGATCTACGGACGCGACGGTACGCTTGCAATCGAGGGCGGCAGCAAGCTGCTGGGCGCCAAGGGTGACGGTTCGTTGGAAGAGCTGCCCATCCCTGACAAGTTCACATGGGTCCCGGACGGTGTTCCCAGGGGGCCTGCCTTCGACGTGGCTCAGATGTGGAGCCGCTTCGCCAACGCCATCCGAGACAACAAGCGAGAGGAGCCGGACTTCGAATCGGCGCTGGTTAGACACCGGCTCATATCAGCTATCGAGACGGCGTCGGAGACGGGCCAACGACAGACGCTTTAGGTACAATCTGGCCTTGCACAAGAAATCTTCCGTCTGCACAATAAGTCCTAGCCTAGTATACTCGCCTGGTGACTGTTAGTAGGGGGCGTATTTAGTGACCCTGTACGCCTATCGAGACCGACCACTCAACGACAGGGAACTCGAAGTGCTCCGGCTGACTCTGAGCAGCTTCCGGGACGGGAGCGGCCAAGTGTATCGCCGGGCAAGCGGTGAGTCAATGCCGGGATTCCGAGGCTATGAACGGTCGCTTGCGGCGGTCATGGGTGGATCTACGCCAGAAAACCGAGGGGTCTTCGACGTGGAAGTCCCGACTGTTGGTCGGCCGTTCGGCATCTCCCGCAAGATGGCGGCAATGCAGTCAGCGAGAGCCGAGTGCAGCTTCATGGAGATGTCAATTGCTGCCGCGCAGTTCCGATCTCACCTGCTCTCGCTCCAGATCAACTGGTCCACCGAGCCCATGCTGGCTGGGCCTGCAATTATTGACCTCGTTTCAAGCTGGCACGCTGCGGCCGCAGAGAGCATAGATCTTCTAGGCAGTCGGTACAGCGTGCTGGCCCATGATGCTCCTTGGAGGAAGTTCCAAGTCCTTTGCTTCTCGCTGGACCTGAAGACTGCAGACCCCAAAGGTGAGATCGAGTGGTTGCACGAGGGAGCCTCACTGAACGGGTACATGTATGACGGTGCCCGTCGGCATCGGTTGTGGCAGTGCTTCGTGAACTCGGGTGGGCAGTTGAAGTACTACCCACTACTAGCCTGGGCTGACTGGGTAACACCCGAATTCGAGTTGGAACGTCCTCCCCTAGTATCCCCGCTCGACAAGGCCAAGTCGTACTTCGAGTTGCTGTGGCCGAGCGCCTAGGGCTTGACCCAGAGCACTTCGAGTCGAACCGCTGCTTTCTCTACCTTGGGCGGCTTCATAACGATCCGACTCCATCCGTCCAGCATGTCGTCATATATCTCGTTGCCGTAGCCACTAACTACCACTGGCCCAGGGTGTGCGAGAAGCGAGTTCAGTAACAGTACGTGTTCGTTGTCGTCCATCTCATTGCTGTACATATGCTGGGTGCGAACACTGTGCGGATACGGCGGGTCGGCGTAAATCAGGCAGTCCGTGGAAGCATGCCGTTTGATAACTTCGAGAGCGTCGCGATTCTCAATCTCGGCGTCCTTCAGCCGAAAAGCAAGCGTCAGAAGTTGCTCGGGAATCTTATTCCAGCGATGGGACATTCCGCCTGCCCGCTGACTCGGACCGCGGTTCTTCCATCCGGTCTTCTTGGCAAGGTCGCTCGCGTGAGCCTGCCAGCAACGGACCACGAAGCGACGAGCATTCTCAACGGCGTCGTCAGTGAGGATATCTGAGCGGTCGTACTCATCTCGGGACCACGGCGTAGCTTCTAACTTCCAACACAGTTCCTCGGGCTGATCCCGAAGTACCTTGAAGAGGTTGGTGGCCTGACTGTTCTTATCGTTTATGACTTCGTGGGGCACCTTCGGCTTTGAGAAGAACACCGCGCCTGAGCCGAAGAACGGCTCGACGTAGTGGTAGTGAGGCTGGAACTGCTCGATGATCCGGTCGGCAAGGCTCCACTTCGATCCGGGATACCGGATGATAGCCGCATTCATTGTGAAACCTTCTTGGCTTCTCTCATCCTCGGTGTATTCCAGTAGGGGCTTCTACACTTCGGACATGTCTTCGGCATCTTCATAGTGCGCGGCACCCACTTGTGCCCACACCTCTCGCACCGATAGCCTAGCATATTCTCTTCTGGCATAGTACCCATCTCACTATGTGGTGGTTACTACCATATTCATAGCACCCTTGACTTGTCAAGATATTCATTGTATGACACTCATAGCGGCAATCGAGAAGGCGTCGGAGACGGGCCAGCGACAGATGCTTTAGCGGATACGCCCTCTCTGCCTGCCCTGGGCCGCCTCCGCCACGAGTCGCAGTGTGCGCTCCAGTGAGGCGTTCCTGTCGCTGCCCACCAGCACCGGCGACAACACAAGCTCCGTAGCCCCGTAGGCGAACATCTCCATAAGCCGCTCCCGTACCGTAGACTCGTCGCCTGACAGGACAACCGCATCCATCATCGTGTCGCTCCATTCAGATGTCTCCAAGGCCTCAGGAAAACCGGCTTCGGCGAACATCTGCTGGTAGAAGGGGCTGGCGGGATAGTTGCTCATCTGCTCTCTAACGGCAGCCCGCATCTCATCCACGTCGTCGTGGACGCACACCGGCGCGTGGGCAATGAGCGGCGGCACCTCCCTACCCGCCTGCGTGGCACCCGCCCACATGGCAGGCACCGCCACGTCCCGCACGTACTGCCCAGGGCATACCCACGTAATCGCACCGTCGGCCTCGGCGCCGCACAGTTCGAAAGACCTTTGTCGCAAGGCCGATGCCATGACTGGCACATCCAGTGAAGCACCCGATTGAGCGCGGGCGGTGTAGTAGTCGCCCTCGAACTCCACCTGGCCCTGCTGTATCAGCGCCTTGAGGATGCGCAGGTACTCCCGCAGATGGCCCAGGGGCGCCTGGAAGTCATATCCGAAGGTGCGCTCAGTACCCACCCTGTGGCTGGGGCCCACGCCTAGCCGGAAGCGACCGGGCGCCAGCTCCGCTAGGACCCGGGCCTGTGTGGCTACAACCACCGGATGACGCGGCCACGTAGGTACTATGGATGTACCCAGCAGGATCTGTTCGGTCCGGGCTGCGGCGGCGGCGAACATAGTCAAACTGTCGCGACCGGCACCACCGGATGTCAGCCAGGCCGCTGGAATGCCCAGCTCCTCCATGTGCACTATGCGCTCAAGCACCTCGCTGGCGTCCCGCCCGGTGACTGCCACGCCGATTGCTTTAGTGTCGTTCAATGCTCTGCCTCCGGTTCCGATTTACATGCGGCGAAGCCATTATAGGGCCGCTGGCAGTGCTGATGCAGTCAGGGGCTTCCAGTCCCCTCTCCTTCTATATATAGTGTGCCGGTTACTACTATCCATATGAGGTGGCTGTTGCCACTTGGGCAGCGTAAGGTAGGAAATGGAGCCACGTGACCTGACGGTCAGCCAGGCGGCGGCTAGCATACGCACCGGCGAGCTATCGCCGGTGACCCTCGTGGAGTCGCTGCTGGACCGGATCGATGCCCTGGAGCCTTCTCTCAAGGCGTGGGTGACGCTGGACAGGCAGGCTGCTCTTACCGCTGCCCGCGAGTCGGAGGAGGCGCTGAAGCAGCGCGGCCCCCAGGGCCTGCTCCACGGCGTGCCCGTGGGCATCAAGGACATCTTCTATACACAGGGCGTACTCACAACGGCATGCGCGCGCGCCTACGCAGACTTCGTGCCGGGCCACGACTCCACCAGCGTTGCCCGTCTGAAGGATGCCGGCGCCATCATCCTGGGCAAGACGGTGACCACCCAGTTCGCTGCAGGCGACCCCTCGCTCACATTCAGCGCTTGGCACCCCGATCACACGCCGGGCGGCTCAAGCAGCGGCTCGGCGGTGGCGGTGTCCACCCGGATGTGTCCAGCGGCGCTGGGCTCCCAGACGGGCGGCTCCACACTCAGGCCGGCGGCATACAACGGAATCGTAGGTCTCAAGGCAACCTACGGACGCATCAGCAAGTACGGTGTCGTGCCCCTGGCCTGGTCCCTGGACACCGTGGGCATTCTGGTGCGCACCGTTGAGGACGCGGCGCTGATGCTGCAGGCGATAGCGGGATACGACGCCAACGACCCAACATCATCATCGCACCCGGTGGACGACTATGTCAGTGCGATACAGGGGCCGCTTGCGCCGCCGCGCATCGGTCTGGTACGGGACTTCTTCTACGAGCGTGCCACGGAGGAGGTACGGCGTCACACAGATGAGGTCGCTGAGCATCTCAAGAGCAGCGGGGCCGACGTACGGGAGGTTTCACTACCACGAACGTTCCAGGCGCATCACGCCGCGTGCATGGTCGTATACAACGTGGAGGCCGCCGCCTTCCACCAGCAGATGTATGCCGATAACCCAGACGAGTATGGCCCCAGCCTGCGCCGTACGATAGAGAGCGGCGTGCTTCACTCCGGCGTGGACTACCTTCAGGCTCAACGCGTGCGTGAGATGTTCCGCAACAAGATGCGGGAGGTGCTGGCAGACGTGGACATACTCCTTACGCCGGCGACACCCTCGGCTGCGCCACGCGACAGGACTACCACCGGCGACCCGGTGTTTCAGCGAGGCTGGACATCGGTGGGCATACCGGCCATCAGCATCCCTTCCGGCCTGGATGAAGGCGGTATGCCACTGGGCATTCAGCTAGCGTCTGCACCCTTTGCCGAGACACGTCTGCTGGCGGCCGCACGCTGGTGTGAACAGGCGCTTGACGTTACACTGGTGCCGCCCAGCCTCCTGTAGGTGCTAACCTGGCCTAAGTGAGACGTAAAATGCTGCGAGTGTAGGAAGGTGCAGCTGCCCGACAGGGGTTCTAGCAGGTGGATGATAGCCCAACCACAGAAGCTGTAAAAAGGAATCGAAAAGGGAAAGAAAAGGGGAAGAAGAGATGAGATGGTGTCGTTTTCAGACAGGTGGTAAAACATCCTACGGTATCGTAGAGGGCAATGATGTCGTGCAGGTGTCCGGCAGCCCCTTTGGCCGCTACAGGCGTACCGGCACGCGTCTGCCCTTGAGTGGCGTGAAGCTGCTGGTGCCTGTGGTGCCGGTCACCTTCTACGCCGCAGGCATCAACTACATGGACCACATCCTGGGCATGGCGGAAATCACCGGTCGGCAGGGCACGCCCCCTGCCAGCGCTAACATAGGCTACCGTGCCAACAACGCGCTCATTGCCCATGAGGAGCCGATAGTCATACCCGCTGACGCCAGCGAGCGTATCCAGTACGAAGGCGAGCTTGCGGTCGTCATCGGCAAACAGGCCAAGCACATCTCCGAGGACGAGGTGTGGGACTACATCCTTGGCTACACCATAGGCAACGACTTCAGTGAACGGACCTGGCAGGCCGACGACAGCACCATGTGGCGCGCCAAGAATGCCGACACGTTCAAGCCGATGGGACCATGGATAGAGACGGATGCGGATCCGGCCAAGATGCGAACCCTGGTCAGGGTGAACGGTGAGGTGCAGGCCGACTTCGCCACCAACAATATGATATACGGTATCGCCCACTACCTGAACCGGATGAGTCAGTACCTGACCCTATATCCGGGCGACGTTGTGTGGATGGGTACCGACCTCGTACCGCAGAACGTGAAGCACGGCGACGTGATAGAGGTGGAGATTACCGGCATAGGGGTGCTGCGAAACCCAGTTGTTAAAGAGGGCGCGTAGCAACCGGCCCATCCTGAGCAGAACTCATTCTGTCATTCTGAGCGAAGCGAAGAATCTAAGACATCCGCCTACCGTCAGCACACGCCTTAGATATTTCAGTCGTCCCTATTGCATCGTCCTGACAAGTCGGGATCAGCATGACACTTGGGAATATCGCTCACCCTGAGCTCCGACAGGAGTCGCGAGTCTCCGATTCCATCGCGAGCCTCGGCGTGTCGGGCCTACTCGGACCTGTCGAAGGGAGTGAGCGGACATGGCTCCTCAGTATTGAGCAGCCGTTTGCCACATTAGCTGCGGCGGGTGAAAATGACCACCGGAATCTTACGTGACGTCCTCTTCTCATACTCGCCGAACTGCGGGTAGGCCGCGGCCTGACGTGCATACAGAGGGTCCCTCTCCTCAGGTGAGGCTACGGTGGCCCTGACCTCGATCGTCTCCGTGCCCACCTCAATCTCCATGTCCGGGTTGGCGACAAGATTGTGGAACCAACCTGGGCTGTTGGGAGCCCCTCCCCTAGAGGCAAACACCACCCAGCGGTCCCCATCTGGCAGGTACATGGCGGGGGTGACCCTCTCCTCACCTGTCTTGGCTCCAACCGTATGCATCAAAAGGATCGGGGCGCCCTCAAAGTTTCCGCCTACCCTGCCTCCTGAATTTCGGAACTCCTCGATTACCCCTCGGTTTCGATCATTCGCTGTTGTCATCTCGCTCCTTCCTCTCATGGCGTAGGGTAGGATAGCGCCAGATCATTGAGTCACAAAATGTCTCCCCTGGACCGGCCCAGAGGAGACATTTTACCGCAGGGAGCGTTTACCGAGACGCGGCGAAGGGCTGTATCAGCACACGCAGGGTGCCATCTGACTCCTTGCGCTGCGTGAGCATACGGTGGCCTGCCTGCTCCGTCCAGACGGTCAGGTCGTAGATGTTCAGGGCATCACTCATTATCGCTTCGACGAATGAATGGTCGTCCGCCTCCACCTGCTTAGTGAGCGCAGCAATGACACCAGCGCAACTCTTGCCTCTGCCATCAAGCACGACCCAGCCGCTGCCACCGTTGGTCGCCATCGGCGAGTCGGCGTAAGGGTTTACCTCGCCGCTCTTCCGCTGGTTCAAGGCGTGTTTGAACTCGGCCACCGCCTCCCAGGCCACGGCGCTGGCGCGGTCTTCGCTTCTGCATACGGCTCCGCGCACACCGACGATATCCGGGTTGATGCGGGCCAGCTCGTCAATATCGCTCATCTTTAGGTGGCCGGAAAGGGCGGTGCTCATCCCAAGCTGCTTCCCCTCGAATACCATCTCGCGCAACTTAGCCTCAGGTATGAAATCGAAAAGGTTCCTGCCGTCCTTGGTCAACGTGTCTATAAGGAAACCGTCGCACTCCCCTTCCTTGGCTAGCTTGAGCATCAGGTGCGGGTCCAGGCCATCGTGCAGGCCGTTGTCAGCAAAAAGGGAGCCGATAAGCTTGGTCTGGGACCCTTCCAGAGCACGTCGCGAGTTCCGCAGGACGTCTACCGCTGTGTCGTAGTCGGTGTTGACGAAGCCCACCTTCACGGACGTTGCGTTCAGGATCCCCGCGGCATGCACCGCCATGGCCACAGTACCCGGCTGGCTGGGCACCACGCCCAGAGTGACGCTGACATGCTTATCATCCGAGATTCGCTCCCTGATCTCCCGCACCACCATCGGATGGCCGGAGCCTACCAGTGCCTCTTGAAGGTTCTTTATGTCTATGAGGTCCGCCCCGCCCCGGTCTGCCTCCAGAGCCTCGTCCATATTTTGGACGCTGACCATCAGCAACATGCCCGAAAGGTTGCTCTCGTGGCCATTCTCCGACCCGTTGCTCTGAGTCGAGGCCCCTGCAAGCTTGACAGACGTGCGCTGCTTGGCGAGTGCTCGGCCATTCTGCCTCGCCTTCTGGGAAGCAAGCGGGCGCAGTGCCCCTAGCTCCCGCCGGAGCTCGGCCTTCTCGTCGTCGGTCATGTCCGACAGCGGAGGCCGGACGTGGCCTGCGGACAGGCCCATCAGTCCACCCCAGTACTTGACCAGGGACACGGGCATCGCGCCACCGAACTTCTGGACGGTGGCCCCCCACCACTTGTCTGAGAGCTGTTTTATCTCTTTGAGATGAGTGTCGTAGAACCCTTGGTCCAGATCGCCCTGGGTGGCCCTCTCAATGAACTGGACGTACTGGTTCTCCTCTGGAGTATCGAAACGCCAGTCTGATGTGTTGGCGAACATCACCTGTTGCTGAAAGCCAAGCTGCTTGGCCTTGGCGAATATCCATTCGTCCGGGGTACTGATAATGGCGTCGCGGCCAACTAGCAGATGAGTCTCTACGGACAGCTGCTGGTTGAAACTGGCCTCCTTCACGCCCACAACGTTAGGTATCTGACATATGCGTCGCAGCCCCTGAGCAGACATGAGGATGCCAAACTGAGGCGAATTATAGAACATAATGGCCAGGGAGCTGTTCTCAGCCAGGAGCCGCGTGTACTGGATAACCTGCTCCTCTGTCCTGGTGACCATGTAGGACGGCGCAACGATAAGCAGATCGAAGCCGACATCTTCGGCATGCCTGGCCAGCGCCAGCATGTCCGGTACGGATGTATCGGTAACGTGCGTGCCTATGAGCCACTGGTCACGCGACTCGTCGGCCACAATGTCCTGGATGTGCAGACGCTCCTCCTGCGTGAGGCTCCAGAACTCGCCCATGCCCCAGCCACATCCCGCTCCCTTTACCCCAAGGCTTTGGATATAGCGGATGTTATGCCTAAGCCCCGCTTCATCAACCGTGTCCTCCGGGGTGAACGGTGTGACCAGTGTGGACCACTGACCGTGAAGGTTGTCCCACGCCCATTCCTGGGCCTCATCCTTGATGTAGCTGGCCATCGTGATGTCCCTCCGTATGTTGCTCCGCCGGCTCTTCAACGAGCCGCAAGATCGTCACAAGCTGGAGTGTCCTGAGCAGGGCCTCCACATTACCGCGAATGGTATCGCGGATAGCCCCGACCTGAGCAAGCTCCATATCCTTGGGGTCAGGCAACCCCCAGTCCTCCACCTCTCTCAGGGTGACAGCCGGGCAAGCCTCTGAGTCCACGGCGCAGCCCATCGTAATGACTCTTTCCGCCTGTTCAACCATCCGGTTGGTAAGCAACCGAGGGCTCTTCCCTGACAGGTCCAGGCCTATCTCGGCCATGGCTTCAACCACCCTGGGGTGTACTCGATCTGCCAGCTCCGTACCCGCCGACTCCGCCGTATAGGCGAAACCCTGCTCCTTAGCAATACGGTTGAAGATGGCCTCGGCCATCTGGCTTCGGCCAGCGTTATGTACACACAGGAACAGGACGGTCGCCATAAAGTCCGGGCCCGCTATTTGGTACTACGATTGCTATTTGATTTGCTTACTGACTGCGCTGTGATTCACTGTTGCCGCCGAACCGGCGGCGATGCTCTCGCAGCGTTCAGTTGTCCATAATGACGGGTATGCCTACGGCTTCGGCCTTCTTGGCCGACTCATCATGGATGACCCCGTCCTGCATCCATATGAATTTGACACCCAGCTCAATGGCCTCGTCCACCACCGGCTCCACAAGCTCGGAGCGGCGGAACACGTCCACCATGTCTATGTCTATATCCGCTGGGATGGACTTCAGGTCAGGGTAGCTTTTCTCGCCCAGCACCTCTTCCACCATAGGATTGACCGGGATTATGCGGTATCCAACCTTCTGCAAGTATAAGGCGACGCGATTACTATCGCGTTCGGGATTGGGCGAAAGCCCTACCACCGCGATCGTCTTGCTCTCCTTCAACTGTCGTTCAACCAGGTCTGCCATATTGAGCCCCCTTTACGGCTTTGGCGCTAATGGTCACACTAAAACGTATTGTAACCCCAGAGGGCGTCGGCTACAACATTGCTCCCTTCAGTCGGACGCTGATACAATCAGCATCCACTGGCGACATTCGCCGGACTTGGGCAGTACCTATGGCCTCAAATCCTCTACCACAAACCCCGCGAGAGATACGGGAGTTGGTGCGCGGAGGCCGCTGGGAGGCCCGGACCACCGCCGGGGTAGCGCCGGGATACGTTCAGGCGAACCTGGTAATTCTGCCCCAAGCCCAAGCATTCGACTTCCTGCTCTTCTGCCAGCGGAACCCCAAACCGTGTCCCTTAATAGAGGTAATGGAGGCGGGCGTTACGGAGCCCGTCATCTCAACGCCGGGCGCAGATATACGCACCGATCTGCCCAGGTACAGGGTCTTCCGCGACGGCGTTCTGGAGAAGGAGGCGGATGACATCTTGGAGGAGTGGCGGGATGACCTGGTAACCTTTCTGCTGGGCTGCAGCTTCACCTTTGAAACAGCACTTATGGATGCCGGTATCTCCCTCCGTCACATCGAGCAGAAAAAGAACGTCTCCATGTATGTGACGTCGCTACCCACCCAGTCCGCCGGGCAGTTCGCCGGGCCCACGGTGGTATCCATGCGCCCCATACCGCAGGAGAAGGTTGTGAGGGCGGTCCAGGTAACGTCGCGGTTCCCGGATGTGCACGGAGCGCCGGTACATATCGGTGACCCGCAGCGAATAGGCATCCGAGACCTGTCCGAGCCTGACTACGGCGATATCGTGGAACTGGAAGATGGCGAGGTGCCTGTGTTCTGGGCCTGTGGCGTAACGCCGCAGGCGGTGGCTATGCACTCCAAACCACCGCTGATGATCACTCACGCGCCCGGCAACATGTTCGTCACAGACCTGAGGGACCAGGAGCTGACGGTCTTATAGGATGCACGTGCCGCAGGCCGTCGCACATGACCACCCCAATGGCAACGATAGAGGACATTATCCTGGACAGGGACCGGCGCGGCATCTCCGCGCTGCGCACCCATCTGCCGGACGACTTCTGCAGCCAGGCGGCTAGGCTCATCCTGGACAACCCGGGGCGTGTGCTCATTTGCACCGGATTCTATATCCTTGGCGCCAAAGCTCCAGAGACCGATGGCCCACCCGGCGCCTACTTTCTGGGTAAGGTGTTGGACGCCCTGGGTTTCTCCACCACCTACGTCACAGACCGGTACAGCGCCTTCCTTTTTGATGGCCTTGTGCCCGTGGACTCCGTGGTGGAGTTTCCAATAACCGACGTGCAGGCCAGTGAGCAGTTCGCTGACGAACTATTGGCGCGGCTCCGGCCTTCGGTGGTCATCTCTGTAGAGCGATGCGGCGCAACAGCCAGCGGCGATTATCTGAACATGCGGGGCGTTGACATATCTCGGTACAACGCCAAGCTGGACTATCTGGTACTGCACCATGATGCCACGGTCGGCGTAGGCGACGGAGGCAACGAGATAGGGATGGGCAGCCTCGCCGAGCACATCCCTGGGGTGGACACCCTGCCCAATGACCCTACGGTTACACCGGTGAACCGGCTGGTGCTTGCCAGCGTATCCAATTGGGGCGGGTACGGCATCATAGCAGCTATGTCTGAGCTTTCAAGGCGCAACCTGCTGCCCACCGTTGAGTCAGAGGAGGGGGTCATTCGCCACATGGTGGACCTCGGTGCCGTGGACGGAATAGAGGTGCGCCCTGTCTACAGCGTGGACGGCTTTCCACTTGAGGAGAACCGAATCACACTAGAGCGACTACACGAGCACCTGTCTAAGGCCGGCCTAGCCTAACCTACCTGCTTGATAAGTGTGAGAAGATTCTTCGCGCCGTTACGAATTTCGCCTTCCTGGGCGCAAGCCTGCTCGCAGGGCGATCGGTTACGAGAGGCCTTACGATGATGTTGCAAGCTAGAGAACCGTTTCAATCAGCTAGTGACCCATTCCGAATTCAACACCATAACTCTTGACACCTGCGAGTTCCAGATGCTAGCATGCCCAAGGCGTGTGCTGGTATGCACGCCCCGTTTGTAGTGCTTGTTTTTTAAATCTCTGCTCTCGTTATTCATAAAGCACCCCCGGAGGTAGATAGCGATGCTCTTGACTAAGAGCCGTATTTCCTTAGTATCCATAGGACTTATTCTGTTGATGGGCTTTGTCACCTTTCTGTTCGTTGAGCGGGCTGCGGCGGATGACTGGGCGGGGACTTTGGATCCTGGCTTGGTTGTGTGGAACTGGGATACCGCTGGTACAACTGTAAAGGTTGACTTCAACATTGATGCGTCCCTGGATGGCCAGATCGTTGAAATTGAGGTCTTTGTTGAGCCTACCACCGGCACCACGCCAATCCATACCCAGCGCTTGGGCAACTTCGGCGCATTCCCGACTGGCCAAAGTCTTAGCTTTAATTTCATCCATGGGACCGATCTGACTGGATCTACACTCGGCATACACCTGATGGAGCGAGTCGGAGGCACACCCGTACTGGTCGTGGCCTCCAATACCGTGGGAGTCGTTCCTCTACCTATTGCGGGGCCACTGACTCCTCCTACAGCAACTCCATCTGTCTTTGTGCCTCTCCCAACAGTCACGCCAGAACCCCCGCCTACCGGAGACTTCGCACCTGGCTCAGGCCTGCTCCTTGGATTGATGCTGGTCGGCTTCCTGCTGATCGCCGCTGGGGGCACCTACATGGCACAGCATAGGCGCCCAGACCTAGGCTAGCGTGAAACCCTGCCCATAAGGGTGGGCCAATAATTCGCTAGGCGATGAATTGGAGTAGCTCCACTCTCTGTGGAGCTACTCTGTTTTAAGGGCGTATCGTTCGGCCCTTGTGATCCGCCCGCGAGTTAGTGGCCGCAGCGCCTTGACAAGGCAAACTTGTGATACCATATGGCCTGACCGTCTGAGAAAGGCCCGCCATAGACATCGTTCTGAGCGCCCCCAGGGGATTTTGTGCCGGTGTAGTCCGCGCCGTTGACATAGTTGAGCTATGCCTTGAACGGTTCGGATCGCCCGTTTACGTGCGACGAGAGATCGTCCACAACCCATACGTCGTGGCAGAGTTGCGCGACAAGGGCGCCATCTTCGTCCAGGAGATCGAAGAGATCCCCCGCGGTGAGACGGTGGTGTTCTCCGCTCACGGCGTCGCGCCATCGATATGGGAAGAGGCGCGGGAGCGCGAACTGCGAGTTATAGACGCCACCTGTCCCCTGGTTACCAAGGTCCACAGCGAAGCGTTGAAGTACGCCCGCGACGGCTTCACTATCATCCTGGTGGGCCACAAGGGGCACGATGAGGTTATAGGCACAATGGGCGAGGTGCCGGAACGGACACTCCTTGTCCAGACGGTCAAGGACGCGGAGCGGGTCCAGGTGCCGGACACCAACCGCGTTGTAGCACTTACACAGACGACACTCAGCGTGGATGATACCAGCGAGATCGTTCAGGTCCTCAAGGGACGCTTCCCTGCCCTGCTCACACGCAACGATATCTGCTATGCCACTACCAACCGCCAGTCCGCCGTAAAGGCCTTGGCGCAGGATGTGGAACTGATACTTGTCATCGGCGCACAGAACAGCTCCAACTGCAACCGCCTACGGGAGACGGCCCGGGCAGAGGGATGCACCGCCTACCTGGTCAACGGTCCCGAGGAGATCAAAGAGGAGTGGCTGGAAGGCGTTGCAACAATAGGAGTGACATCCGGTGCCTCCACGCCTGAGACACTCGTTTCAGTCGTAGTAGAGGCCCTGGGCCCCAGACAGATACGCACCGTAACCGTGGCCCAAGAGGACATATCCTTTGTCCTGCCCGCCGAGCTCCGGCAGAGGACACCTGCCTAGCGCGTGACCCTGTGAGGCACAGAGGCGGCCGTCTCGCGCCCCTATGATATACTGACCCCTGTCATAGTTCAGAGGTACGAATGCTCACCGATAAGCACACCAACCGCCGCTACGATGTCGAAGACGCGACCCGTATAGACACCGACATCCTGGAGCACATACCGTTCGACCATCCGGGCTCAGCCACCGACGTGACCTATGAGACGGAGGAGTTTACCTCCGTATGCCCGTGGACCGGCCTACCCGACTTCGGACGACTGGTAATCACCTACAGGCCGCGCCACCGGTTGGTGGAGTTGAAGTCGCTCAAGTACTACCTGACCTCCTACAGGAACGTCGGCATCCTTCAAGAGCACGCTGTGAACCTGGTGCTGCGGGACCTGGTAGCGTTGGCGGAGCCGGACTCCATGCTAGTGGAGGCCTGGTACAACGAGAGGGGCGGCCTCAAGACCCACGTCAGGGTCAACTACCCCGCTTCGTAGGACCGTACTCTGGGCATTGCCCAGACCCATGCTTTTCATTGTTGCGTTAGAGGCAAGCCCTCATCAACAGAGGAGAACATGGGTGCGAGGCCCACCTTGCTTCCCTATCAGGGAGCCTGAGGTTCGATGGTGCTCCGCTCAACCTGACATTTCGTGACAAAGTCGGACGGCGTCCTAGATCTTGCACAAGAGCTAGATGAGCGCCAAGAAGGTGTCCCTCTTATCCCCAAAGGTCACGAGAGAGGCGTGGAGGAGACGAAGGCGTCCGCTCCCAATACACCGGCGGGAAGATCATGCTTTTCTGTGATAGGCTGGATGTCCCCTAAGGCCTAAGCCCTCAGGGGTAAAGGAGACACCCGCTTTTGCAACCCCGCGTAGATGTTGATCCAGAGCTTCTCCGCTCCATAGAAGGCCACGCCGTCCTCCTGGCTCGTGACGCGGGCGCCTTACTGTTGGACTCCTTTCAACGCGACCACCAGGTAGAGTACAAGTCTGAAGGGAACCGAGACCCCGTCACGGAAGCGGATAAGCAGGCCGAGGAGCTTCTAGCTGCCGGAATACGAGACCGTTTCCCGGACCACGGAATTCTTGGCGAGGAGACGCCGGAGTCACAGGGTCTGGATAACGACTTCATATGGGTTCTCGACCCGCTGGACGGCACGTACAACTTCCTCAACCGCTACCCCTTCTTCGGCGTCTCGGTGGGCGTCCTCCACCGTGGCGTGCCTGTCGTGGGTGCGATGTTCGTGCCCTCGCCCCTCAAGGCAGGCGGTCAGGTGCTGCACGCCCGCTCCGGGAGTGGCGCCTTTGCAGACGATGAACCCATACATGCCCACGACGGCGAAGGAGAACCTGGAAGCGGCCTGGTATCTCTACCAGGCGCGTTCCGCGGCCAATTTCAGATGGGGAAAGAGCTGCGCCGTCAGATAGGCGAGGTCAGGACGACAGGCAGCATAGTCTACGAGATCAGTCTGGTGGCGTCGGGGGTACTGCGCCTCGCCGCCTTTGGCGGACCCCGCATATGGGACGTGGCCGCCGGTGTTGTCATCGTTCGCGAGGCCGGCGGCGAAGCCCTGGCGTGGACCGGACGCCAGTGGGAACCAATGCTATCCTTCTTGGAACGGAGCACCGGACTCCCCTCCGATGGTGATTTGAGGCAGTGGCGCACCGGCCTGGTGATGAGCTCCAAGTCCCTCTCAAGAGTAGTGTCCGCTGAACTGAAACCGCGCGGAGGACTACTACGCTGGCTTCGGCATCAGTGGACCAGGATACGGGCTAGAACATGGGCCAGGGGTAGGGCCGGCGGGAGCCCGGCATTGGAAACACCCCTCGCTCCAGAAGGTCCGACAGACGACGCTGAAGCGCCTTCGACTCCTCGGGAAGCAACAGGGAGTTGATTTGCTCGACCAGCCCTTCGGGCCGGGCCATGCTTTCCAGCAATCGTTCCATGTCCCTGACCAGCCATTCGTCCACCGGCTCGCCCGCAAAGTCCCAGACCACCGTCCGCAGCTTGTACTGGTCATGGAATGTGACTCCATGGTCGATCAACCAGACCCAACCGTCGGTGCCCAGCAGGCAGTGGCTAGCTTTGCGGTCCGCGTTGTTGACGATAACGTCGAATGCGCAGATGCGCAGCATCTCATCCCGGTAGTCGTCTCTGAATGTGAAGTAGTGCGCATTGGGCTGCGACTCCATAAATAGCTGCACTGAGCCGACCCCGTGTAGCCCCTCACGGACCACCGTGGGCGGAACAAAGCACCAGCCCAACGCTTCGCTTAGGAGGTACGCGGCGTACTCACGGCGGTATAGCGTACCATCCGGAAAGTCCCAGAGAGGCGCTTCTCCCCGTTGTGGTTTGTACACTACCGGGCAGGTCTGACCACCGCCTGACAGAGTGGCGTAGAAGGCGTAGTTGGACCCTTCGGGTGCAAGGCGGCAATCGCCCATCTCACCATTGGCTAGAAGGTCTAGCAACTCGGGGGGAAAGTGTGGCCGCCCCTTGTTTTCTGAATCGTTCTTCATACAGTCCTGCCAGACAACAGACGGTACGAATCATTGTAGATTGGGGTACGTTGCCATTCAAGCACAGCTCTAGCAAGAAGCGGACCTAACCTAAGTGAGGGGGCCACAAAGCCAGGTAGGTCATGGAGCGAAAACGGCGGGCGGTTGAAATGAGACCGTACGCCTGGAATGTCTACAGTTCCAAGATGTCATTGCCGTTGAGCGCAGGGCACATATGGAACTCTTTTTCCATCGGCGCGCCACACAGGCTGCACACAGGCCGCCCCGCGGCGCAGACGGCGAAAGCCTCTTCAGCAAGCGCCTCAACCTCATCATGAGTCGCCATCAGGTTAACGGTAGGCAGAGCGTCGTCATCCTCAATGTCCTCTGCCTCGTAGGCGGCAATGACGAAGAGGGCGATCTGTGGATCGTACCCTACCGCTAGTCGGCCCACCTGGAACTCCAGCCCCGGGTCTGCCATGGGCTGCGCCGGCTCCGTTGGTAAGGTCGAATCGCCATTACCCGTACCCATCTCTTCCGCCTCAGCCACCAGTTCCTGAAGCGCCTCTCCAAGCCGGAACATCTGCTCCTTTTCCATCCACATCACCACTGAGCGGCCTTCGAGCGACTCCGCTATCAACCTGAAGCGTCGCTCCCCCGGCTCTCCGACGGCATCGGCCTTCAACCGGGCTATACGGCCCATTTCAATGTGGAGTTCGCTCATATCGTTATCGTATTAGGAATGGGAATGTTTCAACTGTAAGAGCGGCGGTTTATCCATGTCAAGGATGGATGGCTTACGCCCGCCTTTTCGCTGGACTATACTGTGCCCACCGTTATTGGGAGCCTGGTATGGACACGACCGACCGCGAGCTACCCCTCTTTCCTCTGAACACAGTGCTGTTCCCTCGCATGATGGTGCCTCTGCACGTATTTGAGGAGCGGTACAAAGCGATGATCCAGGCGTGCCTGGATTCAGACTCAAGGTTCGGCGTTGTGCTGATCAAACAGGGCCAGGAGGTGGGTGCCCCGGCAATACCTCACGCGACAGGCACGGTTGCCAGGATCAGGCGCACAACACCCCTGGACGACGGCACAATGGATCTGCTGGCCATGGGCGAACGACGCTTCCACATACGGGAGATTCTGCAGGAACAGCCCTATATCACAGCACTGGTGAGCTTCCCGGAGGAGCCTGCGGGAGACCCACCTCCCACGGCGGAGGAGATTCAGCCGGTCAGGACCGATCTGGAGAAGTATCTGCGTACACTCCTCGGTCTACGCGGCGGATGGGTAAGAGAGGTGGACTGCCCCACGGACCCGGTGGAGCTGAGCTTTTACTTAGGCTCGGTGCTGCGCGGTGACAACCAGGAACGCCAGCGCATATTGGAGGCCCCCACGGCCAGGGAGCGGATACAGCTCCTAACGCCACTGCTGCGGCAAGAACATCAAAAGATCCGAAGCCAGTTGGAAAAGAGCATGACACCACCAGGCGCATGGCTGAACTAAGTTCCTTAGGTTTATCTAGCTCCTTATGCAAAGCCGGATACCTGCAGGCTCTCCGACCTCAACTTGGTGATGGCGCTTCCCTTTTGTTTCTCACAAATAGCCTGCACAACCCCAGGAAGGTATAGGAAACCTGGGTTTCCTGCTGGGGAGTTTGAGGGGTACCCCCTCAACTGAAACGTATGAGGGCGGGTGGGTGGGAAGAAGCCGTTCGTCTGGGAAGCTTCATTGAGAAGACCACTTGTGTAAGCCTGGTCTTGTCAGTTTCTAGAGAAACTAGGCGCAGGGCACACCCTGCTATAATGATGCCGCTCTCCCACATCTAACCATCACAGAGGAGCGTTCAATGGATCTGGGCCTCAAAGACAAGGTAGCAATCATCACCGGCAGCAGTGAGGGCATCGGAAAGGCCGCAGCCGCCAGCATGGCGCAGGAGGGCGCTCGCGTCATTACCTGCGCCAGGCGCCAGGATGTGCTGGACGCTGCCGCCGATGAGATTCGTGCTGCGACCGGCGGTACTGTTCTGCCCATCTCGGCGGACGTGAGAGACCCCGCCGACGCTGAAAAGGTGATCGCAGGCGCCGTATCCGAGTTCGGGCGGCTGGACATTCTGGTGAACAACGCCGGTACATCGGCCGCCGGGCCGTTCGAGTCAGTGGACGAGGAGGGATGGCAGGCAGATATGAACCTGAAGTTCTATGGCGCGATGAGGTTTGCCCGTGCCGCCATACCCCACATGAAGAGCGTCGGTGGGGGTCGCATCATCAACGTGACCAACCTGGGCGCCAAGCAGCCCGGCGCCAACTCCATGCCAACCTCCGTCACACGTGCCGCTGGGATCGCCCTGACCAAGGCCATGTCCAAGGACCTCTCCCAGTACAACATCCTGGTCAACACCGTATGCATCGGCTTCATCAAGAGCGGCCAGCACGAGCACCGTTTCGAGGGCATGCATGAGCAGAACCCCTCGCTCACGCTGGACCAGTTCTACGAAGATCGGAGCCAGAACGTTCCGCTGGGCCGCCCCGGCGAGGGCCGTGAGGCGGGCGACGTTATCTGCTTCCAGGCCTCAGACCGGGCCAGCTACCTTACCGGCACGTCGGTCAACATAGACGGCGGTGCCTCAGGCGTAGCCTAGGTAATCTGTATGGAACCCTATCAACAGGAGTTCCATCCCCCTGCCCGTCTGCTGCTCGGCCCGGGCCCCAGCAACGTGAACCCCCGGGTGCTCCAGGCCATGAGCATGTTCCTGCTGGGCCACCTGGACCCAAACTTCCTGCAGGTCATGGATGACGTGGCTGGTATGCTTCGCCTGGTGTTCCGCACGAACGACGACATGACGCTGCCCATATCCGGCACCGGCTCCGCGGGCATTGAAGCAGCCCTGGTCAACGTACTTGAACCCGGCGACTCCATAGTAGTTGGCATCAACGGCTTCTTTGGAGAACACATCGCCCAGATCGCCGAGCGGTGCAGCGCCATGGTCCACCGGGTCGAAGCGACCTGGGGCCATCCCGTTGATCCGGGTGCCATCGACGCAGAGTTGAAGCGGCACAGCGGCGTCAAGGCGGTGGCGTTCGTACACGCCGAGACCTCTGCAGGCGTACTCACGCCCCCTCGTCAGATAGTGGATATCGCGCACAGCCACGGCGCACTGGCCCTGGTGGACACCGTACCTCGCTTGGAGGCGTCGATGTGGATGTGGATGGATGGGGAGCGGATGTCAGCTTCAGCGGGTCGCAGAAGTGCCTGGGCTGTCCGCCTGGCCTGGCTCCACTGACCGTAAGCGCCCGTGCTGAGACAGCCATACAGGACCGGCAGACGCCCATTCAGAGCTGGTATCTGGACTTGACACTGCTGCGTGGCTACTGGTCAGGGACACGGGCGTACCACCACACCACACCCATCTCTATGCTGTACGGCCTGCGGGAAGGGCTGCGCGTGGTATTGGAGGAAGGGATGGAGGCGAGAATTCAGCGCCATGCCCAAGCCTCCACCGCACTGAAGGCGGGCCTGGAAGCTCTGGGGATGCGCCTTTTCGCACAGGAGGAGTACCGCCTACCGACACTGACAACGGTACGGATACCGGACGGCGTCGACGACACTGCGGTGCGCTCCGCACTGTTACAGCGGTACGGAATTGAGATAGGCGGCGGGCTCGGCCCCGTGGCGGGCCAGGTGTGGCGCATCGGCCTTATGGGCGAAAACGCCACCGCCAGCTCGGTACTGACCCTCCTCTCGGTGCTGGAGGACCTCCTGCCCAAGAACGGGTATGAGGTAGCCCGTGGCGAAGGCCTCGCCGCCGCCCAGCGCGCACTGGTTGGGTGACCCTTACCAGCTTATCTGCTACGACACACTCACCTTGAGCTCCCACAGGAGTTGCGAGTCTCCGATTCCATCGTGAGCCTCGACGTGTCGGGCCTACTCGGACTTGTCGAAGGATTTGAGCGGATATTTTCAGCGCTAGGCTACCTTAGCTTCGGTCACAAACCAGTCCAAAGCATCGAGCAGCTTTTGCAGTTCTCCTTCCTGGGCCAGCGATCGTGCACGTACACTTGGGAATCGGCGAAGAGTATTGTCATCCATTGGCTGATTGAAGCTATCGATAATCACAAGCTTTTCGAGGAATTTGCGCCGAGTGCCAATATCGCTCAATACAGACATGTAATCCATGGAACCAAAAGTAAACTCGACGTATCCTTTGGTGTAGCAGCGCAAAGGCCAGGCAGAGCCGCCAGAGACATCGAGAGCACCGCTAAACGACCCCATAGTCTTTCCTTGCCCGAAAGTCATTCGTGATAGATTAGCTAAAGACCAGTCATATATGGCACGCAAGGCCCTCACTTCATCTTCAGGTAGCTGGCGACTAGCCTCCTCAAAAAAACTTTCTTCGTTCCAACTCCGCTGATCGACCTGAGCCGTCCTTTTCTTCTGTTGAGACTCTATCGTCTGACCCAGGATGCGTGGCACCAGCGTGACCAGCCCACTGCCTCCCGACTCAACATACTGCTGTACTTCTACCGCTAGGACTTCAGTCCTATCCATCTGTTTGTTCAGGAATTCCACAACAGCCAAAAGCTCCTGCGGTATCTTGTCTGACACAAACAGGAGGCGAACTGACCCATCTTCTAGATTTCTTCGTACTGCTGCCCAAAGTGCTTCAGGTTCTGCCTCGTCGCCTAAACACAACTTGATCTCGTCCTCAACACTGATGCCGAGATTTTTACACCGTTCAACTAGCATTGCTTGAATCGACTCCAACGGCCAGTACTGAAGGCCATTGGCAGCATAGTCCAGCATCTGCCCTACCACCTCTCGCCGGATTCGGGTATCGGTACTCCGCTTCACCTCAACAAACGTCGGAATACCATCTTGATCGAGAAATAGGTGGTCAACCGACCAGCGGGCACCCGAGTCCGGAGACCCCGGTACGCCAGCTTCCCGACTTATAAGGAGCCACCGCCTCGGGTTTTCAGGATTGATTTGGTCGCCAGCAAGCAGTTCAGGACGGTCAGTTATCCATGACTGTAGAAGGCTCTCTGAATCGTAGGGCTGCCCACTCATTGGAGTCAGTGAGCCATCGCTCCGGAGAACAAACATACCAGTTGTCATCTCAACCCTCGCTGATATTGCTGCATCAAGATTGGACTGTTACTTGCCACTACTTAAGAAATCACCGCTCTCCACCCATCCCATACGCCTCATCCAGCAGGTCGACCACGTGGCACACCCTGACGCTGCTTCCCGCCCGCGCCAGGCCCGCCTGTAACTGGATCATGCAGCCCGGGTTGGCGGATGCGACCACGCCAGCACCCGTATCCAGCACCGACCGCACCTTGTTCTCCATCAGCGCCCGTGACATCTCCGGCTGAAGCGCGCTGTACAGGCCTGCGGCGCCGCAGCACCGGCTGGATGCCTCCATCTCCACCAGCTCCAACCCTGGAATGGCCCCAAGCACCTCTCTGGGCGCAGTCGTGATCCGCTGGGCGTGGGCCAGGTGGCACGCGTCCTGGTAGGTCACACGCAGGGAACTCTCGCGCTCAGGCGGGACCAGGGGAAGGCCGGCCAGGAACTCTGTGATGTCGACCACCATCGAGCCGAACCGCTCGGCCTTCTCAGCATATTCCGGGTCGTCTTCCAGCATCCGACCGTACTCCTTCATCGTGGAGCCGCACCCTGCGGATGCCGACACCACCGCCTCAACGCCCGCTTCATCGAAGGCGTCGATATTCCTACGCGCCATCTGCCTGGCCTGTTCGATGTCTCCACCGTGGACGTTCAGGGAGCTGCAGCACACCTGCGCCGGCGGCACCACGACCTCGCAGCCGTTATGTGTCAGCACCCTGACCGCCGCCTCCATTGTCGGACCCTGAAACAGAGGCATGACGCACCCGGAGAGCAAGCCAACCCGCCTGACAGACGTGCCCAATGGAGCGAACGGCTCATGTGAAGGTTGGAAGAACGTCCTGGGCAGCGACGGAAGCTGCGCCTGGAGCCAGCCGATGCGACCGGGTACGTGGCTCATCAGTCGCTGCAAACCCGACCGTTGATACAGGCGCAGCAACCTGCCGAGCAGGTGCAGCCTTCCGCGGTGCGGCAGCAGTTGCCGGAACATCAGCCGCAGGATGGCGCGACGTAGGAGTGGCCCCTTGCGCCGTCGTGCGATCTGTACGCGGGTCGCCTCCATCAGCCGCCCGAATGGAACACCGGACGGGCATACCGCCTCGCAGGCGCGGCACTGAAGGCACAGCTCCATGTGGGAGACCACACGCGGCGTGAGTCCGAGGCGACCTTCTCGCATCGCCTTCATCAGTGCGATACGACCCCGTGGCGACTCCGTTTCCAGACCGGTCTCCAGATAGGTGGGGCAGGCGCTGAGGCAGAGGCCGCAGTGGACGCAGCTGTACAGGTCCTCGTCTCTGGGGCCGAATGGCAGACCCATTTCCACCTCTTGTGGCATACCCGTCGTTGCCACCTAGATGCCTCCTACGAACCGGCCAGGGTTGAGTATGTGTTGCGGGTCCATCTGCTCCTTGAGTAGACGCATCAAAGCGAGGCCCTGGCCGGGGTCTCCCCATACGTCCAGACCTGCCTTGGCCGTAGCCGGGCACAGCTCGACAATGGCATAGCCGTCCACCGACGCCGCTAAGCGGCGTACATCATCCACTATGGTTCCGCCATTGGACGCATCCCAATGGGCACCAGGGAAAGAAAATCGCAGGACGCCGCGACCGGGGCCCGCCAGCATCCGCAGGTCATACCTGTGACCCCGGGCCACCTCCACAGCAGCGGCCGCAAGCTCGCTTGTACGTGACGACAGGCAACCCAGGCGTAGCAAAAGGCTATCGTCATCCGCATTTAATTCGTCGTCCGCGGGCCATCCGAAGTCGGCCAGCAATCGCCAAAGGGACAGCGCGTCGTCGCCGTTCAGTATATCCACACGCGTAGCACCGGCCTGACGCAGGCCAGACGTACAACCGTCGATCTGTCGCGTCACGCCTGACGACCCGCCCATGAGCCTAACATACAGCGTGCATGCGCCGCCCGCTTCTATGGCAGCAGGCGGCGTTGCTATTTCCAATGCCTGTGGAGACGCCGATCCTTTCAACATCTCATGTGCCGCGCTGATGGCAGCAGGCAGGTCGGCAAATGTCGCGGTCACTGTCGCATCCTGCTGAGGCAGCGGCACCACCTTCAGCGACGCCTCAATAATGACGCCCAGGGTGCCCAGCGCGCCCAGGTGGACCTTGCCCAGGTCGAACCCGGTGACATTCTTGACGACCCTGCCGCCGCTCTTGGTGGACACGCCGTTTGCTCCGACCACACGCATACCAATGACTATCTCCCTGGCCGTGCCGTACGACAGGCTCAGCGGGCCTGCCAGGTTCGTGGCCAGCACACCGCCGACGGTCTGTTGAGACGCCAGCGGCGGGTCCAGGGGTAGCCACTGTCCCGCGTCCGCGAGGGCCGTACGTAGCTCTTCAAAGGTTGTGGCCGCGCTCACGATGACCGTCAGGTCCCCCGGCACATGGTCTATGGAGTGAGGCAGGCCATTGAGGGCCAGCACAACGTCCGCGCGCTCCGGCACGCCTCCCAGGGCCATCATGGAACCGTTGCCCCTGGGTATCACGCCCCATCCCTCGGCGGATGCCAGCTTCATCAGTTCGCCCACCTGCTCCTCCGTATGGGGCGATGCCACCGCCTTCGGTACGACACCGTCTATGGCATAGTGGGGCAGTTCGGCGTCCGGGGCAATCGAGTCGGGGTCGAGCAGCGATCCCAGTCTGGCGCGCAGCGTATCAGTCGTCGTCATAAGATTACACCCAGGGCGATCACACCTGGGCGACTACACCCAGGCGCCCGGCCCCGCTCTGCCGATCGCCGTGGACTGGAACGTTTCGCCGCAGGACGGCCCGCCGGGAAACACCTTCCCCGGGTTGAACCGGCCCCATGGGGCAAACACCCGCTTCAACCTGAGCATCGCCTCTAGGTCGGCGTTGGTGAATATGAGAGGCATGTACTCCTTCTTCTCCATGCCAACGCCATGCTCGCCCGTGAGCGTCCCGCCGACCTCGACGCAGGTCTTCAGGATCTCGCCTCCGGCCTCCAGCACACGCGACGTATGCTCCGGCTGGCGCTCGTCGAACAGGACGCACGGGTGGAGATTGCCGTCGCCGGCGTGGAACACGTTGGCTATGGGGAACCCGGCGTCGGAACTGATCTCCCCTACCCTGCGAAGCACCTCCGGCAGCCGGGTACGGGGGACTACGCCATCCACCAGGTAGTAGTTGGGCGCCAGTGCTCCGAGCGCGCCCAAAGCACCCTTGCGACCCGCCCACAGACTTTCCCGCTCGGCGGCTTCGCTAGCGGCACGCACATCCCTCGCACCTTCCAGCATGCACACCCGCTCCACCTCTATCGCCGCCTCCTCCACGTCGCCGGTCAGCCCGTCAACCTCCACAAGCAGGATGGCTCCGGCGTCCTTTGGATAGCCGAACCTCATCGCCGTCTCCACTGCCTTTATCGTTAACTTATCCATCATCTCAAGCGCCGTGGGCACCAGCCCCGTGCCTATGATGCTGGATACGGCGGCGCTGGCCTGGTCCATCTCCGAGAACACCGCCAGCATTGTGCGTACCGACTCAGGCGTGGGCAGCAGCCTGACGACCACCTTGGTGACGACGCCCATCATCCCCTCGGAGCCCACGAATGCGCCCACCAGGTCATAGCCTGGACGACCGCGAAAACCGTCACCCAGCCATACGACAGCGCCATCCTCCAGCACCACCTCCAGGGCCAGCACGTGGTCCGTGGTGGTGCCGTAGCGCAGGCAGTGCGGCCCGCCGGAGTTTTCGGCTACGTTGCCGCCGATGGTGCATGCCCGCTGGCTGGACGGGTCCGGTGCGTAGAACAGGCCCTGCGCGGCTGTGGCAGTGGACAGGTCCAGGTTGACCAACCCTGGCTCAACCACCGCAGTCCTATTCGCCGCGTCCACCTCCAGGATGGACCGCATGCGTGTCAGGGCGATCTCGATCCCGCCCTCCGCTGCTATTGCGCCGCCCGATAGCCCGGTACCCGCGCCTCTGGGTGTCACAGGCACGCTCTCCCGGTGGGCCAGGGCAACTACCTGCGAAACCTCTTCTGTCGACGATGGGAACACCACGGCACCCGGCAGACCCCGGTCCACCGAGCCATCGTACTCGTAGACCAGAAGGTCGTCGGGGTGATGGATGACCATCCCCTTGCCCACTATGCGCTGCAGCTCCCGCACCAGTTTCTTCTTATTCATCCCTGCCGAATACCCGCTGGATACAGATTCCTGACATGGTACTCCAAAAGCCCAAAGGTGAATACAAGATGTGATTGCACCTGGCGGGCGGCCTGCCGTACCATCAACTCGACATGGAGGAGCGCGATACACGGGGTGAGCGGCGCGAGCGCAGGCGCAGGGCCAAACGGAGCATGCGTGTGACTGGTAGAAGCGTGCGCCTGCTGCTGGACGTGGCCCGCCGCCGTGCCGAGCGCATCAAACGGCAACGGCAAGAGGGGTGACCATGTCCGATAAGCGTGAACGAGTTCGGACCGCGTTAGCCGGCGGTCAGGTCGACCGACCGCCCGTCACGATGTGGCGCCACTTCTACGATCGGGAGACCACCGCCGACGGCCTGGCCCAGGCCATGCTGGGCTTCCAGCGCCAGTACGACTGGGACTTCATGAAGGTGAACCCACGCGCCCAGTACCACGTTGAGGACTGGGGCGCTACCTTCAGCTACACCGACGACCCCTACACCGCACCTACCGCCACCTACCTGCCAGTCAAATTTCCCCGGGACTGGCGTAAGCTCGCTCCCCTGGACCCTCACCAGGGCACCCTGGGAGAGCAGCTACAAGCCCTCAGCACCATTAAGGACGGACTCCACGGCGACATCCCATTCGTGATGACAGTGTTCAACCCCATCGCCATAGCCGGGCGATTGGTGGAGTCGGAACAGTTGCTGGTTGACCACCTGCGTGAACACCCTCAGGAGGTGCACGCCGCCCTGGATGTGATAACCGAGACCTATCGCGCCTTCGTCACCGAGTGCCTCAACGTAGGTGCAGACGGCATCTTCTTCGCCACTACATCCTGGGCTTCTTACGACCTGCTCACCGACCAGGAGTACCAGGAGTTCGGACGCCCCTACGACCTGCGCATCGTGGACGCGGCCAGGGAGGCCTCATTCAACATCCTCCACGTCTGCCGCAACAACAACATGCTCAGAGAGCTTGCAGATTATCCAAATGTGCAAGCAATCAATTGGGACGCCCTCAGTACCACCAACCCGACCCTGTCGGCGGCTCGCAGCCTCACAGACAGGCCCTTGATTGGAGGCGTCCGGCGGCGCACCCTGCTCGCCGGCCCTCCCAACGCCGTAGCCCAACAGGTCCAGGACGCCGTAGCCGAAGCAGGCAACCGTGGCTTCATGGTCGGCCCCGGCTGCGCCATACCGCCCCAGTGCCCGGAGCAGAACCTGCTGGCCGTGAAAGAGGCGTTGGTCAGCAATAGTAACAAGAGATGAGGTAATGCCTCTAGAGCTGCCTGCTTAGATCTCGTCTGTGTCCTTAGTTCTTATGTTCCGTACGTTTCGGTGAGCGGGTAGCTTCTCAAACCATATCTGGGACCGCTTTCTGAGGGCATCCCTGGCTTCTGGGTCAGCATCGACTTTGGCTAGCAACTTGTCGAACAACGGCTTGCCCAGCCTATCAGCCTGCATATGACACCATTCGCACAGCACCATCAAGTTATCTGGCGCATCGTTGCCATGGTTCCAATCGATATGGTGAACATGCAGGCCGTTGGGAGATCGGCAAGCCTGGCAAGGTCTTTGTAAGGGGGTTGACAAGCGACAACAACCTTCAGGAATGGGCATCACATAAATTATCTTGTATTACCCATGCTACCGTCTAACGTGGCGAGACCGCAATTCGAAATCCTCTGTGCAGCGCCCGGCGCATGGAGTGGACTTCAATATCCCAATAGGCCACCATAGGTTAGTAGCAACGAAGCCTGACCCGCATGGCTCGCTGCATATTCCTCAGTATTCGACTAGAATGCTACGGCTCACCAGTACCCCGCCCCTGCCATCTCCCCCCTTGCCCACACCCTGTTCCATCCCCTACCCTTTGCCTATGACAAACGCAGAGCTCACCGAACCCCAGAGACCATACCTTGGCCTCGCCGGCGCGGCGCTCAACCGGGCAACCAGAACGCCCGCAAACACGGCTTCTACTCCAGCGCCCTCTCGCCTGAGCAGCAGGAGTCGCTGGAAGATGCTGCCGCCCTCAAAGACCTCCAGTCCGAGATCGCCCTCATGCGCGTCAAGCTCTCCGACCTGGTCTCCGACTCCCATACCTCTGATGATCTGTTGCTGAAGGCCGTCCGCATCGTTGGTCGTCTCATTGACATCCAGCACAAAATCACCTAGCACTAGCTGGAAGCATGGCGGAATTCGGATTCTTTTCTCCAAAAAAACTTTCACTCCAGCTATGACTCAGCTACAAAATCTCACGCAAAAACGAAAAACGAATCGGAGGCCACATAGTCCATTCTGAGATGCCAGAAGAAAATAAGCCGATTACAGATGTCATTCTGAGGAGTCCCGATCCCATCGGGACGACCGAAGAATCTGGGGTGGGGCCAAGCTAGCTGTACGAACGCAGATTGAGGACAGGTGGGTGGGAAGAATAACGTTCGCCAAACTCCCACAGGGTGAGTGGCATGGGGATACTGCACAAGCCAGAGGAAAAAAGAAATGTCATTCACCGATGATATCCACGCGCGAAGCGCCAACCTGCAGCAGGCCATCATGGCCCACCCATTCGTCACTGGCATCGGTAACGGCACCCTGGACGTGGAGCGCTTCAAGCATTTCATCCGCCAGGACTACCTCTATCTAATCGAATACAGCCGAGTCCTCGCCCTCGCCTCGGCCAGAGCGCCGACCCTGGAGCCCATGGGCCGCTTCGCAGACCTCCTCAATGAGACCTTGAACACAGAGATGGCCCTCCACCGGGGCTACTGCGCTCGCTTCGGCATCACAGAAGCTGACCTGGAGGCCACCAGGCCGGCGCCCACCGTGCAGGCATATACCGATTTCCTGGTCCGCACCGCCTACGATGGCAGCTTCAGCGAACTGGCCTGCGCCCTGCTGCCCTGCATGTGGGGCTACTGCGAGATCGGCCTGGCCCTGGCCGAGCATGGCAAACCCGCGGACGCACCGCTCTACGCCGAATGGATCGAAATGTACGCCGCGCCCGAGTTCAAGGCCCTGGCTGACTGGCTGCGCGAATTGGTGGACCGCCTCGCCGAAGGTGCGAGCCAGGAGGAGCGTGAGCGTATGGAGCGGGCATACGTCACCAGCAGCCGGTACGAGTACGCCTTCTGGGACATGGCCTACAACCTTGAGGAGTGGCAGGTCTAGTTGGGCGTGCCCAGACCCTCTCTTTCCCTGATGGATCATGGGGCAACAACCACACGTCTGCCGTGGAAAAGGCAGGGATGATTAGGAAGGTGCAGGAAACCTGGGTTTCCTGCTGGGGGTCTAAGGTCCGATGATGCTCCGTTCATCGCGACTCGCGACAAGTCGGAAGGGAATCCTCCTTCTCCAAAAGGTATCGAGGGAGGAGCGGGTGGGTAGAAGACGCTAGCCGCTGACACCCTGCCTAGGCGTCGTACCCCCGGCTCGGCGTGGTCCTCACCCAGATGCCAGAGGATATATTCCAGCGCAGCGCCGGTCCGGTCCCTGCCCGCGTTGCAGTGAATCAGCACAGGCTTCTCCAGCCGCTGGAACGCCTCCCATACGGCGTCCAACTCGTGGTTGTTGAGTGGCGGAGTTTGTGGTCTAGCACCGGTACATGGACAACGCCCAGCCCAAGACTGCGATAATAACCCAGCAGCCCACCGTCGCCATTCAAGTTCAGGTGGTTGTAGTGGGCAAGCTGGTGATTCTCTACGATGCACACCACGCTCTTGATGCCCATGCCCATCACCGCATCGGTCCAGGCCTGAATCCTCTCCAAGGACGGTCTATCAACTGGATAGCCGGGCCGTTGAGCCCGAGCCACCACGCCTTCAACCTGCCAGGTCGGCTCATATATCTCATTTGTCCTATTCCAGTGCACTGCCAGTTAACCCTATGTAGTCCGGTTACGCTTCACGGCTCTCAGTACAAGGACGTCCCAACTAAAGTTGATCTCTTCGCCCTGGTGCCTGATACCGAACGCATCCACAATAGAGGCCGACGCACCAAGAAAGTCGCGCCGCAGCGACTCCACCTGGTCATCGGGTGTTGCCGAACGCCGCACCCAGTCGTTGAACTCCAGGTACACCTTGGTATCGAAGACGTGGGTCAATTCAAACCCGGTCTCCTCCAACAGGCCGTACCACTGATGAGCGGTCAGGTCATTCTGATGTGTCGCGTCGCGTCGCACCTCTATATCGTTCATCCAGGCCGCCACGGCATAGTTCTTCGGGGAAACTGGATCGGAAAGAATGAGGGGCGCATCCGGTTTCAAGACCCGCCAGACCTCTCCCAGGAAACCACCAACACTGGGAAAATGGTGGGCTGCCTGCCTGCAAGTCACCGCGTCCAAGGAGTCGGATATAAAGGGAAGAGTGGCGGACTCTACCAGCATTGGCTGCACGTTGTCCAGGCCGCGCTCCGCCGCCAGCCTCCGCACCTGGACAATCATCTCCGGCGCAATGTCCGTGGCAAGTACCTGTCCGGAGAGCGGCGACATGGTGAACGCTGTGAACCCGGCACCGGTGCCCAGGTCCAGCGCCCGCTGGTAGCGGCCCATACTCGCCAGTTCGGCGATGGCCTCCAGCCCTTCGCCATGCCGGAATGCGATGCTTTCGGCGTAGAAGCGGGCCTGACGCCCGAACTGGTCCTGCGCCCTGCGGGCCGTAACCACCTCTTCAGGCTGCGATTGCCTGTTTCTCTGAGACATCGGAACATTATACCTACGAAATCCGCCTCCGACAACGTACCCACTCATCAGAGGCATGTTTGCAGGTATACTGAGTTCACACATGTCCCGGGTTCAAACTGTCTTATGAACGTTGGCAAACTGCCGCCCGAACTCCTGGAGCGCCTTCTGGCAGGCATACCTGTCAGGGACCCGCGCGTGCTCCTGGGCGCCAGGATTGGTGAAGATGCCGCCGTCATAGACATGGGCCACAAGTCACTGGTCGCCAAGACAGACCCCATCACATTCGCCACAGACCTTATCGGATGGTATGCCGTTCAGGTCAACGCCAACGACGTGGCCTGCATGGGCGCTCGCCCGCGATGGTTCCTGGCCACCATGCTTCTGCCAGAGAAATCGCCTCCCGATCTGGCGGAGTCCATCTTCAACCAGATAACGTCCGCATGCGGGAAACTGGACGTCACGCTTGTAGGGGGGCACTCCGAAGTCACATCCGGGATTTCTAGGCCCATCGTTGTGGGGCAAATGCTAGGCGAGGTGGAGCGAGAGCGCATTGTACGAACATCCGGAGCGATTCCCGGAGACGCCGTGGTGCTGGCCAAAGGAATCGCCCTTGAGGGTACGGCCATCCTGGCCCGTGAAGCACCGGAAGCACTGCGCCAGGCCGGGGTATCGGACGACACGATAATTACGGCGGCAGACCTCCTGTTCGACCCGGGCATCAGCATAGTCAACGAAGCTCTGGCGGCCTGCGAAGCGGTACAGGTCCACTCAATGCACGATCCCACCGAGGGCGGCGTGGCCACGGCACTGCGCGAGATAGCCCTGGCCGCACGAGTCGGGATAGAGGTTGACGCGGACTCCATCCAGATCTTCCCGGCGTGCTCCGCGGTATGCGATGCCCTGGGTCTGGACCCTCTGGGCCTGCTGGCATCCGGTGCACTGCTGATCACACTGCCGGAAGACAGGGTGCCCGTTCTGCTGGATGCGCTGGATGCCCGGAACTGTCCAGCCCGAGTCATTGGTCGGATCACAGACTACCCCTGGGGCGTCAAGCTCCGCACTGAGCTGGATACGATAGACCTACCTCTGTTCGAGCGAGATGAGCTTGCCCGATACCTTAGCCAGGCCACCCCGCCAGTTGCCTGACAGTTTTCGTCCGTGGTCGTTATCATAGTTAAGTGAACAACGCCCCTTCCTATAGAAGGAGGGCTGGCGGAGGGCTCATGACAGTGTCAGACCAGGAGAGGCAGGGCGCAACCGCTCTGACCGACCTCTTAGAAACACACTATGAGAGGATCGCCCGGTACATTGCAGTACGTATCGGGAGCAAAGACTACGCTGAAGAGCTGGCGGCAGACGTTTTCGTCCGTGCCCTGGAGCGCATTGATACCTTCCAGTGGCGGGGCGTTCCCATGCAGGCGTGGCTATTCCGCATTGCACACAACCTTGCCGTGGATCACCTTCGGCGGAACTCACGGCGCCCCACGACGGTGTTGGATGATGCACTCAATATCGCCGGAAAGACAGCCCGGAGGCAGAAGCCATGAACAGCATGCAGCGAGAGGAGTTGCTCAAGGCCATGGAGTCGCTTATCCCTGCCCAGAGAGAGGTGGTGACTTTGCGATTCTTCGGCGGGCTATCCTCTGTGGAGGTAGCGGACGTGGTGAGACGCAGCCATGGAGCCGTGCGCGAGCTCCAGAGCAGTGGGTTGAAATCCTTGAGACGTATCCTGGGGATAGGTACTCCTACGGCATTGGAGTCCTAGGGATGGAAAACGGCTATGGCTAATGTAGGGAAAGAGTTCGACCAGATTCTGGATACCTGCCTGGACCTGGTGCTTCGGGACGGTGAGACGGTGGAGTCGTGCCTGCGTCGCTTTCCGCAGCAGGCCGATGAGATGGGCTCGCTGCTTCAAGTTGCACTGGATGCCCGGCAAGTGTTGGAGTTTACGCCTAGCAGCGTGTCCAAGACCAGGGCGCGCCTAATGCTGAGTGATGCGATTGACCGTTACGAGGCTCGCCGTTGGTCGCGGAGGCCCGGACGTGTTCTGGCTGCCCTTTCGGGCCTATTCGCCGGCCCGTACCGGTGGGCAGCCAGCGCTACGGCGGCGGTTCTACTGGTGGTAATGGGCGGGGCCGGCATCGTTGGCGCCTCTTCCAACACCGTACCCGGTCACCCCCTCTACTCCGTAAAGCGGGTCGTGGAGCAGGGAAGGATGTTCTTTACATTCGATGACAATGCCAAAGCAAGACTGCACGCTGACCTGGCTGACAAACGTTTCAAAGAGCTGCAAGAGGTGGCCGAAGGGGGCGACGAAAGGAGCGTCAGTGAGCTGGCGATTGAGGCGCATCGCAGTCTTCAGGATGTGCAACTGGCGGTTCCGGCCCTGCGCTCCCTGCCGACTTCACTACAAGGGATCGGCACTCCTGTCCCGTCAGGTGTGAGACCGATTCAACTGGACAGGCGTACACAAAGAGACCTGCGGGCCCTGATCACGCTGCTGCAAACCGACGAGATGTATCACCGTGAAGCACTTCAAGCGCTGATGGAGAAAGCACCCAGCAGGATGCGACCGGAGATACGCCGGGTTGGCCAGGAGACGAGACAGAACTACGTAGAACTCATACAGGCCATCAAGGACCTTGTAGAGGCACAGAACCAATAGGCGGCGCCCAATAGATAAGTCGTGGTCACATCGTGTGCTGGAGTACGTCCCTCAACTGTGGCATGGAGATGTTGCCCCCACTCACCACCACGGCCACACGCTTGCCGGAGAGACGGTCCCGGATCTTGATGGCGCCAGCCAGGGCAGCGGCACCAGCGCCTTCCGCCAGGGCGTGAGCCTTCTCCAGCAGGTGGACGATGGCTTCCGTTATCTCATCGTCGCTGACCAGCACAAAGTCGTCCAGCAGGTCCCGGATGATGTGTTGGGTAAGCTCGTAGCCTGAGCCTGTAGCCAGACCCTCTGCGAAGGTGCTGTTCTCCGCCTCGACGATCCGCCGCTCCTTCCAAGAGTGGTATCCCGCAGGGGCCTGCGCCGACTGCACCGCAACCACCTTGATCCCGGGGTTGACCGCCTTGGCCACGATGCATGCACCCGCCGCGCCACTGCCTCCTCCCAGGGGAACGAAGAGGTAGTCCACGTCAGGGAACTGCTCCACTATCTCGAGGCTGCAGGTTGCTACACCCGCTATTAGGGTAGGCTCATTGGCGGCGTGAACGTACCGGTAGCCATACTCCTTAACCAATGCCTCACACCGAAGCCGCGAACCATCGAATGTCGTGCCGTAGAACACCAGCTCCGCACCCAGAGCCTGCATTGAGGCCACCTTGCCAGGGTTGCTGTTCTCCGGCACCACTATGACCGTCTTTACGCCGAAGAGGCCTCCGGCGTACGCGATGGACTGGCCGTGATTGCCCGTGGACGCTGTAACAACGCCGCGATCCCTGTCCTCCTGTGACATGTTCTCCATGAAGTTGAGTCCGCCGCGAACCTTGAACGCCCCAAGCACATGATGGTTCTCATGCTTCAGGCGCACTTCAGTACCCACCAGTTCATTGATACCGGCGTAGGAGTACAGGGGTGTAGCGCTCAGATAACGGTACACAACCTGTCGTGCCTTGAGTACATCTGTAAAGGTTGGGGCTTCCAAGACCGTCCTCCTCCTTGGAACTGGAACGGGGCGATTATGGTGGCGGCACGGTGGGGTGTCAACCGACGTACGCTCCTTGACCACCTAGCAGGCCTGTGCTAGGCTTTCTCAAAGGCGCAGACGGAGACGAGTAGGCAGATCGCGTCAGGCCCAGCGAGTCCGGTACGGTGAAAGCGGATGCCACGGCCCTGCTGAATATCCCTCCTGAGCCGCCAGCCCAAAATCCCGACATTGTCGGGATGAGTAGACCTGGCCGGAGTTGTCGACCGTTATCGCGGACAGGGGCGTGATTGCGCCTCACAGAGTGCCCCGACCTGTCGGGGAACAAGGGTGGTATCGCGGGAAGCATCCCGTCCCTTTGGGGACGGGATTTTTTGTTGGCCGCGAACCTCAGAGGAGCAATATGGAAACGGTACAGCTATATGACACCACACTAAGGGATGGCGCTCAGCAGGAGGGGATCTCGCTGTCAGTAGAAGACAAGCTAAAGATCACCCTCAAACTGGATGAGCTGGGCGTGGACTTCATAGAGGGCGGCTGGCCCGGCTCCAATCCCAAGGACGAGGCCTATTTCCAGCAGGTCAAATCATTGCAACTGAGCAACGCAATCATCGCCGCTTTCGGGAGCACCCGCCGCGCCGGGGTCTCCGCCACGGAGGACGGCACTCTGCGTGCCCTGGTAGAGTCAGAGGCGTCCGTAGTGACCCTGGTGGGCAAGACCTCGGACATGCAGGTGACCCAAATTCTGGAGACCAGCCTGGAAGAGAATCTGGCCATGATTTCCGACTCAATCACATTTCTTAGGAGTCTGGGACGACGGGTGTTTTTCGATGCGGAGCACTTCTTCGACGGGTTCCAGGCCAATCCCGACTACGCCTTGCAGTGCACCAGCGCAGCTGCTGACGCCGGAGCTGAGGTGGTGGTGCTGTGCGACACCAATGGCGGAACCCTACCGCACCAGGTACATGACATCGTGAGCAGGGTCAGTCAGGCGACAACCGTTGCGGTGGGCATCCACACCCACAATGACTGCGACGTGGCGGTGGCAAACTCCCTGGCAGCGATAGAGGCAGGCGCCGTCCATGTACAGGGCACCATCAATGGGTATGGAGAGCGTTGCGGCAACGCCAACCTTCTATCCGTGGCCGCCAACCTCAAGCTAAAGCTAGGCATCTCCTGCCTGACTGACGAACAGCTAGCCAAGCTGACGGATGTCCACCGGTACGTCAGCGAGGTGGTCAACCTGCCGCCCAACGGCACTCAGCCGTTTGTGGGTGGCAGCGCCTTCAGCCACAAGGGCGGGCTGCACGGGGCAGCGGTAGCCAAAATGGAGGACAGCTATCAACATATCAAGCCAGCACAGGTAGGGAACATTACCCGCATGCTGGTGTCAGAACTGGCCGGGCGGGGCAACGTCGCTTTCAAGCTGCGTGAGCTGGGACTGGACATCTCGGTACCCCCAGGCAGGGCAACCACGCTTGTCGAGGAGATAAAGACCAAGGAGAGCCAGGGGTATCAGTACGAGGGCGCTGAGGCATCTTTTGAACTGCTCGTGCGGCGTGCCGTGGAAGGGTACGTTTCGCCCTTTGAACTGGTCGACTATATGGTGATCGTGGAGCGGCGCAGGCGACCTTCCAATGGTGAAGAGGGGGAGGAGATTCTTTCGGAAGCCACGGTCAAAATCCGCGTGGATTCTGAGATACGACATACGGCGGCGGCGGGCAACGGCCCCGTGAACGCCCTGGACTCCGCACTACGAAAGGCACTCCTGGAGGACTACCCGGACCTGAAGGCGGTACGGCTGGAGGACTACAAGGTGCGTGTGGTGGAGCAGGGAATCGGCACCGGAGCTGTAGTAAGGGTCCTGATAGAGTCCACGGACGGGGCCCACACATGGCAAACTGTCGGGGCATCTTCCAACATTATTGAGGCGAGCTGGCTGGCTGTAGTGGATAGCCTGGAATACTGGCTTCTCAGGTACGGAGTGTAGCCAGCTCACTAGCTATCCGCTGAAACACCTCAAGAAAGCTGGCTCGTGTCAGCCTACCAGTGTTGTGGTTTCTGGGACTGGGATGGTAGGAGGTGTACAGCAACGGCGTACCCGCGGGCATCTCATAACGGCCCCCGTGCTCGAAAACTACCTTTACCTTTTCCCCGCACTGCTTCTCTACCACCCTAATGTAGGCGTCTGTAGCCACCCTGCCCAGGGCCAGTACGATCCGCAGCCCCGGTAACAGCGCCAGTTCCTCAATCAGGTAATCACCACAGTTCGTAAGCTCCAAGCGCGTCAGTTTATCGCCGGGGGGAGCGCACCGGGCTGCCGTGGTGATATATACGTCTCTTAACTGGAGGCCGTCCTCCTTATGCTCTGAGGTAGGCTGATTGGCGAATCCTACCTCATGCAGCGCTTGCATAAGGAACCTGGCCGATGCATCGCCGGTGAACATACGTCCGGTGCGATTGCCCCCGTGGGCGGCCGGCGCAAGCCCGATGATAGCAACCCTGGCATCCGCGTCACCGAAGCTGGGCACGGGGCGGCTCCAGTAGGTCCAGTCGCGATAGCTGCGGCGCTTCAAACGACCGACCGCCTCCCGGTGCTCCACCAGCCTGGGGCAGCGGGTGCACTCTCCGATTCGCCATTGGAGCGCCTCCAGTGCCCTGCCCTGCTCGTCAATAGTCGCTACCATACAACTCCTCATTCCGCTCAATCTTCCGCGCATGCTACCAGAGGAGGTAGAAAATGGCATGTCTTGCTAAGCTGCACGTAATCTGCTACTATCTAGCGAATCATTTCCCCGATAATGGGGAAGGAATTATCTTATCTATTATTCGAGGATAGTATGGCGGTCGAAAAACGAATCAACGAGCGTCTAGCTGAACTTCGTGAACTGCGCGAACAAGCGCGCCAGGGCGGTGGCCTCAAGCGCATAGAGGCCCAACACGCCAAAGGTAAAAATACGGCACGAGAGCGAATAGTTCTCCTTCTGGACCCCGATACCTTCCAAGAGGTTGACCCCTTTGTCACTCACTGGTCCTCCGACGGAGAGCCCGAGGAGAGTTACCTGGGCGACGCTGTGGTCACTGGGTATGGCAAAGTATTTGGCCGCCTGATCTACATCTATGCCCAGGAGTTCACCGTATTAGGCGGCTCCCTTTCCGAGGCCGCAGCAGAGAAGATCTGCAAAGTGATGGACCTGGCCATGAGAAATGGCGCACCCATCATCGGCCTCGCCGACTCCGGTGGCGCCCGTATCCAGGAGGGTGTGGTCAGCCTTGCCGGTTACGGCGAGATTTTCATGCGCAACACGATGGCTTCCGGTGTGATCCCCCAGCTCTCGGTCATCATGGGGCCTTCCGCCGGTGGTGCAGTGTATTCGCCTGCTATTACCGACTTCATATTCATGGTTCGTGGCATAGGCAACATGTATATCACCGGTCCGGACGTGGTCAAGGCAGCCACAGGGGAAGGTGTAACTCACGAACAGCTGGGCGGTGCCGACAGCCACGCACGCCTAAGCGGCGTGGCTCATTTCGCTCATTCCAGTGAGCAGGAATCACTTGAAGAGGTCCGCCGCCTGCTCAGTTTCCTCCCTGGGAACAATTTGGAAGACCCTCCCACCATCACTTCGTACGACGATCCAAGCCGTATCGACGAGGTGTTGCCCCATATCATACCGGATGACCCTGTGAAGGCATACGACATGCGGGAGATCATTAGCCGGATCATTGACGCCGATGATTTCCTGGAGGTACACCACCAGTTCGCAGAGAACATCATAGTAGGGTTTGCCCGTATGGCCGGGCAGCCCGTGGGCATAGTCGCCCAGCAGCCATCCTATCTCGCCGGCGTCCTGGACATAGATGCTTCAGACAAAGCAGCCAGATTCGTGCGGTTCTGCGACTGCTTCAACATCCCAATCATCACCCTGGTGGACGTGCCCGGCTTTCTCCCCGGCACCGACCAGGAGCACCGGGGCATTATCCGCCACGGCGCCAAACTGCTCTACGCGTACGCTGAAGCCACCGTGCCCAAGATCACGATTCTGACTCGGAAAGCATACGGCGGCGCGTATCTGGTAATGGGAAGTAAGCATCTTGGAGCGGACGTCAACCTGGCATGGCCAACGGCAGAGATCGCCGTGATGGGCCCAGAGGCAGCTGTCGGCATTATCCACCGAGAGGCCATCGCGAAGGCCAAGAACCCAGACGCCAAAAAGGCGACCCTTACCGACGAGTACAGGAAGCGCTGGGCCAACCCCTACATCGCTGCAGGACGCGGCTACATTGACGATGTCATAGACCCGGCGGAAACGCGCCCGAAGATTATCCAGGCGCTGGAGATGCTGCGCAACAAGCGTGATACGTTGCCGCCTAAGAAGCACGGCAATATTCCCCTGTAGGCACCACCCGTGACCGACGACGAAAGAAAACCCGCAGGGGACACTTCATCCCTAATGATGGCCGTTTCAGCAATTGTGGAAGCGGTGCTGGAGGGACAGGGGGTAACACTTTTCGCCCAGAGGCCCAGTCCGTGGCGAAGGGCACAGCGCGAGGATGCGGCCCGCACTCAGATATGGCGAACCCTCTCCTGGAACCGGGGCTAGGACCCCGTCCCTGCCCCACAGTCGTACCACTCTCCGCAACTTGCGTTGCCCTCTAACGAATTCCTGCTATAATCCGACTGATGGCGTCTGTACTTTGAGAGCGGCAGATATCCCATGGCGTCTACCACCTGGAGGGTCACCAGTAGAAGCGGCACCCTTTTTTGACTTCCTCATATCGCATGCCATTCGCCTTGGCGAAAGGAGCCAACGTTGACCGACCAACAGATCCTTAACCGTGCAAGAGACCATTTTGCCACAATAGTGGAGGAGCAGCTTCAACGGGTTGAGAGGCTTAAGGCCGATGTTCCCTGGACCGACTTTGAGGCCACACACCCCATCATCATCGGCATCCTGGGAGGCGACGGTATCGGCCCGTCCATAACCGCCGAATCCAGACGCGTGCTGGAGTATCTACTACGAGAGCAGGTGGACTCCGGCAAGGTGGAGTTCAGGACACTAGAGGGCCTGACCATTGAGAACAGGGCGGCCCAACTGAAATCCATCCCAGATGATGTTATGGCAGAGATCAAAAAGTGCCACGTGACACTCAAGGGCCCCACCCACACTCCTCAGCAGGGCGACGAATGGCCGAATCTGGAAAGTGCCAACGTGTCCATGCGCAAAGAGTTGGACCTGTTCGCCAACGTGCGCCCCGTCCGGATCCCTCAGCAGGACATCGACTGGATATTCTTCCGTGAGAATACGGAGGACCTTTACGCGGTGGGGAGTCAGGGCATCAACGTTACGGATGACCTGGCAGTCGACTTTCGGGTCATTACCACTCAAGGGTCAGAGAGAATAATAGACGCGGCCTTTGCCCACGCTAAGCGGAACGGTAAGACCAACGTGACCATAGTCACAAAGGCCAACGTTGTGAAGACCACCGATGGTAAGTTTCTGCAGGTTGCAGACCGGATCAGCAAGAACTATCCGGGCATCAGCTGGGACGGTTGGTACATAGATATCATGACGGCCATGCTGCTGAACGAGGCGCGGCGAAATCAGTTTCAGGTGCTTGCGCTGCCCAATCTTTACGGAGACATACTTACCGACGAAGCAGCCCAGATCCAAGGTGGTGTTGGCACCGCCGGCAGCGCCAACATCGGTAAGCAGTACGCTATGTTCGAGGCGATCCATGGCACGGCCCCGCGCATGGTTCAGGAAGGACGTACCCAGTACGCGGACCCCAGTTCCATAGTACGTGCCGGGGCTATGTTGCTGCAGCACATTGGATTCGAAGAGCTCGGCGCCAAGCTGCACAAGGCCCTGGACGTTTGTGGGCAGTATGAAAAAACCGTAGTGATGACCGGTCGGGATACCGGCGCTACCTGTCAAGAGTTCGGAGACTACCTGATGAGGACCGTCGAAGATCCCAGCCTGGAATCCCGCTGGGACGAGTACGTGAAGGCGTAAGCCCTGTAACGTGACCCAACAGTCGGCTGACGAATATTGTATAAGGAGTACCGTACATGCGCAGGAAGGTTACCGTAGTCGGAGCGGGCCAGGTAGGGGCGACCACAGCCCAGCGTATTTTTGAGCGTGGCTATGCTGACATAGTCCTCGTGGACATTGTAGAGGGCCTCCCACAGGGCAAGGCGCTCGACCTTCTCGAGTCCGGCCCGATTATAGGGTCTGACGCCAGCATCATTGGAACCAACGGCTACGACGAGAGTGCCGATTCGGACGTTGTAGTAATCACATCCGGCGTTGCCCGGAAGCCCGGTATGAGCCGAGACGACCTCTTGTTTACCAACATGGGGATTATCGAAGCGGTCACCAAGGAGGTCATTCAACGATCTCCAGGTACGATATTGATCCTGGTCACCAACCCCCTGGATGCCATGGCCCAGGTATGCTACGAAGTGAGCGGCTTTCCACGGGAGCGAGTCATCGGCCAGTCAGGGATTCTGGACACCGCAAGATTTCGTGCCTTCCTGGCCCAAGAGCTGAAAGTCTCAGTCCAGGACGTCCAGGCCTACGTACTTGGCGGCCACGGAGATACTATGGTGCCGCTCTTAAACTACACAACCGTCGGTGGAGTACCGGTCAGCGATCTGCTGCCGAAAGAGAGGCTGGACGAGATCATACAGCGTACCAGGAACGGCGGTGGAGAGATCGTCTCACTGCTGAAGACAGGCAGCGCCTTCTATGCCCCAGCGGCAGGTGTCGCGGAGATGGTTGACGCCATCATGTTGGACCAGAACCGCGTACTACCTTGCGCGGCCTATCTGCAAGGTGAGTACGGGATTAACGGACTCTTCGTTGGAGTGCCAGTGAAGCTAGGCGCAGGTGGTATAGAGCAGATCGTCCAGATCCAGCTCTCCGAGGAAGAGGAAGCTATGCTGAAGCATTCCGCCGATGAGGTCCAGGAGTTGGTAGACGTTATGCAGAAGTCCAAGGCATAGTGTGTTCGCCTACACAGTTCCGAGGACAGACTAAAGCTGAATCAGCTCGCAACCAGCACTGTACCTAAGGGAGCATCCGACACTTGCATAGTTGATTGCCTCGTGTATACTTACCCAAGTTACGGACTCTGGATACAAACACCGATCTCCTGTGGAATCTCTTTTTCGCGGCCAGCGGATGATCGGCCCGGAGCATGGTATCTGAGGAGGAGGTCTCGATATGGAGTACGCTGACAAGGAAATAGTCTGTGCAGATTGCGGTACCACCTTCGTGTTCAGCTCCGGTGAGCAGGAGTTCTACGCTGGCCGAGGACTGACCAACGAACCCCGTAGGTGCAAGGATTGCCGCTCCAGCCGTAAAGAACAGAGAGGCGGGGTTACCTCCCGACCCAGGGAGATGTACCCGGCTGTCTGCGCAAACTGCGGAACCGAGACCGAGGTGCCTTTCAGGCCCACGGGAGTCCGCCCGGTCTATTGCAACGACTGCTTCAGCAAGGTGCGTAACTAGACACTCGCAAACCTGACACCACGAATTAAGCATATACGGCCTCACGCTTTGTGGGGCGGTATATCTTACTCAGGCACAGGTCATCACGCTATCCAGCGCAGCTCCTTTCAGGGCTGATTAGGAGACGACAAATGTCGCCCAGGAACCCACAGAGTTCGGAGGAGAAGGCTCTCTTAAAACGAGCCCAGCGGTATCTGCCAGGTGGCAGCACTGGGAACTTCCCTTCGGTATTTGAGGAAGGGTTCATAGCCCAAAAAGCTTTCGGCTCCAAGATATTCGACTATAGCGGCAACGAGTACATAGATTACCTTCTTGGCTCCGGCCCCATGCTCCTAGGCCACGCACACCCCGCGGTTGTAAGCGCCGTAGCAGAGCACCTAGGGCGTGGCAGCACCTACTTCCTTACCAGTGAGCCCGCCATAGAACTGGCGGAAGAGATATGCAGGGCTGTGCCAGCCGCTGATATGGTCCGATTCACCACCAGCGGCACGGACGCCACATTCCAGTGCATGCGGGTCGCCCGAGCTTTTCGCAGGCGGGACAAGGTCCTCAAGTTTGAAGGCGGATACCACGGATCCCACGACTACGCCACGCAAAGTGTCGTGCCGTCCCGGCTTCCCGATTTTCCCGAACCGGTAGCTGGCTCGGCGGGTATCCCCAAGGTTATCCAGGAAACGATGCTCATAGCACCGTTCAACGACCTGGAGACAACTTCCGAGATCATTGCAAAGCACCATGACGAGCTGGCGTGTGTGATTGTTGAGCCTGTCCAGCGAATAATACCGCCGGTACCTGGTTTCCTGGAGGGCTTGCGAGAGATAACCACTCAATACGAGATTCCTCTGATCTTCGATGAGGTCGTCACAGGGTTCCGTCTGGCCTACGGGGGCGCCCAGGAGTACTTCGGCGTAGAACCGGACCTGGCCGCATTCGGAAAGATAGTGGGCGGAGGATTTCCCCTAGCCGCGATCTGCGGACGCTCCGACCTCATGCATGTCTACGATGCAACCGCAGTGGACGAACAGGGATTCATCCCGCAGGTAGGCACACTCAGCGGCAACCCCATCGCCGCGACGGCGGGCCTAGCCACTCTGGCCGAGCTCCGCAAACCAGGCACTTACGAACAGCTGCATGATTCCGGGCAACGCCTGAGGAAGGCCCTGCAGGGTACTCTGGACCAAGCTGAAGTACCAGGAAGGGTCGCCGGCGTCGACGTTGTGTTCGACGTCTATTTCTCCGATGATGAGATTACCGACTACCGGTCTACCTTGAACGCCGATGGCAAGATGATGCGCAAGTTCAACCGCCTGCTGCTGGAACGTGGCATCTTGAAGGGCGGCCAGAAGATGTACGTCTCACTTGCTCACGACAACGACGACCTGGAGTGCACTATCAAGGCATTCAAAGAGGTTGCGGAGCAGCTTCAGTCATCCTAGCCGTAGTGTTCCATCAACCCGCTGGAGTAGTGTCGGGTGTGACCTGCTCCAGCGAATCAATGAACTCTTCCATCTCCCGGCGAGAACCTAGCTCTACGACCTGCGCCTGATGGGAGGTCTCCCGAAGCGCCTGACGAGTACCCCTCATTGAGCGGCTCCAACTGGTTATCTGGTACAGCAGAATGGACTCCCTGCTGAAGAATAACCTCCCGAACGACTCACGGTTGGTTGTCCCCCACAAAGCCTGTCTACTCCAGGCCCGCTTGACGGTACGCCGCCAGAGCTGCCAGAGAGCTACGCTGAAGGGCAGTCGAATCCAGATCACCGTATCAGCCTGAGGCAGCACAATATCCCGTACGTTGCTGTAGTTGTCGGCACACACCCAGCCTGCGGGATGGCTGTTCAGTGCAGAGGTAACGTCGGCGCGGAACTGCTCCAGGGGTTTGCTTCTCCAGTCGGACATCCAGAAGACGGCGTCCAACTCTACGACAGGGAGTCCAGTACAGTTGCCAATACGTTCGGCCAGGGTGGACTTGCCGGACCCAGTGGGTCCGTACACTACAACCCGGCGACCGATGGCAATCACCCTATGCAGTGGCCGGCTGGGCCTCTGCTATCGCATCCTGAACCTGACTGGTGGAGACTATGTGCCTGTCCATTCCCATGTCCACGGGGTCGAATCCCAGGGCCAGGCCAATTAGCTGAGGCAGGTGCAGGATGGGCATGTGAATGGAGACGCCCATCTGAGACGCAGCTCTGGGCTGGAACCCGTCCAGGTTCAAGTGGCACAGGGGGCACGGCGTAACCATAGCGTTGGCGCCAAGGTCCTGGGCCTCAGTGGTGTGCTTGCCGACCATTGCAGCTGAGTTGTTCTCATTGATGGTCAGGATGGGGAATCCGCAGCACCTGGTCTTGCCCTCAATGTCTACTAAGGTGGCACCAACGGCTTCGATGAGAGATTCCAGCGAGTTCGCCCGCCCGGGGTTCTCCTCGAACTCAAGCGCCCAGGACGGCCGTATAATGTAGCATCCGTAAAATGGAGCCACCCGAAGGTCATCCAGAGAGCGGGTGAACTGGGCCTTCAGCGCATCCACCCCTATGTCCTCCACCAGTATCCATAGCAGATGCTTTACGGTGGTGGTGCCCTTGTACTCCAACCCCTCCTCGCTGAGTATCTCGTTGACTCGCGCCAGATAGTCAGGGTCTCCGATCAGACGCTTGTTGGCCTGACTCATGACGCCCTGACAGGTTGAACAGATGGTCATAACGGGCAAACCCATCTTTTCCGCCATAGCGAATGTGCGAGCATTGAGTGAATCCCCTAGGAACTCATCCTTCTCCTGGAGCACACCCGAGCCAGTACAGGCAGCACCTGTCAACTCCTCCAGCTCGATATCCAACCGATCACAGACCTTGAGTGTCGCAGGGTACAATTCCGGACAACCGCCACGAGATACACAGCCGGGATAAAAGGCGAACTTCATTTGCGATTCTCCACTTTTTCGAATATACGGCGCACGTTACGCAAACCCGGTATGGGCTTGTGCATTATTGGCGGTAGTCTACGATGTCGAAGCGCCCGCCAGGCAACCGGTATTGCCCGCAAGAGATATGGAAGGCTCAGCGGATTGAACATTCCGAACGTCCTGGGCATCAGCCAGAACTCATTGAGACGCCCTGAGTGTTTCACCGAATCGGCGAACACGTCTGCGTGACGAGCGCCGAATGTATTGTCCAGGCCAATAGAAATGGCCTTGTCCCTGAGTGCCATGATGCGTTCCATAGGAGCAACGCCTTTGGGACAGACCTGGACGCATTCCATACACCGCGTGCAGTCCCAGATACCACCGTAAGAGCTGAGTGACTTTAGCCGACTCTCATCGGCATCATCTCTGGGATCGCCTACGAAACGATACGCTTTGGCCAGAGCTGCGGGCCCTAGGAAGTTAGCGTCCACCTCCAGTACGGTACAGTCGGAGACACAGGCTCCGCACATGATGCAGCCCATAACGTCGGTAAGGTGAATCATGGCCTCGTTAGGGGCAATGTACTCGTCCTCGGGCTCAGGACCTTCCGGCTTAAGCCAAGGCTCCACCGCCCGCACCTTGTCCCAGAAAGGCTTCATGTCCGCAATGAGGTCCTTGACCACAGGCATGTTGCCGACGGGTTCGATCCGAACCCGGCCTTGCTCGTCAACAACGTTGATCAGCTTAGTCTTGCAGACAAGTTTGGCGTGCCCGTTGACGCGCATGGCGCATGAGCCACAAATGGAGGCACGGCAGGAGCACCGCAGGGCTAGTGTCGGATCCTCATAGTCGCGAACGGCCAAAAGGGCGTCCAGAACGGTGAAGTACTCCTCTACCTCCAGGGTGTACTCCTGGTCGTATTGCTTGCTGGCGCCCGACTCTGGGTCGAACCGCTTGACTTCCAAGGTGACCTGCATTAGTAGCTCCTTACTTGAGGCTCCCATTGGGTCATGGTGACAGGAGAGTAGTCAATGCGCGGACCCTCAGGCGTGTTGTAAACCAGGGTATGCTTTAACCAGTTCTCGTCATCCCGATCAGGCATATCCGTGCGGAAGTGAGCACCCCTGCTCTCTTTCCTGGCCAGGGCACTGTAGCAAATAGCTTCAGCGCTATCCAGCATACATCCGAGCTCCAGAGCGAACAGGAGGTTGGTATTGAACACCTGACCCTTGTCTTTGACCGGCAGGCGAGTATACCGCTCCTTGATCTCAATGATAGTGTTCAAGGCAGTCTGCATACCCTCCTCGTTGCGGAATACGGCCACATGCTCGTTCATTATCTGGCCCATGGCCAGGCGGAGCTTGGCTGGCGTATCGTCGCTTGGCTCGCGATCCAGGAAGGCCTTGATCATATCTCTGTCCGCAGCGATGGCCGACTCCGGCACTGGCTTGTCGTAGGCTTCCTTGGCGTAGTTGGCCGCGTGTTCGCCAGCCCTGCGTCCGAAGACGATGGTATCCAGGAGGGAGTTGGCCCCGAGCCGGTTGCCGCCGTGGACACTGACACAGGCACATTCACCGGCGGCATAGAGACCGGGTACGGAGGTGCGCCCATCAACATCCGTCTTAATGCCACCCATTTCGTAGTGGTTGCCTGGCCGTATGGGAATGGGCTCTTCGGCGAGGTTGACGTTGGCGAAGTCCATAGCGACTTCGTTGATGTAGCTAAGCTTGGTCTCGATCAGCTCCTTGCCGAGGTGCCTCAGGTCAAGGAATACGCAGGAGTCCACGGCACGTCCTTCGTTGATCTCGGTCTGCTCGGCGCGGGATACAACGTCGCGGGAGGCCAATTCCATCATGTTGGGTGCGTACTTCTCCATGAATCGGTCACCTTCGGAGTTGAGAAGGTAGGCTCCCTCACCTCGAGCGGCTTCGGTGATAAGTACGCCGCTGCCTCGCAGCGTGGTGGGATGATACTGAACCATCTCCATATCCATTAGGGGTGCGCCAACACGGTAGGCCAGTGCCTGGCCGTCAGCAGTGACAATGAGTCCGTTGGTGCTGGGCTCAAAAACCCGCCCAGTACCGCCGGTGCACAGTATCACGGCCTTGGCTTTAATGAGGTGGATCTGACCCGTCATCAACTCCAGGGCGACCACTCCCCTGCACTCCCCATCCTCCACCACCAGCGAGGTTACATACCACTCTTCATACACCCTAGACTTAGCCCCCAAGACCTGTTCATAAAGGACGTGCAGCATGGCCTGCCCTGTGATGTCTGCGACGAAGAATGTGCGGGCGACCTCCTGTCCGCCGAAGCGGCGGGTACCCAGGCGCCCATCATCATCCCTGCTGAAAATGACACCCATATGCTCCATCTCTATTAGAGCAGGGCCAGCCTCCTGACACATGGTCTCAATGGCATCCTGGTCGCCCAGGTAGTCGCTGCCCTTGACCGTAGCGTAGGCGTGATCGTCCCAGGTATCACCGCGACTGGTGAGGGCAGCGTTGATGCCCCCCTGTGCAGCGTTGGAATGACTACGAACGGGATGGACCTTGGTGACCATTGCCACATCAGCGCCGCTGTTCTGGGCGGCCAAGGCAGCCCGCATCCCGGCTAAGCCAGCCCCCACTACAACAACATCGTGCTGGTAAACTGCCATAGAACGCTCCCAGGAGTGGAAATGGGTGTCGAATTTCGTACGCGGTACAACAATATCAGAGGCCGTAAGCCATTACAACACAGCGGGATTGCCGCCGCTGCCATTCTGGATGGCAAGCAGCAGTGCCGAGATGCTCTTACCGTCTCTGATCTCACCACGGTGAATCATTTCCGGTGCATGTGCCAGTGGTACCGGGACCAGTTCGATCTGCTCATCCTCATCCGGGTTCGGTTGACCGGCTACCAGGCCCGTGGCAAGGAAGGAGCGCATCTCTTCATCGCAGAACCCAGGACTGGTAAAGAACCGGACTAGCGGCTCCATGCGGTGTGCGGTATATCCCGTCTCTTCCTCCAACTCCCGTCGAGCGGCGGCCTCAGGCTCTTCGCCCGGTTCCAGCATGCCCGCGGGTATCTCTAGCAGTTCCTGCTCAACAGGCTTACGGTACTGGCGCACCATAAGGACGTTGCCCTGGCCGTCCAGAGGGACTACAGCGACGGAGCCGGAATGTTCAACGATCTCACGCTGGGATACGCGCCCGCCGGGAAGCTGGACGGTATCCACTCGCAGACCCATTATGCGTCCGCGAAAAACTTGTTCGGTGGCAACCGTATGCTCCGGATTCGGCATTACCCCTCAACTTCAGGCTACCCTTGTTAAGGGTAGGCACATTCACTACTTTTATCGTTCAGACTATGGCACGCGGCGTACTGTCTCCGGGCCCCAGGCCCAGACGCTGCATTAGAAGGGCATAGTGGTAGGACGGCGCATGAACCCGCAGGAACCGTGCTACGTGTGGGCTAGCCTGGATCCGCACCCTAGCTCCCACAGACAGATGAACGTCCGAGTGGCCGTCGACGCTGAGCATGGCCGGAGCGTCTGCCAGCACTATTAGTTCTACTTTGCTGCTGGCGGGCAGCACCAGGGCGCTTGTCAGTCCCAGGTGGGCCGCTACCGGCTTTAGAAGAATGTCCTTGGACTGGGGATGAAGAATCGGCCCGCCGGCGGATAATGCATAGCCGGTGCTCCCAGTGGCAGTCGCGACTATGACGGAGTCCGCCCTATACACCGTAAGTGGTGTTTCGTCGATGGACACCAGTATGCTGGCCATACGTGCTACGGCGTTGCTTCCAACAACCGCCTCGTTGAGAGCGTGCCATACTTGGCCCGTAGTCGCACCATCGGACTCCACAACCTGGGCCTGGAGCATCGCCCTCTCTTCGGTCCACAGGTCGTTTGCCAGGTAGCGGTCCAGGTTGTCAACGGCATCTTCCGCGCGCAGCTCGGTCATGAAGCCCATGTGGCCCATGTTGATGCCCAGGATGGGCACCTCATACGGAGCCGCTATGCGGACTGCACGGAGAATGGTGCCATCGCCACCCACGGTGATCAGCAGGTCAACGTCAAGCCGGTCCTGGTTCATGCGTTCCAGGTCGCCCAGGGAGCACATAAGGGCGCCCTCTTTGAGGCCGAGCCGTTCCGCCAGCTCCGTCACCAGGGCCTCAGCACCCGGAATGGTGGGGTTATAGACGATGCCAGCTGTGCGGCGACTACTCATGAGGGTGTCCGATACAGGTTCGCCAGATACTCTGGCACTGGAGTTCAAGACGGGTGGTAATTGGCTTTATCGTAACCAGGGGCCGGTAGATGCCAGGTATGGCGAGTCTATCATCGGCCATATGGGGTGTCAACGAGAGGTGGACCGGCATCACGCACCCGGCAACAGGCTGCTCGCAGCGGCCTCGCTCACCTTAATCAGGGGGCCCGGAAGAACCCCTAGGCCGAGAACGCCCAGGGAGGTAAGCGCCAGGGACAGCCGCACAGGCATAGACGATGGCACTAGCTCACCAGGCTCACCAGGGGCCATGTACATGACCCTTATGACCCGCAGATAGTAGTAGGCGGATACCACGCTGTTTATCACACCAACGACAGCCAGCCAGACCAGGTCACCGTGCACGGCGGCGTTGAACAGATAGAGCTTCCCCATAAATCCAGCAGTGGGTGGAATGCCGATCAGGGAGATCATGGCCAGGGCCAGCACGGCGGAAATGACCGGTGCCCGCCGTGACATGCCGGCGAAGGCATCTATCTGGTCGCTGCCCACCCTGCTGGCGATAACCATGACAGCGAAGAAGGCAGCCAGATTGGTAACGGCGTAGGTACTCAGGTAGAACAGCGTACCGCTGGGCCCCAGTCCCGCCACCTGCTCTCCGGGTATTGCGGCCGTTGTGGCGGCAACTCCAGCCAGCATGTATCCGGCATGAGCAATGGTACTGTACGCAAGAAGACGTTTGATGTTCTGCTGAGGTATGGCCACCAGGTTGCCGACTGTCATTGACATGGCGCTGAGTACGGCGAAAAGGGTGCTCCAGTCCGAGCTTGCGGCTCCAAAGGCCAGGTAGAAGACGCGAAGGGTAACGGCAAAGCCGGCGGCTTTGCTGGCCACGGATAGGTAGGCGGTCACGGGCGTAGGCGCGCCTTCGTACACGTCCGGGGCCCACATCTGAAAGGGCACCAGCGCCATCTTGAAACCGAACCCGGCAACAATCAGGACAACGCCCATGAGCATGGCATAGCTCCCAAAGGACTGTAACCCGCCATCCCCTGCGACCTGAGCCGCTACAGCCTCCGCGATCCCGTCAAGCCGGGTGGTACCTGCGAAGCCGTACACCAGAACCATGCCATACAACAGCAGCGCCGAACTCATACCACTGAGGAGCAGGAACTTGACGCCTGCCTCGCTGGAACGCTCATCCCGAAGAAAGGCAGCCAAGGCGACCAGGGGCAGCGCCGTCAGCTCCAGGCTTATGTATATGGTCACCAGTTCCGTAGCTGCCCCAAGCAGCATCATTCCGGATGCGGAGAATATGAGCAGGGCGTAGAACTCGGCCCGGTACCGCTCGAACCGTTTCACGTAGTCCGCCGAGCCAAGGATCACCAGTACCACTACAGCCACTACCAGCACCTTGATATAGATGGCGAACTTATCAACCACCAGGGTGCCGAACAGGCCTTTCATCTGACCGCCGCTCACCGCCAGCGTGCCGAAAGGCCCGGTAGCCGGGAACGTGGCGTCCGGCGCAACCGATTCAAGGTAGCCGTATAGGATCAGGCTCGCAGTAAGCGGCAGTAGCAGTCCCATAATGGCGGTGAATGCGACTGCTCGTTTCGACTGCGCCACCAGGTCGACGACTATCACCAGCCCGCCAACGATGACCATGGCCAGTTCAGGCGACAGCAGATACAGGTCCCGAATGCTCATGTATTGAGCCTCAACCGAAACGCTCCACGATAGGTTCGAGCCCCACCTTGAAAACGTCTGTTATCAGTGCGGGGTAGATCCCAACCACAACGATGGCGACAAGCAGAATCACTATCGGCACCGCTTCAAGCAGGGAGGCGTCGCTTACATCTGCATGCTTCGACTCCGTAGGGCCGAATAAGACACGCTGTATCATCCAGAGGATGTACCCCGCCGTCAGCACAATGCTGAACACGGCTATGGCGGTGTGCCATCCCCAGACGAAGAAGGCGCCCAGGAACACCAACGCCTCGGACACGAATCCACTCAGTGCAGGCAGTCCCAGGGAGGCCAGGCCAGCCACGATCATGGCAGTCGCCACGAATGGCATTCGTGACGCCAGTCCACCGAGGTCAGGTATGTAACGGGTGTGTGTCTTTTCGTAAACCAGGCCAACCACCAAGAAGAGCAGGCCTGTGATGGTGCCATGCGTGAACATCTGCATAGCGGCACCGTTAAGGCCTACGGGGCTAACGGTCGCAGCGGCCACGGACCCGATCCCAAGCAGGACAAGCCCCATGTGGCTGATGCTGCTGAATGCTATGAGGCGCTTCAAGTCGCTCTGGCGGATGGTAACAATAGCGCCATAGATGATACTCACCACAGCCAACGTGACCAGGAACCATGCATAGTCACGAGTGACCTCCGGGAACATTGTGACAAGGACCCGGATCATACCGTAGCCGCCCATTTTGATGAGCACGCCTGCAAGCATGACGCTGGCGGCAGTAGGTGCATCGGTATGGGCATCCGGAAGCCATGAATGCAGGGGCCATACCGGCAGTTTGACGGCAAATGCCACGAAGAAGAACATGAAAACCACCTGCACCGGTATCAGAAGGTCGGTCAGGTCCATAGTCGCAAGCGCTGTCATGTCCAGGCTGCCTGTGGAGAAGTAAACAACCAGGAACGCCACGAGCATGAAGGCGGAGCCAAGGATGGTGAACACCACGAACTTCATGGCGGAGTACTCTTTGCGCCCAGTGCCCCACACGGCGATGAGGAAGTACATGGGAAGCAACTCCAGCTCCCAGAAAATAAAGAACAGCACGAAGTCCAGTGAAAGGAACACGCCCATAACAGCGGTCTGAAGAACCAGCAGCCAGGCGAAATACTCACGGACGCGCTCATGAATGTGCCATGATGCGAACACTGCGCATACGCCCAGAATGCCGGTCAGAAGCACCATCGGGGCGTTCAGACCGTCAAGGCCAAGAAGGTACTGGACATTGAGCGATGGGATCCAGTCCAGGCGTTCCACCAGCACCAGACCTTCCTTGTCCTTGGTGTATGTGTAGAACGCCGCCACGGCAAGTGCCAGGTCCGCCACGGCCACGGCCAAGGCGAAGCCTCGTATGAGACGCGGCCCCTTCAGCAGGACCGCGATGACGAGGGCCCCGACCAGGGGCACGAACACCGTAGCGCTTAGCAAGTTGAACGCCTCACATTACCCACCGATCAAAAAATAGATGGCTACAATGACCAAAATGCCTATGGAACCAACTAAGCCATAGCCCTGCACCTGGCCATTCTGAATGGGTGCTATCGCGGGTCCAGCCTGACGGCTAAGCCAGCCAATGAAATCCACCGTGCGGTCAACCACCTCTCTGTCCACCCAGTCCAGAAACCGTGCGATTCCGCGATAGAAAACCCGGATGGTAATAACGCCTTCGTACAGGTCATCAAAGTAGTACTTGCGTATGAGCAGTTCGTGCACTGGTTGCAGCACCCCCCCTACCCTCTCAGGCAACGGGGTGCCGGCCAGGTAGATTCGCGTCGCCAACCCTATCCCAGCCAGCGCCACCACCGTGGAGACAGTTGCCATTCCGATGCTGAGGCTGGCACCGTGCCCACCCAGAAACTCCACGAACCAGTGCGCAGGAATCCCGGCCAGCGATGTCAGCGGATTGACTGCGTAGCCGACGACGATGGCGGCGATGGCAAACACAGCAAGGGGCAGCACCATCGCTATGGGTGATTCTGAAAGATGCACCTGGCTCTGGGTCTCCCGCTCCTGAGGCTCGGCGTCAGCACCGCCACGAAAGGAGCCGTGGAATGTCATAAAGACCACCCGGGACATGTAAAAGGCGGTGAGAAGAACGCCTAACATGGCCAGCAAGAACACCAACGGGGCGATAATGCCGCCACCAAGCCAGGCCTGCAGGAGAATCTCGTCCTTGCTCCAAAATCCCGCCAGAGGAAAGACGCCTGCCAGGCTCAGCGCACCTATAACAAATGTCACGTAGGTCAATGGCATGGGCCTTCGCAGTCCACCCATGTACCTCATATCGTAAGTGCCGGTGGCATGATTGACGCTGCCCGCTCCCAGGAACAGAAGCGCCTTGAAGAAAGCGTGGGTGAACAGGTGGAAGATAGCAACCTCCGGTGCTCCGATGCCCACGGCCAGCATCATGTAGCCAAGCTGGCTAATTGTGGAGTAGGCCAGCACACGTTTGATGTCATACATGACCACGGCCATGCTGGCGGCGAAGACGACAGTGAAGCCGCCGGTGAGCGCTACAACCGTCAGAGCTACGTCCGACTGCGCTACCAGAGGGAAGAAACGGGCCATCAAGAAGACGCCTGCAGCTACCATCGTTGCCGCGTGGATTAGAGCGCTGACCGGTGTCGGGCCCTCCATGGCATCCGGTAGCCAGGTATGCAGAGGGAACTGGCCCGATTTACCCACCGCACCGGCAAATATGCCCAGGGCCAGCCATGTAACGGTGAACCCGGCGAGCTCGGGTGCGGCGCTCAGAATATCAGGTATTTCCAGCGGGTTCAGGCCCTGGTTCAAGAACAGGTCCCGGTGAAGGAACAGGTACAGTATGGCCAGCAAGAAACCGACGTCACCGATGCGTGTGACGATGAACGCCTTCTTGGCCGCCGCCGCCGCCGCAGGCCTGTGATACCAGAAGCCGATTAGCAGGTAGGAGGACATGCCGACCAGCTCCCAGAAGACGTAGAGATGGAGGATACTTCTAGCCAGCAAGATCCCTACCATCGAGGCGGTAAAGAGGGACATGTAGGCAAAGAACCTGGGGTGCTCTTCACGCCGCATGTAGGCCAGGGAGTAAATCTGGACCAGGAAGCTGACTCCGGTAACCACAACAAGCATGACGGCGGTCAGGGGATTCATCAGAATACCCAGACGTATTTCAAGGTCACCGATGACGAGCCACTGGTGTGACGGCCAGCCAACGACACCCTCAGCTAGCACAACGCTGCGTACGGCCCACAGAGAAAGAAGGAAAGCAGCACCTACAGTCAGCACGGTTAGCAGGCCGCTTACCCAGGGAAGCCGTTTATGGAGGAACGGCCGGACTAGCAAGACGATGAGAAGAGAGGAGGCCAGGGGCAGGAAGAGTATGGCCCAGGCCTGCTGTTCAGAGATCATGTATCGGTCACAGTTTCCGAATGATTTCGTCGGCTACGTGCTCGCGGCCCCGTGGCACCATGATCCGGAACGGGACCTGCTCTCCCCAATCCAGGATGTCGCCTTCCGGGAGGAGCCTAGCGGGAAGCCCTTCGCCCTCCAATAGCTCCTTCCACATCTCAGCGATGATCAGGTTAGGAGCTTTCATGTAATCTACCCACATACCCGCTACCGCCTCATCAGATTGACCTGGGTAATATCCACCGTTTCCCGGTACCGGTACACAGCGATGACGATAGCCAGGCCCAGGGCGACCTCAGCCGCAGCCACGGCTATGACGAACATGGCGAACACCTGCCCAGTGAGAAGCATCTGTACCGCACTGTCGCCAATGGCATATGGGTCCGCACGCAGCGATGCAGGGGCTATGTATCGTGACATTGACACCGCCGCAACGTTTACCGCGTTGAACATAACTTCAAGCGACATCAGGACAGTTATGGCGTTGCGCTTGGTGAGCACTCCGTACAGTCCGATGGCAAACAGGACAGCGGAGAGAATCAGAAACCTCTCCAGCGTCACGGCTGCCTCTCCCGGATCAGGACAACGGCTCCCAAGACAGCCGCCAGCAACAGGACCGAAGCCGCCTCAAAGGGCAGTGCCCACTCCCGGAGCAGAAGGCCAGCCAGCCACTGAGGCGTTGAAGCAAACACCTCTTCCGCCCTGGCCAGGCTCTCCGGTGGAATCTCAGACCAGCTGGTCCTGACTATGGTATAGGTCAGGGCAAGGAAGAGAAGGCCCGCCCCTACGAATGCGGGCAGGCGTAGGCGGTTGGAGAGGTTCCCTTGCTCCACGTCTCGCGTCAACAGGACAGCGAATATTATGAGCACCGATATAGCGCCGACGTAGATCAGCACCTGCACCACCGCGAGGAACTCAGCGTTGAGCAGTATGAAGAGACCCGCTACTGATAGGAATGTGAGCACTAGCAGGAGAGCCGCGCGGAATATGTCCTGGACTCCCACCACGCCGAGAGCGGCCACAACACTGGTGACCGCCAGCACCCAGAAGAAGAACTCCTGGATCATCTGGGGTCCGCCTCTTCCAAGAGAGACGGCGGCGGGTCTGAGGAGACCGACGTGCCGTCGGACTTCTCCGGACGCTGTGGAAGGTGGTAAGGCCACGGCTCCCGTCCCGCCATATCCCACGGCAGCGACGGGTCCTTGTGCGGGTCGTAACCCTTGCTCTCAAGCTGAGGCCGTAACCAGGTACTGGGATGCTTCTCGGAGGACCGGAGGCGGTCTACAGTAATGACCAAATCTTTACGGCTATAGGTGGCTTCCTCGAAGCCGCTACCCATAAAGAGGGCATCATAGGGACACGCCTCCACGCACAGGCCGCAGAACATGCACCTGGCGATGTCAATATCGAAGGTGTCGATCGCGTAGGACTGGCCCTCAGCCATCAGCGTGCCGCCGGGCTCGGTGACTATCCGAATTATCCCCAAAGGGCAATACTTGGCACAGCTTGCACAGCCGGTACATCTCTCCTCGTACCACACAAACTCCTCTCCGCGGAAGCGGGGGTGCTGGACGACCCGTTGCTCCGGATACTGAATTGTGGTGGCGGGGCGCAAGAAGTTGCGCATGGTCACCAGGAGCCCGTTGAGGATGCCTAGTCCATACATGCTAACGAACCTCCATTGTATAAGGAGAAGCATCAACCAATGGCCGGGGATTAGGACGCAGGCTGATCAAGTGCGAGAAGATAACGATACCAAGGATCAATACCCCGAAGTTGATGCCTGCCATGGTCCAAAGCGCCTGAGTAGTAAAAACACGCTGTGTCAGACCGTCCACTATGGTCTCCTCGCCCAGGATAAGTATCTCCGCTGCGGTTACAAAGACGTTGATCAGGCCAAGGGGCAACAAAAACTTCCAAGCAAAGTCCATAACCTGGTCGATTCGCAGTCTGGGAAGGGTGGCCCTTACCCAGAGAAAGACAAATGCCAGGAGGAAGACCTTAATGAGGAACCATAGATGCGATGGCAGGAAGGGCCCTTCCCACCCCTTCAGGTACAGGGTGACGATAACGCCGGAGGTGACCAGGACCGCCCCGAACTCGGCCAGCATGAAGAGCCCCCACTTCATGCCGCTGTATTCGGTCTGGTAGCCAGCGACAAGCTCTGAATCGGCCTCCACCAGATCGAAAGGCGTACGATTCATCTCCGCCGAGCTCCCGGCCACGAATATAAAAAAGCCCAGGGGCTGCAATAGAATGAATGGTAGCCGTTGAGCCTCTACGATGCTCACCAAGGACAGAGAGCCCGACAGCAGCAGGACGCCCACGATCGCCAGGACCACCGGTACCTCATAGCTTATCAGCTGGGCAACAGCTCGCATTCCACCGAACATGGAGTACCGGTTCCCGGATGCAAAGCCCGCCATGAACATGGCAAGTGTGTTAACGGATGTAACTGCCACTATGAACAGAATGCCTATATTCAGGTTGGCGAGAAAGGAGTCCTTACCAAATGGAAGAACCGTCAGGACCAGCAGCAATGGCGCCAGCATCACGATGGGCGCCAGATTGAAAACCCATTTGTCCGCTCCATCGGGTGTGGTGTCCTCTTTGGTAAGAAGTTTGATGGCGTCGGCGACGGGCTGCAAGAGCCCGAACGGCCCCACACGGTTAGGTCCAACGCGGGACTGGAACCTGCCTATGAGCCGACGCTCCATATAGATGTAAAGCATGGTCAGCACCATGAAGGTGTTGATGAGCAGCATGGCAATGGACAAAGCGGCGATGGTGTAGGCCAGCCACTCCCAGTTGGGGGGCAAAAGGCCATCGCGAACAGCGGCAGCCCCATCGGGCGTACAACTTTCGGCGTTGTCCTTACTGGCAGCCAGCCAGCAATAGATACCCCGGAATAGAGCGTTCCCTTCCAGTAGAGAAGGCACTACCTATCAACCTCACCCATGTTCAGATCTATGCTGCCCAGAGTGACGATCATATCTGCCAGCTTCCAGCCAATGAGCATCTCTCGTAGCAGCGTCAGGTTGATAAAGGAGGGAGAGCGTATCTTGAATCTGTAGGGGGTGATGCCGCCATCGCTCACTAGGTAGAAGCCAAGCTCCCCCTTGGATGCCTCGATTCGACCATACACGTCGCCGGGAGGCGGCCGCAAAAGCGCAGGCACGTCGGCCCTTATTGGCCCCGGCATGATCCGGTCGGCGCACTGTTGGATGATTCGCAGACTCTGACGCATCTCTTCTATGCGTACTAGGTACCGGTCAAAGTTGTCACCGTGTTCACCCAGTGGAATGTCGAATTCACATCGGTCATAGACCTCGTAGGGGTCGTCCTTGCGTAGGTCCCAGGAGTATCCAGTGGACCGCAGTATGGGCCCGGTGACGGATGCGTTTAGTGCCTGCCCAGAGGTGATGGCCGCTATGCCTTTGGTACGCGTTACAAGTATCTCGTTGCCTGTAAGAAGCTGCTCGTACTCGTCGATGTAGTGGGGCATCTCCTTCAGGAAGCGCACAAGCTCAGGCCAGAACCCTTCGGGAGCATCCTGGAACACGCCGCCGGGCCGCATGTAGGACAGCGTAATCCGGGCACCGCACAACATCTCGAAGAGATCCAGGATACGTTCCCGCTCCCGGAAGCAGTACATGAGTGGCGTTACAAAAGCGCCCAGATCATTAATTAGGAAGCCGGTGGCCATTAGGTGACTGGCGATGCGCTGCAACTCTGCGGCGATGACTCGCAGATACATCGCCCGTTCCGGAACATCGATTTCCATCAACTTCTCACACGCCAGCACGTAGGCCTGGTTGTTGAGCATGGAGGAGACGTAGTCCAGACGATCCGTAAGAGTGATGACCTGGACATAGGTGCGCTCCTCGGCCAGCTTTTCCGAGCCGCGATGCAGGTAGCCGAAGACGGGTTCTACGTCAAGGATAACCTCACCGTCGAACGTCACGCGAAGGCGGAACACCCCATGAGTACTAGGATGCTGAGGCCCCAGGTTGACGGTGACAGGCTCAGTATGTATAGCCATATAATCTTTTCTAGGGCTGGTCTTAGCGTGGGGCTTCGAGGTAGTCCCTACGAAGCGGATGCCCCGAGAAGCCTTCCCAGAGCATGATTCTTTTCATATTTGGGTGGCCAGTAAAGTTGATGCCCATGAGATCCCAGATCTCACGCTCCTGGAAATCGGCTCCCTGCCACACGTCGATCACCGATGACACCGATAGCCCATCCCTGCCGATGAGCCTGACCTTAAGAACAGCGCTATGGTGATGAACCGTTGATGTGAGGTGATACACCATTTCAAAGTGGTCCACGTAGTCCACTGCGGATATGGCGTTCAACAGATCAAATTGAAGGTCCGGCGTCTCCTTCAGGTAACGACATGTTTCCAGAACGGCGCCCGGCCTAACCCACAGGTCAAGGCCATCCCATCCTTCCACTGCTTCAGAGATGGCAGTCCGGAGACTACGCCCCAACTCCTCACCCGACATTGGCCTTATCATCTAGGCCCCCGCCGGCGTCTGAGTCAAGCGGTACTTTTTTATCTTCTCGTGAAGCTGCATTACGCCGTACAGCAGGGCATCCGGCCTGGGCGGGCAGCCTGGAACGTAGACGTCCACAGGCACTATATGGTTTACGCCGGGCACAACGCTGTAAGACTGATAGTAAGGACCGCCGCTGGTGGCGCACACGCCCATAGAGATCACCCACTTGGGCTCTGCCATCTGGGCGTAGATCCGGCGTATGGGGGCAGCCATTTTCCAGGTAACTGTACCCGCAACAATCATCAGGTCCGCCTGCCTGGGAGACGCACGGAACACCTCCATACCGAATCTAGCTATGTCGAAGCGAGACATGGCGCTGGCCATCATTTCGAAGGCGCAGCAGGCCAGGCCAAAGGCCACGGGCCACACGGCAGACCGCCTACTCCAGTTGAGCAGCGCATCCACCGACGTAACGACAACGCTGCGCTGCAGGTCAGGGTCCACATCTAGAATTGGCTCCGGGTATGGCCCAATTGAGATGTCCTTGAGCCTCTGTATTTCCGCTCCCTCAGACCTATCTAACTCCCACGTAGTGGAGTGGAGAGGTACTCTGATGGAGTCACCACTTTGGTCGGCCATAACTGCTACTCCCACTCCAGAGCTTGCTTACGCCAGGCATAAGCCAGGCCCAGCACCAGGATCAACACAAAGATCAGCATCTCTATCAGGGCAAAAAGGCCAAGCTGCTGAAAGCGGATTGCCCACGGCAGTATGAACACGGCCTCCACATCGAATATGACGAACAGGAGAGCGTACACATAGTACCGGAAATTGAACTGGGACCATCTGATAGGGCCTATAGGCTCCATCCCGCACTCGTATAGGCTCGCTTTTACTGGGTCAGGCTTGCGGGGGCGGATGCGGACAGAGGCGGCGAGCCTGGACAGCACTAGGAGACTGACAGGGACGAGGACGGCGGCGATGGCGAAGATGGCGATCAAGCCGTACTGCCGAAAATAATCGTCTATCATTGCGCTAGTCGTAGCTAGATTCAACCTGAGCTACTATAGCATGACTGCAGTTTTGCATCAAGTGAAATATACCACAAAGTCACTCCTTGACTTTGATATTGGCGGGTGCCACACTGGCCCGAACGTCTGTTTTCAACGGTATCCAGCTTGCTAGAGGTATTCGACGGACGGGCCTCTGACGCAAAGAATGTCTTTGCCCTTAACATCAGCAACCGTTTCAATCTGAATGGAATGAGACCCAGCGACTTCCTCTGCACTATCAAGACCACTGAAGATCTGACTTTAGGGCCAAAAACCAGTCGGTTTCAGCCCATGGTTATGAAAAAGCAAATGTCGCTGGCAAAGGGTATGTAGTGACCGCAGTAGACGAAATTCTTCGAGTTGAAGATCTGCATGTCCGCTTTAACTCTCGCGAGGGGGAGGTCAAAGCGGTCAACGGTGTTAGCCTGTCGCTAAAGCGCGACAGCGTCCTGGCGGTCGTGGGAGAAAGCGGTTCTGGTAAAAGCGTAACCGCAATGGCCATTCTCGGCATGGTCCCTTATCCGGGCGAAATAATCCAGGGGCAAATTTTCCTGGACCAGAAAGACCTTCGCAGTATAAGCAAATCTCAGCTGCGAGAGATACGGGGCAAGGACGTAGGGGTGGTGTTCCAGGACCCGCGTGCATCACTGAACCCCACAGTCCGAATTGGCGCCCAGGTGGAAGAGGTGTTGCTGGCCCACACTCGGGTTAGCAAGCGGGAGGCTCGAGAGTGGGCAGAGGAGCTCCTAACCAGCATGGATATACCGGATGCCCGCCGCGTTCTGGACCAGTACTCCTTCCAGCTTAGTGGTGGAATGTGCCAACGGGTGATGATGGCCATGGCGCTGGCTCTGGAGCCCAAGGTACTAATTGCCGACGAACCGACATCCAACTTGGACACGACACTCCAGGCCAGCATCTTGAGTCAGCTTGAGCAACTCAAGAAGCAGCATGGAACCGCCATCCTGCTGATAACACACGATATGGGTATTGTGGCGCGGATGGCGGACACGGTAGCTGTGATGTATGCAGGGTCTGTGGTGGAGTACGGCGAAGTAGGTGACATTTTCCGACACCCCTCCCATCCCTATACCTCGGCCATCCTGCACGCGGTTCCTCGACTGGATGATACAGAGAGGTCACTGGAGACGCTGAGGGGACGCCCTCCCGATCCGATGGACCTTCCGGAGGAGTGTCCTTATCTTCCCAGGTGTCCCCGAGCCACCAACATATGTCGCATAAGTCCCAGGCCAGCGTTGAGGCCGATCCAGGAGGAGCATTCAGTCGCCTGCTTCAACGCGCTCCGCTACGACAACGAGTAGCCAGAATCAGGCTGCCCTGGCAGCGTTACACAGCTCCGCAACCAGCGTTTCCAGGGCAATGCTCTCCCCAAGATGGCCTCGCTTGATAGCAAGGTCAGTTTCCAGGAGCCGTCGGTACATTATCGCTATCTGCATCGGGCGGTAGCGGGCGGCCTGTTCCTGTGTCCGTCGTACCGCAAACTCAGCGGTCAGGCCAAGGCGCTTCCCAAGATCGGAAGTAGGTAGCCGCTCCAACCTAAGCTCCTGAGCCAACAGGAGGAGGCGCAGTTGGCGCGCCAGCATCGTTATGATGTAGGAGACCTCTTGACCGTGCTGACGAAGGTCGGCTATGAGCTGCATGGCTCCAGAGGTGCGCCCGTCAAGAATAGCGTCCACCGCCCTGAAGATGCTGGCCTCCCTAGCCTGGGTTACCAGCAGGTCAATCATATTTCGGTCTACGGTATCCTGTCCCGCGTAAAGGGCCAGCTTCTCCAGTTCCGAACTCAAGATCCACAGGTCTCCGCCGACCAGTTCTATCAGCCGCCGCACAGCGTCAGGCGCAATGGAGATTCCGGATTGATCCACCCTACGCCGGACCCACTGGTCCAGATCCGCGCCTGTAAGGGCCGTAAAATGGCGTACCTCCGACGCAGGGGCAATCTGTACAAGCAACGGATTATCTCTACGCAGTTGGCCGTCCAGGAACACCAGGTTGGTGGTGGGCGGGATCTGCTGAAGAGCCTCTACCAGCCCTTCCCATTCATCAAGGGCACTCTTGCCGAACCCTCCAGAGCGACCTGGTCGGCGACGCTGCCTAGAATCATCAAAGCGCCCAAGCAGGCCCTCTACTATAACCAGCCTGCTCTCCGCCAGGAATGGGATCACATTGGCAACCTCTTGCATCTGGGACAGGGTCAGCGATGCTCCCGCCAGGACGGTCGAGTTCGCATCAAGAAGCTCCGGCGCACCTATATCGCGTCGCAGGCCGTCCAGGATTGCTTTCCTGGTGAAGTCATCCTCGCCGTAGAGGACGTAGATCACGCTGCCACCTCATCTTCTATGCATTTGGCACATTGAAATACAAATCACAGCCACTGCCGTATATAATATACGGCAGTACGCCAAACAACGAAGCATGCTTCAGCACAGGTACCGAACAACAGACAGTCGTTGACATAGTCCATCGCAGGAAATACACTCAGCCCTCGTGAATCCAATTCACCCTCCAACAGCAAGGTGTGATTCCCTACTTTCGGTTATCAATGTAGCCGTAGTGTGCCCGGTCACGCCTACTGTGAGAGAGGTTCAATGAGCCGCTCATCAGGCCCTTTGCTGGGGAAATATGAGATTCTCAAGCGGGTGGCAACCACCGGCCTGGCGACGCTATACCATGCCAGAGACGGTACCAACGGCCAGGAGGTAGCCCTCAAGGTGATTATGGGCTACTTCTCCAGGGATGAGGAGATCATTGACAAGTTCTCCCAGGAGATGACGCGGGTACAGCAGTTAGTGCATCCCAACATAGTCTCCGTTTATGGCGTAGAGCGGGACGATGACGTAACGGCAATAGTTATGGAGTACGTCCCCTGGCCTACGCTCAAGACTTTCGCTGGTAAGACCATGCCACTGGCGGACGTAATGACCGTCCTACGTGGAGTAGCGGAGGCGTTAGACTACGCTCAAAGCCAGGGTATCATCCATCGGGACATACGCCCAAGCAATGTGTTCTACGATGCCGAGACCGGCCGCGTAAAGTTGTCCGACTTCGGGATTACCAGCCTGGTGGAAGGCGGCCATTCGCTGGTCAGGAGCACTATCAATACCCCAGTGCCGGGGTACGCCTCTCCAGAATATATCCAGGGCCAGCCTCCAGAAACAACCGACGACGTATACTCCCTGGGCACACTGGCATACGAACTGCTCACAGGCGCAATCCCGTTTGATGCGCTGAGTCCGTACACCGTCCTGTCCCGGCAGCTCTCAGCCGAAGTCCAGCCCCCGTCTCACGTAGACGACTCACTTCCGGAAGCCATTGACGCACCGGTGCTCAAAGCACTCAGCCGGAGGAAGCAGGATCGCTTTGCCTCCTGCTCAGAAGTGGCCGAGGCGATCGGCCAGGCTGCAGAACCGTACCTGACCCTAGCCGCCGCAAGTCGCGGCCTGCCATCGAACCTGCTGCTTGAAATCGGCCATGACGTCCAGGAGGAGGTCGATCTGGAGGGCAGGGTCATATGTCCTCGCTGCCACACAGGAAATTCAGCCACCGCGATGCGCTGCGGCTTGTGCTGGTCCGCCCTAGAAGAGCTGCCGATCCTCACAGAAGAGGAAGAAACCAGCGCCGTGGCAGGGCACGCTGGCAGACGGCGGAAACGTAGACGCATCATTAGGAGCTCTGTTGGAGCCGTGGCCGTGTCGTTGCTCTCCATATGGATGTTCAGTGTGATTGATATCCGTCCTCCCCTACCGGCACCAAGCAGCTTCATAACTGCCGAGTCGCTGCCTGGTGAATGGGCCGTGCATCAACGGGACCTGCTTCACACCGGAGCGGTTCCGGGCCCAGCGGTATCGCCCAGTGGGGAGGTACAGTGGGAATATCAGACCAGCGGCTCGCTTCTGGCCTCTCCCGCCGTAGCCGGAGGCATGGTATTTCTGCCAACCGGAGACGGCAGACTACTTGCCCTTAACGAGGACACAGGCGAAGAGGTCTGGGCCTACCAGGTAATAGGCCCAATGAATGCCACGCCTGTCGTCGTGGATGATCTGGTGATCATCGGCCAGCGGGACGGTATGGTCACAGCGCTGACTAGGGACACCGGTGCCGTCCAATGGGCCTTTCAGGGCAAGGGAGCGATCATGGGTTCGCCTGTAGTCCTGGACGGTGTAGTGTACGCGGGGACGGGGGCCCACATGATATACGCGCTGGACGCGCGCACGGGCGAGGAGCGCTGGAAAGAGGAGTTGGACAACTGGATCGTTGCCTCTCCAGTGGTACACCAGGGCATTCTTGTAGTGGCGTCCCAGGGGGGTGAACTCTACCTTATAGACGTCTCCAACGGGACTCTGAGATACCGAGTAGACGTCAGATCCGGCGTGGACACCTCCGCAACAGTAGTCGGCGACTCTGCATATATCACAACCAGGGTCGGCACCATTCTGGCTTTCGACTACCAGGAGAAGGACGTATCGTTCCGGAAGTTATATAGGAGCCTATGGTTCCAGTTATGGATATGGAATATGGCGAGCCAGCCGCCGGCCACAGCAGGCGTAATCTGGGCTAGGAACCTCCATGACCCGCTCATAGCTGATGCAGCCGCAGATGACAGCCGCCTTTTCGTATCCACCTTAAGTGGTTCGATCTATGCCCTGGACCAGAAGACGGGTGAGATATTGTGGAGCGGCGAAGGGCTTCCGCAGACCTTCACCAGTCCTATTGTCAGCGGTGGTACGGTTATTCAGGCGGCATCTGACGGGACATTCTACGGCTTCGACGCAGCCACGGGCGAGGAGCGATGGCGATTCTCCCTGGATGCCACCATCACCGCCTCTCCTGTTCTTGCCGGTGACACATTTTACGTGCCTTCGGCCGAAGGCACCCTGTACGCCGTCCGATAGCCACTCCCAATGGAACTGGGAATCATAGGGCTGTCCATGAGCGGCAAGACTACGGTCTTCGACGCTCTTACCCGTGGCCACAGCCAGGCATTTGCCAAAGGCCGAACACCTAAAGCAAGCGTTGGCACAGCCAAAGTGCCGGACCAACGTGTGACCACGCTGGTGGGGATGTTCGCGCCAGAGCGAGTGGTCGAGGCAGAGGTCAGCTACACTGACATCCCGGGCGCTCCCGAAGGTCTTGGCAAAAGCAGTGGTATTGGTGGGGAGTATCTGGGAGCATTGCAGCGAATGGACGCTCTGATCCATGTAACACGCGACTTTGACAACCCCTCCGTGCCCCACCTTGAAAGCAGCGTAGACCCGTACAGAGACGTAGAAACAATGGAGCTTGAGCTTGCCATGTCAGACCTGGCGATACTGGAACGGAGATCAGACAGGCTGGCCACGGAGTTCAAAGGCGCCCGCGCTCAAGAACGGGAGCGCATACGCGTCGAAATCCAGCTCATAGAGCGGCTCAAAGATGCATTAGCCAAGGGTATACCGGTACGGCAACAGGAGTTGAGCGATGAGGATAGACGTATGATACGCGGCTATCAGTTCCTCACAGCCAAGCCTCTCCTCATCCTGTTCAACGTGGACGAATCAAAGCTGGCGCAGCTCCCTTCCATAGAGGAAGAGATGAGCCGACGCCTGGAGGCGCCCCTCGTGGGATGCGCAGCGGTGTGTGGAAGCCTGGAGGCGGAGTTGGTGCAGATGGACTCTGCGGAGGAGCTCGAGTTCAGGCAGTCGCTGGATGCAGGAGAGTCCGGAGCAAGCAAGGTTGTACAGCTTTCCTATCGTCTCGTGGGGCTGGCCACCTTCTTCACCGTTGGACAGGACGAAGTGAAGGCGTGGAGCATCCCGGCGGACATACCGGCGGCTAAGGCAGCAGGTACAATCCATTCGGACATTGAGCGGGGGTTCATACGGGCCGAGGTGATAGCCTATCAGACGTTGATTGATTGCGACGGCCTGACTGAGGCCCGCCGAAGAGGTGTGCTGCGGGCTGAGGGCCGTAACTACTCTGTTCAGGATGGGGACGTGATAAATTTCCTATTCAACGTTTAGCCCACATTGCGAACATCTTTGCGAAAACCCAAGATGAATCCGATATCTCTCTATATCCATATCCCCTTCTGCGCCACCAAGTGCCCCTACTGTGACTTCAACACATACGCAGGCATTGAGCAAATGATGCCGGACTACCTGGAGGCTTTGACTCAGGAGATCGCCTTCTGGGGGTCAGCGCTGGGCCACAGTCGTGGGAAGCAGCCGATCGGCACTGTATTCTTCGGTGGTGGCACCCCGTCCTACATCCCGTCTGACCACATCCATCGGCTGATGGACACTGTCCGTTCCTCCTTCAAGCTAGCGCCTGACTCTGAGATCACCATGGAGTGCAACCCAGACGACATCTCTTCAGAACGACTTGCCCAGTGGAAAGGTGCCAGCATCAACCGAATCTCCATGGGTGTCCAGAGCTTGGACGACGGTCTGCTCAAGGTACTTGGCCGTCGGCACACGGCCCAAGCCGCACGTGAGGCGTGCGTGGCAGCTGGCGACAGTGGCTTCGATAACGTGAATCTGGACCTGATGTATGGGCTTCCCGACCAGACACCGGACCAGTGGCAAAACACCCTTAGAGGGGTGCTGGAGCTGAAACCGGCGCACCTATCCCTCTACTGCCTGACCCTGGAGGAGGGCACCCCCATGGAGGCATGGATCCGCCAGGGGAAGCTGTCGGAGCCGGACACCGACTTGGCCGCCGACATGTACATTCTGGCTGAGAGGATAATGGGTGAAGCAGGCTACACGCACTATGAAATATCCAACTGGGCACTACCAGGCCGGGAAAGCCGCCACAACCTGACGTACTGGCGCAACCAGCAGTATCTCGGCGTGGGGCCGGGTGCCCACTCCTACCTGAATAGCTGCCGATTCGCAAACTTGAGGTCGCCCAGGGGATACATCAAAGGGATGGTTGAGGGGACGCGTCCAGATGCCAGCAGCCTGGATGAACCTATTCGTCGGCTCAAAGAACGCGGTGTGGTCGACTTCACCGAGGTAATAGACACGCGCCTGGAAATGGGCGAGACCATGATGCTGGGCCTGCGCCTCAGCGAGGGCATATCCAACAAGGTTTTCGAGATGCGGTTTGGCATTACGCTTCAGGCTGCATATCAGGACCAGATTAGAGAACTCCAAGAGATCGGGTTGCTGCAGTGGCACCAGGAAAGCCTGATTCTCACTCCACAGGGTCGCCTGCTCGGGAACGAGGTGTTCCAACGATTTATCGCTTAGCACCGCTGTGCTATCCTTCGAGTCACCAACCTCTCTTGCCAAGCCATGTTTGTCATAGGCACCGCCGGGCACGTTGACCACGGCAAATCCACCCTCATAGAGGCCCTCACGGGCATAAACCCCGACCGCCTCCGGGAGGAAAAAGAACGGGGCATGACCATCGACCTGGGTTTCGCTTGGCTGAGTCTGCCCAGCGGTCGAGAGGTCAGCATTGTCGACGTACCGGGCCACGAACGTTTCATCAAGAACATGCTGGCTGGCGTCGGCGGAATCGACCTAGCCCTGCTCGTGGTCGCTGCCGACGAAGCGGTGATGCCGCAGACGCGCGAGCACCTGGCCATCCTGGACCTGCTCCAGATCAAACGAGGACTGGTGGCACTCACCAAGAGTGACCTAGTGGACAAGGACTGGCTGGACCTGGTATCTGCGGAGGTGGAAGAGACCCTTGAAGGGACCAGCCTGGCAGGAGCCGCCATACACCCCGTTTCGGCCTACACGGGACACGGGCTTCCAGAGTTGATGGTCGCCATAGACGACCTGCTGGAGGTAACGGAGCCGCGACAGGACCTGGGCCGCCCCCGCCTGCCCGTAGACCGGGCATTTGTCATATCAGGCTTCGGGACGGTAGTTACAGGTACACTGACGGATGGTACGCTGTCGGTAGGGCAAGAGGTGGAGCTGATCAGGGCCAGGGGACCGGAACGCGCCCGTGTCAGAGGCCTGCAGTCCCATCGCAAGTCAGAGGACAGCGCCCTGCCCGGCACACGTACGGCGGTTAACCTGTCCGGCATCTCTCACGAAGAGGTGGGCAGAGGCGACGTGCTTACCGTCCCAGGGTGGCTCCGTCCCTCCCTCTCAATGGACGTCCAGCTCCGTCTCATCCCTGGTGCTCCGAGGCCACTGAAGCACAATACCACCGTCTCCTTTCACAGCGGCACAAACGAAACATCGGCCAAGGTCCGGCTGCTGGACAGAGACCAGCTCTTACCGGGAGACAGCGGCTGGGCCCAACTGCGTCTGCGTGAATCTGTGGCCGTGGTGAAGGGTGACTTCTTCATCATTCGCTCATCGGAAACGACATTGGGCGGCGGCATTGTGGTTGACCCTCACGCCAAGCGGCACCGACGGCTTCACTCCCCCACCTTGGAGAACCTTGAACAGTTGCAGGAAGGCACGGGGCAGCAGGTGCTGCTGGCGGCGCTGGAGACCTGGGCCCCCTTGACACTGCGACTCCTGGCCCACCGGGCCAACCTATCGACAGCGGACGCCATCACCCAGGCACATACGCTGGTCAGCAGCCGCGAAGCCATCGCCCTTGAACGCGACGCACTGACGGCCGACACCATGCTGCTCTCCATTACGCTATGGCAAAGGGTTATTGAACGCGCACAATCTGCGCTGACGGCCTACCATAGCCAGTTTCCATTGCGACACGGTGCCCCGCGAGAGGAGGTCCGCAACCGCCTGGAACTGAACTCTGAGGTATCTCCCCAGGCTCTGCAACGTCTGATCCAGGACGGCGTTGCAGTGGAGGAGGACACCTGGCTACGGCTGCCTCAGCATGAGCTGGCACTCAGTCAGGCGCAGCGCAGTGCTCTGGACGACTACGTGAAACTGCTGGAGTCCGATCCCTTTTCGCCTCCAACAGCCGAACCGCCTGAGGCTGATCTGCTGAATCTTCTGGTGACCGAAGGCAGAGTGGTCAAAGTCAGCGACGCCGTTGTGTTCACCTCCCAGGCATACCAGCAGATGGTCGATGGTATAGTGGCGCACCTGAAAAGCGAGGGCACAATCACAGTGGCGCAGGTACGGGACATGTTCAACACCAGTCGCAAGTACGCGCTTTCACTCATGGAGCACATGGACCAGCGTCGCATCACGCGACGTCAGGGTGACGAACGGGTGTTGCGGTAACCCAGCGACTCCACGAGAAATCGCCTCGTCCCTAGCTAGCTGCCGTGCAGAGGCTGTGTGGTAATGTAGGGCCATGCCCCTAGACCTGCTCCGTGTCGCTGAACAGCTGTCATCCCTGGCATCGGGTCTCCAGGCCCAGGGGGCTGAACGCGCCGAACAGCTGGAGCGCGCCTTACTGGAAATTGGCACCGCCGACGCCGAGGAAATCAACCGGAAGCGGGCTCAGGGCCGGGTTACCTGGCTGGTACCCGGACTCCCAACGGATACGGCTGCCGCCTATCCCCCCAACCCTCCTCCGGCAGACTACCAGGCCCTGGCGGTCGACGGGTCTCACATAGACGTAGACCGTCACATGCCGGTGCGTTGCGCCCTGGTCAATATCAGCAAGGTAGCTCTCCGGTACGGCGCGGCGCCCGGTGCCCGGCTGGAGAGCCATCCAGTAATGTACGCAGGGGCCGAAGAGCTAGCCCTGGTGGACCCCGAAGGCGCCCGGGAGCAGCCGCTGGAGGGCGCTCTGCTGGGTGTTCGCCGCTCAGTGGACGAGGTGATCACCCTGGCGGAGCTAGCGGAGGAGAGCAGCGGGGCTATGCCGACTCTGGCTCTCATAGACGGCTCACTGGTACTGTGGGGTCTGGCGGGTCAGACATATCCCGACTATGTGCGTAGCACCCTTCTGGACGAGGGCCTGTTGCCCGCACTGGACAGGCTCAAGGCTGTCGCAGGGAGAGACCCGATGGCTCTAGGAGCATATGTCAGCTTGCCCAGAAGCACCGAAGTTGTGAACGCGCTTCGGCTGGCGGTTTGCCCATACGACCCGGTGAACTGCGACGTGCACTGCGGAAGCCTGGGGACGGACCGGCCCCCCTGCGATGTCGTAGGTGGCGTACTGGACAGAGACCTATTTTCGCGGTTGCTGGCACCGGGTGAACGGTCGGCGGTGTTCACCAGTACGTCGTCTGTGGTACGGGAGTACTACCGGGAGCACGCAGTGGCCTTCTACTACCTGAACACTGGTGATGAGATAGCGCGCATGGAGGTGCCAGCATGGGTCGCCGAGGACGAGGCGCTGCTGTCGCTGAGCCACTCGCTGGTGCTGGACCAGTGCCGCAAGGGGCTGGGCTACCCTGTATCCATCATGGAGGCCCACGAGCAGGCGGTCATCGGTGGGTCGGATAGAGAGCTGTTCCGCCGAATGGTGGAGGATACGCTAGAGGAACGACATTTGCCGGTGTACACGTCGGAGAAGGCGCGGTCCAAGCGACAGCGGTGGTTGTGAGGGCAATCCCTACTTTGATGGGGCACAGCGTTATGGGTGCGAATTGCTCAGAATCTCACAGGGGCGCTTCATGAGTCTCCTCACAGATCTTCAGAATGACTTAGCGAATTCTTCTGCCAGTTTGACGGGCGCTCTCAGAAAAGCGCAAATACTAGCCTATAGGCTAGATAATGATGACCTGAAGGCCTGGGTTCAGAACGAACTGAATGGATACCCAGACCAGAGTATTCCTGACTACCGCCGCCTACCAGCAGTACCCTTCGGGAATTTCACGAATTCTGTTTGGCAGGCCACGGACACTCGGATCCCATTATCTGCAGTTCCAGAGAAATTCAGAGACCTAGTAACGCAGCACGTTTTTTCTGGAGGCATTAGCTCAATTGAGACTCTTCTCGCTGATAGTCAAGATAACATCAAATTATCTTTGGCACCGGAGTTTGCCCAGTTGCTCTCAGGCAAAGTCTATAACGGGATGCAATGTATTTCAGTCTGGAAGACAATTGGAAGAGGGAACGTCATGGGTCTAGTCGAAACGGTGAGAAACAAACTGCTAACGTTGCTGTTGGAACTTGGAAAGCAGTTCCCGGAGCTAGCCAAACGCGACGACAACTTTGCCACCATTTCATCCCAAGAGGTCCAGGCGATGATACCTAACAACATCTACGGTAGTCAGAACGTCATAGCCTCTGGTTCGCACTTCACACAGAACATTCAGAAGATTGAGCAAGGGAACTTGGACTCACTGGTTGACGCCCTGAAGGCAATCGGCCTAGATAACCAAGAGATAGATGAGTTGAAGCTCGCCATTAAGGAAGATGGTGATCCAACGGAAGAGGGGAGATTCGGGTCGAGGATAACCACATTCCTAGGGAAGCTTGCTTCTAAGGCAGTTACTTCAATGACACAAGGAGCCACCAGTGCTGCCGCTGCACAAGCTTTGTCACACTACTTTGGATGGGGCGTGAATTGACTACGGCTGCGCAGAGCATCGAACCCTTCCACCGCCTGGGAGAGGTGGTAGAGACCTCGAGCACTAGGCTTACGGTGCACTGCTACCGGCTGCACGAGGCGGCCCCTCTGGGTGCACTGGTGCGCGCAGGAAGAGAGAACACCACATATGCAGTTGTGAGCAACATCGCCACACTGCCACTGGACCCAGGCAGGCGTCCTGTGCCACGGGGTGAGGATGAGGATGACGAGGAGGCTGTGTACCTGAGCAACCCACAGCTACCACGGCTGTTGCGCACTGAGTTTCAGGCGGTGATAGTTGGGCACAAGGATGGCGACTCATACCGTTACCATCTGCCCGCACAGCCGCCGCGGATACTCGCGTTCGTGGAGGTGTGCCAAGCGAACGAGGTTCGGGGGTTTGTCCAACGGCTGGACTTTCTTCCGTTGCTTCTGGCAGGCGCTGGCCCGGCAGGTGACGAGGTGACGGCCGCCTTCCTGCGACAAGCGGCCTCGGCACACGAGGATGCGGAGGCGTTCCTGGTGGGCGCAGGCAGGCAGGCAGCACGCTTGCTCTCGCGTGACCTGCAGCGGCTGGACACCCTGTTGGGGAGAATGCGAACGTGAGGTTTCTTCGTCCGGGATTGGCGTTACACGCAAACCGCGAACGGTCACCGGGATGTTCTAGCCAAGCGCCTTCTTCCCACCCACTCCACCCTCGTGAGCTTTTGGGAAAAGGGGGACACCCCCTTGAATCCCCGGCAGGAAACCCAGGTTTCCTGCACCTTCCTGTGTTTCCGCCAATTCTCCTAGTAAGACACTCGCTCGCTTCTACCCGCTGCCGTCACCTGAAAGTCCCACTGTTTCCGCGACAGAGGTTGCTTCTATGACAGACATTCTCGATAGTCCCGTACGCATGGGACTGGTGGTCGGCGGCTCGCTGTCGCGAGGGGTTGAGGTGCGGCTGGACGCCACATTTGCAGTGGAGCGGGTCAAGGTGGGCGGATTCGTGACGATACAGGGACAGGCGCAGCGGTTCTTCGGCATCGTGTCGGACGTGGCGCTGGAAACGTCTGACCAGTCGGTCCGGAGCGCACCTCCGGACATATCGGACCCGTTCGTAGCGTCGGTAATGTCGGGCACAGGGGCCTACGCCATCGTCAATGTAGTGCCACAGCTGGTCCTGAACAACGACCCGCTATCGATCATCGAGGGGCCCCAGTCGGCACGATCTATACCGACCCACTTCACGCCCGTATTCCAGGCGTCGGACGAAGACATTCGAATGGTATTCGGGGCCGAGGACGAGCGGCGGGTATGGGTGGGCAGCCCGCTGGACATGGAGGAGACGCGAGTGTGCCTGGACCTGGAGGAGCTGGTGAAGCGGTCCAACGGTGTGTTCGGGAAGTCCGGCACGGGGAAATCGTTCCTGACACGGATACTGCTGGCGGGGATCCTCCAGAAGGGCGTGGCGGTGAACCTGGTGTTCGACATGCACAACGAGTACGGCTGGGCCGGCACCAGCGAGTCGGGGCCGCCAGTGAAGGGGCTGAAGCAACTTTTTTCGTCCCAGGTGGCTGTGTTCACTGTGGACGCGGAGTCGTCGCTGAGGCGAGGGGTAGCAGCGGATGCGGAGGTGCAGATAGGGTACGGTGAGATAGAGCCGCAGGACATGGAGACGCTGGTGGAGACGTTGAAGCTGACGCCCCAGGGGGTGTCGGCGGTGTACAGCCTTGTGCGGCACTTTGGGCAGGAGGCGTGGCTGCGAGAGTTCCTGGCGACGGAGGGCCGCGAAGAGCAGTCGGCGCTGGCGGAGGCGGTAGGCGAGCCGTTCCAGGTGCTGTTCACGCTACACCGGCGGTTGCGCGCTCTGGGTCGCATGGGGTTCCTGGCACCACAGGCACCCGACAACGCGGTGGGCCGGATACTCGACTACCTGGACCGTGGCATGCACGTAGTGCTGGAGTTCGGTCGTTACAGGGAGGACCTGACGGCGTATATTCTGGTGGCCAATCTATTGACGCGCCGGATCCATGACAGGTACGTGCAGCGGATGGAGGCGGCGGCGGGAGACTCGTCGCAGGAGCCCAGGCAGTTGGTAATAACCATCGAGGAGGCGCACCGCTTCCTGACGCCGGCGGTGGCATCGCAGACGATATTCGGAACGATAGCGCGGGAGATGCGGAAATACAAGGTGTCGCTGCTGGTGGTGGACCAGCGGCCAAGTGGGATAGACGACGAGGTGTTGAGCCAGTTGGGGACCCGGTTTTCTTACCTGCTGGACAATGAACGGGACGTGGACTCGGTGTTGTCCGGCGCGCCCGGGGCACGGGAGCTGCGTACGGTACTTTCCAGGCTGGACTCCCGGCAGCAGGCGTTGATATTCGGCCACGCGGTGCCGATGCCTGTGGTGGTTCGGACGCGGGACTACGGGACGGAGGAGTCCTACAGGGAGATGGGGTTCCGTGACTCGGCGGACCTGCGTCGGCAGGCGGAAGAGGACTCGCGGGACCTCTTCGGCTAGCAGGGGCAGGGCGTGCCGTGCACCATGTCTTTCATCCGATTACGCATGCCTGCCTCGCACTTCGCAAGTGGCCCGCGGAAGGTGTTAGGCAAGCGTTTTCTTCCCACCCGCCCTCGGTATGGTGGATACAGCGTCCCGAACGTCCGGAGGATCGTCGGGCACGGCCAGAGACAGCGTGACCCCTGATTTGCCGACCTCGACTTGGGCGTCGAGACACTCTAGCACAAACCGCATGTCCTCGAACCCGGCCGTCTCAATTCGTTCCACGAGAAGGGGGTACATCTTCTGGACATTGTCGGCGTTGGCAGCGAGCCGTTGGCTGCTGGCTAGTACGCGCCTATATGTCCCGCAATCTTAGCTGGCCTCTCCCCTACTACCCGACGCCCGACGAGGTTCACTCCCTCATAGGCGCAACAGAAGGCGACAGAGACCGTCTGCTCCTCATTGTGCTGTGGGAGACGGGCGTCAGGATCTCGGAAACCATCGCCATCAGGCTGCGTGATGTGTGATGTAGGGAGAGATGGCATTCGCGTGCTGGGCAAGGGTCGAGCCGAACGCGTGGTGTTTGTCCGGGACTGCCTGTTCCGCTCCACAATGCTCCACTGAAGCCTGCCAATCACGCCGAATATGGCGTAGGCGAATGCAACAATAGCTACCAAGGTGATGGCATAGGTAAATACGAGACCAGCATATCCCGGGAAAACGTAGGCCTGGTGGAAAAAAATCGTCTGCCGCAAGATATCTACGGCCACAATGAACAACGCGGGTACCACGATGGCCACCCAACGCAACAAACCCATCCCTAGTACACCTCTTCCTCTAGGTTTTTCTAGCTGAGGGTCCATGGAATCAGTAATCTCGCAGTGTAGCCTCTCTGCCAGTTTACCAGATGCGCAGGGCCTAGCAGTCCATAAGCTTCGTCGCGCGTGATGGCCCTGCCCGTCGGATGGCTCGCATCATTGCGCTGCTGTTGGGTCAAATTGAAGATGCTGGCGAGAGTTGTCTCCCAACTGTGTCGAATCGGTTTGGGAAGCTGTGGCTTCTTAGGGTCTAAGCGCTTTTTCAGTTCGTCATAGCGGATCGTGATGAACTTGCCTTCAGTTCTATTGGCGAGATGATCCCGTTCTGTTTCTGAAGCAAGTGCGCCAACAAAGCGCTCAAGAAGCAAATCAAGAAGTCCCTCTGAAGCAACGCCAAGCATAACGCAGGCTATGTAGCGAATAGCCCTGAAGCAGCAACAGCTAACCTCAGTGGAGCACCTGTTGCCAGGCATCAGCCCCGGCCCGGCACCCCTGCAGGTGGGGCCGGGGCCTGCCCAATGCCAATCGTGGGTCGAGGCCGCTGTGCGAAGAAGAGGAAGACGGTGCCCACGACCAGCGCCACGATGAAGGTCATGAAGGCGCTCTGATAGCTGCCTGTCGTGTCGTACACCCAGCCGGCGAAGACGGGACCCACGATCGTCGTTGGGATTTGAAAGAGCTGCATGAATCCACGGATGGTTGCGAAGTTCTTGCGCCCGAAAAACTCGCCCACCATGGCTGAGTACACCGGTATAGCGCCACCATAGGCGATACCGTACACGAAGACAAACAACCATACCTGGCTCATTGTGGTGGCGCCTGAGAGGATGTAGATGCCCAGAGCCTGGAACAGCATGCAGGCGATCATAATGTAGCGCTTTTCGACGTAGTCTCCCAGTACGCCGAACCCAATGCGCCCGATCATGCTCACGGCCACTGTGGCGCCCAAGGCTCCACTGGCCTCGGTCAGAGTGAAGCCACGTACATCGGTGAGGTACTTCACCTCATGGAGGACGACGGAGGTCATGGCGAGGGCCCTGGCGCCGGTGCCCAGGATCAGCATCCAGAAAGTCAGGGTGGCGAGGGCCTCCTTGACGCTGAAGTCGTGCTCCCGCCACTGCGCGCTTGCTGAATGGGGAGCGCCGTGCCCCTGAACTTCGGAGCGCGTCTCCTCGGCCGCCGCCCTGCTGGCTGTGGGCTCTTCGGAGGCAGCCAGGCTCGTAGCGTGGGGGTCCTCCCCGTCAGGCAGGAAGCCGTATTGCTCGGGCTTGTGGCGTAGGACCAGGGAGAGGGGGATGACAATGGCCCAGGTGCCCAGTCCTGCCACGAACGCAGCGGTCCGCCAGCCGAAGCCATCCACCAGCCAACCCAGAAGCACGACTGTGAAGCCGCTGCTGCCGGCGCCGAGAGCGAAGATGGTGAACGCCCGGGACCGCTTTTTGATGAACCAGGCATTGACTGCGGCCTGTCCGGCATGGCTGAAGCCGGTGTTGTGCCCGATAGCCATCCACCCGGCATACAGAATGGTAAAGGCGGCAAAGGCGCTGATATGAAGAGGCCCGATGACATAGCCGTCTGCGGAGATCTGGCTCATCGCCATGAGGCCGAGGCCGAACATGGCCCCGCCGAGGATCGCCAGGCGCCTGGGGCCATACTTGTCTATGAGCCAGCCGATGATGGGCCCTTCGAGTCCGCCCTCCAATCGGGAAAGAGAAACGACGAGAGCACCCCCGGCAGCGGTCCACCCGAAGGTGTCCAACAGGACCTTGTAAAAAATCGGAAAGCCGTAGAACCAGACTCCGGCGCCGTAGGTGTTCATCAGGGCGGCGGCAATGACGACGTACCAGCCGAAGAAGATCTTGGGCCTACGTCGGGTGGCGGGAACGAGGGTCATTGTGGCCTCCCGGTGTGCGTCCGACCGAACTAGTGTACCGCATCGAAAGTACTTTGACTCATGAGAAGAGAGGTACTCTGGGATAATCGGTGCATGCCGAAATCGGCGGGAGTATACAACCGCCTATGCGTGTCCAGCAACCTCTTCCGGGCCTGGTGGAAGCTCTGGCCTCAGCAGTGGACAATCCGTTGTAACTCGTTCGCCGTCATCCCAAGGGCCATTTTCCACTTTGCCAGATGGAGTTGCAATTCGCCGGTACTGCAGGGGTGACCAGCGGGCCGGGTTCGTAGCCAAATGGGTCGGCGCCTGCATGCGGGGAGACACAGCTACTTTCCGAAAGGGCACTTCGGGCAAGTACCTGGGTTTTCCAAGAAGGAACGCAAGAAGGTGTGCCAGAAGTATTCCCCGGGCAGCTGTACTAGGCATCGTCACCGTTCAACTGCCCACTGTATGAACTCCTCCAGGGTTTGGCCCAGCTCTTGGGGGCGGTGGAGCTGGATATCATGGGAGGTATCAGGAAACCAGAACTCGCGGCTACGACCGACGATGCGCCGAGCTTCGCCCACTGCCTTCCGCTTTCGTTCGTTGCGCTCCTCTCTCTCCGGATCAGAACTTAGGGCGGCTGCGAAAAGGACAGGCACCTGAAGGGATTTGTACAGTTCTATCGTATTGAGATCACGCATGGCTTGCAGTATCCGCACCTGATTCTCGCGAGAGAGGCGTTCGCTGATCGAACCATCAGGGTTGGCCGTTACGCTGGACATGAGGATATCTTCAATCTCAGGCGTCATCACTTGGCGCAGGCCAGCTCCCGCTGCATCCAGGTAGGTCTCCTTGCTTCTGTAAATCTCTGATGGAGCCAACATCTGAGAGTAGTCAATGGACGACCCCTCAATAGTCCTTCGGGGACCTCCGAACGCCCCATCCACCATTGCCAAGCAAGACACTATGTGAGGACGAGAGGCAGCAAGGTGCAGGGCAACCCCACTACCCCAGGAGTGACCGGCCAGCAGAGCTCTTTCCACACCTATCTCCATGCAGGGTTGAGCAACATCGTTCGCGATAGTCGGGTACTCATATACCGAGTCGGGCTTGTCAGAGTGTCCATGGCCGCGCAGATCCACAGCGACAACCCGGTGTCTGTGAGACAGTATCTGAGCGGTTGTTGACCAGTATTCTGCAGACGCAGTCAAGCCGTGAAGCAGAACCACCGGGGAGCCTTCTCCCTCCCACTCCAGATATCGGAGGGAGATGTCGGTGCTGTGTGTGAACCTAGACCTGGGCATCATGATGTTGCGAATGCTCGTCTTGCTGTGGCCTCGGTTCCCACCCTGCCATTACCAGCCAGCAGCCGGCTACCCTATCTTCCGTATTACCGCCATCGTAGTATCGTGGAGCTTTGACACGTTGGAGATCGTCTGGAGCGACTGCTGTTGCTTCTGGAGTACGTTCTGCAGGTCAATGTTCGCCAGCTGTGCATCGTCCCCGATACTGCTGAGTCGGTCCTCCCACACGACGATTTCCGCCTCCACGTTGGCCTGGCGTTGAGCTATTACTTCCGGCCCGGCCGCGGTGATGGCCTGCTGAAGTATCTGTAATGCCTCCACCAGTACCGACAGGTCGAGATCAGGTGGGGTGGAATCAGCCTCGACCTTGGACGGCTCGTACGGACCTCTCGACTGAGGACATCCCTCAGTGGCTCGGGATTCAGCGCCCGTTGGCCTGCAAAGCCTCCAGCACCCGACTCGGTGACATGGGCAGATGGGTCATTCGCACACCTGCGGCATCGTAAATGGCGTTGGCTATCGCCGCCATCGGCGGAACTATGGACACCTCACCCACGCCACGGACGCCGAAGGGGTGCCCGGGGTTGGCCACTTCGACGATCACCGTATCGATCATGGGAAGGTCCAGCGCTGTCGGCATCCGGTAGTCCAGGAAGCTTGGGTTCATCATCTGACCCTCTTCAGTGAAGGCATACTCTTCGTTCAGTGCCCAGCCAATGCCCTGGACGGCGCCACCCTGCATTTGCCCTTCGACATACGTCGGGTGCACAGCCTTCCCTGCGTCCTGTATCGTCGTGTAGCGGAGTATGGTAACCTTCCCCGTGTCCGGGTCCACCTCTAGGTCGACTATGTTGACAGCGAACGTGTTGCCAACGTTACGCGGTGCCACGGTGGCGCTCCCAATTATTGGGCCACCCGTACCATTCAGCCTGCCCGCCAGCTCCTTGAACGACATGCCCAACCCTGGATCCGAGGTGTGCCGGAGCACGCCATCCGCATATTCCACGCTGTCAACATCGACTTCCCAAATTCTAGCTACGCGCTCTATCATCTGACGCTTGATGTCTTGCGCGGCCTCGTAACAGGCCCAACCGGTCTTGAAGGTCACTCCACTTCCACCTGTCATCGACGTGAATCCTATCGAGTCCGTATCCCCAACCGATGGCCTGACGTCTTCTACGGGAATGCCGAGCACCTCTGCCAGCTGCATCGCCACAGATGTCCGGGTGCCGCCAATGTCCGGGGATCCTTCCACTAGACTCACTGTACCGTCTGCTACGACATTGGCAACCGCACTGGACGGGCCACCTCCATTAAACCAGAACCCAGTAGCTACGCCTCTACCTCTGTACGGCCCTATGATCGGCGAGCTGTAGTGTGCATGCTCCTTGGCCGCTTGCAGCGTCTCCAGATAGCCGATTTTAGCGAATACCGGGCCCGACGCTTGCCTGGTCCCTTCTTTGGCCCCGTTCAGGAGCCTGAATTCCAGTGGGTCTATAGCCAGCTTCTCACAGAGCTCGTCTATGGCGGTCTCCATGGCGTACGCAGCGGCGGGAGCACCCGGGGCCCGGTACGCGGCGGACTTCGGCTTGTTCACTACGACGTCGAACCCCTCAATCCGGGCGTTGGGAATATCGTAGGGGGCCATCATGCACCGACTGCCCGGCGATACGGGTGAACCTGGGAAGGCGCCGGCCTCATACAGCAAACTCGCCTCAGCCGCCGTGATGCGGCCTTCTTTAGTTGCCCCTAGTTTGACCTTGATGTGGGTCCCGGAGGTTGGACCAGTCCCCTCAAATACCTCGGCGCGGGTCATAGTCACCCTCACCGGCAAACCACCGGAGGCCCTGGACAGGAGAGCCGCTACCGGCTCCACATAGACAAGGGTCTTTCCACCGAACCCGCCACCTATCTCCATAGGTATCGCCTTAACTCTGGAAACCGGTACGCCGACGATGGTGGCGGTCATATCCTGAACCATGAAATGGCCCTGACTGCTGGACCATAGAGTGATATTTCCTTCGGCATCCCACAGACCAGTGGCGGAGTGTGGCTCGATATAACCCTGGTGCACGGCAGCGGTGTGGGTCTCTTTCTCCACGATCACTTCGGCCTGTTGGAACCCCTTCTCGGTATCGCCGTGTTGGAAGTCGAGATAGTCTGCAACGTTGCCAGATTCGTTGCCATCATCGCCAGTCCAGACACGACCAGCCCGGTCGGTCGGTACTGCCGAAGCAGCCAGGTCTTCGTGGACCAGTGGAGAGCCCTTTCTTATCGCGTCCCTCCCATCCATAACCGGAGGCAGCACTTCGTACTCGACCTCAATCAGCGAAAGCGCTTCCTCCGCTGCCTCTGCGCTAGTTGCGGCGACTGCAGCCACGGCATGGCCTTTGTAGAGAACCTTGTCTCCCGCCAAGCAGTTGTTGCTCAGGAATTTAAACTGGGACGTTGCGCCTTCACCAAGATCAGCTAACTTACTGGACGGCTGCGGCAGGTCAGCAGAGGTCACGACGGCCTTCACCCCAGACAGCGCCGAGGCCCTCGTCGTGTCGATCGATCTGATCCAGGCATGAGCGTGTGGGCTTCGCAATACCTTGCCAATAAGGAGTCCTGCCATGGATACATCGGCAGCGTAGCGAGCTTCGCCCGTCACCTTGTCGAGCGCATCGTGCCGTCTCGGCCTAGTCCCAACTACGGAGTACTCTTCGGTAGATAGGACGACGTTAGGTTCGTAGTCCAATTGGTATCCTCCATCAGTCAGGTAGAGGCAGCAGAGGTAGGCGAATCTATAACTGCTGAGAGGGTGGCCGGAGACAGGCACTCTACCTGCACAAGATTGCGTGAATCCTATCAACGAGGGCGTACGAAGTCAACATAATGGATTTAAGTGTTCGATGCTAAGGATGCTATCATGGTCGGGTATGAAGCCCCCGGCAGCCGCGATTAAGGGACAAGAGGCCAGCATGCCAGACCTGGATTCCCTGGTAAAGCAGCGGCGACTCTGGGACCTACGCTGGAGGGACCTAGCGAGCACTCGAGACGACTCCATTGTCCAGGCACTCGAAGAGCGTGGCTATCACGTCCAGTTGACTGAGGAGGTCAAGGCTGAATCGCTGGCCGGCGTCGCCGAGCTTCAAGGCGCATTTCCAAGACTTCAAAGCATAGCAGGGAGGTCATCCAAGAGACATGGACACACACCAGAGCGGCGTCAACCACGTTAAGTTGATCCGCGACCATAAATCAAGTTGGACGTACAATAACGTGAAGAGGAGGCAGTTTTGATGTCCTTGACACCGCAAACTCGTACACCTGTACCTGTCACAATCCTATACGAAGGAAATACGACGCCCATCTCCGCCGTGACTACCACTGATGATGATCTCTGGATGACCCTGCCACATCTGACTGCGTCAACTGGATGGGAAGTGAAACCGGAAGGGATTTGTCTAGATGAGCTATGTATCCTGGTTCCAGATGAAATTATGCCATCCATTGTCCAAGCGGTAGAAGAGGAGACCTGGTTCAATCTCGCTGGGTTCGCCAGATTCCTAGAGCGGCCTTACGCCCGTGACGATGCCCACGATGTCTGGTCTTTTGGTGCCATGTCAGAACATGGAAGCAGCCTCGGCCATATATTGGCCCCGGATTTCACACTCCCAGATTTGAACGGCAACTTGTACTCCCTTTCCAGTTTCCGTGGGAAGAAGGTGTTCCTCGCGTGCTGGGCCTCATGGTGAGGGTGCCGGCTTGACTTGCCGGTCTGGCAAGAGTTGCGTCAAGAGCTAAAAGACAAGAACTTCGAGGTTATAACGGTGGCCTGTGACACCAGGGGCGCCGAGGCAGCAGAGCCGTGGATCCGTGCGGCCCACCCGGAGCACCCATCTCTTATTGATACCCAGCACCGGGTACCCGAGCTATATGGCACTCGGAATGTTCCAGCGGCGTTTTGGATCGATGAGGACAGCCTTATTGTCCGTGCCAATGATCCCATATTTGCCCGAAGACGCTCTCCCGGTACAGAAGAAGTCACGATAAACGAGGCCTACCTTCAGGCTCTGCGAGACTGGGTTGCCAGGGGATCTGATAGTGCCTACATTCAGGACGATGCAGCTACACGTTCACGGATGATGGCCCCGAAGATGGAAGACATTCAGGCCATGGCCTACTTCCGACTAGGTTCCCATCTTAGTCATACAGGTCACAGCCAGGATGCCGTTGTGCATTTCAAACGTGCCCAAGCCCTGAGACCACAGAACTGGAACTACAAGCGACAGGCATGGAATCTCGGCGACATCGAACGAGATTACGGTACTACGATGCAAGAGGCACGAGAAGACCCCGCCAGTCAGCCTTTTCGCCCACCGCTGGACTTGCCTAGCAAACCCGCCCATTGACTTGGCCCAAAGGCCATAAAATGGGATGATCTCGCGAAGCCCCTCGAAGCCTTATCGAGGACGGCAAGGGCTCAGAGTTCAGGTTCTTCGCCAACGGTCCGGTCAAGCTTGAGTACGTTGGACTCTCCGAGTCGACCATTCCCGATGAGGAGTCACTTCGGGATTTGATCACATTTGCGGTTGATTATGCTTTTGCCGCGCCGATAACGGGGTAGCCGACAATAGGAACGGTCCTTCGAGTGGGCGGTGATAGACCTCCCCTCAACAGGCGCTTGAACGACTTCCCCTTGGGGCACGTCAAGCTTTCAGCCTCTTTCCCTCTTGGAGCATCTCAACGGCTTTCTCAGCGCGCCGTATCCTTGTTTCTTCTTTCTTGGCTTCTCTAACCCATTGGCAGTATTCATTCTGGTGAGAGTAGGAGAGCTTCTCAAAGGCCGATTTGGAGGCGCCGTTGTCGGCTTCGGCTAGTAGCGCGTTCAATTCGGGTGGAATCTCAACCTCTCTCGGCGCTAGGTCGGTATCCATCACAACCTCGACTTCGCATCACCGAGCGACGCCAGCCAGGTCCCTGATACCCTTGTTGACGACAATGTAGTGCGAACCATCCCCCTGCGGCAAAGCAGAACTCCGGTAAGGGACGCCGTTGATCGTGCCTCTTACCTTTACCTGGGACCTACTGCCGAACGCATCCATGACACTGAACGGCACCGCTATGTATGTCCAGGTGCCGACCGCTTCTGGGCCTGTAAGTACCGCAGTGAACTTTTGCTCTGACATGTTGCCTAACTCACAGGCGCGCTGAGCATTTGTTGATGATTCAGTATTCCAGGCTACAGGCTAAAGCAACGGAATGCTGACAGCAAGTCGGCAGTGGTCTGGAAATGGCAAGGTTCGAAAAGTTACTATTTGGGTGCAGGCACGTTCCGGCTTGACTTGCCAAAAGGCCAGAAGTGGAGAGTAATCCGGGCCCTAAGTCAGGATCCAAGAGCAGGCCTGACCGCCTCATGAGACAAGCCATGCTGTTTGGCAATCTCCCGTAGGGACAGGCCTGGTAGGGTCACTACGGGGATACATTGCCTCGGGTCTACAGGTCGAGAGATTGCTTCCTATCCCGTCGCTTCAACGGGGGCCGGGCTTACCGGAGGCCGCGCCAGGAAGGTGCTGAAGCTGGCGGCAACCATCAGGACCCCGTATAAGGCGAAGATGGAGAAATAGCCTCCACTGCTATCGAATGCCAGAGCAGCCGCCAGAGGGCCCACGGAGTTAGCAGCCATTTGCGCTGGGGAGGTAAGACCTCTGATTGCGCCCAGGGAGCCCCTGCCGTAGTAGTCGGCATAGATAACCTGGGTCAGGGTGCCCATGCCACCCGTAACGACGCCTGAGTAGCCGGCCCACAGGAATGCTATCGCCGGCCCGTTCACGTTGAGCAGAATTATGTAGCTGAAGGCGCCCAACAGGAAAGCGGCGGATAGCACCAGGCGGGCGGTGTATCGTTCAACGACAAATCCCATCGTTAGTGCGCCGATGGCCCCGGTGGACGAAAAGACAGCCATTACTATGACTGCCAGGCCAGCACTCAGCCCTTTGTCAGACAAATACGGAATCGTATGTAGGTTGACGCTGGACCCTACGAGCATGGAAAGCGTAACGGCGGTGACCAGGAGATACAGCGACGGGTGACGGAGCACTTGGCGGACCGTCAACGAGGCCTCGACCCTGACGGGACGTGTGGAGCTCGAACCGCGCCTCCCGACCATTTCCTTCGGATCTCCGCTCTCTCCATCGGGGAGAAGACCCATGTCTTCAGGGCTTCTACGAAGGAGGAACCAGATGGGTACGAGGGTGACTACCCATACCGTGCTCCCCAGGATAAATGCTGCCGACCGCCACCCAAGTCTGCTGATAAAGTACTGAACAAAGAGCGGTGTACCAGCATTGCCGATCATATTGCCAACGGAGCCGAATGCAACAGCTCTTCCTCGTTTTCTTACAAACCATTTGGGAATGATCACACTCATAACTAGGACAACAATGCCCATATTCACAGTGCGGGCGATGATTTGCAGAACGAAGAACTGCCAGAAAGTAGTCACGAAAGAGGTCAGTATTACCGTCCCGCCTACGACGAACGTAGCCGACGTAAGGATCCATCGACCACCATGACGGTCGACCATGGGACCAATGGCGATGGCAATAAATCCACCCAACATACTCCCAATGGTCATGCCAGCTGTGTAGGCCCCTCTGGTCCAACCGAAGTCTTCTGTGACTGGCTTCATAAAAACCCCAAGGGCAGGGTGCCCCTGGGAGCTTTGGACCAGGCCTGCCAGCGCTACCACGAACACAATCCACCATCCGTAATAGAAGCGGGGACGCCGCAGTGTATTGGGGACGTTGGTCACTTGCGCATCTTGGTTACTCGCATGAATTCATATGGTAGGCCCGGGGTACTCTCGGGGCGTTCGGGCGATGGTATCTACCAGCCTGAAGGTTGTCAATTCTCGCTGACTTTCTGTGGCTCGAAATCGCGTTGGCCTATGTGTAGTTACCTCGCTGGCCAATGCCCATCATCTCCGTGATAATGATTCTGCCGATGTAGGTATAGGAGGGCAAGGGTCAAACTGAGATTAGGACGCGGTATCCACCGCTCCTAGGTATGTTTGTGATTTGAGGGGGCGCCCTCCGACTTTGTCCCGACACATCTGGATGAGCGGTGCATCATCGGACCTTAAACCCCCGTCAAGGAATCCTTCGCCAGACTCAGGACAGGCTCCGGTTCCCTGTACCTTCCTGACTCGGAAAGGGTTTGGGTAGTCGTACCGTGGGGTTGATTAAGGTTGCGAAAAGCCGTTGGCGGGTTGATTGAAGTTTCGTGTTTTTCACCTATGGCCCCGTTGAGATTTGTGCAGACCCGCAGATAGGCACGGTTGATTGTTTTGGCGGGGGCGGTCAGATGGCGGATGCTTTAGATTCTTCGCTCCGCTCAGAATGACATGGGGAAAGTTCAGAATGACTGAGGGGGTAGTGCTACTAATAGTGTGACGGATTGCGGATTTGTGTGGTATTTTTCGGAGAAACAAAGCCGAGTTTCGTTGTGCCGTACAGTGATCAGAGTACGGGTTGCGTGTATTGAAGCCGGCGTGACAGCTAGCTGTTAAGGTACGGGCCGCATGTGTTAGCGGCGATGACGCCTACAAGGGTATCATAGGCGGAAGATAGGGGTACGCGGTAGGAGATGATGGCGGGGAAGGAGGGCAAATATGGAAAGAGAGCCAGTGGTATCAAGTAACTTGAGGTCCATAGGTTATGACGCCGCTCAGCGGATATTAGAGATTGAGTTTCGTCACGGAGGCATTTATCAATACAGCGGAATTACCAGCACAACTTATCAAGGTTTGATGCAGGCAACGTCTCACGGGGCATACTTTAACCGGTACATTCGAGATAAATACCCCACCAGCAGAATTCGTTAGCGGACACGAGCCATGATCATCAAATCAATTCGTGCCCGGAATTTCAGATGTATTCTTAACGCGACGCTAGAATGTGAGGCTCTGACAGCATCTGTGGGACCTAATGGCTCAGGCAAATCCACTTTCCTGCGAGCCCTGGAACTGTTCTATGCACCAAGACCTAATTTTGGAGTAGAAGATTATTACAACAGGGACACTGCAAACCCAATCGAAATCGCAGTTACCTATACCGACTTGGATGAGGAAGCTAAGGAACAATTCGCAGGGTATATCACAGGGGATACTTTTACCGTAACGAGGTTCTTGTCTCTCACTGACGGAACACCTCATACAAGTTTGCATGGAGAAAGACTTCAAAACCCTGACTTCTCTCCTGTGAGAGATGCACCATCGGCACGTGAAGCAACCCGTGTATATACGGAAATCAGAGACACGCCAGATTATGGAAATCTTCCACGAGTGCGTTCACAAACAGCAGCGCTGGAAGCCCTCACAGAATGGGAAAGGGAACATCCAGAGCAATGCAAGCGGATGGCGGATAGCGGTCATTTTTTTGGGTTTACAGAGGTAGGGCAAGGTTACTTAGGGCGGTTCACACAGTTCATCCCGGTGCCAGATGTTCGTGACGCAGCAGTAGATGCGGCCGAAGGTAGACGATCACCAATCACTGAAATAATGGATCTCGTCGTGCGTAGCTCGTTGGCAAACCGGAAGGAATTTCAAGTGTTGAGGGAAGACACTCAACGACGCTATGATGAAATAGTGAGTCCTGAAAAACTCAGTGAACTCAACGAATTGGAGGCGCGTCTTACCGCGACTCTGAGGACTTATGCGCCGGATGCAAAGGTATTACTCTCTTGGTTTCCGGCTGATGAAATCAGTATGCCCATGCCCAGAACTAACGTCAGGTTGGACGAAGATGGCTATCCGGCGTCTGTCGGCAGTTCAGGGCATGGATTGCAACGGGCCTTTATTCTTACGATGCTGCAACACCTAGCTGTATCACAACCCACAAATTCCGTTATGGCAGCACCAGAAGAAAGTAACAGAGACGACGACAACAATGAACAGCACAGTCCAATCTCAGCACTACCGGATTTGGTCTTAGCCCGAATCCACCGAAGGACACCGATGGACGGCGTGAGGACAGCGGAGGGAGGGGTGGGTGAGGGAGCTACAGGGGAGATGGCCTGGGGTCTTGGGGTAGATGGGAGGCCGGCGGACGGTTCAGTAGCCGCACAGGGCCCCTAAGGCCCTATGCGGGAGTTGCGATGCGCGGGATGGCGAGAGGATACGCAGCAGGGGACTCTCGCGACCGGGGTGGCGCGAGATTGCGGGGATGTTGGGTCAGTTGCAGGCTGGCCGTCAGGCCGGGAACGGAATGGCTTGCAGCCGGGCCAAGGCGCGACTGAACTGGGTTTCCCAAGGCCAGCGCCGGGGGAGATGCAAAGTGAGGCGGCGCGCCGAGCGGGTGATCCGTCCCACCAGAGCGAAGACCCGCCGCCTGAGGGTCTTGGTGATCACGGTCCGCTCGCCCAGACCAATCCGCGCCGACGGCATGTGGTTCAGCCCGACGCCGTACTTGAGGTCGCGTATGGCGTTCTCGACCTCGGCGTGGCGGCGATGATCGGCCTCCAGTTCCAGCGTCTCCCCATCGCGGTCGGTGATGAAGGCGTGATAGCTGTATCTGGCGAAGAGGGCGAGCTGGGAACCGGGCGTCGGCTTCACCCGCCGGACAATGAGCCGCACCGGCGCGGCGTCCGGCTTGGTCTGGAACGGGGTGCAAGTCGTCTCGGCGACATCGGTGGTGCCGTCCATCCAGTAGGGAATGGGAGTCGAGTCCTCCTCTGGTATCGCCTCGATCAGGTCCCGCAGGCTGGCGCGCTGGCGGATGGTGATAGAGAAGCGGACATCCATTTCCCGGCAGGCGGCAACGACAGTGTGGGCGTAGAAGCCGCTGTCGGCCCGCACCGTGAGTTGTCCCCTGGCCCCGCCGTAGCGCACCCGCCCCACCGTCTCACGCAGGAAGTGGGCGGCGCCACGGGCGGTGTTGGCCCGGCCCTCGCGCAGCCGGGACATCAGCACCTCGCCGGTGCCGGCGGCAATGGCCAGCAGCGGGTGATAGCCGCGGGCGCCGGTATAGCCGTGGTGGCGCGCTCCCTCCTTGGCCAGTCCATAGGTTTCGCAGGTGGTCGAGTCCAGGTCGATGGTCAGGGGCGAGTCGCCGGGTCCGGCCCCAGCGGCCCAGGCCCGGGCCAACAACTGGCAGCTCACGCGGTCGAGTTGACGGACATGCCCCCACCGGAAGCTGCGCAGGAAGGTCCCCAGGGTGGATGGCGCCTTGACCACGCAGCCTAGAACACCGACCGTCCCACCAGCGCGCAGCGCATCGGCGTCGTCGATGCAGTCGCCGCCTGCCAGCGCGGAAGCGACCAGCGTCAGCATCTTGTCCCCAGTGTTCGCCCGTCCCGGCGCTCCGCCGAGGTCAAGGTGATGGTCGACGAGTTCCCGCAGGCCCAGGTGCCGGGCTAGGGTGGCCGGCAGGAGCAGGCCGGCATTGGCCACCAGGCGATGGTCGTCAAAGAGGATGCGGATACGGTCGGGTTTGTTCTGTGGCAGCATCTATTGGGTGCTCCTTGTTTCCGGGCGGGTTTCTGTTCCAAAACCATTATCCCAGATTCAGAGGAGCACCCGCTGGCTTCTTCAAGGGCTGTCCCCAAGGCCGTCCTTCGGTGGATTCGGGCTAAGGCATAGAAGAACCTGAACTCTATCAACATCCAAGCCGCCAAAGACACCTAGCTAACATCTTGCTCCAGTTAGCAAGAGGGGCAATTCCTGGCGTGTCCAACCGAACTCAAATTCTGTACGGAACCCACTCCCCACTCTTTGTCGGGCTCGACCGGTTCCATCAAGTTAGGGTCTTTCGTAAGTTCCAGCCAGAGACAGGAAAACCTAGGGCTACACAAGTGACGCAGGTTAGTGGCAACACTGTAGCAGAAGAACTTTGGGAAGCGACCGACCCAGACAATAGGCCAGCACAGAAATTCACTTGGGATACTTTGGCACCACGCCTGCGCACACTTATGACTCCATGGATGGGCGAAGGATTTTTCGCTGATGTGGCTGTGCTCGCTGAGGGTGAAGACGACCGAGCAGCACTCCTGGGAACCGCATTGGCTATGGGGTACGACCTAGAGAGTCAAGGTATCGCAGTTATCCCCTGTGGTGGTAAACCGAGCCTTGATCGCCCTCTGTCCATTTTTCGGAGATTCGGCATCATTACGTATGTAGTTTGGGATGGTGATTACGGTAATGATGAAGCTCATCCAGAAACGAACCGCCTGTTGCTCAGATTATTAAGTAGACCCGTAGAGGATTACCCGACCACGCAAGCAACGCCCGAATACACCTGTTTCCATGAAACTCTAGAATCTACACTACAGGATGAGATAGGTACTGAACTATTTGAGTCAACAATCAATGACTGCAAGGCAAGGTTTGCCATCCCAAAGAACAAACATGCGATGAAGAACCCCATTGTCATTGAAGAACTGGTCAAGGTGGCTGAGGCGAAGGGTCACCCAAGTAACACCTTAAGGGATGCCGTGACCTACATTCTCGCACGAAAGTTACAGACCGATAGTGGGTTGCAAGCTCCACGAGATGCTTCCTAGCCCTCCATCTGCCACCCACGTTGCAAGCATATGTAATGCTTTATCCCTAGGGAAGGCGCGGGGTTACTCAAAATGCAGTGCGCGTGGCGCGTACCAGCGTAGCCTGACTGTCTGCTAGCGGCGGTAGAGCGACAGGCGCTCTTTCTTCAGTTCATCGCCGACGTGGGCCTGGATGGTTTCCAGCATGTCGAAATCCCATTCGGAGACGAAGGTGATGGCGGTGCCAGCCCGTCCCATGCGCGCCGTTCTACCGATGCGGTGGACGTACTCTTCCACGTTGTCCGGCACGTCATAGTTGATGACGTGGGACACAGCCGGAATGTCCAGGCCGCGTGCCGCCACGTTGGTGGCAACCAGGATTCGTAGATGCCTGGCGCGAAAACGGCCCATCACTTCATCGCGCTGGGCCTGTGTCATATCGCCGTGGATGGCTTGGATGTCGTAGCCGCGACGTTTGAGGTTGGATACCAACCTGTCCACACCTATTTTGGTGCGCCGGAACACCAGCGCCTGTGTGATCCGGTCGGGGGTTTTCAGCAGCTCTTCCAGAGCGGCGGGCCTGTCCGCCTCAGCAACCTCGAAATAGAGCTGCTCAACCTGGTCAACAGGCTCGGCGTCTCCACCTACTAGTATCCAGTCTGGGTCCTTCATATAACGGGACGCCAGCCTTCTGATCCGGGTGGGCATTGTGGCGGAGAACAGCAGCGTCTGTCGTGAGGAGGGGGTGTAGCGAAGTATCTGTCTTATGTCTTCTGCGAAGCCGATGTCCAGCATCTGGTCCGCTTCGTCCAGCACCACGAATCGAAGCCGCCCCAGCTTTACAGTGCCTCGTTGCATGTGGTCCATAAGCCTGCCGGGTGTAGCCACGATTATGTGGATTCCCCGTTGCAACGCCTCCAGCTGGCCATTTATAGACTGGCCCCCATAAATTGCCACGCTCTTCAGATTGCTGAACTTGGTCAAACGAGTCAGCTCACCCTTGACCTGCACCGCCAACTCCCGGGTAGGAACCAGCACCAGCGCCTGTACCTCTCGGGCGTTCGGGTCGACCGCCTCCACCAGCGGGATACCAAAGGCGGCGGTCTTGCCGGTGCCGGTCTGAGCCTGGCCTACTACGTCCTGTCCGGCGCGTACCGGCTGGATCACCGCTTCCTGGATAGGTGTGGGGGAGGTGTAACCCATGCTCTCCAAGGCCCTGGCCACGGGGTCCGATACTGTCAGATCACCGAATGGTTTATCCGATGCTGCTGGGGTGGGCGGTGGTGTGGCAGATGCTAATTCGGCAGGCGATGTTGCGACAGGTGCAGCAGTGGACCGAGGCTTACGCCGCCTTCGACGTCGCGGGGGGCGCTCCGCTATCGTGGGAGCAGATGAGTTGGACCCATTGGTGAGAGAAGGTGGCGTTCCAAGGGTGACTGTAGCTGCCTGGCCTTGGAGAAGCTGAGGCGTCGGCCCGGAATCGGCCGAGGCCTGTGGGGTGCGCTTTTTGAGTAGTGCGGTGAGTTTCCGACTTACGGCGTCAAGTATGGGAGAGACCTGCTCTGCAGTGGACTAGTTGGGGAGCCAGATATACCTGGCTGTAGAACCTGCTTTCTGTTCCTCAATGTAGCAACAGCTTAGCATGTCGCGTGTTGTCCAGTCAAAGACAGTGCCCAGGCCCCAGAGAGCCGGTTATTAGCTAACGGGCTAACGCGCTAACGCGCTGCCGTAACCTTAGCCCGCCTGCGGCCCATGCGATGGCGCTCGTCGCTGGACAGGATTCGTTTTCGTAGTCGCAGGTTCTTGGGCGTAACCTCCACGACCTCATCGTCAGCAACGAAGTCCAGGGCCTCCTCCAGGCTCATGAGCATGGGAGGAGTGAGCTTGACGGCTATGTCAGACGTTGCGGCCCGGACATTGGTCTGCTTTTTCTCTCTGCACACGTTGACCACCAGGTCATCGTCGCGAGCATGCAGTCCTACGACCATGCCCTCATATACGGAAACGCCGGGCCCAATAAGCGTCAGGCCCCGTTGCTGGGCGTTATTCAGTCCGTAGGCCAAGGCAACGCCAGCTTCGGCGGCGACGAGTGCTCCCGAGCGTGTGGACTTCACCTCGCCGCGCAAGGGCTCGTAACCCGTAAAAATGCTGTTCATCTCTCCGTTACCCCGGGTCGACTTCAAGAAAAAGCTTCTGAAGCCGATCAGTCCACGCGTAGGGATCTCGAACTCCAGGCGTACGCGCCCCACATCGTCGCCACGCATATCGGTCATGTGTGCCAGACGCGAGGAGAGGTTCTCTATCAGCGGCCCGATGCTCTCATCCTCCACATCCAGGACCAGCATCTCATGCGGCTCCTGCTTCTGCCCGCCCACGACCCTGACGATGGCCTCCGGCTTGGAAACCTGGATCTCATAGCCTTCCCGGCGCATGGTCTCAATGAGAATGGACAGGTGCAACTCTCCACGCCCCGAGACCAGGAAGGTCTCAGCGCTGTCCGTGTCCTCCACCCGCAGGCCGACATTGGTCTGCAGCTCCAAAGAAAGGCGCTCCCGGAGTTGCCGCGAGTTAACATACCGTCCATCATGTCCGGCAAAGGGCGAAGTATTGACTCCAAAGGTCATCTGGACCGTCGGCTGGCCAATATCGATGTGTGGTAGTGCTTCCAGTACATCCGCGGCGGCGATGGTGTCGCTGATAGATACCTGCTCCGCACCACTCAAGGCAATGATCTCGCCGGCCTCCGCGCTGGCCACCTCCGACCGCGATAGCCCCTCATAGACAAATAGCTTGGCTACCTTGAAGTAGGTTGCCGTGCCGTCCTGATCGATGCGTGCCACTGGGTCCCCCAGCGACAGCTTTCCCCTGGCGATGCGACCGATGGCAATCTGACCCAGGTGGCTATCATAGGCCAGCGCTGCCACAAGCAGTTGGAAGCCGCCCTGAGGATCATCGGACGGCGGCGGGATATGGTCCAGAATGGCATCGAAGAGGGGGGCGATACTGTCCGGCTGGTCATTCAGGTCGGCGACGGCGTACCCTTCCTTGGCGACTGAATAGAGGATAGGGAAGTCCAGCTGCTCGGCGTCTGTGGCAAGCTCCAGGAAGAGGTCCTGTACCATGCCGGCCACCTCTGTCGGGCGGGCGGATGGACGGTCGATCTTATTGATGACGGCGATGGGTTTGAGCCGCTTCTGGAGGGCATGGCGTAACACGAAGCGTGTCTGGGGCATCGGTCCATCCACTGCGTCGATGACCAGGAGGCAGCCATCGGCCATATTCAGGACTCGCTCCACCTCGCCGCTAAAGTCGGCATGGCCGGGCGTGTCGATGATATTGATCTTGATGCCCTTGTAGACGATGGATGTGTTCTTCGCCAGGATGGTCATGCCCTTCTCCCGTTCCAGCTCGTTGCTGTCCAGGATAAGGTCACCGACCGGCTGTCCCTTACGGAAGACAAGGCTCTGCTTGAGCATGGCATCCACCAGGGTGGTCTTGCCATGGTCTACATGGGCAATGATAGCGATATTCCTAATATTTTGAGACATAGACGCACTGACCGCAGGAAAAAACTGGCCTCAAAAGGCCAGTCGAACATATGATTATAGCATGATCGGAGCCAAGGCGAGATTGGACGGAGCCTTAGCCGTAGGCTTCAGGGCGACGCCAGCGCAAAGACGGACCCATTCTATCCATGAGATGAGTGTAGCCAAGATGAATGTGCCAAAGGACAAAAGTAGAGAGTGGGCTGCACTAGGCAGACCTTCAGCTGTCACCTAGTTGTCACCCTGGGGTCAATTCGTGGTCCTGAGTCGAGAGTATGATGAGCCCAACTTTTTAGGGCGGAGTAGTCATGGTGAGGGATGAGCAGCAAGGCCCGCCCAACAGCAAAGGGTTTTCTTTGGACAGACTCAGGAGCAGCGGTTTCGTCGGACGGCGGTCGGAGGTGGAGGAGTTGGAATCTGCTCTTGAGGGCGCCTTTTCCGGAAAAGGTCGTCTGGTTATGCTCGCTGGTGAAGCAGGCATCGGCAAGACGCGGACGGCCCAGGAGCTGGCTACTCACGCGGAAGCCCGAGACGCCCAGGTTATGTGGGGCCGCTGTTACGAGGACCAGGGCACCCCGCCCTATTGGCCCTGGACTCAAGCAATCAAGGCCTATGTAGACCAGTGCGACGCCGAGAGCCTTACGGCCGAAATGGGCTCGGGGGCCTGGGACATTGCTGAGATCGTGTCAGAGGTCAGGGATCGGCTGCCCAATTTGGAGCCATCGACAACGTTGGTGGACCCTGAGTCAGCGCGTTTTCGACTTTTCGACTCTGTCACCACCTTCCTCAAGAACCTGTCTCGTGCCAAGCCCACAGTACTGGTGCTTGACGACCTGCATTCAGCCGACAGGTCTTCATTAGCTCTGTTGACCTTCCTGGTGAGAGAACTTTCGGGGGCCAAATTACTGGTTGTGGGCACTTATCGAGACGTGGAGTTGTCCCGCCAGCACCCGCTTTCGGAGACGCTTGCGGAGTTGTCTCGTGAGAGTGTGTTCCAGAGGGTACAGATCCGTGGATTGGGTCAACAAGAGGTTGGCAGCTTCATTGAAGCCGTATCAGGGACAAAGCCAGCGCGCGGTCTAGTTGAAGCTGTGTACTCGAGGACCGAGGGCAACTCCTTCTTCGTGACAGAAATGATCCGCTTGCTTGCCCAGCAGGGAGACTTGAGCCGGGAAGAGACGGGAGAACCCCATATTCGGGCAGTGCGCATCCCTGAGAGCGTGCGCGAAGTGATCGGCACGCGTCTCAACCGCCTCTCCCAACGCTGCAACCAGGTCCTCTCGACGGCCTCGGTGATTGGCAGGGGCTTTGGTTTGGACGTGCTGGACTACCTCATAGAAGAGCTGGACGAGGGGAGCATTCTAGAGGCATTAGAGGAGGCGCTAGCCGGAAGGGTCATCGAAGAGAGTTCAGATGTACCTGGCCGGTATCAGTTCTCCCACGCGCTCATTCGAGAGACTTCGGTGGAGGAGTTGTCCACCACCCGTAGAGTACGACTGCACTCGCGCATCGCCCAAGCCCTTGAGGCGCTCTACGGTGCTGGAACAGAGGCGCACGCAGCTGAGGTCGTCTATCACCTCGTCGAGGCCCGGATCGTAGTGGGCACGGAGAAACTGACCTGGTACTGCCGTGTGGCAGGAGAGCAGGCCCTGGATGCTTACGCTTACGAGGAGGCACTGGAGTATTTCCGGCAGGCGCTCGGAGGTAGGGAAGGATACGCGGTTGATGCCGAAATGGCTGGTACCCTGTTCGGCCTCGGACGGACACAGGCGGCCACGCTTGAGCAACACCGGAGGCGTGAGGCGTTGGACTCCCTGATCCGGGCCTTTGACTATTACGCTGAGGTAGGCGACGTCGTGAATGCCGTAGCTGTCGCGGAGTACCCCCTCACCCTGGGGTATGGGGATCCGGGGATGGCCCAGCTTGGCAAGCGTGCCCTGGCGCTAGTTCCGTCCGACTCTCTCGAGGCTGGGAGGCTCTTGTGCCGGTACGGTCTGTCTCTGTACTTGGAGACTGGCAACTATGAAGCCGCCCAGGAAGCCCTGGAGAGAGCACTTGAGATTGGCAGACGTGAGAAGGATGCGACCTTGGAGTTGCGTGCCCTAGCAGACGCCGCTCACGTAGACTGGGACGCCTCCCGCCTAGAGGAGAGTGTAGACAAGAACCTGCAGGCAATTGAACTGGCACGCATCCTGGGCGATCCCGCTGGCGAGGCATCCGCCCACGCCTTCGCCGCGCCGGCCCTAATGACAATGGGGGAGCTCAAGGCCTCATGGACGCACACGACGGCTGCACTGGAGCAGTTCGAGAGGTTGCGGGACCGTGCCATGGTATCGACAACTCTTCAAGCTGCCCAGCTCGCCTCCGCCCTTGAAGGTAACTGGAGGGCGGCCTGACCCTGGAGCCTTCGGGTCCGATCTTATTGAGAGGCCGAACTCTGCTGGAATTTGAATTGGGTAACTTCACCAAGGGCGAGACCTATATGGGGCGTTTCCTGCAGGCGATGCACCTTGTTCCAGCCGGACCGAATATCCAGTCAGCGCTGATCGCAGTACTGCTACCGACGGTCGCCCGCCTCACCGGCGCCACGGACCGAATAGACGTCGCCGAATCTGCCGCCGAGACCGTGCTTTCGGCACCCTCCCTGGCAGCCAACCTGGTCCTGTATGCAAGAATAGGTGCAGCAATGATAGCGGTAATCCGAGAAGACGTCAGTGCGGCAGCAGTCAGCTACTCAGCCCTTCTTCCCGAGCGAAACCGCGCCCGGGGGCAGATGAGTGTTAACCGAGTGCTGGGTCTCCTCAGGCAAACGATGGGCCGCCTCGATGACGCAATTATCCACTTTGAGGAAGCTGCTACCTTCTGCCGACGTGCCGGGTTCCGGCCGGAGTGCGCCTGGAGCACCTGCGACTACGCTGATGCTCTACTCCAACGCAATGGCCCTGGCGATTCTGAGAGGGCTGTGCCACTGCTACGGGAAGGGCTCGCTCTCTCCGAGGAGCTTGGCATGCTCCCTCTGATGGACCGGCTGAGGGCACGGCTAGATTGGTTGGCAACCCAGCCACCCGCGCCACATGCATATCCAGCCGGCCTGACAGAGCGAGAGGTGGAGGTTCTCGTTCTCGTCTCCCAGGGCAAGAGCAACCAAGAGATCGCCGACATGCTGTTCATAAGCGTGAGAACGGTGGCTACCCACGTGACCAACATTCTAAGCAAGACGAACACCGCCAATCGAACCGAGGCAGCCAGATATGCCTCCCGCCACGACATAGCCGAATAAATCTTCGGTGCCCGTTAAGGCGTTTCTGCCTGGCCCCTGCCAGTGCCTTCACCGGCCTGTTAGGTGTGCGTCTTAGCCAGCTGCGTATTCCGGAGCCAGGTGACTAGTCAATTATACGTACTGGGTCGCTGGAAGGGGCTGAAAACACTGTCCCCAAGATTCGTTAATTCTGCCGATGCCTGACCATTCTCCCGCCCACTAGTCTGTGTCCATCAACTTTAGGAGGTCCAGACATGGACATCACGATGAACAGGGGAACACTGGTAGTAAGTCGTCGGAAGATTGGAGCCCTAACGGCGCTCCTGGCGCTGCTCACACTCTTGACCGCAACAGGGGTCTACGTGAGCTCTGGCAGCGAGACGAGCATGAGGGGCAACACTATCGGAACCACGTACGAGAGCCAGGCTGGCTTGATTGGTGGGCCTCCCGCCGCCGCCGGCACGCAAGCGGGTGGTGCGTACTGGTTCCTGGCCGAGCGTGCAGGTGGGCCTCCCGCCAGCGTCGTCGGTACGCAAGCAGGAAACGCATACTGGTACCGGTAAGCCGAACAGCTAAGTACCACCTCCACGCCTGGGTTTGCCATAGGAGACGGTGGCAAACCCAGGCGTGGTTCTTTATACCTACTGCTTACTCCTCCGGCCAAGAGCTTCAGGGATTGAAAGACATTCAAGATCAGCTTCGCGACCTTCCCCACTGCTCAAGGTGCTCTCGGTGCTCCCGGTAGTGGTCACTGAAGACCGTAATCCAATGATCAATGTAAGTGTCAGGGTCGTAGGCGCTGTCCGGCAAGGGGTCAAGGAACTTTAGAAGCTCCCGGTGGGACTGATAAAGATATTCCCATATTTCAAGCAGCGGCAGCCCGCGCCTCTCTGCCACCCAGGCTTCGTTCAGACTGTCCATCTCCGGACCATAGTCTGAGATCGTTTTCCCATCCCCCGTTTTCTGATCCGCTTCCATCTCCTTCACAACGTCAAGATCCCCGGCAGCGATATGGATCAGTACCTCTTTGACCGACCAGGAGCCCACCACGCCCGGCAGCACCTGTTCCTCATCCGATAACCCCCGAGCAACTTCCAGGAACCTACGCCACTCTTCGGCCATTTGGGTCAGCGCGTTTTGCTTGTTTGTCATGCGATTGTCCCACCTGAGAATGTCGGCGTCATTGTAGCGCCAAGTTCTTGAGAATCAAGCTGGAGTCGCAGGAAGGCCAGAAGCAAAGCGGAGCCATCCCGGAGTTTGGCCACCGTCAATGAAACCATCGTAATCCCGACCTATCCCTGGTGCCAACGGGCCTAAATAAACAGTTGGACAGCAGCAGCAAGCTCCAGACGAATCTGGGGCGGCTGGGCTCCGTGACCTCACGATCGAGTAAGACACTACCCCGTAGAGGCCGACAGGCGGCCTCGCGGGACGCATCAGCAGGCACGTAGAGCAAAACCCTGCACGTGGCAGGAAGGCGTTTTAACCTCGTGAGCCTGGGAGGCGCCGGTCAGGGCCTGCGGGTTTGGTCGAATGCCCGGCCACCGCGCAAGAGGCGGTTCCAGGTCTCGGTATGCAGGCCAGTGGCGGTATTGGTCATGTTCTCCCAATCGGCAGGCAGCACCCCAACAGACCTGTGCCGCTTGCCAGGAATGGAAGTTTTCTCTATGTGTCCGGTCTTTGTTAGCATGGATAGCAGCTTGGCTGCCAGCGACCTTGCGTCGGTCGCGTGCTCCTGAAGCGCCGCTACTTCACCAGTCCCAGCTATTGTGCTAGTCTTAGCAACCCGGGTAGCCATTTCCCGCCTCCGTCAAATTTCTGACTCTCCCATATCATGTCTGAAGGGTTACCCCAAACATCACCTGATGCGAATATGTGGCATAATAACCATGCATCGGCAGAGAACACTCTCTCGTCATGCTACCCGTAGCCACACAAACATGAGAAGCAACGCTAAACATGATATTCTTGTCTACCTTTATAATTCATGAAGCCCCTCCTGTCAAGACACTTACGGGTCAACTTGACTGACCAAAAGGAGCGAATCGGTATTGGCTAACTGGAACTTCATAACCAACCACGGCCAGGTACTAGCTGCTATCGCGATGCGTCTGGGCACCACGGCAAGGGAGATCGGGGATGCGGTAGGCATCACGGAAAGAGCGGCACACAGGATAATCCTTGATCTGGAGAAGGGCGGTTACGTTTCAAAGACGAAGGTGGGCAGGACAAACGCCTACCGGATACATCCCGATGTGCCGCTCAGGGACGACGTAAGCGACGCTGCGGTGGGAGAGCTGCTGGTGGCCCTGGGCTGGAGGCCCAGGAGAAGGCCGTCGAACTAGGCGGCATTGTTGGGATTACTCCGTAGGGGCGGTTTGAAACTCGCCCTTACGTCATCGAAGGAGGAGTCTCACAGGCCACCCTTCGCTTCGGCAACTGGGCTCCATGAGCTCACGATTGGGTAAGGCGTCACCACCGTGGAGGCCTGCAGGCGGTCTCGCGAGGAGCATCAGTACGCTGGATAGCATCAGAAAGCCCGCGAAGACACTGAAGATCAACGTATAGCTGCCCAGGCTGTCAAAGGCGATGGAGGCGACGAAAGGGCCGCCGGCGTTGAACACCATCTGAATGGGCCACACGATCCCTCTGATTGCTCCCAGGTGCTCCCGCCCATAGAACTCGGCGAAGATCACCTGCTGCAGGATGAACATGCCTCCGCTGGAAAGGCCGAAGAAGACGGCCCACACTATACTGTGCCAGGCCACCTGCACGGCCAGCAGTCCAAAGTAGCCAACGCTCATAAGCGCCAGGATACCGACCAGGGTGCGCCTGGCGGTGATGCGCTCGGACAGGAATCCGGCGAACAGGGAGCCCACACCAGCGGAGAGCGAAAGCAGCGCCGTAGCGGTAACCGCATAGCCGCCGGGGATGCCTCTGTCGGTCATGTAGGGAATCATGTGGAGATTCAAGGCGGGCACTGAAATGAACACCAGAGAGAAGGCTACGACCAGGAGATAAAAGGACGGGTGCCTCAAAGCCTGTCCGGCCGTCATGGAGGCCTCATCCAGTGACCGGTTCTCCGGTTGAGACCCGGCAACCTCCTCACGAAGTCTCGCTTGCTCCGGGTCTACGCCATCGGGAAGAAGGCCCATGTCCTCCGGCGTGCGACGCAGGAAGATGGCGACAGGGACCATAGAAACAGTCCACATGAGCAGGCCCGCGACCGCAGTAGCAAGTCGCCAACTGCCTTGTGACACGAGGAACTGGACGTAGAGGGGTGTAACAGCGTTGCCGAACCGCTGACCAAGTCCACCCATTGCCACGGCACGCCCCCGTTTGGCAATGAACCACTTGGGTACCACGATGCCCAGAGCCAACGCCAGGACGCCCATAGTCAGGGCGCGGCCGATGATCTGCAGTACGTAGAACTGCCACAGCGTGCTGATGTACGCCATTAGCACCAAAGTACTTCCCAGGACTGCAAAGGCGGCGGTGAGCGTCCAGCGAGCACCGAGACGATCGATCATGGGGCCAACGACCATCGCGATCACACCACCCAAGAGCGTGCCTATGAGGGTGGAACCGGAGAATATGGTGCGTGACCAGCCGAACTCTTCGATCATGGGCTTCATGAACACGCCCAGGATGGGATAGGACTCGGCGCTCTGGGTGAACCCGCCTAGCCCTATGACAGCAACAATGACCCAGCCGTAATACAGCCTGGGTTTCTTAGCCGTCCGGGAGTCCCTTGCCGCCTGGTTACTCATGCTTGTTGAACGTCAAGCAGAAGGTAGGAATAAGGGGCAACAGACGAAAAGCCAGAGGACATAAGGGGCTATTCATGGGAGCAGGAGTTGAACGGAGGCACTACTTCCGGGTGAGGAAGCCGCAGAGGTTCGGCGGAGAGGGGAGGAGGCAGCACCGGGCAATGGTATCACACATGCTGTGCCTGTCTACGATGCTTCCATGTGTTCCTTGTTTACGGGTTACGCTTTTAGTCGAACAGGTACGGGCGTATACTTGGAGGCAGAGAGTCTACCGCTCATGTCCTTCGGCAGGTCCGAGTAGGCCCGACACGTCGAGGCTCGCGATGGAATCGGAGACTCGCGACTCCTGTCGGAGCTCAGGATGAGCGGCTGGAGAAATAGGGTCGGACGAAGTCTGTGGATATAGCTGAGTAGTTGGAGACAAGGGTTTTATCGCTCATGTCCTTCGACAAGCTCAGGATGAGCGGGTATGCCCATACCCTAGCCCTCCCCTATCGAGGTGGAGGGAATGAGGTCGTACGAAGTCTGTGAATATAGCTGAATATATGGAGGAGCACGGTCACGAGCAGCTCAGCGTCTACACGGACGTTGATGCCGGGCTGCGAGCGTTCATCGCAATCCACGACACCACGCTGGGGCCGTCGCTGGGAGGCGTGCGGGTGTGGCCGCATCCTACGGAAGAGGCGGCGGTGATGGATGTGCTGCGTCTGAGCCGGGCAATGACGTACAAGTCGGCGGCGGCAGGCCTGTACTTCGGCGGCGGCAAGGCGTTGATCGTGGCGGAACCACGCAGGGACAAGACTGAGCAGCTGATGCGAGCGTTCGGCAGGTTCGTAGAATGCCTGGGAGGCCGGTACATCACCACGGAGGACGTGGGTATGACGCTGCTGGACCTGGAATGGATAGCCCAGGAGACCCGCCACGTGACGGGGCTACCGCTGTCCATGGGCGGCAGCGGCGATACGTCACAGATGACCGGGTTCGGGATATGGCAAGGGATGCGGGCCTGCGCCCGTGAGGTATGGGGCAGCGACTCGCTTTCCGGCAGGACGGTGGCGATGCAGGGGTTCGGACATACGGCGACTGCGCTGGCCAACCACCTACTCAACGACGAAGAGGGCGTAAAACTCATCGTAACCGACATCAGCGAGGAGGCACTGGACCGCGCACGGGAGCACCAGGCGATACGAGTAGTCGGCCCAGACGAGATATATGATGTGGAGTGCGACGTTTTCTCGCCGTGCGCGCTGGGCGGCGTAATCAATGGAGACACGATACCCCGGCTCAAGGCCCAGGTGGTATGCGGGTCGGCCAACAACCAGCTCCTGGAGATTGAGGACGGTGACGCCTTGCAGAATCGGAGCATACTGTACGCGCCGGACTACATAGTGAATGCAGGCGGCGTAATCAACATTTCGTTCGAAGTGGGGCGTAGTTACAATGAGGAGGCCGCCAGGGAGAAGACGGGCCGCATCTACGATACGGTTCAGAGATTGATTGCGCTGTCCAAACGGGACGGCATATCGACCGCACGGGCGGCAGACCTGCTGGCCGAGGAGCGGCTAGCCGGAGTGCGAAAGGTGCGAAAGAGACGTATATAATAGCTGACCATGTCCTTTTACGAGCAAGGGTCACGAGCAAGGGCTACGAGCACTAGATGAGCGGCACGGAGAGAGACTGCTATAGCCACATGCTGAAATTACTTCTGGTTATCATGCTGCCAGTGCTGTTCATCACGGCATGCAGCATAGAACCGACGCCTACGCCGACACGAGTCCAGAATAAGGAGCCGTTTCCCATGACCCTAGACACCAGCAAGACTTACATTGCCACGCTGCGCACCGACAAAGGCGACATCGTCATCGAGCTGGCCGCCGAGAAGGCACCGATTACGGTAAACAATTTCGTGAACCTTGCGAAGCAGGGATACTACACAGACAGCACCTTCCATAGGGTCCTGCCGGATTTCATGGCACAGGGAGGCGACCCCACCGGTACGGGCACCGGCGGCCCAGGCTACACGATAGAGGACGAGTTCACGGACCTTGTCCACGATCGGGGGGTGCTATCCATGGCCAACACGGGCAGGCCGAACACGGGGGGCGGCCAGTGGTTCATTACGCTGGTGCCAACGCCACACCTGGATGGAAAGCATGCGGTGTTTGGGAAGGTGGTGGAAGGAATGGATGTTGTGGATTCGCTGACGCCGAGGGACCCCAGTCAGAGCCCTGACTATGACGGGGACAAGCTGCTAGAGGTGCTGATAGAGGAGCAGTAAGAGGCAGTGGCGCGAAAGTACTGCCATCAGCCGTACCGAGTCTGATCCAGGGCGGCGTCACTGATGCCGAAATGGTGGGCGATCTCGTGGATGACGGTGGTGCGCACTTCATGGACGACGTCCGATCTGGTAGCGCAGACGGCCTCAATGGGCTTCCGGAAGATGGTTATGCGGTCCGGCAGCGCCATATCGTAGTGGCTGCGCTCGGTGAGCGGTATGCCTTGATATAGACCAAATAACTGCCCAGGGTGGCGCAGGCCAACGCCCTCAAGCTCATCAACGCTAGCCCGGTCATGGACGACAATGTCCACGTTGTCCATCCGTTCTCGAATAGAGGATGGCAGGTCATCCAGGGCCTTCAGGACCAGTCGTTCGAACTCCCGGCGTGATATACGTACCATTGCTTCCACCGTTCCACGCACATAATGCTGTTTAGGGAACGCCCAGCCTTACTCGAAAGTGGTCTTCCCTGTGGAGTCTCTGAGCCAAACGCCTACTTCCCACCCACCCGCCCTGAAACGTTTTAGAGCTGAGGGGACACCCTCCGACTTGTCGCGAGCCGCGATGAGCGAAGTGCCGACTCGGTCGAGCACTCGCGATGGAATCGGAGCATCATCTGACCTCAAGCTCCCTGGCAGAGAACCCAGGTTCTCTGCACTCTCCTTAGGATGGCTGCAGTTCCTGGTCTGCGTAGGAGTGCGACTGCCCAAGCCGGGGCCGGAAGATCTGCATCATCCTTCCACCGAGAACAGTACAGCGACGGGCGAAATGTTACAGGCGATCTCCGGTCTAACCAGAAAGCCCAGCCCTGCCACGCAACTCCTTGAGAAGGTCCATGTTCGGCTTATCAGGGCCGTTGTTTTCAAGGCCGGGGACTTCAAGGATAAATGGAACGTCGCGAAAGGCAGGATGGCCCATGATGGCAACGAATGCGTCCTCTCCCATCTCACCCTGGCCCAGGTTCTCGTGGCGGTCAACTGCGGATGCCAGAGGCGTTTTGGAGTCGTTGGCGTGGACGGCGGCGAGCCTATCCACACCGATCTCGCGGTCGAACTCGTCCATCATAGCGGCTACACCTTCCGGCGTGGTGACGTCGTGGCCTGCCGCGAAGCAGTGCTGGGTGTCCAGGCACACCCTGAGGCGTGGGTCGTCCACGGCTTTGATGATGCCACCTATTTCAGCGAATTTGGAGCATGTATGGTCACCCATGCCGGCGCTATTCTCCATGATTAGGAATGTGTCCTGCGGGGTGGCGTCCAGCACCTGCTTAAGGGAGGTAACGGCCTGCTCGAAGATGGCGTTGTAGCCGGCGCCTTTGTGGCTGCCGCTGTGGAATATGACGCCGGTCGCACCCATCGCGGAGGCGACGTGCATGTAGTTGGTCAGGGAGTCCAACCCCCGTTGCAGAAGTGCTTCATCCTGGGTGGCAACGGTGACCAGGTAGATGCCGTGGAGGAAGGATGCGCCGATGCCCGACTTACTGGCCTTCTGACGGAAGGCGGCGGTCTGCTCGTCCGGCACAGGGTTGAAGGCCCAGCCCCGGGGCGAGGAGCAGAAGCATTGGAGTGCCTCTGCACCAAGGGCGGCTGCACGATCAACGGCGTTGGATATGCCACCGGCGTTGGACACGTGGGCGCCTACAAGCATTTTTCTTCCCCTTTTCACACTACTGGTTATCTGGCACCCATTATTGAGGGGGGGCGATGCGGTTGTCAAAGTAGAGAGGCTCAGCAACGGAAAGATGAGCGGGTATAATGGCAGCAGGTATGAAAGGAGCTGCCCATGAGAGCCCTGGTATTGGATGAGCCCGGCGACCTGCCCAGGCTGGCGATAAGGGAGGTGCCGGAGCCGCAGCTAGGCCCGCGAGACGCGCTGGTAAGGGTGCTGGCGGTCGGCCTGTGCCATCACGACCTGCTGGCGGCACGGAGTGTTCTGCGACGGGGGATACGCGAAGGCGCGATCCTGGGACACGAGATCTGCGGCGACGTGGTACGCGTGGGCAATGAGGTCACGCGGGTGGAGGTGGGCCAGCGGGTGGTGCCCCTGCTGACGCAGGCGTGCGGCCAGTGTCAGAGATGCGCCGCCGGATTGGAGCACAGGTGCCTGAACGGAGAGGGCATTGGGCACGGAGCAGACGGAGGTTTCGCAGAGTACGTGAGGGTCGTGGAGACGGCTCTGGTGCCTATCCCTGATGAGATACCACCCGCCCAGGCGTGTCTGCTTACATGCCCCATAGGTGTTGGGCTGCAGGCGGCCCAGGATGTTGCACAGGTTATAGAGGGAGAGCGGGTGGCGGTTACCGGTGCCAGCGGCGGCCTGGGAATACACGCCATCCAGATCGCCAAAGCGCTGGGAGCCACGGCGCTGGCGGTCACATCTTCCGAGGGCAAGATGAGCAGCCTGCTGGAGCTAGGCGCCGACGACGTGGTACCGGTGGGCGACCTGGATTTCAGTGAGATCGTTCTGGCGCTGACGGAGGAGCAGGGGGCTGACGTAATACTTGATACGGTGGGCTCTCCCCTGTTCGGATCGTCAGTCAAGAGCCTGAGCCAGTTCGGACGGATGGTACTGCTGGGAGAAACCGCTGGTGGCAGGGCGGAGATCAACCTGGCGGAGATCATGTTCAGAGACGCCAAGATCATGGGGTCTACAGGCGCTCAGCGTCGGCACGTGGTGCAGGCCGCGCAGATGGTTGCGGAGGGTCGAGTGAAGCCGGTGGTCCACGCGGAGCTACCCCTTCAGGACATGCTCATAGGTATGGGATGGATGAGCGCGCGGATGCTATTTGGGAGGGTGGTGCTGACGCCGTAGAAGGTCCGGCCTCAACCCTATTCCTTCGGCAGTGCCCAGAGCAGGCCTAACCACCCCACATAGGGGGAGGGGATTGGAACCGCCGCCCCAGATTCTTCGTTGCACTCAGAATGACAGGAGAGTTGGGAAATCAGCAGCTGAGCCAGGGGCGCTGCGTGAAGGCGTCCTGAAGGGCAACCCCGGCAAGCTCGGTGCGACGATTGGCCTCCGTCAGCATGGCGTTGGCGGTGGAGATCTCTCCCGTGGCAAATTGCTCCATGACAAGCACCATAGCATCGAAATAGTCCAGGAACCGCAGATGAGCCAGGCTGGGTCCTTGAGACGGGATAAGCGCGGTGGTCTCTTCCAGAAGAAGGCCCCAACGGAGACCGAAGCCCTGGAACACCTGTGTCTCTGTTTGAGCCTGGCCGCTGCTGATCCATTCCAGATATTCGTTCCACTCCTGGCTGACAGCCCTGCCTTCACTGGTCAGGTCAACGAGTCTGCATAGGACCACGCCCTCCTCCTCCTCCGGTATCAGGTTCTGCACCAGATCAACGGCGAAGGCGTCCCACAAGGTTGATGCCTGGACAGCCAGACCGGACAGGAAGAGGTCCTGCTCCGTATCAGTGTCCTGGCTATAGGCGGCAACGATGCCGCTCAGGTCATCGGTCCCGTACTCCCTGGCAACGAATTCTACAAGCTGCCAGGCGTGTGCGTACGCCAGCACCAGTTGGCTCTGGTCCGTGGGGGCCCACCAGGGGAAATTTGCCAGCTCTTCTATAGTAAGCAGCTGACCCTGCTCAAGGGCGCGGCGGACGGTGGCTCGGGAGTCCAGGAGTCGCCGCTGCTGCAAATCGGGCTCCAACGCTGCCTGCACACGGGTAGCGATGTATTCGGCCACACCTTCGTTCAGCCACGTGGGGAGACCGGGGGTGTCCAGGTGGGTAAGCTCATGGGCAACGTTATGGGTCTGACCTTCAGCGTAGGCGCTAAGATATACCCTGCCGTCAGCTACCTGACCATCACGCAGGAAGTAGGAGCTGAAGCCGGCCAGCCAGGCCGGATGGTTGAACTGGTTGTCGGCGGCGATGCGGTTGAACTGGTCGTCCAAGGCGATGCGCAGTGTTATGGCGGCCATATCATCAATGGCTAGCTCATCTTCCAGTACGCGGCGTGCCAGGGAGTAGGCATCCTGGACCCTCCTCACGGTCCGGTAGTCCACCCAGGGATCGTACTCCAGGGTTGCGCCGGGCAGGGACTCCAGCAGGTAAGGCCGGCCATCCTCCAGGATGACTCCCGTGCCATCCGGTTCGAGGGGCGAGGCGTTTCTGATAGGCGTGGCAGTTGGGGTAGTGTCCGCAACGTCTGTGGGGGCCGCGTCCTGCTGTTGAACGTCGAAGCGGCCACAGGCGGCGATAATGAGGGCGGCGGCGAGGAGGGCTCCTATGCGGAGTGCGGCAGGTGTCGTGTTCTTTGGCATGTGCTCGCCCTGTACATTCAGCCCTTGGGCCAGCTCAGGATGAGCGGCTGAGCCGTGGCACCCTAAGGTTGGGTGCCAGAGGCACTGAAGGGCGTGCGCCGCAGGAAACGTCCGCCTTCGCCGGTCTCCCACACTACCAGCACTTGGCTAGCGATACAGATAGAGCTGTAGGTACCTGCCGTAAGACCAAACAGGAGGACCATAAGGAAGCTGCGTATGCTCTCGCCGCCCAGAAAGAGCAGAGAAAGGACGGTGAACAGAAGGGTGAGGCTGGTGTTCAAGGAGCGTCCCATAGTCTCAAGCAGGCTGGTGTTCACTACCCGTATGAACCGCTCGCCCTGCATGCGGGCTGTGTTCTCCCTTATGCGGTCGAATACCACGATGGTATCGTGGACGCTGTAGCCGATTATGGTCAGCAGGCCGGTTATGAACATGGCGTTAACTTCCAGGTTAATCAGCTGCCCCAGGATTGCGAACAGGCCCACGACAACCAGAACGTCATGCACCACGGCGATGATGGCGGCAACGCCGAAACGAAGCGAGTTGGGCACGCTGCGGAAGGCCCAGGTGATGTACAGGAGAATGGCCACGGCAGCGGCGAGCACGGCGAGGAAGGAGTTGCGCACAGTGTCCTGGGCTACGAGGGGAGATACGGAGGCAATCTGGAGGGGCCGGGCCATTGGGACGAGCAGTTCAAATGCCTCTGTAATAATGTCTCGCTCTGCGGTGCCCGCAGGCGTGGTCTGACGCAGTTGAGAGAGACGTATGAAAAAGCCGGCGTTGCCCGTTTGTTGGACTATGGCCTCAGGGTGGCCAAGCCGGTTCAAGGTGGCCTCTACCTTGGAGACATCCACAGGAGCGATGAACTCCACGGTCAGTGTTGACCCACTGGTGAACTCGATGCCCAGGTGGAGACCGTAAAAGAGCAAGGCGATCATGCCCGGTATGATGATCGTAGCCGAAAGTATGAAGAAGATACGCCGTTTGCCTACCAGATCCATCAGTCGTCGCTCCCATCGCTCTCGGCCGCACCCGCAGCCGCTGGTCGAGGCGGAGTAGCCAGCGTCTCCGGAGAAAACCAGGAGCGCCGGCGTCCCAAGGGTGTGGCGTTCATGAACTCCAGAAGGGTCTTGCTGGCTACGATGGCGCTGAACAGGCTTACGATCACCCCGATAGCCAGGGTTGCCGCGAAGCCTGACACCAGGCTGGCCCCGAGCCGCTGGCCGAACCAAAAGAGGATGGCGCAGGTAATCAGGGTGGATGAGTTGCTGTCACGGATGGAAGGCCAGGCGCGGTTGAAGCCGATCTCTATGGCCGAAGCCAGTGTCCTGCCGAAGCGCAGCTCCTCCTTCATCCGCTCGAATATGAGTATGTTGGCATCCACCACCATACCTATGGAAAGAATGACCGCAGCGATGCCCGCGAGGGTAAGGGTTACAGGCCATAGCTTGAAAATGGACAGCAGGACGGCGGTGTACATGACGAGTGTTATGGCGGCGACGAGTCCGGGGGTGCGGTAGTAGAGCACCATGAACAGGAGCACCAGCCCCAGGCCGACTACGCCCGCAACGAGGCTCTTACGCAGTGATTCGGCGCCCAGGATGGCATCCACGCCGGTCTCCTGGACTAGCTCCAGAGGGATGGGCAGGCGCCCAGACTCCAGCTGGATGGAGATGGTCCGGACACTCTCCAGCGTAAAGTCAGGGCCTTGAATAATGGCCGAGCCGGTGTTGATGGGCGACAAGACTATCGGGTCAATGATCTCTTCGTCATCCAGAAGGATAACGAACCGGTTGATTGTGCCGTACAGGCGGTTGGTGAGCTCGGCGAATGCCTGGGTGCCGCGAGACTTGAACTGGAGATTGACTATGGGACGGCCGGTGGAGTCGGTACCAGGGAATGCCCTGGCTAGGTCATCACCAGTGAGGCCGACATCGCTATCCCGCTGATTCTCAGGCAGGTCGCACAGGTCCCCGGTCTCACCTGTAGGAAGGACGGTCAGTCCCGAGGCCAGGCAGATACGCTCCTTGAACTCCAGGCGTGCGGTCTGGCCGATAAGGCGCTTCATGTCCTCGACGTTGTCGATGCCCGGAAGCTGGACCATGACGCGGTTCTGGTCCATAAGCTGTATTACAGGCTCCACCACGCCGGCAGGGTTGACCCTGCGAATGATGATATCCATAACACCTTCCATCTGCTCAATGGTAGGATCGGCCTGGATTTCAACTATTTCGAATGTCAATATAGGCCCTACCCGTTCCTCCAGGGCCTGACGGATCAAATCCTCGTCGGACTGGCGTACGATCTCACCCTCAACGTCCCGCTCGGCAGGGTGCAGGGTGTCCACGGTTACTACCACCGTGGCACCACCGGACTGCTCGATGCCAGCGTTGGGCTTGCCGGCGTCGTCAAGGGCTGCGCGAACGGCGCTCAGCTCCGGGACCGAGTCGAATGAGACGGTCAGTTCGTTGACGCCACGGGCCTGGTAGACCAGATGGCTGCCGCCCTGGAGGTCCAAGCCAAGCTTCATGCCCAGGAAAGCGTCGCTTCCTCGCTTCAAGTGCTGCCCAAGGATGTTGACGTCAAAGGACTGGTTGACCAGGGACAGCAGGGCCACGGTGAGCACCAGGACGATAATAAGGAGACGACGCCAGCCCACCCTATGCACTATGCTGCTCCTTTCGGGGAGATGGACGGGGGAGCGATGGCATCACGGGCCAGGGTAAGCGCCTCATCGGTGGTGGATATTTCGCCTGCGGCCCTCGACTCAGCGATAAGCTCCAGGATGCGTCCCAGCTCCGGACCGGGGTCCAGGCCTAGTGCCTGTATCAGGTCATTACCGTCAACCAGCCGGGGAGGGGGCGATTCTTCCTGCACCAGTGAAGTGTGCAGGATATGGCCGACCATTGCGGTGTAGTCCGACCATTCGTCCCGCTCCAAATGGGAGCCACGAGCGGCCAGATAGTCGGCGAGGTTGAGGTACAGGGTGTCTACGGCGGCATCGCCGGCGCTGCGCAGGTAGCGGTACACGGCGCGGGGCGTGGCAAGCTCAGTACCATGGCTCATCTGGGCGGGACGCAGGTGGTGTTCGATAACCGTTTCGATGAGGTTGGAGGCACGCCGGCCCAGTCGTAACCGGTTTAGAACTGCGGATGCCATCCGGGCGCCCTGGTCGGAATGGCCGAGGAACCGTATGCGTCCATCTTCCTCCACGGTGCGGGTGGCCGGCTTGGCGATGTCGTGAAGGAGGCCGGCAAGTTTCAGTATGGTGCCGCGGGTATGTCCATCGGCGATCACTTGCCGGAAGTGGGCGTCAAGGTCGTCACTCCATGCCACCTCATCCAATACCCACTGAGGCTCCCGTGTCCGCTCCAGCAGACCCTCCACGGCGCCAACGGCCTCCACATTGTGTGTGAACACGTCCCAGTAGTGCTCCCTGGGCTGGGTTACCCCCCTACCCAGCTCCAACTCCGGTACCACACGGCACAGCAGTCCCAGGTAATCCAGTAGATATACGTGCCTAAGGGCATCACCGGTTTCCAGGATGGCAAGCAGCTCGTCTCTGACGCGCTCACCGGACACGGCGTCCAGGGCCGGGGCGTCACGCCGGATAAGGGCCTGGGTCTCATCGTCAATTGTGAAGTCTAGGACAGCGGCCAGCCGGACAGCGCGTAGGAGTCGGATGCCGTCTTCCTTGAACGCGTTCTGTTCAACGGCACGAACCATCTTCTGCTCCAGGTCCTTTCTTCCATTGAAGGGGTCTGTAACCTTGGCAGACCAGTCGGGGGCGGCAAGAGCGCGGAGCGGAACCGTCATGGCGTCTATGGTGAAGTCACGGCGGGCCAGGTCCCGCAATCGATCGCCTTGTAGGGATGCGATGTCAACGTTCCAGGCGACACCAAGATGCTGAAGCGCGACGCGGGCGATACCGCGTTCCGTGCCTAGCGGTACCAGAGTGCCACCCAGGTCCTGAGCCAGGCGTCGGACAGCGGCAATGGCGTCACCTGAGACGGTCAGGTCCAGGTCATTAGTATCGCGGCCCAGGATGGCATCGCGCAGGAAGCCGCCCACGGCGTGGGGTTCCAGAGTTTCGTCTATGAGCGGGATGATTCGGCGTATCAGAGATATGGTATCCGGGCTGAGGTGTCCCGGGACACCTCTCTCGCTGGAGCCAGTGGATGTTTTAGGCATTGCAGCGCTCACCACGACAGAGGTCCTGATGCCTCACCCTGGCGCAGGAGTGCCCGCCCTATGATCCGTCCTACGAACGGTGGGGCCTTTGAAACCTGTGCTGAGTAGAGTATCCACCGAAAGCCTGTGGGATCAGCCAACGCCGGCCTCCACTGACTCTTGTGATTCCGGGGATTCCGGTGGTACCGGCTCAATCTTGTACAGCTTGTCGTGGCTCTCCAGGTGGTCGAGGTAGAGGATGCCGTTCAGGTGGTCGATCTCGTGCTCCAATGCCTGGGCGAGGAGCTCCTCAGCTTTTACCTTAATGATCTTGCCGTTTATGTCCTGCGCCCTGACCTTTACTGTTTCGGCACGATTAATTGTCCCGCGGTAGCCTGGAACGCTGAGGCACCCCTCCTCCACCTCTCGCTGGCCCTGGGTCTCCACTACCACAGGGTTGATAAGGATACGGGGCTCTTCGTCTTCGGGCATCTGGATAACGCAGATCCGCTGTAACACACCGACCTGGTTGGCGGCCAGGCCGACGCCGTTTTCGTAGTACATGGTCTCCACCATATCTTCAGCAAGACGCTGGATGGAGGCGTCAATGACGCGTATCTTCTTCGCCTTCACGTGGAGAAGCCTGTCCGGGACGATGCGGAGTGTGAGGAGACCCAACGTTCTTTTTCCCACCCACCCGCCCTACAAGGTTTAGATTTGAGGGGACACCCCCCCCGACTTTGTCCCGACGCATCGGGATAAGCGGAGCATCATCGGACCTCAAACTCCCCGATCCCGACCAGTCGGGACACCTTCCAGGACGGAAATCTAGTGACTAGCAAATTACTTCTGCGAGTCATTATAGGGAGCGCACTGTGTAGGTGTAAAGGTGGACGTGTTCGTGTTGCCTGCCCACCCGCTCCTTCGGGGTTGTCCGAGTAGGACTCGCGACTCCTGTCGGAGCTCAGGCAGGCTCCGGCTCCCTACAATCTTCCTGAGGCTCATCTGGTTTATGCGGAAAGCCCAACTATAGACACACTCACAGCACGCTGGCAGGGTCCACGTCCACAACCCAGCCGTCGGGTAGATCGGATCTGTCCAGGAGCAGGCGCGGATCCGGGCCGCGTATGAGTAGATGCCAGCGGTAGCGGCCCCGGACGCGGGTGGGATATGCAGGCGCCGGGCCTATTACGTCCACCTCCGACATGGCCCAGGAGCGGCGCTGATGCGCCAGGACGCGGCCCATACGCTGCGCCTCCCGCTGGGCGGTGATTTCGTTGGTATTGGCGTACAGGAGACGGATCAGGCGGCTGAAGGGTGGCAGGCGCTGCTCCCGTCGGAACTCCAACTCCTTATTGTAGAAGGCGGTGTAGTCCTGGTTGGCGGCCATGGCAACGGCGTAATGATCGGGCCTATAGGTCTGGACGATGGCCGTGCCAGGGCTGGGCCCACGGCCGGCGCGGCCTGCCACCTGGCACAGGAGCTGGAACACTCGCTCGCCGGCGCGGAAGTCGGGCAGGTGGAGACCAATATCTGCCAGCACAGCGCCCACCAGTGTGACAGCGGGTATGTGGAGACTCTTGGCCACCATCTGGGTGCCCACCAGTACCTGGGCCTTGCCATCGGCAAACATGTCCACTATGCCCTCCGGGGCCTCGGCGTCTTCGGCAATGTCACGGTCCCACCTGAGTATGGAGACGCCGGGGACCAGGTCTTCCATCTCTCGGACGACGCGCTGCGTGCCCAGGCCCAGGTAACGGATGCGCTGGCCGTTGCAGTTTGAGCAGCGGCGGGCCACAGGGGAGCGCCGGTTGCACTGGTGGCAGACCAGGCGCTCCGGTGAGGCATGATAGGTCAGTGGCGTGTCGCAGCTGCGGCACCGCACCGCCTGGCCGCAGTCGCGGCACTGCACGACGCCGGCGGTGCCACGACGGTTTATGAACAGGATGGCCTGGTCTCCCCGAGCGATTGTATCCATGAGGGACTGCTGGAGAGCGTGGCTGAAGATGCTGCGGTTGCCCTCACGCAACTCCTGACGCATGTCCACCACTGTGACACTCGCTATTTTCCCTTTTTCTTCCCTCGTGTCAGCCACTTCACCTGGCAATGGCCCTTGAGCCTGGGCTTGAGCGCCAAGGCGGTCAGGAAGCGTCAGCAGATGGATGGAACGGTCGGCCAGGGCGCGGTTATGGGTGACCAGGTCCGGGGTGGCGCTGCCCAGGACAACGACAGCATTGAACTGCCGGGCAAGCTGGAGAGCTACAGTGCGGGCATGGTAACGGGGATCAGGGTCATGCTGCTTATAGCTCCAGTCGTGCTCCTCGTCCAATACGATGAGGCCGGGTGACGACAGCGGGGCGAATAGGGCGCTGCGAGAGCCGATAACTATATCGTACTGACCATGATAGACCGCCCACCAGATGCGGCGGTGCTCGGCAGATGAGAGGCGGCTGTGGAGGACAGCGACGCGACCGGGGAAGCGAGCCTCAAACCGCCGCTCCAACTGGGGGGTCAACGATATCTCGGGCACCAGTACGATACCGCTCCTGCCCAGGGCCAGGCACCGGTCTAGGGCCTGAAGATAGACCTCTGTCTTGCCGCTGCCTGTGACACCGTGGAGTAGAAAGGCGCTGTGGCGGTTGGCTTGTATGGAATCAGTAATGGCGGCCAGGGCCTGAGCCTGGTGAGGGGTGGGAACAAGGGCAGATTCAGGGGGTACGGTACTGCTGCCGCGTAGTATTTCGTCAGTGGTGGGAGGTCGGGACCCGCCCCATGCCCAGATACGGTGGAGGGTACCCTTTCTAATGAGTATGTCCAGTGTCCGGTGCTGCTGGGCACCTACCGCGCGTCGGAGGGCGGATTCGGCTACGCGCGCGCGCTTGGGACCGAAGGCGATGACCACTGCCTCCCTGAGGGACGGGTCAAGGGAGTCCAGGGCAGCATCGTCCGGCCGCTGAACGTAGGAGGAGGTCCGCGTGCGAAGGCCAGGCGGGAGCATCAGGGCAACGGCGGAGTAGAGGGAGGAGAGGTAGTAGTCGCTGATCCATCGAGCCAGGCCCAGGTGAGTGGGAGACACCACACTGCCCAGGGGATCGGCGGCCTCGATGGGTCGTACCGGATCAATTGTGGTGGTCTCGCTCAGACCAAAAACGACGCCGTCGGTCATGCGTGGGCCGAATGGCACCTGCACCATCTGGCCAGATGTGACTGAAAGATGCTCAGGAATCAGGTAGGTGAAGGTGCGCGGGCCCCTGATGGGGGCGTCCACAGCGACCTCGGCGTAAGGCATCTGGTCCTCCGGCCAGAGGTGAGTCTGGCGACATCATAGACCAGGTTGGATGAGGGGCGGAAGTAGAGACAGGCGTGATTGTGGCATGCTTGCCCCTACGGGCGTGAAGCGCAGGGGAGATCGGGAAGAACCGGAGGTGCGCGTTGGAGATGGGGTCAGCGGGGCGCGGGGCGGTCTCGGCGTTCCTTGATACGGGCGGCGCGGCCAAAGCGGCCACGTAGATAGTAGAGACGTGCGCGCCGGACATCGCCTTGTCGTACAACTTCGACGCCTTCCAAACGGGGCGAGTAGAGGGGGAAGGTGCGCTCCACGCCGATGCCGTGGCTGATGCGGCGTACGGTGAAGGAGGTGCCAGGGCCACTACCCTGCCGACGAATAACGACGCCCTCGAAGGCCTGAACGCGCTCCCTTTCACCTTCACGGATGCGCAGGCTGACCCGCACGGTATCTCCCGAACGAAAGTCCCCGACGTTAGGGTTCAAGGTCAATGGTATAACGGTGTCGGCGTTCATGTCAGGTGCGACGTAGTGCGACGAAATCGGTCAACCAAGCATCCAGTGTATCCGGTGCCAGCGGTGGTGTAAAGCAGGGCGCAGTCCCGACCTGTGGGCGCACCCACGGACTTCGTCCGTACTGCTGGTGAGGGCCTGTCTCTAACGCAGCAGTATGGGCCTGGGCAATGCCCAGGGATGCGGCCCCAGACCTCTTTCCTTATAGAGCGGATACGGTCCATGTGAATAGCAGCCCTGGTTCAGGTCACGGTCTCGAAGACGCCGAAGAAGACGACCATGCCCAGCACACCTGCTATCGACGCGCCTGCCAGGAGGAGCCAGCCGGTGACGGACCTGAGCTGTCGCAACGGGACGGCCAGATAGAGAAAGAGCACGGCGGAGACGGTGGCCATGGTAAGGCCGGTGATGGTCAGTACAAGGTGGGCATCGCCGCTGACCTCTGCTTTGGGAAAGCCAAAGGGTAGGGTGGCCATGAAGATGGAGGCGACGCCGATAAAGGCGGCATGCAGTCCCAGCGCTCTCAGGCCAAACCCCCAGAGACCGTTAGCAGCCAGGACAGCGGAATATGCGGCCCAGAGCAGGAGGTACGCCCGGAACGCGGTGACGACCAGTGCGGTGTCCGGACTGATCAGGAAGGGCGATGAGAGACGGTCAACGGTGGCGGTGGCGAAGAGCGCCGCGCCCAAAACCGCCGCGATGACACCCGAGGTACGATGGTCATTGTTGAGGCCAAGGTGATGCCACGCCTGGGTGGATAGGAGTGCGGAGACGAGGAGCAGGAATAGGGGTTCCATACTACCGAGGGATGATAGAGATGGTGTCAACGGGTGTCAACTTGGCCCCGACTGGTCGGGGCACCCACGTAGCTACGGCTGATAGCGTTTCAGAGTGGTGGCGCTCATTCTATTCCCGGGCCAAGCTCATAGACCGCCCTACATATCGGGACACTTTCCTTGGGTAAATTTAATAGTTTGAGCCAGGCTCTTGCCTTATATGGTCCACTATGTCCCGCTCTCAAGGCTCCGGCGCTCCTCTTCTGTGAGGTCGGCGTTGTCCAGGAGGTCTGGGCGGCGCTGGCGGGTGCGCTCGATGGCCTGGTGGCGTCGCCAGCGATCGACGGCCTGGTGATCGCCGGAGAGCAACACGTCCGGAACGGTCGAGCCACGGAAGTCGGGGGGTCGCGTGTAGTGCGGGTGCTGGAGAAGGCCGGTGGAATGGGAGTCCTGGGCTGCGGCTTCGTCCGAACCCAGCACACCGGGGATGAGCCTTGCCACGGCGTCCACAACAACCATTGCCGCAAGTTCGCCGCCTGTGAGGACGTAGTCGCCAATGCTCAGCTCCTCGGTGGCGAGATGCTGCCGGATGCGTTCGTCGACACCACCGTAGTGGCCGCAGATGAGTGCGATGGTAGGCTCCTTCGCAAGTCGTTCGGCCCCGGCCTGCCGGAACACCCTACCCTGAGGCGTGAGAAGGATGACGGGGCAGTCTGGGGCAGGTCCCAGAGCGGACTCCACAGCCTCAAACAGGGGTTCTGGCTTGAGGAGCATGCCAGGGCCTCCGCCGTATGGGGAGTCGTCAACGGTGTTGTGGCGATCGTGGGCGTTATCGCGGAAGTTGTATACGCTGAGATCCAGAAGGCCGCGCTCGGCGGCCCGGCCGACGATACTTTCGCTCAGCGGGCCACCGAACATGTTAGGGAAGAGGGTGAATATGTGGACTTTCATGGTGCTATTATCCCGCCCGCCTACCCTAACTATCGGGCAAACGGTTGATTCACCCCCCCTGGCCCGACCTTGGACTGAGTCCGTAGGGACAGCTTACTCCAACCTATCCCGGCCTGATCTGTTTCGATAAACGGCCAACCTGTCCGCGGTACCGCACCGAACCAAGGCCGAGACCCTTCCTTATATATAGGCTCTTTTCCCCGTACCGCGTCTAATGGGGTGGCGGGGTTTCCTGGAGCATCTCCAGGGTGTGTGGGATAACAGGCATCACCACCTCCAGGCACTGCTCCACAGCCTTGGGGCTGCCGGGCAGGTTGATGATAAGGGTACATCCCCGGACAGCGACTACGCCACGGCTGACCATCGCGAATGGGGTGTACTTGAGTGTCTGCATACGCATAGCCTCAGCCATGCCTGGCACTTCGCGATGGGCCACGGCCCGGGTCGCTTCGGGGGTGACGTCCCGATCGGTCAGGCCGGTGCCACCGGTGGTAACGATAAGGTCCAGAGCGTCATCGTCGACCCAGCGACACAGGCGGTCCTCCAAGATATCGCGTTCATCGGGGACTACCTCGTAACGGAGGATATCGAACCCCTGTGCGGTGAAGAGCTCGCGGATGAGTGGGCCGCTGGTGTCTTCTCGCTCTCCTCTGGCGCCCATGTCGCTGCTGGTGAGGATGCCGAGGGTAGGCATAGCGGTGCAATGATAGCACAGGGCAGGGCGTGCCCCATGACGCATTAAGAGAAGAACGGGTCTGGGCGAAGTCATCCTCTACCTTTATTAGAACATCTGTTTATTTTTCGTAATGTACAGGTAGGGCAGCGAAGAGTTTTTGCTAATTTCCTAACCGAGAGGTTGACACATTCTGATATATATGGTAAAAATCAGCGGAATTAGTAATTTTAGGATATATTTCTGAACCAGTGCGGAGGATTGTCACTGAGTTCCCTTTGGCACACTGCTATGAGCACCCCTGTAACCCATACAACACACAGCCCGGCCCTCCTTTCGGAGGTCGTGGAGCTGCTGTCTCTCAAAACAGGAGACCGATGTGTGGATGCCACCGTTGGGGACGGCGGACACACCGTAGCCCTGCTGGAGGCGACAGCCCCAGATGGCGTGCTCCTGGGCATTGACGCAGACCCGCAGGCTCTGGAACGCGCGTCGCTCCGCCTGGAGCCATTTGGCGACAGGGTCACGCTGGTCAACGACAACTTCTCAAACCTGGAAAGCGTCTTAGCAGCTCACAGGTTCCATCCTGTCTCATCTGTACTAATGGACCTGGGCCTGTCCTCATGGCAGCTGGAGTCCGGCGAACGTGGGTTCAGCTTCCATGACGTTACCCCTCTAGACATGCGTCTCGGTCCTACGCAGGCCGTCACAGCCTCAGATATAGTCAACACCTTCTCGGCGGTGGAGCTGACCCAACTCCTTTTCGAATTCGGAGAGGAGCCGCGAGCCCGGCGAATAGCACAAAGCATCGTCCGGCAGCGACCGATCGACACCGCTCAGCAACTGGCAAGCGTAGTGGAGGCGGTGATTCCACGGCGAGGCCGCAGGATCCATCCCGCCACGCTTACATTCATGGCCATCCGAATCGCGGTTAACCGTGAGCTGGAGAACCTGGAATCGGCACTGCAACAGGCGGTGCGTGTACTGGCACGTGGTGGTCGGCTGGCGGTGATCGCATATCACTCGCTGGAGGACCGGATAGTCAAAAGGTTCATGGGGAGGGAGTCCAAGGGCTGCGCATGCCCTCCTCAGCAGATTGAATGCAGCTGCGGCCACCTGCCCACAGTTAAGGTGCTGACCAGGAGGATTATCCGGCCATCCGATGAGGAGGTACAAGGCAATCCCCGCGTGAGGAGTGCTCGGCTCAGGGCATGTGAGGCCCTGGGGATGAGCGGTAACTGAGTGGTTGAGGGAGGCGGTCGTGCACAGACGACGCCTCCAAAGAGCGATCTTATCAGAGGGGCGCGAACTGAAAGCAATTATAGGTCAAACCCGCCTAAGTAGGCCGACCTTCCTCAACCTTAAATAAGATGAGCAACGAAACCATGATTGAACAGGAAGAGAGAGTAACATTGGGTGCCGGTAAAGGCACCCGGGAGGGAACTATGCTCAATGGCAACCTGTACATGGCTATAGATGTCGGGACCACCAAGGTGTGCACCCTGGTAGCACAGGTGGGATCCAGCGGAGAGCTGGAGATAGTAGGCACCGGTGTGGAGCCATCGAAAGGGATGCGAAAAGGGTTGGTGGTGGAGCTGGAAGAGATGCGGGGCGCGATCCAGCGTTCGATGATCCGAGCTTCGGCGGGCCTGGACAGAGATCTGCCCGGGGCCTGTATAGGAGTCACCGGCAGTCATATCTATAGCGTACATACCACAGGCGCAGTCAGCAACCTGAACGGCTCCGTCAACAAGACCATATCCCGCAGGGAGATGGAACTGGCGGTGAAACAGTCGTACCCCAAGGTGGCACAGCACCAGGAGCTTCTGCACGTCATCCCGCAGTCGTTCACTGTGGACTCCATAGAGGGCGTCCGGAGCCCCGTGGGTCTGAAGGGGCACCAGATGGAGGTGGAGTCACACGCCGTAGTGGGCGAGGCCGCCTCCCTGGACAACGTGGTCCGAGCCGTAGAGGGCGCCGGGTTGACGGTGGGGAGCATGGTCCTGGAACCCCTGGCAAGCGCCGAGGCGGTGCTAAGCGCAGAGGAGAAGGAGACCGGGGTGGTGCTGGTGGACATCGGCGGCGGGACCAGTGATGTCGCGATCTTCTACGACGGCGTGATGGTCCATACGGCGGTCATTCCCGTGGGAGGCTACCAGTTCACCAACGACCTGGTGATATCCCTGGGCGTTCCGTACGAGTCGGCGGAGCAGGCCAAGCTCCAGTACGGCCACGCCTTTCCCGATAGCGTTGATGCCACGGAGATGGTTGAGGTAGCAGGCTATGACGAAGAGGGACCCCGTCAGGTGAGGCGCAGGGACATATGCCGCACGCTGAACGACCGGGGCACGGAGTTGCTGCGCCTGATCATCCTCAAGGTGAGAGAGAGCGGACTTAGAGTAATGCCTCCGGCAGGACTGGTGTTCACCGGCGGCGGGGCCAACCTTCCCGGTTGGGAGGAGCTTTCCAGAGAGATTATGCCCGGCCCGGTGCGCATCGCACCGCCCAAGGACATCCTGGGACTCCCCGACGAGTTGAAAAGCCCCACCTACTCTACCAGCGTAGGAATACTGCTATGGGGAATCCATCACCCCGCCGAGCAGATGGCGTACCGCCAGAGAAGCGGCCGAGGCTCTTGGCTGAAAGGCCGGAGATGGCTTCGCTGGCTAGCCCAGTTCATAGACCCGAAGCAGACCAAGGCAGCCTGAAAAGGAGGGAGCCATGTCCATGGAGAATGGATTAGAACCCAAGGTGTACAAGGAACCTATAGAGGAACGGATAGGGATGGCCACGGTAAAGGTCATAGGCGTAGGTGGTGGTGGATGCAACGCCATTGCCAGGATGTACCACGAGCGGATAATGGGCGTGGAGTACCTGGCGGTGAACACAGATGCACAGCATCTGATCCAAATGGATATCCCGACCAAGGTGCGCATCGGTGACAAGCTGACACGCGGCCTGGGTGTGGGCGGCAGCCCGGAGATAGGGCGAGACGCCGCCGAGGAGAGCCGCGACGAGCTGTACGAGGCCGTACGTGAGTCGGACATGGTATTCGTGGCCTCCGGCATGGGCGGTGGCACGGGCACCGGCGCCTGCCCAGTGGTAGCTGAAATCGCCCGCGAGACGGGCGCGCTGACAATCGCAGTGGTGACCAAGCCATTCGGCTTTGAGGGACACAAGAGGCGTCAGCAGGCCGAGGATGGCATTCAGCTCCTCAGGGACCAGGTGGACTCACTCATAGTCATACCAAATGACCGCCTGCTGGACATGTGCGAAGATGACGTAACCACAGAACAGGCCTTCAAGATGGCCGACGACGTCCTCCGCCAGGGTGTGCAGTCCATCGCCGAGCTAGTGACTGTGTCCGGCGTCATCAACCTGGACTTCGCCGACGTGAAAAGTATCATGAGCGGCGCGGGTCCGGCATGGATGGCCATCGGCAGCGCCAAGGGCGAAAACCGGGCCGTGGAAGCAGCCAATGCCGCCATATCCAGCCCCATGCTAGACGTATCTATAGAGGGCGCCAAAGGTGTCCTGCTGAACGTGACCGGCGGCGGCGACCTCACACTGCACGAGGTCCACGAAGCTGCGGCGGTTATCGAGCGGGTGGTGGACCCCAACGCCAACATCATATTCGGAATGGTCCAGGACCTGAAGATGGACGATGAGGTGAAGGTCACCATCATCGCCACCGGGTTCCCGGGCACCGATGCGCTGATCCCTGCGGAGGAGTACCTATTCTCCCAGTTGGAGATGGCAGCGGTGAACGGAAACGAGGATCTGGATGTTCCACCCTTCCTGCGCCGGCACCCGATCCTGAGGCGCCGCAGCAAGCAGGGATTCTAACCCAGCCAGTCTTTCTCCGACCCCGCCGTACTTATTTCAAGACTATTCCAGGGGAACCCAACGGCGGTCGGAGAACGGCCTGGGCAGCCCGGGGCCCCTCCCCCCGGGGCTGTCTATCGATAGCCCGAGGGCTCTACGCCCTCGGGCATTTTCTTTCTTTCCCCGCTATCCCAATTCCGGCAGAAGGTGCGAAGCGCCTCAGAATCCCGCGCATGCCCTGTGCTTTTGAAGAGGCGTGTTTTTGCCCCACTGCCCCAATGCCAGTAGCAACATCCAGGCGCTGAAGAGTCCGGCACACGCCTGCGGCTATTAGAGTCCCCCTCCAGGCAGTGCCAACTTTCCCAAACCTCCCTTTGTTATTTCTTCTACCGACCACCGATTAAGGATGGATCACGGGCAGTCGGCTACCCCATTATATTGGGGTTATACGACTGCCATCCACAAGATACCGCCACTTACCCCTTGACAAAGCTGGGCGGAGGGTGTATTTCTGTATGGCCTTGAAACTACCACTTGTGGTGATGCCTCCTGACGGCGCACCAACAAATTGTGGTTATTATTAGGGCAAAGGCTAAAACATTGCGATGCCCATACTGCGGATACGACGACTCCCGAGTTATTGACTCGCGCAACGCCGGAGATGATATCCGGCGCAGGCGGGAGTGTCGTCAGTGCGGCTTGCGTTACACCACCTATGAGCGGGTGCAAACCACGGCGCTGATGGTGGTGAAGCGTGACGGCAGGCGAGAGGAGTTCAACCAGGACAAGCTGATGAACAGCCTGCGGCTGGCATGCGCCAAGCGGCCCCTGCCAACCGGTGCGTTGGAGCGGGTGGTGGCGGACATAGAGTCGACCCTGCAGGGTCTGGGCCGGGCCGAGATACCCAGCGGCACCATCGGGGAGATGGTGATCCAGCGGCTGAAGAAGCTGGACCGGGTGGCATACATCCGGTTCGCCAGCATCTACCGGGACTTCCCGGACCTGGAGACGTTCAAGGAGGAGGTGGAGGCGATGCTCACGGCGCGGGAGACGGCGGCGCGGGAGGTTCCCGAGAACCAGCCGATGCTGTTCGCGCTGGAGGACGAGATACCAGCGCCACGACAGCGGCGCAGGGGTCGACCGCCGAAACGGGAGAGCGTGGGGTAGGAGAGTGATTGGCTTTGGGCAAACATGTATGTACGCATCAATGGTTCAGGAGGGCATCTACAGCCGTGCTCACCTGCCTACTATGTGGCACCTTATGGTGGGAAACGATTTCACATCCTGATGAAAGGCGATCGCACCTAGAACCAAATACCATGTCCCGACTGAGACCAATACAAGTTATGCAAATGTCGCCGCTAGCACAGGAACTATTATTACAGGCTTTCCATATTTTGGAACCAACGGGTAAATGATCACCCTTCAAAAGGTTCGCAAGAAAATGCACTGGCTAAACAAGACATCAGGGAAATGGAAACGGGTAGGCTATCGGCGCACGGGTTGTCCGGGCCCGCTCATTCCCTTCGACAGGCTCAGGATGAGCGGGTATAAGAAGCTCTGGCGGGATTGATAACCGCTGCTATAGACCAAGGTAGATAACAAGGGAGTCCCCATAGAAGGGGCCCTAAATATCCAGGAGAAGGCAATGACAACGTCCGAAGTAGTCCCGCAACTGACCGAGAACGCGCTGACCATACTTGAGGCGCGCTACCTGATAGGGGACGAAACACCCACAGACCTGTTCCGCCGCGTGGCGAAGGCCATAGCATCGGCGGAAGCCCCGGAGGATCAGGCCAGGTGGGAAGAGACCTTCTACGATGCCATGGCGTCAATGAAGTTCCTGCCCAACTCCCCTACCCTGTTCAACGCCGGCACCGGCCAGGGGACGCTTTCCGCATGCTTTGTGCTGCCTGTGGACGACACCATGGAGAGCATTATGTCGGCGGCTACGGCGTCGGCACTGATACAGAAGTTCGGCGGCGGCCTGGGCTACGCCTTCAGCAACCTGCGGCCCAGGGGCACGGCCATCAAAACGACACAGGGTAAGGCCTGTGGCCCCATCGCCGTGCTCAAGATGCTCAGCTCGCTATCGGACATGATCACCCAGGGGGGGAAGCGCCACGGGGCCAACATGGGCATCCTGAACGTGTCCCATCCGGAGATCATGGACTTCATCCATATGAAGGACGACAACGCCACGGCTCAGAACTTCAACGTCTCGATAGCTGTGACGGACGCCTTCATGAAGGCAGTGGACAATGACGAGGAGTGGCAGCTGATCGTCCCGGTGGAGAGTGGCGCTAAGAACGCCGGAGAGGTGTTGGAGACGATGCCCGCGCGGCACCTCTGGAACGAGATCGTAAAGTCAGCGTGGTCCACGGGAGACCCGGGCCTCTACTTCATAGACGAGGCGAACCGGACCAATCCAACGCCGCACCTGGGCAACCTGGACAGCACCAATCCTTGCGGCGAAGTACCGCTGCTAGCCAACGAGGCGTGCAACCTGGGCTCCATTGACCTGGGCAGGTTCGTTGTAACGGGCCCCGACGGAGACACGGAGTTCGATTTCAAGTCGCTGGAGGAGCTGACGCGGGTAACGGCGCGCTTCCTGGACGATGTTGTGACTGTGAACACCTTCCCGACCCAGGAGGTAACGGACGCGGTGGCCCGGACACGGAAGACGGGTCTGGGTGTCATGGGCTGGCACGACGCGCTGATACAGCTTGGAATCGAATACGATTCCGACGAAGCAGTGGGGCTGGGCGGAAAGATTATGGGCACGATTACTGACGTGGCGCGGGAGGTATCCATAGGACTGGCCACTGAGCGGGGACCCTACCCTGCCTGGCGCGCAACGGAGGCCGAGGCCACGCCCATACGTAACGCTACGCGGACCTGCATAGCGCCCACCGGGACCATCAGCGCCATCGCCGGAGCGGCAAGCGGCGTCGAGCCCATATTCGCCCTAGCCTTCGTGAAGAATGTGCTGGACGGCCAACATCTGCGAGAGGTGAACCCGCTGTTCCTGCGTATCGCCCACGAGCGGGGATTCTATTCCGAGGACCTGATGGACGAGGTAGCCAAGACAGGGTCGTGCCAGGGCATCGACGAGGTGCCGGACGATGTGAAGCGGCTGTTCAAGACGGCCATGGAGATAGACTATCGCGCCCATGTGCGGATGCAGGCGGCATTCCAGGCGCACACTGACCTGGCGGTAAGCAAGACGATCAACATGCGCAACGAGGCCAAGGTTGAGGACGTGGCTCAGGCCTACTGGATGGCCTACGAGAACGGGTGCAAAGGCATCACAGTGTACCGGGACGGGTCCAAGCCGGTACAGGTGCTGGAGGTGCAGAGAACCAGGGGTGAGGAGGACGCAGGAGAGGATGAGATCGAACTAATCAAGGCACCCAGGCCGGTCGCCATGCAGGGCGTGACAGAGCGACTGCGCACGGGCCACGGCAACACCTACATCACAATCAACCTGGACGAGTCCAGAAGGCCGTTCGAGGTATTCACCAATCTGGGCAAGGCCGGAGGATGCGACTCAGCGAACATGGAGGCGGTTAGTCGCCTGGTGTCACTGGTGCTCCGTTCTGGGATACCGGCGGAGGAGGTTGTGGAGCAGCTCCAGGGGATCACCTGCCACCCGGTGTGGGACCAGGGGATACAGGTCCGGTCGGCACCGGACGCTGTGGCAATAGCGTTGCAGAGACACGCTACGCCTACGGGCACGGGGGGGGCCGAGCTACAGGACACGTACGGGGCCCAGCTTGGCATGCTCATGCAGCCCAATGGCAGCGGCAACGGGAATGGAAATGGCCACTCGACGCGTCCGGCATGCCCGGAGTGCGGCAGTGCAGTGATGTTCCAGGAGGGATGCGTGACGTGCCAGGCATGCGGTTGGAACCAGTGCGGGAGTTAGGGAGCAGGAAAAACAATAGATATCAGTGGGCTGGAAAAGATAGTCCAGCCATAGCTGGAAGAGATATCTGCAGAGCGGGAGGGATTTATGCTCAGCAGGGGCCGAGAGGTACGCTGGTTGATAGACAGGGGCCTGCCTCAGATAGAGGGGCAGGAGCCGGATACGCTCCCAATTACCCGGTGCAAGCGGGACATAGTGACCGAGGCGCTGAGGGATAACAGGTGGGTGGTCACGCGGAACCACAACTTCCTGGAATCACGCACCATACCTTTCGACTGTCCGCCAATCGTAATTTTAGATGGCGGTCTGTGCACAGAGGAGGGACTACGGCGCAACCTGCTCCACTTCGAGTTCCGGTTTCAGCAAGATAGAAAAAACCGCCGCCTGAGCGGGCAGCGGTTCCTGGTCGACCTGGACAGGTCCATATACCGGATTATTCCGGAAGGAGGGTTTGAGGAGCTAGAGGACTGGAAGGTACCCAGTGTGAAGGCTGTCCTAGCCTGGGGTGCCTCGATCTAACCATCGGGGCACTTGCATTAGGATAGCCCTAGCGTGATTCTTTGTTACTCATAGTTGCTGGGGCGTCCTCGGTTCCGACTGCCCCCCGGTAAGATCGGGGGCCGAAGTGATCTGGGCCACCGGGTCTGGATATCCCCTCCTCTTGGGTGTCCCCGGCGCCATCCCGGGGCACTCGCTAGAGCGGTCCGCTGCCTCCTGCTGGCCGCTCTTTTTTTCTTGCCCCGCTGTCCCAAGCGCAGTGATTAGATCAAATGCCTGAGACTCCTGCGAGGGTTGCCTTTCCTTTCGGAAGGGCACCTCTGACACATGGATAAGGGTCGCCATCATACAGGATTCCTCTGCCGCGGACAACCGCGCTATGTCGGGCGGACCGGAGTGGAGGCGATGCCCTACCCTCCCTGGGCTATAATCAGGACAGCCGGACGGAGCGCGCCTGCTCCCTAAGCCCAGATTCTCCCCAAGGGAAAGAAAAAAGAGGTGACGGATGGTTCAGCAGCAGCCGATCATAGCGATTACCATAGGCGACCCGTGCGGCATCGGGCCAGAGGTGGTGGCAAAGTCGCTGGCCATGCCTGAGGTGCGGGAGATATGCCGGCCGCTGGTGGTAGGCAACGTGCAGGTAATGCGGGATGCATTCGACGCCCTTGGTTCGCATGACCATACATTCGAAGTTCGCGAGGTCCAGGACCCGGGTGACGTCGCTCCATCGTCGGAGGTGGTTTCGGTACTGGACCCGCACAACCTGAACACGGAGGACATAGTGGTGGGTGAGGCATCGGCGGCGGCAGGCAGGGCAAGCATGGAGTGGGTGGAGCTGGCGGCCCAGCTGTGCCTCAACGGAAGCGCTCAGGGCATGGCGACGGCCCCGCTGAACAAGGCGGCGGCGGCGCTGGCGGGCTACGAGGAGATAGGCCACTCGGAGCTGTTGCAATCGCTGACACAGACGCCCCAGGTAGCCACCATGCTCATGTCCGGCACGCTGCGTGTGGTGCATCTGACAACACACCGTTCGCTACGGGCGGCCTGCGACGCCGTGACTAGGGACAATGTGCTAGCCAAGGTGCAGCTCACTCACGATAGTTTCATCGAGTGGGGGTTCCCGCAGCCGCGGATAGGCGTGGCTGCGCTGAACCCGCATGCCTCGGACGGCGGCCTGGTGGGCGACGAAGAGGCCACAGCCATAGAGCCAGCGGTAGCCGATGCCAGAGCATTGGGGATCGAGGCCACGGGCCCAGTGCCCGCAGACACAGTGTTCACGCAAGCAATCGATGGGATGTTCGACGTTGTGCTTTGCATGTACCACGACCAAGGACACATACCGGTCAAGGTTTACGGCTTCGAGGAGAGCGTCAGCGTCAACCTGGGTCTGCCGTTGGTGAGGACGTCAGTGGACCATGGGACGGCGTTCGACATCGCCGGGAAGGGCATCGCGCAGGCGACGAGCATGACGGAGGCGGTGAAGTTGGCGGCGGCGCTGGCATCGGGCCGGGGGCTGCCGCGGTAAGTCCCGACTGGTCGGGACACCCATATTCTCGACCCTAATACGAAACACTTGTCCTCTTTGCGCGCCTTCTATGTGTGTTTCATCACAGGTGTATAATGCTGCTTGCTTTGAGGCTATAGCCAAGACAGCTTTGGAACCATTACTGTCGCAGACTGTAGCCCGGTCACTTAGTCGCAAGGGCAAGATAAATGAAAATCGCTTTCATAGGCGGCGGTGTGATGGCAGAGGCCATCATAGGAGGAATCCTGAGCCACGGAATCTCTGCGGCCGAGGACGTATGCGTGGGCGAGCCAGTGGAGGCGCGGCGTAAGGAGCTGGCGCAACGGCACGGAGTGTCCACGACATCGGACAACCGAGAGGCGGCAGGCCAGGGCGATCTGGTGGTGCTGGCCGTCAAACCCCAGAGCCTAGCCGACGTACTGGCGGAACTGCGCGGCTCGCTGGGGAATGACCAGGTGGTGCTATCCATTATCGCCGGAGCACGGGTGGAAACAATTGCATCCGGCCTGGGGCATCAGAGTGTCATACGCGTGATGCCCAACACACCCGCCCAGATAGGCGCTGGCATGAGCCTGTGGCTGGCTTCGGAGGGCGTGACCGAGCTGTTTCGGGAGACTACGCGCTCCATCCTGGCAACGCTGGGCAAAGAGATGGAGGTCACGGATGAGAAGTACCTGGACATGGCGACGGCCCTTTCAGCCAGCGGTCCAGCCTACGTGTTCCTGTTCATCGAAAGCCTAATAGACGCCGGCGTGTACATGGGTATGTCAAGGGAGATGGCGCGGACGCTGGCGGTGCAGACGGTGCTTGGCAGCGCCATGCTGGTGCAGGAGACAGGCAGGCACCCCGCAGAGCTAAGAGACATGGTGACATCGCCCGGAGGTACGACGGCCGAGGCGCTGAAGGTACTGGAAACGGGCCGCTTCCGAGCAGTCCTGATGGAGGCGATAGTGGCGGCGTACGAGAAGTCGAAAAGCCTGGGGGAGCAGAAGTGATCGTCAAAGACCTCATCGGGTTTATAGGTGCGTTCTTCTACATAGTCATACTGGCCCGGGTTCTTCTATCCTGGTTCCCACAGGTCAGCTACAACAACCCCATCGCCCAGATCATCCATACCGTAACGGAGCCCATCCTGGGACCCATACGACGCCTCATACCACGGGGTACGAGGTTCGACTTCGCGCCCATGATAGCTATATTCCTGGTCATGATCATTCAAAGGATATTGCTAGCGGCGTTCGGCTAGGGCGGAATCAGCCGATCCAGCGCCTGCTCCCGGTCCAGACCTTCCACGACGACCATCTTGTTGCGCAATCCGAGACCCCAGGTGATGGTGACGCTGCTCTTGGGAACCCGCAACAGACCGGCCATAAGATCCAAGAGCGCACGATTGGCCATGCCATCGGTGGCGGGCGCGGCGACTCTCACGCGCAGGATACCGTCATCGGTAAGGCCGACAACCTGATTGGCCTTGGCACCGGGTTGAACCTGCAGCGTAAGTCGCGTCTCAGACATCTGACTCCAATGACACCCACCTTTATTGACCAGGGCCGCTCCGCTCACAATAATACGCCGGACTCAGCCGCCAGACCTAACCGGATGCGCGGTCAAATACCAGGGACATGGTGATTGCAAACGGACTCAGGGTGAGCACGCGCGAGATAGACGAGAAGGTTTCCAGTGACACCAGGCGGCTTCTCATGAGCCTGGGAGATGGGCTGCCAACGCCGATGCCGCATCCGGTACTGGTGGTCCTCAACGACCCGCCGGGCACAGGCAAGTCCTACTTCGCCCGGCAGCTGGCGAAACGGGTGACTCTGGCGGTGCTGGAAAGCGACGCGCTGAGAAAGGTGCTGGCGCGCGCGCCGAGGTACACGGCCGGGGAAAGTACGCGTCTGTTCCGAGCGCTCCACGAGATGCTAGACCTACTGCTGGCTCAGGGCATAGATGTGCTGGTGGACGCCACCAACACACGGGAAATCCATCGGGAGCAGTTGTATGAGATAGCCTACAGGCACGACGCCAGGGCAATGCCGGTACTGCTGGACGCACCGGAGGCGACGGTACGCCAACGCTTAACCCTAAGGATGGCCGGGAACCCGCGCCAGGACAGCTCAGATGCGGACTGGCAGGTGTACCGGAGGATGCAAGCGACATGGGAGCCCATAGGGAGGGAGCACCTGGTGGTTGACACCTCCAAGGACATTGGGCCTGCGGTAGACGAGTTAGCGAGAGAGATCAACCGTTGGGTACGCAGGTGAAGCCATAAGGCAGATTCCGTTCCAGCTAACCGCTGGTGAGAGCTTGCCCCTAGGCCACACGGGACGTATGGGACTGGGCAATGCCCTGGTTTCTGGACGGCAGGGCGATGAACGGGTATCTTATGGGACACTGTCTATCGGGCACTTAATAACCAGGTCGAGTAACGGCCTATACGAATCAAAGGGAGGGAGCATGGACGTTAAAGCGGTAGCGGGAGAGGTTACCTCCATAGAGACCGGAGCGTTGATAGTCAACCTGTTCGAGGGCGTGACGCAGCCGGGCGGCGCCACCGGCGCGGTGGATTCGGCGCTGGACGGTGCCATAACTAAGCTCATCAGCGACGGCGAGGTGAAGGGGAAGAAGGGGGAGCTGACGCTGATACATACGCTGGGCAAGATGCCCGCGGACAGGGTGATCGTAGCGGGACTGGGCAAGCAGGACAAGCTTTCGGCGGAGGTGGTGCGCCAGGTCATGGGAGAGGCCTCTCGCATGGTGCGGAGGCTGAACGTGAAGCGTGCAGTGACCATTGCCCACGGAGCGGGCATAGGCGGGATTGACCCCCAGGCCTCGGGACAGGCAGTCGCCGAAGGGACGTATCTGGGCCTGTACACCTTCCGTAAGTACAAGAGCGCCAGCGACGACGACAATGAGTTAGATGAGATGCTGGTGGTGGAACTGGAGCAGGACAAGGTGGCAGCTATACAGGCAGGGGTTGACCGAGGGCATGTCCTAGCCGGGGCGACCATAATAGCCAGAGACATGTCCAACGAGCCAGGTAACGTTCTAACGCCCACGGAGATGGCGGAACGAGCTCAGAAGGTGGCCCAAGAGTCGGGGATGGAGTTCGAAGTGCTGGACAGCCCGGAGATGGGCGAGCTGGGCATGGGCGCGCTGCTGGCGGTGGCCGCAGGCAGCAACAGGCCGCCCAAGTTCATCATCATGCGGTACCAGGGCGACCCCGGCAACGCGTCCAACAACGTGGCGCTGTGCGGCAAGGGGATCACATTCGATTCGGGCGGCATATCCATCAAACCGGCGGAGGGCATGGGCGCAATGAAGGGCGACATGGCCGGCGGGGCATCGGTCATAGGGGCGATGAAGGCCATAGCTACGCTGAAGCCCAGGATAAACGTCATGGCACTGATCCCGGCCACCGAGAACATGTCCGGGGGATCGGCGACGCACCCAGGAGACGTGGTGCGCGGAATGACTGGCCAGAGCATCGAAATCGACAATACAGACGCCGAGGGCCGGCTGGTGCTGGCTGACGCGATAGGTTACGCGCGGCAGCACGACCAGCGCCGCATAGTGGACGTGGCCACGTTGACGGGCGCCGCCGTGGTGGCCCTAGGCAACACCAGCGCCGCTGTCATGGGCAACGACCAGGAGATGATTGACCGGGTGATCCAGGCCGGTGAGGGAACCGGGGAGAAGTTCTGGCAGCTGCCGATGTTCGAGGAGTACCTGGAGCTGATCGACAGCGACATAGCCGACCTGAAGAACACGGGTGGCCGCCCGGCGGGAACCATCACGGCAGGCTACTTCATCCGTGAGTTCGCCGGGGAGGTACCGTGGGTGCATCTGGACATCGCGGCGATGGCGCGCACGGACAAGGAGCGCGGCTACATAGTGAAGGGCCACACGGGGTTTCCGGTGCGCACGCTGGTGAACCTGGTAGAGGGGTTAGCGGAGAACCCGTAGGAGGGACGATGGGATGGACAGGTTAGACTCACGCACTAGCACAGACCTAGGGACTGGGTTGTACGTAGACGTAGAGAACCTCCAGCAGGGGGCTCAATCTGTTGTGATGTCCCTTCTCGAATCTTGGCCTACGTCAGCACCCGGAGTAACTCATCTGCATCTCTATGTTAAAGCAGATCAAACACTCCTGTGGGAAATGTGGGCGACTAGTCAATTCCCTACTCTTACTATAAATGTCGTAGGCATCCAGCATTTCAGCACAATGTCCAAGAACTCAGCTGATATTGCCATGGCCATGGATGCTATCACTGACTTACTACTATCCAGGATAGAGTTCATTGTTACTATAAGCGACGATAGTGATTTTATTGCTCTATACAACAAGGTCCGCGAGGAAGTGAGAAAACGTAAGTCCACTTATGACGGGGTTCCGTTCCTTTGGGTGGCCACAGACCGAGAGGGGACACGCTCAACAACCCTTAGAGATTTCTTCCCTAACGACCGCATCCACGTTGTAAGATACCCGGCCAAAGAGACTACCCCGCAGGAGATTACTTCAGTCGAAGCCGAGCCATGGGATGCCATGACACAAACCATAATTGAAGAAATCCCCATCGGGGTTTTCTAGAGCACAGACTGTCAGCAGATCATAGAGCGCGATTGGCCCCGTCATCCTCTTGCCAAGACAAGTGGTCCCAGTTTCGGCGTAGAGTTCGCAAATAAGATATGGCCAAGACTACAGGCCCGAAGAGTCAAGCTCATCAGACAAAAGCCCCGCCGGTACGAAATGACACAAGCGGCTAAACTAACGTAGTGCGTTGGCCAGAAGCAGCGGCTAGAGTATCCGATCCCCAGGCATATTGACCCAGGCGCTCATTTCGTGAGGCTGTGTGACAACTTCGGCCCTGCGAATATAGGCGGGGCCAAGCTGGTCTATGGATGTAACGCCCAGTAGCCCCATTGCTGAGACAAGCTCGTCCTCCAGGATCTCCAAGACGCGCAAGACGCCGTCCTGACCTGCGGCAGCCAGACCCCAGCTCTGGAGCTTACCGATGGCCACAGCCTTGGCACCAAGGGCAAGCGCTTTCACAACATCGCTGCCACGCTGGATTCCGCCGTCCACAACAATGTCAGCCTTGCCATCGGCAGCGTCAACGATCTCGGGAAGCATATCCATAGTGCCCAGCTCATGGTCCAGCTGGCGGCCGCCGTGGTTGGATACCCATATGACATCCACTCCGTGCTCAACGGCCAGGGCAGCGTCTTCAGCGGTTGCGATACCCTTGACCATGAAAGGCATGCTGACCAGCTCCTTCATCCTGTCCATGGACTCCCAGGTCAGGGCCGCCTGATAGGAAGGGTCTCTGGGGTTGCGCCTGGTGGGAGGCTGCCATGCGTTCAGCATGGGCCTCTCTCTCCGACTGTAATGGGCAAGGTCAACGGTGACGCAAAAGCCCATATAGCCGGCCTCTTTAACGCGGGCGATAATCTCTTCTACCCATCCCCAGTCTCCGCGCACATACAGCTGAAAGAACTTTGGATTATCTGCCGCGGCGGCGATCTCCTCCAGGCTAGGCTCAGTGACAGTGCTGACAGTGTGCAGAGTTCCGAACTCAGCGGCGGCTCTGGTGGAGGCGGCGCCTCCTTCGGGATGGAAAAGCTGCAATGAACCTATAGGCGCCAGCATCACTGGGATGCGCATATTGTGCCCAAGGAAGGTGGTGGATGTATCGATATTGGATACGTCCACGAGCACCCGCGGTCGGAATGCAATGCGATCGAATGCCAACCGATTACGACGCAGAGTCGTCTCGGACTCTGATCCGCCAACCAGATAGTCCCAGGCACCCTGGTTAAGGTTGCGTCGGGCCGTTTGAACGATCTGTTCATTGCTTACGAAACTGCTGCTGGTCACTGTATGCCTCCTGACTTTGAGCAGGGCTGCCTTATGAGTCGATTTTCAGCCATTGCGACCTACATCCTAGCACTGATGGCTATGAATTAGGAGTGTGCAAGACTGAATGGCAGCATACAGTGTCCGGTTAGGGAACTGTCCTTCCAAGCTTCAATCAACGTCCACAGATGGCAGATTCCCCTCACTCCCAAACCATGAGAAGTCTCGCTAAACCGAAACGGCCCCCGGATAAACATCCAGGGGCCGTTTCATTCTAATCTCGTATGCTAGCAGCTGCGTCCGGAGGGACAAGCAGCTGTGCCATATGTAGAGAGGCTACATCTCAACAGGACGGAAGTTGAAATCACCATTTCGCCGTTCCAGATAGCCCGCGCGCTCCTGCATACCATGGGAGAAGATGATCAGCCATCCATTCCTTTCGGCCTCGTCGAGCATCTCCCTCTTGGAGTCCAGGGTGTGCTCCGGTGACCTGTCCATAGCAGCTATGTAAGGGAGGCGCAGGTGGTGAGACGTAGGGATCAGGTCGCCGAAGTAAGCCACGCGCTCACCGCCGTAGTTAACCAACACCATTTGGTGGCCATCACAGTGGCCGCCGGTGACCCTGACGCGAATGCCAGGCGCAACCTCAGCGTCGCCGTCCAGCAGGCACACCTGACCCCGCTCCTCTAGAGGTAGAAAGTCGTCCGGGTGGTAAGAGTCCGAGGAGCGTTCGTTCGGGCTAACAGCCTCCTCCCACTCAGACCTCTGTACGTAGTAGGTAGCCATGGGGAAGGTTGGCACAGGTGCCCCCGAACGGTCCAGCCTGGTGCCGCCACCCGAATGGTCGAAATGAAGATGCGTCAGAATAACCCCTGTAATATCTCTGGGGCTTAGTCCACGGTTGCGGAGCTCCCTGACCAGTCGGCTGCTGCCTAAACCATACCTATCTTTAACATTGTCGGGCTCCTTGGTGCCCACTCCGGTGTCCACTAGGATGCAGTGTTCGCCGTTCTGGATGAGCAGGCAGTTGAGGCCAAGGGAAACCCGGTTCCTACGATCCGGCTGAGTCTGCTGTTCCCATGATGTTTTGGGCACTTGCCCGAAGATAGCTCCTCCATCGAATTTGATAACACCGTCGTTGAGAAGAACGAGTGCTGTGCCTTCAGAATGCAATACGCGGCCCCCTTACATGAATAGAGTGAGAATTGCTGCCCAAACCCTCGAAGCCGTTACTATTACTACCTTCCCTTTCCCGTCCGAGGCACAAGTTGAATCTGCAGGCCGACTACGGCCATCAAAAAGGAGTTGGCCAAGGAGCGAATCCAGATCGTCTCATGCGGCGCGCAGGATACTCGCCAGAAGTATGCCTATTCGGCAGGGGAGGCCGGGGTTTACAAAACCCGTCCCCTCCGGTAGGAAATCATGCACCGAATGCCGCGCTGCGCCGGGAGCGGCAAACCCAATAAATCCGTGCGATTTCACCGATGAACCCGACGGCCACGCAACCGTGACGCTAACATTTTGCGAACCCGTGGTGACGTCAAAAGTGACACCGATGACACCGCCAACGATATGGTTCTGCGGGTGATGATGTCAAGGCAAAACTGGATGGATATTGGTATAATATTGGGCCGACTTGAGCAAGTTCAGCCCGCTACTTTGGCACGAGGTAAACAGGGTTTACCCATCTCTTAACCCTAGTCTAGTTCACAGGTCTTGCTCGCACCTGAATGAGGTGAATCATGAGTCAACAGATCTTCACAGACGGCTACTTCCAGTCCGGTCAATTGACCCTACACTACCTCGACTGGGGCAACGAGGGGGCGACACCGCTGGTGCTACTTCATCACGTCAACAGCCAATCTCACACGTGGGATGAGTTCGCACGGCGCATGGGCACCGATTACCGCGTTGTGGCTCTGGACATGCGAGGACACGGCGACAGCGAGTGGGCCGGTGAGGGGAACTACACCACGGAGCAATACGCATCTGACGTGGAGGCGCTGGTGGAACAACTGGGCCTAGGCGGTGTCATAGTCCTGGGCGGTTCTCTGGGCGGTCGGGTCGCCCTGGTGTATGCGGCCCAGAACCCGGAGCAGGCAGCCGCGCTGATAATGGAGGATGTAGGCGCAGTACGCCCGCCAACCATATCGCAGGGGCATACGGACAGGATGGCCGCAGGGGACCCGGAGTTCGACACCGTGGAAGAGTGGGCAGGCCAGCTGCGTGGTCAGAATGAGCGCACACCTGCGACGTACCACCTTCATAACGCAGGCTACGCCACCAAGCGCCTTCCCAATGGCAAGCTGGGCCTCAAACGAGACCCCATGATCCAGCGGGACATGGTGGCCCTGGAGTTATGGAACTATGTGGATGATGTCCGGGCGCCGTTCATGCTGCTCATGGGGTCGGAGAGCACCATAGTGGATGAGGACCAGCAGCAGCGGTTCCGTCAGATAGTGCCTGATATCAGCATGGTGACAGTCCAGGACGCCGGACACATCATCGTCCACGACAAGCTGGACGAGTTCGAAACCACGGTCCGCGACTTCCTGAAAGCGCACAGCCTGTAGCGACGTTATCCGCCGTGCCATCATGGGTGCCTGCCAATGGTACAATAGCTTAGTGTTGACATGGACGGCAATGTAATGGGCATACTGCGGCTAATTCTTATCTTCGCCGGCATGTGGGTAGTGAGGACACTGCTACGCATTTTGACGGGTCGCTCGGTAGGCGCCCGACCGGGACCCGGAGGCTCCGGCCAATGGGGGCCTCGTGGCGGACCTACTCCCGGCTATTCAAACGGTTACCATTCGCCGTACGAGGTACTCGGCGTAGATAGTGGGGCATCGCAGGAGGAGATCAGCAGCGCCTACCGGAAGCTGGTGCAGCAGTACCACCCGGACAGGGTTGCGGACCTGGGACCCGAACTGCGAGAGGTGGCCGAGCACCGCATGAAGGAGATCAACGCCGCGTACCAGGAGCTGAAGAAACGCTCCGACTGAGGCCCCTTAGCGGCTATCAGCGCACTTAATCCACCCGGACTCTCCGTCTCGAACCGCAGGAACCCAGAAAAACGGACGGTGGGTGGCCGCCCATCCACCACAGACGCTGCTACGTAAATAGTGTAGGTGGATTGGACCGTCCACATCCAGATGGCCCGCCCAACTGCTCATAGCGCATTCAAACATGAGACCCCTCTGGAAGCAAACACGGATCATCGTCTTAGTGCCACTGCTGGTTACACTGGCGCTAGCAGGCGCGGCCTGCGGCAGTACCGCAATACCGGGTGGGATTGGGCTTACGCCTGAGTCCACAAACGCTGACAATGTGACTGGCAGCACAACCGGATATGAGGGCGGATATGAGGTAGGTCAGCAGGCACCGGACTTTGTCCTAACTTTGGACGATGGCCGGAAGGCCACCTTGGGGTCTCTCAGCACCGAGAACAGGCCGGTGGTGCTGTACTTCTTTACAACCTGGTGACCCGTATGTCGCGCCGAGTTGCGGTCGCTCAAGCAAGTCTACCCCGAATACCAGGACAGGGCATCCTTCTACGCAATAGGGATTGACCCTTACGAAAGTATGAACCTCCTTATTCGTTACAAAGAGGAGCAAGGGTATCCCTGGCCCGTGGCTGTTGCTCCCCCTGGGATGCTGCCGGCGTACCGGATAGTTACGCAGTCCAGCAAAGTGGACATCGACCATGACGGTGTGATTACCTTCCGTGCAGGATACGGCCAGGCTTCGCAGGACACATGGATAGATGTGTTCGAGGAGCTGGCCACAGGTTGATTGCAGGGCGTGCCCTGCACCCACATTCTCCACTGTTGGTGACGACTTGCCCCTCAAGCCACAACGGGAAGTATGAGTCTGGGTTGTGCACAGAGTCGGACACCTCCTCCGACTTTGTCCCGACACATCGGGATGAGCAAAGTGCCGACTCGGTCGAGCACTCGCGATGGAATCGGAGCATCATCGAACCTAAAACCCTCCGGCAGGAAACCTAGGTTTGCCACGCCACCCGTAAGGCAACCAGCCGCGCCGCTAGCCACCGCCAGTAAGCCGCACACCACTCCTGTCACTGGACAGCGGGAGGCTGCGGACGCATACTGTGGCCCATCCTGCCACAAACGAGGAGACGCCATGGTAGAGCCAAACCCGGATAAGTCAGCCTGGTGGATCAAGGACAGCTACAGCGGAGAAGAGGTGGAGCAGCTTGTCGAGTGGGGGCTGGAGCACTTCTGGATGCAGAACCACCAGATGGCGGACCTAGCAGCCCCCGGCGGCTACCGGATCATGACCCACGGCGACGGGTGCTACATCTACGACATCCACGGCAACAGGTACATCGACGGGATGGCGGGACTGTACTTGAAGGCGCTGGGCCACAACCACCCAGAGATCGCAAATGCGGCCCACGAACAGATGACGACGCTGGCCTATGCCAACTCCGGGGCCTACGCCACCGTGCCAGGCATCCTGCTGGCCAAGAAGGTCGCGGAACTTGCGCCGGGGTCGTTGAACCGCGTCTTTTTCTGCGGCGGCGGATCAGAGGCGGTGGAGATCGCGCTGAAGATGGCCAGGCAGTACCAGTACATCTCAGGCAATCCCAAGAGGACCAAGATCATATCACGGCGGGGCCAGTACCACGGCTCAACCTACGCCGCAATGAGCATAGGTGGCCGGGGCCGGCAGACCCACGGGATGTTCGAGCCGCTGATGCCAGGCACGATCCAGGTAGACCCACCCTACTGCTACCGCTGCCCGTGGGGGTTCACGGACCGCACGAACCAGGACTGCTGCATGCTCAGCATCAAGTCGTTGGAGAACATTATCCAGGCCGAAGGCGCTGACACCATCGCCGCGTTCATAGCCACGCCGATACCCAGCGGGAACCAAATACCGGCATCAGACTACTGGCCCAAGGTGAGGGAGCTGTGCGACAAACACGGCATACTGATGATAGCCGATGAGATTATCTGCGGGTTCGGACGGCTGGGGGCCTGGTTCGGGATGGAGCGGTTCGGAGTGACGCCTGACATCATGACCATAGCCAAGGCGCTCACCAGCGGCGAGCTGCCCGTAGGCGGGGTGGTCGCCAGCAAGGAGATGGCCGACGCCTTCGACAATGTGGAGGGCGAGGACAGCCAGGTGCACCACGGCGTGACATACGGCGGCCACCCGGTTGTCATGGCGGTTGGGTTGAAGAACCTGGAGATCATGGAGAAGGATAACGTGGTGGAGAACTCCAGGGTGGTGGGCTACTACCTGTACGAGAAAGCGATGTCAGTGCTCTACGAGAACCATCCGTCCGTGGGATTCGTCGGCGGCGGGCTGGGCCTGCTCATGGCGATAGAGATAGTCAAGAACAGGAAGACCAAGGAGCGGTATCCAGGCGGGGGCCGGGGCGAGTTCTCAACGCGGTTTACGCAGCTAGTTAGAGACAACGGCTTGGCGGTACGGGCGGGAGATACGATCATTCTGTCGCCGCCCCTGGTCATCACCAAAGAGCTGGTGGACGAGATGATAGGCATCCTTGACGCGGCGCTGACACAGATGGAGAAGGAGTTTCCGCCGGAGGTTTAGGCAGGGCGTGGGCAACAGCCTCACCCTTCTTGTCCCCTATGGATGGCGGCGATAAACTGGGCTAGCTTTGAACTACGTTGAGTACACTGAGCACCCAAAGTTACGGGCACCGACGATGCTGCTGGCCTTTGCCGGGTGGCCGGATGCCGCAGAAGGCGCGTCCGGAGCGCTGAAGTACCTGGCCCGCAAGCTACCCGCCCAGCAGTTCGCGTCCATCGACCCGGAGGAGTTCTACGTCTTCACGCGTACCCGCCCTGTGAGCAGATACAACGAGCACGACCAGCGAGAGGTATCCTGGCCGGCAAACAACTTCTACGCCTACCACAGCGGCGAGCGGGAGCAGGACCTTCTGATATTCGTCGGCATTGAGCCGAACCTGAAGTGGCGGGCCTACTCCAACGCTATCGCGGACGTAGCCCAGGAGCAGGGCGTTGTGCGAACTATCGTTGTGGGTGCGTTGTTGGACGCCGTGCCGCACACGCGGCCGATACGTGTCACCGGCGGTTCCAACGACCCGGAACTCCAGGAGATGCTGGGCGGCACGGGCGTTCGAGGCCGAAGATACGAGGGCCCGACGGGAATCAGCACGGCGGTGTCCCAGGTGCTCACGTCACGTGACATCCGACTGGGCCATGTCTGGGGCCACTGCCCTCACTACGTACAGGCGAACAGCTACCCCAAGGTCAGCCTGGCGCTTCTTGAGAAGCTGAGCAAGGCGCTGGACGAGAAGTTCGATCTGGAGGAGCTACGAGCCTCGGAGTCGAGCTTCGAGCGGCAGTTCTCGAACGCGCTGGAGAACGATGAGAAAGTACAGGAGTACGTCCAGCAACTGGAGCGCCGCTATGACGCCCGGACTGAACAGTCGGAACCTCAAGAACCGATGCCATCGCCCGAGGAGATGGTGACGGAGTTGGAGGAGTTTCTCAGGCGCCGCCGGAGCAACGGTGACGACCAAGACAGCCAGCAATAGGGGAAAGCCGATGACATCGAAGCAGCCACGACAGGTCAGCGCGGAGGAGGTCCGAACCCTGGCCCGCATCGCTAGCGTGGAGATAGCCCCAGAGCGCCTGGAGCAGTTGGCTCAGCAGGTGTCAACGGTCCTCCAGGGGCTGGACCAGCTGGACCCGCGCGAGTTGCACGACATTGAACCCGCTGCCGTATTTCGGCTGAACTGGGAGTAAGGCGGCGATGCCCGGGCCACAGGTTCCCACGCCCGGCGCATTGAGGCAGCCTTGATCCCCATTTCCGACCTCCACCTGTACGGCCGCCACGTCCGGCACCCCATCGTCAACGTTTCTCTCATTGTGCTGAATGCGCTGGTGTTCCTTTATGGGCTAACCCTGACCGATCTGGATACGTTCGTCTTCAACTACAGGTTTGGCCTTGTTCCTAATGAACTCACCTCCGGAGAAGCGATTGGGCTGATACCTACTGCAGTAGGCATCTTGAATCTCACAACACCATTTCCAACGTGGGGCACGCTAGCCACCTCCATGTTCATCCACGGCGGCATAATGCATTTTGGGGGCAATATACTGTACCTGTGGGTATTCGGCGACAACCTGGAGAACCGCGTGGGGCATATCCCGTATCTGGTCTACTACCTGGGCACGGGTCTGGCCGCGTCCGCCTTACAGATCATGACAGCGCCCGGCTCACAGACACCGATTATAGGTGCCAGCGGCGCCATCGCCGGGGTGCTGGGAGGATATCTGGTGCTGTTTCCACGCAACCGCGTGCGAGTGATCACTATCATGTATTTCATTACGATGATCCGCATACCTGCCGTGGCCCTGCTAGCGTTCTGGCTCGCACTGCAGTTCTGGGGAGGCCTAGGGACGCTCGGGGACACAGGTGGGGGCGTGGCGTACTGGGCCCACGTGGGCGGTTTCATCGCGGGGGTGGGTATAGCAGGTCTGTACCGGTTGATGGCAGGCCGTGCGCCCAGGAGTATCGATTACGATCCGGACCAGTAGCGCCGCCTTGACCACCAGCCGGAGCGCAGCATGGCCCATGGAGACGAGCATTCAGCCCACGTGGTAGAGTTCGCTACTGGAATAACTCCTCGACCGGAGGGAACGACATGAATGACACGGAGAAGCGCGAGGTGTTCAGACGGATGCTGGCGGGCAACGAATGCGTACACCCGGCATCCGTATTCGATGCTATGTCAGCGCGAATCGCCGACTCGCTGGGATTCGAGATAGGTATGCTGGCAGGGTCGGTGGCTTCCATGGCGGTCCTGGGCGCACCTGACCTGGTGGTCCTAACGCTGACTGAGTTCGCCGGGCTGGTTCGGCGTATCACCAAGGCCAGCGAGCTGAGCCTCCTGGTGGACGCCGACCACGGTTACGGCAACGCGCTCAACGTCATGCGTACGGTTGAGGAGCTGGAGGCGTCAGGAGTGGCCGCGCTCACAATCGAGGACACGGTGTTGCCGATAGCGTTCAGGCAGGAGAGAGCGGGAGAGGCAATCTCAACAGATGAGATGGTAGGCAAACTTAAGGCTGCGTTGGCTGCCCGCAGCGATCCATCTCTGGTAATAGTAGGCCGGACCAGAGCGGCGGACGCGGAGCGGCTGAAGGCGTATACGGAGACCGGGGTAGACGCCCTGTTACTGACGGGTGTCAGCTCTGCGGAGGACCTCGATACCGTCCGCAGGGCAACCCCACTACCCTTGATGCTGGGAGGCACACCCCAAACCGTCGGCGACACGGACTTTCTCGCCGCTAATGGCGTGCGCGTGGCGCTAGCAGGACACCTGCCCTTCCTTGCTGCCGTTAGCACGGTGTACGAAGTGATGAAGCATCTGAAGGAGAACGGCTCCTTCGAGGCCATTTCCAGCATCACCGCTTCCGATGACCTGATGACCGTGGCGACCAGGCGTGACGAGTACAACAGGTGGCAGAAGGAGTTCCTGGAGTAGGCAGGCAGGGCGTACCCTGTAGTCAGGGATTCCGCCAGAGCAACCTGGCCCTGAGGCAGCTGCCAGCGAGGTTAGTGTTTGCGGAGCTCCTCAGGCAGGCCGTATGCCACGGCGACGGGCTCGCCCCACGGAGCTTCTACGGTCTCAGCATGTAGATCGTAGGTAAGGTCAACGTCTTCACCACTGGTGCGCCGCTCCTCCAGGTATGTCGCCAGCCTCCCCTCTGCGTGGGCGCCTACAAAGTGGACGATGCCGCAGCAGCAGTGCTCGTGGTTGGCTTCGTCTGCGCCGCGAGTGTAGCGGGCACGGGGCTTGCAGCCGCATTCGCAGTCGTATCGCACCTCAACAACGTCTGGCTTGTTCTTTGGTGAGCGAACGATGAACTCCATAGCTGACGTCTTTCCAGTGTGTGTGGTGGTTACGATCACAGGATACCATACCAGCGCTCCTTGCTCTAGGAATCGCGTCCAGATATAGTGGGCGCACTGTGCCCAAGGACATCACATGAGTGAGAGCAGCGCCACAGATGTAGTGATACTGGGCGGCGGTATCGTGGGATGCACCACGGCCTACTACCTGGCCAGGGAGGGCGTCAGGGCTACGATCATCGAGCGGGACACCGTGGCCGGCCACTCGTCTGGCTTCGCACTGGGCGGCCTCAATCCTCTGGGTGGCGTTGGAATCCCCGATCCGCTGGGCCGGCTGAGTCTGGAGAGCTTTCGACTTCACGCTGAGCTTGCCACGGCGCTGCCCGATGAAACGGGCGTCGACACCGAGTACGACCTGGAGACCGGCATCACCTTTGCCTTCAGCGAGGCCGAGGCGATGGCGATGCAGGAGCGTCTGCCCTGGCAGCAGGCCCAAGAGGGGTTCAGGGTGGAGTGGAAGGGTGGAGAGGACATATTGACTCTGGAGCCGCGCCTGGCCCCCGGAGTGGTAGGCGGGGTGGTAACTCAGCACCTGGGGATGCTTGACCCGTACCGCCATACGCTAGCCCTGCTCCAGGCGGCGGAGCGCGCCGGTACAGTCATGCGGCACGGGACAGTCCTTGGGCTGGGGTTTAACGAGGATCGCCTACGGAGCGTGCAGTTATCCAGCGGAGATATCACATGCGAGCGCGTCGTCGTTGCCATGGGCGCCTGGACAGTCCACGCTTCTGACTGGCTGGGGATAGACCTGCCGGTAAGACCCCTAAAAGGACAGATTCTGCGACTACAGGTGGACGGACCACCTATGTCCCACCTCTCCTGGGGAGGTAGCTACGCCGTCACCAAGCCGGACGACCTGGTTTGGGTGGGCACCACAGAGGAGGATGCGGGGTATGACGAAGCACCATCGGTGCAGGGAATGCAATCGATTATGGAGTCGGCCATGCGGGCCTTGCCCTACCTAGCAGACGGCCGGGTGGTGCAACACACCGCCTGCCTGCGCCCCGTGACGGCGGACGGCCTGCCCATACTTGGCCAGGTGCCTGGAAGGCCCGACGTGGTAGTGGCCACGGGCGGGGGCCGCAAAGGGATACACCTGAGCGCAGTCATGGGCCGGATAGCGGCAGACCTGGTGCTCCACGGACAGACCCAATATGACATATCCGCGCTCAAGCCAGGGCGAGCCATCTCGGATTCGGAGGCTTGGGCCTCCGAATCCGACCCTTTCCGGTTCTAAAGGGTGCTCCGCCTGAACCACTATCGGAGTGGATAAGACGATGAGAAGGTGAACTCACGGCTGTGGACGACCAGGTCGAACCTGTGGTGCTTGAGCATGTCCTCGGCTTCTTCGTCGGAATAAACGAATATAGAATTGTATGAGTTCTGTGTGAGCCACTGGGCCAGCCTGACTCTGGCCTCTGGAGCATCATCTACGACGAGTACTTTACCCTTGGAAGCATTGAGGGCCACCTGCGTACCTCCTTTTCGAGAGTTGGGCCTGAGTTTGTGCCATCCCTTATTATGGGACAGAGATAGGTAGTTATAGTTCTACTCACATCCCCTCTTGCCACGGCCAGTATGCGACACCACAACACCCTACACATCATTCCATAAGGTGATTACTGGGTGAACGAAAGGGTGAGCAGGTTTCCCTGCACCACATTCTTCGACCGATCGCTTAGACGAAGCTGTGCACCTAATATACGCCCTTGCAAAAAGTGAGGTGACTCCAGAAACCGGGTGCAAGGCATGCCCTGCACCCACGCGGAGTTTTCCGGCCGCCCACACTCTCTAGTTTTAGTGAGAGCGTGCCCTAGGGCACAAGGGAAAGAAAGGGTCTGGGCAATGCCCGGGAAAGCTAGACTTTGCGATTGTCGGTAGTGTAGTGAGGGAGGCCGTCCACCATTTCGCTGCGGTAGTCGGCAAACAGGTTGGGCCATCGCTGGACAGCCAAGTCAGCGATCTGACTGAAGACGAGCCGTATCTCCTCCTCAGCCCAGGGGCTGGTCCTTTGCTCAATGACATGACGCAGGGTGCGCATGTTGCAGGACCAAGCTATGTTGGTGGCAAGCCCGATAGGGGCTATGCGCCGCATTGCCGATGTCAGCTCCTTCTTCTCATCAAAGGAGTCTAGGTCGTCAAGGCCGAACTGCTCAGCCAGCTCCCGCTGAAGCTTGCTCAACTCCTCAAAGGTACGGGCGAATATGGTCATCGCCTCCTCGGACTCTTGAATGGCTACGGGCGCGTACCAGTCCATATCGGTGAGCCTGACGAATCTAAGCGACTCCTGGGACATTGCTGTACCCACCCGATGCCGTACCAGCTCATGGGTGAATACACGGCTGACGTCGGCCAGGAAGAAGTTGACAACGCCGTGCTCCAGCACAGAGCCATCACCCTTCTCTATTATGTTGGTCAGGTAGCTCTTGTTGGACTGTCTGACGCGTGTGATATTGGCGTTCAATTCCGTGCCGAAGGAGCGGTAGCAGGCTCGACCGAAAACCTCCGTAATCAGCTCCATGTCGGTGGACGCATCGGACGTCCAGTCTGGTACGCCGAGGTGATCCAGAAGGGACTGCAGTCCCTCGCAGTTCGCGCGGGATTCGCCTATGAGAAACACCTTGGGCTCAATGGATTTTGACATACTCTCCTGCCTTCAGCACCACATATCCAGAACCGGCACACAACGCTCCTGCGTCATTCTGACGCTTCATATCAAAGGTCCGCCAGCGTTAGCCGCCCATATATAGTACCGATGTTTAGCCGCTGCTCCAACAACCACACCATGCTATGTTCGGAAACATTCTTCCCCTTTGTACCGCGACCAGCAGGTTACGTGACATCCATGATTGGCATATACTCCAGGCATGCCCACACTGGTTGAAGCGGTTAGCCTGACGAAACATTACGGCCCCACCGTTGCGTTGGAGTCGGTGGAGTTGCAGATCGGCGAAGGGATAACGGGTCTACTTGGGCCGAACGGGGCAGGCAAGAGCACGGCGATAAAGCTAATCCTGGGGCTTCTAAGGCCCACCACAGGCTCCGTGGTTGTCATGGGCGAGAAGCCGTACGAGTCGGTCCACCTCCGGGGGCGTCTCGGCTACATGCCCGAGCACGACTGCCTGCCGACGGCCATCACAGCATCGGAGTTCCTGACCCACATGGCACAGGTGAGCGGCCTGCCGCCGGCACACGCCCGGACACGGGCCGCCGACATGCTGCGCCACGTGGGGCTGGACGAGGAACGCTACCGTTCAATAGGTGAGTCCTCCACAGGCATGAAGCAGCGTGTAAAGCTGGCACAGGCCCTGGTTCACGACCCTACGTTGGTCCTGCTGGACGAGCCGACATCAGGTCTAGACCCCGGCGGGCGCGAAGAGATGCTGGATATGATCCGGCGGATAGGCCGGGAGTTCGGAATCAGCATCCTTCTTTCATCACACCTGATGGGTGACGTAGAGCGGACCTGCGACCGTATCATTGTCCTGGACGAAGGCCGCGTCACCGAGGAGGGGGATGTCTCCGGTTTCACGCAGGAGACACAGATACTGTCCATAGAGGTTGACGACAAGCGCGAGGAGCTGCTGGCGGCACTTGTGGGCCGTGGCATTCAGGCGCAAATCGAAGGGAACGAGCTGGTGGTGGAGCAGACAACCGACGAGCAGTACGATGCCATACGCGACGCCATCGTAGAGACTAAAGCACGCCTGCGAAGGCTGGCGCCTCGACGCCACATGCTGACCGACATCTTCCGGAGCGCATCCGAATAATGGAACCACGCGGCGAGGTATTCGACCTTGGGTACCAGCACTATGACGGGCCGAGGGAGGGTCGCCTACGCGCCTTCAGGTCCATCTGGATCGACGGTGTGCGCACAGCCCTGGGACTGGGACGCGGCCCAAAGGCCAAGATACTGCCGTTCGCACTCTTTGCCGCCGCCATAGCGCCAGCGGTAATTATGAGTTTGATCGCAAGCCAGGTGAATGCGGTGCTGGGCCCCGGCGCGGAGGTTGACCTACCGAGCCACGCCGACTACTACCAGATCATATCCGTCATTCTGCTCCTGTTCTCGGCAATAATCGCACCTGAGCTTCTGTGCCCTGACCGTCGCGACGGCGTGCTCAGCCTGTACATGGTGAGGCCGCTGACGCCAACGGACTACGTTGTGGGCCGGTGGGCGGCGTTCCTATCCATCATGCTGGTCATCGCCTACTCGGGACAGGTGATACTGCTGATCGGGCTCACATTGGCGGCAGCGGACCCAGTACAGCACCTTCAGGACCACTGGCTTGAGATACCACGGTTCATTGCGGTGGGGTCTCTAGTTGCTCTATTCGTCACCACACTGCCTATGGCGGTGTCAGCATTTACCACCAGGCGGGCCTACGCCGCCGCCGCTGTGATCGGCCTATTTCTCCTCTCCAATCCGGTTTCAGAGGCTTTGACCAGCTGTCTGGGCGGCGACGAGGGCGGCGAGGGCGGCGTTACAGTCCAGGTAGGAGAGAATGGCTCCGCACAGCCAGAACAGTTTTTGGACAATTGTGAACGTCTAACCGGCGATGCAGCAAAATGGTACGCACTCATAGACTTTGGACAGGCGCCATCGCGCTTGGGTGACATGATATTTTCAGAAGAACCCGAATTTGGGACTGCTTTGCTCATCAGCGAGCTGCCAACCGCTGTCACTATAGGTTGGTACGCACTCCTGACTGCAGGGCCAGGGCTAGTGCTCTGGTGGCGATACCGCAGGATGAGCGTATGACGGGGGCAGATCGGTCCACGGGGGCAACTATAGAGGTCGTCAACATATCCAAATGGTTCGGGAGTGTCGTGGCGGTGAACGACGTGTCGCTGGAGGTATATCCGGGCGTCACCGGCTTGCTGGGACCGAATGGCGCAGGCAAGACGACTCTCTTGCACATGATGGCGGGCCTGGCTAAGACATCCAAGGGCTCCGTGACGATGTTAGGACAGCCCGTGCGCGGGAACCCAGCGCTGTACAGCCGAATGGGTTTCATGTCCGAGCATGAGCGGGTGTACGACTTCTTCACTGGACGGCAGTTTGTTGCCTTTGCCGCACGTCTGTACGGACTGACCGCGCAGGCGGTAGAGGCGGCCATTGGACATGTAGGTCTCCTTGACGTGCAGGACCGGCCCATGCGTACCTACTCTCGGGGCATGCGCCAACGGATGAGACTCGCCGCCACACTAGTCCACGACCCGGAGGTGCTGATCCTGGACGAGCCGCTCAGCGGCACCGACCCACGCCAGAGGATCGAGTTCCAGGAGTTGGTGCGTGAGATGGGCGACCAGGGCAGGACGATTCTCATATCGTCCCACATCCTTGAGGAGATAGAAACGCTGGCCGATCGCACCCTTCTGATGGTCAGCGGCAAGCTTGCGGCGTCGGGTGACTTCAGGGCCATTCGCGCCAAGCTGGATGAACGGCCGTACAAGGTGCGTGTGGTAGCCAACGACCCGCGTCTCATAGGTGCGGCGTTGATACGGCTTGAAGAGGTGGACTCCATCCAGGTGGACGCAGAAGGCTCCCTGGTGATTCTGAGCCGCAACGTACAGGCACTCCAGCATTCCGTACCACGGCTGGCGCAGGAGCTCGGCATACGCCTGCTGCGCGTAGAACCGCTGGACGACTCGTTGGAGAGTGTCTTCAGCTACCTTGTAGAGGGATAAATGGGCACTTTACTTCTACTATCGCTACGCCAGTTGGCCACTCGCACGCGTATCATCCTGGTGCTGCTGCTGGCGGCTTTGCCCATCTCGCTGGCGGTGCTTGTATCGGTACTTGCCGGAGACGAGCCCGATTTCAGCCAGAGCTTCACCAACATACTGGTGGACGGCATGCTGATTACAGTGGTTATGCCGATAGTGATGATGGCGCTGTCCGCCGCCGCGTTCGGAAACGAACTAGAGGACCGAACACTCAGCTACCTTGTGCTCAAGCCGATCGCTCGGATGAAGATAGTGCTGCCCAAGCTGCTGGCGTCCATCATAGTGGGTGGCCTGCTGCTGATAACAAGCGGCGTAGTGGCAACGCTACTAGGGTTCGATGGGAGCACCAAGGCCGCAGCGGCGACAGGTGCCGCGCTGCTAACAGGTGTGGTGACCTACGCTGCGATATTCACATGGGCCGGCCTTGTGACCAGTCGGGCTCTGAGCTTTGCGCTTATCTACGTGTTCCTGTGGGAAGGGCTGATCAGCTCCTTCCTCAAGGGCGTCCGCTATATGAGCGTCCGGGGGTACACCGTCGCGGTCTTGCATGGTATCGACGGGGTGAGCTTTGAGGCGCTGGGGGACCGGGCTATCGAGTTTCCAGCCGGGGTGGTCGGTGCCTTGATGGTGACCGTTGTCTTCTTCCTGCTCACCATTCTCCGTTTGCGGAGAATGGACGTGCCGTAGCAGGGCGTGCCCTGCACTCATGGACTTCGTCCGTACTGCCGGTGAGAACCTGCCCTAAGCCACAACGGGAAGTACGGGTCTGGGCAGGTATCAAAGCTTAACAAAATGAGGGAGGCCCCAGGAGCCTCCCTCATTCGCTGCGTACGTATGTTTACAGGCTCTAGCCCCGTGGCAGACCCAGGCCGCGGCGCCCCACCTGGTCTCGCATGATCTGAACGCTTCCGTGATTGATGCCAGACTGGAAACATCCCAGCAGGTTGTGGGCGTAGATACCACTTGAGATCGCCCTAGGGGAGGTGCTCAGCAGCTGGCCGTAGGGCCCCAGCATCTGGGCTATGGCCTCTGTGACCTTCACACCGTGCTCCGGCGCCCACACCTTCTCCGCTGACCCCTCATACGTGAAATCCTTGCCCTCGCGCTCGACTATGGACATGCTGCGCATGGTCATGAGGCGGCACACCTGGGCTTCGATCCAGAGTTCGGCCAGCTTGTCCCGCATCTCTGGTTCCTCGGCGATGGAGTGGCCATTCAGCTTGTTCACCTTGGACCAGTTGATGATGTCTTCGTCTCTGCGGACGGAGATCAGATACCGGGACGCCCCTACTCTATCCAGGTTCAGCCGGGCAGCGTTGACGTACCAGCCCATGTTCTCTTCGCCCAGCAGACAGCTCACCGGCACTCGCACGTCCTCATAAAAGGTCTCGTTGGTCCTAGGGGTACCGTAGGTCGTCCCCGGCGGTGCCGGCGGGTCGTTCTGGATGCTCCACAGTGGGCGCACGGTAATGCCCGGAGTGTCCATGGGCACCAACAGGATGGACAGGCCCCTGTGCTTTGGCGCATCAGGATCGGTCCGGACCAAGAGATAGACATGGGTTGCTGCGTGGGCTGAGGAGGTGAATATCTTCTGACCGTTAATGACGTAGAAGTCGCCGTCCCTTACTGCCCTGGTCTGGAGGGAGGCCAGGTCCGCACCTCCGCTGGGCTCAGTAAACCCTGACGCCATGGAGACCTCCCCGCTGAGCATCCCGGGAAGGAAGAAGTCCTTTTGTTCGTCGGTGCCAACAGCCAGTATGGCCGGGCCACCTCCGCCTGCACCACCGACGGTCAAACCCACTCTGGTGAACTCCTCCTCAACGATGTACTGGTTCAGCCGGCTGCCGCTTTGGCCGCCGTACTCCTTGGGCCAGCTGATGCCTATCCAGCCTTTGTCAGCGATCTTTTTGTACACCGCCGCGGTAAGAGGGCCGCGGCCGGACTCCTGACGCGTCCGCATCTCTTCCTCTACCTCCGGAGTCACGTTTTCCGCAATGAACTGGCGGACCTCTTCTCTGAATGCATGGTCTTCCGGGTTCCATCCAAAGTCCATGGGCTACCTCCTCACCTTGTCGTGCATGGTAACAGTACCAGGAATCAATAGCATAGTTCCACCCTGAAATGGTGGTTCGGCACATATTACCAGAATCCTGAGCAGTTCGCACGGCGAAATCTAGACGTAGGGAGGGAATGCGGCATAAGGTGCCTCAGACTGGTCAGGCACGCCATACATTAATGCACAGTTGTATACTGTGCGGCGGTTCAGAAAATGTACGGTACATGACGCATGTCTAAATGGGCGTAACCCAATGGCAGAACGCGGCGACATAACACCACCACAGGCACAGGTCGTGTGCTTCGGCATGATAACCGCCGGCGTTGTGCTGGCGGTGGACCGGCCGCCGGAGCACAACACTGGACAGCTTGTCAGACACCGGGCGGAGTTCATTTCCGACGACGCCGCTCTGGTGGCGTGCGCGCTGCGCCAGTGGAACGTCCGCACGGCGCTCATATGGTACGGCCGTGGGAGACGACCCAGTCGGCAGAAGGATAGCCGACCAGCTGAAAGCTCTGGGCGTGATTGGCGACGTACGTCTATCGGATAGCATCACCACGCCACTAATAGCATCACCACGCCACTAGAGGTAGACGTATCCGATCCCACAGGAGCTCGAACCTTTTTCTGGCAACGAGACACAACGGTTCTGGATACACTGAGCACGGCAGATCTATCGCCGATCAAGGGGAGCGAACTGTTGTACGTTGACTGGTACGACGGAGACCGCATCCTACGCCCTATGGAAGAGGCGGCCAGCCTGGGCGTCCCCATCTTCCTTAACCTGGAGCACGGGCGCCTAGACAATGACGTCCTGAGCAGGTACGCGTCGCGGGCCACCATATGTCAGGCCGTTGTGGACGAGGCACAGCGTGGCGACGGCGCGGAGGCGGTAATTACCAGCCTGCTGGAAGCCGGTGTGCAGACGGCGCTGGTCACCATGGCGGAGAAGGGCAGCCTTGTAGCGGACAGGCAGGGCCAGGTGCGGTTGACGCCGCCCGATGTGCGAGTCGTGGACGGATGCGCCGTAGGGGCAATGTTCTCGGCGGGGTTCATCTACGGCTATCTGAACAGCCGGCCATTGGAGGAGAGCGCCAGGATTGCCACAGGCGCAGCGTCACTCAACTGCACCGTGGTGGGGCCTAAGGCGTTCTCAATGGAAGAGGTCGAGCGTGTCATGGCGAGACCAGCGGACCGCTAACGGTGCCTCTCCTATATTAGCTGGCCGACGCAACAACACGGTCGCAGAAGACGCGTATGGCGGTCATGGCCTCCCGCCACTGCATGACACCGTGGCCCGCTCCGCCGATCGTTACAAACTCCGCACCGGGTATGCCGGCCGCGAGTTCCTGGCCCAGCTCATAGGGCACCTGGGTATCCGAGTCGCCGTGAAGCACAATGGTCGGCATGTTGATATCAACTAGCCTGGGTCTCAGATCAGAGTCTAAATACGCGCCCTGGTTACGCAGCTCCCCAATAGCGTATGTAACCTGGTCCGCCCGGCCCAGAGCGTCCGTCAACTCCTGGATCGTCCTATCGCGCTCATCCATCATCTGAACAAGGTCCGGCGGTCTTGGTCCGCGCCCAGCGGCAGACAGCACGAACTGGCCCGACTCCCCCTGCTCCTTCTGAATCATGTCAAAGGTTTCCTCCGGACTGTGACCCTCCAGGAAATCCACGCGGCGTCTGATCCGCTCCACTGCCTGCACCCGCCCTTCATGACGCCACAGGCGCGCAGAGGTGTTCGGGAGTATCAGTGCGGTCACCGACTCCGGGTAGGTCAGGAAGTAGGTAAGGGCAATGGGCCCACCTGCAGACGAGCCGATGATAATGGCGTTGGATATATTCAGATGGGACAGGAGAGCCCTGAGGTCCGCGGCAAGGAGGTCCAGGGTGTGGGCGCTATCCGGATATGCCGACCGACCGGCGGAGCGCCTGTCATATGTGACGACCGTGTAGGCGTCTTTCAGCGCGTCAACCCACGAATCGTCCCGCGGTAGAACGCTGGATGCCGCGCCACCATAGCTGCCGTGCACGAAGGCTACAACCGGGCCGGTGCCCACCACCTCATAGTACAGTTCGATCTCGTTCAACTTTGCCACTGGCATGCGTGCCAACCTCCCAAAGCGTACTTTGGTGGCATTGTAGCAGGGTGGAGATGGTGCGCCACCGTATTGGTCAGGCCGCTACTACCGCCGAAGCAGGAGAACATAGAGGAGCTGCGATAGCGCACGCGCGGTAAGGTCGCCTACGAAGCTGAAAACCTGCAATAACCGGCCGTTTCGGCCTTGACAGTCGGAGCGAGGGTGGGATACTATGCCCCGTGGCCAAATAAGTAAGCGTTCACTCACTTACGTATCTCTGAGGTCCAGTTGAAAGAGCGAGTTCGCCAGCGGCACGACGTACGCCGGCTGCAGATCATACAGGCGGTCGGGACACTGATAACCACCAAGGGTATGAACAGCGTAACAATACATGACATTGCTGGGGAGATCGGCGTAACCGAGGCGGCGATTTACCGTCATTTCACCAGCAAGCGCGCCATATACTCCCTGCTCCTGGAGAGATGGGAGGAGAGTCTATTGAGCACCGTGCGCGGTGAGCAGTATGACTCGCTCCCTGCTCTGGAGAACCTTGAGCGCGCGTTCTGGGCCCTGCTGAGCGAGGTACAGAACTACCAGGCTCTCTCCTTCATAGTGATTGAAACCATCGCCTTTGAAGGCATGCGCGGCCTGTCCACCCAGGTGGCCGCAGTCATTACAGACTACCTAGAGGCTGTCCAGGGAATCCTACAGCACGGTGTCAACGAAGGTTCCGTTCACCCTGACGTGAACCTGGACGCAGCGGCAACAACATTCTTCGGCATGATTCAGAGCACCGCTACACTGTGGGCTCTAAACGACTACGCCCCACCTCTAGCCGGGCAGGGTGCCAAGATGTGGGAGATATTCAGGCGAGGTATCGCATCAACCGGCTAGCAACAGTCGCCTCTCCTGACCGATTCCGATCCGCCGGTCGCTGGGGGTATGGCTAACCAATAGGCCTGTCAATCCAAGCTTCGTCTGTGAGCTGTGGGGGGGGGGTGACTCGCGAGGCTCAAGGTCACTGACAGTGCCCCGGTGAAAGGCAAGATGGTGCGCAGGGAGTGCGCGCCGGTTGGTCGATAGTTACGTAGGGTCCAGCCGGGTCATGGATATCCGGAGCGTGGCTCTGCCGGAGATAGCAGGACATAGATAGAATAGGAGACATATGATTACAGCATTGAGAAACCTATTAGCGCGCCTGGGACTGGCCAGGAATGGTAGCGCGTCCCGGGTCAGCGTGCTGATCGTTGCGGGGCTGGCGCTAACACTGCTCACTTTCGCCGCCTGTGGCGGTGATGAAGAGGAGCCAGCGGATGACGGCGGCACCACCACCGGAGCCAAGTATGGCGGCACCTTGCGGGCAGCGCACCTGTCGGATACTTCGACTCTTGATCCCCAGCTGACGCTGTCGCTGTCAGACCAGGTGATCAACCAGACTGCCTATGACAACCTGGTGCTCCGCCAGCCTGACCTCTCCTTGAGGCCCATGCTTGCGGTGTCCTGGGAGGCAAGTGCCGACCTAACCTCCTACACCTTCAAGCTTCGTGAGGGCGCAACATTCCATCACGGCAAAGAGTTCAAGGCAGAGGACGTGGTCTTCACCTTCGACCGGCTGTTGGACCCCAATGTCGGTTCACCAGGCGCATCTTCGCTGGGCATGATTGATGAGGTGGTGGCGGTTGACGACTACACCGTCAGGTTCGACCTGTCGGCGCCCAATGCCACATTGCCGGACACACTCTCTATTTACCATGCCAAGATTATCCCTTCTGACATTGATACGTCACTGCTGGCCACCGAGGAGTACGGCACAGGCCCCTTCATGATGGAGGAGTTCTTGCCGGGAGAGCGGCTTGTCTTGAAGAAGAATCCCGACTACTGGATGGAGGGACGCCCCTACCTGGACGAGGTTATCGTCTTCTTCATGGGTGAAGAGGATGCCCGAGTGGAGGCCCTGAAGTCTGGGCAGATCGACGCCTTGCTCTATGCGGAGCTAACCAGTGTGGATCTGCTTGATGCCGAAGCTGGCCTCATGGTATCTGAGGCCGCCAGTTCGGCCTACCTGAACCTGGCCATGGACATGAGGGTTGCGCCATTCGACGACATTCTGGTCCGCAGGGCCATCCAAGCAGCCACCGACCGTGAAGCTATTCTTCAGGCGGCCATGTTCGGGCGCGGTACCGTCGCAAACGACCATCCCATTCCCCCCAACGACCCAGTATTCGCGTCCCAGTACCCATCACCAGCCTACGACACTGAGTTGGCGAAGAGCCTTCTTGAAGAGGCCGGGTACATGGACGGCATTGACCTGACACTGTACACCAGCGACGCCGGTGAGGGTATGGTGGAGATGGCAGTAGCCATGAAGGAGAGAGCAGCCCCCGCGGGCATCAACATAGAGATAGTCCAGACGACCCCAGACGCCTACTGGGCCGAGGTCTGGATGACGGAGCCGTTCACCACGGTTACGTGGGGCGGCAGGCCTCCAGACGAGGCCATCTCCATTGTGTACAAGTCCGACGCAGCCTGGAACGAGTCTTTCTACGTGAACATGGAGTTAGATTCACTCCTGGCACAGGCACAAGGCCAGGTGGAGCTGGCGGACCGCAAGGCGACGTACGCTGAGATCCAGCGTATTCTGATAGAGGACGTGCCTCGCATCGTGGTTGGATTCCGGCCAATTTTCATGGCCATGGACGAAGGGGTACAGGGCCTGAACGCCCATCCGCAGTGGTGGCCACTTCTTCACGAGACCTGGCTGGACAGATAGTTACCACTTCAGTGGTACCGAGCGAGGCGGAGAGCCCCGCTCGGTACCACCCTACCTCTACCAGAGCCACGGAGTTCCGGTAGCCGCAAGTTCATGTAGATCCCCAAATAACCGCCTTTAAAGGCCGGTGATACAAATGGTCCGTTTTCTTGTTAGGCGCATAAGCCTGATCATTGTCACGCTGCTGGTGGTCTCGGCGGCCATTTTCACAGTCACCGAAATACTGCCAGGAGATGCGGCCAAGGTCATCCTGGGCCAGAACGCTACAGCCGAAGGTCTGGCCGCCCTACGCCTCGAGTTGGGGCTGAATCGCCCGGCCTACGAGCGATACCTGGACTGGATAGGCGGCGTTGCCCGGGGTGACTGGGGAACCTCCTACAGGCAGAAGCTGCCCATCACCCAGGTGGTTGGGCACAGACTGGAGAACTCTCTCTACCTGGCCGTATTCGCCTTCTTTTTCGGTGTCCCGCTGGCAGTGCTGGGGGGCATCTGGGCAGGCGTAAGGCCAAACCGCCTTGGAGACCGCCTGATAAGCACCGTCAGCCTGGTGGGCATATCCTTGCCGGAGTTTGTCACAGGAGTGCTATTGATAATAGTCTTCTCTTCACTCCTTCACATTCTGCCTTCGTCCAGCATCATGATGCCGGGGGAGAACCCGCTGACCAGACCCCAGGTCATGGTCTTGCCCTCAGTCACGCTCATCGCGGTCCTGTTCGCCTACATCATGCGGATGACAAGGGCCAATGTGATTGAGGTGATGGAGGCCAACTACGTCCGGACCGCGATACTCAAGGGCCTGCCAATGCGGCGGGTCATCATGAAGCATGTGGTCCCCAATGCGCTGCTTCCCACCATCAGCGTCATTGCCATGAACCTTGGCTACATGCTGGGGGGTCTGATCATCGTGGAGAACGTCTTTTCCTACCCGGGGCTTGGGCAGTTGCTGCTTGAGTCGATCAATAACCGCGACGTACCACTGCTGCAGGCGCTGTCGCTGATCATCGCAGCAACCTACGCTCTGAGTAACCTGGCGGCGGACATAGGATATGCCGTCCTCAATCCGCGGATAAGGTTGGCCTGATGGCAGCTACAACAGACATGACTCAACCATCCATCAATTTGGCCCAGGCCATCGGATCAGGCTTTGTCAGGATCGGACGTGCCATACGGACAGAGTTCGGCTACGCTCTTCGCACCAAGTCGGGACGCATCGGGCTGCCCATAGTCATGCTGCATCTCATCCTGGCACTCATTGGCCCCTGGCTGGCGCCATACTCCGCCACGGAGTTTCACTATGACGAGGCCGAGCAGATCCAGCAGCTTCTCTCCCCTACGTCCCAGTTCTGGCTAGGCACGGATCAGTTCGGACGAGACATCCTTAGCAGGATAATGTCCGGGGCTCGCTCTCTGATCGTCGTCTCCGTGGCCGGAGCGGGACTTGGGATCCTGCTGGGAACCTTCGTGGGCATGAGCAGCGGCTACAAGGGTGGAAGGACCGACGAGGTAACGATGCGAATCATGGACGGCATGATGTCCTTCCCATCCTTGCTCCTTGCCCTGCTTGTACTGACCACGCTGGGCACCATGAAGCCACCGGCGGAATGGATGAACTCCGTCTGGCAGGAGACATTGATAGTGGGAACCACGGGCGTTGTTTTCATGCCCCGCGTCGCCAGGGTGCTCAGGAGCGCCACGCTGGTGTTGAAGGAGATGGAGTTCGTTCAAAGCGCGCGACTTCGTGGAGAGCCGACCTTTTATATCATCTTCAGAGAGATACTACCGAACGCTGTCTCAGTCCTAGGTGTGGAGGCGTCCATAAGGTTGAGCTACGCCATACTGCTGGTGTCCTCTCTAGGGTTCCTAGGCATGGGTATTCAGCCGCCGTCACCCGGCTGGGGACTGATGATAAGCGAGAGCAGGAAGTTCATGGTGCTTGCGCCCTGGGTGGCCGCGGCACCAGCGGTCGCTGTAGCATCGCTGGTTATCGGGGTAAACCTCCTGGCCGATGGCATACGCCAGGCCAAAGGACTGCCACTGGAGGACATGAATGCGTAACCCGACTGATGAGAGCAACGAATCAGCACCGCTGCTGGAGGTAGACAACCTCGCGGTCACCTTCTACACCCCGCGAGGTACGTTCAGGGCGGTTCGCGAGGCGACCTTTGAGATCCAGCGTGGCGAGGTGCTGGGGCTGGTGGGCGAATCGGGGTGCGGCAAATCTACCGTAGCTTATGCGATGATGGGGTATCTCCCCGGTACCGCACAGGTGGATGGCGCCATTCGGTTTGAAGGCAATGACGTTGCCCATATTTCAGACCAGGAGTTAAGCGACCTGCGCGGTGATCGCATCGCCATGGTGTACCAGGACCCGGTCACCTCTCTGAACCCCTCAATGAAGGTAGGCCCACAGATTGAAGAGGTGCTGCGCCGGCATAAGGATTTGAACGCCGACCAGGCCCGCGAAAAGGTGGTGGAGCTGTTCGAGAATGTCCGCCTGTCCGACCCGGAACGTATGGGCGGCCGGTATCCACACCAGTTAAGCGGCGGCCAGCAGCAACGGGTGGTCATAGCGATGGCCCTGGCCTGCGATCCAGACCTGCTGATCATGGACGAGCCAACCACCGGGTTGGACGTGACCACGGAGGCGACCATCCTGGACCTGGTCGCGGAGCTGAAAGAGCGTGTAAACGCCGGAATCCTTTTTGTGAGCCACAACCTGGGCGTCATCGCGCGGGTGGCAGACAGGGTGGCCGTGATGTACGCGGGGCAGATCGTCGAACAGGCATCTGTAAGGGAAGTTTTCAAGGACCCCAAACACCCCTATACCGTTGGGCTTCTGAGGTGCGTGCCTAAGCCTGTGGGAGAGGAAGGCACTGTACCCAAGCTAAGCCGGATACCGGGCTCCGTGTACTCCGCCAGTGAAGCGGACGCCGAAGCATGCGTGTTTGCACCTAGGTGTCCCCTGGCACAGGAGTCGTGCCTGACCGAGGCACCCAGGATGGAAGAGGTCGCGGAGAACCATCTGGCACGCTGCTTCTTGTGGAAGGATGTGCAGCCTGAGATCTGGGGTGAGACGGAGCAGCGGGAGCACGCTCCGGAGACACATGGAGAGCCGGTGCTCAGGGCAAAGGGTCTGCGCAGGTTCTACGGCCACTGGCAGCGCAAGTATATGTTCTTTGGGCCACGGATCAGGCCGCCGGTAAGAGCGGTCAACAGCATCGATTTTCAATTGGGCAAAGGGAAGACGCTTGGAATCGTGGGAGAGAGCGGCTCAGGCAAGACCACGGTCGCCCGGGTGGTGGCCGGTCTGGTGCCCCGGGACCGCGGCGATATGGATCTGCACGGCCAGGAGTTGGCGCCCGACGTGGGAGACAGGAACCGAGAGCAGCAGGCATCCATCCGTATGGTGTTCCAGAACCCGACAGCCTCACTGAATCCCAAGCTTCCCATAGGGCACGCTATTACGCGAGCGCTGCGGAAATTCGCTGGACTGGGCAAGGTTGAGAGCAGTCAGCGTGCCAAGGAGTTGCTGGAGGCGGTGGGCCTGGACGCCTCCTACCTGGACAGCGCACCGAACGAGTTGAGCGGCGGCCAGCAGCAGCGTGTAGCCATCGCGGGCGCCTTTGCAGCGAATCCGGACGTGATAGTAGCCGATGAAGCTGTATCTGCGTTGGACGTTTCCGTCCAGGCCCAGGTCCTGAACCTGCTACAGGAGCACCAGCAGGAGGAAGGCACCTCCTACATATTCATAACACACGATCTGGGTGTGGTGAGATACGTATCGGATGACATCCTGGTGATGTACGCCGGCCACGTGGCTGAGTCTGGGCCAACGGAGTCCGTCCTAAGCGCTCCGTTCCATCCGTACACGGAGGCTCTCCTTTCAGCTGCACCTGTACCGGACCCGGACGCAGCACCTACGGAGATACGCCTGGAGGGCGCAGTGCCGACTATGCGTGAGCGATTCCAGGGGTGCTTCTTCGCAGGGCGGTGCCCACGGAAGTTAGGCTCCATATGTGATGAGACGCCACCACCCGCACGCACGGGGCCGGATTCGTCAAATCATGTCATCCACTGCCACATACCCGTGGATGAGTTGCCAGTGCTGCAGGGGGAGAAGGACCCACAGCCCGCCGGTAGGTAAGGGATGCGGGTAGGTTCGGGCGGTCAGTCCCGACAGGTCGGAACACCCTTTTTTCTACCGTTGGTGACGAGTCACACTCTAAACTACAACGGGAAGTATGGGTGTAGGGCACGCCCTGCCTGGGCATGCCCATCTAGCCGTCCCGGGGCGACCTGCGGTCCTCGAACCGGGTGTGTATATCAAGCAGGACGGTCTTCCCGTCTGAGTTGAGCTCCTGAGCACGCTTGATAGCGGGGGCTATCTCCGCCGGCTTGGTGACGGTGATGCCGACGGCTCCCATCCCTTCAGCTATTTTTGCGTAGTCGCCGATCATGTGTGAAACGCCATACACCTCCCGCGCGGTGGGGAACCCGCCAGGATAGGTAGCCATGCCCCCGTTGTTGAGAACTATGGTGGTAATTGGTACGCCCGTGCGAGCCGATGTCTCTATGTCCAGGCCGGACATGCCGAAGGCACCATCGCCCATGAAGTTCATGCAGAACTTGTCCGGGTTGGCCATCTTTGCACCTATCATTAGCGGTATGCCGTAGCCAAGATGGGTAGACTTGCCCCAGCCTATGTAGCTATGAGGCACGGTGGCCGTGAAGAAGGGCATCATCATGTCACGCGGCGCCCCGGCGTCATGGGTTACAATGCTGTTCTCCAGGTCAAGGTTCTGATTCAGTTCCCATATGACGCGATATGGATTAATAGGCTCCTCGTTATCGGTGAGGATCGGCATCCATGCCTCCATCCACTGCTCCTTTACCTTGGCCATCTCTCCAGGAACACCCGTCTGACCCTTTCGTCCGTTCTCACCCAGCTGCGACTTGACCTCTTCGATCATCGCCGCAAGGGTCGCCCTGGCGTCTCCCGGCAGAGCAACATCAGCCGAGAAATCCTTGTTGATGTCCTCCAGGCTGCCAACGTTATGGATGACGAGCTTGCCCGCGGGTATGGGCTGGCCGTAACCTGTCCTGGTCATGCTGGACCCGACGGCGAACAGGACATCCGACTCCTGCAGCCACTGACGAGCCGCCAGGGTGGTGGAGCCGCTGCCACCGCCGAGGGCGAGCGGGTGACGCTCATCAATTGAGGACTTGCCGGGCATGGTGGTGTAAACGGGAATCTCCGTGAGTTCAGCGAACTCGGTAAGTTCCGCTGAAGCACCGGCGAGAAGGACACCCATGCCAGACCAGATGACGGGCTTCTTGGCTTCAAGCAACGCCTTGACCGCGTCCTTGACGTCTGAGGGTGACGGAACCTGTACCGAGACCTTGGGAGACCTGTACTGAAGTCCTTCCTCCGGGACCTCCTCGCCACAGACGTCCGATGGCATCTCGACGACAACGGGGCCGGGACGGCCATTGCGAAGGGCATGGAACGCCCGGCGCATCACGTCCCCGACCTGCGCCGGCCGGAGAATAACCTCCACCTGCCTGGTGATGCTCTGGTAGGTGTTGAAGGCAGAAAAGTTAGGACGAACGGCGGCGCTGGCCAGGGTTGCGCCCCCTGGAAGCACAAGGATAGGCACATTGTCGGCAAAGGCCTGGCTGATGCCGCCCATAGCGTTCTCAGCGCCGGCCTGGCTCTGCACGGCTACCACGCCGAACCGGCTGCGGTCGCCCAGCCGACTGTAGGCGTCCGCGGCCATCACAGCGCCGCGTTCGTGGCGGAAGGCAATGGGCCGGATGCCCAGCTTGGCAACGGCCTCGATGAGCGGATTGGAGGGGAAACATGCCATCCATTCCACACCCTCCGATTTCAGTATCTGCGCGATTACTTCGGTGCCGTTCATAACTCTTGCCTCCTATGAGTACCACACCAGGGCGTATGTCACACTTGCATTTTGAACTGGGGTGCGATGTCCACGGTATGATACCCAACATGCGGTTCCTTGGATACCGTATTCCCTGCCCAAACGCTTGTCGCTGTCAGGGCAAGCTTGAGCACGTTGACTGCTTCACAGCCGTAGGGTAGGATTTCGGTGAGCATGGCGCCCCTATCATCCCCCAGGCCTGTACATGGATAGTCCGTCTCAGGCCCCACAACCCTTGTCCGACCCCAAGCCGTGGGTCGTTTTTGCGCATAGAGACTACACCGTCCTCTGGGCTGGCGTCGTATCTATGTCTGTGACAATGGTGCTACGAACCCTGGTCAGCGCCCAGTGGCTCTATGAGGCCACGGGATCTCCGGCGCAGCTGGGCCTGCTCGGCGCGGTCCAACTCTTGCAGATGCCCGTGGTGCTGTATGGGGGCACCCTGGCCGACAGGGTGGATCGCAAGAAGCTGATGGCGATGACGCAGGGGATGGCATTCGGTATGCTGCTACTCCTGACCTCTTTGGCCGCATCGAACACGTTACAACCCTGGCACATATTTGCTGTCACCGGAATTTCAGGCATGGTGAATATGCTGGGTTCAGCTGCCAGGCCCGCCATGCTTCCAAGGGTGATCCCCCGTGAGCTTTTAGCCCACGCAGTGACCGTCCAGGTAGCGACCCGACGGGTGTCCACGATCTTCGCACCCATCATCTTCTGGCAAGTCTTCGAGCGCTACGGCGTGACCACAGCCTTTGCGATTGCAACGGGAACTGCCTTTATCAGCATGCTGTCCCCTATTCTGATACAGGCGTCCGGAAAACCGGAAGCCGATGCTGGAGGTGCGACGACGGTATCAGCCCTTAAGGAAGGCTTCAGGTTCGTGATGTGGCACAGGCTACTGCCGGGACTGTACCTGCTGGACATAGGTGTGGTGATCGTCAGCTTTTATCGCCAGCTCTTCTCGATATTCGCCGACCAGTTATACGGGTTGGGCGCAGCGGGCACGGGCCTGCTCAATACAGCCGACGCCGTGGGCGGGATTATCGGGACGTTCCTGGTGCTCTATACCAGCCGTTTCCGGAGAAAGGGACTCATAGTCCTCATCGGCACCCTGGTATATGCGGGATTCCTCTTTGCCTTTGGCGCGAACCGGATATTCTCGCTGGGGCTGGTCATCGTTGCCATTCTGGGGGCCACGGACTCCATCAGCATGACCATGCGGCAGACCATTGTTCAACTCACGACACCGGACATGCTGCTGGGGCGTGCCAGCAGCGCCCACTCCTTTGCCGCCATGGGTGCGAACCACCTGAGCCAGATAGGGGTAGGCGTAATGTCCGGGCTCATCGGGGCGGGCAACACGATGCTTCTGGGAGGCGTCGTATCACTTCTTGTAGTGGGAGCCATATGGCAGTTCATGCCCGGTATCCGCAGGTATCGTTACGACCCCGCGAACCCATACGAGTGGCATGAACAGATAAGCACCAACCGATAGCTGAACACAGGTTGGTAATCCCGCAGGCGGTAAAGCGATGATGACGGAATGGGCGATATGGGCTAAAGTAGGCTTATATGCGGGGTCCGCCGGGGATAACCGCTGAGCTAGCACTCCGGGCTCGCAAGCGGCATCGGAGGAGGAAATCGTGTCTACACGGGACTTTGATTTCACTGACTTTATCGGCGATAGAGTGCTGGTCGGCACGCCGGCTCCACCAAGGGCCGACAGAGCCAAATACGACTTCGGCACCGGCTTTCCAGACCCGGATTCTTTCCCTTCAGAGGGTCTCCACAAGGCCCTTGGCAGGGTGCTGAAGGACCATGGGCGAGACATGGTGCTGTACCCGGACCCCCAGGGCTTCCTCCCCTTTCGGGAGTTCATTGCCAACAAGCTAGATCAAGAGCGGGGAATAAACGTTGACCCTGACCAAGTGCTGCTCACCGGAGGCTCAGGTGTCGCACTGGCCATCGTCAGCCAGCTATTCACCAACCCCGGCGACACGCTGCTTACGGAGCAGTTTACATATACGGGCACCCTGGCTGTCATGCGCAACGTAAGGGCCAACATACTTGGAGTAGCGACAGACGACGAAGGCATGCGGCCCGACGCCCTGGACGAGACCATTCAAGATCTGGCGCGCCAGGGGACGCGACCCAAGTTCGTCTACACCATACCCACCTTCCAAAACCCCCTGGGCACCGACATGAGCGCGCAGCGCAGGCAGGACATTCTGGCCGTGGCCAGGAAGCACGGTATACCCGTATTTGAGGACGACGCTTACGAAGATCTCCGGTTCGAGGGTGAGCGGTCTCCGGCGATCTACTCCTACGACGATACCAACATGGTGCTGTACTGCGGCACCTTCTGCAAGATCCTGGGGCCTGGAATGCGGCTGGGCTACCTGATAGCGCCCCAACCGTTGATGCAGCAGGTGAACGCCCTGAATTGGGGAAGGCCTGCCAGCCATTTCGCCGCGATGGCAGCATACTACTATCTCCAGGACCACTTGGACGACCACGTTGAGGAGATAAAAGACATACTCAGGGCCAAGAGGGATACCATGCTGGGTGCCATAGGGGAATCAATGGGGTCCGCCGCTGTCTCCAGCAATCCCAACGGAGGCTTGTGCCTTTGGCTGCGTCTGCCGGAGGGGGCCGACGCCAACGCTGTATCGGGCAAGGCCCGCGAGCGGGGCAAGGCCCGCGAGCGGGGTGTCGCGTACCTGCCTGGGCCAAGGTTCTCACCCAACGGCGAAGGCGTGAACTACCTACGCCTATGCTTCGGCTATGAGGACCACCAGGGCATAAGGGATGGTATCGCAGCGCTAGCGGATGTCTTTGCGGATGAGGGCCTGCTCTAATCAGCCCATGCAGCCGGTGACGACAGCCCAACCATTCTCCTAGGAGATAGGCCTCGCATCGGCAAGCGCAGGCCGGGCGGACGCGTTCTTGTTTCCGGGCCACTCTATACGCGGGAACCGGTGTCCCAACGCCCGTTCGATCTCACGCCACTTCTTTGAATCTTCCCTAGTGATGAATGTGATCGCCTCTCCGTGCCGCCCCATGCGGCCGGTACGCCCCGCGCGGTGTGTGAAGAGAAGCTCGGAGTCCGGCAGGTCGAAGTTGATTACCTGGTCAACCCCCTGGAAGTCCAACCCACGCGCCGCGACGTTGGTTGCCACAAGGATCGGCACCTTGCCGGAGCGGAAGCGCACCATCACACGTTCCCTCGCGTTCTGACTTAGGTTGCCGTGGAGCGCGTCCACCGGGTAGCCAAAGCCGGCGAGCTGCTTGGCCAGCTTCTTCACGCCATGCTTGGTGCGCCCGAAGACGAGGATGGGACCTCCGTTGCGGTCCAGGAGCGTGCGCAGGGCATCCAGCTTCTGAGCCTTGTCTATATCGTAGGCAATGTGGTCGATCTCAGGCGGCGCCTGGACATCCCTGTCCACGCTGACCGTCTGCGGGTCACGCATTTGCTTATTCGCTGTCTTCGCCACCCAGTCCGGCATGGTAGCTGAGAAGAGTGCCGTCTGCCGTTCCCTGGGCGTTGCCGCCATGATAGCCTCTACATCGTGTTGGAAGCCACGGTCCAGCATCTCGTCGGCCTCGTCCAGCACGAACACCCTCAGTTCCTTCATCACCAGGCTCCCGCGCCGGATGTGGTCCAGTGTCCGGCCCGGCGTTCCGATCACGATCTGAGCGCCGCCTCGTAGGGCCTTGGCCTCCGGTTCCAAGGAGTGCCCGCCGTAAAGGAGCGTCACGGTCAGAGACCGCCGCTCAGCCAGCACCCGGGCAACTCCTGCCACCTGGATAGCCAGCTCGCGGGTCGGTACGAGGACGAGTGCCTGTACGTTGCGGCGCGATGGTTCGCATCGCTCGATCATGGGGACGGTAAAGGCCAGTGTCTTTCCAGAGCCGGTCCTCGCCTGCCCGATCACGTCGCGCCCTGCCAGAAGGACCGGGATCGTCGCTTCCTGAATCGGCGTTGGCGCGGTGATCCCCATCTTGGCTATGGCCGCCCGCGTTGTCGGCATCAGCGTCAGCTCAGGGAAGATGTTGCGATTACTCGCCTGCTCCTCCTGGCTGACTGACTGGTTGACTCGCTGGCTGATCGGATCGAGCTTGCCGCCCTGTTCTTTGCGGGTGTTGAAACAGTCCGAGCAGTAGACGGGACGACCCGCTCGTGGCACGAATGGAACGGTCGTACTGGCGCCACAGTTCGTACAGACCGCGGGGTGGCCGTCGCGACGGCGATCGCCGTCGCTGGCTTTCGCCCCTCGTTGGGATATATCGGATAACATTATGCGCTGACTCCTCTGAATCTAGTGTCGGAACAGACCGGTCAGCGCGACGTGAACAATGAGGGGGAGAGCAGGAAACTGAGGGGTATCTCTGCCAAAACCCAGCCATCCTGGCGGGCCGCCGAAAGTGTGCCGTTCCACACAGTATAACAGAAACAGACGTTCGATGTGTGGTTTGTGAAGGAATTAACGAGGTTAGATGAGTAGCCGCTCCGCTTCACCGCCTAATAGCAAGCATGCCATACTTGGCGGGTGGCAGTCTAACGCATGCGCATAACGCATGATACGAGACGCTCGTCGTCTTAGCTAGGATGCCCCTTTACCTCTCCTTCTCAAGGACTGTCGCCAGCTTCTCGAATGCCTGCCGATACCCCTCTCCCGCGTGAACCCGGTGATCTCCCTCCGGCAGGCCGGCATGCCACATGGTCATGCGCGTCCTGCTCTCCCCCTCCTCTTCTAGCTTCAATGTAACCAACGTCTCCAACGGCATCCCCGGCATCTCAATCACACTTCCATTGGCGTCTGCAGGACTCTCCGTCTTCACGAGTCGCTCCACGGGGCCGATCTCCCGATATGTTCCCGTTAGCCACATTTCCCATCCATCCGGGGAACGCATGCACAGCAGAAACTTCCCGCCCACCCGCAGGTCGATGGTGCAACTAGGGATCGTGAAGCCCTCAGGGCCATACCATTGTTTGAGCAGCTCCACCTCTGTCCAGCAGCGCCAAACCAGTGATCGCGGAGCATCAAACACCCGTGTGGCCTCCAGATCTCCCTCCGTGTTTACCGACGTCTCATTCTTCGTTGTCATTTCCTTTGGTCCTTCCTTCCGAATCGTTTGGTTCTCGTAGCTCCCGTAACACTGCGTCTAAGCGCTGGAATCGCTCTTCCCAAAGTTCCTTGTAGCGTTCTATCCAGTCGGCGACCTCCTTCAGAGGTCTGGGCTCCAACATACATGGTCGCCATTGGGCCTCTCTTCCCCTACTGATCAGATTAGCCCGTTCCAGTACCTTCAGGTGCTTCGAGATCGCAGGAAGACTCAGCGTAAAAGGCGCCGCCAACTCCATAACACCCATCGCCCGTTTCTCCGACGCTAGCCGCGCCAGAATGGCCCGCCGCGTCGGGTCCGCCAGTGCTGCGAATGCCTCGCTTAGAACTTCTGTTGGCACCTTAATTCACCATTTGGCTAATTAACTATATGGTAAATTACACAACAAAAGCGATGCTGTCAAGCCCCTAACCCAGGAATTAATCAAAAAGGAGGCCGACGCCAGAATGCTGAGGTTGGAGAATCGCTTGAGTTGATTTGGCTGTCGCCCACCGCGAAGGCGACTCGAAAGAGCAGAAAAAAGTTCTGTCTTTCATGTGGAATAGTGGGCCTAATTGGACGGTAGGCAGTACCATTTTCGAGATGTGGCTGGGCGGACTGTGAAGCTCCAGAGGGTTGCCATCCTAATCTCATCGTAAAGTGGGACTAAGCGTACTGTACTGCCAATTTTCGGTGGGAGGTCTTGATTTAGGATTGTGGTACGCGAGGTTGTTGCCCCATAGACCGAGTCGCGCGATGACAACAAGGATGCCGAGCAGTATCCAGGGCATCGCTTGCGGAGCTTGAACCACTCGAAGCTTATGAGACGCAACACCTGCACTATCATTCCCCTTTCGCTCCCGCGATGTCTCGACGCCGGATGAGCCAGAGGGCCGCGCCGCCGAGAATGATGATGTATGCGATCAGGACGAGAAACGCTTGCAACTGGCCCGGCAGCTCACTGACCCTGACAAGGCCGCCACTCTCGGTAAAGACCCTGGCTTCGGCTATCAACGCGTTGCTCTGTACCCCGGTCTGAGCCATCCAGCCAGCGATGCTCGGTCCGAGTAAGAAGTCGGTCACTGTGCTGAACCAGTCGAATAGCCCACCTAGAACCTGAATAAGTATCAGTTCGACGAAGAAATACGCCATAGAGATGGCAATGCCTATGCTCGATGATGAGGTCAGTACCGTGAGGAACAGCGCAAGGATGGCGTACGCGACCAGCACATAGGTCGCCTTGCCAAACATCACCGCCACCGTTGACCACTGGCCGGCACCGGCCAGCCCACCGCCGTCGCCTAGTGTGAGTGAAGCGGCAATCAGGCTGCTGACCACGACGGTCAGGGATACGACAAGCAGCCCGGCAACACTAAATAGCACGAGCGACAACGCTTTCGCCCCCAGGAACTGCCACCTGCCGGTACCCTTCGTCAACGCTGTTCGTAAGGTGCCCCAACCGTACTCCGCGCCGACTGTCGACGCTCCCAGGATCATGACGAGAAGAAGGCCGATGTAATGGGCGACTCCGAGGGCGTTGGCGAGACCGCCTGGAAGGACGAAGAACTCCCGGTGACGCTCACGGTCCTCCGCTATCTGCTCAACGATGCCCAGACAGCGCTCTCGCCGTAGTGGCGTCTTGCGGGCCTGCTCTCGGAACTCTTCAGAGACCTTCTCCGCCTTGGCAGCCGCGGTCCCGTCGAGGACATCGGCGCATGTGATCCTGATTATGGGAGACCTTCCACGGGCATCCGGTACTCCGGGGTAGCCAGAGGCGTATTCGTTGCCCACATTCCCGTATGAAGCGTAGAAACCCCACAGGGTGGCCTGAACGACGGCGAGGGCGACGATCAGGAGTATCCAGGGCATCCACCTCTTGCGCAGCTTGAACCACTCCCAGTGGATGAGGCGAAGCACCAACATGATCATTCGCCTCTCTCTCCGGCGATGTCCTTGCGCAGAAAGAGCCAGAAGGCAGCCGCGCCGAGAATGATGACGTAGGCCATAACGACGAAGAAGGCGTGCAGTTGACTCGACGGAACACTCAGAGGGAACATGGCTCCCTCACCCGTCGTGCGGACACCCGTCTCGGTCATCCATGAGGTAACGCTGGGACCCAGCAGGAAGTCGGTCACGTTACTGAACCAATCAAACAGACCACCCAGTGTCGCAACCAGTATGGACTCGGCGAAGTAGTACGCCAGGGAAAATGCGATGCCCATGCTCGACGATGAAGTCAGCACCGACAGGAAGAGTGCCAGGATGGCGTATGGCGCCAGCCCGTAGACCGCCTTGCCAAACATCATCGCGACGGTGGACCACTGGCCGGAGTCCGCAAGCCCTCCGTCGTCAACGAGCAGCGAAGCGGCGATCAAGCTGCTCACCGCGACGGTCAGAGCCACGATGATGAACCCACCGGCGCCCAAAAGCAGGAGCGACAACGCCTTTGCCCCCAGGAACTGCCAGCGGCTGACACCCCTGGTCAACACCGCTCGCAAGGTGCCCCAGCCATACTCGATTCCCATTGCCGATGCACCCAGGATCATGATGAGGACGGCCCCGATGCTATGAGCAACCGCGAGGCCGTTGGAAAGGCTATCCGGAAGCACGAAGACCCGCCGAGTCTCGTCCCGGAACCGGGCTTCCTCCTTGATCTGGTCTGGGCAATCTTCCTCGCGCAGGAATTCCACCGTCCTGAGAGCGTCCTCTCGATACGCTTCACCGCTCTGTTCCACTTTGGTGTCGGCGGTGTCTTCCCAGATGTCGATGCAGCTCACAGGGATAACAGTAGGGTTCCCATCCGCACCCAGCGGCCCTCGAAAATAAAAGGTCGTCTGCTCTTCAATGGACGGACGGTCGTTGTACGAGTAGTACATGCCCCATAGAGTGGCCTGGGCGATGACCACGGGGATGGCCAAGAGAATCCATGGCATCCAGCGGCGGCGGAGCTTGAACCACTCCCACCGGGTGAGGCGCAGCACCGGGATGATCATTCGCCCCTCGCTCCGGCGATGTCATTGCGCTGAAAGCGCCAGAACGCCACGGAGCCCAGCACGACGATGTAGGCCAGCAGGACAAGAAAGGCGTGCAGGTTGCTCGGCAGATCGGACACGGGAACCGGAATGTTGTCGACCGCCCAGATTCGGGCTCCTGGTTCGACCATCCAGGCGATGACGCTGGGACCGAGTAGGAATCCTGAGACGCTGCCGAATGACTCCAGCAGGGTGTTCATTAAGAAGATCTCGGCCATGTGGTACGCCAGAGAGAGGGCGATTCCTATGCTCGATGATGCAGTCAGGACCGATAGGAACAGCGCCAATATGACGTAGGGGGTCAGCGCGTAGACCATCTTGCCGAACATCACCGCGGCGGTGCGCCATTCGCCAGAGTCGGCAAGCCCTCCGCCTTCGTGCTGCGTCAGCAGTGCAGCCACCAGGCTGCTTGCGACAACCGTCAACGATAGGATGAGCAGGCCAGCCGCCACCATCAGGACGAGCAGTAGTGCCTTTGCCCCCAGGAACTGCCAGCGCCGGACGCCCTTGGTCAATACCCCTCGCAAGGTTCCCCAGCCGTATTCGACGCCTATCGCCAATGAGGCCATGATCAAGACGAGCATCGCACCGATGGTGTGCGCGAAACCGAGGCTTCTTACCAGGCTGTCTGGAAGGATAAAACTCCTGCGGGATAACTCGCGCAACAGTCTCTCTTGCTCTGCCTCGTCGGCGCAGATTGCGAATACCTGTGCCTGATCCTCCTCGGACATACTCTGTACCACGGGAGGAAGCTCGCCTTTCCTCACTCCCTCACATTCGAATGTCACAAGGTCCTCTTCGGCCACCTCGATGGTCCGGACCACCTCTTCCTGGTTCGGGTCCAACACCCTGTCTCTCTCTCCAGGCCCGGGGAGAGAATATCTACCGCCAATTTCCGTGGTCTCATACGAAATGTAGCTGCTCCACAAGAAAGACTGAGCAACGACCACGGCGATCGCCAGGAGTATCCACGGTATCCATCTCTTGCGGAGCTTGAACCACTCCCACCTGGTGAGGCGGAGGACCGGAACGATCATCCGGTCTCCTTCTGACCGTCGCCAGTGATATCCAGGAAGTACTGCTCCAGGGACATCTCGTCGGCCGCCATCTCCGTGACGTAGACCTTAGACCGGCCCAGAGCAGCACTCAGCTCAGATGACCGCTCACTCGGAGCCTCCACTATCACCGACTCGCCTTCTATCCTTACGTCCTCCACCCACTCCAGCGCCGACAGCACCTCGACGGCCTTCGCATTGTCCGTGGTACGCAGGCGCACCCGCTCCCCCGCTCGCGTGTGCACCAGGTCGGCGACCTTGCCTTGGGCGATGAGCTTGCCCTTGGAGAGGATGGCGACGCTGTCGCACACCTGCTCTACCTCGTGCAGCAGATGACTCGACAGCAGCACCGTGCGTCCACCTGTGCCGAGGCCCCGGATCATATCCCGGACCTCGGCCATGCCCGCTGGGTCCATGCCGTTGGTCGGCTCGTCCAGGAACAGGAGCTCGGGGTCGCCCAGCAGGGCGTAGGCCAAGCCTAGGCGCTGCTTCATGCCCAGAGAGTAGGTACGGAAGCGGCTCTTCGCGCGGTCGGCAAGGCCCACCTTGCTCAGCAAGTCGTCCAACTCTTTCCGGTTGCCCCTCCCTGTGATCCCCTGGTAGTAGGCCAGGTTGTCTCGACCCGACAGGTACGGGTAGAAGGAAGGGGTCTCGACGATGGCACCGACGCGATGGAGGGCATTCTGATGGGGCGTGCCGCTGCCAAACAGACTAAAGCTGCCCGCGGTTGGCTTCACCAGCCCAAGCAGCATGCCCATGGTGGTCGTCTTGCCCGAGCCGTTGGGACCGAGAAGACCAAAGACCTGCCCGCCGGGCACCTCCAGCGAGAGGTCGTCTACGGCAAGGATGTCGCCATATCGCTTGGTCAGCCCATCTGTCCGAATCACGCTCTCATTCATGTATCTTCCTTTCGCGCGCAAGTCTAATCGCCCACCGGACCCTCGACGCTAGGATTCTACGGCGGGATGAAGCAGAGCCGGCAAGGGACAGGGACTCTCGGAGGAGCCTACTGTCGGCTCGCTGACTTTGGCCAGTTCGGAGAGCGGGTCAGCGGGTGTGCCGCTGCCTGCAACGCTGTCACCAAAGGTTACTGGAGAGAGTTGACAGGGAGAACTCTCGTTCCTAGATGAAGAAACGGTATATCCCATTAGATCGTCCGACTTTCCGGCATTTCTGTCAATGAAGTTTCTTGCTTTTCAATTGAGTAAATGGCGGCACATCTGTGATCGGTTCCTGGATTCATTATGCGGGGTTTTCGTGCAACGAAAAAAGCCCACACATATGGGTAGGCAGGGGCAGCTACCGTCTTCAAACGATGGCTGCCCCTGTGGTTTCTGCGATCAGCGACCTGCGCTGACCAACTCCTCCTCTCTTTCTCTCTCCAGGCCCAACTCCCACTGGAATAGAGAGAGCGACGCCGGTTGGGACCACTGCCAACGACCGCTCCTTATGGCTGGCCGTTCCGAGTGTGGCTCCACCAAAACACTCAGAACAGCCTCAGCGTCTCGGGCTGTTGCTCTGCTGCCTCTCCCTCAGCGGTAGGGTTCTGCGCCGGTGGCTGTTCGCGCCGTGGCCGACGCCCTGTCGAGGGAGTGGGTCGCTCGTAAGCGGGATGTTTGGGTGCGTCTTCCCACCTGGCTCTCGCCCTTTCCAGCACCGCAGGAACCTCTTGGGCCAGTTTGGATACCTCTCGGTCGTCGAAGGACTCGATGTAAGGGTCAGACGAGAGCTGCTGCACCCCAATTGAGGCCCGGCCGTCCTTGATGGACAGGACGACCTTCAGGTCCTCGGACGAATCCGCCTCCTTTTCACCAGCATGGTCTTCGTCCCCTTGCTTCTCAGGGATGTCCGATTCTCGTGGGTCCTGATCGCTCTCATCCGCTCCCCCATGACCTGCGCCAGCCTGTTCCTCGGCGACCGCATCACCCGCGCTGGGCTCCGCATCGCCGAAGAGACTCTCGTAGGCGTTCAAGGCATCCTTCCGCGTTGCTTCCGTATCGTTCTCGTTAGGCATGATTTCTCCTCTCCTTCGTTCTTCCGTTCTTCTTTCGAACCGTACTCCGCTCCGTCCTCAATAGGTCATACTCCCCTCCAGGGACGTAGCCTGTCCTATCAGCAGTTCGGGACTTGACCCGACGACCCGCGCCACAGCCTCCGAGGTAACGTAGTTCGGGGTGGCGGAGCCTTGCTGCATGTCCAGGTCGAGCCCATAGAGGGACAGACACCCTCGCATCTGGCGGCCTAGAACCCTACAAAAGCAAAGCCGCTAGCCAGCTCTGCCCAATCCCAACGCCGTCCGTCCTTACACTCGCCACGCCCACCACCACGACGATCCAGGGGTGAGGACCATACTGGACGTGGCGTGCGCAGGTCAGCAAGCTGGGCCTCTTTCGTAGAGGACTCCTCCCGTCGACCTTGGGACGCTCTCGCGTCTTCCCCTGCACCGGCACCCCGGAAACTCGCGCCAGAAATGGTAAGAATTAGTCATGCGCCCGGCTCATCTTCCCTCCTATTGTTTGAATGAGCCGCTGTTGAAAGGAGGAGTGGCGAAGAAGTTTCATACAGGCACTCAACACTGACACCAAGGAGAAGAAATGCCAATCAAGACGATGCCAATCAAGATGATAGTGCTCTCACTCGTGGTCCTGATCGCAATCGCCGGAGCCGTGGCTGCAGTTCCGCTTGGAGGTGGGCCGGATGGTCAATCGGCGCACGCGACAGGTCCCGTCGACGATGACATTGATAGTGTTCGGCAAGCTGCCGCTGTCGACGGTAGCGTCGATGCCGATGGAGTGATGGCCACTGAAGGGAATTACGCCAACGCAGCTGTTGGGTCGGGCACTGTGGTCAACCCGTGGGGTTGCAGGATTAGAGCCCACCACCCGCATGAGTCGACCGTTGACCCTGGCCCTGGATATGTTCAGGCAAAGGCCACGATTGAGTGCACTACCACGCCCCCCACTCATACCGCCGAAATCTGGCAGGAACTGTCGAAATGGGAAGGCTCGGATTTCACCATCGAGGCGGTCAAGACGAGTTTCTGCCCATCCGGGGTGGGTGAGCCTGACTGTTACCCGACGCTGAACGGAGCGATCCTAATGAGAGGATACATCAACGCGCCATGCGAGGTCGGCACCACAAAGCGGTATGTCCATCTCTCAATAGGGCGACTGACCGTTGACGGTGTCACCTATTCGGGGCTGACCGGTTCAGGTAGGGACGTAGACTGCGACGGCTAGTAAGCCTTAAACTGGTTGTCTAATGGACGATACTGATACTCGGGTTGACCATCTTCTGAATTCCGTTGTTGGCTGTGCCTTTGTAGTCGCGTTTGACGAAGCTGGCCTCACGCCAGACGTCGTAGCAGACCCGAATGCCAGCCTACGGATGGCCGCAGCCTGCGTCAACTTCGTGTTTAGGTACAACTCCAACCATGATTTGGTCGCGCCTGGGATACTAACTCTCGCAAGGAAGAAAGCGGCCCTAGCGCGTGCACTGATCGAAAGCCCTGATACCCAAGGGTGGTTCCACGATGTAGGCCTTGATAGGCAGACTTGGCTCTCGATACACGGCACTCCGGACGAGTTCATCTATGGCACGCCGCCGGATACCATGGCGTGGCAACAACCGGGGAACCCACCGAGGCCTTGGGAGCGTTACGCACAGAAGCCTTACGGAAACCAGATCACATCGACCCTATACGGTCCGTACCTCACGTCGAAACTTGTAGCCTATGATAACCGGGTGGGTGACTACGATTGCAAGTTCCCGCTGGCGTGGTGGTCTGTCCGCTTTCCTGAGAGCGTGCGAGTGTACGAGATTCATGGCCCGTCGGATTGGCATGACCTATGCGTCAGCTATCCTGCAAGGGGTAGAGAGGACGACCGCCTGGTGCCGAATTGGGGAGCTGCATCGGAAGAGTGGGACGGTGTTCACCTAAGCTTGGGTGGGCTACTGACTGCGGAGCAGAACCGTTACGAGTCACCCGATGGATGGACAATGCTGGATGCCTGGCACGCCGAGCAAACCTATTGGCTACGTGCGCTGAAGACGGAAACGAAGCGTCGCCCAGACTTCGACAGAGGGCTGGGGCCGCCCCAGATCAATGGACTTCGATTTCCTGACTTTGGGGAGGGACCTGGGACACTGCTACGGACTTGACCGGAGTTCGCTAAGCGTGGCCCACTGTCCTCTGTGCCTATCAGTAGTGCCAGCGGTCGGTCTTAACCTAGCGGCTCCGGTTTAATCGCTGGGGCCGTTTCACGTAGGAAACATAATGGATACAGCACTCTTGATGTTGGCAATCGTCCTCAGTTGCATAGCCCTCTCTGTAGCCATCTACCTGTGGCTGACCAAACATAGCCCATCGCCTCGTCGTGTCGTCACCAAAGGGATACCCGAAAATATGCTGGTGACCGTCGGACCGGAAACGAGGGAGTCGCTAGTGATAAACGGCATGGTTACCTACCGCAAGGTCGAGGGGTTCGAATACGAGGAAGGATACGTGTACAGATTGAGGGTAGTTATGAAGAAAGGACAGTACCGGCTGGTCGAGGTCGTCAGCAAAGAGCCTATGGTAGAATAATCACGAGCGAGACACAGTGCTTCAGCTTGTCGGCTGGTAACTGGTCGGTTCCGCCGAACACGATCGCCCTGTTGCCCTCGAATGTGAACACATCTCCATAGAGTGCTTTGAAGGTGTCGACCAGCGACGTGTTGCAATTGAAGTACATCGCGTATTGGTCTGGCTCTCTGTCCCTCCAGTCCACTCTGATGGTGCTACCGCCCTTGGCGAGATAGCTGGGCTCTCCCCACTTCAGGGTCTCCTCTAGCCGGGATTTAGCCATCTCAATTCAGGCGCTCCGTGATATCCGGGAGTCCGATGCACGAAACGTAGTAGCGCTTGGTACGTAGGGACATCTGAGGTCTATCGGCGTAGCGACGGTATCTGCATGGATCGCCCATGCCTTTGCTTGGGTTGCAGGGATCGGGTTTGCGTTCGTGCCGGTGTACCAGGGTGAGTCAGTAGCTCCAGCACTCCCTGGTGAGTCTGTCGGCGAGCGGACCTGGATGAGCTCTACTCTGATAGCGGAGAATGGGTTGCATGTCGTCCTGTTGCTGCTTGTGCCTATATTCTTGACCGCCATCACTTTGTTGGGCCTCCGGCTCACCGCCAAGAGCCAGACGGTACGAAAGGTGCTTCTTTGGGGTCCCGCCGTCGTGCTTCTGGGATTCTGTTTTGTAGCGATAGCTTCGATCGGCATGTTCTACCTGCCAACAGCCCTCGCGCTCCTTGTTGCAGCCATTGCTGATCTCGGAGGTCAGGAAGGCAATGAGCCGATCTAGTCTCTCGGTCGTCACTGGGGCCTTTGGCTACAGTGGCAAGTACATCGCGCGGCGGTTGCTGGAACAGGGGGCAACTGTAAAGACGTTGACCCGTACTCCTACTTCCCACAGCCCCTTCGGTGATCGGGTGGACGCTCAAGTCGGCGGGGCAACTAGACGAGGAGTCGGTTAGAGCGGAGCACTGGCCAGTAGCTTAAGGGGAATCCGTCGCCCTGTCTCCTGTGGCACCTTCCCAGGCACGATCCCGTCGTTGTAACTGGCGGTCCAGGATTTCACAAGCGGGGAGATTCGGTAGCTAGCGCTGGCTCAACCCCAACACCCTGCGTGGTTGCGTTCGCAACGCCCGCGACGAGCCAGGAGTGAGGACCCCTTGTGGTCGTGGCCTGCGCAGGTCAGCCGCTGTGCCTCCTTCGTAGGAGCATCCTCCCGTCGATCTTGGGGCTCCCTCACGCCTTCCCTGTACCCACACCCCGAAAACTCGCGCCAGAAATGGTAACAATTAGTCATGCGCCCGGCTCATCTCTCCTCCTATCGTTGAATGAGCCGCTGTCGAAAGGAGGAGTGGCGAGGAAGTTCACAAAAGCACCAAATACTCGTACTGAGGAGGATTAACATGACAATCAAGACGATGCCAATCAAGATGATAGTGCTCTCGCTCGTTGTCCTGGTCGCAATCGCCGGAGCTGTGGCGGCCGTGCCGCTTGGAAGCGGGTCCGATGACTCTGCCGGATCGGGGAATCAAGGCTCCGCCAATGAAGATTCAGACCAGCAAGGGGATGCCGTTGATGAAGTCGCGGAACACGATGACCAAACTGACCCTGGCATTGTTCGTCAGGACCCGGATACCGTACCAGCACCTGACAATGCCATTCTCGCGGCTGAGACGGGACTCCCACTAGCAGAGATCGACAGCGCATTAGCCTTCCAGGAGGCCTTTGCAGAATATGCAGAAGGACTCCTGATCCAGTTCCCGGATCAGATTTCCGCCGTATGGATGGATTCGCCCTCAGGCACTGCAGGACCCAGCACCAGAGGCCACATCCGTTTCACCGGAGAAGTGCCTGGACAGGTCACAGATATGAAAAATGTCGTGCTCACTGGAGGCGGATTGATCTCGATCGCGGACCAGAGCCGCCGTGCCGAAATCGCAGCCCAGGTTCTGGTCGACCTGGGGTACACGGAGTTCGCAACGTTCTTCTCTCCGAGCGAGAACACGATCAATCTGGAGCTTCTACTCCCGGAGGAATCGCCTGAGCCCAGCAAGTCCGATCTCGTTACCGTGTTACAGCAGAATGTACAGCTTGCTGAGGAGTTCCAAGGTAGAGCTAATCAGGTGCTGGAGACAGATGTCGCGTTGACGGTACTCAGAGGCTCTGGGCCATTCGTCACCTTGCACCATAGTCGAGGAGGCAACTGGCTCCTAGATGATGGCGATAGAGAGTGATCCCTGAGGAGAATTCCTGGACGACATCATACAGCTGTAGAAGGTCCCGGACTTGTCTCACACGGATGGCACGTCCATCCAGCGTGGCTGCTCCTCTCCTACGACTACGCAGCTTGGGAGTGTACCATTGGCAGAAACGCTACTAGGATCATGTTTACCTCGCTCCGTCTGGGGAAGCCGACCAAGCGCCCAAATCAAGTGCTAAGACGCAGCGGTATCGGGGTGAGGCGCTTCTTGCTTGCCTGCACTGTGCTTGGTCTAGTGTTGGGCATAGCTTGCCAAGATAAGTGGGCAAGCGACAATTCGTCCTCAACGCCCAACCAGTCACCCCTGGCCACATGGAACGCTAGCCAGGCGGGCACCTTCCTCCAGAGTTCCAGTGGGGAAGGCACACTCGACATCTCCTCAAGATGCGTGCGCCTCATAACGAGGGCTGGCCGGAGGCCAATTCTTCTCGTTTGGCCGGAGCCGACCACCTGGAACGCACCTACCCAGTCAATCCAGTTTGTCAGTCCCTTCGGTGACCGCCTAGAGCTGCGAAACGGCGCTCAGATCGCCGCCGGGGGAGCTACTGCGGACGACCCCGTCTTTGTAAATCCCCCGGACTCCTCGTGCGAGGCGAATGAGATGTTCGTCCTCCACTCTATAAGAGTGGTAACCGAGTGACCAAAGTAAACTAGGCAACGTGCGACCATGTACCGGTTAGCACCAGAATAGCGGTCATATGAACCGCCAGCAGGGGAACTCACCCTGTCTTGGTCGACACCCTCCCTAGGATTGGTCGGTGCAGCGGGCGTGTCTGCTTAGACGCCTCCTCAGATTGCGGCCTCAAATGCAAGAAGACCCACATATATGCATCCGCTGATAAGGGCAGGCAGCCATCTTCGGTGACGGCCACCCACCTTCATCAGTCCAACGCGGGCCTCGCAAGGCTAGCGCACAGGCCGCTAAAACAGCCTGAGCGCCTGTTGCTGAGGATCCGCTTCCTCGGAAGTCGGATCCTGCGCCGAACCCTCGTTGCGCCGGGGCCGACGCCCTGTCGAAGTCGTAGGCCGGGCGTAATCGGGGTTCCTCGGTGAGTCTTCCCACCTGGCTTTCGCCCTTCCCAGCACATCGAGTCATTCGATGTGCCAGCCCGGATAGGTCCGGCTCATCGAATGACTCGATGTGCGGGTCCGATGAGGGCCGCTGTACCCCGATGGTGGCCCTGCCGCGCCTGACGGACACGACGACCTTCAGGTCCCCTTGGGCGTCAGCCTCGGCTTCCACGGCTTGTTCCTCCTCGGAAACTACCGAACCTTCCTCGTCCGGTGGGCTCTCGTCCCTAGGTTCTCCCTCCTTAATAGCTTCGACTGTCGGCTCGACCGCCTCGTCGCCGAAGAGACTCGCAGCAGTGTTCTGCGCATACTCCACGGATACCGCGATTTCCTTCTCATCAGTCATGGTTCTTCCTCCCTGTTCTTCGCTTAATTCGCTTGCTACTACCTTATCCTTCTCCATAGGGCCTCAAGCCCCTTCCACCTCATTGGAGCTCAACTCCATCACCCGCTTCACTGTTTCTGGAGTGACGTAGGTTGGCTTCACCGTGCCCAGGTCCATGTCCAGGTAGAGGCCAAGCCAGGGACAGGCGCCCGCCACCATGCGACGAACCACCTGAAGCACCAGGGAGGCCATCATCTGGTTGATGGTGGGGTCCTGGTCGGTGAGGTCGAGGGCCGCGGCGCAGTCCACATCGGGTGGGGTTGTCGGCACGGCGGTCAGCAGGTCTGGACGCTGTAGGGTGGGCGCGGGCGCCAGGTGGCAGGTCTCCCCGTCGAAGACCGGTCCTTCCCATGATTCTGGGTCGGCCACGTTGCCAACCAGTATTTGCCCCCAGTTGGTGTCGTTGCCCGCGTCGATGAGCCATTGGTGTGGGTCTGCTTGGAGACACTCCGCCATGGCCCTGCGTGCGGCGGCGTTGTCGGCGCAGCCGATGATGAGGTTGCCGCCATGGGGGGCAAGGCCGGGATAGCCATCTCCGTTTGAACTCGTTTCGTACTCTCTGAAGGGGTAGACCGAGTAGCCGATAGGACGCCCGTAGGCTACGGCCAGCCGGTCGGCCAGGGCCTGGCTCTTGAAGCGTCCCACATCCTCCTTGTAGAAGTTCTGCCGGAGCAGGTTGTGAGGCTCCACCCGGTCGTGGTCCACCAGGACGATGGTGGCCTGCCTTCCGGTAAAGAGACGGCAGAGGCCCTCGGCCACGAACCCGCCGGTGCCGCCGCACCCCACGACTGTTATCCAGGGGTTATCGAGCAGGAATCGGTTGTCCAGGCAGTAAGGCATCCGATCACCTCCTTATCTGTAATTGGTCCTGGGGCGGCTCCTCGCCCACCAACCGGATGGCTGGCTTGGGGCCGTCGAACACTTGCGGCCACTGCACCGGGGCGAAGTGGCCGTAGACACCCAGCCGAAGGCTCAGCTCCGGCTGAGGGGTGTCCAGCCGCCCCACGACCCCGTATAGGCGGAAGCCCTGCTCGTCTTTGTCATCGGTCTTCGAGAAGAAGGCTCGCCCCTTGCCGTGGGAGTGGAACTCGGCCACCACACCGGCAGTCGGCCGGTAGGTGAGGGACGTGCCCGTCCCTTCCTGTTCCGGCACCACCACGCGGTAGGCTTTCCCGTCCCAGCGCACGGCGAAGAACCGCTCGGTGTCGGGGGTCTCCTGGAACCAGCGCAGCCCCAGCTCGAACAGGTATGCCGGGATGGGGCCGTGGATGAGCTGCACCTTCTCCGTCACCGGAGCCAGGCCGCGCACCTCGCCAGGTGCTACCAGCACCCGCGCTACCAGGTGGGCGCTCTGGGACTGGACGTAGAGACCACCCGAACCCAGAACGTAGTCGTGGCCCACTCCGTGACTTCCCGTGAGTCCCGTGGAGTGATTCACCAGGTATCCTACGGGGCTGCGTGCCGCGCTAGTAGTAGCCGGGATAGCTCCGTCTCCCTTCGGAGACCGCCATAGCCTGGGCCACCGTACACTGTGGAACCAGATCCTTGAGCGGGTACCTTCTCTTTCCATCGAGCTCCTCCCATAGTGCGAGTAGGTTGTCGGGGTGTTTCTTCGAGCGGTTGCGGCCGTCCCCCGTCATGGAGAAGAAGGACTGGAAGAAGGACTCGGGTATCAGCCCCACCCCCTCTGGGAACTTGTGGCTGCCGGGGCAGACCCTTCCGTCATGAAAGGTGTTGAAGGTCGGCGACCGGTAGAGCACCTCTTCCGGGTCCTTCGGTCTTCTCAGGGCGGCGTAGACCCAGGGCGCGCGGCCTGGGGAGCAGACGAAGACCAGGCCGGGCATGGGGAGCTTGAGCCTGACGGGAGGCTGGAACGCCTCCCGTTGCAGCGCCACCGGCCACACCTTCGGCGGCCTCCACAGGGCGACCACCTGTCCCGTCTCGCCCTGGCTCCACCAGAGGGTTTCCTTGGGCAGAAGTCCCGAGGAGAACCCCAGGTGCTGGGTGAAGGCGTTGGCGATACCGTCCGCCGAGACGGTCCTGACCCAGTTGGCCCCATCCTCGAAACCGCGCAGGAGGATGGTCTCGTCGTACACCTCCAGCTGCATCTTGAGCTGGTCTCTGGGTATGTCCTGTTGGCCCGGCAGAGACCACCGGGTCGTGTCGGCGTCTTCACTCATCGTCCTTTACCTCCTTGTCTTCATTAGGTTCGGGGAGCCGCGTCAGGATGAACTCCAGCATCTCGGCGAAGCGGTGAGCCATGTCCTCCTCCAGCCACTCCGCCAACTGGCACACCGAGTCCATCAGAGCCTCGGCCCTGCGCCACTCCTCCGTTGCCTGCTGGATCACTTCGTCATCCCAGGGGTCGGAGAAGCCGTCGAAGGCCCCGTCTTCATAGGAATTGTCCAAGAAGAAGTTGCCCGTCTCACTCCAAGTCCACGCGGCGGCCTGGGCCGCCCCCTCGAACCTGGTCTCCTTGACCGCCTGGGTGAGGGCCTCTTGCGGTATGCCGCCCTCGGGCATCCTGAGCAGGGTCTCTTGCGGGATGTGGGCAGCGGCCGACTCCAGCCAGGCCACCCGTATCCCGTCCGACTCCATGTAGAAGGAGTCTGGCGGCTTGACCAGGAGGGCCAGGGCCGAGATGCCCTCACGGTAGTTGCCCCACATCTCGTGGAGGTCGTCGTAGCCGATGCCCTGTAGATCGTAGGGGATGCCCCTGCGGAGCACGGTGAAGGGAGGCTCGTCCTCCTCGCTCAGGGAGTATTCGAGAAACGGTGCGTAGAGGGGATGGTGCCGCTCCTCGAAGAGTCGCGCGAAGCCTTCCACTCTCTGACCTATATCGGGGGCCGTGAGCACCGCCTCCGCCTCCTGGGGGAAGAGGCGGTGCACCAGTCCCACGAACCAGGCGTAGTCGTCGGCGTAGCCGACCAGCGTAACCAGCTCCCGCAGCGACGGCGGACGCCGCAGGAGCGTTTGGGCCAGGCCGCTCAGGAGCGGCGGGGATGCAGCTTCCATCGCACTGCCTCGGATAGGCGTCGGGTGGAGTTGGCGTAGTCCTGCGCCTGGGTGCAGGCCATCTCCACCTCGTGTTGACGTGCGGCCGCGGCCTCCAGGTCGAGGGAGCCGTCGGGCCGGGTGAGCTCCGCCGTAAGCTCGATGAGTCTCAGGTCCGCCGGCGGCACCGCCGCCAGCAGACTCGCAAAGGTCTTGGCGTCCATGGGGTTTCCTCCTTAGCTCTGCGGGTGCGGGAAAGCGCCCTTGGTGCCCACCCTCCGCTGGAACTCGTAGATGGTGTCGTCGCCGCGCTTCGACTCCTTCACCGAGGCGTTGGCGATCTCCCCGTAGAAATCGGAGAGCGTGTTTTTCACCTGCTCCACGCTCATCTGAGGGTCGGGGTCGGGGAACTCTCTGTCGTCGTAGACGAAAATGCGTGTCATTGCTTCATCTCCTTGTTGCGTATTTCTTGCCTTCACTCCGTTGCCACGATGCGGCGTCCCTTCAGGACACCGTTTGGGCCTCTTTTTCCTCCTCCAAGCTGAGCGCCCACTCGAACATGGACATGGTTGCGGGCTTTGGCTTCCCGTTTTTCCTGGACGGCTTTGTCGGCGTCTCGGCCATGAACTCGGCCCAGGAGAAGAGCGACTGCTGCTCCCCAGCTCCGTCGCCGTCGTGACCGTTGGCCGCTCCGATCTCCACCGGGGCTCCCGTCCCGTTGCGGTGCACCTCGACCGTCTCCGTCTCCACCTCTACCGCGTGCCAGTCATCGTCCACCAGCAGCATCTCCGACTCGGCCTCGGCCCGTTGTGCCTGGGCGAAGACCTCCACCACCGCCTCGTCTGCTTCCTCCTGGTCGCCGTTGACGATCTTGCGGGCCAGGGCCAGCATGATGTCGTCGCCATCGTCGCCATATGCCGCAAGCCCGTCCTCGGGGAGTTCTCCCTCCACCGCCAGGGAGCTTTGGAGCTTTTGGGCCACCAGCTTCAGGGCATCCGCCTGGAGGGTGCCCCGGTAGGCCATGAACACGACCTTGACGGGCCGGGTCTGACCGATGCGCCATGACCGCCGCGACGCCTGCCGCATGGTGTAGACGCTGTAATCCGTCTCGAACCAGACCAGGGTCGGGAAGTCGATCAGGTCGAGGCCGGTCTGCACCAACCGGGGATGGCAGATGAGGACGTCGATGCCCTCCTTGACCTTCTGCTCCACCCACGCCTCTCTGCGGTCCGGGGCCACGGCGTCGGCCTTCATCACCGCCGCCCGGAACCCGTGCCTTGTCAGGATGTCGCTCATCCGCTCCGTAATGTCCCTGGTTCCCGTGTGGGTGGCGTAGACCAGCACCCTCCGGCCCTCAAGCCTCTCAGCCGCCACCAGGTCCAGCAGGGCTTTCTCTTTCGGATAGAGCTTCTCCTCGGAGAGGGGCGGCACCTGGACGATGACGTCCTGGGAGTCCGGGTCAAGGACGGTCTCACCCCGTGTGCAGCCGTCGGGGTAGGCCAGCAGCGATTGAAGGTAGGTGGACAGGAGCTTCCGTGACCCCTTGGCCAGCGCATCGGCGAGGGCGGCCCGCAGCTTGTCGTACAGGGTGCCGTAGGCTCCCCTCTGGGTGTACCCGTAGCTGTCGGGCTCGGAGTCCATCGACGAGAGGAGAATCTGCTCCTCGTAGGAGGGCAGCCCCGACGCCACGTCGGAGAGTCTGAGGAACACCGAGTTGCCGATCAGGTGGAACAACGCGGCTGGTGCGAGCCCCGGCCGTTCCCGCACCACCTTGCGGTAGCGCCTGCGCCGGCTGAACCGTCCGTCCTCCACCGACTCGTCGTCGTCCTTGCCGATGGTGTGCTCCTCGAAGCCGTACCGTTGTATCCACCTTCCCTCCTCGGAGCGCCCGAACTCCGTCCTGATGGCCGGGCTGAACCGGTACAGCAGGTGGAACAAAGTGCTCGAATAGCCACCTGTCAAAGTTCCTGTCAGGGTGAGGGAGCGGCCGCAGGAGTCGGCAAGGACGCCCGCTGCGATGCCCTGGGCGGAGCCTCTTCCTTTGTATTCGTGCACCTCGTCTGTTACGAGGAGCTCGAAGAACCCCTTCATCCGCTTCTTGATGTAGTCGGCGAGTGGATATCGCTTCGGCCCCTTGGGGTCGGCCTGCCAGAGGGCGGAGCCGCAGTGGGCGCAGGTACGGCGCTTGCGCCCCATCTCCTCGGCGGTCAGCGGCACACCGTCCTTGTCCACGATCTGGCTGGCGCAGATGGGGCAGCAGGGGACCCGGAAGGGCTCCCCCGTCTCCTCGTCCCGGATGAGCCCGCCCCTGGATGTGGCCCACCGCTCGGTGTATGCCGCCTGCCAGCGGTAGGAGAGCTTCGCCCGTTCCCTGGACATGATGGCGAAGAGGGGTCCTGGGCCGGTGGAGAGGCGCAGCTTCTCTAGGTCGGTGATTGAGGCGACGATGGCGACGCGGGCCTTGGGCACCGTCTGCTCGACCTCACGCTTCCACTTCCGGGTCAGGTGCGGGGGTGTGAGTACGAGCACCCGCTGGAAACCCGCAGCGTAGGCTGCAGATGCGCCGAGTAAGGTAGGCCGCCGGCGAGTTACCCCGTGTTACCGGAGCACTTTTCCATCGGCCCCCCTCCGAACCGGACGTGCGGCTTTCACCGCATCCGGCTCTCCAGTGGTCTATATCTGCTTCTGCGGATTACTTCGCCCGTGATGGATGTCCATGTGACACGTCCGGCACACCACGAGGGTTATGCGTTTCCGCGCCGCCATGAGTTGTACCCACTTGGGCTTTTCCCGTTGGCCTTTCACGTTTAGGTCGCGAAGCGCACGGATGTGATGGACTTCTACATCCACCGTTGAGCCGCACATCTCGCATTCGTCCGCTTGGAGCCGTTTGATGAGCTCGTTGCGGTCAGACCTGTATCGCTGAGGCTGTTGGTCGACTAGAACTGCCTGCCGTTGCCGTTTCAGGGGTATGCCATCGAAGTACGCCACTTTAGGGCGTTTGCCGTTGTCCTGCTGCTTGACAACCCTGAGACAAGCCCGTGGCCCGTGTTCGGTCTGCACCGTGCCCCTATAGCGTGGTAACAGTTTCCGGCGTCGGGTCTTGTGCTTGGCCACAAGGGTTTTGACCAGCGACTCACGCATGACTCCATGCAGCTTCCCGAAATGGGAGACGTTCTGGGCCAGCAGGTAGTACTGGATGACACCCCGGTACTCAGATTGATACCTGCTCACGACGGTGAAGTCGTCTTCGTTTAGCAGTTCGGAGCGGTGGGTTGGTTTGCCTTTGCCCATGTAGGCGCGGCAGTGCTGTTCGATAACTTTGGCGGGAACTCGCAATCCGATGATGCCGTTGACTTTGCACCGCCCGTTGCGGTCGAGCTTGTCGTGGACTTGTTGGTTCACGATTTCATAGCCGAGGAACCTCGCCGCCTGGCTGGTGGCGTGGGTTATGAGAGTCTTTTCCTTGGATAGCTCCAGTTTGAGGCTATCGCGCAGGAACGTCTCCAAGGACTCCTTTATCTGCTCGGCTTCAGCTTTTGGCCCGATGAAACCCAGTACGAAGTCATCCGCGTAGCGGACGTATCGCAGCCGCCGGTATCCGGGGTCGTAGGGGTCGCCTGATGGCTGTTGCTGCATCTCTTTGCGCAGCTCTACCGCCAGACTGTGGTGCCCTACTTTCTTGTGGTAGCTCATCCGGTTTCTCAACCGTGTCCACGCGGGGTTGCGCCTTCGCACTTGGCCGCGGGTGTTTGCTGGAATGAGCACTGTCTCGACGTACTTGTCCAACCGGTCTAGGTAGATGTTGGCGAGGATGGGGCTGACGATGCTGCCTTGCGGTGTCCCGCTCAGCGTGCGGCCATACTTCCAGTCCTCCATGTAGCCCGCTTTCAGTAGATACTTGAGCAGGCGTAGGAATCGGTTGTCGTGGAGCTTTTCGCCGAGTGCCGACAACAAGACCTCGTGGTCGATGTTGTCGAAGCACACTTTGATGTCGCCTTCGACGAACCAGCGGACGCCTGTCCAGGTGCGGGCCACTTCGCTCAAGGCTGTGTGGCACCCCCGGCGGGGCCGGAAGCCGTGGGAATGGTCGGAGAACTGCGGCTCGTAGTAGGCTTCCAGAATCATCCGGATGACCTCTTGCAGCAGCTTGTCCGTCCACGTCGGTATGCCCAAGGGACGGGTCTGGCCGTTAGACTTGGGAATGTTGACCCGTCGCACTGGCGTCCACCGGAACCGCTCGTACCGAAGCTTGTCGATGATGCGGTCGATTTTCGCCAGTGACATACCGTCCACGGTCTCTGCGGTTGTTCCCTTGGTCATCGCTCCCTGGTTTGAGTAGAGACGACCGTAGGCCCTCAGGTACAAGTTCCGGTTGTACAGTAGCCGATAGATGTCTTCCAGCGGCAATCCTCGTTCTCCGCGTTCGCGTATGACGTTCAGTACAGTTTCGGCAGTTCTCATCACGAGTACCTCTCTGGTTTGATTCGTCTAAACCACCTGCCCTCCTTCGCCATGTGCCGGGCTTTCCCCGGCTCGGACTACTACGAGGGCTCCGTTGCCATAGGGGTCTCCCCCCGTAGGCAATCCCGCGTTCCGTTGACTTCGGGGGTTGGTTCGGCCATACTCCACAGCATGAGATGGGAGACGGTTGTGGGGCGTCTGAACCCGTTGATGTATCAACCCCCCGCGAGCAATTTGCTCGCGGGGGGTCTGCTTATCCTGGCTGGGATTAGCCTGGGGGCAGGCCTCCTGGACTTGGCAGACGATCCCGACATGAAGAATACTCTCCTGTATCAGACGTGGGTGCGGGCGTTGATTGACGAGCGGTGGTGGATACTTGGGCTGGGTGCCCTGTTCGCTTATGCCGTACGTGTGGGTTTGGCAATTCGTAATGGACGGTCACCACGTGCCTTCGTGTGGATGGTTCCCATTGAGCTTGTTGTGGTGGTTACCCTCGCTTGTTTGGCAGCCTTAGGCTTGTTCTGGCTCAACCTACAGGCTCCATGTATTGGGATTGACTACGGGGGCAGAGATCCGTCTCTCTTTGCCTGTTAGTGTGCTGCGCACGACAGGCGACAAGGCGAGTCACCTGAGTGTAGCCACCGATCCGCCTTCAACCTAACCTATTCCCTACCGAATTCGAACCTTCCCTTTGGTCTTCGACATAGGACGTTCTAGCGCGACTGTAGGTGCCCCGTTCATCCCCTTGAATAGACCTCATCGGTTATCGCCCACCCATCGGAGATGCATTGGCCACGAAATCGGGCCAGTGCAATGGGTGGCGCCGGGTTACAAGCGTTCTACCGGCGGGTGCACTCGTTTCACCATCTGGAGACTGGGGTTCAAGCAATCAAGCCTTCACCGTATCGCGCGGGTCTTGCGGAACCAGCCCTACAACGCTTTGGAGCTGTAGCCGCTTTACCGACATGCTGCTTTCCCCTTTGGCTTTCACCTCCAGGTAAGTCGGTTGACCCAGAAATCTCCTCCGAATTTCTCCCGATTCGGTCGGGAATCCTATGCCGCGTGACGCGGCGCACTCTCGTCCAAGGGAGTACCGCGCCGCAAGTGCAGCGAGACGAGGCGGCAGACCGCCTCCGTTACCCCTGAGGTAAAACTGCCTGCCTTCCCGATAGTGCCGAAGACCTCGAAGGGCGCCCCGTCCTCATCAAGGGAGACGGTGACGTAGAGGTTCCAGTGCTCGGTCTTGAGCTTGGTCGTGCTGCTGGGAAGGGTCCGGGGCCTGGGCCGTGTCGCCGGGGTCATGGCCCCTCCCCCTTCTCAAGGAGATAGGGAAGCGCTGGGGCGTAGCGGTCGAAGAATGTGGCGACCTTGAGGGCACACTCCCGGTCCCTCTTGTCGCCGATGCCCAGCAGCGTCTGGACAATGACCTCTTCGCAGTCCTCTTCGGCGAAGGCCGGGGTCAGCAGCGTCTCTTGGACGGCAGGGGGAAGGGAGTCCCACCGCTCCCGGCTCAGCTTCAGCCCGCCGTGGCTGGCCGTTTCGATCCGCACCACGCCCTCGGCCAGCGCTACGACGTCCTGGGGAGGTCCCCACGGGGTATACATAGTGTTCACTTTCATGTCGTCTTCCTTTCTATGTGTTGCTCAATTGGCCAAATGGAAACGGGGCTGCCCCGGTGTGGAGACAGCCCCGTTACGTGGGCTCGCTATGGCGCGTTGGGCTCATGCCGCTTCCGCCACCTCTGCTTCCCGCGTCTGCTGGAGCTTCCGGGTCGCCCCTTGCACGAGCGGCGTCAGCTCCGATGCCGATACCGCCTCAAGGTTCTTGCCCGTCTTGCCCTTGACCGCAGCCCGCACCTGCTTCTCGTCGAACCCCTGCATCGCCCCCAGGTCGATCAGCGTCGCCCGCAGCGGCGGAGCAAGGGAGTCGGCTGCGCTTTCCCGCTTCGCCGGTTGCCCGGTGGCCGCCTGGTCCCCATAGAGGCAATTCCCGAACTGGTCTCCGAAGCTGCGCAGGGCGCGTTTGAGACCGTCGGTAACCGACCCTTTGCAGGCTGTGTCGTGACCCTCCGCCGTCTCCTCCGCCACGGCGTGGAACCCGATGTCCGTGCGGGGCGGAACGCCGGGGACGGTGACCCGCACGGGAGCGCTGTAGGCGCGGATTCGGCTCACCTCCCCGGTCTTGGGGTCGACCTGCTCGATCTCCCGCAGGGTCACGTCGCCCACCACCTCATATCCCCAACCCGCGAAACCGAAGATCCGGTTCGCCTGGTCGATGACGGTGTGTCCTTCGATGTACTGGTATGTGCGACCGGCCCGGCCCTTGCGCTGGGACACCAGGCTCGGGTCGAGGGGCTTCTCCAGCTCGCTCACCACCCTTGGGGACAGGCTGTCCCAGAGCAGGTCGTGCTCCGGAGTGATGGCAGCGTCCGGGTGGACGCCGTTGCTTCCGTTCTTTGTCGATGCGTTCGTCATTGTGCTTCTCCTTCGTGATGTCTGTGATGTGCTGACTGCTCTTTATCTGGTCGGTGCAGGTATCCCCTATGGGAAGCCCGTAGGCGGGGCAAGCCCCGTCATTCATTGGGCATAGCGCCTCCTTGGGTAATGCTGTAGGGGGGTCGATGGCGCAGGGCACAGAGCCTGCAAGACGGTGGGCTGGCGTGGGCACAAGAGCGGGCGGGAAGCCCGTGTGGAAGGAGGACTGTGCTACTTAGCGGTGCGGGCCGCCCGTGCAAGCAAGCCCCGGAACGTGGTCTGCCCGTGGGGCGTCGTGGCGAGTTCGGCCACGTCAGCGGCCACCCCAAGCAAGTCGACCGTGGCGGCCCGCCTCCCAAGCAAGCTCTCAAGCCGCTCGGCGGCCTCGCGGCCCGCGTCGTCTGAGTCGAAGGCGAGGAACACGCGGGGGAAGGCAGGCAAGCTACCTGCCACCCGCTCCATGCCCTGGGTGCCCAGGGCTGCGACGGCTGGCAACCCCCACTGGGTCAAGGCAAGCCAGTCGAACACCCCTTCAGTAAGGACCACCCAAGACGGCGCAGCCCCAAGCCGCCCAAGTCCAAGCACCGGCTTGGGTCCGGGCAGCGCCTGGAACCTCGGCGACCGCTCCGGGTCAATGGCCCGGCCCACAAGCCAGCGGACGCGTCCCGAGGCCAGGTCGGGAACAACCACCATCCCTGCGAACCGCTCGCCCCGCTCGGTGAACAGGCCCGAGGCCCGTATCCGCTCGCCGCCGAATCCGGCGGCTTCAAGGTATCGGCGCAGCCCGTCCCCCGGTGCGTAGCCAAGACCCAGGCGGCAGGCGGTGTCGAAGCTGATGCCCCTGGAGCCCAGATACTCACGCGCCTCGGCGCTCTGGAGCATCGACCGGAGGTAGAACCTGGTTGCCGTCGACAGCGCCGCCGGGTCCCGCTGGGAAACCACGGGAGCAGCGGTACGCCGTGGCGCGGCCTGTGTCCTCGACCGGACGACTGGGCTGGGAGCCAGCCCAGTCCCACCACCCAGCCTCTGTATCGCCTCGGGCAGGGTGAGGCCCTCGGCCCGCTGGATAAAGTCCAGCACGTCCCCACCAACTCCACAGCCGAAGCAGTAAAACCTGGACGTGTCAGCGTACACCGTAAAGCTGCCTTCCGACTCCTGGTGGAAGGGGCAGACGCCCTGACGGACGCGGCCCCTTCCCCTCAGCTGCACGCCCGCAGCCTCCACCACGTCACCCAGGGAATGGCGGCTCTTGAGCGCCGCCAGGTCAACCTGTGTGTTGGCTACGACCATGACCCACCTCCTTTCAGGGGCTTCAGGCCCCGCAGGCTCCTCGCGGAGACCACCTTGCCCGGCTGCCACCCCATCCCCAGCACGGCCAGGACTTCCACGGTCCCGTCGCCGTGGGGAGCGAGCGCCGCAGCTCTGCCGGTGCCCTGGCTGTACACCAGGGTCTCGCTTTGCCCGAACCGTCGTCGCACCAGGTCCTGCCACTCGGCGTAGGCCCAACGCGTCTCGTTTGGGGCAGTCGTGTCGGGTTCGACGCCGGCAAACACCGCCAGCGCTCCGTCCAGATCCCCCGCCTTCCGCAGCCGCCGTGCGTCGTGGACGCTCTTGGCCACGCTCTGCGCCGTTGACTGCTCACGGTTGCTGGCAAAGAGGGCATCCATCACCCGGTCAACCAGCTCCTCCAGACTGCGCCTGGGCCTTTCACCCACTACCATCGTTCCGTTGTTCATCACTGTCGTTGTCATCACGACCTCCTTTCTACTTTCGATTGCCGTAGTGCTTGTATCGCCTGTTTCCTGTTCCTTGCGCCCATGAACCGCCGGAGCATCAGCGCCCCGCATCCAAGGGCCAGGGCGTTTACGGTGAAGGCATCAGCGCCTGAACCGGTCAACAGGGGCGTTACCAGGAGCAACGCCACGCCTGCCGCCAGCGTCCTCCGCTTGTGCCGCCGCATGGCTCTTGCGGTCCCGGCGACGGCGGCCAGGACCCGTGGAACCCGTTCCTTGATGTGCATGCGCACCTCCTTTGTGTGTCTGTTGCCCGCACCGGCATCCGTGGCGCGGGTCTTCGCTACTGGGTTGACTGTCGATGGACACACTCCGCCCACGGTGGGATACCTCACGTGAACGCAGCGTGACTTGTACCCGGCCTGGTCCGCGCATCGAACGCAGAGGGGCCAGGGTGGAAAAGACGCAGCTCGGCCAGGGTCTCTTCGTCGCAACGCGACTTCTGGGGAGCTACGAAGACGCGGCGCGGCTGTCCCAGGATGTGGCCACAGAACAGACGCGGGTGAAAAAGGGCGCAGCTCGGCCAGGGTCTATATGGCGTACCGACTCTGGGGAGGCTGCGGTGACGTGAAGCGGCCAGCCTGCGATGCAAATGGCAGACCGGCGCGTGTCGAAGCTGCGGCCTAGCTGTCTGAAGAGCTATGCCGCAGGCATGGGGGGACGGTCAGAGGGCATGGGGCACTCCAACCGTCGTATCGAAAGGTCGAAACGCAGGACGCACTCCGGCCTTTGTGGAAGCATCCCTCTTGGGCGACCGTTGGGAGAGCCTGGCTCGATCCCTCTGGTACATCCCGGGCTCAGGGAAAGGACCCCCAGGTTTCTAAGGCAAAGAAACACTGGAAAAACCTGATAACAATCTCAGTATTACGCCCCATCGCCTCGTTGGCAATACCTTTTGGGGCCTTACCACCCAAAGTGTTCACTCTAGTTCGACAAAAGTTCCACGAAACCCTAACCACACCCTGAAAGCGTCTACTTCCGCCACAGGCCCAGGGTGAGGATCCGGCGCAGCCACCTGAGTAACTCCCGCTTGACCCGCGCCCTCTGGGTGTCGCTCAGGGCCGCTTCTATCGAGCGTCGCTGCCCGTTCCTCCACACCCCCGCGAGCGGCTGGGTCTCGGGCGGCAGGGTCAGCCCGTGCTCCTCGGCCATAGCCAGCTCCAGATTCAGGATACGCTCGTGCGTCACCAGCCACGACAGACTCCTGCCGTCGTTGGGATGGCCTTCCCTGAGCCTTCGCCACTCCTCGACCAGCGGCCACGCCGCGCCATAGACCCCCTCGTCGTCTGGCGCAGGTTCACGGGTCACCAGCTCGGGATACTTCCGCCGGGTCACACCCGTCGTCACAGGCTGCTTCTCTGAGTTGGGCGCAGTCGTGGTGGGCGCGTGCGCTGTAGCCGCTTCGCGCTGATGTGCGTCCACCTGCGTCAGCCGCTGCCTCACCTCTTCTATCGCTACGGCGTGTTCCTCCCGCAACGCCTTCACCTCAACCTCTCCAGCGGCGTGGGCGCTCCGCACCTCCTTCTCCAGCGCATCTGACCGAGCCTCCAGCGCCTGGATACGCTCCTGTTGCTTGGCCACAGCAGAGCCCCCCCCGGACAGCAGCAGCCGCTCCAACGCATGGCTCATGCGCGGCGAAAGGCTGCCGGTTACCACGGCTCTAGCCAGGGTCTTGTAGTTGACGCCCAGCATCTCCGCCGCTTCCATGCGGCCCTCGTCACGTATCAGCTCCCGCAGCAGCGCCATCAACCGCAGATGCCGCAGACTCTCCAGGCTTCGGCTCTTTTCCCCGGTTAAATACTTCTCGTTCATCTGTTTCCTCCCCCACTTCCAAAAAGGGAATTTTCACACAGGCGAAAGGGAAGTGGCCTCAGAATTCGGGACTTCCCCTTTTGGAACTTTCATAGCTAGTTCCCCACACAACCCTCTGGAACCAGCCCTTTCGACAAAGTGTTCACTGTTTCCGTCCTGTAGGGGCTGATTTACCCCTGATTCAGCTTGCTCAGGACCCCGACTTCCCTTTTTGGAACAAACTCAAATCTCTGTACACGGCATGACATCACAGACGGCCCCCTCTTGGGAGGGTCTTATAAGGGGGGTTCATGGGTGAACACCCCTATAGGGGATTACGCCCAACTTTCCGGTCCCCCACACTGAAGGAGAACGGGCGTTCGCTCACAAAGATGAACGAAAGGCCAGTGGCTCCGAACGACACCAACAGACTCAGCGCGGATGGGGTGAACCCCGCCTGCATTGCCGACGTCGGGAGCGCTGAAAGACCGATATGGAAGAGACCAAGAACCAGCACAAACCCAAAGGCACCAGGAAAGACCCCGGTGAGCTGCGGGTCGTGAGCATCGACTCCAACCCCGGCCCCGACGCTCAGGACCGGCTGCGCCGCCTCTTCACCCTGCTCGTCAAGTACGCAACCGAAGACAAGCTCCCTGCACCGGACGCGGACTCTTCATCAGAGGACGGCTGCGAGGTAGAAGCCTGATGCAGCCCACCCATTCCCTGACGGTCATCAGCCTGGGCGGAGGCGTCCAGTCATCGGTCATGGCCCTCATGGCAAGCGGGAGCGTGTTCGGCCAACTGCCGGACTGCGCCATTTTCGCCGACACCCACTGGGAGCCTCCCAGCATCTACCCCCCCCACCTGGAATGGCTGGCCGAGCGTCTGGCGTTCCCCTTATACATCGTGGACAACGGGCGCAGCCTCCGCGAGGACGCCAAAGCCCTCACCAACCACTCCGGGAACCGGGGTTTCATCGATCTTCCCGTCTATCTGAAGGGACGAGATGGGGAGGGTGACGGGATGGGGCGGCGGCAGTGTATTGAGCACTACAAGATCGCGCCCGTGCGCCGGAAGATGCGCGAGTTGCTAGGACTCAGCAAGGGACAGCGCGTCCCCACCGGCACCGCCGTCGAGCTGTGGCTGGGTATCTCCACCGACGAGGCTATTCGCATAAGGCCATCCCGCGACGGGTGGATACGCAACCGCTACCCACTCATCGAGGCCGGGATGTCCAGAAAAGACTGCATGGAGTGGTGGCAGACCCGCTACGACCGGCCACTGGAGCGCTCGGCCTGCATCGCTGCCCCTACCAGTCTCGCCAGAAATGGGTCGAGACGAAGCGCAGGTGGCCGGAGTTGTTCGCCGACGCGGTGGAGATCGACGCCAAACTCAGAGGACGGTTGGCCTTCGCCAAGGAGCCCTACCTGCATCCTCTACGGGTGCCCCTCGCGCAGGCGGTCAGCCTTGATGAAACGCGGTTGCGAGACGGCCTCCGTCAGGATGGCTACGGCAACGAGTGCGAGGGGCATTGCGGCGTCTGACGGGGCGGACAGATGGCAGAGAGCGGGGCCACACCCACTGGCAGGGATGTCTCCTCCCGCCTCCCCCGTAGTACGTCTGGTATGGCCCCCCGTATGGATAAGCGATCAAACCCCGTGGCCACCCCTGTTGCCTCTCCCGCCAGGAGGCGGTACTATGTAGTCACAACAGCCTATCTCTATAACCACTACAGGAAAAATCACATGACCACGTACAGCATAAGAGAGTTCAAAACCAGGGTCAGCGAGATACTCAGAGACCTGGACGACGGCGCGGAGGTAATCATCACCCGCCGTGGAAAGCCTTGCGGCAGGCTCACTCCTGTAGAGGGACCCACCGAGGGAAAACCTTCCCTCAGCACGTTGAAGGGCTCCCTGTCCCACCTGCCCGATGCGACCTATGAGGATTTCCTGAATGTCAAGACGCTCTGGGAGCCCAGGTCCCCGGCATCTGGAGAGCCGGAGCGCAGCCATGCTGGATAGTCCGGCCCGGTTCGTGGTGGACACCCACGCCCTGTGGTGGTATCTCCGCTCGCCCGAGCGCCTCACCACCGCCGCCTCCGCCGTCTTCCGTCTTGCCGAGACGGGCAACGCGACCATCATCGTCCCCGCCATAGCGGTGGCCGAGTTCTACTTCCTATCGGCCAAGCTGGGCCAGCCCATCCCTCCCTCCGATCTGCTGGCGGCGTTGGACGCAGTGGGCGGGATAGAGCTGTCCGACCTGGGCAGGGCGCAGCTTGAGAGGCTGGACCGCTTCCCGGAGATACCGGAGATGCACGACCGGCTCATCGCCGCCGAGGCAGCGGCCCTTGACGCGCCGGTGGTGACGCGGGACGAGACCCTTACAACTTCTGTGCAGATAGAGACCGTCTGGTAGGAAAGGGCGCAGAAGTTCTGCTCCAAGAGGCTTTGCACCAAAAGTGCCGCCTCGAATCAAAAGTGGGGCAGGATTACTGTAGAAGGTGGCATCATGGGCTATTACGTCTACGAGAATTGGACCCACGAGCGGGCAAGAGCAGCCAATCCAAGACGAGGAGTTGCGGCCTGCACGGTGACGCGCTTTGACGCCGCCGCGCCGCTAGGGGTAGAATGCTGGGTACAAGTTGGCCCGGCGATGCTGCAAACACCCCGGGCCGTGGCGCCACCTGATGGACAGGTGATGCGAAGTAATTGTACTACTCGCAGACCCGCTCCCGACAGGAGGCGGGTCTTTTTCATTTCAGAGGGTACGAGAGGAGGCAATCATGGCAGTAAGCAGGACACAGAGACAGGCAAACGGCAAGAGGGCGGCCATCTACGCCCGCGTATCGGACAAGAGCCAGGCTGAGGACGACAAGACCTCCCTCTCCGAGCAGATAGGCGACATGGAAGCCTACTGCGAGAGCAAAGGGCTGACCATCAACGCCCGCTACCAGGAGGTGGGCAGGGGCTGGTCCAAGAAGCGCCCCGAGTTCCAGCGGATGCTGACCGACGCCAGGAGCGGACGCTTCGACACCATCGTCTGCTGGAAGTCCGATCGGCTGAGTAGAGGGATGTACCTCGCAGCCGCTCTGATGGAGGTCGTCGAGGCCCACCAGATACGGCTGGAAGCCGTCATGGACTCCATCGACATGAAGACCTTCGGACTCATGGCGGCCATCGGCAAGATAGAGCTTGACAACTTCCGGGAGCGGTCCACTATGGGCAAGCGGGGGACGGCCAAGCAGGGACGGGTGTCCACCGGCGGCCTCCCCTACGGATACCGCATCGGGGACGACGGCAGGCCCGAGGCGATTGAGGAGCAGGCGGAGGTCGTCCGCCGCATCTTCCACATGTACGTCCATGAGGGGATGGGGTCCTACTCCATTGCCGTGCGGCTGACCGACGAGGGCATCCCCACCGCCCTGGGCGGCCCGGCGTGGCGTCAGGCCCAGGTACATAGCCTCCTGGGAAACGACAGCTACACGGGCTCTTGGGTCTACGGCAAGTACCGCCACGTCTCCACCGAAGACGGAATGAAGGTCTACGACCAGCCGAGGGACACCTGGATAGAAGTGCCGATTCCACCGCTGATAGACCAAGAGACCTGGGAGCGGGCGCAGGCGCTGAAGAAGCAGCGGAGCAGGAGGGCCAAGAGGAACACGAATGTGCTCTACCTGTTGCAGCACCTTCTGAAATGCGGCGAGTGCGGCCACAATTTCCATGCAAGATGCACCCGGAGCACCACCAACGTTCGCAACGGCAAGAAGTACCGCTACGACCTTCCCACTCCCAACCGATACTACATGTGCAACGGAATGCAGAGTATGCGCCTGCGCTGCCGAGAGCGTCCCTACATCCGGGCCGAGCGATTGGAGGAGCCGATATGGAGCGAGGTGAAGCGGGTAATCCAGAACCCCGACCTGATCGTCGCCGGTATCGACACCCTCGATTCTCCAGAGGGCGGCGGATTGGAGGAGGAGATCGCCCAAGCCGAGCGAGACCTGCGGAGCATCCAGATGGAAGAGGACCGTGCCATCAGGCTGTTCGTGTCGGGGAAGATCACCGAGGCCCAACTCGACCATCAGCGCAAGTTCATCACCGAGCGGCTTGAGAGCGCCAGGGCGAAGCTGGACGATTACCATGCTCAGGAGGTGGGCGGAGCTGAGAAGCGGCGGCTGATGGAGGCTGTCCTAGCCTGGGCGAGAGAGGTCGGCCAGGGCTTGGACGAGTTGACCCCCGAGCAGCGCAAGGAGATTCTCCAGATGATCGTGGAGCAGGTCGTCATCGATAGGGACAACAACGTGGACATCACGCTGGCCATACCCATCGACGGTGATTCCCCTGAGCCTGAGTCCGTCGCAATTGCGCCTAAAGAATCTTCACTTTGAGGTTCAGGTTAGCAGTCTGACATTGGCCTTGGGCTAGGAATGCCCTGAGGGTCCCAAGAGAGGAAGCCGCGACGTATGACGGGATGCCCCGCCAACAACTCTCCCATCGCCCGCGCATTGGGGGACGACTTTATCAATCTACACACGGCGGTGCGTAAGCACTACTCTGAACCAACGGTGGTTTTGAGTGGGGTCATGGACAGTATCAATGTTAAGACGGCAATCAGGCCAGTAGCATGGCTCTCATACATGCTGTTCCGTGCCCCGGTCCCGCGCAGCGGAGAGGATGTTGAATTCACCGTGCACAGCCGAGTCGATGGTTCGGGCGTGATGCATTGGCTTAGGACCTTCTTCGGCAACGACGGCTTTCGTAGGGACTTGACGTTCTCTTCTCACATGGTATTTTCAGCCGACCATAGAATCATCGAAACTGCGAGATGGGGTCTGGGGATAGAGTCGGACTTGCGAGTTGGCGACGTAGGAAGCTTGGTCTATGACATCCGGAAGTACGTGTTAAGGGTACCTTTTCTTGGGCTGATTATTGGGTTCCCCACCTGGGTCTCGCCTTTCGGAGGTGGCTGCACCACCGAAACCGGAGAGAGTGAAGCCAGTTTCCGTGTCAACTTTGAGATGACCCATCCGGTATTCGGACGAACTATCGGCTACTCGGGTAGGTGTCGGATGTCGTCCCCTCAGGCTAGCCAAGACTGAACGGGCGGCAAAAGACGTGGCCAAGGACCAGCCACTGCCGCCAGGGTCGCCGTTGCAGCTGCGGGGGTTGCAAAGGGTGGGGGCATAGCTGGAATTGGGCTATCGCCCGGTCCCTTCGGGCAACATCGCCAGGACGAGGCCAAACAAATAGGAACCCCGCTAACGATTCTGAGAAACTAATGGTTCCGGCGCTGGGGCAACTGTGAATTCGAGAGGGAAATCACTCTCGATGACCTGACGCGCCCGGTCGGTCTGTTGCGCCCGGTCAAGCCGCTCAGTGGGTTCAATCCCGACTCCTATTCCTGAGAAATCAGCAAGAGGTCCTGCCTCAGTGACATTAACGCCTGCCCCGGAGAGATCAAGTTCGACAAGCCGCCTTGCTTCCCGCTGAAGCTCTACGAGTGAGTAGGGTCTTTCAACTACTCGAACTGGGACGCTGGCCCGCAACGTCCGCACAAGCGCGGCCATCCTGTGAGGGACTTGTCCCTTCCAGTAGAGGATTACTTCCCCCTTGTCATTGTCAAACCGCATCCCTGTGAAGCCTTGCAAGCCTTCTCTCTGCCAAAGCTCGTAGATTTGACTCGACGCATCTACTAGAGGCATCTGCCTAACGATCCTAGGGTCTATCGTTCGAGGAGGGGCCTCGTGGGATATCGATTTGTAACCAGTTGCCGATTCGTAACCACCGGTGCCTCGGGCGTACACAATCCCCGCAGCGGCAATCAACGTCAGCGCTACTACCAGAATTGCAGAGTATGTGAATCTCCGGCTCATACCAAAGCTTCTTCGTCTTCACGAATGCAATTACTACAGCAATGTCGTCAAAGCCGACGAACCCTATTAGAATAGAGAGGCATCTAAGTTTCCATTTTACCACGCCGGGGTTTAGCCATCTCAACTCAGGCGCTTCGTGATATCCGGGAGCCCGGTGCACGAAACGTAGTAGCGCTTGGTACGGAGGGACATCTGAGGTCTATCGGCGTAGCGACAGTATCTGCATGGGTCGCCCATGCCTTTGCCTGGGCCGCTGGGGTCTGGTTGGCGTTCTGGCCCACCTATGAGGGTGCGTCGGTAACGGCGACACTCCCTGGTGAGCCTGGCGGGGAGGTGATTCGCTCTAGCGCTACGGCAATAGAAGTGAATGGCCTGCACGTAATCTTGTTGCTGCTAGTGCCTATCCTGCTGACCGGCATTGCTTTATTGGCCTTTCGGTTCACCGCTAAGAGCCAGACGGTACGAAAAATGCTTCTTTGGGGTCCCGCCGTCGTGCTTCTGGGATTCTGTGCGTTAGCGATAGCTTCCATCGGCATGTTCTATTTGCCAACAGCCCTCGCGCTCCTTGTTGCAGCCATTGCTGATCTCGGAGGTCAGGAAGGCAATGAGCCGATCTAGTCTCTCGGTCGTCACTGGGGCCTTTGGACACACGGGCAAATACATCGCGCGGCGGTTGCTGGAACAGGGTGGCATTGTGAAAACGTTGACCCGTACTCCCGCCTCCCGCAGCCCCTTCGGTGATCGGGTGGCGGCTCTACCTCTGGACTTCGGCGACCTTGATGGTTTGGTAGAAAATCTCCGGGGAGTTGACACTCTGTATAACACCTATTGGATTCGCTTCGCCAGAGGCACGGTTACTCACGACATCGCCGTTCAGAACTCCCGCATCCTGATAGGAGCGGCGCTCGAAGCCGGCGTTACACGCATCGTCCATATCAGCATCACCAACCCCTCGGAAGACTCGCCACTTCCGTACTTCCGGGGGAAGGCGCTGGTGGAGAAGGCAATCCACGAGTCTGGGTTGTCCTACGCCATCCTCAGACCCACGGTGCTGTTCAGCCCCGAGGATGTGCTGATAAACAACATCGCCTGGTTCCTGAGGCGGTTTCCGGCGTTCCCAATCGCAGGGTCTGGGGACTATCCGATCCAGCCGGTGTTCGTAGACGACCTGGCGCAACTTGCCGTGAATGCCGGGGCGGGAAGCGAAGATGTCGTACTAGACACGGTGGGACCTGAGACATTCACGTTTGAGGAGACGGTACGGCTCATAGCTCGCCGAGTAGGCAGCCGAGCCCGGCTGATTCACGTACGGCCTTCGGTGGCGCTGCTGGCCGCCCGAATGGCGGGTTGGTTGGTGCGGGATGTGGTGCTGACCAGGGATGAAATCGACGGACTGATGGCGGGCCATCTGGTGTCGGCTGACCCACCCACCGCCTCCACCCGGTTCACCGAATGGCTGGAGGCCGAGGGCGCCACGTTGGGACGGCGCTACGCCTCGGAACTGGGCCGCCACTACCGCCGCCCGTAAGGTCGCAGGGAGGCCGGTAGGATAGTCAACGTCAGCGTGGTGGTGGCGACGGCGGTCAACAGAGAGGGCAGGCGTGAGATCATCGGCATGGACGTGGGTACCAGTGAAGACGGTGCATTCTGGCTGGCCTTCCTGCGCTCACTGTCGGCCAGAGGCCTCGGCGGAGTGAAGTTGGTCTCGGACGCCCACCAGGGGCTCCGGGACGCTATCGCCACCGTCTTCGGAGGAGCCAGCTGGCAGCGGTCACCAACAACGGCAAATGCGTGTTGTCCCACCGAGACGTCAGTATCTCCTTCAATGACTCTGGCTGACAGTTCAACGTCTGTCACGTGCCACCCGTTCGTTGAGAGCGATACCGGGAAAGTAAGAGGCTCGCCAACTGGGAACAATACATCAGGACAACTTACAACGCGAGGGCGGGCCTGTGGCCCCCCCCACGGAGACGGCTACCACGGCAGCGTGCAGCCCTCTGCCTCCGAGGTTCGGGGCGGACTCGTACTCGTTCGAGATCAGCGCCCTCGCTCCGGTGGGAGACGCGGTGACGTACTCGATCACGGCGGGGAACGAGGAACAATGACCTGACTGGCAGCATACCTGTGGAATTGGGCGACATGGACAGCCTGGCCGATCTGTGGCTGCGCGACAACAGTCTGAGCGGCGGGATACCACAGGAGCTTGAAGGCCTCAATCTGACGGCTCTGTACCTGTCTGGCAACTCGTTCTCAGGCTGCATCCCGTCGGGATTGCGGGATGTCGAGACCAACGACCTGAACCTCTTGGGGCTTGACTACTGCACATCGCCTGAGTCATAGTCGTCCCCGGCGCGGGCGACGTTCACATCCAGGGATAAGGTCGACCTGGGGGCGGCGGTCGGGACGTCGCTAGCGAGAAGTCTCGGCGCTGTCACCTTCAACTGCCTCCTAGCCCGACCGCCCACGAATACCTCAGCTTTTTGTGTCTATTAAAAACCGCGGAAGCTGGTCTGGGGGACCAAGGCCAAGGACAAGGCAGACCCGGTGCGGGTGGAGAGGGCCTTTCCCGCCATCATCTCCAAGACCCGGTTCCGCCGAGTGAACCGGAAGCTGCGCTCCCGCGCTCCCAAGCGGAGCCACCCCCGCCGGGTCGGAAGCTCCTACCTCCTCAGCGGCCTAATCAAGTGCAAGACCTGCAACCGCGCCCTTTCCGGCCAGGACGCCAAGAGCGGCAGGTTCTCCTACTACGTCTGCCAGTCGGTGATGAAGCGGGGCAGTGGGGCCTGCAACGCCCCCAGGCTCAACGCCCGGCGCTTCGAGGAGTTGGTGGTCGGCAAGATTCGGGAGAACGTGCTCACCGAGTCCAACATCCGGAAGTTGGTGAAGCTGGTGGACGAGGAGATGGACGGAGTTGCCAAGGAGCAGCGGCAGAGGCTGGAGACCATCGACTCGGAGCTTGTGGACGTGAAGCGCAGGCTGGACCGGCTCTACAACCTGGTGGAGACCACCGACCTGGACGTCGACGACTTCAAGCCCCGCATCCGGGACCACCGGGAACGGCAGGAGAGGCTTGAGACCACAGCGGAGGAGGCAAGGTCAATCCTCTCCCAGCGCAGGGAGGTCTTGGACGACGTGGAAACCATCACCGCCTACGCCAACGACATGAGCGCGTTCCTCAGGACGAGCGAGCTCACCGAGTCGCGGGCCTTCATCGAGTCCTTCGTCAAGGAGATTGTCGTCAGCCCCGGCAACGCCGTCGTCCGGTACTCCATCCCCATGCCAGACGACAGCCGCATACCTGGAAAGATGCAGAGGAGATGGCCCTACACAGCCCAGTTCTGTCTACCGTCAAGTTTGGTGGGCCGGACTTGACGAAATCAAGAACTTTCACCTTGAGGTTCCGGTTGGTGCTATAGGATCGGGGACATCCCCCGAGTCCTCAAGCACGCCACCCTCTTCATCCGATAGGAACCTCACGTGTTCTTGATGCTCCGAGTGCTGCGTTCCTGTTTGCCCATCCGGCCGGCCAGGAGACTAGAGGGACTCGGCCCTACGCCGCTTCAAATCACCTGTTACCGTTTTCGGTGAAACCAGTGCGCCGCTTTCCATCCAGTAAAGAATGCACCAGAGGCCACTGCTCCATAACTCACAGTGATTACAATTAGGAAGACGACGGGCAGTACATCGATAGGGGGTGGTTCGCCAATAGCCCAGACGATGGACACACATGCCAATACACCGATGGGGTAAAGCAAAGCATTCTTCAGGTTCCGCGTCTGCCAGCCTGCAAGGAAGGGAAATACGACAACCACGGCAATTTGGACTGCATAGAAAACGTGGGCTGCATAGGGAAACCGAATGCCGTGCAAAAAGTGAAAATCAGAGAAGCCCAGAACTACGCTAGCCCCCGCAATACCAGCTAGGCCGATCGACACCTTGGATAACCCTGTAGCGAAACCCATAGTCATTCAGCCATGATTTTGAGCAATCCGTGGCCTGCTCCGTTGCTCCCCTGAGCCCTTATTGCGATCAGTATTTCCGCATCCGTATGGGGGATTACAATTATTGAGGTATCCATTGTTGTACGTGTGACGATATCGAAAGTCTTTCTTCCGAGTGAGACGTCGGCACGATTTGCAACAGGCCAGCCGATCGTTGAAAGCGATAGAGGAAACGTACTCTGCTGCCAGCAGCCCGTCCCGGGCATGTCGCCTACACCGCAGCCCCGAACAGTACGACGACAGCGTACAAGACAAGGAGGACTCCCAGCACAACGCCACCGCCACCGAGGACATGGACGACGGTATCGCTTCTTCTCCTCAGCGCTACGACGCCCCCAACCGATGCGGCGACGCCTACACCGCCCATCACGACTATCAGGAGTAACCCCAACAGGGATGTGCTTTGCTCCATTTGTTTGCACCTCCTCATAGTGGCCATGTGCGGGGTCCCTTGCTTTGGAGGAAACGGCCCATCTCAGGCCTCTACTTTACCATTTCGGAAACATAAAATCTGATGGACAGGGACACCCTGGAATGAGATGATCCCGTTGGGGGTCCGGTCTTCGCAGTTCCCTTACCGGCTCTCTCCAGCGGGCGTGTCCCTGGCGGCAGCACAGGTCCCGGCACCCAATAGCCTGGCCTAGAATGGTCGAGGGGCGTGAACCAACGTCCGGCTCCGGGGACTGTCGACGTCCCCCCTCCTCTAACCCTGTTCGATTTGTGCGACGCTATCATGCCGAGGCTCCGGTCGGCACACAACTTGGTGTGCGAAAGGATGGACTACATGAACGAGCTCGTCATCCAGACGGATGGGCTGACCAAGCGATATGGCGACATCCTTGCCGTAGACGACCTCTCGCTGGAGGTGCCCGGCGGGCAGGTCTTTGGTCTTCTCGGTCCCAACGGCTCGGGCAAGACGACCACCATGGGCATGCTGCTTGGGCTGGTGAAGCCAACCGCGGGCAGCTTTAGTCTGTTTGGCAGCGGCACGCCCCATCAGAATGCCCTCCATCGCGTCGGTGCCATCGTCGAGACCCCTTCCTTCTACCCGTACCTGTCGGGTCGAGACAACCTGGCCTACTACCAGGGGATCACAGGGAGGGGCAACCGGAAAGAGTTGGACGACTTGCTGAGCAAGGTGGGCCTTGCCGACCGCGCGAAGAGCCGCTTCCGTACCTACTCTCTGGGCATGAAGCAGCGCCTAGGCTTGGCCTACGCCCTGCTGGGCGACCCCGAGCTCCTGTTCCTGGACGAGCCGACCAACGGCATGGACCCAGCGGGCATGGCCGAGGTCCGGGATATGATCCGGGGCCTCGGCACAGGTGGACGCACGGTGCTGCTGTCGAGTCATCTGCTGCACGAGGTAGAGCAGGTGTGCGACAGCGTCGCCATCCTCTCCAAGGGCAAGCTCATCGCCCAAGGCAAGGTCGCCGACCTGGTGCACACGCGAGCGGGGGAGCGGGTGCGACTGCGTACCACGGACAATGCGAAGGCCATCGAAGTCTTGTCGGCGCTGGAGTGGGTTGGCGATGTGACTATAGACGGTGAGTCGGTGGTAGTGACGGCTCCGAGTGAGCGTTCGTCGGAGTTGAGCTCAGCCCTGGGTCGCGCGGAAGTCTACGTCACGGAGATGGCAGCCGATGAGATGTCGTTGGAGCAGTACTTCCTGGATATTACGGGCGACGGAAAGAAGGACGCAGAGTGATAGCCCAGGTACTCCGCCTCACCAGGTGGGAGTGGTTCAAGCTCCGCAAGAGATGGATACCGTGGATACTCCTGGCGATCGCCGTGGTCATGACCCAGCTCGCCCTATGGGGCGACTACTCCGCGTACCGAAATGTTGGCAGGTATGAAAGCATCTGGGGTGCCACATTCTCTGAAGAGAACAGCGTCAGTATCACAGTCGACATCACATGCGGCGACGTGGTAGAGGACAACGTCGATACCAAGCTGGCACTCATCCCGGAGCCGGCGCCCTCCCCGTGGATTAGCCGCGTGAGCGCACTTGAGGCGGTAGAGGAGGCACGGGCGAGTGGACATTGTGAGGAGGTGCTCGAACGCCACGCTCAGGAACGCAAGCGATACCGAGGGGGCCTTGTCCTTCCTAGCAGCCTCTCCAACGGCCTCGGCGTTGCCAACTTCTACGGGATCCCACTCATCATGATCCTGGGAGCGCTCGCGATGGGGGTCGAGTATGGCTGGGGCACGTTACGGACAGCGCTTACCAGAGGTATCGGCCGCTGGCAGTTCCTGGGAGCGAAGGTATTCGCTCTCTTGCTGATGAGCAGCGCGGGGCTCATCATCGTGGCCCTGTTCGCCGCGGTCAGCAGTGTGGTCTTCGGTTCACTCATCAGCGGCGACGGTGGTGGGCTGGCCGGTGCCGGCCAGTGGTCCTCGGTGGCGGTGATGTTCGGCAAGGCGGTCTACGGGCTGGTCCCGTACATAGTGCTGGCCTTGTTCATGTCAGTATTGACCTCATCGTCGAGCATGGGGATCGCCACCTCTCTGGCGTATTTCTTCGTCGAGATCACGATCATTCAGGTCCTGGGTAGGCTGGCCTGGTTCAGCAACTTCTCTGACTTCCTCCTAGGCCCCAGTATCGCTGGCTGGATGTCCGAGACTGGGGTCCGCAGCAATACATGGATAGCTGAAGTTGGAGCATTCACTCGGAGTTTCGGTCTGGTGAAGGTCAGTGAGTTGCCGGGTCAGTTGCACGCTTTCCTTGTCCTGACGGCATACATCGCCGTGCTCGGCGGCGTGGCCCTCTGGCTCTTCTACCGTAAGGACATCGCGGGGGCGAGGGGCGAATGATCGCTCAGGTGGTGCGCCTCGCCCGCTGGGAGTTGTTCAAACTCCGCAAGAGATGGATGCCGTGGATACTCTTGATCGTCGCCCTCGCCGTCGTTCAAGCCACCCTATGGGGTTTCTACGCTTCATACGGGAACGTGGGCAGCGAATACCACGATGGTTTCGGAGGGAGGGATGCCAATGGTGATTATTCCATGATCACGATCACATGCGCCGATATCCTCGACGGGACCGCTGATGCCAAGGTGGAAATGGTGATCGGCGAGATGCGCGATGTCGCTCGCAAGAGGGTCGAACAACGACGAGAGCGGGGAAACTGTCCAGACATCGTTGAACAGATAGCGGAGGACCGCCAGCGTCACCGGGAGTTCTTCGTCCTCTCAGGCGGTCTGGCTAACGGTCTCGGAGTCGCCCAATACATCGGCGTTCTCCTCGTCATGATCCTGGGAGCATCGACGGTCGGCGCGGAGTACGGCTGGGGCACGTTACGAACAGCGTTGACGAGGGGTACTGGCAGGTGGCAGTTCCTGGCAGCCAAGGCATTGTCGCTCGTGCTACTGAGTGTTGCTGGGCTGCTGGTCATATCTCTGACCGTCGTGGTCGGCAGCCTGATCGCCGCTTCACTCACACTAGGCGACGGCGGTGGACTAGTCGGAGCCGGTCAGTGGTCCACGGTGGTGGTGATGTTTGGCAAGGCGGTCTATGGGCTGGTCCCGTATGTCGTTCTGGCGCTGTTCCTCACAGTACTGACCTCATCGTCGAGCATGGGAATCGCGATGTCTCTTGCGTACTACTTCGCTGAGCTCATACTCGTCCGCATCCTAGGTGGCCTGTTCGACTGGTTCAACAATGTGACCAACTTCCTGCTGGGAGCCAACACCACCGCCTGGATGACCGAAACCGGCGTGGTGACGACCGAGGGGGGCCTGTTCTCCGTCAGTGACCCGCCTGTTGCACTGCACGCCTTTCTCGTCCTGCTGGCTTACACTCTGGTGCTCGGCGTCGCTGCCTTCTGGCTCTTCCAGCGCAGGGACGTGGCAGGGGCGAGGGGAGAATGATCGTCCGTTTGCTGCGCCAACCCCCTAGGAGACGCACCTCTAATGCAGAACTCTCGTCGGTTAGTCATAAGGCGACGGTCAATCGAAAAGTTCGCAATTCAGTACACGTAGGCCCACCACCCCTCCATTAAGCAAAGGCGAACCTGGGGTGGTGTCTGACTGGGGTTAAAGAGGGTGCCCCCTTCGTGCGTAGATTCGACATTACCGCCACTCCAAGGTGGTATAGTTGGCCCCGCTAGAGTCCATTTGGGAGGCGCTGGATGGGGTCATTGCGGGCGTGGCTTGAAGTCCTGATATCCGCTGCCGCAGGCGTTTCACTAGTAGCATGAGGGGTGTTCTGGCTCACCATTGCAGGTGGTGACAGCCTGTTAGACGCATGGCGGGGCTGGGCTTTGATAGCGGCTTACATAGCCGTGTGGTGGGCAATAGCCGCAGTCTACTTGAGGGACTAGCCGTGTCCCCCTTCTATGCTTACCCGTGCCGATATGTCCCGTCTGGCTCGTGTCAGGTATCCCCGTTGCCAGATGCGCCGTTAACGCTGTGGCGCTCAAGCTTAGACAGAAATTGAGCTCTTTCCTTCTGAGGATGGACTCCCAATTCGAGTCCGAAGGCAACAACGAAATCCAAGAAGCCTCGGAGCAGACCCTTCATTTCGTTCCGAAACGACTCCAAGTCTTCCATAGTTGCATATGTCTGCTGTTCCTTGTCCACCCGACACCTTCCTCCAGACCCGAATTAGGGTAGGGAAAGAGAATAGATGGGGAACAAGTTGGCGGCGAGTACCAGGCGGTTCAACAGACCGCCACTAAAGGGCCAGTTTGGCGAACCGAGATGGCCTAATGAGTTGTCTCGTCGGGCGCTTTGCATGTCTCTTGGCTCTCTGGAGGGGGCTAGACTCCGTCCTCACGGCTATCACTTACGCGCAACCTGTAGGTGGGTTCCCCATTCGATTGTCAAATCCCCGTGTATGTAGTACAGTTGTTCTATTATTCTTCGGAGGCGGTGATGGCAACACAGTCAGACTCACATAGAACTGGTGATGGACCTGAGGACTCAGCGGCACGGGTAGTGGTACGACGTCTACTGCTGGGCAGCGAGGCGATGCGACGGAGTCGGGAGAGCTGCCCCGATTGCAGGAGGGCATGATGGCAACCGAGACGAATCCGTTCCTAGCTCGAAGCCCGGACGGACTGCTGTTCGATGTCAGAGCAACGTTTGGCCGTGGAGACCGAGTCCTAGTCCTGGGAGGGCTGCGCGGCGGCGTTACAGGCACCGTAGAGCGGTTTGTGGCTGAACTGACTACAAACGGCTATAACGTCACCGAGCACGGCTACCGTGTCGTCCTGGACGATGGGCAGATGGTCAGCGTCAAATGGGATGAGGTAGAGGCACTCTAGGCCATCTTAGCGCTTTGTTACACAGGATATTAGCACTGTATGCGGGTGTAACAATATCGCGTGCTAGGCCTCCCTGCGGAGGTACGCTTGAACTACTGGCCACGCCTCATCATCAGGCTCAGTGTCATCCGATTCTTGGACTGGCTCTTCCTGGCGTAACTCGTGGACAGGCCGCGGGTCTGGATAGTCCTGCCGGCCCACGAAGTTGGTGAAAGTTTTCTGTTCACCACATTCCCGGCAGGTTCCCTCGCTGTACTGTTCCAACGCCGGCTCAATGAGCCAGCAGTGACTGCACTTCTCCAGTTGAGTACTCACTATCCCACCTCCAAGCTGTATGCACGTCATGCTGTGCTGCATACAAGTGACGATACAGCTTGGAGCGCCGGACTACCTATCGGAGAGGATACGCAGACCTGACGAACACCTGACTTATAGCCGCCACCTCACAGGTGTTTCCTTAGTGGGATGGCTGGCTAGTAGGCAGCATACCTCCCTGGCTCCAAGGCGGTGTGCCGGCACCGGTGCATCTGCCGCGCGGACTATCTGTGTCCGTTCTCGGACCGTTCAGCGCTGAGAGCGTTCAGGATCTTGGCGGATGTCATTGGAAGCTCGTCCAGGCGGTGGCGTATGGCCGCTGAAACGGCATTGTTCATCGCCGCCAAAGGAGGACAGATGGGTACCTCGCCCACACCGCGGATGCCGTATGGGTGACCCGGGTTGGCCACCTCCACGATGACGGTATCTATCATCGGCACGTCCAGAGAGGTGGGCATGCGGTAGTCAAGGAAACTGGCGTTCATCATACGACCCTGATCGTTGTAGTAGTACTCCTCGTTCAGCGCCCAACCTATGCCCTGGACCGCGCCGCCCTGCATCTGGCCTTCCACATAGGTAGGATGGATCGCTTTACCAGCGTCTTGAATAACGGTGTAGCGTAGGACCGTCACCTTGCCCGTGCCCGGGTCCACCTCCACGTCTACGATGTGTACTCCCAGAGCAGCCCCCGCAGCGCGTGGATTGACGGTGGAACTCCCGACGATAGGGCCGCCGGTCCCATTCAGGCGAGAGGCCAGTTCCGCGAATGTGAACTTCAGGCTGGGGTCTGACTTGTGTTGAAGAGTGGCGTCCTTGGTGTATTCCACATCCTCCGGCTTGATCTCCCATATGAACGCAGCGCGCTCCGTCATCTGGCGCTTCACGTCCTGGGCCGCTTCGTAGCAGGCATATCCGGTCTTGTATGCAACGCCGCTGCCGCCGGTAACAGAAGTATAGCCGATGGAGTCAGTGTCCACAACGGCGGGTCGCACATGGTCGACTGGGATGCCCAGTACCTCTGCTAGCTGCATGGCCACCACGGTGCGGGTGCCGCCAATGTCGGGAGAACCTTCTGACAGGCTGATGGTACCGTCCGGATTGACGCTGGCGATGGCGCTAGATGGGCCGCTGGCATTGAACCAGAAGCCGCTGGCGATGCCCCTTCCACGCCAGGCCCCTTTCAGTTCGGAGCTATAGTGAGGATGGTCCTTGGCCGCCTGCAGCGTCTCTACGAATCCTATCTTGGGGAACACCGGCCCGCTGGCCTGGCGCGTCCCCTCCTTCGCCGAGTTCATCAGGCGCAGGTCCAAAGGATCGATGCCCAGCTTCTGGGCAAGCTCGTCCAACGCCGTCTCGAAGGCCAGAGCAGCGGCAGGCGACCCTGGAGCGCGATATGCGACCGATCTGGGTATGTTGACCACCACGTCAAAGCCCTCTATGTAGGCATTCGGGATATCGTAGGCGGCCATGACGCAGCGGCAGCCGGCACCCACGGGAGAGCCAGGATAGGCTCCTGCTTCATAAATGAGGTGCGCCTCGGCGGCAACGATTTTGCCGTCCTTCTTGGCGCCGATCTTCACATTGATATGCGTGCCGGAGGTCGGCCCCGTGGCTTCGAAGACCTCGGTACGGCTCATGGTCAGCTTCACCGGATGGCCGCCAGACTTTTTGGAAAGCATCGCAGCGATGGGCTCCAGGTAGATCACGAGCTTGCCGCCGAAGCCGCCGCCGATCTCCATGGGCACGACTTTGATATGGGAAACGGGAATGTCCAGAATGTTGGAGGTCTGGTCCCGAATCGCGAAATGGCCTTGACTGCTGGTCCAGACGGTCAGGCTATCGTCACTAGCCCAGATAACCGTGGAGCTGTGGGGCTCAATGTACCCCTGGTGTACGGCCTTGGTGTGGGTCTCCCTTTCGACGATGACCTCCGCCTGCTTGAACCCCTCTTCGATGTCACCGTGGCTGAACTCAGGGTGGTTGGCTACGTTCGTAGGTTCAGCAGGCTCGGGATTCGCAAGGTTGAGCGATTTGTGCAGGATCGGCGCGCCGGGCTTCATGGCCTTCCGAGCGTCCTGCACCACCGGGAGCAGTTCGTACTCGACTTCGATAAGCCCCAGTGCCTGCTCCGCTGTGAACGGGTCCGTCGCTGCCACCGCAGCTACGGAATGGCCCTTGTACAACACCTTGTCGGCGGCCATGAGATTCTGGCTCATGAAGATATAGCTGGCCACGGCCCCTTCACCAAGGTCGGCCAGCTTAGGCCCCAGGTCAGGCATGTCCTTGGATGTGATCACAGCCTTGACGCCAGGCAGCGCTTCCGCCTTGCTGGTGTCTATGCTCTTTATGATGGCGTGGGCATGAGGACTGCGCAGCATCTTCCCGTGCAGAAGCCCGGCCATGCTGATATCGGCACTGTAACGAGCGTAGCCGGTCACCTTATCCATGGCGTCGTGCCTACGCGGCCGAGTGCCTATGACCTTATAGTCCAGGTCCTTGTCGGCGAGCACAATGTTCGGTTCGTAGTCCAGCATGAGTCTTCACCTTACCGAGCTAGAATTTAGCCTACAGCAGACTGCATCTAGCCTATCATAAAGCCGGTGCTGGGGACATTGCGCACTAGACCCAATCCAGGTGCCCAATCCGGGTGCGGGAGTAGTGCCGCACACACTTGGGCGGTGGTGATAGCCTTCGCCCAACCCATTAACTGCCCTTCAACGCCCGGTACACCTTCTCCGCCGTTACTGGCAGGTCCCTGATGCGGCCCGATGGGGTTCTCCCCCATCCCTTTGGTGTTGTAAGGCCCCATGCCACTTTCAGACTTCAGCAGCACCGTGCGCCATCTACTCCGACGTCAGGAGTACGAGGCTACGGGAGAATCTTCTTGACACTGGAACGCACGGAGCTACAATTGGGACTGTCCGCGTACGAAGTGAGCGGCAACCGGCCACGGACAGAGGACATCTTTTTTTCCGAGACATCCTACTAGTCCATATCCAACGTCCAAAACGTGAGTTCAAGAGCAGCCTCTCTGTTTGGGACAAGGGGCTGCTCTTGATTAGGGCCGCCGTCGCCGGGCATGCGACCCGGCTATAGAATGGTCACTCGGTTCCAAAGTTACACTTAGGCCCACAAGAAGGAGCGCACCGTATGAGCACAGCCACCGAACGTCTCCGTATTGGACTCATCGGCGCCAACGGGCGTTGGGGTCCCTCGGCGCATATACCGGCCATCCAACACCTGTCGCAAACGGAGTTATACGCCGTCTGTACCGCCCATGAGGACACAGCCAGGGCCGCAGCCGAGAAGTACAGTGTGGAGATGGCCTACTGGAACGACGCCGACATGCTGGCAAACACCCAGGTTGAGGCGGTGGCCGTAATTGTGCGAGTACCCATCCACTATGAGCTGACGATGAACGCCCTGCGTGCCGGCAAGCACGTTTACTGCGAATGGCCCCTTGGCGCCAACCTCAAGGAGGCGCAGGAGATCGCGGACCTGGCCAGAACGGCAGGCGTTCAGACCATGGTTGGACTCCAGGCCCGCTCCTCACCTGCACACCTGCGTCTCAAGGAGCTGGTAGAGGAGGGTTACGTCGGCGAGGTGCTTTCGGCACACTTGGACATCATCAACGGCGGCGTCCTGACGCGTACCTCGGACCGCACCTGGCAAAGGGAGGTGGCTGCTGGTGCCAACCCCATGACCATCCCATTCGGCCACGCCGTTGACGCCCTGTGCATGTGCCTGGGCGAGTTCGCGGACGTGTCAGCCACCGTGAGCACCCAGGTAAATCAGTGGTACGAAACGGACACCGAAAAATATGTGGACGTGACCTCCCCCGACAGCGTGCTGGTCAACGGGCGGCTCCAGGGCGGTGCCGTTGTCACCGCCAGCATGCTGAACGTCCCCTACCACGCTGGCGGCATGCGCACGGAGGTGTTTGGTCGCGAAGGCACGCTCGTTCTCACCGGCGGTGGCTCCGGCCAGACGGGCGGAGTGAAGCTGCTGGGCGGCCGGAAAGATGACAGCGAGCTTCAGGAGCTGGATATCCCGGAGCGGCTGACCTGGGTACCGGAAGACATGCCCCAGGGCGGACCGTTCAACGTGGCGCAGATGTGGGCCCGCTTCGCTGACGCCATCCGCACCGGCCAGCGCGTGGAGCCCGATTTCGAAACCGCTCTGACCCGCCACAAGATGCTAGATGCCGTACAGCGTTCCTCCGACGAAGGCCGTCGTATAGTGGTCGACGCGTAGAACAGTGGAGGTCGCTATGACCCAGCCGTCTGAGCGGGAAACCCTTATTGCTGATCTTGACTCGGCTGTAAACACCGTCCTCGCATACTTCGAGGGGCCAGGGCAGTCCAGCCCCGCTCGTATCGGCGACTGGGGCGCATGGGAGGTACTGGCCCACTTCCTCCACTGGCGCGAGGCCACCATGAAGGGAATGGAATCTGTGACTCGTGGCGATGGCCCCATGAGCGTCACTATCGAGACGGACTCGATGAATGCCGAATCGGTCCGGCTTCACCAGGGCGAGAGTTTCGCAGACCTGGTTCGCGAGGCACGGCGGCTCCAGGCCGGACTTACCGATGCGGCACGCCTGCTCGGCGACCTGGACACCATAATCTTAGAACGCCCGGAAAGAAGTGCCACCGCCCGCCAGCGCCTGGAGACCCTTGCCCGTCACTGGCAGGGCCATGTCACCGCGCTTGAAGGCGCAGCAAGCTAAACTTGAGACCCAGCGCCCAACCATCTGACGGTAAGGCTGATAGCAAGGCCGGTGGGTCACGTGGGCCTGCCGGACTGTTCTACGGTTGGTGGATTGTCGGTGCTTCCGCCCTGGCCGGTACCATGCAGACGGCCTTCTTCAACGCGGGTGCCTCAGCCATCTTCCTGCCAGTGGCGAGAGAGTTCGACACGACCCGCACCGCCATCTCAGGCGCGTTCGCCTTCTCCAGGCTAGAAGGAGGCCTCACCGGACCGCTGGAGGGATACCTGATCCACTGGATCGGACCTCGCCGCTACATGATGGTGGGCTGGGTCATATTTGGCCTTGGACTGATCGCCGTGGGGCTGTCTCGCTCACTTCTCCAGTTCTACGCCGCCTTTCTAATTGTCACCCTGGGCCAGAGCGTCGCTGGATTTCTCGCCATCGTCACGGTGCTGGTCAACTGGTTTCAGCGATATCGGGGTCGTGCTATCGCGATATTCCAGCTGGGCAGCAGTCTGGGCGCTCTGCTCGTACCCATCGTCGCATGGTTCATTCTCAACACCGGCTGGCGTGAGACGATGATGGCGGCCGGCGTTATCAGCATGGCCATTGGCGTGCCGCTGGCCTCGATAATGAGGGGCCGTCCTGAGGACTACGGTTACGTGCAGGACGGTATCGCCGCTCAGCGCATTGCGCTAGACCCATCGGCCCCGTTACCGGCGGCTGAGCCGAGCATGACCGTAGGCATGGCGCTGCGCAGCAGGGGCTTCTGGTTTCTTGGCATCACCCATTCGGTCTCGTTGGTGGGCTGGGGTGCGCTGAGAGTGCACATGATCCCGGCGATCGTAGACATGGGGCTCACGGAGCAAACAGCGGCCAACGTCCTGGCGCTAAGCCTGGTGATAGCCTCAGTGGGAAGACTGATCGGGGGCTTCCTGGGAGACATCGTTGGAACGCGAAAGGTACTGGCCGTCTCCATCCTGATCCAGGCCTTTGCGTTGGTCATATTTGCTTTTGCCTCTACCCTGACGCACATTATGATCTTTGCAGTCGTATTTGGCGTGGCGTTCGGTGCAAGAGGAGTCCTGATGACTATGATGCGCGGCGAGGTCTTTGGGCGGACCAACTTCTCGCGTCTCGCGGGGCTCATGGACCCGCTCAGCACCGTGGGTGTGGTGGCCAGCCCCATCTTCGCAGCGTTAGTCTACGACTCTACCGGGAGCTACCGGAACGCGTTCCTCGCCCTTGCTGCCATCGGCGCTCTGGCGGTGTTGCTGCTGTTCGGCATTCCAAAGGCTTCCAGCTTCGAAGAATCGAACACCCACAGCTGATCCGGCGAGCTGTTCGGTCAAGCCTCCGTGTATATCGAAATGGCCTGTACTATCGTGTACTATACGGCGTGTACTATACGGATAGAGACAGGGTCGGCCTTGACCCCGATTCCCCACAGGTATCGAGAGGAGAGCCATGCCTGATATTTTCGGTTCCGGCGACTTTCAGTACGAATACGTTGAAGGGTGGCCAAAAATACCAGCAGATGTCAACTTCCACGAGTGCCCTGGCGTCGCGGTGGACTCCCAGGACCGAGTGTTCGTGCTGACTAGGGGCAAAGACCCGATAGTCGTATTCGACAAAGACGGGAACCATTTGCGGTCGTTCGGCCACGGATATTTCAGTGAGACTCGTACACATGGCCTGTACATCGCTCACGACGGTACCCTGATGGTCGCAGACGACGAGCTTCATACGATCCAGATGTTTACCCCGGACGGAGAGAAGGTGGGACAGATTGGCGAGACTAACAAGCCATCTGTCGCCTGGAGCGGCGAGCCATTCAACAGGCCTACCTCTGCCGCTATACGTCCCAGCAACGGTGATATCTATATATCTGACGGCTACGGCAACTCCCGCGTCCACGTCTATTCATCCACAGGGGACTACAAGTTCTCGTGGGGCAGCCCAGGCATTGACCCGGGTCAGTTTATGCGATGTCACAACATTGCTTTCGATCAGGATGAGCGGGTGTACGTTGTAGACAGGGAGGCCCACCGCATTCAGGTATTCGATACGGAAGGAAATTTCCTCACAATGTGGAACAACATTTACCGGCCCGACGCGATGGTGTGCTGGCAAGAGCACATCTACGTAGGTGAGCTGAATGCAATGGCGGGTCTGGAGGCAGCCCCAAACCAGGGGCACCGGGTCAGCATATATGACCTCCAAGGTGAACTGGTGTCTCGCTTCGGCGCAGACTTCGAAGGAGGCGGACCTGGCGAATTTTATGCGCCCCACGGCATTGCGGTAGACTCCGAAGGCAGCATATACGTAGCTGAAGTGTCATGGACAATGTACGGAAGCCGGCTGGACCCGCCTCAGGAGCTGCGAAGCCTCTCCAAGTACGTGCGCAAAGGGTAGGCGCCGGGTCCGACAAGACCCTCTCTGGCGTAACGCCTCTGATATAAAATATAGCCACCATGATAGACGGCATTGTTGGCGTAATTCTCTGGACTGAAGACGTTGACCACCTGGCAGCTTTCTATCGGGACGTTTTGGAGCTTACGCTCCATTCGACGAGGCCTGACTTCGTCGCCTTCAGCCTAGGTGACGGGCGTCTATCCATAGGCCGTCACGATAGCGTCCACGGGAGCACCAAAGACCCATTCCGGGTCATGGTCAACCTGGGCGTCCAGAACATCCAACAAGTGGTTGCCAGACTCAAGCAGCAAGGCGTCGCGTTCATTAGAGAGCCTGAGCAGGAGCACTGGGGCGGCTGGGTAGCCACCTTTCCAGACCCAGACGGCAACATGCTTCAACTGCTCCAGCAGCCATCATAATATTCACCGCCCTCTGCGGGGAGCATTGCCCAAATAATCGGCTAACGGAAGGAAGGTGCAGGAAACCTGGGTTTCCTGCCAGGGGTTCAAGGTCCGATGATGCCTCGCTCATCGCGATTCGCGATAAATCGGGGGGTGTCCCCCTTCTCCCAAAAGGTAACGAGGGTGGAGTGGGTGGGAAGACGGCGCTTGATCAGAATGCTACACAGGGGAGGACGCAATGGCTACCGCATCCACACCTACACAGCAGAGCACGGAGTTCATACGGTACGTAGAGGAGTGGCTTCAACATCTCCAGCCCATATCCCTACGGGATGAGTTGCGGGAGCCGCAGCGGGCTGCCATCTTTTCCGCCGATATGGTCGGCGGGTTCTGCAGCCAGGGCAACCTGACCAGCCCCCGCATCGCCAGCCTAGTCCCGACCATTGTGGACCTGTTCAGCCGCGCCCACGGTCTAGGCGTCCGCCACTTCATACTGGCCCAGGACACCCACAGCGAGGATGCGCTGGAGTTCGACGCCTTCCCGCCTCACTGCTTACGGGACACGGAGGAGGCACAGACCATTCCGGAGCTTCAGGCGCTGCCCTTCTCAGGCCTGTTCACAGTGATCGAGAAGAACTCTTTGCACCCGTCCGTAGGCACCACGCTGGACCAGTGGCTGGACGGGCACCCGGAGTTGCTGGACCTGATCGTGGTGGGAGACTGCACAGACCTGTGCACCTACGCCCTGGCCATGCACCTGCGACTGCGAGCTAACGCGTACGGGTTGAAAGACCAGCGGGTGATCGTGCCAGCAAACGCCGTCGATACCTACGACATGTCCATAGAGGCCGCCGCTGAGATAGGCGCCATGCCCCATCCCGCCGACCTTTTCCACAACCTTTTCCTCTACCACATGGGCTTGAACGGAATACAGGTCGTCAGCCGGATAACTTAGCCTGCTTCCACCTGCGCCATGCTATACTCGGAACCCCTACCATGAACGACCGATTCCGACCTCAGGAAACCAGCGCCTCACCCCAGGCAGGTGACGAATGCGCCTGTACGAACCTGTGCTGGCAGGGCGGGATATATCGTGCCTCTGGGACCTATGACAACCCAGAGGCCTTTTTTCTGCACCAGCCTATGAGGAACTGCCTTGAATACTATTGAAGCTGGCCGCCACGTCTCATCGCGGTTTCTCTCAGCCCTGGCGTACCGCGACTACAGGACTATGTGGGTAGCCACAATGTCCGCCGGGGGAGCCGCCTGGGCCCTCATAGTGGCCCGGGGTACACTGGTGTTCGCCATGTCCAACTCCTCAACGTGGGTCGGCCTGGTGACATTCGCTGCAATGATCCCGATGCTCTTAGTACCGCCGGTGGCGGGACTCTTCGCAGACAGATGGGACCGCAGGAAGATGCTGGCATGGATATTCGGCTTCCAGGTCATCACCAACAGTCTGCTGGCGGCGCTGGTGCTTTCAGGGAGAGCGGAGCTTTGGCACATAGCTGTGCTCTCCCTGGTCGACGGCATCATCCGGGCAGGACAGATACCTGCAGCGCAGGCCCTGGTACCCAACCTGGTGCCCCGGGACAAGCTGGAGAACGCGGTCGCACTGAACGCGGCCACCCAGCACACCTCACGATTGCTCGGCCCCATGCTCATCGCGCCCCTGTTGGCAACCGTAGGCACGGGCTGGGCATTTGTTCTGTGCACCGTGCTTTACGCCATAGCCCTGGTGATGGTAACTCGTATTCGTACGGCCTCCACTGGCGTAGTGGACGCTCAGCGCGGGGCTGTGACGAACTTCCTGGTGGGCCTGAGCTTCATATACCACCACACTCTGCTACGACAACTGGTGATCCTGGTGGTGCTCCACTGCGCGCTGACCATGGCGGTTGAATCCATGATCCCGGTGTTGTCTCAGGAGCGGCTGGGTACCGGAGAGGCTGGCTTCGCATACTTCATGATGGCGGTGGGTGCGGGTGCGATGATAACTGTGGTGGGCATAGCTGGAGTGCAGAGCGAAAAGAACCGTGGGCGGCTCCTGTTATGGATGGGCGTAATCAGCAGCCTGGGCAATCTGGGGCTGGCAGCCTCTCAGGATATGACTACCGCCCTGATAGCGGCGGCGGTGATGGGTGGCGCCCAAGGGGGCTTTATGACTCTGACCGCCGTAATCATACAGGCCATAGTGCCTGACAGTATTCGGGGCAGGGTCAGCAGCATCTACCTGCTGCACATCGGTGGAATGATGGCCCTGTTCAATCTGGCCAACGGCAACCTGGCAGACGTATTCGGCGCACCGGCAGTGCTTGCGGTAACCAGCACCGCATTCATCGGAGTCTTGGCCATTAGCCTGGGGCTGGCCCCGCTGCGGACACTGTACTTCACCGGCAGTCGCACCGCACTTGGACCGCAGGCAGCATAGCCCAGACAAGTCTGCCCCGTCATCTAACTAGCCGTCGCTGGCGGTGTTGTCGCCCTCATCTGTGTTGCGGCCTGCCATCTGCCTGGCCGTGGCCGCCATCTCCTCCAGCCGCCGGTCTATGGCATAGTTCAGCGTACCTTCAGGGTAGTCGCCGTCCTCGTTGGGTTCACCGGAGGGCACACCGGTAAGAAGCTCGATACCCTCCTCAACAGTCTTCACGGCGTAAATATTGAACCGGCCGTCCTGCACCGCCTGGACCACATCGTCACGCAACACCAGGTTCTTCACGTTGTCGCTGGGTATGATGACCCCTTGGCGACCGGTCAGGCCCTTGGCTTTGCAAACGTCGTAGTAGCCCTCAATCTTGTAGGTCGCGCCACCTATCGCCTGGATCTCGCCATGCTGGTTTACCGAACCGGTAACCGCCAACCCCTGGTTGATAGGTATTTCCGCCAGACTGGACAGCAGGACGTAGAGCTCCGCGGAGGATGCCGAATCTCCCTCCACTTCGTCATACGACTGCTCGAAGCCGATACTGCTGCGGAAGCTCAGTGGCTTGTCACGCCCGTACTTGCCCATGAGATAACCAGACAGGATGAGAAACCCCTTGTTATGAGTGCGGCCTGTCATCTGGGCGTCCCGGTCTATGTTGAATATCTGGCCGCGGCCCGGTGAGGAGCGTGCCGTGATTCGCATGGGCCGCCCAAAGGCGTAGTCGCCCGTGTCAAGCACTGACATGCCATTGATCTGTCCCACCACCGCACCGTCGGTATCTATGAGAATGGTGCCGTCATCGAAAAGCTGCTGCAGCCGCTCTTCGGTAAGGTTGGCCCGGTACACCCTTTCCTCTATGGCCCTAGTCACATGCTCACCCATGACCACAGTGCTGCCATTGTCCCCCCCTGCCCAGTGGTCGGCCTCGGTTATCAGGTCGGCGACATCTGTGAAACGGGTGGTAAGCCTGCCCTGGTGCTCCACCAGGCGTGATGCGTAGTCCACCAGCCGGGCCACGGCTGTCTTGTGGAAGTGACGTACATTCGCGTCTCGGCACTGATTGCACACGAAAGAGGCGTAGAACTGGCTATTCTCTGGTGTCCTCTCCATCGACAGGTCAAAGTCCGCCTTGACCTTGAAGAATTTCCGAAAGTCTTCGTCCGAACGTTGGAGTAGATTAAAAAGCATCGGTGTGCCGATCAACACGATCTTCACATTCACAGGAACGGGCTCAGGCCTCAGAGCGGAGGTAGGGATGGGACTGAACTGCTCGGCGATATTCTCTATCCTGGCCTCACCGCTTCGGAGCACACTCTTCAGCGTCTCCCACACCATCTGGTTAGCCAGCAGGTCCCTGGCCTGGACTGCCAGGTAGCCGCCGTTAGCTGTATGAATGGCGCCGGGACGGATCATGGTAAGGTCCGTAGCCGCTGTACCGTAGCGCGGGCGGTATTCGACCCGCCCGAACAGGTTGTAGTACGTGGGGCTGTATTCGAAGATTACCGGGGCGCCCTCTGTGCCGCTATTGTCCACAAGGACGTTGACCTTGTATCTGAGAAGCGGGTCGCCATCAGCGGACTCCCGGACCTCGTGGCCGTCGGTCACCCCCGGCTGCTGAGTTTGTTGCTCAGCGTGGGAGCGGAAGTCATCAACCCGCACACCGATGTCTTCGCGGACATCCTCCAGGTAGTGCAGCAGCTCCGGGACATCCTTATACTGCTGTCGCAACTCAATGAATGTCGGCTCAATAACGCCCAGGGCCACCTCCTTGTCCACCTCCGCCCTACGCCGGACCCCTTCTCGCTCGGAGCGCCGTAGCTCTACCAGCTGCTGGCTGATGAACTCCTGAAGCTCATCGCTCCTCTTCCTGAATGCCTCCCTCTCCTCATCCGGCAGCTGACTGTACTCCTCCATGCTAAGGGGCTTACCGTCCTTCATCGGAGTGGTGACTATTCCCGTGGACGACGGTTGGACGATAAAGCCCTGCTGCCTGGCGGTCTGCTCAATACCATTGCTGATGGTCTCCTTCTGCGCCTGGATCTCCTTTACCGCCTCCTCCATCCGGACTCTGTATTCCCCGGTCTCGAAGACGCCCGGTATGTTGCGCAGACAGTCCTCTATCAGTTCATTCATGTCCTGGACAAGCTGACGTCCCATGCCGGCGGGAAGATGGACGGCCACTGGCTGCAGCGGTTCGTGGAAGTTGTGAACGTAGCACCAGTCGTCGGGTACTGGATGCTCCCTGGTGGCCTGACGAAGGAAGTTGGTCAGCGTGGTCGTGCGGCCTGTGCCTGGGTATCCCACCACGTAGATGTTATAGCCTGTAGCGTCGATGCCCAGCCCGAACTCCAGGGCGCGAACAGCCCTGTCCTGGCCCACCGTACCCTCCAGGGGCTTGAGCTCCTGAGTCGTCTCGAACCCCAGGCTGTCGGGGTCGCATCGGACTGTGAGCCTATCTAGTGGGACCTTAAGGGAGTCGATATTCATAGGTGTGCTCCGGAAACCGAATAAGTATGAACCACTATGGGCCGTTCCTGCAAGTCAACAGTGCGCTACGGATAGACGCCCCGGATGTATATAGCCTGTGCCACTCTGCCTACAGCCAGCATCAACGCAGCGTCCCGCAGGGATACGCTCTGCTCCTGGGCCAACGATAACACCTCTCCGAATGCCTCCTTGATGATGCGCTCCAGCTTGGTCCGTACCTCATCAACGTCCCAGAAGTAGTGCTGCCTTCCCTGTATCCATTCGAAATATGAGACCACTACGCCCCCGGCGTTGGCCAGGATGTCTGGCACCAAAAGCACTCCATTGTCGTAGAGTGCGGCGTCCGCTTCAGGCGTGGTGGGGCCGTTGGCCCCCTCAACTATGACACGCGCCTGTACCCGTGAGGCGTTAGCAGCGGTAATCTGGTTCTCCAACGCCGCGGGTACCAGGATATCGCACGGGATCTCCAGCATCTCGGCGTTGGTAACGCTGTCGCCGTCGGTGTAGTCCATCAGCCGACCTCCCTCGCTGCGAAACCGCGACAGCAGCGCTGGGTCCAGACCCGACGGATTATGGACACCGCCGGACGAGTCGCTTGCGCCTACGACGCGGGCACCCATCTCATGGAGGATGCGTGCAGCGTTGGAACCAACGTTGCCGTACCCCTGGATGACCACCGTGGCACCTTCCAGCGACCGGCCCAGGTGGCGCATAGCTTCGTCAGCGATGATGGCGACGCCTCTACCTGTGGCCTCCTCCCGACCCTGGCTGCCCCCGATCTCCAGAGGCTTACCGGTGACAACACCTGGCACGGAGTAGCCCACATTCATACTGTAGGTGTCCATGATCCAGGCCATGACCCTGGCGTTGGTATTCATGTCCGGGGCGGGTATGTCCTCCTGTGGCCCTATGAGTATGGATATCTCGGAGGTGTATCGCCGGGTCAGACGTTCCAGTTCAGAAAGAGACATCTGCTTGGGGTCACACGCCACACCCCCCTTGGCGCCGCCGTAGGGAATTGACACAACGGCACATTTCCATGTCATCCACATGGCCAGCGCCCGCACCTCGCCCTGGCTGACCTTTGGGTGGTACCGTATGCCGCCCTTGGCGGGCCCTCTGGCCACGTTGTGCTGTATGCGGTAGCCGGTGAACACTTGGATCGAACCGTCGTCCATCTTCACGGGGAAGTGGGTTATCAGCTCCCGCTTGGGGACGCGCAGGAGCTCCCGTACTCCGCTGTCCAATTGGAGCCGCTCGGCGACGGCGTTGAACTGGGCTAGGGCGATGGTGTAGGCCGGGTCTTCGGCGAGTGTATCGACTTGAGGCGTGCTCATCGAGATACCTCCTCCAGCAGTTAGTGGCAGCAGTTAGCGTTAACAGTTAGAGGCAAAGATAGTTGCGTGAGGTTCAGAACCAGTGGCTTCCAGGTGGAATAGCAACGCCAGGCGACATCTATGCAAGGGCCGGGGGCCTGCGTCCCGGTTCAGCGTTTGATCTCCAGGTCGCCAAGCGTGACGGAGGCAGCAAAGCCTACCCCCCGCCTACAGGCCGTACGATCTCCACCACGTCGCCTTGGCCCAGCTTCACGTTAGGGAACTCGTCACGGCCGAGCACGGTACCGTTGTAGGCTACGGCCACAAACTGGCTGTCAATGCCATTGTCCTTTAGGAACCGGTCCAGCACCGTTATCTTCTCCAGCTCCCTTTGCTTGCCATTAACTGTGAGCGTAATCATGGCCTCAAGTCGATGATACCACTCCCTGGCGTGCCACCGCAGCCATCGCCCGCTTCAGCTCCTCAGCGGCCACGCGTGGGTCCGGAGCAGCAAGGATAGCGCTGATTACGGCGGCACCGGATGCACCCGCTGCCATAACCTGCGATACGTTACGACTAGTCACACCGCCGATTGCCAGGAAGGGCAGGTTCACCGACGCTGCTATGCGCTCCAGAAGCCCTGGGCCGGCAGGCTCGATATCGGCCTTGGAACCCGTGGGGAATATGGTGCCCACCACCATGAAGTCGGCACCCTGCGCTTCAGCCTCCCGGGCTCCCTCAACGGAATGGACTGATCTTCCTATGAGTAGCTGCGGAGCTATACGCCGCGCCACATCCACCGGCATGGCATCCTCGCCCAACTGAACACCATCGGCGCCAACGGCCAGAGCTACGTCCACCCTGTCGTTGACGATGAACAGTGCCTTTCCCCTCGTGGTCGATTCACGAATATCAATGGCCAGTGTCAGGAGATCGCCGCTGGGCAGGTCCTTCTCACGAAGCTGGACAATGTCGACCCCGCCGAGGACGGCGTCCGCAACCAGCGTCGCCAGCGACCGGGTGGTAGCGTAGCTGCGATCGGTCACAAGGCACAGCGTGGGGTGCGGCAGCGCCCCGGCACCAGATGTCCTCATACGCGGACCATGCCCTCCGTGGGGCTGCTTGGGACGGCGTATGGCTTGATCGGTATGCGTCCGGCCATATATGCCATGCGCCCGGCCTCCACGCCCAGCTTGAAGGCGGCGGCCATGGCCGCCGGGTCCTGTGCCTGCGCGATGGCCGTATTCACCAGCACGGCGTCGGCACCAATCTCCATAGATAGAGCAGCGTCGGAGGGTACCGCCAGGCCGGCGTCCACCACTACGGGCACGTGCGACTGCTCGATGATGATTCTAATCTCCTCCAGAGTGTGAATCCCTTGGCCGGACCCTATGGCAGAACCCAGCGGCATTACGGTGGCACAGCCCACCTCTTCCAACTGGCGGGCCAACATCGGATCGGCATGTATGTATGGAAGTACAGTGAATCCTTCCTTTACCATGGCCTCCGCCGCTTTCAGTGTGCCTATGGGGTCGGGAAGCAGATACTTGGGGTCTGGGATAACCTCCAACTTCACCCAGTCGGAGAGGCCCATAGCCCTGGACAGCCGAGCCGTGGTCAGCGCCTCTTCGGGTGTTTGGGAACCGGCAGTATTGGGCAGGATGGTGTAACGGGACCAGTCTATATAGTCTAAGATGGTCTTCTTGTCGGGATCGTCCAGGTCCAGGCGGCGGAGCGCAACGGTGACGATCTCGGTGCCGGAGGCCTCTATGGAAGCCACCATGTCCTCCATCGAACGATGCCTCCCAGTGCCCACCATCAACCGGGAATGGAAGGACTTCCCTGCAATAACCAGCTCATCACTCATTATTCTTCCTTCTTCCCCTTGCGATTCGTCTCCGAGGAGACTGCCCCTTCAGCTTAACCTGCCATAATGTCCATAGAGGCTCATTTTAGTTCCATTACGACCAGCCGTTAAACAAAGAAACCGCCGGAAGGACCCGGCGGCGTGAAGTTCATTGCTGACCTCTCCCTACACTGGCATTACCCAGGTCAGGTTCCTTCGGTCGCCCCGAACGTCGGGGCCTCTCAGGCTGGCTACCCAAGCTCCCGTGTGCGAGTATGCTTTTCTAGCTACCTAGCCTAGCATCCGAGTGTAGGGGTGTCAATGAAAAGGGCTGGATACAGGCCAGTGGAAAGGTCACATTCAACGGCATCACCGAGAGCATCAGCCTGCCCATGTTCAAGCTTGGCTGGCCTCCCCCTCTATAGAAGCTACGTAGCAACAGCCGGCTGAGCCATCCCTGATGCATTCCACTCGAGACACCTCGGTACCCAGGATGGCTGTCAGGACGGCATGGTCGTATTCACAGACGCGTGGTTCAATCATGGCCACGCTACGGAATGGGCAGTTGTGGAGGGCAATGCGCACCTGGCCGTTGGCTACCCGAGCCTCAGGTTGGAACTGCTCCGCCTCCATAAAGGCCATCAGCCTTTCCAAACGCTCGGCCAGAGAGCTCCGAGACTGCCACTCAACTATATCACCCACAGATTTCTGAGCCACGCGCTGGAACACAAGTTCCAGAAGTTCAGTGCCGTCTTGGCCCTCAATGTCTGCCACGCAGAGGCCTGATATCTCGTCCAGCAAACTGCCCAGGAGCCGGCCATACCCTTTAGGCATATGCTCCTGACCCTCTTCGGTCAAGTAGTAGGTATACTCAGGTCGGCCTGTCCGCTTCTTGACCTGCTCATAGGTGACCAGTCGATCCCTCTGCAGGATGTCCAGGTGACGTCTCACTGTGGCCGACGCCAACTCCATGTAGCGTGACATCTGCTCCACCGTAGCGCGATTGTTCCGTTGCAGCAGACCGAGAATCCGGTCCCGGGACCCTTCCATGAACCTTACCTTCCTACCATGCATCTAAACTGTTGTGAGGGACGTATTTAACAGGTAGACTGATAGTGTAGACGAGAAAGTAGATAGGCGTCAATTTCGCTAAATTATAGTTTATTCGCTAGTTTGCATGTAAAGGTTGACACCACCTGCCTCATCTGTTAGACTATCTGTTCTGATTGAGCCTGTTTATTAAAATTTATTCGGAGGATCCCAATGGTCGCTGCTTCTGAAGGGTCGGTGGCAGAGAGAGTAGAAGAGAATAATTCCCAGTGCCAGCACCACTGGATGATAGACATCGCCGGCGGACCTAAAAGCAAAGGTGTGTGCCGTATCTGCGGTGCGGAACAGCTGTTCAAGAATGCTCTGGATAGCGTTGAGTGGGACAACGGTGAATCCACCTCCGCTACGGCTCCACGCATATCCGTCGCTGCTGCCAGCTCTAACGACGAGTCTGCGGACGACGCCTAGCCCCCCTGCCGCATATCCCTGAGCGGCGTCCTGGTAAGCTTAGCGATTACTCGGCAGCATCCTCACCCGGTCCGTAGTCAGGGTCAGATCTGGTACGCAATCCAGTTCGGAGCCAGGCTCAGGAAGCTCTTCCAGCCTTCTTTTGCTTCTATAGTGATCATGATAGAATGCGGATGCGCTGGGGATTAGTCTAGCGGTAGGACGCCTGACTCTGAATCAGGTAACCCTGGTTCGAATCCAGGATCCCCAGCCATACCCTTCCTCCAGCGCCTCCATTCCGTCTCCGACACGCGCACCTCCTAACTCCCCCGTTCGGGTGATGAGCCGGTAATCCACGCTCACCCAGGAATCACCTGAACTTGTGATGGTTGCCCTCCACTCTCGACACTACTATACGTTCGTGGGCAGGAATACAGCCAACCCGCGATTTCGTAGGAGGGTGGACGATCATGCAATCAGCCCTACAGCCCGTCGAGAAGCAGACAAGCGAGGCAGTAGAAGTAGAACTGCACAATCTTGGGATTGAGTTGCAGAAGGAGGCGCAACGCAGCGCTTCCGAGGGCGAAGGCATCATCCCTGAACGGCCAGCAGAGGCGATAGTACCGCAACTCAAAGATACCGGTACAGATGAGATATACCTGGCCCTGGAACCTACGCTGGACGCTTCAGCGCTGTTCCGTTTCTGCAACGGCATCCATGAGACCGGCACCGCGGACATAGCATTCTTCTCTAGTTCGCCAAGAGGCACCGCCATCAAACTGGCCCTGCGAAACCAGGTACCTTTCATGGAGGTTCTCAAGGAGATGGAGGAGGTTGAAGAGGTGTATGAAGACCCGGACCTGTCCATAGGAGCCAATTGGGGACTCCCCACCTTCAGCAACCTGCGAATAAGACTCTCGGCACGTGTCACGTTGAGAGCCAACTAGGAATACACCACACACACCAAAAGAGAGAGGGCGGTGCTAGCACCGCCCTCTCTCCGTATCTTGCCCCTTCTTAATTAGCGGCGCAACAGCGGCCTGGCCGTCATGGAGCCGCCAACCAGAAGAATGATCGCCCCTATGGTCACCAGCATTGGCGCCAGCTCCCACTCCGCTGGGTTGGCCTCACCAGTCTCTAACCCCTGCCACAGCCATATGGCAGCGATCAGGCTTACAATGGCAAGCACAAGGCAGGGCGCAGGGTGAACCTTACCTCGGTGAGCCAGCAGGGCCAGGACCGTTGAGAGAATGGCTGAAAGGATGATCACCACCATAGGTATCCCAGGGAACCACTTCCAACCAGTTGAGAACTGGTTGAAAATGCTGGCAGGCGCATCATTGACAGCCGCCTGATCACCCAAGATGTACCACGGATATATCAGAGAGGCGACGACCAGGATGGCGCCCAAGCCCACTATATATACCACTGAGGTAGGCACGGCCTCATACACGCGCCCTTGATCCAACCCTCGACCCATGGGCTGCGACTGTTCCGGCTGCTCAGAGCCGCTCAGCGGTTGACCGCACCGGCCACAGAACCTGTTGTCGGACGGGTTTTCAAAGTAGCAACGTGAGCAGGCCACACCAGGCAGGCGGGCACCGCAACTCTGACAGGTAGCCACGCCAGGTGGATTACTGAACTTGCAAAAATCGCACCGCATCCCTGTCACCCCGGGCCGGTATCACCCAGCACTTTTAACATCTGACCATACGCGGCGGATTAGGCCTATCTTGGAAGGACTGGCGATGGGTAACAGCTACCCAATGCCCGCCCAACTTGGCATAACACTAAATTGAATGTAGCACTCCATTCCAAGTCCAGTCAAGTAGATAGCCAACAGATACATCTATCCAACATACCCAGCTTGACATATGACATCTCAGTGGCATAATTGATCGGCCCGCACCACTGCAAGGCCTAGCACCGAAAAGAGGGCAGAACTGGGGGTGGCGTGACGATGGAATTGAATCAACGAAGGTCTAACATAGAGGTCATCGCCGATATCCTCCGCCTGGAAGAGGCATGGAAAACGGAGATCATGTACAACGCTAACATGAGCTACCGTCAGTTGCAAAAGTACCTGGACTTCCTGGTAGCCGAAGAGTTCATGGAGCGACACGTGGTGCCCAACCCCGGCGTGAAATACCTGATCACTGAGAAGGGCCGAACTCTCTTGGACAGCATTGAAACAATGCTGGGACTGCTGGGTTCCCACAGTACTGTCGCATAATGGTTGGATAGGATTGGGCCTTTAAGGAGCCACATGGCCGAAAAACGGATGCTGATCGTTGCCGCTGAGGTGGTGGACCGGATTGACGCCAACAGAGGCGACATGGGCCAAGGTGAATTCGTTAGCTTTCTGATCAAGAACCGACTGGAAGGCGGCGTCACCAGCGAGGAACAGCAGGACGATGTCATTACCAGGGAGACCCTCCAAGAGTTCGAAGATGGCATCAAAGACATGCTCAGGTCCTTCTTAGATTTCGTTGTCAGCTACGGCCTGGAACTGGGCCAAGGTAATGGCAAGAATGACCTGGAATCGCTGAGTCGCAGACTCCAGGAACTGAGCACCCCCTCCCGGAGTAGCTCCAAGAAATAGTCTCCGTTCCCCCACTCTCTCCGCAAGCGGCTCTACGCCGCAGAATCCCCTCCCTCTTTGCTCTCGCCACAGCACCGATAGAACATTGTTCTAGAACTTAGTCCCTTCCACTATCTGAGGTAACTCCGCATAGTGGAACCTGATGACTTATGTCCTGATAGGTGCAGTGGGGTTCTTCATTGGCTGCGCTATGGAGCTGCCGCGGACCCGCGACGTCAGGGGTATGCGTCCCCTCCTAGCTGGCGTAGCTCTAGCATTGATAGGCTGATCCGTCGTGATGGCCTCCCTTTCCGGTGAGCGTTTCTGGATGCCCGTTTGGCTTACCGTTGCAGGGGGCACCATTCTTCCTCTGGCGCTCGGCCTCCTGGTCTACTCCATGTTTCTTGAGCTGCCCTTCCGTCGGACCTATATACAGTCCCAGTCTGACCCATCTCTGATAACCACAGGTACCTACGCGTTGGTGCGCCATCCAACATTTCTGTGGTTCGCCATCGTAATCGTATCCCTGGTGCTCCTGACACACTCACAAGCGTTGCTAATAGCGCTGCCGATATGGCTTGCGTTGGATACGCTGTGGGTGCTCCTCCAGGACAAACTGTCCTTGCCGCGCGCCTTCCCTGGCTATCGGGACTATCAGACGACAACGCCCATGATCGTTCCAAACCGCCAGAGTCTGCGAGCCTGTCTGTCCACAATCCGTTCAACCAGAGAGGTTAGAGCCCGCCCGCTGGGGAGGTAACTAATGCCCTCAGGAAAAGAGCTTCTCAGGGAGCATAACTATAGGGAGTTGTGGCAGAAGTACTGCGGCTTCCTTGACCTGAGCATTGACGAATTCATGTCTATCCAGCGAAGTCTTCTGCTGGAACAGCTTGAACTGCTGAACAGGTGCGAACTGGGTAGACATATCATGTACGGTGCAACGCCTGTTTCAGTAGACGAGTTCCGCCGGATGGTGCCGCTCACCACCTATGAAGATTACGTACCCTACCTCTCTGAGCAAAGAGAAGACGCGCTTCCGGCCAGACCGCTTCTATGGCAGCGCACCTCAGGTATCTCAGGAGGACGGGCCTTCAAGTGGGGTCCTATTACGGAAAGAATGTATCAGGCCATGCGCCCCATGACCTTTGCCGTCCTGATCCTGGCCACATGCAAGCGGCGCTACGACATCAGCTTTGGCGAAGGTGACAGCATCCTCTACGCCTTGGCACCGCCGCCATTCGCTACCGGCTGCTGGGGTCGCGCCATCGCAGAGGAGCTGCCCGTCACCTTCCAGCCCCCCCCCCTGGCAGAGGAAGAGGAAATGAGCTTTGAGGAGCGACTGGGCCAGGGCATGAGCTGTGGTCTCACGGAAGGGATAGACCTGGTGTTCGGCATGCCCAGCGTGCTGGTTGCCCTCGGCGAGCACATTGCCCAGCAGGAGCATGAGCGAACGAATCTATTGGACCTGCTGAAGCGACCCAGGGCCCTGCTTAGAATCATCAAAGCCACAGTGAAGAGCCGCATTGCCAGGCGGCCTATGCAGCCCAAGGATCTGTGGTCCCTGCGTGGAGTAGCCACCGGCGGCACGGACGCCTCCCTGTACAAGAACCGGATCATGGAGCTATGGGGTAAAGAGCCGTTGGACATCTATGGCTCCACGGAGGCGATGATGATCGCCACTCAGACGTGGGACCACCAGGGCATGACATTCGTGCCGAACTTCAACTTCCTGGAGTTCATCCCAGAATCGGAGAGGGCCAAGGAGAAGCTTACTCCCGGCTATCAGCCTACAACTTTGCTCCTGGACGAGGTGAAGCAGGGCCAGACCTATGAGATAGTCATTACCAACCTCCTGGGTGGTTCCTTCGTCCGGTACCGACTGGGCGACATCGTTACGATCATAGGCTGCCGCAATGACAAACTGGACATAGACATCCCTCAGATGGCCTTCTACTCACGCACAGGCAGCGTGATAGACCTGGCAGGTTTCACGAGACTCACTGAATCGACCATCGGGCACGCTATAGAAGCAGCGGGTATTCCGGTGCATGACTGGGTAGCCAGGAAGGAGGTCCAGGACCAGGAGGCCACGCCGAATCTCTATATAGAGCCACTGACAGAAGCCTGCTCAAGCGATCATGACATGGCTAAGGCAATCCACCAGCAGCTCAAACAACTGGACGAACCATACGCAGACGTAGAGGTGATGCTCAAGCGCAGGCCCATCTCCGTAACGGCCCTCCCCTGCGGCTCATTCAGTAGCTACACCTCCCGGCAGCGAGGGGCTGGGGCGGACCTGGCACACCTGAAGCCTCCCCACATGAACCCATCAGACGTCGTCATTGCCGCCCTTCTCCAGGAGGTCCCAGAGGAGACGAGGGTAACAGTCTCCTGACTCCACGCCAGGGCCACCATACAGCTGACGAGCACCACGGATGAAACCGCCACTTTCTATGTCCAGTATTTGACATAGCTAGACGAAAAGCGTCATAATGCGCCACCCTTGGGAAGGCCTCGTAATACAGGCAAGGTTGGCGCGGTGAATATCTACGCAGCGGTACCTCTTCTGAGCAGCATTGTGTGTGCTGTCCTTCTTACCCTGTCAGGCCGACATTCCAGGCGCGCAGAACGAAGGGCCTTCTCCCTGTACCTGACGTCAGCCTTCGTCTGGGGCCTAGCCTCCACCGCCCTCCACCTGGACCTCCCTATATTCAGAGAGTTCGCCCTCACGGGCAGCAAGCTCCTTGTCCTGGCCATCGCATGGATGATCGTTTCCTACTACCACTTCCTCAAGGTAATGGATTGGACCCCTAGAAGCGCCTACGCCGAAGGCGGGATCATCTACATTGACCGTGGGCCCGCCATCTGGCTGTACGCCGCGGGCAGCCTTACCATTGGCCTGGACGCCATCATCTCCCTGGTGCGCCACTACAGGGAGGTCACCACCACCTTAGCGCGGACTAGGGTTGCCTACCTGTTCATAGGCCTGATGGTGGTGATCATCTCCCTGACCTCCAACATCAGCGACGTCCTGTCCCGCTACCCGATAGACCAGATCGGTAACCTGATCAATGCACTCATGATCAGCTACGCTATCCTCAAATATCGGCTGCTGGACATTACCGTGGTCCTGCGCCGGGGCCTCGCCTACTCCACCCCGAGCATAGTGCTCACAGCAACCTATCTGGTGGTGCTCACTACAGTCCACCAGTTCACAAACCTTACTCTTCAGACGAGCTTCATCCCTGCTACGGCCCTGGCCCTGCTCATGGCGCTTGCGTTCGTTCCTCTGCGAAACATCGCTCAGGACCGTATTGACCGTCTCTTTTACCGGCATACGCATGCCTACCGAAACGTGCTCCTGGACTTCTCCCGCAGGGCAGCCAACATACTGGCCTTGGACCAACTGGCAAAGGAGATGATCCACCTGGTGGTAGACGCCGCGCAGGCCCGCTGGGGCGCGCTGCTGGTCCCGGATGCCTTCAGCGGGGAGCTCCGCACTGAATATGTGGAGTTCCTGGGAGACCAGTCGGAGCCCAGAGAGGTGAGGCTGCGCCGGGACAGTCCCTTGCTGCCTTACCTGGCAAAACAGGAGAGGGTGCTTCAAGCAGACATGCTGACGTGCTACCCAACGAAAAGGGCATGTGGGAGACAGAGCGCCGCGAACTGCACGATCAGGAGGTCACCCTCCTGTGCCCGGTCCTGACCCGAGGCACGCTCACCGGCGTCATAATCCTGGGTCCCAAACGGAACGGACACGACTACTCTGAAGAGGAGTCCAGCCTGCTCCTGGCCATGGCCGGCGGAGCAGCCGTCTCTATGGATAACGCTCGAATAATGGGCACATTGAGGCAGCGCGAACGTGCTCATGAGCGGCTCCTCTCGCGGGTCGTCACAGCACAGGAGGAGGAACGCCAGCGCATCTCGGCAGACCTCCACGATGGTGTAGCCCAGTGGCTGGTCCGTGCATCCTACCAGACCCAGGTGGCCAGAGTCCTCGGATCCGGCACTCGGGACAATGGACTGGACCAAGAGCTTGAGGAAATTGAAGTCACCCACGGTCCAGCATATCCGAGCTGCGACGGGTGCTGTCTGGATTGAGACCACCTATTCTTGACGAGCTAGGATTACCCCACGCTCTAGACAAAGAGCTTGGCAACTTGAGTGAAGCCGGAATAGAGAGCAGCATGAACGTTGATGGAGACCCAGTCCGGCTGCCGGACACGATGGAGATAGCGATCTATCGCCTGGTACAGGAGGCGCTGAACAATGTGCTCAGGCATTCCAAAGCTAACAACGTCACCGTACAGTTGAGCTTCGCCGCAGACCAGCTACACATTCAGGTACAGGATAATGGAGTGGGATTCAACGTCTCACGTGCCTTGAGTGATGCTGCCTCCTCTGACAGCATGGGTCTCCTAGGGATGAAGCAGCGAGTTGAATCCCTGGGTGACGAGTTTCAAGTTGAAAGTCAGGAAGGAACCGGGACTTCTGTTATGCTACAGCTCCCACTAAGTAGAAGGGACTAATGGAGAACATTGTTATGGATGATATACGAATCATGTTGGTGGAAGACCACCAGGTTGTGCGAGAAGGGCTCCGACGGATGTTGGAGATGGAAGATGACATGAAGATAGTGGCCGAAGCCTCCAACGGGCAGGAGGCGCTGGCTTCGGTCAAGACACTCGCCCCAGAGATAATCCTCATGGATATTCAGATGCCTGGTATGAGTGGGATAGAGACCACTCGTCTTATCAAGGAAACCAACCCGGAGTGCAAAGTGATGGTACTCACCCTGTACAGCGAGTACCTACCTCACGCCCTAGAGTCTGGGGCCGACGGATATGTCCTCAAAGACGTACGACGCGAGGAGCTGGTCAAGGCCATCCGAGATGTGCGAGATGGCCTTTCCCCCCTCCACGTATCCATAGAGGAGCAGCAACTCAGAGGGTTCGTCGGCAGTGCCTCTGATGCCCAACGGCTGTCAGAGCGTGAGACTGAGGCCCTGCGACTGGTATCCAATGGCGCACCCAGCCGCGAGATAGCTCAGGAGATGGCCATCAGCGAGACCACTGTCAAGCGCACCCTGCGACAGGCGTTCGAGAAGCTGGGTGCACGCAACCGCTCTGAGGCAGTGGCCGAAGCCCTCAAGCGAAACCTTATCTGATAGACCATCCTCCGCCACACCTCCCACTGGCCTCATAGAGACTTGCAGTTGGCCCGTTTGGGCCAGCAATACGGCCCCTATTGTCCTCTACTCCTACCTCTTTCTCCGTTACAGTGCGGCTATACACCCACGGTGACGACCCGATATAGATTATTGCGGGTCTGTCGGGACCAATTTGCGAATTGTGATGCCGGGCGCAATTATCTCGGCCAGCAGAATCGGGTCGCCAAGGGTTCAAGGGACCGACAGACCCAAAGCCAACCAAAAGGGGAGGGACATGGCCACCGCACAGGAACGCATCACAGTGCTATCGGTCGATGACCATGAATTGGCACGCCAGGGCCTACACCGCATGCTGGAGTTGGAGAACGACCTGGAAGTGGTAGGAGAAGCATCCAACGCCGAAGAGGCCCTGGAACGCGTAGCCGCCCTGACTCCTGATGTAATCCTTATGGACATCAACATGCCCATGGTCAACGGCCTTGAGGCCACACGTATGCTTAAAGAAAGTAGGGCCCTTTCCCGAGTAATCATTCTCGGCCTGCATCAGGAGTTCCTGGCACAGGCCTTTGAAGCCGGTGCCGGTGGCTACCTCACCAAGGATATGAAGCGGGAGGATCTCGTATCGGCCATTCGCCGTGTCAGCAAAGGAGAGGTGGTTGTAGCGTCAGACCTTTTGGCATCGCCCGACCTCATAAGCCAGGCACTGAAAAGTTTCCACGACAACGTCCAGCGCACGGCTCAGAGCGTCTTGCCCCAGACTCCCGCATCGCAGCCGGCTGAAGCACCGGCAGCTACCGATCCTGTGCCCACCATACAGGAAGACGAAAGCCTACCAAACCCAACTGCACTACCTCCAACCCCGGTTCCAGCGGCACCGGACATCGGCAACCACGCATCGCCTCAAAGTGCTGTTAACGACTACCCGCCATCTCCGCAAACATCCCGGCCACAGGCCATGGACGCGCCTGCTACACCCTTGAACGTTGAGGTCCCCCTGAGATTGACCAGATACACAACGTTCCAGAAAACAGTTTGCAAACAGTGGAATTCACCCCTGGCAGCTTTGAGCCGCCCAAGAAACGGGAAGAAGAAGCGGAGCTGATCTTTCCAGCACCTCTAGATTTCCACAAGCTCATGCTGGTATCTAAGAAATTGCAGGAGAAGTATAGGGTGGAAATCATGGAGACTTCCGGCTCTTGGGAAGGGGGAACGTGGATGAGGCTCATGCTCAGGAGGCCGGTCTCTTTGCTGGAGGTTCTAGGTGAGATGCCAGAGGTAGCTCAAGTATGGGAGCCCACCACTAAGGACGATGACTTCCTGGCTGTCGCCAGACCACGCCCAGAGAGGTCTGATGAAGAAGAGGTCGCTCCTCAGGTAATGATAGTGAAGCTGGCCGCGGAATCTGTACAGCTTTCGCTCATCTCAGATTAGCCAGCGCTCCATCGCAACTACCGACCAAGGCCGCAGCTATCATCGGATGTCGCTAATCGGCAAATCATGCCCTTCCTTGGCAGAGACTACAGGCGTGTGTAGAATGGTTGCCAGTGGCGCATTCGTCTAGCGGCCAAGGACACCGCCCTCTCAAGGCGGAGATCACGGGTTCGAATCCCGTATGCGCTACCATTGATTAGCCTCCGATAGGTTTTATGATTTTGCTACCTGCTCGGAGACCTGATACCACCTGCAGCCGGTACGCCCCAACACTCCATTTACACCCGCTCCCATGACTACCGTAGTCAGGCCGTGCACTCGTCAAGGGGATGAGATGCCACCTAAGCCAGGTGGGAGGGGATTACCACACCATTCTTAGACGGGCATACATAGAAAGGCATCGTGGGTAGTTCACCCACGATGCCTTTCTATACTAACTGTGATCGTGCGCTGTCTGGCGGACTACTACTTAGACGTCATCCCTCCAGATGAGCTCCCGCTTGTCATCCATGTAAGTCGATATCGGCATGGGGACGTCCCGGATGTAGCTCCAGTACACGTAGGCGCTGTTGTTGACGGCCGTGGGAGCAAAGGGCAGGTCCTCTACGATCATGTCCTCAAGCTCCCGACCCAGGCGGTGGCGCTCTTCAAAGGTTGGGGCCGCAGCCATCTGGAAGAACTTGGTGTCCAGGTCCTGCTCGCCGTAGCCCAGCCAGTTCCTGGAGCCGCCGGTCACAAAGTAGCTGCTGTACATCTCCTCCGGCGTCATGGTGGTCTGGCAGAAGATGTAGGCCCAGATCTGGTAGTTCAGTGACTCCGCCGCAGGGAACAGCTGCGCAGAGTTCATGATCTGCAAATTGGGCCGTATGCCTACCTTCGTAAGCTCACCGGCAATGAACTCACCCTGCCGCATATATGTGCTGCTGTCCCTGACCATCATCTCAATATCCAGACCGCCCGGGTAGAGCTCTTCAACTATGGCCGCTGCCTCTGCGATCTCGGCTGCCTTGGCGTCGCCGCGAGCGAAGCCTTCCATGGCCCAGATCTCATCCGCACTCCTGCCCCAGACACCGTTGGTGTCCAATACCAGCGCCGGTACCGCCCGGTCCAATCCCAGGTGCACCACATTTATGTAGTCCTCACGGTTGACGGCCAGGTGTACCGCCCGGCGCAGCCTGAAGTCGTCAAAGGGCGGCGCTGTGGAGTTCATGTTAACTCCCTGAGGCCTGCAGGAGCTGGTGAAGGGCCTGACGACGATCTTGCCCTCGTCCTGCAGACGGTTGTAGATGGGCGTGTTGTCCAGGGTGGGCAGGCCGCCGGTGTAGTCTATCTGGTTGGTGATCAGGGCCGCCTGGCTGACCTCTGTGCCTCTGATGTTGACGTGCTGCATCTCATCCATGTAGGGCAGGCCGGGCTTGAAGTAGTCGGGGTTGGCCTCGTACTCCCACAGAGCTCCACGCTGGAAGTTCTTCAGCTTGAAGGGGCCGGCTCCGTAGGGCCGTGTCTGCAGCATGTCCCTGGTCACACCATCGGGGTAGACGGCTGAGAACCCGATGGCCAGCAGGTCTGCCAGGGCTGCGAGAGGCTTGTCCATGTGGAACTTGACAGTTCGGTCATCCACCACACTAAGGCCGCCGTCGGCTCGGGTGATGTCGACGAACTCCTTCATCCAGCCGGAGCGGGCGGATACTACACCGTCCTCCAGGCCCATGATCTTGCGCATGGAGTAGGCAACGTCGGCGGCTGTCATTAGGGTACCGTCGCGCTCGTGGGCGGGCTCGTAGCCAGTGTGGTACCTGACATTGTCCTTGAGGACAAACGTCCAGGTCATGCCGTCGGAGCTGAGCTCCCAGGACTCAGCGCCGTCCCCCACAAGCTCGGAGCTGTCGGGGTTCCACACCAGGTTGGCATTCAGCATAGCGTTGTGGGTGGTGTGAGCGCCGGATGTAGCGGTGTGTGCATCAAAGCTCACCGGGTCCTCAGAACCGTTGAACCGCATGAGACCGCCACGCCTGGCCTGGTCATCCATGGGATCGGGCATGGTCTCGGTAGTGGCCGTGGGCTGCGCTACCGGCGTTTCGCCGGGGTCCATTGTCGCCGTAGGTGTAGTGTCCTCATCTGCGCCGGCGCATGCCACTGCTGCTAGCATGCCGACAGCGGCCAGGACTCCCACCAGGAATCGCGGCCTCCAAAGCAGTGTCCTTACCATTACATCACCTCCCAGTGATCTCGAGACGCGCGGACTCCTCGATTCATTCCTACAAGACCATGGTTTGATAACGGTTCGACCGAGTCCATGTCGCTACAGTATCTCTCGGTCCGTACTCTTGGAGACTTCCCAGGTTTGCGAGGCTGCGCCACGTCGACCATAGGTGATATGGGGATAGCGTCCCCTTCTACCTGCCATTCAAAGAACTGCCTGAGCCCCCAATAGCGGCTATTGGCTGTTCCCGGCCTCCTCGTCTCCGCTACGTTGTCAATGAAAGCTGCTATATGCTCCGACTGAATGGTTGCGACGTCCAGTGGAAGGCTCTGGTCAGCCAAGAACGCCTGGAAAAGATGGACGGCGTTCTTGTACACCCTTACGGTTACCCCGGCCTTGCCTTGTGCACCTAAATGTAGGGCGAACTGCTCACAAAGACTGCCACCCAGTAGGGAAGGCATCCGTTCAGCGGTTTCTGTTCGGATCAACCTACAAACCCACCTACGCTACCCATGCACGGTCGCGTACTCAAAGGATAATATGCCCTTACAGGCATATTCAGATAGGAAATTATCTCCTAACGGTCATACCTTGTCAATACGCCCCAAGAACTTCAACCCTTCAATCCTTGCCATCCCCACAGTCATATGCAAGAATAGAGCTAGGTATTGTGACTGTTTGCACGAACGTACCTGGCCAAGCCGGTTGAAAAAGAGCTTATATACCAGCCTATGACCAATGAAGTCGTGACCGTGGGGCGTCGCCTCAGGGAGGCCAGACGTGCGAAGCGGCTCACTCAGAGCCAGTCAGCAGAACTGCTTGGTATATCTGCCCATTCCCTTGCGCGCTACGAAGCCGATGAGCGTGTGCAAAGCAGCCGAGTCCTTCTGCAGCTAGCGTCTGCCTATGGGAAGGCAGCAGAATGGTTCTTTGAGACTCGTCCTTCGCAAACGCCCAGTGAGGTAGAGGAAGTCATCGCCAAGGTTATTGACCTGCATGGACAGTATCTCAGGGAGGCGGCACACTACCTGGACTATCTGCAACACGGTCAGAGAGACAGCAAACTAGCTGCGGACGCCTTCCCAAGGGCAGCGGACTAAAGTCCGCTCTTCTTGGAGTTACAACCTACTGGCGAAACCGTTCTCCTGGTGGGTGCCGATATCTATGCCCACGTTACCCAGTCAGCGAAGCTCAGTCTTCAACTGCACCAAGTCCCTGGACCGATTCCCCGCTCTGCCGTACCCCAGCCACTAACACCAAATCAAGCCCCGGTCGCGCCCAAGGCATCCCGTAATCTTTCAGCACCTACCCGCGTACGTAGCTGTACGCATGGCGATTGTCAAGCAAGGTAGTACCGGCCGAAGGTGATAAGCAGGGGTTGCCATTCAGGAACGCCCTGTCTACCACCCCACGACATTCAATCATCAGCACATTGCCGGACTGCGCGCCCCCGCGTTACAGCGATCGTTACCTGTCTCTACTGTCCAACAATGTTCAGCAGTGCCTGCCGCTTCTCCACCTGGACCGCCTTTAACGCCCGCTCAATGGCACCGGGGACCTGCGCCGGGTCATCCACGCGCTCACCATAGCCCCCTGGGGTTTGCCAGTGACCATGGTGTAGCCGTGGGCGATGGCAACCGCCGTCATCTCGTGGGGCACCGGTATGGGATGCGGGAGTACCTGCTCCTACGTGAAGCGCTTGGCATAGGCCTCCACAATGGGGGCGAAATCGGTGCCGCCGTTTCCGAAGAAGTAGCCAATGCCTCTAGCAGCTAGTAGCTCCAGGTATGCCTCAGCTACGCTCTCTACCTAGGTTTTGATCTGAGCTCTTTCTGCCATAGGGGGACCTTACTTATCAGATGGTGGGCACCATTCTACCTCCATCGAAGTTGAAATCAAGGCCACCAAAGGCATGAGGGCGACAGCTATCAATCTGCCGCATTCGCAGACCCGCCGACCTTTACACGTAAGGTCCCATGCGGACGCCGCCCACTATGTGGATGTGGCCATGGGCCTGGCTCTGCATGGCATCCCGGCCAAAGTTGGCCAGGAGTCGGAACCCGCCGGGGCACTGCTCCGCACCTACCTCCGCAGCCACCTTGGCGACCTTGGCGACGATGGAGTCCTGCCACAGCTGTTCCTGGCTGTAATGCTCCTTTGGTATCGCCAGCAACATTATAGGCACCCATCGAAGCCGGTTGCGGAACACCATCACATCATCATCTTCAAAGAGAATCTCGCCAGGCTCCCGTCGGGCCACGATCTCACAGAAGACGCAGGAGGTAATGGTCAGAGCGCTCTCCTAGTCAACTGCCTCAGCGGCCCCTACGATACGTTCCGGAGCCGCTTCTCTGTCGCGCCCCGCTGTCCCGATAGTCTGGCGCGACTATGGGCACCACCGTAACAAGAGCGACATCCTTCAACCTGGAGTTGACTGAGTCCGGCAGGTCCTCTATGAAACCGCGGACCGTTACCACAGTAGGCAAACGGGCCTCCTGCCTGTACACCAGCACCTGGTACAGCTTCTCTTCAGCCCAGGGTGTACTGCTGTGGGCCCCCAGATCGTCCAGCACCAGGAGCGGCGTTGTCCTGACCTCTTCGGCGAACTGGTCGTATGTGACCGAACTCTGCGGGCTGAATGTGAAGCGCAGGTAGTCCAACAAGTCAGGTACAAACGCGAACAGCACCGGCTGCCCTTGGGCCATCCGCTCATTGATGATAGAGACGGCCAGGTGGGTCTTTCCAGACCCAGGAACGCCGGTGAACACCAGCCAACCGGACGGTTCCTGAGCGAACACACGGGCCGCCTGCAACGCCCCTTGAAGGCTGTCCTGACCTTCCATATCGGCACGGTTGCCACGGGTACTGAATGTATCGAATGTCATCCGACGCATCAGCTCAAGCTTCATTCTGTCCAGACGCCAGTGGGACGATACCGTATGCTGGCCCAGCGTGATGCCGACTACCACGTCCCTATCCTCCAGCCGCGCCCTAAGCTGCTCTTCCAGCTGGGCTATGGGCACGCTCAGCGCAACCACGGTAGGAAGCTGGAGGTTGAAGCGATGGTTCAGTATCTGGTTCAGCTTCTCCTGTGCCCAGGGCGTCGTAGCATGAGCGCCCAGGTCGTCCAGGGCCAGCAACGGGGCGTTGCGCACCTGGTCGAATAGCTGGTCGTAGGGCACATCACTCGTGGGGCCGAAGGCAGAACGCAGGTGGTCCAGCAGGTCCGGCACCGATATATAGAAGGCTGGAACACCTCTATCCAGACACCGGTTCACTACGGCCGCCGCCAGGTGCGTCTTGCCAGACCCCACCGGGCCGCTGAGTGCAAGCCAACCCTGGGGCTCGTCTGCGTACTCAGATGCCGCCTGGTAGGACTCATGAAACCGGTTCCGTGCTTCTGGGTCCTGAAAGGACCTCTCCGAATCCAGAGCCTTAAATGTCATGCGGGTCAGCGCACCCAGGTTGCTGTACTGCTGCAACCGTGTCAGCCGGTCGCTCTCTATGGACGGCGCCTGACAGGAGCACGGGAACACCTTCCCGAACTCAGCGTGGCCCACGGGAACATCGGCGGAGAGCCATCCCTGGCCGCCGCACTGTGGACACTTTTCGTATTCAGGCTCCTCAGCTCCGGCTGAGACGCCCGTACCTGCGGAGGTACTCTTTGGGGTCAGACGCTTGAGAACGTCGCCCAGACTCTCCATTGCTCTTCCCTTCAGCGGCCCACCTCTCCAGTATGCGAGCGATGTACCGCCAGCTTCGGTGGTTGAGTGCCACAGCCTCCTTGAAGGCCTCCTCGATCCAGGACAGCGGGTACGTGGCTTCCGCCTCCTTTAGCTCCTCCGCCAGCAGCGGCGTTAGGGAGCCTATGTTCTCCTCATAGAGCCCAAATATGTTGGGACGACTATCCGTAGCTGCTCCTGCGGCGGGAGCATCCTCCGTTGCGTATCGGGCTGACTCTCCCTGTGCCGAGCGCGAGAACGCCTGACGGCCCGGTTCATCATTTATGAACAGGAGGGCCTCTAACGCCTGCGCATCCCCGTCTCCGCTCCGGAGAAGCGTACCCCTTGCCACCGCCTCGGCCACGCCGCGCATTGCCGCTTCGCGGGCGCCACCAGGCTGGCCGGCCAGGGCCGTGGTCAGGACTGGGTCTGCCATCACCTCGGCTACGCTTACAGCCGACCCACGACTGCGGCGCTGGTGCACCATGCCAACGACGCGCAGTACGCACTTGAGCTCCTCAACCGACTGTACCTCCATAAGCAACTCTCCCAGCAACGGGCTGGGCACAGGCGTATAGCGTGTGTCGCGGGGAAATCCGGAGGAGCCAACCATCCTAGGCTAAAGCCTCGTGCGCTACGTTCTCAAAGCGGGAGAACTGCTCCCGCAGGAACAGGTTCACGGTGCCAGTGGGCCCATTCCTGTGCTTGGCCACAATGAGTTCCGCCATACTCTTGGGGTACTTCCGGTCCGGGTGCTGGCTCCCCCACTCATCTTCCGTGTAGTACATATCTTCACGATAGATGAATGCCACAACGTCCGCGTCCTGCTCAATGCTGCCGCTGTCACGCAGGTCCGACAGCTGCGGGCGGTGTGATGGCCGCATCTCCACGGCGCGGCTCAACTGGGACATGGCTACTACGGAGGCGTTCAAGTCCCGGGCCAAACCCTTCAGTGAGCGCGATATGTCGCTCATCTCCTGGACCCGGTTGTCCTGCCTCCGTTCCCCCTGCATCTGCTGGATGTAGTCCACGATGATCATATCGACGCCTTGCTCCAGCTGTAGCCGGTGGGCCTTGCTGCGCAGCTCCACGACGGTCTGAAATGGTGAATCGTCTATATAAAGTGGAAGGTCTGAGAGAGCGCCCACCGCGTCAATGACTCGCTCCTGCTCCCGCTCGTTTACAAGGCCCAGGCGCAGGCGATGGCTGTCCACTCCCGCCTCGCCGGCCAGCATCCGGTTCCCAAGCTGCTCCCTGCTCATCTCCAAGCTGAACACACCCACCACACTACCCTCCCCGGCGGCGTGTCTGGCGATGTTCAAAGCCAGCGTACTCTTTCCCGCGCTAGGCCTGGCGGCAAGGATGACCAGGTCAGACCTCTGAAGGCCACCCAGCAGCCGGTCAAGGTCTACGAATCCGGTCTGAATGGAAGCCAGGCCCTGCTCAAGCGGACTCTGAATTGACGCCGTATCCTCAAGGTACTTGTCCAGCACCTCACGCAGTGGAACAAAGTCCCGGCTCTCCCGACGTGACCGCACGCGAAACAGCAGGTCTTCCGCCTGTCGCAATGTTCCGTCCATGTCTGCGTCCTGCTCATACCCCAACGCGGCGATATCAGTCGCTGCGCCAATGAGATTACGCATGATGGAGGTGCGGCTGACTATGCGGGCGTAGTGCTCCACATAAACGGAGGTAGGAACAGTGGCCACCAAGTGGCTCAAGAATGATGCGCCTCCTGAGGGTTCCAAGCGACCTTCCGCGCCAAGCTCGTGGGATACGCTGATCTGGTCTATGGCCTCACTGCGCTGGTATATAGCCAGACACACCTCATAGGTCCACCGGTTGCGCTCCCTGAAGAAGTCCTCAGGCTTCAGAAAAGGGGCCACACGCGTGATTGCTGAGCTGCCCTCTACCAGAATGGAGCCCAGGACCGCCTCTTCGGCGCCCTCATCATGAGGTGGCACTCGATCAACGTACATCGCCACTAAACGTCTTCCTTCTCTTCCTCTTCAGTTGTTTCGGTTTCGGACTCTTCCTGCCGTTCCAGCTCGCTGACCGCTTCTTCGGTCTCCTCCTCCGCCTCCGGCTGAGCCACCTGAGCAACTGCTTCCTCTGCCTGTTCAGCCTCCGCCTGCTGCGTTACCTCACTGACAGCCTGCTCCGGGGCCGAATCCTCACTCGCCTGCTCAGCCTCCTCCTCCTGCTCCAACTCCTGGATGACCTCGTCCGCGCTGCGGTCCCCCTCCACCACGTGAGCCCCGGCTTCGGCGGCCAGTGCCTCCTGACCCTCAGCCAGCACTGTCACCACCAGGGTGGTAGATACGTCGCGGGATAGCCGTATCTCAACAGGGTATTCACCCGGTTCGTGGATGGGTTCTTCAAGCAGAATAGAGCGCCTGTCGAACTCCCGTTCCGTAAGACGGATTATCTCCTCCACAACGATCGCGTTGGTGATCGCGCCGTAGAGACGGCCAGTGGGACCTACCTTGGCCGTGATGGACACGGACAGTCCGTCCAGCTGATCCGCCAGCGCCTCCATGTCCTGTTGATCCTTGAGGCGTTGCGCCTCGCCCACCGTCCGTATCGCCTCTATGCGCTGGAGCTGGTCATGGTTAGCAACCACGGCCAGGTCCTGAGGTATCAGATAGTTGCGAGCATAGCCGTTCTTCACCTCTTTGACCTCACCGGCCATTCCGCTGCCCGGAACATCCGCCAGAAATATGATACGCATACCACTACACCTTTCTTGCGCAGAGTTGTGGATCTTGTGCCCACGACTCGCAATCGATTTTCCACCGTCAGGCTTTCCCGCCCCAAGAACGGGGAAACCTTCTTCTCCGTGATTCCTCGGTGTTTAATTTAGGAACGTTTGAGCTATTATACCGTTGGTTTCCTTGGTTGGAAAGAGGGAGTAAAGTAGGGTAGTAGGTCAACCCGAAGAAATCCATCGCAGGGTTCGTACAAGTAGTTCCTCCCGGTTCTCGCGGGTCACTTCCCAGATCTTGACATCGGGCTGATCCTTAATCTGTTGTACGAACCCACTACCACGTTGACGAACAATGGCCACGACCTTCTTGGGAGAAGCAAGAAGGTCAGTCATAGAATTCACAAACTTAACAGACCACTGGGCTATTATTCTTATCTCATCAACCAAGTAAATGTCGGCTTGGTCGTCTAGTATTAGTTGCGAGTCGACGAGGCGCTCAAACAGGGCCATATTTACCCCATACTTCCCCATTCGATACTCCGACTGCGTATCTAAATGAGCAAGTACTCCTCCGTCCCCATCATACTCCTCCGTCCCCATCAAAGGTATCTAGCTGCCAACCTTTTCTCTCGCTACCCTCCCAGATCATATCGCTAAAGAATCCCCTAACCTTTTGCCCCTTCAACTGCTGGCCTACACTTTTTAACAAAGTTGATTTCCCAACTTTGGAAGAGCCAGTGAGAAGTAGATTCTGACTTGTCGGTAACTTGCTGGACATAGGAAATTGTGAGATTGATGGAGTCAACTTCTGCCCACTACCCAAGTAGGGGCGGTTCGCGGACTGCCACTACGCCAAAGCGCGCTCCAGACCGTTACGCCATGCGTCATCCAGGGAGGTAAGGGGAACGTCCAGCAGGCCCGGTACTGAGAACCTTTCGCCGCCCACCGAACCCAGGCGGACGTACGGAACGTCCGTACCCCGGCACACCGCCTCCACCCTTTCCACCTCCCCTGTAGGTACGGATACAACAATGCGAGATGGCGCCTCGCCCAACAGGGCGGCATCCCACCTGCCCATAGACTCGAACGTGCCCTGGAAGCCAATGTCCCCCTGAACGGCCGACTCGGCCAGGGCGACGGCCAGCCCGCCTTCTGAGCAGTCGTGTGCCGAACTCAGCAGCCCATCCTGTACGAGCCGCAGGCAACACCCCTGCACCCGCACCTCCAGTGCCAGATCCAAGGTTGGCTGACCCGCCACCAGTTCGTGCACCAGTTCCAGATATTCGCTGCCTGCCAGGTTCGCTGCGTCGCCCGCGACCTGATCGGCGCCCAGCAGTAGTACAACGTCACCCTCATGAGCAAAGGCAGAGCCGCAACTACGCTCCACGTCACCCGCCAGGCCCAGGGCGCCCAGCACAGGCGTGGGATAGATAGGTTCTCTCCGCGTTTCGTTGTACAGGCTGACGTTGCCGCTTACCACTGGCACGCCCAGTGCCCGGCAGGCCTGCGCAATACCGTCCACGCACTGCTTGAGCTGATAGGCCACCTCCGGCCTCTCCGGGTCGCCGAAGTTCAGGCAGTCGGTAAGTGCAACCGGGCGTGCCCCGGTGCACACCAGGTTGCGGCACGCCTCTACCACGGCCAGCATCCCACCGATGGCCGGGTCCAGGTAGCAGATGCGGCCATTGCCATCGGTGCTCAAGGCCAGCGCCCCTGCGGTTCCCTTGATACGCAGGAACGCGGCATCGGCTTGGCCGGGGCCAAGCACAGTGTTCGTCTGCACCTGATGGTCGTACTGGCGATACACCCACGCCCTGCTGGCGATGTTGGACGAGCCGATCAGACGCAGCAGCACCTGCTCAGGCCCCTCGGCTGGCAGTGGCACCGAATCAAGGTCGTATCTTTGAAGTTCAGCCAGGAAGGGAGGCTTCTCTCCATCGACGGCGTACAGAGGAGGCTCCGTCAGCACCGGCACCGGTACGGCTGCAACCTGTATGTCGCCCTCGAAGATGCGGGCCATCCCGTCCGGCGTCACACTGCCGATCACATTGCAGGGTGTATCCCACCTGTCAAAAACGGCTTGGACCTGTTCCAGCTTCGCAGGCGACACTATAAGCAGCATCCGCTCCTGGGATTCGGACAGCATTACCTCATAGGCGGACATGCCCTCTTCCCGCTGTGGCACGCTGGTCACGTCCAGCTCGAATCCGGTGCCGCCCTTGGCCGCCGCCTCTACGACTGAGCTGGTAAGGCCCGCCGCACCCAGGTCCTGCATGCCTTCGATCAACCCCTCTCGGGCCACCTCCAGACACGCCTCTATCAGCACCTTCTCCAGAAATGGGTTGCCCGCCTGGACGGCAGGCCGCTGCTCCCGCTCCTCCTCGAATGTGCGCGACGCCAGGCCAGACGCCCCATGTATGCCGTCCCTACCCGTCTCGGCTCCCACCAGGACCAGCAGATTGCCAGGGGTCCGGGCTACAGCCCGTATCAGACCGTCTGAAGGGACGATGCCCAGGCAAAGGGCGTTCACCAGTGGATTACCGGCGTAGGACGATGAGAACTGTATCTCGCCACCCACGTCCGGCACACCTATGCAGTTGCCATAACCGGATATGCCGCTCACTACGCCGTGAAACAGCCGGCGGTTCCGCGTATCTGACAGAGGTCCGAAACGCAGCGAGTTCAGCAGCGCCACCGGACGGGCGCCCATGGACAGAATGTCCCGGACTATGCCTCCAACTCCCGTGGCCGCCCCCTCGTATGGCTCCACTGCTGACGGGTGGTTGTGGGACTCTATCTTGAAGACCACGGCCAGCCCGTCGCCGATGTCGATGACGCCTGCATTCTCTTCACCCACCGCCACCATGAGTTCGGGACTCTCCGATGGGAGCAGCGCCAGGAGTTGCTTGGAATGCTTGTACCCACAGTGCTCGCTCCACAGCGCCCCGAACATGCCAAGCTCCACGGAGTTAGGCTCCCTGTCCAGGCGCTGGACTATGGCCTGGTACTCGTCCGGCGACAGTGCTATCTCATCAAGTGTTTCTTTCGATACTGCCATCACGTTTCCCACCGATATTGTAGGGAGCGGGCCAGGGAGATACCAGCGTCAGTCTGCCGGGTAAGCTGCCTTCCGTTCATCGCGACCGTTACGGAGATTTGCACACCCCGGCGAAGACGCGGTGCGGAACGCCCTGCGGGTCGTCCGGGAAGCGCTGCGCAAGCAAATCCCGCAGATCATCATCGAACCTGGCGACCTGCTCTGGCGATAGGCTGGCCGCAACGCCTGCGCTGGCCCGTATGCGTCCCCGCCAGGCCTCATGGCTGTAGAGCGGGGCCGTATCGAATGAGAATGTCTCAATATCCAGCCCGCCCAACCACTGCTTACACCGAACCCACAGCTATTATGACAACACCTGCCACCACTAAAGCGGCCCCCAGCCAGATACGCAGGGTCACACGCTCAAGGCGCTGGAGGAATATGTGCGCCAGCGCCAGCGAGACCAGCGGCGTTATGGATGACACGGGCGCCACTATCACAACGGGCGCCCGGCTCAGGGCCAACAAGTTGAATGTCACGCCGGCGGAGGTCGCAAGACCGGCCAGGACCATCAGTAGGAAGGCACGCCTGGGAGCGCGCCTGTCCTTGATGATACCCCTGTGAGTGACCACCGCCAGTATCACCATTCCCGCCATGAGGGCGTATGTAGCGACTACAAACGGCGGGGCCTGCTCCGTGACCAGCTTTCGAGCCAGGAACTGACTGGAGCCGTAGCAAACGGCGGCAAGCCCTGACGATATCATGCCCATCGCCACGGGCCTCTGAGCTACTCGCCAGGAGCTTATCATGCCGCGCACGCCCACTATGCCGTCCTCTCGGTCACGATAAGCACCACGCCCCCGATGATCGCTGCGGTGCCTAGTGCGATGAATGGCGTAAGAGACTCGCCGCCCAGCGTAATTCCCAGAATCACAGCCACTACCGGTGCGGCGGCTAGGATGGGAGAGGCACGGCTGACACCGGCCAGGTGGACTCCACGGAAATTGAGGTAGCGGCCAAGGGGGTAGTTGATCGTGCCCAGCAGCAGGAACCAGAGAAAGGCCACCGCGGGCAAGGCGAACATGACGTCTCTGTTCACCGCCAGGGCCAGGGTGCCGGCCATTACCACACCCGCCGCCAGCGATACCACTGTGCCTGTGGTGGAGCGCATGTGCTGAAGGCCCAGCCTGGCGAATATAGCGCCCGCGCCCCAACCTGTGGCCGCCAGCAGTGCGAATACGATGGCCAGGGCCAAGGCTACACCACCGATGCAATGATGGACTGGAACAGAAGCCGCCCATCTGTGCCGCCAAGCAGGGGTTCGCAACACCTTTCGGGATGGGGCATCATGCCCAGGACATTCCCCTGTGCGTTGACTATACCTGCGATGTTGCCCACGGAGCCGTTGGGGTTGGCCTCCGGCGTCACCTCTCCCGACGGCTCACAGTAGCGGAACAGGACCTGCCCACCATGCTCCATAGCTTGCAAGGTCGGAGCGTCTGCGTAGTAGGCGCCCTCGCCGTGAGAGATGGGGATACGCAGCACCTGGCCCCTATCGCACGCCGACGTGAATGGACTGTCGCCGCTCTCTACCAGCAGGGAGGCCCACTGGCAGCGGAACTGAAGGTGCTCGTTGCGCATGAGCACGCCGGGAAGCAGGCCCGCTTCACACAGGACCTGGAACCCGTTGCACATGCCTATGACCAAGCCGCCCCGCGCGGCGAACTCCTCCACCGCGCCCATCACCGGCGAGAAGCGGGCGATGGCGCCGGTGCGCAGGTAGTCGCCGTAGGAAAAACCGCCGGGCAGCATAACGCAGTCGTAGCGGGAAAGGTCGGTATCCTTGTGCCAGACGTAGTCGGCGTCCTGGCCCAGCACTTCCGTGACGGCATGGTAGCAGTCGCCATCGCTCCATGTGCCAGGGAAAACAACAACGCCAAAGCGCACGCTTCCGGCCCTCCTTGCGATTAGTTCGAGCGAAGTTCGTGCCGGGCTATCCGGCCAGGAGTTCGGTTACGACCCGGCTGACCTCGCCGCCGTCGGCTTTCCCACGGACCTGGGGAATCAGTTGACCCATCACCTTGCCCATGTCGCCGGGGCCTGCGGCTCCCACGTCAGCTATCACTTTGCGGGCCAGTTTGGCTATCTCGTCACCGGAGAGCTGTTCGGGAAGATAGTTCCGCACTATCGTCAGTTCCGCCTCTTCATGCTCCACCAGGTCCGGCCTGTTCCCGCGCTGGAACTCGGCGATGCTCTCCTGGTGCTGGCGGGCCATTCGAGAAAGGATATTGATGACGCCGGGATCTTCCAGAGATTCGTGCTTCTCGATTTCCTCGTACTGGATGGCGGAACGTATCGCCCGCAGGATCGTACGCCGAAGCTCATCCTTTTGACGCATAGCGTCCTTAATATCTTCGACGAGGCGATCCTGGAGAGACATAGGCGTAGAGACTACCCGGAGAGTGATGAACGCCGGAGACGCGTGTTACCGACGGGTGCGAGAACTCTTGCGCCGCTTGGCAGCTGCCTTCTTCTTGCGCTTTACGCTGGGCGGCTCGAAATGCTCCCGGCGGCGTGCCTCCGACAGGATACCCTCCTGCTGCACCTTCTTGCTGAAGCGACGCAGCATGCTGTCAAAGGATTCGCCTTCTGCCAGGATTACGTTGGACAAACTTTCAACTCCTCTGTATGCGGGCCGCGCCACATCCAATATAAGGAATGGCGGTTCAGGAGGCCCAGCTTCGTATGCTATGCGTAGCCGTAGGCGGTGTCAAGGGAAGGGGGTTTCTGGTAGTGTCCTAATTTGAGGGGTGGCGTTAGCTACTGACAGCGATGGTTATCTCGTGATGTCTGTCTGAGCCAATGCGCATTCGTCATGCGCAGCAAGAAATGAGTACGAAGTACGGGTTGATGTGAAATAAGCCCGCACCATAGTGTGTAGGTCATCTCCGATGACGCCAGTCTGATTGCAGATGAAGCAGTGGTCTGGCTTCCCTTTATCCCGCTCCTCACGTTCTTCCCGCCACTTACGAAACTGCTCGTCGCTTTGCATTAGCCTTCACTTCTGACCTGATGTACGATTGCCGCCCTGGCCGCCTTCTCTGGTGAGTCCACAGGCCCCTCATGGAGCACAGCCACAAACCGCTGCTTTCCCTCATCGGTTTCATGTGACCGCGCATAGCAGCGGGTAGCGATGGGATGCCCATGCGGGTCAAAGATCTGGACTATGCCATCCCACACCGTCTGACCTTCAAGGGTATCCCTTATTGGGACAGCCTCAACCCAGGTCGAAGCGCAGTTGTGCAGGTTGCGTATCGCTTCTTGTAGGATCTCTATTTGAGCCTCAACCATCACCATCTTCTTCGTCCTCGGTCTCTACTGCCGTCTCTGGCTGGCTTACTGGTGCTGGCCCTGGTTCCGCAACCAGACCAGGCTTCATCGCTGTAAGCATGTCCATCATCTGTTGCCACGCAGTAGCGGTCATCGGAAACGCTGCGTTCAGGGTTGCCCATGAAGTACCTGAGAGGGGTATCTGGATAGCACGGGTTCCAGGTTCGACATGCACCTGCGGCGTGGCAATGCCTGTTACTTGGGCAGAGGCTAGTACCTCTTGTTCTCTTTCGGACTCGGTTATAGCGTCCTCTAGCCCTGCCTGATTATCAGAATCCTGGAGATTTGCAAGGGCCATTGTGGCCTTCATCGTATCTATGAATCGGGTAGCACCCTCATTAGTGAACTGCTTCTCCACAACTAGGTATTGTAGGAGGGCATCGGGAGCGGCTTGGTACTTGCCGTTGTTGTACAACTCTGCGAAAAGGGGAGGGTCTAGTGCAGCCCCTTGCACTGCAGCCTTGTATTCGTTCGAAGCAGCGTTCCTCAGTACGATGGTCAGCCCACGATTGGTTATCTTGGCGTTGTCTCCCTTCTTCTGTTCGAGCAATCCATATTGCCGTAGAGCACCGACCCCCCTTCGCACCGGACCGCTCACGCTGTTGTATCCCCAGGCCGTAGCCGCATCTGCAGCTGTGAACTCTCCACGCTGCACCTTCACATACAGCTGCTTCGTCCGCTCGACCGCAGTATTGAGGTCTAGGCCCGGATAGTTAGGGCTACGCTGCTTGATGACCATTGGGTTCCGCCTCCTTGAACTCACCTTTGTGGAGTCATCTTATTGGGCGTGGAGTCGTTTGTCAAGTCTTATTCTAATAATACGCCTTGACAGAATGGAGTTATGGGGGGGGGGGGGGGGGGGGGGGGGGGGTTATGCTTCAGCCATGAAGAAACCCCCAAGATGTTTGCGGCATCTTGGGGGCATCAATGGGGCGGGACGTGGGTCTGGGCCCGGGCTTCACATCCGGCACCACGGGGTTCAAGTCCCCACCGCTCCACCTCTCTATTATACCAGAATATAGGGCAGAGTGAGATGAACAAGCTAGGTCTGGAACGCAAGCCACGCACTGCTCAAGCACTGCTCAAGCACTGCCGGAAGGGTCATCCAACCCCTCCACAGGCCCTTCATGTAGCACGCGCACCAACCCAACCGCCTATACCACCCCCTAAGAGAACATGCCCCGGTGCGAGAACTCCTGCTCCGCGCTAGTGATGAACTCCAGCAGCGCTGCCCTGCCCTCCTCATTGGCCCGGCGGGCTCGCTGGATGGCCGGACCCACCTCTGACGGGTCCTCCACGCGCTCGGCGTAGCCGCCCATGGCGGTGCCCATATCGGCGTAGCTGCCGCCCAGGTCGCGCGCGCCGTACTTCTCGTGGGACGCGACCATTGACCGTGTCTCAATGGCCATTGTGGAATTGTTCAGCACCACCGTGGTTATTGGAAGGTTGGCCCGCACCGACGTCTCAAAGTCCAGCCCGATCATACCGAAGGCGGCGTCACCCATGAAGTTGACGCACATCTTGTCAGGCGAGGCCAGCTTGGCGCCTATAACCAGGCCCAGGCCGGTGCCAAGGCCGTGGGACTTGCCCCAGCCCAGGTATGACCTCGGCGTCGTCGTCCGGTAGAAGGGCATGAGCTGGTCCCGCGGGCTGCCGGAGTCGTGCGTGACGATAGCGTCTGCCGGGTCGACTCCCTGTATGAACTCCCACATGACCCGGTAGGGCGTTATGGGTACCTCGTCCGATGTCAGCTTGGGCATCCACTCCCTGAGCCACTCCTCCCTCACGCTGGCTATCTCCTCCGCCACGGGCACCTCAGTGGGGCGCGGCCTGCCGTCCAGCAGGTCCCTGCACGCCTCTATGAACTGGCGCAGCACCGCCTTGGCGTCGCCCAGGATCGGGTAGTCGACTGAGTAGCTCTTGTCTATGTCTATGGGGTCGTTGGTAGCGTGGATGATCACCTTGCCCGATGGTATCGGCGTTGTCATGCCGTGCCTGGTAAAGCTGGTGCCGATGCCGAACACAAGGTCCGCACGACTGAGGAAGTGGTAAACGGGACGGCTCATCACGCCGGAGCCGCTGCCCAGGGCCAGTGGGTGGTTCTCCGGAAAGCCGCTCTTGCCCGCCATGGTTGTCATCACAGGCACCTGGATAAGCTCCGCCAGCTGCACCAGCTCGGCTGTGGCGTCAGCGTACAGCACGCCCTGTCCCGCGTGGATGATGGGGTTCTTGGCCTGTAGCAGCGCCTTGGCCGCGTCCAGGACAGCATCCGAATCACCCTGGGATACCGTTGCCTTGAGCGGCCTGTAACCATCCAGGACGGATGGGTCCACCTCGGCCACTGCTACGTCCGCTGGTATCTCCACCATAACTGGCCCGGGCCTGCCCATCTTCAGCCGGGCAAAGGCGCGGCGCATTGTATCCGCTACACGATCCGGCATATTGATCTGCTCCACCGACTTGGTCACCGACGCAAAGCTCTGCACCGAGCTGAACATCGGGAATATGCCGTCGCGCTCCCTGGGATGGCCCAAGGGCAGCAGGAGCATCGGCACCGCGTCCGAGAAGGCGGTCGCCACACCGGCGTAGGCGTTCTCCGCACCGGGGCCGTACTGCATGGCAAAGACACCCGGCGGCGTGCCGTTCTTCACACGGCTGTACCCGTCGGCGATGCCCACACCGGCCCGTTCCTGGCGACATATGATAGGCCGGATACCTGCCTCCACCGCAGCCTCTATCACGGGCGTTGTGGGAAAGCAGCTCAAGTACTCAACACCCTCCAACCTGAGTATGCTGGCGATAGCGTCAATGGTCCTCATGCGTAAGCCTCCTCGAAGAAATCAACGTAGCGTTGGGGAACGGTTGGATTCTCCGACATAACCCGCCGCGGCGCAAGTCGTCTCGAACGACAAAGGCTGGCGACCGATTAGCCGCCAGCCTTTCTCCGATATCCGAGCACGACACCCTGCCTTATCGCGCGTTGCTTACTCCTACTCAGTGGTTGCGGGGACGGTCTCGGCTTCGGCGTCGGCCGCGCCAACTTCAGCGAGCTGGGACACTACGTCTTCGAATATGTTGAACGCTATGTCCTCCATCTCCCGCTCCATGGGGGCGAACTGGCTGTCCACCACCTGCAGCTCACGGTTCAAGCTCCGCTCTCGCTGCTGTAGCTCCCGAAGCATCATTTCGATCTCCCGCATCTGGTCCTCTATCGGCTGGAGCTCATCGGAGTAGATCCGGGCGATCTCATCCTCAATAGCCCACCGCTCCATGTCCATGTCGACCCGGATGCCATCCATGTTGCCCCACCTACGCTCCTCCAGAGCCCATCTTCGCTCCTGGAGCTGGTAGCGCTCGTCGTCCAGGTCCAGCATGGCCCACTCCATCTCTCGATTCAGATCGGACATCCTGTCTTCCATGTCACGCTGACTCCGGAACATACCCATCTCCAGCTCGGCTATGCGGTCCTCCAGTGCTATGGTCTGCTCCCGGAATCGCGCCTCCGTCCGAACTATTTCGTCGTCAATAGCTACCAGCGCCCGCTCATATGATCCGCCTGTCACAGATGGGTCAGAGAGTTCGGCCAACCTGGCGTTGATCTCCTCCATGCGCCGGTACAGGTGCTCTACGTCGCTACCTGTGCGGTACGCTCCGTCTATCTTCCCGTAGAGCTCTTCCAGGCGTCCCTGGATAGAATGAAGCGCAGACTCGTACTTCTGGATGGCGTTAGCGATCCTCTGCATCTCCTCTTCCAGGGCGGCGATCCTGAACTCCTGCTCCTCATTGGTGTTGGGATGAGTTCCCGTACCCGTTACGAGTATGGCTACTGAGAAACCATCCAGCTCAATATAAAGCTGTTCGCGCCGACCGTACAGGTGCTCCAGGTCGGCATTCACACCGTAGACCTCGTTCAGCTCATGGTAGAACCCCTCAAGCCGGTCATACAGGGCGCTGATCTCTACCGCCCGGAACTCGAACTCCCGTTAGAGGCCCACAACCTCCGCCTCCAAGACGGATATCAGTTCCTCTAGAGCTGAAACCTCGGCCTGGAACGCGGCCTCTACCTCGGTGGCCAGGGCTTCCAAGAAGCTCAGTTCTGTCTGGAGAGGTGCCCAGGTGTCAGAATCCGGGTACGAAGCAGCCAGCAGGACCTCGATCTCTTCTGTCCGTGCGTAGGTCTCCTCAAGACCGGTCCCGGCATGGTACAACTCCTCTAGCTGATGGTAGAGGCTTCCCAGCTCCTCTTCGGCAACGTGCCAGGCCCCATCCGCCTCGTCTGCCATTGGCTGAAGCTGTGCGATCTCCTCTTCAAGCACAGCGATCTCATGCTCCAACACCGCAGCCTGGTCTTGGAACGTAGCTTCAATCTCGGCGATCTGACTCTCTATTACCGCCAGCTCATCTTGGAGGGCCTGGACAGCGGCCGAGTGCTGAATGAGCAGTAGGTTATTCAGGCTGGCCGTTATCTCCTCCATCCAGCCATACAATGACCCCTCGTCCATCACAGAGTCGGCCAAGAATGCTACCTCTTGATAGAGTGCATCCATCTGCGCCACCAAAGACTGTTCGAGGGTCCAGTTCGCGTCAAACTCCTGGGTAAGCATAGCGATTTCCCCTTCAAGCGCAGCTATCTCCGCCCCCAGGAAGGCTATCTGGGTTTCGTCACTGACCGTGGTCACCTGGACAGCCGTATCCTTTACAACGGTGGTGATAGTCAGTCGCAACTCTTCCAACTGAATGTAGAGTGTCTCCAGCGCCTCAATCTTGGAGGCCAGAAGCATCTCCTGCTCATCAACTATGGTGTAAATCAGAGCGACCTCTGCCTCCAGGGAGGATATCTCCTGCTCCAAAGCAGAGGTGAGATCATCAAAGCCTGACTGGCTGTTGGTTATCTTCCATTCGATCTCAGCCAGCTCCTCGCGTAGGAATACGGCCTCATCGGATTCGTAATATGGGTCCGTGTACCCTGAGTACAGCTCTGACTGTTTCCTATAAAGCTCGTCAAGTGTCCTCTGGCCGGTACGGTACAGATCATGGAGCTGCTGACGTAGCTCTTCTATAACATCCTGCTTGACACGCATTGCGTCTTCGGATTCAACGCGTACCTCCAGCTCCTGCCGGCGGCGCTGCTTGTCCAACTGCCAGGACTCCGCCTCAAGCCGCCGCTCCAGCTGGTTGATCTCACGCATCTGTGCGTCAAACTCATCCTGCTGTATGGAGAAGGAACTGTCATCCGGGTACACCCCGTTGAGCTGCTGCTCCAGGGGCATTATCCTCTCCCTGTAGATCGCCTCTTGCTGGCGGGAGAGCTCCTCCATCTGGAAGTAGAACGGTTCCATCTCGCCCCCACGAAGCTCGTCAAGGGACGTCATCAACGGCCGGGCTCCCTCCGCCTGCAGCTCCCGCATCTGCCGCCCAACCTCTAACGCCTTCTGGGCCTCCGCCGGGTCGATGTCGACACAGCCCAGCGTAAACAGCAACATACCGAATATTGGCGCCACCGCCCAGTTCATTCGCCTCTTCATGGTTCCCCTCCTAATGTTCCTCATGTTCCTCTCCTGACCTCAAGCCGCAGACTCATGCCTGCGGAACACGACTACAACGTTAGTTCACAATGGGTGGGGGTTCCTGGCGGAATGCTGATGCAACCCTGCCGATAACCCGTCAACCTCACCCTCCTCTGCTCATCTGCTGATCTCAATCGTTTGAGTCCATCACGGTTACCTTTGAACCGCTACTCAGCCTCATCCTACATCCACCGTGCGGGCGATAGTGGAGTCATCATTCCTATCACCCTTTCGGGTGAAACCTGATACAAACAGGATGGGCGGTATAGCAGGCTACCAGGCGGCAGGTCGGTGAGGCATAAGCAACCATAAACGTTTTGCCTGGTCCGAGTAAGCTCGACACGTCGAGGCTCACGATGGAATCGGAGACTCGCGACTCCTGTCGGAGCTCACGGAGGCAACCACCACTGCCAAGAGACCCTTCCCCGTCTCCTACCCCATCTTCTATCCTTACGCTCTGGCAGCGTGGCAGTTCCCAAACCGTCTGTTGTTACCTTTCCAAGCTTCTATGAAAATCGGATTCGTTTCTCCAAAAAAGACTTCTCAGATAGGAATCGGAGGAAACGATTCGCCAGGCAGCTTTGGAGACGACCCAACCTAATCTATGAGGGTAAAAAACGCTGGCCGTAAAACCCGATGGTACAAGCCTGACCAAGGGAGTTCCGCGTAGGGGCAAGGTCACCTCGCCCTCAGCAGGCGCACAGTCCGCTCATTCTGAGCTTGTCGAAGGAAATGAGCGAGAGTGCAAGGAAACCTAACTGTACGTCAGGGTCGCTCAACAAAGGCCGAGGGCGAGTAGGGTGTGCCCAGGTTACAGGTGGGCCAGCCGGGCCTTGTCTATGTGCGGTATGGCACAAATCTCGTCCATCACCGCCTCTGGCACCGGGTCGTCCAGGCCCACCACCATGATGGCGTGGCCCCGAGGCGCTTGACGCCCCACAGCCATGAAGGCGATGTTGATATCGTGCCTGCCTGTCAGCATGCCCAACGCACCTATCATTCCAGGCCGGTCCTGGTGCTCAATGAACAGCAGGTACGGGCTGGACGGCACAACATCCAGGGTTTGGTCATTGGCCCTGACAATATGCGTCTCGTCCTGGATCCGCGTCCCTGCCAGGGAGACAGTGCCCTCCTGGGTGCGTATCTCCAGCGTAATCATGGATGGGTAGTCCTCGGAGGATGAATCCTTCTCCTCCAGGATTCGAAGGCCCCTCTGCGCCGCTATCACACCGGCGTTCACCAGGTTCAGCCTTTCCTCGGAGACGGCGCCCAGGACGCCCACCAGTGCGGCCGCTTTCAACATGGAGGTGCTATGGTTGGACAGCTCACCGGAGTACCTGATGCTCAGCGACACGAACTGCCCCTCAGCAAGCTGGGTTGCTACTTTGCCCAGAGTGGTGGCTATCTCCAGGTAAGGGGCCACCACATCCTGCACATCCGGTGGCAGGAATGGCAGGTTGACCGTGGACTTGGCCGGCCGACCATCCAGGATAGCAATCACCTCCTGGACCACCTCCCGTGCCACCTCCTGCTGGGCCTCCTCCGTGGACGCGCCCAGGTGAGGCGTGGCTATCACTTTGGGATGCTGCACCAGGAGCGACTCTCCAGGTGGCTCCTGGTCGAACACATCCAGTGCCGCGCCAGCCACATGGCCGGACTCCAGGGCCTCAAGCAGTGCCTTTTCATTCACCAGGCCGCCGCGGGCAACGTTGATCAGCCTGACACCAGGCTTGGCGATCTGCAGCTCGTCCGCACCGATCAGCCCCTTGGTGGAATCGGTAATGGGTGTATGGACGGTGATGAAGTCGGAGCGGCGCAACAGATCCTCCAGGGACGCAAGCTCCACGCCCAGGTGCCCCGCATACTCAGAGGACACGAATGGGTCGTAACCGAGAAGGCTCATGCCGAACCCGGCGGCACGCCTGGCCACCTCTGAACCCACACGGCCAAGCCCAATGATGCCCAGCGTTTTGCCGCGCATCTCAACACCGATAAAGGAACTTCGCTTCCATTCCCCGGCACGCAAGGTGGCGTTGGCCTGGGACACGTGGCGGGCCATTGCCAGCATCAGCGCCATAGTGTGCTCTGCCGCGGCAATGGTATTGCCAGTGGGTGCGTTGACCACCGCGATGCCCTGGAGCGTGGCCGCGTCCAGGTCAATGTTGTCCACGCCAACGCCCGCGCGGCCTATCACCTGTAGCCTGGCGCCTGCCTGAATGACGTCTGCTGTGACCTTGGTCTCGCTCCGGACGATTAGGCCATCGTACTCCGCAAGGGCCCCCTTCAATTCATCCTTGGTCAGGCCGGGGCGCACCTCCACCTCAGCGTAGCTTTTCAGAAGCTCCACGCCCTCCTGGGCAATGGGATCAGATATGAGTACCTTGGGTGTTGCTGCTCGTGTCATTCGACTCTCATCCCGCGGCCTTCCACATCCATTACCTGCTGCCGACACCGGCGGGCTGGAACCCTACACGCGGCAGGGCCGATTCCAATGCGTTCAGAACTGCCTCCATATCCTCCTCCGGGCAGTAGCCCAGGTGACCAATACGGAAGATCTTGCCCTCAAGGCTGGACTGCCCGCTGGCCAGGACCACGTCATACTCCGTGCGCAACAACCCAAGCAACTGGGCTGCGTCAACGCCCTGGGGCACCTCAATGGCGGTTACGGTGTTTGAAGCTATAGACTCCTCAGCGAACAGCTTAAGTCCCAGATGCTTTACACCGTCCCGGCACATCTGGGCGATACTCGCCTGGCGTTCGAAGATGGCGGCTTGGCCCTCGTTGATCAGCAGATCCAGGGCAACGTCCAGGGCGTAGAAGACGGATACGGCGGGTGTCCACGGCGTCTGACCCCGCTCCAGGTACCGTTGCGCTGCGGCGAGGTCGAAATAGAAGCGCGGCATGGTTGATTCGGCGTAGGCGTCCCACGCCTGCTTGCTCATGCTCACGAATGCCAGCCCTGGAGGCGTCATCCAACCCTTCTGGGAACCGCTGGCCACCACGTCCAAATCCCACGCGTCCACGGGGCACGGGATAGAGCCAATGCTGCTTACGGCGTCAACCAGCAGCAGCTTGCCGAACTCTCCCTTAACTACAGCCGCGATGGCAGCAAGGTCGTTGGTAACGCCGGTAGATGTCTCGTTGTGGGTGACCATCACCGCCTTGATGGAGGGGTCGGCATTCAGCGCCGACCGTATCTCTTCCGGGTCGGCGGCCTGGCCCCAGGTTGTGCTCACCACCTCAACCTCCGCGCCGTAGGCGCGGCCAATCTGCACGAACCTGTCGCCGAATACGCCTATAGTGGACGCCAGAACCTTGTCCCCCGGCGACAAAGTGTTCACCACGGCAGCCTCCAGAGCACCGGTGCCGGAGGCCGTGAGTATATACAGGTCATTCTCAGTGACGAACAGCTGCTTCAGCCGCTCCGTCATCCGTTTCATCATCTCCTGAAACTCTGGCCCCCGATGGTTGATCATGGGCCGTGCGGATGCCTCAAGCACCTCATCCGGGCAAGGCGTAGGGCCGGGTACGCGCAGGTTGGCGGTCATTCCATCATCTCTCCTGATTTCGTCTCTGTTGTGAATAGTATCACGGACGCCCTGGGGCATGAAGGTGGGGTGGGATAAAAGTTCGCTGGTTTTCCGCCGGAGGCTCAGCCACTGGCAGTATCCACCACCCGCGCGAACCGGTGCCTCCCCACGCGTAGTGTGTCGCCGGACCGCAGATCGTCGGCGCGGTAGTCGGCGGTCACTCGTTCGCCGTTCTTCTCCACAGCGCCCTGGGAAATGAGACGTTTGGCCTCAGCTGCACTGGAAGCCAGTCCGGCACGCACCAGCACACGGCTCAACGAACCGCCTGCGACATCAGCCAGAGAAACTGTGCCCATCTCCTCCGGCGTCTCACCGCGCTGCACCACCCGCTCGAAGCGGGCCTCCGCGTCACGCACGGTAGCGGCGTCATGGAACTGGCCCACGATCTCCCGGGCCAGACGTTTCTTCAGCTCCATCGGGTTCACCGACTCACCTGCCAGGGCCTGCTGCATCTCCTCCAGCTCCGATGTTTCCACGTCAGTCACTAGATCAAAGTAGTTCAGGATCATGTCGTCCCGGACAGACATCACCTTGCCATATATCTCCTGGGGGGGCTCGTCCACGCCGATATAGTTGCCCAGGCTCTTGCTCATTTTCTGGGCGCCGTCGGTCCCAACCAGCAGGGGCACCATGAAGCACTGCTGGGGACGTTGCCCTTCCATGATCTGAAGGTCCCGGCCCACCAGCAGGTTGAACTTCTGGTCCATTCCACCGAACTCGACGTCAGACCGTATCTCGACGGAGTCGTAGGCCTGCAACAGCGGGTACAGCAGCTCCGTGATAGCGATGGGACGACCCTCCCTAAAGCGGTTGCCGAAATCCTCCCGGGCCAGGAACTGGGCCACGGTGAACCTGCTGGTCAACCCTATCACCCGCTCCAGGTCAAAGCTCCCGAACCATTCGCTCTGGTACACCGCCTCTGTCCTTGACCGGTCAACGATCTTGAAGAACTGGCGCATGTAGGTCTCGGCGTTGGCCTCCACATCCGCCTGGCTCATCATCCTCCGCTGCGCCGACTGGCCGCTGGGGTCGCCGATGCGCGCCGTCCAGTCGCCCACTATGAGCACCACCTGGTGTCCTATGTCCTGCAACTGGCGCAGCTTCCGCAATCCTACGGCGTGCCCCAAATGAATGTCCGGGCTGCTGGGGTCGAACCCCATCTTCAATCGCAGCGGCCTCTCAGCCTTGAGGAGCTCGACGAACTCCTCCTCTACGATGATCTCCGACACGCCGCGATGAAGGATCAGGTCCAATGTTTTGGGGTTTATGGTCATTAGTCAGGTTCTGGCTATGCTACCGTTCTTTAAGATCACCCTTCATATGAAGGGCCACTACCCAAGTATCCGCCGCGTCTCCTCCACGTCCAGATCTATCTGCCGCCGCAGAGCGTCGGAACTTTCGAACGCCACCTCGTCTCGAATACGCTCCACGAACTCCAGGCGCATCGCCTTGTGGTACAGGTCGCCTTCGTAGTCCAGAAGAAACGCCTCAATGGCGCGCTCTCCCACGCCGAAGGTGGGTCGCACCCCTATGCTGGTGGCAGCCTGGTAGCGCTCACCGTCGAAATATGCCCACGTGGCATAGATGCCGTTGCCCGGCACTGCCAGGTTGGTGTGCGCTGCGACGTTGGCTGTGGGATACCCCAGCGTTGAGCCTCCGCGCCCGGCGCCGTGCACCACCTCGCCGGTCACAGCATAGTATCTACCCAGGTATTCAGCGGCCCGAGCCACCTGGCCCTCTACCAGGGCCTCTCTGATAGCGGAGCTCCGTACCCTTGCGCCATCGGGAGCGTACGTATCCGCCATTATGACTGTGAAACCCATCTCGCGGCCCAGCTCGGAAAGCACTTCGGGAGTCCCCTCGCGCCTGTGGCCCAGCGCGAAGTCCGGCCCCACCACCATCACACGCATATGGAGATGCTCCATCAGCAGGCCGACGAACTCCCGGGCCGTCACCTGCGATACCTCCAGGGTAAATGTGATTGGCACCACCAGGTTGACACCCAGGTCCTCCAGGAGGCGGGTGCGTTCCTCCAATGTTGTAAGCGAGCTTACAGTTGCCTCCGGATTGAGCACCGGCCTGGGATGGTTGTGAAACGTCACAACGCCGGCTCCGCATCCAGCCTTCGATGCCTCGTCTGTCAGCCGCTCCAGCAGATGGCGGTGTCCAAGGTGGACGCCATCGAATACCCCTACGGACAGGCACAGGTCTCCGGCATACCGGGATTGGGCCAGCTCGTCTTTCAGCATGGCGTTATCGAGCAGTGGAGCCTGAGCACAATCAACTCCATACGCACCTACTGGTCATCCGTGCCGCGATTTCGTAGATTAACAGCGCCTCGGAGATATACGTTTACTATCTCGCCAGGCTGCTTATCCGTATTTACCAGGACCATGACGCGAATACAGCTGGGCAGCGCGTCCGGCACATCCATCTCATGGCTGCACATGAGCGCGACCTCTGTCCAACCCAGTAACCGGGCCGCCACCGCTGGAAACTCAGTGTTCAGATCACGGGTAGTTGTGAATAAGGCCGCGGCAATTCGCTCCTTATCCAGCCTATTGGCCTCAACCAGCTGCTCTAACATCTCGGTGGTGGCCTCCAGGATGGCCTCCTTGGTGTTGGCCGTGGAGGTGGTGGCGCCGCGTATGCCCCTGGTCATCATGCTCACGCTGCGCCCCTATTTGGAGACTCGGCGGCCTCACGAAGACCAGCCAGATAGTGGGCCGCTTGAGCGACCACCTGTCCGGCCGGTGCCTGGTCTATTACGTTCACCAGCGCGCTGCCTACGATAGCCGCATCGGCGTACTGACCCACCTGCTCCACATGCTCCGGGCGAGACAGCCCAAAGCCAACGGCTATCGGCAGATCGGTGTAGCTCCGCACCCGTTCCACCAGCCCGCGGCCTTCGTCGGACACCTGCTCCCTCACTCCGGTGACACCCGCCAGGCTCACGCAGTATATGAAGCCGGTTGCCGTGGCGCACGCCGCATGGATACGGCGGTCAGTGCTGGTGGGAGCCAGTAGACATATTACGTCGATGCCCTGGCCTTCGCACCGCTCTCTGAGCGGTCCCGCCTCACCCGGCGGCAGATCGGGCACTATGATACCGTCGACACCAGCCTTATGCGCCTCTTCGGCGAACCGTTCAAGGCCAAGCGCAAGTATTGGGTTGTAGTAGCCCATAAGCACCAGCGGTATCTCCAGGCCACGCTCCCGCAGAGACGTGCACGCCTCAAGACACCCACGCAGCGTTATGCCCTGCCGTAGCGCCTGGAAGCTGGCGTTCTGTATGGTCGTACCGTCGGCCATTGGATCGCTGAAAGGCACACCCAACTCGATGATGTCCGCTCCGGCCTCGGCCAGCGCAGGCACAAGATCCAGTGTGGTCGCCATGTCCGGGAATCCCATAGTGACATATGGACCGATCCCGGTACGCCCCTTGGCGGCCAGGTTACTGAATGTATTCGTTATTCGTGATGATGTCATGGCGACTCAGATAGAAACCACCACCGTGAAAGCCAGGGCGTTCTGAGCACCGTGGGCCAGACAGCAGTTCCACAACGACCTGGTGCGGCGATACAGCCATGCCAGCAGCATACCGGAAACAAAGGCGGGTATCAGCGACCCGGCGCCGTGCACTATGCCGAACAGCCCGGATACCACTACAGCCCCCCAAAGGAACCCCCAACGTGCGGAGAAGGCCGGCAGAAGGAATCCTCGAAAGAACACCTCCTCAGCAAAGGGGGCCAGAATGACAATCAGCCCAAAGAGCACGATACGCTGCACATACGTGTCCATCAATTCCGTAGGCAGCTGGTTAGGCCGCATCGCATCCAGTCCCATCAGCCAGACCGCAAAGGCGTACAGAATGCTGAACCCCACGCTGGCCAGGAACACTGCCAGTGCCAGGGACGCGCCGCCGTTGAACGTCCGGGTCAGCCCAAGCGACTCCCACGAATGGCCATGTTTCCACGGGCCCAGCCGCCAGACCACCATCAGCAACACGGCTTCCAGCCCACCGCCAACGAGGACGATTGCCAGCAGGGGGTAGCCGCTCATGTCCACCACCTGTGCCACAACGAAGCTCAACACTAGGACTACGGCAACTGAGGCGATTCCCCAGTTCGCGTCTCTCAACGACCACGGAACGGCAGCCCAATGAGGCGCTTGGATTTGATTTACGGGCTGATTCACAGGTTCGCTGTTCATAGTGGCTCCGTAGCTACGCATGTTAGCACGGGCCTCCTATGGTGACAACAATGCGGCCCTTGCCCCTCCTCTTGCCCGCGGATACAATCCTCAGATATTTCACACCACACCCGCTAGCGCGTGGCGTACGAGGCTCCCTTGACAGCTATTGACAGCTATGCTACCATTCCTTGATTGCAGATATAACAAATATCCGCTATGAACGGGAGTAGTAGGGGTTGCCAAGCCCCAGAGAGCCGGCGGTAGGTGGAAAGCCGGTGGCAACAAGCGCCCTGAACTCGCCCGGGAGCGGCCAGCCTGAAACGTAACTGTAGGGCCGGCGGACGCGCACCGATATCGCGCTAAAGAGTCCCCCGATGGCATCCGGGGGGAAGCAGGGTGGTACCGCGGGATTGTATTCCCGTCCCTACAAACAGGGGCGGGTTTTTTGATTCCCCTGCCATCCTGATTAAGTACAGTGAGTCTCTTAGGAGGTTATTGGCTATGAAGCTAACCGGAGCCCAGATGGTGTGTGAAAGCCTCTTGCGCGAGGGCGTGGACGTAGTATTCGGACTGCCCGGTGGCGCCATACTGCCGCTGTACCAGACCATGCCCGAATACCCACAGCTGCGTCACATCCTGGTACGCCATGAGCAGGCCGCCTCCATGGCCGCCGACGGCTATTACAGGACGTCCGGCAGAGTAGGCGTTGCATTTGCCACCTCCGGCCCCGGCGCTACCAACCTGGTCACAGGCATAGCCGGCGCCAGCATGGACTCCTCGGCCATCGTTTGCATAACGGGCCAGGTGGCCCGCGCCGCCATCGGCAAGGACGCCTTCCAGGAGACGGATACCACAGGCGTAACGCTTCCTATAACCAAGCATAACTACCTGGTCATGCGAGCTGCGGACATTCCAGGTGCGATACACGAGGCATTCCATATCGCCGGCACCGGCAAACCCGGGCCTGTGCTGGTGGACATACCCAAGGATGTGTTCACTGAGGTGGCGGAGTTCGACTATCCAGAGGATATTGACCTGCCGGGCTACAGTCCCACCACGGAGGGCCACCCCGCCCAGATCAAGCGGGCGGCGCGCCTCATCAAGGACTCCAAGCGGCCGGTAATCCTGGCGGGACACGGCGTCATCATCTCCCGCGCCTACGACGAGCTAAAAGAGCTGGCGGAGAAGGCCCAGATACCTGTCATTACGACACTCCTGGGCATAAGCTCGTTTCCTGAGACCCACGTCCTCAGCGTGGGGATGCCGGGCATGCACGGCGTCGCATACGCCAGCCTGGCCCTTGACCGTGCCGATCTGGTCATCAGCCTTGGCTCACGTTTCGATGACAGGGTCACCGGCCGTGTTAGCTCCTTCGCGCCCAAAGCCAGGATCATCCATGTGGATGTGGACCCGGCGGCCATCAGCCAGAACGTCAAGACCCACCTCCCAATCGTGGGGGACATCCGGCGTGTGCTGCGGGTCCTGAACCAGGAAGTCGAAGAGACCACCCACACGGAGTGGCTAGATGAGATCGAGGAGCTTCGCCGGGAACATCCATCGCTGCGGCTGCGTGACAAACCCACGCTGACGATGCAGTACATTCTTAAACAGCTTTCCGACATAACGCAGGGCAAGGCCACCATTGTCACCGGAGTGGGCCAGCACCAGATGTGGACAGCTCTGCACTACACATTTACGGAACAAAATACACTGATCACATCCGGCGGCTTAGGGGCTATGGGCTTTGAGATCCCGGCCGCTATGGGCGCCCAGATTGCCCGACCCGATGCCATGGTATGGACCATCGCCGGGGACGGCGGCTTCCAGATGACCATGTCGGAACTGGCCACCATGGCGGAGAACAATATCCCGGTGAAGATTGCCCTGATGAACAACCATACCCTGGGCATGGTGCACCAGTGGCAGCACATCTTCTACAAGGACACCTTTTATGCCACCGAATACAGCGGCAACCCGGACTTCGTCAAGCTGGCAGAGGCATACGGCATCCACGCCGTCCGCGTCACGGAAAAAACCCAGGTGGGCTCGGCCATCAATGGCGCCATCGCCCATGACGGACCCGTCCTAATAGACTTTATTGTCGATCCGGACGAGAACGTCTATCCCATGATCCCCGCTGGCGAGAGCGTCAAGGAGCTTATAGAGGAGCCTGACTGGGTAAAGGAGCAGTCGGCGTCTCGCAGTAGCTAGCAGGTCGTAACCGCGCAAGCACTTGCCTTTAGATAAAGACCTCCGCAAAGGGAATAAAGGGAAAGAGAAAGAACTCGCTACTACAGGTCTCACCCGAACTCCGAAGACGGATATAGGCGAGGGGGAAGAAACAATGGCGGTGCCAAACCACACAATAGTCGCTCTGGTTCAGGACAAGCCAGGAGTCTTGAACCGCGTATCCAGCATGTTCCGCCGGCGCGGCTACAACATATCCAGTCTCACCGTGGGCCACAGCGAAACGGCTGACCTCTCTCGCATGACTTTCGTGGTGGAGGGCGACGACGCCACCGTTGAGCAGGTCACCAAGCAGCTATATAAGCTCATCGATGTGGTCCGCGTATTGGAGATGGCCGAGGACGAGATCGTCGCCCGTGAGATGGCACTGATCAAGGTCCGGGCCACGCCCCAGACCCGCAGCGAGATCATCCAGATAGTGGACATCTTCCGCGCCAACATAATTGACGTATCCCCGGATGCGCTGATCATCGAGGTCACAGGCGACGAAGATAAGATTGACTCTCTGAACGAACTGCTTAAGACCTTCGGGGTACGGGAGCTGATGCGCACGGGCCGTGTAGCCATGACCCGTGGTGCAGGGAACACCGCCCAGGACAATGGACGCACTGCCACCAACGGCGCGCGAGCCCGACGGACCAAAGACCACGAATCAACACTATAAGCGGTCGCCAGGCAACGGACACCGGCACCACTGATATAGAGAATCACCAGGCGATTAGAACCAGCGAAGCTGGCAACAGGAGATACATATGGCAACGGTTTACTACGAGAAGGACGCCGACCAGTCCGTAATTCAGGATAAGACAATCGGCGTTATCGGTTACGGGAGCCAGGGCCACGCCCACGCCCAGAACCTGAAGGACAGCGGACTGAACGTCATCGTGGGTCTGTACGAAGGCAGCGGCAGCTGGCCCAAGGCCGAAGCCGACGGCTTCAAGGTGGCCACCGCTGCCGATGTCGCCCGCGACTCCGATATTATCGTCATGCTCCTTCCAGACACCTCCCAGGCGGAGGTGTACCGTACCCAGATGGCGCCAAACCTCACCCAGGGCAAGAGCCTGGTATTCGCCCACGGCTTCACCATCCACTACCAGACCATCGTCCCGCCGTCAAACGTGGACGTTTGGATGATTGCGCCCAAGGCGCCCGGACACCGAATGCGTGAGGTGTTCGTCCAGGGCAACGGCGTGCCATCCCTCGTGGCGGTTCATCAGGACGCCACGGGCCACGCCAAAGAGACCGCCCTGGCATACGCCTGGGGCGTCGGCTCACTGCGTGCAGGTGTGCTGGACACCACCTTCAAGGAGGAGACTGAGACGGACCTGTTCGGAGAGCAGACAGTGCTCTGCGGCGGCGTCACCTCCCTCATCAAGGCCGCCTTCGAGACCATGGTGGAGGCCGGCTACCAGCCCGAGTCCGCCTACTTCGAAGTCCTCCATGAACTCAAGCTCATAGTGGACCTGCTGTACGAAGGCGGCATGGAGTACATGCGCTTCTCAGTCAGCGACACCGCAGAGTACGGCGACTACTCTCGCGGTCCCAGGATCATCGACCAGCACGTCAAGGACAACATGCGCAAGGTCCTGGACGAGATACAGGACGGCACATTCGCACGGGAGTGGATCGCTGAAAACGACGAGGGACGCCCCCGGTTCAATCGCATGCGTGAGGAGAACGCGGGACACCCCGTAGAGAAGGTCGGCAAAGAGCTGCGGGCCATGATGCCCTGGCTCAAGAGCACAAGGTAGATGGCATTAGCTCCGAGTCCTTCAGGGCCAATTAGGAGCTGCCTGGTTGGCTGGACAAGCAACCAAATCCACTTTAGGAGAGCCGCAATGCCAGAGGACAGCCTAGTAATCTTCGACACCACGCTACGCGACGGCGAACAGGCAGCCGGCGCTGCCATGAGCGCCGACGAGAAGCTGGAGATCGCTAAGCAGCTGGAGCGTCTCGGCGTGGACATAATAGAGGCCGGCTTCCCCATCAGCTCGCCTGGAGATTTCGCCGCAGTGCAGCTCATTTCCAGAGAGGTGCGCACGCCCGCCATCTGCGCCCTGGCCCACGCCAACAACGCTGCCGTAGACCGCGCATGGGAGGCCATTCAAGAGGCCAACCATCCCAGGGTCCACGTCTTCCTGTCCACCTCTGACATCCATATGGCCCACCAACTCCGCAAGAACCGCGAAGAGGTGCTGGACATGGCAGTATCCAACGTAACACGGGCCAAGGCCCTCTGTGAGGACGTGGAGTTCTCACCTATGGACGCCACTCGCACCGATCCCGACTACCTGTACAAGATGCTGGAGGAGTGCATCAAGGCCGGCGCCACCACCGTCAATATTCCTGACACCGTCGGTTATGCTCCGCCGGCCGAATTCGTTCAGCTGCTGGAGGGCATCCAGGCCAACGTGCCCGGCATAGACAATGTCACACTGAGCGTCCACTGCCACAACGACCTGGGCATGGCCGTGGCCAATAGCCTGGCCGCCGTCAAAGCCGGAGCACGACAGGTTGAGGGGTGCATCAACGGTATCGGGGAGCGTGCGGGCAATGCCGCCCTGGAAGAGGTCATCATGGGGCTGCACACCCGCCGCGACTACTTCAACGTCAAGCTCAACGTGGACACCCGCCAGCTCTACCGCACCAGCAAGCTCGTAAGCGACATTACCGGCTTCGCCGTCCAGCCCAACAAGGCAGTGGTGGGCGGCAACGCCTTCCGCCACGCCTCCGGCATACACCAGGACGGCCTGCTAAAGGAGCGCACCACCTACGAAATCATGGAGCCGCAGAGCGTAGGCTGGCCCAGCAGTGAGATGGTCCTGGGCAAGCTTAGCGGCCGGCATGGCCTCCAGTCGCGACTGAACGAGCTGGGCTACCAACCTTCCGACTCCGAGTTGAACCGTATCTTCGAGGCATTCAAGGACCTCGCCGACAAGAAGCGTGAGGTCACCGACCGCGACCTGGAGTCGCTGATGAGCAACCAGCGCCGCAGCTTCGATGAGACCTTCACGCTTGACCAGGTTCAGGTCACCTGCGGCGACCACGGACTGCCAACGGCCACTGTCCGCCTGATAGGGCCTGACGGTCAGGCCCTGACCGACGCCGCTACCGGCACCGGCCCAGTGGACGCCGTCTATCAGGCCATCAACCGCCTGATCCAGGTGCCCAACACACTGACGGAGTTCAGCGTGCGCTCCGTCACAGAAGGCATCGATGCTGTGGGCGAAGTCACCATCCGCATCGAGAGCGACAACCAGATCTACGTTGGACGCGCAGGTGACACGGACATTATCGTGGCAAGCGCCAAAGCGTACATGAACGCTCTGAACCGCCTGATTAGCGTTGGCGACGTACCAAGCTCCAAGGAGACAGCCGCGACGCCATAGGCGGGATTGACAGCCCCCTTACCTTAGCGACTGTGTAGCTTAGAGGAAGAAATATGCCCAAGACAATGTTCGAGAAGATATGGGACAGCCACGTGGTACACGAGGAGCCGGGTACGCCCGCCATCCTCTACATCGACCTCCATCTGGTGCACGAGGTCACGTCGCCCCAGGCATTCGATGGGCTCCGCATGAACAGTCGTAGCGTGCGCCGGCCGGACCTTACCGTCGCCACCGTGGACCACAACATACCCACCACGGACCGCTTCCTGCCTATCGCCGACCCCACCTCAATGCAGCAGGTGGAAACCCTGTCCAAGAACGTGGAGGAGTTCGGCATCACCTACTACGGCAGGACCAGCCCGGGACAGGGAATCGTACACATCATCGGCCCGGAGCAGGGCTACACACAGCCTGGGAAAACCATCGTCTGCGGAGACAGCCATACATCCACCCACGGTGCCTTCGGCGCACTGGCCATTGGCATCGGCACATCGGAGGTCGAGCACGTCCTGGCCACACAGTGCCTGCGCCAGGCCAGGCCCAAGACAATGGAGATCCGGGTCAACGGCCGACTTCCCAACGGCGTCACCGCCAAGGACGTGATCCTGAACATCATTGGCACCATAGGTGTCGGCGGCGCCACGGGCCACGTCATCGAGTACACCGGCGAAGCCATACGTAGCCTATCCATGGAAGGGCGCATGACCGTTTGCAACATGTCCATAGAGGCAGGGGCCCGCGCCGGTATGGTCGCCCCCGACGACATCACATTCGACTACATGCGGGGCCGGCCCAATGTTCCACAGGGCGACGACTTCGATGCCGCCGTGGAGCGGTGGAAAGCCCTGGCAACCGACGCCGACGCCTCCTACGATACGGTAGTGGAAATAGAGGGCAGCACTCTGTCGCCGTTCGTCACCTGGGGGACCAACCCAGGCATGGTGGTGCCCGTCACTGACCGGGTGCCGGACCCCGCCTCCTTCGACACCCCTGCCGAGCACGCTGCCGCAGAACGGGCACTGGAGTACATGGGACTGGAGTCCGGCACCTCCATTCAGGACATCACCCTGGACCAGGTGTTCATCGGCTCGTGTACCAACTCCCGCATCGAAGACCTGCGCGCCGCCGCCGCTGTGGTCAAGGGACGCACCGTCAACCCCAGCGTGCAGGCCATGGTGGTGCCAGGCTCCTTCGCCGTCAAACAGCAGGCCGAGGAGGAGGGCCTGGACGCCATCTTCCAGGACGCCGGCTTCGACTGGCGCGAGGCTGGATGTTCCATGTGCCTGGCTATGAACCCGGATGTCCTACAGCCGGGTCAGCGGTGCGCCTCCACGTCCAACCGCAACTTTGAGGGACGCCAGGGGCCTGGCGGCCGCACCCACCTGGTCAGCCCGGCGATGGCCGCCGCAGCAGCTATCGCCGGGCACTTCGTAGACATCCGTGAGTGGGAGTGAGGAGGATGAGGTAAGAAGGATGGCAGCAACACCAAAGAAGAATACAAATACCTAACAGATCGGCAGAAAGGGCGAGTTTCTGGTGCAATACAAGCTCCTGGGGTTCGGTATAGATTCAGCACCTATGACGACTGACTACGGAATAGACTTGCTGGCCTTTGACCCTAAAACCCACAAGGCGGTGTCCATTCAAGTAAGGGCATCCAGCCACCATGGCGACATGGCCAGCCAGTGGGTTGAATGGAACATGCCAAAGCAGTGTGTTGCCCAGTACGTCGCTGTTGCTGACATAGAGCAGGACAAGGTCTGGCTGTTCACAAAAGACACTTTCGAGAAAGTTGCGTCAAGCACTGGGGGTAAGGGTCGCAGACTATGGTGGTACGTCCCAGAATCTGGATATCAATCTAGTCAACTCAACAAGAACGAAGACCCCTTTAAAGAGTATGAAATGGCCTCAGTCATTCCCTCACTCTTCAAATAGCCTAGGAGACAAACCTATGGAACCATACGTACAGGTCACCGGCACCGTGGTCCCCCTAGACAGGCCCAACGTCGACACCGATCAGATCATTCCCGCCGTCTACCTGAAGCGCATCGAGCGCACCGGCTTTGGCCAGTTCCTGTTCGACTCCTGGCGCAAGCTGCCCGACGGCTCGCCCAACCCTGACTTCGTCTTCAACCAGCCCCGGTACAGAGACGCCACCGTCCTGGTTGCCGGCCCCAACTTCGGCAGCGGCTCCTCCCGCGAGCACGCGCCCTGGGCCCTGGAGGACTACGGCATCCGCACCATCATCTCGTCCAGCTTTGCAGACATCTTCCGCAACAACTGCTACCAGAACGGCATGCTGCCAGTGGTCCTGCCTCAGGAAGCCGTAGACCACATCATGGAACAGGCCAAAAACGTACCCGGCTATCAGATCACTGTGGACCTGGAGCGTGGTCTGGTAACCGATACCGGAGAGTTCACGGTCAGCTTCGAAATCGATGCCTTCCGCCGCGATTGCCTTCTCCGGGGCCTGGACGACATCGGCCTGACCCAGGCGCACGACGACGCCATCGCCGCCTACGAGCGGGAACACAGCGTAACCTGATACCCCTCCGTCAGTGACCTGCAGTAGTGACCCCCAGCCTGGTGCCTGATATATTGGGCGGAACCGCTTGCAGGCCCGCGAGGGTATGAGTTGTCCGACCCCACCGAACCGTCCACAACACCCCGAGGGTCTCCTACCATAAAGAGACCCCACTTCTTCTACGGCTGGGTCATCGTCGGCGGCGCATTCCTGTCAGACATGCTGTTCTACGGCGTGGGGACGGTAGCTTTCGGTATCTTCTTCCGCTTTATGAGCGAAGGCCTCCAATGGAGCCGCGGCCTTCTTGCCACCGCCATCCTGCTGGGTCGGCTCACCGCCCTGGTCTCCAGTCCCATCATTGGGCCGCTGGTGGATAGACACGGTCCCAGGTGGGTAATGCTATTCGGCACCTGGTCGCTGGGCATCGGTGCCCTCTTCATGGCCGCTGTCAACGCGCCGTGGCAATTCTTCCTTGCCTACGGCGGCCTGATGACACTGGGTAGCGTGGGCATGGGAGAGATCGCCTCGCACACCGCGGTGGCAAAATGGTTCGTGCGCAAGCGGGGACGCGCCCTCGCTGTCGTGACCATGGGCCTCTCCGGTGCTGGAATCGTCATACCACTACCGCTGGCGGCGCTCATATCCGGCCTTGGATGGCGAGGCGCGTGGATCGTACTTGGCATCGCCGTCCTAGTGATAGGCACCGGCGCGTCCCTGGTAATGCGCCGCCAGCCTGAGGACTACGGCCTGCTCCCGGATGGTGACCTATCACACGAAACGACATCCACCTCCGAGGATAAGGCACCCACCACCATGACGGCGGCCGCATTAGAGATAAGCCTGACACCCAGGCAGGCCCTGCGGACCCACGCCTTCTGGCTCCTCATTCTCAGCTCCAACGCCGCTGGAATGGCGCTGACGGGAATCAACATCCACCTGGTCTCATTCCTGTTGGATAGCGACTTCTCACTGACCACCGCGGCAAGCATCGTGACATTTCTATACATACTCCAGACCGTCGCTAAGCCTATATGGGGGCTCATCGTGGAGCGGCTGCACGTCCGCTACTGCATCGGCATCTGCTACCTGGGGGGAGGGCTGGGGACTATTCTGCTGCTGAACGTAAGCTCCCTGCCCACCGTCATCGCCTTCGCCCTGGTGTACGGCCTGACCCGTGGAGCACAGTCGCTGCTGACCTCTCTTGCCTGGGCTGACTACTTTGGGCGGGCGTCCCAGGGAGGTATACGGGGAATATCGGCGCCCTTCCGCATAATTTCGGGCGCAGGGGGCCCCATGATGGCTGGCCTCCTGCATGACGCTTACGGAAGCTATACGGTTGCATTCACCGCCTTTGCAGTGCTGTTCTGGATAGGCGGCATAGCAATGGTGCTGGCACGGCCTCCTCAGATCACCGCAGCGGCCCCACAGGTTGCATCATAACGGCTATAGCGGTATTGACGCAGCGGGTAATATAGGGATACCCTCGGCCACATCCCGTAGCCGACAATCTTTTGTGAGGAACACACGTCCAATATGAGCGTCAGAGATCTGATACAACAGTTCAGCGGGGCCGGCGAGACTACCCTGGGCGACATCGAGTCCAAACAGCTCCTAAAGGAACTGGGCATACCCCTTGTGGAGTCGGCCCTGGCTAAATCCGCCGAGGATGCCGCAGCCACCAGCGACTCCGCAGGAGCGCCAGTACATTTGAAGACGGCGTCCGGAAGCTCGGACCACGTATGGAGCCCAGCTTTGAGCGGGCCCGCACTCACCTCTCAGGAGGACATAAAGAGCGCCTACCAGGCACTTTCCAGCAACGGCGATGGCGTGGCTATCCAGAAAGCGGTACGCCCCGGCGTGGAGCTTTCCATAGCCATCCTGCAGGATAATCTATTCGGTCGAGTACTTGCCCTGGGTTACGGTAAGCTAGCCGTCGATGTCTGGGAGGATGTGGCCTACAGGATAGTCCCCATCACGGAGAAGGACGCCCGCCTGATGGTGCGGGAGCCCAAGGGCAGCCGACTGCTGGACGGGTACGGCCCGCTGGAACCACCCGACGTGGTGGCGATCCAGGACCTACTGATGAAACTGTCCCGGTTTGCGGAAGAGACACCTCAGGTCCTGAAGGTGGCATTGGACCCCGTTTACGCCTATGGGGACGGCCTGGCCGTCCTGGACGCACGCATCACTCTGAGAGGTAACCAATAACGTAATGCACAGTCTTGAACGAATCTTCAACCCCAGAAGCGTAGCCGTTATCGGCTCCAAGGAAGTGGACAACCACAGCTGGCTGCGCACCGTTCTGCCCTTTGAGGGGCCCAAGTACCACGTCAACGTGGACGAGAATGAATGGGCCAGCGCCGCAGAGTTGGGCTTCCCCAGCTTCAAAAGCCTGACAGACATCCCGGACGAAGTCGACTTCGTCATCATATCCGTGCCGGCGCCCATCATTCCGCGTCTGCTGCGCGACTGCGTCACCAAGGGAGTAGCCGGCGTACATCTGTACACCGCCGGTTTCAGCGAAACGGGTACAGAAGAGGGCGCGCGGTTGGAGGACGAGATCATTTCAATTGCCCGAGAAGGCGGCCTCAATGTAATAGGCCCCAACTGCATGGGCATCTTCGTCCCCAGCCTGGGGATAGGCGTCAACCTCGGCCAGTACCACGGCGAGTCCGGCGGCTTCGGATTCATCTCCCACAGCGGCTCGCAGTCCTCTAGCGTCGCCAGGGGAAGCGCCGTCCACGGCGTCAAGGTCAGCAAGCTCATCAGCATGGGCAACGGCGTGATTCTGGATAGTCACGACTACCTGGACTATTTCGAGCAGGACGACGAAACGACAATGGTCGGCATGTACCTTGAGGGCATCCGAGATGGACCCAACTTCGTGGACAGGCTGCGACGCCTGTCCGAGCGCAAGCCAGTGCTCGTTTGGAAGGTGGGCGAAACAGAAGACGCGGCACGTGCCGTGGACTCCCACAGCGGCTCAAAGTCCTCCCTCCCGGCTATATGGGATGCCATGCTGCGGCAGTGCGGCGCTATCAAAGTGGACAACGCCGACGAGCTATTCGAGACAGCCAAGCTGCTCCAAGGCCTCCCGCCGGTAACGGGGCAGCGCCTGGGCCTGCTGGCCCTCTCTGGTGGACACGCCACTGAGATGACCAACGTATTCTCCAAGGCCGGCTTCGGCGTCCCGTCCCTCACCGAGCAGTCCTATGAACGCATCCTGGAGCACTTCAACATCGTAGGCAGCAGCTACTCCAACCCAATTGAGGGCAGGACACTGGCAGACCCGGTTAATATGAACAACGTCCTGGATGTCCTCAATGAAGACCCCAACGTGGACATAGTTGTCCACGAGGTGCAGGTGGGCTTTAGGAATGACCGCATCTCAGTCTACCGTGGCCACTCCCCGGACATCTTCTGCGACTTCCGCGACAGGGCCAAGAAGCCCTACTTCGTAGCGCTGTCCAACTCCTTCCCTGTGGCCCCACAGGAGGCCACCCAGGCCGTGTACGAGCAGTTCACCGAGGCCGGCATTCCAGCGGTATTCGGCCTTCAAGGAGCAGCCAGCGCCCTGCGGCGCGTTGTGGACTACTACGGAAACAGGGAAGCGTAGGGGAGCGCGTTTTGGCCCAGGCGCCTATTGAGCAGACCACGCCCCAGGACGATATAGAGGAACCGCTCCCTAAAGGTATCAGGGGGGCGCTAGTCCCTTTCCAGATCTCCAACTTCCGCCTGCTCTGGGCGGGGCGTGTTACCTCCAACATGGCACGCCAGATGCGCGTCTTCCTGCGGGCTTGGATCGTGTGGGACACCAGCGGCTCGCCTTTTCTCATGGGTGTCGTTGTCTCTTCCCTGTCCTGGCCCATGCTGTTCATGCCATTCGTTGGCGGATGGCTGGCCGACAAGCTCGACCGCCAACGCCTGCTCAAAATCACTGAAAGTCTGCTGGTTGTGCTGTGGGCCGCGGTGGCCGCCCTAGTCTATTTCCAGCTTATAGTATGGTGGCACTTCATCATCTCGTCGGTGCTCAGCGGTGTTATCCAGTCGATTGGCAGGCCGACGCACCAGGCCATCCTGGGTAGCATTGTAGATAAGCGACGTCTGCCCAACGCCGTAGCGCTGGACAACATCGCCGACTCATGGCCTCGGGTAGGTGGGCCACTGATCGGTGGACTGCTTATCGGCGTCATCGGTACAGGCTGGCTCTTCTGGATGACCTCCCTGGGCCAGCTCTTCACAGCCATAACAATATTCATGCTGGACTGGGATCCCGACGAGCAGCGGGCCAAACAGAGAAGGCAAGGCCACAGCGGCTCCTTCCTGGAGGGGTTCAAATACGTCTGGCACGAGAAGGTGCTGCTTGGGTTGGTGAGCCTCGGTGTTGTATTCGCCATGATCGGCGGTGCGGCAGGTTTCATGATGCCCATCTTCGCCGATGCCATCCTAGGCGTAGGCGAGTCGGGCTTGGGCTTCCTGATGACCGCCACCACCGTCGGAGCGTCCATTGGAGCCTTCCTGGTATTGATGCTGGCACGTTTCGGCCACCGCGGCTACCTGCTGATGACCGTGGCACTGCTCAACTCCCTGATCATCATCGCCTTTTCTCGCTCCGAGATCCTGCTGTTATCGCTGGTATGTGTTGTCGGCATGGGCATGGGCCAGGTGGTGTTCCGCACCATGCGCCTGGTGATGTTACAAACAATGACGCCCGACGACCTTCGGGGCCGGGTAACCAGCTTCCAGACCGTCATTCAAGGTATGATGTGGGTCGGCGTGCTTATCATGGGGTCGATAGCAGAACTCCTGGGCAGGGGCGGGGGAGTAGACCTGGGCTTCACCCAACTTGGCGGCGACATCGCCAGTGGCGCGGCGGATACGGTGCTCATCAGCGGCATGGTCTACGGTGTCGTAAGCCTGCTCTTCTTCATGCTGTTCCCGGCCCTGCGCCGGTTCAAGTAACGCGCTAATCCTGCATCGGATGCCAGTCGCATCCCGTGTCACCGGCTCCCTTACCATGCCCATCACCTTTGATATCCAGGCCACCGACGGCGCCGCCCGCGCCGGGACGCTCACCACACCCCACGGCACAATACCCACCCCAGCGTTCGTACCCGTGGCGACTCAGGCGTCTGTGAAAACAGTGACGCCACAGGAGCTTCGCGACCTTGGGGCTACGGTGGTACTTGGCAACGCCTACCACCTCTACCTGCGACCCGGCGTAGAGGTGGTACGGGAGATGGGCGGCCTGGCCGCCTTCATGGGGTGGGACGGCCCGACCATCACCGACAGCGGCGGCTTCCAGGCATACAGCTTGGCTACCCGCGTCAAGATCGGCGACGACGGCCTGCGTTTCCGGTCCCACATAGACGGCAGCAGCCACCTTTTCACGCCGAAGAGCGCCATCTCCTACCAGGAGGCACTTGGGGCCGATATCATCATGGCCCTGGACCAGTGCCTGGAATATACCGAGGATAAGGACGCTGTCCTAGCGGCGATGGAGCGCACCCACCGGTGGGCGGCCCTGTGCATAGAGGCCCACCGGAGAGATGACCAAGCCCTCTTCGGCATAGTCCAGGGCGGTGTATTTCCAGACCTGCGGGAGCAGTCGGCTGCCTTCATCACAAACCTGGACTTCCCTGGATACGCCATCGGCGGCATGGAGGTAGGCGAGCCCAAGACCACTATGTACCCGCTGGTTGGACAGACCGCTGCGCTGCTGCCCCCGGACCGACCCAGGCATCTGCTGGGCGTTGGATCGCCGGAGGACCTGGTGGAATGCGTCAGCCGTGGCATAGACCTGTTCGATTGCGCCATGCCCACCCGCGTGGCCCGGAACGCCGCTCTATATACCCGTTCCGGCCGCATCAATATCGACGCAGCCCGGTACCGTAGCCTGGACAGCGCCGTAGAGGACGGCTGCGACTGCTACACCTGTCAGCACTTTACGGCGGGGTACCTGCACCACCTGTTCCGTGCCGGAGAGCTGCTGGCCTTACGCCTGTCCACGGTCCACAACCTGCGGTTCATCGAACGTCTGATGGAAGAGATGCGCCAGGCCATCCGGGAAGGTAACTTGGAGGCGTATGCCCGCGGCTTCCTGGCCTACTACCAGCCAGCAAACGAAAATGTCAGGCGGGAGCAGCGTCGGAAGGAGTCGGCGGCGCGGCGGGATACTCACTAATCATTCCAGCCCATAAGAGGCGCAGACTCCTACTTCTTGGGAGATGGCTGCTGGGGTGGCTGGGGCGAAAAATAGGGAGAGGGCCACTGTATGAGTCCCTCTCCCTATTAAGAAGTCGTACCGACTTTTACAGGAACTAGTTGTACAGTCTACCCTCCGGCAACCGCCGGAACGATGCTCAACTCGTCACCCGACTTTGTGGCGGTCTGCAACCCCTGAAGGAAGCGCACGTCTTCACCATTGAGGTACACGTTGACGAAGTAGCGCAGCTCTCCCTCCTCGTCGCACACGCGTTCTTTGATACCGGAGAACTTGGCCTCCAGAGCGTCGATGCTTTCCTGGACGTTGGCGGCGTCCACGTCAACCTGCGACTCTCCATTGGTTACCGGCCTCAGCGGGCCAGGGATTCTTATCGTTACACCCATGCGTGTGCTCCTCCTGATATACCCAGCTACTATTGCTACCCTTAGCCCTCTATGACGTCGCCGCTCACGGGGTCTACCCTAACACCCGACTGCGCCACCCACTCCAGGCTCCGATCGATCTCTGCCTCGTCGCCGACAAGCTCAAGCACCACCCACCCCATCTCCTCTCGAACGTCGGCGCGGCGTATGTTGGTCACGACCTGAAACTCCATGCCCATCTGGTAGATGATGGGCTCAGTGATGAGCTGTGGTGGGAAGGTGAATCTCACCCGTCTGGTAGCCATAATTGGCCCCCTACAAGCTTGGTGCTATGACCTGGCTGTGGCCGCCATCGCCTCCTCAAATGCTTCCAGGTTCGGCTTCGTGACCACCGGTCGCACCACGTGGTCCACCGCCTCGAGAGTCTTCAGCCCGTTGCCCGTAATGTAGGCTACCGTCAATTCATCAGGTTTGATGCGGCCCTGATTTACAAGGTGCCTCAAACCTGATATTACTACGCCCCCAGCAGTCTCGGTGAAGATACCCTCCATCTCAGCCAGCAGTTGCACGCCTTCGACAATCTCATTCTCCGGTACCGCCGTTGCGGTACCTCCGGACTCCTGAATTGTCTTGAGGGCGAATATCCCGTCGGCGGGATTGCCGATTGCTAGCGACTTGGCGACCGTATCCGGCCGCACCGGTCGTACATGCAGCGTATTGGCGTTGTACGCCTCCACTATGGGCGAGCATCCTTCCGCCTGGGTCAGATGCATCTGCGTCTTCACATTACCGATTAGGCCCATGGATGAGAACTCGTGGAACCCCTTCCATATCTTGGTGAACATGGAGCCGGACGCCCCCGGCACTACGGCGTGTGCGGGTGTCTGCCAGCCCAGCTGTTCCGCAACCTCATAACCCAGCGTCTTGCTACCCTCGGCGTAGTAAGGCCGCACGTTGATATTGAGGAAGGCCCAAGGATAGTTATCGGCCACCTCTGAGCAGAGACGGTTCACCTCGTCATAGGAACCGTCCACCGCCACCAAAGTGGGATTGTATATGGCGGCACCCACCACCTTGCCCCGCTCCAGGTCGGCCGGTATGAACACCACCGCCTTCATACCGGCACGTGCGGCATGGGCAGCCACACTGCACGCCAGGTTGCCTGTGGAGGCGCACGCCAGCGTGTCGAACCCAAACTCCTTGGCCTTGGTGGCGGCCACCGTCACCACCCTGTCCTTGAACGAAAACGAAGGGTTGACGGAGTCGTTCTTTATGTACAGATTCTCCAGCCCCAGCTTCCTGCCCAGGTTCTTGCACCGTAGCAGGGGTGTGAACCCGGCGTTGATGTCCACTGCATCCGCGTGGTCCACAGGCAGCAAGTCCTCGTATCGCCACATGGACAATGGCCCCGCGGCGATCCGCTCCTTGCTCACCACCCTGGCCATGGCGTCGTAGTCGTACGCCACTTCCAAAGGGCCAAAACAGAAGTCGCAAACGTTCCGCGGTTCTACCGCATACTCACGCCCGCAGGACTTGCATTTGAGAGCTAATACGAAGGACACCAGTCTTATCCTCGAAATCTATGATCGGCCAGAATTAGGAGGTGCAATCCTTTGACCACCCCTGACCAAGTCTATCTATGCTAGCAACGGCAGCTATGAGTGTCAAGGAGAGTATACTTGCAGCGCAGGTCAGTGCCAGCTATCGCACTAGAGGTAATACATTGGCACACGTTCAATTAGCCTCGCCTCTCAAAAGCCGCGTAGTGCGGGCCGCTACGGAGCTGGGCTTCGACATTGTCCGTGTAGCCTCTGTGGAACCACTGGTCGAAGACGGGGCACGGGCGCAGGAGCGAGTGCGACAGGGGTATATGGACGGCATGCCCTGGTACACGGAGGCGCGTGTCCAGGCGGCCAGCGACCCCCAGGCTCTTCTCACAGGCGCCCGCTCCATCATCGTAGTGGCACTAAGCTACCTGCCGGGCCATGACCCCCCCCCAGAGCGACCGCTGGCGGGAAGGGTAGCCCGTTACGCCCGCTGGAGCGACTACCATCGGGGCATGAAGGCCAGGCTCCATGATCTGGCAGACGCCCTTTCAGCTGAGGCTGATAGACCGGTGCGGAGCCGCATCTTCGTGGACGACGGCCCTCTACTGGAACGGGCCGTGGCCCAACGTGCCGGCCTGGGCTGGTTCGGTAAGAATACCAACATTCTTACAGCCACCCACGGCTCCTGGGTCTTCCTTGGCTGTCTGCTTACCGACCTAGCGCTGGAACCGGATGAGCCTCTACTCAAGAACTGCGGCGACTGTGTACGCTGCATAGACGCCTGTCCCACCGGTGCCATCGTCGCGCCCTACATTATCGATGCGCCCCGGTGTATCTCTTACCTGACCATCGAATGCCGCGGCCCTATACCGCGAGAGCTACGCCCACTGGTGGGCGATTGGGTATTCGGCTGCGACCTGTGCCAGGAGGTGTGCCCGGTGAACCGGGACGTCCAGGGCCCTGCTGGGCAGGAGTTGCAGCGCACCGGTTTCTCCGCTCTGGATCTACTGCCCCTACTGACCATGACCCAGGAGGAGTTCACCGACCGCTTCCGCAACACGCCCATCAAGCGGGCAAAGCTGGCGGGCCTGCAACGCAACGCCTGCGTGGCCCTCGGCAATATCGGAGACAGGCATGCGATTCCAGCCTTGGGTGTCGCACTGGAACACGACGAGCCGCTGGTGCGCGGCCACGCTGCCTGGGCCCTGGGCCGCATGGGCGGTACCGATGCCCAACGCCTCCTGCAAGAGGCTATGGAGCATGAGCATGACCCCGATGTGCGCGAAGAAATAGCTTCCGCTAGGGGTCCTGCCACCCCCTGATAGCAGGGGCAGCTCCCTGGCAGCCCCATCTCGCCCTAGTCTATAATGGCTTAGGTATTTGGACCGCAGGGAGACTAAATGGCCCACTCCAGGAGCACCGCAGCCAGTCGGACTCGCAGCATAGCCCACACGCCGACGGCCGGCCCCAAAGCCAGAGTCGCAAACGCAAGTGACCTCCCTTGAGCGTTCACGAATATCGGTACTAGCTGAATCGAAAAGAGCATCAGCAAGAACCCCGTGGCTGTCTGAATGGTCAGGACTGTCCTTACGTACTCAGGTGGGCTAAGCTCGCTAATAGTAGCCGAGAACTGAGCTGAGTCCCTAGCCCTTGATCCAAAGATTCACCACTCTTGTTGTAGTTGCAAAACGGATTTAGTGCGCGCTAGCAAGCAGCGTGGTCGTTAGGTACTCGGCGGCTAGGTCATCCTTCCAACAGGTCAACCGATTTCCTACCAGCGTTCTCGGGGCGTAGCGTCCCAATCTGAGACAGGCATCAGAATCTGTTCTGCAATGGGTACTTTGCCAATAGGAGCACCGAAGTCAACTGTGTAAAGCGTTGGCCTTGACCAATCCAGGCCGTCGTTTTGCCCTGAAAATCGCGCATCTGGGCCTCTACCTGGGCGCACATCAACGATTTCCCCCTTTTCTCCTATAAGATTATCAACGACCAGCTCGTCCGTTGCGACATAGACGTAGTCACCCACCTTGAATCTGGGATGCGTCATAATGTCCGCTCCTTTTGAACCCTTAGTCGCCTTCTCCAACACTATGGCCGAAGCCGCAGATACGTCTGGTAGACAGCCGTGGGCCCCTGTACCACCTCACGCTTTTGATAACCTTACGTCAGTTTACAGACCGCTCACAGCGGTCACAACCGCGCAGGACCGGAACTTGCCAATATCCAGCCTCCCTCACTAACAGGCCCGGCGTGTGTACGCGACGCTAAGTGCAAACGCAGAACGCGAGCCGACCACTCCAGTGCCCGCTGCCGCTCCGTGTATTACATCTGCTGATTATGATGACAAGTGGTTTGTGATAGAGTGCCTTGACGCTCAGGTAGGGTTGGCACAACTGGCGTACACTCTCCTTGAACGTACCTGCTAGAATGACGGGGGAACGGGGAGTCCAGATCCCAACATGTCAGGACTCTGGCAGGGGGCCTGGGGTCCGATGATGCTCCGATTCCATCGCGAGTGCTCGACCGAGTCGGCACTTCGCTCATCCCGATGTGTCGGGACAAGGTCGGAGGATGTGCCCCCAGAATATAAACATTCGAGGGCGGGTAGGTGGGAACAAGACATCCCCTAACAGAATCAGGTAGGCGGGCCATCCCACAGGCCTGCCGCTGGGCCTACCTGGGCCGCGTGGACTACCAGGAGGCTCGGGACATTCAGCACGCACTGGCCCAGGCCCGCGCCGAGGAGCGCATACCGGACACGCTGCTCCTCCTGGAGCATCCTCCCACATACACCCTGGGCCGCCGGGACAAACCATCCAACATGCTGCTGCCCAGAGAGGCGCTGGAAGGGCTGGGCGCGCGCGTCATCGAGGTGGATCGTGGCGGCGAGATCACATTCCACGGCCCTGGTCAGCTGGTGGGCTATCCCATCATCGGCCTGCGAAGCTGGGGTGGGCCGCTGAAGTACGTCCGCGCCCTGGAGGCAACGCTTATCTCTGCTTTGGACACCTTCGGCATCCGGGCTGGGAGCATCGAAGGCCTGACCGGCGTCTGGGCCAACGACGCCAAGATCGCCGCCATCGGCGTACGCATCAGCCGGGGCGTATCCAGCCACGGGTTTGCGCTCAACGTCGGGACTGACCTGGGCTGGTTCCAGCACATCGTACCCTGCGGAATTCCGGACCGCGACGTTACATCCATGGAGCGCCTGCTCGGAAATGCATTGGAGCTGAAAGAGGTGGCGGCGGTTACGGCAAAAGCCTTTGGCCAAGAGATGGGTCTCCACATGACACAGGTAACAGCAGAGAGTGTAGCGGGCGCCCCAATGACGGCGCCCAGCCTCTAACTGCATCACCCGGCCGCAGCGTGCCGGTATCTACGGTATAATTGGCCCACACCGCCGGAACTTCCATGCCATTCACAGACCTGCTTGACCCCGGACACATCCTTGTCATCGCCCACAGAGGCGCATCCGGAGACGCCCCTGAAAACACCTTAGCCGCCTTCAATCTAGCCGTGGAGCAGGGCGCGGACGTGGTGGAACTGGACGTCCACATGACCACCGACGGCCACCCCGTGGTCGTCCACGACGATACGGTGGACCGCACCACCGACGGCTCCGGCCATGTCAGGACGAAGACGCTGGCGGAACTGAAGGCGCTGGACGCTGGCTCCTGGTTCGACAGTGGGTTCGCCGGAGAGCGCATCCCCACGCTGGACGAGGTGGTAGTCTGGGCCCGTGGGAAAACGACCCTGTCTATCGAAATAAAAAACACCCCACACCGGCATCGAGGGATCGAGGCATCGGTGACCGGCGTATTGGAGCGACGCAGTGCCCTGGCCGACCACGAGGTGTTCTCCTTCGACCACCAGTGCATTCAGCGGATCAAGGCCCGCGAGCCGGAGGTCTTTACCGGCGTCTGCTACAACGCTGACCCTGTGGACCATCCCGCACTGGCCGCAGCCGCCAGTGCTACTGCGCTCCACCCCATGTTTCACCACGTGCGTGCGGATGTCGTCCGCGATGCTCACGCCGCGGGGCTGCTGGTCTTCCCCTGGATCGTGGACGCATACCAGGACATACGGGACATGGCGCTCCTGGGTGTGGACGGCATTACAACGAACTATCCCAAACGGGCAAGACGGATCATCAAGGAATAGGGCCCGGCGACTCCGAGCCAACGAAAACGTCCGCTGCCCGGTTACGGCATCTCTGGTGGATAGTCCATCCCGATGTGACCCATCTCCTCCAGCCAGGCATACTCCTCGTTGGACATGGCCAGGAGCTTGGTGCAGTGAGGCCCCGCAATGTGGTGGGTCATGCCCAGAACTCGGACGCCCTCCACTCCAAGAGAGAACGCGGTTCCGGAACCAGACACAGCCTACCTGCCCAAGCTCACTTAGAGCTTGCCAGGAGGTCCGTACGTTCGCCCCACTGCTTTAGGAAGCGACGGAAGTTGTGCTGACTCAGCTTCTCCCGCTCCTCCTCCGCCATCTCAGACCATATCCGGTGGACGTGACGGGTGACCGGCAGGGCTGGATCAGCCATTACCTGAAGGCCCTGATCCTTGAACTGGAAGCTGTACTGGATATCCAGGTTACGATAGAAGCGGAAGGTCTCCGGCAGCAACCCTGCCAGCTTGAGATACGCACGGGGAATTGCGAAGCAGTAGGCCTGCATCGCATCCACCTCGCCTGCAACTGACACCTCATTGAAGTGCCGCAGGTCGTCGGTGAGCAGCCCGAACGGGCCTGCGACACCCACTCGAGCGTCCTCCAACAGCCGGCCTAGGGCAGTATACATGTCACCCGTTATCTCCACACTGGTGTCCAGCATGACAACGGTATGGCCTAGGCTCTGCTTCAAGCCGATGTTCTTGGCCGCAGCGTCTCCCATCACATGGTCCACGTGGACGACGCGCACGCGCTCATCCCTGCCCGCCAAATCCTCCAGCCACTGGGCCGTGCCGTCTGTTGAGCCGTTGTCCACCACCACAACCTCGGTCGAATGTCCTTCGCACCATGTCAGCGCACTGTTCACGCACCGTTGAACATCTTCCAGGTAGTTGCACGCCACCACCACAACGCTGAAATCAACGGCATCCTCTCTGTCCGTCAATGTGGGCACCTCATGGGAGGAGGAGACGGAGCGCCAGGGCACTACGTACTGCTCCGAAGCGCTCATAGGACGGACCCTGGTGCCTTCTCTGCCGTCCCGCATGACATAGTACTGACTGCGTAACTCCTCTCGAATGGCGTCTGCCTCTTCGAACTGATGTTGCTGCCTTAGATCGCGGCGCCGCACGGTAGTAGCTTCCACGGTGGCGGGAACCCTGCACTGCTCTGGCACCGACGCCAGACCCAGTCCCATGAGTTCGTCATACTCCAGAAGCAGGGCTAGCCTGCTGCGAGATGGCATATCGCTCTTGGCGACAGCCCAGACTGTGGCCAGGGCTCTGGGCAGATCAAGGTTTTCACCAGCCCGCGCCCAGAACTCCTCTCTCCACCCGGCCACATCCTCCACCGCCGCCTCCTCACCCGCGCCGTCCGACGACCACAGCCAGACACGTTCGCGCAGGCCTCCAAGCGCCTGCTGCGCTCCGCGCAGAGCGGTGAATGTGAAGTTCAGGCGCGTACTGTAGCGTGCGGTGAGGCACAAATAGCGGAAGGCCAGAGGATCGAACCCCCGATCGGCAAGGTTGTCCAGGGTATAAGCATTGCCCCAGGACTTGGCCATTTTCATGCCGTCCGCCAGCAGATGTTGTCCGTGCACCCAGTAGCCCACGAACGGCAGGCCCGTGGAAGCCTCGCTCTGCGCCTTCTCTCCCTCGTGATGGGGAAAGATATTGTCCACTCCTCCTGTGTGAATATCCAACTGGGGACCCAGGTACTTCTCGGACATGGCGCTGCACTCCACGTGCCAGCCAGGGAACCCGTCGCCCCAGGGGCTGGGCCATTTGAGCGTGCGACCCTGCTCCGCCGCCTTCCATAGTGTGAAGTCTCTGACATCCCGCTTGAGCGGGTCCACCTCCGCTCTAACGCCTTCCAACAGGCCGCCACCAATGTTGCCTGAAAGCGCTCCATACTCAGGAAAGCTGTCCACGGAGAAATAGACGTTGCCCTGGACCTCGTAGGCGTGGTCCTTCTCCACCAGGCGCCGGGCCAGCTCTATCATCTCGCCCACGTGGTCGGTGGCCCGTGGGAAAACCATGGCGGGCAGAATGTTGAGACGACCCTCGTCCCGCATGAAAACGTCCGTATAGTACTTGGCGATCTCTTCGGGAGTCCTGCCCTCCGCCAGCGCCGCGGCGACCACCTTGTCCTCCCCCTGCTCCAGCACCTCCTGCCTCATGTGGCCCACGTCAGTGATGTTTTTGATATGGCTAACCTCAAGCCCGTCGTGCTGCAAGAAACGCCGGATCCAGTCGGCCATCAGGTAGGACCGAAGGTTGCCTATGTGGGCGTCCCGATATACCGTGGGCCCGCAGGTGTACATGCTCACCTTGCCAGGAGCACGCGGCTGGAACTCCTCCACGTCACGGGACAACGTATTGAAAATGCGTAAACTCATTGGGCCTCTTTCTGGACACCGCAATTGTAGGTCACCAGACCTGCCCCATCAACCCGAGCTATTATGATGCGATCTCCTTGACAGCGATTCTCATACCCCCCTACGATTCTCATGAGCGTAACGCCAAACATTCGGAGAGGTGACCCGTTGACCACGATGCGCCAGCTTTTCGACCTCCATGAGCTGGACATGAGCATGCACCAGTGCCGCACGGAACTCGAATCGGTGGAGGCCCGGCTCGCCGATGACACTGCGCTTGCCAATGCCAGGGCCGTAAAGTCGAAACTGGAAGAGACAGGGAAGGAACTTCTCCGGCAGCACACCAGCCGTTCCCAGGCGGTGGAAGAGTTGCAAGATAAGTCCAAGGCGTTGGAGCAGCGTCTATACGGCGGCTCCATACGTAACCCCCACGAGTTGGAGAGCCTCCAGGCGGAGTCTACCTACGCCAAAGACCAGACCAAGGAGGCTGAAGATCAGGTGCTGGAGCTTATGATCGGCCTGGATGAGAACGAAGCGGCGCTGGCCAGTTCCAAGGAGAAGCTGGATGAGATGGAGCGAACCTGGGTGCAGACCCAAGCCACACTCTCTCAGGATAGGATCACTCTGGGCAGTCGCATTGAACAGCTCACGATCGCCCGCCAGGAGATTGTCTCCGGAATCGGCGCTCCCATGCTTGCCCAGTACGAGTACGTCCGACGATCTCACCAGGGAGGAGCCATGGCCAAGGTGGAGCGTGGAATGTGTACTGGGTGCAGACTCACACTCCCTACAGGCGAGGTGCAACGGGTGCGAGCCGCCCGCGAGCTGATCACATGCAGCAGCTGTGGCCGCATCCTCGTTGCGGACTGACCCTTGCGTGCCGTCGCCTACCTCCTGTATGAACCCGGTGCTGCCCAGGACGCTCCATCCTCACGCACCGCTCAAGAGGAGCAGATAACCCGCTTCTGCAGCCTACAGGAACATTCCCTGAACGCCCTGTTTACTGACCCCGGTGGTGGTCAGGAGGTGGCCATCGCGGGACTGGACGGGATGTTTCGTCACCTGCATGAGCAGGACGGCGAGTTCCTGATCCTGGTCAACGACCCGCTTCATCTAGGAGATACGCCCCAGGCAGCGGTGGACACACTTCTCAGAGTGGATGCGCTGGGCTCCAGGGTCGTATGCACCGTCGAAGGATCTCCAGACCCCCTACTAAGCCTGCTCAACGCCCTTACAACCTCCGGCCCCAGCGCCGAGCGACGTCAGCGCATCATCCAGGGCATGCAGGCCAAGGCACTGCGCGGCGAGGCTCTGGGCCGACCTCCCTACGGCTATTATGTAGGCAGAGACGGAAGGTTGGAGGAGGTACCCCAAGAGGCGCAGGTGGTAAGCCAGATATTCCACCTCTACCTGGATGGGAACATGGGCCTGCGGGCGCTGGCCCGACACCTGAACGAATCTGGCTCCCTAACTCGGTCTGGCCGTAGCTGGAGCGTTGCCAGCCTGCGAGATATCCTACGTAATCGGGTCTACATAGGCACGTACCACAGGTTCGGCCTGAGCCTGCCGGGGAGCCATCCACCCCTAGTCTCATCAGAGCTGTTCCGAAGCGCCCAAGACCTGATGCACTCCCGCAGCCCGCGGCGTCGCAGCGGAGACGCCCAACCCTTTCTCCTATCCGGCCTGGCCTACTGCGCCCAGTGTGGCAGTCGGATGATCGGCGTCACGCGAAGGCAGATATGGCGAAGGAGGGACGGCCAGCGTATGCGGGGCACCTACCGTTACTACCAGTGCCACGCCCGCGCCAACCAGAGCCTGTGCAGCTACCACACCTGGCGCGCCGCCGACCTTGAGGAGACCGTGCTGGAACAGATGCAGAAGCGCGTGCAAAGCGAGCAACGGCAGGATAAAGAACAGGAACCGTCCGTATCGCGCTCCCCCCCCGAACCTGCCTCCATGACGACGGAGGAAGGGCAGCGACGCAGGTACATGAGATACCTCAAGCAGGCCACCGACGGCACCATCTCACTCCGTAGGCTTCGTGCACTATTGGATGGGCTGAAGGAAGAGCGTTATGCCGCTGACGTAGACATCCCGCCGATCGCAGCAGATGCCATTGAGGCCTCCCAATGGCACGCGTTAGACTTCGCGGCCCAGCGTAAGGCGCTGCAGCAATGGCTGGAGCGTGTCATCGTGAGGGATAAGGACATAGAGGTACACCTGCGCCAGGGCTGATTGCACAAGTAATCACGCCTCGGTATTCCAATCCTACGAAGGACCCGGAGGGTGCAGGGAACCCAGATGCCCTGCCGGAGGGTTTTAGGTCCGATGATGCTCCGATTCCATCGCGAGTGCTCGACCGAGTCGGCACTTTGCTCATCGCGACTCGCGACATGTCGGAGGGTGTCCCGGCTTTGCCCAAATTCTCAGCTGAAGGACAGGAAAGTGCAGGAAACCTGGGTTTCCTGCTGGGGGTTTAAGGGAGTATCCCCCTTCTACAAAGGGTACCGAGGGTGGAGCGGGCGGGAAGAAGGCGTCTGGCCGGAAAACTCCAGCGATGAGACAGGCTTTTTAGGCAAGGGTAGGTGTCCCCTCAACCCCAAACATTTGAGAGCGGAGTGGGTGGGAAATACCACCTACGTGGCACCCCCCCCCTGTGCTACACTGAACCTGGGCCAAGGAGACCAGGCGGCCGCCGCGATGAGCGTAAGCGAATCGGGGAGGAAAGTCCGAGCTCCACCGGGCAAGGGTGCTGGGTAACGCCCAGGCGGGGCAACCCGACAGATAGTGCCACAGAAACATACCGCCTCAGTGCGCGAAAGCGGACCAAGGCAAGGGTGAAATCGTGAGGTAAGAGCTCACGGCCCTGACGGTGACGTTCGGGGCGGGTAAACCTCACCTGGAGCAAGGCCAAATAGGGGGACATTAGGGCCCGGCCTGTCCCCGGGTTGGCCGCTTGAGCCCGTCGGCAACGGCGGGCCTAGATAGATGGTCGCCACCCCGATGAGCGAAAGCGAATCGGGATACAGAACTCGGCTTACAGGTCTCCTTGGCCCTTTCTTTTCCTCAACTTCCCAACCTACGGGCGATCTCCGGTGCCTTCCTGAGTTCGTCGGGAATCTTTAGCAGTGGCTGACGCTCAGCCTGAAATCTCTCGGCTTGCTCCTCGCACGCTTCGTAGAATACCTCCAGCGAACTCCACGGATACTCGTCAGGCACCGCACCACCGGCGGCGACTGCCGTAGCGGCTGTACGTTCGTACTCCTCTTTGTTCTTGGCGAAAAGTGACTGCATCTCCTCTTCGTGCGTCAATCCCCAGAGCACTCCACATGCAGACATAATTGCCCAAATGCTGAGGAGATTGGGATTATCCAACTCCTGCCATGGCATCTCATTTCCGAATGGTTCGATCCGTTGGCTGGCATACAAAGCCGTCCAAGGGAGCAACTCAGGGTTGCCCTCAACTCGACCTCCACCTCCCCTGAGTTGTTGCAGCAACTCTGCAGTGGATTCTACGGTCCAAAGGTTGTTCTCAAATGTGTCTGCCAGCAAAGCCACGCCTAGTTGGGGTCTGCCCGCTCCAAGTCCTACCGACACCATGATGGCCCGTTCCACCGCTATATCCACGAGGTGTGTTTCAACATACTCCTTACCAGCGAGGATGGTGCTAGCTTTTGACCGGCCCATGCTGCTTAGCTGATCAGCTACAAACCAGGACTGGAATCCGCTCATGATGGTCCCTCAACCACATCTCAAACCGATCTCACAACCGCTGACAGATCAGGTTATCCGATACCGCAGGAAAACTCCTACTTCGGACAGCCAGCAGCCACATGATACCAGTTTGAGTGCATACCTACAGGCTCCAAATGGTAGGCGTGAGACCCAGCACGTCGCATACGATGAAGACCTGCTATGAGCCGCTCGAAAGAGGAGTGGTCGGCTACGGCCGGACGCTGCCCTGCCCTCCGGCTATCGGGAGTCGTGGATCTTCAACAGCCCGTAGATGGTCTCGTAGGCCGGTGTGGGCACGCCTATCTCCCTGCCCAAACGCACCACTGCACCGTTCAGCGCCTCCAGCTCCAGCGACCAACCATTCATAATCAGGAACGGTCACGGAGTCACTGCCATACACCGCTTTGGTACATGACCTATGCATCCAGCCACGTGATCTGCTAGCAGACGATCCCCAAGGAGTTTTTCAACCTATGCAGGAAATTCCTCAATCCTGGTTGACCAATGAGATGGCAATTGGTATGGTGCGGCCAAGTGTCTTCACATGATGGGCAACGGAGGTAATATATGCCCAAATTGAGCCCAGAACCCGATGCTGTAAGCAAGCCCTTTTGGGACGCTTGCAACGACGAACAACTGGTGGTCCAAAACTGTACGGCCTGCACCAGGCTGCAACACCCACCGCAGGAAGCATGCTATCAGTGCGGCTCCGCTGACAATCTGGAATGGCAAGAGATGAACGGTCGTGGCAAGATCCACGGATACTGCATCATGTACGACTCCCGTATCAGACTGCTCCAGGCTGATCAGCCCTTCATCATCGCGGTGATTGAACTGGAAGACGCCCCGGAGATCAAGATGTTTAGCCACCTTCCCGGGACACCGGTAGACGACAATGTCCCAGTGGGTGCGACTGTCCAGGTGGAGTTCGAGGAGACGGCCGGGACGGGCCAAAAAGTTGCCGAGTGGCGTGTGGCCACCTAGTGTAGGTGGCCGTTGCTATTACACAACAACTCAAATAAAGAGGTGAGCTGTGGCGCCAACTGAAATGTTTCCAACTGCAAGGTACCGTAGCAAAGAAGGGCTGGGTGTCTGGGAGCACCGTGGCAAGGTAGCTATCGCAGGAGTGGGAAACTCCCCCACTGCCCGGCGCTGGGACGAAACACTCGAAAACAGCCTGGGTGCATGGACCATCCTTGCGGCTCAGCAGGCTCTGGACGACGCCGGGATTTCCAGAGACGAAGTGGACGGAGTCGTTTCTTGCCCGCAGGGCATGGGGGACACCTGGGGACCGCGCCCCTTCTTCGACCCGCCCTATGACACTGAGGACGGCCTCAGCGGGGTGAGCGCAGACTGGCTGGTCAAGAACATGGGGCTGAAAAACGTCAAGGTTACCTACCACGCTCCGGCATGCATATCGACTGCCCTAGTCGCAGGCGCACAGGTCGTGGGTGACGGCGAAGCGAAAACCGTCCTGGTGATACGCGGCACGGGTAACATGCCAGGCCGGTACCATCAGACAGGTGGAGACATCGCTTCTGGACGAGCGCAATGGACCGACCCCTGGAGTTGGCAGTTGATCCCGCAGATAGCCTTCGGCTTCGAACAGTACTGTCGCAAGTACGGCACCAACCACGATAGGATGGCGCCCTTCATCCTGAACCAGCGCAGAAACGGCTCCATGTTTCCGGAGGGGTACTACTACCAGCACCGGCCAGACGACCTTAAAATTACCACGGAGGACTACCTGGCTTCGCGGTGGATATGCAAGCCACTGAACATGTTTGATTGCGACCTGCCGATCCAAACCGCCGGAGCTTTCCTCTTCACCACCGCCGACCGGGCCAAGGATTTGAAGCAGCCTCCGGTCTACATCCTTAACCATGTCACGCAGAGGGGTGTGGTCCGAAGTACCTGTGAAACTCTGGACGAAACAGAGGAGTTCAGCGCCAGTATTGCGCGGAAGGTGTTTGAGGGCTCTGGCCTTACCTCCAGTGAGATAGATATCTTCAACCCGTACGACGGCTTCACTCTTTTCACGCAGTACTTCCTGGAGGGTTTCCAGTGGCACGGTGTTAAAAAGGGAGAGGCGCACGATTTCTATGCCGGGGACATCAGTGTAGAAGGGCCACACCCCTTCAGTTCCAGTGGGGGGAACAATGGTAACGGGCGCACCCGCTGGTGGATCTATACCGATTCCATTCAACAGCTGCGAGAACAGGCAGGCCAGCGACAGGTCAAGGTAAAGGCCGAGACCGCTGTCGCCGGTGCCTTCATACCAGGGAGCTCTGATTGGTTGGTTCTTGGCAAGAGCCCTGACTAGGGCCAGGTATCGCCGCCGGAATAAGGTCCGCAAGGCCGCGGATAGAGACTGATACGTTCAGCCAATAGCGGAGCTGACCCACAGCTATAACAAGGGGGGGGCAATGGTTATCTCAACGCCAACGGTGCTATACGAAAAGCGTGATCAGGTAGCCTATATTACGCTCAACCGCCCGGATGCATTGAACGCCCTCAACCGGGAGATCAGGGTGGGTATCAGAGAGGCCATGGACGATTTCCGGGATGATGCCGACATTCTTGTGGCCGTGCTGACCGGAGCAGGGGGACGTGCCTTCTCCGCGGGAATGGACCTGAAGGAACGGGCCAGACAAAATGACGAACCGGAGCAGCGTCCTGCCGCTGCGGGTGGAGGTGGAGGCTCCTTCATAGACTGGGGAGTAGTCAAGCCTATCATCGCGGCCATCGACGGCTTCTGTGTTGCCGGCGGCTTGGAGCTTACCCTCCAGTGTGACATTCGCATTGCCACTGCCAAGTCGGAATTCGGCCTGCCGGAGCCACGATGGAGTCTCACCGCCGGCTATGGTCTGCACAACCTATCCCGGATGGTACCCCTTGGCGAGGCACTGTATATGCAGCTCACGGGCCGTAGGATCAACTCCCAGCGTGCCTACGAAATCGGCCTGATACAAGAGGTGGTGGAGGACAGGAAAGAGCTATTCGCACTGGCCGATAGAATCGCCGGTGAGATCAAACAGTGTGCCCCTCTGGCAGTTCAAGCCATCAAACAGATAGTCTATCAAGGGCGGAACCTGCCCGTGGAGTACTCCCAAAAATTGGCCGCTCCCCTGAATGTCCAGGTGCAGGCCACTGAGGATGCCAAAGAAGGGCCACGCGCCTTCTCCGAGAAGCGCGCCCCTGCCTGGAAGATGCGATAAGGAATCTCTTTTTGCAGCAGGGTTATACGAAGCCCTTTTACCCTATCCGCGCGTCTGCTATGATGCGCTCAATCGGGGCCTCTGCCCCATAGGAGGGAGACAGATTATGCCATTCGCAACTCAAGATCCTAAGGCGTTTTCACGAGCCGAAATCATGACTCTTCAGGACGGGCAGTTGGGCGTTTACGGACTCTACAATCAGGACGAGTGGGTATACGTAGGTAGCGGTAATATTCGAGGCCGTCTCGTAGGCCATCTCAACCGGGACAATAATTGCATCAGGTTCCAGGCCCCGACTCATATGGTGATGGAATTCACGGACGATCACGAAAACAGGGGGGAAGCCCTGATACAGGAACTCACCCCCCACTGCAACCCGCGACAGCCCTAACTCTTTAGCCCAAGGATGCGGCTTGTCCCCGGGTTGGCCGCTTGAGCCCGTCGGCAACGGCAGGCCTAGATAGATGATCGCCGTCCCGATGTGCGAAAGCGCATCGGGACGCAGAACTTGGCTTACAGGTCTCCTTGGCCCTCTCCCTCTGGCTTCGCCAGTGTGCTATGCTTTATTGGGGTAGCTCTATGTCAGCAGCTTGCATCAACTGAACCATCCTACCCAACGTAGTAGGCTCCACAGATTTGTTCCCTTTATGCATGACTCGCGTGACCGTCTCGCGGATCATGCCATGAAGTTGCACAACTTGGATTGGGTTGCCGGCCACCTTGAGCTTGGTTAGTCGTTCCCATGAACCCTTTGTCTTAGCGCAGAATACCGTGTAAGTAAATTTACGGGTGCTGAACTCAGTCTCTACCTGCTTAGCTAGGCCTTCTGCCCATTCTGGCTTGAAAATCGCCTTGAAATGGTTCCGTTGCCATTCGGTGCTTGTGACGGTCCGGTTCAACATCCAGTCTCCCCACACACCATCCTGCCAAGCCTTGCAGTCCCCAACGATTACCTCGTGGGTTTGGCCATGGAGGGCCAAGACATCAATGTCCGAGCCTGATCCCTTTCCGTCCGCTTTCCTATAGTTAATATTGAGCTTGGTGATATAGCCCTTTCCAGTGAGGTAGTCAGCCACAAGTTGCTCAAAGAATTCGGCCATCGCATCCTCCTTGGGGTCGCAATGATAGGAGAGAGACCTCGTCAAAGTCCACGACTCGTGAGTCTCTAACTTCTCTGAAGTACAAGCCAGCCTTGCTCAAAGCTGCAGCCTCCATTGACACCGAGTTCGGAGTGTGATACCCGCCTGGCTATCGGGAGTCGTGGACCTTCAGCAGCCCGTAAATGGTCTCATTGGCAGGCGTCGGCACACCTGCCTCCCTGCCCAGCCGCACCACCGCACCGTTCAGCGCCTCCAACTCCAGCGGCCGACCATTCTCCAGGTCGGTCTGCATGGACGCCTTCAGAGAGCTAGCCTCGTTGTCCATATAACTTAGCGTCTGCTCCACCACATCCGGGTCCAGGTTGATACCTCGCTTGCGGCCCACCGCCTCTATCTCGCGCATGACATCCACAACCAGCTTTCCGGAGTCTGGCAGGGCCAGCACCTCGGCGATAGTAGAGCGGCTTGCCGATGTCACACCCGCCAACGTCGCGATGAACAACCACTTGGTCCACAGCACCTTAAGCATGTCGGTGGACACCTCCGTGGGCATGCCAGCGTCCTGGAACATCGCAGCGATCTTTTGCGCCCGCCTGCTCACCGAGCCGTCTGGCTCCCCGAACACTAGCCGGTACACGCTGCCCTGCTGGCGCACCACGCCCGGCGCCTCCACCGATGCCTCAATGTATATAGCGCCCGGCAGCACACGGCCAGCCTCCAGAGACCCTTGCAACTGCTCCCAGCTGCCCGCCCCGTTCTGGAGTGTCAGCACGGTTGTGCCGTCGCCTAGGAGAGGTTGCAGAAGAGGAACGGCTCCCTCTGTCTGGTAGGTCTTGACCGTGAACAGTACCAGATCCACTGGCCCAATGCCGTCCGTACGCTCGATAGCCCTTACCTGGACGGTGAAGTCGCCTCGCTCGCTGTGGACTTGCAGACCGTGGGACTGGATGGCGCGCAACTGCTCGCCCCGAGCAATCAGCGTCACGTCATTGCCGGCGTGAGCCAGCAGGCCGCCCAGATAGCCGCCCACGGCGCCTGCACCTAAGACAGCCACGCGCACTCGAGGCAACAGGCCATCGCGAACAGAGGTCACGCCATCCCTACCCATACCTGTTGCGGACGTCTCTCATCTGCCTGGTCGACCTCCCTGGTTCCGGTGAGCGGGTCCCGCTAGCCCGCGCAGCTATCTTTCTAGGCAGATTTGGAGGGCTTAATAACCAGCACTGGGACGCCCGCCTCACGCATCACCTTGTCGCAAACACTGCCCATGACCAATCGCCCCAGTCCGGACCGGCCGTGACTGGAGATAGCTATCATATCTATGTCGTTGGAATGGGCGTACTCAATGATCTCGTCGGCAGCGGAGCCCTGGCGTGTCCCGGTCTCCACCGTAAAGCCCTGGCCACGCAGACTCTGCGCCTGCTCGTCCAGATAGCTTTCTGCCTCTTGTGTCTGTAGTGCTACCGCATCCTCAATGGCTTCGATGTCCGCAGCAGACATGCCATCCATCCCACCCGTAGCACCGGCCAGGCTTGAAGCAGCCATCTGGCGTGCCAGCGGGACCACCCGCACCAGGTGTAGCGTGGCTGAAAACGGTTTCGCCAGTTCTATGGCACGGGGCAGAGCCGCTTCCGCCAGATCTGAGCCGTCCAGGGGGACAAGAATCTTCTGCATAACATCACCTCCTTGCTATGGAATTGAACCTAGAACACCCATTGTTTGACCCTAATTCAAGTATAGGCTCCAAATGGGCGACAGGGAACCCTCCTTCCTTGACACCCCTCTGGGCCACCGATATCATCGCCACACCTTGAGCGGCGAAAGACACGAATACCAGCCCCTGGCTGTCGAGTCTATCCAGGACACTCTTAGCAAAGCGCCCGTCGGCCACAACATCATCTATCTGCCATCGGTCACATCCACTATGGACGCGGCCAGAGAGCAGGCGGAGCGCGGTGCCGAGGAGGGGACCGTCGTGGTTACCGAGGAGCAGACCGTAGGCCGTGGACGGTTCGGCAGGCGGTGGGTCTCCAACGCGGGCCAGGACCTCCTGTTTTCCGTCGTCCTTTACCCCAGCGGCTGGGTCTACTCTAGATTGAGTCTGGCCGTTCCAGTCGCCGTCATCCGGGCGATACGTCGAACCTGCGGCATCTCCCCCACGCTGAAGTGGCCAAACGATGTACGCATAGGCGAGAAGAAACTGTGCGGTATCCTGGTGGAGTCTGCGGTACATGGCGAGCAGATACACCATGCCATAGCCGGTATTGGCATCAACGTCAACCTGGAACCCACTCAACACGAGGATGTCGGTTCTGCGATTACCAGCCTCGCCGCGGAGTTGGCAAGACCCGTTTCCAGGGACGACCTGCTGCTGGCGACACTGACTGAGCTGGGCATGATCTACAACCATCTGAGGGGCTGGGACGATGTCCAGGAGGAGTGGATGGGGTCTCTGGAAACACTTGGCCGCCAGGTGCAGGTGCGGTGGGGAGAGCAGCTGGAGGAAGGAGTGGCCGAAGGTGTGGACGACGAAGGGAATCTACTCCTGCGCCGCGCTGACGGCACGCTGATAACGTTGGCCGCCGGTGAGGTCACCCTCCAGGTCTGAATGTCCAGCGTTGAAAACGGGCAGGAAGGTGTCCCGACCTGTCGGGACCAGGGGTTCAAGGTCCGATGATGCTCCGATTCCATCGCGAGTGCTCGACCGAGTCGGCACTTTGCTCATCGCGACTCCCGATAAATCGGAGGGGCGTCCCCCTTCTCTCAAGAAGGTAACGAGGGTGGAGAGGGTGGGAAGAAGATGTCCGAAGTGGTAGAAGATTAATCAAATCTCCAACAGGAGAGACGCAATGCTGGAAAGCCTTAGCATGGAAGGAAAGACCGTTGTAGTGACTGGAGGCGGCACAGGTCTAGGCAGGGCCATGTCCCTGGCAGTGGCAAAGGCGGGTGCCAACATCGTTGTATCGGCCCGGCGTCAGAACCTGATCGATGAAACGGCGACGATGGTTCGGGCCCTCGGCAGGCGCGCACTGTCCATCTCTACAGACGTAACCGACTCGGCGCAGGTCAACCGCATGGTGGAGCAATCGGTCTCCGAGTTCGGCAGGATAGACATGCTGATCAATAACGCCGGCATAGTGCGGGACCAGCCCTCCAAGCCCATCTGGGAGATCACCGACGAGGACTGGCGCATAGGCATAGATGTGAATCTCACCGGCTCCTTCTACTGCAGCCGTGCCGTGGCCAAAGACATGGTTGACCGGGGCAGCGGCAAGATCATAAACGTGGCCTCCGGTCTGGGCTTCAGGGGTGGCAGGGACAACTACATGTACGGCGCGGCCAAAGGCGGTGTCATCAACCTGACACGGGTGCTGGCCACCAGCCTCTCCCGCCACGGGATCATCGTCACCTGCATAGTGCCGGGCTTCGTAACCACGCGTGAGCCAGAGGGCGTACCTACCAGAGCACCCCGGGCCCCCTTCATACCCACGGGACGCACGGGCCAGCCGCCGGAGATCGGCCCACTGGCCGTCTACCTCGCTTCCGACGCCTCCAGCTACACTAACGGCGACTTCTTTGTGCTGGACGGCGGCGGCCTCGCCGGAGGCTTCGCTCCCACCGGCTATACCCCGGAGATACCCCTGGAGATATAAGGAGCACACCATGATTCCCGAAGAGTGGGATCTGTCAGGCAGACGAGCCCTAATCACCGCCGACCGGCGTGGCTGGACGCCCCACCTGGCTGCCGCCCTGGCCGAAGCCGGTGCAGACGTGGCAGTAGCCGGATGGCGAACGGAGCATGTGGAACAGGCAGCAGCCGCCGTTGAAGCCCAGGGCAGACAGACCATTCAGATCGTAGGTGACATCGCCAGAGGCGAGCAAGCGCAAGGTGCTGTTGAGCAGGTCACAGAGGCATGGGGCGGCCTCGACATTCTGGTCAACAACGCCCAGGCCCAGTTCGGCAAACCGTTCGAGGATGTCACAGAGGATGAGTGGGACAGGCTGATGGAGTACAACGTCCGGTCTATGTTCCTGCTGTGCCAGGCGGCTGGTCGACAGATGCAGCGCCAGGGCGGCGGCAGGATCGTCAACGTGATCTCTGGCCTGGCGGAGCGCGGCCTCTGGAACTCCGTGGCCTACTGCACCTCCCAGGGCGCCGCGCTACAGCTTACCCGCGCCCTGGCCCTGGAGTGGCCACAGAAGGATATCCGGGTCAACGCCATCACCGCCGGATGGCTTTCAACCGAAGAGATTTCCGAGGAAGAGGCCAACCAGGACCCTCTTTCTCGGTTCATACCGCTGCGCCGACTTGGGCATCCGCGGGAGGTGGGGCCTCTGCTCGTTTACCTGGCATCGGACGCCTGCGACTTCGTCACGGGCCAGGCCATTGCAATCGACAGCGGAGCTATCGCCCACGGCTAAAAAAAGCCCGGCATTCAAGGAGAGTACAGAGAACCTAGGTTCTCTGTCGAGGAGTCTGAGGGGTGTCCCCTCAGATCTTAAACGCTTCAGGGCGGGCTGGTGGGAAGAACCGCCTACGAATTAAAACCAGCCGTACGCACGCAGTCCCAGGGCACGCCCTGCCAAACACCAGCCGGGAACCCGCCTATGACAGGGCTATGGCCGCCACGGCCATAGCGACGAACACCACAGCCGACGCTATGCCGATATGGAGCATCTCCCTGCGGAAGTAGGTCTCGATTGGCCTCACCTGCACAGCCCTCCCACGAGAGCGGGGTACAGTTGCAGGAGCGGAACGAGGCGTCTCGGCCTCAACTGCCCCAGACACCTCAGACGCATCATTCCCCTCATGTGATAATGGCTGCTCCTCTGACACGGCCACTCCATCGCCGCTGGTCTCCTCCGGTTGCGACTCTGCTTCGGCAGGGATGCCGGACGGCCCGTGTGTCCGGGTACGCCTGCCTCTACCGCTCAACCGCGCCTGGCGTGACGCTACTCGTCTTGATTTATTCGGCATTCCATCTGCTCCCTGAGTATGACTCCGTCCTATGCGCCTCCACTGTCAGAAGCACACCGGGTGATAATATCGACTGCCCGTTCCTGTCCTAGTGTATGAGCATTCAACGTTACATGGTAGGTGGACGGGTAATCTCTAAGAATCAGGTTCCCGTCGTGTCCTATGATAACAGCAATGCCCGCGCCGGCGATGCCATGTGGTTACGCACTCCCATTCACGCCCTGGGATGGGCCTCATCGTACGCCTCGCGCACCTGATCGGTCGTGAGGTGTGTATAGACCTGAGTGGTGGATATACTGGCGTGTCCCAGCAGTTCCTGCACGTTGCGAAGGGACGCCCCTCCTGCCAGAAGGTGCGTGGCAAAGCTGTGCCGCAGTGTATGAGGCGTGATGGAGCTTTTGATGCCCGCCTGCCGGCCGTACCCTTTCAGGATCAGCCAGAACCCTTGCCGCGTTAGGCGTTCTCCGCGTCGGTTGACGAACAGCGCGACCCCTGCCTGTTTCCGGGGCCCAAGCAGCTTTGGCCGTGATTTCTCTATATATGCCACCACTGCATCCACAGCTCTCTGATACAGGGGAACAATGCGCTCCTTGGACCCCTTACCCAGGCACCGGACATTCTGTTCAGCGGTGTTTATGTCACGGAGGTCCAGGTTGATCAGCTCGCTCACACGGAGTCCGCTGGCATACAGAAGCTCCAGCATGGCCGTATCACGCATCGCCTCCGGGGTGCTGAGCTTGAGAGGCTCCTGAAGCAGGCGCTCCACCTCATCAACGCTCAGCGCTTTCGGCAGGGTGCGACCCACCCGAGGCGTAGATAGACGCTCTGTGGGGTCCCGGACGACCTCCCCCTCGTCAACCATGTAGCTGAAGAACGACTTTACCGATGCGATCTTCCTTGCCACCGTTGTCGCCGAGTAGCCCCGCCCATATAGCGACACCACGTACTCGCTGAGAAATGGCTGGTCCACCTGAGGCCAGGCCTCTATGCGGCGACCGTTCTGGGGCGGCCCCGTGGCATGCTCCACCAGCTGCTCCAGGTCGTTGCGGTATGCCGCTATGGTGTTTGGGGAAGCCCCACTCTCAACCGAGAGATGGTTGAGGAAGGCCCTGACATTCTCTTGCATATCTATCTACAGGGGCGCGGTCAACTGCCTGGACCGCCGCTCAGCGCCTATGAGACCGAGCAATACCTATGGCCTACGCCGAGTAGGTGCGCCCATTTTAGCACACACCCACCCACGAGTACTGGGCCATTGCATCCCCCGCTCATCCTGAGCTAGTCGAAGGACATGAGCGGGCCAGGGGGAACGCGGTCAACGCTCCTTGAATCACATCACGACAAAAGGTATCTGGAAGGTTACGGCCCATTGCTATCTGTCCCTGATTGCGATGCAGGTTTCTGCTTAATGTTGTATACATAGCGAATAACCATCTCGTCAGGGAGGAACGTCGATGACACAAGATTCAGAATATCTGGGGAAGCTAATGAATGAAATAGCAAATGTTTACGCCGATGGCTATCGTGAACAGAAGGCTCGTGCATTAGAAACTCTTGATGACCTTGAATCACCTGCTGGCAGGCAGGCACTTTCCGAGTCCAACCCAGAATAGGTAAGGAATCTCGAAGGCCACACCAGAGAAGAACGAGTGCAGAGAATAGACGAACTATCCGTAGGCATGGGCGTTTCAAAAGCGATATTGCATGCATGCATACGCCTCCAGCAACAACCCTGATTGAAATGTGCACTACGCACCTTCTCCTTGACACCCTATCGTAGGCACCCATAGAATCGAAGTCGGCGTAGGAGCTATTATTTGATTCGTATCGGCATCGATCCTAACATACTCACCAGCCCGGTGTTGCTGAGTTGGCACGGGTTTCTTACCTTTGTCGCCGTGACCGTGGCTGTCGTCCTCGTAGCCCGTTGGGGCCGTCGTGAGGGAATCGATGCCGACACCATTTACGACGCCGCAGTCTGGGTCATCATAGGCGGCATCGTCGGCGCGCGGGCGGTCCACGTCATCGACCGATGGGACTTCTACGGCCAGAACCCGGGCCAGATCCTAGCCGTCTGGCAGGGAGGCATTGCCCTTTACGGGGCCGTCCTGTTCGGATTCCTGGGTGGTGCTGTATACGTCTGGGGCGGACAGCTTCTGGCGCGCATGCATGCCAGTGAAAAGGTAGCGTGGTGGAAGATCGCTGGTGTATTCGTACCCCACATATTTCTTTCCGCGGGGCTGGGCCTGCTATTCGGCGGAGGCTTCAGGCTGCTGGCCTGGCTGAGGAGCCACACGGAGAACCCGTATATGGCCCTCAAGGACGCCTCCGTAGGACGCCTGGCGGATATCACCGCGCCTGCACTGATCATGGCTCAGATGATCGGACGCGTGGGGGACATCATCAACGGTGAGCACTTTGCCAAGGCCACCAACCTGGCCTGGGGGTTCATCTACACCCACCCAACAACCATCAGCCTTTATAACCGCTCTGCCCCAAGCGAGATTAGCGCTCTCCTACCTACCCACCCTGTAGCGGTCTACGAAATCCTATGGGACGCCATGGTCCTGGGAATGGTATGGATGCTGCGGGGCCGCCTGGCGCCTTCAGGCATGCTATTCGCACTGTATCTGATGATGTACTCCCTGGGACGCTTCTTCATACAGTTCATCAGACTTGACCGGGTCTGGTTCGCCGGCCTACAGGAGGCGCACGTTATAGCGCTCATCGTAATGGCCGTAACGGTGTCCCTGCTGACAGCCCGCGCCCGATGGGTGCCTAAAACTGCGGCCCCCGCCCAGACGTCCCGACAACGTCGCAGACGGACCCGCTCCTAGGCCTTCTCTTCCCCTGGGCCGGGCATCACCCGCCTAGTCTACCTCCACAGCCTCATGCCGCACCCTTAGATACCCAGGAGTTTCTTGTAGTCAGGGTCATAACTCACTTCAAGGTTGCCCCTCTGAAAAGGAGGTGCGCCCGCTGGCCTGGGAGGCGGGGGTGGGCCTGAGTCACGGTATCGTTCAACGATGGGCCGGTCACCGATTACCTTGGCATGTTCCAGGTCAGATATGTGCTCATTGGAATAATCAAGCAGGCCCTGCAGGACAGACCGGTTATCTTGCCCAAAGGGATGCACCCCCTCCTTGATACTTAGCGGCGTGTTGCTGAGCTGCCAGGGACGGCCCATCAGGACTCGCGTACCCATATCACGCTCGGGAGGCCACGTCAGCTTCTCAAGGAACCCCCGGTTCCAGTAGTGGGGGGAAAGATTCGCATCTTTAGAGGTGAACATGGCGCCGGCAGGCACACCGGCGGACTGCAGGCGCTCCATCATTTCGAATTTATCGATGGTCACGGACCACTTGGCGATAATATCGTCCAAGGCGTCATGATGATCTTGCCGCTCCAATAACGTGGCGAAACGGGGGTCATACACTAGTTCAGGCTTGCCCATCTCCCGGCACAGAGCCTGCCACTCCTGGTCGTTGCCCACTGAGAGGGTGCACCAACTGTCCTCTGCCATACAGGGGTAGCAACCCTGCGGTGCCCTCGAAGGATGTCGGTTGCCGATACGCCTGTTCTCACGTTCGTTAGCAATGTAATCGAGCATGTACTCGCTGTTAAAGAAGCAGCCAGCCTGGTACATGCCCAGGTCAATCCACTGGCCTTTGCCGGTCCTGTTGCGGTATCGCAGAGCAGTAGCAACGGCGAGGAGGCCATTCCAGGTAGACACAAAGTCCACATAGGAGGCGCCGGCCTTGGAGGGCATATCGCCGTTGTACCCGGTGATAGCACAGAGGCCATGGATGCCCTCCATAGTGGTGGCCTGACCCGGGTAATTGGAGTAGGGACCGCTGCCGTGGCCATACGCCGTGTTGGAAAGCATGATGATATCGGGTTTGATCTTCTTCAGGTCAGAGTATTCCAGCTCCCATCGGCGCATTACACGAGGAGTGTAGTTCTCTACAACGATATCGCTTATCTTTACCAGCTCTTTAAAGGCCTGCCTCCCTTCATCTTGAGACAGATCAAGCGTTAGGGAGCGCTTACCCCGGTTGCGTTGGTTGAAGGAGCCACCACGGTTATATGGGTCGCCGCCGCCGTTATTGTCGGGCTGGGCATCCTGGCCCGAACGGTCCGGGTGCTGGATCCCCTCAATTTTGATCACCTCGGCGCCCAGATCGGTCATGATGCCGCAGGCATAAGGCATGGCGATAACGTAAGTGGAGTCTATGATGCGAACGCCTTCTAATGGCAGCTTGCTCATTACTGTCTCCTTCGTATGTAGCCCATAGAGGACGATAAGGGGTGAGTGGTGGGTTCAGGCTAACGTAACGGTACTATTGTAAGGTCAATCGACGTCAGGTCAAGCAGTCTCATGCGCCTCAAAGGATACCCAGGGCCATCTGAAAACATAGCTTTCGCCCTCCACCCCGGTGCCTCCATCAGAAGCAGCAACAGCCTCAGCCTCGTTAGCTTCATCGGTAACGGAGTGGTACCGGTCCTGTGACTTAGTCGAGAACTGATGCGCTCTCTGAACTCACATGGATGGGTTGTAGACGTCGTACGAGCCGCTCAGTGGCTAGGCCACCGAAGGGTCCCTAGGCTTTCGAGTGATCGCGACAAAAACCAGGGCGAGGACGTTCGCTACGGCTAGCACTACAAAGGCCGGCTCATAACTCCCGGTAAAGTCATGGATCAACGTGAAAAGGAATGGGCTGGAAACGAGAGCAAGAGTGCTCATAGGGGTCATGATGCCTCTGATCGTCCCAAACCACAGCCTACCAAAGTAATCGCCCTGGAGAGCCGGGATCAGGGGGTTGACCCCTGCGTAAGTCGGGGCGTAGAAGATGAGGAAAAAGACAATGCCGAGTCCACCCCCCAGCGTAGCAAACAGCACCAGCCCAGTCGACTGGAGAACGAAGCAGAAAGCTATAACCCATCTCTTGTCAAAGTGATCTCCCAACCAGCCGAAGCCGACTCTCCCTGGCATCCCGAATAGAGCCATAAGGCTAACGATCGTAGCCGCCTCCGACAGCGACATACCCCGCTCCTGCAGCAGTGGCACCAGGAATAATGCTACCGATCCTGTGACCAGATTACGTGCAGTGAGAGTGAGTGTAATGCTCCAAAAGGCCATCGTCTTGATGGCCTGTTTCGGCGTAAAGTCGATCTCTATGTACTCGTCCTTCGGTTTCTGCTCCTCTCCGGAAGAGGCGGTGCCGTCTTCAGTCGCCGTTTCAGGTTCTGGGGTGCGTCCATCCGGAAGCAAGCCATACTGCTCCGGCCGCTGCCGCATCACTAGAGACGCGGGAATTCCTACCACCCATATCAGGACACCGGCAGTGACTAACGCGCTGCGCCATCCAAAGGTGGTTATGAGGTCTGCTAGAGGCCTGGCGAAAAGACCCCCAATGCTGAGCCCAAGGGTCACTAACCCCAGGGCGGTACCCCTTTTACGCTGAAACCAGTTGGCAACTGCCACCCGTGGAGGGTTGCCCATGCCAGCACTGGCGCCTCCGTGCACAAGTAGCAGGAAGACAACGTAGAAGTAGATCGGGGACGTCGTCCGGCTTAGGAGGATATAGCCGGTGCCAGAGGAAAGGACGCCTATAAGCATCAACTTCCGGGGACCTATGCGATCCACCAAATACCCTACCAGGGGCGATATGGCTCCGCCCTCCAGGCGGGAAAGAGACAACGCTCCACCTAGGACTGCGGCAGACCAACCAAATTCATCTAGGATGGGATTGAAGAATACCCCGAACCCGTAGTAGGAAAAGGTGGCCGAGACAGCAGTAATACTGGAGGCAGCAAGGACAATCCACCATCCAAAAAAGACCTTGGGCTTTGTTATTTGTGAACTATTATTGACAGCCATCTGCTCGTCTTGCCTTCCCCACGCCGCTGAAGATTCCTACCCGCCGGAGACAGGGTTGGCGTGATTGTAACCCAGGAAGCACGAAGGTCAAACCTGGAGTTGCCCTTAGGGGCGCATTTAGCAAAGCCGATCCTACAACATCGCAGACGGACCCATCCCTAGGCTTTTTCCCTCCAGGGCCGTACACTGCCCAGACCTCACACTCCTCATTACGGCCTAGGGAACAAGCACTCACAAGCAGTACGGACGAAGTCCGTGCGGGCAGACGCCCTGCCCCTAACCCGAAGCCCGGATGTCCAGCACACCCAGCCTTAGCGTCTCCTGTCCGTTCCAACGGTCAATCCCTACGGTGTACACCACGTCCACCAGTCCTGCGCCAGCAGGCAGCTTTCCGCCCTGTCTGAATGCCACTGCGTTCCAGGTCACGCCGCCATCTCTCAGGCTCAACGAAAGGTGCGCCCCATCGGCCCCAAATGACCGCAGGCTGACTACCTGAACGCCACGGCTCAGAAATACCGGCTGCGAGTTTGCCTCACCGAATGGAGCCAACTGTCCAACCAGTCGGTATATGTCCCTGGGCAATGATCCCAGGGGCAGCTCCACGTCTATGTCCAGTCGCGGCGAGCTAACCTCGTCACCCAGGGCCTGGCGTGCAATCGCCACCAGCCGCTGGCGGAGCTCCGGCACACTGTCTGTCGCTATGGTGAACCCAGCTGCCTGGGGGTGGCCGCCGTAGGCAATGAAACCATCCATGGATGCAGCAACCTCGTGCAGCGCAGACCCGATGTCGAACTCTGCCACGCTCCTGCAGCTCCCGCGGCTCACCTCATCTCCAACGCTCACCACCACTGCTGGGCGACCATACTCATCCACCAGGCGGCTGGCCACCAGTCCTATTATCCCTGGCAGGAAGGAGACGTCACCCACCATAAGCAGCGGCTCCAGCTCCACCAGCCCTTTGGTCTTCTCATGGGCTGCAGCTGCAAGCTCCTGACGCTGTCGGTTCTGTGCCTCCAGAACACCCACCAAGCTGGCGGCCTCCTCTGGAGAGTCGGTGACCAGCAGCCGGTAGCTGGTATCGGCGTGGGCCACACGCCCGGCAGCGTTCAGCCGGGGCGCCAGATACCAACCCACCGTCTCAGTGTCAGGCAGGTGTCCATCCTGGCGGGCGGAACGCATCAGAGCCCGGAGGCCGGCAGTGGGCCTCTGGCCTATCTCCTTCAATCCGTCGCGCACTATGGAGCGGTTCTCGTCTACCAGAGGCCCCACGTCGGCTATTGTACCCAGCGCAGCCAGGGACATCAGCGGCTGATCCTGGAACTCCCCGGCCCGGTCCAGCGAGGTGTATACAGCCTGGGCCAGTTTAAACGCCAAGCCCGCACCAGTCAGGTACGGGAACGGGTAGTCCGAGCCGTTGAGCCGCGGGTCCACCACGGCACACGCATCCGGCCCGCCGTCGGGCGCTAGGTGGTGGTCGGTGATGATAGTATCGATCCCGACGCGGCTGGCGGCCCTGACCTCTTCGTGAGATGTAACGCCGCAGTCCACCGTAATCAGGAGGTCCACACCCTCGCGGGCCAAGAGCTCCACCGCATGCAGCGATAGGCCGTGGCCCTCCTCTACGCGATGCGGTATATACGGTAGGATCTCGCTTCCCAGCGACCCCAGCGCCCTGGTCAGGAGTGCGGTGGCCGTGACGCCGTCAACATCGAAATCTCCGAATACCGCGATGCGCTCCTTCCTCTCCAGCGCATCCTTGATCCGTTCGACAGCGGACTCCATTCCCGGCAAGGCCAGGGGGTCGTGCGACACCGACTCATGTGAAAGAAACGATCGCGCCTGGTCCGGCGTACTTATACCCCTGTTGTATAGAAGATGCGCCAGGAGGGATGAGTAGCCGGAGCCCGTAAGCGATGCTTGGACCTGAGCAGGAGCGCCCGGACGGACGATCCATGCCACTTCGGCTACCCGTGCTTGCACTATTCCCTCCCTATCCGTACCTTCGGCACAGGCGGTATTCGTACCTTAGATGCCCGCGCGCTGCCACTCTAATCCTCCAAAGGCCGCATGCTTCGTTCAAGGAGGTGCCCCAGAAGCGGGTACCGGAAGTGGCGACCTCTGAAGCACCGCACCAGGCCAATGATCCCATAGAACATCGCCAGAGTGGACAGGCCGAGGGCGATGCTTGCCTCCGTTGTGATCTCATACGTCTCTAGCTCTGCCTGGGCTGCCGGAGGAGTAGAAAGAACCGTAACCATGAGAGCGGAGATCAACAGATATGCCAGGGTCTGGTATATCAGCGCCTGGAGGGTCTGGAAGGCCAGCCAGCGGGACGTGCTCCGTTTGAACAGGTACACTACGCCGGTTATCAGGAGGCCTGCTGCAGCTACCGGACTGGGGCCTGCGGCCAAGAAGAAGAGGAACATGGCATTGGAGTGGGCCATGGCAGCCCACCGACGCTCGTCGAAACTAAAGGGACGTGGCTGAGTCATCTGCTCCCGTGATTCCGTGACTGACCACGTGTGGAGATGTTAGGCCAGCTCTTCCGCGGAACGGAAGACCAGCACTGAGTTGTGTCCCCCGAACCCCAGTGAGTTTGTCATCGCGGCGTTCAGCTGGACCTTTCGCGACTCGTTGGGCGTGTAGTCTAGGTCACAGTCCGGGTCCGGATTGTTCAGATTGATGGTCGGGGGTATCTGCCCCTTCTGAAGCGCCACAACGGATATCGCAGCCTCCAGGGCCGCACCTGCGCCCAGCAGGTGACCCGTCATGGACTTGGTTGAGCTGATGGGGATGGCATGGGCCTCCTCCCCAAACACCTCCTTGATGGCTTCAGTCTCCACCTTGTCGTTCAACATAGTCGACGTCCCGTGGGCATTGATGTAGCCTACCTGGTTCGGCTTCATATCCGCTGCTGCCAGAGCAAGTCTCATGGCCCGAACGGCGCCCTCCCCACCCGGTGCGGGATGAGTCACATGATACGCATCGGACGTGGCACCGTAGCCCACCACCTCTGCCAGCGGTTGGGCGTTCCGACGTTGAGCGCTCTCCAGGCTCTCCATGACCATGATGGCGCTGCCTTCACCCATGACAAAACCGTCACGTCGGGCGTCGAAGGGCCGGCTGGCGCCCCTTGGATCGCTGTTGTTCTTGGACAGTGCCTGGCATGCGTTGAACCCTGCTAAAGCTATGGGAATGATCGGCGCTTCGGCACCACCCGCAATGGCAATGTCCACCTCACCGCGGCGGATCAAATTCCACGCCTCGCCTATCGCCTCGGCCCCGCTGGCACAGGAGGACACAGGGCAGAAATTCAGACCCCTGGCGCCAAGCGCAATGGACACCTGCCCCGAAGCCATGTCAGAAAGCATCATGGGGATCAGATACGGGCTTACGCGGTTGGAACCTCGTTCCCGCAGCACATCTATCTGCTCCGACAGTGTGCCGAGCCCGCCAACACCGCTTCCAATAATGACCGAAACCCGCGTCGGGTCAACGCTCCCCACCTCCAGCTCCGCCTGCCACACCGCCTCCTGGGTGGCCACCATGGCGAACTGGGCAAACCTGTCCAAATGACGGGCCTGCTTCTTGTCCAGGTAATCCGCGGGGTCATACCCTTTGACCTCCGCCGCGATGTGCGTCTCCAGAGGCTCAGCGTCAAAGGCGGATATGTAGTCCACGCCGGTTACGCCCTGGACCAGGCTGCTCCACGACGACGACGTGTCCAGACCCACAGGGGTGATCATGCCGATTCCAGTTACGACTACACGATTGCTCAAGAGCTCTCCTTCAGATGGCTGTCTGGCCCGGACAGGTGACGGACAACAAGGAGGTTATCCAGGCGCTGCCTGTAGATTTGGCGACGAGAGGGCACACCTGCGGGCCAATGATAAACGATAATATGATTGCATAGCTTTGGAATAGTGCCCTCTCGAATCTGATGGATTATACACCAACCTCTGCCTACTGCCTACGCTCACATTGACCCGTTAAGGGGCCAATGCTACCATCCCTTATAGGGCATATTGTCCCTGAGAGTGGTGGGCGTAGCCAAGTGGTCTAAGGCGCCAGGTTGTGGCCCTGGAGATCGAGGGTTCGAATCCCTCCGCTCACCCCAAAATCCGACTTTAAGGGGCGGCTGAAACGACGAAGCCAGCCCTTGGCGGTGGTCGCTCAGGGCTTCTCTTTCCCGGCAAATAGCGTCACTTCGCCGGATCAACCCCAACCTGGCGGTACCAACGGCACTGCCCCTGCAAAGTGTCCCGATCTGTCGGGACCAGTGGGTCTTAGGTCCGATGACGCTCCGATTCCATCGCGAGTGCTCGACCGAGTCGGCACTTCGCTCATCCAGACGCGTTGGAGCCCGTCCTGTAGGGAGTGCCCAGAAGGGTCGCCCCTCTGGCAGGGGGACTGGGGTCCGATGATGCTTCGCTCATCGAGACTCGCGATAAAGTCGGAGGATGTGCCCCCAGAGTAAAACCTTTCAGGATGGGTGGGTGGGATAAAAAAGGTAGGCCAGTACTGCAGGGCACGCCCTGCCGAGGGCAGGTGGACGGGAAGAAGGTGTTTGTCTGGAAAATTTTATTGGGTAGACCAACTTTCTGTACAAGGCCTATGCAAGGCAAGGAGAGGTCTCATGGACCTGGGACTGACGGGAAAGACAGCCTGGTTACAGGCGGCAGCAGGGGCCTAGGTCGCCACGCTGCCCTGACACTGGCCAGTGAGGGATGCAACGTAGCCATCTGTGCCCGCGGTGAGGACGGCCTGCGTCAGACTGTGGATGAGTTGCGGGCTACAGGGATACAGGCCGTGGGTGTACAGGCGGACGTCACCACCGAAGATGGCACCACACGACTCTTCAGCGAAGCCATGGACGCCCTGGGCCCTATCGACGTACTGGTGAACAACGTAGGCGGCTCCACCGGCCGCGACCTCGATTCCGCCGATGACGAGGCCTGGGCGCACACCCTCCAGCTCAACCTCTTCTCAGGCATACGCCTGACTCGCCTCTGCCTGCCGCATATGAAGGAGAGTGGCTGGGGACGCATCATCAGCATCTCATCCATCTTTGGCCGGGAGCACGGCGGCGGTCTTACCTACATGACAGCCAAAGCGGCACTCATCGCCTTCTCCAAGCATCTGGCATTGGAGGTTGCCGGCACCGGCGTCACAGTGAACACAGTAGCGCCCGGGTCCATCGAATTTCCCGGCGGCGGCTAGGAGCGGTTCCAGCAAAACAACTCCCCGGAAGTGGTCCAGGAGTTCATCAGGAACAACCTTCCCATGGGTAAGTTCGGATGGCCGGAGCCGGTGGGTGCCCTGGTTGCTTTCCTGGCCTCTACCCAGGCGGACCTGCTCACGGGCACAAGCATCAACATAGACGGCGGCCAGTCCAGGTCACTGATCTAGATGGCATGCCACTGAGCAGCCTGGCCTCCCTTGTCCTGCAATCTGCACCGTTCTCGCCGTTGGAAGGCCAAAGAGAATTGACAACCTTCAGGCTGGCCGATACTATCGCTCGAGTGCCCGGGGATACCCCGGGTCTAACTTTTGACTTCACGCGAGCAACTAAGATGTGCAAGTGACCAACATCCCTAAGACACGATGGCGCCCTCCCTTCTACTACGGGTGGGTCATCGTTGGGGTGTTCGCCGTCTGCCACTTCACCCAGTCGGCGGAGATCTACCCAGTCCTGTCGGTGCTCCTCAAGCCGATGACGGCTGAGTTCGGTTGGAGCCGGACGACCTTCGCTGTGGCCACCAGCATCGGCACCCTTGTGGGAGGACTGGCGGGCCCAATCGTTGGGCCCTCAGTGGACCGATGGGGCGCTAAATGGATTCTACTTGTGTCGTTCACCGTCCTCGGCACCTTGATGATCCTTCAAGGAGGGATACAGGAGATCTGGCAATTCTACGCCATCCAGATCCTGTCTCGCATGATCTCCCAGGGGATTATCAGCCTGGCCCTACAGATCATGATACCCAACTGGTTCGTGAAGAGACGCGCCCGGGCCATCGCTGTCGGTAGTCTCGGTGGGCGGCTAGGGAACTCAATCACACCCATCTACGTCCAGGCTCTGATAAGCGGCTACACATGGAGAGTGGCCACCGTCACCACAGGGATGGTCATGCTGTCGATCACACTGCTTCCCATAGCACTGTTCGTTAAGCGGAGGCCGGAAGACATCGGCCTCCTTCCCGACGGCGATAAGCCCACAGAGGAGGCCAGTCCAGAGGGAGCCAGTCCAGACGGAGAAGGAACAAGCACCGACCCATTGGACACCGAGCATGTACAGGCTCCGGCATCCACAGTGGAAGGAGATGTCTCCTACCCCCTCCGCGAAGTCTTGAAAATGTCATCCTTCTATATGCTTCTGGGCGCCACCGTCACAAGCACTCTGGTGGGTCCTGCCATGAACCTACACATGATCCCCTTTTTCACCGATAGAGGGATATCTCCAGAAACGGCCGTGCTGGTTACCACCACCCTCTTCCTCACCAGCGCCGTGGGCTCGTTGATCGGTGCGTTCTTTGCGGAGCGGTTTGGGATCAAGAATGTCATGGTGGCCGATGGCATCCTCTTGGGCCTCTGGTTGGTGTTCCTGATTCCGGTTAACAGTCCAGTAATGGCCTTCACATGGGCGGCGACCCAGGGCATTCTCCAGGGCGCCAGCATGGTGGTGCGGCAGGTGCTGTTTGCCGACTACTATGGGCGAAACTCGTTGGGCACCATTCGAGGAGTGATCAATCCTCTCCAGTTGGCCTCCAACGCCGCTGGCCCCACCGCTGCTGCAATGGTTTTTGACGCTACGGGAAGTTACACCACCATCTTTCTGTTCTTCGGCTTAATGCGCATCATCTCTGGCCTTATGGTGCTCTGGGCCAAACCTCCCCTCGGTTCGGCGGCGGCCCGTGGGCGTACCCATTTCGTTAGGAGTGCGTCCGGAAGCTAAGACAGCGATGGACGTTCTTGCCTTGCTACCATTGATCCACGACCAGCAAGCGCCCTCTTCAGCGAGCGACTAGGCTATGCCAGTGTTACAATCTATTTGGGCGGCCCGAAGCTAGGCCGATATGCGCGCCCGTAGCTCAGTGGACCAGAGCATCGGTCTTCGGAACCGAGGGTCGTGGGTTCGAATCCCACCGGGCGTACCAGACCTTACTGAAGACAGAACCGATCTTCGGAGAGCGATCTCGTCTGCATCCTTACCACCAATCGGCCTATCTTTCGGCATGGGGATTGTGTACCGGATCGTGGCGCTATCGGGACGGATGGCGATCTCCTTCACGAAGGACCTGATAAATGCCTGGACTCTGTGATTGGGCTTTCAGTGAGAAATCGGCTCATGTCCTGAGCGAATATGGTGATCGTCTCCACGTCATCCAGGATGTGTCTACGTTCCGAGAGCAGGGAACGCACTTCTTCTGCTGCGATCTCCAGGCGTTCTTGACGCTCGCGGTGCTCTCTGATTCGGGGCGCAATGTCGTCTATGTCCAACTCGGTAGTCTCAACTGCGTGCCAAAGTCGGTCCAGTCGCCTGCGCACTTCCGCTAGTTCCCTCTGGATAGCTTCGTCCTGGTCTCGTTGTTCACGGGCCACACCATCCATCTCCTCGTCGACCATCTGAACAAGGTCACGGATGTTGCTTTCGGTAAGAATATTCTCCCGTATTTGATCGACAATTAGCTGCTCAAAGCGTTTGGCGTTCAGTCTGGGAGCGCTGCATGCTTCGCTGCCCCGCTTCGCGAGGGATTGGCAAATGTAGTAAGCATACTTGCCGCTCTTCGCATCATGGCCTGTAAGTGCCTTCCCACATTCTGCGCACTTGACAAGTCCGCTAAGAAGATAGGAGCTGGAAATGCGCCTGGGGTTGACCTTGCTCGGCGCCCTGGATCGCATCATGGCAGCGATGCATGTAAACTGGTCTCGTGAGACTATTGCTGGGAAGGTGTTCTCCACGCGAACCGGTTCCGATTTGTCCTTGGCATTGGTTCCCCAGACAAGAGTTCCGGTATAGACTTCGTTGGTGAGGACATAATGGACCATGGTTTTCGACCAGAGCTTGCCGTTGGAGCTGGCGATGCCCTCGTCGTTCAGCATTTTGGTGATGTCCAGCACACTGCTTCCCGACTCCGCCATGCGGTACATGCGCTGGACCACCCGTGCTGTCATCGGGTCAGGTTCCAGTTTAGGGCGCTTCTTGGCGCCGTCCTGTACAGAGACTCTGGCGTACCCGTAGGGCACCGAGCTTGCGACCCAGAATCCTCGTGAAGCAGCCTCTCGCAAGCCCCTGGTAACCTCTTGGGCCAAGTTTTCAGAGTAGAACTCGTCCACGCTCTCGATGATGGCCTCCATGAGCTTGCCCGTGGGAGAGTCGTCGGCGTGCTCGGTGATAGAGACGACTTTGATACCCCGCTTCCTCAGCATGGACTTGAAAGCCACGGCGTGCTCCCGTTTGCGGGTGAAGCGTGAGAACTTCCAAACAAGAATCTCATGGAAGGGAGAGTTGGGCTTGCTGGCCTCGTCCAGCATCTTTCTGAATTGGGGCCGGTCGGCGATGCGCCCGCTCTCGGCCTCGTCCACATACTCCCGCGCTACGACGTAGCCGTTCTTCTCCGCGTAGTCTCGTAGCGCCCTGAGCTGGGCGGACACGGACAGGTCCACGTCCTGCCGGTTGCTGGACACCCGTGCGTAGAGCGCCACGTTGCCGTTCATCCCTTTGTCGGTGTTCATATCCTCCCCCTTTTTTGCCTATTTAATGGTGAGTTCCTGGTACTCGAAGAGCCGCTCGAAGGCGACTCCGTTGTTTATCTGGGGCCTCAGCGCCCCGCGTTGCTGGTAGGGCACGGCCACGACTGCAACCTTCGCCAGCTGTCCCTTCCACGTGACCGGCCTGGCAGCGATGGCGATGTCACCGCTTCGTGCGCCCAGACGCGTGGACTCCACCTCGGCGTATGCAGCCTTGCCGTTGAGCACCACCCACTCGGCAATCGAGCCAGGGGATGGAGTGGTGCCCTTGCGGGGCATGCCGCCTCGTGAACCACAGAGGACGCGAGGATCCCGGATGCCGAAGCCCGGAGTGCGTGTCACGATGGTGGCCCTGAATTGGCGGCGATCCGGTGGCTCGGTCCACTCGGCCGGGTTGCCCTGTTCTTGGCGTTGATACAGGACCCCCAGGAGGGGCTGGTTCCGCATGACTTCGGCGAGCCGCAGAGTCACTGAGGCGTAAGAGCACTCGAACTGTGAGCGGAGAGCGATTATGTCCAGGCCGGAAGCCTTGGCGAAGGGAGCGAACACCGCAGGCTGCATCAGCACCGAGGCGGCGAAATAGTCGGCATCCCAGCAGAGTTTCCTGGAGGGCGAAGGCTCCATCTCCTGGTCCGAGAGCATCTCGTGAATAATCTCGTAGGTCTCGTGAAGGACCGTGTGGTTCTTGCCCCCCCTCCCACTGGTCGGTTGAGTATCGGATCGAGTAGTGGCGCTGGTCCAAGCTGAAGTGGGTTCCCCTAAGACCGCCGGGCAGCTTCTGCCGCAGCACAGACGCGATGCCAGCCTCTTCCAGCACCTTGATGAGCTCCTCGAAGCCGGGGCGGACCGAGATGCGGAAGTAGCGGACGAACAGGTGGGCGATGTAGGCGGGGTCGTTCCGCTGCCTGCACGACAGCCTTGCCAGGATGGTCTCTCTGAAGTCGTCCAGCGTTCTCATCATTCCAAAAGCTGCTTATCGGTGAGTTGTTCGTACATCTCGACGATGAACCGTTTCGCCGCCGTGGTGAGGGGTCCATCGAGCCTGGTGCCGAAATTGAACCTGGGGTCGGCCACCACGTACCGGAAGGCCCGGTCGACGTTGGCCTCCTCGTCGGCATAGGGGTCTTCAACTTCTTCCAGGTATCCGGCCCGTCTCAGCAGGTCATTGAGGGAGACCTCGTAGAAGTCCGCCAGCTTCCTGAGTATTCGGAGGCCGGGATTCCTCTGACCCTTCTCGATCTGGGAAAGGAAGGGATCGGAGACGCCTGAGTCTCGGGCCACCTGGCGCAAGCTGCGGTCTCCCCGCAGCTCTTTCAGGTAGGGGCCTATGTCCAGTTCGGCGGATTCTGGGTCCATCATGTCCCTATGATAGAACACTTGCTACATGTTTGCAAGCACTTTGTGGCCGAAATGGTAAATAACGCCATAAATCTCTTGTCCGCTATTATACAGCGTTGCTATACTATAGCAAAGGACAGAACTACTGTTCCCTACGGCTGTCATCGTACCCACAGGCCGTGCCATGCGCAACGGCCATTTGGCAGCCCAATCCAGCCGGAAAGGTGTCGCTTTTTTGCCTAAAGACGTTCGTCTGACCAAGAAGCAAGAGGAGCTTCGCATCAAGGGGCTGCGCATCCTGGCGCGGATGATGGTCCGCGCCTACCTCAAGGACCTGGCTGACGCCAACCGGGGGGTATCCCAGAACGGCGTGTCTGCCGAATCTCAACGGGAAGCCGATCAGGATGTCGGGTAGGCCCGCCCTCAAGAGGGTGCGTGTGAAGGCCGGGGGTGTGTGGAACATCCTCAACCACATTCACATGTCGCAGAACCAGCTGGCCCATGTGATGGGCTCGACCTCGGGCTACCTCTCCCAGCTGCTCAACGGCCAGCGCAACCCGTCCCCCAAGATGCGGCGCCGGCTGCTCCAAGCCCTGGGCAATCCTCCCTTTGACGAGGTGTTCATCTTGGAGGACGCCCATGACTAGCCAGCGCCGTCCCACGGACCCGCCGTTTTCGCCTGGTGTCGCCTTAATGCCGGAGGACTTCCCCCGCCGATTAACCAGGCTCAAGGAGATCACTGGCCTGTCCTGGGAGGGGCTCGCTACATGCCTCGGGGTGGACATGAAACAGGTGCATCGCTGGCGCCAGGGAGGGGAGCCCTGCGGAGGGGCCGTGCTATCGCTGGTCATGGTGGCGACTCTGGTGCCCGAGGGTCTTGGAAAGCTACTGGATGATGACCGGATAGTCGTCTACAGGAGGAATTAGAGATGTCGTCAATGAGAGGGATCAGAGATATGGAACGCCTTCAGAGAATCGGCCGAAACCGGCGAGGCAAACTGCCCCGAGACTTCCCCCAGCGTTTGGAGTTTCTCAAAGAGACCTCCGGCCTGAGTTGGAAGGCCCTGTCCCGGCGTCTGGGAGTGAGCTACCAGCGGGTGCGCCGTTGGCGTGGAGGCAGTGAGCCCACGGGAGGGGCCATGCTGGCCCTGTTCCAGTTGGCATCCGAGGTGCCAGGGGGTATGGAGGCGTTGGTCCCCGAGGAGGCGGAACTCCTCCGCCGGGGAGTCTAGCGCCTTGGGCCGTCAGAAATGAGTCTACCACAAGCTCCCATCGGAGTTCCCGCCGGTCTTCCCCCAGCGGCTGGAGAGCCTGAAGGAGGCCACAGGGCTGACCTGGCTTGGACTGGCCCGCGCCCTGGGCGTTGACGCCCGCATGTTGCGCCGCTGGCGCACGGGGACGCAGCCGGGCTCGGGGCACCTCATCGCACTGTTCAGGTTTGCCGACGGGCTGGGGCTGCTACGCCACCTGCTGCCGGAAGCTGAAGATCAGGAGGCGGCGCTGCAATGAATCGCCTCACGGTCATCAGCCTCGGAGGAGGCGTCCAGTCCACGGTAATGGCTCTCATGGCGGGCGATGGCGCATTCGGCGGCGTGCCGGACTGCGCCATCTTCGCCGATACTCATTGGGAACCACCCACCATATACTCTCACCTGGAGTGGCTGTCCCGACGCCTTCCGTTCCCTCTCCACATCGTGGACAACGGGCGCAGTCTCCGCGAGGACCTGAAGGCCCTCACGAACCACTCGGGTTACCCCAACTACGTGGACATCCCCGTCTATCTCAAGGGCGGAGCGGGCCACGGAGACGGCATGGGGCGGCGGCAGTGCACGGAGCACTACAAGATCGCGCCTGTGCGCCGGAAGATCAGGGAGATGCTGGGCCTGAGCAAGGGACAGAGAGTCCTTCAGGGCACGAGCGTTGAGCTATGGCTGGGCATTTCCACCGACGAAGCCATCCGGATGCGCTCCTCTCGCGACAGGTGGATAGAGAACCGCTACCCTCTCATTGAGGCGGGCATGTCGAGGAAGCACTGCCTAGCCTGGTGGAGTGAACGGTTCGCGAGGCCCCTGGAGCGTTCGGCCTGCATCGGCTGCCCCTACCAGTCCCGCCAGAGATGGGCGGAGACCAAGCGCAGGTGGCCAGATCTGTTCGCAGAGGCCGTGGAGATCGACTCCAACATGAGGGGCAAGCTGGCCTTCGCCAAGGAGCCCTACCTCCATCAATTGAGGATTCCCCTTGCCGAGGCGGTGGCCCTGGATGAGGTGGAGCTCAGGGCAGATGGCCATGCGGACGCCTTCGGCAACGAGTGCCAGGGGTACTGCGGCGTCTGACTAGCCTTCGATCTCCTGTGTGTTAAGGCCGAACCCTAGCGGTGTCTTCGCTGCGCCGCGATACGCATATAGCCACTCCTGCTTCCTCGGGTGTAGAAGCATTGGGGAAGCGATGGAAGAATAAGGTCCAGAAGTAGGTGTCACCGTTCTCTCTGTTACGTCCGCCGTCCGTGTGCCTCTTCAGGTCGTCGTTACCCTGCTGAAAAAAACAGAGACCGCCTCGGAGGGCGGTCTCGACCCTACCGTCGAATCGGTAGGGGTGGTAGGTAGGATATAGCACCAAGAGCCGTCTGTCGTCAATGGTCCGAGGGTTGATTGTCCCTTGGCCTTCATCTCCTTACAACCCCCTGGGGGTCCCGCCTCGACGCCTGTCTATTGAGGGCCACGTCGAGGATGGAGAAGGCTTCGGCGATGCCGTGGTTCTCTACTCTAGGGACGGGTTCCTCCTCCTGTTTTAGCAGGGCGTGGGCAACGAAGTCCGACATCTGAAGCAGATAGTCGTCCTTGGAGCTGCGGAAGGCGGGGCCACCGATGACGTGCTCTATGGGGATGTTCCTGGTCTTCTCCCCGTCCTCCCAGAGGTCGTAGCGGCTGGGAACGTGGTTGCGCACCTTGAGCCTACCGTAGAGCCGGGTGATCATCTGCTCCTTGCCCTCGTCGAAGATGAGGAAAGCGTGGCGGTCGACAGCCGTCGCGGAGGTGTTGATGCGGTTGAGGAGGCGGTCAAGGCTGGCCTGCTCGTACCTCCTGCTCTCCGGCTTGTGGAGGCAGACGTTGATGACCTCGATGCCGCCCATGCGCCTGGCGGCATCCTCCAGGCGGCACAGACCCTCCAGAAAGACACTGGCTCCCTGTGCCACGGACACCCGTTCGCTGTTCGTTCCGTTCTTGGCGAGCAGCCCCCGTCCCGCCAGCAGGTCGCAGGCGTGAAGCTCCCTGGACAGGGGGATTCCGTACCGCTCCATTAGCTCCAGACGCCATGCGTGGATGCCGGCAAAGAGCCGGTTCCAGACCTCGCCATCCACTCCCAGGGCGGAGCGGACGTAGTAGCGGGGGCCTTCGGACTCGTCGATGTAGTACAGACGCATGATTCTTCTCCCGTCTCCTATAGGTGTTTAGGGGTCGTTGAAAGGATGGATAGGCTCCCAGCGGTCAGGGGTGCGCCAGGCCGGACCCAGCGGCCCCACCCTCCCCAACAGGTTTCTGGGAGCCACAAACAGGGGCACCTGCACCTTCGCGGTGTGCATCTCCTCTTTGGCGATGCGGAGAAAGTGGGTCTCGGCCACGTCGTCGTCGAAGACGACCAGCAACGAGGGCTGAGCGCCGTGGTCGTCGGTGGGCCGGTGGGTGGAGTAGTAGCGCAGGTAGGGGGCGATCCTGGCCGCCATGGTCACGGGGCGTACCGCCCGGCGCTCCCATTCTAGGAAGAAGGGCCAGATCGCCTGTCCGTTGTGCAGCAGGCCGAAGGCGTCGGGACGGACCGAGTGGAGCCTCTCTGCGTAGCGGAAGTACCTGGAGGCCCGTCCAGGGGAGTCGAGCTGCGCCAGCTCCCGTCCCCGGCTGCGGGCCTGCTTCGCCAGGACGGCTATGAACCAGTGCACCGCATCGGTGTGCTGAATGTTCCTGAGCAGCTGACGGGCTCTTGCTCCGGAGACGTTTCGCCAGGTAGCGGCACGGTCAGGGTCTGTAAGGGAGGCGCTCCATCGCTTCTTCATCGCGCCCACGGAGGTGCGATCGCGCCTTGCGAGGACAGAGAGCCCCAGGTCGGAAAGGATGAGGCGGCGACGGCCCTCTACAACGTCGTCGATGACGAGACCCAGGCTTGTGAGCCGTTGCAGAAGCTGGGAGATCCTCGACCGCTTCACCTCCAGCACCCCACCCAGGTGAGCGGGCGTCATCCAGGGCCAGTCGGAGAGCAGGTCGAGGCAGCGCTTCTCCGTCGATTTGAGCAGCGCAGGCAGCAGGTGGTCGGGTGCGGAGTCGTCCTGCCCGTCCACGTTGAGGTGTTCGGGGAGGGAGACCCGCTCGGGCGGCTCCTCGGTAGGCAGATCTCCGTTGGGGCTGGTGTGCTTCAAGGCCCTACTGAGGTCGAGGGATACCGAGTCCGAGGGTATGCGCCATACGGGCGTGGATGGGTCTGCCGACACAGCGTCCCGCTCAAGGGCGAGGAACGAAGCGGCCGGCGCTCCTGCCAGCAGCCTCCTCGCCTGTCGGAGGCGCACCTCGTCGGGAAGCAGGACAAGGATGGCGCTGGGCGACGGGCCGTCCCTGAGCCTCCACAGCCGCTTGGAGAAGCTCGTCCTGTCGGAGGTGAGTCCCTGCCTGACGACGCCGATGATGCGTCCATCGGGAAGGATGATGGCGGCGCCCACGTTGGACATGAGGGAGTCCTGCATGGTGCGGGAGAGGTCGCCCAGCTTGGCCAGGCCCTGGGTGGCGAGCTACCGTCGTCGTGGCGCTTGATGAACTCCTCGTCCTCGTTGACCAGCGTCAGCGCGCTCTGCTGTAGGGGTGCGGCCAGGGCCAGGTTGCTTGCGGGGATGGCCACCAGCGCCGCCAGGAGCAGCGCCCCGGCGATGAGCGTCAGCCGCATCGCCTTTATGGATTTCAGGGTCGATCTCAGTGCCATCTCGTCACCTCCTTGGGGGTCATGGAACAGTGGTTCCTGCAATCGAGTGTGACGACTCGGAGGGCGGGACATAATCCCTTGAAAGGGAGGGTGAGCTCACCCTCCCTTTCAAGCCCTGACGTTCCCAGGGGCCTTCGTGGTGTGATGGACGTGTACAGAGATTTGAGTTTGTTCCAAAAAGGGAAATCGGGGTCCTGAGCAAGCTAAATCAGGGGTAAATCAGCCCCTACAGGACCATCTCAGCAAGCACTTTGTGTCCAGAGCGGGTTCCAGGGGGTGGTGCCAGGACGGGGTAGTGAAACTTCCCGAAAAGGAAGTGCCGGTTTGTGAGCCGACTTCCCTTTCGTCGTGGAGAAGTTTCCTTTTCGGAAGCGGGAGTGAGGGGACGATGAAAGAGAGGGCTGTAGCGATGGAAAAGACGAGGAGCCTGGAGAACCTGCACGAGTTGCGGCTCATGGCGCTGCTGCTCGACGTGATACGCGAGAAAGGGCGCATGGAAGCGGCGGAGATGCTGGGCGTCAACTACAAGACCCTGGCCAAGACCGTTGACACCGGCATCCTGTCGAGGCGTATGAGCCATGCGTTGGATCGTTTGCTCCTGTCCAGGGAGTCCAAAGCTATGGCCGCGCAGCAGGAACGCATCGCAGCTCTGGAGGGGCGGGTGGAGGGCCTGGAACAGAAGATCAAGAGCAGTCTCGGCAAGGTGCCAGCCTTCGTCGAGGGCCAGGTGAAGGCCCTGGGAGAGGAGCACACCAGGGCTCTGCGCCAGTTGGAGCGACGGGTGGCTGAGGTCGGGGCCGGGCAGGGGTCGGGGAGCGGGGCTAATGCGGTTCGCAAGCCGGTTGGTAATACCACGTTTCGGCGGAAGTATCCCGAGCTGGTGACCCGTGAACCTGCGCCAGACGACGAGGGGGTCTATGGCGCGGCGTGGCCGCTGGTCGAGGAGTGGCGAAGGCTCAGGGAAGGCCATCCCAACGACGGCAGGAGTCTGTCGTGGCTGGTGACGGAGGAGCGCATCCTGAATCTGGAGCTGGCTATGGCCGAGGAGCACGGGCTGACCCTGCCGCCCGAGACCCAGCCGCTCGCGGGGGTGTGGAGGAACGGGCAGCGACGCTCGATAGAAGCGGCCCTGAGCGACACCCAGAGGGCGCGGGTCAAGCGGGAGTTACTCAGGTGGCTGCGCCGGATCCTCACCCTGGGCCTGTGGCGGAAGTAGACGCTTTCAGGGTGTGGTTAGGGTTTCGTGGAACTTTTGTCGAACTAGAGTGAACACTTTGGGTGGTAAGGCCCCGAAAGTATTGCCAACGAGGCAATGGGGCGTAATACTGAGATTGTTATCAGGTTTTTCCAGCGTTTCTTTGCCTTAGAAACCTGGGGGTCCTTTCCCTGAGCCCGGGATGTACCAGAGGGATCGAGCCAGGCTCTCCCAACGGTCGCCCAGGGGTCAGACCGGAAGGATTGAGCCTCGCTCTCCCGATGGCCGCCCCGGAGGACACATTCGCAGCGGTTGGAGCGTCTCTGTCGCTTCGGCCCCTCGGACACTCCCGTATCAAGTACGGGGCAGGCTCTGGTTGGAGTGCGCCCTGCGCCCTGGCCGGTTCCTCACGTCTGCGGCATGGTTCCTGTGGAACTGGCCGCAGCTTCCCCACGCGCCTGTCTGCGATGAACTCTTCGTAGACTGGCCGCGCTTCGCGTCTTCGCAGCCTCCCCAGAGTCGGTACGCCATATAGACCCTGGCCGAGCTGCGCCCTTTTCATCTCCCGCGTCTGTTCCGTGACCACGTCGTAGGGCAGCCGCGCCGCGTCTTCGTAGCTCCCCAGAAGTCGCGTTGCGACGAAGAGACCCTGGCCGAGCTGCGTCTTTTCCACCCTGGCCCCTCTGCGTTCGATGCGCGGACCAGGCCGGGTACAAGTCACGCTGCGTTCACGTGAGGTATCCCACCGTGGGCGGAGTGTGTCCATCGACAGTCAACCCAGTAGCGAAGACCCGCGCCACGGATGCCGGTGCGGGCAACAGACACACAAAGGAGGTGCGCATGCACATCAAGGAACGGGTTCCACGGGTCCTGGCCGCCGTCGCCGGGACCGCAAGAGCCATGCGGCGGCACAAGCGGAGGACGCTGGCGGCAGGCGTGGCGTTGCTCCTGGTAACGCCCCTGTTGACCGGTTCAGGCGCTGATGCCTTCACCGTAAACGCCCTGGCCCTTGGATGCGGGGCGCTGATGCTCCGGCGGTTCATGGGCGCAAGGAACAGGAAACAGGCGATACAAGCACTACGGCAATCGAAAGTAGAAAGGAGGTCGTGATGACAACGACAGTGATGAACAACGGAACGATGGTAGTGGGTGAAAGGCCCAGGCGCAGTCTGGAGGAGCTGGTTGACCGGGTGATGGATGCCCTCTTTGCCAGCAACCGTGAGCAGTCAACGGCGCAGAGCGTGGCCAAGAGCGTCCACGACGCACGGCGGCTGCGGAAGGCGGGGGATCTGGACGGAGCGCTGGCGGTGTTTGCCGGCGTCGAACCCGACACGACTGCCCCAAACGAGACGCGTTGGGCCTACGCCGAGTGGCAGGACCTGGTGCGACGACGGTTCGGGCAAAGCGAGACCCTGGTGTACAGCCAGGGCACCGGCAGAGCTGCGGCGCTCGCTCCCCACGGCGACGGGACCGTGGAAGTCCTGGCCGTGCTGGGGATGGGGTGGCAGCCGGGCAAGGTGGTCTCCGCGAGGAGCCTGCGGGGCCTGAAGCCCCTGAAAGGAGGTGGGTCATGGTCGTAGCCAACACACAGGTTGACCTGGCGGCGCTCAAGAGCCGCCATTCCCTGGGTGACGTGGTGGAGGCTGCGGGCGTGCAGCTGAGGGGAAGGGGCCGCGTCCGTCAGGGCGTCTGCCCCTTCCACCAGGAGTCGGAAGGCAGCTTTACGGTGTACGCTGACACGTCCAGGTTTTACTGCTTCGGCTGTGGAGTTGGTGGGGACGTGCTGGACTTTATCCAGCGGGCCGAGGGCCTCACCCTGCCCGAGGCGATACAGAGGCTGGGTGGTGGGACTGGGCTGGCTCCCAGCCCAGTCGTCCGGTCGAGGACACAGGCCGCGCCACGGCGTACCGCTGCTCCCGTGGTTTCCCAGCGGGACCCGGCGGCGCTGTCGACGGCAACCAGGTTCTACCTCCGGTCGATGCTCCAGAGCGCCGAGGCGCGTGAGTATCTGGGCTCCAGGGGCATCAGCTTCGACACCGCCTGCCGCCTGGGTCTTGGCTACGCACCGGGGGACGGGCTGCGCCGATACCTTGAAGCCGCCGGATTCGGCGGCGAGCGGATACGGGCCTCGGGCCTGTTCACCGAGCGGGGCGAGCGGTTCGCAGGGATGGTGGTTGTTCCCGACCTGGCCTCGGGACGCGTCCGCTGGCTTGTGGGCCGGGCCATTGACCCGGAGCGGTCGCCGAGGTTCCAGGCGCTGCCCGGACCCAAGCCGGTGCTTGGACTTGGGCGGCTTGGGGCTGCGCCGTCTTGGGTGGTCCTTACTGAAGGGGTGTTCGACTGGCTTGCCTTGACCCAGTGGGGGTTGCCAGCCGTCGCAGCCCTGGGCACCCAGGGCATGGAGCGGGTGGCAGGTAGCTTGCCTGCCTTCCCCCGCGTGTTCCTCGCCTTCGACTCAGACGACGCGGGCCGCGAGGCCGCCGAGCGGCTTGAGAGCTTGCTTGGGAGGCGGGCCGCCACGGTCGACTTGCTTGGGGTGGCCGCTGACGTGGCCGAACTCGCCACGACGCCCCACGGGCAGACCACGTTCCGGGGCTTGCTTGCACGGGCGGCCCGCACCGCTAAGTAGCACAGTCCTCCTTCCACACGGGCTTCCCGCCCGCTCTTGTGCCCACGCCAGCCCACCGTCTTGCAGGCTCTGTGCCCTGCGCCATCGACCCCCCTACAGCATTACCCAAGGAGGCGCTATGCCCAATGAATGACGGGGCTTGCCCCGCCTACGGGCTTCCCATAGGGGATACCTGCACCGACCAGATAAAGAGCAGTCAGCACATCACAGACATCACGAAGGAGAAGCACAATGACGAACGCATCGACAAAGAACGGAAGCAACGGCGTCCACCCGGACGCTGCCATCACTCCGGAGCACGACCTGCTCTGGGACAGCCTGTCCCCAAGGGTGGTGAGCGAGCTGGAGAAGCCCCTCGACCCGAGCCTGGTGTCCCAGCGCAAGGGCCGGGCCGGTCGCACATACCAGTACATCGAAGGACACACCGTCATCGACCAGGCGAACCGGATCTTCGGTTTCGCGGGTTGGGGATATGAGGTGGTGGGCGACGTGACCCTGCGGGAGATCGAGCAGGTCGACCCCAAGACCGGGGAGGTGAGCCGAATCCGCGCCTACAGCGCTCCCGTGCGGGTCACCGTCCCCGGCGTTCCGCCCCGCACGGACATCGGGTTCCACGCCGTGGCGGAGGAGACGGCGGAGGGTCACGACACAGCCTGCAAAGGGTCGGTTACCGACGGTCTCAAACGCGCCCTGCGCAGCTTCGGAGACCAGTTCGGGAATTGCCTCTATGGGGACCAGGCGGCCACCGGGCAACCGGCGAAGCGGGAAAGCGCAGCCGACTCCCTTGCTCCGTCGCTTCGGGCGACGCTGATCGACCTGGGGGCGATGCAGGGGTTCGACGAGAAGCAGGTGCGGGCTGCGGTCAAGGGCAAGACGGGCAAGAACCTTGAGGCGGTATCGGCATCGGAGCTGACGCCGCTCGTGCAAGGGGCGACCCGGAAGCTCCAGCAGACGCGGGAAGCAGAGGTGGCGGAAGCGGCATGAGCCCAACGCGCCATAGCGAGCCCACGTAACGGGGCTGTCTCCACACCGGGGCAGCCCCGTTTCCATTTGGCCAATTGAGCAACACATAGAAAGGAAGACGACATGAAAGTGAACACTATGTATACCCCGTGGGGACCTCCCCAGGACGTCGTAGCGCTGGCCGAGGGCGTGGTGCGGATCGAAACGGCCAGCCACGGCGGGCTGAAGCTGAGCCGGGAGCGGTGGGACTCCCTTCCCCCTGCCGTCCAAGAGACGCTGCTGACCCCGGCCTTCGCCGAAGAGGACTGCGAAGAGGTCATTGTCCAGACGCTGCTGGGCATCGGCGACAAGAGGGACCGGGAGTGTGCCCTCAAGGTCGCCACATTCTTCGACCGCTACGCCCCAGCGCTTCCCTATCTCCTTGAGAAGGGGGAGGGGCCATGACCCCGGCGACACGGCCCAGGCCCCGGACCCTTCCCAGCAGCACGACCAAGCTCAAGACCGAGCACTGGAACCTCTACGTCACCGTCTCCCTTGATGAGGACGGGGCGCCCTTCGAGGTCTTCGGCACTATCGGGAAGGCAGGCAGTTTTACCTCAGGGGTAACGGAGGCGGTCTGCCGCCTCGTCTCGCTGCACTTGCGGCGCGGTACTCCCTTGGACGAGAGTGCGCCGCGTCACGCGGCATAGGATTCCCGACCGAATCGGGAGAAATTCGGAGGAGATTTCTGGGTCAACCGACTTACCTGGAGGTGAAAGCCAAAGGGGAAAGCAGCATGTCGGTAAAGCGGCTACAGCTCCAAAGCGTTGTAGGGCTGGTTCCGCAAGACCCGCGCGATACGGTGAAGGCTTGATTGCTTGAACCCCAGTCTCCAGATGGTGAAACGAGTGCACCCGCCGGTAGAACGCTTGTAACCCGGCGCCACCCATTGCACTGGCCCGATTTCGTGGCCAATGCATCTCCGATGGGTGGGCGATAACCGATGAGGTCTATTCAAGGGGATGAACGGGGCACCTACAGTCGCGCTAGAACGTCCTATGTCAACGGAACGCGGGATTGCCTACGGGGGGAGACCCCTATGGCAACGGAGCCCTCGTAGTAGTCCGAGCCGGGGAAAGCCCGGCACATGGCGAAGGAGGGCAGGTGGTTTAGACGAATCAAACCAGAGAGGTACTCGTGATGAGAACTGCCGAAACTGCACTGAACGTCATACGCGAACGCGGAGAACGAGGATTGCCGCTGGAAGACATCTATCGGCTACTGTACAACCGGAACTTGTACCTGAGGGCCTACGGTCGTCTCTACTCAAACCAGGGAGCGATGACCAAGGGAACAACCGCAGAGACCGTGGACGGTATGTCACTGGCGAAAATCGACCGCATCATCGACAAGCTTCGGTACGAGCGGTTCCGGTGGACGCCAGTGCGACGGGTCAACATTCCCAAGTCTAACGGCCAGACCCGTCCCTTGGGCATACCGACGTGGACGGACAAGCTGCTGCAAGAGGTCATCCGGATGATTCTGGAAGCCTACTACGAGCCGCAGTTCTCCGACCATTCCCACGGCTTCCGGCCCCGCCGGGGGTGCCACACAGCCTTGAGCGAAGTGGCCCGCACCTGGACAGGCGTCCGCTGGTTCGTCGAAGGCGACATCAAAGTGTGCTTCGACAACATCGACCACGAGGTCTTGTTGTCGGCACTCGGCGAAAAGCTCCACGACAACCGATTCCTACGCCTGCTCAAGTATCTACTGAAAGCGGGCTACATGGAGGACTGGAAGTATGGCCGCACGCTGAGCGGGACACCGCAAGGCAGCATCGTCAGCCCCATCCTCGCCAACATCTACCTAGACCGGTTGGACAAGTACGTCGAGACAGTGCTCATTCCAGCAAACACCCGCGGCCAAGTGCGAAGGCGCAACCCCGCGTGGACACGGTTGAGAAACCGGATGAGCTACCACAAGAAAGTAGGGCACCACAGTCTGGCGGTAGAGCTGCGCAAAGAGATGCAGCAACAGCCATCAGGCGACCCCTACGACCCCGGATACCGGCGGCTGCGATACGTCCGCTACGCGGATGACTTCGTACTGGGTTTCATCGGGCCAAAAGCTGAAGCCGAGCAGATAAAGGAGTCCTTGGAGACGTTCCTGCGCGATAGCCTCAAACTGGAGCTATCCAAGGAAAAGACTCTCATAACCCACGCCACCAGCCAGGCGGCGAGGTTCCTCGGCTATGAAATCGTGAACCAACAAGTCCACGACAAGCTCGACCGCAACGGGCGGCGCAAAGTCAACGGCATCATCGGATTGCGAGTTCCCGCCAAAGTCATCGAACAGCACTGCCGCGCCTACATGGGCAAAGGCAAACCAACCCACCGCTCCGAACTGCTAAACGAAGACGACTTCACCGTCGTGAGCAGGTATCAATCTGAGTACCGGGGTGTCATCCAGTACTACCTGCTGGCCCAGAACGTAGCCCATCTCGGGCGACTGCAATGGGTCATGGGAGGGTCGCTCGCACGAACCCTTGCGGCCAAGCACAAAACCACCGCTCGGAAAATCCTTCGACGCTACGAGGGCGTCGCCCAAACCGAGCACGGAGAAAGGGCTTGCCTCAAGGTCGTGGTGGAGCAGGACAACGGCAAACGCCCTAAAGTGGCGTACTTCGGTGGCATACCCCTGAAGCGGAACAGGCAGGCTGTCCTCGTAGACCGACAGCCCCAGCGGTATAGGTCTGAACGCACAGAGCTAATACAAAGGCTCCTAGCGGACAAATGCGAGCTATGCGGCTCAACGGTGGATGTAGAAGTCCATCACATCCGTGCGCTTCGCGACCTAAACGTGAAAGGCCAACGGGAAAAGCCCAAGTGGATACAGGTCATGGCGGCGCGGCGGCGCAAGACTCTCGTGGTCTGCCAATCGTGCCACGTGGACACCCATGCGGGCCTACTGAATCCGCAACAGCAGAAATAACCACTGGAGAGCCGGATGCGGTGAAAGCCGCACGTCCGGTTCGGAGGGGGGCCGACGGAAAAGTGCTCCGATAACACGGGGTAACTCGCCGCCGGCCTACCCTACGTGCAGAGGCTGCGGGCACCAGCCAGGCGCTCTGCTACCAGCGAAGTCTCGCCACCGGAGAGGTGGTGGGTATCAAGTCAGATAACCGGCTCGCTGCCTGAAGGCGGCGGCCAATGAAAGGAGATAAGCCATGACCACGACCCAGACCATCTACTTCGAGTGCCCCCACTGCGAGGAGCGGTTCGCCCAGATAGAGGAGCCGGATAGGGATGTCCATACGGGAGAGATCTACCACTGCAACTCCTGCGGGGTGCAGGTGATATTCCAGGCCCTGTCCGCCGAGGACTACGTCCCGCCACCCAGGGCGAGGCGGGACTGCTACTTCTGCAGCCCCGAACCCTGCAAGTTCGGCCCATCAACATCGACCGACCATGAGGAAGGAGAGACATCATGAGACTGGCAGCACAGGCCAAAGGGGGGTTTTACCCGACGCCGGAGAAGGTGGTGGACTTCATCGCCACGCTGATACGGGCGCCTGCGGGCTACTACTACCGCAACCGGGAGGTGATCCGCATCCTCGACCCCTGCTGCGGAGCCGGGGAGGCCGTGGCCCAGCTGGGAGAGCGGCTGACCCAGGACAACACCATGCCCATAGAGACCTACGGGGTGGAGCTGCATACCGACCGGGCTGAGGAGGCCGCATCCCGGCTGCACCGCACCCTGGCGGCGGACCTGTTCCAGACTTCCATAGGCAACCAGGCGTTCGGCATCTGCCTGCTCAACCCTCCCTATGACCATGACCCTGAAAGCAAGCGGACGGAGCACGCCTTCCTGACCCACTCGACCCGCTACCTGAACGACGGCGGGCTGCTGGTGTTCATCGTGCCCCGCCAGCGTCTCGCGGTCTCGGCCAAGTACCTCGCCTCCTATTACTATAGATTGAGGTGCTGGGCCTTCCCACACCCCGAAAGAGAAGCGTTCGACCAGGTTGTGGTCATGGGCTACCGGATGGCGGAGCCCCGTCTCGACGAGGAGGCGCAGGGGCAGGTGCTGGCCTGGGCCGAGGGAGAGCCGGAGCCTCTGTACTCCCACGGCTACCCCATCTACACCGCCATCACCTCGGACGCGGGGGACATCCTGTTCGCCACCCGCACCGTCGATCCCGTGGCGGCGGCGCAGGAGGCCCGGCGCTCCGGCCTGTGGGCCAGCGCCGAAGTAACGGACTCCCTCTGGCCCAGCAAGGACCAGAGGACCCGCCCCCTGATGCCGCTGCGACGCGGACACATGGCCATGCTCATCGCCGCCGGGTTCCTGGACAACCTCCAGCTCGAAGCGGACGGACGGCGCATTCTGGTCAAGGGGAAGACCACCAAGGAGCTGGTGCTGGTCGAGGAGACCCCGGACAAGGAGACCTATAGGGAGAGGCTCCGCACCACCGTCGTCGCCCTGGACCTCGGGGACGGCGTAATCACCGACATCGCCGCATAGCCGACTCCACCCCAGAGCCGCGTCACGAGGCCCCGCTGGTTCTTTCCAGGACCACGGGGCCTCGCCCTTTATCAGGACCGAAGCAGCCAGAAGCGATACCTCTATAAGAAGGAAGGAGAAAACCAATGGACCTCGCCCAGTTCATCGACAAGTACCGAGATGCAGCTCAAGGCCGGCAAGGAGTACCACCGCAAGACCACCGGCCCTCACCAGATGTGGGCCACCGACGCCTCCTACTTCAAGGTGATCGGCTGGGGCTATTACTACATGGTCACGGTCATGGATGACTACTCACGCTTCATTATTGCCCATAAGCTCCAGCGGGACATGACCTCCGACTCTTTCATCGAGGTGGTCCAGGATGCGGTGGACAGGACCGGCATGACTGAGGTCCCGGTGGCAGACAGAACCAAGTTGCTGAGCGACAACGGCTCTGGCTACGTGTCCCGAGCCTTTGGAGACTACCTCAGGCTGATAGGCATCAGGCACATCCTGGCCACGCCTTACCACCCTCAGACCAACGGCAAGCTGGAGCGCTATCACCAGACCATCAAGCGGGACGTCAACCAGGTCCCCTATGAGCTGCCGTCGGACCTCGATGCAGCCATCGCCTCCTTCGTCAGCTACTACAACTACCGGCGCTATCACATGGCGCTGGGCAACGTGACACCCGTTGACGTGCTCACGGGTCGGAGGGAGCAGATACTACAGCGCAGGAAGGATGTGCAAGCCCAGACAATCGACAGGCGGCGGAGCTACAACAAGACCCTCAGGGAGCTCACTCTCAGCTCTTCATAACAATAATCTTCTCGGGTCCCGATCTGTCCCACTTTTGCTGATTGACAACACCCAATGATCTCCCGCTTGCCCTCGCCATTGACCGCCGTTGCCACCACCACGCTGACGTTGACGATCCTGCCGTCCTCCCTGACATTCTGGGTCAGTGCGTCCAGCCACAGGTAAGGGTAGGGTCCACCGTCCAGCGGACGGCCCAGGAAGCCATCCACCACCACGTCCAGCTCCTGACAGATACGCGACACCTGGCTCTTGGAGATACCCTCACACCCCAGGGACTTGACCAGGTCATCCACCCGCCTTGTGGATACCCCTTCCACGTAGGCCTGCTGAATGACCGCCAGCAGAGCTCGCTCGCTGCGCCGCCGTGGCTCCAGCAGGCTCGGGAAGTAGATCCCCTCTCGAAGCTTCGGGATGTGCGGCTCCATAGTCCCTACCCGGGTATCCCACGCCCGGGACCGATACCCGTTGCGCTGCGTGACCCGCTCAGGGCTGCGCTCTCCATACCCAGCACCGGTCCTCGCAGACATCTCCGCTTCCATGATCCCCTCTACCAGCACTCTCAGAGCCTCCCGTAGGAAGTCCACGTCACCGTCCATTCCCCGCTTGCGCAACAACTCCAGCAGGTCCATCCTTTCCTTGACCACCGTTGTCCTCCTTTCTCGAGCTTTCTTCTTTGCCCGCTAAGGATGACGCGGTGGTTTCTCTTTCTCCAGACCCTCTCCCTCTTACACCACTTCCTGGGACTCTACTCCCGACGCTCTCCGGCGCATTGGGGCGATTGTGGAGGAGCCAAGCTTCTACCCCTACCTCAGCGGACGCAACAACCTGCGCTATTTCCAGGGCATCGGCGGTACTGAGGGCTTGGAGAACAGGTTCTTTGGGAGGGGACGTGGCCGAAGTCTTCGGCAGAGCCTGCTTCTCCGTACTCCCCTACGGGGCCCTTGTGGGCCTTGTGGCAGTGGCGACTCGCTCCTCTGCGGCGGGATGGGCGTAGGCCTAGGGGACTATTTCTTTGAGCAGATCTTCCTAGGCATCTTCATCAATCTCTTCGACTGGTTCCAGAACGTGGCGGACTTCCTGCTGATCTATAATATCGGCGCATGAGCGGTGGAGACGCAGAAGGAGCGAGTGGCGCCGCCGGTGGCACTCTAGGCGATGCTCCGGGGGGGGCTCCTTGCCTTTCTGGTGCTTGCGGCCTACGCTCTCGTCTTGGGCGGACTGGCCTTCTACCTTTTCCACCGCCGTGATATCCCCGGCGCCAGCAGGTCGTAGGAACCCGTTAGGGAGTTGGGCCCTCGCTGGAGTTCGGACAGCCTGAACACATCGGTTGATGCCGTTTTGGCTGGAGTGCGCCTGCGCGATGCCCTTAGGAATAGCCTTCGACAAGCTCAGGACGAATGGGCCGGGGCCCTCTAGCCCTTTGCTACAGGGGAGATTGGGTTGGAGTAGCAAATTAGTGGGTGAGGATCTTGCTTAGAAAGAGTTTGGTGCGGGACTCTCGCGGGCTGGTGAAGAACTCCTCAGAGGTTCCGACTTCGACTATCTCGCCCTCATCCATGAAGATCACGCGGTCGGCGACGTTCCTTGCGAAGCTCATCTCGTGGGTAACGCAGATCATGGTCATACCGGACGCAGCCAACTCGCCCATCACCTTGAGGACCTCGTTGATCATCTCCGGGTCGAGCGCGGAGGTGGGCTCGTCGAACATCATCAGCTTGGGGTTCATCGCGAGAGCGCGGGCGATGGCGACGCGCTGCTGCTGGCCGCCTGAGAGCTGGCCGGGGTATTTCTCCGCCTGTTCAGGTATACCTACGCGGCGCAGCAGTTGGAGCGCGAGTTCCTCCGCCTGCTTGTGCGGCATGTGGCGGACCTTCTGCGGCGCGAGTGTTATGTTGCGCATGACGGTGAGGTGCGGGAAGAGGTTGAACTGCTGAAAGACTATCCCCGTGTCGGCCCGTATCTTGGCGAGAGTGCGGGCGTCGTCCGTCAGCTCGACGCCGTCAACGACGATCCGGCCGGAATCGTGTCGCTCGAGTTGGTTTATGGTCCTGAGCAGGGTCGATTTGCCTGAGCCAGAAGGCCCGATGATGACGACGACCTCGCCCTCGATCACTGAGACGTCGACTTCTTTCAGAGCAGCGAAATCGCCGTAGCGTTTCACCACTTTCTCTAGGCGGAGTATCTCTTTGCCGCTCTGCTCTGCCATGTGCCGGCCCTCTCTATAGCCTGGTCCGCTATCTGGTGTTCACTCCCAATCGGGTTTCCGCCGCTCCGCCAAGCCGGGATAACAGATACGAAATCAGCCAGTATATGAGCCCGACCACAATATATATCTCGAAGAAAGCACCCTCCGCTATGTCCGTTTGGCCCCCGAGGATCTCCTTCGCCTTTTCCAGTGTGTTGACGAGCGATATTGCGGCGAGTAGCGCTGTATCTTTCCATAGGGCGATGAAGCGCCCGATAATTGCCGGGATAACCGACCTGATCGCTTGCGGCAGGATGATGAAGATGTACTTCTGCGCTGCGGAAAGACCTATCGCCTCAGACGCTTCATGCTGGCCACGAGGTATGGACTGGAGTCCGCCTCGCAAAACCTCAGCGATGTAGGCCCCGCCGAAGAAGGCAAAAACGATCATGACTCGATATACGAGGTCGATGTTGCTGAACGCTTCGCCGATAGGTCCGAACTCGTCATCGAGGAACGTGGCGAACAGTAGCCAGACGAGCAGCGGGGCAGCGCGCACGACCTCGATGTAGCCGACGGCGGAGAACCGTATAGTCCAGTACGGAGAGGCGCGGCCCAACGCCAGTCCGAGACCGATGAAGAAGGAGAAGAATCCCCCCACAGCAAACACCAGCAGGTCGAGGAAAGCGCTCTCCCAGTGGCTGCTGGACGCCCCCAACTGGAGCAAGACGATCATCGGGATGAGCAGGACCCACGCTGCGCCGATCGCCTGCAGCAGTATCGGATTGCTTCTCCATCTGGAGAGGCGCCTGCCCGCCCAGGCTCCTCCTATCAGGACCGCAAAGAGCCCAGCGAGTAGCAGCCAAGATGTACCGAACGGGATTGCGAGTCCCAGTGAGAGCGAGTAGAGCCAGCGGGGTGCCCAGCCACGCTCCCACACCAGTTCTCTTTGGACACCGCTCACGATTGCGGTCTGTCCCGCGGACTGTATCTCTTGGGTGTACTGTCCCTCCTGGATCTGCAGATCGGTCCCCAGGCCGAGTGTGAGAGTTATCACCGCCACCACACCGATCGCCACTATGTAGGGCCGCAATCTTCCGATCCAGACGCCATAGGTAAGGGCAACCAGAATTACCACGATGAAGAGGGATATCCATATCCGGAAGGTGTCCTCCGCAGGATAACTGCCGACGAAGAACAGCTTTCGGTTGATCGCGACGAGGCCCCAGTTGGCCTGGAACAGAACGAACCTCAGCATCAGGAATCCGGCGATACCGCCAGCCGCTATGGTGGCTAAGCTGAGGACGGAGTTACGCCATGAATCGAACAGGTTTGTCCTGGCCCAGGTCAGACAGCTGGAGACGATGGAGCGATACGCTGCAGATGTCGTCATCTGATCTGGACTTTTCGGTTAATCGCATTCATGATCAGCGAGATGATGAGGTTCGTGATGACGAAAACGAAGAATATGAACAGGTATGTCTGCAGGAGGTTCCCGGTGTTGTTGATGATCCTATTGGATATCAGGACTATCTCGCCGTAGGCTATGGCATGCGCAAGCGTCGAGTCCTTGTTGGCGTTTTGGTATTCGTTGTTCAAAGAAGGAATCATGATCTGCAGGGCCTGGGGCAGAATGATCAGCGAGAAGCGCTGGTACGTTGATAATCCAAGAGATGCGGAGGCTTCGGTCTGGCCGTGGGGAACCGCTTGGAGCGAGCCACGCACGATCTCAGCGATGTAGGCGCTTATGTAGAGGGTGAGCGACACCAGCGCGCTCAGATAACCCAACCCGAGCAGATTGCCACCGGTATACGAGAAGAACCCGGACGCCGATTGAGTCACGTCAGGAAGAGTTAGGCGCACCGGGAAGAGCAGTGCGGCGTATGCCACCGCTCCTATGAGCACAAAGACCGCTGTTCCCCACACATTGGGGCGCAGGCTCTCGCCCGTCTTGGCCTCCCTGCGCGCACGGCTCCTCCTCACGAGCCACGCGCCCATGGCGCCGCCGAGCAACGCCACGGGCCACAGCCACCAGAGCGAATTGGCGGTCTCGAGCCAGGGGATGGCCAGCCCGCGGTTGCTGATGTAGAGGAGACCGCTCCACCCTGAGCGCTCCTCTATCTTGGGCAGTCCCCTGGACACCGCGAAGGCGAAGAAGAACATGATCAGCAGCAGGGGCAGGTTCCTGAACAGGTCGACGTAGAGCTTGCCCAGCCGGTTGACCATGGGATTGGAGGAGAGTCGGGCCACACCAACAGCCAGGCCCAACATGGAGGAAAGGAAGATGGCAAAGACCACGACTGCTATGGTGTTGCCAGCACCTTTGAGCATCCCCAGCCATCTCGGGTCGCTCGCCTCTACGTCCAGGAACTGGAAGATCGAGCTGCGGTCCGGACTGCCGTAAGGCCCGAAGAGGAAGTCGAAATCGAAGAGGTTGATGGCTATGGAATAGCCGACGTAGCCCACAACGATCCCGGAAGCGGCACCGACGATTAGATTGACTGCGAGGTAGCGCGAGCGTCTCTTGAACCAGATGTCTTTCAGGCGCTGCATCATCGCCTAGCAATCACCGTCCTTGTCAGAAAGCGCTCTTAGCGCATCGGCGGGGCGTAGATCAGTCCGCCATCTAGATAGGAGGCGTTCAACGATCCGGCACGGGTGAGTCCTACCTGCTCGAGCGTACGGCTGTAGGCCTCACCGTAGTTGCCGACCTGATCGATCACGCTCTGCATGAAGGCGCTGGCGATCTTGCCGTGTCCGATGCCCAGGTTGGTAGGAGGGCCGCCGTCGAATCCCACTCCCAGGAGACGGGCCACTGTGTTGTTCGGCGGGTTCGCCGCCATCTGACCCATATTATCCGAGGTGACCCCCTGCTCTTCGGCGACGATCATGCCATTCACTACCCAGCGCACCACATCTTCCCACTCCGAGTCGTAGTCGCGTACACTCGGACCGAGAGGTTCTTTGGAGAGCGTCTCGGGGAGCACGACGGCGTCGGTCCCGTCGGCCTTCAGGGCGAACTGGTGGGCGCCCAGCTGCGACTTGTCTGACGACCAGGCGTCGCACTGATCGCTGAGGAATGCCGCACGGATCTCCGGGTTGGCCTGGAAAGTGAGCTCAGAGTAGGTGAGCCCCTGTTCAGAGAAGAAGTCGGAGACCGCACCTTGGGTGCTGGTGCCGTCCAGGATACAGATAGTGGCCCCGTCGAGCTCCTTAGCGCTGGACAGTCCGGCGCTCGCCTTCACCATGATGCCCGCGCCATCGTAGAAGGTGGTGGGTGCGAAGGCGACGTTGAGGTCGGCGTCGCGGCTGGCTGTCCAAGTGGTTGTGCGGATGAGCACGTCGATCTCTTTCGCGGCGAGCAGCTCGAAGCGGTTGGCGGAGGTGACTTCCTTGAACTCGACCTTGCTCCTGTCTCCGAAGACAGCCGCAGCCATCGCGTGGCAGTATTCAACGTCGTTACCTTGGGCCGTGCCGTCCGGGTTGAGCACGCCGAAGCCTGGGGTGTCAGCTTTGATGCCGCAGACGAGGTGTCCTCGATCGAGGATCTCATCAAGCGTGTTCTCTCGGGCCTCTCCTTCGGTGCCTCCACACGCAGCTATGGCTAGCAGCACGACAACTACTACCATCCCAGCGGGTAAACGTACGTACCTGTCCATCTTGCCTCCTGACAACGACATCGGTTTTGGTTATTCGTCTCCTGATGGGTCACGTCCCGTAAAGCGGTGTAAGAGAGAGCGCCATCCTGTTGAACACATCTATGCCGCTGCCTTCCCTAGATCCGCCTCGGGTAGAGCTTCGTCGATGCTGTTGGCCGCAGGTGTCATGTAGCGTCGGCCGATGGCCCATTCGTCGTGCTGTTCGGCCAGGACAGCCCCAACCAGGCAACGCGCGGCTGGCCGATTGGGGAAGATGCCCACCACGTCCGAGACCCAACTGCTCTCGCCGGGTCATCGGCCAGAGGGTCAGATAGCTGGCCCGGCCAGCAAGGGACTCGGAGACCTGTCGCATCAATAGCAGGTTGGCCTAAACCGGTGATGAGGAACTTCCCGGGCTGGCGCTGCTGGTCTATGGCCCGCTTCACCGCATGCAGAAGGTCCGGCTCTCGCTGCACCTCATCGAGGGTCACCTGCTGGCTGCCCCCAGGAGCGCCTCGGGATCGCGGCGGCTGCATCTACCACGTCGAGGTCGTCCAGGGAGAGGAAGCGCCGTCCGCCCGGCATAAGCTCCTGGGCTAGGGTGCTCTTCCCCGTCTGACGGGCTCCGGTCACCACCACCGCAGGCATGACCCGGAGGCGGTCCTGAAGGCTTGGCCCAACGAGGCGGGGGAGTGTGTCATTCGCCATAGGCACCATGATAGACATTCACGGTATGTTTTGCAATGGTGCGTATTGCCTCAAAAGAAACTGTTACCGAAGAGCATACGTTGCCTCATTTGAGGATGTTACCGAGGGCTCATGGCCAGAAGTAGTATTTGCCATCGCCCAAAGTTGCTCAAGAGCCTGGTTAATTTGTCGCAGGAGACGCACCGGATTGAGCCTCAGGTACTGGGTTGCCATGGCATCTCGCTGCTCCCCAGTTAGCACAGCCGAGTCCAAGAGTCTTCGGTAGGGAGTCCTGGCGGTATCATACACTTTGTGAACCTTGGCCCCGTGGTGGGTCTTACTCCGTAGCTGCATCACCGGCTGAAAGAAATTGACGTAGCTACGGACCAGGCAGTATACCCGGTTGAGCTGTGAGAGAAAAAGAGAGCTTGACAAGCACTAGGGGAGGTGGAAGGGCGCGCCTAGACGTGGACTCTGCTCAGCTCGGCGACGTCGTTGAAGGGGAGGTGCAGATCCAGACGATCGAACGGCGAAGACACTACAAGAGGACTCTCAGGGAACTCGCTCCTAGCTCTTCATAATAACAATCTTCTCGGGTCCCAAAGTGCCCCAGTTTTGCTGATTGACAACACTCATGAGGGGTCCATGGGCGTGCCTTCCAACAAAACTACGAGGCAGAGCGGAGCCTCCTCCAACCTAAACGACCTTGGCCTTGCCTATCAAAGCACTCACTATTGGCTGTTGGAAACGACCATTTCACGTAGTTGTGCTGGATCGTATGTAACACCTGTGCCTGTCTGCTCTGCCATTCCTTCATTGACGACCCATCTTCCTTTTGACACTCCTTGGATCAAGTAGTGTCCATCTCGCTCGACTAGGAACAGCAAATAAGTCTGCCCGACATCAAACTCCAAGAGTGCAAGCTCATCATCGCCACTGTGTCTGATATTGCCCCCTGGCATTTGTACCTTAATCTTCAATTCAGAAGAGCTATCCCCAATAAACGTGTCTTGAACATTAAACGTGAGGGTGTCTACGCGGCGGACAGGTGGAGGCATATCGGAAGAGAGTCGGGTGGCGATTTGTTGACAGCAAGATTCCAATCCACTGCTCTTCAACACAATCTCACCTAGGACCACGAGGTCAGATTTCTCAACAAGGCGCTCAAGAGTAACTTCGGGTGCCTGGTGACCACCTATCGTTGGGGTGTCGGCACGTCCGGCGCCCGACGACACACTGGGCCTAGCTACCTGGAAAGCAGCCGCAGCCGTTGAAAGCATTAGCAGAGAAATGATGATGAGTATCAGATGTCTTGGCCTCATGATTCCTCCTTAATGACCAGTTACTTGCTGGTCCATGTGGTCGATGTCGTGCTCACTAGGCAGGCGCGAACATCCTTGGGGAGCAGGGGACCTCATTATAGAGCCCCCATAATTAGTGTGTTCGAGCCAGCCAGCGGCATGTCCGAATTCATGTGCCATCGTCTCCTGTACGTCAGGGTAACCAAGGATACAATTGAGTGTGTTAGTTCCAAACGGCACATCCTCGTTCAGCGTAATATCTGAAACGGAAATGTGGGCACCAACCAAATAAGCAACAGCACAAGCAGCAACTTCACTCGTGCAAGAGCCTCCGGGCATCTCTCCCTTCATTATCCAGTTATAAGAGGATGAGTATTCCTCCAATGTCATGTCTTCGGTGTTGTCGTTCCAGCTTTCAGCGGCTTCGTTGATGGCGTTATGCCAACCCGAAGGTACAGAAGAGCGGATCTGATAATTGTAATAGGCATTATGCCAGTGATCGTCGCTTCCATAATCACTAGCATATGCAGTGTAAGTGGACATGATCAGAAGCATAGTCCCTAGCACTACCAAACCTGCTCGTTTCATCATCTCTCCTCGTGTCGATGCTGCGTTTATACTGTACGCCAAAATTAGTAGGAGGTGAAGACTGACCTGCCCTCCCACAAACTGGTCCAGGCGTAATGTTAGTCCTGGGCCTGAAAGAAAGGGGGTAAAGATGGCAAGGTGGAAACATACGGCGGAGCAGATCATCAAGAAGCTCAGAGAGGCGGAGGTGACCATATCGGCGGGGAGTATGGTCGCCGAAGCCTCTCGGCAGATAGGAGTGACCCAGCAGACCTTCTACCGGTGGCGCACGGAGTACGTGGGGCTAAGGATCGACCAAGCCAGACGGCTGAAGCGACTGGAGAACGAGAACGGTCGTTTGAGGAGGGCGATAGCCCAGGGCACTGTGTGGGCGTTGGTGGTTGTACTCGTGGCGCCACTGCTCGGTGAGGACCTGCACCTCCCAGAGGGTATCGAAGAGCTCCCGGTCCAAGAGTTCGTCCCTAAGCTTGCCGTTGAAGCTCTCAGCATGCCCATTCTCCCAAGGGCTACCCGGTGTGATGAAGAGGGTTGTGGCTCCCACCCCTTGGAGCCACAACCGCACCGCCCTGGCGGTGTACTCCGGCCCGTTGTCCGAGCGGAGGTGCTCCGGCACGCCACGCTGGACCATGAGGTCCCCCAAGCATTCAATGACATGGGGTGAGCGTAACGAGCGACCCAAATGGATGGCCAGACACTCCCTGGTATACTCATCCACCACTGTCAGGAGACGAACGGGTTTGCCGTCACTGGTACGAAGGGCCACAAAGTCGTATGCCCAGACGTGGTTCCGTCGTTGTGGCCTCAGCCGCACGCAGGAGCCGTCAGTAAGTCAGAGTCGACCACGCTTGGGCTGTTTGGCTGGTACTTTGAGTCCTCCCCGTCGCCAGATTCGCTCCACCCGCTTGTGGTTCGCTCTCCATCCCTCCCATTGCAGCATGGCAGTCACCCGCTGGTACCCATACCGTCCATACCGACTGGCCAGCCGAACCACCGCCATCGTCAGGGCCTCCTCCTCGTCAGCCATTGTTGCAGTGTACCTCTGTGTTGACCGGGGTTGCTCAAGCGCCCGGCAAGCGCGCCGCTCAGAGATGCCATACCGTTCCCGTGCCAACTCCACGCATCTCCGCCGGCGAGCCGGGCTCAGAATTTTCCCCGTGCTGCCTCCTTTAGAATCTGGTCGTCCAACGTCAGGTCCGCTACCGCACGCCTGAGTCGTCCGTTCTCCGCTTCCATCTCCCGCAACCGCCTCGCCTGGTCTATCCTCAGCCCCCCATACTGCTGGCGCCATCGGTAAAACGTATGGTCCGATACCCCGATACTCCTGCATGCCTGGGCCACCGTCTCCCCTTACGCCAGGGCCACCTCCGCTTCCCGAAGCTTCCATATTATCTCCTCTACACTGCGCTGCTTACTCGCCATTGACTACCCCCTTTCAGCATGTCCAGTTTACGAGTCTATTACTGGACCAGTCTTTGGGGGGCAGGTCAATACCTTTGGGACCTCATCACCCACGTCACTTGCTCTCATTCAGCAAACATCGTGCGGAGGTGACGCAGCGCTTACTTCCACCACAGTCCCAGGGTGAGGAACCGCCGCACCCACCTGAGCCGCTCCCGCCTGGCCCGCGCCCTGGGCGTTGACGCCCGCATGTTGCGCCGCTGGCGCACGGGGACGCAGCCGGGCTCGGGGCACCTCATCGCACTGTTCAGGTTTGCCGACGGGCTGGGGCTGCTACGCCACCTGCTGCCGGAAGCTGAAGATCAGGAGGCGGCGCTGCAATGAATCGCCTCACGGTCATCAGCCTCGGTCTCCCTCTCCACATCGTGGACAACGGGCGCAGCCTCTGTTAGCATGCGGAGGCTCTGATCAACCACTCAGGCAATCCTAACTGTGGGCGTATATTTCTTTCCATAACTACGCCACGGTTGTCTCGGTCAGGTCTCTGATCTGCACCATCGGGCGTACCTCCTCTTAGTTTGGCATGTTCTCCTTCAGAAACTTCCTACCTGAAAAGTGTCACCCATGTTTCATAACGTAAGAACCAAACTTCTAAAACGTCTTGATAGGGAGTTAGGCGAATTGATACGCTAATTGTTAGCCTGACACGGAGCGGGCAGCAATATGGACTCGCCAGACGAAGCAATCGCGTCTGAAGACCGATCTCCAAGCTGATAAGACAAAAGAGAAACCGCACTGGGTAGTATTTGTTGCCTGTCCACGCAAATGAGAACCAAGTCTCTATAACTCAGCGAAAGGTGGCATTTGGATGAATAAGAAAACCTTTCTCGCGGTCATGACTATCGCGTTGCTGGCGATTGTAGGAACAACGGCAGTAATAGCCCAGAGAGCAGATGAACCGCCGCCGGACTTAGACGTTGTAGATCTAGACCAGATCAAAGAGGATGTGATCAGGGACCTGTTCTACAGTACTGGCAAAATGATGAATCCGGATCGACAGCTAGCCGATGTGGCGAGGGATCACGAAGGGGGATTCGGAGGCTACTACCTCCACAAATCTGACAAGAGCATCGTCTACGTCTACATGCTGGACGTGACCAAAACGGCCGCTGCGGAAGCGGCCTTCCGCGCAGCGTATCACGGCAGTCACGAGATCGCCCGGATAATACCCGTTCAAGGTGACTACTCTTTCGACTAGTTGGTGGAATGGTTCTACATCCTTGACAGAGCTTTGATCGAGAGCGGGATACCCCCAGCCAGGGCATCGGTGCGAGAGATCGAAAACCGCATCCGGATTGGACTGTTCGATGCGGATCAAATCGACGACGCTCTCCAGGTAATGGAAAGGCTCGGGATTCCCGAAGGGGCTGTAGTACTTAGAGAAGACTACCTAAGGTCGCTCGCGGACAAAGACAGCGTGAGGGCAAAGTGGCGTCCTCTTGTGGGCGGGATCCAGCATGAAGAGGGTTGGTATACGGGCACCTGAACAATCGGCTTTGTTACAGAGCGAGACGATGTTGAGGGGTTAGTTATAGCGTCGCGCGGAGAAGTGGCTCCGGAAATCTGAACAGGGGGATAAGTGGAATCGCTGCCTGATTGAGGGCATGATAGTGCTCTCGGAGACAGGAGCGAGAGATGAGCAGACGAGCCCGCCGTAACCACTCGGCAGAGTTCAAGGCGAAGGTGGCTCTTGCCGCAGTGCGCGGCGACCGGACACTTTCGGAGTTGGCAAGCCAGTTCGATGTGCACCCGAACCAGATCACGCAATGGAAGACCCAGTTGCTGGATCGGGCGGCGCAGTTATTTGGGGCCGGGACAGGGCAGGCTGAAAAGCCGGTAGATATGAAGGTTCTTCACGCTAAGATCGGTGAGCTTGCGTTGGAGAACGATTCTTTAGAGGCCGCACTCACGAAGGCGGGATTGCCGGGCGCAAGGCGATGATCGACCGCGATCACAAGCTGCCTCTCGCCCGCCAGGCAAAGGCAGTGGGCATCAGCCGCGGGAGCATCTACTACCGGCCACGGCCGGTGGGCGAAGCCGGTCTCGGGCTGATGCGCCGTATCGATGAGCTGCACCTTGAGTATCCGTTTGCAGGCAGTAGGATGATGCGAGGCCTGCTCCGCCATGAGGGACTCTCCTCCGGGCGTAGACACATCGCCACACTGATGCGGCGGATGGGCATCGATGCGCTGTACCGCAAGCCCAACACCAGCCGGCGACGCCCCGGCCATACGGTGTATCCGTACCTGCTGCGTGGGCTTGAGGTGAGCAGGCCCAACCAGGTGTGGGCAATGGACATCACGTACATTCCGATGGCCAGGGGGTTCGTGTACCTAGCCGCAGTGATGGACTGGCATAGCCGCAAGGTGCTGGCCTGGCGGGTATCGGTCACAATGGACACAGACTTCTGCGTGGAGGCGCTCGAAGAATCCCTGGGATGCCACGGCGCGCCGGAGATATTCAACACAGATCAGGGAAGCCAGTTCACAAGTGACGCCTTCACCGGCCTGCTGAAAGCCAGTGAGATCCAGATCAGTATGGACGGGAAGGGGAGCTGGAAGGATAATGTGTTCGTCGAACGGCTGTGGAAGAGCGTCAAGTACGAGGAGATGTACCTGAGAGCCTACGAATCGGTCCCGGAAGCCAGAACTGGACTCGGGCGGTACTTCGAGTTTTACAATGCCGGACGGCCCCATTCGAGCCTTGGGGCCGGTCACGGTCATCTTCGTCTCCGGATCGGCCTATCTTCTCACGCCAATCTGTCAACGAATTAGCTAACACATACAGGTATGACGGGGGAGGCGTGTAGCGGCGCGGCTTTGGGGACGCACGCGCGCTGGTGATGGGCGGGCCTTCCGCCGGGCTGATGTTGACCGAGCCAACGGCGGGTTCGAGTCGGCCTGCGTGATGCTGGGAATCAGAGAGACAATCAGAGTCGACTGTTCGATCTGCGCTCGCGGACCACTATGCTCCCCGCGATCACCAGCAGCATGCCCATGAGTCCGATCACCAACAGCAGACCTGGAGGGACTGTCGCATCTCCGACACCTGGGGGGACCACAGTGGGAGAGGGAGGGGGACTGGAGCCAGGCCTGTTGGGGCTACGAACCCTATTGGTGGAAACTACCGCGGCCTCCTTGCCCGAGTCGTGACCGTCTGTATAGGTGACAGTCGCGCGGAGGTAGTTGCCCACGTCGTTTGCGACCGGAGTGTACCCGTTGGATCTGGCTCTGGCGATGTCGCGCCATCCGGTCGAGCCGTTGGCAGACCTGGCCCACTGCCAGGAGGTATCGGACACCGAGCCGTCCGGATCGGTCAGGGAGGCGGACAGCGTAGTCCTCTGCCGCGGCCAGGTGGTAGACATGGAGACGGTTCCGGTCTCGTCGACGTTGTTGACATTGATGGTGACGTCGATGGAGTCATCGTTCGTGGTGTCTTGGTCGCCGTCGGTGTCAAGACGATCGTGGACCGAGACGATGACGCTGTACTCCCTGAGGCCGGACTCGTAGTCGAGCGTGGTCCCGGAGCCCACGGAGATCTGACCGTTGGAGGCGTCGATGTCGAAGGAAGACGCGTGGGTTCCTGAGAGGGAGTAGGTGAGGGTATCGCCTTCGGGATCTGTGGCGGTGACGGCGCTGCCCACGTGGTTGTCCGGGGGCTCTTCTTCATCGACGGCGAGGGTTGCGCTCTCGCCGAGATCGAATTCAGGAGCGTGGTTGCGCACCAGAGGCGTCGCCCGGGCGATGTCCGAGGGCAGGCCTTCTCCATAGAAATCCACGGCTCGGACCTGGAAGGCGTACTCCACGCCGTTGGTCAGGCCTTCCACGGTGGCGGACGTGGTCTCTGCTCCGCGGGCCAAAAGGGCCCACTGTGGGATATCCGATACGTAGACCGAACCGAAGCCATCGTTCCCCTCGGGTGCCCCGACCAAGATGCTCCGGCCGTCCATGGCGACGGAGTTTCCGAACTCGTCGGACTTCTCTACGACCCCTTCTTCGATGGGTAAGGTGAGCCTGTCTGACTCCGTTCTGTGGTCTTTGTTCGGATCGTTGGCCCAGACTGCGCCAGCCGACTTGGTGAAGACGTAAGCCGCACCGGAACGAAGATCTTCGTCGCATTCGTCGCATTCGTTGATGTTGGCGGTGTGCGCCCCGACCACGATGGAGCCGCCCCGCACCGCAACGGAGTTTCCGAAATGATCTCCCCCTTCGCGGTCGGAAGCGGCGAGCTTGGCCGTCTCAGTGTTGTCGGCCCAGCCGCCGTCGCCGGTGGGCTCGGTAAAGACGTAAGCTGAACCCCTTTCTCCGTCGCCTTGTTGGGCCCCGACCACGATGTTTTCACCGTCCACCGCAACGGAGTTCCCGAACCCATCGCCTGCGTGGCCATTGAAAGCGGTGAGCTTGGCCGTCTCTACCCTGTGGGTTTCCCCTGGTTCCGGATCGTTGCCCCACACACGGGTCATCGAATTCCTGGTGAAGACATAGGCCACACCCGTATTGGCGTTGTATCCCGGCGCCCCGACCACGATGGTTTCACCGTCCACCGCAACGGAGTGACCGAAATAGTTGAATGCGCCGCCGTCGGATGCGGTGAGCTTGGCCGTCTCTACCCTGTGGGTTTCCCCTGGTTCCGGATCGTTGCCCCACACACGGGTCATCGAATTCCTGGTGAAGACATAGGCCGCGCCCGCCTTTCCGTTGTGCCAGCGTGCCCCGACCACGATGGTTACACCGTCCACCGCAACGGAGTACCCGAACCAGTCATTCTCCGCGCCGTCGTCGGCAATGAGCTTGACTGGCTCGCTCCACACACCGGTAAGCGGGTCCCTGATGAAAACATAGGCCGCACCGGCATCGGCGTTATCGTTGGTGTCGTGCTGGTACGCGCCGATTACGGCGACGTTGCCCTCCACTGCTACGGAGTACCCGAACCAGTCGTTCTCCGCGCCATCGGAGCCGGCAGTGAGCTCGATTGGGCCGCTCCACACACCGTCAACCTCGGTGAAGACGTAGGCCGCACCGGCGTTGGATTTGCTGCCTACGTTGTGCTTGGGCGCACCAACCACGGCGGTGCCACCAACCACGGCGGCGGCATCGTCCACTGCTACCGATGCCCCGAACGCTCCGTTCCTCTCGCCGTCGGAGCCGGCGGTGAACTTGGTCTGCTCGGGAGGCCGCAGCACCTGGTATCCGGTTAGGGACGAATCGCGCGGGTCATCCCAACTGAGTGTTACCTGGGAATCTCTTGGCTGAGCGGACAGACCATCGGTCTTGCCCGGTTTCGCACTCTTGGGCGTGGCCGCGACGGTTTCGTTAGACGGACGATTGGCGGCGGCGTTCACCGAACGCACCCGGAAGGCATACTCTTGGTCGTTGGTCAGATTGAGCACCCGGTAGAAGTAATCCTCGCCGTTGTCGGTCAATTCTGTTGAGACGAAGTCCGTCCACTCCGCGTCTGAGATGTCCATCGCGTAGGCAAAACCGGGATCATTGTCGTCCTGAGGCGTGCCTGCCAGGAGGGTACCGTCGTCTACTGCAACGGAGTATCCGAGCCGGTCATTCTGGTCGGGACCGGGGCCGGCGAGATTGAGCGTCTGGCTCCACACCCCTAACTTCCGGGCAAACACGTAAGTCGAACCGGTGTCACGAGCGGCGTTGTCGCGGTCGTCCAGGTACGCCCCGACGGCGGCGGTATTGCCGTCCACCTCAACGGAGTTCCCGAACCCATCGTCTGCGTGGCCATTGGAAGCGGTGAGCTTGAGCGGCTGGCCCCACTTGCCGGAGTTCGAATCCCTCGTGAAGACGTAGGCCGCACCAGCATTGGCGTTGGCACCGACGTCGTGCAGGTGCGCTCCAACCACGACGACATCAACGTCGATGGCCACCGAGACCCCGAATTCGTCGTTTGCCGCGCCGTCGGGGGCGGTTAATTTGGCCCCCTCAGTGTTGCCGGCCCAGCCGCCACTGGCAGGCTTGGTGAAGACGTACGCTGCACCGGGCCCCACCTCGACGTTTGCACCGTTCGCCTCGTACTGGGGCTGGTGCGCCCCAACCACCACGGTATCATCGTTCAGCGACACGGAAATCCCGAACTCGTCAGCCGCCGCGCCGTCGGAAGCGGTGAGCTTGGCGGTCTCGGTGGCGTCGGCCCAGCCGCCGCTCCCGGGCTTGGTGAAGACGTAGGTGGCGCCGTTTCCGTTTTGGTCACCCCCGACGACGACCGTGGTCCCCTCCACCGCTACGGAGATTCCAAACTCGTCGCCACCCTCGGCGCCGAAGGCGGTTAGGGTAGCCGCAGTACTTGTGCTGGCCCAACCTTCCTCGGCATCGGGCTTGGTGAAGACATAGACCGCGCCCGTGTTGCTGTTGCTCCCCGGGGCCCCGACCACCACGGTGCCGCCGTCCACTGCCACGGAGTACCCGAACTCGTCGTTCGTCACAGGGCTGGGGGCGGTAAGCTTGGCTGCTTGGCTCCACGCACCGTCGGCCTTGACGAATACGTATGCCGCACCGGGCCCCACCTCGACGGTCATATCGTTTTCGTCTTGGTATTCGGGCTGGTGCGCTCCGACCACGGCGGTGTTGCCATCTATCGCTACCGAATACCCGAACTCATCGTCGTCAGCACCGTCGTCGGCGGTCAGCTTGCTCTGGGGAAGGTGCAATAGCTGGTGCTTGTCTATCGGCCGATCCGTGGTTTCGACCGTCACATTCCAGTGGAACGTCGCCTGGGTGTCGCCGCCGGTAGTGCCGAGCCCGGTGGGCATATTTGGCACATCGATGATCGTCACGTCGCGGAAGGAGGAAGAGAAGCCCGAGAGCATGCCGCTGTTGACGGCCCGGACGGCAAACGCATACATCGTGTCCACCATCAGGCCGGAGACGATGTGCGAGACCGTGCCGGAATCGCTCCCGGAGATGTCGCTCCAATTGGAACCGCCGTGAGCCGTGTACTGATAGCCGGTGACCGTCAGGCGCGCCCCGGCCGTGTCCCACGTTAACTCCACCTGGCCGACCCCGATCTGCTCGGCATTGAAGTTTGTCGGCCGGGCGGGGCGGGAGCCGGACGCTGACGGGGTCGCGTCCTCCTCGTTGGTCGTGTCGCTTCCGATGGTCACGTTCACGGCCCGGACCCGGAAGGTGTATGTGGTGCCGTTGGTCAGACCGGTCACAATGTGGGACCTGGTCACCGCTGCGCTTCCGATGATGTCGGTCCAATCGTCGCCGAAGTCGCCCCCGGTCTTTTGCTGGTATTGGAACCCGGTAATCGACGTTTGGCTGCCGGAGTAATGCCAACTCAGCTGCACCTGTTCGTCGCCAGCGAGGGCAGTGAGCCCGGTGGACCCGTCCGCCGGCGCTACAGCTATTGTTACCGACCAAGGGTCGGAAGGAGCGCTCCTACCATCGTTTTCGACAGCGCTGTTGACGGCGTGGATCGCGAAGGTGTACGTGGTGCCCACCATCAGATCGGAGACGGTGTAGGAGACGGTGGTGGAATGGCTCCCAACGGCCTCTTTCCAATTTTCGTTTTCGCCGGCGTTGTCCGTGTACTCAAACCTGACGATGGTCAGGGGATCGGCGCTCGGCTCCCACGCCAAACGCACCTCGCCTGCGCCAACCTGCACCGCGGAGAAGTTCGTGGGTTTCGCGGGGGCCGAGGCCGCGGCCGCCGGTTCCCCGGACGCCTGATTAGAGGGGCCGCTTGCGCCGCCTTCGTTCACCGCGCGGACCGCAAAGGTGTGCTCCAAGCCGTTGGTCAGGCCGGTCGCAAAGTGGGACCTGGTCTCTCCCGTGCTCCCGGTAATGGGAGCCCACTCCTGGATGTCGTAAAGGTAGGCAGCGCCTGCGTCGTTGCTACCGTGCCAGCCCGCCCCCACCAGAATGGTGCCCCTGTCTACTGCTGCGGACCATCCGAATTGGTCGTCGTCACTGTCGCCAGGTCCAGGAAGCTTGGCAGCCTCAGAACTGTCTACCCACTCTGCATTGGGTTTGGTGAACACGTAGGCCGAACCCCTATCGCCGTCGTCCCCGTAGGCCCCAACCACTACGGCGTCGCCGTCCACCGATACCGAACGCCCGAACTCGTCGTTCGCCGCTCTGTCGGAGGCGGTGAGCTGGGCCATCTCGGTCCTTGGGCTGTTGGCCCAGCCGGTATCGGGCTTGGTGAACACGTAGGCCGAACCCCTATCGCCGTCGTCCCCGTAGGCCCCAACCACGATGGTGTAACCGTCGATTGCTACTGAACGCCCGAATCTGTCGTTGTTTTCGCCGTCGTAGGCGGTGAGCTTGGCCACCTCAGTACCTGAGCTGTTGGCCCAGCCGGTTGCGGGCTTGATGAACACGAAAGCCGAACCCGTACCACTATCGTCTCCGCTCGCCCCAACCACGATGGTGTCACCGTCGATTGCTACCGACCTGCCGAAGTCGCCGCTCCCGCTGAGCTTAAGTGTCTCTGTTGTGTTGGCCCAGCCGGCGGCGGGCCTGGTGAACACGTAGGCCGAACCCCTATCGCCGTCGTCCCCGTAGGCCCCAACCACTACGGCGTCGCCGTCCACCGATACCGAACGCCCGAACTCGTCGTTCGCCGCTCTGTCGGAGGCGGTGAGCTTCGCCGCAGTGGTGGTGGAGGCCCAGCCGCCGCTGGGTTCGGTGAATACGTACACCGCACCTCTACTGCTCGAGTGGTGGGGAGCGCCAACCACTATAGTGTCGCCATTCGAAGTGTCTTCATGTACCGCCACAGATAGTCCGAATCTATCCTGAGCATTCGGATCGCTGGTTCTGAGCTTGGCCACCTGGGTCCACGTGCCGGATGAGTCACTGGTGAATACGAAGGCGGCGCCGACATTGAGGCTGGTGCCGTCGTCGTCCCCGGGCATTCCGACCACGGCGGTGTCGCCGTCAATCGCTACGGCATACCCGAACTCATCGTCCGTCGTCGGACCCGGGGCGGTCAGGATGGCGTTCTCGGCATGCTGCCATAGCTGGTAGCTGTTTATGGGCGGCGAGCTCTCGCCGGGGAGGTCCCAGCTCAGCCTCACCTGGGTATCGCCGTGCGCAGCGGAGAGCCCGGTCGGCTTTGCTGGCCTGGGCTTTAGCGGTGTGGCCCTGAGGGGGTCTGTGGGCGGGCCGGCGCCAGCCCCTTCCACCTTGTCCACCGCGCGGACCTGGAAGCTGTACTCGAGCCGGTTGGTCAGACCGGTGACGGTCTGGGACGTGGTCGTCGGTCCGCTACCGTTGATGTCGGCCCACTGCGTGACTACCCACAGGTAGACGGCGCCTGAATCGGGGCCGCTGATGTTGGACTCGTAGGCCCCAGCCAGGACGGTGTCGCCGGCCACCGCAACGGAGTACCCCAACCAGTCGCCCTTTCCGCGGGAGGGGCCGGTGAGCTTCGTCTTCTGGCTCCACCCGTTGGAATCCTGGGTGAAAACGTAGGCCGAACCGGCACTGCCGATGGTGTTGTCGTCGTCGTCAGTGTGGTCGTCTAGGTATGCCCCAACCACGATGGTGTTCTCGTCATCGTCCACGGCCACGGAAATGCCGAACTCGTCTCCTCTCGTAGCGTCGGAGGCGATGAGCTTCGGGGTCTCAGTGCCGTCGGCCCAAGGACCGCTGGTAGGCTTGATAAAGACGTAGGCCGCACCGGCGTTAGCCTTCTCAGTGCCGCCGCCGACATCGTACTTGTGCGCACCAACCACGACGGTTTCGCCGTGCACAGCCACGGAGATTCCGAACTCGTCGTTGGCCGCGGCGTTATCGGCGATGAGCTTGGCGGTCTCGGTGGCGTCGGCCCAGCCACCGCTCCCGGGCTTGGTGAAGACGTAGGCGGCGCCTTTGTTGCTGTCGTTTTGGTGCGCTCCTACGACCACTGTTTCGCCGTGCACAGCCACGGAGATTCCGAACTCGTCGTTGGCCGCGGCGTCGGAAGCAGTGAGCTTGGCGGTCTCGGTGGCGTCGGCCCAGCCGCCGCTCTCGGGCTTGGTGAAGACGTAGGCGGCGCCTTTGTTGCTGTCGTTTTGGTGCGCTCCCACGACGATGGTGTCGCCGTCGACCGCCACGGAGATTCCGAACTCGTCGTTGACCGCGGCGTCGGAAGCGGTGAGCTTGGCCTTCTGTTCCCATTTACTGTTACTGGAATTCCAGGTGAAGACGTAGGCCCCACCTTTGTTGCTGTCGTTTTGGTACGCTCCCACGACGATGGTGTCGCCGTGCACCGCGACGGAGATTCCGAACTCGTCGTTCGCCGCGCCATCCGAGGCGATGAGCTTGGCCGACCAGCTCCACGGAGCGGTAGACGAGCTCCTGGTAAAGACGTGGGCGGAACCGGAATTGGCGCCATCGTCGTCGTCCCTGTAGGCCCCGACCACGGCGGTGTTGCCGTCCACCGCGACGGAGATTCCGAACCCGTCGCCCCGAACCACCGGGTCGTCGGTGGAGGCGGCGGTCAGCTTGCCGCCCTGAGTAATCTGGAGCAGTTGGTATTTGTCTATGGTCGAATCTTCGGGGTCATCCCAACTCAGCTCCACCACCGCATCGTCCGCGTCCGCAGTGAAACCCGTGGGCCGGTTCGGTATCGCAAACGTGGGAGTACCAACGGCGCGGGCCGAGGCCAAACCCTCGCCTGCGGCGTTCACGCCTCGCACCTGGAATGTGTGCTCCTCATCGTTGGTCAGGCCGGTGACGATGTGAGAGGTGGTCGTCGCGGCGCTATCGGGGATGTCGGTCCAACCCGGAATGCGCAAAAAGTAGGCCGCACCGGTATTGGCTTCGTTACTATCATCCGAATACGCACCAACCACGACGGTGTCACCGCTGACCCCGACGGAATACCCATAGCGGTCCCCCGCCTCGCCGTCGGAGGCGGTGAGCTTTTCCCTCTGGCGCCACCCACCGGCGGAGTCCCGGGTGAAGACGTAGGCCGAGCCAGATAGATCGTCTTTGTCGTCGTCCTGGTGCGCCCCCACCACGATGGTGTCCCCGTCGACAGCGACGGAGATTCCGAACTCGTCGTTCGCCGCGCCATCATCGGCAGTGAGCTTGGCTACATGCTTCCACACGCCGGAGACCTTGGTGAAGACGTAGGCCCCACCTTTGTTGCTGTCGTTTTGGTGAGCTCCCACCAGGATGGTGTCCCCGTCGACAGCGACGGAGATTCCGAACTCGTCGTTCGCAGCGCCGTCCGAGGCTATCAGCTTCGCCTCCTGGCTCCACACGCCGGAGACCCTGGTGAACACGTAAGCCGAACCGTTCCTGGTGTCGTCCTGACGCGCCCCGATCACGGCGATGTCGCCGTGCACCGCGACGGAAATCCCGAACTCGTCAGCCGCCGCGCCGTCGGAAGCGGTGAGCTTGGCGGTCTCGGTGGCGTCGGCCCAGCCGCCGCTCCCGGGCTTGGTGAAGACGTAGGTGGCGCCGTTTCCGTTTTGGTCACCCCCGACGACGACCGTGGTCCCCTCCACCGCTACGGAGATTCCAAACTCGTCGCCACCCTCGGCGCCGAAGGCGGTTAGGGTAGCCGCAGTACTTGTGCTGGCCCAACCTTCCTCGGCATCGGGCTTGGTGAAGACATAGACCGCGCCCGTGTTGCTGTTGCTCCCCGGGGCCCCGACCACCACGGTGCCGCCGTCCACTGCCACGGAGTACCCGAACTCGTCGTTCGTCACAGGGCTGGGGGCGGTAAGCTTGGCTGCTTGGCTCCACGCACCGTCGGCCTTGACGAATACGTATGCCGCACCGGGCCCCACCTCGACGGTCATATCGTTTTCGTCTTGGTATTCGGGCTGGTGCGCTCCGACCACGGCGGTGTTGCCATCTATCGCTACCGAATACCCGAACTCATCGTCGTCAGCACCGTCGTCGGCGGTCAGCTTGCTCGGGTCGATCTGGAAGTGCTGGTACTTGTCAATGGTCGAATCACCGGGATCATCCCAACTCAGCTTTACCTGCTCGTCGCCCGCGTCCGCGTCCAAATTGCTGGGCGCCGCGGCCTGGGCTTCTAGAGTTACGGACTCGACCTCCGAGGCGTTTTGACCGCCACCATTGACGGCGCCGACGGTGAAGGTGTACACGTCGGGCGGAGGCCCGCCCAGGCTGGTGATCGTGTGGGAGGCGGTGCTGGAATCGCTTCCTTCGATGTTGATCCAATTACCGAAGCCGCTACCATCGTTCTGTTTGTACTGATAACGCCTGACGGTCAGCGGTTCAGTGCTCGCGGTCCACGCCAAGAGCACCTGGCCGACGCCGGTCTGGGTGGCGGTGAGGTCTGCGGGTTGGGAGGGGCCGAACGTCGCCGCCACCGGCGTCGCCGCCACTTCGGACGCACCGCTCTCCCCCGCCGCGTTCACCGCGCGGACCCGGAAAGTGTGCTTGACGTTGTTGCGCAGAGCCCTGGCGATGTGAGAGATGGTCCCCGCTCCGCTGCCGGGGATGTCGGCCCACTCACCGGTGCCGAACACGTAGGCCGAACCCTTATCACTATCGTCCCCGACTGCTCCAACCAACACGGTGTCGCCGTCGACCGCTACGAAGTTGCCGAACCGGTCGTTCCCACTGCGATCGTAGGCCGTGAGCGGGTCCGTACCTTCTGTATCGGTCCAGCCGCCTTGAGGCTCGGCGAATACGTACGCGGAACCGCGGTTGCTGTCGTCTTGGTCCGCACCAACCACGACGGTGTTGCCGTCCACCGCGACGGAATACCCGAACTGGTCGCTCTCCGCGCGTTCGGAGGCGGTTAGCTTGGCGATCTCGGTGTCGGTGGCCCAACCGCCGGTGGCGGGCTTGATGAAGACGTACGCTGCACCGGAGTTGCTGACATCGTTGGTGTTGTTATCGGGGTCGTCGTAGTCGTGGTAGGCCGCACCAATTACGATCGTGTCGCCGTCCATGGCTACGGCCCGGCCGAACCGGTCGCCACTGGCGCGGTCGGAGGCGGTCAGCTTGGGAGTTGCATTGCTGGCACTGGTGTCATCCCAATCGTCCCAGACTCCGGTGGCGGCGCGCTTCGTGAATAGGTAAGCCGCACCTCTTGTGCCGTTTACTTCGAACGCCCCGACCACGACTGTGTCGCCGTACACCGCTACGGAACGGCCGAACCGGTCTCCACCCGACTCGCCCCTCAGTGCGGCCGTCTCAGTCATGTCGGCCCAATCGTTGGCCGGCTTGGTGAAGATGTAGGCCGAGCCCCTCGCTCCGGTGTCTTCCTCGGGCGCCCCGACCACGATCGTGTCGCCGTGCACTGCCACCGAAGTTCCGAACTCGTCTTCGGCCGCAGCGTCGGAGGCAGTTAGCCTGGCCGTCTGAGTCATGTCGGCCCAGCCGTTGGCGGGCTTGGTGAAGACGTATGCAGCGCCAACATCGTCGATGGGGTTGTTGTTGTTGTCGGTGTGGTCCTCCTCGTACGCTCCAACGACGATGGTGTCACCATGCACGGCGACCGCATGCCCGAAGCCGGCATCCTCCTTGGGATCGCTGGCGGTGAGCTTGCCCGCCTGGGTCCAGCCGCCGGCAACCCTGGTGAATACGTAGGCCGAACCGGATAGTTTGATGGTGTCGTCGTCCCCGAGGGCCCCAATCACCAGGGTGTCATCGTCCACGGCGACCGACCACCCTAACTCGTCTTCGTCATCGCGGTTGCTGGAGATCAGCTTGATGCTCTCAGGAAACTGCAACACCTGGTACTTGGTTATGGACGTATTGCCGGGGTCGTTCCATTTCAGCCTGACCTGGGTGTCTCCGATATCGCTCTCGATGCCGCTCCCAGGCTCGGGATCGTTGATGGTAAGCCCAGTCAGCGCCACCAGTTTAGCGACCACAGTCAGGGACTGGGCACCGGAGGAGTCGCCTACGTATGGGCCGTTGACAGCGCGGATGGCGAAGGTGTAGTTCCCAGTGTTCAGATTGTTGAGGGTGTGGGAGACAGTGCTGTGATCGCTCCCGGAGATGGTGGTCCAAGTGGACCCGTTGTTCTGGGTGAACTCATAACCGGTCACAGTCAGGGGGTTGGAACTCGGGTCCCAAGTCAACTCTACTTGGCCGACGCCGGTCTGGCTGGCGGAAAAGCCTTCGGGTTCGACCGGGGCCGAAGACGCCGTCGCCGGAGTTGCGGACTGCTCGCCGGACGAATCGCTCCCCCCGGCGGCGTTAAAGGCGCGGACCCGGAAGGTGTAAGACGTGCCGTTGGTCAGGCCGGTCACGATGTGGAAAGTGGTCCCGGACCTGCTCCCGGGGATGGAGGTCCAATCGTTGCCGAAGTCGCCCCCGGTCTTTTGCTGGTACTCGTACCCGGATATGGTGAAATCTGCGGGGCTTCTCCAGCCAAGCCACACCTGTTCGTCGCCCGCGGCGGCGGTGAATGAGTCGGGCGCCGCCGGCTGTCCGATTATTGTTACGGACCTGGCGTCGGACTCGGTTGAACCGACGCCGTTGACGGCGCGTACAGCGAAGGTGTACGTGGTGCCCTTGGTCAGGCCAGTGACGGTATGGGAATGGGTGCTGGAATCGCTCCCCGTGATGGCGTCCCAATCGCCACCGTCCTGGTTGTACTCATAACCACTGACGGTCAGCGGGTAGCGGTGTGCGTCCCACGTCATCTCCACCTCACCGTCGCCAGTCTGCGCGGCGGAAAAGTTTAAGAGTTTGACCGGAGCGTAGGAAGCTGCCTTCGGGGTTCCTGCCACGGAGTCGGACGGATCGCTGGCTTCGGCGCCGTCCAACGCGCGCGCGCGGAAAACGTGCTCGATGTCGTTGGTCAGACCAGTCACGATGTGGGACGTGGTCGCTGCGTTACTACCGGCGATGTCGGCCCAATCATCGATGTCGAACACGTAGGCCGTATCGTTGTTTCCCGCTCCAACCACGACCGTGTCGCCGTCTATTGCGACGGAAGAGCCGAAATCGTGGTTAGTGTTGCCATCGGAGGCGGTGAGCTTGGCCGTCTCGGTATTGTCGGCCCAGCCGGTGGCGGGCTTGGTGAAGACGTAGGCCGCACCGAAATTGGTCTCGGTGGCACTTTGGTCGACTCCGTCCGCCCCGATAACTACGATGTCACCGCTCACCGCTACGGAAATCCCAAACTGGCTGTCGTCTCGCTCGTCGACCTCGCGGTCGGAGGCGGTGAGCTTGGCCGCCTGACTCCACGCGCTAGGACCTTCGATGAAAACGTAAGCCGAACCGGCATTGGTGAGGTCATTGGTGTCGTCGCCGTCGTCTTCGTTCGCGCCATTCCCGATCGCCCCGATCACGGCAGTACCATCGTCGATCGCGACGGAAGCACCCAAAAGATCGTTGTCAGCGCCATCGCCGGCGGTGAGCTTGGTCGCGTCACCAGTATCGATATCTAAGTCGCCGGTCCAGCCGTCGTCGGTCTTGGGCTTGGTAAATGCGTACACCGCACCCTTGCCGCCGTCTCTCCCGCTCGCCCCAATCAGAACGGTGCCACCGTCCACTGCCACGGAATGGCCGAAGTAGTCGTTCGCCGCAGCGTTGGAGGCAGTGAGCGTGGCCGTCAAATTGGCCTTGGCAGGGTCAGTCAAGGTGCCCCAGCCGCTCCAGCCGCCGGTGGGTTCGGTGAAGACGTAGGCCGAACCTTCGTTGCTATCGTCGTGCCACGCCCCGGCCACGATGGTCCCGGTGCTATCGTCCACCGCTACGGAATGTCCGAACTCGTCGCCCGCAGCGAAGCCGGCGGGGACGATCTTGGCCGTCTCAGTGTCTTGAGTGGGGTCCCAATCGGCCCAGCCGGAGGCTGGCTTGGTGAAGACATAGACCGAGCCGGCTCTGGCCAACAACCCGTGGGTGTCCAAGGACGCGCCCACCACCACGGTGTTACCGTCCAGCGCTACAGAAGTGCCGAAGTTATCACCCACTACGGCATCGCTGGCTTTGAGCTTCGCCGCCTGGCTCCACACACCGGAATCGAGGTCCATCGCGAATACCAAGACCGAACCGGATCCGTCGTCTGCAGGCGCCCCGATCACGGCTGTGTTGCTATCTACCGCTGCAGCATTCCCGAACTCATCGTTGGTGCCTCCAGTGAGCGTTGCGCTTTCGGCAATCTGCCATAGCTGGTACTTGTCTATCGTCGAATCTGTGGGGTCCTCCCAGCTCAACCTCACCTGCGTGTCGCCGGCCTCGGTGGACAGTCCGGACGGCTGGTCCGGGGGGGTGGCCTCAATCTGCGCAGACGTGGTCAATGGGATGGTGGACCCCGACAGCAAGACCAAGACAGTGACCATCGCCGCTATGGCCAATCTTTGGGGCCGGGAGCTAGAACGCATAGAAGACGTGCCACCTCCTTAGGTTCGTGCGCGGCGTGTGCCTCCGAACTGACTTCAAACCATGTGCGGAATACAACTCAAGGCTACACCATTATCTGCCAAACGTACAACGCTTTTAAGCCCATAAATAGCTAGTACATGACATCTTAAAATCCACCACCTAGTCCAATAGGGGATCCTTTGTCTGTGACACTATGTCGTCGGGAGGATAGTCAGGCTCTTGGACCGATGAAATAGGGTTTCTGATCGTAACGACAAACTCAAACGTGGTACTGTCTACAGTCAACCTAGGCCCACCAACCTATACAAAATCAAGAACTTTCATCCGCCGGACACAATAGCAACGGAAAACTCAGGTACTCGTGGGCGGTCGGACTAGGAGGCAGTTGACTAGGAAGGGAGTTCAGGGGATGGCGTGTAGTTCGATCCCCCGCAAGCGGGCCTACGTGTACTGAATTGCGAACTTTTCGATTGACCGTCGCCTTATGACTAACCGACGAGAGTTCTGCGTTACATGTGCGTCTCCTAGGGGGGTGGCGCAGCACACGGGCGATCATTCGCCCCTCGCTCCTGCCACGTCCCTGCGTTGGAAGAGCCAGAACGCAGCCGCGCCTAAAACGATGATGTAGGCCAGCAGGACAAGAAAGGCGTGCAGCTCACCAGGAGGGTCACTGACGGGGAATAGGGACCCCTCGGTCGTCACCACCCCGGTCTCGGACATCCAGGCGGCCGTGTTGAATCCAATCAGGAAGTCGGACACGTTGTCGAACCAGGCGAACAGGTCACCCAGGATGCGTCCGAGAATGAACTCAGCGAAGTAGTAAGCAAGGGACATCGCGATCCCCATGCTCGACGATGAGGTCAGTACCGTGAGGAACAGCGCAAGGATGGCGTACGCGACCAGCACATAGGTCGCCTTGCCAAACATCACCGCCACCGTTGACCACTGGCCGGCACCGGCCAGCCCACCGCCGTCGCCTAGTGTGAGTGAAGCGGCAATCAGGCTGCTGACCACGACGGTCAGGGATACGACAAGCAGCCCGGCAACACTAAATAGCACGAGCGACAACGCTTTCGCCCCCAGGAACTGCCACCTGCCGGTACCCTTCGTCAACGCTGTTCGTAAGGTGCCCCAACCGTACTCCGCGCCGACTGTCGACGCTCCCAGGATCATGACGAGAAGAAGGCCGATGTAATGGGCGACTCCGAGGGCGTTGGCGAGACCGCCTGGAAGGACGAAGAACTCCCGGTGACGCTCACGGTCCTCCGCTATCTGCTCAACGATGCCCAGACAGCGCTCTCGCCGTAGTGGCGTCTTGCGGGCCTGCTCTCGGAACTCTTCAGAGACCTTCTCCGCCTTGGCAGCCGCGGTCCCGTCGAGGACATCGGCGCATGTGATCCTGATTATGGGAGACCTTCCACGGGCATCCGGTACTCCGGGGTAGCCAGAGGCGTATTCGTTGCCCACATTCCCGTATGAAGCGTAGAAACCCCACAGGGTGGCCTGAACGACGGCGAGGGCGACGATCAGGAGTATCCAGGGCATCCACCTCTTGCGCAGCTTGAACCACTCCCAGTGGATGAGGCGAAGCACCAACATGATCATTCGCCTCTCTCTCCGGCGATGTCCTTGCGCAGAAAGAGCCAGAAGGCAGCCGCGCCGAGAATGATGACGTAGGCCATAACGACGAAGAAGGCGTGCAGTTGACTCGACGGAACACTCAGAGGGAACATGGCTCCCTCACCCGTCGTGCGGACACCCGTCTCGGTCATCCATGAGGTAACGCTGGGACCCAGCAGGAAGTCGGTCACGTTACTGAACCAATCAAACAGACCACCCAGTGTCGCAACCAGTATGGACTCGGCGAAGTAGTACGCCAGGGAAAATGCGATGCCCATGCTCGACGATGAAGTCAGCACCGACAGGAAGAGTGCCAGGATGGCGTATGGCGCCAGCCCGTAGACCGCCTTGCCAAACATCATCGCGACGGTGGACCACTGGCCGGAGTCCGCAAGCCCTCCGTCGTCAACGAGCAGCGAAGCGGCGATCAAGCTGCTCACCGCGACGGTCAGAGCCACGATGATGAACCCACCGGCGCCCAAAAGCAGGAGCGACAACGCCTTTGCCCCCAGGAACTGCCAGCGGCTGACACCCCTGGTCAACACCGCTCGTAAGGTGCCCCAGCCATACTCGATTCCCATTGCCGATGCACCCAGGATCATGATGAGAATGACCCCGATGCTATGGGCGACCCCGAGGCCATGGAAACGCTATCCGGAAGCACGAAGACCCGCCGAGTCTCGTCCCGGAACCGGGCCTCCTCCTCAATCTGGCCTGGGCATCTCTCCTCGCGCATCGACCTCACCAGTTCGAGCGTCTCTTCCCGAAGCTCCGGGGCGCTTCTTGCCACCTTATCGTCGACGGTGCCCTCCCAGATATCGGCACACGATATCGGTATAACGGCACGTCTGCCGTCCTCCGCCACCACCGGCCCCGGCAAGTGGAAGGTGGTCTGCTCTTCAACGGAGAGCCGGTCGTTGTACGAGTAGAACATGCTCCATAGAAAGACCTGACACAAGGCTGCTGCGATGGCCAAGAGAATCCAGGGCATCCAGCGGCGGCGGAGCTTGAACCACTCCCAGCGGGTGAGACGCACCACCTGAGCGATCATTCGCCTGTTGCCCCTGCGATGTCCTTGCGCATAAAGAGCCAGAAGGCAGCCACACCGAGAACGACGATGTAGACAAGCATCACGACAAAGGCATGCAGCGTACCCGGAGTTTCAAGTGAAACACCATCCCTTGTGACTTCCGCACCAACGACAGCGGCCTCGCCCATCCAAATGTTGACGTTTTGCACGATCAGGTAGTCGGGCGCGTTCTGGAGCCAGGAAGTGAGTTGAAAGATGGGGGCAACGAACAGCTCGACGAAGTAATACCCCAGGGACAGGGAGATACCCATCGAGGATGATGAAGTCAACACCGCCAGGAATGTGGCCAGCATGATGTATGGGGCCATTGCGTAGACCGCTTTGCCGAACATCACGGCGGCCTCGGACCACTCGCCCGCACCAAAGGGGCCGCCGGTCTCCTGTGGAGGAATGATGGCGGCAATGAGGCTAGATACTGCAATCAGGACAGACATGACGATCAGCCCAGCCGCGCCCAGCAGAAGCAATAAGAGGAGCTTCGACGCGGGCATCTGCCAGCGCCTCACGCCTTTGGTTAGTACATTCCGCAGGGTGCCCCAACTGTACTCAGCGCCCATGACGGACGCAGTGAGGATCAGGATGAGGATGCCGAGGATCGAGTGCGCCACTCCGATACCGCCCGTCATGCCACTCGGAAGGGTGAATCCCTCCCGGAATTGGTCAAGCGCAGTAAGACCGGCGCAGCCTTCGCTAAAGTCCTGGATATTGTCAAGCTGTCGCTCTCGGAAGTCCTCCGGGAGCGCCTCTAGCTTTTCAGCTAAGCGCCCTTCCGCAACGTCGGCGCACGTCAGCTCTATGGATACGATTCCATCATCCGTCTGAGTGCTGGCCGAGTAGAGGTTGCCGGATCTGACAAAGGACCGTATGGCCTCGTTGTGATAGGCCGCATAGCCGCCCCAGAGGAAGAACTGAGTGATGACGACGACGATGCTCAAGAGTATCCACGGCATCCATCTCTTGCGAAGCTTGAACCACTCCCAGCGGGTGAGGCGGAGTACCTGGGCTATCACTCTGCGTCCTTCTTTCCGTCGCCCGTAATATCCAGGAAGTACTGCTCCAACGACATCTCATCGGCTGCCATCTCCGTGACGTAGACTTCCGCGCGACCCAGGGCTGAGCTCAACTCCGACGAACGCTCACTCGGAGCCGTCACTACCACCGACTCACCGTCTATAGTCACATCGCCAACCCACTCCAGCGCCGACAAGACTTCGATGGCCTTCGCATTGTCCGTGGTACGCAGTCGCACCCGCTCCCCCGCTCGCGTGTGCACCAGGTCGGCGACCTTGCCTTGGGCGATGAGCTTGCCCTTGGAGAGGATGGCGACGCTGTCGCACACCTGCTCTACCTCGTGCAGCAGATGACTCGACAGCAGCACCGTGCGTCCACCTGTGCCGAGGCCCCGGATCATATCCCGGACCTCGGCCATGCCCGCTGGGTCCATGCCGTTGGTCGGCTCGTCCAGGAACAGGAGCTCGGGGTCGCCCAGCAGGGCGTAGGCCAAGCCTAGGCGCTGCTTCATGCCCAGAGAGTAGGTACGGAAGCGGCTCTTCGCGCGGTCGGCAAGGCCCACCTTGCTCAGCAAGTCGTCCAACTCTTTCCGGTTGCCCCTCCCTGTGATCCCCTGGTAGTAGGCCAGGTTGTCTCGACCCGACAGGTACGGGTAGAAGGAAGGGGTCTCGACGATGGCACCGACGCGATGGAGGGCATTCTGATGGGGCGTGCCGCTGCCAAACAGACTAAAGCTGCCCGCGGTTGGCTTCACCAGCCCAAGCAGCATGCCCATGGTGGTCGTCTTGCCCGAGCCGTTGGGACCGAGAAGACCAAAGACCTGCCCGCCGGGCACCTCCAGCGAGAGGTCGTCTACGGCAAGGATGTCGCCATATCGCTTGGTCAGCCCATCTGTCCGAATCACGCTCTCATTCATGTATCTTCCTTTCGCGCGCAAGTCTAATCGCCCACCGGACCCTCGACGCTAGGATTCTACGGCGGGATGAAGCAGAGCCGGCAAGGGACAGGGACTCTCGGAGGAGCCTACTGTCGGCTCGCTGACTTTGGCCAGTTCGGAGAGCGGGTCAGCGGGTGTGCCGCTGCCTGCAACGCTGTCACCAAAGGTTACTGGAGAGAGTTGACAGGGAGAACTCTCGTTCCTAGATGAAGAAACGGTATATCCCATTAGATCGTCCGACTTTCCGGCATTTCTGTCAATGAAGTTTCTTGCTTTTCAATTGAGTAAATGGCGGCACATCTGTGATCGGTTCCTGGATTCATTATGCGGGGTTTTCGTGCAACGAAAAAAGCCCACACATATGGGTAGGCAGGGGCAGCTACCGTCTTCAAACGATGGCTGCCCCTGTGGTTTCTGCGATCAGCGACCTGCGCTGACCAACTCCTCCTCTCTTTCTCTCTCCAGGCCCAACTCCCACTGGAATAGAGAGAGCGACGCCGGTTGGGACCACTGCCAACGACCGCTCCTTATGGCTGGCCGTTCCGAGTGTGGCTCCACCAAAACACTCAGAACAGCCTCAGCGTCTCGGGCTGTTGCTCTGCTGCCTCTCCCTCAGCGGTAGGGTTCTGCGCCGGTGGCTGTTCGCGCCGTGGCCGACGCCCTGTCGAGGGAGTGGGTCGCTCGTAAGCGGGATGTTTGGGTGCGTCTTCCCACCTGGCTCTCGCCCTTTCCAGCACCGCAGGAACCTCTTGGGCCAGTTTGGATACCTCTCGGTCGTCGAAGGACTCGATGTAAGGGTCAGACGAGAGCTGCTGCACCCCAATTGAGGCCCGGCCGTCCTTGATGGACAGGACGACCTTCAGGTCCTCGGGCGGAGCGATCTCGGCTACGACAGCCTGTTCCTCCTCGTCAAGGTCCGAACCTTGCTGGTTCTGGTCGGGCTCAATGCTGACTTCCTGCTCTTTCCCAAGCTCGGCGGGCGGGGCGGCGACCGTATCGCCGAAGAGACTCTCGTAAGCGTTCAGGGCACCTTCGCGTGATGCTTCCGTTCCATTCTCATCAAGCATGGTTTCTCTCCTTGTTATTTCTCTGGGTAAGTCGTGAGCGCCAATCATTAGGGCGCCATCCTGCCGTCCAGGGCGTCAAACTATCCTCCGCCGCCGCCGGCGGCTCGACCTCATCACTCGATTCACCGCCTCGGGGGTGACATAGGTCGGCGAGACCGTGCCCTGCTCCATGTCCAGGTAGAGCCCCATGAAGGGACAGGTGCCCGCCGCCATGCGGCGCACGACCATGAGCACCAGAGAGGCCATCATCTGGTTGATGGTGGGGTCCTGGTCGGTGAGGTCGAGGGCCGCCGCGCAGTCCACGTCCGGAGGGGTGTCCGGCACGGCGGTCAGCAGGTCCGGGCGCTGGAGCGTGGGCGCGGGCAGCAGGTGGCAGGTCTCACCGTCGAAGGCCGATTCATACCGGTGCGACGGTTCGGCCACATTTCCTGTGAGGACCTGACCCCAGTTGGTGTCGTTGCCCGCGTCGATGAGCCACTGTTGCCGCCCGCCCCGCAAGCACGCTGCCATAGCCCTGCGTGCGGCGGCGTTGTCGGTGCAGCCTATGAGCAGGCAGTTGCCGTAGCGGGGAAGACCGGGATGGCGGTGTCCGTAGGAGCCCGAGTCGCCCTCGCGGAAGGCGTAGACCGAGTAGCCGATGGGCCGACCGTACGCCCGCGCCAGCCGGTCGGCGAGGGCCTGGCTTTTGAAGCGGCCCACGTCCTCTGCGTAGAAGTTCTGGCGCAGCAGGTTGTGAGGCTCCACCCGGTCATGGTCGACCAGGACGATGGTGGCCTCCCTTCCTTGGAAGAGCCGACAGAGGCCCTCGGCCACGTATCCCCCGGTGCCGCCGCAGCCGACCACGGTGATCCAGGGGTTGTTCTGTAGAAACTCGTTATCCAGGTAGTAGGGCATGGTTAGGTTACCTCCTTGGTGTGATTGATCTGTGATTCGTGGTGGTTCAGGCATGGGTTTGGGCCGCCGAACACCTGCGGCCAGCAGAGCGGGGCGAAGTGTCCGTAGACCCCCACACGGAGCCTCAGCTCCGGCCAGGGAGTGTCCAGCTTTCCGACGACCCCGTAGATTCTGAAGCCCTGCTCATCATGGTCGTCGGTGGCCGAGAAGAAGGCGCGTCCCCTCCCATGTGAGTGGAACTCGGCCACCACACCGGCAGGAGGCCGGTAGGTCAGGGACGAGGCGGTGCCGGTCTGTTCCGGCACCACCACCCGGTAGGAGCTCCCGTCCCAGCGCACGGCGAAGAATCGCTCGGTGTCCGGGATCTCCTGGAACCAGCTCAGCCCCAGCTCGAACAGCCACGCCGGAATGGGACCGTGGGTGAGTTGCACGTTCTCCGTCACCGGAGCGAGGCCGCGCACCGAGCCGGGAGCGACCATGACCCGCGCCACCAGGTGCGCGTTTTGGGACTGGACGTAGAGGCCGCCCGAGCCCAGCAGGTAGTCGTACCCGACCCCTTGGGCTCCGGTGAGGCCGGACGGGTGGTTGACCAGGTATCCCACCGGCCTTGATGCGGCGTTAGCGGTAGGGGCGTCTCCCTTCGGAGAGCGCCATAGCCTGGGCCACCGTGCATTGGGGAACCAGGTCGCCAAGCGGGTACCTCCTCTTTCCATCGAGCTCCTCCCATAGTGCGTGCAGGTTGTCGGGGTGTTTCTTGGAGCGGTCCCGGGTGTCCCCCGTCATCGAGAAGAAGGACTGGAAGAAGGAGTCGGGTATCAGCCCGACCTCTTCGGGGAACGCGTGGCTGCCGGGACAGACCCGCCCGTCGCTGAAGACGTTGAAGGCGGGAGCCCGGTAGAGCGGATGCTCTGCTCCGGCGGGACGGCTCTTGGCGGCGTAGACCCAGGGCGCCCGGCCCGGCGAGCAGACGAACACCAGGCCGGGCATGGGAATCCTGAGCCGGGCGGGAGGCTTGAACGCCTCCCGTTGCAGGGCCACCGGCCACACCTTTGGCGGCCACCAAAGGGCGACCACCTGGCCCGTCTCGCCCTGGCTCCACCAGAGGGTTTCCTTGGGCAGAAGTCCCGAGGAGAACCCCAGGTGCTGGGTGAAGGCGTTGGCGATACCGTCCGCCGAGACGGTCCTGACCCAGTTGGCCCCATCCTCGAAACCGCGCAGGAGGATGGTCTCGTCGTACACCTCCATCTGTACCCTGAGCTCGTCCCTGGGCACGTCCATCTGGCCCGGCAGGGACCACTCCGTAGCGTTGGTGTCTTCACTCATGGTCGTTTTCCTCCGTAGTTGGGTTTGAGTTGCCGAGCCGCCCCAGAATGAAGTCCAGCATCTCGGCGAAGTGGGCGGACAGGTCGTCCTCCAGCCAGTCGGCCAGCTGGTATACCGAGTCCATGACGGCCCTGGCCTTTCGCCACTCCTCGGTGGCCTCGGATATCACTTCGTCGTCCCAGGGGTCGGAGAAGCCGTCGTAGGCCCCGTCTTCATAGGAATTGTCCAAGAAGAAGTTGCCCGTCTCACTCCAAGTCCACGCGGCGGCCTGGGCTCCCAGGGGGGAGCGGAGCAGTTGGGGCAGGCCGTGGCCGTTCTGGGAGGGCCGGTGGTCTTGCGGTGGTACTCCTTGCCGGCCTTGAGCTGCATCTCGGTACTTGTCGATGAACTGGGCGAGGTCCATTGGTTTTCTCCTTCCTTCTTATAGAGGTATCGCTTCTGGCTGCTTCGGTCCTGATAAAGGGCGAGGCCCCGTGGTCCTGGAAAGAACCAGCGGGGCCTCGTGACGCGGCTCTGGGGTGGAGTCGGCTATGCGGCGATGTCGGTGATTACGCCGTCCCCGAGGTCCAGGGCGACGACGGTGGTGCGGAGCCTCTCCCTATAGGTCTCCTTGTCCGGGGTCTCCTCGACCAGCACCAGCTCCTTGGTGGTCTTCCCCTTGACCAGAATGCGCCGTCCGTCCGCTTCGAGCTGGAGGTTGTCCAGGAACCCGGCGGCGATGAGCATGGCCATGTGTCCGCGTCGCAGCGGCATCAGGGGGCGGGTCCTCTGGTCCTTGCTGGGCCAGAGGGAGTCCGTTACTTCGGCGCTGGCCCACAGGCCGGAGCGCCGGGCCTCCTGCGCCGCCGCCACGGGATCGACGGTGCGGGTGGCGAACAGGATGTCCCCCGCGTCCGAGGTGATGGCGGTGTAGATGGGGTAGCCGTGGGAGTACAGAGGCTCCGGCTCTCCCTCGGCCCAGGCCAGCACCTGCCCCTGCGCCTCCTCGTCGAGACGGGGCTCCGCCATCCGGTAGCCCATGACCACAACCTGGTCGAACGCTTCTCTTTCGGGGTGTGGGAAGGCCCAGCACCTCAATCTATAGTAATAGGAGGCGAGGTACTTGGCCGAGACCGCGAGACGCTGGCGGGGCACGATGAACACCAGCAGCCCGCCGTCGTTCAGGTAGCGGGTCGAGTGGGTCAGGAAGGCGTGCTCCGTCCGCTTGCTTTCAGGGTCATGGTCATAGGGAGGGTTGAGCAGGCAGATGCCGAACGCCTGGTTGCCTATGGAAGTCTGGAACAGGTCCGCCGCCAGGGTGCGGTGCAGCCGGGATGCGGCCTCCTCAGCCCGGTCGGTATGCAGCTCCACCCCGTAGGTCTCTATGGGCATGGTGTTGTCCTGGGTCAGCCGCTCTCCCAGCTGGGCCACGGCCTCCCCGGCTCCGCAGCAGGGGTCGAGGATGCGGATCACCTCCCGGTTGCGGTAGTAGTAGCCCGCAGGCGCCCGTATCAGCGTGGCGATGAAGTCCACCACCTTCTCCGGCGTCGGGTAAAACCCCCCTTTGGCCTGTGCTGCCAGTCTCATGATGTCTCTCCTTCCTCATGGTCGGTCGATGTTGATGGGCCGAACTTGCAGGGTTCGGGGCTGCAGAAGTAGCAGTCCCGCCTCGCCCTGGGTGGCGGGACGTAGTCCTCGGCGGACAGGGCCTGGAATATCACCTGCACCCCGCAGGAGTTGCAGTGGTAGATCTCTCCCGTATGGACATCCCTATCCGGCTCCTCTATCTGGGCGAACCGCTCCTCGCAGTGGGGGCACTCGAAGTAGATGGTCTGGGTCGTGGTCATGGCTTATCTCCTTTCATTGGCCGCCGCCTTCAGGCAGCGAGCCGGTTATCTGACTTGATACCCACCACCTCTCCGGTGGCGAGACTTCGCTGGTAGCAGAGCGCCTGGCTGGTGCCCGCAGCCTCTGCACGTAGGGTAGGCCGGCGGCGAGTTACCCCGTGTTATCGGAGCACTTTTCCGTCGGCCCCCCTCCGAACCGGACGTGCGGCTTTCACCGCATCCGGCTCTCCAGTGGTTATTTCTGCTGTTGCGGATTCAGTAGGCCCGCATGGGTGTCCACGTGGCACGATTGGCAGACCACGAGAGTCTTGCGCCGCCGCGCCGCCATGACCTGTATCCACTTGGGCTTTTCCCGTTGGCCTTTCACGTTTAGGTCGCGAAGCGCACGGATGTGATGGACTTCTACATCCACCGTTGAGCCGCATAGCTCGCATTTGTCCGCTAGGAGCCTTTGTATTAGCTCTGTGCGTTCAGACCTATACCGCTGGGGCTGTCGGTCTACGAGGACAGCCTGCCTGTTCCGCTTCAGGGGTATGCCACCGAAGTACGCCACTTTAGGGCGTTTGCCGTTGTCCTGCTCCACCACGACCTTGAGGCAAGCCCTTTCTCCGTGCTCGGTTTGGGCGACGCCCTCGTAGCGTCGAAGGATTTTCCGAGCGGTGGTTTTGTGCTTGGCCGCAAGGGTTCGTGCGAGCGACCCTCCCATGACCCATTGCAGTCGCCCGAGATGGGCTACGTTCTGGGCCAGCAGGTAGTACTGGATGACACCCCGGAACTCCGCCTGGTACTACTCCACGATGGTGTAATCCGTATCGTGTATGAGGATGTTGCGGTGTGCCGGTTTGCCGTTCTTCATGTAGGCACGGCAGTGTTGCTCGATAACTTTTGCGGGAATCCGTAACCCAATTCGTCCGTTGACTTGTCGCTGTCCATTGCGGTCGAGCTTGTCGTGGACTTGTTGGTTCACGATTTCATAGCCGAGGAACCTCGCCGCCTGGCTGGTGGCGTGGGTTATGAGAGTCTTTTCCTTGGATAGCTCCAGTTTGAGGCTATCGCGCAGGAACGTCTCCAAGGACTCCTTTATCTGCCCGGCTTCAGCTTTTGGCCCGATGAAACCCAGCACGAAATCGTCTGCGTAGCGCACGTATCGAAGCCGTCGGTAACCTGGGTCGTAGGGGTCGCCTGAAGGCAGTTGCTGCATCTCTTTGCGCAGCTCTACCGCCAGACTGTGGTGCCCTACTTTCTTGTGGTAGCTCATCCGGTTTCTCAACCGTGTCCACGCGGGGTTGCGCCTTCGCACTTGGCCGCGGGTGTTTGCTGGAATGAGCACTGTCTCGACGTACTTGTCCAACCGGTCTAGGTAGATGTTGGCGAGGATGGGGCTGACGATGCTGCCTTGCGGTGTCCCGCTCAGCGTGCGGCCATACTTCCAGTCCTCCATGTAGCCCGCTTTCAGTAGATACTTGAGCAGGCGTAGGAATCGGTTGTCGTGGAGCTTTTCGCCGAGTGCCGACAACAAGACCTCGTGGTCGATGTTGTCGAAGCACACTTTGATGTCGCCTTCGACGAACCAGCGGACGCCTGTCCAGGTGCGGGCCACTTCGCTCAAGGCTGTGTGGCACCCCCGGCGGGGCCGGAAGCCGTGGGAATGGTCGGAGAACTGCGGCTCGTAGTAGGCTTCCAGAATCATCCGGATGACCTCTTGCAGCAGCTTGTCCGTCCACGTCGGTATGCCCAAGGGACGGGTCTGGCCGTTAGACTTGGGAATGTTGACCCGTCGCACTGGCGTCCACCGGAACCGCTCGTACCGAAGCTTGTCGATGATGCGGTCGATTTTCGCCAGTGACATACCGTCCACGGTCTCTGCGGTTGTTCCCTTGGTCATCGCTCCCTGGTTTGAGTAGAGACGACCGTAGGCCCTCAGGTACAAGTTCCGGTTGTACAGTAGCCGATAGATGTCTTCCAGCGGCAATCCTCGTTCTCCGCGTTCGCGTATGACGTTCAGTGCAGTTTCGGCAGTTCTCATCACGAGTACCTCTCTGGTTTGATTCGTCTAAACCACCTGCCCTCCTTCGCCATGTGCCGGGCTTTCCCCGGCTCGGACTACTACGAGGGCTCCGTTGCCATAGGGGTCTCCCCCCGTAGGCAATCCCGCGTTCCGTTGACTTTGGGGATTGGTTCGGCTAGATTGATCTCACGATGAGAAGTAGCATGAGGACTCTACTCATAGCCTTGGGTGTGGTGGTCGTGGTCATCCTTGCAGCAGTTTTGCTACTTTGGGTTTATGACCTAACCTATGTACCCGGTGGCTGGTTCTCCTATAGCTCTCTCAGCGCGAGCCCTCGTGTTGTTCCTCCGTTCTCTGTTGTTGTGTTACAGCTTCTGAATGCGCTGTTCATCGGTGTGGTTGCGGTTGCAGTCCTCGTGTTCGCGTACTACCTATTCAAGGTGAGAACACCTCACGAGGGTGCGAGGCAGCGAGCCGAGAACAAGGTCAGGATGTCCGACCCCATTCTCCGGGATGACATCGTGATACTGGCGAGAACAAACTCCCAGTTGTTGGATGACGCCATAGCCCTATGGTGCGCCCAGATTGAACTGGGACGCGACCCCGATGTCTAAAGTCGTGATTTAGTAGAAGCCGAACCCTGTCTCCTCCGTCTTTCGACATAGGACGTGTCTAGCGCGACTTAGGTGCCCCGTTCATCCCCTGGAATGACCACATGGTCATCGCCCACTCATCGGAGGTACACCGACCCCGCATGCATGTCAGTGAAATGAGTGGCGTCGGGTTACAAGCGTTCTACCGACGGGTGTCTGCATCCACCGTCGGGGGACTAGGGTTCAAGCAATCCAGCTTTCACCATATCGCGCGGGTCTTGCGGAGCCAGCCTTACAACGCTTTGGGACTGCAACCGCTTTACCGACATGCTGTGTTCCCCTTTGGTTTTCACCTCCAGGTAAGTCGGTTGACCCAGAAACTTCCTCCGAATTTCTCCTAACTGAGTCAGGTATCCTATGCCGCGTTACGCGGCGCACACGCGGTGCAAAAAGCGGTGACGATCTCGGCGTGTTTCGCCACCGTCACTCGTCTGACCAGCACCGAGCCGTTGTCTGTGCTGGTGTGTCGGTAGAGCATCACCCTGGGGTCGCGCCTCTCAGCCTCAGTCGCAGGCCGATAAAAATGGGGCTGCCCCGAGGTGCACAGGTGCTGCGTGTGATCGTGCTTACAGAAACGGCAGGTCGTCCCGTCCGGCGAGAAGCGCTGCCAGGCTTTGAAGTTGCGCTCCTGCCGGTGCTTATTGGTGCGTTTGGCTCTCGTCAGCGTCTTATCCATACCCTCCTCCGTTCACTGCTGACACGATGGACTCTTCCTCTCCGGGTAGGGTCAGCGTCCCAGAAGCCACCGCCTCCGAGAGGTCCTCCTTGAGGGATTCGGGGTTGGGGTTGCAGCGGTAGGCGACCACTCCCGTCGATTGGAGCTGAGTGGTCTCCTCCTTCTGAAGGCCCCGCCGCCACAGCCAGTCTGCCCAGGAGGGATGCAACGGCAGTGGGCTCCTCTTGTCCAGGAAGCGGTAGTGGAGCCTGGGGGCCTCGTCTTCCGTCTGGGCCAGGAGGAGGAAGGTGTCGTGTTCGGAGGCGTACTGGGCCATTTTCGTGTTGGGTAGGCCGCTGGCGAGTTACTCCATGTGGAGCACTTTTCCGTCGGCCCCCCTCCGAACCGGACGTGCCACTTTCGCGGCATCCGGCTCTCTAGTGTCTCAAGTGGTGGGAGTGTCTAGTGCTTACGGAGGTATCCGGTACCTAGAGTGACAGCCTTCAGCGTCAAACCAAGCGCAAGAGCGCCGACGCCTACGGCGAGGGTAACAAGGCAGGCAAGGTAGGCGTAAAACGATGTGTAGGCGAGTACGACCACCAGCATGTATCTGGCGCCGCTGTCACCTACATAGTCACCACCTACCACCCAGGCCACACCACCGGACAGGCCAAACAGCAGCCCCATTGTGACACCGATGGCCACAACGATGATGCCGATTCTGACCAGTTTTCGGCTTACATGGTGCATGTCTTACCTGTCATTCCTAGGGTAACACTTTAGGACACTACCGACCGTTGCAACGTAGGTACTCAGGCTACCTGTACACTCTGCTTCAGCGGACGCCCGGCATGGATGTCCGCGTGGCATGACGCACAGGCCACGAGCGTCTTTCGACGTCGTGCCGCCATGACCTCCATCCAGGCGGGCGGTTTGGCCCGTCCCTTCTGTCGCAGGTCTTTCAAAGCCCTTACGTGGTGCACCTGGACCTTGACCTTTGAGCCGCAAAGCTCGCAGGTGTCGGCCAACAAGCGCTCGACAAGCTCTGTCCGACCGTTGAGTATTGGAGGTAGTTTGTCAACCAGGTTGGCCCTGGTATCCCGTGCCAGGGAGATTCCTCCCCAATACGCCACCAGCGGGTCCCGGCCTGGACGTACCTTTTCCACCTTCAGAACCTTACGAGGGCCCTGTTCCGTCTCGATCGTGGTCCCGTATCGCCTATACACCTGGGCAACGCTGATTTTCAGCTTGCTGGCAAGCGTTTTGGCGAGGGACAGTCCCATGACCCAACGGAGGCGGTTGAGGGAAGTCAGGTTGACGGCACGGCGGTAGTAGTTGGCGATGCCTCGGAACTCCACTTGGTATTGACTCACGATGCTGTAAGGCGAGTCGTGAAGCCGTTCTGCCCGGTGGACTGGTTTGCCACCGCGCATGTATGGGGCGCATTTGGCGCGTACAACGTCCGATGGGACACGTAACCCGATGTTGCCATTGACCGAACGAAGGCCGTTGGCGTCGAGCTTGGTGTCGTTGTGTTGGACGTTGACCTTGTAGCCGAGGAACCGTGCTGCCTGGGTTCGACCGTGGGTGACCAGGGTTTTGGCGTCGGAAAGCTCCAGCTTGAGGTTATCTTGCAGGAACCTGCCTAGCCTAGTCTTGATCTCGTCGGCCTCATCCTTTGGCCCCGCAAAGCCGAGCAAGAAGTCGTCGGCGTACCGTATGTACCGCAGGCGTCTGTAGTCCGGGTCTTCGGTGTCGCCGTATGGCAGTGACCGGAGGAGGGGGCGCAAAGACGCCGCTTCCTTTCCATGGCCCGTTTTCCGAAGACGGTCTATCTGACTGAGAGTTCTGCGATACTCCGGGTTCTTCCGTCGCTTCTTGCCACGGTTGTAGGCGGGCAAGAGCACTCCCTCCACGAACCTGTCCAACCGGTCTAGGTAGACGTTGGCGAGTATGGGACTCACCACACCTCCCTGCGGCGTGCCACTGTGGGTGGCGTTGAGCTTCCAGTCCTCAAGGTAGCCAGCCCTGAGGAGATTGGAAACGAGCCTCAGAAAGCGGTTGTCCTGGATGTTCTCGCCAAGTATTTCCAGCAACACCTTATGGTCGATGTTGTCGAAGCAACCGGCGATGTCTCCTTCGATGAACCATGTCGTGCCTGTCCAGGTGCGGGTAATCTCCGTGAACGCCGTGTGGCATCCACGTTTGGGCCGGAAGCCGTGTGATTGGTCGCTGAACTGCGGTTCGTAGTACGCCTCCAGTAGGAGACGCATCACTTCTTGCAGAACCTTGTCCGACCACGTTGGGAGTCCGAGTGGCCGCCGCTTCCCGTTGGCTTTCGGGATGTATACGCGGCGGGCCGGAGTCCATCGGTAGCGCTCGAAGCGAAGGGCCTCGATGATCGCGTGGATGTCGTCCATCTTCATCCCGTCTGCGGTCTCCGGTGTTGCGCCTGGGGTGAGCGCGCCGTCGTTCTTGGCGAGGCGCCCGTAGGCCATCAGGTACAGGTTCGGGTTCCAGAGTTGGCGGTAAAGGTCATTCACGGGCAGTCCCCGTGTACCTCTGTTGCGAATGATTCCCAGTATGGTTTCGGCGTTGCGCATCTCGCGCACCTCCTGTTCTGAGTTTCTAAGACACCTGCCTCCCTTCGCCATGTGGACGGCTTTCCCGTCCTCGGACTACTACGGAGGCTCCGTCACCATAGGGCTCGCGCCCCTTAGGCGATCCCGAATTCCGTGTGCTTGGAACGTAGTAGCGCAACTTAGGTGCCTCGTTCGTTCTCTAATCTGACCTCATTGGTCGTCGCCCAATCATCAGAGTTACCCAGAAGGTCTACACAATTCCGGGTAATGATTGGCATCGGGGTTCAAGCGTTCTACCGATGGGCGGCCCTTATCACCGCTGAGAACTGAGGTTCAAGCAGTCTAGCTTTCACCGTATTGCGCGGGTCTTGCGGAACCGGCCTTACAACGCTTTGGGGCCGTAGCCGCTTTACCGACATGCTGTTTTCCCCCTCGGCTTTCGCCTCAAGGTAGGTCGGTTGACCCAGGGACATTCTCTGAGTCCCTCCCGATTATTCGGGGATTCCAAGCACCGTTAGACGGCGCACGTAGACCAACGCGTGCCAGCCCCCACTCACGGGCAGCTTGGCGATCTTGGTCGTCCAGGTGCCAATTGTTTGGTACGGGATACCGCATCGCTGGTAGGAGCCACTAAGCGCCATCCCATCGGCCCCTTGGATGAGGTGGGCGGCGTCGGGCGGTTGCTTGAGCAGGGAGGCCCAGATCGCCTTGAGCGCCGTCTGGGAGCCCACCATCGAGAGGAACCAGAGTCCCTGGGAGTGAGGGTCGCGGGCGAAGGCGTCGGCGGTGGCGCTGAAGCCTGCTGCGTTGATGGTGTACAGGGCTTCGGGGTCGAGTGTGTTTTCGGTTGCAAGCATGAGTATGTCTCCTTTCGGTAATTGGAATGCTGATGCGCGGAGGTGTGGTGACTCCGTGGGGGCCGGTAAGGGTCGTTGCTGGGCTGCCTGGGTTTTCCTATAGGATTAGAGGGCGGTGATGAGGCCGCGCTCCTTGAGGCTGACCGCCTTGTCCCCGCCGATGACCAGGTGGTCCAGTAGCTCGATTCCCAGGAGCTTGCCCGCCTCGATCAGCTTCTTGGTCAGGGCCACGTCAGCCGGGCTCGGTTCGGGGTCGTTCGAGGGATGGTTGTGGATCACGATGATCTTGGGCACCGCCTCCATGACAGCGGGCCGGAACACCTCTGCCGGTCTGACGGTGATGGAGCTCACGTCCCCCTGGTAGATCACCCGCTGGCCCACGATCCGGGTCTTTGTGTCCAGCAGGAGGACCCGGAACTGCTCCTGGGCGAGGTGGGCCATCTCCGGGGCTAGCAGCAGCCGCACCGCCTCGGGCGAATAGACCGTCGGAGGGTCGGCGGGGCGCGGTGGATGGGTCTCCACCCCGTAGCGCAGGGCCAGCTCTCCCAGGATGCTGACGTTGCGCCGGAGGGTCTCTAGCAGTGTGTCGTTGTGCTGTGCATTGGTCATAGGAACCTCCCCTAGATGTGGATGGTCTGAAACGAGAAACGGGGCCGCCCCGAAGATGGGAGCGGCCCCGTGGAGCGCCCGTGTTAGTGGGCGGCGGCAGGCGTTTCTGGCCTAGAAGGGTGACTTGGCCTTCACCGGCTCCTCGGCGCTGGCAACTGCGGACTCTTCCTCGGAGCTACCCCCGTTGCGGGAGTCGAGGAATACCACCTCGGAGGCGTGAATCTCGGTGCGGTGCCTGCGCTGGCCGTCCTCGGTTTCATACGAGTTCTGGACCAGCTTGCCTGCGACGTACAGCCGGTCCCCTTTGGCGACATACTGGTTCACCGCTTCGGCCAGGCCGGACCAGCAGGTGATACTGTGCCAGTCCGTGCTCGTCTCTCCGTTCTGGCGGTGTCGGTCGGTGGCCAGCCGTAGCTGGGTGATGGCGGTGCCGCTCTGGGTGTATTTCATTTCGGGGTCTGCTCCGACCCTTCCCAGTAGCTCTACCTTGTTGATTGTGCGTGCCATGTCGTTTCTCCTTTGTGTGTGTAGTAGTGCGGCGTTGCCGCACTCGAATGGAAATGCAGCGCCGTCCCCTTCGGAGGGAAACGGCCTTGTCCATGCGCTCCCGTTACGGAGCGTCTAGTTCACCCGCACGTACTGGGACACGGCCTCCGTCACAATGTCGGCGCGGGTATCCGGGTCCAGCAGAGCGTTCAGCTTGCGGTAGTCAACGGAGAAGCGGCGGGTCTGCACCAGGCTCACCGCCCTTCCCTCGACGCTTGCTTTGGTCATACCCCGCTGCCCCATCCACGCCTTGAGGGTGTCCAGCGCCCGGCGCTTGGCCTGTTCCGGCTCCCGAAGGGCTTCCTGCGCTTCCAGGTATGCCCGCACCGCAGCCCGCACCTCTTCGGTGCTCACCTCCCTTTCTTCTATGTCCAGTGCCTCGTCCGTGTCTTCTCCTTCCTCGGCTTCTCCCGGTCGACAGGCGGCGAGGAAGGGACACGACCGGCACCGCCAGCTACCAGCGCGGAAGTCTCGCTCCGGCAACTCGTCGGGGTTCTGCCCGTGGGCACCGTAGTGGTCGGCCAGCTCACCGAGCCGGAAGCTGACCGTCTCCATCGCGTCCTCCACCCGCTCGGCGGGAATCGTCTCCGCATCCCAGGCTCGGCTGCCGGTGTCCATCGTGGCTATCACCACATCGCGCTTCTCCCCGAATAGCCCGTAGGTGTAGAGAGCGGCCTGGGCGACCGATTCGGGGTGACTCCGCTCTGCGCCAAGGGTCTGCCACCGCTTGTAGGCTTCCGGCCCCCTGGTCTTGACCTCGACGATCACCTCCGGCCCTCCGAAGAAGGGGAGGACGCCGGTGGCGTCGGGGTGGCCGGTAACGCGGAGGTTGGGGGTGATCTGGGCCGTCACCTCCCTGGGGTTGTTGGGGTCCACCGGGGTCACGTCCCAGCTCGCACGCTCCATCGCCCGCAGCACCACCTGCTCAAGGGCCTGCCCCGCCTCCATGACGGTCAGGGACTCGTCGCTGGGAGGGTTGGTGGGCTGATGTTCAGTGGCGGCATACCAAAGGGCTCTGCGGCAGCTGCTGGCGGCGGATGCCCGCACCACCAGCGCCCCATCGCCGTCGAAATGGGCTGCCGGTCGTGAGTAGACCTCCGACTGGTCGTTGGTCAGGTCTTCGTTCTGGCTCATGGTCACTTCTCCTTTGCTCCTGAATATGAAGAGCGGAGCCGCCCCCGTAGAGACAGCCCCGCCTTTGCGCAACGCTCGGTTGTCTGTGCAGCTCATGCGGCTGCCTTAGCTTCGGTTCCTTCCCCCTCTCCTTTCTGTCCTGTAGATGAAAACGGGGCTGCCCCGGTGTGGAGACAGCCCCGTTACGTGGGCTCGCTATGGCGCGTTGGGCTCATGCCGCTTCCGCCACCTCTGCTTCCCGCGTCTGCTGGAGCTTCCGGGTCGCCCCTTGCACGAGCGGCGTCAGCTCCGATGCCGATACCGCCTCAAGGTTCTTGCCCGTCTTGCCCTTGACCGCAGCCCGCACCTGCTTCTCGTCGAACCCCTGCATCGCCCCCAGGTCGATCAGCGTCGCCCGCAGCGGCGGAGCAAGGGAGTCGGCTGCGCTTTCCCGCTTCGCCGGTTGCCCGGTGGCCGCCTGGTCCCCATAGAGGCAATTCCCGAACTGGTCTCCGAAGCTGCGCAGGGCGCGTTTGAGACCGTCGGTAACCGACCCTTTGCAGGCTGTGTCGTGACCCTCCGCCGTCTCCTCCGCCACGGCGTGGAACCCGATGTCCGTGCGGGGCGGAACGCCGGGGACGGTGACCCGCACGGGAGCGCTGTAGGCGCGGATTCGGCTCACCTCCCCGGTCTTGGGGTCGACCTGCTCGATCTCCCGCAGGGTCACGTCGCCCACCACCTCATATCCCCAACCCGCGAAACCGAAGATCCGGTTCGCCTGGTCGATGACGGTGTGTCCTTCGATGTACTGGTATGTGCGACCGGCCCGGCCCTTGCGCTGGGACACCAGGCTCGGGTCGAGGGGCTTCTCCAGCTCGCTCACCACCCTTGGGGACAGGCTGTCCCAGAGCAGGTCGTGCTCCGGAGTGATGGCAGCGTCCGGGTGGACGCCGTTGCTTCCGTTCTTTGTCGATGCGTTCGTCATTGTGCTTCTCCTTCGTGATGTCTGTGATGTGCTGACTGCTCTTTATCTGGTCGGTGCAGGTATCCCCTATGGGAAGCCCGTAGGCGGGGCAAGCCCCGTCATTCATTGGGCATAGCGCCTCCTTGGGTAATGCTGTAGGGGGGTCGATGGCGCAGGGCACAGAGCCTGCAAGACGGTGGGCTGGCGTGGGCACAAGAGCGGGCGGGAAGCCCGTGTGGAAGGAGGACTGTGCTACTTAGCGGTGCGGGCCGCCCGTGCAAGCAAGCCCCGGAACGTGGTCTGCCCGTGGGGCGTCGTGGCGAGTTCGGCCACGTCAGCGGCCACCCCAAGCAAGTCGACCGTGGCGGCCCGCCTCCCAAGCAAGCTCTCAAGCCGCTCGGCGGCCTCGCGGCCCGCGTCGTCTGAGTCGAAGGCGAGGAACACGCGGGGGAAGGCAGGCAAGCTACCTGCCACCCGCTCCATGCCCTGGGTGCCCAGGGCTGCGACGGCTGGCAACCCCCACTGGGTCAAGGCAAGCCAGTCGAACACCCCTTCAGTAAGGACCACCCAAGACGGCGCAGCCCCAAGCCGCCCAAGTCCAAGCACCGGCTTGGGTCCGGGCAGCGCCTGGAACCTCGGCGACCGCTCCGGGTCAATGGCCCGGCCCACAAGCCAGCGGACGCGTCCCGAGGCCAGGTCGGGAACAACCACCATCCCTGCGAACCGCTCGCCCCGCTCGGTGAACAGGCCCGAGGCCCGTATCCGCTCGCCGCCGAATCCGGCGGCTTCAAGGTATCGGCGCAGCCCGTCCCCCGGTGCGTAGCCAAGACCCAGGCGGCAGGCGGTGTCGAAGCTGATGCCCCTGGAGCCCAGATACTCACGCGCCTCGGCGCTCTGGAGCATCGACCGGAGGTAGAACCTGGTTGCCGTCGACAGCGCCGCCGGGTCCCGCTGGGAAACCACGGGAGCAGCGGTACGCCGTGGCGCGGCCTGTGTCCTCGACCGGACGACTGGGCTGGGAGCCAGCCCAGTCCCACCACCCAGCCTCTGTATCGCCTCGGGCAGGGTGAGGCCCTCGGCCCGCTGGATAAAGTCCAGCACGTCCCCACCAACTCCACAGCCGAAGCAGTAAAACCTGGACGTGTCAGCGTACACCGTAAAGCTGCCTTCCGACTCCTGGTGGAAGGGGCAGACGCCCTGACGGACGCGGCCCCTTCCCCTCAGCTGCACGCCCGCAGCCTCCACCACGTCACCCAGGGAATGGCGGCTCTTGAGCGCCGCCAGGTCAACCTGTGTGTTGGCTACGACCATGACCCACCTCCTTTCAGGGGCTTCAGGCCCCGCAGGCTCCTCGCGGAGACCACCTTGCCCGGCTGCCACCCCATCCCCAGCACGGCCAGGACTTCCACGGTCCCGTCGCCGTGGGGAGCGAGCGCCGCAGCTCTGCCGGTGCCCTGGCTGTACACCAGGGTCTCGCTTTGCCCGAACCGTCGTCGCACCAGGTCCTGCCACTCGGCGTAGGCCCAACGCGTCTCGTTTGGGGCAGTCGTGTCGGGTTCGACGCCGGCAAACACCGCCAGCGCTCCGTCCAGATCCCCCGCCTTCCGCAGCCGCCGTGCGTCGTGGACGCTCTTGGCCACGCTCTGCGCCGTTGACTGCTCACGGTTGCTGGCAAAGAGGGCATCCATCACCCGGTCAACCAGCTCCTCCAGACTGCGCCTGGGCCTTTCACCCACTACCATCGTTCCGTTGTTCATCACTGTCGTTGTCATCACGACCTCCTTTCTACTTTCGATTGCCGTAGTGCTTGTATCGCCTGTTTCCTGTTCCTTGCGCCCATGAACCGCCGGAGCATCAGCGCCCCGCATCCAAGGGCCAGGGCGTTTACGGTGAAGGCATCAGCGCCTGAACCGGTCAACAGGGGCGTTACCAGGAGCAACGCCACGCCTGCCGCCAGCGTCCTCCGCTTGTGCCGCCGCATGGCTCTTGCGGTCCCGGCGACGGCGGCCAGGACCCGTGGAACCCGTTCCTTGATGTGCATGCGCACCTCCTTAGTGTGTTGCCCGCACCGGCATCCGTGGCGCGGGTCTTCGCTACTGGGTTGACTGTCGATGGACACACTCCGCCCACGGTGGGATACCTCACGTGAACGCAGCATGACTTGTACCCGGCCTGGTCCGCGCATCGAACGCAGAGGGGCCAGGGTGGAAAAGACGCAGCTCGGCCAGGGTCTCTTCGTCACAACGCGAGTTCTGGAGAGCTACGAAGACGCGGCGCGGCTGCCCTACGACGTGGTCACGGAACAGACGCGGGTGAAAAAGGGCGCAGCTCGGCCAGGGTCAATATGGCGCGCCGACTGTGGGGAGGCTGCGGTGACGTGAAGCGGCCAGCCTGCGATGCAAATGGCAGACCGGCGCGTGTCGAAGCTGCGACCTAGCTGTCTGAAGAGCTATGCCGCAGGCATGGGGGGACGGTCAGAGGGCATGGGGAGGCTGTCTCAGAAGTCAGGGACCTGGTGAATGAACCCGTGTTAGGTGTACCTTCGAGGTGACATTACTGAGGAGGGTTGCGATGCCTCTTCGAGAGATGAATCGAGAGCAGATGTGGATGTTGCCGCCGACTCTAGGCGAGCTAGTTCCCCCGGACCATCCAGTGCGATTCGTGGCCGAGTTCGTGGATGCCTTGGGCCAGGAAGACTGGGGAGAAATGGGCGTGGAGCCGGAGGGGGACCCGCTGGGAGCGCCGGCCTACCATCCCCGCGCTTTGTTGAACGTGTGGTTGTACGGGTTCATGACCGGGGTGCGCTCCTGCCGCAAGTTGGAGGCGGCCTGTCGCGACCAGATACCGTACCTGTGGCTGACTGGGTGGCAGCATCCTGACCACAACACCCTGTGGCGGTTCTACAGGGATCATCGCCGAGCCATGAGGAAGCTGTTCGAGCGCACAGTGCGCACGGCGGTAACTATGAAACTGGTGAACCTGGCGGTTCAGGCGGTTGACGGAACTAAGGTGGGTGCCAATGCGGCCAGAGATAGGACCTACAATGCCGAGGAGTTGGGCCGGTTATTGAACAGGGTGGGGAAGGCGATAGCCGACCTTGAAGATCAGAACGAAGGAGGTGAGGATACCCCTGCCTTACATCTGCCGGAGGAGTTAGCCAACAAGAGAGTGCTGAGGCAGCAGATTCGTCATGCGATGGACGAGTTGGCTTCTGAGCAGAATCGCAAGCGCATCAACCTGACCGATTGGGACGCAAGACTTATGAAGACCCGTCAGGGATTCGTGCCCAGCTACAACGCCCAGGCTATGGTTTCACCGCTGGCATCCGGCGGAGAGACAACCGGCATGCTGCTGACCGCCGTGGACGTTGTGGACCAAACCAATGACGCCTTCCAGTTGACCCCGATGATGGAACAGGCAGAGGGTGTTACAGGAACCAGGACTCCGGTGACGTTGGCTGACGCCGGCTATTGTGGAGGCGGGCACCTGGAGGCGAGTCACCGTAAAGGTCAGCAACTGGCAATGCCGGATATGGCCCGACCTCTGGACAACCCCTATCATAAGGACCGATTCACCTATGACGAGGATAGCGACAGCTACATCTGTCCTCAGGGAAAGAGATTGCGCTTCTCCAGTTCGTCGACAAACAAAGGAATGCCGGTCCGGGTATACCGACCAGTCTCTGTCTCCGCCTGCCGCAACTGCCCCTCTTTTGGAGTCTGCACCAGGGACTACCAACGGGGACGCAAACTAGAAATCGGACCATACGACCGTGCACTGCGCGATCACAGAGAATGGATGTCTACCGAGGCAGCCAGGACGGCTTACAATCTGAGAAAGCAGTTGATCGAACCCGTCTTCGGAATCTTTAAGGAGCAACTGAGTGCACGGAGGTTCCTGTTGCGTGGCCTTGCCAACGTGAAGGCCGAATGGACGGTGCTTGCTATCGCCTTCAACCTCCGCACCCTCTGGAAGGCGTGGAGACCCCAAGCCTGCCTCTCCACTCAAGTATCCACGGCCTAGAGTCTCTCCCCACTCTCTGACAGCAACTGCTGTCACTACAGCAACCCTCACCCTTCAATCCAGCATTCCCCTAGCACTTCCCAGCCAGGGTCGTAAAGCAAACCCTGGTCAAAGCGACATCTCCATCTCTTCGTTGATGTCGCCTCGGAAACACACCTAACGACTTAGCGCGGTTCTATTCACCACTTCCCACTTGTGGGACAGCCTCATGGGGCACTCCAACCGTCGTATCGAAAGGTCGATAACGCAGGACGCACTCCGGCCTTTGTGGAAACATCCCTCTTGGGCGACCGTTGGGAGAGCCTGGCTCGATCCCTCTGGTACATCCCGGGCTCAGGGAAAGGACCCCCAGGTTTCTAAGGCAAAGAAACACTGGAAAAACCTGATAACAATCTCAGTATTACGCCCCATTGCCCCGTTGGCAATACCTTTTGGGCCTCACCGCCCACATCACTTGCACTCATGCAGCAAACATGGTGCGGAGATGACGCAGCGCCTACTTCCACCACAGTCCCACGGTGAGGATCCGGCGCACCCACCTGAGTAACTCCCGCTTGACCCGCGCCCTCTGGGTGTCGCTCAGGGCCGCTTCTATCGAGCGTCGCTGCCCGTTCCTCCACACCCCCGCGAGCGGCTGGGTCTCGGGCGGCAGGGTCAGCCCGTGCTCCTCGGCCATAGCCAGCTCCAGATTCAGGATGCGCTCCTCCGTCACCAGCCACGACAGGCTCCTGCCGTCGTTGGGATGGCCTTCCCTGAGCCTTCGCCACTCCTCGACCAGCGGCCACGCCGCACCGAAGACCGCCTCGTCATCGAGAGCAGGCTCGACGGTCACCAGCTCGGGATACTTCCGCCGAAACGTGGTATTACCAACCGGCTTGCGAACCGCATTAGCCCCGCTCCCCGACCCCTGCCCGGCCCCGACCTCAGCCACCCGTCGCTCCAACTGGCGCAGAGCCCTGGTGTGCTCCTCTCCCAGGGCCTTCACCTGGCCCTCGACGAAGGCTCGCACCTTGCCGAGACTGCTCTTGATCTTCTGTTCCAGGCCCTCCACCCGCCCCTCCAGAGCTGCGATGCGTTCCTGCTGCGCGGCCATAGCTTTGGACTCCCTGGACAGGAGCAAACGATCCAACGCATGGCTCATACGCCTCGACAGGATGCCGGTGTCAACGGTCTTGGCCAGGGTCTTGTAGTTGACGCCCAGCATCTCCGCCGCTTCCATGCGCCCTTTCTCGCGTATCACGTCGAGCAGCAGCGCCATGAGCCGCAACTCGTGCAGGTTCTCCAGGCTCCTCGTCTTTTCCATCGCTACAGCCCTCTCTTTCATCGTCCCCTCACTCCCGCTTCCGAAAAGGAAACTTCTCCACGACGAAAGGGAAGTCGGCTCACAAACCGGCACTTCCTTTTCGGGAAGTTTCACTAGCCCGTCCTGGCACCACCCCCTGGAACCCGCTCTGGACACAAAGTGCTTGCTGAGATGGTCCTGTAGGGGCTGATTTCCCCCTGATTCAGCTTGCTCAGGACCCCGTCTTCCCTTTTTGGAACAAACTCAAATCTCTGTACACGTCCATCACACCACGAAGGCCCCCTCTTGGGAGGGTCTTATAGGGGGGTTCATCGGTGAACCTGTCTCAGAAGTCCGCACTGGTTATGAGGACGGGGTTGGGTGTACCTTCGAGGTGACATTACTGAGGAGGGTTGCGATGCCTCTTCGAGAGATGAATCGAGAGCAGATGTGGATGTTGCCGCCGACTCTAGGCGAGCTAGTTCCCCCGGACCATCCAGTGCGATTCGTGGCCGAGTTCGTGGATGCCTTGGGCCAGGAAGACTGGGGAGAAATGGGCGTGGAGCCGGAGGGGGACCCGCTGGGAGCGCCGGCCTACCATCCCCGTGCGCTGTTGAGCGTATGGCTGTACGGGTTCATGACCAACGTGCGTTCCTGCCGCAAGTTGGAGGCGGCCTGCCGGGACCAGATACCGTACCTGTGGCTGACCGGGTGGCAGCATCCGGACCACAACACCCTGTGGCGCTTCTACAAGAGACACCGGCAGAGCATGAGGAAGCTGTTCGAGCGCACAGTGCGCACGGCGGTAAAAATGGACTTGGTGGATCTGGCAGTGCAGGCGGCGGACGGAACGAAGTTGGTCGCCAATGCAGCCCCATACAGGAGCTACGATGCCGAGGGATTACGCCAATTGCTAGTCCGGGTGGAGAAGGCTATCGGAGACCTGGAAGCCCAGAACGAAGAGGGAGAAGACGGCGTTCCGGCACGTCTTCCCGAGAAGTTAGCCGACCAGAAGGTGTTGAGACAGCGGGTGAGGCAGGCGATGGACGATCTCGCGGGCCGGGGGCGTCCCTACATCCGGGCTGAGCGATTGTCGTCGGGCTATTGCTTGTTGCGACTACCCTGGTTGTGCTGCCGGGAATTGCCACGACCACCACGTCTGAAACCACGGTAACCTATTTTCATTCCTCATCTCTGGAGCATGCCTTTGGTGGGAAAGGAGCAGGCACGGAAGTACGCTAGGTCGCAGAACTGCCGGTTCGTCATCCTCTCAAACGGCAACCTGCACTACTTCTGGGACTTGGAGCGGGGCAACCCGAACATTGTCGCCTCGTTCCCGACACCGGAGTCGATCACTGGTTACGGCAGGGTCATGCCGGACCCAAAACGTTTGACCGACGAGCAGGTCCAAGCCGACTACATCGTTCTCAGCCAGCGGCCCAGCTACGCCTCCGAGGCTGCATGGAAGAACGAGGCTGAGCGATCCGGCTTCATTCGTTCCAACAACCTGCGTTTTCTCCGAGACTACCAACTAAGGGCCGTTCACTCATTGCAGCGGACGGTGAAAGACGGCAACGACCGGTTCCTGTTCGAGATGGCCACGGGCACCGGCAAGACGCTCGACTCCCAGGGACTACCTCAGTGAATGCTACAATACATATTGATGAATCGACGTCGACCAGAATTCCTGAACATCACTTTCGGTCTGGGGATTTCCGTACCGGTCGCGGTACTGCTGTTGGGCATTCAGATGGTGGCCCACGACGCGGTCCAGCTTATACTAGCCATTTCGGCCGGAGCTATAGTCATGGGAGGGACGCTGTTGGCCCAAAACGCCCTTCCCTTGGATTTGCGGGGGGGCGGCTAACTTCGAGTTCCCTAGGTCGTTGAGACCCATACCTCCGTTACAGCTCATTTTCGCCGCTGGGCCACTGCTCATTGTCACTCTCTTGACAGACCCCCCTGCCTCACTGGTCGGCGGAGCCCTTTTGGGGGCCCTGGCACTAGGGACAGCCCGATCCTGGTGGAGGGTCTTGTTTCACAAGCGCCGATACTTGCCGGTTGGTCCCCGTCTCCAAGAGGTCCCTGATTGGGGATATATGAAGTTTTCTGAGGGAGCCCATAGCGTGTTGTCGGATGCCCAGCAGGAAGCGCGGCTCTTGAACCACAACTACATCGGCACCGAGCACATCCTGATGGCGCTGGTGCGGGAGCCCAAAGGGGCCGCTGGCCAAGTCCTTCGCAACCTGGGACTGGACCTTGCCAAGGTCCGGTCCACCGTGGAGTTCGCCATCGGCAGGGGTGACAAGGTGCCCCTCGGTCTGGCAATCCTTACGAACCGGACCAAGAAGGTTATCGAACTGGCAGTGGATGAAGCCAGGCACTCAGGACGTCACGTCATCGATGAGCATCACTTCCTCATTGCTCTTATCCGCGAGGGGGAAGGAGTGGCTGCTGGAGTCTTACACAGTATGGATGCAGATGAGCAGCGTGTCAGAGGCGAAATCGCCCGGCTTTCTCTGAACGGCTGATAGGCCAGCCTAGGCATCCTCTTCTAAAGGACCAATTGACCTTACATAGTTCGATGGCCCGCGTATACTAGCAGCATGGCGTTCCTACAAAAGCTATTGCGGCCACGGCGTGTGTACTTCATCACAGCTGGGCTGATACTTGGGGCGCTTGTAATCTCCCTGGTAGTAGAGGCCAAAACCTACTATGTCCGGGACCTACTCGCTGAGGAATTGTGGGGTTCGAGGCCTCACAGGGTGCCCTGCGACAAATGGCCCACACCTGACGAGGTTCAGCGAGTCATCGATCAACAAGCGCAAGCCGTTAGACAAATTGAGGCCGTTAACCCTGGATTCACAGAAGTGATCATCAATACCATGGGTTGCCCAGGCAGAGCAGACATCCGAATCTGGTACGCATCGTACAGCGATAGGGACGCGATCAAGTCTATTATAGGAGATGGGAAGTACTTCTTTGGAGTCCCTTATCAGCTCAGGAACACTTAGCGCTGGCGGTCTTGAGTTCCACTCATGAGCCGCCTGAGACCGTGCACTGAGATCCATTAGCGTACACATGGCATCTGCCTGGGTGGGACATGTCCTTGCTTGGGCCGCGGGGCTCTTCTTTGCCTTCGGGCCTGCGTACCAAGGTAGGTCAATGGCTCCAGACGGGCAGGCCTGGCCTGGTTCTAGTTCCAGTTTGGTAGCCCAGAACGGGCGGTACGTAGTCCCATTGCTGCTTGTGCCTATCCTACCGGAATTTCATTGGTGGCGATCCGTTTCGTCAATAAGAGGCCCATCGTGCGAGGAGTTCTTCTGTGGGTTCCGTCTATCTCGCTCCTGGGATTCTGCTTCGTGGCGATAATGTCCATCGGCATCTTCTACATGCCTTCTGGGGTTGCGCTTTTCGTTGCAGCCGTCGCCGACATGGGAGGTCAGCCTGCGGATCCTTTAAAGAGTTATCTGTTGCCACCCTTGACGTAGAACGGAGGTCGGTGAGAAGGCTTATGCCTTGCGCTGACGGTGATTGGTGCCCAAACTGACAGTTGCTCGTTCTCCCAAACGGCTATCCACCGACAAACCCGCCAGAAATGGGTCGAGACGAAGCGCAGGTGGCCGGAGTTGTTCGCCGACGCGGTGGAGATCGACGCCAAACTCAGAGGACGGTTGGCCTTCGCCAAGGAGCCCTACCTGCATCCTCTACGGGTGCCCCTCGCGCAGGCGGTCAGCCTTGATGAAACGCGGTTGCGAGACGGCCTCCGTCAGGATGGCTACGGCAACGAGTGCGAGGGGCATTGCGGCGTCTGAGCGCCGCTCCAACCCTTTGACGTGACTAGGGCAAACGCGGTAGAATGCTGGGTACAAGTTGGCCCGGCGATGCTGCAAACACCCCGGGCCGTGGCGCCACCTGATGGACAGGTGATGCGAAGTAATTGTACTACTCGCAGACCCGCTCCCGACAGGAGGCGGGTCTTTTTCATTTCAGAGGGTACGAGAGGAGGCAATCATGGCAGTAAGCAGGACACAGAGACAGGCAAACGGCAAGAGGGCGGCCATCTACGCCCGCGTATCGGACAAGAGCCAGGCTGAGGACGACAAGACCTCCCTCTCCGAGCAGATAGGCGACATGGAAGCCTACTGCGAGAGCAAAGGGCTGACCATCAACGCCCGCTACCAGGAGGTGGGCAGGGGCTGGTCCAAGAAGCGCCCCGAGTTCCAGCGGATGCTGACCGACGCCAGGAGCGGACGCTTCGACACCATCGTCTGCTGGAAGTCCGATCGGCTGAGTAGAGGGATGTACCTCGCAGCCGCTCTGATGGAGGTCGTCGAGGCCCACCAGATACGGCTGGAAGCCGTCATGGACTCCATCGACATGAAGACCTTCGGACTCATGGCGGCCATCGGCAAGATAGAGCTTGACAACTTCCGGGAGCGGTCCACTATGGGCAAGCGGGGGACGGCCAAGCAGGGACGGGTGTCCACCGGCGGCCTCCCCTACGGATACCGCATCGGGGACGACGGCAGGCCCGAGGCGATTGAGGAGCAGGCGGAGGTCGTCCGCCGCATCTTCCACATGTACGTCCATGAGGGGATGGGGTCCTACTCCATTGCCGTGCGGCTGACCGACGAGGGCATCCCCACCGCCCTGGGCGGCCCGGCGTGGCGTCAGGCCCAGGTACATAGCCTCCTGGGAAACGACAGCTACACGGGCTCTTGGGTCTACGGCAAGTACCGCCACGTCTCCACCGAAGACGGAATGAAGGTCTACGACCAGCCGAGGGACACCTGGATAGAAGTGCCGATTCCACCGCTGATAGACCAAGAGACCTGGGAGCGGGCGCAGGCGCTGAAGAAGCAGCGGAGCAGGAGGGCCAAGAGGAACACGAATGTGCTCTACCTGTTGCAGCACCTTCTGAAATGCGGCGAGTGCGGCCACAATTTCCATGCAAGATGCACCCGGAGCACCACCAACGTTCGCAACGGCAAGAAGTACCGCTACGACCTTCCCACTCCCAACCGATACTACATGTGCAACGGAATGCAGAGTATGCGCCTGCGCTGCCGAGAGCGTCCCTACATCCGGGCCGAGCGATTGGAGGAGCCGATATGGAGCGAGGTGAAGCGGGTAATCCAGAACCCCGACCTGATCGTCGCCGGTATCGACACCCTCGATTCTCCAGAGGGCGGCGGATTGGAGGAGGAGATCGCCCAAGCCGAGCGAGACCTGCGGAGCATCCAGATGGAAGAGGACCGTGCCATCAGGCTGTTCGTGTCGGGGAAGATCACCGAGGCCCAACTCGACCATCAGCGCAAGTTCATCACCGAGCGGCTTGAGAGCGCCAGGGCGAAGCTGGACGATTACCATGCTCAGGAGGTGGGCGGAGCTGAGAAGCGGCGGCTGATGGAGGCTGTCCTAGCCTGGGCGAGAGAGGTCGGCCAGGGCTTGGACGAGTTGACCCCCGAGCAGCGCAAGGAGATTCTCCAGATGATCGTGGAGCAGGTCGTCATCGATAGGGACAACAACGTGGACATCACGCTGGCCATACCCATCGACGGTGATTCCCCTGAGCCTGAGTCCGTCGCAATTGCGCCTAAAGAATCTTCACTTTGAGGTTCAGGTTAGCTCGGTAGGTGTGGCCCCCACAGGGCTGGCAGCCCCCCCTGTGGGGCTCCGATGCGCCGTGCGGCGGGCCAATCCAGCCAGCGCGGTTTCTACTCAGAGGACTTGAAGAGCGCTATGCGATTGCCAGCGATGTCATAGAAGATGGCAATGGAGCCGAATCCTCCGGGAATCTCTGTGGGTTGCATGAGGGCGCTGCCGCCCAGGCTTACGGCCTTGTCAAGATACGCTTGGAGGTCGTTGACAATAACGGCGACGGAAGGATGGTTGGGCGGCATGCCCTCCATGTGCTGGAAGATGCCGCCCCCAATCCCTCCGGATTCCTGCTGGATGAAGCGGTAGTTGGCCTGCTCGTGATGGTCGATTTGCCAGTCGAACATCCCGGTGTAAAACTCGGCGAGCATCGCGGCGTCGCTGCCACCAACCTCGAAGTGAGCCACCGGTGGACCCTCCCCCTTGGGGGGCATCTGTCCGTCCCATTCCGGCGGTGGTGCATACAACCCTATAGTGTTGTCGGCAGGGTCCCCGAACAAAGCGACGGAGCCCATGCCGGGCGCTATCTCCATCGGTGGCATGATGGCGTTCCCACCCATACCGGCCACCTTATCCAGCGCCACTTGAAGGTCGTCAACCTGCACATAGAAGGTGACATAGCTACGCGCCGGCATATCCTCGGTTGTAGGTAACAGGCCTCCACCGATGCCGCCCTCATTTGCCGGCACTATACCGTAGTTGCCCATCTCTTCGCTCTGCACGTCAATCTTCCACCCGAACAGATCGCTATAGAACTGCCGCAGAGCAGGCCCATCCGGGCCGGCAATTTCAAAGTGCACTACCGGGTTCCCCATGGTTTACCCCCTTCAGAGTTAAGAATTTCCCTAGGTCACAACGTATTGCTTTGATTCTACAACGTGTCAATCTAGTTCACTAGCGAATTGCCGGTGCACGAGCTTCCACTGTCGAGGGCGTTATCCAGAGGCGAGACCGTCCGCGCGGAAGAGATAATTTTCCACGTCCCGGATGGGCGGAAGATCACTACTCTGGTCAATGCGACACCAACACACTCAGAATCCGGCGCGATCGAATCCGCAGTCGGTGTTATCCAGGACATGACCCCGATTGCGGACGTAGAACGCCTACGCAATGACTTCTTAGGGATACTCTGAACAAGTCTGGGCATAGTAGCATAGAGAATAGCACTGTGTTCGGGGAGATAATTGATGGACCAGCCAACATTCGCGGACTTGGAATACGAGAGGAAGAAGCGCAAGACCCGCCGGGAGATATTCCTGGAGCGCATGGATGCTCTGATACCGTGGGAATAGATGGAAGAGCGCATCCGTCCGTTCTATCCCAAGGCGGGCCGAGGCCGTCGACCATATGAGTTGTCGGCGATGGTGCGGATACACTGCGTGCAGTTGTTCTACAACCTGACCGATCCTGGCATGGAGGACATGCTCTACGAGGTCGAGTCGGTGAGACGGTTCGTAGGGTTGAAGCTGTCGGGCCCGCTGCCGGACGAGACGACGATTCTGAACTTCCGCCACCTGCTGGAAGAGCATGAGTTGGGGCAGAGTCTGTTCGAGGAGATCAACCGTCATCTGGAGTCCCAGGGACTGCGGCTTCGGGAGGGGACGATCGTGGACGCGAGCATCATAGAGGCGCCGGCATCGACGAAGAATCGTGCGGGTGAACGAGACCCTGAGATGCACCAGACGAAGAAGGGGAACGAGTGGAGCTTCGGGATGAAAGTACACGTAGGCGCTGACGCTGAGACGGGAGTGGTACACAGCATGACTACGACGCCAGCTAACGTGCATGATGTGACAGAAGCGCACCGATTGCTGCACGGTGGAGAGAAACGAGTGTGGGGGGATGCGGGGTATCAGGGAGTGGACAAGCGGTTGGAGAATCGAGAGTTGGATGTGGAGTGGCGAGTGGCGAGTGGCGATGAGGCCCGGCCGGCGACGGCACCTGGAGCCTGCCAGCTACGAGGCGTTGGCGGAGAAGCGCAAAGCGTCGGTCAGGGCGAAAGTGGAGCATCCGTTCCTGTACGTGAAGCGGCGCTTTGGCTACGCCAAGGTGCGCTACCGGGGGTTGGCTAAGAACGCGCAACGGCTGGCATTGCTACTGGGGCTGGCCAACTTGATGACGGCAGAGCGCCGTCTGGCGGCATGAGAGGGGCGCAGTGCGCAAATCACGGCCGGGAGCCGCGATGGCTCAGAAAAGCCGCTTCGAGGCCACAACAGACACGGTCTGAACGCCTCAACCACCACCTGGAACGTCACAAAGATGCCTGAACATCTCCAAAGAACGGAACCACTCTGCCCATCCACGCTTGCGCCGAATTGTTCAGAGGTTCCCTAGATTTTAATACGTTGCGCTTGTCGGCGGCATTCATCGGGCCTTGTCTATCGCCAGCCACCGGAACGGACCGTCGACGATTTACGTCATTAATTATGAGAAGCCAGAAATCACGAGCCCAAGGAGGAGACTCCCATGCGTAGCAGAGTTGGAATATCGACTTCGATAGTAGTAGTCTTCTTGGTCCTGGTGGCCGCGGCTTGTGGCGAGACGACTGCAACACCGACTTCCACGCCGCCGCCGGAACCGACTCCGACCGAGCCCGCGGCTCCTTCCACCGCTAAAGTGACCGGCACTGTGACATACCGCGAGCGGATCGCGCTTACCCGAGACGCCGCAGTCGAGGTCAAGCTGGTCGATGTTTCGCGAGCGGACGCCCCCGCGATCACAATCGGAGAGCATATCATTTTCAATCCTGGACAGGTGCCGATCGACTTTGAGATCGAGTACGACCCTGCCGAAATAGACCAGAGGTTCACCTATGCCGTCCAGGTAAGAATCACGGACGGCGGTAGGCTGGCGTTCATAAACGGCACCAGCTACCAGGTCATCACGCGAGACAGCCCGACGCACGTCGACATGGTACTGGTCAGGGTGGGTGCAACCGCGCCACCGGAGCCAACGATGGTCGAAGTGCCGGCGCCTATCGACAGCGTGGAGATCAACATCGCCGAGTCCTTCCCACCGCAATACTTCGTCGCAGTCAAGTCTGGGCTGCCCAACGCGTGCTACGAGTTCGACAGGTACGAGGTCGATCGGGACGGCGAAACGGTCCGGATCACAGTTACGAACCTGAAGCCTGAAGAGCCGATGATGTGCGCGGAGATCTACGGGGCCGTGGAGAGTAACATCACCCTGGGCATCGACTTCGACGGAGGGAAGACCTACACGGTGTACGTCAACGACGTGACCGAGACCTTCGTCGCCCAGGGGACAGGGGCCCAGCCCGAGCAGCCGGAAGGGCCGACCATGGTCAGCGTCCTGGCGCCGGTCCAAAGCGTGGAGGTGAAGGTCTCTGAGTCGGCCCCGCCCGACTATTCGCTGACTGTCCTGTCGACTTTGCCACAGGGCACGTCGTGTTCGAGTTTCGATGGCTACGAAGTGGACGGAGGCCAGACAACATTTTCCGTGACGGTCACCAACCTCGAAGTCGCGCCGGGGCAACTCGTCCCCTGCACTGCTGACTTCGGCTATACCGAGACGGAGATAGCCCTCGGCAGCGACCTTACGGCCGGTGAGACCTACACGGTGGCCGTCAACGGCGAGGTGACCAACTCATTCCTCGCGCGCGACGAGCGGACGACGGGGTGGGTCGTGCAGGCCTCGCCCATCGAGACGGTCGAGGTGGTGGTGTCCGACGTAGAACCTGCTCAGTACTCGCTGAATGTTGTGTCGAGGCTTCCGCGCGGCAGCAGCTGCTCGGCGTTCAACGGCTACGACATCGTCCGCCAGTTCGCCAACACCATTGAAGTAGGCGTTACGCACCTAGAGGTGGCAGAGAATAACGTGCCCTGTACGCGTGACCTGCCCGTCGTGGAGACGGAGATACCGCTCGGCGCCAATCTAGTCTCCGGAGAGGAGTACACGGTGACTGTCAACGATCAATTTAGTGAGACCTTCACGGCTCGATAGTAAACCGGCCGAGCAAGACAACAGGTCCGTTTGGACTTGGCGATTCCAGTGTAAGGGGGACCGGACTCGCCGGTTCGATCATGGGTAACGTGCTCGCGGCCCGGTTACGGTGACTCTGGGACATTAGCCCGGAAGCATCCTGTGATGTGGTCGTTGACCATGCCTACCGCTTGCATGTGGGCGTAGCATATGGTGGGCTTGGGGGGGGGCTGTACGCAGTACCAGGTTTGACCTTGTGTTTTCGTTGTAGCGACTATGGGACCTTCTACAGCCATTATCGCATCCTTTAGTCGCCGCCGACACGCCCCGCTATATCTCTCAAGTCCCCCTCGACAATCGTCACGGCGTCTCCCTCATAGCGGCAACTTCAGAGCAGAACCCTCGCTATCCGGGCCAGCCTCCCGCACTGGAACGACCAGTTCCGCCCCATCGTTAGCGGGGCTGTCAACCAGGGAGGAGACTTCGTATGCCTCCATCTCGTCGGTGGTGTAGGGAGTCAGGACTCCTGCAAGGGCAGGGTCCTGGATGTCGTGGTCCAACCAGAGGGGTCTGGGCACCAGGTCGTGCCTAGTCCCGTTTCGATCCAGCAGACCTCTTGACTGGACGCAAGGATTCGTAGCACCGAATCCACTCTTCCATCGGGGACCGGCTGACCGCCTCTCCTATCAGGCTCAACGGCAGATCTTCGAGCCTCCTGAACCGCACACACGACTTGCCCATGTCCAGCTTCTTCCCGGTGGCCTTGTAGTTGTCGACGAACCACCGCTCGCTTTCGGCGTCTGCATAGATGTTCATGAGGTGGACCGAGACATGGTTCTTCTCCGACGATATCCCTGCATAGCTCAGGGGATGGCCGTTATACGTCTCGGGGTATCGGGCGAGCGGCACTACGTAGGCGATCATCCCGAAATCCATCCTCTCCTCGTACCCATCCGGGAGGTTGGCGAGGATGACGTCACGGACTGCGGAGACGGCCTCACGCCGCCCCGGTGTCAATTCTTCTAGATACTGTTCGACCGTCTCTGCGCTGCTCTTCACGATTCACCTTTCCCAAGGCGGTTCGATAGGATATCGAGCCCCCCTTTGATGGCCTAGCCTTGCAACGTTTGGATGACGCCGAAGATATTACCCTCCGGATCGAGGAACTGACCCACTTTGATGCCCTGGCCGGGCACCTCCTGGGCCTCTCCTACTACAGTGCCGCCCAAGGACGCGGCCATCTCAAGAAAGGCTTGAGCATCGTCAACCTGGGCGTACAGGCGCACACCTGGCTGGTCGTTAGCGTCCTCAGTTTGGTACAAACCGCCGTCAATGCCGAGCTCGCCTTCTTTGGTGCTGGCCACACCATAGTTCATGGGATTGTCGGCGTCGATGGACCAGCCGAAGAGCTTGGAATAGAAGTCCCGGACCTTGCCGGTGTCCTTGGATGCTATCTCAAAATGAACAACTGGATTCGACATGTAAACCTCCTAATTGGTAATGTTCTGTCTTCCGCCCTGTAGGGGGGATCATCCCTGGGCGTCTAGTTTCCCCCAGTCCTGTTCCTCTGCCCACTGCTCGAAGGTCCGCCATCCCACCTCCGGATATTCCCGTCCCAGGCTGGGGATGTCGGCGTTGTATCCGACTTCATCGAACCACTCGTACATGAGGGCCACGTCCTCGCTCATCACGCGGGCCCCTGCAATTGGCGTCTGAACGAAGTCGATGGGATGCCCAATGACACCTTAGAGGACCTCCGCCGCCCGTTTGCCCGTTAACTCGTCCGACGCTATGTCGAATCGCTTGCCGGTGAACCTCGAAGGGTCTTCTAGCGCCATAAGCACGAAAGACGCAATGTCGCCGACCGGTATCTGCTGCAATGGACGGTCCGGCGGCATCGACATGGAGAGGCTACCCTCGGCCAATCCCGGCAGCGTCCACGGGCTGAGCAGGTTTTCCCAGAAGTATACCGGAGCGACTATGGTGCTCGGTATGCTGAGCGACTCTATGTGCCGCTCAATCTCGTACTTGCTTTCAAAGTGGGGAACCCTCGTCGACAGATTTGCACTGGCGACGGAGGAGAAGACGAGGTGTGCGGTCCCGGCGGCACTTACGGCTTCCGCGATGTTCTTCCCCTGCTCGACCTCCCCCTCGGTTCCCGACTCGAAGAAGGTGGACATGGCGTACACGGAGTCCATGCCCCGACAGGCCCGCACCACCGACTCACGATCCTCGGCGTGGCCCACCGCCAGATCTGCACCCAGTCTTGCCAGCTCTTGAGCGGCAGGAGAGTCCGCGTTGCGCGTGAAGGCCCGAACCCGATGCCCCTTGCTCAACAGCACCCGTGTGACAGCGCCGCCCTGCTGTCCTGTCGCCCCTATTACGAGGATGGTAAGCCCATCTGTCACTACCGTCTCCTCCTTGTATCTTGAAATTGGTATGGGACAATCAGTTCACTAAGGGGGATCAGGGTGCGGCAGACCGTAACCTCCTGGGTCATGGAAGACCGGACATAAGCGAGGGTCGCCGCACCCATTCCGAATAGAGCCCGAACAGTTGCCTGGGCCAACCAAGCCCGCATCGTGCAAGGACGGGCCAATAATTCGCAGGAGGTGCTCATGGAGCGAGAAGTGATCTACGTAGGCATCGATGTAGCCAAGGCCCAGGTGGATGTTGCCGTCCGTCCCACCGGCGACAGATGGGAGGTCTCCTACGACGATGCAGGCATCGGGAAGCTGGTCTCCCAGATGGGGGACCTGGGTCCCGCCATGGTGTTGCTGGAAGCCTCGGATGGCTTGGAACTGCCCTTGGTGGCTGCCCTGGCAGCGGCGTCTCTGCCTGTTGTGGTGGTCAATCCCCGCCAAGTGCGAGACTTTGCCAGGGCCACCGGGACGCTGGCCAAGACCGACGCTCTGGATGCTCAAGTCCTGGCTCACTTCGCCGAGGTCGTTCGTCCGCCTGTGCGCCCCCTGCGGGACGCCGAGGCCCAGTCCCTCAATTCTCTGGTCGCCCGCAGACACCAGGTCGTGACCATGCTGGTGCCTGAGAAAAACCGCCTGGGCACTGCCGCCAGATCCCTCCGTCCGCGCATCCAAGCTCACGTAGCCTGGCTGGAGCAGGAGTTGGACGACCTGGATGAGGAACTGCGGCAGACTCTGCACCAAAGTCCTGTGTGGCGAGAGAGAGAGAATCTCCTGCGCACTGTTCCCGGCGTGGGAGAACAGCTCTCTCTGACTCTCCTGGCATACCTGCCGGAGCTGGGCACGCTGGACCGTCGTCAGATCGCTGCCCTGGTTGGTGTGGCTCCCTTCAACCGAGACAGCGGTACTCTGCGTGGCAAACGCACCGTCTGGGGTGGACGCGCCCGAGTTCGCGGCGCTCTGTACATGGGGGCGCTGACGGCCAGCCGCCACAACCCAGTCATCCGGATCTTCTATCAACGCCTGCTGGCGGCGGGTAAGCCCAAGTAGTTGGCTCTCACAGCCTGTATGCGTAAGCTGCTGATTATCCTGAACTCCATGCTCAAGCATCGTTCTCCCTGGAGTCCCTCTATTCCTCATGTCGCTGGCCTCTCTTCTTGACATTCAAGACAGTTGCTTATGTTACGGTCACATCCGGCCCATCCAGCTACGCTGTCTTCCAAAGCTCGCGCAGCCATTGTCCGTCCCGGATGGCAGCGTAGGCAATGCTCTCCACATCGACGAAAAAGAGGTGGTATTGGGCATGGCTTTGTCCTTCATCCCTACCTGGACTCCAGCCTATCTTCTCGTATAGGGCGACCTCGTAGCGATGACGCACTTCAGTGTCGGTTACCTCCATCGCCCTACCATAGACCTTGAACTCGCCTTCGGTGCCGTGCCGGTCTGACACCGCGTTATGGATCGTGTACCTCATATCGCGAAGCAGGTCGAGGGCCTTCCTGGATCGCCACATCATGCCAAGGTAGAGATGCCCGTCTGTGATGACGTGTTCGACCGGGCTGATTCGCGGCCAACCGTCGCCCCTGATCGTGCCGACGAGCACCAGGCCCAGCTTGTCAAATAGCTCCTCACCCAGAACTGCTAGCTCTGGACGCTCGCTTTGGAACTGAGCCCATTTCATAGAGTTGGGCCCCTTCGATCGCACGACGAGGAATTCGACCTGTGGCAGCCATCGCCCAAATGCAGACCGGTCTGGACCTTCCTAGTCTCCCTGGATGCTATCTCGAAATGGACGATTGGGCTCGCCATGCCTACCTCCGAATAAGTATTTCTCCTCCATTGCCAATTCATCCTAATGAGGCCAACTTGAGGGCGCAGTAGCGCCCCCCTTGACGGGTGGCATCTGTCGAACGACTACTCTTTCTAGAATATCACGCTTTTGCAGAATGTCTCGTAGCCATGACTTGTGGCCCCAACGTCGTCGACGTTCCTGGTCTTGATCCTGGCGGTATTGTTTGCGGTGACCGGCATATACCGCGCCCTGGTGGTGGTCACCGATATCCAGAATGGCCACTTCAACCGCTTGGTGGTCAGACCGGCAGACGGGCTGGTGTTACTGTTGGGACTAGTGATTGCCGACTTCGCCCTGGTCGTCGGCCTCAAGGTGCCGGAGATCATCATGTCCTTTGTCGCTGGCATGGGATTCTGGTGGGGGCCGTCTCAGATGTGGGCGTCGTCAGTGTCGGGCTCGCCCTGGCTGCTCTGAAAAGCCGCGCCACCCGCAAGAACCCGAGCAGGACTATCCGATGGCTAAGGGCGCAGAGCTCTCGCGTATCGACTTAGAAACCCGTTTTATCTTCCCTAAATGGCTGAAGGAGGCCGTGGCTGCTACGAAAGAAGGTCGAGAGAGGGCGGTGGCCCAGCATACTAGGGCGGGTGAAAACCCCTTGTCCCTATTCGTTAGACATGCTGATCTACAAGGATCGGATTGCCGTCCGGGTCCAAGGTCATGAAGCTGGCTGGCCCTGTAGAATTCTCATCCGCTTCACTCGTTAGGCTCACCCCCTGGGCCTTGAGCCGCCTCTGCAGCTCGCGCACGTCCATAAAGGAATCAATTGGCCTACCTCCAGCGTCCCAACCCGGGTTGAAGGTTAGTATGTTCCCCTTGAACATACCATGGAAGAGGCCTATGGTGTGAATGCCGTTCCTGAGAATCTGCCAGTTCTCTGAAGGGTCACCTCCGACGACCTCGAAGCCGAGCTTCTCATAGAATGCCTTGGAAGCTTCTAGGTCGTTTACGGCCAGGCTAATTGAGAATGCACCGAGTTCCATATATCCCCCTCAAGTGTGGTCTGCTGGCGTCTAGCGGTTGATCTCTACAACATTACTTACAGCCTGCCGCATCATCACCGTAGAGAATGAAGTCGGCATTAACTTTCGGGCATACGAAGGACCTCTCGGGGAATCGTTGTGGGTGAACGACGTTCAGCCTGTTAGGTCGGATGATTGGGCTAATATACGCGAAATTCTCATTGTGTGGGCAATGGATCCGGAAGTAGCGGCTGCGGCGCTGGATGACTTGCTGCCTCTGCTCGGCATTCCTGTCGACGCTGTGGGACTGGTCGGTCACGACGATGCAACACCTGTGCGTGCCCAACCACTAACCTGGGATCTCGCCTGCAAGGGCATCACTGTCTACTGCGCCGCCAGCCGCGAGAAAGAGGTCCTCACAGCCGGTACTCGCGACCAGGACTCGGCGGACCAGGAACGGCATTCGCACCAAGAAGACGCCCAACCCCTCACCACTCCCGGCGGCCTCATCCCCCGGCGCAGGCCCACGCGTGTGCGGGGCATCACCGAGCGCCTGCAAACCGGCCACGGCAACATCTACGTCACCATCAACTTCGACGACAACGGCCGTCCCTTCGAAGTCTTCACCGCTCTCGGCAAGGCAGGCAGCTCCGATTCTGCCCAGCTCGAAGCCGTCGCGCGCCTCGTCTCCATGTCCCTCCGCGCTGGCGTCGACCCGGAGGAGGTCGTCGCTCAGTTCCGCGGCATCACCGACGAGCCTGTCTGGGACCACGGCGTCCTCATCCGCTCCGCCCCCGACGCCATCGCACACGCCCTCGCTCGTGCCATTGGCCTCGAAAGGGGCAGCGACGTCGAAGGCCAGCTCGGCCTCTTTCACGGACAACCCCCCGCGACCGGCGTCGCGGAACTCACCCCGGGCGGGCGGGCCGCTGCCAAGGCCAACGGCAATGGCAGCGGCCGCAGCGGGTGGGGCTCCTGCCCCGAGTGTTCGGGTCCCCTAGTCTTTCAGGAGGGCTGTCTCATGTGCCGCGAATGCGGCTACAACAAATGTGGTTAAGGCCGGCCGGGTACCGCCCACGCCCGCCGGCTCCATACTGCGGAGGTTGGAGACGCGAGGGGGCCCGCTCCAACCTCCGCTTCGATTTTCTTTGCGGGGACCATCTGGCCGTAGACCGGCGAGAGCCAACGCGGCCGCACTTCCCGGTCCGCGCAGACCCTTCCGGCCGCTCCCCCGGACAGGCCCATCTGCATGCGTTCCGGCCCAGGAATGCTAGCCCTTGGGTCTGGGCCGATAGACCATGTTCATGTAGCGGTCGCCGCACTGCAGCTCACTGATCATCTGAGCCAACCGCTTCTGCTGCGTCTCCCAGCGCTTGGCCCCCGTTATCCACCCCACGTAGTCGTTCCGCTGGTAGGGAGGGCGGCTGCGGTACACCTCCATGAGCCCGTGCTCCCTCAGCGCGTTCTCGACGAACTCCGGCATCTCGTGCCAGGGCCGTTTCAATGGACACATCATCGTTTCCCCGGAGCGCAGCTGCAGCGCACCGCAAGCGGGCTGCATGGACCGGCTATTCACCCGCGCCCTGCCCTTCTTGCACCGGTCCCAGCCGCCCTGGTCACTTGCTGACCTGCACAAACTCCTAGCCGGAATTACCCATATCAAGCTGCCTGGGTCCAAGCAAGGCACCATCCTCGACGAGAGCCATCGTAGTATCAGTCACGGATGCCGTCAACCATCCAATCAAGCTCACAAAACCATCTCTCGGCGTGGTGAGTTAGCGGCCCCAGGCAGCGGAGGTGGCTTTCACCACGTTTGCACTCCCTTCCAATCCCCGGGGCACGCATCTCGCCCTTGGTTGCCTCTCTTCACCCCTGATGACCTCAAGGATAATCGCTACCCTGGTGGTGGATGGAGCCCGGCGATACGCTCCAACACTTGCCGGAATACCTCCCGGGACACTGCCACCTCAGCAGGCTGAAACACCAACCTCCTGGCATGCCGCACCAGACGTCCACCCATCTTGATGAGCTTGGTCTGAACACTTCGCAGTGACCAGTGTTTCACTGACTCTGGCAAAGTCAGCCTTCTCATGAAGTTGCCCAGGTTGTAGGCCAGCACAAACAGCCACAGCCTCACCTGGTTAGCAACGAACCTGTGACACGAGAGCCGCGTCCAGTTCAGGGCGTATTTACCTTCCTTGATCCACTGCTCGGCCGTGCCCCGCCCGTTGTAGTAGTGGGTTACGCCTGCCGGGGTAGGTTGAGGTTGGTGACGACGAACCCGACCCTCGGGAATAGCTCACCCTGGCGCCACTCCACCTTGGCGACCACACGCCGGGGAATGTCCCAGCTCTGGGCCTGGTAAACGAAATCGTGATACCGGACTGCGGGCTTCTTAGGCGGCCTGCCCACGGGCCGCTTCAGTAGGTGCCGGATGTTTCCTTGTAATACCTCGTTGGCCGGAAGCCGCATAGCGTAGCCAGTGTCCCTTGACTCCAGGTACTCGTACACCTCGGGCTTGGCAAAGGCAGCATCGGCCCGGAACAGCAGCCGGACTCCTTTCTCCTGGTATCGCTCCACGGCTGGCTCCAGAACCTCCCGCCACCGCTCAGCGCTGTGGACGTGCCCGGTCGAAGCATTGCACCTTCGCAATCTTCGAAATGGTTGAACAGGAAGAGTGGGTGATAGCATACGGACTCGAAGTGGCCGTTATAGGCGACTCCCTCTTGCTGCCCGTGCACCGGGCTCTCTGAACTGTCCATGTCTAGGATAACTCGCTGGTGAGATGTGTGGGCCATGGCCCTGTCCACCCACTCAACATTCAGGCGCGCAAGCCCTTCCGGGTTCTCCTCTTCAATTAACACCTCAGTCTCAAATCGGCTCATAGTGTTGGTGCTGGCTGCCTGCTTATCAGTACCTTGCCACCCGACGGTGACACGCATAGCCGGGTCTTGGGCCAGCCGTTCAGCGTCGTTGGTGTCCTCATAGCCAGCGAGACGGCTATACACCGATTGTCTGAGCAAGGGCAACAGCGGGTGTTGCACATTGCGGCCGGTGCGGCTTTCATGGATATAATCGTTGGCTGTCTCTGTGAGCCCCAGAGCGGCATCAAGCTCGCGGCATGCCAGGAGTCCGGCGTCCGAGGTGATGGTAGCGCCACGAAAATCCAGGCGGACTCTGCGGTCGAATTGGAGCTTCAAAGGGGTCTCGGAGCTTTCACCCATTGGGTGCCTCCAGCGAGATTGCGGTATCCAGAACTAGACCCGCTAGCTCGGCCAGTCTAGCACCCACACTGCCCATAATGCCCAGGTATGCAGCTCAAATAGGCAGCACTCTTACCGGATTACGACGCACCCACCCGGCTGATCTGGGAAATGTGGGCTTAATTCTTCTCGTTTCTATCCTAGGCCCCCGGTAACGGGGGGTTCGAACCACGCAGGTTTCGTGAGCAATCGTCGCTGTCAACTGGCTTCAAGTCCAACCGCCCATGTATACCTGATCTTTTTGTTTCGATTGAATAACCGATATCCTTGCCCAAGAGGTTACACGGGGTATGCGGGAGGCCGCCTCTAGAGGCTTCTGGGTCGCCAGCAGAGTGCCCTACGGCTACCGCAAGCTCATGGTGCAGGACGGGGCCAAGAAGCGGCCCACGTTGGAACCTGATCCGGCCACCGCTCCCGTGGTCGAGCGCATCTTTGGCATGGCCGAGGCAGGCAGGGGAATCCTAGACATCACCCGCACCCTCAACGACGAGGGGATCGCCAACCCCACCGGCAGGCTCTGGTCCAAGAACGGAGTCCACATCATCCTCCGAAACGAGTCGTACACGGGGACTCTGGTCTGGGGCGCCGACGCCAAGGACAAGGCAGACCCGGTTCGGGTGGAGAAGGCCTTTCCCGCCATCATCTCCAAGACCCGGTTCCGCCGAGTGAACCGGAAGCTTCGCTCCCGCGCTCCCAAGCGGAGCCACCCCCGCCGGGTCGGAAGCTCCTACCTCCTCAGCGGACTGGTCAAGTGCAAGACCTGCAACCGCGCCCTCTCCGGTCAGGACGCCAAGAGCGGCAAGTTCTCCTACTACGTCTGCCAGTCGGTGATGAAGCGGGGCAGTGGGGCCTGCAACGCCCCCAGGCTCAACGCCCGCCGCTTCGAGGAGCAGGTGGTCGGCAAGATTCGGGAGAACGTGCTCACCGAGTCCAACATCCGGGAGTTGGTGAAGCTGGTGGACGAGGAGATGGACGGAGTTGCCAAGGAGCAACGTCAAAGGCTGGAGACCATCGACTCGGAGCTTGTGGACGTGAAGCGCAGGCTGGACCGGCTCTACAACCTGGTGGAGACCACAGACCTGGACGTCGACGACTTCAAGCCCCGCATCCGCGAGCACCGGGAACGGCAGGAGAGGCTTGAGACCACAGCGGAGGAGGCAAGGTCAATCCTCTCCCAGCGCAGGGAGGTCTTGGACGACGTGGAAACCATCACCGCCTACGCCAACGACATGAGCGCGTTCCTCAGGACGAGCGAGCTCACCGAGTCGCGGGCCTTCATCGAGTCCTTCGTCAAGGAGATTGTCGTCAGCCCCGGCAACGCCGTCGTCCGGTACTCCATCCCCATGCCAGACGACAGCCGCATACCTGGAAAGATGCAGAGGAGATGGCCCTACACAGCCCAGTTCTGTCTACCGTCAAGTTTGGTGGGCCGGACTTGACGAAATCAAGAACCGAGGCCGATTCCGAGGTCACGCCGTCGTTCGGCATGGGGATGGTGTACGTCAGAACGGCCTCGTCTCCAACCACCTCGATGCCCTCCACGAAGTTGCGGATGAGCGCCTTGCGCTCAGGGAACGTCCCTTCTTGCAAGAACTCCCGGAAGTCCGCCACGTACCCCTTGATCTCCTCGGTGTTAGGCAGCTCCACTCTCCTCTGCTCAAGCTGGCGCTCGGCATCGTCTCGCGCAGCCTCCAGCTGCTCCTCGCGGTGCCTCAGAGACAGGATGCGGGGCGACAGGACCTCCAACGTCAGCTCGCTGGTCTCAATGGCCTCGTAGAGCTTCTCAAGCCTCTTCCTCACATCGGATAGCTCAGCCTCTACGACCTCTAGCCTGCCGGATAGCTCCCCGGCCATGGCGTCTATCTCCTCGGCCACCAACGTCACCAACTCAACGATGGTCTCCTCGGTCAGAATCCGCTCCCTGATCTTCTCCACCACGAACTCCTCCACCCTGGGAGCGTTCAGATAGCGGGCGGTGCAGGTTCCTGCCCCCTCCGTGAACAGGGTGCCGCAGATGTAATAAGCGAACTGGCCGCTCTTGGCCCCCTGGCCGGAGTAGGGCCTGCCGCACACTCCACACTTCAGCAAACCGCTCAGCAGGAACCTGCTCCCAACCCTCGCGGGTCTCTGCACCTTCGGGGCACGCTCACTCATCGCCTGCTGAACGGCGACGAACAGCTCTCTGGATACCAGGGCGGGCCACGCTCCCTCCACACTTACCGGGTCCTGGGCCTTCTCTCCCTTCGACGTGCGGCCCCAGACGGCTGCGCCGGTGTAGGCTTCGTTGGTCAGCAGGTAGTGGAGTCCACCCTTGTACCAGCGTCTTCCCCTATTGGTGATGCCCCGGTCGTTCAGCTCCCTGCATATCTCCTTGAGGCGGTTGCTACGCAGGGAGCTCTCGAAGAATTCTTTCACCACGGGGGTTGTGGCCGGGTCGACCTCCAACGTGGGACGCTCCTTGGCTCCGTCGCTGATTTTGACCCTCTTGTAGCCGAAGGGGGCGTTCGAGGCGAGGAAGAAGCCTCTCGATGCCGCCTCCCGCATCCCCCGAACGACCTCCTGCGCGAGATTCTCGCTGTAGAACTCGTCCACGCTCTCGATGATTCCCTCAAGGAGCCTGCCGGTGGCGTTGTCGTCGGCGTGCTCAGTGATGGAGACAACCCTCACACCCTTGCGCCGTAGCATGGACTTGAAAGCGACGGCGTGTTCACGCTTTCTGGTAAAGCGGCTGAACTTCCAGACGAGGATGACCTCAGAGGGAGCCTTGGGCTGGCTGCCCTCCTCGATCATCTCCCGGAACTGGGGCCGGTCCGCCACGCGGCCGCTCTCGGCCTCGTCTATGTACTCGCGGGCCACGGAGTAGCCATTAGCTTTGGCGTAGTCTTTGAGCGCCCGTAGTTACGCGGACACGGACAGGTCAACGTCCTGGCGGTCGCTGGACACCCTGGCATAGAGGGCCGCCGGTGTTGGGGGTTGATATTGCTTCATGCGTTGTCCTCCTTTTGGTGGCGCAGTAAACGTGGAGATTGGATATCTATTACTCCTCTAGGACTTCGCGCAAGGAATCCTCTACCAAAGACGCCGTACGCCGTACGAGTCGAAGAGTGATTCACTGGAAATGAGAGCAAGGTTGCGCGCCAGCGCCTGAGCGATGAGCATTCTGTCAAACGGGTCGCGGTGGGACCCCAAGAGCGCCCCGGCCCTCCCAGCGTCGTCGACGGTAATATCCAGCTCTTCGAAGCCCTGGTCCGCTATCGCACCGGGAATATCAAGCGCCACCTCGCTGGCTCCCGGAAGCCTGCCCAGGCGGTGCTTGGTGGCTATCTCCCAGGCTGACGCCGCGCTTACCAGAATGTCGTTGGCCTCATCTTCAATGGCCTGATGGGCAGGGTCCGACAGCCTATCGCTTCCGGCGAGCCACCAGAGGAAGGCGTGGGTGTCGAGCAATACCCTCATCGTTCAGGCGACGTGTGCGGCCGTAACAACGCAGCCTCCTTCCACAGCAAATCCAGCTCGACCGGCAAGGCCTATCGAGAGGGGTCAGGTGGTGTCAGATTATCCGCTTCGGTGACTAGCTCGGTCAAAGCGACCAAGTCGAGGTTCTCGAGGCGTCGGAACCCGATGCTTGCTGCGCCGAGTTTCACCTTTCCGAGGCGATCGGCATAGCGGTGGGCAAGGTAGGCGTTGTCGGCCGTAGCGTTGACGTAGATGCTGTAGTTCCTCTTCTGGCGAGCGAGGCCGACGAGGAACCACTCGACGGTATCTCCCGAGGAGCCTGTCTGGTCGATGTGGCCGTATCCGATGATTGACTGGTGTGTGCCGCCCCAGAAGACGCCCTGCCAAAGCACCCGTTGGCGGTCAGGCAGCGCACGGTGGATCGCCCTGTCGACCGAGATTAGGGTGTCGCGGTGCTCGTCGGGAAGCGACGCTAGGTAGGCGTCCGGACTGGTGTCGACGACTCGCATCGACTCGCTCATGCCTTTTCCTCGGCATTGGCCAGACATGAGAGATCGTTCCGCAAGGTTTCGCGGGTTGAACCCAGAAACTTCTTGCCGATAAGCTTGACGAATACCTTAATGAACAGGTTGTTGGGCTGGACCTCGAAAGATGCCGAAACGTCTGTGGTCTCGCCACCTTTGGATTCCCCGAGGCTGTAACGGGTTAGATAGGTTGCTCCGGCCTCGGTCGCAGTCATTGCAAACGAATTTGGCTCCCTCCACTCAACAGCTTCGATAGTTTGCGTGTGACTCTTTCCATAGGCCCACCGGGCCTGCTTCCACTTCGCGCCGACTCCGAACTTCTCCGAGGTCAGCCACTCGATCGCTTCGCATGACTTTGCTCGACTGGGGTACAGATCCGAATCGATCAACTTACTCCAAGTCTTCTCAATCGATCCTTTGAACTCCTGCTTGATTGATATCTTTGATGTCATTGCATTGCTACTTCTTAAGGGGTGAACATAGCGCAAGATCCTACTAGATGAAGAGCCCGGTAAGTCCTGACGGTCAGAGGGCTCGTGGGGTCTAAACCGGTGTCACCTAACTGTATTCCGTCTCCCTATATGGAAATCCCCCACCGAAAGGTCGCAGTGCAGTACGCTCACCTCTCCCAGACAGATAGCTCTTCCTCTGGAAGCGGATCGAAGAAGCTGTCGTCGACGACCAGGCGGTCCCTCCAGGCGCCGAATCGCCGTTTTCCCCTGGGCTGGCAGCGAACAAGGCGGGCCACCGGCTTGCCGTCGCGGGCGATGATGACCTCCTCGCCAGCTTCGGCCTGCGCTAGGAGGCGGGACAAGTGGGTCTTCGCTTCGTGGACATTGACAACTGGCATCACTTGCTCCCCGGTTAGACTATCTTAGCTAATTATATGACTAATCACAAATGGAGGCAACCCCCCGTTGTCACAAAAAACTGTCGAACGGGGTTCGACACATTATATCCGCCTACGATATAATGGGCACGATACTAATGGAGGCCGCTTGCAGTGACTAGCTCAGTTCCGACGGACATCCTTCCCCTTCCAACCGCGCAACTGCACATCCTGCTGGCGCTGGCGGATGGGCAGAAGCATGGCTACGCCATCATGACCGAGGTCGAGCTCATAACCGAGGGAGCGGTCACGATGGGTCCTGGGACTTTGTACGGAGCAGTCAAACGGATGTTTAAACGGGGCTTAATCGAAGAGACGGATGAGCGGCCTGACCCCCAACTGGACGACGAACGCCGCCGCTACTACCAGCTTACCGGTCTCGGGGCGCGTGCTCTCAACTTCGAGGTTGCCCGTATGGAGCATCTCGTCCGAGCCGCTCATGCGAGGCGGGCACCTGCGCGGCTCGGACTCGGAGGGTGGCCAACGTGATCTCCGAGAGCGTGTACCGAGCGCTGCTTATCGCCTACCCGAAGGAACACCGGCGCGAATACGGCGAGCTGATGGTCCATCTCTTTCAGGATCGTATGCATCGCGACGGAGGTGGATACCGAACGCTGTTCGTCTGGATACAGATGTTCCCCGATCTCGCGTGCTCAGCATTCAATGAACGTCTGGAAGAAGCCAGAAGGTGGGCGCTGCTTGCACGCGACTATACCGTAAGAACAGCGCGTACCGATAAGCAAGTGGTCGTTCCTCTACTGAGGACCCCAATCCTGGCTGTCTTACTGGTCTTTTATGCAGCAAGCATTCTTTCCATACTATTCCCCGCTTTCGATGGACTTGACGAGAGAGCATTCAGGTCCGGCTTGTTCATTTTTGGGGGAATGGTATTCCTGAGTCCGGTGCTTCAGGGCCTCGTGTTCAGATTAGGCGTCAAATACGATCTGAAGAACGCCCTTCGATCCATCGGTATCTACCTACCGTTGTGTGTTTTCGCGATCACTGCCTCGGCGCATTGGGTTTGGGCCGTGCTCTATGGAGAGACATCCTTCCTCAGCATCTCCTGGCTAGGGATTCTCCTCGCATCCTATTTCGGTGCAATCGTATGCATATTGCCAGCACTAACTCATCGAGTTGGCTTTGCGCCTGCGATAACCACTCAACGCTCATACCGGCGGACTGATCTAGCCCTATCTTTGGGTTGTTCGCTTGTCGGTATTGCGATCTTCTGCGCTCTTGGCTTTGGGCTCCATCTGGGAGGATCACATGGACTTCTTGACTTGGCTAGTGCTGGTCAACCTGCTGCCACTAGCAGCGGTGATATGCGTCGCCTTGCCCCGTGCGCGCTTCATAATCCCGTGGTTCGGGCTGGCCACGGTCGTTGTCGGGACCTTCCCAGCCTTTAGCTCGTCGGCGACGCTGGTGGAGAGAGGTAGTATCGGTGTCGGACTCGGCTGGCTTATGACAACCTTCTACGGTCTCATTGGATTAGGCATCGTCGTAGGCTCTGTTCGTTTGCAGCCAGCCTCGTTCGTCTCTCTGGGCGCGATCGCCGCGGGTCTGATCTTAGTAGCATCCTTCTATGCGTACCTGCCTCCCTTCAACTACGGCCCTGCGGGCATGCTGGTATTCGCCACACCAGGCTTGGCACTCGTCGCCTATGGGGCGGTCTTGTGGCGACGCCACGGCTTCGAGGGTTACATGAGATGGCGGAGTGCGAGCCTGCGGCTAGCCGTGGCGCTGGGGATCGTGGCTGGGTTTGGAGTCGTCGGGTTCCTTGCCTATCAGGCCGACCGAAGCGATCCCCCTGATTGGGCTCCACCACTTCCTACGCCGGAGTCACCGGCTGAGACAGTCGTGGGGAGCTTCGGTCTACGGCCCAGTTGGGACGTCGAAGACATGGTTAAGCGGTCCGATGCTGTGGTAATCGGGATGATTTCCCGCGATTTGGGAACCAAGCAACAGCCCGGGCAAGGCGATCCGCCGAAGCTCTACTACACGTTCAAGGATTACGAGATCACGGTCGAGGAGGTGCTCTATTCAGAAGCAGACCTTCCGAGGCGCATAGCAGTCCTGGCTGAGACTGGTGCTTCCGCCGCAGCGGAAGGGGTAACAGTTGTAGGCGATGACGATATTCCTACTCTTCAAGCCAATGAACGGATGTTGCTGTTCTTGGAAAGTCTGGAGGGACCCAAGTTCTCTGAAGGTGCTGGACGCCCGGTGCCCAAGGGCTTCACGGAGAGTACCTATTTCCGGGTCATCATTGGCAGCCAGTTCGCCGTGATGTTGCCGGACGGAGACAACTGGAAGGACACCCGCAACGACCAGACATTCACCGCCACGCAGCTCAGGAGTGCTATCGATCGACACAAAGCAGACGCGCGATGAACGGTTCGCAACCAGAGATCTCGGTAGCCTTGGAGGAGCTTAAGTCGCTCTCGCAGCTAGACATCGCATCAGACAGGAGGATCTCCATGTTTTCAGTCTAAACTAGAGACGGGAGAAGCACATTGATGCCAATGCAGTTGAGGTCACGCGCTTCAGCTTGTTACTCAAGCTCATTGAAGACGAAACGGCAGAAGGGTTGCAAGAGTACGTCGAGTCACATGGCGAACCAGCGTTACCTCCATTGGAAGAGATGATTCTCTCGGGCAACAGCCTGGTCAGCTACGAGGAGTGGGCTGCCGCTCTTGGAAGTATGCCAGCCGAGCTTGTCCCCAGAGTCAATCCTTTTACCTGGGCAGAGGAGTTCCCAGATGAGATGGGCCGTGAAGGCTTCGACGTCATTTTGGGCAACCCGCCTTATGTCCGCATCCAAAACATGGCAACCTATTCTCCTGAGGAAGTAGCGTTCTATCAGGATAGTGCATCGCCATACTCAACGGGGCACCAGGACAACTTCGACAAGTATGCCCTTTTCATAGAGCGGGCATTGGGCCTATTGAGACCCTCTGGGCGACTGGGCTTCATAGTGCCCCACAAGTTCATGACTATCCGGTCAGGCCGGACCCTTCGTCGTTTGATAGCCCAACAGCAGGCCCTTGAAGAGATTGTGCATTTCGGAGCGAAGCAAGTCTTTGGCGCCGGGACAGCCAATTACACCAGCATTCTCGTATTTGACAGAGGTGGAAGAGAGCATGTTAGTTTTGAACTTGCAGGCCCATTGGAAGAGTGGCGATATGGACAGATAGGCGCCGTCACCGAGATTCCCGCAGACGATCTAAGTGAGGGGCCTTGGCAGTTCGTTGACTAGGAGACGCGCACGCTATTCACGCGGATCCGGCAGACGTTCCCAAGTCGTCTGAGCGATTTAGCAGAGATTTTTGTCGGCGTCCAAACAAGTGCGGACTCCATCTACATCTTCAAATCGGTCGCTGGGGATGCCGAGACCATAACTCTGAGATGGAATGGAAAGGATTGGCCGATTGAGCGTGGGATTCTCCGCCCCTGCTTGCTTGACGTTACTCTCTTTCCTTATGCCCACCCCGAGGCCAACACTTGGATGATATTCCCCTATGAGCTGGTGCCAAGTAAGCGTGGGCCGCGAGCTAGGCTAATTCAACCAGACGATTTAGCCAGCCGTTTCCCCATTTGCTGGGAGTACCTTAACGCCCGTCGTGCGGAGTTGGAGCAGCGCAGTATCACTGGTGGGTGGGAAGCCGAACGGCAATGGTACCAGTTTGGAAGGTCTCAAAGCCTTACTAAGTTTGATGGTCCTAAGATCATACTACCCATTCTGTCGCTTGAGGCACGATACTCCTACGACGATACTAACGTCACAGTCACGGGTGGTGGCAACGGCCCATACTATATGGTTCGTCCTCGTCCAGACGCACCCCTCTCCAACTATTACCTTTTGGCTATCCTCCACCATCCCCTGAGTGAGGCGATGGTGAGAGGCAATACGAGCGTTTTCCAAGGGGGATACTATTCACATGGCAAGCAATTCATCAAGGATCTACCTATTCCGATCCCTCCCGAACCCGATTTGAGAGCCGTTGAAGGGATTGTAGCTCAGCTCATTGATGCGATTGGCGCGGTAAACGCTTCTCGCACGCCTCAACAACGTGTGGTGAGGCAACGCCATGCCAATGTGTTGCGCGAACAGATAGAGGGCCACATCTCCGCCCTCTTTGATCTGAGTGCGGACGATATGGAAGTGATTCATGCAGTGCCGTCTCCATATTGAGAGAGTCGGCGATGGGGAATGCGCCTCCACCTACAGCGGCCATCGCTCGTTGCAACTGGGATGGCGAAGGGCTGCAAATACTGCGGATATGACATGGCCCCACCCCTAGAAGAGCCCTGGGTGGTCCTAGCAGGATCACCCAGGGCCCGAAGATGGTTCTGTCTTAGCAGCTAACCTTCACAGTGTAGTGTGGCAGCCGTCTGAGAGAACGGGCACGATGTTGCCAGAAGGAACCAGACGATCAACATGTCGTTCAACACTCAGGCGATGGGCCACCCACGGGCCGCGCCCGGTGATACAACCGTTCTCACATACCACAGCCTGGATGGTTACAGGTCCAGTAAGAGGGTCAATGTGAAAGTTCTTGATTTTGTAAAGCTTGGTGGGCCTAAGTTGACGGTAGACAGAACCATCTTCGAGTTGCTTCTTGCCCTCTGAATCATATCCCGATGGGAAGAATGCCACAATCAGTTCAAACAGGTCAGGTTGACAAGGACATGGTCGACTCTAGCTTGACGGTAGGCAGCGCCGGTTTCGAATCGGCGTTTAAATTGCGGAGGCACGCAGTCGAAGAAACGATTGTGATCACCCGGAGCGAAATTGCTAATGCCGCCGGGAGTCCCCGTAGATGGGCCGCCCTACACGTCCTGACCACATCGATACCATCACCATACCCAGAATAGCTATGGCAACCGCACCCATGCTCATCGCGGCCTCGGAATTAGTGATGATGCCGCTGATGCATGTTGACCGTTCGCCACCCGTTAGGGGTCCAACGCTAATGGTCCCTTCTTCTCCAACATTGGGGCGTGACTCCCACGTGGAGTGTCCGTCGGGGCCTTGAGTCAGCACCCAACAGCGAACCTCCGAGTCCTGGCTCTGCATCCACAACAGGGAGAAGAAGCCGAATCCCATAATCGTAGCGATCAACAGCCCTGCAACAGTGGCAGGTGCCACAGTCGCCAACGGGCGCCTCGCGACAGTCAGACTTCTGACAGCGGCGAACCAAATAGCGAATGTCGCAGGCAGAAAAATGAAAGCGATCAATGAGAAGGTCGAGAAGCTCCCGACTAACGATAGTAGACCCACACCCAGAAGCAGTCCACCGCGTACACCAGGTTCTCGCACCCTAGAGGCAACGAGCGCCAGCACATACGGCGAGAGCAGAAGTAGAGCCCACGCTACATATCCCACACGTTGAGCGGCGACATCGGGTTCCTGTGACAAGAACCAGTAGAAGGCTAGCGAGATAGCGGGGATGAGGCCGGCTGCACTACCAATCACCGCCGCTCGAGTCCCGCGCTTCTGATTCTCCAATTCACTCATTACAAGCCAGTCGGTCCGTCACTTTGACCTGTCCCCAATAGTCGTACCACAGGTTCGCTGCCTCGCCGAGCACGCGACGCACACCGCCGTACTTCATCCTGACCACCCAGATTCCTGCGATCAGGAATAACGCGGAAGGCGGGACCATTGCGAGAAGCCACAGCAACACTGTCATCGACTATGAATCACCCAACACGTATCTTTCGCCATCCTGTCTCCATTTGAGAATGTTCCATACCGCAAGCCCTACAAGGACTAGCGCGACCGGGCCATACAGGTGTGCAGTTGCGAGGAATACCGGCGGGGCAAGGGATGCCCCCAGGTACAGCAAGGACAGTCCCAGCCCCAGAAAACCCCAACGCCCTCTGCTGCGATCGCTCCAGATGATCGCAGACCCCGCGGCAACCCCTATCAATCCAATCGGCGCCAGGATGGCTGACCAGTACGGGGCTCGCGTTGAAGTCAATGAAGCAAGCGGTATGGCGATGAAGAGCGCACTTAGGGCTATCGAGCAGCAAGCAGCTACCAACGACGCAATGGCAAGGTGGCTCACGGGCATCCTGTGGCCTCGTAACCGGCGGAGGTACTGCCTCGCTATCCAGCTCACACAGAATGCCACAGATGCCCCTCCGCCATAGATCAAGGTGAGGGCGAAGCCGAACGCGACGGGGTGGGAATCTAGAGAGAGGTTCCCATAGATGGCCATCGCGATGGAGAGGCTCGCCAGTACGCCGACCGGGAAGAACCAGACATGCTTTAGCTCTGGCGATAGCCAACCTGCAACGAAGGGGGACGACACTGCTAGCGGGATTGCCGTGGCAAGGATGAGAAGCCAGGTGCTCGTGGAGCTACCAAGCTCCGTGAAGCCCAATGCGACACCCGTGCCTGTGATAGCGGCCAGTCCAGCCGTCACCACGGGGTGGCCTTTGGTGAGAGCCAACGTCACGAAGTCTCCCTCATAACGGTAACATCAGAGCAGGGTCGCCATAGGTCTGCTGCTACCGCGTCGTCTGATTCCGTGTATGGCCTAATCTCCAGCTCCATCATGTCCTTTCCCTCACACCTCCCTGGCATTGATGGTGTCTCCGTGAGGATCTAACCGTGCATCAATGGTCGTAGGAAGCGCCTCGAGATTCGGGCTGCTTACCTCCACCAACTGGACAAAATCAAAAATCTTCACGCTGAGGTTCACGTTCTCGGCTTAGCCTGTGACCACCCGACAGATCTTCCATAGTTAGGACACTGGCGTAGCCCAACCGGGCCTATACCATAGCCAGAGCTAGTTAGCTGTCAGGCTTGTAGCTAGTATCCCCTCTCTCACGTAACGTTTCAGGGATTCCACGTCGGTGTAGAAGCGGAAGCCCGCCTGACTCGCTATTCGCTTAGTGTCCTGATCTTCACCTATCAGTAGGGCCGCCGGCTGGCTGTACCCAGCCTGGAGTCCATCAGGCCAGGCCAAATCCAGGGTGGCGAGGAGTTCCCCTGTCACTTCATCGACAAGCTCATAGTCAAACTCTCCTTCTGGCAACCCCTGCTCAATCACCCATACATTGGCATCCAGAAGCAGTTGCTCCTCGTCTTCACTTTGCGGAGCACCGAAGACAGCGCTAGACCTATCCAACACCGAGCCAATAGGTTCAGACTCTGGAACCGAACCTTCGAGAAGACCGCTCAGGAACTGGTTCGCCGCCTCAGCCAGTAGCGCCCGTCTTGCCTCTAAGAAGGAACGGTAGTTCTCAATCTTCCAGAGATTGGCATCGATGGGAATCCAGTGGCTCTCGATTAAGCGGGGTTGCTTCTCCACAAACTCTCGAATGTACTCGGCCGGGTCTCTGTTGGATACCTTGAGGTTGGTATCCTGGGTAAGGAAGGTAAAATTCGCCAGAGCATTAACTTCGTGGCGCTCATATCCGTGCTCATAGAGCAGGGATTTGGGGAATATGTGATGGAGTTCCAGCCGGTTGAGACTGCCGAGCATGTGGTTCGACAGTTCGATGCCGGTGTCCCAGTCCTCGGCGTGATATACCCTGGTCAACATGTACAGCAGGGGATAGAATCGCGCCCCCTTGCTCCAACCTGAGAAGTCATTGGGAGACACTCTCAGGTCTCCCCTCTGCCTGCGGACGCCCTCCAGGAGCCGGTCCAAACCTCCGTGGGCGTCTTCTATAGCCGCCAAGTCCTGATTCAATACCGTCTCGGTTGACCCAGAGTAGCGACCCCAGAGCATGGCGTGAACATACCAATAGAGAAGCCTGTCGCGTCCTGCGGGGTCGGAGAGCTTTCCCTCTCTATCTTCAACATACTTGACCATCAACGGGAAGGCATATGGACTTCCCAAAACCCGGTCATGGTCGAGGCCTAAGCGAGACGAGAGCAGATTGAGCAGATAGTCCACGTGCTTTTCGGCACGCAGCAGACCTTTACGGAAGGCTGAGGGATCAATGCCGGAAAGCGCTGAGAACATCGCCTCTCCTGTTATCAAGCTGTTGACACACCGAAGAAGCCATTCCAGCTTGAAATGGAACCCCGTGCCCTTCCATCGCTCCAACCGGGAGTTCATTTCTGCCCGGGCCTCTGGCCAACCGGCGCAAATCTTAGCAAGCGCTAGGTCTCCCTTGGAGAGCTTCGTTCCGCCGCTGTTGACGCGGTTGAAGATGTCCACCACCAAATCAACAGTTTTCTCTTCTCCTGTGACGTCCTCCACGTGCAGGTCCACATCTCTAATCGTGTGGATCCTATTCAGCCGGTCTATGTACGTGGCGACGTTGTGCGCGAGAACCGGATTTTCCTGAATCTGGCCAATGAACCCACCGATGCCCCGCTCCATCAAATCCGTGACGCTGATCCAACCCTGTTCCTGACTCATCCGAACGGGAGCGTAGAACTGGAAGTGTTCCGTTTCTATGTTGAAATACAGGCCAGTGAAGGTATCTAGGTTTCCCTCGAAGAATGGGGGTCCCTTGCCCCGAATGATGCCGTAAAGGGTTGTTATGCGCTGCTGACCATCCAGCAGGAGTTTAACGTATCCCGGCTGGAGGGGAGAGTCGCCGCGAGAGTTGACATTCTCCGTCCTGGTCACCCATGTAAGCAGGCTGCCGACCGGGTGCCTACGATAGAGCGACTCCATCAGCTCCCTAACCTGGTCCCTGTTCCAGACGTACCCTCGTTGAAAGACAGGAAGGGCAATGACCCCGTCATCGATCTGGTCCAAGATGGTGCTAATCTTCACGTCAACTCCTTAGCAGCTTTCCTACCGTGCTGAGACAATTGAATCACTATCTTTCACTTTTCTGGCCAATTGGCTGGCAGCCCCAGCACCTCCCCGACACTCAGCCCTTCCTGAAACTGATAATCGTCCCTGATTGCTGCCATGCGATCGAGCCGCCACGGGACATCGCATGCCGGTATCAGAGGATCGGGGTTCTCGTACAATGTCATCCTTGTAGTGCCGAGATGCCAGTCAAGTGAAGCCATGGCGACCCCGCTAACGAGCCTGTGTCGCGGCGTTCCATCTGATCGGACGAATTCACCTCCCAACACCCCACGGTCTGGCTTCCCGAATAATATTTCCTCTGCTAGCTCAGATGGATAGTCCCAAGGACCGGATGCGTTGACTCCGATCGCAACAACATAAGGGAGTCCCATTTCGCCATCCCGCGTTGTTTTTTCGTCTATGGCCTTTCCGATTCTTTCAGCTACTCCGTCCCATAGGAATCCACCCGACGCCATGTTGTTTCCTGGCTTTCCCCTTCGACTGTGCGGCTTGGGCCACAAAAAGAACCTAATCGTATGCCCTTCACCGCAGAATACGATTCGTGGATGCCGCTCCGGCTTACGCTGTTCAATATGTTCTCTCATCCTCTCGGCATCATACTTCGCCAGTGTTTCTTCAAGAAATGCCCGTACCTTCCACGGGGTCGGGGCGCCTTTAGATCGTGACCAGGGACTGCGAATCAATCTAAGGTCGAAGTCAGAAGGAAGGCCATTAATGACCCTGCTTAGCACCTCCCATTCGCCGTCGTAACGAACTTCTTCAACGATTCTCGCTTCGAAGACCGCCTGTTTCCCATCAGAAAAAACAGCTAGGAAGTCCGGGCGTTTGGAATTGCCTGACACTTTGGGGGGTGAACGGTCACACGCGCGTTGTGTCGGATAAGAAGTGCGTGCAGCATCAGCTCGAATAAGGCCGATGCGGGTTCGCGCGATTTGAGTCTGCTCTCTAGGTCTTTCCGCTCCGATACCGGGTATTCATCCAGCCACTCGGCCAGCGTTGCATCCCATAAACTAGGGCTGTCGCCGCGACTGGCTAAAACGTCAATTTGACCATTTTCCATCGGAGTCCCCTCCTATATTCCGACATACTCTGGTATTAATCCATTGAGCCAACTCACGTCCAACTTACCAGCATCAGGATGCCTGCAATCCTTCTCGCCGTGTCCGTGAAGTGCTGCACCTCTTCGGGCAGAAGCGCCCTGCCTAGGATCTTGCGCTCACGATACGATAGCCACTTCTTGAGGACCTGGTAGCCGCCGAGCTTGTAGCTCCAAACAGCGGCGGGGACGTTCCGCCAGTAAGCATGGTCGTTCAGGTATATGTCGAAGGTGGTCTCGCCTCGTATTCCTATGAGGTCGCCCAACGCGGCTGATTCAGTCGCCGTGTAGGGGCGCTCCTCGACTCTGCCTTGACCCGGCATTACGGCGTCACCCGCCCCTAAGTGTCCCCAGCCCGCCGTCACCGAAAAATCTTCGCCAGACATATTGTGGCCACCGGCAGTGGCGGGAACTGCGATGGCTGCGACCTCAGGACGGAGAGCTCCCTTGGTGACTCCAGGGACAGGTGTATCTGAGTCGAGGAGTTGCGCCAACTCTCGGCCCCGCTCGGCGGAAGCCGCAAGCTCTTCCGTGGCACCTGGGGACTCGCCTTCAGGCCAGCCCGGAAGTGGGATGCGCGGCCACCCCATCCTCAGGGCTCCCGCGTTGGCCTCCCTGTAGGCGGGGTCGTGCAGCACGGCGAGGACGTGGTAGAAGAGGTCCTCCACGCCCAGGCCGAGTTTTTCGAGATAGTGTTCGGCAGCGTCCGACAGGTTGGGGCGGCGCCCATCGTGACTGCCGTGGAAACCCAGGCCTTCATCACGGAGCCAGGCAGGGAAGAAATGCGACCGTCCATTTCCAAAATCACCAGCGAGATGGCGAACCAAGGTTCCTCTCAAGAACTGTTCAGTAGATTCTCGTTGACGAGCTTCCAAGAACATGTTTCCATCAAATACATGGGGCCTAAAGGCAGGAGAGGGGCGAGCGAGTAGTCCAGAGTCGGATTCCCAGTAGAGCCAGCGTTCGTCAAACGGGCGATGTGCGTAACGGAGATAGCTAGTTGCATCAGGGTGACCCTGGGCAAGTCTAGACTCACGCACCGAAATTGCATTATGCGATACCGACGTGGTGTCTTTCATAGCGACGGGATAGCGTCGTGCGATCTCTTCGTGGCTCAAGTCAGCGTTGAAGTAGTCAGTGATGCGATCCTTGAGACGGTTGAAGTCAATATCGACGAGAAATGAGTCTCGGTTAGTTGTCACACCTGGAAAGGAAACTGGGAATAACTCAGGTAGTGATGGCCAGTCGTGCCAGCCATCACTTACCGCGGTCTGTACGAAAGGCAGGCCTAGGGGCAGGATGGGTGACACGGCACCGTACAGAACTCCCGGCTCGGCCTCCGCTGTCGCGATCAGTTGCTCGCGTTTCGTTTGACCCCAAAGGTGGCGAACGCCGACCGTCTCAGTCGGCGCGTGGTCAGTCTTGCGTACCAGCGTCGTGATTGCGGTGCCAACCTGGATTCCGACAGGGTCGCCTGGCGTGGAGAAGATGCTCGGATCTGGTGTGCCGTCTGGAGTGGTCTTGCCCGTCCTGTACTTGTCGCCATTGAGAGAATCAATCCTGATTACGTCGAACGCCTCCAAGTACCTTTCCCGCATTCCTGTAAAGGACAGTCCGTCCAGCCAGGAGTAGTTGGAGATGAAGCAGACGACGCCTTGGCCGGTCTTCTCGGCGATGCGCCGCTCGGCCATGCGGAAGAACCGGACATAGAGGTCGTTGAGGCCCTGTCCTTCGGGCCGCCGCACCTGTTTGGTCTTGCGGTAGGCCTCCGAAAGCTCACGCTCCTCATCCACCGCCATGCCCGCGAAGCCGTTGTATGGTGGATTGCCGAGGATCACCAGAACCGGCGTCTCCTGCTTCACCCTCTCCGCGCGGTCACGCTCTTCCTCCAATTCCGGGAAGGGAAGCGGCTTCTGTACGGTCGGCTCCCAACCAGTCAGAGCGTTGGTAAGGAAGACGCCGGCTCGCTCCGTCCCGTCCTCCGACAGGGGCGCGTCCAGTGCTTGCATCGTCAGACCGACCTGCAGGTGGGCGACGACGAAGGGCGCGGGCATAATTTCGAAACCGAAGACGCGCTTCATTGCCGCCTTCTTCACCCGCGGGCCAATGAGGGCGCCCAGACCGCGGCTTTCAAGGTTCAAAGCGATTCGACGCAGGACTTCGGCCAGGTACGCCCCAGTGCCGCAGCAGGGGTCGAGCACGTAGACGTTGTCGGCGGCCAGCCCGTCGGCGATGCCCAGGTCATCTTTGAGTGCCTTGTCGACGCGAGCAACCATGTACCGCACTACCTCGGTGGGCGTGTACCAAACACCTAGTTGCTTACGGAGGTCTGGGTCGAAGGCCTCAAGGAACGGCTCATAGAAGTAAGGTACCGCTTGACCTTCACTGAAGCGGTCGAAGAAGGCCACTCGGTCCACTCGGTCGAGGGCTGCCGAGGTCCAGTCCAGCACTTCCACCAAGCCCAGGGGCTGTAAGCGTCCGGGGTCGGAGAGCTGCTGAAACAGTGCTCGCAGCACGGGCGCCCGCAGGTGCCAGACGGCGATACGCCAATCGAAGCGACCCGTGGGTGGTGGCGTCTGGCGCGCCCACAGCACCCAAGCGGCGAAGACACCGTAGAAAAGAGTCTGCACCAGTGTAGAGCGGAAGAAGGCAGCGCCACGCTGGCCCTCAAATCGGACGCCCAACGCCTCCTCGATTGCCGAGCGCACGATGTTGAGGGAGGGTGCATCGCCAACTGCCTCCACTCTCCCCAGACCGTCCCTCGCATAAGATGCGAGCAGCTGGGCCAAGTCCTTGGGCTCAACAAGCGCTGCCCTATGCGAAAGTGCCCGGGAGAGGTATTCACCCAAGGCAGCGCCGACATTGTTCGCGAAGGCACGAGGCGTCTGCAATCGGGACTCGAAATCAGTCACGGACTCTGCTATTCGGAAGGTCTCCAACTTTGTGGGCTGGCCAGCAGAATCTTCGCCAAGGAGCACGAAGTCCCGTGTGTTTGTGACCAGAACGAGCCGGTACTTGCTCCAGTACTTGCTGACCTGATCGCTTCCCACCGTCAGCCAGGCATCATCATCGGCAGACTTGACCTCCAGCACCCCACACTCAGGAATTTGACCCTGGCGCGGTTTGCCCTTCTGGACCTGCTTCGCTGCATATAAACCGATGTCTGGGTGTCCCGCACCTTGCTGAGCCAACTCACTGATACAGAATACCTTTGGTTTGAGCGCGCCCCCAACCGCGTTCAGGAGATTGGTCAGGGGAGGGTAATAAGAACGCTCCCCCGTTCCTCCACCGGAGGCGCGAATCTTGCGGAGGTCAGTGAGGTAGTCCTCCACAGCGCTAATAAGCTTCGTTGCGCTCATTGCTCCGCCCACGGGTTGATGACGTCTATCCCGCTCCCCTCCAAGTCGTCCATGTCTCTCGTCGCCACTGACGCTCCCCGGCTTCGGGCTATCGCCGCTATCTGGCAGTCGGCATGATTGATGGGACGCCCTGCGGCCCGGCGGGCGGCGGCTATCACGGCGTAGGCTTGGGCTGCGGCGCTGTCGAAGGGAATGATACGCCCGGCAAAGTCCTCCCGGAGCATCCCCTCCACCTCGTTGAGCAGTCTGCCTCGCCGTGCTCCTGTCGGCAGTATCTCGACGCCGTAACGCAGTTCGGCTTCACTGACCGTGGAGAGGTACAAGTTGAGAGCCGCCTGCCCGGCAACCCAGTCCACAACGTTGGCGTCGGGACCAGGGCGCATCAGTTCGGAGACGACGTTGGTGTCAAGGATAATCATCGTAGTTGCCTCAGTCGAACCGGGGCGGTTTGCGCATGGGTGAACGGGGAGGGATCTCCAGTTCGACCCCGCCGAGGGGCGCGAATCTGGCTCGAATGGCGCTCGCCAGGTTCTCCTGTTCTGGTTGCTGGTGATTGAGCGCCATTCTAAGAATGTCACGGGCTTCTTCCTCCATGGAGCGGCCGTTCTCAGCTGCCCGGATACGCAGCCGGTGTTTCAGTCCATCTTCGAGATTGCGCACGGTGATGCTGGCCATGAAAGCGCCTCCATCTAAAATGTCACATAATTATAACATGATTGCGTTGCTATCACTAGATGCGCATGGCAGCCGGGCCACGGTCAAACCAGGCTCCGCAAGTGGCCAGCGCTTCAACGTGTCCCGTGTGTGCCAGGACAGCCTTGCCGTCTTCATTCACGAGGCCACTGTCTGGGGTCTATGCCCAACCACTCCTAGGCTGCATTGAGCAGACCCAGCACCCATTCGCCACCTACCACAAAACCACCTTCTACACAAGGGCTTGTAAGGCATTACATACGCCGATTTTCCCGTTCACAATGAGATATTGGCCCATTGCGAACGGGAGCAGTCGATTGATTGTCACGAAGCCACGAAGGCGCACGTCGAAGGCCACGGCACAGGCCGGACCGGACCCCGAGAGGGCGATCCGGGACTACGTGCGCGCCTACGTGTGGCGGCATGGACGGAGGAAGACAGCCGAGGTCCTCGGCGTGTCCCGCCACACCCTCTGGCGCTTCCTCGAACGGGGCCACATGGGGCAAGCCGTGCCCTCCGCCGTCCTGAGCTCCGTCGGCGGGAACGTCCGAGCGATTGAAAACGCCAGGCAACAGCTGCTTATCGACCTAATGGGCCTGCGGCCGGACCCCGCTCTACGTCCCCTGCGCGAGAGTCTTGAGGAGGCGCTCCTGCTACTCTGCGCGGCGCCGTTGACCACCGTGGACGAGCTGTCGCGGTTGGTCCGCGTTCCCGCCTCCACCCTGCGAGAGCGGCTGGAGAAGCTTGCCAAGCGTGGCCTTGCGGACTCCGTGCCGCACCATCTGAGCGTGTTAGGGGCTCGCTCGCAGCGTCGGTATTTCCCAACGGAGAAGGGCGTCGTCGCTGGGGGAGTAGCCACCAAGGGCCGGGCGCACATGCTGCGGGCCTATCCGGTGTCGAAACAGTGGTTTCGGCTTCTGGCCGAGCGGCTGGACGCCGTGGCTGTGCTCTACCGCGTCGCCGCCATGGTCGCTGACGCCGACCCGCACAACGATCCCGTGCGAGTGGACCACTATCGCCGAGGTCCCCACGATGTGCTGCTCGCCCTGTCCGGAGGTCGCTCCATCGGTCTACTGCGCCAGGGGCCGACACTATCCACCTCCAACCTCCGCTACCGTCTCAGGAGCATCGAGCGGCTGGACAGCAGCGACAGGCCCTTCGTCACCCTCGTACTGACCCATGCAGACCAGGCCACCCGCAGGGCCATCCGCTCATTGGGCGACCCGTCGGAGCACCACAGGACCTTCGCGGCGACGGAAGGGGAGCTTCTGGCCGGAGACCACAAAGGAGTCGTCTGGCAGCAGTGTGGGAGCGGCCGCCTCGGTGACGACCCTCCCGTGCTGGTCTCCCCGGACACCAGTCTGCCCGATATCCTGGCTTGGATGGACCGCCTGCTGGCCTCGTCCTACTCCTTCCTCCGCGGCAACCCGAAGCCGAACCCCGGCGCCCTGTATCCCTCCGGAGTGCAGTCCTCCATGCCCGAAGCGTCGCAGCAGCTGGCGTCGGCCCTCTCGGTGCAGTTGACCCGCGCCGACAAAGACGCCCTCGACCTACTGGCCGCCTGGCCCCTGTGCACCCGTGAGCAGCTTGCAGGGCTGATGGGAGGCGTCACCTTGCGTCGGGTCAATCAGGTCCTCCGCTCCCTGAGCCAACACGGTCTCGTGCGAGCGGACAGCCCCCTCCACATGCTCACCGACGAGGGATTGACCTACCTGGCCCGCAGGGACAGGGCCGCCGTGGGGATGACCCTCGACCGCTGGAGCGCCGAGCCCTTGTACCTGAACGCCGACATCTACGCCGGGACCGCGGTGCGCTCCTTGGCCTCCCAACTGCGTCATCACGCCGGCGTCACCGGCTTTGCCGTCGCCCTGTCAGCCGAGGTCGCCCGCTCCCAGCACTACGACCTGTTCGACCTGCTGCCCACCTCCCGCTCCAGCATCGGCTACCGCTACGACTGGACCACCTACGTGATCCATCCCGACGCCTCCTTCACCCTGGAATACAAAGGCCGGTGGCGTCCCTACCTGCTGGAGTTCGAGCGTCGGGCAACCACACCGAGGCGCATCTTCGACCGCCTGGAGTCCTACCGCCGGTACTTCCAGAGCGGCTGGGCGGAGCGGGACCACGGCGGATTCCTGTCCTGGGTGCTGTTCGTCTTCGAGACTCCTGGCAACGAGGAGGCCTTCCTTGCCAGCGCCGCCAGGGCAAGGAGCGTACCATTCCTTACCTCTAACGTCGAGGCCCTCGCCGAACGTGGCATCCTGGGCAACTCATGGCGAGAGTCTCCGCCTGCATCGTCGTCAGACGGGCTAAACCTGACCGACCGCATCCAGTTGAGGTCGTTGTACCCAGTTGCATAAGTGCAACTCCGCCGTTCCGACCACTTCCTGTAGGGGGGGTCCCAGCAGCCATGCTGGGACCCCTTTGCAGGAGTTCTTGACCCTTCATGCCCCTTCCGCCCTCACATGTTCCATTTGTTGCAGAGCTGATACGTCAGGGGAGGTCCCGAACACCGCACATCCCCCTCGCCTCCCAGCTTTGGATCGTAGCGACGGCAGCCTCGCCACGGGCCTTGATGCACAGACCCATGAGACCACGGCAGCATATTCCACCGATGCACGAAAGGCGTTCCCAGGGTTTCCTATAGGGGACAAAAGAGCATTCTCTGCACCTACCGTGTCAGCCCCCAACAGGCCGAAACGGGGCAATTGTTGCAGCGCTCGGACCCTGCCGGCCCCGGTGATGACCCCTCCCTGGTGGCGGTTGAAGATCGGTTGCCCGGTAATGTATAGTAAGACGCAGTGCTATATACCCAAACATTGAGAGAAACCATGCCCCCAAAGTCGAGAAACACTGACACCATCACCTTCTCCCTCCCACCGGAGATGGCCCAAAATCTGAGGCAGGTGGTCAAGGAGGAGGACCGCACCGTGAGCGAGCTGCTGCGCGAGGCCATCCGCCTGTACATGGAGGAGAGGGAGTGGCGCAGGCGGGAACGACTCGAAAGACTGCAAACCAGACAGACGGGACATGACCAAACAGAAGGAGGAGAGGCTGATGATTGACCGACTTGATCTGATACCGGCGGCCCTCTACGCCAGGGTCTCCAGCGACCGCCAGGACGTGGACCTGTCGGTGGCGGCCCAGCTCCGGGCGCTCAGGGACTATGCCGAGAGGAACGGCTACCTGGTCGCCCGTGAATACGTGGACGAGGCCGAGAGCGGACGCACCGCCAACCGGCCCCAGTTCCGAAGGATGCTGGATGAGGCCGCCAAGCCGGAGGCTCCCTTCAAGGAGATTCTCGTCTGGAAGTTCTCTAGGTTCACCCGCAAGCGGGAGCACGCCGTGGCCTTCAAGGCCATGCTCCGGCGCAAGGGCGTGAGGGTGGTATCCATCACCGAGCACGCCGACGACTCCCCCACCGGCAAACTCATGGAGGCCATCATCGAGAGCGTGGACGAGTTTTACAGCGAAAATCTGGCACAGGAAGTTGTCCGGGGTATGCGAGAGGCCGCCTCTCGCGGCTTCTGGGTCGCCAGCAGGACGCCCTACGGCTACAACCGGGTCATGGTGCAGGACGGTCCCAAGAAGCGGCCCACGTTGGAACCTGATCCGGCCACCGCTCCCGTGGTCGAGCGCATCTTCGATATGGCCGAAGCAGGCAGGGGAATCCTAGACATCACCCGCACCCTCACTGACGAGGGCATCGCCAACCCCACCGGCAGGCTCTGGTCCAAGAACGGCGTCCATATCATCCTCCGAAACGAAGCGTACACGGGGACTCTGGTCTGGGGGACCGACGCCAAGGACAAGGCAGACCCGGTGCGGGTGGAGAAGGCCTTTCCCGCCATCATCTCCAAGACCCGGTTCCGCCGAGTGAACCGGAAGCTGCGCTCCCGCGCTCCCAAGCGGAGCCACCCCCGCCGGGTCGGAAGCTCCTACCTCCTCAGCGGCCTAATCAAGTGCAAGGCGTGCAACTGCGCCCTTTCCGGCCAGGACGCCAAGAGCGGCAAGTTCTCCTACTACGTCTGCCAGTCGGTGATGAAGCGGGGCAGTGGGGCCTGCAACGCCCCCAGGCTCAACGCCCGGCGCTTCGAGGAGTTGGTGGTCGGCAAGATTCGGGAGAACGTGCTCACCGAGTCCAACATCCGGAAGTTGGTGAAGCTGGTGGACGAGGAGATGGACGGAGTTGCCAAGGAGCAGCGGCAGAGGCTGGAGACCATCGACTCGGAGCTTGTGGACGTGAAGCGCAGGCTGGACCGGCTCTACAACCTGGTGGAGACCACCGACCTGGACGTCGACGACTTCAAGCCCCGCATCCGGGACCACCGGGAACGGCAGGAGAGGCTTGAGGCCACAGCGGAGGAGGCCAGGTCTATGCTCTCCCAGCGGAGGGAGGTCCTGGACGACGTGGAAACCATCACGGCCTACGCCCAGGACCTGAGTGTGTTCCTGAACGAGAGCAAGTTGACGGAGCGCAGGGCATTCATCGAGAGCTTCGTGAAGGAGATCGTCATCATGCCCGGCAACGCCGTAGTGCGCTATACCATCCCCATGCCGCAGGATTCTCCGATAGGGGGAATGGACGCCGAGGAAGTCGCCCTACACGCCCCGGTTCTGTCTACCGTCAAGTTTGGTGGGCTGGACTTGACGAAATCAAGAACTGAGGCCGATTCCGAGGTCACTCCATCGCTTGGCATGGGGATGGTGTACGTCAGAACCGCCTCGTCTCCGTTGACCTCGATGCCCTCCACGAAGTTGCGGATGAGCGCCTTGCACTCGGGAATCGTTCCCTCCTGCAAGAACTCCCGGAAGTCCGCCACGTACCCCTTGATCTCCTCGGTGTTAGGCAGCTCCACTCTCCTCTGCTCAAGCTGGCGCTCGGCATCGTCTCGCGCAGCCTCCAGCTGCTCCTCGCGGTGCCTCAGAGACAGGATGCGGGGCGACAGGACCTCCAACGTCAGCTCGCTGGTCTCAATGGCCTCGTAGAGCTTCTCAAGCCTCTTCCTCACATCGGATAGCTCAGCCTCTACGACCTCTAGCCTGCCGGATAGCTCCCCGGCCATGGCGTCTATCTCCTCGGCCACCAACGTCACCAGCTCAACGATGGTCTCCTCGGTCAGAATCCGCTCCCTGATCTTCTCGACGACGAACGCCTCCAGCCTGGGAGCGTTCAGATAGCGGGCGGTGCAGGTTCCTGCCCCCTCCGTGAACAGTGTGCCGCAGATGTAGTAGGCGAACTGACCGCTCTTGGCTCCCTGGGCTCTGTAGGGCCTGCCGCACACACCGCACTTGAGCAAGCCGCTCAGCAGGAACTTGCTTCCTACTCTGGCGGGCCTCTGCACCTTCGGCGCACGGTCTCGCATCGCCTGCTGCACGGCAACGAACAACTCTCTGGATACCAGGGCGGGCCACGCTCCCTCAACACGCACCGGGTCCTGGGCCTTCTCTCCCTTCGACGTGCGGCCCCAGACGGCTGCGCCGGTGTAGGCTTCGTTGGTCAGCAGGTAGTGGAGTCCACCCTTGTACCAGCGTCTTCCCCTATTGGTGATGCCCCGGTCGTTCAGCTCCCTGCATATCTCCTTGAGGCGGTTGCTACGCAGGGAGCTCTCGAAGAATTCTTTCACCACGGGGGTTGTGGCCGGGTCAACCTCCAACGTGGGACGCTCCTTCGCCCCGTCGCTGACCTTGACCCGCTTGTAGCCGAAGGGGGAAATGGAGCCGAGGAAGAAGCCCCGTGATGCGGCCTCCCTCATACCCCGGACAACTTCTTGGGCAAGATTTTCGCTGTAGAACTCGTCCACGCTCTCGATGATGGCCTCCATCAGTTTCCCTGTGGGAGAGTCGTCTGCGTGCTCGGTGATGGAGACGACCCTAATGCCCTTGCGTCGTAGCATGGACTTGAAGGCGACGGCGTGCTCCCGCTTCCGGGTGAAGCGGCTGAACTTCCAAACGAGGATGATCTCGAACGGAGCGTTGGGCCTGCTGCCCTCGTCGATCATCTCCCTGAACTGGGGCCTGTCGGCGACGCGCCCGCTCTCGGCCTCATCCACGTACTCGCGGGAGACGGAGTACCCGTTGGCCTTGGCGTAGTCCTTGAGCGCCCTGAGCTGTGCGGAGACGGACAGGTCCACGTCCTGCCTGTCGCTGGACACTCTGGCGTAGAGCGCCGCCGGTGTAAGCGGCTGTAGGTGCTTCTTCATACTGTCCTCCTGGCCCATCATAGATTATTGAGTACCTCTTAGAACTAGTTGGAGGAGCTCCGTTCTCGAAACCACTCGTTTAACTTGTCCCATTGCTCCTGTGTTGCCCTATTTCGATTGACCCGCTCTTCTTGCCGTTGCCTTGCTTCTTCGGCGCGTTCTGCTTGCTCACGCTCAACCTGAACGCGCTCAGCTTCTCTAGCAGCTTCTCGAAATTGCTCTACCTCTCGCTGTACCTCTGGAAACGTCCTGTCAGATTCGGCAAGAAGTTTAGAGAGAACTGATCTATCGACGGTTTCTGTTGGATTGATCTCCATAGGGTCTTCCTGCTGGTCAAAGCTCCGATTGTAGAAGCTCACCCTCACATCAGCGCCAGCTCTTCGACACCTAGTGAGAACGCCCTCCACCAAGGCAGCCTTCTCCTCCTCAGAGTGACTGTCAAGCTTCCAGTGCATCAATGCTGCTGTGTCTTCCCATATGGGTACCTCTTCAGTTGACCCAAAGTTGGCGAAGACCACACCTCCACCAGGGGGCCTGTAGAGGAAAAGCCACGGCTTGTCTTTTGTTTGGGTAAATCCCATCTCAGTCAAAATGATGGCGTTGTTATACACCCGCCGGCGGATGTGAGGAAACATCGGCCGACCAAACTTGTCGTGCGTCCACGGACTAAACGGGAGCTTCACTGGATCGGATCGCTTTCGTTCATTTAGCCTTTGCAGTCTTGAATCAGCATGCTTTTTAGCCCCCTCCCGTTGCTTGCGCTGGCGTTCTGCCGCATCCCTACATGCGGCACAAAGGACAGGCGGTACGTTGAGGGTATCGCCGGTGATGATGCCGGACCCCAGATCCACCACCATGTCCCAAGCAGGTCGAATCTTCAGCACAGGGACTTCCGCCGCTTCGTAGCTCTCGCGAGTCTCGGGTTCCAGGTCATGGGTTACCACGATTTCAATGATGACTGAAGGTCTGCCAGGTTGATTGACCACCAGGTCGGAGCGAGTGCCCGCTACGAGGGTCTTTTCAGCCTCAATACTGGCGCCAGGGATTGCGATGTTTCTAGACACCCTCTTCCCACATTCCTTACAGGGGCACCCCAGGAGATACTCACCCTGTTGTTTCACAGCGTCGGAGAAGCCCTGCATGATCACGGTCTTTGCCGTGTCGTGTAGTGCCTTGTCAGGGTCGGCACAACGCTCGAAGGGCGGCTTGTGGGCGAAATGCCACTGGCGCTTTGTACCCTGCCTCGTCACCATGAGCGCGGAACACCCGAAGCACTGGTACCAGTGTCCTTTCGGGGCTTCCTGGATATGGACTGCGCGACCATTCCCATCGCGGGCAAGCGGATAGAGAATGTCCTTTTGGTTCGTCATAATTTTGCTGTGCCAGAAGCGTTTGTATACATGAACGGGGCTAATACCCCTCCGCGTTCCCTATGTCATTCCAGGCAGAGTCATGTGGATGCCTTGACCAGCGGCTCAATGCCACTGGTGTCGGTGGTAGCCCGGGCCACGTCCAGATCATACATCCGCTGAAGGTTCAGCCAGAACTCTGGCGTTGTCCCCAGGGCCTTTCCTATCTTCAGCGCGGTGTCCACGGTGATGGACCTACGACAGTGGACGATATCGTGGATGCGGAGCGGTGGCACCCCGATGGTCTTCGCCAACCGGTACTGGGTGATGCCCAACTCCTCCATGATCTCCGAGAGATGCTCTCCCGGGTGTATCGGCTCGGCCGTGTTAGTCATTGATGTCCTCCTCAGTGGTAGTCGGTGATTTCCATCTCCATGGCTCCCTGCTCTGTCCAGATGAAGCACAACCGCCATTGGTCGTTGATGCGAATGCTGTGCTGGCCAGCCCGGTCACCCCGCAGGGCTTCCAGTCGATGGGATGGCGGTACCCGGAGGTCACTCAACGCCATGGCGGCGACCACCCGCTGTAACCGCATCCTTGCCCTACGTTGGATGTCATGAGGCAGGCGCCGAGCAATTTGTCCGTTGAAGAGCTGCTCGGCATCCCTGTCCTTGAATCGGTTCACCTTCATATAGTAACGCTATGCATTATTACTGTCAAGTGAGAGTTTACTCGCCTATTGGCGCCCTCATCGACCCAGGAACCCCTGCCAATCTTGACTGGGAGTATGTCGTATGCTATAGTCACTTGTAGACATACCTTGAAAGGAGGAGATGGATGCGAATAGGCATCAACGTTCCCAATGGACTGCTGCAACAGGTCAAGGAGATACGGCCTGAGGTCAATGTCTCTCAAGCGTGCAGGGAGGCTCTGGAACATCGCGTCCAAGTGGCGACGATTGCTGCGGCGCGAGCACAAGATGATGACGTGGAAGTGCAGGTGGAACGACTTGACAGTCTTGTTTCCAGACCACCGGATGAGCCTGACTGGCCAGCGTATGGCATCGAAGACGCCGCGGGGTGGGTGAAGGTGGTGACTCCCGAGGCGTGGGAGCAATTCATCTACCAGGCCGATTTCCTACGCAGACAGGGACGAGACGAGACTGAAATGGTCCACCTCTGGTCCCAAGGCGGGGACATGAAAGGATTCTATGGTCGGCTGCGAGAACACGATGAATGGTTCGAATACCAATTCGAGCTCCAATTTGAGTCCGGGGTCACCTCAGATACACACGCAAGGGTCAAGGAGGAATATGCCCGCGCATGGCTGGGCTACGTTAACGAGGTGCGACGCTTACTGGAGAAACGACGCAGCGAGGAACTTAAAAGGCTTCGGGGGGAACGGGAGGAGTATCGACGTTCCCTACCTACGCCTGAGGCTCCGCCGCAGCTAACTTCATAGACTCTTGGGAGGTGTAGTTTGAATTCCGATGCATACGTGCTGTTCACTAAATCTAACATCTTGTACGTGCAGGGTGTCCGCCGAAGGGAGAGATAAGTTGCAGGTTCGGCAGTTCTCAAGCTGAAATCGGTGTGAAAGGCGCTGCCTGCCACATAGTAAGCAAGCAATCCGATTTCGTAGCTCGTTTCTCGAACATACACTTCAAGCGGATAGACCATACACTGAACGCATGTGTTAGGACAGTCTGAGTCATAAGGGGGAGAGCAGATCACAGATGGAACATGTTAACTGGCCACTGGCGGACATCATTAACTCTATCGGCCTAATACTTGACATAGTTGGTGTGGTCTTGCTGTTCTGCTACGGATTACCACCAGCAGGCGTTAGTAGGACTGGTGCCTAATACCTCACTTACGGAATCAACCCAGAAGAGCGCAAGAAGGGGGAGCATTTTGTTCGCATGTCTTGGGTCGCGTTGTGCTGTCTTGTAGTGGGCTTTGCTTTGCAGATAGTCAGTAACTTTCTGTGATGACAAACCGTAGCAAGCAATCCGATTCCGGTGCTCCTTCCACCCTTATTGGACAGTCGCAGCTACGGAAGTGGACAAAACGCCAGTGTACGAGCCGGGCAGATGTGGACAGGGCCAGTTTTGGAAGCTGCACTTCGTCAATCGGGGCGTCCAGGGCGGGACGGATATGGGTCACCGGGGCAACCCCCTACCTCAGCATAAACCACCACACGAGAACACTCCCGACCAGCAGCACTAACAGCACGATGGCGGTCACACGGACTGCGATGCCCACTTCCTTCGTCCCCTTGTGCGCGGCGATCTCCTTCCGGTACGCCTCCTCCATCTCCGCATACGCCTGACGACTGGCGGATGCGGCGTCCCTAGCCTCGTCCCTCTCCCGCTCCAACTCCGATGCTCGCCCATCCAGCTCCCACACAGTCCGCTGAAGCTTGTCCTCCCGATCAAGGGCGCGACGCAGCAACTCGTCGTCGCTCACGTACTCCGGCCCCTCCAGCCGCACGTAGACCCGGCGGCCCTCCCTGCGAACCTCGATCTCCCCCCTCCTGATCTTCCGGTCGAGGCTGGATAGGGATATCTCCATCTCTCGCGCCGCCTCCGCTTTCGTCACCCAACGGACGTGCTCATCCATCTCTCTTTTCCTCGCTACGTGGATAGCGCCTCCGCCTCCAGTTGAACAGACGCAGAACCCGGCCCTCGGACTCGGGCGCATTCGCCGTCTGGTCTCTCACGTCGTCTTCGGGTTGTCGAGCCGCCTCCAGGGTCTCCACGCGCCGGGTCAGACGCTCCACGAGCCTAGCAAGATCGTCCACGGCTTCAATCGCCAGCCTCATCCTCGCCCCCAACCGGTCCAGTGGCGTCGTTCTCTCCCATCCGGGGTCGTCCAGGTTGGCCATGAGTCGCTGCACGGCCAAGGTCATCCTGCCCGTCAGTCGCTCCCGGCGCAGGGCCAGCGCCACTGTCTTCCGGTTCACTCCCAGGAGGGCCGCCGTCCGGCGCTGTCCCTCCCGCTCAACGAGCCACTCCACGACCCACTTGAGGTCGGGCTTACTGTCGTCGGCCTTCGATTCCCGTCCATCATTCATCTTCGACTTCCGAGAGACCATTTCCGTCTTCTACAGGGGGTGGCCCGCTTTAGCAATTCCATCCATTTTTCGGTGGAACCAGCCCTTTACAGGTACTGCTAACAGATTTCGGTCAATACACTCCGAATGTGGCAGAAAGCGTTAGCTGGCTGGCCCAGGATGTCCGTTCCTATCCATGCCTCAATTTCGCGTCATGCACCCCGACATCGTTTCGCGCCAAAACCGATGGGCCAAACTGGGCCGCCATCGTCGCCAACACGCCAAATCCTGTCCGCATCAACCCTCCGGCTCCCCCGGACAGGCCCATCCGTAGCTGTTTCGTAGCTGTCGGATGATGCGTCAGGGGTTGCAAAAGTGCAATCAGGTCATCGTCGGGGAGGCAATGTAGTTTAGCATGGCTTCCCATTCATTTGCATTTTCCGGTACTGACCGGTCAGAGGGTCTTTCGTCCCGTTTCGTAGCTAAATTAGGGGCAAATCAGGCGGGTTGTGGCCTCACAAGACCTCGCCGACAGGCCAAGATGCACCATTTGCAGCCCCCAGACAGCCTAACGGGCAGATAGGGACGTATCGGCCCTATCTATTCCCCTCTACAGGACGGTGACGCATCCGGTGGTAGAGCGAGTCCCACTGGTAGGCCCTCAGCCCGGACAGGGGAAGTCTCGGAGACTCCGGCTCCCACAGTGGATGCCAGGACCGCCCCAGGATTCCTGCGATGGACAGCACGAGGATGCAGGACACGAGGATGGGCAGCGACATGGTGGCCAACTGGGACGCCGTGCGCACGTAGGTGGCCTCGACCTCCTCAGTGTCAACTACGAAGAGCGTGACGGGGAACGGTGGCTGGTCTTCGCCCGGCTCAGTGGACCAGTAGTAGCTCATGTAGGGACTCAGGCGGGCCAGGACTCTTTCGGGGTGACGGGCGCGCAGCTCGTACTCGAGGTAGAACGGTATCTCAAGACCTTCCGCGACCATCTTCCCAACGGCGTCTGGGGCGATGGCCGACTGACCCCAGTTGTAGGCCCGGCCGGATCTCGCGGTGGGCACCGACCACAGCAGCTCGCTGTCAGGGTCGGCCCTGGCCTCAGCTTCCAGCTTCGAGAGGAACCATGTGATGCCGTCTGCGTGCCTCGTCTGCCGTACCCACGTATCGATGCGGTGGCCCACATGCCGTGTCCGGCCCTGATGGTCTGTCGTGAGGGCTGTGCTCCAGATGCCCTGCGTGGTCGGCAGTTGCGCACGATCCCTGTGAGTGATGTAGCGAACGCCTTCAGCGGACAACGTGTAGCGAGTGTCTCCGCGTTTTCCTCGTCGCTCGACCAGTCCCCACGTGTCGACGAGGCTGTGCATCATCTGGCTGATCCGCCCTTCCGAAACACCAAGCCAGCACGCAAGGTGTTCCCGTGGGATCATCGGGTGGTCTGTGATAAGGTCGAGCACCCGCTTCTCTGAAGGGCTGATGCCGAAGGTTGGCGCAGCCTGCACCAACCGCTCAGGATGGGGTATCGAGGCCCGCTTCCGACTAGGCGACTCCGCACGCAGCGCTCCGCCGGGGCCGCCCTGTGAACTCACGAAATCGAGGGTGTAGTACGAGCCGCTGAACAGGCCTGATGTCTTCTGCCAGACGTGGAGGTCCCGTCTTTCGAGTGTGTCCCGAGACTCCAAGCCGACGTAGGAGTCTTCAATGTTCAGTTCCATGCAGAACCTCGTTGTCAGTCTCTGCTCCCAGACGCTGGGCGTCAGGATCAGGACGGTGCCGGAGCGGCGCGTGTAGTCGTACTCGGCTATCGCTCTCAGCCGGTCGTAGAGTGACCGGCGTCGCAGGGCCAGGCCCTGGCGAACCAAGCCGAAGCTGCGGCCGTCGTGGAGGGTGATCGTGGCGTCGAAGCGACCTTTGCGGTGGAACTCCACGTGGGACCGCAGCCCGTTGGTCCCGGGGGAGAGCGAGGCGGCGAGACGGTAGACGGCGGCCACCGCGTCCATCCGGCGGATGAGCAGCGTCAGCCACTCTCTGGACACCGGGTAAGCCCGCACGAAGTCCGAGGGCGTCGCAAAACCGAGCAACTCCGCGGCCTGTCTGATGCCATTGGCCGTCAGGTAGTATCTCCGGCTCGAAGGCAGGTGGGCGGTGCCGTGACTCACCCTCCCGAGGATGCCGGAGGCCAGCAGGTCGGTCAGGGTTCGGTGAACCGTGGCGTGCGGCTCGCCGAGAACGAGCGCCAGTTCCGCCGTGTCGATGAACGGCATCCGGCTGAGGGAATCGAGCAGTTGTCGGTCGATAAGAGCCATACGGTCAGCGTAACAAGGGAAGGATGCTGTGCGCAGCAGTCACATGGCAGTGTCAGTGTGAGGGACGGCGCGTCCCTTCGCGGTTCGGCAGTATGGAGCCGAGGTTAGATTACAAGCTGAGCAGCCTTTGGGCGCGCCTTTCCGCCATGCACGGAAGGCTCCGCGCACCACTTGGCCGCGAGGTGGCGAACAGCCACGTATACGTTCTCGTCGAAGCCCAGAAGGTTACAGACCACGCGCTTGTCCAAGAGGGCGCGGTTGGCGTCGGCGTCAGCAAGGTAGGCGGGCTTCAGTTCCTTGTCGCGGAATTCGTCAAAAATCGTCTGGGCGGTGTCCAGTTGTTTGTCGCTGAGGGCGCGGAAGTCCAGCACAGGGAAGGATTCCGCGGAGCGGATAGTCATTCTCGCCTTGCTCGATTGCTGACGGCTAGAGTGCCACCAGTACGCCAAGAGTCCCAGGGTACTGTTGCCCCAAATTTCGAATGCGCTGTCGAATCGCTTCTCGTCGAAAATCACGTTGGGCCAAACGCTGCTGCCTAAGGATTCTTGTTCCGTGAATGCTGCCGTGAGAGCCTGGGAACCAAACGTGTATTCAAGGTTTAGGTGGGAGCGGCTGGCGGTAGCCCAAACATCGGCTGCCTTGTCTTCCATTCCCAACCTGACCAGCAACTGCGAGTCGGGTTCGCAGACCATTCGCGTCTCCCGCCTGGCGTTGTGGTTCCACAGTGCGGAGTAGGTGGCCGTAGAGCTTGGGGCCGCCTTGTCAAAGGGTCCACGAGCCGGAGGTCCAATAATGTCGAGATGATATGTGCCGAGTTTTCCTACGTCACCAAGCAAAGCCGTCTTCAGACCAATTGGGGACGCGTTCCCGGGGAGCCACAACTTTGATTGCGACAGGGCATAGGCGGTCTGGGTCAGTGAATAGTCGGCAAGGCGTACTGCGCCCCAGCTCTCACCGTCCTCACAGCGTGGCGCTGTTATCGTCTCACCTACCGGCTCATCTCCTACCATCAAGGGTGTGCCCCCATAGGGTCCGTCCTCGAGACGTCTTACTTGGCCGTCGTCCAACAGCCTGCCCGCCAGCGAGCTTGCGTGAGCGAAACCCAGGGGCCTGTGTCTGAGCGATGCGAAGCGCGCCCGGTGTTGGGACGTTTCTTCAGGTTTGAGCTTGCGGGCAACCACCAGGCATTCCGCCATTCCAGTGTCCGAGGAGAAGGACATATCTCGTCCGTTCGCCGCAATGCTCAACACCGCCATATCGGTATATCCACTGTCAATCATCTGTCGAAAGCCCTGCCAAGCCAGGCCGTTAGCCACCGAAAGCGGGAGCACGAGGGCGAGGACGCCGCCGGGTTTTATCTTCTTGTGGGCGAGGCCGGCAAACGCGGAGGCAATGCCTGCGTTGCCATGGTAGCAGGTGTCCTTCTTCAAGAACTCCATCCGCTTTGCCATCTGGGTTTGGTCTGCGTCACTTGCGCCAAAGCCAGCGAAGGCCGCGGCTATTGTGTCAGCATATGCGCCTTCGCGAGTTACGTTCCTGGTAAACGGCGGATTCATTATCACGAGGTCGTAGCTTGCGTCGGGTATCTCGGTGCGTATCTGGGCGGCAGTCTCCTCACCCGCGCTGCCGGTGCGCATGGCCGGATCGCTGGTGTTGAATAGGGTCAACACGTTGGAGGACTGGAGCAATTCCAGGGAGCCTATCATCACGCTGTTGTCCTTCATCCTGCCGTAGGGCATGGTATAGAGGCGGGAGCTGTTGAAGAGGACGGATGGCTCCATGCCGGAGAGGGTTGAGCCGGTGATGTGGACGGCGGAGGGCATGACGTCGCACCCGTACAGGACCTGCTCCATCATCACCCTGTGAAGGGCCGCCGCGTCTCCTCCGGCCCGCTCGTGACGGGCGGCTACTTGGTCGTATACCGCCGAGAGCAGGGCGCCGGTCCCGCAGGCGAAGTCGCCGATTCGCAGCCTCCCGATGGCCTCGGCACTGGACCAGTCCACGCCCTCCATCTTGGCGACGGCCAGCCGCGCTAGGAGCGCGGCAGACGCGGGCAGCGTGTAGAAGGTTGCCAGGTACTTGCGGTCCGCTATGAGCTTCTGGAAGATGCGCCCGGTCAGGTCATGGGCGTTGTCCACCCCCGTCGCATTGACCGATTGGGCGGTGTGCCTCAGCCGCCGTAGGATGTCCGCTGCGTCACCCGATGGCAACTGTTCCATGATGTCCTTGGCAATGGCGAATATGGCCCAGTAGTTGATGCTCAGTATGTCGTCCCAGGCGGCGAGCACTTCGCCCTGAGGGTTGTCTACGCCGTCACCGCACACCTTAGCCAGGGGCTTGACCTCCGGGTGCATCCCGGCGATGTGTTCGTGAAAGACCAGGGCATTGGCGATGATGGCGCAGGCCATGCGGCGGGTCTGGGGCACGTCGATCATCCCCAGACGGCGGGCTATTGCTATCGTGATGCCCGATCGGGTGCCGCTCAGTTCGTCCAAGAGCTTTGCAGCCCCCTCTATGCCCACTTCCAGCGTGACTGCGGCCTGGTTTACCGCCCGTTGTGGAACGGAAACCAGGCGAACCATGTCCGCCAAGTCCTCGACGGCGCCCTCCAGCCAGCCCGACTCCGGGAAGCGGTGCACGGCCGTTGCGCCTTCGGTGAAGACGCAGTAGTCGAGGCGGGCCGACGACAGGGCCGCGGGCAGGTTGTGAGCCTCGCTAACGCTGTCCGGATAGCGGAGGGCGATGGCGGCTTCGATGATGCGCCCGTTGGTGGCCACCTCCAGTCCAAGGCGGGACCTGGCCTCCGGTTCGACGGTGCGCGCGGGCATGTACTCGGCCTCGACCACCACGGGGGAGCGGCCGGGCGCGGCGACAATGATGTCAGGCCGCAGCCCAGGGTGGCCGGAGATGGCCTGTGTATTCTCGGAGCGCACCTGGCTACGGGGCAGCATGTCTTGCAGCAGGCTGCCCAAGGCGTTGTTAGCGTTCGGCTCCGTTTGGCGTGGCATATTGCTCAGTCAGCCCGCGTTCACCCTCATCTCTATCTCTTCATCCCTACTGGATTGACGGATTGCTGGAAATGGCTGCGAAGGTCTGGTCAAAGGTCTTGATCTCCCGGACACCACGGCGTCGGCAACTGGCCAAGTGGCAGAGGTCCCGGGCCTGCAAGGTAGGATATTGCTCAGGGAGCCGCCGGGCAAGAGCTACGTCCGCCTCTTCCAACGGCCAAACCTCGACTGCGGCGCTCGCTATCAGTTCCAGCGTCGCATCGAAGGTTTGCAGCCTTCCGGTGGGCAAGTATGCATGGGCCAGTTCCTGCATGACCTCTGCTGAAGTGCATAGCGGCGCGCCATTACGGTTGGCCTCGACAAAGAAGTGCTGGGCGGGTGTCTGGAGTGCGTGAGGACGACCTACCGCGTACATGAACACGTTGGTGTCAACGAAAATCACGTTACGGCAACTCCTCGTCCACGCGACTCGCTGATGACTCGCAAGTGCTCGCTCCAGTCTGGCTCCGTCTCTGGACCTTCCAGAGCGGAGCACGACTTGAAGAACTCCTCGACGTCTTCCGGGGAGTCGAACTGCTTTACGCTCTGGCGCGTTTCGAGGCGCTCACGGGCAGCTGCCCGCAGCCAGGCGCTGAGGGACATGCCCTCCCGTTGTGCCTGGTGAACGAAGCTGTCTCTGTCGTCGTCCGGCATTACCAATTGCACTCTGGCCATACCGCCCTCCAGTCGAGTTGGAATGAGTGTGTAATATCGTTACACACATACTTGCCCGAAGTCAAGCGTTTGGACTCGTTCGGCTGCATGGTATTCATGGGCGGGGAGAAGGGCGCCCAGGCCGAGGAGTACAGCGCCAAGCGCTTGGCCTACGGAGTGGACCTGATTAGGCGGGACTCGTTCGCAATGCCTAACGGGGGGGAGAACTCGCCGCACCAATCGGCGGGCTCAACGACGGGGAATGCGTAAGCTACAGGCATCCCCGGTCCGCCAGGATCGAAGGCAAGGGGAGGGTACCGGCGGCAGCGGCCACTCGAAGGAGGGCCGGGGAATCTGGACCCGGGTACCTGGTGGTGGACGTGCTCTTCTTTGTAGAACCTACAAATGGTCTTCTCGTTCATCTTGTCCTACACCTTTCTCGCGGCCTTCCGCGCCTCACGTGCGGCTCTGTGCTCGCGTAGGTACTCCCACTCCTCTTCATGCCTTGGGGGAGCGTCCAGCACCACTCTGGCTATCTCTTCCATCGGCCTCCCGATGGGTTGCGGCAGAGGCAGCGGCGGACGCCCCCGCCGAGATCCTATCTTCCGCTTCGTCTCCCCCGGTTGCTCCTTTCGACTACTGCCAGATGCGGCCTTTTTACGGAGCGGGAGTGGCTGTTGGCCAAGTCTACGCCCATAGCGCGCTCTTCGTGGGTGTCGGCGCTGGCGTGCCTGTCGGAGTTCCTGTCGGGGTCGGCGCAGGGGTCGGAGTCGGGCTATATGGCACGCACCGTCCCGAAGTCGGACAGGCTCTCCTCCACCCACTTGGCCTCCGACACGTCCTCGGAGAACTCAAGACCATCGGGCGTTAGCTTCGCCTGCCGCACGGGAACGCCCCCTCCGGTGGGGAGCATCATCAAGCTGGACATGTTGGCTCCTTTCTTCCGGAGCACCCAGCGGAGACACCAGCCTACGAACCCATGATTGCCAGACGTACTTCATCCCAATTGTCAAATCCAGCAGGAGATCGTTAGCTGTCGCGATCCCAAGGACTACACCTCCAGCCTGAAGCGCAGCGTGAAAGTTCTTGATTTTGTCAAGTCTGGTGGGCCTACGTGTACTGAATTGCGAACTTTCCGCTGGGAGGTCCTAATATAAGGAGCAGGTCGGGAGCCCCCGGCTTAGCCCACGAGCCTCCGGCGCACCAGGGTTGGAGGCTCCCATTTCATCGGAGGGCCACGCCACACCAGCGGGCACTAGGGGAGTGCAACCCCTATTGTCGCTGATGCGTCCCGGCGAAGACAAGACGGTCGCATCGGTTTCGCTGACGTTTCCCCCAACCCGTGAAGCCCACAGACACAGGGGCAACGACGCGGCGAAATAGACACGGCGTCAGATGCGATGTCTGGAACGACTAAAGAACCACGGGCCAAGTAGATGACCGGTTTGTTGTTCCTCAGTACGCGGAGATACTGCTACGGTGATATGACGTGAGGGTCAAGTTCTATCAATTGATCCCTCACGTCCGACAAGTGCTCTTCAGCCCAGGCTAATGTCTCCGGCTCTTGGCTGAATAGAATCACCTGCTGCTTGTCGCTGACCTCATGGAGAAGGGACAATATCTCTCTCTGCCGGTCCGGGTCACAGTGGACTGTCACATCATCCAGGATGAGGGGGCACGTCTCTCCGTTTTTGGTGAGATGGCGGCTCATCACTACCCGCAATAGGAGGTAAATCTGCTCGGCTGTACCGTGAGAAAGAAGGCTCCCTTCTCGCCAACTCCCTCCGTCTCCGGAGACGGTCACTGCCAACGTCTCCACGTCCACGCGCACGTCTTGATAGCGGCCTTGGGTCACGGCGTGGAGCCACGGCTTCAAGGCATCCCGGAGTAGGGGAGCCAGCGAACGGTGAACCCTATCTTGGGCAGCGCTGAGCAGATCGCGGGTCTTGGCCAACGTTTGGTCTAGAGTCCTCACTCGAGACAGCTCAGCCTCGGCCTTGGCGAGTTCCTCTTCGGCTTCTGCGACACTGGGAATATTGCTGGCGAATTGCTCAAATTGTCCGCGCTTTTCCGCCAAGTCAGTCTCGGCCCTTCCCACTGCCTGTCTATATTGGCCCAGTAGCCTTTCCGGATCTTCGCCGAGGTCGACAGATGCTATTGAAGCTTGGTCGATCCCTGTGGCCAACTGCTCGGCCTCTTGTGTTCTGCGGGTTGCGGCCTCTTCTAGGTCAGCCACACCCCGGCCATTGAGCAGCTCTTGGAGTTCTCTCCATTCATCTTTCGCTTCTTCCCGCTCCTTGATGAGCGCCTCGCTATCGCCAAGCCAAAGGCGGAGACTTTCGACCAGCGCTTCCTCGGTATCAGCCGAAACGCCGGCCGGATGCGCTGCCTCAGCCACGGTCTTGGCGGCCTCATTCCTTTGCCGGTCTGAATCTGCCACCACAGCCTCTTGCTTCTTTTTGTCTTCGAGCAACTGTTCCAGGTGAGCCCTACGGGTTGCTTGCTGGGCTTGGCTATCCCGCTGCACGCATTCTCGGATGTACCTCTCAGCAGCCTCGGGGAGTCCCTGGTCTGTGCATGCTCCTCGGGACTCCAGCGACCGTTTCAGTGTTTCCATGGCGCTAGTACATAGATCACGCAGTCTTCGGTCTTCATCCCGCCAACGGCTCATTTCATTGCGGGCCTCACTCGCTTCTTCTGCGCGTCTTGCAAGGTCGATAAGCGAATCTGGATCGGCCGGTAATCCCTTTTCATTAGCAGTGTTTTTGGCTTTTTCTTTTCTCTGCCTCACTTCGCTCAGCTGGAATCTCACTTCTCCCAGGGCGGTCTCCGCTTGCCTTAGCTCCTCGGATGCACTGGCTACTGCGGCAAAGTCAACCCCCGGTCTCCGGGTGCCGAGCAAAGATCGGAGCAAGTTCACAACGACTCGGAGCAATATGACCAGCGGGCGCAGGAAACGCGAGGAGGGTATGGTGTCAGGCGATTGGACTTTCGGTTGTTGCAGAGCCTCAGCTTTGGCGCGCACCCGTTGAAACCGCTCATCTAGGCCCGGGTCGACTGCAGGCTCTTCCAGGGCCAGATCAGCGGACAGGGACCGGATTTCTTCCGGGATCAAGCCGCCCGCCTGCACTGTTTCCGGTTGGCTAGGCATGCGGCTTTGATGGGCTTCCAGGTTGGAATGCGCATTACGGAATACGCTCTGGGCTTCAACGACATCTGGGTGGGGCTTAGTGTCTCCATTGGGCATGGGAGGGAGCTCTTGAATTTCTCGGGTAATCTCTTCGGAGGTAGGCGGACTTACGGTGATTGCCGCAGGTCGATTCTCCCATATGCCCAGAGCCCTCCCCACAGCGTGCACCTGTTGTCTCAATCCCGATGGGTCTTGGGGTTCTATAGGGTTCTTCCCGACCAACTCTCTAGCCCGGTTGGCTTGCCGCCGTACTGCGTCCGACAGGCGCCTGGCCTGAGCTGCCTGAGTCAACCGCAATGAATACCGGACGTTGTCGAGGGAGCCTTGAAGTTGCTCCGTTTCCTCCTGCAACCGCAAGTATTCGAGGTGGTCCGCCTGCGCAGCTTCAAGTTGAGATTGTGCTCGGTCTACTTGCTCTCTTGCAACGCGGAGGGGCTTGGTGGAATTCCGCCGGTCGGACCCCACGAAATCCCTGTGGAAGCTATCAATTCTGGCGATGGCCGCCGCTGCGGTAGCATCGGTGCCCGCCGTCGCCGCCGCTCTTTGCAAGTGTTCTTGGAGTGCCCCGGCCTGGTCACTGCCCAATTGAATGTCTGCCTGTCGTACGCAGGCTGTACTCAGGAAAGACCTGCGGTCCAGGCCTAGCCAGCGGGACCCGTCGGGAGTCCCTTCAAATATTATCTCTTCGCTGTAGTCTCGACCTAGGTCGGCATCGCGGGCTTGACAGGCTACTTTGCCGTTTAGGTCGTGTCGCAACTCCACACGGCGGCCATCCGCCAGCCGGACAACTGTGGAGACTTCCCAACCCTCACCACCCCATGGCCGATGCCGGTTTCTGAATTCCCGGTCATCGGCACGGAGACCGGACGCCCGCCTAATGCCGCAGAGCCCGACGTACAAGGCGGCGTGCCAGGTAGACTTACCGGACTCGTTTGGTCCGTGTATCACAGTCATTCCTTGGCCTAATTGGAGGCTCCGCTCCCGGAATGGTCCGAATGCATGGGCAGTGACAGATTCGAACCGCACCTAGATGACCTCTAGATCGTCACGGCCGTCTAAGGCTCTGAGGCCCGTGAAGAGGATGCGTCTTTTGTCGTCATCCGGCAGGTTCTGGTCGGACACAGATCTGACAAATTCTCCCCTGACAGTCTGCTCCTCTGCGATTAAATCAACGTCGTGGGCTACGTGTAGGTCGCCCATGGTGACCACCAGGGAATCCAACGACGATTCCAGCGTTGAAAAGTCTGCTAGCCGGATATCAATGTTTGGGCCTAGCTCCCCAATTAGTGTAACCCGCGCTGAACCCTGGAGTTCCTTCGCTGTTTCGTGAACCCGGTTACGAATATCCTGTTGGCTTTCCGCCCCGGAAACATCCACGTCAAGGTTGTGTACCTCGCTCACCGCCACCGCCACCCGTTCCCGCACTACACTACCATCCGGTTGTACCGTGACTACGACTGCACCGCGCTTGCCATCCTCGCCGAAGGCTAGAGGGTCGGGATTACCAGGATAAGTGAACCATTCATGGTCCTTGGGGCGGTGGAAATGTCCAAGGAGGGCATGATGGAGGCCCGCTGATTGGATTTGAGAAGCATCAAATGGGGCATGGGGTTGTTTACCGGTCTCCTGCTCAGTGAACCATGCTCGTTCAGAGCCGTGAAACAGCGCCAGGTGTATTCCGTCTCTGTCAACCTGGAAACCATTATCAAGGAAGCCTGGAGTATTGGCCGGACTCCGGTGAGCGGCCCCCCACAGAGTTAGTCCATCGGCCAGTCCAACCGGAGTCAGCGTAGGCTCGGAAAAAACGTGGACATTCTGTGACCAGTCCATCGACCGATACAGACTTTGTGGTCCATACCAATCGTGGTTGCCGGGTGCAACGAAAACCCTGGTCCGATCAAGCATCGCAAACGCGTTTCTTAGGAAGGCTCCGGTGTCTGAAGCGAACCGGTCGTGCTCGTAGAGGTCGCCGCCGCATAACAAGGCGTCCGCCTTGACCTCCGCTGTCAGTTTGATAATCTTGAGCAGAGTGTCTCGGAGAGCCTGTCGTCGCTTCCTGGCGGGGCTTGGCGTCCGATACATCCACGCGAACGCGCTGTCGAGATGAAGGTCAGAGAAGAGCACTACCTTCATTTAAGAACGTCAGATTTCCCACAGTTCATAGTAATGCCTCCATCTTCCTAGCCCAGACTATCCGACTAGCTCCACTCTTAGGCTACGTAGTCCGCTCCCTGAATTACGTCCATAGTAGCCGTTGGCTGGGGTGGCGGCAAGTGCGTACCGCGCCGGTTGGTAAACGGCTCCGAATGGGCGCGCGAATCGCATGTTGGAGAGCCACCAGCGGTTGCCAGATCGCACTAGAAGTTCACGACGGGGTAGTGATTTCCTCCACAGCGCTCGCCGGTGTGGTCCATCATTACCTTGACGAAGATCGGTACAAGAAAGCCCATGATCGCCGCGCCGCCTCAAACCTGATTGCAGTTGACGCTACTGTTCCAGGTCGCACAACTGTCTAGTACCAGGTTCCGCAGCACGCAGAGCCGGTCGAACAACAGGGTTAGGGTGAGCGGTGTCTCCTGACGACCGGGAGCGCCTCTTATCCGTGCTTGTTCATTATAGAAGCGAGTCTCCCAGTCGCTGTATCCCCTAACAATCTACAGCCGTCAGCGCCCTTCCGGAAGGGCTGGTAAACGTATTTGTTGCCCGGCCGAACCCGTACCGAACCGGAGGACCGATCCTGGATTGCTCCATAGATGACTCGTTTTCTGTCAAGCCTCAGTATCTTGTCGAAGTAATTTCGGTAGAGGCCACGTTCAAGGGTCGAGGTAGAGTCTGCCGTGTCCTGGACGTAGAAGGCGTTGAACGCAATCCAACAGGAGTAAAACTGATGACAGGGTCACCGCCAGCCATCTCAGCCTTCTGAATACAACTTATTGCTCGGTGTACCCTGAGGGCCAGGTTTGCCGGGTAAGGGGCGATTTCCCGCTCCTCTTGGCCTTGGACAATCTCGACAGACGGTTGGTTCGGAGTTCTAGAACTTATAAGACCTCCTATAGGGTAGGGGCCGTTTCTGAACTGCTTAAACCTCCGGCCCGCAACGATGCCCCGGGCACCTGCCTACTCTCCTGCCACGTCCAGGAGCGCCTCCGCTTCCTCTTTCGCGTCCTGCATTGCCTGGGCCAAGCCATGCAGTCTTTCCTCGCGGCGTGGTTGGAGGTACAGGAATACGACTTCCTTGACCTGCTTGCCGGTGACTTGCCGGAGGGCGTGGGCATAGGCCCCCCCTTGCAGGCGATAGCGCAGAACCGCCTCGGCCGTTTCCGAGGCGCCGACGGAATCGGTCTTGTAATCGACCACCACCAGCCCGTCATCCTCTTCAAACAGCAGGTCAATAAAGCCATGAAGCGAGCCGCCGCCCGTAGAAACTGCGACGGGAACCTCGCGCCATAGGCAGCCCGAGGACACGGCGCGCTTTACGACGTCGCTTTCTACGGCGATGCGGGACAGACGGGCGATTTCACCCTCCTGGCCGGGGACGCCCTCGGCGACGGCCTGCGCCCGCGCCCTGTCAGCAATGCCGTCCCCGGTGGCCAGGTCGATAGACTGAAGCACGGCGTGCACAGCCCGGCCCACCGAGGTTCCGGCGCGGCCACGCCGCCAGGGTTCGGGGGTCTCCCGCTCCTCTTTGTCCTCCTGCTTTTGGCGGCCCAGAGCGGTGGCGGCAGCGAACGAGGGGCGACCCATTTCGCTGATTAGATTCTCCCGCCGCTCTTCCCACTGTGCGCGGGCTTCCACCGAATGCTCTGCGGGGGCTGCGGAGTCCTGGCCCCCGTCTTCGGAATCCGTTTCCGGCGGTTGGGAATGGCAACTCAGATCGACGGACTCCCACAGTTCAGGAGCGCCCGCCAGATACTCCGAAATTGCGGCTGCCGCCGCGTTCGCCCCTCTACCGCTTGTTGAGCGGCGCAGGCTGACCACCAGGTGGTCACGGGCGCGAGTGGCCGCCACGTACATCAGGCGGACGTGTTCCGCTTCGGACATGAGATTCTCCCGCTCCGCCAGCTCTTCGTAGCCCGCCGTGACGAAGCGGTTATCCTTGGACCCGAGGCCTACTTCGACGCGCCCCTGACCCCGGTCGAAGAGCGCCGTGCTGGTACGGCTGCCGGAGGCCGAGTTGACGCCGGTCAGTATTACCACCGGAAACTCCAGCCCCTTGGAGGCGTGAATGGTCATCACCCGCACCGCCTCTTCGTCCGATTCTGGCACCGGCGCTTCCGTGACGCGGGCGCCCTCAATGATTTGGTCCTCCATCCACTCCACAAAGGCTCGCAGCGAGCTCCCGCCGGCGGCGGCGAACTGCCACGCCTGCTCCATCATAAACCGGTAGCGCCGCCACTGCTCCCGCATCCGCGGGTGACCTATTGCCGCTTCCATCAGCTCCCGCTCGCGGACGAAACGGTCGATGAGCGCGCCGGCGGAGTCCCAAACTCGTGCCTGGTGGAACTCCTGCAGCGTGTCTAGAGCCTCGCTCACTGGACCGTCCCTACGTTCTGCCGGCATTTGCAGATAGTCGAATCGGCCCCCACCCTCGTAGTGCCGCAGCAGGTCGACGTCGCTGCATCCGAAGGCGGGTGAGCGCAGCGCGGCCACCGTGGCTACTTGATTGCCCGGATCATCAATAGCCTTGAGGCAGTTCAACAGGTCGCGGATTTCCTGGGTTTCAAAAATGAGCGACGCGCTCTCTAAGCGGTAGGGGATGTCTTGGCCTTCAATCCCCCGCTCCAAAATTTGAAGGCCAGTACGCGAGGGCATCAAGATGCAGATATCGGAATACTTGACGGGCCTGTAGGCCTCTCGACCCGTGGCCTCGGTAGCCTCCCGGTCCAGGGTCTGCCACTGCTGGTTGACGATTTGACGCAAAAGACCGGCTATGTCTTCGGCTTCTTGCCGCCGAATAGCGTCGATGCGGTCCTCGACCTCTGTATCGGCCAGCGCCCAGACGCGCGGCTGGAAGGGGTGGCCGATGTCTCCTTCCCAGCGTGGAGACATCGCCTCGTATCCGGCCTGGAAGTAGCCCGCGCCGCCGCCCTCGTTTCCGTCTTCCCCCATCCATTGCTCGAAGAGTCGGTTGACCCAGGCGATGAGCCGTTTCTGCGAGCGGAAGTTCTGCACCAGGCTGACCGTGCGCCCGCCAGCCTCCTCCATACGCTGCTGAAGCCTTTTCATTTGTGCCACGTCGGCGCGGCGGAAGCGATAGATCGACTGCTTGGGATCGCCGACGACGAACAGCTTGCCCTTTTCCGGGGTTATTAGCTCCCAGGCCGTGGGGCGGGAAGTTGCCGGCTGTCCCTTCGGGACATGTTCGGCCAGGAACATGGCGATTTCGGCCTGTATTGGGTCGGTGTCCTGGGCCTCATCGATGAGCAGGTGCGAGAAGCGGCGGCGGAAGTGGTCGCGCACCTCGAGGTTGCCCCGCAGCAACTCGTGAGCCCAAGCCAGCAGGTCGTGAAACTCGGCCCTCCCCTCGGCCCGACGCTGCCGGGCGTAGTTGAGGGCGAACTCCCGCAGTCCATCGAGGACTGGCGTGAAAACGGCGCGCCTGGCCTGTGCGATTTCCCCGGAAGTGGCGTCGTCCAATTTCTTGAGCAGACTTTTCAGGGCCGAACAGGCGTTGTCGCCGGTCTGGGGGTCAACGTTCCAATCCCCTTGCCTGCCTCTACTGTATTTCAGGGGTAGAATCCGCAGCATCAAGCGGTAAGCCGTGGGCGAACTGGGCCGCGCTTCGGCCAACCTGCGAATTGCGCCCAGCTTGCTCTGGACATGGCTGTATAGGGGGTCGCCGGCCCCGATCCTGGAAAATCGGCAAAGCCGCTCCACCTCGGGCATCTGGGCCACAAGCATTCCGGCTGCCGCCGTTTGCGCGGGGGCTACCGCTTCGAATTTCACCTCCGTCAGGTCGTTGTAATTGCGGTGAAATTCCAAGGCCGCATCCTTGAGCTGCGGCAGGGTCATCCCTAGTGTCAGAGCCAACGCCAGATGTGGTGCGAGGGGCGAATCTTCCTCCAGAACGGCGTCGAGCCAAGTGTCCCATGCTTCGTTGAACTTGATCCCGGCGGCGATTTCGTCGGTGGTCTCGAAAGCCGGCGGCAGCCCGGCTTCCAGCGGCCGTTCGTGGAGGAGTGAGGCGGCGAAGGCATGGAGCGTTCGGATGGCGGCTTGGTCCAGGTCAGTGATGCCTTGGCGGCAGCGGGCGCGCTCTTCTTCGCTGAAGGACTCATCGGCAGATGCTTCTTCCAACCCCTGGCGGATGCGGTCGCGCAGTTCCGCCGCGGCGGCCTCGGTAAACGTTATGGCGGCGATTCGGTCGAGGGTGGCCCTTCCAGTCGTCACCAGGTTCACCACCCGCCCCACCAGGCTTGCCGTCTTGCCGGTGCCCGCGCTGGCCTCGACAAACAGCGTTTCATCCAACTGCTCGCCGATGATGCGGCGGGCCTGGGCGTCGATGGGACTCAATTCTGCTGGACGGGGGCCGGTGGGCGTTGGTCGGGTGGTCATCGCTATTTCTCTTTCCCTTCGCCGGACAGGGCGAGGTAGCCTGACAACAGCGGGTCGGCCTTCTTTCGCTCCCAGAGGTCCGCCCGCCGCGCCGGACACAGCGAATCGAAATCGCAGAATCTACAGTTAACGGGCTTGTCGCGATCCGGCGGGCCTGGGTTGGCGGGGAACACGCCGCCGCGAATGCCCGACACAATCGCGGACACCCCTTCCCGGAACCGCTCTCTCACATCGCCGTCGTTGATGTCGAAGTAGCTGGGCGGGGCTAACTGGAATCCGCCGCGGGTGGTTGCGAACCAGTAGGCGGCCTGCACAGAGGTCGCATCGGGAATAAGCTGCTGCGCGGCTAGGGAATAGACGCCCAGTTGGAGCCGCTTCCCCTGGTCGATGGCGTCATCCTTCAACCCTCTGTATGGCGACGCGCTGCCGGTCTTGTAGTCTAGGACGAGGGCGGACCTGCCGTCGGCGCTGACGTCGATACGGTCGATGTACCCGCGGAAACTGACTTGTGTTTCGGGGTCCACAACATCCAGAGTGTTGCCGCCAAAGCCAAACCCGATCTCAACTCGATGCCCGCTCGTGTCGTGGTTGGCCCGCAGCTTGCTATCCTCTTCGAGGAAGGTTTCCAGGTCGGTCAGGATATCCTGCTTTTCCAGCTCCCACATCAGACGCTTGCCGGTCACTCCGCGCGACTCGGCGGCACGGAACGCATCCTCGGCAACCTGTCTCAGCCGCTCACCGCTCTGCCGGTTCCATTCTTCGCCTGGCGCGGGCAGTTCGCCGTCATTGCTGGCCTCTTGGATGAACCGCTCCAGGATCTCATGTACCAGCGAGCCGCGGTCTAGGGCGCTGATGGTGGTGGTCTCCTCCGGCGTTTCCAGGGCGCTCAGCCGCAGCACGTGGCTCAGGAAGTATCGGAAGGGGCATACGGCCCAGCTCTCCAGGCTGGTTGCTGAGACCGGCGACTGCTCTAGATTGTGTCCGAATCTTGCTTCTTCGGCCACCTTCGACAGGTTGCCATCGAACTCCGTCAGCCGTTGAATGTTCCGACATTGGCCCAGACGGATCGCGTTGGCCAGCGTTCCCTCCTGCGCCAACGGGTGGCGGCGTAGGCTATCGCCCTCGTGCCTCCATTGCAGGAGCCGGTGCAGGTTGTAGTCGTGGCGGTCAGCCAGGGCCGCGTCTGCGATGTGGGTCAGCGCGTGCTCCCCGGAGTCGTCGATGGTGAGCCATGGGCGGTCCCGCAGCTTGGGCAGGCCGTTTGTGTACACTGGTGCGCCCTCCAGGGCCGACGCCTGCTCTAGGAACCACCGCGAGGGATATGCTTCCCGCCGCGACGCGGCGTCGGCCACTGGGTACGACAGCTCCCGGTGGGGCGAAGCGGCCACCGCCGACAGGTAGTCGTAGCGTTCCGCTGCGATGTGTTGCGCGAATCGGGACAATCCCCCAGCCGCCCGCCAGTCCGATTCTGGCAGCAGCGGGTCGGGGCGGACGCCGGGCGGCGTTCCACCCTCTATCATGCCCACCAGCCAGACGGCGTCGAAGCTCATGCCAGTGGCGGCGGCGATAGTGGACACAAACACGCCCTGCCCGGTGACGCCTAGGTGTCCCATTAGCGCTCGCAGCGAGTCCTCAATGGTCTGCCGGAATTCGTCCAGCGTGGTCTCCGCTCTGATGTTGTCCGCCCCGCGCAGTTCCTCCAGCGCTCTGCGAATCTTGTCCAAGGCCACGCTCTCGGCCTCCGGGATGTCGTGGGCCAGATAGTGTTCGAGGAGTTGGTTGGCCCAGTCGCAGAACGCTCCCCAGGGGCTGCCGTTCTCGGGGGGCTCGACATCCTCTCCCAGGTTCTCGACAAAAGCCAGGACGTTTCGGGCGACTGCCGCCTCGGCCCTCATACGTCCGGCACGGGCTTCCGTAATCTCTTCCGCCTTTGCCCGCCGGGCGGCTTCCTCGGTCAACTGCTTGGCGTGGAGGTTGAGGCGGTTGCGCCACTGGTCCAGCCCACGGACGATTCCCGCCTTTCTGGTTATGGAGTCCCATCGGCTGGGGTTGAAGTCGGCCACATGGCCGATGTGCGGGCGAACCGGGCAACCAGTCAGCCAAGCCATCACCTCGGCTCGCCGGAACTCGCCGCCCGGCAGACCCAGCAGGCCGATCAGCGTACGTCCTACGGCGGTGTCGGCCAGCGTTTCCCGGCCTGGTCCGGCCATGGGGATGCCAGCCAGACGCAGCTCGTCCCGTATCAGCGAGGCGTAGGGATTATCCATACGGTAGAGAATCGCCATCCGGTGGAAGGGGGTTCTCTGCTCCTCCGCTTCCTGAGTTATCCGCCGAATCACCCACCGCAACTCCTCGTGAGCATTCGGCGCGATGTGCAGCCGTGCCTCCCCGGGTAGCAGCGGCAATCTGGAGATAGCGCTGGCCGCCCGAGGTTCTCCCAGCATGGGTTTCAACGCGGCGGCCACGGTCAACGCCGACGTGTCCGCCTCATCTTCGCCGGTCGTTCCCAGTAGAACGGCGCAACGGTCCTGCCTCGCCAGCGCCTCGATGAGTTTCGTCTCGGCGGAAGTAGTGTTGCGGGGAAGGTAGAACACGATCAGGCCCAAATCCGCCAGGCCGGAGGCCTCGCCCTTGCGGACTGCATCACTCGCCGCTTCCGCCAAATCTTCGACATCGTACCAATCGCTGACGGTGTTCCGGCGGAAGTCGCGGTAAAGCCGGATAATCTCGCTGCGGACTCCGCCCTGCCTTTCCAGCGCTGTCAAAACGCCTTCGTCAGTGCGACGCAATTCCCTGAAGGAAGCGCGCACGCTGGCCTGGGTGCTCGGGTGTTCCCGCACCGGTGCTAGCGGCCCCGTGGTCTGCGCCATGACCTGCCTCAGCGACACGCTTTCCAGCACCGCCGTCAGCGGTCTGCGTCCCTCCCTGGCCAGCGCGGCGGCACCCAGCAGTTCCGACAACACAGGGATGACTATGAAGCGAACGTTGGCGAAGCCGCTACGCCCGAACTCATGGCGCAGGCTGAGGTTTGCGTAGCGCGTCGGCCCAACCACAGTAACCGGAGCCAGAACGTCGCTCTCCTTCTCACTCCGCACCAGATGCCACAGCAATTGCTTCAGCGCAGACGACTGCCGGTCTGCTATCAGGCGGCCGGGATTCAGGCGGTTCGTGTTTTTCGTGTCATAGTCCATACTCACAATATACCACTGGTCCTCACTCCAAGACTTGTCAAGAGGGAATGTTAGTTTTGTGGGGTGGTTGTGACCTGATCCGGGGGCAGGTCAACCCCAAGGCGAAGGTTCGCCCGCCGACCAACCTAGCTTCCTCAATGCAAGACAAGGTGGCCCCAAAAGCAGATTCGGCGAAGTAGGGCCTTGGCCGCTCAAACGCCTTCCTCCCCTGTAGGAGTGTGCGAGGCTAAGAAGTCCTGCTTCGACGGGTTATGAGCAAGTGTGGCTCAGCTTCTAGGCGGCCCCACGAAGGCTAATGTACGTTGTACAAAACCCAGAAGCTCAGTGGCGTTGATATCCTCATCCGTCCATGCCGGGTTGGTGTCATGATGAAATCTGTTACAGTACTCGACAATATCGTGAAGTTCTTGCGCAATGTCCTTACTCAGGGTCTCGCCTGGGTTGCCGACTTTATGACTGCATTCCTCTATAAACGGGCCGAGTAGTTTCCCGGGTGGGAAGTTGCCAGGACAGGCAACTCTGAGAAATCCCTCCAAGTGTGGTCGAATTGCCATGGCCACTTCTTTTTTAGTTCCCTGCTGAGTGGCGGCATATCGTTGCAAGAGAATGTATCTCTGGTCGTGCTCGGTAATAGCGTCCTGGCTTACGGCCCAAGTCCGTATGGTAGATTCGCCTCCTTTCTGGGCTATTTCCAATGGGAGGCACTCTTTGCGGTCTGCTCCGCCCCATATACTGCAAAGGAAACGTTTGTTGTGTGACAGTACGATGACCTGTCCAGCGCGATCCGCCAAGTTTCGCACTGCTTGAATTGTGGTAAGAGAACGATGGTCGTCCAAGCTCGATATCGGGTCATCTATAACGACTATTGTGTTGGCAAGATTGGGGTTTTGGTCTAGAGATGAGAAGAATAAAGCAAGAGCAAGTGTGTTACGGTCACCGGCACTCAACGTATTTCGGAAGGAAGGCTCACCCTGCGGAGATTTGCTGCCTTTGACAGCAATTGGTGTGTTGTTGATAACCACGTTGTAGGCACAAGCAGAGCCAGAGCCACTTCCTGTGTTTGTGGGCTTGAGGCTGTCGACCCGAAACCCAGCATTGAAATTGTGAAGATAGTTGTTGACACCTTGTTGCAATACTGGAAACACATTGGCTCGGTATTCTTCGAGGGCATTTCTGGCTTCAGCCCGTTCAGTTTCTGCACGAGCCTTGGCCTTTTTCTCGTCCAGATAATCAATGCATAAAGGGGCAATTGCATCAGAGAACCGGGCCTTGGTCGACGTCAGCCTAGCGAATTCAGCGCGGATAGTTTCTACGTTGGTTGTTTCTGCCCGCTTCTTCACTTCTCGGACCGCCTCGTTGGAACCAGACAGCGTTTCGTTGATGACCTTGATCTGATGCCGATGAGAGTTAAACTTGGTAATGACGGTCAAATGGTGTTCGCTGAGGTCGTGGTGTTCCAGCGGAGTTGCTTGTTTCCCTTTGAGTAAGTTGGTAACCGTTTCCCGCGCGGAGTTCCAATCCTGGACGATGGATTCTGTGTTTATCTCGATTGGCGGCACGTTACAGTAGGTTGCCCAAAACCCGCTCGTCTGCTTCGCTGTCGAAACTGCGCGCTCAAACACTACCTGCGTGCCTTCAACGTGATTCTGGTCCGTATTTTTGATCATATCCGCCACATCTCGCTTCAGCTGAGCATAACCATCGCTGAAATAAGCACGATAATGGGCGACTAAATCCAAACCTGTAATGTCTTGGCCACAGAACGGGCAAGGTCCATCATTGCCTTGTGCTAGCTGCATCATGCCCTCAGCGACCCACAACTCTCCGCCTTCGCTCAGGGTTTGCACATGTGCCTGAACCTGGGCTTCCGCTGCCCTATCAAGGTCTGGCAAATCTGTCAACAGGAGTTGCCTGATGGCCTCAATGTCAAACTCCGGCAACCCAATCGCCTCGAATAAAGGTGCAGTCCGGACAGCATCTTGGTTGCCTACAGCCATCAATGTTTGCTCGGCCGTTTCCATCCGCTTCTCGATGTCTGGCAGTTTTGGGAGAGCGCAGAAGTCGTCCACAGAAAGTTCGCCACGCGACTGGTCGGGTATTGCGTTATCTTTCTCTTCCAAGGCCTTGTTATGCTGGCTAACGCGGGATACCGCGTCTTGGAGATGGTGATTAAGCTTGACACCCTGATCGCCGAGTATGAGCTCGTGGAGATTCTGCCGGTGATGAGCGTCCACATCGAGCCCTGAATATACGTTTTCATCCACGAACACATCGTCATAAATCTTCAAGTCAGGTAAGGTTCTATTCCAAGCGCCATTTTGAAACATCACGTTGGATGGCTCACCCTCGCAATTAAGAACGACATGCGGAGATTGCTGGGATCCAAGCCTTTGCCGTTCGTTAATGGGCAATGGGTCGCCTGTTACCAATGATCGCAATACGGCAGCGAGTGTAGTTTTGCCACGTGCATTATCCGCATAAATGAGCGCAAGTCGCTTGATCTCTAGTAATGCGGCAGAGTCATCTGAGTCGAACGTGCCGATGTTTCGGAGCAATTTGATATAACGGATCATACTTCAACCTTCCTTGGAGACTTGCCTACGCCAGAAATCAACAACTCTATCGAAACCAACATCGGCATCGGCGCATCTCTCTGGATAGTTCGGGCACAGGGCTCTTTGCCCAAATCATTGGGTGATGGTGACCTGTGTCGAAGTCCAGGCCATACCGTCGGACGGGGGAAGCGAGTTCCTGAAGGAGTCCGCCAGCAGCCTGAATGATACCACCCTCGGTTGACCTGTGTTGATGTCCAGCGAAAATGTCCGATCAGGCAGCATCTGCCGTCTCAGGTTGTGGTGTACCAGTTGTGCTGCTGATGCTCCTGTTAGCAACCAGCAAAATTGAGACACTTTGGGACCCGAGAGATCAGGTGCCCTTACCCCGAAGTTGGTATCACTGGCTAGTAGAGTCCAGCCATAGGGTCCGCAATTCTAAATCGGATCATGGCTAGATAAGGGGATTCCGCCACGCTCAAGGAGTGCTTATCAGAAGAGTTCGAATCCCCTCAGGTCTCAGGTATAAACTGGTGGGCCTGATAAGACTGAATTGCGAACTTTTCGCTGGGAGGTCCTTATATAAGGAGCAGGTCGGGAGCCCCCGGCTTAGCCCACGAGCCTCCGGCCCGCCAGGGTTGGAGGTTCTCTCTTACGTCGTGGGCGGTCCCGCCTCGCCGTCACTGGACAGCGGGCCGCTTCCTGGCGTCCTATTGTCTCCATGGTATAGTGCATAACCATCGTCTGCGTCCACAACGTCAAGCCAGGGGTTTTTTTCAGATAGACCCCGTAGATTGTCGCTGTAGAGGAGAACTGCCGGTATACGGGCAACGCCTTGCGTATCCTTCAGCGCTGCGTAGTAGAATATGCCTCGATTGGGATTGATGCCGGTCTGGTACGAGCCTCGACTGATCGCATAGAAATCACCAGGCTGGCTAGCATGTTTAGAGGGAGGAACCCGGAGTATCTGACCGATTCGTATCTTCATCAGAGTTCTCTTCATACCTAGGTCACATCGGCCTTAAGGTCTCACCCTGCACTTCCTGTGGCGCAATGGGCGCGGACCGGGCAGGTGCCACACTTGGGCGCACGGGCCGTGCAGATCAACGCGCCGAGATCCAACAGTGCTTGGTTCCATTCGACATTCGCTCCCTTGGGTCCAGCCAATTCGCGCAGAGAAAGTCTGAGTCGCCAGTTCGGTTGAGGGACACCTTCTCCCAGAACCCTGCGGGCTATTCTCTGTGTATTCGTGTCCATCATCACACTGGAACGTCCAAATGCAAAGCAGAGTACGGCGGAGGCTATGTAGTCCCCCACTCCCGGGATGGCGACCAATTCCTGCCAGTTGTCGGGAACCTGTCCGGCCAGCCGATCCTTGACGAACGCCGCTGCTGTTACGAGATTCGCGGATCGCCAGTGAAGCCCCAGCGAGCCCAATGACGGTCCAAGCACCTCGGAGTTGTCCAAGAATGAGTCCGGCGTTTGCCCGAAGACGAGGAGTTCGTCCGCAACTCGGGCCACCTGCTCGGCTTTCGTGCGGTGAAGGCACATCTCCAATAGCAGAGTCTGCCAGGGGTTCACGTCTGGACGCCTCCACGGGAACTCGCGTCTGTTCCGCTTGAACCACCCAACGAGATAATCCCGGAAGGAGGACCTATACGTGATATGGCGTTCACCAATTCTCTCGCGGGTCTTCTTGCCTTCGAGGGCAATACGCACCGAGGCAGCGATGGCCGAGGCGAGCATGGGTGGAACCGCATTCCCTATCTGCTGGTACCTAATGGACGGATGACCGGCGAACCGGAATCTGTCAGGAAAGGTCTGAATTCTGGCGGCCTCCCGAATGGAGAGGGTGCGGTCCTCTCTTGGGTGGATGTACCAGTAGCCGTCCTTGGCAATGTGGGCGGTAATGGTTCTGGAGAGATCATCAAAGGACAATCTCAGGTATTTGTCGTCGAAGGTGTCGGAGCGGTATCTCCTCAGGTGTTCAGGGACATCCAGGTAGGTATCGCCAGGTTTCAGCAATTGGTAGATTTCGGCGTCGTCTGGCCGGACTGCCCTCGTCACGTGGTCACGAATCAGTCGGGCTTCGGTGCCCCTCAACCCCCTTCGTAGGTATCTTGCAAGCATTGAGGCCGGTGGCCCCTCATAGCGCTGTGCCTCGTCGCGAACGTCCGCTGGAACTACCGGAAGGTCACCTATGGCCTGCCAGACTGTCGGACGCCTCCCTCTCGGCTTCGGCCACTCAAACTTCCCATCCCCCAAGACCCCAACCACGAAGAGCCGGGATCGGTGCTGCGGAACGCGGTATCGCCACGCCTCCAGCACATCTACGTGTGGTTGATATGACCGACTCCGCAGTTCATCAATCAGGGCAATCAATAATGCCCCACCTTGGGCTTGCGCGAAGTCCGGGACGTTCTCGAAGAGCATGACTCGCGGATTCAGGCGATCAACGATGGAGAAGAAACTCCGCCAGAGGTCGGCCCTTTCGTCATGAGCGTGGCGGCTTCCTCGCCTCACCAAATCGCCTATCTTGGAAGTGCCAGCCCTAGAGAAAGGCTGGCAGGGGGGACCACCTGCGAGTAGGTCAACGCTCTCAATGCCCCAATCGTCCAGTTGGTGAATGAACGCATCGGGGTTAGATAGGTCTCCTGCCCAGGTTAGTCCCTGGATGTTCGCAGCGTAGGTCTCGATCGATACGGGATCGGAGTCTGCTGCGGCGACTACGGAGAACCCCTCCTCCTCAAGCCCTAAGCTTAACCCTCCCGCCCCGCAGAAGAGGTCGATGGCCCATGGGCGTGGGCGGCCCTCCAGCCATGCCCGAACGCTGTCCCTGTCGTTGGGGTCAGGCGAACTGGGATGAGGTTCGAGACTGATCCGTGGCCCGCGACGGACTTGGACTTGGTACCGTGAATTGCGTCCTACGGACTCCATTGGACGACTTGCGGACGCAGGGCTTTGAGCAGGGTCGACTATCATAGGGGATCGGCTCCATTCCCGCGGTCCTCAATTGGGAATCCCAAGGCGGCGGCCTGGTCCAGAAGGTCGACAGCCCTTTCAGCATCAGGAGCCTTAATCTCATATCCTCTTTCCATAGCCCTTCCGATCCGCCGGGCAAGTTGTCTCTGAGATGGTTCAATGGATTCCGTCTCTGCCCCCCATTCTTCCAGCAGCTTCCAACCTTCGGGGCGCACGTCGACCAGCCGCTTGAGATTCTCCACGTAATCAGAGGAGAGATTGGACAGCGCACGTTTCTGCTCATTGTGCGTGGCTGCCGTGTCCAGCAGGTCATCCCCGATACGGCTTATCGGGGAACGGGAGGAAGCGGTGCGAACATTTTCCCAGCATCGCTCGGATTTGCACCACTCCGTAATGTTTCGAGCCATTGGTGGGTTGGTGATGATTCGATGAACGTCGTGCGAGAGTTCAGCGATGGCCACTTGAAGATTCTCGTTCAGGGTCTGCTCTCTCCATATACGATCAAGGTTGATTCGCTGACTGGTGGCATTGGAGAGTAGGGAGATGGTGTAGGTGACGATGTTCGCCCGGTAGCCACCAAAATTCTGACGATGGACGATGCGCTCGGTTGTTCGAAAGAGGATCGCCTTGCTTACCAGCCGTTCAAAATAGGCTTGATCCACGACCTTTTGGTCTCGTCCTCCCAACCTGATCATGTAGTCGGAGAAGTTCTTCTGAGCTCCTCTGCTGACTATGTGTGGCAGCTGATCCCAGGTGTTCTCAAATTTAGCTAGGTCGGTCTTGGTGAAGCGTTGTCTTGTGGGGTGCTCAGCGGAGAAGGCCCTGCGTCTCGCTGGGGTTGTTTCTGATCCCTTGGCATCTTGGTACTGGCCGCGAGCCCGCTCGTAGAACCACTTCGTCTGTCTCTGAGTACCCTCCAGCGCCGGTGCCCACGTGGTTCGGGAGAGCTCCTCAATGCGCACATGGAACGGGTCGTTTGCGGAGAAGTCGGCCTCGGAGATGCGATTCTGTGAATTTGCGTAGCGGGATACATTTCGAACTAATTCGTCATGAACGTCGCCGGCTTCAATCTCGATGAGTTTCGCTGCCACGTACACCTGTGCCAGGTCAGCGCGACCACGATTGCTGGCCAATAGGGAGGCGGTTGTCTGTCCGCCATTTACAATCTGCAATCCGTGCAGCTTTGTGACCACCTTGCCACTCTCTCCATTATGCAGTTCCACGGCTTCAGCGGTCAGCGTGATCCCGTTGTTGTATGCTAGGAACCGCTCAGGTTCCCTTGCGATAGTATCCCGGATTCCTCGATTCACCTTCCCCCGGGCTTGGAGGAAGGACCTGACATTGGTCTCAAGCAGTCGGGAGCCGAAATCCGAATAAATGCTTCGCAGCACCTGACCCGGAACGAGCATCAGGAATGCGCGATAGCCCTCGTTGGTGCTTTGGGCCTGAAGACATGGAATCGGCTCCCCAAAGCGCTCTTGGAAGTCAATGGAGATAGCCTCCCTCTGCCGCCCGGATGTGCTGAGGCGATGGAGCCTGACTATATCCCAAAGAGAACCGGTGATTGCGACGTCGCCAATTCGATCCTGAGGCAGTGTCTCCACCGTGGTTCTTCCATCTGTCAGCACACATAGCCTGACCCTATTCAAGTTGCTCCTGAACCCATATATGTGTGCCGCCATGTCGAATACAGGAGACGATTCCTCCAGTTCGACATATTTACCGGCCACGCACCAGTCTAGGAATGCGCGGAGCCTCCTGAAGGCCACATCCACCCGTTGCCTCGTGACCGTCTCAGGAGGTGTTGTATTTGTGTGTAGGCTGAGGAACAGGTCCACCCGACCCTCTTCTTCATCCACGCCGTAACCACTGACCTCCATTCCTCTGGCTCTGTGGTAACAGACGAGGGGGTCCTCAAACTCCCCGGCCTCAGAGAGCATCTCGAACACCGTCTGAGTGAACGAGTCTGCCAGCATCAGGTCCTGTTCCTCGGTCTCTGCGAGCGCCAGAACATCCTGACGGAGATTCTCTGAGAACACCTCAATCGAGTTCTGTAGCGTCATGCGAATCCCTCCAAGAGTTCCGTTGGCTGTTGCTCCTTCATCCTGAAGGGACCACAGGATGCAATGGAAAGCGAGTAATGAACCCCACTTACCCCAAGCTGAAGGTCACTGGATACAATCCTCGGGAACCCCTTCTCGACCCGGAACGCTTGGAATGACCGTACGGTGTATCCGATATCGGCGTACAAATATGCATCGTCATGCGCATACCCAAAATGCTCCAACCGGTCGTCAAACAGATGCAGGCATCCGGTTTCAGATGCCGCCGATCGAACGGCTCGAACCACCTGGGGGAGCGTTTCACCATGATTAACGCGGGAATCCAGCGATAGTGCTACGAGCAACAGAACCACATCATCTGGCACCTCAAGTTGACGTTCACTGGAGATCGCAAGTCGATCCAGGCTGTTTGCTGTGCTGCTTTTGACTTCAATACACGTGCTCCCCAATTGGAAGTCTTGGTCTCCGCCCAGCGGACCCTGCCAAGAACTCACAGCCTCTCTCAACCCTGTCGTGGGTGCCACAACTTCCCTCAGTACCCAGAGCTCTCCCCAAAGTCCCTGCTGACTTTCGCGGCTCAATCCTTTCGGAGCCAACCTCCGCAGAAGATCCTGCCAATCGGCGAGGCGTGCCAGAAATCGGGTTAGTCCCACACTCTCCTCTTCGTGCTGTTCCGCTACGCCAACCAGATCTCGCACCAGCATGTCGAATATGTCTGCATGTTCGGCATCCGTCAGGACAAGCTCTACCTCGGCCCCGTTGCTCTCAATGTCCCTTGGTGTCACGCGTACGGTCAGTCCACGGGAATCTGGAACATCTGGTTGCCCTGTCACTGAGTTAGCGGCAACCCGGAGTATCAGCATTCGATTTCTAGAGGGCATCTCCAGCCCAAGGAAGAAATCCCGTCGGCCTGCAGGTTCGATGCGACGTTGTACCCTGCCCGACGGCACGGTGGCACGGGTATCTTCCTCCAACCGCTGCCATACTTCCGCTAACATCAGCTCTCGATTTCCTCCTTCCAGTAGACGGAATTGACCACGTAGTCGATTGGCGTATCGGTGTCGGCTTTCGGGAAGCTCGCCGCAAAGCCCACGAATGGAAGGCCTTCCGCATCACATTGTTGGAGAGGATACAGGAGGAGCAGGCCATCTGCTGGATCGCGAGTCTGACGGATATCGGGGCCGCTGGGCCTTGTGGGCACATCGCGATGTCGACTCGCCTCTGGATTGTCTTGGTGCTTTAGCACAGTTTGCTCCAAGGCCTGTTTTCGCTGATCCGGCGTTAGGTCTAGCATCTCGTCTGTGGGGTTCACCAAGCGGCGGATACGGTACATGGCAGCACTGTCTGAGCTATCCTGCATGTAGGGAGTTCTACGGGCTGGGTGTACATCCCAACCCCCGAGCTCTGTGGGCTCTCCTTCCTGTGTAGAGATCAGAGCCACCGTCCATCGAACCAAGCCTCCGTGGGTATTCTGGGACCTGATGTATTTGGCAAGGTAGTCACCCCTGACTTTATGGGACCTCTCATGTATGTTGATTTCCCTCAACAGGTCCGCAACCGGCTCTGCATCCACTGAGCGCCAGATACGACTCCCCGACGCCTCAACAACTTCTGGCTTCCCCAGGGAGGCAATGAATCGGGAGAATCGTTCGTGGTTTCCATGGTTGACCTCGTGTGCTCGATCGAACGTGATGGTCTCGCTGATGTGCTCGGAGTACGAAACCGACATGGGCGTCCCATTGCGCATTTTGTTGGCGGCGGTGATTACGAGTCCAGCCGGATGACTTCTCACCCTCAGCCCAAAGTCACTGGGGGTCATTCCTCTAGTGGCCATCAGATCGAACTCCTGTCGGAGTTCCTCAGTCGCCATCGTGATGTGACAATAGAAATCGCGCAATTCATCTGTGGTATAGAGCCGACAGAGGTCCACATAACCCGGGCGGTAACCGAACCACCGCCCCATCTGAAGCAGGGTGTCGTACATGCGGGAAGCCCGGAGGTAGTAACTTACGGACAGGCCCTCCAGGGTTAGTCCACGGGACAACTTGTCCCCACCAATCGCTATTGCACTCAATCCCTCGGGATGGTCCCAGTAGTCCAAGGCATCCTTGGCTGCGCCATTGATCACCTTGACCTGAATCTTCTGGGAAGATTCTACCAATCGTGAGCGAACGGATTCCCATGAAACCTCGTGGCATCCGAGCACTAGGTCGGGATACAGGTCTCTCACCCCCTGCGAGCTTGGCACAAAATCCTCAAGCCACATTGAGAGCAACTCGTCGATGATGGAATTTGGCGAGTCCCCGTCACCGTATCTGATTCGATTCTGGAGGTCTCTCAGTTCGAACAGCACCAGTTCCGCAACCTGGTTCTGCACATTGACGAACCTGGTCACGTGGATGAGCATTGAATTGTGATGTCCTTCTTCCCCACGAGCAGCGCGGATCGCGCAGGTTAGGATGAAGGCCTTCATTGCTCTCTTTAGCGAATCGGGGAGACCCTCCACCGCCAGGTGGCTCTTATGAACATTTGGGATGCTGTCTTGGTGATCGCGCACCATGCGAACAAGAGGCAAAGGGGTGATTGGTTCGACATCGTCATCGGGATGCGACGGGAGGCCAAAGACCTTGGTAGGCCCCACATGGTTGCTGGGAACCGGAAGATTGATCAGGAAATCGCGTGGGAACAGATCCCGCCCGTATCTGGCCCCATTCTGATCAGGGTAAATGAAGATGTTGGCAAAGGGTGTGGCCGTATAACCGATGTATGCGCTCTTTTCGAAGGCATTGAGAAGCCCGCGTATCCGTCTGTTGATGACAGTGGGGTCCTCATCGTCCCCGGTTCCTACGGGGCGCGTGTTCACCGACGCAAAATCGGCCTCATCATCAATGACGAGTGTTGGAATATCAGGTATGGGGTCTTCAGGGGCCACGGGACTCAGTGATTTCGCCCATCGGGTGAGGTTTCGTAGCACTGACCCGTTCTTCTTCACAACCATAATAACGAGGTCACCACCCAGCCTCACGTTGAACTGATTAGCGATTTTACGATTGAAATCACCAGTCTCCTCTGCATTTGTGGATGCAATAGCCCTGTAGAGCTGTTCCCCAACCAAAGTCCCCACTCCGACTCGTTTGTTGCTGTTGCCCAAGGTCAGATTCAGTCGGGTATCCCATCCCAGGAAGCCCTCGTCAAAGCGCAGTTGAGTCTGGGCACGCAGACTGTTGGTTGCACCGGTGAGGACCACGACAAACTTGTACCCGGCATCCGCCGCCTTGCAGATCAGCTCGATATAGTTGGATGTCTTGCCGGACTGCACTTCACCAACGACCATCCCTCGGCGGTCCCATGATCCCGGCCGAACCGGGTTCTCCAATAATCCAAGAACACGGTCTGTGAGGTCGTCTGATCTCTGCAGTGTTGGAATGGCCCAACGCTTCCGTTCCTTCAGGAATCTTTGGTACCTTCTGGTGAATCCCCATTCGATGGAGGAACGCTGTTCCGCTAGCCAAGGCAGATGGTCTGTGTTGTCGTCTGTGAGGGTCGCAGCCGCACCAACCACTACGTTGAGGTTAGCCTCCAACTCCCTAACTAGAGAGTCAAGATCCACCTCCGAGTCAGGAGCCTGGGCTTTCACGGCTTGGACGGCGATCTCTGCCGTCTTCCTGACATCCGCTTCGCCAGGAGGATTCTCTCCTTGCAGCAGGTTGAGGGCTATGATTCTGGCCCGGTCGAAGTCACTCACCGTTCCTATCCTTTAACAGGTTCTCTACCGTTGGTTCCACCAGCTCATAACGCTCTCCGATGGCTTCGGTGGCTACCAACCGCTCAATGGCCTCAGTGTGGGTCAAGCCAGTTTTGATGAGAGCGTCGTAGAGAGCACGGATCAGCTCCACAATCTCCTGTTCTACAGCTGACTCGAACGGTCTGCTCTGGGATTCATCGCCCTCGGCCATATCGACCCAGATTTGCTGAACAGGGACGTATTCTTCTATGAGGCGCAGAATCCGAAGGAGGTCCTGAGCAACGATGGAGTTTGCAGCAAGGGCGTGCCGAATCAGGGGATGGTCTCGATTGACCACGTACGACACCCGCTTCGCCTTCACGTGCCTCTGCCAAACGAACACGGGACTCTTTCGAACACCCCGTGCGATTGTCTTGCCGCGATGTCTATACACCGTGACAGCCCTCTTTCGGGTCACCTTGGCAATCCGGAGAAGATCATCTCTATATGGCAGCGGCGGCTTGGCGTGGGACTTCCTAACATCAATGCGCCACTGATGATCGAATGAATTGGGGAGGTCAATCTGAATCCGGGCCAGCTTATAATGCTCCTCCTTCAGAAATCCCAGCCCAAGCCAATCGCCTGGTAGTAGGAGTCGACGGTTTCGGTAGACGTAGAAACCCTGGTGGGCATTCCACCCGGACGGCCCCCCAGCGGCGCGATGCTTGTCTGCCGTTAGGTGGGAATGGTGTGGAAGCACGTAGGGGGTAACTGTTATCTCGGCATCCATAGGCCCCAGAGTTTCGGCTGAAAGCCGTTGCGTCGCTGATTCATCGGTAAGAAAGGGATCCCAGGGCTTTATCATCTGACCGTTGAGCCACAATGTGATGGAGTTCCTATCGGTCATGAAACGGTGGAACACCATGCCGAGATGTTCCTCAACCGCCCGAAGTGCGTTGTGAAATTGCCGCCGTGCTCGTACGTTGTCAGCTTTAGCGTCACCGACCAAGCCATCCAGTTTATTCCACACCACCAGAGTGCCGTGCTCCAGTTGAGACAGCTGCTCAACACCACTGCCGACCGCCTCGACCGGGACATTCAGCAGTTGCCAATCTCCGGTGGCTTCCAAATGATCCAAGTCCCATCGCCGAGCACTTACCCCATTGCGGCCTGCGACGTGTGTGGCAACGGTCAAGGACCTGGCTTGGGAGATTGAGGCCGTCTTGAGACCCAGGCCGAAGCGTCCAAGGTCAGACGGCTCGCGCACCTCGCGGGGGCTCCGAGAACCAATTCTCATCGCGTCAATCAATTCCTCCTCACACATCCCGTGGCCGTCGTCAAGAATTGACGCCCAAGAAGCCTCTCCTGCCCAGTGGAAGTTCAGCCAGATGTTACGGGCCTCGGCGGTGATGCTGTTGTCAATGAGGTCGGATACAGCGTCTGGAAGAGAGTAACCAGTCGCCCTCAAGGATTCCATGAGAGCATCAGCACGGGGAGCAACTACATCAAATTCACTGTTCAACTTGTCTCCAGAGGGCACTACGTCAGCAAGTAGACCCGATTCGGGGTGAGGACATGGCGTAGAGGGCAGTTGAGATCTCTTCAGAGCCATCGCCAGTTCTCACCTCGTAGCCTTGGGAAACTCGCTCGGGCATAGAGCGTCGGCAACTCCGTCCGGGTTGCTGCGGCAGTAACGCAGTGACATTCGCTATTCTCGAACATCCTCGCTCAAGGCCCTCTTCGTCCTGCTGGTGTTGTCTTGTCAGTTGGATGAGTCTCAGGATCACTCCCGCCTCCGGTCTTCACCCATTCGTCCACTTCAGACAGCCGGAATCGCAGCAACCGCCCAACCCTGTGTGCAGGGAAGTCCTTGGAGTCGACCCAACGGTAGATGGAATCCCTGGCTACGCGTAAGTGGGCAGCGACATCTGCGATACCAACCCAACCTTCTTCAGAGGCCATACTGACTAACTCCTCTTTAAGAGACTCTAAGAGTCTCTATGAAAATATATGACAGTAGGCTTCTATCGTCAATCCTGTTCCCCATTTCCAAACGCAGAGAAGGGAGGTGCACGGATTCCGGGCAACAAAATAGGTCTGCATACATGGACATACAGTGGCTCAGCGGTCTAGTGTCCCGCGCCGCCCGGCTCCTCGTATCCGACTCCTTGCAGAATCAGGGGGAGATTATGGCGGCAGGTCAGAGAGATGCGGGCGCCTCCCGCTCCGGCCCCTGACCCTCCTCCATCCGGTAGCCGAAGCGGAGCTCGGTGAGGATGTGTGTGGGATGGTCAGCGTTGTCCCCCAACTGGCGCCGGAGCTGCTTCGGGAGCCGGCAGGCCCTCAGGCGGAGTTAGGAAACGGACCCTGCGGGGAGTCTCGCGCTCCGTCTTCGGTCTTGCACGCCGGACGGTCCGGACATCGCAGTAGGAGGGAGATTGCAGCCGTCTTCCTGAAGGACACGGTTGATGCCGTGACAGCGCACACAGTACAGAAGAAGGACCTACGACTTTCCCGACGACTTCCCGCAGCGCCTGGTGTGGTTCAAGCACGCGTCCGGCCTGTCGTGGGCGGAGATCGCCCGCCGCATCGGGACCTATCCCCACACGATGAAACGGAAGGGGTGCAGCCCCATTTCCGGCATCAGATGGCGCTGCTGGGCCTGGCCGACGACCTGGAGCTCGGCTGCATATTCACCGAGTAGGGAGCGGCGCGCCGGTAGCCCTACTGACTAACTCTCGTGGTGCACCCATGTCAGTTAGTCCCCTCTGCACGGCCCGGATACGGGCATAGACCTGCTGAAACGCAGAAAAGGCCGCATACATGGTTGCGCAGGGGGAGGCCATCGCTGACGTAGCGACGACCTCCCCCTGTGTGTTCCGGTCTAGCGCCCCGCGCCGACCGGCTCCTCCTCTCTTTCCTGCTCCATTTCCAGCGCCCACTCGAACAGGGACGTGGCTGCGGGCTGAGGCTTGCGGCCCCGGCCCTTCGGCTTCTGCGGCTCCTCGGCCATGAACTCCGCCCAGGAGAACATCGACTGCTGGGTCTCTTCCACCACGTCAGCATGACCGTTAGCCGCCGCAGTCTCGACGACGATCCCGGTGCCGTTCCGATGCACCTCGACCGTCTCAGGTTCCACCTCCACGGCGTGCCACCCCTCGTCCACCAGCAGCTCCTCGGAGACGGCCTCGGCGTCTCGCGCTTGGGCGAAGGCATCCTCCACCGACTCTCCTTCTTCTTCCTCCTCTCCGTTCACGATCTTCCTTGCCAACGCCAGCATGATGTCGTCGCCGTCGTCGCCGTAGGCCGCCAGTCCGTCCTCGGGCAGCTCACCCTCCACCGCCAGGGAGCTTTGCAGCTTTTGGGCCACCAATTTGAGGGCATCCGCCTGGAGGGTGCCCCGGTAGGCCATGAACACGACCTTGACGGGCCGGGTCTGTCCGATGCGCCACGAACGGCGCGACGCCTGCCGCATGGTGTAGACGCTGTAATCCGTCTCGAACCAGACCAGGGTCGGGAAATCGATCAGGTCCAGCCCGGTCTGCACCAGCCTGGGGTGGCAGACCACCACGTCCACTCCCTCCTTGACCCGCTGCTCCACCCACGCTTCTCTGCGGTCCGGGGCCACGGCGTCGGCCTTCATCACCGCCGCCCGGAATCCGTGCCTGGTCAGGATGTCGCTCATCCGCTCGGTAATGTCCCTGGTTCCGGTATGAGTGGCGTAGACCAACACTCTCCTCCCCTCCATTCTTTCCGCCGCCACCAGGTCCAGCAGGGCCTTCTCCTTTGGGTACAGCTTCTCCTCGGAGAGCGGCGGCACCTGGACCAGCACGTCCTCCGACTCCGGGTCGAAGACGGTCTCACCCCGTGTGCAGCCGTCGGGGTAGGCCAGCAGCGATTGGAGGTAGGTGGAGAGGAGTTTCCGTGACCCCTTGGCCAGCGCATCGGCGAGGGCGGCCCGCAGCTTGTCGTACAGGGTGCCGTAGGCTCCCCGCTGGGTGTAGCCGTAGCTGTCGGGCTCGGAGTCCATCGACGAGAGGAGAATCTGCTCCTCGTAGGAGGGCAGCCCCGAGGCCACGTCGGAGAGTCTGAGGAACACCGAGTTGCCGATCAGGTGGAACAACGCGGCTGGTGCGAGCCCCGGCCGTTCCCGCACCACCTTGCGGTACCGCCTGCGCCGGCTGAACCGTCCATCCTCCACCGAGTCGTCGTCGTCCTTGCCGATGGTGTGCTCCTCGAAGCCGTACCGTTGTATCCACCTTCCCTCCTCGGAGCGCCCGAACTCCGTCCTGATGGCCGGGCTGAACCGGTACAGCAGGTGGAACAGAGTGCTCGAATACCCTCCAGTTAGGGTGCCTGTCAGGGTGAGGGAGCGGCCGCAGGAGTCGGCGAGGACGCCCGCTGCGATGCCCTGGGCGGAGCCCCTTCCCTTGTATTCATGCACCTCGTCTGTTACGAGGAGCTCGAAGAACCCCTTCATCCGCTTCTTGATGTAGTCCGCGAGTGGATATCGCTTCGGCCCCTTGGGGTCGGCCTGCCACAGGGCGGAGCCGCACCCGGCGCAGGTGCGCCGCTTGCGCCCCATCTCCTCGGCGGTGAGGGGCACACCGTCCTTGTCCACGATCTGGCTGGCGCAGATGGGGCAGCAGGGGACCCGGAAGGGCTCCCCCGTCTCTTCGTCCCGGATGAGCCCGCCTCTGGATGTGGCCCACTTCTCGATGTATGCCGCCTGCCAGCGGTAGGAGAGCTTCGCCCGTTCCCTGGACATGATGGCGAAGAGGGGGCCTGGGCCGGTGGAGAGGCGCAGCTTCTCCAGGTCGGTGATGGAGGCGACGATGGCGACGCGGGCCTTGGGCACCGTCTGCTCCACCTCACGCTTCCACTTCCGGGTCAGGTGAGGAGGCGTGAGTACGAGCACCCACCTGAAGCCAGCGGCGTAGGCTGCGGATGCGCCGATGTAGGTCTTGCCTGTGCCCATCTCCCCCACGACGTTGGTGCCCTGGTGGGCTGCAAGGGAGAGGGTGACGCCCCGTATGGCGTCGGCCTGGGCTCCCAGGGGGGAGCGGAGCAGTTGGGGCAGGCCGTGGCCGTTCTGGGAGGGCCGGTAGAGGGGCGGGTAGGACTCCACCACCCGTTGGGCTATTGCATCTCGGTACTTGTCGATGAACTGGGCGAGGTCCATTGGTTTTCTCCTTCCTTCTTATAGAGGTATCGCTTCTGGCTGCTTCGGTCCTGATAAAGGGCGAGGCCCCGTGGTCCTGGAAAGAACCAGCGGGACCTCGTGACGCGGCTCTGGGGTGGAGTCGTCTATGCGGCGATGTCGGTGATTACGCCGTCCCCGAGGTCCAGGGCGACGACGGTGGTGCGGAGCCTCTCCCTATAGGTCTCCTTGTCCGGGGTCTCCTCGACCAGCACCAGCTCCTTGGTGGTCTTCCCCTTGACCAGAATGCGCCGACCGTCCGCTTCGAGCTGGAGGTTGTCCAGGAACCCGGCGGCGATGAGCATGGCCATGTGCCCGCGTCGGAGCGGCATCAGGGGGCGGGTCCTCTGGTCCTTGCTGGGCCAGAGGGAGTCCGTTACTTCGGCGCTGGCCCACAGGCCGGAACGCCGGGCCTCCTGCGCCGCCGCCACGGGGTCGACGGTGCGGGTGGCGAACAGGATGTCCCCCGCGTCCGAGGTGATGGCGGTGTAGATGGGGTAGCCTTGGGAGTACAGAGGCTCCGGCTCTCCCTCGGCCCAGGCCAGCACCTGCCCCTGCGCCTCCTCGTCGAGACGGGGCTCCGCCATCCGGTAGCCGATGACCACCACCTGGTCGAAGGCTTCTCTTTCGGGGTGTGGGAAGGCCCAGCACCTCAATCTATAGTAATAGGAGGCGAGGTACTTGGCCGAGACCGCGAGACGCTGGCGGGGCACGATGAACACCAGGAGGCCGCCGTCGTTTAGGTAGCGGGTCGAGTGGGTAAGGAATGCGTGCTCCGTCCGCTTGCTTTCAGGGTCATGGTCGTATGGCGGGTTGAGCAGGCAGATGCCGAACGCCTGGTTGCCTATGGAGGTCTGGAACAGGTCGGCGGCCAGGGTGCGGTGCAGCCGGGATGCGGCCTCCTCAGCCCGGTCGGTATGCAGCTCCACCCCGTAGGTCTCTATGGGAATCGTGTTGTCCTGGGTCAGCCGCTCTCCCAGCTGGGCCACCGCATCCCCGGCCCCGCAGCAGGGGTCGAGGATGCGGACCACCTCCCGGTTGCGGTAGTAGTAGCCCGCAGGCGCCCGTATCAGCGTGGCGATGAAGTCCACCACCCGCGCGGGCGTCGGGTAAAAGCCGCCTTTACTCTGTGCAGCCAGTCTCATGATGTCTCTCCTTCCTCATGGTCGGTCGATGTTGATGGGCCGAACTTGCAGGGCTCGGGGCTGCAGAAGTAGCAGTCCCGCCTCGCCCTGGGTGGCGGGACGTAGTCCTCGGCGGACAGGGCGAGGAATATCACCTGCACGCCGCAGGAGTTGCAGTGGTAGATCTCTCCCGTATGGACATCCCTGTCCGGCTCCTCTATCTGGGCGAACCGCTCCTCGCAGTGGGGGCAGGTGAAGTAGATGGTCTGGTTCGTGTTCATGGCTTATCTCCTTTCATTGGCCGCCGCCTTCAGGCAGCGAGCCGCTTATCTGACTTGATACCCACCACCTCTCCGGTGGCGAGACTACGCTGGTAGCAGAGCACCTGGCGGGTGCCCGCAGCCTCTGCACACGCGGTGCAAAAAGCGGTGACGATCTCGGCCTGTTTCGCCACCGTCACTCGTCTGACCAGCACCGAGCCGTTGTCTGCGCTGGTGTGTCGGTAGAGCATCACCGTGGGATCGCTCCTCTCTGCCCTAGTCGCTGGCCGATAGAAATGCGGTTGCGCGGACGTGCACAGGTGCGTCGTGTGATCGTGCTTACAGAAACGGCAGGTCGTCCCGTCCGGCGAGAAGCGCTGCCAGGCTTTGAAGTTGCGCTCCTGCCGGTGCTTATTGGTGCGTTTGGCTCTCGTCAGCGTCTTATCCATACCCTCCTCCGTTCACTGCTGACACGATGGACTCTTCCTCTCCGGGTAGGGTCAGCGTCCCAGAAGCCACCGCCTCCGAGAGGTCCTCCTTGAGGGATTCGGGGTTGGGGTTGCAGCGGTAGGCGACCACTCCCGTCGATTGGAGCTGAGTGGTCTCCTCCTTCTGAAGGCCCCGCCGCCACAGCCAGTCTGCCCAGGAGGGATGCAACGGCAGTGGGCTCCTCTTGTCCAGGAAGCGGTAGTGGAGCCTGGGGGCCTCGTCTTCCGTCTGGGCCAGGAGGAGGAAGGTGTCGTGTTCGGAGGCGTACTGGGCCATTTTCGTATAGACCAACGCGTGCCAGCCACCACTCACCGGCAGCTTGGCTATCTTGGTCGTCCACGTGCCAATTGTTTGGTACGGGATACCGCAGCGCTCATACCCTCCCGAGAGGGCCATCCCATCCGCGCCCTGGATGAGGTGGGCAACATCGGGCGGTTGCTTGAGCAGGGAGGCCCAGATCGCCTTGAGCGCCGTCTGGGAGCCCACCATCGAGAGGAACCAGAGGCCGTCGGTCGCCTCGTCGCGGGCGAAGGCGTCGGCGGTGGCGCTGAAGCCTGCTGCGTTGATGGTGTACAGGGCTTCGGGGTCGAGGGTGTGTTCGGTTGCAAGCATGAGTATGTCTCCTTTCGGTAATTGGAATGCTGATGCGCGGAGGTGTGGTGACTCCGTGGGGGCCGGTAAGGGTCGTTGCTGGGCTGCCTGGGTTTTCCTATAGGATTAGAGGGCGGTGATGAGGCCGCGCTCCTTGAGGCTGACCGCCTTGTCCCCGCCGATGACCAGGTGGTCCAGTAGCTCGATTCCCAGGAGCTTGCCCGCCTCGATCAGCTTCTTGGTCAGGGCCACGTCAGCCAGGCTCGGTTCGGGGTCGTTCGAGGGATGGTTGTGGATCACGATGATCTTGGGCACCGCCTCCATGACAGCGGGCCGGAACACCTCTGCCGGTCTGACGGTGATGGAGCTCACGTCCCCCTGGTAGATCACCCGCTGGCCCACGATCCGGGTCTTTGTGTCCAGCAGGAGGACCCGGAACTGCTCCTGGGCGAGGTGGGCCATCTCCGGGGCTAGCAGCAGCCGCACCGCCTCGGGCGAATAGACCGTCGGAGGGTCGGCGGGGCGCGGTGGATGGGTCTCCACCCCGTAGCGCACGGCCAGCTCCCCCAGGATGCTGACGTTGCGCCGGAGGGTCTCTAGCAGTGTGTCGTTGTGCTGTGCATTGGTCATAGGAACCTCCCCTAGATGTGGATGGTCTGAAACGAGAAGCGGGGCCGCCCCGAAGATGGGAGCGGCCCCGTGGAGCGCCCGTGTTAGTGGGCGGCGGCAGGCGTTTCTGGCCTAGAAGGGTGACTTGGCCTTCACCGGCTCCTCGGCGCTGGCAACTGCGGACTCTTCCTCGGAGCTACTCCCGTTGCGGGAGTCGAGGAATACCACCTCGGAGGCGTGAATCTCGGTGCGGTGCCTGCGCTGGCCGTCCTCGGTTTCATACGAGTTCTGCACCAGCTTGCCTGCGACGTACAGCCGGTCCCCTTTGGCGACATACTGGTTGACAGCCTCGCCAAGCTTGGCCCAGCAGGTAATTGAGTGCCAGTCCGCCTCGACGCTCCCGTCCTGGCGGTGACGGTCGGTGGCCAGTCTGAACTGGGTGATGGCGGTGCCGCTCTGGGTGTATTTCATTTCGGGGTCTGCTCCGACCCTTCCCAGTAGCTCTACCTTGTTGATTGTGCGTGCCATGTCGTTTCTCCTTTGTGTGTGTAGTAGTGCGGCGTTGCCGCACTCGAATGGAAATGCAGCGCCGTCCCCTTCCGAAGGGAACGGCCTTGTCCATGCGCTCCCGTTACGGAGCGTCTAGCTCACCCGCACGTACTGGGACACGGCCTCCGTCACAATGTCGGCGCGGGTATCCGGGTCCAGCAGAGCGTTCAGCTTGCGGTAGTCGACCGAGAAGCGCCTGGTCTTGACCAGACTCACCGCCCTTCCCTCGACGCTTGCTTTGGTCATACCCCGCTGCCGCATCCACGCCTTGAGGGTATCCAGCGTCCGGCGTTTCGCCTGCTCCGGCTCCCTCAAGGCTTCCTGCGCTTCCAGGTATGCCCGCACCGCCTCCCGGGCCTCCTCCGCGCTCACCTCCCTTCCTTCGTTCTCAGACCCCTCGTCCGTGTCTCCTTCAACCTCGGCTGTGCCGGGCTTGCACGTGTTCAGGAACGGGCAGCTCCGGCACTGCCAGCTACCGGCGCGGAAGTCCCGCTCCGGCAGCTCGTCCGGGTCCTGTCTGTGGGTGGCGTAGTGGTCGGCCAGCTCGCCGAGCCGGAATGTAACGGCCTCCATCGCGTCTTCCACGCGTTCGGCGGGGATCGTCTCCGCATCCCAGGCTCGGCTGCCGGTGTCCATCGTGGCTATCACCACGTCGCGGGCTTCGCCGTACATCCCGTAGGTGTAAAGGGCGGCCTGGGCCACCGACTCTGGGTGACTCCGCTCGGCCCCCAATGTCTGCCACCGCTTGTAGGCTTCCGGCCCCCTGGTCTTGACCTCGACGATCACCTCCGGCCCTCCGAAGAAGGGCAGGGCGGCGGTGGCATCGGGGTGGCCGGTAACGCGGAGGTTGGGGGTGATCTGGACCGTCACCTCCCTGGGGTTGTTGGGGTCCACCGGGATCACGTCCCAGCTCGCCCGCTCCATCGCTCGCAGCACCACCTGCTCAAGGGCCTGCCCCGCCTCCATGACGGTCAGGGACTCGTCGCTGGGTGGGTTTGTGGGCTGCCATTCCGTGGCGGCGTACCACAGGGCGCGGCGGCAGCTGCTGGTGGCCGATGCCCGCACCACCAGCGCCCCATCGCCGTCGAAATGGGCTGCCGGTCGTGAGTAGACCTCCGACCGGTCGTTGGTCAGGTCTTCGTTCTGGCTCATGGTCTTTTCTCCTTTGCTCCTGGAAATGAAGAGCGGAGCCGCCCCCGTAGAGACAGCCCCGCCTTTGCGCAACGCTCGGTTGTCTGTGCAGCTCATGCGGCTGCCTTAGCTTCGGTTCCTTCCCCCTCTCCTCTCAGCTTCTCCTCTCTCTCCTGTAGGAAGCCCCGCAGGATGTGGGCGATGGCGTCTCCTAAACCGAGCACTCATACGCTCGACCCATCGCTCAACTGATTGGCGAAGGGCTGCATCTCAGCTATGCCCTGGCACTGGTCCACGATCTCGGCGACGGGCGTGCCCCTCCGCAAGTGCAGCGAGACGAGGCGGCAGACCGCCTCCGTCACCCCGGAGGTGAACGATCCCGCCTTGCCGATAGAGCCAAAGACCTCGAAGGGCTCGCCCTCCTCGTCCAGGGACACCGTGACGTACAAGTTGCCATGCTCGGTCTTGAGCTTGGTCGTACTGCTAGGCAGCGTCCGGGGCCTGGGCCATGTCGCCGGGGTCATGGCCCCTCCCCCTTCTCAAGGAGATAGGGAAGGGCTGGGGCGTAGCGGTCGAAGAATTTGGCGACCTTGAGGGCACACTCCCGGTCCCTCTTGTCGCCGATGCCCAGCAGCGTCTGGACGATGACCTCTTCACAGTCCTCTTCGGCGAAGGCCGGGGTCAGCAGCGTCTCTTGGACGGCAGGGGGAAGGGAGTCCCACCGCTCCCGGCTCAGCTTCAGCCCGCCGTGACTGGCCGTTTCGATCCGCACCACGCCCTCGGCCAGCGCCACGACGTCCTGGGGAGGTCCCCACGGGGTATACATAGTGTTCACTTTCATGTCGTCTTCCTTTCTGTCCTGTAGGTGAAGGGCGGGGAAGCCTCTGAGGAGACCGCCCCGCTCCATCGCGTATGTCTTGGTTGTCTAGGCCGCTCACCCTGAGTCAGGCCCAGGCGGTTTGCAATGGGGGCACCAGACGCCCTGGTGTCCGATCCGACTCTGAATCTCCGGGACGTACTCGGTGTGTACCCGCTCGAAGAGGTCGTGGGCCTGCCGGATAACCCGGAGCGCGGAGGGACTGTTCTGCGGTACAGTGAAGGCGTGGCTCACCTGCTCAATCGCCTCTTGGAAACGGGCGTTGCCGATGTGGTCCATCTGGAGCCACACCTCCGCAAGGCGCTCCTCCACCCAGTCGATGAGGGAAAGGCTCGTCGTCGTCATCGGTTGTCTCCTTTCTATGTGTTGCTCAATTGGCCAAATGAAAACGGGGCTGCCCCGGTGTGGAGACAGCCCCGTTACGTGGGCTCGCTATGGCGCGTTGGGCTCATGCCGCTTCCGCCACCTCTGCTTCCCGCGTCTGCTGGAGCTTCCGGGTCGCCCCTTGCACCAGCGGCGTCAGCTCCGATGCCGATACCGCCTCAAGGTTCTTGCCCGTCTTGCCCTTGACCGCAGCCCGCACCTGCTTCTCGTCGAACCCCTGCATCGCCCCCAGGTCGATCAGCGTCGCCCGCAGCGACGGAGCAAGGGAGTCGGCTGCGCTTTCCTGCTTCGCCGGTTGCCCGGTGGCCGCCTGGTCCCCGTAGAGGCAATTCCCGAACTGGTCTCCGAAGCTGCGCAGGGCGCGTTTGAGACCGTCGGTAACCGACCCTTTGCAGGCTGTGTCGTGACCCTCCGCCGTCTCCTCCGCCACGGCGTGGAACCCGATGTCCGTGCGGGGCGGAGCGCCGGGGACGGTGACCCGCACGGGAGCGCTGTAGGCGCGGATTCGGCTCACCTCCCCGGTCTTGGGGTCGACCTGCTCGATCTCTCGCAGGGTCACGTCGCCCACCACTTCATATCCCCAGCCGCCGCGACCAAATATCTCGTTCGCCTGGTCGATGACGGTGTGTCCCTCGATGTACTGGTATGTGCGCCCGGCCCGTCCCTTGCGCTGGGACACCAGGCTCGGGTCGAGGGGCTTCTCCAGCTCGCTCACCACCCTTGGGGACAGGCTGTCCCAGAGCAGGTCGTGCTCCGGAGTGATGGCAGCGTCCGGGTGGACGCCGTTGCTTCCGTTCTTTGTCGCTGCGTTCGTCATTGTGCTTCTCCTTCGTGATGTCTGTGATGTGCTGACTGCTCTTTCTCTAGTCGGTGCGGGTTTCCCCTATGGGAAGCCCGTAGGCGGGGCAAGCCCCGTCATTCATTGGGCATAGCGCCTCCTTGGGTAATGCTGTGTGGATGTGGAAGGGGGACTGTGCTACCTAGCGGTGCGGGCCGCCCTGGCAAGCAAGCCCAGGAAGATCGCCCGCCCGTGGGGATGCGTGGCAAGCTCCGCCACGTCCGTGACCCCTTCAAGCAAGCGCACCGTGGCGGCCCGCCGTCCAAGCAAGCTCTCAAGCCGCTCGGCGGCCTCGCGGCCGGCATCGTCTGAGTCGAAGGCGAGGAACACGCGGGGGAAGGCAAGCAAGCTACCTGCCACCCGCTCCATGCCCTGGGTCCCCAGGGCTGCGCAGGCGGGGAGGCCCCACTGCTCAAGGGCAAGCCAGTCGAACACCCCTTCAGTAAGGACCACCCAAGACGGCGCAAGGCCAAGCCGCCCAAGTCCAAGCACCGGCTTGGGTCCGGGCAGCGCCTGAAACCTCGGCGTCCGCTCCGGGTCAATGGCCCGGCCCACAAGCCAGCGGACGCGGCCCGAGGCCAGGTCGGGAACCACCACCATCCCTGCGAACCGCTCGCCCCGCTCGGTGAACAGGCCCGACGCCCGTATCCGCTCGCCGCCGAATCCGGCGGCGCCAAGGTACTGGCGCAGCCCGTCCCCCGGCGCGTAGCCAAGACCCAGGCGGCAGGCGGTATCGAAGCTGATGCCCCTGGAGCCCAGATACTCACGCGCCTCACTGCTGCGCAGCATGGACCGGAGGTAGAACCTCGTTGCCGCCGACAGCGCCGCCGGGTCCCGCTGGGGAACCACGGGAGCAGCGGTACGCCGTGGCGCGGCCTGTGTCCTCGACCGGACGGCTGGGCTGGGAGCCAGCCCAGTCCCACCACCCAGCCTCTGTATCGCCTCGGGCAGGGTGAGGCCCTCGGCCCGCTGGATAAAGTCCAGCACGTCCCCACCAACTCCACAGCCGAAGCAGTAAAACCTGGACGCGTCGGCGTACACCGTAAAGCTGCCTTCCGACTCCTGGTGGAAGGGGCAGACGCCCTGACGGACGCGGCCCCTTCCCCTCAGCTGCACGCCCGCAGCCTCCACCACGTCGGCCAGGGAATGGCGGCTCTTGAGCGCCGCCAGGTCAACCTGTGTGTTGGCTACGACCATGACCCACCTCCTTTCAGGGGCTTCAGGCCCCGCAGGCTCCTCGCGGAGACCACCTTGCCCGGCTGCCACCCCATCCCCAGCACAGCCAGGACTTTCACGGTCCCGTCGCCGTGGGGAGCGAGCGCCGCAGCTCTGCCAGCGCCCTGGCTGTACACCAGGGTCTCGCTTTGCCCGAACCGTCGTCGCACCAGGTCCTGCCACTCGGCGAAGGCCCAACGCGCCTCGCGCACATCCGCCGTGGCGGTGTCCAGGTCGGCTATGAGCGTCAACGCACCGTCGAGGTTCCCCGCCTTCCGCAGCCGCCGTGCGTCGTGGACCCTCCGGGCCACGGTCTCCTGGGGCTGCTCACGGTTGCTGGCAAAGAGGGCATCCATCACCCGGTCCACCAGCTCCTCCAGACTGCGCCTGGGCCTTTCACCCACTACCATCGTTCCGTAATTCATCACTGCCGTTGTCATCGTGACCTCCTTTCTACTTTCGATTGCCGTAGTGCTTGTATCGCCTGTTTCCTGTTCCTTGCGCCCATGAACCGCCGGAGCATCAGCGCCCCGCATCCAAGGGCCAGAGCGTTGACGGTGAAGGCGTCAACGCCTGAACCGGTCAACAGGGGCGTTACCAGGAGCAACGCCACGCCTGCCGCCAGCGTCCTCCGCTTGTGCCGCCGCATGGCTCTTGCGGTCCCGGCGACGGCGGCCAGGACCCGTGGAACCCGTTCCTTGATGTGCATGCGCACCTCCTTCTGTGTTGCCCGCACCGGCATCCGTGGCGCGGGTCTTCGCTACTGGGTTGACTGTCGATGGACACACTCCGCCCACGGTGGGATGCCTCACGTGAACGGAGTGTGGTTGTGAAGAAGACGCAGCTCGGCCAGGGTCTCTTCGTCGCAACGCGAGTTCTGGGGAGCTACGAAGACGCGGCGCGGCTGCCCTACGACGTGGTCACAGAACAGACGCGGGTGTAAAAGGGCACAGCTCGACCAGGGTCAATATGGCGTACCGACTCTGGGGAAGCTGCGGTGACGCGAAGCGGCCAGCCTGCGATGCAAATGGCAGACCGGCGCGTGTCGAAGCTGCGGCCTAGCTGTCTGAAGAGCTATGCCGCAGGCATGGGGGGACGGTCAGAGGGCATGGGGCACTCCAACCGTCGTATCGAAAGGTCGAAACGCAGGACGCACTCCGGCCTTTGTGGAAACATCCCTCTTGGGCGACCGTTGGGAGAGCATGGCTCGATCCCTCTGGTACATCCCGGGCTCAGGGAAAGGACCCCCAGGTTTCTATGGCAAAGAAACACTGGAAAAACCTGATAACAATCTCAGTATTACGCCCCATTGCCCCTTTGGCAATACTTTCGGGGCCTTACCACCCACATCACTTGCACTCATGCAGCAAACATGGCGCGGAGATGACGCAGCGCCTACTTCCACCACAGTCCCACGGTGAAGAACCGCCGCACCCACCTGAGCCGCTCCCTCCTGGTCCGCGCCCACCGGGTGTCGCTCAGGGCCGCTTCTATCGAGCGTCGCTGCCCGTTCCTCCACACCCCCGCGAGCGGCTGGGTCTCGGGCGGCAGGGTCAGCCCGTGCTCCTCGGCCATAGCCAGCTCCAGATTCAGGATGCGCTCCTCCGTCACCAGCCACGACAGGCTCCTGCCGTCGTTGGGATGGCCTTCCCTAAGCCTTCGCCACTCCTCGACCAGCGGCCACGCCGCGCCATAGACCTCCTCGTCGTCTGGCGCAGGTTCACGGGTCACCAGCTCGGGATACTTCCGCCGAAACGTGGTATTACCAACCGGCTTGCGAACCGCATTAGCCCCGCTCCCCGACCCCTGCCCGGCCCAGACCTCAGCCACCCGTCGCTCCAACTGGCGCAGAGCCCTGGTGTGCTCCTCTCCCAGGGCCTTCACCTGGCCCTCGACGAAGGCTCGCACCTTGCCGAGACTGCTCTTGATCTTCTGTTCCAGGCCCTCCACCCGCCCCTCCAGAGCTGCGATGCGTTCCTGCTGCGCGGCCATAGCTTTGGACTCCCTGGACAGGAGCAAACGATCCAACGCATGGCTCATGCGCGGCGAAAGGCTGCCGGTCTCCACGGCTCTAGCCAGGGTCTTGTAGTTGACGCCCAGCAGGTCCGCCGCTTCCATGCGCCCTTTCTCGCGTATCACGTCGAGCAGCAGCGCCATGAGCCGCAACTCGTGCAGGTTCTCCAGGCTCCTCGTCTTTTCCATCGCTACAGCCCTCTCTTTCATCGGTCCCTCACTCCCACTTCCGAAAAGGAAACTTCTCCACGACGAAAGGGAAGTCGGCTCACAAATCGGCACTTCCTTTTCGGGAAGTTTCCCTAGCCCGTCCTGGCACCACCCCCTGGAACCCGCTCTGGACACAAAGTGCTTGCTGAGATGGTCCTGTAGGGGCTGATTTCCCCCTGATTCAGCTTGCTCAGGACCCCGACTTCCCTTTTTGGAACAAACTCAAATCTCTGTACACGTCCATCACACCACGAAGGCCCCTGGAAACGTCAGGGCTTGAAAGGGAGGGTGAGCGCGCCCTCCCTTTCAAGGGATTATGTCCCGCCCTCCGAGTCGTCAGACTCGATTGAAGGAAAACCTTCCATCAATCCAAAGGAGGTGAAGAGTTGGCACTGAGATCGACCCTGAAATCCATAAAGGCGATGCGGCTGACGCTCATCGCCGGGGCGCTGCTCCTGGCGGCGCTGGTGGCCACCCCCGCAAGCAACCTGGCGTTGGCCGCACCCCTACAGCAGAGCGGCGGGTTCACCCTGGTCAACGAGGACGAGGAGTTCATCAAGCGCCACGACGACGGTAGCTTCGAGGCCAAGCCCATCTTCAGCGCGGACCCCACCTGGGCCGGCTACGGGGTCAAGGACCCGGTGACCGGCGAGTGGCTTACCGCCCTCTACTTCATCCAGGACGACCCCAAGGAGAAGGACCGGGGCTGGGAGTACGACATCGACTACCCCGAGTACGACGAGCAGCCCGAGCTGGAGCCGGACAGGGCGTACACCCTGGTGCTGTACGTCTTCCACGAGTATGAGCTCTACGACTTCGAGGTCATCATCCCCGCCCATGAAGGTTCGGGGTTGTGGGACAGGGTGCTGAACGCTCTGAACCCGTCCCGCTGGGCCAAGGCATTTGCGGGTTGGGTGGTGGAGGGCATCCACGGAATCCTGTGCAGCGTCCTGAGCAAGATCACCGGCTCGGACCCGGCCAACTGCTAGGGGGAATGCAACACATGACCGACATCCTCACCGGCACCCCGCCCAATTTGACCTACCTGCACGAAGCCGTCCAGCAAGCCTGGATGGTGGTGTGGGTCGTCGTGGCTGCGGGCCTGGGGGTCATCCTGGCGTGGGCGGGCATCACCATGATCTTCCGGGAGCACCTGGGGGGTCACGACTTCGGCTGGAGGGAGCTGGTGCCCCGGTTGATGATCGCCGTGGTCGCCGCCTCCACCTCTCTGTGGTGGGGCTCCTTCATCATCGACCTGGCCGACAGCATATCCCGGTTCGTGGCCGTCTCGTTAGAGGTGACGGCGGGAGACCTGCTGAGAGCGCCCCTGGACGTGTTCCTCCAGGCCATCCAGGTGGGCAACACGGGACTGGCTCTGGCCCTGGCGCTGCTCTATCTCGTCTATGGATTCTTCATCCTCTACGTGATCGGCCAGTTCATCATCCGCCTCGCCCTCATCGACCTGCTGCTGGTGCTGGCTCCCGTGGCGTTGGGGCTGTGGGTCCTCCCCATGACCGCCGGGTGGGGCCGCTACTGGCTGAAGACCTTCCTGGTGACGGTGTTTCAGCAGTCGGTCCAGCTGGTCGCCCTGGCCCTGGCCATCGCCTTCCTGGACGACTTCGCCTCCATCGGTGCAGGCCAGCCGGTCAACGACTTCCTGTGGCAGCTGTTGATGAGCATCGCCTTCGTCTACCTGACCACCAGGGTCCCCTCGATGCTTGGCACCACCGGGGTGTTCGACGCCTGGCTGCGCACCCTCCACTACGGGGCATCCATGCTCATGGCCCTCCCCAGGATGATGCACGCGGCGGGCATGGCAACCGGCGCTATGTCGGCTGCCGGTGCGATGAAGGCCGGGGCGGCAGGCAGTGGGGGCGGCGTTGGAAGCTGGCTCCCCGCTGCGGCGGGCCTCGCCAAGGGCGGCGGCGGAGGCGAAGCATCGACGGGCAACACGTCGGCGGGGATGCCGCCCCGCAGCATGAACGAGTGATCAACGGCCCCTGAGTGGGGGCCTCAATCAGCCGGCAACACAAAAGTGAGAAGGAGTTTACGCATGAGCGATCTGATTCAGACCGTATCCAACATCGTGGGCATCTTGTTAGCGATGGTGGGTGTCGTCGGCACGGGGTTCTTCATCTACGGGTCCTTCCTGTACCTCTCCGCCTCCGGCGCGCCCCACCAGATGGAGCGGGGCAAGAGCGCCATGTTCACGGCCCTGGCCGGGGTGGTGCTGGCGCTGCTGGCCTATGGGGTGATGAACCTCATCATCAACGCCGCCATCGGCAGTCCCGTGACCCCCGAATTGCCCAACCCGAGCAACCCGTCCGGCAACTCGTCTTAGGAGGTGTACGCCCTTGCGTGAACACGAAGTACCCACTCACTTGCAAACGGAGGACAAGGTCCTGCTGGGCCTGACCTTCCCCCAGATCGTAGCCATAGCCGCGGTCGTCGGGTTGGCCTACGGGCTATGGAAGCAGGCCGCCTTCCTCCCCGACGGCGCCTTCCGTCTGGGCGCCGCCATCGCCGTCGGCCTTCTGGGGCTGGCTATGGTGGCCGTGCGCCCCGGAGGGAGGGGGCTGCCCATAGTGATCTTGGACCTGCTCCGCTTCGCCCTTTCGCCCAAACGGTACGAGGGAGAGGTCACCGCGCTGCTCAACCCTCCGGTAGCAACGCCGCCCAAGCCCAAATCTCAAAAGAAGAAAGGACGCCGCAGACTGTGGAGGTTCCGGCTGAAGGGACTCCCCTTCAAGTGCCTGAGCCTCCTCCTGGCCGTGATGGTCATCCTGACCTCCATCGCGCCGTCTGCGGCCCTTGCCGCTGGACCGGCGAGCGGCCCCGACCCCCAACGGCTCTTCATCGAGGCGTGGCGGGTGCGGGGCAACGAGGCCGAGCTGACCCTTCGTGCGGCAACGTCCCTGGAGGTGCAGGTCACCACCGAGACCCACGACCGCTACCGGCCCTTCTACACCCAGGGGGTCCTCTACCGGGGAGAGCCCCGGCAGTACACCATCCCCCTCACGGCAAACCACAAGGCCATCGTCATCTCCTGGCGGGACGCCCTGGGCAACGCCGGCATCCGAGTGCTGGACCAGAACAGCATTCCCTACCCCCTGCCAGGGCTGGAGACCGCCGACTGCGGCCTCTCCATGACCGAGGTGGGTTGGCGGCTGGGCAACGTCACGGGCCGCCTCTCCAGCGCCTGCAACAGCCGGGCGGAGGAGGTCGTCGAAGCCACTGTCCTCACCGACCCGGCGGACCCCGCCGCAGTGGTGAGCCGGAAGCTGCTCCTGGATGCCGACGTCGCCGATGTGACCGGCGAGGTGTACCTGGCGACCTCGGCGGCCGGGTCTACCACCGGCCTGGCCTTCGCCCGGGACGGCGACATGCCCTTCAACTTCTCCCTCCCCCAGGAGGACCGCGTCCACCAGGTATCCCTTCGAGCGGACATCACGTCGACCCGTGTGATCCCCCTGCCGGGCAGGGTGGACCTCACCCACAACGAGGAGCAGTCCCTCATCGAACGGATACCCGTCATAGGCTACTTTGCGGGCTTCTATCACACGGTGAGCTCGACCCTGAGCGCCTGGTTCGGCCCGGTGGTCCATACGGTCTCGGCCACTCTGAGCGCCTGGTTCGGGCCGGTGGTCCGCACCCTCTCGGCAACCCTGAGCGCGGCCTGGGGGGCCGTCACCCACACCGTGGGCGGGTGGATATCCGCAACCGTGGGCAAGTGGCTATCGGCCATCGTGAGCGCCGAGGTGTGGACCGTGCTCGGCGCAGTGCTTTCGGGCACCGTGGGCAAGTGGCTATCGGCCGTCGTGAACGCCGAGGTGTGGACCATCCTGGGCGCGGTGCTTTCGGGCACCGTGGGAACCTGGCTCTCGGCCATCGTCGGAGCCACCGTCTGGACCACGGTGGGCTCATGGCTCTCCACGACGGTGGGCTCATGGGTCTCCACGACGGTGGGCTCGTGGGTCTCCAGGATCGTCGGCGTCACCGTCTGGACCACGGTCGGTTCATGGGTCTCCACCCTCGTCGGGGGCTTCACCACCGCCGTCAGTCACTGGGCAAACATCATCCTGGGCTGGCTGAGCTTCAATATATGGGTGCCCCAGGAGACGGCTTCTGGGTATGCCAGCGGCACCGCATCGGGCTACGCATCGGGAACGGCAACCGGCTACGCCAGCGGCAGCGCGACGGGCTACGCCTCCGGGACCGCGTCAGGCTACGCATCGGGAACCGCCTACGGCTACGCCTCCACCGAGGCTTCGAGCTATGCGTCGGGGACCGCCTACTCCTACGAATCGGAGTACGTATCGGGGACGGCCTCGGGCACCGCCATCGGCTACGCCGAGGACGAGGCGTCCACCTACGCGTCGGAGTATGTATCGGGGACGGCCTCGGGCACCGCCACCGGCTACGCCGAGGATGAGGCGTCCACCTACGCCACCACCGAGATCACCCTTCCCGCACAGACCGACCAGACGACCGTCAGCGAGACGGTCACCATCCCCGGCCAGACCCAGAGCCAGACGGTCAGCGAGACCGTCACCTTGCCGGGGCAGAGCCAGAGTCGGCACGTCAGCGAGGACGTATGGGTGGAGGGCAAGGAGGTGACCCAGGAGGTGGACGTGGAGGTCGTCATCCCCGCCTACACCTCGGCCGAGGTGACGGAGCAGGAGCCCCTGGTGCGCCACTACCGGGACGTGCTCTCCACCGCCTTCCCCATCCTCTCGGACGCTCCATTCGAGGCATTGCCCGACCCGCCGGAGGACTCCGACATCCCCTCGGAGCCGGAGCAGTACCTCCAACTCATCGAGGACCAGGACGACGAGGATGAAGACGAGGACGACTCCACCAATCCCTACAAGGACGCCCTGGACCACATGGAGGACAACAACTACTTCGACCTCAGTCCCGACGAGGCGGCCAAGCTCCGCACCGAGCTCTACATGGCTTGGCTTGACAGCCTCTCCATCTCCATCGAGGCAAGACAGCTCATGGAGGATGAGGCCGGGGCCGTGGTCTCGGAGAGGAGCTATACCGCCGAGGAGATCCCCGGCGAAGCCATCCCAGGCCAGGAGGTCTTCCGGGAGCTGGTGGGACAGGAGTTGCGGTAGTGCTGAGAACTATACAACGCATCGTGAGCCTGGCGGCGCTTATCGCCTTCGCCCTCTTCACCACCGGAGCGTCCCACGGAGAGGCTGGGGCGGAGATGCTGGAGGAGTACAACCGCCTCCTCAACATCTTCATCCTCATCGCCGGCATCCTGGCGGGCTTCAGCCTGGTGTGGGCCGCCTTCGTCCTCATGTGGGGCGAGCCGGAGAACCCCCACGCCAGGGGAAAGGCCAAGGGCGCTGTCATCGGAGCCATCTCCGGCCTGGTGCTGGTGCTCCTGGCCAAGGGCCTCATGGTGCTCCTGGTGGACAGCACCACGGTGCTGCTGCCGACGCGTTAGGAACCACAACAGCAAGAAGACTAAGGAGGAATGTATGAGTACCGCAGACACGATCCTGTTTCTGGGCCTGGTGGCCCTGGCCTACTGGACCGAGGAGCCAAGGCTTCAGCTGATGGCCGGAGTCGTCGGGATCATGGCCGGGCTGACGGCAGCGTCCCTGGCCCCGTCTCCCTTCGTCGGCGTGGCCGTCCTTGGCACCGGCGTCTACCTGGTGATAGCCGCCGTCCGCACCCTGCGCGCCGCCCGTCGAAGGCGGAAGGAGCAGTCCTGATGCGCAGCAAGCAAAGGAACGGCAAAGGGGTCGACCAGAAGGAGACCCAATCGACCAATGGAGCGAGCCCACGGCGGCGGAAGCGGCCCAAGAGGGGCCGCCACCTGCCCCGGCACCGCCTCCCGCAGAAGGCCGTCGTTCGCATACCACTCAAACCCCAGGAGGTGCGCCCATGAAACGTCGCAAGTTCAGACCCCTTCGACGCAGCACCGGCGAAGGTCTTCATCCCCCGTCGGCAGAACAGGCGCCGGTGACCACAGACGAAGCGCCTGCTGAACCCCAACAACCCCAACCCGACGGACATGCCCCAAAGAAACCCAAGACTCCGCCGTCTCTGACCCGCTACTTTCCGATAGCGGGGCTGCATGACGAGACCATCCTGCGTCTCGGCGGCGTGGAGGTCTCCGTCATGGAGGTGCGGGGCCTGGAGGTGGAGCAGCCCATCATGGGGGCCTTCGCCGCTGTCCTCAACGCATTGGACTTCCCCATTCAGCTCCTGGTGCGACAGCACCCGCCTCGGCTGGGCGCCCTCCGGGACGCCCTGGAAGAACGACGACCCTCAAACCTGGCCGAGGGCGTTGCCCAGGCGTCGGCCTCTTTAGGGGAGTTCCTGGGAGAGCTTGAGGAGCGCCCCGGCGTCGTGGACCGGCGCTTTTACGCCATCGCTCTAAAGGCGCGGGCCGACGAGCTTCAGGGCCTCCTCACCAGGGCGGGCTTCGCCGTCTTCCCGCTCAAGGACAGGGCTCTGCGGCTGCTGGTCGAGTCCACCCTGCGGGGATGCGCTCCACCGGCCCCATCATCGGAGTCCCCTATGGTCATCGGCCTCAGCAGAGGCCAGCTCGACATGGGAGAGCGCCTGGGAAGGAGCTACCAGCTGACCCGATGGCCCCGGACGCTTCCCCTGGGGTACATGCAGCGGGTGTTGGCCCTGGGCCTACCCATGGACCTGTCCCTACACATCTCGCCCATCGCCACCGCCCAGGCCGTAAGGACCCTGGAGTGGCAGCGGGTGAAGATGGAGTCGGGCATCGCCATCTCGCTACGGCGGGGCAGGACGGCCTCTCCGGAGACGGAGATCGCCCTGGAGGACGCCTCCCGTCTCAGGGACGAGGTACACCGGGGCAGGGAGCGCCTGTTCAACGCCTCTTTCTCCATCACCATCCATGCAGGGACAGCAGACTCGCTGAAGGAGCGGGGGCAGCAGCTTCGGGGCCTCTTCGCCGGGTCCATGGCCGTCCTGGACGCCATGAGATTCCGGCAGCGCGACGGCCACCTCTCCACGCTGCCCCTGGCCCTGAACCCGGGGGGCTCCTGGCGCACGGTGGACACCTCGACCCTGAGCTTTCTCTTGCCCTTCGCGCCCCCCGACCTGGACACCCGCAAGGGCACCCTCTTCGGCCTGGACCTGCGGTCGGGATCGGTGGTCACCTTCGACCCCTTCGACGGGGCCTTCCTCAACGCCAACACGGTGGTCATGGCCAGGAGTGGAGCGGGGAAGTCCTTCTCCACCAAGCTGGGCCTGCTCAGGGGCATATCCAGGGGCATCGTCTACTACGTCATCGACCCCGAAGGGGAGTACGCATCCCTGGCCCAGGTCGCAGGGGGAAGGGTGCTGACCCCCGGCGTTGCCGGTCACGGGCTCAACCCCTTCGTGCTGGAAGAGGAGGATGAGAGCGAGGTCCTGCAACGGGTGGGCGGTCTCAGGAGACTCATCGAGGTCATGGTGGGAGAGCGCTTCTCCCCCGAACAGCGGGCCACACTGGACGAGGCCCTTACCGCCTACTACACCACCCATCGGGCCGTCACCGGCTTCCAGGACTTCTTCATATTCCTCGAATCTCAGGGTTATAAGGGGATGGCATCTCTGCTGAGACCCTTCGCCACCGGCAGCCTGCGCCACCTGCTCACCGACCAGGGGGCAGACCTGCTGGGAACCGAGCTTCCCATCACCGTCTTCAACCTTCGCCTGCTGGAGCCGGAGCTGCGGCCCGCCGCAACGCTGGTGTGCGCCGAGGCGGTCTGGTCCATGGCTTCCAGGGACCCCAAGCCCAGGGTGCTGGTGGTGGACGAGGTGTGGAGCATCATGCAGCACCCCGAGGGGGCCTCTTCCCTGGTCTCCCTGGCCAAGCGAGCAAGGAAGCACCATCTGGGCCTCATCTCCATCACCCAGGATGTCCAGGACTTCCTCAGCGAGGACACCAGTAGGCCCATCGTGGGCCATTCGGGAAGGGTGCTTCTCCAGAACTCCGCATTCAAGCTGCTGCTCCAGCAGGACGCGGCGGCGCTGAGAGCGGTCGGGGAGTCCTTCGACCTCTCGGAGACCGACGTCCAGTGGCTTCTCTCCTGTCCCAGAGGGGATGGGATGCTGATCGCCCGGGGCGGCCGCTTCCCCGTCCGCATCCTGGCCACGACCGAAGAGCAGGGGCTCATTGACGCCCGGCCTGCTGTACACAGCTGAGCTACCCATAGCAACTCACCTTCAGAAAGGAGAAACCACCATGAAACTGAACCCCATAGGCTGGCTGCTGGGCGGCCAAAAGGACAAGAAGCCCCCGGTGCTGCTGGCGGTGACGCCGCCCCGCACCGGGGAGCGCACCCTGCTGGGCGTGGAGAACCTGCTCCAGTCCATCGCGGTCCCTGAGCCCTTCTCGTTGGAGCTGGCGGGAGACGCCGACGGCGTGACCCTCATGGCCCGCTGCCGCGACGACGAGGTGGTCAAGGGCCAGATATCGGCCCACTACCCCCAGGCCCGCATCCAGGATGTGCCCCACGAGGAGGACCCCCTGCGCCTTGACGAGGGAGAGGAGGCGTGGGGCATGACCCTGGCCGCCGACGGCCCCGACTACCTTCCCCTCCGCACCTTCCGGGACGACGACCTGCTGGACCCCGGCTCAGACCCGCTCATCGCACTGATCGGGGCCTTGTCTACCTTGCACGACAAGGAACGCATCGTGGCCCGGCTGTTGCTCCGCTCCCTGGGACCAGACTGGTCGGCGGCCCACATGAACAAGGCCGTCAGGAACCCCGCCACAGAGCACAGGGACGCCTCCTACACCTATCAGACCAAGCCCCTCCAGACCGACGCCGTCCTCATGATCGTCCTGGGCCTGGCGGCCCTCAGCGTCTTCCAGGGCTACTTCTGGGTACAGGGCGGGGAGACGTGGAAGGCCGTACTCCTGGCCGCTGGCGTGGCCTTGGGGACGGTCGTGGCGGGCTGGGGATGGTGGCGCTGGAGGCGGGCTCGCTCCCGCGTCCACGACCCGCTGTTGATCAAGGAGAAGGTCTCCCGCATCGCCTTCGGCGCGGAGCTTCAGGTCACCGCCATTCTGCCCAAAGACGCTAAGGAGCCACGTCGCCGCGCAAATGAGCTGCTGAGCCGGGTGGCGGCGGCCTACCGCCACTACGACAACCCCGCAGGCGCTCGCTTCAGGGTGGGCAAGGTGCGGCCTACGGTGCCGGTCCCGTCCTTGCAGCCCGCTTCCACGGGGCTCTTCGGCAAGCGAAGCGTCCTGGGGGTGCGGGAGGTGGCCTGCCTGTGGCACCCGCCGGGGGCTAGAGACGAGACCCCCCTGGTGGAGCGGTCGGGAGCACGGGTGCTCCTCCCCTCGGCCAGAGGCACCAGGGGCGGCGCTCTGGTGGGCCAGACCACGGCGGGCAATCCCCGGGATATCCACTTCCCCGACGATCTGCTGCACCGCCACCACCTCTACGTAGCCCGCACCCGCATGGGGAAAAGCACCCTCATGCACCACATCGTCTCCCACAAGCTGAAACAGAAGGCCGAGGGCAAGGACCCCGACGCCATCGTCGTTGTCGATCCCCACGCCGACCTGGTGAGCGGGCTGCTGGGGCAGGTGCCCGAGTCCCTCGTCGACCGGGTGCGCCTCATCGACCTGGCCGACGATGCGGGGGCTCCCGGCATCAACCTGCTCGACACCAGAATATTTGCCGACAGGGACCGCACCGCCGACTCGGTGGTACGGGTCGCCAAGGGCCTCTGGGACCAGTGGGGGCCGAGGATGCAGTCCATCCTGGAGCAGACCGTCAAGACCCTCCACGAGGCCAATGAGAGGATGGACGCCGATCAGCAATACACCATCCTGGACGGGCTCAGGCTCCTCTCCGACGACAAGTTCCAGGCCAAGGTGCTGGCCAAGGTGAGCGACCCCTACCTGCTTGAGTGGTGGAGCAGGGACTTCAGTAACTGGCACCGCCAGTACAAGGCGGAGGCTCTGGCCCCCGTCCAGACCCGCCTCTCCTACTACGCCTCATCCAAAAAGGCACGGGCCATCCTGGGCCAGTCCCGCTCCACCATCGACATGCGCCAGCTGATCCTGGACGGCGGCGTGCTGCTGGTCTCCACCTCCCAGGGAACGGCGGGCAGGGACGTGGCCGCCCTGGTGGGGGCCTCCATCCTGAACCTGGTGGACGCGGTGATTCGGGAGCAGGGAGCCCTGCCCCTGGAAAAACGCAGGGGCGTCCTGGTGGTGGTGGACGAGATGCAGTCCATGCCCGGCGTGGACTACGAGACCATGCTCTCCGAGCTGGGGAAGTTTGGGGCATCGTTCATCCTCGCCACCCAGGGCCTGGCCAAGCTGGGCGACCTCTCCCGCACCATGCAGGACTCCATCATGTCCAACGTGGGCTGCCTGGCCGTCTTCCAGGTGGCGGGTAACGACGCAAGGACCCTGGTCTGGGAGCTGGGAAAGGACCGGGTCTCCGAGGATGACATCACCTCTCTGCCGGTGCACCACTGCTACGTGCGGGCCACCGTGGAGAAGGAGCGGCTCCCCGTCTTCTCCATGGCCGTCAGGAAGCCCGAGGCGGGAGACCCCGAAGTCGCCGCCCGCATCCGCGCCGCCACTGCCGGCTACGCCACCCCGGTGAAGGAGATAGCAGCCGGCCAGGCCGAGTCGGAGCGGCTGGTGGAGCAGTACCGGGCGGCGATTGCGGCCCTGGAGAGGGGCAATAAGACCCCGCCCAGCAATGGCGCGGCTCCCAAGAAACGGGACAAGCCCTCCAAGCGGCGCAATCAGCGAACCAAGCGGGACAAGGCGGCTGGCGCAACCGAGACGAAGAAGGAGCAAGACGCTCCTGAAGAGGAGCAGGGCGCATGACCCTCACCGAGTGCCAGGAAGAGCTACTGGGACATCTGGCAGCCATGCCCTTTCTCGACCGGCTGGAGCTGGTCGCCGTCTCCGGCTGGTCTCGGGGCTCGGTCTACGAGAGCGTCGAGAAATTTGAGGCCGAGGGCCTCGCCGCCTCCGTCCCCCACGCCACGGACGTCACGCCGCCAACGCTCCGCTTCTATCTCACCCCATCTGGGCTGCACCGGCTGGCACGGGACGAGGGCATGACCGTGAATGAGCTTCTGAACCTCTATCCCGTCTCCGCCCGGTGGCAGCGCATCCTGCTGGAGCGGCTGGATGCCGCCGCAGTCATCTACCGGCTCGCTGCCACTATCTCCAACATCGCCCACCCCATCCGCTTCCGCTGGTACCGGGCCATGCCCATGGACGCCGCCATCATCCTTCCCGATGAACGCATCATCGGCGTCGTCAGGCAGGGACTCACCTCCGACAGGACGAGCTTCTCCAAGCGGCTGTGGAGGCTCAGGGACGGCCCGTCGCCCAGCGCCATCCTTGCCCTGCTTCCCGACGAGGTGCGCCTCCGACAGGCGAGGAGGCTGCTGGCAGGAGCGCCGGCCGCTTCGTTCCTCGCCCTTGAGCGGGACGCTGTGTCGGCAGACCCATCCACGCCCGTATGGCGCATACCCTCGGACTCGGTATCCCTCGACCTCAGTAGGGCCTTGAAGCACACCAGCCCCAACGGAGATCTGCCTACCGAGGAGCCGCCCGAGCGGGTCTCCCTCCCCGAACACCTCAACGTGGACGGGCAGGACGACTCCGCACCCGACCACCTGCTGCCTGCGCTGCTCAAATCGACGGAGAAGCGCTGCCTCGACCTGCTCTCCGACTGGCCCTGGATGACGCCCGCTCACCTGGGTGGGGTGCTGGAGGTGAAGCGGTCAAGGATCTCCCAGCTTCTGCAACGGCTCACAAGCCTGGGTCTCGTCATCGACGACGTTGTAGAGGGCCGTCGCCGCCTCATCCTTTCCGACCTGGGGCTCTCTGTCCTCGCAAGGCGCGATCGCACCTCCGTGGGCGCGATGAAGAAGCGATGGAGCGCCTCCCTTACAGACCCGGACCGTGCCGCTACCTGGCGAAACGTCTCCGGAGCAAGAGCCCGTCAGCTGCTCAGGAACATTCAGCACACCGATGCGGTGCACTGGTTCATAGCCGTCCTGGCGAAACAGGCCCGCAGCCGGGGACGGGAGCTGGCGCAGCTCGACTCCCCTGGACGGGCCTCCCGGTACTTCCGCTACGCAGAGAGGCTCCACTCGGTCCGTCCCGACGCCTTCGGCCTGCTGCACAACGGACAGGCGATCTGGCCCTTCTTCCTGGAATGGGAGCGCCGGGCGGTACGCCCCGTGACCATGGCGGCCAGGATCGCCCCCTACCTGCGCTACTACTCCACCCACCGGCCCACCGACGACCACGGCGCTCAGCCCTCGTTGCTGGTCGTCTTCGACGACGACGTGGCCGAGACCCACTTTCTCCGCATCGCCAAAGAGGAGATGGACACCGCGAAGGTGCAGGTGCCCCTGTTTGTGGCTCCCAGAAACCTGTTGGAGAGGGTGGGGCCGCTGGGTCCGGCCTGGCGCACCCCTGACCGCTGGGAGCCTATCCATCCTTTCAACGACCCCTAAACACCTATAGGAGACGGGAGAAGAATCATGCGTCTGTACTACATCGACGAGTCCGAAGGCCCCCGCTACTACGTCCGCTCCGCCCTGGGAGTGGATGGCGAGGTCTGGAACCGGCTCTTTGCCGGCATCCACGCATGGCGTCTGGAGCTAATGGAGCGGTACGGAATCCCCCTGTCCAGGGAGCTTCACGCCTGCGACCTGCTGGCGGGACGGGGGCTGCTCGCCAAGAACGGAACGAACAGCGAACGGGTGTCCGTGGCACAGGGAGCCAGTGTCTTTCTGGAGGGTCTGTGCCGCCTGGAGGATGCCGCCAGGCGCATGGGCGGCATCGAGGTCATCAACGTCTGCCTCCACAAGCCGGAGAGCAGGAGGTACGAGCAGGCCAGCCTTGACCGCCTCCTCAACCGCATCAACACCTCGGTCACCTCAGCCAATAGGCACGCCTTCCTCATCTTCGACGAGGGCAAGGAGGAGATGATCGCCCGGCTCTACGGTAGGCTCAAGGTGCGCAACCACGTTCCCAGCCGCTACGACCTCTGGGAGGACGGGGAGAAGACCAGGAACATCCCCATAGAGCACGTCATCGGTGGCCCCGCCTTCCGCAGCTCCAAGGACGACTACCTGCTTCAGATGGCGGACTTCATCGCTCATGCCCTGCTGAAGCAGCAGGAGGAACCCGTCCCTAGAGTAGAGAACCACGGCATCGCCGAAGCCTTCTCCATCCTCGACGTGGCCCTCAATAGGCAGGCGTCGAGGCGGGACCCCCAGGGGGTTGTAAGGAGATGAAGGCCAAGGGATAATCAACCCTCGGACCATTGACGACAGACGGCTCTTGGTGCTATATCCTACCTACCACCCCTACCGATTCGACGGTAGGGTCGAGACCGCCCTCCGAGGCGGTCTCTGTCTTTTTCAGCAGGGTAACGACGACCTGAAGAGGCACACGGACGGCGGGCGTAACAGAGAGGGAACGGAAGGCGTCGGGACAGCCACTCCAGGTGAGAGTATATGGTGGGTGGTTCCCAATGAGTATCGGCGAAGATGGCCCAGTCCGGCACGCCGCCGAATGCGCCATCGCCCGCCATGAGAGCCATTACCGTGGACTGGACGCCTCCTCCGAGGCTGATGACCGTGAGGCGATTCATTGCAGCGCCGCCTCCTGATCTTCAGCTTCCGGCAGCAGGTGGCGTAGCAGCCCCAGCCCGTCGGCAAACCTGAACAGTGCGATGAGGTGCCCCGAGCCCGGCTGCGTCCCCGTGCGCCAGCGGCGCAACATGCGGGCGTCAACGCCCAGGGCGCGGGCCAGTCCAAGCCAGGTCAGCCCTGTGGCCTCCTTCAGGCTCTCCAGCCGCTGGGGGAAGTCCGGCGGGAACTCCGATGGGAGCTTGTGGTAGACCCATTTCTGACGGCCCAAGGCGCTAGACTCCCCGGCGGAGGACTTCCGCCTCCTCGGGGACCAACGCCTCCATACCCCCTGGCACCTCGGATGCCAACTGGAACAGGGCCAGCATGGCCCCTCCCGTGGGCTCACTGCCTCCACGCCAACGGCGCACCCGCTGGTAGCTCACTCCCAGACGCCGGGACAGGGCCTTCCAACTCAGGCCGGAGGTCTCTTTGAGAAACTCCAAACGCTGGGGGAAGTCTCGGGGCAGTTTGCCTCGCCGGTTTCGGCCGATTCTCTGAAGGCGTTCCATATCTCTGATCCCTCTCATTGACGACATCTCTAATTCCTCCTGTAGACGACTATCCGGTCATCATCCAGTAGCTTTCCAAGACCCTCGGGCACCAGAGTCGCCACCATGACCAGCGATAGCACGGCCCCTCCGCAGGGCTCCCCTCCCTGGCGCCAGCGATGCACCTGTTTCATGTCCACCCCGAGGCATGTAGCGAGCCCCTCCCAGGACAGGCCAGTGATCTCCTTGAGCCTGGTTAATCGGCGGGGGAAGTCCTCCGGCATTAAGGCGACACCAGGCGAAAACGGCGGGTCCGTGGGACGGCGCTGGCTAGTCATGGGCGTCCTCCAAGATGAACACCTCGTCAAAGGGAGGATTGCCCAGGGCTTGGAGCAGCCGGCGCCGCATCTTGGGGGACGGGTTGCGCTGGCCGTTGAGCAGCTGGGAGAGGTAGCCCGAGGTCGAGCCCATCACATGGGCCAGCTGGTTCTGCGACATGTGAATGTGGTTGAGGATGTTCCACACACCCCCGGCCTTCACACGCACCCTCTTGAGGGCGGGCCTACCCGACATCCTGATCGGCTTCCCGTTGAGATTCGGCAGACACGCCGTTCTGGGATACCCCCCGGTTGGCGTCAGCCAGGTCCTTGAGGTAGGCGCGGACCATCATCCGCGCCAGGATGCGCAGCCCCTTGATGCGAAGCTCCTCTTGCTTCTTGGTCAGACGAACGTCTTTAGGCAAAAAAGCGACACCTTTCCGGCTGGATTGGGCTGCCAAATGGCCGTTGCGCATGGCACGGCCTGTGGGTACGATGACAGCCGTAGGGAACAGTAGTTCTGTCCTTTGCTATAGTATAGCAACGCTGTATAATAGCGGACAAGAGATTTATGGCGTTATTTACCATTTCGGCCACAAAGTGCTTGCAAACATGTAGCAAGTGTTCTATCATAGGGACATGATGGACCCAGAATCCGCCGAACTGGACATAGGCCCCTACCTGAAAGAGCTGCGGGGAGACCGCAGCTTGCGCCAGGTGGCCCGAGACTCAGGCGTCTCCGATCCCTTCCTTTCCCAGATCGAGAAGGGTCAGAGGAATCCCGGCCTCCGAATACTCAGGAAGCTGGCGGACTTCTACGAGGTCTCCCTCAATGACCTGCTGAGACGGGCCGGATACCTGGAAGAAGTTGAAGACCCCTATGCCGACGAGGAGGCCAACGTCGACCGGGCCTTCCGGTACGTGGTGGCCGACCCCAGGTTCAATTTCGGCACCAGGCTCGATGGACCCCTCACCACGGCGGCGAAACGGTTCATCGTCGAGATGTACGAACAACTCACCGATAAGCAGCTTTTGGAATGATGAGAACGCTGGACGACTTCAGAGAGACCATCCTGGCAAGGCTGTCGTGCAGGCAGCGGAACGACCCCGCCTACATCGCCCACCTGTTCGTCCGCTACTTCCGCATCTCGGTCCGCCCCGGCTTCGAGGAGCTCATCAAGGTGCTGGAAGAGGCTGGCATCGCGTCTGTGCTGCGGCAGAAGCTGCCCGGCGGTCTTAGGGGAACCCACTTCAGCTTGGACCAGCGCCACTACTCGATCCGATACTCAACCGACCAGTGGGAGGGGGGCAAGAACCACACGGTCCTTCACGAGACCTACGAGATTATTCACGAGATGCTCTCGGACCAGGAGATGGAGCCTTCGCCCCCCTCCAGGAAACTCTGCTGGGATGCCGACTATTTCGCCGCCTCGGCGCTGATGCAGCCTGCGGTGTTCGCTCCCTTCGCCAAGGCTTCCGGCCTGGACATAATCGCTCTCCGCTCACAGTTCGAGTGCTCTTACGCCTCAGTGACCCTGCGGCTCGCCGAAGTCATGCGGAACCAGCCCCTCCTGGGGGTCCTGTATCAACGCCAAGAACAGGGCAACCCGGCCGAGTGGACCGAGCCACCGGATCGCCGCCAATTCAGGGCCACCATCGTGACACGCACTCCGGGCTTCGGCATCCGGGATCCTCGCGTCCTCTGTGGTTCACGAGGCGGCATGCCCCGCAAGGGCACCACTCCATCCCCTGGCTCGATTGCCGAGTGGGTGGTGCTCAACGGCAAGGCTGCATACGCCGAGGTGGAGTCCACGCGTCTGGGCGCACGAAGCGGTGACATCGCCATCGCTGCCAGGCCGGTCACGTGGCAGGGACAGCTGGCCAAGGTTGCAGTCGTGGCCGTGCCCTACCAGCAACGCGGGGCGCTGAGGCCCCAGATAAACAACGGAGTCGCCTTCGAGCGGCTCTTCGAGTACCAGGAACTCACCATTAAATAGGCAAAAAAGGGGGAGGATATGAACACCGACAAAGGGATGAACGGCAACGTGGCGCTCTACGCACGGGTGTCCAGCAACCGGCAGGACGTGGACCTGTCCGTGTCCGCCCAGCTCAGGGCGCTTCGAGACTACGCGGAGAAGAACGGCTACGTCGTAGCGCGGGAGTATGTGGACGAGGCCGAGAGCGGGCGCATCGCCGACCGGCCCCAATTCAGAAAGATGCTGGACGAGGCCAGCAAGCCCACCTCTCCCTTCCATGAGATTCTTGTTTGGAAGTTCTCACGCTTCACCCGCAAACGGGAGCACGCCGTGGCTTTCAAGTCCATGCTAAGGAAGCGGGGTATCAAAGTCGTCTCTATCACCGAGCACGCCGACGACTCCCCCACAGGCAAGCTCATGGAGGCCATCATCGAGAGCGTGGACGAGTTCTACTCTGAAAACTTGGCCCAAGAAGTCGTCCGAGGGATGCGGGAAGCCGCCATACGGGGCTTCTGGGTCTCCACCTACGCTCCCTTCGGGTACAGGAAGGTGTCGGTCCAGGACGGAGCAAAGAAGCGGCCCAAGCTGGAGCTGGACCCGCCGGCGGACTCAGTGATCCGGCGCATCTTCCAGATGGCCCTACAGGGCAAGAGCACCCTGGACATCACCAAGACGCTGAATGGTGAGGGCATCCCCACCTCAACGGGCAAGCACTGGTTGAAGTCCACTGTGCACCGCATCCTCTCCAACGAAGCGTATACAGGAACGCTGGTCTGGGGCGTCGATGCCAAGGACGGAGCGCCGCCTGTGCGGGTGGAGGACGCATTCCCCGCAATAGTCACCAAGCAGGAGTTCCGACGCATCACCCGCTCCCTTCGCTCCAAGGCCCCGGCCAGGGTCAACCCCCGGCGTGCATCCAGCCCCTACCTCCTCAGCGGCTTGGTGAAATGTGAGAAGTGCGGAAAGGCGCTCACTGCGGCTGAGGCCAAGAGCGGCAAGTACAGCTACTACGTCTGCCACTCACTGCTGAAAAAGGGCAAGGGAACCTGCAAGACGCCTCGCCTCAACTCCAAGCGCTTTGAGAAGCTGATGATCGAGCAGATTCGCGCAAACATCCTCACGGAAAGCAACATCCGGGACCTGGTTAGACTGATGGACGAGGAGATGGACGGGGTGGCTGCTGAGCAGCGGGAGAGGCTGGAAAACATCGAAGCGGAGCTTATCGAGGTGCGGCGGCGCTTGGACCGGGTGTGGCACGTCATCGAGAACTCGGAACTCGACATATCCGACGCCACCTCCCGCATCAGAGAGCACCGGGAGCGTCAGGAGAAACTGGAGATCGCCGCAGAGGAGGCCAGGGCATTGCTCTCAGAGCGCCGGGCCGTGCTGGACAACGTGGACACCATCGCCGCCTTCGCCGAGGACATGAGCGACTTCCTGATGACCAGCGAAATCACCGAATCGAGGGCCTTCATCAAGTCCTTCGTCAAGGAGATCAAGGTCAAGCCAGGAAAGGCGACGGTCTACTACACCCTACCCACGCCGCCGGACAGCCCGATAGGGGGCGGAGACGCCGCAGAGGTGGCTCTCCACGGCCCAGTAGTTCGCAGTTCAGTACACGTTGGTGGGCCGTCAGGGATTCGAACCCTGGACACGCGGATTAAAAGTCCGCTGCTCTGCCAGACTGAGCTAACGGCCCACAAAGCTAACTGAGGCGTTTCCCCGGGGGCATTGTCGCACACTGCCCAGGGAGGGCCAAGCCAGGACCGCGGGTATCAGAACAGGTCAGCCCTGGAGGTCGGCCAGTAGGAGAGCCAGGCCTTGCCCACAACGTTACTCAAGGGCACCGTCCCCCAAGTCCGAGAGTCGTTGCTCTGGAGGCGGTTGTCACCCAGGACAAAGTACTCCTCAGGGCCTATGGTCTGTTTCGCCAAATTGGTACACCCAATGGGCTCGGTCAGATACGACTCCTCAACGATCACACCGTTCACGTACACCCTGCCGCTGCGCATCTCCACGGTATCTCCGGGCACAGCTATGACCCGTTTGACAAAGTCTCTGGTGATGTCCTTGGGGTAGTGGAATATTATAATCTCGCCCCGCTGAGGCTGACGAAACAGGAACATGGCCTCCCCAGGTTCGATATCCAGGAATGGAATGTACCGAGATAGGCTTGTACCGTCAAACCGATAGTAGAGGAACTTGTTGACCAGCAGGTACTGGTCCTCAGAGAGGGTCGGCTGCATGCTGGACCCTTCTACCCGGAAGTTCTGGACTGTGGCCTGCAGACCGCTGAACAGGAAGAGGGCCAGCAGCGCCGTTTGTAGCATGTCTCTAAGTATGCGGCGCATATGGCATCCTAGTCGGGGCGTCGTACATGTATTGTATCATGAAGCTACCAGACACCTATTACAACGCACGAACGGGCTAATCTGTCTGGGGTATTCGGAATGGAAGATGAAAACCAACTAGTCAGGCGCAGTCAGCAGGGTGAGCTGGACGCCTTCAACCAGTTGGTGGAGCGATACGTAGGGCCAGGTTGTACACCTGGCCCTACGTATGTTGAGCGACCAGGCACTGGCCACCGACGCCGCCCAGGAGGCGTTCATTTCGGCATATCGAGGGATCAAGGGATTTCGAGGGGGCAACCTGAGGTCCTGGTTTCTCCGAATCACAGCTAACGCCTGCAAGGATATGCTCCGCTCCGCCAAGGCCAGACCCACCCTATCTCTGGACGCACTGGAGCTTACGCCGGCGGCAATGCCCCGGTCACACGAGGAGTCGCCCGAAGATAGCGCACTGCGGCAGGAGCTGGGACGTGAGATCGGCCAGGGGTTGAACACGCTTCCTCATGACCAGCGACTGGCCCTGGTACTGGTCGATATTCAAGGTTTCAGCTATGAAGAGGCGGCCCAGACGATGGGAAAGCCAGTCGGCACAGTAAAGTCACGCCTCAGCAGGGCCAGGGAGCATATGCGCGAATATCTGAGGAGCAGGCCGGAACTTTTACCCGTCCGGTTCCGTCTGGATGTATAGGGAGAGTAGACCATGAGGCTGCTTCAGCGAGACAGACACCGGCGGAACGATCTTTCCGCCTATTTGGACGGCCAGCTTGACCCCCGCACGCGAGAGTCAGTGGAGGGCCATCTGACCGGGTGCGCCTCCTGCCGACAGGAGTTGGAGGAGCTGAGGACGATGGTCGGTCTGCTGCAACGGGTCACTCAGGTAGAGACGCCACGCTCCTTCACACTGTCGGAGGCGCCCACGATGGCACCGGCGTGGACGGTCCGCTACACGACCCCGCTGAGATACGCCACGGCAACGGCGGCGCTGCTACTGATAGTCGTGGTCACGGGCGACCTGGTGGCGTCGTCTCAGGTTTCAGAGCCGATCCCAGCGACCATGGAGGCCGAACAAGAAACTGGATTTACAGAGGCTGAGGCACCGGCTATGGAGATGGCGGCTCCCGATGAGATGTCCGCACCCGCACCGGAGGCAGGCGCAGAGATGCGATCCGCGGACGGCGATGCAAGCGGGGAACTAGAGCCAAGCCAGGCTCCCGACGAACCGGACACAACAAATATGCTCCTTAGGTGGGTAGAGGCCGCACTGGGCCTGCTAGTCGCAGCGCTGATTGTATCGGCGGCGGTCCAATGGCGTACCGCCCGGCGTATCAGGGCCGGGTAGCCCCACGACCCGTGGAACCTTTCGGCGGGGGGATTCGTCTGGGATAGTGAAGGCAAATAAATCAGCCACAAGGCAAGCCACAGGATTAAGAAGGAGAAAAGCGATGATCGGCAAAAGGATAGTCACGGCAGTAATGGCACTGGGGGATAGTGGTAATGGTAGCCGGATGCACCCAGGCGGGGACCCCGGGACCCTCCACGGGCAACGGGCCATTGTTCCTGGGAAGCAGCGCGCTGGAGGCGGCGGGGTTGACGACATTCGCCGCGCCACAGGCCAACGGCACGCAGCAGGCAGGCATATGGGTCGGCGGCTCCGGGCGCGTAGCCGTAAAGCCGGACCTGACGCTGCTGACGCTGGGTGTAGAGGCGCGGGCCGATACAGTGGAGCAGGCCCGCAGCGACGCCGCCACCGCAATGGCCGCCGTCATGGCAGTGCTCACAGAGAGCGGTATCCAGGAACAGGACATCCGAACCCAGTACTTCAGCATCCAGCCTGAGTACGTCTGGAACGACTCGGCAAGGCAGCAGGAGCTGGCCGGGTACCGGGTGACCAATACGGTATCGGTAAAGGTGCGTGATCTTGAGAGCGTGGGTACTCTGATCGACGACGTAGCTAACGCCGGCGGAAACCTGGTACGCATCAATAACATCAGCTTCAGTATCGAGGACCCGGAGCAGTACGCCGCCCAGGCCAGGGAAGCGGCCGCGCAGGACGCTATGGCAAAGGCCCAGCAGTTCGCTCAGCTGACAGGTGTTACGCTGGACAGACTGGTGTACATCGCGGAGACCAGCGCCAGCATCCCAGTGGCACGTCAGTACGACGGCGACGCAATGGCCTTCGCGGAAGCAGCAGCGGCACCGCCTACACCCATAAGCGGTGGGGAGATGGACATCACCATTAGAGTGCAGGCCGTGTTCAGCATCGCCTAGCAAGACCGCAGCGATATAACAGAGAGGGCGCTCAGAGTGGGCGCCCTCTCTGTTGCGCCTATCAGAAGCAGCACATTACAATAGCAGCGAGCGATCAAGATGGTACTAAGCGACAGAACTATCCGAGAGGAGCTGGCCTGCGGGCGGATCGTAATCGAGCCCATGGATGAGTCATGCATCCAGCCGGCCTCGGTAGATATCCATCTGGACAGTGCGATACGCATCTTCCGCCCTTGGAAGCCGCCCTATTACATCGACCTGCGCCAGGAGCTGGACGAGTTGACGGAGGTTGAGGAGATCCCCCAGGATGGCCACTTTGCCCTTGGGCCGGGTCAGTTCGTGCTAGGCAGCACCGTGGAGCACGTAGAGTTGCCGGACGACATAATCGGCCGGCTGGAAGGCAAGAGTTCGCTGGGTCGTATCGGACTGCTGATCCACGCCACCGCCGGATACGTGGACCCCGGTTGGAAAGGCAAGCTAACCCTGGAGCTAAGCAACGTCTCCGCCATGCCTATTCTGCTGTACCCCGGGATGAAGATAAGCCAGATATCGTTCCATCGCATGACCACTCCGGCCGACCGGCCTTACGGCAGCCCCGGCCTGGGTAGCAAGTACCAGGGGCAGGATGCAGCCACCCCTACCCGCTTCTACCGGGAGTTCTCCCAGGGTTCAACAGCGAGCCAGGCCAGCGACCCATTGGCTGGCGAAGCCGAACAGCGAGAACCGACCAGGGACAGCTAGTGGCTCAAGGCACCCCCTACATGCGTCGCGCCCTGCGCCTGGCCCGCCGCGCACAGGGTACCACCAGCCCCAACCCAGCCGTCGGCGCGGTCCTGGTCAGGGACGGCGAAATAGTAGGCGAAGGCCATACCCAGCCTTCCGGCCAGGAACATGCTGAGATCGTCGCACTGAGACAGGCGGGAGAGAAGGCCCGGGGCTCCACGCTCTACGTCAGCCTGGAGCCGTGCAGCCACCATGGTCGTACGCCACCCTGCACTGACGCCATCATTCAGGCCGGGGTCAGTGAGGTGCGCTTTGCTACGCTGGACCGCAACCCACAGGTAGGCGGAAGCGGCAGGCATGCGTTGGAGCGTGCCGGCATCGCTGTGGCCGCCGGCGAGGAGGAGGAAAGCACCGTCAGGTTAAACGAGGCGTTCTTCAAATGGGTCACTACCGGCCTGCCCTACGTGACGGCCAAGTTCGCCGCAAGCCTGGACGGAAAGATAGCCACCCGCACCGGCGACTCCCGATGGATCACCGGCGAAGCTGCCCGACGCCGGGCGCACAGGCTGCGAGCCATGTCCGATGCCGTGATGGTCGGAGTTGGCACCGTGCTGACCGACGACCCGCAACTTACGGCCAGGAACCGCCAGGACAGGCCCCTGCGCCGCCAGCCCATACGCATAGTGGTGGACAGCATGGGTCGGACGCCGACGGGCGCCCGCTTATTCCAGGAACAGGGCCAGATACTTGTGGCGGGGGCACAGGTTCCGCAGGAGCACAAGGAGAGCCTGGAGCGAGCCGGCGCGGAGGTCATGGACCTGCCCGCCGGAGACAGCTCAGTAGACCTGAAGGCACTTCTCGCTCTATTGGGACAACGGGACGTGACCAGTGTCCTGGTGGAGGGAGGCAGCACGCTTCTGGGGTCACTCTTCGACCAGCGGCTCGTGGACAAGGTCGTTGCATTCATAGCGCCTGTTATCATCGGCGGCGCGTCGGCGACAACGGCGGTGGGCGGTGACGGAAGCGCGACCATCGCCCAGGCACTACGGCTGTGCGAGGTGCATACAACCAGGTTGGGTACGGACCTGATGGTGGAGGGGTATACTTGAAATATCAGCCCTTTGAGCCTGCTCACAGTAGTAGGCATGCTGACTGAATCAACCACCTTAGAAGATTGCGGGATTAAGGCAAAGGAACTTTGTTCACTGGAATCGTAGAAGAGGTCGGCAGTATAGCCGAGAAGACGCCAACAAGGCTGGTAGTGCGAGCTAGGACCACGCTGGAGGGTACCCGCGTAGGTGACAGCATAGCCATCAACGGGACCTGCCTCACGGTGGTGGAGCTTCGTGACGGAACCCTGGCCGTGGACGTTGTCCCTGAGTCGCTGAGGCGCACCAACCTGGATAAGATCGCTGCGGGAGACCCGGTAGACTTGGAACGCGCCGTGGCAGTCGGTGACCGGCTGGGCGGGCACATGGTGCAGGGCCACGTGGAAGCAACCGGTGATGTCGTCAGCCTTCAGCCGGACGGCGAGGCGGTGATTATGGAGTTTCAGGCACCGCCGGACATCATGCGTTATGTGGTGGCCAAGGGGTTTATAGCTGTTGACGGCATCAGCCTGACCGTGGTGGGATGTGATTCTACCTCCTTCACCGTATCTGTGATACCATACACGCTGGAAAACACAGTACTCGGGTCCCGTCATGCGGGCGACCTCGTGAACCTGGAGACCGATATCGTCGCTCGTTACGTGGAGCGACTGATGAAGGGCCAAGAAGAGTCGTAACCGGGAGCCGAACGAGAGGAACATCATGCCACTGTGTACTGTAGAAGAGGCGGTGGAGGACATGCGCCAGGGCAAGATCATCATCATTGTGGATGATGAGGACCGTGAGAACGAAGGCGACATGGCCATGGCGGCGGAGCACGTGACGGCGGAAGCCATCTCGTTCATGGCCACATACGCCCGAGGCCTTATCTGTTTGCCCATAATAGGCGCCAGACTGGACCAACTGCGCCTCCCCATGATGGTCCCGGACAACACCGCACGCTTGGGTACGGCATTCACCGTCTCGATAGACGCTGTGCAGGACACCACCACGGGTATATCCGCCAACGACCGTGCGATCACGGTGAAAGCAATGGTGGACCCGCTGACCAAGCCGGAGGACCTGGCAAGGCCAGGCCACATGTTCCCGTTGCGCTACGCCGAAGGCGGCGTGCTGGTCCGGGCAGGGCAAACGGAGGCCGTTGTAGACCTGGCCAGGATGGCCGGCCTGTACCCCGCGGGCATCGTCTGCGAGGTCATGAACGAGGACGGAACGATGGCCAGGATGCCCCACCTGGACAAGATATCCGAGGAGCACGGGCTCAAGATAATCAGTGTCGCCCAGATCATGGCATACCGCCAGCAGCACGAAACTCTGGTAGAGCGAGTGGCGGAGTCCCGCCTGCCGACCCGGTACGGTGAGTTCACCGCAATCGCCTACAAGAGTGCCATAGACGCCGACGAGCACGTTGCGATGGTCACAGGCGACGTGAACACGGAGGAACCGGTCCTGGTCCGTGTCCACAGCCAGTGCCTCACCGGCGACACATTCGGCAGCCTGCGCTGCGACTGTGGAGAGCAGATCGAAAAGTCGTTGCAGATGATCAGTGAGGAAGGCCGTGGGGTATTCCTGTACATGCGCCAGGAAGGGCGTGGCATTGGCCTGCACAACAAGCTGAAGGCCTACCAGCTACAGGACGGCGGCCTTGACACGGTGGAGGCCAACCAGGAGCTGGGGTTTCCACCCGACCTGCGATGGTACGGGATCGGAGCGCAGATCCTGGTGGACCTGGGCGTGAAGAACATGCGCCTGATTACCAACAACCCCAAGAAGGTGGTGGGCCTGGAGAGCTACGGCCTCAACCTTGTGGAGCGGGTGCCCATTATCATACCGCCCAACTCCGAGAACGAACGTTACCTGTCCACCAAGCGCACCAAGCTGGGACATTTCCTGGATCCGGAAAGCGCAGAAACCCCTTAGCCAGCGGCAACAGCATGGCACGGCAGTTGAAGGGTGAGCTGGACGGCGCGGGACTGCGCATCGCCATAGTGGTAGCCCGGTTCAACGAACACGTTACCTCCCTTTTACTTCAAGGCGCACTGGACGGTCTGGCCGAGCATGGAGTTCGTGACCGGGACGTTACGGTAGCATGGGTTCCAGGCTCCTTCGAGATACCCATAGCCGCAAAGGCGATCGCCCGGCAGGGCAACGTAGACGCCATAGTATGCGTGGGCGCTGTGATCCGCCACGAGACCGACCACTACAGATACGTTGCAGGCGAAGCGGCACGTGGCATTGCCGACGTGAGCCGCGAGACGGGTATCCCCGCGATGTTCGGCATACTGACCACGGAAACTGATGAGCAGGCACTAGCCCGCGCAGGTGGCGCTGAGGGCAACAAGGGACACGATTCCGCCCTGGCTGCCATAGATATGGCCAACCTTCTGCGGCACATGCGCGGGGAGTAGAGGCACCGCAACCCGCCATGAGCGAAGATGAGAAGAGGCGGTGCTTCGGCGGGCCGGACGACCCGCTGATGATGCGCTACCACGACGAAGAGTGGGGAGTCCCATCCCACGACGTCAGGCATCTGTTCGAACTGCTGGTGCTGGAAGGGGCGCAAGCAGGCCTCTCATGGCAGACCATCCTGAGAAAGCGCGAGAACTACCGCAAGGCGTTTGACAACTTCGATCCGGTTAAGGTCGCCGCCTACGGAGATTCGGACAGGGAACGGTTGCTGGCAGACGCAGGGATAGTACGCAACCGGCTGAAGATACAAGCTCCCATAAGCAATGCAGAAAGCCTGCTGAAGATCCAGCGGGAGCCCGACGGCTTCGATAGGTTCATCTGGGCTTTCACCGGCCACGACACGTTGAGAACGCCCGGCGTAATCACGATGGAGAACATACCAGCCAAGACGGCGGAGTCGGAGGCCATGTCCAAGGAGCTGCGGGCCCGTGGCTTCCGCTTCGTAGGGCCCACCATCTGCTACGCATTCATGCAGGCGGCGGGCATGGTCAACGACCACATAAGCGACTGTTTCAGAGCCCCCGCGGGCTGAGGCCACTCCGCATCCCACAGGCGTCCCGCAGGCCTCGCGGGCGGATGAACTAAGAGGCAACCCTGGCCTTCTGCCACTCCCTCAGCTTTTCAATCACCTCTCTAGCTTCAGGCCAGTGGTGAGGGTTGTGGCTGTGCTGAAGTACCAGATCATCGTTGAAGTATATGTGGAAGGTACCATGACCCGAAGGCACAAGACGGCACCCGCCAACGGAATCGCCGAACTGGTGGAGGATTTCGCCCGCTATCCAAGCGGCCCGGAGTGCCTCCCCTCAGAGGTGGCAGTAGTGTATGGTGATTTCAACCTTGTCCTGCTCCATCCCAACCTCCATGGACTCCTTCTCTGAAGTGTATCACGGGCCCGAACGGTAGAACAAGGAATGACGTTCAGGAAGACCTGGATGCCGGAACTGACCTTCCATCTCTTGACCCCGGATAACGGTAACGGAACCGTGCTACGGACAAACCAGAAGCCGGTACTCTAATCGCGCAGCAGCAGGTTATCTATACGGGCAGGTCTATCTGGTAGCCGCTGAGAAGGTCATTGAGAAAGGTCTCAGTCTTTTCGTCGGGGTCGTTGAGGGGCAGACGGGTGCTGCCAACATTAAACCCGGCCCGGTTGACGCAGTACTTGACTGAAATTGGGTTGGCCACCACAAAGAGGCCCTTGAAGATGGGCAACATCCGGCGGTGCTCGGCGGCGGCACCCGCCACGCTGCCATCCAGGAACATCTGCATCATGCCTTTGATCTGGCGGCCCACCAGGTGGGAGGCCACGCTAACTACACCGTACCCACCCAGGCACATGATGCTGAATGTATCGGCATCGTTGCCGCTCCATACCCGGAACCCGTCATCCGCACCTTCGATGATGGTTGCGATCTGGTCGAAGTCGGCGCTGGCCTCCTTCACACCGATGATGTTGGGCACCTGGCTTAGCCGAAGGGTGGTCTCAGCGGACAGATTAGTTATAGTGCGGCTAGGCACGTTGTACAGGATGCACGGAAGATCGGTGCTCTCCGCTATGGCCTTGAAATGAAGGTAGAGGCCCTCCTGCGTAGGTTTGTTGTAGTAGGGAACCACCAGGAGGACGGCATCCGCACCAACCTCCTGGGCGTCCTCTGTGTACTCAACGGCTTCGGCGGTGCTGTTGCTGCCGGTGCCGGCCACCACACTGCGTTTCCCCTGTAGCACATCATGGATCTCGGCAAACAGGCGGGTCTGCTCAATCCGGGTAAGGGCGGGCGATTCGCCAGTGGTGCCGGCCACGACTACGCCATCGCTACCTGATTCCACCAGGGCAGTGGCCAGCCGTCTGGCCTGTTCGTAGTCCAAGTAACCCTGATCGTCAAAGGGCGTGACCATCGCTGTCAGAAGTCTGCCTATCTCCGCCATTTCACATCTCTCCAACGGTATTTGAGGAGTGTATCACAGGTATGTAGCCGCCCGCGTCGGGCAGGTGGGTGTCTCCTAACGGCGGGCAGCACCTGCGCGGGTTTTGTCGAGGAGGTCCCGCTTCAAGACCTCCTCGGCGATCTGTACCGCGTTGAGAGCGGCACCCTTACGCAGGTCATCGGCCACTATCCACATGGCCAGGGAGTTGGGATGGGCGAGACCCTCCCGTATGCGTCCCACAAACACCTCGTCCCGTCCGGTGGCGTCTATAGGAAGCGGGTACAGGTTATGTGAAGGGTCGTCCACCACCGCCACTCCGGGTGCGTTGGACAGTATCTCCCGTGCTTCCTTAGGCGACATGGGATGAGTGAACTCCACGTTCACCGCTTCGCTGTGACTCAGATACACAGGCACACGGACGCAGGTCGCACCCACGGGCAGGTCCGGCAGGTGCATTATCTTGCGCGTCTCCGCAACCATCTTCCATTCCTCAACGGTGTAGCCGTTGTCCAGAAAGGCATCCACAAAAGGTATTACGTTGAAGGCGATCTGATGCGGGTACACCTCGGCAGAGGTCTCTTCGCCGGCCATCACCTGGCGTATTTGCCGGTTCAGCTCATCCACAGCCACCGTCCCTGTACCGGCTACGGCCTGGTAGGTGGAGACAACGATACTCTTGACTGGATTGACCTGGTGCAGTGGGTTCAAGGCCACCACCATTTGTATGGTGGAGCAGTTGGGGTTGGCGATAATGCCGCTGTGCCCCACCAGGTCTTCCGGGTTGACCTCAGGCACCACCAGAGGCGACTGTTGGTCCATCCGAAAGGCCGAGCTGTTGTCCACCACAACCGCGCCCGACCGGGCTGCGATGGGGGAGAATCGCTCGCTTATATCGGCCCCGGCGGAAAATAAGGCAAGGTCTATGCCATGAAAGGAGTCGTCGGTGGTCTCCTCCACTGGAAGCTCCTCACCCCTGAAGACCAAACGCCTGCCTGCGGAGCGGTCCGAAGCAAACAGATGGAGGGAGTTAATTGGGACGCTCCAACCTTCCAGTATCTTTAGAAACTCGCTACCAACAAGGCCGGTGGCCCCGACTACAGCGACATTTATTTCCGGCGACTCTGGCAATGGGGTCTCCTTTTAGCCGGGCTGGCCCAGGCCCAGAACGCTTTCCAGGCCCACAACCAGTTCACGACGATTGACCACCTCTTTGATGGCCAGTGTCACAGCAGGCATGTAGCACTCGCGGCTCAGGGTATCATGGCGCAGGCTCAGTGTCTCGCCGGGTGCGCCAAAGAGCACCTCATGGTGGGCCAGACGGCCCGGCATACGCGTGCTATGAATGGAAACGCCATTGTAGTCGCCGCCGCGTGTCCCAAGCAGCGGTTCCTTCTCCGGCTCCGGCCTGGTGAAGCTCTTTTCCCCCGCGATAGCCTTGGCAAGGGCCAGAGCGGTACCGGACGGTGCGTCTATCTTGGCCTCATGGTGGGCCTCTGAGACGTCGGCATAGTCGAAGTACCCGGCGGCGATACGGGCCAGGTAGCCAAGGAGCACCGCGCCCAGTGCAAAGTTAGGCGCCAGAATGATCCCAATCTGATACCGCTGGCTAGCGTCCCTGAGTTTGCTAATGTCGCCTTCGCTAAAGCCTGAACTGCCGGTAACCAGATGGGCGCCCCGGTCGCCTGCGATTCCAGCAGCCGCAACCGCTACCTGGGAGTTGGTGAAATCAACGACCACCTCCGCCTGACGCCGGGCCAGCAGGTAATCCAGAGAGGTGGCGTATGGAATGGTTCCAGATCCGTCAGGAAGGGGCAACTCATTACCGCGATCGGTGCGTCCTACGGCGCCGACCGGCACAAGGTCAGGGTCACGGATCAGTGCAAGGAGGGTCTCACTACCCATCCGTCCCGTAGCGCCATTGACTACAACCCGAAGAGGAGGCATGGGATGGAGCCTACCGGAACCGCGGGCCGCCTCCACCACCCCCGCCACTTGGTCCTCTACCGCCCCTACCACCCTGTGGTCGCGGCGGCCCACTGGAGCCCTGCCTGCCATTGCCTTCACCGCGGTTCTGGAACCGTACGGGCACGCCGCCTGGACTATCCTCGGATGAGGTCTCTTGGACTGCGCGGCGGGAGAGATTGACCCTACCCAGCCGGTCTATCTCCACAACCATCACTGTAATCTCATCGCCTACCTGAACCTCATCTTCCACGCGTTCAACGCGGTGGTCGGCCAACTCTGAAATATGCACCAGGCCATCCTTACCAGGAAGGATTTCCACAAAAGCACCAAAGTCCATGATGCGCGCCACCTTGCCAGTGTATATCTCCCCTACCTCAGCCTCCTTGACCAGACCGTGGATAGCCTTCATCGCCTTCTCGGCGGCCTCGCCGTTAGGCGACCCGACGATTACGGTGCCATCGTCCTCCACGTCTATGGAAACCTTGTACTCCGAAGTCAGGGCACGGATGGTCTTGCCGCCCGGACCTATGATGCTCCCTATCTTATCCACGGGCACTGACATCTTGAGCATACGCGGCGCGTAGGGGCTGAGCACGTCACGAGCTGTGGAAATGGCTACGTTCATCTTATCCAGAATGAACAGGCGACCCCGCAGGGCCTGGTCCATGGCCTTCTCCAGGATGGCGAAATCTATGCCCTGGAGCTTTACGTCCATCTGCATGGCGGTGATGCCCTCTTGGGTACCCGCCACTTTGAAGTCCATATCACCCTGGAAATCCTCTATGCCCTGAATGTCAGTAAGTACTGCAAACTCTCGGCCGTCGTCACCCATGATCAAACCCATTGCTACGCCCGCCACCGGCGTCTTGATGGGAACACCCGCATCCATGAGAGCCAGGGCGCTGCCGCACACGCTGGCCATGGAGGTACTGCCGTTGGAGCTAAGCACCTCTGAAACGAGCCGAATTGTGTACGGGAACTCCTCTTCACTGGGGAGCACCGGTTCCAGCGCCCGTTCCGCCAGGGCACCATGTCCGATCTCTCTACGACCAGCCCCACCCATTCTGCGTACTTCGCCGACAGAGTATGGCGGAAAGTTGTAGTGGTGCATGTAGCGTTTGCGGTCCTCAGGGCTGATGGTGTCCAGCATCTGGGCCTGGCTCAATGAACTGAGTGTTGCGATGGTCAGCACCTGGGTCTGCCCCCGCTTGAACAGGCCTGTGCCGTGGGTACGCGGTAGTATACCCAACTCTATGGAGATGGGTCTGATCTCATCTGTGGTACGTCCATCCGGACGCTTACCCTTCCGGAGTATGTTGGTGCGCATGACCTTTTTCAGCAGGCCTTCGTGGGCTCCACGCACCTGCTTAGCGTCATAGTTCTGGGAGAGTTGTTCGACAGCCTCGCGCTCCAAGTCGTCGAGAGCGGCGTTCCGCTCGCCCCTGGCGGCGCCTTCGTCAAACAGCGCCTCGACCCGGGCACCAATTAGAGCCTCCAACTGGGAAGTAAGCTCCGGGGGGGCGCTTACAGCGGGCGTGAAGGCCATCTTGGTCTTGCCCACCCGGTCCATGACCTCCTGCTGAAGGTCCACCAACTGCGCGTTGACCTCCTGGCCGCGTCGCAGCGCTTCAAGCACTGTGCGTTCTGAAAGTTCACTGGCGCCGGCTTCGACCATGACAACGGCATTCTTGGTACCGGCCACGACCAGGTCCAGCTTGCCGTTAAGGAACTGGCTGAAGACCGGGTTCACCACCAGCTCTCCATCCGCGTATCCCATGCGAGTGGCGGCTACAGGGCCGTCAAAGGGGATATCAGACATGGACAGGGCAGCGGACGCGCCGAGAATAGCCAAGGTCTCCGGGGGGTTCTCCTGGTCGGCGGAAAGGATGGTAATGATGACCTGCACCTCATCGCGGAACCCCTTTGGGAAAAGGGGACGTAGGCACCGGTCGGTTACGCGGGCTGCGAGGATGGCCTCCTGGGTCGGCCGGCCCTCTCTGCGGAAGAAGCTGCCAGGGATCTTGCCGGCGGCATACAGACGCTCCTCATAGTCCACGGTCAGCGGAAAGAAGTCTATGCCTTCCCTGGGTTGGGCCGAGCATACGGTAGCCAGAATCATGGTTTCGCCGTATGTGATCAGGGCGGCACCCGAGGCCAACTCGGCAAGGCGGCCCACCTCAATGGTAAGCTGGCGCCCTCCGATTTCACGGGAAAAAGTCTGCTGCATCAACTGCATAAGGGGATACTCCTAATCCACCCAGCGCGGTATCACGCCACTAAACGGAGTTAGCACCTGTCGGACAGGTGCTAACGTCGCAGACCTAAGCGTGAGAGGATCGTCTGATACCGACCCACATCCTCGCGGCTGAGGTAGGCTAGAAGGCGACGCCTACTCCCTACAAGCCTCAAGAGGCCGCGACGGCACTGATGATCCTTGTGGTTTGCTCTAAGGTGGCCAGCCAGATGGATGATTCGCTCAGTCAGGAGGGCTATCTGAACTTCAGTTGAGCCTGTGTCTTTCTCGTTGGCTCCGTACTCCTGAGTGATGACCTGCTTACGCTCGGTACTAACCATACCGCTCCAAAGGTTCTCTCTTCTCTTATTTTTTCGTCCCCGAAACTATACCATAGGGCCAGCGACGGGGCAACGAGTCCCGACTTGTCGGGACACACACGGTTCTCGACCATTGGTGGGTGCTTGCCAACGATACCAAACGGAAGCTCTCGGCGACGCACCAACGCAGACTACAGCTGCCCTTGATGCTGGCCCATCCGGCCACTATGATGCTGGTACCAATGTACGCTCTGATCTTATCCGGCGGCCAGGGAGAGCGCCTCAGGCCGCTGACCGACACGGTGCCGAAGCCTATGGTGCAGGTGAACGGCAAACCCATTCTGTTGTACCAGGTCAACTGGTTCAAGGGGGCCGGAGTGACGGACGTTATATTCCTCTGCGGCTACAGGTGGGAAGCGATCCGCGACTTCTTCGGTGACGGCAGCGACTTCGGTGTGAAGGCACACTACTCGGTAGAGGATACGCCGTTGGGCCGCGGGGGGGCGCTGAAGCAAGGAATGGCCTCGGTGCCGGCGTCTGAAAGGACGGTGCTGGCCTCCAACGGCGATGTCCTGACCAACCAGGAGCTGGGGCCTATGATCGAGCAGCACCACAGTTCCGGCGCGATGGCCACTGTGATGCTGACGCCCTACCCCAGCGCCTACGGAGTGGTGGACGTGGGAGAGTCGAGCAGGATCACAGCCTTCCAGGAGAAGGGAGAGCTGCCCCTTTGGATCAACGCCGGCGTCTACGTGCTGGACGCAGCCATCAAGGAGGAGTTGCCTGACCTGGGTGACCACGAGACTACGACATTCCCACAACTGGCAGAGGCAGACAGCATCTACGCCTACCCGTCGCGGGCATTCTGGAAGACGGTGGACAACCTGAAGGAGCTCAAGGAGGCGGAAGAGGCTATGGAGGGCCAGGAGTGGCAATGATTGCCAGCGTTAGATACCAGTTTTATACTCGCTGGACTGAGCCGCAGGTCTACCTGTTTCACCGTTAGGTATCAAGAGCCTATGTACACCGAGATCATCGCCTCCGGGACAGAGCTGCTCATGGGCGAAATCCAGGACACGAACTCGTCCTGGCTGGCGTCGCGGCTGCCCGCGCTGGGCCTGGAGGTGCGTCGCGCCACGCTGGTGGGTGACGACATGGAGCAGTACACAGAGGTGCTTGAGCGCTCCTGGAAGCTCAATCCGTTCACCTTTACCACGGGCGGTCTCGGACCCACCAAGGACGACCTGACCAGAGAGGCCATTGCCCAGGTATTCGGTGAGGAGCTCTACATAGACAACCAGCAGCTTGCAGACCTGAAAGGCATCTTTGACGCCCGTGGAGCGGAGATGCCTCCGCACAACCTGAAGCAAGCGTCACTGATACCATCGGCTTCCGGGATCCGCAACCGCAGGGGCACAGCACCCGGCTGGTGGGCCGAGAAGAACGGCCATGTGATCATCGCACTGCCGGGTCCACCAAGAGAGTTGGCGGATATATGGGAGCAGCAGGTGGTGCCGCGGCTCAAGGAGCGGGTCAAGGGCAACGTAGTGCTAACGAGGACGATCAAGACCATAGGGCTGTCCGAGGCCATAGTGGACGAGATGGCAGCGGCGGTATTGGGCCCGAAGGAGCCATACGTGGGCACCTACGCCCGCCCCGACGGCATTCACCTTCGCATCATCGCACGGGCTGCTACCCAGGCCGAGGCCCAGGCGCTGATAGAGCCGGTGGACGAGCAGCTTCGCAACATCTTTCAAGGAAGCATATGGGGCGTGGACGACGAGACGCCCCAAGAGCGGGTGGCCACTCTGCTGAAGGAGCGCAACCTCACACTGGCGACGATGGAGTCCTGCACGGGCGGGATGCTGGCGGACGCCATAACCAACGTGCCGGGCAGCTCCGGCTACTATAGGGGTGGAATCATTTCCTACACCAACGAGCTGAAGATCGAGTCCGGTGTAGCCGCGGAACTTATCGAAGAGCACGGTGCGGTGAGCGGCCAGGTGGCGGAAGCAATGGCGGAGGCGGTGCGGCAGAAGCTGGGGGCGGACGTAGGCGTAGGGATCACGGGTGTGGCCGGACCGGAGGAGTTGGAAGGGAACCCACCCGGCACCGTGTACATAGGGGTAGCCCATAGCGGCGGGCAGGAGTCCAGCGCCCACAGGTTCCCGGCCAATGACCGGACCCTAGTGAAGCGCCGCGCAGTGACCACCGCCCTGCTGCTTCTGCACAGGACGATGGACGCGGTGTAGCGGCATGCCAGAATCATTCTCGGAGCACCTCAAGGATGAGGCCAGCGAGGTCTGGGACCGCATCTTCCGCCATCCCTTCCTCCAGGAGGCGCGAGAGGGACGCCTGCCGATAGAGAAGTTCCGCTACTACGTAATCCAGGACTACCACTACCTGGAGCAGTTCGCCAAGACCGTGGCCATTGCCCTGGGCAAGGCCAGCGACACGCGGACGGTGGAGGCCCTGGGCAAGCGCGTGCTGACGCCCATTGAGCGGCCGCTTCACCACAGGCTATTGGAGATGGTGGGCGTATCGCCGGAGGAGGCGTCGGAAGCCGGGCCCTCGCCCACAAATTTGGCCTACACCAACCATATGCTCGCCACTGCCTTCAGCCACGGGCTCGGGCCTACGGCTGCAGCCCTCCTGCCATGCCCCTGGACATACGACCACCTTGGCCAGGTGCTGGGCGAGGTTGACCACCCGGTGTACGGTGAGTGGGCCGACTTCTACCATCAGGGAATGCTGAAGGACAGCGTGGCCGCATGGCGAGGGTTTGTGGACGACGCGGCGCAGGTCGCCTCTTCCCAGGAACGGGAATTGATGCGAAGTGTATTCCTCACCAGCAGCCGCTACGAGCTGATGTTCTGGGATATGGCCTACCGGCAGGAGCAGTGGCCGGGATAGCGCGGCAGGGCGTGCCCTGCACCCACGTTCTTTACTGCTGGTGAGGGCTTGTCTCTTAACCTACGGCAGCCAGTATGGGTCTGGGCAATGCCCAGCTAGCTGTCGCCGTGGTCGTGGCCTGTGTGGTCGTCGTGACCTGCGTGGAGGCCGTAGGGCAATGCACTAAAGGCGCACTGTACTACCTCCGGCAGCGCCGGATGCACGTAAATGGCCTGCATGATGGCGTCTGTGGTGGAGCGCGTCCGCATGGCGTTGGCCGCCTCCTGGATCAGCGTCGCAGCGTCGGTGCCGATGATATGGCATCCCAGTATTTCGTCCGTCTCAGCGTGGACCAGCACCTTTACGAACCTGTCCCTGTCCTCAATGGATGGGCCGTAGGCAGTGTTGTAGTAGTCGTAGGCGGCAGCCATGTAGGGAATACCCTGCTCCCGGGCGGCTCGCTCCGTCAGCCCTACCGCGGCCACCTGGGGTGACGCGAAGATGGCATGGGGCATGGCGTGGTAGTCCACAGACGCCTTGCCATCCGGGTTGAATATGTTGTTGGCGGCGTAGGCGGCCTCCAGGTTGGCGCTGTGGTTGAGCAGATACTTGCCTACTATGTCCCCTAGAGCCCAGATGCCCGGAACGCCAGTCTCCAGGTATTCGTCTGTCTTGACGAAGCCCCGCTGGTCAACCTCCACGCCGGCGCGTGTCACATCCAGAATATCCGTGTTGGGAACACGACCGGCGGCCATGAGAAGAGCATCCGAGACGATGGTCTCCTTTCCCCCGTCCGTAGTCACCTCGAGGGCGATGTCACTGCCCTGGGTGTAGGCCTGTACAGGCTGGGCGTTGAGCACCATGTTGAACCTGCGCTGGTACACCTCGGTGAAACGGCGCGCAACGTCATCGTCCTCCTCCCGCAGCATGGTAGGACGCCGGTGGACTATTGTGACTTCAGTCCCCATAGAGCCGAAGAAGTGGGCCATCTCCGCAGCGATGTACCCACCGCCAACGATAGTGAGTCGACGGGGCTGCTCCGGCAGGCGGAGGGCCTCGTCAGACGTGATGTACGGGACATCAGCGATGCCGGGTATGTCCGGGACGCTGGGACGGGTGCCCGCCGCGATGACCATGGTTTCCGCCGTGATCTGCTCACCGCCTACCTCCAGGGTTTTGGGCCCCGTGAAGCGGGCGCGGTCCGTATATACGGTTATGTTGGGATGTTCCCGGTTGCCCTCCAGGATTTCCGACGACTCTGCGTCTATCTCCTCAGAGGCGCGGCGGATGATGAACGGCCAGTCTACAGCCTCAACAGAGGCCTTAATGCCGAACAGATCAGAGGTACGGATAGTCTCCATAACGTCGGCGCAGTGGATGAGTATCTTGGATGGAATACAGCCCCGGTTAAGACAGGTCCCGCCAAACGGGCCCTCATCCACCACCGCTACGGACATGCCGACGCCGGCTGCCTCCGAGGAAATCTCCAGTCCAGAACCTGAACCGATCACGATAAGATCGTAGCTGGGCATAGTTCATTTACCTCTGATGGGGATGGCCGGTTATTGGATTCAACGGGGATTCGACTTGTTCACCATGAGCAGCCAGGCAGTATCCGATGCCCAAGTCTGAATCACAGCTTTGGTGCGCCGCCACATTATGGGGCCGCGAATGGGGGGAGGCAATCGAGTATGTGGCGTGAATCGCGTGGAGAGTAGCGCACGGGTGCCAGCCGCTATCCGATGTGGAGTTAGCATTCCATATTAATGTGTGGTATTTGCCGACTTGGGCACATTCAGATAGCCTGCACGCCCGCTATCCTACTGTTCACAACCCTTTCATTCAGTCCGGCTACTATAATGTCAGAAATCGGGGGAAAGGGGGCAAGCTATACGGAAGATCACGATCCTAATTGGAGTCATTACCATACTGTTCCTGCTGGGATGTGGTTCGGAAACAGGGGCAGAAAGCGCTGAAGGGCTGGAGAGAGTGGTCCAGACACTGGTAGCCCCACCGTTCCTGCCAGACCATGATCAGGTTGCGATTGGCGGACCCAAGGTCGTCCAGGTACGTCTGGAAGTCGAAGAGAAGCTGATAGAGATAGACCGGGACGGCACCAAGATATGGTCTCTCACGTTCAACGGAAGCGTTCCCGGCCCAATGATAGTGGTACACCAGGATGATTACGTTGAGCTGACACTTGTTAATCCTAGCACCAACTCGCTCCAACACAACATAGACCTGCACGCGGCTACAGGAGCCCTGGGCGGCGCGGGGCTAACCTATGTTAACCCGTGGGAAGAGGTTGTCTTCCGGTTCAAAGCGACCAAGCCGGGCGTGTTTGTGTACCACTGCGCACCGGGCGGGGTGATGATACCGCTGCACGTTGTATCAGGTATGAGCGGGGCCATCATGGTGTTGCCCAGGGACGGTCTAAAGGACGCCCAGGGCGAACCGGTCACGTATGACAAGGCATACTACATAGGTGAGCAGGACTACTACATCCCCAGGGATGAGAACGGCGAGTACAAGGAGTATGCAGCCGCTTCTCAGGGCTTTGGGGACATGCTAGATGTTATGAAGACCTTGACACCCACTCACGTTGTATTCAACGGCGCTGTAGGCGCCCTGACGGGGGACCAAGCGCTGACCGCAGACGTGGGAGACAAGGTGCTGTTCCTCCACTCCCAAGCGAACAGGGGCTCCCGTCCGCACCTGATCGGCGGGCATGGCGACCTTGTGTGGAGAGGCGGCTCCTTAGGGGACCCACCGGCACAAACCTGGAGACCTGGTTAGTACCAGGTGGTTCAGCCGTGGCCATGCTCTACGAGTTCAAGCAACCCGGCCTTTACGTATACCTGAGCCACAATTTGATAGAGGCGGTTCTGCTCGGCGCAGCGGCCCACCTCAATGTGGAGGGAGATTGGGACGACAACCTGATGGAACAGGTCAAAGAGCCGGGTCCCATTTCCTGATATCGTTGAGGAGTCGAAGGCCGTCCGGTAAGACCTCGCAGTCGAGAAACAGTGAACCATGCTGTACCGCAGGCTCAGATGGTGAGCTTGCGGTACAGCATGGGCAGCCGGCTGGGCAGAGCATTGATGTCCGTCAACACCTCATAGCCCATGTCCTGACACATGGTCGCCAGGTAGTCGTGGCCAGCTTTGTCCACAGTCAAGCAGAAGGGTGTGATGTCCAAACGTCGGGCCTCTGTTAAGGCCATCTTTGTATCGTGGACGGCATACTCCTTCTCCACACCTTCCCTGCTATAACCACGGTCCTGGGGACGGCCATCGCTGATAAGGAAGAGCAGTTTGGTGCGCGCGTCCTGTTTAGCCAGCTTGGAGGTGGCATGCCGGATGGCTGGTCCCATGCGCGTGGCGTGGAGCGGCGTGATCTTGTCAATGCGCCGCTTGATTCTATCGGTCAGGTTCTCCTCGATGTCCTTGATAACGTAGAACTCGACATTGTCCCGCCCATAGCCTGAGAAGCCGTAGATACCATATATATCGCCTATGGTCTCCAGAGCGTTGATGAGCAGGACTATGCTCTCCTTCTCCAGGTCTATTATGCGTTTGTAGCTTCTGCGCTGGCCTTCACTGCGGCGATTGCGCAACCAGACCATGTACTCCACCGGATCGTCCGGGGCGTCCCAATCTTCGGCGAGGCGATGGGCCTCGTCTATGGCCTCAGCGGTAGAAGCGCTCATGTCGAGGAGGAACACGACTGCCACGTCCCGCTCAATCTTGTTACGACGCCAGTAGACCTTGTCATCGGGCTGAAGGCCTGTCCACCTTTCTATTACGGCCTCCACTACGGAGTCCAGGTCGAAGTCGTCACCATCGGGGAGATGTTTGATCTTTTTGAGCTGCTCAGGAGCAAGCATTTCAAACTGCCGGCGGATCTGCTTCATAAGAGTGGAATAGCTGTGCAGCGTCTCCAGATAGAATGCTGGATCGCCTTCAGTCATGGGCTTCTCCCGGACCATGCACCAACGCGGCTTGTAGTCCATTGCGCGGAAGTCCCACTCGTCATAGGTGAAAGTCTTAGGCTCAACAACCTCCAGGACGCCGCCGTCCTCGTCAGCATGGGGAATGGGTGCATACCCTTCGCCCGGTACCGGGGGTGGAGCGGAGCCTGCCTCTTTGAGAAGGTTGTCGACGAACATGGCCAGGTCGCTGTTGAACTCACCGCCCTCGGCGTCCAGTTCCAGCTCCGGGTTGTCTGCCAACATCTGCTCCAGCATCTCCTTGGAGATCTCCATACCCGCGCGCTGCTCTCCCTGCTCACCCTCTTCGGCTCTCTCCCGTAAGGTCGTCAGCAACTGGTTCAGCTCAGGTTTGAAGTCGCCACGATAGTCGACCTGTGGCGGCGAGTCGTATGCCTCAGGCTCGGCTGTCTGGTCGACCATATCCTCCATGGAGGGTTCGCCACGGAGTTGGGAAAGGAGGCTTTCCAACTCCTCGTCGGAGGCGTCTTCGTCGTCGAAGTCCATCTCCGTCCACTCCTCCTCAGGAATTTCTACGTTTGGGGCATCGGCGATGATCTCGTAGACGCGGATGGCGGCCTCGGAGGTATCCTCCACCGTAGCTTCAACGCGGTAGAGCCTCCGGGCAATCTGGTCTACGGCCCATGCCCGCTCCATAAAGATATCCGGTACAAGTACGCGTTCATCCTTGCGGAGGCTGATGCGGACCAGGAGCTCCACCATGGCCTCTTGCAGAGGCAAGGTCTGTATCTGTGGGCGGGTCTCTAAGGCGTCCATCTGGACCCGCCTATAGGCAGAGGCCACGCCGGGGTATTCAGCCTTGACCCGGAAGTCCAGCCGGCCATCCTCCAGGGCAGTAAAGATGTCCTGAGCCAGCTTCCGGTCATCGAACATGTTGAAGAACCGGCCCATGTCCGTCAGGTAGCCTGTCTCCGCGCTGATGGCGTCGCCGTTGGGCGCAGGCTGTGGCACGGTGACCTGGACATCGGTGCCCATGCCCGTAATTTCCAATGGAGCCTGAATCTGCTCCACTCGGTCGGTTGGGTCGGCCTGGAGCATCACCTGGGCCGCTTCCTCATGGGATGCCCGTGTATCCAGGAACTGAGTGGACGGCGTCTCAAATACAAAGCCGAAACTTCCGAACTCAATGTGGGCCACCTGGTGAGTGGAGACCACCTTGTACAGGGAAAAATTGTCCTGTTTCGAGTCGTACTTATCGGCCACTGCAGGTAGGTAGACCATGCTGCCCTCTGTGGCAGCGTGCTGCTCCGACACCCAGCCTATATTCTTGGAGAGTAGGTCCTGAGTATCAGCTATGTCCACATCGGAACCGGCCAAGGCCTGGCAGTACATGCGCAGTATCTCTCTAACCCGATCCAACTCGACGGAGGCAGATAGGGCCTCCAGGACGGCCTCAGATGTCTTGGACTCTACCTTGAAATAGGCAAGTCCTCCATCCTGGTTCTCGTCGAGTATGTCCATACCGGTCTCGAACCAGGACCCGAGCTGTGGTTGGCTGATCTTCACCAGCAGTTCCGGGCCACTGCGAATGAATGCACCAACGGCCTCATGGGACAGGGGCAGCAACTTCTCCGCCATGTCCAGAATGAGACCCTGGCTGGCGCTCTCAACCCGGGCCAGAGAGGATGAGCTTTCGCTCAAGAACAGCGACATGTTAGAGAGGCCCCCCTGCGCCAGCATTGCCGAAAGGTCCAGAAAGCGGCTGCGCTGTTCCAGGGCAACGTTGGTCAGCACTCTGGAGATGTGCTCGAAGCAGCCCTTGACGTCACGCCAGTTGGATTCGGCCACGGCGTGGGAGAGTTTTATGAATGGCAGGCGATCTTCACCGATTTGAGGCAGGACGTGCTGTCCAAGAAGAAGGCAGTCCGCCGCCAGGTCAGAAGACTTATGGGACAGGGTATCAAGCAGCTCAGCGAAGCGGGCTACCTCCTGGTATCCCATGGATTCAAGAAGGTTGCCACTGACATCAAAGAATTTGGCAGCCAGAGCGCTGGACTTCCACGTACCACGGTAGAGACTCCGACCCATATCAGCCCAGCCCTGAATGTACCGAGGGCGCAGGTGCTGTACGGTGAGAGGGCTGGCCTTGAAGAAGGCGACGCCCAGAGTAGGCGACTCCTTGCACAACCTAGTGCCGCACTGGCCCCAGTCCAGCAGTTGGACTGGGGAGAGCTCCTGGACCACCTGCGGGCTTACGCGAAAATATTCAGAGGCAGCCTCCCACGAACGTACCGCCTGATGAGCGATTTCCACACCTTGATTGGCCCAGTTCGCCAGCTCTGATTCGGTTAGCTGACCATTGAACGCATCAGTAGCCTGCTTGAACTCCTCCACCACAGAGGATGGGAACCGCTTCAGTTCCTGCTCCATCTCTTCAAGACCGGTAGTCATAGTTTCTCTTTCCCTATTCGGCCAGTTGGTCGCGGTACAGACAATTGCTTTTCCCGTCAATCATGCGCCTAGGAGCGCACCGCCTCTTCCGACCAGCCCGCACCCTGTAGGAGCTCTAGGAATTGCTGGAGTATCCGAGCCGTGGCACCATAAATGAGATGAGGCCCGTAAGCATAGGTCCGAGCATTGACGGAGGTGCCGTCAGCCATAACCCGTGTCTGATCCCGAATGTTGCGGTCATCAAAGAGATGCGCCAAGGGTACCTCTACAACAGCGGCCACCTCAGCCGGACTCGGGATAAAGCCATAGGGATAGGGGATGGTACCCACGTAGGGATGGATGGTGAAGCCGGCGCGGGTGGTGGTGCCGTCCAACTCTCCAAAAATAGTGATGTCTTCAGCCCGAACTCCCATCTCCTCAAATGCCTCACGGCGGGCCGTGACCTCCAAGTCCGCGTCTTCCGGATCCCTGGACCCACCTGGGAAGCACATCTCACCCTTGTTGAACTCCACCTCCTCTGACCGCTTGTTGAACAGGACACAGTAGTCGCCGTCCTTGGGATAGAGAAGGAGCAGTACGGCCGACTCCATCAGATCGGAACCCGTGATGGAGTGGACCTCTCTGTTCGAGAGGGCGCTCCGCACCAGCTGTAGTGTTTTATCTTCCACTAAGCGTTCGTCTCCGGGAGTCCAGGACTATTCAAATATGGAGGAGACTACTTCCTCCATGCTCTGTTGGATTTCAGTATCGTCGGTGACACCCCACACAATAGCCACCTGGCATGCCCGCCGGGACTCTATGCCCTGGTTCATGAGCTTTCCAGCATAGATCAGAAGGCGGGTACTGCTGCCTTCAGAAAGGCCGTGGTCCTTCAGGTTGCGTATCTTTTCGCCCAGCAGAGCCAGGGAGGTGGCCTGAGAGGCAGGGATGACGGCCTCATGCTCAATTATCTTAGCCTCGCGGTCGCGGTCAGGATAGTTGAACTCTATTGAGATGAACCGCTGCCTGGTACTGTGTTTCAGGTCCTTCAAGGCGCTCTGGTAACCTGGATTGTAGGACATACACAGCAGAAACCCGTCATGGGCCTCCATTATCTGTCCACGCTTCTCTATGGGAAGCACGCGACGATGGTCGGTAAGAGGGTGGATAAGGACAGTGGTGTCCTTTCTGGCCTCAACGACCTCGTCCATGTAGCAGATGGCTCCTACCTTAACGGCACGAGTCAGGGGGCCATCGATCCATTTGGTCTCTTCGCCTTCAAGTAGATACCTACCAACCAGGTCACTAGCGGTCAAGTCTTCGTGACAGGCGACGGTGATAAGAGGGATGCTATGGCCGTTTTCTTCGGCCTGCGCCGCCTTACCACGGCGTCCAGCGCTGGTCGCCGGCTGACTGAGCCGCCAGGCCATATGCTCAACGAACCTGGTCTTGCCGCAACCGGTCGGCCCCTTGAGCAGTACAGGTATCTTCTGGCGGTAAGCGGCCTCAAACAGTTCTATCTCATCAGATACGGGTATGTAAAAAGGCTCCTCAGATAGGATGTACTCCTCAATACGCAACTCTTTGAAAGAGGCCTCGGTCTCTTTGGTAGTAGTCAACTGACCCTCCCTTGCACGCGGCTATCCCAAAGTTCTTTAATGCGCTGTTTAAGTTGCTCGATCCCCTCGTCATTATGAATGACCACGGTGGCGTGCCCGGCACGCTCCTCACGTGTCATCTGAGACTTGATCCGACGGCGTATCTCATCTTCAGGCAGGTTATTCCGCCGGCCTACTCTTTCCACTACAACCTCTTCAGTAGAATCTGTGACCCACACCTCGTCCACCAGCGAAGCCCAATCGGCCTCTATGAGTATCGCCGCCTCCAGCACGGCCACCTCGACCCCCTGCCCTCTCAGCGCTTCGAGCCGCTCCCGAATCATCTCACGCATCCTGGGATGCATGATTCCGTTCAGCTTGGCCATGGCGTCGGGATCGGAGAAGACGATACCCCCCAGCTTCCTGCGGTCTATCTCTTGATCGGGTTGAAGAATCTCGTCGCCGAAGGCCTGCACCACGGCCTGCCACGTCTCTGTATTTGGAAGATAGGCCTCGTGTCCGACACGGTCGGCGTCGATCAGTTCGGCACCAAGCTCATTCAGGATACGTGAAACCTCGCTCTTACCAGAACCTATGCCGCCCGTGAGGCCGATGACTATCATTTCACTCCCCAGCGTCTAGAGGTCAATACACCATTTTAGCAACCTGTTATTCCTATGGTCAAGCACGGAACAGAGTGATTAACACGTTGCTCAGCAGCCCCTATGCTAGAATATCCATAGCTAATTCAAGGAATGAGGAATGTCCAACCGTTATCGCGGGTTGCCCAGCGTTGACCTGGTGCTGGCCCAAGAACCTATCCAGGAGCTGGTCCAGGAATATTCCCACGACGCCGTGGTGAGGCTCATACGGCATCAGATCGCAGAGAGGAGAGCCACGCTGTCGGAGGACGACGGTGCACCAACGCTCGACGCTGTGGTGGAGGCGGTGACCCATGTGGCACAGCAGTCCTGGCATGCATGGCCCCGACCCGTGATCAACGCCACAGGGGTAGTGCTGCACACCAATCTGGGACGAGCGCCCCTGAGCGCAGACGCTGTGGAGGCCATGATAGTGGCGGCCCAGGGATACACTGATCTGGAGTTGGATCTGGAGTCCGGCGAAAGAGGCTCCCGCCAGGCATACGTAGCCTCGCTGCTATGCCAGCTTACGGGTGCCGAAGCCGCACTGGTGGTGAACAACAACGCATCGGCGATAGCGCTGAGCCTGGCGGCGGTTGCCGAGAGCAAAGAGGTGATCGTATCGCGGGGAGAGGCGGTGGAGATAGGCGGCGGTTTCCGCATTCCAGACGTGCTATCGCAGAGCGGCGCCCGCCTGGTAGCGGTCGGCACCACTAACCGCACCTACGTGTCCGACTACGAATCGGCCATCAGCGACGAGATAGGCGCCCTGCTGAAGGTCCATGCCAGCAACTTCCGTGTGGTGGGTTTCACCCATGCCCCAGCCATAACGGACCTGGTGGAACTGGGGGCTAAACACGGTGTCCCAGTCCTGAACGACCTTGGCTCAGGGTGCCTGCTAGAGACATCTGAGTTTGGGTTGGCCCATGAGCCCACGGTTCAAGAAAGCGTAGCCGCAGGGTGCGACCTGCTCTTCTTCTCCGGCGACAAGCTCCTTGGCGGCCCCCAGGCGGGCATCGTTGTGGGCAAGAAGGAGCTTGTCAGCAGGTTGGAGCACCATCCACTGGCCCGGGCGGTCCGCATCGACAAGCTGGGGTTGGCAGCACTGACAGCGACACTGATACATTACCTGAAGGAGGAGGCGACCAGCGCCATTCCTATATGGAGGATGATCGCTAGCTCCAGTAATGAACTGAAACGCAGGGCGACACGTTGGAAGAGGGCCATAGGGTCTAATTCGAGCCTGATGCAGGGCGAGTCGGCGATTGGAGGCGGCAGCCTGCCGGACGAGACGCTGCCGACATGGCTGGTGACCATGAGCGCGGCGAATGCCACCGGTGGCACTGAGGCCTTGGCCTCACGTCTGCGGCAGAGCGACCCGCCCGTGATGGCGCGGATACAGGATGACCTGGTGGTGCTGGATCCTCGCACAGTGCTGCCGGAAGAGGAGCGAGCGCTGGTGCGGGTGGTGAAGGCTGCTGTGAGGTAGCCGGAAGGAGAAATGTCAGCCAATGGTGGGACTGGTTGCCTTCGACCTGGATGGTACATTGCTACGCGGCGATACCGTGTGTGAGGGCATTGCGCGGAAGGTTAGTACATCTAGCTTAGGCTTCCCTAATGCAAAGACGTTCCGTTGCGCATGTGGCACCAGAGTAGTTGTCAGTCCAGGAACGTGACGTAAGCAGTTCATTGACTGGAAGACTTCAGATGAACGATCAGAGAGATAGGGTGATTGACATAGCGGCATATATATGCTATACTATAGCCATCTTCTACAGGAATTTGCAGCCATGAAAAAAACAATGATCTACCTTCCAGAGGGGGTTCATGAGGGCCTGCGCAAGCTAGCTTTTGAAAAGCACGTGTCCATCGCAGAGTTGATCCGGGTTGCTGTTGACTCCACCTACGGCAAGGACACCGAAGACGTCACCACTATCCAAGAGGTCATGGCTGAGTATGAGGTCCGCCCTGAAAAGGCCACCAGCCTGGACGCTTATCAAGAGCAACGTGCCGAAAGACCATTGCAATCACCGCGCCCTCAAGGAGCGTTGGCCCTGGCAGGTGCTTGGCGGGAGGTGAAGGAGAGGGACCTGACATCTCTAGTAGAAGATATCTACGTCAGCAGGGAGAAGGACACAGGTAGACCGGTAGAGCTTGATGCCTGATGTACCTCCTGGATTCGGACATCCTTATCAACCTGATCAGGCGCGCGCCGTCAACCATGCTCATCGCCAAGCTGGCGTCGGTGCCTCCTGAGCAGCAGTTCACATCCAGCATAACCCTGGGAGAGCTGGTCTACGGTGCCTATAAGCTACAGGCACGTACCGATGAACTGCTTCAACAGTTGGAAGAATCCCTTCTGCCCAACCTGCCTGTGCTCCCATTCGATTCGGCGGCGGCATGGCACTACGGCGAAGTTAGGGCGGAGTTGGAACGCCACGGAATGGGACTAGGTGACGCCGACCTGCGCATCGGCTGCATAGCCTTGGCGTATGGTTTTACGATAGTTACGGGTAACGTTCGCCACTTCCAAAGTATTCCCGGGCTAACCGTAGAGAACTGGATTAGGGAGTGAAGGCCACAATCTAATGCCATCCACCGTATCCGAAGAGCTCCACCTGCGCCGCCTCACGATAGATGAGGCCCTGTACCGCCTGGAACCGTACCTGGACGCCGCCTTCATGGCGGGTTACGCGTCTGTGCGCGTCATCCACGGCAAGGGCACCGGCGCAGTGAGGCGGGCCGTCCATGAGCGGCTGACCAGGCACCCGCTGGTACGAGAATATCGCCTGGCGCCATCCGGCGACGGCGATACAGGAGTGACCATTGTGGAGCTGGCGAGGCGGTAGGCATTTAGCTCACGGAGCGCCCTTCCTTTCCCACTCTCATTCTCGTACACTTGCGCTACGCTTCCAGCTATGACCCTCTTCGAGCATCAGAGACAGCAGTGGACCCAAAAAGGGGCACCCCTGGCGGCCCGCATGCGGCCGCGCACCTTTGATGAGTTGGTGGGCCAGGAGGAGATAGTGGGGCCGGACAGGGTGCTGCGGCGCAGCATAGAAGCGGACCTGGTGCCATCCATGGTCCTGTGGGGCCCGCCGGGCACCGGCAAGACCACACTGGCATTAATCATCGCCGCCGTCACCCACTCCCATTTCGAGCAGGTGTCCGCCGTCACCGCCGGTGTCGCCGACCTCCGCCGCGTGGCTAAGGAGGCCAGGGACAGGCTGGGCATGCATGGCCAGCAGACCATCCTATTCGTGGACGAGATCCACCGCTTTAACAAGGCCCAGCAGGACGTTGTTCTGCCCCACGTGGAGGACGGCACCGTGACATTCATCGGCGCTACCACAGAGAACCCATCCTTCGAGGTCATAGCCCCCCTGCTCTCCCGCAGCCGGGTTTTCGCTTTACAGCCGCTGACAGAAGACCAGGTGGGCACCATTGTTGACGCGGCGCTATCGGACATCGAGCGGGGGATTGGTGAGATGCACGCAACGTTGGAGCCTGAGGCACGGGCACTGCTTCTCACAGCAGCCAGCGGCGACGCACGTGTGGCGTTGAACGCGCTGGAACTGGCGACGTTAGCCACGGACTCGGACGCCCAAGGAGCGCGCACCATCTCACTATCGACCATGGGGGACGCTCTTCAGCAACGGGCTTTGCTGTATGACAAGTCGGGTGACCAGCACTACAACACCATATCGGCGTATATCAAGTCGGTGCGGGCATCTGACCCAGACGCCGCAATTTACTGGCTGGCACGGATGATTGAGGCAGGAGAGGACCCGATGTTCATCTCCAGGCGCATGGTAATCCTGGCGGCGGAGGACATCGGCATGGCTGACCCCCAGGCCCTGCCGGTAGCGATGGCTGCCCAGCAAGCGGTGCACTTTGTGGGCTTCCCAGAGGGGGCGATACCACTGGCTGAAGCAACCGTCTACCTAGCCACCGCGCCCAAGAGCAACGCGGCCTATGCCGCCCTAAACAAGGCGATGGAGGATGTGAAGAGGACGCGAAACGACCCTGTGCCGCTGCACCTGCGCAATCCCGTAACGCCGCTGATGAAGGAGATGGGCTATGGACGGGAGTACCGGTACGCGCACAGCTATCCGGACCATTTCGCGGCCCAGGACAACCTGCCTGACAATCTGAAGGGGCGCACCTACTACCAGCCAGGTGATCAGGGTTACGAAAAAGAGGTGGCAGAGAGGCTGCGTCGCTGGTGGGGGGAGAGAAGGGGAGAAGAAGACGGTGGCGCTGAACCCCAGGCCGGATGATGTATCCACGCGGGATCAGGCCACATACTTCATGAATCATTTACGGTTACGGACATGCTCCCGTGATACAATAAAGTAGGTGGAAGGGGACAGGCGGGTGAGAGCTTCAGAAGGGAGGTGGAAATGGTTAGGTTGCTCGTAACCGACCATGCGTGGCAGTTCCCTAGTACGGGCCCTGCTGGCCCGGTGAGGTGGCGAGGAGGCAGAGACGAATCGGGTCGGCGAGGGCGAAGGAAAGCCGGCGGCTCCGCGCTCTCGAATTGAACCAGCCACAGACCCCATTTAGACGGGGCGGCTCCTGCGGTCTAGAGACCGATACCAGCGGAGCTAAAGGTGAGGCCACAAGCCAGTACATGTCAGGCCCGGGTGGTTACCTGGGCCTGACTCTTTCATGGCCTGTAATGAGATCTTTCTGTTATCATCTGTGAGAGCGCCAGACATCTCCGTTGTTCCTGATTTGTAGGAAGAATCCGTGAATAGCCCAATAAAACCTTTATACAGTGGTACCGTCCCTGACCCTGCTGAACTCGCCTCAGACTACCAAGAGATACGCAGAATAACGGCAAGCCTGACAAATCCACTGGAGATTGAGGACTACGTTATCCAGGCAATGGCCAACGTTAGCCCGCCAAAGTGGCATCTGGGCCACGTGTCATGGTTCTTTGAAAAGTTCCTGCTTCAACCCAACCTCGGCAGTTTCAAGGCCTTCAACCCGGACTACATGTATCTGTTCAACTCGTACTACGAAGGTGCAGGCCCTCAGTTTCACAGGCTTAGTCGTGGACTTCTTTCCAGGCCCACGGTTGAAGAAGTATATAAATACCGCAAGCATGTAGATGAATCTATGCTGGCATTCATGGAAACCCTGTCGTCGGAGGCATGGGCCACTCTTGTGGTACTTGGTTTGAACCACGAGCAGCAAGGTCAGGAGTTGCTGCTGACCGATATCAAGTACAACCTCAGCATCAATCCCCTTAGGCCAGCCTACCATGGCCGCGTAGTCCGTTCGGAGGTAACGGCCCCACCAATGCGCTGGCTGCGATTCGACGGCGGGTTGTGCAACGTGGGATATCAGGGTAGTGGCTTCGCTTTCGACAACGAGGGACCAAACCACACGGTATACCTAGCTCCCTACTATATAGCGTCACGGCCGGTCACCAATGGTGAATTCCTGGAGTTCATGGAAGCAGACGGCTATAAACGATCGGACCTGTGGCTGTCAGGGGGCTGGAAGACCGTTCAGTCCTAGGAGTGGAATGCGCCACTATACTGGGAAACGATAGGAAGCGACTGGTGGTATTTCACCATGTCTGGCATGCAGCAGGTGGACATGGAAGCCCCCGTATCCCATGTCAGCTATTTGAGGCCGATGCCTATGCTCGATGGCAAGGCAAACGTCTGCCCACAGAACAAGGATGGGAGAATGCTGTGGGCCAATCGAAGATTCACGGCAACCTGCAAGAGTGGGGGCTCTATCAACCTCTCCAAACTGCAAACCCAGAGCCAGACCCAATACAGATGATTGGGGATGTCTGGGAATGGACCCAGAGCCCGTACACTCCCTATCCGGGTTTCAGACCCTGGGACGGTACAGTCGGAGAATACAATGGCAAGTTCATGGTCAACCAGATGGTCCTACGCGGCGGCTCCTGCGTTACGCCTGAATCCCACATCCGCACCACGTACCGCAACTTCTTCCCTACCAACGCCCGGTGGCAGTTCTCAGGCATCCGGATGGCCCAGGACTCGTGATTTGCCTAACCGCTCCGGGCCAGAAGCCACTTCAACTCTTTGTTAGTGCCAGTGTGGGCATCTACCCACAACGGAAGGCTCAGTCCTTTCCATGACAAATAACTCCCATACCTACACTGATATTGACACCAAGACGGGCAGGTACTCAATCCACGCCTATGATGACAGCAGCACCTTCTACGACAGTCTGAAGGCCGACGTACGCCTAGGATTTTCCAGCACCCCCAAGACACTCCCTCCAAAATACTTCTACGATGCTCGCGGCTCAGGCCTCTTTGACGAGATAACCAGACTGCCGGAATATTACCTGACCAGGACTGAACTGGACTTAATCTCCACCGCAGCCAGCGATATTTTAGGGCGGTTGCAGCCCACAGAAATCGTGGAACTTGGATCCGGTTCATCCACAAAATTTCGCGCCCTTCTGGATGCTGCCAGATATGAAGCCAGCTACTTGCGCTATGTTCCGGTCGACATCAATGCCTACACCATGATCATGTCCGCTCAGACACTGGCAAGGGATTATCCTTTCCTGGAAGTATACGGAGTGGCGGCGGACATCGAGAACAAACTTTCGGTACTATCGTATTCAAAGGGACGGCGACTTATCATGTTCCTGGGAAGCACCATAGGCAACTTCCATCCCCAGCAACGTCACAACCTGTTACAGCAAGTCCGAAGTGCTCTTGGCCCGTCGGACAGGTTCCTACTCGGACTTGACTTGGTCAAAGACGCGAACGTCCTTGAAGCCGCCTACAACGACAGTGCGGGCGTTACCGCAGAATTCAACCGTAACATCCTTTCCGTCATCAACCGAGAGTTGGACGGCGATTTCCAGCCCCAGTCCTTCCAGCACCGCGCCTTCTATAACTGGGATGCCAGCCGCGTAGAAATGCGCCTGATAGCCACTGAACGCCAGATAGCCCATATTGGCAAGCTCGGGCTGGATGTCGAGGTTGCGAAAAATGAAAACATCTGGACCGACAGCTGCTACAAATTCACCCGGGAATCTGCCACATCCATTCTAGAATCTAGCAGGCTCTCGCTTGAAGAGTGGTACACAGACAGTGCTGGCTCTTTTGCCCTGGCACTGGCATCTCGCGGTTAACAAGCCAACACATCTCAGGCCCGGGTGTTTACTCGGGCCTGATTTATTGTTTGTCGATACCCTCGGTCACTATCCGCAATGACAGGACCCGTCTGGCCGTGCCCGCGACGTAGACCAGGATAATCGCCCCACCTAACCCTACGGCAAATGGCACGCTGATCAACGTGCCTATGGAACCGGCAAGAAAGCCGCCCACGGGCGTAAAGCCAAACGTCAATCCGTAAAGGCCCATGATCCGTCCCCTGACAGCGTCGGTCGAAAGGAGCTGTAGCAAAGTGCCCATCGTGGCGTCGTAGGCCATAAGCGAGCCACCCACACCAGCCACAAATACCAGGGAGGCCGGATACCAGGGAGAGGCTGCGAAGAGCAGTATAAAGATGCCGGCGCCGGCGGCAGTGACCACCAGGAGCAGACCCTTGTTCTTAAAGTCGCCCAGGCCAGCCACCACAATGGTACTCAGCATGGCACCTGCTCCACCGGCGGCGGACAGGAAACCCAGGCCGGTAGCGCCTACATGGAGCACATCCCGCGCCATCACAGGCAGCATGACCATGTGGGAGAAGCCATACAGCTCCATGAGTAGGCTCAACAGGAGCAACATACGTATGGAACCGCTGCTCCAGGCGTACCTTACCCCGCCGCTCAGCACCTGCCAGAAGGAGTCCCGAGTCGTCTCCGGCCGATAGCTGCCACGGAGGACCAGGAGCAGGGGTGCGGCAACGTAGCTGCTCCCGGCAGAAAACAGATAGCAGCTGCCAGTACTGACGTGGGCAATGAGCGCACCGGCGATCAGCGAGCCGATGATCCGTGTCATGTTGAAGACCATGAGGCGAGCCGCCATGGCGTTCAACAGCTTCCCAGGGCCCACAACCTGATAGACCAGTGCATTGGAGGCCGGCAGTTGCACCCCTTGCAGCAGGCCCTGAATGAGGGCAGCCGCCAACATGTGCCACAGGAGTATGTGGCCGGTCACGGCCAGCAGGCCCACCACCAGCGCCGTGGTCCCGCCGGCAAGCTGAACGGACAGCAGTGCCACACGCCTATCCAGTCTGTCCACCAGGGCTCCACCGAATGCCCCGAAGCCGACCAGGCCCACCCCTTGAAGCCCTACGACCATCCCCACCCAGAAGGGAGAATCGGTCATGGTGAGCACCAGCCAGCCCTGGGCCAACATCCTCACCGCCATTCCCATTGAACTGAAGGCGGCGTTGCTCCAGAGCCACCCGTATTGAGTGCCCGCGAAAGCGAGAACCAGGCGTGAGACACCCTCCTGGTTCTTCCGCTGCACCTGAGAGGAAACGCTATCCGGCTGCACGGCTTCCCTCACGGGCCACGGACTCAGCGACGTTCAGGGCATCATCAATGTCCTCTTCACCGATGCCGTAATGGGTCACCATGCGGATCCGCTGACCGTCGGCGTAGGAGACGAGCAGCCCTTGCTCTTTCAGCGCGTCAATCAGTTCCGTGGCCGGACGGTTGGAGACCTCGAATATAACCAGGTTGGTCTGAATGGAATCGGGGTCCAGGGAGATACCGGGCATTACGGCAAGACCTTGAGCCAGGCGCCTGGCGTTGGCGTGGTCGTCGGCGAGACGGTCCACCATAGAGTCCAGGGCAACTATACCGGCAGCGGCTAAGATACCGGCCTGGCGCATGCCTCCACCCACCATCTTACGGTTCTTGCGCACCCGTTCGATGACCTCCCCGCTGCCGCACACAAGGGAGCCCACGGGGCAGCTGAGTCCCTTGGACAGGCAAAAGCTGACGGTGTCTGCCGGACGCACCAGGTCCGCCACCGGAACGCCCAGGGCGACGGCGGCGTTGAATATGCGTGCGCCATCCACATGGAGGGCCGCGTCGTACCGGTGGGCGACATCACCAATGGCACCGACATCCTCGGGGTACAGGACGCCGCCGCTGCACCGGTTGTGTGTGTTCTCCAGGCCCACCATCGCCGTCCTGGGCTGGTGCAGGTTGGCCGGGCGTATGACCGACTCCACCTCGTCGGGGTCCAGCATGCCACGGGAGTCGTTGGCCACGGTGCGTACCTGGACGCCGCCGAGACCAGCAACCGAGGCAACCTCGTACATCAGGATATGAGACATGTGACCCAGCACCATCTCGTCGCCGCGCTGGCAGTGGGTTAGGCCGCTGACCAGGTTAGCCATGCTGCCGCTGGCCACCAGGACTGCAGACTCCTTTCCCAGACGCTCCGCCGCCATAGCCTCCAGCCGATTTACCGCGGGGTCTTCGCCGTACACGTCATCGCCAACCTCGGCCTCGGCCATAGCACGCCGCATCTCCGGCGTGGGATGAGTGACGGTATCGCTCCGGAGGTCAATGATACGCATGTGACTACCTCACCTGGGGTTTGTGAATACGGCATCCGCAGTAAGAGAGACATCGTGTCGCGTCCGAGGCATAGCTGCTCCTGGCCCGGAGCAGCACAAGAGCTATTCTAACAGGTAGACTTGGCTATGGCATCATTCAGGCCCATTCTTGCGGTACAGCTTGGCACCACCTATGATTAGGCGCATAAATGGTCATCGAAAGAATCACATTTTCGTCGGACGACATAGCGCTGGAGGGCCTGCTCCACATCCCAGAAGGGACCGGCCGGTTCCCCAGAGTGGTGGTATGCCATCCGCACCCGCTGTACGGGGGCGACATGGACAGCAGCGTAGTAACCGGGATAGCGACGGCGCTGGTGAAGCGCCAGATGGTTGTCATGACATTCAACTTCAGGGGAGTCGGTGCCAGCCAGGGCAATCACGATAGTGGTGTGGGAGAAGTCGCAGACGCACTGGCAGCACTGGAATACCTGGAAAACCATGGGGCGGTGGATGCGGCACGATTGGGGATGGCAGGTTACTCCTTCGGGGCGGGCATCGCCCTGTATGCTACCAAGGCCAGCAGCGAGGTGCGCGCCGTGGCGTCGGTGGCCTGTCCAGCGCCGCCCCTGAACGACCTAGTGCTGCATCAAATCAACAGGCCCAAGCTGTTCACCATGGGTGACACCGACTACGTGGTCCAAGCCGGTATGTTCAAGTTCCTGATATCCCGTTTCCTGCCGCCCAGGGAGATGGAGCTGCTGCCACGTGCAGACCACCTCTTACAGGGATACGAGGCACAGGTCGGTGATATGGTGGCCGACTTTTTCACACGCACGCTTTAGCCAGGAGAAGCATGCAGCAGACGGCGTTGACTATTAAGACCAACGGTGAATCATTGGAAGGCGTGCTGGCCCTTCCCGATGAGACAGGGACCTCAGTGCCCGGCGTGGTGCTGGGCCACTCCCACCCAATCCTAGGCGGCACCATGGACGAACCTGTGATGATTGAGCTGGTCATGGCCCTGAGCCGAGCAGGTATGGCGACCCTGCGTTTCAACTTCGGTAGCGTAAACTCCAACCAGGGCGGGCCACCCAAGGAGGACCCTGGATTAGATGACATGCGATCTGCGCTAAAGTTGCTAAAGGGATGGCGCGGCATAGACGGCAAGCGGCTGGCACTGGTGGGGTACTCATTCGGGGCGCAGGTGGTGCTACAAGGCCTGCGCCACTTCAAGTCTGCCAGGGCCATGGTGCTGATATCACCTCCCCTACCCTCCTTAGCAATGACAGGCTCTGGGCCAGCAGTGGGCATGGACCGGCGCCCCAGGCTGTTCCTGGCGGGTGACAAGGACAGGCTGGCGAACATCGATACGCTACGGGCGCGGGTGGCAGCCTTCCCTCAGCAGGTCGACTTCGCCGTTATACCTGGCGCCGACCATTCGTGGCGGGGCCACGAAACGGAGCTGGCCGGTCAGGTGACGGGCTTCCTGGCAAGGGTGCTGTGACTGGGACGGCGCTTCTTCGCCTGTGCTAGACTGGTCTATACAGTATCTACCAGGTGAAAAGAGCACCTTGCAGACCTCCGAGCAGCCGCAGCACCCAGAAACCCCGGACGAAGCCTCTCCCGAGACCACTCATATTCCGGGGATTACTCCTATTATAGAAGAGGCTATAGAAGAGGATTTCACTCGATCAAGGGTCAGGCCGTGGCTGCCTGACCTCTACCTGGCGGTGCTCATCGTAGCCGTCTTCGCGCTGGACCAGCTCACCAAAGGATGGGTGCGCGACAACCTGATTATCGGCACGTCCAGACCGCAGGATGGATTCTTCCGCATCACACATACCTACAACACGGGCAGCGCCTTTGGCCTATTCGCCGACCAGTCAACGCTGCTTATGGTGGCATCGGTGGCGGCCATAGGCGTCCTGGTCCTATTCTACCGAAGCAATGGTCTACCCGGGCCGTGGGTACGCACCAGCATGGGGCTAATTCTGGGTGGCGCCGCGGGCAACCTGGCCGACCGGATCACGCTGGGCCACGTTACTGACTTCATAGACGTGGGCCCCTGGCCGGTATTCAACCTGGCCGACTCATCCATCACAGTGGGGCTGGCATTCATGGCCTGGTTTCTTCTTTTCTTCCCTAAAGAGGGAAAAGATACTGCCACGACCTCTGATGCAGGTCAGCCCGACTCTCCTCAGCTTCAAGAAGACGCCCAAGAAGGCTAGCTCACGCCCCCTCCGGCAGCTGTGACGACCGAATCGATCATCTCCCAGGTTCAAGACGAACGGCTGGACAGCTACGTAGCTGGAGTCCGGAACGACCTATCCAGGTCTCAGGTCCAGCGACTCATAAAAGAGGGCCACATCCTGGTCAACGGCCGGGTCGCCAGGCCGTCTGCCAAACTCCAGCAGATGGACCGCATTGATATCCACTTGCCCGAGGCACCAGACGAGACAGTTTTCCCAGAGGATATACCTCTACGCATCGTCTACGAAGACGAACATGTGCTGGTGGTGGACAAGCCGCCCGGCCTCACCGTCCACCCGGCGCCCGGGCACCCTCGCGGCACGCTGGTGAACGCCCTGATCGCCCGGTACCCGGCGCTGGAAAGCGTAGGCGCGACCGGACGGCCAGGTCTGGTGCACCGGCTGGATAAGGACACGTCGGGCCTGCTGGTGGTGGCACTGACACCTGAGGCCCACGCCAGCCTGTCCCGACAGCTCAGGGAACGCACAGTGACTAAGGTATATCTGGCACTGGTGCTGGGCTACCCGGAACCGCCTGAGGGTCTGGTGGAGGCGACCATCGCCAGGGACCCGAGGCACCGGCAGCGCATGGGAGTGGTGGAGGGAGGACGAGCAGCCACCACCCACTACAAGACGGTACGGCGTTTCAAGGGGTACACGCTACTAGAGGTGCGCCCTCACACGGGCCGCACGCACCAGATACGGGTGCATATGCCTTCAATAGGCCATCCGGTGGCGGGAGACGCCCGCTACGGCGGCCGGGTGCCCTTTCTGAAACGCCAGTTCCTACACGCGCACCAGCTGGGGTTCGGCCTGCCACCGGGAGGGAAGCAGGTCGAGTTCGAATCGCCGTTGCCGCCGGACCTGGAGGAGGCAATGGAACTGTTGGAGGTACGGGAGGCCTAGGCCTCGACGGGGTAGAGGTAAGGACATCTACCGCTACCGAGACGAAGTTGTTGGCAGGCTTGGAAAGCGTCTTGCCTCGCACTGTCACTATGCCCGCCTGCTCCACAGGCAGAAGGTTAGCCATGCTTAGGATTCCAAGCTCATCGTAGTCGTCCGGCTCTATGGCCAGACGCGGCCCGATGGAGATACCGACGCCCAGGGAGACGTATCGCTTGATGATGTCCATGCTGTCCAACTCCACTATTACGTCGTAGGACAGGCCCTTACGTTGGAACTCCTCCTCCAGCATTGTCCGGGTGGCAGTGCGCGGCCCCATCAAAATGAGAGGCCACTGGGCTATCTGGTCAAGAGATGTCAGAGGGACCTTTAGCAGAGGATGGCCCAGGGGAGTGATGAGTACGCGCTCATAGCCGAATAAGGCCTGAAAGTCAAACCCTGATCCCCTGGCAGGACCCGGGACTATCCCGATATCGGCCTCTCCTTCAGCGACCATGTTCAGCACCGCCGGGCTTGTCCCTGAGCGGATGCGGAGATGGACGTTTGGGTACAGTGATCGGAAGGACTGCACGACTTGAAGCAGGGTGTGTGGAATGATGTCGTGCGTTGAGGCCACAGCGACAGGGCCCTCCTCCTCCGCGAGGGTTGTGCTTGCGGCCAGCGCATCTATCCCTTCGACCAGAGGGACAGCCAACCGCGCCAATGACGTTCCCGCCAGGGTGAGCTGGATTGGCCGCTTGATCCTATCGAAGAGCACCATACCAAGTTCGCGTTCCAACTTCTTAATGTGCGTGGACGCCGTCGGTTGACCGATATCCAGATAGTCCGCCGCTTTTGAAATGCTCCGGAACCTGGCTGCGGTACAGAAGGTCTTGAGCTCTCGCAATTCCACAGTGGTGCCTCCAAGCTGTTATATTCGTATATCAGATATAGTATATCATGTAATATCTCTGTACATGATGTTACCTATGGTGGATACTGGGTTTACACAAGTAACGAGGCTGGCACGCCGAGGCGGTGGGTTGGCGCGAAAGGAAGAGAGGAAGAGAGGAAGAGAGGATGCTACACAGACTGTTTGATATGACGCCGGGGATAGGGATTACATCCGGATTTAAGGGCTACTTAGCTGCCCTACAACGGAACGGCAACGTGGGGGCGCCCTCAGCAGAGGAAGCCAGGAAGGACTACCAGGCCACCATAGGGCCCCTCAGCATATCGATGACATCGTTCACTGATTGATCGGTTCGCCGAATCAACATCTGCTCCCAACCTGGATACGAGGCCCTAAGGTAACGATTTTGGGAGGTGCAGGATGAAGGCAAGTGACATAGGCAGGAGAATCGGTGGCGTGGCAGGAAGGCTCGTGGCATTCCTTACCATATTCGCCATAGTTGGTGCAGCGTGTACAGCCACTACAGACCAGGTGGCTTCCCCTGATGAGTTGGAACCGCACGCGCTGGTCGAGGAGGGCGAGGGCCATGAACACGAGGAGGCTACCACCGACTACCTGGAAATCACCCTGGAGGTCGTTGAAGGGGAGCGGTGGGTATTCTCGCCCTCTTATCTGGAGATCCCTGTCGGGCAGCGGGTAAGACTGGTGCTGGTGAACGATGGACGCGCCGAGCACGACGTGGAGATTCACGGGTTGCCTGTGGAGCAGCTGGAGGCGGTCGGTACAGAGCAGCATGAGAGGCTGGCCGAAGGTGGTGAGGAGCACCATGAAGGGGGCGTTGTTGCCGCCCATGCCTTGCCAGGGACCACCGTGGCGGTACTGTTCACGCCCACACAGCCGGGTAGCTACGGGTTCACCTGCACCCTTCCGGGGCACAAGCAGGCGGGCATGGTGGGGCAGCTGGTGGTTACCCCGTAGCAGCTACAGACATTACTAAGATGAATCAGAGGCCCCAACTAATGGGGCCTCTGACCTGTTTAGGGGTGGGACGAGGCGGCCGCCCCGTGTTTGTTGCCTGCCGAGCGGTCATTGGAACCGCGTCCAGGCGGCTTCCAATCTGCCTTTCTCCCCGTTCCGTATCTCTAAGAGTGCGCTACAGCTATAGCTAGCAACCGTAACCATGCTAGCCCGTGCTAGAATGACCTTCAGCAGCAGGGAAAGAAAAATGACTGAAGGCGCACGCGTCAGATACGCACCCAGCCCCACGGGGGACCCCCACGTGGGCAACATACGCACCGCTCTATTCAACTGGCTGTACGCCCGTCACACCGGCGGCCAGTTCATTCTGCGCATCGAAGACACGGACCAGGCGCGCATCGTGCCGGGTGCGCTGGAAAGCATCATGGAATCGCTGAAATGGCTGGGGCTGGAATGGGACGAGGGTCCCGGGGTCGGTGGGCCACATGCCCCTTACATACAGTCGGAGCGTCACGCCACCGGCATCTACAGTGACGCGGCGGATCGCCTAATTGCCTCTGGTTCTGCCTACTACTGCTACTGCACCCCGGAGGAGCTAACGGAGATGCGTCAAGAGCAGCAGCGCCTAAAAAAGCCGCCCCGATACGACGGTAGGTGTCGCCTGCTTACGGAGTCGGACCACAGGGCCAGGGAGGGAAGTCCGCGGGTGGTCCGGTTCGCTATGCCGGAGGAGGGCCCATCCATTGTCGTCGATGATCTCATCAAGGGAAAGGTGAGTTTCGATCCTTCCGTACTGGACGACTTTGTCCTGCTGAAGTCGGACGGCTTCCCCACCTACCACCTAGCCAACGCCGTGGACGACCACCTTATGGAGATCAGCCACGTCCTGCGCGGCGAGGAGTGGCTGCCAAGCACGCCGAGACACCAGCTTCTGTATGAGGCGCTGGGATATGAGCCGCCCCGGTTCTGCCACCTACCGCTGATCCTGGGGCCGGACCGGGCCAGGCTCGCCAAGCGGCACGGCGCCACATCTGTTCTCGACTATCGAGATGGAGGCTACCTACCTGAGGTCATGGTCAACTTCCTAGCCATGCTGGGCTGGTCATTGGACGACAAGACCGAGATCATCAGCCGCGAAGACTTGGTGCGCCACTTTTCGCTGGAACGGGTGGGCAGATCGCCCTCCATATTCGACCAGGATAAGCTGTCCTGGATGAGCGGGATCTACCTACGGCAGATGCCGGAAGGTGAGCTGGCACAGCGGCTGTCGGAAGCGGTGAACGCCTATCTCAATGACCACCCGACGTCGGTTAACGTGGAGCCGACCCCTGAGAGCCTGCTAGCCCTGGTGCCTCTTCTGCAGGAGCGTCTCAGCACGATGGCCCCAGACGAGGTCTGGGAGTTGTGCGAACCTTTCCTGGTCGAGACGCCGGACTATGATAGACCCCAGCTGGTTCAAAAAGGCATGGATGCTGGGGGCACGCGCGCGGCGCTCCAGGCTGTCTCCGAAGCCATCAGGGCAGTCAGCCCATTTGACGCCAAGACCCTTGAAGGTGTCCTAAGGCCGCTGGCGGAGGAGCTACAACTCAGGACGCGGGAACTGTTCGGCACCATACGCGTAGCTGTCACCGGTCGGACTGCGGCCCCACCGCTGTTCGATACGCTGGCGGTGCTGGGCAAGGAGAGGGTCTTGTCTAGACTGGGTCATGTCGTTACTATTCTAAATGAAGAGGAGTGAGCGCGGGCTGCGTTGCCAGTCTGCGGGTTCCTCCCTTATAATGATGCTCGATAGCCATCGAGCATCACATCTCTGAAGAAGGACGGTGAGGACCCACAATGACCTACATCATCACTGAGGCGTGTGTTGACCTGAAGGACCTGGGGTGCGTCGACGTCTGTCCCGTGGACTGCATCTACGGCATGGACAACGACGAAGACAGGATGCTGTATATCCATCCTGACGAATGCATAGACTGCGCAGCCTGCGAGCCGGTGTGCCCCGTAAACGCCATATTCGCGGAGGATGACACGCCCGAACAGTGGAAGGTGTGGATCCCGATCAACTACGACTTCTTCAAGGACGAGGCGGCGACAAGGGCCAAGGTCAACGAGATTAAACCGCCCGCCTAGCCTTCCCCATACCGCAATTGGATAGGTGAGATGGGCCACTACCACGTAGACAAGCCGTTCCTGTGTGCCATGGCCACCATGATGGGATGGGCCGTAGCCCCAAAGCGCGACCCTGAACTGGTGGAACTGTGCTCTGAAATGGTGATCGGGGACGTGACATTCCTCCCGGACAGGGACTCCATGTTTGATGAGGTGCGCCGGCGCGGCGCGGGGGAGAAGGCTGTCCAGGCCCTGCGAGATGAGATGCAGGCGCAGATCGCCTAGCTTCCCTGGTATTCCTCGAACACTGGGCAGATGCATTAGGTTGCCTCTACAGGCGACGCCGAGATTTAGTTACCCCTATAAGGACATGAAGGCCAACCCCACCCCCCAAGAGATCAACCTTCTGCCCGATGGCATCCATGTCCGCTGGACTGACGGCCATCAGTCCTACTTCGGGCACCGATACCTCCGCTCCCAGTGCGGCTGCGCTCACTGTATAGAAGAGATGACGGGGCGGAGATTAATCGTACTGGGGGACATTCCCAGGGACGTTGAGGCGCTGGACTGGATGCAGGTAGGCCGATACGCCCTGCAGTTCCTGTGGAGCGACGCCCACGGCACCGGGTTCTACCCGTTCAAAATGCTTCGTGATCTGTGCCAGTGCGACGTTTGCACGGCTACCGGCGCCCCAGCCCAGCCGTAGCGACTCTCCCAGAGCCGCGCCGGGTTATCTGATACAATACCGCTCACACCCTGCCTCCACAGGTGGTTTGATGTGGTAACGCTTTTCGGCTCTATTGCAGTCGCCATCATGTTCCTCGCGTACTGGGCAGAAGACCGCTCAAAGTGGTTTCTTCTGGTGTTTGCCGGAGGTACGGCAGCCACGGCTGTCTACAGCGCGCTGGTACAGGCCTACCCTGTTACAGTCATAGAAGCCCTCTGGACATTGATAGCTATACAACGTTTCTTCAAGAGACACCGGGCGGAAGCAGTTTTGGTGTGACGGGCTAGAGGCCATGAACTCTGCGATAGAAAGGGAGCACCAGCTATGAAAGCCGCAGTCCTTTACGAGGTAGGGCAGCCACTGGTCATAGAGGAGTTGGAGCTTGATCCACCCAAGGCCGGCGAGGTGCACGTCAAGATAGGCAGCGCGGGTATCTGCCGGAGCGACCTCCACGTAATGAAGGGTGAAGGACGCTCGGCGTTGCCAGCGGTTCTGGGTCACGAAGGCTCCGGCACCGTGCTGGATGTGGGTGAAGGTGTCACCACAGTGAAACCGGGAGACAGGGTCATCCTGTCATTCGTACCCAACTGTGGGCGGTGCCACTTCTGCCTGACCGGTCGCGCCAACCTGTGCGACCTGCACGGCGCCACTACCGGCACACTGTTCGATGGCACAACGCGTCTCCACAAAGGGGATGAGCGCATAACCCACATGGGCAAGGTAGCCTGCTTTGCGCAGGAGGCGATTGTCCCTGAGACCGGTTGCATCCCAGTGGCCGCAGACTTCCCCCTGGCACAGGCGGCGCTCATCGGCTGCTGCGTCACCACGGGTGTGGGCGCGGCCATGTACAACGCCAAGATAACGCCTGGGAGCACGGTGGCGGTTATCGGCGCGGGCGGCGTCGGCCTAAACGTCATCCAGGGTGCGCGGCTTCTCAACGCCAGCAAGATCATCGCCGTGGACGTGAACGAAGGGAAGCTGGAGTTCGCCATGAACTTTGGCGCCACCCATTCGGTGAACCCAAATCAGCAGGATGCTGTTGCGCGCATCAAGGAGATCACCGGCGGCCTGGGAGCCGACTACACCTTTGAGGTATTCGGCTCCGGTAAAACGGTCGAAATGGCGTATGACTCTGCCCGCAAGGGAGGGACGGTAGTGGTAGTGGGCATCGCCCCCATTGGGGATACGGCGAACATAGATGCCTCTTCGATCGTACGGATGGAAAAGACGATTCAGGGATGCTACTACGGCAGCGCCCGGCCCAACATAGATATGCCCACCATGGTGGATCTGTACCTGTCCGGCAAGATAGACGTGGACGGCCTGGTGGCGCGAGAGTACAAGCTGGACGACATCAACGAAGCGTACGAAGACCTGGAGCGCGGCGAGGTGGGTCGCGGCGTCATCACCGAGTTCTAGGGCCCCTACTGGCCTATCAACGGGTCCGAGCCAAAGCCCCCGACCTATCCCGGGGGCTTTGCTTATCGCGCTACGTGGCGAAGACAGATGTCGTAGAATACGTCATCACTCGTTACATGGAGGTCCCCCATGCTACGTCTAGCCATCCTCACACTGATGCTCCTGGCCATTGGCTGTACAACGCTCACTACGGCAGATATAGAAGATACAGTGGATACTGCGGTGGCCGCAGCGCTGGCGGAGCAGAAAGCCGTGAGCTCTCCAGGAGAGGCGACTGCATCAGGTGCTGCACTGCTGCCGGGGGCCATCGCCAGCCGGGCCTTTATCAAGATTGGTGACATTGAGGGTGAGTCCACCGACACAGGCCACGAGGGCGAGATAGACGTCCTCGTGTGGAGCTGGGGAGTGACCCTCGCTACGGCCGGGATGGTTTCCACCGGCGAAGCTACCACAGATCCGGCCGGGACCAGGGAAGAAGAGACCACCTCCACAGAATCAGCGGAGGTGCAACGTCAGGAGTTCAAACTTACCAAGCACATCGACAAAGCGAGCCCCAAGCTCTACCAGGCCCTGGCGAGCGGCACGATAACGCCTGAAACGCAGCTTACGGTCCGAAACGAGGCCGAAGGACAGGCCCGGACCGAGTACCTCGTCATAGTAATGACCAACGTGATGGTAACGTCCGTCAACGCGGGAGGCGGCGGCGACCGGCCAACCGAGAATGTAACGCTGAATTACTCCGAGATCAAGCGGACGTATATTGAACAGGACTCGTCGGGAGCCCCGGTGGGCGACCCTACTGGCTTCGACCTAGAACTTCAACGTACCAGCCACGATACGCTCAAGGCGATAATCAACAATATGCGGTGAGGGACACAGACTCTCACTCACTCTGAACCTGTCTAAGGGAAGGACATGAGCGGATCTTGCCTGTCATTCTGGGGAGTCCCGATTCGTCGGGACGACGAAGAATCTGGGGCGCTAGCGGAAGCAAAGGAACTGGAGAGGAGGAGGACCATGCGCATTACAGTGTTTGGCGCAGGCGGTGTCAGAGGGTACTTCAGATCTCGCGGCGTTGCGCTTTAGATTCTTCGTTGCACTCAGAATGACAGAAGGGAAGGACACGAGCCGGGGGCAAAGCTAGTCTCTAGGGGGTTGACAATCCAGTACATGTGTTCTATTCTCAGAACATCTTAGCTATCGGAGGCCGTCATGCCTGATCTATCACCGGATGACCATTACCAACTGCGAAAGGCGCAGAACCTGGCCGACAAGAAGGCGCTTGAGGCCCAGCGGGCCCAGGGCGAACTGGAGCGATTGGTGCTTGAGCTGGAGCACAGGTACGAGCTGATGAATACCGGACAGATTGTCGACCCCAGGTCAGCTGCCATCCAGGCGCCCCCTCCAAAGAGCGATGGCAACGGAAGCGGTACGCCGGAGGCCCTCTTCTCCACTGAGTTGCAGGAGGCGGCAGCGTCTTAGGGATCGTTCTAAGGATGCTGCCGAAAGCACGGACGGATCCCCGATCTTAGAATCGGGGACCCGTCTTTGTGCCCAGCCAGCTGCTGCTGACTACTTCTCCGCCTTAGCCGTCTCTTTGACGGCCACCTCCACCTTCCTGGTCCTGGCTCGCTCAGCCTTGGGCAAGGTTATGGTGAGGACGCCGTCCTGGAAATCGGCGGTGGCCTTCTCGGAGTCAACGTCCCTGGACAGGGACACGGCCCTGTGGAAGGTCCCGTGGGCCCGTTCTCTGAGCAGGTAGTGCTCCTCCTTGTCCTCATGCTCCTCGTGGGTATCGCCCTTGATCACCAGGGTGTCCCCGGTGACTGTCACATCCACGTTGCCCGCTTTGATTCCTGGGAGTGTGGCCTTGACCACAATGTCCTCCTCGGTCTCATAAACGTCCAGCGCTGGACGGACACGCCCATCCCACAGCGTAGGTAAGAACCTGAATGGCTCCACGGGCTCTCGCACCGTCCGGTCCATCAAGCGTTCCAGACGGCTGAACCTCCGGTCGGGTATCCAACGAACAGGTAGCATGGTAACCTCCTCAGTTATTTCTACGATGGGCTACTTCCGCCCATCTATCTTGTGCAAAGCATATAACTTGATAATCTTCTTGTCAAGAATATTGATGTTAATCATGTTCTGTTTCTTCCTGCACCTTATTGACATCACTGAATAAGGACGCTATACTACAGCCAGGTAACATCATGGCAGGCGACTACTACAACCTTCTGGGCGTGGGCCGCAGCGCCTCCGAAAAGGAGATCCGGCAGGCGTACAGGCGCCTTGCGCGTAAGTATCACCCCGACGTCAGCTCCGGTGACAAGGGTGATGAGGCCAAGTTCAAAGAGATCAACGAGGCCTATGAAGTCCTCTCAGACCAGGACAACCGCAAAAAGTACGACCAGTTCGGCGAGAACTGGAAACACGCTGACCAGTTCGCTCAGGCCGGTGGGAGCAGCGGTGGCAATCCATTCTTCTGGGGCGGCTCGCGTAGCCGCGGCAGACAGTTCGATCTGAGTGACCTGGGTGACTTTGGCTTCGGCACTATATTCGACGGCACGTTCGGCGGCTCCGGTCGTCGTGGCGGAAGCCGGACCTCCTTGTTCGAGACCGAGGCCGAGTTGCCTGTAAGACTTACACTGGAGGAGGCACTCACCGGCGCTGAAAGGCTCGTACAGATGCCCATGGTGGCAGGGAGCCAGGCCCAGAGGCTGGAGGTAAGGATACCCCCCGGCGTAGAGACAGGGTCCAGAATAACGGTTACTCCCGGCCAGGGTATCAAGCTGCACATGGTTGTCGCCGTGCAGGCCCATCGCCGGTTCAGCCGCAAGGGGGCCAACCTGTACGTTGACCTGCCAATACCCCTGGCCGACGCAGTTCTCGGCGTCGAGCAAAGAGTGGACACGCTGAACGGCAGCGTCATGCTCAACGTCCCGCCAGCAAGCCAGAACGGCCAGGTGTTCCGCCTACGGGGCAGAGGTATGCCGCACCTGAATCAGCCCGACTCCAAGGGCGACCTTTTCGCATCGCTAAAGGTGGTGCTTCCTACTGACCTGTCAGACGAAGATCTGCAACTCTTCCGGGAGCTGCGCGATCGCCGTGACGGACATGATGGGAAGGAGGCGGAGGCATGACTATGAGGCGTGACGAACCGCTGTACGTCATCAGCATCGCGGCTCGCATGCTGGGAGTGCATGCGCAGACGTTGCGGTACTACGAACGGGCCGGTCTGATCGCACCCTCCAGATCTCAGGGCAACCGACGCTACTATTCGGAGCTGGACCTGGAGCGCATACGTCGCATCAAAACACTGATGGACGATATGGGCATGAACCTTGCCGGTGCGGAGGTAAGCCTGAGACTTATGGAACGGATCGGCAGGATGGAGACTGAGATTCAGGAGCTCCGTAATGAGATGCGCAGAATACGCATGTCGTCGGAGCCGCCCGCGTTGAGAGAGGCAAAAGAAGGAGAAAAAGACAGGGAGGTAACCGACCGTGGTTCTTAGACCGGATAACTTTACAGAGCAGGCACAGGAGGTGCTGGCCAACTCCCAGGAGTTGGTGAGGCAGTACCGGCACAGCCAATGGGACGTGGAACACATCCTTCTGGCCCTTCTACAGTTGGAGCGGGGCCTTCCTGTTGAGATCATGGAATCGCTGGGCGTCAACGTGGACGCCATGAAGGCCCATGTGGAACAGGCGCTGGAGAATAGCCCGAAGCTGGACCACAAGACCAGTCAGGTATACGCCGCGCCACGTGCGGTACGGACCGTGGAGGACGCCAAGGCAGAAGCCAAGAGGCTGAACGACGAATTCATAGGCACAGAGCATCTGCTCATCGGAATCGTACTTACGCGGGATGGTGATGCCACAGACATCCTGAAGGAGTACGGGATAGACCAGGAGAAGGTGTACCGGGCGCTACAAGAGGTCCGAGGCAACGCCCGTGTCACCGATCAGCGCGCGGAGAGCAAATACCGTGCTCTGGCAAAATACAGCGTTGACCTGACCGCCCTAGCCCAGGACGGCAAGCTAGACCCCGTGGTAGGCAGGGACAGCGAGATACGCCGCCTGATGCAGACCCTGTCCCGCCGCACCAAGAACAACCCGGTTGTCATCGGCGAGGCCGGTGTAGGTAAGACGGCCATTGCCGAGGGGCTGGCGCAGCACATTGTAGCGGACGACGTGCCTGACATGCTTAAGGGCCGCCGCGTGATGGCCCTGGACATGGGCGCGCTGGTAGCCGGTTCCAAGTTCCGCGGCGAGTTCGAGGAGCGCCTCAAGGCGGTGATGGACGAGGTGAAGCAGGCCAAGGGCGAGGTTGTCCTGTTCATAGACGAGATCCACAACGTGGTCGGCGCAGGGGCCGCCGAGGGCGCTATCGACGCCAGTACCCTGATGAAGCCGGCCCTGGCCCGAGGCGAGCTCCAGTGCATCGGCGCAACCACACCGGACGAGTACCGCAGATATATCGAGAAGGATTCGGCCCTGGAGCGGCGGTTCCAGCCCATATGGCTGGAGGAGCCTACTGTGGACGACACCATCGAGATGCTGCGTGGGCTGCGCCCCAAGTACGAGGCGCATCACAAGATACAGATAGACGACTCAGCCCTGGTGGCGGCGGGCAAGCTGAGCGACAGGTATATCACCGAGCGGCATCTGCCCGATAAGGCGGTGGACCTGATAGACGAAGCGGCCAGCAAGCTGCGCATAGACGCCCAGAGCATGCCAAAAGAGCTCCAAGAGCAGGAACGCCGGCTGACAGGGTTGCAAAACGAGGAGGAGGCCGCCTCTCAGCGCTCCAATTACGAGCAGGTGGCAACACTCAAGTCCCAGCGGATGGCGGTGGAGGAGGAGTACAACCGCGCAAGAGAGGCGTGGATGGCTGAGAAGAAGATCGACACAGTGGTGGACGCGGAGGTCATCGCCGAGTTTATTGGCAACTGGACGGGCATTCCGGTGCACCAGCTTCTTGAGGCGGAGGCGGAGCGCCTGCTGCACATGGAGGACCGGCTGCACCAGAGAGTCATCGGCCAGGAGCATGCCATAGGTGTGGTGGCTGATGCAATACGCCGTGCCAGGGCCGGGATGAAGGACCCCAAACGCCCCGTGGGCAGCTTCATCTTCCTTGGCCCCACGGGTGTGGGCAAGACGGAGCTGGCCAGGTCCCTGGCGCACTTCCTATTCGACGATGAGTCCAACATGGTGCGTATAGACATGTCCGAGTACATGGAGAAGCACAGCGTGTCACGCCTCGTGGGTGCGCCGCCCGGCTACGTGGGTTACGAGGAAGGCGGCCAGCTGACCGAGGCGGTGCGCCGTCGCCCGTTCCGCGTGGTCCTGTTCGACGAGATCGAAAAGGCGCACCCGGACGTGTTCAACGTACTGCTCCAGATCATGGAGGACGGCCGCCTGACCGACGGACGAGGCAGGACGGTGGACTTCCGCAACACAGTGATCATTATGACCAGCAACCTGGGCACCACGGAGCTGGGCCGTGAGACCATAGGATTCCGTCATGGCATGGACACACAGTCAGAGAGGGACAAGCTGCGAGACTCGGTGGAGGATGCACTGAAGCAGGCGTTCCGGCCCGAGTTCCTGAACCGGATCGACGAGATAGTCATATTCGACCCGCTGACCCAGGAGCAGATAGAGACCATTGTGGGCCTGATGATGGAGGAGGTGGGCAAACGCCTGGAGGAGCGGGGCGTGACGGCGGAGCTTACCTCCGAAGCCGGAGCGTGGCTGTCCAAGGAGGGGTTCGACCCCACCTTCGGCGCCAGGCCGCTGCGCAGGGCCATACAGCGATACGTGGAGAACCCGCTGTCCAAGGAGATACTCGCTGGCCAGTTCCATGAGGGCGACCACGTGGTAGTGGATGTCGGGCCGGAGGGCTTGGCTTTCCGCACGGCTAAGGAGAAGGTGGCGGTAGAGGTGTAGCGGCAACAGATGATATGACCGGCCGCCCGTGGGAGTACCCCACGGGCGGCCTTTATGTTATTTACGGCTGTGCAGTAAGGACAGGCGATTCACCAGCTGAGCCATGACAGAGACTTATCCTTGATCAGGTTGGCTGCGCATGTCCAGCACCGACATTACGGATCGTTGATCCACTCTGCTGTGTAGCCGAATTCGTCTATATTATGACCCGAGTCATAGAATCCATGGCCTCCATCTACCCATAGTTGGTGAATGGGGGCCATGGCACAGGATTCAGCTGACCCGTATGAAGCACTGCCGCTGTTTTGGGCCGAGGTCGAATTGTGATTTGTAACCCATGCTGGGGCCCACTCAGTGTCCCAAACCCAATTGCAGTACTCTTTTCCCACAGAATGCGCAATGATATCGTCTATAGCTTCACTGGAGGATGTGTCTACCGTTCCGTCGTAGACACCCCCACTAGCAGAAATATCTGTTTCACCAAGTAGGAAGACGCCGTCCACGGTTTTGCTCCAAATGTGGCCTGCCAATGCGACGCCAACCACCATCATGAACATAACCCCGGCAACAAGAGAGGCCAGAACGAATTGCTTTACGTTGATCTTTCTAGACGTTTGACCTACCCCATTCGCTAATTTTGGTACAGATAACCGTCAATCAAGCACCGGTTCCCATATGTTTGCATCTGTCGCTGAGAGGTCTATCAGTTCCAACACTACGACCGTGACTTGGTCTAGAACTAGCCCAGTTCCGACTTCGGAAACGGTGCTTCGTGCAAAGGCACCTGTCTCGGAATCAAACTCCTGTATCGCTAGCCTCTCTAAGGAGGAGATCTCATTGGGTGGATAGACTTGTTGAAAGACTCTGTTGCCACTACCGAGCGTATCAGTTACTTCCTTCCAGCGCGGATCGGAAATAACAGATGCCGCGTCTTGGCTCCAATCCAGCTTCACCTTTGGAGCTTCACCCACGTCTGTGGGCGGGTATATTGGAGCATCGGTGTCCCAAATGGTTTTGGTTATCAGATCCCCCCCAGCACGATAAAAGGCTTCTTGGACGACTCGACCATCAGGGTCACTTACAACTACGTGTAGACGAGAAATCAGCCCGGTGCTGTCCACCTGGATCCACAAATCATTGATAGTTTCTGGGAGTATCTCCATACTTCCACCCTGCATCGTGGAAACCCAACCGGAACTCTCTCGAAGGGCATATGTCCTTTCTATCCGGTGGATGACCTGTTGGGTACCAGAGGAAACCTGAGGTGCGGTTGAATCAGGTGTGACTGCACCTCCAACTACCATAGGAGCTCCAAATGCTACGATCAGAAGGACTCCAGCAAGCAAGACCATAGTCCCAGGCCTATACAGTTTCTGGAGGTTCGTATGACACCACCCTTATGCTAAAACTGGCTCTGCACTGCAGTCGGATAATCCCGCGCACTGGAAGTGTAAGTCCGCGATTCTGATCTTGGACATGCTACAAGTGTATCGATTCTGTTGTCAATCAGCAAAAGTGGGACAGATCGGGACCCGAGAAGATTATTGTTATGAAGAGCTGAGAGTGAGCTCCCTGAGGGTCTTGTTGTAGCTCCGCCGCCTGTCGATTGTCTGGGCTTGCACATCCTTCCTGCGCTGTAGTATCTGCTCCCTCCGACCCGTGAGCACGTCAACGGGTGTCACGTTGCCCAGCGCCATGTGATAGCGCCGGTAGTTGTAGTAGCTGACGAAGGAGGCGATGGCTGCATCGAGGTCCGACGGCAGCTCATAGGGGACCTGGTTGACGTCCCGCTTGATGGTCTGGTGATAGCGCTCCAGCTTGCCGTTGGTCTGAGGGTGGTAAGGCGTGGCCAGGATGTGCCTGATGCCTATCAGCCTGAGGTAGTCTCCAAAGGCTCGGGACACGTAGCCAGAGCCGTTGTCGCTCAGCAACTTGGTTCTGTCTGCCACCGGGACCTCAGTCATGCCGGTCCTGTCCACCGCATCCTGGACCACCTCGATGAAAGAGTCGGAGGTCATGTCCCGCTGGAGCTTATGGGCAATAATGAAGCGTGAGTAGTCATCCATGACCGTGACCATGTAGTAATAGCCCCAGCCGATCACCTTGAAGTAGGAGGCGTCGGTGGCCCACATCTGGTGAGGGCCGGTGGTCTTGCGGTGGTACTCCTTGCCGGCCTTGAGCTGCATCTCGGGTGACTTGGCCAGACCCTCCCGGCGGAGAATGCGGTAGACGGTGGACTCGGAGACAGAGAAGCCCTTGTTGTCGGTGATCCAGGCGGCCAACTGACGGCAGCTCAGCTCAGGCGACCGCCATGCTACCGCCAGGACCGCCTGCTCCTCAGGTGGGCTCAGGCGGTTCCAGGGCGTTGGGGCACCTCCTGGCCGGTCATCAAGCCGCGGCCGCCTGAGCCACCGGTTGTATGTGCTCTTGGGGATGTCTAGCTCTCTGAGGGCCCTACGCTTGGGGAGAGGTGATGAGGTCACCTTGGAAAGGACTGTCTCCTTCTCCGCGGCGCTCATCCGGCGATACCGACGCCGTCCTGAGGCATAGGGATGACCGTTTTTTCAAACGGTAGGCCTCAAGGGACAGGTCGGCCACCAGTTGCTTGAGCTCGTAGTTGTCACGCCTCAGTTGCTGGATCTCCTGGCCCGTGGCGTCCCGCACCGTCTCACGGGTAAGCCTCTCCTTCCCGGCCTCCATGAACTCTTTGGTCCACGCGTAGTAGGAGTGGGGCTTGATCCCCTCTCGCCTGCACAGGTCATTGACAGTGACCTCCCGGCGAAAGCCCTCCAGGACGACACGGATCTTCTCTTCGGGGGTGTATCTACGTCGGGTTGCCGCCTTCACCGTGCGGACGAAAGACCTGGTCTCCTCGCTCCGCTGTTGGGCAGCATCTGCCTTGCTCTCTTGTGACTGTGACACGGTCTGCTCCTTTCATGAGGTACTTTACCCTCGCTTCAGGAGCTCACACCACCTTCAAACTCTCGGGTTTTCAACCCTTCCAATGTGTCCCATTTTCGCTGACGGTTTACAATCGATTCCTGGAAACCTGTTACCCCGCATAGTATTTGGTAGAGATCAGCTTTGTAGTGAGTTCAACACGGTTCCGAGCTTCAAACTTCGCCAATATCTGGCTGACGTGTGTGCGGGCGGTGAATGGACTGCAGCAGAGTACTGCGGCGATTTCCCGGTTGGTCAGACCCTGTAAGAGTAACTCTGCTACTTCGGACTCTCGATTCGTCAGATCAGACCAACCAACCATACGTGCTCCCCCACCCAACCAATTTGGGCTGGTTATTCAACCCAAGGTATGCCCCAACCACTTGCACATCACTTGCAGATACGCCTCTTACTCCCTTGCTCCAGCCAATTCACCTCAAATCCTCAATCAGCCGCCCAGGATGCGCATGATAGCGAACTCATGCCTTTGGTGCTGACCCTCAGCACTCCTCTAGCGGGTGACCGTGAGCTCTCGTCTTTTAGTGATATCGCGAGCACTGGCAATGTCAAAGGTCGCGACAAGCCACCAGGTTACGTTAGCTTTCGGTCCGTGGACTGGGATTTCCAGCGGTATTTCCAATCTTGCGCTATACGTGTACGCCGCTCCCGAATTGAGCCACGTTCCCTCTACCAGCACTGCACTGCTGGAGACATGGGTATCCTTGTGTGACTTGGACTGCTGCTTTGTCATCGTGGTCGGAGGCGCACCCCTGGTAAGTGCAGCATCAGACCCAGCACCCGAAGTCCGCACCGGTACTTTCGTCTCCCAGACCTCCAACCAGCGTTCCTCATACACTAGTTCCACCCGACCTTCCCTCACCTCCACATCACCTCGAACGCTTGCCTCCACAACCACAGACATAACATCCCCCAACTTGTAGGGACGATCTTCAATAACAACGTTGACAGCCATTGGACGGAGTCGGCTCACCACAACACACCTCCTTGGATTAGTACGTTCCAGATAGTGAAACTATACCACCCCTACACACCGCTACCCTGTCATGCGCTGCTGGGGGAGCAACCGCTGAAGGAACCGGGGCGCCCACCAGTTCCAGTCGCCCAGGATACGCATGAGGGCCGGCACCAGTAGTGCCCTCACGGCGGTGGCGTCCAAGAGGATGGCGATGGCAGTGGCCACACCGAATGCCTTCACAACGATGACATCGCTGGTGGCGAATGCCGCAGCCACCAGCACCAGGATCACAGCGGCGCTGGTGATTATGCGCCCCGTCTTCTCCAACCCCACGGCGACGCTGGCTGTGTTGTCACCCGTTTCATCGTAGGCCTCCTTGATGCGGCTCAGCAGGAAGACCTCGTAGTCCATGCTCAAACCGAATACTATGCAGAACACGATGATCGGTATCGTAGCCTCGGTATACCCGGCTGAGCGGAAGGCCAGGAGCCCTTCAAAGTTACCGTGCTGGAAGATGAAGACCAGGGCACCGTAGCTGGCAAAGATGCTCATGGCGTTCATGATGACGGCCTTCAGGGGTAGCACCACCGAGCGGAACAGCACGAATAGCACCAGGTACGTGGCAAGCACCACGTAGAGGATTACCAGGGGGAAGTACCGGTACATCAGGTCAGTGATGTCCTTCTGGGCCGCTGTGACGCCTGTGACCACGGCCGCTATGCCCGGCCCGATCTCCCGTGCCCTGATCTCGTCCACAAAGGCCTTGGCTTCGTCGGAGGCGGGTGCGAGATTAGTGAAGACGCTTATCACTGTTACGTCGTCGGCAACCAGAGCCTGGACTACGGCACGCGCCTCCGGCGGCAGCGTTTCGAGAGGGAGCGTGTACATCTGCTGGTACTGCTCACGGCTTATGGAGGGATCAATGGAAACAATGCTGCTCACCCGTTCCACTCTCGGATCCGCCTCCATGTCTCGGGCGAAGTCGTAGAGAGCACCGACGATGGCAGGTTCCAGGACGTCGCCCTGTACCTGGAACACAATGGTCACTGGAGATAGCGCACCGGGGCCCAACTCCCGTTCCACCGCTTCCCAACCCAGCCGGGCCTCTGCATCCCGGGGCAGTACGCTGGCCCAGGGAGTCCCGATCTTGACGCCCAGGAAGGGCGCACCCAGAAGCGCCAGCAGCAGTATTACGGGCATCGCCACCAGCAACGGGTAGCGCATTACGGCCAGGGCCAGGCTACGCCAAACGCCTCTTGAATCCCGCGCCACAGGAAGAACGCGAATGCTGTTGATACGCGTTCCCAGGACTCCCAGCATCGCCGGGACCAGGGTGGTGACGACTAGAACGGACAGCAGGACGACTGTCACGCCGCCAATTCCAAAGGAGCGGAAGAACATGATAGGTATGAAAAAGAAGCCGGAAAGGCCCACCACAGTGGTAAGCCCGGAGAAGATGACGGCCCGCCCCGCAGTCGCCATAGTCGCTCCAACGGCATCAGCCTTACCCCTCTGCAACAGCTCTTCACGGAAACGGCTAACCATCAGCAGGGTGTAGTCAATGGCAATGCCGATGCCCAGGAAAACGGCGATGTTCAACACGAAAATGGACACCTCAGTGACCTGGGTGATGGCGAAGACCAGTGCCATTGTGATAACGACGGTCATGGCGGCCATTGCGATGGGCATAGCCGTAGCCACCAGCGTCCCGAATACCAGCGCCAGCGCAATCAGCACCAGGGGCAAACTGACGGCCTCGGACCTGCGCAGGTCATCTTCGGCGGCGGTGTTCAGCGTGGAGAAGATGGCCACAGCGCCGGTGGCCCACACCTGGAACCCTGCAGGCGGCGATAGGCTACTCCGCAGGTCCTGGTACAGGTCAATACCCTCATCAAGGGTCAGATCCAGCGACACCAGCGCGTAGGAGGTATGGCCGCCGTCGGAGACCATGTTCGAATCGCTGCCGTTGTACAGCGTGACAACTCGAGCTACATGAGGCTCATTTGCAAGACCGGCGAGCGCCTGTTCAACGACTTGCCGGTACTCTGGGTCGGCGGCACGCAGCGTATCGTGGGAGAACACCACAGTAATAGTGGCCTCGTCTTCGCCCAGCTTCTCAGCCAGGAGTTCCAAGCCCCTCTGGCCCTCGGTATCAGGGGTGCCAAACCCGGCGGTGAGCTCGGTGAGCACCCTGGGAGCGAAGGCCCCGGCAACAAGGAAGGCCACCAGCCAGACACCGATGACCAGCCACCTCAAACGGACCATGAGCAGACCGAGGCGGAATAACATGTCTGCCCACTCTAACGAAACTTTCGCCGAAGATACAAGACATCTCCTTGTGCAATAGGTAGCAGTGGATGCCAGCAGCCACAACATTGCCTTGACGCACCCTTTCCGCCAAAGTAGAATCTAAAGGTTAAGGAAGTTAGAAACATGATGGACTACGCAATAATCAAAACTGGCGGCAAGCAGTACAGGGTCGCTTCGGGTGACGTGATAGACGTGGAGCGCCTTCCCGTAGAGGAAGGGGCTAGCGTAGAGCTTACCGAAGTACTGCTCCAGTCCCGTGACGGCCAGCTGACAGTGGGCACGCCCACCATCGAAGGGGCGAAGGTTACGGGAGAGGTTGAAACCCACGGTCGTGGCCCCAAGATCGCCGTATTCAAGTACAAGAACAAGACGCGACAGGGGAAGAAGACTGGTCACAGGCAGTCGTTCACCCGACTACGTATAACAGATATCGGAGGCGGCGTCAGCACACCGACGAGACGCCGGCGGCGCACCCGAGCGTCTACGGAGGAGAGCAGCGATGGCTCATAAGAAGGGCGGAGGCAGCAGCCGAAACGGTCGTGACAGCGCAGGCAGGCGACTGGGCGTAAAGCGGTACGCGGGTGAGCGTGTGCTGGCAGGCACTATCCTGGTCAGGCAGCGCGGCACACGGATACGCCCCGGGCGCAACGTGGGCATGGGTCGGGACCACACGCTGTTCGCGCTGATAAGCGGCCAGGTGAAGTTTGACCACGCTACCAAGGAGAGGCGCCGAGCCAACGTGGAGCCGGTGGCGGCAGGAGAGGCATAATGAAGACAGAGATACATCCCGAATACTTTACAGAGGCACGTGTGGTATGTTCCTGTGGCAACACCTTCGTCACCGGGGCTACTCAACCGGAGCTGCGAATAGAGGCGTGCAGCGCGTGTCATCCCTTCTTCACGGGTGAGCAGCGAATTGTTGACGCCGAGGGACGAGTGGAGCGTATGAAGCGCCGGTACGGACTCAAATAAAGCTACCCAAGCGGTGATACAGGAGACCAGGTAACGGGGGCGGAGAATTCCGCCCCCGTTACACATTTAGGTAGGAGGCGGCGATGGCAGCCCAGCAGCAGGAAACTCCCCCGTCCCAGGCTGCGCGACCATTCCTCTATGGCGGCCAGGCTGTCATGGAGGGCGTCATGATCCGCGGCCGTGACTACGCATGCGTAGCCGTGCGGCGACCCGATGGTGAGCTGACCTCGCGGGTGTCGCGGCTGAGCGGTATATACACCGGCCCAGTACGCCGCATACCCCTTGCACGTGGCGTTGTGGTACTGGCCGAGACCCTGGCGCTGGGAATGCGGTCGCTGGTGTACTCCACCAACGTTGCGTTGGAGGAGGAGGGGGAGGAGGAATCGACCGAACTGAGCGGTTGGAGCGTGGCATTGCTGATCGCAACGTCTATGGCCTTCGCCATCGGGCTGTTCTTCCTGCTGCCCCTGTTCGTCAGCGCGGTATTCGAGCGGTTTGTGGAATCGGAACTGCTTAGCAACATCGTGGAAGGGGTAGTCAGGCTGGGGCTATTCCTCCTGTACGTCTGGGGAATCGGGTTCATTCCGGATATCCGCCGGGTGTTCTCCTACCACGGCGCAGAGCACATGACGGTCAAGGCCCACGAAGCCGGAGACCCGCTGGAGATAGAGCCCATACGTAAATACTCCACAGCGCACCCCAGATGCGGTACGGCGTTCCTGCTGGTGGTGATGGTGATGGCGATATTCGTGTTTGCGCTGATGGGACGGCCACCCCTGGTGTGGTTGATCCTATCCAGGCCAGTGCTGCTCCCAGTGATAGCAGCACTGGCCTACGAGGTAATCCGGTTCAGCGGAGCGCACCAAGACAACCCTCTGGTACGCCTCATCACCGGCCCCAGCCTGGCGCTACAGGCGCTGACCACCCGCCAGCCGGACGACGATCAAATAGAGGTGGCGATACATGCCATGAACCTAGCAATGGCCGCCGACGAGGGCCGGGAACTCCCCGCTGATTCCAAACCTGTAGAGCCAAAGACGGAGGATGGCCAACCTGAAAACGATGTCGTCCAGGGCGATCACCCGCAGGCGTAGCTATCCGCTGTGCCGCTGACGTAGCTCCCGCCAGACGGCCTCCGGCGAGGAGCCAGAGGCGGCAAGGAGCACCAGCGCATGGTAGAACAGGTCCGCCACCTCCCGCGTGACATGGTCCGCATCTCCCTGAACAGCAGCTATAGCAGACTCACCCGCCTCTTCAACCACCTTCTGGGCGGGGCGGGCCGGGCCGTCACGCAGTAACTCTGCCGTGTAGCTGCCTTCCGGCATGTCACGCTTGCGATCCTGGATTACAGCGAATAGCTTGTCCAAGAAGCCGGCACCACTCTGGACCTGCTGGTAATCTGGCTCGCCGTCCAGCGAGGTGAAGAAGCAAGTGGTATTGCCGGTGTGGCACGCGGGGCCAACCGGCTCGACCTGGAACAGCAGAGTATCGCCGTCGCAGTCGACAGAGACAGATTTCAGGTTCATATAGTTTCCAGAGGTCTCACCCTTTTGCCAAAGTTCCTCGCGGCTGCGGCTGTAGAACCACACCTGCCCGCCCTCCAGGGAGCGCCGCAAAGAGTCGGGGCTGACGTACCCCAGCATGAGCACCTCTCTGGTGTTGATATCCTGGGCTATCGCGGGAACGAGCCCTCTCTGGTCTAGCTTTATCTCCATAAAATCACCTCAAGCGTCATCGGACCTAAGACCCTCCATCAGGAAAGGCGGCAAACGCCTTCTTCCCGCCCACCCGCTCTCGAACGTTTAAGTTAAGAGGACACCCACATTCTCTACCGTTGGTGGAAGACTGCCCCTAAACCGCAACGGGAAGTACGGGTCTGGGCAATGCCCAGCTACCCTGCGTTTACAATGCCCAGCAACTCCATAAGGCTGTGGATCTGGTGGTCAGGAACAGGAAGTGCAGGGTCCAACTCCGCACTATTGCGGTTGACCCACGCAGTCTGCATGCCGACTCCGCAGGCGCCCTGCACGTCATCGTGCTGGGAGTCACCAACGTAAAGGCAGACGTCCGGGGAAAGGTCCAACTCTTCCATGATGAGTCGAAAGGTCTCCGGCTCCGGCTTGTAGCAGCGGGCACTCTCGGAGCACACCATCCCATCAAACTCCAGACTGTGGAGCCGGATCAGCGGCCCCAGGGCATCGTTGTCAGCGTTTGAAAGCAGTCCGATCTTGTACTGGCCGGCGCTCCGCAGCGCACCCAGGACATCGCTGACCTCCGGGTAAAGCTCACGCCTCCCCTGGTCCCTGACGGATAGGCGTGCCGCCTCAGCAGCATCTCCTTTGCCCAGTTCCTGAAACACCTGCTGAAAGCATTCTCGCCAGGCCTGCTCGTAGGTCTTGAAGGGATAAGATGGCTGATATCTCTCCTGCCGGAACCGCATTTCCAGTGGCTTCCACAGGTCCCATAGCTCCTGGCCGGCCATTTCCAGCCGCTGTTCAAGGCATATCTCGTCAAAAGTCCGTAACCAAAGCGACGGGCTATTCTGCACCAGCGTCTCGTACATATCGAAGATTACGGCGTGAATCTGTGGCATGGCTGACCTTACCCTATCACCGACGTAGGGACCGCCTCCCGAATGGGAACGCCCCGCTGGGTCAAGTAGTCCTTAGCCTGGGCTATGGAGTATTCGCGGAAGTGAAATATGGACGCGGCCAGGACAGCGTCTGCCTCCCCTTGGGCGATGGCCTGGTACATGTGTTCCAGGTTGCCGGCACCGCCGCTGGCGACTACGGGCACGGAGACAGCACGGGAGACCTGCCGCAGAAGCTCCAGGTCGTAGCCTTCCTTGGTACCATCTGCGTCTATGCTGTTTACAACGATCTCGCCAGCGCCAAGCACTGCGGCTCTGGCCGCCCACTCCACGGCATCCAGCCCGGCAGACCTGCCGCCGCCACTGCCTGTGTGCGTACGCACCTCCCACCGGGGCGCAGGATCATCAGAAATTCGCTGGGCGTCCAACCCCAGGACGATGCACTGGCTACCGAAGGCATCCGCACCCTGACGGATCAGGTCAGGGTTCTCCACGGCAGCCGTATTGATAGAAACCTTATCCGCGCCGGCTTTGAGCATCCGGTTCATGTCCTCCACCGAGCGGAGGCCGCCTCCCACGGTCAAGGGAATGAACAGCTGCTCAGCAGTACGGGAGACCACCTCCAGCATGATGGCTCTATCCTGCGCGGAGGCGGTAATATCGTAGAAGACCAGCTCATCGGCGCCTTCCTGATCGTAGAAGGCGGCCAACTCCACGGGGTCGCCGGCGTCCCGGTGTTGCAGGAACCTGACACCCTTGACTACGCGACCTGCGTCCACGTCCAAACAGGGAATGATGCGCTTAGTAAGCATTGCTACTTGGAGAGAAGGAGCATGTAGTAGTAGTAGTTGAGCTCTCTCTGGTGAGAGGAACGTAGGCCAGCCTTAGTGGCCAGGTCTTGCAACTCTTCCCTGGTAATGCGTTTATTAGAATCGGGACCTGTCCCCTCCGGTGTCTCGGCTTGCCACTCCACCACTCCACACCATCCACCGGGCTTCAGGGCCTTGGCTACTGACTTGAGAAAGGTTGCCTTGCCGGATACCTCATGCAGTACGCAGGTCAGGAGGATTCCATCCACCGAATCAGCCTTGAGCGGCAGCTTGCCGTCTTCGGACTTCATGGTTGTGATATTACTCAGGCGCGCTTCAGTTGCGCGCTTCTGAACGGCCTCCAACATGGCGTCATCCACATCAACGGCATACACATGCCCATCCCAAACCGCCTTTGCCAGAGGTATGGTGAGCAGGCCGGGACCGCAGCCCACGTCAGCTACAATCGTGTAAGGCCTCAGCGTGAGCACTGAGAATATCTGGAGCGCATCCAAGCGGTCCCGCCGCTCCGGCGCCAGGAGTGTTTCTATACGCTCTTCGGTGGTTGACTGTGTCATGAATGCTCCTAGCCACTTTAGTATGTGGCCGCCCCGCAGACGAGGCGGCGCCTAACTCAGTCCACGCTTTAGACCAGGCTTCCGAAACGGCGTACCGCTTCCGACAGGTCAACAGTGCCACGGTAGAGGGCGCTTCCCAGGATCGCACCTTCCACCCCGATCCGGGCGAGTTGCTCCAGGTCCGCCAGGGAGCTGATACCCCCTGCTGAAATGATAGGCTTGCCTACGGCTTTCATCAAGTCTGCGACCGCCTGAAGGTTGGGACCGGCCAGAGTACCATCGACACCAATGTCGGTGTATATGAACCTGGCAACACCGAGATCAACCATGCTCATTGCCAGGTCCGTGGCGGTGGCGTCCGATGGTTCCGTCCAACCATGAACAGCCACCTTGCCATCACGAGCGTCTACGCCAACCACGATATGCTCTACACCCAGCTTGAGGCAGGCCTCCTTGACCAGCGCGGGATCTCGGATCGCGGCTGTACCGAACACGACGCGCTGGACGCCCGTAGAAAGCAACCGCTCGGCGGTGCCCATGTCCCGTATGCCACCACCCACCTGAACAGGTAACGATACGTGGGCGACGATATCCTCAACGATTCCCAGGTTGACGGGCGAGCCTGTGGCCGCGCCGTCAAGATCGACCACGTGGATCCGGGGCGCACCCGCCTCTTCCCAGCGGAGGGCAACGGCTACCGGGTCATCGGAGTAGGCGGTTTCCTTATCGTAGTCGCCCTGGTAGAGGCGCACTACTCGACCACCACGCAGATCGATAGTTGGGATCACCTCCAAGGCTGGGCTGCCTCCTGAAGGACCATTAGGCGCACAAAGTTGTCGTAGAGCTTCAGCCCCATGGGCCCGCTCTTCTCCGGGTGGAACTGGGCCGCCACCAGGTTGCCCTTAGCCAGTACGCTGCAGAAGGTAACATCATAGTCGGTGGTACCCAGGACCAGGGACGCATCGTCAGGCACGGTGTAGTAGCTATGTACGAAGTAGAAGTTGGAGCCGGTCGGGACGCCCTGGAACAGCGGGTGTTCCTCACGTAGCGCAACCTGATTCCACCCCATGTGAGGCACCTTGGGCGACGAAGAGATTTTTTTCGCCCGCCCCGGAACTATGCTCAGACAGGGCCTGGGGTCCTCTTCCGAGCTGTCCATGAAAAGCTGCATCCCCAGGCATACACCGAAGAGGGGCGTGCCACGAGTTGCTACCTGGCGCAAGGGCTCCACCAGGCCACGCTCCTCCAGTGCGGTCATGGCGGCACCGGACGAGCCTACGCCGGGTAGGATTACGCCCCGTGCATTGAGCACCACGTCAGGGTCGTGGGTAACGACGGCGGGGAAGTCCAGCCGTTCCAGGGCTTTGGCAACGCTGCGAAGGTTACCTGCGCCGAAATCCACTATGGCAAGATCGGTGTCCATTGCTGCTAGTTTCCCTCCAGAAAGTCCATGATAGCATCCCTGGCGCTCTGGCCGAATGCTCCATTCAGTATATCGGTGCCGTGGGCAGTCCCGGGCAGAGCCAGGGTTTGAGTTGAAGCCTGAGCGAGGTCAGCTAGAATCAACATGCTGCCATGGGCCGGGCCGTCCTGCTCGGACGCTATGAACAGCACGGGTTCTTCGATATTGGGTACGTCCGGGGCGGCGTCCAGCCCCTGGAAGCTGACGGGGCTGGAGAGGCTGACGACGCCAGACACACTGCGACGCGACGCTACCTTGAGGGAGGCGGTGCCACCCATGCTTGCGCCTATCAGGAATACATCATCCACGCCCCGGTGCTCCAAGAAGTTCAGCGCCCCTTCAACGTCGCGGTCGATCCGGTCTATCTCCTTAGCGCCTTCCGAGTCGCCGTAGCCACGGAAGTCAAAGGTAAGCACCAGATAGCTGTGCTGGGCCAACTCCACGGCGAACTCCCGCCAGCTCTCCTGGTCAGCAGGGAACATGTGGGCCAGGATAACCCCCTGCCCGCCCTGTCCGAAGAGGCGGCCGCTGAGTTGCAGGCCATCGGTGGAGTCAAAGGTTACTGGCTGGAACCCCGCCGACTGGGGTGTGACCGTCTCCTTATCGTCTCCGCAGGCTCCCAGTACCAGGGAAGCCACTACTGATAGCATCGCGAGACTGGCTTTTATACGGCCGCCTCGCAGCCTGGGCATCCGGTGGCTCACCAGCCTAGGCTTCAGCGGTCAGGGTTTCCAGAGGCATGTCCCGGTCCTGGTATCGGGCCAGCATGAAGAGAAGGTCTGCCAGACGGTTCAGGTAGCGCAGGATCTCATCGTTGGTCAGCAAGCCGGCATCCTTGAGGCCCACGACGTGCCGCTCAGCGCGGCGCAGGATAGTGCGCGCCAGGTCCAGGGCAGCAGAGGCCGCCGAAGCACCGGGTATGATGAAGGAGCGAGGGAGTTGTACATGAGCCTCCAGCTCATCTATGAGGCTTTCCAGGTGCTCCACCATAGGGGCTGAAATGATGGAAAAGTGGCGCTGCATTGTGGCGTACTGCTCGGGCGCAGTGGCAAGCTCAGCGCCCACGGTGAACAGCTCCCGTTGGACCTGGGTCACGATCTCCTTGACGCGAGGGTCGTTGGAGAGGGCGCGGGCCAGACCCAGGGCGGATACTGCCTCGTCTGTTGTGCCGTAGGCTTCGCAGCGGGGGTCGGTCTTGGGCACGCGACCACCGTACAGAAGGCCGGTCTCGCCAGAGTCGCCATGTTTGGTGTATATCTTGGGCATGGACGAATTATAACATTGGGTCCCGGCCTATCGGGACACCTTCCTGCTTGACCCATCCCTATTTTGTGGATACTATTAATCAGAGTAATCATTCCGAAACGAGGTTTAATCATCATGGTTACACCACTGACCATTTCCATAACTGACAGTGCCGCAAAGCATGTGCGCGACTTCACAGGCAGGACCGAGAACGATGATGTCTCCCTGCGCGTGGCCGTCAAGGGTGGTGGCTGCTCCGGTCTGACCTACGACCTGAGCATGGACCCTCAGTCCCTAGAGAACGACAAGATCATCGAGGAGCACGGCGTCACCATCCTGATAGACAAGAAGAGCTACATCTTCTTGGCAGGCACAGTCCTGGACTACTCCGGCGGTCTGAACGGCAAGGGGTTCGTCTTCAGCAACCCCAACGCCAAGACCACATGCGGCTGCGGAACCTCCTTCTCCGTCTAGCCTCTAACCCAATATGATATATGGAGCCGCCGAGGGATACCCCGGCGGCTCTGTCGTATAATAGGCCCATGACCAACAAAACGCCCCTGTACAACCTCCAAAGGGCGGCCGGTGCTTCATTTACTCGCCTGGTCGACTGGGAGATCGCCGACACCTTTGGCAGCCCGGCGGACGAGTACCGGGCCGCTACTGAAGGTGCCGCGGTGTTGGACCGCTCCTACATGGGCAGGTTCAACGTCACGGGCAAGGACGCCCTGGACCTGCTCAACCGCCTATCGTCGAATAGGGTGGATCCTCTGCCGCCAGGCATGGGAGCGGCCACCATCCTGACCACCAACAAGGGACGTGTAATCGACCTGCTCCACCTATTCGCCGTGGATGAGCGGCTCGTCATGCTGACCAGCCCGGAGACCAGAGAGCGCGTGGCCGAGTACATAGACATGTTCACCTTCCTGGAGGAGGCCGCCATGGAGGATGTGACGGAGGCCACATCCATGATCACGGTACTGGGGCCGAGTGCATCTGATGTGGTGCGGCGTGTCACTGGGCTGCCTGCAGCGGCCCTGGATCCTTACGGCAGCCTCAACGTCTACCTTGACGGTACGGCGGTGATGGTGCTCCGCACCGACCCTGCGGGCAACCCAGGCTACGACTTTGTAGTAGCCACAGACCGAGCGGAGTCCGCCTGGTCCGTGTTGGTTGACGCAGGCGCCAGTCCCATCGGGGAGCGTACATACAACACGCTACGTGTGGAGGCCGGCGTGCCCAGGCACGGTTGGGAGTTGAGCGAGGCAGTAAACCCGTGGGAGGTTAACCTAGCCCAGTACATCAACTTCGAGAAGGGTTGCTACATAGGCCAGGAGGTTATTCTACGGCTGAACACTTACCAGAAGGTGCAGCGGCGCATGGCGAGGCTCTCCTTCTCGGAGGCAGTGGTTGCGGAAGACGCAGGCCTGCGAAGCGAAGAGAAGGACGCGGGCATAGTCACCTCCTGGATAGAACACCCGCAGTCCGGTGAGGTCATCGGCCTAGGGCTGGTACGCTCGACCTACGCATCGGCAGGCGCGGAGCTGGAGGTGGTGAACAAAGCCGGCAAGCAGGTAGGAGTGGCGACCGTGCGAGAGGTGCTAGATAAGGCACCGGTTCTTAGCTAACGTACAGCGAACCCTGCCTCCACATTTCCCCAGCGTGCGGGACATGCCTACAATGCTATTCCGCCATCCACACCTATAGTCTGGCCAGTGACGTACCGGGCGCCGTCCGAGGCGAGGAAAGCGGCAACCGCGGCTACGTCCTCCGGGGTACCGAAACCATCCATTGGTATCCGCGAGCGGATATGGTTTCTGGCGTCTTCAGAGAGGGTGGCAACCATATCGGTCTCAATGAAGCCGGGTGCAATGGCGTTCACTGTAATGTTGCGGCTAGCCAGTTCCCTGGACAGGGTGCGCGTCAGGCCTATCAGTCCAGCTTTGGACGCTGAGTAGTTGGACTGTCCTGGGTTGCCTGTTAAGCCAATCACGGATGCCATGTTGATGATGCGACCCCAGCGCTTGCGCACCATGGGCCGCGCCGCGGCGCGGCAGCACAGAAACGCACCCCTCAAGTTCACGCTCATCACTTCGTCCCAGTCATCGTCTGACATGCGCATTAGAAGGCCATCCCTAGTCAGGCCGGCGTTGTTCACCAGGATGTCCACTCCACCCCAGACATCCATTGCATCGAACATGGCCTGCACCTGGTCGGGGCGTGAGACATCGGCTTGCAACAGCTTCGACTCGACACCCAACTCTCGGACGGACTCAGCGACGCCCTCAGCCTCCTCGTGAGAGGTGCGATAGTTTATTCCAACATTGGCACCCTCCCGCGCGAATCGGAGAGCTATGGCGCGGCCAATGCCACGGGAGGCACCGGTGACCAGTGCGACCTTCCCTTGCAGGCCTTCGTCCTCCGGCACCAGCTACTCCTTCACCGAGGAGCGCAGGGAGCCTAACTCACGTTGCATGGCTTCGACCAGATCGGACTCCCACACGCGTTTGGCCATGCTTATGACACCCCCAACTCCGGCGGCCCTGGCACGCCCGTGTCCGATCACCACAACCCCATTTACGCCAAATAGGGGTGCTCCGCCAACCTCAGCTAGGTTGGTAACACCTTCCAAAAGACTCCCAAGACTGCCTGTTACACCGGGAGGCAGGTGCGCCTTGAGCGCCTCCGGCAGCCACCGGCCTATGGCGCTACCCATGCCTTCAGCGAACTTCAGAAGCACATTCCCCACGAACCCGTCGCATACCACCACATCTGCCTTGTCCAGGAACAGGTCCAACCCTTCCACGTTGCCCACGAAGTTCAGCCCGCTCTCTTTGAATAGTGGATAGGCCTCACGTACCTGGCGGTTCCCTTTGCCCTCTTCGCTGCCGATGCTTAGCAATGCAACGCGTGGTTCCTGAACACCCTGGATGTTACGGGCAAAAGCAACCCCAATAGCGGCGTAGCCCAGCATCTGGCCTGGCCTACAGTCAACGTTGCTTCCCAAATCAATTATGGATGTATCTGAGAGTGGCGCCAGTATGGGCCCGCCCAGCGCCGGACGGTCCAGCCCCTCCAGTAGTCCCAACACCATGGTAGCGGCTGCCATCGCGGCACCCGTAGAGCCCACAGTCGCCATAGCGTTGGCCTCTCCGGACTGGACCAACTTCGCAGCCTCTATCACAGAGGCCCTGGGTTTATCCCGCATGGCCTGTATGGGTTGGTCTGTTTCCAGGATAACGCCCTCTGAGTGGGCTATGGATACCGGCAGGTCGCCGGGCTGCAGGCGTGCCAGCTCTCTCTCCAGCGAGGTCTGATCGCCCACCAGGATCACACGCACATCCTCTTCCCTGGCGGCGGCCACTGCTCCAGCCACAAGCTCCTGTGGGCCGTGGTCGCCACCCATGGCATCCACCGCTACAGTAACAGTACCTTTTGAAGATCTAGTGCTCAAAGTAGCGCCTTCCACCTAACTACGTTGCACCACAACGGATGCTTCACCAGTTACGACTTCCTGTCCATCCAACTTGCGACAGCCAACCGTGCATCGGACTCGATGGCCGGACTCTCCGTCCGTGACATCGGTCACTTTACCAAAGGTGGTCACATCCTCCCCCGGATATACAGGAGCGCGGAATCTCACCTTGAGACGCCCGCTCTCCAGCCAGCTGCGACCGAAGGCCTGGGCTAGCATGTCAGATACAAAGGCCAGGGTCAGCATTCCGTGGGCCACTATACGACCGAATGAGCTTCCGGCGGCAAACTCAGGGTCCAGGTGGACGGGGTTTGAGTCCCCGGAGACGGCGGCATATCCACCGATCATGTCCTGAGTAACCGATCTGCGCAACTCCGGCAAAAATTGCCCCACACTGCTAACCATTCTGCTCCGGTGCTATAACAATGGTGCGGCCCTCCAGAATTGGGAAGCCGTCCTCATCGGCAATCTCGAACTCCAGGACAAGGAAGCGCCCGTCCTTGCGCTGGCTGGTCTGTGCAACCCTAGCGCTGCACAAAACGTTCTGGTCCCATATGGCCGTTCGATGCATGGTCAACTCCTGGGCCGCGTGCACCGCTCCCGGAGGCAGGCCCAGTCCATCAAGGAGCGTACGCATCCCCAGGGCCGCCATCGCGGTTGGCGGCACCATGTCCCCAAACTGATATAGCGCTGGCTCACTCCCGACCACTGAGAGGTAGTCAGCAATCAAATCTCGGTCCAATGTATAGCGGACCTTATCAAGCTCACTACCGGCTGCGATTTCCACGTTACTCATCTACCCTCTGACCCAGGACATACGGCCCTGGGTGGACAGATTATAGGCGTGGCTTGGCGCTAGGTTCAAGGCAACGTAGCCGCCATTGACAAGGGGATTGGGCCTACCCAGAATGGTTGACGGGATGAACAAGCCTCCAGGTTCAAGGGGCGCTCAAGTCTGGAAAGCGACTGCCCTATGGCAGGATGAATAGCGCCGGGGAAGTCAGAAGGAGTCGCCCTCGCAAGCGAGGGTTAGGGAAAGAAAAATGCGCTTCAATGACATACGAGAGTTCATCACCTTCCTGGAAGACAAGGGTGAGCTGCGCCGTATCACAACACCGGTAAGCTGCGAGCTTGAGATCACGGAGATCGCCGACCGCCTGACAAAGAGAGGCGGCCCGGCCCTCCTTTTCGAGAATGTCGTAGGGCACGACATCCCCGTCCTGATAAACACCTACAGCTCCATACAACGCACGGCCTGGGCACTGGGTGTGGAGACGCTGGACGACCTGACCGCCCGTATACGCAAGCTGCTAGGCATTGTCCAGGGGCCTCCTCAGGGGATTATGGACAAGCTCCGCACGCTGGGAGACCTGATGAAAATGGCCTCCTTCCAGCCAAAGACGGTGCGCAGCGCACCCTGCCAGGAGGTTGTGCTCACCGGAGACCAGATTGACCTGACCCGGTTTCCTATTCTCAAATGCTGGCCGGAGGATGGCGGGCGGACCATTACCCTGCCACTGGTCATTACCCGCGACCCGGAGACAGGGACACGGAACGTGGGCACCTATCGAATGCAGGTGTATGACGCCACAACCACCGGTATGCACTGGCAGACGCACAAGGTGGGTACCCATCACATGCGTCTGGCCAGGGAGGCTGGGCAAAGACGCATGGAGGTGGCGGTGGCCATTGGTGGCGATCCCGCCACTGTGTGGACAGGTTCCGCACCGCTGCCACCGGACCTGGATGAGTTCGTCATGGCTGGCTTCCTGCGAGAGGAAGGCGTGGAGCTGGTAAAGTGTAAAACGGTGGACCTGGAGGTGCCGGCCCAGGCAGAGATAGTCCTGGAGGGGTACGTTGATCCTGAAGAGCTCCGGGACGAGGGCCCTTTCGGCGACCACACAGGCTACTACTCGCCGCCTGAGCCATACCCTGTATTCCATTGCACAGCGATAACCCACCGGCGTAACCCTATCTATTCCGCTATCATCGTGGGTAAGCCTCCTGCGGAGGACTTTTTCATGGGCAAGGCAACGGAGCGGCTGTTCCTGCCCATGATCCAGATGGTGCTGCCGGAGGTGACGGACGTCAACATGCCCGCTGAAGGGGTGTTCCACAACCTTGTGATAGTGTCGGTCAAAAAGGAGTACCCGGGCCAGGCGCGCAAGGTGGCACACGCCATGTGGGGCCTGGGCCTGTTGATGCTGGCCAAGACCATTATCCTGGTAGACCACTTCGTGAATGTGCAGAACCTATCCGAAGTGGCATGGCGGGTCACCAATAACATCGACGCATCCATCGACATATTCTTCGCGGAAGGGCCGGTTGACGACCTGGACCATGCATCGGTGACGCCCAAGTTCGGGAGCAAGGTGGGCATAGACGCCACGGCAAAGATCCCAGGCGAGGGCCGCACGCGTCAGTGGCCGCCAGACATAGCGATGAGCGACGACATCAAGGCGCTGGTGGACAGGAAGTGGGAGGAGTACGGTATTTGAGCTTGTGTTATGGCTGAATATGAACTGTCCAACCATGCAAGTGCTATGCTCAAGGCACGAGGAATCTACGAGGAATAGCTACAGGTAACCATTGACTCTCCAGAGCGACAGGAAATAGACCGCGATGGGACTGCTCACTTCTTCAGAACCATCCCCCAGCAGGAGTCTAGAATCCTACATGTAATCGTCAACCCAGATACAATGCCGCCAACGGTTGTTACACTGTTCTTTGACAGGCAGGCTAGGAGACCTTGATGAAGCTGAAGGTAGATAAGGAATCGGACGCACTATATCTCAGGCTGGATGATTCGGCGATTGTTGGGTCTGAAGAGGTGCAGCCAGGCGTCATCCTAGACTTCAACTCAGAAAAACGCGTGGTAGGTGTCGAGTTCCTGGGCATTAGCAAAAGGGTTGACGTAGAAACACTACGGTCCTTCCTCTTTGAGTCAAACATGACGTAGACTGGGGAACCTTGACCACTACAACGCAACCACAACCAACAGGCCTCAAATCCATCCCCTATAAGGCAGGCCTATTCTCACAGGCCATACGTCTCAAAGAGTCGGTTTTCGCGCTGCCATTCGCTTACCTGGGCATGCTGATGGCAGCGGAAGGCCTGCCCACGTGGTGGCAGTTCCTGTGGATAACGCTGGCCCTGACCGGCGCCAGGACCCTGGGCATGAGCGCCAACCGGATAATAGACCTAGCCCAGGATGCCCTGAACCCGCGCACAGCAGACCGGGCCTTGGTCACAGGCGCACTGAAGAGATGGGAGATGACAGCCCTGGCCACCGCCGGGCTCGTACTGCTCTTCGTATCAGCGGCCATGCTCAACCCCGTGGCACTAGCACTGGCGCCGGTAGCGGCGGCCTCGGTAGTGGGTTACGCCTACGTCAAACGGTTCACCTGGCTGACCCATTTCGCTATCGGCTGGACCGATGCCATAGCTCCCGCAGGCGGATGGATAGCCGTTACCGGCACACTGCCCTGGGAGGCGGTGCTTCTATCCCTGGCCGTGGCTACGTGGGTCGGCGGCTTCGATATCTTCTACACCAGCCAGGACATCGAGTTCGACCGCGCTAACGGGGTACACTCCATACCCCAGCGGTTCGGCATTACAGCAGCCTTTTGGACAGCCCACGCAATGCACCTGGCAATGTCCATGTCGCTGCTGGCGCTGGGCCTATGGGTGGGCTTGGGATGGCCGTACTACATAGGATGGGCCATAGCATCAGCCCTGCTTCTGTACGAACATCTCATCATCTCTCCAAAGGACATGTCCCGTTTGAACCAGGCCTTCTTCCAGATCAACGGCTATATATCACTGACCATACTCGCATTCACCCTGGCGTCGCTGTACGTCTAAGAGGGCCCAACACACGGACATCCGTAGTAAGATATGGCCGTGGCCTCCCAAGGAAACAACTCGTATCCAGTGGTGGTGGGTATTTCCGGCGCCAGCGGGTCCATGCTGGCCCGCCGTACCATAGACCGCCTGCTGGAGCTGTCGGTGCCCGTGGCCGCCACCTGTTCCGCACCGGCCCGCCTGGTGTGGCAGGAGGAGGTGGAGGACGACTTTCGAGATGTCCTGGAGGCATGGCGAGAGCATCCTCTGTTCAGCTACTACTCCATCGGCGACTGGAAGTCGCCCGTGGCCAGCGGCACCTACCCGACCCGTGGCATGATTGTGGTGCCATGCTCTATGACAACGATGGCGGCCATCGCTCACGGGCTGGGCACGAACCTGCTGCACAGGGCAGCCGACGTCTGCCTCAAGGAGAGGCGAAGGCTGGTACTGGTGCCCCGGGAGAGTCCGCTTTCTGCTGTCCACCTGGATAACATGCTGGCCGTGGCCCGCCTGGGCGCAACTGTCCTCCCGCCCGAGCCTGCGTTCTACCTGCACCCAACCACTATTGAAGACGTGGTGGAGTTCGTGGTGGAACGGGCCCTGATGGCGATAGGAGTACTGTCCGAGATGGGCGAAGGCCTAACCTACCAACCCAGAAGCGACTGACCCGATGGCACACCTGCAAGGCGATACCAAGGCCAGATACGTGGCCCAGATGTTCGCTCGCATCTCCCGCCGATATGATCTGCTGAATACACTAATGTCGGCGGGCCTGCACCACAGCTGGCGCCGGTTGGCGACCCGGCTGGCCACTAACGGCCTTGCAGGCACGGCTCTGGACGTTGCCACGGGTACCGGTGACTTCCTGTTCGAGCTGATAAAGCGGCCCGATATTGATGCAGCGGTTGGACTGGACGTTGTGCCGGAGATGCTGGACCTGGCCAGGCAGAAGGCCCAGCGACGAAGCATGTCCCACCGACTGGTGCTGGTACAAGGAGACGCCCTGGCCCTGCCTTTCCCGGATGACATATTCGCCTGCGTTACCACGGGCTTTGCAATGCGGAATGTAGCTGACCTCCCGCAAGCTCTGGCTGAAATGATACGTGTAATCAGGCCAGGCGGCAGATTGGCCATACTGGAGATCGTACCGATTGAGAGCAACGGGCCTCTCTCCAGACTGATGCGGCTTTACTTTCGAAGGATGGTCCCGGTTCTGGGCTCGATAGTGGCAGGTGACAGAGAGGCGTACACGTATCTACCCAAGTCGATAGAGGTGTTCCCAACGGCCGGGAAACTGGCTGGACTCATGGAGCAGGCGGGCCTGGGGTCTGTAAGCTGGCAAAAGGCCGGCATGGGGTCAGTGGCTATCTTGGTAGGAGAGAAGCCTTAGTCGCCAGTTGAGTCCGAGGGACCACAGGGCGGGATAGTCCGTCACTCCCCGCCACATCAGGTGCTTCTCTTCACACACAGTAACAAACGACCAAAAATGAGGCCCGGCCGCGAGGGGGGTATGTCATCGCAGCCGAGCCTTCACGTGCGGTCTGGGCCCGCATTCCCATATGTCAGCTCTTAGAAGTTGGGCAGCACCGTGTAGTTGATCGTACCTGTGTAGTCACCCGCTGCCTGTGTCACGTTCACCTGAACCCTGTACACCACCATGGTGTCAACTCCTGCAGTCGGTACCGATGTGGAGGCCAGTGTCGCCGCTGAGCCTATGGCCTCATAGTCCAGGGTATCTCCACCCACCGTACCGAACACTCCCTCATTAGCCTCGTTGCCTGCACCGCCTGCGTCCTGTGCGTTCACTCCAAACCCTACGGAGGCGTTCTCTACCCAGTCATGGTCTGCGGATATATACCCGATGGTCTCAGATCCTCCCACACGTGTCATGGCGGATGCTCCACCCTGCACGCTGGCTGTGTAGCCGCTGGTACCGTTGGTCTTCACGTTGATCAGGTGCGCCACTGCCTTGGATGCCGCTCCACCCGTGGTCAATGGCAGGAAGTTCCCGAAGGGCAGCGTCGTCGCCGTCGAGGCCTCTGTCGTACTCTTGGAGTCGCTGGCATCTCCCACTGTCGTCGAGGAGGAAACACCCGAAACGGTCAGCTCCAGTATGGCGTCCTGCGTTCCGGACACCGTTATCACTGGTATCACTGCGCTAACTATCTGGCTGGGACCGTCTATGACGCTGCTCAGGCCCGTGTCGCTATAGGTGGCCACCCGTACGTAGAAGGTTGTCGGCCCGCTGACCTCGCTGAGGTTGGTGATGCCACCAAGCGCTATGGTCACCGCGCTGCCTGAGTCAACGTACCCCGTGGTGTCTGTCATTGCCACCAGGCCGTTGGCCGATACATCTATGTTGAAGGCGTCAAAGTCGTTCGGAGAGGTGGCTCCCGTATCAATGGAAGCACCAGTGGTGGACAGCCCCGTGGGAGTTGTGCAGCTCCCTGAACCCGTAGTGCAGTACTCGAACTCCACTCCCTTGACCGTTCCTGCTGTCGCTGTGGTGAACGCAAATGTGTGCGTCACTCCCGTGGCATCCGGCTGGCTGCTCGATAGCGTCAGACTCATGCTGCTCAGGCTCGCCGCACTCGCCGTCGGCACTGAGGATGCCATCATGCTCACCAGCAGCATGGCACTAAGGATTATCCTCGCTACGGTTCCCTTGCCTCTTGTCTTCATCTTTCCGTACCCCTTCATTTATTCTCTCTGCTTACACCAGATCTCTCACCTGGTCGCTTCATGCCCAAGTGTAGGTTGAGGTAAGTCCCGACGATACCACCCAAAGGGATGATCATAGGGTGAATCCAGGATTACATCCCCGATTACTACTCCTGTGGCATGTCACCTGCGCAGTACCTCACGTATGATTACCTGGCAGCGTCATGAGCAAAAATCACGATCGATACACCCACCCAAAGCTCCCATACTGGAAGCACCTATTGGAGTACCATCGATGTGGCGCTGGCTAACAGCTCTAGCCCTGGTCGCTTGCACTACGCCGCCACAGCTCCAGCAGCCAATGGCAAGCGAGCTGATCGCCCTGACGCACGCCGATTTTCCTTATCAGGTGGTTAGTTTGCGCTCAGAACCTATCGATGATCTCACCAAGCTGTCCCCCTACGAGCTATACCTGGACTCTGACGTAACAGGTGACTTTGATAACGGATGGTCAACGTGGCATTCGCCATCCAGCCCCGAGCAATCTGGGGCCGAAGCATGGGTACTATCCTTCACGAGAGTCGAGGGTGCGCAAAGGGTGTTCAAATATTGGCCGAACCAAAGCCGGCCGGCACAGCAGACCAGTTAACCCTCCCGGCGGAACAGGACCTGCTCATCGGCACCCTTGGCGACAGATCAGCCACCCTTTCCTACACGGTTGTTGACGAATTGGCAGCGGAGACATGGACAAACTTCCGGGTGGTAGGGCAAACAGACCGGGTCGTCATCATGGTGACCGGAACCAACCAGCTTTCGTCCGAGTACACGCAGTTCACGAGTCTTCTAGCGACGATGATCAACCGCGTGGTAGAGGCGGGCAATGCTCCACCTGTCCAGGGGGCAACCAGATCAGACGAGCAAGGGTAACGCTGACGCTCACCTTCATACTTGCGTCGCTAGGTTATACTTGAGCCGCTTGCCCCGGAACACCTAATAAGGAGGACGCATGCCTATAATCCGGCGAGGAGACGTACCCGTGGAGGAGCTGGCGGGGAACCAATCACAGCCTCTTGCCCGAGGCAATTTGGGAACCGCATCCGTCACGGTGAGTGAGGTTACCATCCCCCCTGGCGGCCAGATAGGCCTTCACATACATCCGGGTCATGAGGAGTGCATCTTGATCACGGATGGGACGTTGCAGGCCAGGCTAGACGACGATGAAGCGACGGTGTCCGCTGGCGACACAGTCGTAGCACCCGATAGTGTGAAACATTCTCTCACGAATACCAGCGGTAGCCCGGCCAAGATCATCGCTATATTCCCCACCACGGACGTACAGCGCCAGTGGCTGGACCAGTAGCAACCAGACACCGAATATATCCCGGTTAGGAAGTGGTAGGCAGCTCCTTTCTGGGAAACAGCATATTCTCCGTAGTGGGGCTGGTGAATCCACGCCCGCTACCTGATTGCGGTGGTGATGGTGGGCAGCGGCGCTGGCGTACAGCGCCAAGGTAGAAGGCTCGCCAGCAGCGCCCTAGGGAGCTGTGGTTGCCAAGCCCAAACATGGACTGATACAGTAGCCGTTACGGCATAAAGCGTGGCTAGACAAGGAGCACTGCATGGAATATCGTCGCCTGGGAAACTCAGGGCTTGAGGTCTCTACCGTAGGCCTGGGGACCAACAACTTCGGCGGACGAATGGACGCCAAGCAGACGGATGATGTTATCAAGAAGGCCATAGATGAAGGTATCAATATGGTGGATACCTCCAACAGCTACGGCAGGACACTCTCGGAAGAGTACATCGGGAAGTCGGTGAAGGGCGTTCGTGACCAGGTGATCCTGGCTACCAAAGTGGCGTCCCCCATGGGCGATGGGCCTAACATGCGCGGCACCTCCCGCAAACATATCATGGATCAGTTTGAGCAGAGCCTGAAGCGGCTGGACACCGATTACATGGACCTGTACCAGATACACTTTCCGGACTCCCGGACACCTATAGAGGAGACGCTGCGCACCCTGAACGACCTGGTGCGCCAGGGGAAGGTGCGCTACATAGGCTGCTCCAACTTCGCCAGCTGGCAGGTGGCCCAGGCGATGGAGACAGCCGACGTACTACACCTGGAACCGTTCGTAAGCGCTCAACCCGAGTACAGCATGCTCAATCGTCAACCCGAAGCAGAGCTTATTCCATGCTGTGAAGCGTATGGCCTGGGTTTCCTGCCCTTCTACCCTCTGGCCAGCGGATTCCTGACGGGCAAATACAGACGAGGCGAGGACGCGCCGGAAGGGACCCGACTGGCACGGACTTCGGCACGGTCACAGGCCACTCTCACGGACGCCAACTACGATCTTCTGGAGGAGCTGGAGTCCTTTACTGCCGAGCGGGGTCACACCATGGTGGAGCTGGCATTCGCATGGCTGTTGGGCCACCCCGTAGTAAGCAGTGTCATCGCAGGAGCAACAAAGACAGAGCAGGTAGCGGACAACGCCAAAGCGGCTGACTGGCACCTGACACCAGAGGACATGGAGGCGATCAACGGGATCCTGGACCGGGCCCCGTAACTTCTCAGGACCAGGCGATATCCAGCAGTTGCCTGTCGTAGAAGAGGAGAGGCTGGCCAGCCTCTGTGGCCGTCTCCTGTACCTCGGCCACGAATATGGCATGGTCGCCGTGATCGTGTTGCGCAACGACCCTGCAATCAAGGAACGCCAGTGCGCCCTGCATCCTGGGCTGCCCTCCCCGGGCCAGGTGCCAAGACACGTCCACATCGCCGGTCCTTTCGTGGGCGTCCAGGGCATAGTATTCAGCGATGCCACGCTGCTGCTCGGACAGCAGGTTGATTCCGAACCGTCCCAACCGGCTCACGTTGCCGTAGGTCTGGCGCTGATGACCAATGCATACCAGAATCAGCGGGGGATTCAAACTTACCGAAGTGAATGAATTGGCCGTCATGCCATGGACAGATCCATCCTGCTCAAGGCTGCTGATTACGGCAACCCCGGTGGGGAAGTTAGCCATGACCTGACGCAGGGATTCGGGAGATATCATAGGTATTGTGAAGCTTTCCGGACTCTCATCTTTCGAGCGTATACCATTGGCACGCACCTGCGGTCAATTATAGAGCAAGGGAGCCTTGAAGGATATGCGGTCCTCCGGCGACAGCCGTTTCATTAATCTCCCCGGCTTTGGCGACACGCACTACATCGCTACCGGGCAGGGAGCACCCGTGGTGCTGGTGCACGGGCTCGGTGCCTCCATAGTGACCTGGGCCTACAATATCCAACCCCTTGCCGAGAGGTACGCGGTGTATGCCGTGGATCTGCCCGGGCATGGAGACTCGGCCAAGCCGGACACCAGATACGAGCTGGAGGAGGGCGTCGCCTTTCTGAGCACATTCCTTAAAGCTCTGGGCCTGGAAGGAGCAGCGCTGATCGGCAATTCTATGGGTGGCCTCCTGGCTCTGGCCACGGCAGAGCGTTACCCAGAGTTGGCAAAGGCGTTGATACTGGTGGACAGTGCCGGCCTGGGGAGAGAGTTAGCCTGGCCGCTGCGTATCGGGGCGCTTCCCGTGGTAGGGCCGGCGATGGAGTTCCTGGCTGTTAAGAACAGGCACAGGTTGATGAGGTTGGTGTTCCACCATCCTGAGCGGATAGAGCCACATATCTATGTTGAGCTGCTAAGGGTGCGTAAGCTGGCCGGGTCCAGCCGGACGATGTTCCGAACCCTGCGCAATGGCGTGAACCTGCTGGGGTTGCGACCACATCTCCGGCTGCTCCATGATATTCTTGCCGACCTACCGGTTCCCACGCTCCTGATATGGGGTGAGGAGGATGTGATTATTCCTGTATCACATGCACGCCAGGCAGCAGAGCGTTACCCTGATATGCAGGTCTGTGTCATACCAGACACAGGGCACTGGCCCCACATGGAGCAACCGCAGAAGTTCAATAGCAGGGTAATGGCTTTCCTGGACAAGGCCGCGGCGGGCGACGCAAGGACGAGAGCTACATGAGGCGGCGACTGTGGCCAGCGACTAGGTGGTGGAACAGGGCCCCGGAACGGTTCCGCCCTGCACTGGTACTGTTCGCTGTCATGGTCATTGTGACCATCGCACTGGTCTACCGGGACAGACTACCCAGCGTAGAGACACTGGGCTACCCGGCTATCTTCATCGTGTCGGTGGTGGGCAGCGCAACGCTACTGTTGCCGGTACCAGCCATACTCGCCGTATGTGCGGGGGGAACGCTGTTGAACCCGCTGCTATCAGGAGTGATAGGTGGAACAGGTCAGGCGTTGGGAGAGGGCACCGGATACCTGGCCGGCGTTGTCGGCAGTGGACTTCTCAGAGAAAATCGCTGGTACGGTCGACTCCGGCTGTGGGTGGAGCGTCGAGGCTGGATGGTGGTCCTGGTTGTCGCGGCGATTCCTAACCCGCTATTCGATATCGTGGGCATGCTCGCAGGAGCGATGCGTATGCCCCTATGGCAGTTCTTTGGCGCGGTATGGGTCGGCAAGACGGTAAGGTCGGTGGGTGTGGCGTACGGCTGTGCACTGGGCTACGACTTCCTCCGTACATTGGGGTGAGGCTGAGGGCATACGTCCGTTTTTGACATGGTGAATGCCCTTTGCTACACTAGACGATGATTATGTGAAGAAGCTGGCCTCAGGGAGGCTGCACCTTCTATGGTAGGGTGCTGAAATAATTTCTATTGTCCTTTGGTAGTCTAGCAGCACTTCAACAAGCACAGTTTCCTCTTTGGTGGCTGCAGGTGGTGAGGCATGGGGGGGGGAGCGAGTGATTTCGTACGTCGTCCTCCGCATAGCAGGCGCTGCCTTCCTCGCTCTATTGGGCTGGCAAATCGGAGCAGCCGTGAGCACAGGGCTTGGGACTCCTGGCTTCTTTCCATGGGGACTGGTAGGCGTCATAGTCGGCGCCGTGCTGGGTAGCGCTCTCACTCCTTATGCGACACTGGCTCCCAGCCGTCTGGTACGTAGGAGGATAGAGGCAATATCGGCCTCCCGTATCCTGGCAGGACTGGTCGGCCTGCTCATAGGTCTCCTGGTAGCAGTACTTATTTCCGTGCCCGTGGCCAGGATAGAAGGGTGGGTGGGTATATGGATCCCGGTGACGTTGAGCGCCCTGTTCGGTCTTGCCGGTGTAGTAGTCATGCTGGTCAGGGAACAGGACCTATCGCAATTTCTGCCCCAGGGCGAGCTATCCGCCAAGGCCGATGCTCGCTCGCCTGGTCAAACGGTGGTGGATACCAGCGCGATTATTGACGGGCGCATCGCTGACATCAGCCAGACAGGATTCGTAAACGCCACCATGGTGATACCGCGATTCGTACTGGACGAGTTGCGCCACATAGCCGACTCCAGCGACTCTCTGAGAAGAAACCGGGGCCGCCGGGGCCTGGAGATGCTCAACAAGCTACGGAAAGAGGCCACCGTCCCCGTGCAGGTGCTAGACATAGACCAATGGGACGGCATGGAGGTGGACAGCAAGCTGGTCAATCTGGCCAAAAGCCTGGGCGCCTCCATCATAACCACCGATTACAACCTTAACCGGGTAGCAGAGATACAGGGTATTCGCGTCCTGAATGTGAACGATCTATCTAATGCGCTCAAGGCCGTAGTGCTGCCAGGCGAGGACATCCAGGTACGTGTTATCCAGGAGGGCAAAGAGGTGGGTCAGGGCGTGGGATTCCTGGACGATGGAACCATGGTTGTGGTGGAGAATGGCCGCCGCTTCCTGGACACGATGACCGAGGTAACAGTGACCCGTGTGCTGCAAACCGCGGCGGGCCGTCTCATCTTCGCTCAATCCAAGGTGAGGTAGGTGTCCAGATTGGACAACCCCCTACCAGCAGAGGAAGATGACGGGCACGCCGGTGCCATAATTGTGGCTGGCGGCCAGAGCCAGCGCATGGACGGGGTGGACAAGCTCTTTCTACCGCTCATTGGCAAGCCTCTGCTGAGCTACACCCTGGCAGCATTTGAGGCATCAACCGTTGTTCACAGCATGGTACTGGTGCTCAGCGCATCCAACTTGGACCAGGGCAAAGAGCTGGTACGCGAGGACGGCTTTCAAAAGGTCACCAAGGTCTGCGAAGGTGGGGATACGCGCCAGGAATCGGTGCGCCTGGGCCTGGAGCAACTAACGCCGCTGCCCTGGGTCATCGTCCACGATGGGGCCCGTCCCTGCGTGGAGCCCGGTATAATCGAACGGGGCCTGAAGGAGGCGGCTCGCTGGGGTTCAGCCGCCGCCGCCGTACCCGTCACAGACACACTAAAGATCGTCCAGAAGGACGGCATGGTACGGGAGACGCCGGACCGGAGGGCGTTCTGGGCAGCTCAGACACCCCAGATATTCCCCAGGGATGTCCTGATGGACGCGCACCAGCAGCGGGACATTGCCACCACCGACGACGCGGAGCTGGTGGAGCGCATGGGACATCCGGTCCACGTCTACTTCGGGTCGTACTCAAACATCAAAGTGACCACCAGAGAGGACGCACTGATGGCGGAGGCGCTGCTGAAACGCAGGAAAGAGTCTTCCCGGTAGAACCGCGTACACATTTACCGACAATGACGGAACATATAAGAAAGACCTACAACGCGTGAGAGTGGGAACAGGATTCGATGCCCACCGCCTGGTACCTGACAGACCGCTGGTACTGGGAGGCGTCTCTATCCCTAATGAGGCCGGCCTGGCAGGTCACAGCGACGGTGACGCCGTGGTACACGCTATTATCGACGCGCTCCTGGGAGCCGCCGCACTGGGAGACATCGGCACCCACTTTCCCGACCATGACCCTCGCTATGAAGGCGTGAGCAGCGTGTCCTTGCTGGCCCAAGTGAACGAACTGCTGACGCAAAACGGCTGGCGAGTGCGAAACGTGGATGCTACAATTGTGGCCGAACGGCCACGGCTGGCTCCCCACGTAGAGCAGATGCGCGGCATCGTCGGGGAAAGCCTGGGACTCGAGTCTGACAAGATAAGCATCAAAGCTACAACCACCGACGGTATGGGATTCACCGGCAGCGAAGAAGGAATCGCCGCCCATGCAGTCGTCACTATAGAACCCGCCACATGAAACTGTACGATACACTCACGGGAAGCAAGCGTGATTTTGCGCCCGCCAACGGCGAGGTGAAGATGTACGTTTGCGGGCCCAATCTGTACGGCCCATGCCACGTGGGCCATGCCCTTTCCTACGTCATTTTTGATGTCCTGCGACGATACTTAGAGTATCAGGGGCACCAGGTGCGTCACGTGCAGAACTTTACCGACATCGAGGACAGGATCATAGAGACGGCTCGAACGGAGGGTCTGACCATCGGCGAGCTGGCGGAGCACTACATCAACCGCTTCCTTGAAGAGATGGACTCCCTAGGCATCCAGCGGGCCCAGGACTACCCCAGGGCTACCGAGACCATCCCGCGTATCATCGAGATAGTCCAGGGGCTTTTATCCAAAGGCCACGCCTATGAGGTGGGCGGGGACGTTTACTTCCGTGTCCACAGCTTTCCTACCTACGGCAAGCTGTCCAGACGCACCCTGGAGGAGATGGAGCCCGGTGCGCGTATAGAGGTGGACCCGCGCAAAGAGGACCCCATGGACTTCACCTTGTGGAAGGTCGCCAAAGAAGGTGAACCGTCATGGCCAAGCCCGTGGGGAGAGGGACGCCCCGGATGGCACATCGAATGTTCAGCCATGTCCCTAGGCCTGCTGGGAGAACAGTTCGATATCCACGGCGGCGGGCAGGATGTGATGTTCCCCCACCATGAAAACGAGATCGCCCAGTCGGAGGCGTTCACCGGCAAGTCCCCTCTGGTAAGCTTCTGGGTCCACAACGGGCTTCTGCGGCCTTCCGGTGACGGCGATGAAAAGATGACCCGGCACACGGGCAACTTCATCACCTGCCGGGATGCGCTTGATATCCACACTGCAGACGCCATACGCCTGTTCCTCCTTTCTGCGCACTACAGAAGCCCCAGAGCCTATATGGAAGAGGAGATTTCCGCCCAGCAGCGGGCCGTGGAGCGTCTGCGGGCCGCCCTCCGGCCTGCGGACGATGAGTCCGCCGGGGGGGAGGCTCTGGACGCCAGCGCGCAACGGGAGCGGTTTGTGGAGGCTATGGACGACGACCTGAACACACCTCGGGCAATGGCGGTGCTCTTCGACCTGGCCCGCGATGTAAACCGCGCCCGGGAGGAGAAAGAGGACGTGCGTGAGGCACAGGCGATGCTTAAGGAGTTGGGTGGTGTGCTCGGGCTAACCTTCCAGACAGCCGACTCGGCCAGTAATGTGGCCGCACAGCCTTTCATTGAGCTGTTGATCCAGGTGCGTACCCAGCTACGTGAGTCGCACCAGTTCGAATTGGCCGACAGCGTCCGGGACAGGCTTCAGGAGATGGGAGTGGCCCTGGAGGATTCGGCCCAAGGCACCACTTGGCAGTACCGTCAGACGGACGGCGCCACTTAGTCCATTGTCCATAGACATGGTTTCAGAGCTGCGTCGTGCCCTGGGCGAGGAGGCGGTCCTGGACGACCCGCTCTCGCGGGATTTTCATTCCGCAGACGCCCTGAACCCCAGTCGCGCCTTTCATTCGACTCCCTCCCAGTGGGGTACGCCTTCAGTCGTCGTGCTGCCCAGCTCCACCAGTGAGGTGGCAGTAGTCCTGGGGCTGGCCCATAGACGCCGCATTCCTGTTGTTCCGTTCGGCGGAGGCACAGGCGTGATGGGCGCAGCGGTGCCAACTGAGGGCGCTATCGTATTGGACATGAAGCGCATGGCCCGCGTACGCAGCATATCCTATGAAGACCGCGTCGCCTGGGTTGAGGCGGGCATGGTCCTTAAAGACCTGGACGTAAAGCTGGGAGAGCACGGCCTGATGCTGGGCCACGACCCGTGGAGCACTCCCATCGCCACGGTAGGCGGCGCCATCTCCACCAACGGTGTTGGCTATCGCGCAGCCCGATACGGCTCAATGGGCGCTCAGGTCCTGGGGCTGGAGGTGGTCCTGCCTACCGGCCAGATAGTGACTACCAAGTCCGTACCCAAAAAGGCGTCCGGGCCCAATCTCAACCTGTTCATCGGTGCCGAAGGCACACTGGGCGTGATTACAGCCGCCGGCCTGCGTGTCTTCCGCGTGCCGGAGGAGCAAAGGTTCGCCACATTCTCCTTCCCATCCTTCGACGACGGGTTCCGCGCCGTGAGCGAAATGTTCGACATAGGGCTGCGTCCAGCCATTACCGATCTGACCGAGGAGCCCGTGGATTCGACAGGGGAGACAAGGGTGCTTCTCTACCTGGCATACGAGGGCTATAAAGAGGAGGTTGACGCCCAGGAGCGGAGGACCGCGCGTATCTGCCAGGAAGCAGGCGGAGGTGACATAGGGCCCGGCGAGACCGAAGACTACTGGCGTGAGCGTCATCGCTCAGGAGAGAGGTACAAGAGCGAGTCGCTCCCGCTACCGCCGTCTGAGCGGTGGAACCAGGGCTGGGGAAGGGGTAACTGGGACTACCTGCACGTCTCCCTACCCGTCTCCCAGGTGCTGGAGTTCCGGCGGCAGGCACAGGCCATCGCGCAGGAGGCTGGCCTCCACATCCGCGAGTATGCTATCTGGACGGAGCCGGAGCTGTTCTCCATCATCATGACTGGTACGGCTCTTAGCAGCGACGGCTCCACCAACTCATTCGCGAAAGCGGTGGACCGGATACTGACGCTGGCCCAAGACATGGGGGGCACGATGGAGTACTGCCACGGCGTGGGAGTGAAGCTGGCGCATCTGGTGGAACGTGAGTGGGGCAGCGGTCTGGATGTAGCCCGGCGCATCAAAGATGCTCTTGACCCTCACGGCATCATGAACCCTGGTAAACTGGGATTGTAACGCTGTAGCAAGGTCTACGGGAGGGTGGGGTGGTAAAGTTTGGATCTGTTCTGCTGCTGGCGGGAATAACCGCGCTGGGTGGATACGCCTTCTACCTGATACTTCGCGCACTGTTTAGAACGTGGACAAACGTGCCCATCATCCTGCAAATAGGAGTACCCGTAGTCCTGGCCGGGCTTGGGCTGCTGATGGCGGCGGTAGTGCGAGACCGGCTTCAGGACAGCAGCAAGCTGGTTATGGACAGGAGAACGAACAGAGCCCCGAGTAGGATGGTGAACCGGAACAGCGTGGCTTCCACGCCGCGGCGCGTACGGAAGGTGCTCTCAGCGCTACCGAACAGGGCAGCACCTCCGCCCCGTACCTGCATCAGCACCACCGTAATGAGCACGATGGCCGTAATGATCGTCGCGATATTTAGAGACGTGTCCATGATAGTTGTTCCAAGTAACTACTTTAGCAGCGGTTGCGGCGGTGTCAAGATTGGAGCATGCGGGCCGCTAGTCCTCAATGCTTCCGATAGCCAGCTTCTCCTGATCCGGCCTATCCTCTTCGTCTCCCTATTGGGCTTCTATTTCGAGATTTCTCCGAGTGAACAGGTCACATCCATCCCTATTTCTCTTTCATGGCGTCCAGCTTCTCTGTGAGGATCTGGGCCGCCATCTCCGGGTTGGCCTGGCCGCGGGTCAGCTTCATCACCTGCCCCAGCAGAAATCTAATTGCCGTATCTTTGCCCTTCAGGTAGTCGGCCACGGCGGGACTGTTGGCGGTTATGGCCTCCGTGACCACGGGTTCTATAGAAGCGGCGTCTGTAATCTGGCTGACGCCCTGCTCTTTGACCACATCCGCAGGGGTCTTGCCGGTAGCGAATGTCTGCTCCAGGACCGACTTAGCCAGGGTGGTGCTCAAGGTGCCCGCATCCAGGAGATAGAGCAGATTCGCCAGATGCTCAGGCTGCAGGCGGCTCTCCCCCACCTCTTGACCGGACAAGTTGAGCAGCCGTGCCACGTCGCCCAGCATCCAGTTGCCTGTGGCCTTGGCCCGTTGCTGAAGGGCATCACCTTGGTAGTCTCCAACGGCGACGACCCGCTCGAAGAAGTCGGCGGTCGCCTGGGAGGCGGTTAGGAGCACGGCGTCGTACTGGGACAGGCCGAACTGTGTTACATACCTGTCACTACGAGCCCTGGGGAGCTCCGGCAGACTGACGCGCAGGTCATCCACCCACTGAGGCGTGACGACCAGAGGCGGTAAATCAGGCTCAGGAAAGAAACGATAGTCGTGGGCGTACTCTTTGGAGCGCTGGGAGGCGGTGACGCTGGTATCGTCAACCCATCCGCGCGTCTCTTGAACGATGTGGCCTCCCTCTTCCACCAACCGCACCTGGCGCTCGAACTCATATTCCAGAGCGCGGTAGACAGAGCGAAAGCTGTTCATGTTCTTGACCTCTACCTTGACGCCGAGCTGATCGCTGCCCTTGTGGCGGATGCTGATATTGGCGTCGCAGCGGAAGCTACCTTCCTCCATGTTGCCGGTGGAGACACCCAGGTACTGGAGAATGGCCCGCAGGGTTACCAGGTACTGCCGCGCCTCTTCGGGCGAACGCAGGTCCGGCTCTCCAACGATCTCCATAAGAGGAACGCCGGCTCGGTTGACGTCCAGCAGGCTGTAGGCCTCGCCTGAGCTGTCCCCGCGGTGAAACAGTTTGGCCACGTCCTCTTCCAGGTGCACGCGGGTGATTCCAGCCTGCTTCTCCTCTCCGTCCACGCTGATCGTCATCCAGCCATCGCTGGCGATGGGCTGGTCGAACTGTGAGATCTGGTAGCCCTTCATCAGGTCCGGGTAGGGATAGTTCTTTCGATCGAACTTGGTTTCCCGATTGATGGTGCAGTTGAGAGCCAGGCCGGTCATGATGACGAACTCCACGGCCCGCTTGTTGATGACGGGCAAGACGCCTGGCATCCCCAGGCAGACGGGGCAGACTGTGGTGTTGGGGTCCGCGCCCTGGTAGTCCGCGCGGCAGGAGCAGAACATTTTGCTGTGTGTCAGGAGCTGGGCGTGGACCTCCAGCCCGATGACAGATTCGTATTTGGTCTCTACTGAGGTGGTCATGGCTATCTCAGTATATCAGGGAGTGCCAACGGGATGTGAACCGCCCCTACACAAACACAGGTCCCGCCGGGGAGCCGCCGATATCGCCATCGCCCCAGGCGCCGGGGCCGATGAGAGGCACGAAGCGACACGGCCCAAGGTTTGTAACGGAGAACCCGCCGTGGTCCTTCTGCACGCGGTGCAGTTCTTGCTGGTGCAGCGACCCCACCGGTATCACCATCCTGCCGCCGTCAGCCAGCTGGTCCAGGAGCACGGAAGGCAGGCGCGGTGCCGCAGCGGCGACCACTATGGCATCGAAGGGGGCCTCTTCGGGACAGCCCAGCACATCTCCCGCCGGACGCACCACTACATTATCGTATCCCAGAGAGGCCAGTCGCTCACGCGCGACATCAGCCAAGTAGGGCAGGCGCTCCGTAGTAACCACCTCCCCTGCCAGCAGGGACAGGACGGAGGCCTGATAGCCGGAGCCCGTGCCCACCTCCAGTACCTTGTCGGTGGGCTTCAGGGCCAGGGCAGCGACCATCATAGCAACGATCAGCGGCTGAGAGATAGTCTGGTCCTGGCCTATGGGCAGCGGTATATCCTCATGGGCCAGGTGGCGACTGTCCTCGGGTACGAACAGCTCCCTGGGGACGCGAGATATGGCTTCCAACACTTGCGCGTCACTTATGTAACGCCCCAGGTGTCCAATGAGCCCCCGCTTCTTGTCCTCCACGTCCTACTGCCACCCATCTGAATCTAACAGGGAGTACTCTGCTTATGCCGGATAGACCAACTCACCGCCAGCGGCCTGGCGCGAGGCCTGGCGGCTGGTTTCTGCCCCCTTGGTCTTCCAGAATATCTCGGCGATACCCTGAACGGCGGTCAGAAGGTCCTGAGCGGCCTGCATGTCATTGTTCTGCCTGGACCTTGAGCCCAGCTTCATCACGTTGAAGACACGCTCGTGGAGGTCGGTGTGCTCCTGGGCGTGTTCGGGTCGGAAGTAGTCTCCCCAGAGAACACGAATCTCACTCTTGCAAAGTTCAGCGTGCTGCTCCTTGGTAGCAACATAGCGGCCCAGGCTGGCATTATAGGCGGCGCGGTCCTGGGCCGATGCGTCATTGCCTGGGGCCTCCAGCGCCTCGATTAGCTGGTTCATACGTACGACTGTGAGGGCCGCGATCTGGGCCCCGTGGGGATCGTAGATACCACAGGGAACGTCGCAGTGGGCGTGTACCGCCATTGTCAGGGTAAGTCGGTCAACCACCCTGCTGAATACGCTAAGTAAAGACATGTTTCCCTCCCAAAACCTGGTTCGTTTGTAGGTACATCAGCTTACAGTAAGAGCCGTCGCACAGCAACACCGGGCAGGGCGTGCCCTGCCCCCACAGTCCCGACAGGTCGGGACACCACATTCTTCCGTCGTTCGCTTAGCCGAACCTATGCACCTAATAAATACCTTGGCAAAAGATGAGATGACACCAGAAGTTGTTGTACAAGTCGTGCGCTGCCCCCACATATTTACCACCCTGCTACAATCGCACCCATGAGCGCACCTATGGGACACGGCCAATCAAACTCCGAATCTCCAGCGCTCCAACGTGGCGATTCCAGGCTGGCAAGAGCGGCTGGCCGGATATTACGCCTGCCCGGAGTGTTCCAAGTAGCAAGCCTATTGACGTCAGTGCGAATCAGGGTGTACGGAGACAGCATGCGGCCTCTGCTGGCCGAAGGCCAGCGTCTCCTTGTTAGCCGTCTTGCCTACCATTGGTCTTCACCACAGCGAGGCGACCTGGTGGTAATCAGAGACCCCATACAGCCAGACATGCGCTACATCAAGCGCATCGTAGGTCTGCCAGGGGAGCATGTCCAGATGGATGGCGGCAATGTTGCCATCGACGGGGAGACCCTAGTTGAACCGTACGCTCAGGGCAGCGAGAGTGTCGCCAGCCCGTTTCCCAGCCAGTGGGTGCCGGACGAGACAGAATTCTTTGTGCTGGGAGACCGGCGGCAGGACAGCCGGGACAGCCGTACCTTCGGCCCAGTAGGGAGGCGCAACATCATAGGAAAGACCTGGGTGAGATACTGGCCACCAAGGGCATTGGGGAGGCCGAGTTGAAGTGACCCCTTGACCTTTTCGGAGTTTTCTTAGACAAATACCAACGATTCAGGAGGGCACGATAGCGATGTCGTGTCCTTTTTTTATGACCCGTTACAGGGGGATAGATATGGCTGAACTGTTGGATACCAGTGATCTGAGCAGTAAGGCGGCCTGGCGGGCTACGTTGGCGGAGCTTATAGCGGTAACCCTGTTCGCGTTCGTGGGGGCGGGGGCGATTGTCAGCATAGGTATGGTAGGTGCCGACGGCGACACTACTCTAATAATTGCGGCGCTGGCACACGGTCTGGCAATCGCCGTCCTGGTAGCGGCCATCGGCCGTATCTCCGGTGGGCACATCAACCCGGCTGTGACAGTTGCAGCGGTGGTGACCGGGAAGATGAGCCTGGTCAAAGGTGTGATGTACGTGGCGGCACAGCTGATCGGTGCGCTGGCGGGAGCCGAGCTGCGTTGAGCGTCATTCCTCTAGCAGACCAGGGCACTCTCGGCGCCCACGCCCTAAGCGTGGACGTTGTGCCCGGCCTGATAGTAGAGATGGTCCTAACATTCACGCTGGTGTTCGTCATTTTTGCCACGGCCATAGACCCCAACGGCCCCGGACGCCTGGCCCCATTCGCCATTGGTCTAACGGTGATGGTAGACCTCTTCGTGAGTGTTCCGCTGACGGGCGCTTCCATGAACCCAGCCCGCAGCTTTGGCCCCGCTCTAGTGACCGGTGAATGGGCTAACCATTGGGTCTACTGGGTCGGCCCGATAGTGGGTGCGGTGCTTGCTGCGGTCATCTACGAGTTGATCTACATCCGTGGTCGCGAAGAAGAGGCCGCCTGATCGTTCAGCAGAGCGCGTCCTGCGCTCAGGTTTTCCACCGTGTGGGAGAACCTGTCCCTAAGCCACAACGAGAAGTATAGGTCTGTGCAAAGCCAGCTAGGCCACAGCCCATAGCCGCCGGCTTAGTCCCAGGAGCAGGGGCAGCATTCCCAGAGTGCAGGTTACATGTGGCCTCCTGAGGGGCCTACATGTAGTCCTCTCGCGGCGGGCTAAAGATGTCAGCGATATGGGCCCGCTCGCTGCCGGCAAATGCGCTGTGCTCCACGTCCGGCGGGACAAGATAGACCTCGCCCGGGTTGAGGACGCGCAGGTCGCCACCGATCACCATGGTCACTCCACCCTCCAGGACCAACCCCATCTGCTCATGGGGATGCGTATGGGGCGGCACTTCAGAGCCAGGGGCCATATCTATCATGGACACCATGATGCGCTCGCCCCACGTTGGGCGGATCTGGACGCCGGGTGCAATGTCCTGGGGGGTGATCTGAGAGGGTTGGAAAAAGGTCATAGGATCTCCTTTTGGCGGTGTCCCGCTCATCTGAGTTGACTGGTCGACTGTTCGATGGGCCTGGCGAAGTCGTGACCCGCCATCCTGGTTGGAGCCCGCCGCAGCTTCTGCGAGCGGACGTTACTGGAACCCCAAACCGCGTTCCTTGAGGCTGACGACCCGGCCGTAGTCCGCCTGGCCAATTTATGATGTGGTCCAAAACCTCTATATCCAGCCTCCACAAGCTGCTGAGTAACATGTACATCATCCGTGCTGGGGGTTGGGTCTCCGGAGGGATGGTTGTGCACAAGGATTATCGCCGGGCAGTTGGAACGCACCGCCTCCTGAAACACCTCACCAGCACGAACCACCGCTGAGGAGACGTTGCCCTTGTAAACCTCTGAGACACCGACCACCTGGTTCCTGGTGTTCAGGAGCAACACATGGAAGTGCTCTTGGTCCAGAAAGGCCATCTCAGCGGAGAGGAGATTGGCTACGTCCTGAGGCGAGTTGATTGTTGGACGGACATCACCTGTGGTGGCCAGCAGTCTACCGCCTATCTCCAGGGCCGCTTTGAGCTGAGCCGTCTTGGCCTCACCCATGCCGTGGACAGTAGCTAGTTCCCTGAAGCTGGCCCTGGCAAGGCCATCCAGACCTCCGTAGGTTGCCAGAAGACGCGCTGCCAGATCAACGGCGTTCTCCGCAGGGGTGCCCGTCCGCAGCAGTATAGCAATAAGCTCCGAGTTGCTTAGATAGGACACACCGTGGTCTCGCAGTCGTTCGCGGGGCCGCTCGGAGGCGGGCAGGTCACGGATCAGCAACCGGTACTGGGGCCTCTGCTGACGGTCCACGTTGCTCCCCGTGTTACCCTTTTCCCTCGTCCCTGCAACTCTGGCACACAAAGGCATCTCCCTGCTCCGCGGCTACACCCACAGGTACATTACGCTTACGGCGACAAACGGTACAGGTCACAGCTTCCAGAGGGGTCTGACCTAGGCGATCCGGCTCCTGGGCATACCCACGGAACCCACTGTAGTCAGGATTGAGGCGCTTCATAGCCCCATATCGCAGACGATCTTTGCTCCGAGTCACGGACTTACCCCCCCCCTTACAACTGATGCAAGGCGGTGTTAGAAAGATCGGCCGGGCACGAAGTGCCCGGGAAGCTCAGCGTTACTCTATCGCCACGGAGGCTCCAGCCTCCTCAAGCTTCTTCTGGATCTCGGAGGCCTCGTCCTTGGTGATGGAGTCCTTAACGGCTGTCGGTGCAGCCTCTACCAACTCCTTGGCCTCACGGAGGCCCAGTGAGGTGACTTCGCGCACAACCTTAATAACGTTGATCTTGTTGGCACCAATCTCCTTGAGCACCAGCGAGAACTCGGTCTGCTCCTCAGCAGCCGCCGCTTCAGGCGTGGCGGCAACAGCGCCAGCAGCACCCGGAGCCGCCGCTACAGCAACGGGGGCCGCGGCTGTTACGCCGAACTCCTCCTCAAGAGCCTTGACTAGCTCGGCCAGGTCCACCACGGACATCTCCTTGATGACCTTCATTACTTCGTCTTTGTCCACTTAATTCCTCCTTACAATTATCTGTCACGCCAGGCCGGCTGGCGTTTCGCCAATCTAAGAGTTTGACTGCTGGGCTATTCGTTGGTTCAGCACATTGGTCAGCCCTTGCAATGGGCCGTTCAGCACGGTGACCAGACCTTGCAGCGGCCGGTTCAGTACCGAAGCCAAGCGGGTGATCGGACTGGAGAGCTGGCCGACCAGCTGGGCCACCAGAACCTCCTTGGGCGGAAGGGTGGCCAGAGTCGTCAATTGAGCATCTCTATATACCCGGCCATCTATGGCAGCGGCGCGCAGCACTACCGGCAGCCTGTTTACACGGACGTAGTCAACGAGCGCCTTGATGGGTGCTATGGGGTCCTCATAGCCGAAAGCCATAGCCGTCGGGCCCTGCAGAAGCTCCTGGAACTCGGGGTGCTCAATGGCATCGGCGGCCCGCTCTGTCAGACTGTTCTTCACAACGCGATACTCCACACCCTGATCGCGCAGGTGGCGCCTCAGTGCCGTCATCGCATTTACAGACATCCCACTAAAGTCGGTGGACACGGCCACCGTGACATGGGACAGCTTCTCCGCGAGGTCATCTACAGCCTTGATCTTCTTATTTGTCGGCATGATATGTCCTTACAACAAGAATCCCCTGCGCCACAGGCGACAGGGGACGCGTTCATACATTCGAACGATCATCGTGTACCTGCCTCGGCGGGCCATTACGCTTAAGCCTCCGGTGGAGGCACCCACTGTCTGTGGCGGTCTTGTCAATTCAGTTTAGATATTGGTCCGTAATTGGCCTCTGCATTAGATTTATGGCTACGGTCATACCGTACCGATCTATTCTACCCGTGTTGCGACCGGATAGCCAGTTCTCCGGCGTAACGGGTGCGACGCCTACTCCGCGCGAGCGGTCAATAGAGATGAGACGTCCATCTCTATGCTGGGGCCCATCGTGCTGCACAGGTAGGCGCTCCGAATGAACTGGCCTTTGACGCTTGTTGGCCGGGCCCTTACCACCATGTCCACCACAGAGGCGACGTTTTCAGCTAGGGCTTCTTCATCGAAGCTGACCTTGCCCACGGCGGTGTGGATGATAGCGGTCCTGTCCATGCGGACCTCAACTCTACCCTGACGGGCTTCATCAACGGCCCGAGCGATATTCTGAGGCTGCACGACGGTACCGGTTCGAGGATTGGGCATCAGACCACGCCTGCCAAGGACTCTACCCAAACGAGCTACTTTGCTCATCATCTCCTGGGTAGCCAGAGCGGTATCAAATTCAACCCAGCCGCCCTCAATACTTTTGATAAGGTCATCATCGCCGACGTAGTCTGCACCTGCCTCCTGAGCGACCCGTGCGGCGTCACCCTGTGCAAAAACCAGGACTTTGACCGTTTTTCCCAGCCCGTGAGGAAGTATGACCACGCCCCTGACGGTCTGGTCGGCATGGCGGGGATCCGCGCCAGTGCGCAGATGCATTTCCACCGTCTCATCGAACTTGGTGCCAGCGGTCTGCTTCACCAGGGCCACGGCCTCGGCCAGGCCATAGCTCTTCGCCTTGTCCACCAGATCCGCGGACCCTTGATACCTTTTCCCATGTTTTGGCATGGCTACTCGACCACCTCAATGCCCATGCTTCGTGCTGAACCTTCGATTATGTTCATAGCTGCTTCCAAAGACGGCGCGTTCAGGTCAGGAAGCTTGGTTTCTGCAATCTTCTGTATGTCACGCCGGCTAATGCGACCCACATTCTCCCGATGAGGCTGAGGACTCCCCTTCTCCAGACCTGCTGCCTGACGCAGCAGTTCGGACGCAGGTGGCGTTTTGATGATGAATGAGAACGATCTGTCCTCAAATACGGTGACCTCAGCGGGGATGATGGTCCCGGCCTGTGAGGCTGTCTTGGCGTTGTACTCTTTGACAAAGCCCATGATGTTAACGCCATGCTGGCCCAGAGCCGGGCCTACCGGAGGAGCCGGCGTCGCCTGGCCCGCTGGTATCTGCAGTTTGATTATTGCTCTAATCTTTTTGGCCATCTACTGTGCTCATGTCCACCGAGGCCGGCAGACCTCCAAATCTTACAGCTTCTCCACCTGGAGAAAATCCAACTCAACCGGGGTCTCCCGTCCAAAGAAGGAGACCAGAACAGAAACCCTTCCCTTATCGGTATCCACCTCATCCACAGTGCCTATGAAGTCGGCGAAGGGACCATCAGTTATTCGTACGCTCTGACCCTTGGTGTAGCCAATTCTGGGCTTGGGTGTCTCCGACTCAATCTGATGAAGGATATCATCAACTTCCCAGGGTTCCAGGGCCACAGGCTTGGGTCGGCCCTCACTCTCGTCGTCTGAGGAAATGAAACCGGTGACACCCGGCGTGTTACGCACCACGTACCAGCTTTCGTCATCCATCTCCATCTGAACCATAATGTAGCCTGGGTAGAGGCGCGCCCGCTTGGGTATGCGTTTCCCCTCGCGGATCTCCACAACCTCCTCTGTTGGCACGACCACCTGGAATATCTTGCCCTGCATATCCATAGTCTCTATGCGCTGATCCAGGTTCTTCTTCACCCTCTCCTCCTGACCGGAGTAGGTATGGACGAAGTACCACCTGGCTTCAGCGGCCTGAACGGCGCTGTCTCTTGTTTCTGTCATATGATCAGTCAATATTCATGCTTGCAGCAGCAGGTCCAGAAGCACGTTGAACACCTGGTCGAAGGAAAACAGGAAAATCCCGATCACTATGGACACCATGATAACCAGAACGGTAAGCCGGGTAGTCTCCGGCCTAGAAGGCCAGGTAACCCTTTTCAGCTCACCGACGACTTCACCGAAGAAGTGGAACGGCGAGAAGCGAGGGCGCCTCTCGCCAGCGGACCGGCGCAGGAGTCGGCCACTTGCCACGTCTATCTAACCTCGCGGTGCATACGGCTACCGCGACACCGCGGGCAGTACTTGGTAAACTCCATTCGGTCCGGGTCATTATGCCGGTTCTTGCTTGTGGTGTAGTTGCGCTCCCGGCAATCCGTACACCCCAAGGTAACGATAATCCTAGCTCCTGCTTTACCTCTTGCCATGATTGCTATCCCACCTCTGTGATTACGCCGGAGCCGACCGTTCTGCCGCCTTCTCTGATGGCGAAACGGAGCCCAGGTTCCATAGCTATCGGGTAGATGAGCTTCATTCTTACCGCCACGTTGTCACCTGGCATGACCATCTCCACACCCTCGGGCAGTTCGATCTCGCCAGTGATGTCGGTGGTCCGAATATAGAATTGGGGCTTGTAGCCGTTGAAGAAGGGCGTATGACGGCCTCCCTCATCCTTGGTGAGAACGTACACCTGCCCATGCGCCTCCATGCTGGGCGTCATAGTCCCAGGCTTGGCGAGCACCTGACCACGGATCACCTGGTCCCGGTCGACGCCGCGCAGCAGGCAACCGACCGCGTCGCCCGGCTCACCCTCATCCAGCGTCTTATGGAACATCTCTACGCCGGTGACGATGGTCTTTCGAGTATCTTCGATGCCCACGATCTCTATCTCGTCGCCAGTCTTGACAATGCCTCGCTCCACACGGCCGGTGACCACGGTACCCCGACCCTTGATGCCAAATACGTCCTCCACAGGCATAAGGAAGGGTTGGTCCTTGGGCCGATCAGGAATTGGTATGTACTCATCCACCGCCTTCATCAGGTCCAAGATACCCTGCTTCGCCTCTTCGTCCCCATCCAGCGCCTTGAGGGCGGATACCCGAACTATCGGCGTGTCATCACCTGGGAAGTCATACCGGCTGAGGAGCTCTCTGACCTCCAGCTCCACAAGCTCCAGCAACTCTTCGTCCTCCATCATGTCAACCTTGTTTAGGGCAACCACGATACGAGGAACCTCCACCTGCCGGGCCAGGAGGATATGCTCCCGGGTCTGAGGCATGGGGCCGTCCGGAGCGCTGACCACCAGGATGGCACCATCCATCTGAGCAGCGCCGGTGATCATGTTCTTTATGTAGTCGGCATGACCTGGGCAGTCCACATGGGCATAGTGCCGACTTTCCGTTTCATACTCAACGTGGGTGATGGCTATGGTCACGCCCCGCGCCTTCTCTTCTGGCGCGTTGTCAATGGAGTCAAATGACCTTATCTCGGTACCAGTCCCGGATTCGGCCAGTACCTGGGTAATGGCCGATGTGAGTGTAGTCTTACCATGGTCAACGTGACCTATTGTGCCCACGTTCACGTGGGGTTTGGTTCGCTCGAACTTCTGTTTAGCCATAAACGATTCCTCCTAACATGGAGCCCACAATCGGACTTGAACCGATGACCTCGTTCTTACCAAGAACGTGCTCTACCTGCTGAGCTATGTGGGCTTCTCCTAGTTTCCTTTAATTATCTGGCTGGTCGGGATTCGTTGGTGGAGGGGGTAGGATTCGAACCTACGAAGCCCTTCCGGGCGCCAGATTTACAGTCTGGTGGTATTAACCACTCACCCACCCCTCCAAGCAACAATCCAGATTAGCATATCAAAACAGAGGATACGCCGCAAAGGGATATTCCTGTATTGGTGGAGCCCGAGAGGGGATTCGAACCCACCAACCTACCGATTACAAATCGGTTGCGCTGCCATTGCGCCACTCGGGCACCATCTGGTTCTAGCTCCTTCTAACTACGACTCAAGCTACCAAGCGGCTTGAGTCGTACATAAGTGACGTCAGGCTACGGATTCAGCCTATTCAGATTCAGTATAGCCCTGCACCATTTGGCCGTCAAGGAACCGGCAAGGCCAGGGCGGTGGTCGAAAACCGTCACTCTAGAGACGCCTCCACGGCGGCGGCCAGCCACTCTTTGGGCGGCCTACCTGTCTCCTCTCCATCCTCTCCCAGATATACGCGAGGTTCCAGAGTGTACTCCGTACCGGGGATTTCAGCATCAACGTCCATGCCGTCAATGCGAACCGTAGGCGTACCGAGAAACTCCAGCTGTTCAGCCTGTTGCTGGGAAGTAACCCTGATGGACTCCATCTCGGCGTCAAGGTGGTTCTCTTTAAGTACGGCCGTCAACTCCTCCAAGGTCGCCTGCCAGTTAGGGCAGTCTTCGCTATATTAGGAGTTCAACCTTCATATCTGTCTCTCATCCGAAGCTGGTCATGGTGTGGATCAGGTTAGGTCCGACAGTGAGGGCCGGTCCGCAGAGGTCACGGGCACCTCCAACGTTACGGGCTCCATGCTCACGTCCTGGTTACGCGTCCTGCGCCGACCGCCAAGGCCGCTCTTGGCACCAGGCAACAGACTGCGCACCACCTCAGCCAGGGAGTGCGCTCCGATGATCTCTATCTCTGTACCGCGAACATCTTCAACCTGTGCTGCAGCAACCACGGCCCGACGGAATCCGAGACGAGCCGCTTCAACTAGACGTCTGCCTAGCTGCGGAACGCCCCTCAGCTCGCCACCCAGGCCGACCTCTGCGACAGCCACGATGTCAGGGTCGCAGGGCACATTACGGAAGCTGGATACCAGGGCCAGGGCGGTGGCCAGATCAGCAGCCGGCTCCTGCAGCCGTAGCCCTCCGACCACGTTGACTATGATGTCCTGGTCTCCCAGGGGAATGCCCAGACGCTTGCTGGTAACAGCGGTTACGAGCATGAGGCGTTGAAAGTCGATACCGGTAGCCGTTCTTCTGGGCTGCGCGAACACCGTTGGAGTGGTCAGCGCCTGCACCTCCGCCAGCAATGGCCTGCTGCCCTCCATGCTGATCGTCACAGTGGAGCCAGGGACATCTCCGCGACGGCTCGAAAGGAATAGGTTAGACGGTTCCCACACCTCTTCCAGTCCCCGTTGCACCATCTGGAATATGCCGATCTCGTCAGTTGAGCCAAAGCGATTCTTGGCACAGCGTAGGATGCGGTACTGCCCAAGCGCATCGCCTTCCATGTAGAGGACCACGTCAACCATATGCTCCAGGGTACGGGGCCCCGCTACTGAGCCGTCCTTGGTCACGTGGCCAGCCAGGAGCACAGGGGCGCTATGACTTTTGGCCCACTTCATCAGCATACGGGTGCACTCCCTCACCTGTGTCACGCTACCGGGGCCCGACGGCACCTCTTCGGAGGAGAGTGTCTGAACGGAGTCGATGACCACCAAGGCGGGATGAACAACATCCATTTGGGCTACGATCTGCTCCAACTCAGTCTCACCCAGGAAGAGTACGCCTTCAGCGCTCACTCCCAGCCGCTCCGCACGAAGTCGCACCTGTTGTGCAGACTCCTCTCCTGAGACGTACAGCAGACGGTTACCCTGAAGGGCCAGGAAGGCGGCGGTCTGAAGAAGGAGAGTGGATTTCCCTACGCCCGGGTCACCGGCTATCAAGACCATTGCACCAGGGACAATACCGCCACCAAGAACCCTATCTAATTCTTGGAATGAGGTCGTGATCCGGGGTACGTCACTGGTGGTCACAGTGGCCAGGTCCTGGACACCAGTGCCATCCTCCGGCAACCATCGTTCACGTTTTGAACGCATTGGCATTTGGACCTGAGCCAGGGTGTTCCACTGACCACAGTGGGAGCATCGGCCCTCCCATTTGGGCGACTGACCGCCACACTCCTGACAAACGTATGAGGTACGAGACCTCGCCCGATTCATATCAACTCCCGGGGCAATTTGGCGCCATTGTAGCATGCGTCCATGGAGCGGGTAAGCACCGGGCGGCAGTGTTTGCCTCACATCCAGAGGGTGTGCCCTGCAACCAAGTTTCTCCAGCGTTCGACAGCAACACCAGCCTCTCGGCGTCGGTGAAAAGTACGCTTCCGAGCGACGTTCAGGTAGGGAAAGAAGAGAGCCCCCTGGCCTAAGTCCAGAGGGCTCTCTTGGTCACGCTATGTGAGAAGGAGAGGGCTATACGGGAGCCGGGGCTTCCACCCGCAACGTGATTTCGTCGTCCTTCACGTCCACGTAAATCGTGTCTCCTGGGCCGAAGTTACCGGCCAGGAACTCCTCGGACAGCTTGTCCTCCACCTGTTCCTGGATCTCCCGACGCAAGGGTCTCGCACCGAAGTCGGCGTCAAATCCCCTCTCGGCGAGCATCTCTTTGGCTTCCTGGCTCACCTCCATGGAAACGCCCTTCTCCAAGAGCTGTTTGGCCACGTCACGGAGCATAAGCTCCACGATCCGCACGATATCTTCCCTGCCCAAAGAATGGAAGACCACGGAGGCATCGATACGGTTCAGGAACTCGGGCCGGAAGAACTTCTTCACCTCATCCAGGACCTTATCCTTCATCCGCTCGTAGGCCTGCTCGGAACTCTTGTCATCCTCACCCGGCTTGGAAAAGCCCAGGAAACTGCCGCGCCTGATGAGGTCCGAGCCAATATTGCTGGTCATAACCAGAATGGTGTTTCGGAAGTCCACCTTGCGGCCCTTGGCATCGGTCAGGTGTCCGTCATCGAACATCTGAAGAAGTATGTTGAAAACGTCTGGGTGCGCCTTCTCGATCTCGTCGAGCAGTATTGTGGTATAGGACTTGCGACGCACAGCCTCAGTCAGCTGGCCTCCTTCATCGTATCCCACGTACCCAGGAGGAGCACCAACGAGACGGGCTACACTATGGCGCTCCATGAACTCAGACATGTCCAGTCGGACCATGCTGTCTTCACTACCGAACATGAATTCGGCAAGTGCTCTGACCAGATAGGTCTTGCCTACACCCGTGGGGCCCAGGAATAGGAACACGCCGATAGGCCGCCTGGGATCCTTGATCCCGGCGCGGGCCCTACGTACGGCCTTTGCGACGGAAGCGATGGCTTCATCCTGGCCAACAACCCGGACATGCAGGTTCTCCTCCATTTGGAGTAGCCGCTGGCTCTCTTCAGTGGCCAGGCGGGTAACGGGTATGCCCGTCCACATGGAGGCAACCTCAGCTATGTCCTCCGCAGCGACAATGGGTAGTTCCTGCTCCTTATCTGAATCCGAATCCTGACCCTCCTCCTGCCACTCCTTCTCCAACTGCTCCACCTTCTCGCGCAGCGACTGCTCACGCTGGGTCAGTTCCGCAGCATATTCGTACTGCTGCTGGGCAACGGCATCATCCTTGTCCTTACGCACGTTCTCCAGCGCTTTGCCCACCTCCTTGACGGAGAGAGGCATGCTGGTCTTGCGTATGCGGACGCGGCTGGCGGCTTCATCCACCAGGTCAATTGCCTTGTCCGGCAGGAAGCGATCCGCAATGTAGCGAGTGGCCAGATGAGCGGCGGCCTCCAGGGCTTCGTCAAGGATCGTGAGTTTGTGATGCTCCTCGTATCGCTTTTTGATGCCCTTCAGTATCTCTACTGTCTCACTCTCAGTTGGCTCCTCCACCTGAACAGGCTGGAAGCGCCTCTCCAGAGCGGGATCCCGTTCAACATACTTGCGATAGTCGTCCAGGGTAGTGGCGCCGATGCACTGGATTTCGCCGCGGGCCAGGGATGGCTTAAGGATGTTTGCGGCATCCACGGCGCCTTCAGCGGCGCCGGCACCAACCATGGTGTGCATTTCATCAATAAACAGAACACAGTTGCCTGAACTGCGAATCTCTTCGATCACCTTCTTGAGGCGCTCTTCGAATTCGCCCCGGTACTTGGTCCCGGCGACGAGGACACCCATGTCCAGCGTGACGACACGTCTGCGCTGAAGGCTTTCAGGCACGTCACCAGTAATTATCTGCTGGGCGAGGGCCTCCACGATGGCGGTCTTGCCAACACCAGGCTCACCAATGAGCACAGGGTTGTTCTTGGTGCGCCGGCTTAGGATCTGGATGACGCGTTGAATCTCGTTCTGACGCCCCACCACAGGGTCCAGCTTGCTCTGCCTAGCCATATTGGTCAGGTCAATACCCAGCTGGTCCAGGGTCGGGGTTTTGCTAGACGAGCTGCGGCTGGAGGCGTGCCCGCTCTGGGGAACGCTCTGGCTGCTGATGCGGTTGGTCTCGGCGCGAACCTTCTCCAGACTGACTCCCAGGCTCTCCAGGACGCCGGCAGCCACGCCTTCGCCCTCACGCATAAGGCCGATGAGTAGGTGCTCAGTACCAATGTAGTGATGGTTGAGGCGCCGGGCCTCATCCACCGCCAGCTCAATGACCTTCTTGGATCTTGGCGTCAAGCCAATCTCACCGCTGGCGGCGCGGTCCCCCCGGCCGATGATAAACTCAACGGCCGAGCGTACCTTGCTCAATTCGATGTTAAGGCTTGCGAGAACCCGTGCGGCTACGCCGTCGGTCTCGCGCACAAGCCCCAAGAGAATGTGCTCCGTCCCTATGTAATTATGATTGAATCGCTGCGCCTCTTCCTGTGCAAGGGAGAGGACCCGCCGGGCACGCTCTGAAAACTTGTCAAATCTACTGGTGGCCATAATGGTCTCCGTAAGCAGTTTCTAGGCGCGGTTTTGGCTACTCTGTCTGCTCTATTTCTATATCCCAAGACTCCTCAGTCTGTTTAATGCTGAGGCCCAACCGCCGCCGCTCTGGCTCCATCTTGATTATTCTCAGACTCAGTACATCTCCCTCTTTCACAACCTCCTTGGGATGATTTAGCACGCGGTCTGATAGCTCAGAAATATGTATTAGCCCCTCTATGGAACCTTCGATGCGCGCAAAGGCACCGAAGTTGGTCAGCTTAGTGACTGTGCCCGTAACCGTCTGCCCCACCGCATATCGGTCCCCAATGGTCTGCCATGGTTCCGGCTGAAGGCGGCGAAGGCTGAGAGCGATCTTCCTGGTTTCCCGGTCCACCCTCAGTACGTACACCTCCAACTCCTCACCTATGCTGACCACTGTGCCCGGTGAGTCAACCTGCTCCCAGGACAGCTCAGATATATGTATCAAACCATCTGCGCCGCCCAGGTCCACGAACACCCCAAAGCTGGAGATACCACTTACGCGACCACTACGAACCTCTCCCTCCGTCAGCTCATCCAGCAGGCGGTCCTTCTCCAACTCTCGCTGCTTCTGTAGTACCTGACGTTCGGAAAGAATGACTCGGTTCCTACGTCGGTCCAGCTCCAGCAGGCGCAGCTGCACGGACTCCCCCACGCGCTGAGCCAGTATCTCTTCCTGATCGGTATCACTGGAACTCCGGGAGATGGGCGCCAACTGGGACAGAGGGATGAACCCCTGCAGCCCCTCCACCTCTACAACAGCACCACCCCGATTGAATCCCTGGATTACACCCTCTACAAGATCGGTGGTATCGAGGTATTGCTGAAGCAACGCCCAACCCCGTTCCCCCTTGGCCTTGTCCAGCGACAGAAGGGCCGGCTCTTCATCACTAGCGGTGCGTATGACATAAGCGAACACTTCGTCGCCAGGTTGAATCACATCCTGTTCTTCCGGGGGCAGTGACCGCATCTCCCGAGGCGGTATGACACCTTCGGTCTTGTGTCCGACGTTAACCAGGATGCCTTCAGAATCAACGCGCATGACCTCACCCATCACAACCTCGCCTCGGCGGAGGTTTCTAATAGGCTCAGCTTCGGCTAGAAGCTGTGCCATATCCTGCTGCGGCGGAGAATCCGCCTGTCCAGTGTGGGAGGTCAACTTTGTGGTTCACTTTAGAAATGTACGCGGCACCCTCTTTAAGAGTATAGCGACGCAACCTTATAGCTGTAAAGGGAGGGCCAAGTCGCCAGCTAACTAACATGCCCAAACACTGTATCAGAGGCTAGCTGTCAATGAAAGGGGCGAAAGCACTTCTTTCATGCAAGGGTTACCACCCAACGACTGAAAGCCAAACCTTGAAAAGATAAGAAATGCTCCCTGGCAGTGGCCTATTTTCCCATACCCCTGCGGGCAGAGTATCGTCAGCGCTGGGGCGTTTCACGACCGTGTTCGGGATGGGAACGGGTGGTTCCACCCCGCTCCAACCACCAGGGAGCATCCTTATTATAGCATCCACCGAGGTGGCGGTACAGAACAGCCTGGCGGATGTGGTATCGATGGCTAGGGGTGTCCCTCCATGATGGACCTGGGCATAGCGCGGGCGTCCGGACCTAACACGCGGGGCCTCTGAATATCGTAGACGCGGCGCAGCTCTGCCACGGGGTCCGGGTGCTCATCCACCTGAAGACGGAACATTGAGTAGTCCTCATCGCCCATCACGAGCAGGGCCGCGGATACCCGGCCCCGCTTGTCGCCACCGCCTGCTTGGCCGCCCTCCAATGCGGCGACCAGGCGGTCTGAAAGGAAGCCGGTGGACGCGATGAAACTTTCAGCCATGGTTTCAATGGTCTCCTGCCCAACCAGCATATTCCCAGCGACTGAGAAGCCATCGCCGGTCCTGTGGCCGCACCAGTCCACGTTTTCGTCGCCGGTGTGGGCCGCAGTGCCACCCATCCCGTCCACGATGTGAAGCTGGCGGTTGGCCCGACCCGGGTCCAAGGAGATCACCTTCTCCAGAGCATCCTGAGCTGTGACCCCCCGCTCAAGAAGCTGAATAGCGTAGAGGGCCAGATACGGGTTGCTGCTAGCCTGTGAAGAGACTGCACCCACACCTGCGGCGGCATAAGGGCACAGTCCGCCGACGTTGGGCACCGCCGTAGAGATGGCGACGCCAAGGTGGCCGGTATCAGGGTCCCGCGCGACAGACAATAGAAAAGGTCATCCGAATCTCCTTGGACTGGGCTGCTCTGGCCAGAAAGGCTAGCACCCCCAGAAAGGCTAGCACCCAATGTTTCCCTGCCTCAAGTGCCCAATCAATGTACGTTTTGAGCGGTGGACAGGATACGCCTCTTACCATATACTATCAGGCAGAGTAGATTGGGGTCGGTGTTGCGAAATATTAAGGAGGTGATGCCTATGTTAGATAACTCAGGCAAAATGCAGATGGAGATTCGATACTGCCTCAGCTGAGGCTACCTCCCTCAGGCGGCGTGGATCGCCGCTGAAGTCTGGTCCGAGTTCAAGAAGGACGTTGGCATCGCCATAATCCCCACTGACGACGGACGGCTTGAGATCCTGCTGGATGGTGAGATGCTGTTCGACCGCAAAGCGGAAGGCGGCGCCTACCCCTCCCTGGAAAAGGTCAGGGAGCTCAAGAAGACGGTGAGGACGCAGTTGGAGCGGGTTGCCGTAGCCTAGCTAGCCTGGCTGACAGTAAAAGATCCTGAAGCATAAGAGGAGGCCTGGGAAACCAGGCCTCCTCTCTTTTTACTCTTTTTGCCGCTCTTGATCCTGACTGGCCCGGACACCCACTCTCTCTACTGCTGGCGAAGGCTGCGACCTAAGCCACAATTGGAGATATGGGTGCAGGACACGCCCTACCAGGGGAAGACCTATCTGAACATATCCCGGTCAGGCGCCCGTATTAGGTCCCGCACCTTCCCGTCGGAGGGCGTGTAGGCATATCCCCGAGCAACCGCCGCAGGAACCATGTCCACCTTGCCCATCACCAACTCAGCCGCCGACGCCAGCTCATCGACCACAGCGATGGCTGAGGCGTGAAGCTCCATCCCGAAAGGGTCCACAGTGCCACGATAGTCACGCAGGGCGGCCATTCCCGCGGCACCAATGGCTATGTTGGTCAGACCTTCGCGCCATGGCCTGCCCCAGGAGTCGGTGATGATGACAGCCACCCGGATACCCGATGTCTGGAGAACAGCGTCTCGTATCCTGGCAGCGGAGCCGTCTGGGTCGTCAGGCAGCAGCACCACCATTCCGTCACCTGGAACGTTTGAGGCGTCCACACCGGCGTTGATGCAGTAGAAGCCGTGACGCGTCTCCGTGACAAGAACACCCCTGTCCATCCGGGAGATACGCTTGCTTTCTCTCATCGCCACCTCCACCAGCCGCGGGTCGCGCTCGTAGTCCATGGCCCACTGCTCCGCCAGAGCGGAGGGTGTGACGGTGGCCAGGTCCAGCAGCTTACCCTCCTCCTTGGATACCACCTTCTGAGTGACAATCAGGATGTCGTCCTGTTGAAGTGGTGTGCCCTGGGCCTGGGCGGCCTGGAGTATAAGTGCGGTCAGGTCCATACCCGTGGCTATCTCCGGCACCCCCTCTATTCCAAACACTCTTATCTCCATGTTGGTCTCGCTTCCGATGCAGGGTAGGGCTATTATAGCTCGCTCATCCCGACTAGTCGGGATGAGCGAAGTGCCGACTCGGTCGAGCACTCGCGATGGAATCGGAGCATCATCGGACCTTAAGCCCCCGGCAGGAAATCAAGGTTCCTTACAATCTTCCTGGGATTCATCTAGTAGTTCCTGCACAAAGCGACACCAGCTACAAGAACAGCGGCCCGTTTCCTCCTGTCTGAAAGGTGGTACGTGCTATACTTGCCAGCGCTCCGATGTTCAGTAGAACAGCGCCAATCCGCCCGGGAGGATTCCAATGGACATGTTCCGAAGCCTGATGTTTGTCCCAGGCAACCGCGAGGAGATGCTCACCAAGGCCGGCGGCCTGCCCGCTGACGTGCTGGTCCCGGACCTTGAGGACTCCGTGCCTGACGGCGAGAAGGAGAACGCCAGGGAGATAGTACGCGAGGTGGTGAAGACCCTGGCCCAGAACGGGCGGACGGTCATACCGCGCATCAATGCCCTGGACACCGGCCTAGCCAGGGATGACCTGGCGGTGGTGGTCGGCCCGAACGTGTACGGAATAACGGTTGGGAAGGTGCAGTCGGCGTGGGATATAGAGCAGGTCTCAGCCATCCTGGACGGCCTTGAGCAGCAAGCCGGCATTGAGGTTGGACACACACGGCTCATACCCTGGCTTGAGAGCGCCATGGCCATAGTGAACGCCTACCAGATAGCCAGCGCATCGCCCCGGATCGTAGGGGTAGCCATAGGCGCCGAAGATTTCACCAACGACATGTCGGTGCAGCGTTCTGACGATGGAGACGAAGTGCGCTACGCCCGTTCAGTGGTGGCAGTAGCAGCACGTGCCGCGGGTGTCCTGGCGATAGACACCCCCTACGTCAACTTCCGGGACGTGGAGGGTCTTGAGCGAGAGGTTCGCTCTGCGCTGCCCCTAGGCTTCAAGGCCAAATTCGCGATTCATCCCGGCCAGCTGGAAACGATCAACACACTGTTCAGCCCATCCGAGGAGGAGTTGGAGTACGCCCGGCAAGTGGTCGCTGCCTTTAGTGAGGCGGAGGCCGAAGGCCGCGGCAGCACCTCCCTGGACGGCAAGATGATAGACATTCCGGTGGTGAAGCGGGCCCGCAACCTACTGGCACTGGCGGAGGCTATGACCAAGTCCGCCAGCTAGGAGTGCCGGGAGCAGCTGCCACGTTTGGATTCCACGTTCCTTATATATATTGAGAGGCAATCCCGCAACCGGTGTGGTTAGTGCCCGGTCGCACGGTGTTCCGATCCGAATATAACCCCATCCGCAAAGCGTACGGTTTGAGCAGCAGCGACAACGGCCCGCCACACGACTCCATCACGCTGGAAGGCATGACCTTCTACGCCTACCACGGCGTCAACCCGGAGGAGAAAGAGCTGGGCCAGAGGTTTGTGGTGGACCTGACGATGGAGGCGGACCTGTCTGCCCCAGGCCGCTCGGACGAACTGTCTGACACGATCAACTACTCAGAGGTCTACGGGATGGTGAAAGCCGTTACGGAGGGAGAAACGTATAACCTGCTAGAAGCGGTGGCAGAAGCCATCGCCCAGCGTGTACTAGCCTCCTTCCCCGTTGCAACCGTTCGGGCGAGAGTGACCAAGCCAGCGCCCCCCATCAGAGGCGCAGTGCTAGATGGAGTGTCAGTGGAGGTCTACAGGGAGCGTCAGCGGTAACACCGTTCCAAGCAGTGATATCAATAACTTTGAAGAGGCTACTTCCAAATCTGATCCTCTTGGCCGCCCTGGTGCCGGCGGCATGCGCCGGTCCAACTCCGACTCCCACGCCTACCAGCGAGACCACGGTACTAACGCTGCGACCAGTCCTGGGCTCCACCGACCTGAGCATAGGCAGCAACCGGCTGGTGCTGGCGCTGCTGGACTCCAGGTCAGCACCGATACGGGCAACCGTGGCGGATCTGACGCTGGCCTTCGAGCAGGGGGACGCGACAGTCTTCCAGGACAGCGTGGATGCAATGTTCCGGCCATGGCCTACGGGATCGGGCGGTGTATTCATCGCCCAGATCGAGTTCGACCGCGCGGGCACGTGGCTGGCAGAGATCTCTCCACTGGACGGCGAGTTCGCCGGTGAGAAGGCACGACTGGTGTTCACTGTGGCGGAACAGAGCGCCACACCCGGCCTGGGCACATCCGCCCCCGCCAACGACACACGCACCGCCAGCAACGCGGCGACCCTGGAAGAGATCACCAGCGACCTGGACCCTGACCCGGACCTGTACGCCATCTCCGTTGCCGACGCCGTACAGTCAGGGCTGCCGCTGGTGGTCAGCTTCGCCACGCCCGCCTTCTGCTCCAGCGCCACCTGCGGGCCGCAACTGGACGTTATAAAGCAGATCAAGGACTCCTACAGAGGTGAGGCCAACTTCATCCATATTGAGATATACGCCAACCCCAAGGAGATGCAGGGCAATCCCGACACAGCAGAGATATCGCCCACAGTAGCCGAGTGGGGCCTCCCTACCGAGCCGTACACATTCGTAATAGATGCGCAGGGCCGTGTGTCGGCCAAGTTCGAGGCGTTTGTCTCCTACCCTGAGTTGGTAGAGGCGCTGGTGCCGTTACTGGAGTGATGGCAGTCAGTCGGTAACCAGGACTGCGATGAACAGCCCGTCACGCTCCCGGAAACGTACCGTCACCGCCTGGCCCTGCATCATGTGCTCGCGGATATGAGAGGGCGTGAATCCTACCGGCCGATCAGCCTGGAACGTCCACACCTTCCCGGATCCCTCCTCCTCAATGGTGAAGGCTGCCACCTCCGAAATGGAGCGGGCCTCTGCCTCGACGACAACGCCACGAACCGTCCTCTCTCCCCCTCCGCACGCCACAGTCAGAACGGCCGCCGCCGCGAGCAGAATGAACGTTATATTAATAGACGATACCTTTGACACCAGCATGTCCTGCTTAACCCACATGCGCAAATGTGACTCTACTCCGTGAGAGCAGCAACGATTATATGACATGTCAGACAGGAGCACATGGGGCACATCACAGAACCAGCGTGAGACACCGTTTTATCCGGCCACCAGAGCGTTGAACTACATCTACGAGGTCGGTATCATGGAGCGCACTGCGTCCATGTAAGGCAACGCCGCCGGGGGGGGGGTAAGGATGACCGCAACCAAACGACCCAGCAACATAAGGGAGCTTCGAGCTAGTGGCTACCAGGTAGTGCCCATCAGGGAAGAGATGAGACAGAACCTGGTGAAGAAGCTGCGGGCCAAGGAAACGCTGTTCCCGGGCATCGTAGGCTTTGAGGACACCGTACTCCCCCAGTTGCAGAACTCCGTCCTGGCCGGCCAGGACATCATTTTGCTGGGCGAACGCGGCCAAGCCAAATCTCGGCTGATCCGCGCCCTGACCACCCTGCTGGACGATGAGGTCCCGGTCATCGCTGATTGCGAGATCAACGATAACCCCTTCGACCCCATCTGCAAGGCCTGCCGCGACAGGTGCGACGAACTGGGCGACAAGGTAGAGATCACATGGATGCCCAGGGAACATAGGTACGCTGAGAAGCTGGCCACGCCGGACATATCCATCTCCGACCTCATCGGCGAGGTGGACCCCATACGTGTGGCTGAAGGCCGCTACCTGGGCGACGAGATGACCATACATTTCGGCATGATTCCCCGGACCAACCGGGGCATCTTCGCAATCAACGAGCTGCCTGACCTGGCGGAGCGCATCCAGGTGGGCCTGTTCAACCTGATGGAGGAGCGGGACATCCAGATCAAGGGGTACAAGGTCAACCTGCCCCTGGATATCTTCGTAGTGGCCACCGCCAACCCGGAGGACTACACCAACCGAGGTCGCATCATTACTCCCCTCAAGGATAGGTACGGAGCGCACATACGCACCCACTACCCACAGTCCATTGAGGAGGAGATCAGCATCGTCGAGCAGGAACGGAGCCGCTTTGGCAATATAGACAAGATGGTAACGGTGCCCCAGTACATGAAGGAGATCATCACGGAGATCACCTCCCTTGCCCGCAGGAGTCCGGACATCAATCAGCGCTCCGGGGTAAGCGTGCGCGTCTCCATCGCAAATTACGAGACCGCGATGAGCAACTCGCTGAGAAGGGCTATCGTCCAGGGGGAGAAGGCGTGCGCCCCAAGGATCAGCGACCTGGGCGCAATAGTGTCCTCCACCACAGGCAAGATAGAGGTGGACAGCATTGAGGAGGGACGCGATCCCAAACTCATAGAAGAGCTCACGAAGAAGGCCGTGTCCAACGTATTCGGCAGATACTTCAACGTGCACGACTTCGAGCCGCTGATAGCCCAGTTCGACGAGGGTCTGGTGATAGACACAGGTAGCGACGTATCGTCCAAATCATACGTATCCAATGTCAAGAAGATGGAAGGTTTGGCCGAGGCACTGAAACGGCTGAACTCTTCCAGCCCGGCGGAAAATGTGGCGGCGGGAACGGAGTTCATCCTAGAGGGGCTGCATCTCAACCGTCGCCTCAACCGGGACAAGGTCGAGGGCCGCTTCCGTTATCGGAGCTAACGCTCTGCCCTGCAACCATCTCTATCCTTCCTGCAACGGGGCCACGCCAGAAGCGCGGATGAACCCCGAGGGCACACCCGACGGTCAGACCACAGAGGGTTGCCCAGGGGAGAACAACCGCCAGGCGCACCGGCCTAGGAATACGGAACCAGTATGACCAGCTACCGGTACTCCCGCTGGGACGGCAGCCAGGACCCCTTCCAATTCCACGAGGACGACATCATGGAGCAGCTGTCCGACCAGCTGCTATACCACGGCGATGTCGCATCGGCGCTTCGGTCTATGATCCAGCGTGGTGCCACCAGGCGGGATGGACGGCAACTCGCAGGTATCCAGGACATGCGCCAACGGCTACGCGCACTGCGGCAGCAGACGCTGGACCGGTACGGCCTCAACTCAGTTGCTGATGACATCGGGCAGCAGCTTCAGGACATTATAGATACGGAGCGAATGGGCATTAGCCAACGCCTGCAGGAGACCGCTTCCCGCCTGGAATCAGCCGACGCCGGGGAGCTATCCCAGGAGACGGGTCGTGAGCTGCTGCGGATGCTGGAGCAGCGGGCTGAACGCAACCGGGAGTTGCTGGACCAGCTCCCACCTGATGCCGCAGGCCGTATCCGGGAACTCAGCGACTACGACTTCATGGACGCAGATGCCAGAGCCCGGTTCGATGAGTTGATCAAGTCCCTGCAGCAACGGATGTTGGACTCTCACGCCCAAGACCTGTCGCAGCAGTTGCAGGATATGGGTCCCGCCGGCCGCCAGGGCCTGCCCAAGGGCTTGAAAGACATGCTGAGCGACCTGAGCGACCTGCTTGAGCAGCGGCTTCAAGGAGAACCCACCGACTTCGTCGCCTTTCGAGATAGGTATGGCAATCTCTTCGGGCCGGAGCCGCTCAAGGACATGGATGACCTGCTTCAACGGATGCAGCAGCAGAGGGCACAGATGCACAACCTGCTGCGCAACATGTCACCAGGCCAGCGCCAAGAACTCCAGCAACTTCTGGACGCGGCTCTGCAGGACCCGGCCCTCCAAGAGGAGATGAGGCGGCTAACCGACAACCTTCAGGCACTCTCCATAATGGACTCCGTGGAGCGCGACTACCTCTTCCAGGGCGATTACCCGCTAACGCTGGAGGAGGCCATGGACGTGATGAAGGGTTTGGAAGGATGGAGGAGCTGGAGAGGCAGTTCCGGCGTACCCAACGAGAGGGCGTCAGCCCGGAGATAGATTCCGACCTGGTCAAGGACCTGCTGGGCGAGGAGGCCTACAACCAGCTTGAGCAGCTGAAGAGGCTGGGAGATATGCTGGAGGAGGCGGGGTACATCCGGAAGATGGGAAGCCGTTACGAACTCACGCCAAGGGGAATGCGTAAGATCGGCCAGAAGGCGCTTGAGGAGATATTCGCCCTCATACGGAAGGACAGGTCTGGCTCACACGACATCCGCCAGACTGGTGTCGGGGGGCGAACCCCAGCGGGACGACACCAAATCGTATGAGTTCGGCGACCCGTTCCATCCAGACCTACAGAAGACACTGATGAACGCGCTCCAGCGGGGAGGAGGCGTACCCATCAGAATGAAGGCAGGGGACTTCGAGATGTACCGGCGGGACCAGGAGTCCCAGGCATCCTCCGTCTTGATGGTGGACATGAGCCTGTCCATGGCCATGCGAGGCAACTTCCTGGCGGCCAAAAAGGTAGCTCTTGCCCTGGACAACCTCATACGGACCCAGTTCCCCAGGGACTCCCTCTACATTGTGGGGTTTTCCACCTATGCACGGGAGATTACACCGGACAACTTGGCCTACCTCAGCTGGGATGAGTTCGATCCGTACACCAACATACAGGACGGCCTGGCGCTGGCCCGGAAACTGCTAGCGCGGTGTCCCAGCGGCAGCACCCGCCAGATCATCATGGTGTCTGACGGTGAGCCTACGGCCCACGTGGAGTCCGGACAGCTGTTCCTCCAGTACCCGCCCAGTCCGCAGACCATCCAGGAAACGCTGCTTGAGGTAAAACGGTGCACCCACATGGGCATCACAATCAACACATTCCTGCTGGACAGGAGTGCCCGACTTTTGGGCTTTATGGACCAGGTGACGCGAATCAACCGGGGCCGGGTTTTCCACACCAGTCCTGAGCGTCTGGGCCGGTACCTGCTGGTGGACTACTTCTCCAGCCGCCGCCGCGTTGTGGGGTAGCAGGGCGTGTCCTGGCCAACCTGCCCAAATAGTCGCGGATAGACTTTAGATGCAGGGGGTTACCCTGCACCTAAAGCCTTCCTAATTCATCCTGCCCCTGGCCTCATCCTAGCCACTGGATGGGAACCCGGACCACGCTTACGCCGTCGTACCCGCCGTGACCGCAGCGGATGTTGAGCGCAGGCTGGCAACGGGACAGCTGCCACAGGCAGCGCTTGCGCAGGAGGAACACCCGCCACTGGAGTGTGCAGTGAGGGATGCTACAGGCGGCTGCTCCTGGAACATGTCCAGCTTCAGCTGTTGAGAACGCTCGGGCCGATATCCAGCAAACCCCACGAATGCTTTGGCCCTCTTCGCCACCACGCCCATAGCCTGGAGGTCCCTCCAAGTATCAACGGAGTGTCTGCCCCTCTGAGCAACTATTCGTTTGGCAGAGGTGGGCCCTATTCCCGGCACCCGGATGAGCTGGCTGTAGTCGGCGTGGTTGATATCCACCGGCTCATCGCCCCACCGGTTCACGGCCAGTTGGAGCTTGGGGTCCACGTCTAGGGATAGGAACCCGTCTGGACTGAAGGCGGGCCTGAGCCCATCAGGAGAGTAGCCGTAGATACGGCTCAGCCAGTCCATCTGGTACAGCCGGTGGCCGCGCATCATGGGTGTGGCGGGGTGCTCTTCAAGAGGCGTGTACCGGGCGGGACGGAACGGCTGGTAGTACACTCGCTTGAAGTTCCACTGAGTGTACAGCTGGTCCATGCGCTCGTATATCTCCCAGTCGGACTCATCAGCAGCGCCGACGACCATCTGCGTAACCTGGCCGAATGCGCCGGTACCGTCCTCCCTGGTCAGGCGGTTTATAGCGCTCATAGGGTCCAGGATATGTGTCTGGTAGTCCTTCATGGAGCTGAGACGCTCCATGTGTTCGTGGCTGGTGGTCTCGATGTTGATGGAGAGCCGCGTACCCAGGCGGTATGCACGTTCCACGTAGTCCGCAGATGTGCCGGGCATGACCTTGAGGTGGATGTAGCCATTGAAGTGATAATGCTTCCGTAGCATCTCCACCGTGTCCAGTATCTTGTCTGTGGTCTTGTCCGGGCTTCCCGCGATGCCGGAACTCAGGAACAGCCCCTCAACGGTCTGGCGCTGGTACAGCTCCATGAACAGGCGGGCCAGCTCATCCACCTTGAAGGCGTATCGCTTCCGGGGCACCCAGGTGCTGTTGGGGCAGTAGGCGCAATCGTACTTACAGAAGTCGGTGAACATCACTCGCATCAGAGATATGGTCTTTCCGCCAGGCATAGCGGCGCGATATACGCCCGCCGGCAGGTCGCGGTTGCGTGGTTGGGTGTAGGCGTGACGGGGGACATTGAAGCGGCGCTCCGTGTCGTTGGATAGGACGTCGTCACCGGCCATGCCGCCAAGCAGCCGGAGCTTGTCGTAAGCATCGGGGGAACGGCTTATGAGCATATCTGTTGCCTCCTTACTCTCTATGCAAACAAGAACAGATGTTCTATTTTGAGTAGGAGGCATGAAAATGTCAAGGGGGAGCCGGGGCAGTCTTGGTCAAAGAGGCGCAGGCAGTGGTAACCGGTGGTTTGACCTACCCGTAACCCAAGGCCCTGAGCTCGGAGTCCAGCGACGGCAGCCATTCGTCCACAGGCATGGTAAACGGCACCACAATCTCGATAGCGCCGTCGTCCCGCTGCTGCACTGAGCCAGGGTCTTCCTTGGTCAAATCCACGCGGATGCTCTCCCGGTCTATGCCCAGCTCATCGGTCACCTGGAACACCAGGCCCATATCCTCCATGTTGATCATGTTTTCCATCGTCATACTACGCAACCACACCTAGGAAACCATTGGACGACTGTCCGCCCAGGGCCGCGCCTGCTCAAAGGCCGCGCAGGCACGCAGCACCGTAGCCTCGTCGCCCATGCGCCCGATGACATGCAGTCCAATGGGCATTCCGTCAGCGGAAAAGCCGCAGGGGACGCTTGCGGCAGTGTGCCCGCTCATATTGATTGGGAAGCTGAATGGCGTAAAGCCCCAGATGGGGTCCACCTCCTGGCCGTCGATCACCTCGGGCCGCTCTCCCACAGGGAATGCCGATGTTGCCAGGGTGGGTGTCAGCAGCAGGTCGTAGCGACACACCAGGTCGTCCATGCGTGCCCTATGCCATTCCAGCTCCCTGAGCGCCAGGGCCAGCCGGGACACAGGCCAGGTCACCGCCTCCTCAATCAACTCCCGAAAGAAGGGCGACAGATCATCGCTGCGGGTCTCCAGCAGCCCGCCGAAATTGGCGGCGTAGTCGGAGAGCCAGATGGTGCTGAACACCTTTCTTATATGGTCATGGTCCAGGTCAACCTCCGCCTCTTCAACCGAAGCGCCCAACTCCTCGAATACTCGTGCCGCTTCCGAGGTAACGCGTCGAACCTCTGGATCGACGGGCAGCGAGCCCAGGCCGGGGCTCCAGCCCAGGCGCATGCCGCGCACGCCCTCTTCCAGCCGGGCGGAGAAGTCCGGCGGCGGTGGCTGTATGGCGGTAGGATCACCTGGATCGGGACCGGCCATCACCTGCAACAGCATGGCGGCATCACGGACTGTGTGTGCCATGGGGCCGTTCTGGGAGAACTGACCCCATCCGCCGGGGCCGGCGTATGGCCTGGGCACTCGCCCCTGTGTGGGCTTGATGCCGAATACACCGCACATGCTGGAAGGTATGCGAATGGACCCGCCGCCATCGCTGCCCTGGGCCAGTGGATGCATTCCAGCAGCAAGGCCCGCCCCTGCCCCACCGCTGGAGCCCCCTGACGTGCGCGCCGTGTCCCAGGGGTTACGGCCGTGATCGCCCAGCAGGTTCTCCGTTGTGGCCGAATGGCCGAACTCCGGCGTATTGGTCTTGCCCAGGATGACGGCCCCTGCCCGCCTGATGCGCGCCACAACCGGCTCATCCGTATCGGGCACGAAGTCTGCGTATACCCTGGACCCACGTGTGGTGCGCAGGCCCCCTGTAGCGTTCAAATCCTTGATGGCGATCGGAATGCCGTGCAGGGGGCCCAGCGCATCGCCTGACCGGACCGCAGCCTCGGCACGTCTGGCATCGGCCAGCGCCTGGTCTGCGGCGACGGTGATATAGGCGTTGAGGCGCGGGTTAAACTCGTCGATCCGCCGCAGGAACAGTTCCGTTAGATCCACCGGCGACAGTTGTCTGGACTGGATTAGATCCCGGAGCTTCCACGCCGACGTGAATGCCAGGTCCCGATCCGTCATTTAGAGCCTCCTATAGTTACACTACCTCCAGCCAGTCTAGGCCATCGGGTGCACCGTAGCAACGGTGTCTACCAGGTAGTGCCGTCCTTGGTTGACGCCCACGAACATATTCCATGCCATCTGCCAAACGCGGAGGGAACGCATGGCTTACGATGAGGGGCTGGCGCAGCGCATTCGAGAGGCTCTAACCGACCAACCCAACCTGGTGGAGCGCAAGATGTTCGGCGGCATCGGCTTCATGCTGCGGGACAATATGTGCTGCGGTGTGATGAACGACGAGATGATCGCGCGCGCGGGTCCGGATGGGCGCGACGCGGCAATGGCCAAGCCGCAAATCCATGAATTCGACTTCACGGGACGCTCCATGAAGGGGATGGTCCTGGTGCCGTCCCAGGTGTTGGAATCGGACGAGGTTCTGGAGGAGTGGATCGGACTGGCAGTGCGGTTCGCGCTGTCCCTACCCGCGAAGTAGAATGGGGCGGTGGAGGAACGGCAAGCCAAGTAACAGGAAGGAACGGCATATGGCTATCTACATTCAACTGCTGACACTGTCACCTGAGGGGCGGGAAAAGGCGCTCGAGGACCCCGAGAGTATCCTGCGGGCCCAGGGGGCCATCTCGGTGCCGGGGGTGCAGGTGCTGGGCATATACAGCGTGCTGGGCGAATGTGACTTCGTGAGCATTGTTGAGGCATCCGACAATACAGCCATGGCCCACTTCTCCATCGAACTGGGGGTCCGGGCCGGCGCCCACATCACCACCATGCCTGCCATTCCCATCGGCCGGCTGGAGGGTGCGGAGGGTCAGAGATCATCCAAGCTTGAGACGGAAGCTGCAACCTAGTTGCCAGCCGCCACTCCGGCGATCAGATTGCCCTTGAGAACCGGCTTGCGAGCGAACATGAAGAAGTGTGGCTATCTGTTATCGTATCGTAGCACAATATAACCAAGGGTTTTGAGGAGGTGAGGTATGGACTGCTGTTCCGTCAACGGGCTGGACGAGATGTTTGGCAGGTCGGTGGCTCAGGGGGATCTGAAGGCGTACCTGAAGAAAGGACTCAGCAAGCGAAGTCGCCACCTGGCCGATACGATCAGTGACCAGGGCATCACCGATTCCACCATCCTTGAGGTCGGGGGAGGCATAGGCAGCCTTCATCTGGAGTTGATCAAGGCTGGCGCGGCCAGCGCCGTGGGTTATGATGCCGCTGCGGCCTACGTGGAGGCGGCGACCAGCCTAGCCGAACAGATGGGGCTAAAAGACTCGGTGGAGTACCACGTGGGCGACTTTGCAGAGATGGGCGCTTCCGCCGAGGACGCCGACATTGTGGTGTTGGACAGAGCCGTATGCTGCTACCCTGACATGAGGTCCCTGGTGACGACTGCGGCTGTGCGCGCCAGGCGCATCTGTGTTCTCGCATATCCAAGGCGCAACTGGCTCAGCAGGGCCTTTGTCTCAACGGCCAACGTAGGGTTGGCCCTTGTCAGAAAGCGGTTCCGGGCCTATGTACACAAGCCACAGGAGATAGCGGCGCTGATGGCGTCCCATGGGCTGGCCAGGGTGTCACTAGCCTACGCCGGGACCTTTCGCGAGTGGGAGGTGGTCGTCTACCGACGCCAGGGGGAACCTTCAGCGGCCGCCTAGCCGCCGCCGATAGCCGGCAGGAAGTGCACCTCGGACTCCGGGCCCACCTGCTCCAGCAGGCCAAGGGCAGATGTTTCACCGTCAACTATGACGGCGATGCCCGGCATAAGATCATCGTCCAGGCGTAGCGCATTCCTCATTCCGGGGAACTGGCGCTCCAAGCTGTCGATGACCTGCCTCACAGTGGATCCATCTGCCTGGACACGTTCCTGCCCGCCTGTCAGGTGTCGCATTGGAGCGTATATCCAGACCTCAGGCATGGCGATTAGCAGGGTGTGCCCTGCCCCCTAATAGACGTCCAGCGTAAATCGCGGCCCATCGGGTGAGTCGATGAAGTCCAACACGGAGTCAGCTAGGTGGCCGGCCAGGTCCGAATCCACAACAAGGATCGTCTGACCGTTGAACTCGACCAGTTGCTCCTCCTCACCCGACTCATCTATCACGACACCGAAATCGCCGGGGCCCGTCCACGCAGGTGGAGTGGTCAGGCGCAGGACCTTCCCCGGAGCCACGCTGGTCCGCTCCAGGGTACGTTGAAGCTCCTCTTTGGCGCTGTCGGTTACAGTAAACATTAGAGCACTGGTGAAACGTTGCTGGTCAGTGTAGCATGTCCCGAAACTCATCGTTGCCAGTATGCAGCTGTTGGAGGTAAGGATGACCAGCCTGTCGGAGCAGAGGTGCGTAGCCTGCCGGGCCGACTCGCCGCACGTGACCGATGCAGAGGTGGCGGAGCTTCACCCGCTGGTGCCAGAGTGGCGCCTGATCACGGAGAGCGACATCCGCAAACTACGCAGAACATTCCGGTTCCCCGACTTCCGGCAGGCTTTGACGTTCACAGGTTCGGTGGGCGATGCGGCGGAGAAGGAGGGCCACCATCCCCGGCTTGTGACCGAGTGGGGTCGTGTCACGGTCACCTGGTGGACTCACGCCATAAGAAACATCCATCGCAACGATTTCATCATGGCAGCCAAGACAGACCGGCTGTACAACTGGGACGGCGGCTAAATCAGGAGGGGTCATGGCTTCAAAGCAGTATGACATAGCCATCATCGGAGGCGGCATCCTGGGGTTAGCCACAGCCATGCAGCTTTCGCACAACTACCCGAAACAACGGATCGTCGTGTTGGAGAAGGAGCAGGAGCTGGCCCGCCATCAGACGGGCCGCAACAGCGGCGTAATCCACTCCGGCCTGTACTACCGTCCCGGCTCTGCAAAGGCCACCTTCTGCGTGGATGGAGCCAAGCGCATGAGGGAGTTCTGCGACAATCACAACATAAAGTACGACCTGGTGGGTAAGGTGGTCGTGGCCACCAGCGAGGAGGAGCTGCCGGCGCTGGATACCCTTTTCGAGCGCGGCACCGCCAACGGAGTCGAGGGGATCGAGATGATAGGGCGCGAGGAACTCAGCGAAATGGAGCCGTTTACGCAAGGCGTACGCGCAATTCGCTGTCCCATGACGGGGATTGTTGACTACAAGCAGGTCTGCTCCGCCTACGCAACGGAGTTCCGGGAGAGTGGCGGGGATATCGTCACCGACACCAGGGTCCAGAAGATAGCCCGTTCCAACGGTCGCACGCTCCTGGAGACCACCCAGGGAGACGTAGAAGCGGGGCACCTTATCAACTGCGCGGGCCTGCAGGCCGATGTCATGGTCAGCAGAATGGGCCTCCCTTCAGACGTGCGTATCATCCCTTTCCGAGGCGAATACTACACACTGGTGCCGGCGAAGCATCACATGGTCAAGGGGCTGATCTATCCTGTGCCCAACCCCTTATTCCCATTCCTGGGGGTGCATTTCACGCGCAGGATAACCGGCGAGGTAGAGGCCGGGCCCAACGCTGTCCTAGCCTTTGCCCGTGAGGGATACCGCAAGAGAAACATCAATATGCCTGAGTTCATGGGAACGCTGACCTACCCCGGTTTCTGGCGTATGGCCAAGAGGTATTGGAAGACAGGTATGGGCGAGATGCAGCGCTCCTTCAGCAAGCGAGCGTTCACCAAGGCGCTTCAGAAGCTGATGCCGGAGCTTCAGGAGAGCGACCTGGCGCCGGCGGGTTCGGGCGTGAGGGCCCAAGCGGTGGACAGGAAAGGCAACCTTCTGGACGACTTCAGCATTGTGGAGACGGGGGACGCCATCCATGTGCTGAACGCCCCATCACCGGCAGCGACCTCGTCCCTGGCAATCGCCGACCATATCGTTGGGCTGGCGAGCAGCTCTTTTGGGCTGGAGAGATAAGAAGATCCAGTCGGGCCGTAGATAGCAATTTCGTCCGATCCGGCAGGCGCTATCTACGATCGTCATCGCCTCCATCTGGTCGTTCAGTGCCGAGGGTTGCAATGAGCCCCGCCACCAAAACAGCCTTCTCAGAGTAGTCCTATCCCGACCTCCCCTACCCTACCCTACCGGATAGTATCACTGCGGCAAGCACCGTATCCGGAGACGGGCAATCTAGTTTAACGTCCCAGGAAAGTCGGCTGCACGCACTATCCCGACTCTCTTGCCTGGTGTACCATACAACTTGGAACCTAACATAGATTGTGTCCTCATAAAGCTGTAGGATGCACCGCCTGCTACGGAGGAGTACAAGCGGAATGGCTACCAAGGTGGTAATAACCGGTACCGGCACAGTGAACCCCGTAGGCTTGGGGACCAATGAGACGTGGAGCAACCTTCTTGCGGGTCAGAGCGGCATAGAGCGCATCCGGTCCTTTGACCCGGACGAATGGGGCATCCAGACCAAGATAGCGGGAGAGATCAACGGGTTCGACCCTGAACAGTGGATGGATCGCAAAGAGGCCCGTCGAATTGATCGGTTCAGCCAGCTGGCTTTGGCAGCCGCCAAGGAGGCAGTTGAGCATGCGGGGCTGGTGCTGGAGGACGACACCAGGTACCAGGTGGGCACAATCATAGCCAGCGGCGTAGGGGGCCTCACCACAATTGTTGAGCAGACGAACACGCTGAAGGAACAGAGCGCCCGGCGCGTGAGTCCGTTCACGGTACCCATGATGATGCCCAATGCCGCAGCCGGTATAGTCTCCATACACCTGAACTGCTGGGGTCCCAGCTTCGCCACGGTGTCGGCTTGCGCCTCCGCCGCCGACGCCCTGGGTATAGCATTGGACATGATCCGGTCCGGCCGAACCAATGCCATGCTAGCTGGCGGCAGCGAGGCCACCATACTTCCTATAACCGTGGCCTCCTTCGACCAAGCCAATGCGCTGACATCCTCCCACAACGACGAGCCTACGAAGGCGTCACGCCCATTTGACCTGGACCGCGACGGCTTCGTGCTTTCAGAAGGTGCAGCCGTACTCGTGCTAGAGAGCGAGGAGTTCGCCAGGGCCAGAGGCGCTCCCATACTGGCGGAGCTGGCGGGATACGGAGCAGGAGCGGACGGTTTCCACATAACCGCGCCGGAACCGGCTGGTCGCGGTGCAGTCAAGGCTATGCAGGACGCGCTGAAAGATGCAAGCGCAAGCCCTGATGAGGTAACTTACATAAACGCCCACGGCACCTCCACTCCAATGAACGACAAGGTGGAGACACTGGCCATATATAAGGTTTTTGGGGAAGCCGCAAGCACCATTCCTGTGAGCTCAACCAAGTCTATGACGGGTCACCTGGCCGGGGCGGCAGGCGCGCTGGAGGCGCTGGTCTGCACCAAGGTGGTAGAGACCGGATGGGCGCCCCCAACCATCAATTACGACACGCCTGATCCTGAGTGTCCCGTGGACTGCATACCGTGGGAAGCCCGGCAGATGAGGGATGGCGTGGTGCTCTCCAACTCCTTCGGGTTCGGCGGACATAGCTCCTGCCTTGCGTTCCGGAGATATCAACCTTAAGCAGGTTGCGACTGGACAGGCTTGATCGGCTGCCACCTTAGCCTGTTCCTGCTCGCAGTCATATGAGTTACGCGATGGCCCCCTCCAGGGCCTGTCTTATGTGGCCCAGGCGCATCTCCTCCATCTCGACCACGTGCTCCATAATCCGGCGTATGGTGTATTCCGGCTCCTGATCGCTCCGCGGCTGTAGGTGCTCCCTATAGTGGTCGCTCAGGGTATAAAGCACATGTCTGAGCGTGCGTGCGTCGTCAACGGCGGTGTCCAGTATAGGATCACGAAGATCGCCAAGACCTTCTAGGGCCTCCTCCCCCAGCCTGCGGAAAGTGTCCTGCAACTCTCTGATTTCATCTTCCATAGACAACCTCCTGACGTTCAAGCAGGAGACTACCACTTTGAGGCCATGCGTGACCATGACTCCACCTCCCTAACCTGGCAGATGGGGTTATGTGCTGACGCTCCAGATGCTGTGCCCCCAGAAAAAGGCTCTTTCTCGCCGGAATTCCCATTGACCAGGCACCGCAGTGACTCGGTACCATCGGTCTGTCATGTCCAGACGGCCACACGATCCCAACGAGATGCCAGTTGACGAGTGGCGGCAACGAACCGGCCACCGTAGCGTACGTGAGCAGGGGCCTTACACCAGGTGTTACGCGACCCTGTGCCGCTATGCCAAGCGCTGCCCGGCGAAGACCGCCCGCCCAACGTATATTCCCCAGGCCAAGTGCCCCCGCTACTGGCCGGAATACCTGCGTCCGCCAGCCTCATTATCCAGCCACCTGTTGAAGCTGCTGAGGCTCGATGATGAAACCAAGTAGTGTGATCGGAGCAGGCAGAGGTGTGCAGAGGTATGTTGCCGCCTGAGCTGTCGATCTCATCATGGTAACCCGTAACACTCCTACTCGCAGGGTCCATTCGCTAGCGTCTCAAGCGTATTCCGTCAGGGGCGCGTCAGGCTACTATGATCTTGGAGTCAAGTATCCCCCTTTCTACTTCGGTAGAGTTCGGTCTCAAAGGAGGAATCCTCCATGATAAACGGAGTGCCTGGATTACAAGTGTTCTTGATGCCTGTCGTAGCCGTCCCTGTGGGGCTGTCGTTAATATTCTTTCCGATCGGGGCGTACTTTCTGGGCTCCTCGTCAGGTGAGCTATCGGTGTCTAATATCATCATGGGAGCGATTCTTTGGGGCGCAGGTTGGACTGCTCTCCTCGTCGGTATTCATAGAGTGATTTTCGCGATAGCAGATACGGTAGCGGAACCATCTAACTTAGCTGGCACCGTATCCCATAAGGCGATAGTAGAAGGGTACAAATACGAATTCGACGAGGACACATACTACCTAGTATGGGTTCAGGATCGCGCCTTCAAAGTCTCGGAGGACATCTACCGCTGGGTCGAAGTGGATGAAGAGGTGGTAGTCAGTTATTGGCAGCGATCAGAACGAGTGGTCAGGGTAGACAAGGTGGACTGAGGAGCTGATGGTGCCCTACTCTAACTATCGTGCCGCACTGCTCACGCTTGGCCATGCGGTTGACGCACGCCTGATTACGAAGCCAGCAGATCAAAGTGGAAGCCAACAAGAAGTAGGAACACTGCCCCTATCTTGATCAGTGTATTGATCCGCCGCCGCTCCAGAATCCAAGCAGCTGGTCGAATGACCAATGTGTCACCAACAGTGAGCGCAAGCATCAGAGACAGGTTAATTGTCAGGAGAGCGAGAGGCACCAGGACCATGTAGCCCAACACCATGGTAAAGACCCCTCCGACGACTGCTGCTACTAGACCTTGCTGTAGCCAGCCTTGCGTCGCAACGTAAGCGGCCCACACAAAGGTAATAGCCACATTCCAGCTGTCTATAGGGAATTTCTGCGCTTGTTCAGACGCCTCTCTCCATTTGACGGTGTGCCTCAGCCTCGGCACCGGTCAGTCGGTACTGTGCGAGAGATCCAGCCAAGGAGGCAGTCCAGAACCAGCCCAGCCATTGGAACGTCCGAAAGGCGCGCGATCGAGCACCAGCGGTCCAGGTCTGAGTCCGCATGGATACACCGAAGGCACGAAGTCGCCGGGCGCCAATGATCTCCGCGACAATTGTTAGCCCCGACAGAAGCCCCAGCAGCTTCCCTATGCGGCCCCACCACAGAATCTCAAACCAGCCAAGTTTCAGATTGACCAGGCTCTCTCCGGACAACCACCTGGCCCAGGCTTCGAAATACGAGACGTCTATCACACTGCTCCATTGACCAGACGTGCGTACACGAGGCCAGAACTACATATCCATACTCTTCTCACCAGACAGGTATGCTTGGGCGTCCTTGGAGAAGGCGACTCGGCAGCCGGGTCCGCAGAAATAGTAGACCGTTCCCTCATGCTCGTGAGTACCTCCCGGTGGATTCGCTGTGTCCACCTGCATGTGACAAACGGGGTCCTCCGCCATCTCTGCCTTCTGTCCACGTCCGAATAGCCGCGCTAGCATAGTATCCTCCTGGCTCTTTTGGAGTATGTGCTATACCCAAAGGCTATCATCGTACTAACGCAGGGGTCAATCACCGTGGTGATTGCAGCGGGACTTCAGCCTTGACGCCACCTCTTGCCCAACCTACCATCACGGCATCCCTAGACTACAGACTATGCCGCTTTGAGAGCGGTATGGAGGAGCGCGAGATGGCAGCGTACGTGATCGCAGACGTGGAGGTCATCAACCCTGAGGCGTACGAGGAGTACCGGCCACGGGTTCCTGCCACCGTTGAGAAGTACGGCGGCAAGTATCTGGTCAGGGGCGGTGCTGCGGAGACTGCGGAGGGCAGCTGGACGCCCCAACGAATGGTCGTGTTGGAGTTTTCCAGCATGGAACGGGCAAGGGAGTGGTATAACTCCCCGGAATATTCAGAAATCAGGCCGATACGTCATAGAAACGCCAACTCCAACGTCATATTCGTGGACGGTGTGTGATAACGATTGAGCCGCAGAAAAAGGTTACCGCTATCGTATCTGGCAAGTGGTACCCCTGGGCGGACTCGAACCGCCGACCCACGGTTTAGGAAACCGTTGCTCTATCCTCTGAGCTACAGGGGCACATATCTAAAATTGCCGATTGCTGGCTCCGTCTCCCTGGTTTGACACCAACGCCAACAATCCTCGGGATACATCGGGGAACATCACAGATGGTCGCCTTCGAAGAACGAGGCCGCCTGAGTATCTGGTGGAACAGCGGGAACAAGGGTATTCAGCATACCATAGCTACTACTCTGGGTCATCTGTGGCAGGGGCAGATGGTGAGACTGAGGTAGGTACAGTGTTCTCTCGTGAACTTCCGGATTGGGGTAAGACCACGGGTGGACACGCCAGGAAGATGAACAGGCTGGAAACTATGACCAAGCCCCCAAAGACCGAGAAGAGAAGGAAATAGTTTCCAGTGGTGTCATAGGCAATCGCAGCAATAATAGGGCCCACGGAGTTCGCTACCAACTGCACCGGCCAGAAGATACCACGGATAGCCCCCAGGGAGTCTCTACCATAGTAGTCTGCGAATACAATCTGCTGGAGAGTGAATATCCCTCCACCACAGAGCCCAGAGTAGAAGCCCCAAATGAAACCCAGCACAGGAGAATCGACAATCAGCAAGATGAAGAAACCGCCGGCCATGAGTAGTATTCCTCCAGCTAAAACCAGGCGGACGTTGATGCGCTCTGCCAGGAAGCCAAAGGTGAGTCCTCCAATAGCGCCACTGGCAGACCACACTGCTACGATTGCCACCGCGACCCCAGCAGATAGGCCCTGGTCAGTGAGGTAAGGGATCAGATGAAGCAAAGTACCTGGGAGCACCATGGACAACAAAGAGAAGGCAGCAGTCAGTAGATAGAACGAGGGGAGGCGGACCACCTGTCGGACAGACAGGGATACCTCCTGTCTCGGATTATGGGCTCCGGTGCCAGGTGCTGTGTCCAGGTTTTGCTCAAGCTCCTCGGATGTGACTCCATCGGGGAGGAGACCCATATCTTCAGGACGCCGCCGAAGGAAGATGGCGACTGGTAGGAGCGAGACCATCCAAATGACCACTCCCGTCACAGCGGTGCCTACTCGCCAGCTCCAGGTACTCACCAGGAACTGAACATAGATTGGGGTAATGGTGTTCCCTGCACGCATACCGAGTCCACTCAGGGCCACAGCTCTGCCGCGCTTCGCTACAAACCACTTCGGGATGATGGTCTGTGTAGCCATGGCGACAATCCCCATCAGCATAACTCGGCCAATTATCTGGACGGCGTAGTATTGCCACAGTGCGCTGATTCCTGCCATAAGGATCAAGCTACCGCCAAGGATGATGAAGCCGATAGTGAGCATCCAGCGGGGGCCATAGCGATCAAGAAGGGGACCCGTTACCAGAGCCAGGAACCCTCCAAGCAGGGTGCCGATAGACGCTGCCCCAGTAAAGACGCTGCGACTCCAGCCGAACTCCTCGGTCATGGGTTTCAGAAATACTCCCAGGACCGGATAGGTTTCCGCACTCTGAGTGAACCCCGCAAGGGCCACCACTATCACTATTGTCCAACCGTAATAGAAGCGAGGCTTGCGGTATCCTGTGGAAGAATCGGTCATGTTACCAACAGCTCCTTGGCCTGGATTCATTTGGGCGTCCCCGCCCATCCTGCTTGGTCTCGCGCATTGCCACAGGAATAAACAGCTATGCAAGACTTAGAGCAAGACACGCTTGCCGGGTCGCAAGGCCAAGAACGAGTCTAGCACGTCGCTGCTCCAAGTGTCCGCATGGGAAGTGGATCGGAGTTTCCTTTTCCATAGATGGCCATTTGGTTACGGCGATTGGGCTGAGTTATGTTACGTTGCCGGGCTGGCGGCCCCAGTCGGGCTAGCGTGTGACTCGAATACTGGTTGTGTCCTAGTCGGGGTAACACCGGTCAACGCGAAACGTACGGCGGCTGTGCGCAGCCAGGCAATGCGCTGGCAAAGAAGCCTGGCCATACAGTGAGACGTCGCATGGTAAGTCGCATCGTGGCGAGTATAGCTTGCTTGCCGCAGAGACGACAGCGGTCTCTCCTACCTAACCCATAGCTAACATGGATACATATATGTGTCTGGGATTGACAAACTGATATCTCACCGCTAGATTCCTGCCTGTCCGAGCAACCCAAGCCACCGGAGGAGCGCTATGTACGCAGAAAGCCTGATCAATCTGGCCGCAAGGATAGCTCGTCCTGCCTCTTGGCAAACCGCTATGAAGAAGTGGCCTGGTCAAATAGCGCCGACTGTTCAGAGGGCTGGTTATCGGAGAAGGCCACAGCCAGGTTATATAGGGGCGGATTATGAGCGCACTCGGATTGTGTTTCTTGGACAGAATCCAGGCTCAGGAAAAGGTCCTAATAACTCCAGGCCCTGGGACATCGAACTCTTCCAGGTACATCTGCCGAGGTTTCGCCGTGACCCCAACCAGGAGACTTTTTCGCAGCTTAACTTACACTTAGCTGAGAAACTGCCTGAATGGCCCTTCTTCAAGAGAATCGTCCCTGGTTTTCCAGAGTCGCTTGGCTTGCGCATTGAAGAGATTACGTACTCAAATGTACTGCCAGTGGACAGCACTGACGAGTTGAGCGCCAAACGGAAGGCGCCAAACTCAGCGGTATTTCGGCATTCTGTCGAGACGTTCATAGGGCCATGGCTCGACCTACTTAAGCCGAAGTTGGTGGTGGTGATTGGGAAGGGAGCAGCTGGATTTCTTGGGCAGAACTGGGCAGCAAGACCGCCGGGGGGTGCCAATCATTGCTATCACACACCCCAGTTCACAATGGAAGAACAAGAGGCCAGAGGAGTACCAAAGTGAACTAGACGCTGCCAAGCGGGCTGTCGCAAAGGCTTTCCCTCCTGCACGGCAACGTCAACGACGATACGCAGACCGATTGATGAATGCCTGGCGGCTCCATGCTCGATAGTAGCGAGCCCCACCACCATGCTCACGCTATCCACGCTGGCCCATACCGGCTTAGCTTTGGAGCGCCTGCCCGCAGTTTCTAAGGAGAGGTTCAGTTCCTGAAGTTGACATACTGGAACGGCATGTCAATCTTCATTTCTTTAATTGCCTCGATCGTCTGCTGAAGATCGTCGCGCTTTTTCCCGCTGACACGGAGTTCATCGCCCTGTATGGTCACCTGCACTTTGAGTTTGCTGCCCTTCACCATTTTGACGATCTGCCTGCCCGTATCGGCGTCAATGCCCTCGCGGATGACGACCTCTTGCCGCAGGCTGCCCTTCGTGGCGCTCTGACTGGGCCCGAACTCCATCACACCATCGTCAACTCCACGTCGGACGCAGTACACGTGCAGTAGATCGTGCATCTGACGCATCAGCATGTCGTTGTCAGCGGTAATGGCGAGTATGTTGTCGGAGCGCTCAATAGAGCACATCCTCCCTTTTAGGTCGTAGCGCTGTTTGACCTCACGCGCAATGCCGTTAATGGCATTATCAACTTCCGCAAGGTTTGTCTTGGATACAACGTCAAAGGAGAGCATTCAGAATTCCTTTCTTTTCACCATCATCTTCCTCATCCACCGCTACTGGCTCGATTATCCGATTTTCCCGTGCCGCATACACAGGGCGACTTCCATAATAATCAACTCCTACGCATACAACCTACCCGCTTTCCATCCACAATAGGGTCAGATCAGCCCCTTTTCATCATGCAGGCTGCACCCTTTGGCACCTATCGCAGTGCAGTATAGTAACGCTATCCTGTTAGCCGCGTCACGCGTGGGCTGGGACAGCAAGAGTCCCTTTCGCTTCCACCCCTGTGAGGAAAGGTTTTCTATTGCTGGACATATTCACCGGTTCGGTCCTGCCCGTCTTCATCATAGCAGGCATAGGTGCTGTCCTTGGTCGCACGCTCAACTTAGACCCTCGGCCCATCGGGAGACTGGCGCTCTACGTCTTTGCACCGGCCCTCGTATTCTCCTCCCTGTCTTCTGCGGACACTCCCATCGGAGATATGCTGGACATCTTCGCTTTCCAGGCCGCGTGGCTGCCGCTCCTGTACGCTGTTTGCTGGCTCCTCGCGTGGCGCTCGGGCTTAAGTGGACCAGGCAAAAGCGCCTTCCTCCTGAGCACTATGTTCATGAATGCCGTGAACTACGGCCTGCCCGTTTCCCTGCTGGCCTTCGGGGAGGAAGGCCTGAACCGGGCGCTTCTATTCTTGGTCCCGCAGGCGCTGATGTCAGGAACCCTCGCAGTGTATGTGGCATCCAGCAGCGGATTGGCTCCCAAACAGGCTCTTTTGTCCATTGTCCGACTACCCATGTTCTATGCCACAACGGCAGCGCTTGCGATTAATCCATTCGATGTTACGTTGCCTACCATTATCCGTACTCCGCTGGATATCCTGGGTGCGGCCGCCATACCCACCATGATAATCGCACTGGGAATTCAGATCGCCAGGGCATCCTTAACAAGAGACCTGCTGCCCGCAACTGCCGCAACAGTAGTGCGCCTGGTCGTCTCTCCAGCCCTGGCCTTCGGCGTCACAGTGCTGCTAGGTATCACCGGAGTCAGCCAGCAGGTAGTGGTTGTGCTGGCAGGCATGCCTACGGCCGTGTATACGACTCTGCTGGCGACAGAATTCAACACAAATCCCCGCCAGGTGACCAGCGCCGTGGCTTTGAGCACCGGCGCGAGTATGCTGACGATCACCACCTTGGTCTGGCTAATGCTACGGCTTCCCTAAGAAGCGCCAGGAACCGGCCGGTGGCTGGGCAGAGGGGTTGGCAGGCATAGGGAACCGGAATCAGCGTGCGGCGTGGGATTGAAGGAGCTGCGGCGGTAAGCGCCGGGGACACCGCGCGTGGATCCAGGGTGAACCCTGGTGGAGATAGGGGGACTCGAACCCCCAACCTCCGCATTGCGAACGCGGCGCTCTCCCAGTTGAGCTATATCCCCACTAACCAAATTGTATAGCCGACCCGTATAGGCGTCAAACTTAATCGGCCTTAGGCTCGAAAAGGGGCTGCACCAGCCCTATCAGGCCCTGTATATCGGTCATGACAGTCTCAGCAGTAATGTCCGTGTTCAGAGGCGTCACGGAGATGCGCCTGTGCCGCACCGACCACACATCTGTGCCTTCATCCACGCTCCACGCCGGTCTGGTCCTGGTGATCCAGTAGTAGGGCCGTTTGCCATCGTCTCCAATCTTCACAGTATCGGCGTAGTGACGCCGTGCCAGGCGAGTCACGTCCACACCTTTGACCTCCTCTCTGACTACAGGCGGCACGTTGACGTTCAGCAGCACTGTTCCGGGCACCGCACCTTCGGCCAACTGCTGCACCAGGCCTGCCAGAACGGCAGCGGCAGAGTCGAAGCGCACGTTGCGAAGCGATGCCACAGAGACCGCGATAGACTGGATACCTCGATTGTACCCTTGTAGTGCAGCTCCCACGGTGCCGGATATCATGACGTCCGCACCCAGGTTGGCGCCGCTGTTGATGCCGGCCACCACCAGGTCGACCTCTCCCACCAGGGTCTCCAGGGCCAGGATCACGGCGTCGGCGGGGGTCCCCTCTACCGCGAACGTCTTGGTTCCCTCCACCGTTGGCACTATCTCCACGGCCCGAATCGGTTCGTTCAGCGTAACCGCCGTCCCCGTCCCGCTCTGCTCCCGGTCCGGGGCCACCACAACGACCTCTGCCATATCCGACAGCGCTTCCACCGCGGCCCACAAGCCCGGCGCGTATATGCCATCGTCGTTGGTTACAAGTATCTTCATGGGGCTGTGTCCGTGTCGCCCAACACCACGTTATCTATCAGGCGAGCCTTGCCGAACCGGGCCGCCACCAGTGCCAAGGCACGGCCATCGACCCGCTCCAGTTCCTCCAGCGTCTCGGCGTCGGCAACGCTGAAGTAGTCCAACTGCGCCAACGGCTCAGCTGCGATCATGGCTTCAGCCTCCCGTCGCAACAGATCGGCGTCCCGTACGCCATCCAGCCACATATCGCGCACCCGGCATAGAGAACTATAGAGCACGGGCGCGGCGCGGCGTTCATCCTCAGTCAGATATACGTTGCGACTGCTCAAAGCCAGGCCGTCGGCCTCCCGTACCGTCGGCACGACGACGATCTCGGAGCCCAGGTTCAGGTCCAAACTCATCCTTTTGACCACTGCCACCTGCTGGCCGTCCTTCTGGCCGAAGTAGGTGCGGTTCGGCCGCACGATGATCAGCAGCTTGGTTACAACGGTGGCCACACCCCTGAAATGGACAGGACGCCGCTCACCCTCTAGTGGCTCGGTCACGCCCTGAACATCCACGTAGGTGGAGTAACCCTGCGGGTACACCTCCTCCTGCGAGGGTGAGAAGACCATATCCACCTGTTCTTCTTGCAGTAGGCTCAGGTCCCGCTCCATGTCCCTGGGATACGATGACAGGTCCTCACTGGGCCCGAACTGGGTTGGGTTAACGAAGATGGACACCACCACGGTGCGGTCCTGCTCCCTGGCACGCCTGACCAGGGCCAGATGGCCTTCATGGAGGAAACCCATGGTTGGCACCAGGCCCAGCGGCCGCTCCGACCGGTCACGGGCAGATACCATATCGGCTACCGTGGTGAGTAGTTCCATCCTACAGGGTAGCCAGCTCCGCCAGGACGGATTCGTCCATGGTAAAGCTCTCCTTCTCCGTAGGGAACGACTCCTCCCTGACCTCACGGACATAGGCGGCCAGCGCCTCTTGAAACACCTGGGCCATCTCAGCGTAGTGCTTGGCGTGCTTGGGTACGAAGTCGGTGAACAGGCCCATCATATCGTGCAGCACCTGCACCTGACCGTCGCAATATAGCCCCGCACCAATTCCGATTGTGGGTATAGACAGCCGCTCAGTAATCAGGCGGCTCAATGGCGTTGGAACGCTCTCCAGGACGATGGAGAAGGCGCCCGCCTCCTGGAGGGTCTGAGCGTCGCGTATCAGTCGAGCGGCGGCCTCGGGCGTCCTGCCCTGGACCTTGTAGCCGCCCAGCTGGTTCACGGACTGGGGCGTAAGTCCTATGTGGCCCATGACTGGAATACCCCACTCCACTATCCGGCTCACCGTCTCCGCCGCCGTCACGCCACCCTCCAGTTTCACCGCCTGCGCACCCGCCTCCTGGAGGAACCGCCCCGCGTTACGCAACGCCGTGGATATATCCGGCTGGTAGCTCATGAAGGGCATGTCCCCGACTATGAGCGCACGCTGCGTGCCCCGCACCACAGCCTTAGTGTGGTGCAGCATATCCTCCATAGTGACCTGCACCGTGGATGGATAGCCCAGGACCACCTGGCCCAGGCTGTCCCCTACCAGGATCATCGGCACGCCCGACTCCTCTACCAGCTTGGCCGTCGGGTAGTCGTAGGCGGTGAGCATCGGTATGCGCTCGCCCTTCCGCTTCATCTCTTTGATCTGGCTTATGGTAACTCTCATAGCCTCGGCCTCCTGAGATGCTTCTTAGGTTCGATCTAGCTGCCGACCGACTCTTCAACCAGCTCCATATGGGCGATGAGCAGCTCTTTCAACTCACCCACCTTATCTGGCACCTTATCCGTGGTAAGAGATGTCAGCGACACCATCGCAAGCCCCGCCTGACAGTACAGCGGTAGGATATGCGGTGCCCGCTGAGCCAGCGTTTCAAGGTGAAGTCGCACGGTCTCCACGTCGCCCCGTACGATGGGCCCGGTGGCCCCCCAGCGTGTACCCAGAGACTCCACGTTGCTCAAAGTCCCACGTGCCAGCGGAAGCAGGGCACGGAGCGCCTCCTCCCGGGAGAAGCCCATGCTCTCCCACAGGCCGCAGGCGGCGTCCAGCATGGTAGCCAAATACCCGCAGCTCATCACAGCCGCCGCATGATACAGAGGCCGGTCATGCTCGCCTATGCTCACCGTACTGCCTCCCAGGCTTGCCACCACCTCTTCCAGCCACTCACGCAGCGTACCGTCGCCCTGGACGGCAAAGGTGGTCCCGGCAAGGCCGGCTGCATTCATATCATTTCCAACGAATGTCTGGAGCGGGTGCAGTCCACCGACCAAGGCTCCATTCTCGTGGGCGGCATCCAGCACGTCCAGAGTCAGTGCCCCGCTGCAGTGGACAACCGCATGGCCCGCTTGCCAGGGAAGCGCCTCTGTCACCGAAGGCATGGCATCGTCAGGGACGGTGAGGAACATGACATCGCACCTGCTGGTAATATCTTCAAGGTTGGCCAACGGCTCGCATCCGGGAAGGCGGTCTGCCAGCCTGCGTGCCGACTCCGTAGAACGGCTGGCTGCAGCGGCCACGCCGTACCCGGCGTCACGCATCGCCAGGGACAGAGCGGTGGCTGTACGTCCAGCTCCCACAAAGCCGATCCGCTGGAATGAATTACCCATTGGCCAACTCACCCACCGACGGTACTCCGCCAAGGCCAGTGGCCTGGGTTATCGCACGCACAATAGCAGTGGCCATGACGTGGGCCGCCACGGCGCCCAGCCGTGTGGCCAGTCCCCGGTCCGCCTCACCCTGCCACGTACCGGTGGCAAGGGCGAACACCAGGTCCCCATCACCCATGGTATGGCTGGGCCGTATGGCTAGAGCCAGCCCATCCTGACCCCGCTCGGCCAGCTTGTTGACCTGGGCCTTGGTCAGCGGGGCGTTGGTGGCCACAACACCAATGGTGGTATTCTCACGGCCAACCTCGGCAGGGACGTCGCCACTCGCTTGAACACGAGCCTGCGCCCGCTGCCGGGAGAAGCCCGGCTGCATCATTAAATCCACCGTGCTGTGGAACCCCTGTCCCTCTTCGCGTCGTGGCCCGGCCACGGTGCGTCCCGTACCAGGGTCAACCACGTCACCGGCAGCGTTCACCGCCACCAGGGCTGCTACCACAAGGCCATCGCCCAGGTCTATGCTAGCTGTTCCCAGGCCGCCTTTGACGGCACGACCCATTCCCAGCACCTTGGCTACCGTTGCACCCGTACCGGCGCCCACGCTGCCTTCAACCACGCCGTCATCCGAGGCGTTCATGCACGCCTGGTGGCCCTCCTCCGGGCCCGGCCGCACCTTGGAGCTAACGAACCCCAGGTCATACAGGATCGCCCCCGGGACTATGGGTACTACCACATCACCCATCCGAAACCCGATGCCCCGCTCCTCAAGGTAGCGCATGACGCCGGAGGCGGCATCCAGACCATATGCGCTGCCGCCGCTCAGGAGTATCGCGTGCACCTGCTCCACCATGTTTCCGGGATGCAGAAGGTCCGTCTCCCGTGTACCAGGCGCAGACCCGCGCACATCCACCCCGCCAACGGTCGCCTCCGGGCACAGGAGCACGGTGCACCCGGTGGCGTGCTCCACGTCAGTGTAGTGGCCCACTTGGATACCGGGTACGTCGGTTATGGCGCCGGTTTTACTAGTCATTTGCACAAAATGGGCACAAAAAGACGCCATCCTGGGCCCGCCCAAGAAGGCGCTTCTCCAATGCGTACCTTATTTTCGCCGTCTCGGTCCACATGAGATCCCAGCGGCTGCTGCTATCTACCGGGTTCCTGCTCGCCCCCTTCCGGTGAGCGGCAAGATCATGTTACCAGCGCGGCTACCCACAGTCAACGCAAAACTCAGGTCCCGACATGTCGGGACACCCATGGACTTCATCCGTACTGTCGATGAGTGGTTGCGCTTAAGCAACAGCGGTATGAAGGAGTCCAGACAGCGCTGTATGCTTCTAATGCCAACTCCCAACCAATCGACCCCTACAGACAACCAGTATAGGGTAATTCTATAGCAGGGATAGAAGCCACCCCTCTTGACTTATACCTGGCCCCATCCATACACTATCACCGTACTTTTTCGGCACAACCAGGAGAGACCACGTCGAATATCGGCCCACTGTCTCACCTCACCGTGCCCACGTACGACTGGCTAGACAGGCCATGAGAGTTCGGGGTCTGTGTACCATCACCGGAACAGCTTCACTATTGGTCAATGGCATTGCTCTGCATGCCCTGAGCCAGTGACTCCCCACCAGCGGACTACTAGACGGCTGAGACAGCAGTAGCTTTAGAAGGTATAAGGCATTAAGGAATGGAACCCGGCATTCAGGTCCTTGGCAAGATAACTCCAGAATTCGGCGAGATTTTGACGCCCGATGCGCTGGCCTTTGTGGCCGGCCTTGCCAGGGAGTTCGAACCCACGCGTAGGTCCCTCATGAAGGCACGAGTGACCCGACAGGCTGAGATTGATGCTGGCCACATGCCGGACTTCCTCGCAGACACTCGTGGCATCCGTGAAATGGAGTGGCAGGTAGGCCAGGCACCCAAGGACCTGCTGGACCGGCGGGTGGAGCTCACCGGCCCCAGCGCAGACCCTCGAATGGTCATCAACGCTCTCAACTCCGGCGCTCAGGTTTACATGACCGATTTTGAGGACGCTCATTCGCCCCACTGGAGCCGGACCATTCAGGGCCAGATCAACATCAGGGATGCGTCCAATGGAACTATCCAGCACGTGACTTCCGAGGGCAGGGAGTACAAGCTAAACGAGGAAACCTCCACTCTGGTGGTGCGTCCCAGGGGATGGCACCTTCCTGAGCGGCACCTGTTGATAGACGGGCAGCCCATTGCGGCCAGCCTTTTCGACTTCGGCCTGTCCTTCTTCCACAACGCACGCTCCTTGATGGAGCGAGGTACCGGCCCCTACTTCTACCTGCCCAAGCTGCAGTCGCACCTGGAAGCCCGCCTCTGGAACGACGTGTTCAACTACTCCCAGGACGGGCTGGACATTCCACGCGGCACCATCAAGACCACCGTCCTCATCGAGCACATCCTGGCCTCCTTCGAGATGGAGGAGATGCTGTACGAGCTGCGGGACCACATTACAGGCCTCAACCTGGGCCGGTGGGACTACATCTTCAGCTTCATTAAGACATTCTGCAAATACGACAGCATGGTCTTCCCGGACCGTGCCCAGGTCAATATGGCCACCCACTTCCTCACATCCGTCGCTGAGGCCTTGGTCCAAGCGTGCCACAAGCGCGGCGCCCATGCCATGGGAGGAATGTCCACCTACATTCCGCGCAGGGACGACCCTGACGCTAACGAACTGGCTCTGGGCCAGGTACGAAGGGACAAGGAGCGCGAAGGCAGCCAGGGGTTCGATGGAGCCTGGGTAGCCCACCCCGGCCTGGTGCCCATAGTGCAGGAGGTGTTCGAAGGCTCTTTCCAGGGCATCAATCAGCTCTCCCACATGCCTGAGGTCAAGATCACTGCCTCCGATCTGCTGGAGGTCCCACAGGGTGAGATTACCGAGGCAGGGCTGCGGGGCAATATCAGCGTAACGCTCGACTATCTGGATCAATGGGTAGGGGGCAGTGGTGCCGTGGCCATCAATGGCATCATGGAGGACACTGCCACCGCGGAGATATCCCGCTCCCAGCTTTGGCAGTGGATTTGGACCAACTCTCGCCTCTCCGACAACCGTATGATAAGCCAGTCCCTGTATATGGAGCTGCGTGCCGATGAGCTTTCTAAGCTGGCTGAGGGGCGTGACTCAGAGAACATCGGCAACCTGGACAAGGCCACTGAGCTTCTGGATGAGCTGATAAGCAATCCCAACTACATAGACTTTCTCACGATACCTGGAAACCGGTACCTGGAATGACGTCATCAAGTTCTATAGGCACGATCTAAGGAGGACACATGAGCACGAACGGGCATAACCCTAACGGTCAGGTGGCGGAGTTAGAGCGAAGCTGGGCCGCAGACCCTCGCTGGGCGGGGATCAAGCGCGACTACACAGCCAGTGACGTAGTAAAGCTCCGGGGCAGTCTCAGGGTAGAACACACAATCGCCAAAGTGGGCGCTGAGCGGCTATGGGACATGCTGACTACGGACCCGTACCTCACCACCTTCGGCGCGCTCAACGGGTCGCAGGCGGTACAGATGGTCAAGGCCGGCCTCAAGGCCATCTACATGAGCGGCTGGCAGGTAGCGGCCGATGGCAACCTGGCCGGTAGCACCTACCCCGACCAGAGCCTCTACCCATCCAACAGCGTTCCAGCCCTGGTCAAAAGGCTCAACAACGCGCTGATGCGGGCCGACCAGATCCAGACGCTGGATGGCGATGGTGATGTCTACTGGTACGCCCCAATCCTGGCCGACGCCGAAGCAGGGTTCGGCGGCGCCATCCATGCATTTGAGCTGATGAAGAACATGATCGAGGCCGGCGCCTCCGGTGTCCATTTCGAGGACCAGTTGGCAGCTGAGAAGAAGTGCGGCCACATGGGCGGCAAGGTCCTGGTGCCCACGGCCCAGTTCCTCCGCACCCTCAACGCCGCTCGCCTCGCCGCCGACGTCCAGGGAGTGCCCACGCTTCTGGTAGCCCGCACCGATGCCTTGGACGCACCGCTGATCACATCCGACATTGACCCCAGGGATGCCGAATTCCTGACAGGTGAGCGCACGGCTGAGGGGTACTTCAACGTACATGGTGGAATGGAGTCCATCATCGCTAGGGGCCTCTCGTACTCGCCATACGCCGACATGCTCTGGTATGAGACATCCCACCCGGACCTGGAGGAGGCACGCGTTTTCGCGGAAGCCATCCACGCCCAGTTCCCCGGCAAGTTGCTCATGTACAACTGCTCACCCTCCTTCAACTGGAAACAGGCCATGGACGACGACACCATCGCCCGGTTCCGGACCGAGTTGGCCAGCATGGGGTACAAGTTCCAGTTCATAACACTGGCCGGGTGGCACATGATGAACCTGAACGCCTTTGAGCTGGCCGGGGAGTTCTTGGAGGAAGGTATGCCCGCATACGTCCGCCTTCAGGAGCGTGAGTTTGCCAACGAGAGCCTGGGCTACACAGCCACCAAGCACCAGCAAGAGGTCGGCGCTGGCTACTTCGATGAGATTATGCTGAGCATCTCCGGAGGTCAGGCCGCAACGACAGCGCTGGCAGGCTCCACCGAGGAGCGGCAGTTCTGATAGAGCCCACCCTCTGACAGACGTAACGTAAAAAGGAGTCGCCTGCTCTTCAGCAGGCGACTCCTTTTCTCTAATGGTTCCTAACTCGGACCTAGCCCTGAACCTTGAAGCCCAACGGGTCTTCCTCCACCTCCAGCTCCTCCAATGCCGCTTGGGCCGCCTCCTGAATCAATTCATCCTCGGAGCGGACGCACTTCTGCAGCGCCCGTTTGGCCAGGTACCCTCCAATAGCTCCCAGCGCCTGGATGGACGATAGCTGGACCTGAAGATCTTCGTCCTGGACCAGTACGATCAGGTGGGGCACCGCATCCTCCTCGCCCAACTCGCCGCAAGCCACGGCAGCCTCATACCGGATGGCAGGATCTACGTCATCAGTGGCCTCCAGCAGCGTACTCAGCCAGTCTGGGTCGCAGGTCTTGCCCATGGCATACAGGGCACTGGTGCGTACGTTGAGCCCTGCACTATCGTAGGCTTCGCTGATGAGCTCACTGATACGCGGAGTGTTGAACGCCGCTGCAGCCTCTAGCGACCGGCGGCGCACATCGGTAGAAGCCTCGTCACCCTCCAACACCTCCAGCAACAACTCCTTGATCCGCTCACCATACCGGGAAAGGAGCTTGCCGCCCTGGGCCAGCGCCCCGAACTTACCAAGCACGGTGGCAGCAGCGGCTCGCACCTGCTCAGATGGATCCGTTTTCAGCAGGTCCATCAGAGGCGCCACAAGGTTGCGGTCATCACACTCCCACAAACCGATAACAGCGCGTTCTCGCACAAGATAGTCCGCATCTTCCAGGCAGTAGCGGAGTATGCTGTTGAAGTCCATCTCAGCGTTGTCTTCAGCCACCATTACAAGCTGCTCCACCAGGCCTCTCCGTGTATCGTCAGGTATGTCCGGCCACCACTTCCTGAACTCCTCCAGCTCCTCGTCCACTAGTCCTGACAGTTCCATAAGGTCAGCGTAAACTATGGGCCCCTCGCTGTGGGCCAGTTCCTGAAGATACTGTTCAAGAGACATAACGACCTTGCTTACTCCCCAGCTGGCACGGAGATACTCCTCTGGACAGGGCCGGACACTTGAGCCGCCAAACCGGCCACGCGGCCTGACTGCCGACACCAGCCAATAAAGACACAGCTAGCTCTTTGAATTGTGGCTTTGGGCAGTTCTGTGATCCGGTACCGCATTACACAGCCATTAACGAGGACTGAAGGGACATCCTAAAGTATATCATTCCACTTTAGCGGACTTACACCCCTGGCACAGCGACCTCCCGAAATCTAACGAGGCGGTCTATACTGTGGCGACTTCAGGCACTCTCATAAGTTACCAGCCCAGCCCATTGGTCGCAACGGGAAAATGTCCACATCTGACGCAATAATTCCTCCAACCGCAACGTTGAGTCCACGGGAGGTGCTGCAACGCTTGGACGTGGAGTACGGCCCGTTGACCTGGGATCAGCGCAAAGAGCCGGTGCCGGAGCTGGTAGTCACTATCCTCTCTCAGCATACCTCAGACCTGAATGCGGAACGGGCTTTCCAACAGCTAATGGAAACGTTCGGGTCGCTGGAAGCCGTGGCCCGCGCCGACGAAGAGGAGATCGCCAATAGCATACGCAGAGGAGGGTTGGCCCGCATCAAAGCGCCCCGGATCAAGGCGGTACTCAATCAGATACTGGAGTCGAGAGGTGGGTTTGACCTGGACTTTCTGCGGGCCCTACCCTTGAATGAGGCCAAAGCCTGGCTCATGGCGCTCCCAGGGGTAGGTCCCAAGACTGCCGCCGTGGTACTACTTTTCGCCTTGGACATGCCGGCAATGCCGGTGGATACCCATGTGCACCGGGTGACCCGAAGGCTGGGTTTCATAGGTGAAACAACCTCTGCGAATGCCGCACACGACCTGCTAGAGGCCATGGTCTCCCCCAAAGACGTTTACCCGCTCCACGTGTACCTAATCACACACGGGCGGCGTGTGTGCAAGGCCCAGCGCCCGCTGTGTGAGTCCTGTGCACTGCTGGACGGCTGCCCTGAAGGACGTACAAGGCTGGGAATCGCGACGTCGTCAACCGCATAAAGCACCGCTGGGAAGGCGAGCAGGCCACCCGGTCTGTACCCACGTTGTTGCCCCTGATATACTCTAGCTACACCTGTCAGGAGTTACGAATGAAGGTCGGAATCATCAATGTCACGGGCTATGCCGGTGCGGAGTTGGTCCGTTTTCTATGGCACCACCCGGACGCGGAGGTGGTATCCGTCACCGGTAGGAGTGCCGCCGGTAAACGACTGCCGGAAGTCCTGCCTTACCTGTGGGACATTGATCTACCCATAACCGAGTCCATCGAAGGGTCCGTGGACGTGGCCTTTTCCGCCCTACCCAGCGGCGCAAGCGCTGCCGCTCTGGCACCCCTGGTGAACGATGGCGTCAAGGGCATAGACATAGCCGCCGACTTCCGAATCCACGATGCGGATGTCTTCAACCGGGCCTACAGCGTTGAGCACCCGGCACCCCACCTTCTGGAGAAGGCCGTGTACGGTCTCCCAGAGATCCACCGGGAGGCCATAAAGGGCACCACCCTGGTGGCCAACCCAGGCTGCTTCCCGGAGGCGGCCATCCTTGCCCTGGCTCCTGCCGTCCGGGCGGGACTCGTCGCCGACGACATCATCGTGGACGCCAAGTCAGGTATATCCGGTGCCGGAAGAGGTGGGCTGACCAGCAGCACGCAGGACCAGTTCGCGGAGGCCAATGAAAACGCGCTTGCATACGGCCTGGATGGTCACGGCCACCAGCCGGAGATCGCCCAGGAGCTAGCGGAACTTAGAGAGGCGGCGGTGGCTGCCAGAGTAACATTCGTACCCCACCGCATTCCAATGACACGCGGCATTCTGGCTACCTGCTACGCCACCATCCTGGACCCTGGAGCCACCAAAGAGAGCATCCGGGAGATGTACCGCGATTTCTACAGCGACGAGCCATTTGTCAGGGTCACGGACCTGCCCCCGCAGACCAAGCACACCACAGGCACAAATATGTGCCTGGTATACCCCTCCGTGGATACACATACCGGACGCCTGGTGGTGGTAAGCTGCATCGATAACCTGGTCAAGGGAGCCGCCGGTCAGGCCATCCAGAACATGAACCTGATGTTCGGCATGCCCGAAACGGCCGGACTTGAGGGCTTGCCGCTGTATCCCTGATACCACCGAGTAGCGGCCGTACGCACGGCGGCAGACTCGACACCCTCTACGCCCCCATCGTCTAGCGGCCTAGGACGCCACCCTTTCAAGGTGGAGATCAGGGGTTCGAATCCCCTTGGGGGCACCAAAGTGCCGTTTCACGATGGCACTGATGTGGGAATGTTCCCCTTTATCGACCTCATGGCCCACTTGAGCTTCTAAGGATTTGCCTGCTCAGAGAGGCAACGATCTGAATGGATGATACGGAGAGGCGAGCCCTTCAGAAATTCAGCCCCGACCCGGACTCCATTAAGAAGTGCCTATGGGGGTAGCCCGAGCCGGGGCGTCGTCCCGGAGGTCACCTTTAGTATCCTTCAAAACGGGCCCGCTTGAACTACCATTTCTGGTAGTCCTTGCCCGCCAGTGACCCTGGATGCACGTGAATCGCATTGCCTGTGTATCAAATTGATAGCGCAGCCACCTTGTCCCTGCACTATCATATTCTCACGGCGGGCCCCGCATGACGTGTAGGAGGCATGGCGTCTTTCCGGGAGCGGCGGCCCTCGAACTTCACCGGCCACTGAACGCCAAAAAGGAGCACCATGACAGACGGTCCAACCATAGAGGTCAGCGGCGGCTGGCAAGGCGGCATGAAGTTCACCTTTGAGGACGGCTACGGACATAACCTGACCGTTGACGCACCTGAAGAGGACGGCGATCCATTTGACGGGTTCATGCCCGCCTATATGCTAATGGCCTCCCTGGCCGCCTGCGCCGGAATAGACATAGCCAACATCCTTAGAAAGCAGCGCCAGGAGCTCTCTTCACTGGATATCAGGGTAAGGGGTGTCCAGGACCCAGACCCACCCTGGGCCTTCAACAGAGTCCACCTTCAGTACGACTTGAGAGGCGCCAAACTGGATGACCGCGCAGTCCAGCGGGCCATTGATCTTTCCGAGAATAGGTACTGCTCCATCGGCGCGACCATCAGTGGAAAAGTCGCCATCACCAGCAGCTACACCATCACACTGGAAGGGTAATGCCCGCTTAACCGGGCGAATCTGAACGCAGATATCGGTGTAGAATGTTGATGGCTATCAGCCTTCTAACCCACCAACCGGTTACAGACCATTTCTCTGACGAGGAACGCCGTGGCGTAACAATCTGAAGGTCAGTGGCGAATACGTCCCGCTGATTCAGGGCTAAAGGTTTTGCTAGCCCGGTTGGCAGCCCACCTTTTCAGTATTCCAACAGCATATTTGGCCTTCCCCTGGCTATTCAACTGGTACCTTAGAGCGTGGTCCGGCCGTCTATCGATGGGCGGCAGGCACGTTCGCTACACGGGATCTGGTACCAGCCTCGCGGGAGTCTGGATAAGGGTCTGGCTCCTGAGTGTGGTCACATTCACGTTATACTGGTGGCTCCGCGGTTGCGGAGCAGTCAGCCGCTACGTTGACACCCACCTTTCCTGGGCGGAAGAGTAGCGGGCGGCACCCATACCCTCTGGAGATAGCATGACAGACCGGGCCACAGACAGACAGGTTCAACTCAACGGCCTCTCCTTCCACTACCGCGACTGGGGCGGCACGGGCCAACCGTTAGTGCTGCTCCACGGCCTGGCCTCCAACTCCCACATCTGGGACCTTGTAGCCCCGGCACTCACAGACCGATTCTCCGTAACCGCCCTCGACCAACGCGGTCATGGAAAGAGCGCCAAACCGGAAGACGGCTACGACTTCGATTCCGTCTGCAGTGACCTGGCCGCCTTTCTGGACCACCTGGGCGCGTCTCAGCCCATTATCATGGGCCACTCCTGGGGAGCTAACGTAGCATTGGAACTGGGTGCCTCTCATCCGGACGCGGTAGCCGGACTGGTCTTCGTAGACGGCGGTTTCATCAGCCCTAGGAGCGGCTCCAACGCTAGTTGGGAGGAGGTGCGGGAGCGCATGGCGCCGCCGGACCTGACCAGCTTCACAATGGATGAGCTGGTCGAGCGCGCCAGGGAGATGCGATGGGTCAACATGTCACGACCCGAGACGGAGACGGTTCTTCGCAATTCATTTGACACACAACCCGACGGGACCATCCGGCCACGTTTGAGCCGGGACAACCACATGAAGATAGTGCGCGCCCTGTGGGACCGCATGCCTAGCGACCTCTTCACCAGCGTCCAGGCCCCGGTCCTGGTCATGCCGACACGCATAGAGAGTGAGGAGCCGCGCCAAGCTGGGGGCTACTCCAAAGAGGAGCAGGTAGCCCAGGCGGAGTCGATGTTGCCACGGGTACTCACAGTATGGCTGGAAGATTCCATCCATGATGTCCCCCTTCAACACCCTGAGCTGGTAGCCGATACCTTTCTCCAAGCCTATGACGACGGTTTCTTCAGCCCGTAGGAGAGTGCCCGTCCCGCACGAGGTCCAGTAGAGATGCGTAGAAATCGCCTCCGGTTAATCGTCGCCCTGCTCTCGGCGCTGGCACTGGCCGGAGGGCTAATGGGCACCGCTCAGGCTCAACAGAGGCACATCCTCCTCATAGATGTGAAGGGTGTCATCGATCCGATCTCGGAAAGGTTTATCGCCAGGGCCATAGACCGAGCAGAGGTGGACGGTGCGGCGCTGCTGGTCATCCGACTGGACACACCCGGAGGTCTGCTGTCCTCCACCCGGGAGATAACTCAACACCTCCTTGAAGCAGACATACCGACGGTCGTGTACGTATCTCCCCGCGGAGCCAGGGCCGCTTCGGCAGGTACATTCATAGCTGCCGCCGCAAACTTCGCTGTCATGGCGCCGGGCACCAACATAGGCGCTGCCAGCCCGGTAAGCAACACAGGCGAAGACCTACCAGAGACTCTCAAGTCCAAGATAACCAGCGACGCTGCTGCCGAGATGCGCAGCATTGCGGCCGCGCGGGGCCGCAACCAGGAAAAGTTGGAGGAGACGGTCCTCCTGGCAGTGGCATTCACCGCAGAGGAGGCTGTGGAACTACGCATGGTAGACTTCATCGCCGGCGACATAGACGACCTTCTGGCCCAGCTCCATGGGCTAGAGACGGTACTACATCCCCCAGACGGTGAGCGAGTGGTGCTGGACACACTGGAAGTGAATGTGCACACCATACAGCCGACCCTTGTAGAGCGGTTCCTAAGGTTCCTTGCCGATCCCAACGTATCTTACCTACTGCTCTCGCTGGGCAGCCTGGGACTTCTGCTGGAGCTACTGAACCCCGGCCTGGTCCTGCCTGGCGTTGTTGGGGCCATCCTCCTTATTCTCGCCCTTGTCAGCCTGGACAGCCTCCCCGTCAACTGGGCGGGCGTGGCCCTGGTACTCTTGGCGGTGGGACTGACCGTCCTGGAGTTCTACGTGGCGGGGTATGGCGTCCTGGGGGTCGGGGCCATCGTCAGCTTCGCCCTGGGAGGGTTCCTTCTGTTCTTCCACACCGGTGGCCCGTCCCCCACGGAGCCGTCCATAGGCGTCAGCATGTGGCTGCTGGTTCCGACGGTGCTTGCGCTGAGCGGCGGCGGCGGTTGGGCACTGTACACCATTATTCAGTCGCGACGGGGGCCACCGGAGCCTGGTGTGGTAGGCCTGATCGGCATGACGGCGGAGGTGACCACCGACCTGTCGCCCCGGGGAACGGTACACCTGCAAAACGAACTGTGGACGGCAGTCGTCGAGGGAGGGGAGCATATAGGCGCCGGAGAGACGGTGGTAGTGGTCAAAACAGACGGCATCGTACTTACCGTGGCCAGGCTGCCCGATAGCACCCAGGCGGCGAATGACTCCTAGCTCCCCCAGCCATCCGAGTCGTGGACAGGCCACTGGTGGAATGGTAGTGTTACCTCATAGCACACTCGAGCTGCAACCAGGGGATCGGGCAACCCGCAGGAATATAGAAGAATCGCATATCCGGCGCGAGTTCGTAGCCCAACCATTAGGAGGTGGTGATGGCAACAGGCATAGTGATCGTCAAGCAGTACGAGAAGATGATCGTGTTTCGCCTCGGAAAGTATACCGGCACCCTCAAAGGTGCCGGGTTTCATCTTCTCATTCCCGGCTTCTACACCGGCAGGGTCGTTGACACCAGGGAGGTGCCAGAACGGGTGCCTACTCAGCAGTACATCACCAAGGATAACGTGGTGGTGGACATGGACTTCGTTCTCTACTACCGTGTCATCCCGGAAGAGGCGGAGAAGGCGATCCTTGAGGTGGCCGACCATCGCCTGGCGGTACGGAACCTCGCCGTGGCGGAGCTAAGGTCAATTATCGGCAACATAACGCTAGCCGATGCCCTAGGCGAGAGAGAGCGGATACAGAGTCAGCTCCAGGTAGCCCTCGACGAGAGCACCGGTCGCTGGGGAGTCAAGGTCCGCGGGGCCGCTATCAATGAGATAGACCCGCCTGACGGTGTGAAGGCCGCAATGGAACGGGAGAAGTCCGCCGAGGCTATCAAGACAGCTGACATCACAGAATCCGAGGGTCAACGCCAGTCTCAGATCAACCGGGCCGAAGGTGAGAAGCAGGCGGCGATTCTATCCGCTGAGGGGGAAAGGCAAGCCGCTATATTGAAGGCGGAAGGGACTCGCCAGGCGGAGATCCTGAACGCGGAAGGTTTCAGCAACGCACTGAGCCAGATCAACAGCGTGGCCCAGACCGCCGACGCCCGCACAATGAGCCTTCAATATTTCGAAACGTTGAAGCAGTTGGGCGAGGGATCGGCCACCAAGTTCATATTCCCCATGGAGTTCACCAGCATGCTTGAGTCATTCGTCAACAGGGCAACGGGCGGTGACTCCGGCGGCGGAACTAGCTAGCCATCCACCTGATACTGGTCGCAGGTCGAGCAGGCTAATCGCCCACAGGTAATAGGGCATGACCAGAGAGGCTACCTGTGCCACGCTTCACCACTCCGAGGGTCGCACTGGAGCTTGCCTATCTCCGCCGACACCACCCCGCCCCTGTTATCCAGGTACGCCAGAGTGCCCAGATCGCCCCTGGCGTGACATATACCTGGGTGCGCGACGCTGCCACCGGGCACGTACATAGCGGGCGGACGCCGAACGCGCCCTTTGCCATGCGCCATCTGCTAAACCGCCGCTCTTCTACGCCATTCCATGCCGGAATCCAATGCCCCGCCCACGCCGTATACCCTTTGTACACTTAGAGCTTATTCAAAGGAGTCCTTCATGAAGCGACCTGGTCTTGTTATCATCCTTGCGGCTGCGGCACTGCTTCTGGCGACAGCATGCGGTGGCGAAGACACAACACCCACGCCCACTACATCTCTGCCAACGTCCACACCGACTCAGGAGGCAATGGACGATGAGATGAGCGGCGATACAGGCAGCGGAGATATGGGCATGATGGCACCATCCGGTGATCTTGTCCTCGCCCTCCACGAACTCAACGACTCCGGCCAGTCGGGCATCGCCGTCCTTACAGCCAACGGAAACCAGACCAATGTCACTATCATCGCCACCGCCAGTATCTCAGAGCTCAACCATATCCACTCCGGCGACTGCATGAACATCGGCGGCGTGGAGTATCCGCTAACCAACATGGCAGACGGTATGTCCATCACCATATTGGACACATCGCTGGAAACCCTGCAGGCGGGTGGCCTAGCCGTCAACCTGCACATGGCCGGCGACCCGGCCACCTACACAGCGTGCGCCGACATACCTCAGGCCGAGATGGGCGGCGGAGACACGGGCGCCTCGCCGCCCGCCACGACCCCCAACCCCGGTCAAGGGGAGGGCGACTACTAGCCCAACTGCCTCAGGTTAGGCCTGTCCAGGACGTCCGGGTTGATCACCCTGGCAGGCTGCCCCCCCAAGTAGCTCTGGATGTTCTCGACAGCATGGCCATACATGCCCTGGTACCCCTCCAGTGTCACGTAGCCAAGGTGGGGCGTGATAACGGTGTTCTCCAGTCGCCGCAGCGGATGGTCCGAGGGCAGCGGTTCTTGATCGAACACGTCCAGCCCGGCTCCGGCTATTGCCCTACGCTCCAGCGCATCCACAAGCGCGGCCTCATCCACTATTGGGCCGCGAGAGGTGTTGACCAGGTAGGCCGTAGGCTTCATCAGGCCCAACTCTATGCGGCCTATAAGCCCCCGTGTCCGGTCGCTGAGGCGCAGGTGTATGGTCACGACGTCGGCCCTGGCAATAAGCTCGTCCTTGGTCACCAACGTAGCGTTGCATTCCGCAGCCTTCCCCGCCGTCAGGTTCTGGCTCCAGGCGATGACAGGCATCTGAAAGGCGTTGCCGATGGCCGCCATCCTTGAGCCTATGTTGCCAAGGCCAATGACACCCAGCATCTTGCCCGCCAGGCCGTCGCCAACGCTGGTCTGCCACTCCCCGGCTCGGGTGGCCCTGTCCTCGCTGGACACATGCCGCGCCAGCGCAAGGATCAGGCCCCAGGTCAGCTCCATGGTACCTGGGCCGCCTCCGCTGGATGTACCCGACGCTACGATGCCCAGCTCCGTACAGGCATCGAAGTCGAATGCGGCGTTGCCCATCCCGGTAGTAATGAGCATCTTGAGGGCGGGCAAGCGCTCCAACAGCGATTTAGGAAATGGAGTACGCTCCCGCATGCCGATGACAACGTCGAACCGCTCCAGCCGCTCCACCAAGGCATCCTCCCCCGCCAGGTGGTCATGGAACATCTCAACCTCAACGCTGGGAGGCAGAGCGCCCCAGTCCGCCATATCCTGAGCCGCCGACTGGTAGTCATCTAGTACCGCTACTTTAAGCAATGTATCACTGCCTTCCTCTGAGATGAAACACAACGCTACTCAACAGTCCCGGGCCTGTCAACCGCGGGATGCCGTATCGGGATGGTGCTATACTTGCAACACTCTGCCGCCCTAGGCGGGCCAACTATGGAGGGGTAATGCCGACAATCGCCGTTTCAACCTTCTCTTTCGGACCTGAATGCATGGCTAGAGAGGGGCTGGACTTCGCCATCCGGCAAGGCTTCCAGGGCCTTGAACTGGGCTCATGGAACCTGTGGCCTGAACTCATGTCTCCGGAAGAGGTCAAATACGTCCGTGTGCAGGCCGCCAGCCACGGCATTGAGCTGTCCATTCATTTCATCCACAGAGGCGTAGCCCCGGCTACACACAACCAGGAGCGGCGGGCCAAGCACCTGAATGAGATGGAGGCCACACTGCGCCTGGCAGGAGAGATCGGCGCGCGGGTCATAGTGGTCCACCCCGGGCCCATAGACTCCCCGGACGTGGACCCGGCCAAAGCCTCCGAAGAGGTGCGAGGCCAGTCCATAGATAACCTCCAGCTCTTTCTGGAACAGTCGCTGCCCTGGGCTGAGGACGCGGGCGCTGTGCTTTGCCTTGAGAACCTGGCCCATGTGCCCGGCTATCTGTTCCAGAGCTACGGCAAGCTGGTTGACCTGGCCAAAGAGATGGACAACCCACTAGTACGCATCATCCTGGACGTGGGCCATGCCGACCTGTCCGATGGACTGCGGCCCGCCTTTGACGCCTTCGGCCCGTACATTCGCCATATGCATCTGCACGACAGCGACGGACAGCGGGACCACCAGGAGATAGGAAAGGCGAAGCTGGACTTCACCGAATACCTGGATGTACTCAAGCCATTCCCATACACCCTGGCCATGGAGTCCCGCGATGAGAGCGATCCCGAGGGATGCGTCCTGCGCAGCCGGGACGCTTTGAAGCGCGTACTCCAGGAGGCGGCGCGATGAATACGGATAGCAACGTACGCTATCGTGGGTACCGGTGCGGTTAAGGCAGAAAACTATGTCCCTTACCTTTGAAAGAGGCGACCCGGACCAGCCAAGGGGACACGCCGTCCTCTATTACAGGGCATCTGGCCAAATCCTGGCCACCTACGTGATAGTCCTGCCGCTGGCGGTGGACTTCGCCAAATACGTCCCTCCAATCATGGCCTCCCAGGTAAAGGCCAGCGGGCTGGAGGAGTTCTCCGCATTCGCCATCCCACCCATTCCCGAAGAGGTCCAGAGCTATGAGCAACTGGAGGCGCTGTCATCCCGTCGCGGCGACGACCTGGTCTACGATGGTGAGATAGCCGCCGATGACTTCCTGGAGTCGGCTCAGCGCGTCAACGACGCAGTCCAGGAGTACGCCCGGCTCTATCAGCAAGCAACGCAGCAGGCTGGTGGCCCGATTCCAATAGACGCCTCCTCAGATGGCGACTCATCCGAACTCTCCGTGGATGAGGTCATGTTCTCCCTCATGAGCGACAAGGACCGGCTGGGAGAGATGGGCAAGTTAGTTGGAAAGCTTCAGTTCGCCCTGGGAGGCGCAGACACCAGACTGGCCAGCGAGACTGAGCAGGAGATGCGCGCGCTGGGTCGTTACCTGCCGGAGAACTACCAGATTGATAGGATAATCCAGACAGCGTCCAGCCCCGGAGAGAACGCCTCTCGCCTGCTGCAACTCTACCTGGAGCGGTGCTACAAGCTTGCCGACGAGGACTACCTGGGCCTCCAGAAGGTGGACGAGACCATACGGGAGACGCAGGAGTCTAACGGCTAACTGTCGAGAAGCGCGATGATAGAGGCTCTGTACCACCTGGACAGCTACATGAAAGAGTTTCAGGCCACCGTAACGGCCGTGGTGGGCGACGGCGTTGTGCTGGACCAGAGTGCCTTCTACCCTGGCGGTGGCGGGCAGCCATCCGACACAGGGTTGCTGCGTGCCGGGGACACCGAGTACCAGGTCACCAAGGTAGGTCGCAAGGAAGGCCAGGTCATCCACGAACTGGACGGCGCACCGCCACCCGCAGGCACAGCGGTCGCAGGCGTCATTGACTGGGACCGTCGTTACAAGCTGATGAGGACCCACACAGCCCTACATATACTGTGTAGCGTTGTCTGGCGCGACTACGGTGCGCTGGTCACCGGCGGCGACATGCAGCCGCTGCAGGCGCGTATGGACTTTGAGCTAGAGCATATGAGCGCCGACTTCGCGCGGGAGATGGAGGAAAAGGTCAATCTAGAGGTGGATGCCGCCAGACAAGTGTCCTCCGCCGTGCTCCCCCGCGACGAGGCCATGCAAAATCCTGACCTGATCCGTACCAGGATCAACCTGCTTCCGCCCAATATCGCGGAGGTCAGGGTTGTTGATATACACGACCTAGACCTCCAGGCCGACGGCGGTACCCATGTGGCCACCACTAGCGAAGTGGGCCGCATCAAGGTTGTGGGGCACCAGAGCAAAGGCCGCATCAACAAGCGGCTCAGAATAGAGATAGAGGAGTAGCACAATGACCCTTACAATTTCCCAGACGGAACCCATGATACAGGCGGCCAAGGCCAAAGCCTTGGAGCTTGGTGTCAAAGTCAGCATCGCAGTGGTGGACGGCCGGGGCGACCTGCTGGCCATGCTCCGCCTGGACAACGCCCGCTGGTACACCGCAGACGTCTGTCGCGGCAAGGCGTTCGCATCCGCCACCTGGGGCAGGCCCAGTGAAGACCTCCAGGAAAGGGCGGATCATCCCGTATTCCGCAGCGTCAGCATGATGCAGGGAGGAAGGATAATCCCGGCCAAGGGAGCGCTCCCCATTTCTCAGGACGATCAGGTGGTCGGGGCCATTGGAGTAAGCGGTGGTGCACCCGAGCAGGATGTGGAGATTGCCCAAGCTGGCCTGGACACCCTTACTTAGCTGTAGAGGCTGTAAGAGGTTAGGCGCAGCCACTCACCAGTGGTCACAAAATGTGGGTGTCTCGACTGGGCATTACCCAGACCCATACTTCCCGCCGTGGATTAGCAGGTGAGCGCTCACCAGCAGTACGGACGAAGTCCGTGGGTGCAAGGCCCACACCCTGCCTACCCAAGGGAGCGCCGCGTCAGGGCCCTACGCACTCGCAGCCAGGACAGCCGTACTCTTAGGCCATCCCACCTTGACAGCTCGCCACCGCCATAGCGGGTCCTGCTGAATGTCTCGCATATAAGAGTTATGTCGTTTGCCGCTTCAGGCACTCCCGCAGACAGTACGCGCCCGAACTCCAGCGGCGTTTGAGCTTCCACAGTCATCATTCCCATCAGGTTTGCCGTCCTGCGCAATTGAAGGTAGGCCGACTGAGGCCCTGGCAGCACCAGGAAGAGGCGTCGCACCACCAGCCAGGTACCCGCTGCCCACGCAGCGGCCAGCGCCCACAGCAGAGCACCGCTGGCGCTCAATGGTGACGGAGCATAGGTGAGTGGAAGCGGCTGCAGCCCTTCACCTCCTGGCAACCGGCCCCCGCCGGGGTCCACCAGAGGTGGCTCCTCCTCCGTATCATCCCTTTCAGGGACGGACGCCTGTTCTCCACCATTGCCCAGACCGCTCAGCAGGTAGGCCTGATCGAATCCCACCAGGTCTTCCACCGCCCTGGGCCGCAGGCCATAGATGGGAGACGGTTCGAACTCCACCCATCCCAGGTCAGGGAAGAATGCTTCCGGCCAGGAGTGCAAATCCCTGCCCGTTATATCAAACGTCCTTGTCTCTATCTCAGGGGTGCCCGGCCCAAACCCCGACACGATGCGCGATGGGATTCCCACCGCGCGAAGCATCACAGCCATCGACGAAGCGAAATGGTCGCTGTGACCGACGCCCGTCTGAAACAGGAACAGGTCCACCCAGTCGCCATCGTAGGTGGGTACCTCAGGGCTAGGCCCATACTCCAGGGTACGAAGATAGCCCTCTATGGCCGTGGCTTTGTCGTACGGGCTAAGCACCTCGCTGGTCAGTGCGTTCGCCAGGTCAGTTACTCTTCTGGGCAGCGATTCCGGCAGCTTCAAATACCAGTCCGTGACCCATTCAGGGTAGTCCTGGCCAGTGGAGCGCAGTGCACGCTCGGGGAAGATCGCAGGAATGAACGATCCCGCGTAGGAGTCGTCACCTCCAAGCCTCTCCTGAGGCCTGAGTGAAATCAGGTCGCCGGGGAAGGGGGCTCCATCATGAGTCTCTCCCCTGGTATCCACATCAATGTAGAACGGGTTGTCCGATGGCAGGAACATGTATGAGGTCGGCGTTGCCAGCTCCACGAAATAGCCTATGCCCGTGATAAAGTCCTCATCATCATCATCGAAAGCCAATGAATCGAGCGACACCGGCTCAACGGCGGTATCTTCCGTTGTCCAGCCACCGGAGTCGTAGGTAGGGTAAGCACGCACCCTCCAGTATGTGGCAAACGGGACTTCCGCGGAGAACACAGGCTCATCTGTCAGCGGAACCTTGGCTAGAATGGGTAGTACGGCGCCAAACCGCTGAGACGGACCCGTTTTTCGTGGGGTGATCGCTGAGAAAAGCCTCCCGAACTCCTGTTGGAACCACACCACCGGCTCTCGAGAGACGTTCCAGACACGCTTCAACGCATCGTTCGACGCATTGTTAGTAGGAAGCAGGTAGACCAGACCAACGACCAGTGAGCTCATGACCAGGGCGTAGGCCATCCACCATCTTCGCAACGACGACGGAAAGGCGACGCCCTGCTTTACCAGGTCGGCCTCACGTTGCCGAGCGGCCATGCGTGCCAGGAGCAGCATCGTCGCCAGTAGATACGGAAACAGATAGACGAAGAACTGCTCAGGTAGGTAGGTGAGGTTCATGAACAGTCCCACAGCACTGGGAATGATGGCCAGCCACAGGTTGCTCAGCTTGAATATGGCCCAGGAGGACAGATACCCCACAGACCATGCAATGGCAGAGAGGATCAACGCAAATGGAAGAGGATCGTTGCTGATCGTGTTCCCTAGCAGCGCCGACCACCACGCAGCCAGGCGTGCGTTGGCCTCGCCCATTCTGGCCAGCAGATCTTCGCCTCCGGCCAGGGTGCTGCTCTGTAGGTATACGACGATTACACCCGCGACCAGCGCCATCAGGTGGGCCAGTCCCGGCTTCCACTGGACGCGCGATGCCAGTAGGCCCAGCAGGGCGCCCAGAGAGGCGGTTAGAGTAAGCGCTGGTGTGGCAACCCATTCCGCCACCTCGACCAGCCGTACAGACACCAATACGGCACCGCCCACCAAGAACAGCGTGAGCCAGTCCTCCGCGAATAGCCGACGGAAGATGTGCTCCGGCACAGCAAGTCTAGTGCGTATGGCCATGTTGCAACAGCGCTACTAAAGCTACTTAGAACCCAACGATACATACTGCTAAACCGGTTGGGAAACCTCTGCACTTACCGCTGGCTCAGGGATGGTTCCCCTGTAGTCCAGTGCCTCCGACAGGTCCTGGCCTCGGCGCACCAGGTAGGTGATAGCGCCCTTGCTTTGCAGATGCGCCCGGACCAGTGCGGTGTCTCCGGTGCCACCAAAGGAGGTGGCGTCCAAAAGCACAACCGCTGTCTGTGTTCTGCCACTCACAAGTACGTCCAGGGCCTGAACCCATACCGGCTCAGGAGAAGGGGTTATGATAATGACGCTGCTAGAGGAGCCAAGCTGTGACCTTATCCTCCTGATCACCTCGGACAGCGGCTCCGTACCCTCTGCCTGAGAGGTCGCCAGCATTCCCAGCAGACGCTGATGCACTGTAGCGCTCCGCTGCGGCGGAATCAGATAGTGCTGGTCTCCTTCAGCTATGAGACCTACGGGCCGGTCCATGCTCAGCATCTTCCAAGAGAGGGAAGCCGCCGCGGCAATAGCCATCTCCGTCGTATTCTCTATCTCATCGCCGGCCTGAACATCCCGCTGCAGGTCCAGGATGATCCAGACCTGATCTCTCATGTCAGAGTCGAACTGCTTGACCATCAGTCTGTTAGTGCGCAGTGTAGAAGGCCAGTGGATTCTCCGGAGGCTGTCCCCCTCTACATACTCACGAAGAGTGGAGGCGGACGGGGTCACTTCATAGCTATGGCGCTGGCCTACACCCTGCTGCAACCCCTCAGCCACCGAGAGCTGAAACAAGGGCAAGTCGACTGCCGCTGGGTACACCACGATCTCCTGGACCCGCCCGAACGTTCTATGAAGACGGAACAGGCCAAACAGATCGGTGCTGTAGGCCCGTACAGGGCCCAGCGTGTACGCACCGCGTTTCACCAGGGGTGCACTTCCCGTCCAACGAATCGTCTGAAAGGGACACAGGTTGAGCACCATGCCGGTAGCCGGGCCCGGCAGGTCTTGCATGTCCCTAATCTCCAAAAGTAACTTTGGCAGGAGGCTCTTGTTTCTGATGTACAGCTCCGTCTCAACCTCGTCACCCACCTTGGCCAGACCGGACTGCCTGCGTGCCGAGATATGAAGTCCGGCGAGATTGAAGTACCCCCAAAGAAAGCTGCCCCCTAGTGCGGCAATCAGGGCGTAAAGCAAGAGGTAGAAGACCGTGAACCCGGTGGCCACAGCGGAGTACAAAGCTACTCCGGTGATAATCAGTATTACGTACAGTCGCTTCATGCTAATCAGGCCGTCCGTGCGCTGTCAGCAACCTACTCGAGCGTAAGTAGCGATTAAGTATAGAGCATCGCTGTGTAGGAGAGACACAAAATCGCATAGCTCACGTGCCACAGGGGAGGGCCACTGCTAAGCTAGAGCCTCTTCTCTAGTACCGAACTGGAGCGCCAGCACGCTCAGAATCAACGCCAGAGCACCGGATACGGTGCCTGCCACGAAGGGGACCCAGGGAGGAGGAGGCTTGGTCACAACAAAAGCGGTCAAGTACCGGGGAATGCCTCCATAAAAGTAGGTAGAGCCGATTTCCAATGCAATCCCTGTTAGGAACAAAAGCATGGCGCCAAGCCAGGCTAAACCGCGCGTCGCTGCCACAGCCCCCACCACCACCATACTGCTGAGTCCCACGGTCGCAGTCAGGGCCAGCAGCGTCCTCTGCGGCAGTACCACAAACACATCGCTGGCCGCCATCTTGCTTATCACTATGGCGCCAAAGAACATGACCAGGCTGGCAATGACCACAGACGCTCCGACCAGCCAGGCGGGTGCTGACCGTCGTCGTCGAAGGAGGGCCAGATCCAGGACAGTGGCCACAAGCAGTGGAACGCTCAGACTGTAGGGCCACATCGCCGGGAAGAAAGACTCCAGGTCTCGCTCATACGCTACCGTGTAAACAATAGGGACGTATCTAACCAGCGGCAGGACGGTCCCCATGACAGCGACGCTGCCGAACAGTATCAAGGCAGGCCGCCTATTGTGAAATGCGAGGCCCAGGGCCCCAATCAACATAAGTAACCCCAGCAGCGCCGTCAGCAGCGCCGCTAGGGCATGGTGTCCGGGGTGAGGATAGTATCTCGCAGTGTTCAGAACGGCTATAGCGGACACAAGCAGCGAGCCTCCGGCCATGAACGCCGTCAGGCGCAGCGTAGCCATATTCAGAGCGTGAGCCACACCTGAAACCGGGGCGGGTCTATCAGGTGCAAGTACGGAAATGTTGCTAACCATCTTCTGCTAAAATCTAGGTATCCAGGCTAGAATAGTTGATTATACCCTATGTAATGCCTGCTTACGTAGCTTTGACCGGTGGCCTGCGTCACAACAGGCTCTCCCTGGTAAGGTCCACCTCCATTCGTAAATAACTACTCCAGCAGTAGTAATGGAGCCTCGGAATGAGGATATGGTTTCTAGCAAGCATTGTGGCACTGGCTATTGCGGGCCTAGGATGTACACGCTCGGTTCCGACAGGTACTCCAGCGGCAACCGTGTTACACACGCCAACAGCTACGATCACACCCACACCTTCACCAACCCCTACACCAATACCCCTTCCTGCACCCACCAGCACTAGCACTCCTACCCCTACTCACACACCTGCCCCGACTGCCACACCCCTGCCTCCTTACCAACCACTGACAGCTGAGGAGCTACGTCAGAGAATGGACTTCATCTTTCAGTCGTCCAATCTGGTCCTTGGAGATACGATGATCGTGTATGGAGAGTCGCGAGAGGTAGTAGAGCTCTCCTTTGTAAGCGAGGTACTAGAGATCTTTGACATGGGCTACTACCTACTGACGGGTAAGACACCTAAGGAAGAAGGTTGGATACCCCACATCCTCACCCAGTCCGACTTTGAGGCAGTTGTTGAAGATTGCTGCCCTAGCCAGCCATGGCTAAAACAAGTCCTTGGGTTTTGCTGCCTTGTGCCGGACTCTGGGCGCGGTTTGGAGCTCATAGTCAGAGGTAACGAATCTCTCCCTCTAGTGCTCCTGACCCTGGCCCACGAATCAGGGCACGCAAGACAGGAGATACTCAACCCTGACCAACTCGCCATCGGGTTGGACACTAACACGGGAGCCATTCATGAAGCGGAGGCGTTCGCCTTTGAGGTGGCTCTGGTTCGTATCTTGGGTGAGGCAACTGGACTAAACATCAGTAGAATCCCGGACTGGCCAGAGATCAGGTCGTTTATCGACGACTGGATAGCATACACACGTGAAGATGTGGACGACCTCTCTGAGGAACACAATAGAGGGCTCCTTCTTTTGTGGATGGCGATACTCAAAGACCCTACATTAGAGACTGTATCAGAGGAGCTTCTAGCCAACTCCGTTCTTTCCCCAGAGTCGCTCTTCTTGGTTCACCAGCGTCTCGTCAATCTCCCAACGAGGTCGGTCGAATCATATGCCGCCGCTCTACTTTTCAACGTTGGCGAATTCCATAACATCATGACCAGTACGCTTTCGAAGCGTTTAAACCGCACCATTCCGTTCGAAGGGTTCATCGAGTACGACCTGACACCCGCTCTGGTCCCGTAACGCTCAAGAAGCCACCCCGGCCAGCTCCGGCAGGCCAGCCATGACATCGGCCACCACGTCATACCGTCCAAACGAAGGTATAAGATACACTCCTGCTATCTGAGAATGCACCGCACCCAGCAGCTCCTGGGCAAGCTGGACGCCGACCTCGGCCCCGTTGCGTCCGGCATCCCTCATACGTTGGCGCGCCGCCTCTGGGATCACCATGCCTGGGACCTCGTTGTGCAGGAACTCTGTATGACGCAAGCTGCGCAGGGGCAGCACCCCCATGATCACAGGCAACGGAAACCCGCCCAGTCGCTGACGGCACCGCTCCACGGCCTCGGGATCGAACACGGCCTGAGTAAGTATGAAATCTGCGCCAGCCTGCACTTTGCGCTCCAGGCTCCTCAGCTCGTCATCCATATCCTGGGCCTCCAGATTGAGAGCGCATCCAGTGAAGAAGGAGGTGCTCTGCTCTATAGGTCGTCCCGATAGGTCCAGGCCACTGTTGGCACCCTTGATCAGTCGGATCAGACCTGAAGAGGTGACGTCAGAGAAGCTGACAGCCTGAGGATAGTCCCCTATGGATGGCGGATCGCCCATAAATACGAAAACGTTTCGGACACCCAGGGCGTGGGCGCCTAGCAGGTCCGAGTGGAGCGCTATAAGGTTACGGTACCGTGTGGCGACGTGCATGATCGCCTCCACTCCCAAACGTGTCTGGAGCAGGGTTCCCATGGCCATAGCGCTCATACGGCCCTGCGCCAGAGGAATATCCGTAGTGTTGAAGGCGTCAACGTTGGTCAAGCGCAGCAGGCCGCGCAGTTTTTCCAGCGTCTCACTCACATCGAACCCCCGCGGCGGGTGGACCTCCACCGTCACCACAAACCGTTTCCCCAGCTTCTGAGCCAGACCGGTAGGCTCCGCCTGAGGGACCAATCGCGCCTGTCGAGTGCCATCGGATGCCAGAGCCCTGGCCCTGGCCCTGGGCCTGCTAGCCGGACTTTTCGGACGCTGCTGCAGCGCCTCCCGCATAGCGGCGATGTGCTCGGGACCGGTGCCGCAGCAACCGCCTATGATAGTAACGCCAGTCCCGACCATACGGGAGGCAAGCTCGGCCATGTACCCCGGCGACGACAGGTACATCAGCCTTCCATCCACCTCCGCTGGCAGGCCGGCATTGGGAAGCGCCGACAGCGGTACCTCTATGCGCGTGCTCATCTCCTCCATGACGCGCAGAATAGGTTCCGGGCCCACGCTACAGTTGGCGCCAATGGCGGCCAGGTCAAGGGGAACCAGCGCCTCCACCACCTCCTCAAGGCTATCTCCAGCAAGGGTATGGTCATCCTGGGTAAAGGTAAGCTGGGCTACGATCGGCAGGTCGCCCACGTCCCGGACGGCGACTATGGCCTCCCGTATCTCGGCCAGGGACGGAAACGTCTCCAGCATGATCAGGTCCACCCCGGCGTCAGCCAGGACCTGTACCTGCTCCCGGAAGAGTACGCGAGTCTCCTCAGGGGAATCCGTTCCCAGGGGAGTCAGGGGCCTGCCCAATGGCCCCACCGCTCCGGCCACCCAGACCCGCTGTCCCGTCAGGCGCTGAGCCTCTCTGGCAAGCTCCACCGCACGCCGATTGATCTCCAACATCGACTCTCCAAGACCATGCTGCTCCAGACGGACGCGGTTGGCACCGAAGGTATTGGTCTCCACCATCTCGGCGCCAGCCTCAATGTAGTCCAGGTGCACGCCCCGGACCAGGTCCGGACCCGTCAGGTTAAGGTGCTCAAGACTGGTGCCCGCCATGACGTTCGCACGGCGGATCAACTCTGTCCCCATGGCACCATCAGCCAGGAGTGGCCCTTTCGACAATCTATCTAGGAATGACTGGTCCATCGCAACGTATATTGTATCAGCGGACACGCCAGCAAGGGAAATTGTACGATGGTTGCCGACACGGTACCGTGATAAACTGTGCGGCCATACCTGATTCCAACTCATCCCAGTAGCATGATTAACACCGACACCACATATGATGCCGTAGTCGTGGGCGCAGGGCCGGCGGGTAGCGCCGCAGCGGCCGGAGTTGCGCATGCCGGTTTCCGAGTGCTGCTTCTGGAAGAGCATGAGGAGATCGGTGTTCCGCTGCACTGCTCTGGCCTGGTTACCCAGCGTACTCTGGACGAGGCAGGTGTGGGCGAAGAGATCGTGCTCAACCGTGTGGTTGGCGCCCACATATTCGCACCTTCGGGCCAGCAGCTTACGCTGGGCGATGGCACCACGCGGGCCCTTGTGATCGACCGGGTCGGCCTGGACCGGGCACTCGTGGACAAGGCCCAGGAGCAGGGTGTCGACCTAGTAACGAACGCCAAAGTGGTAGCCGTGGAACGGAACGGTTCCGGGACGGCCATGACTGTGGAACGGAACGGGGCCAATATCAGCGTGTCCGCCCGGCTGCTGATCGGAGCTGACGGTGCCAACTCGCGGGTAGCCCGCACTCTGGGCATGGAAGGGTATGTGCAACGGGTGGTAGGCCTGGGTGCCGAGGGTACGCTAAGGGGATCGGATAGCGAGCACGTGCAGGTGTTCGTAGGACAGTCCATTGCGCCTGGATGGTTCGCATGGACCATCCCCCTGGGTGGAGACCGCGTACGGCTGGGCGTGGGCACCAGCAACAACATCAGGCCTGCAGACTGCCTGGAGAATCTATTTCACACCCATGCCGACCACCTTGCGGGGTGGAGCCCCACACGCTGGACCGGAGGAACCATACCCATCTGGTCACGGCGGAGGATAGTGCAGGACAACGTCATGTTGGTAGGCGACGCCGCCGGACAGGTGAAGCCCACCTCCGGTGGGGGCATCTATCCCAGCCTGGTCAGCGCCAGGCTGGCCGCAGGTGTCGCGTGCGATGCCCTGACCAGAGACGACCTTTCAACGCGTGCACTGGGGGCCTACCCACGTGCCTGGCAGAAGATCTTTGGCCATGAGTTCCGCCGCGGGGAGGACCTGCGCCGCGTCTACACCTCTCTGGACGACCGCGACTTCGACCGATTGCTCCGCATCTTCCGGAGCAAGCGCCTGCTGAAGATGGTCAACAGATACGGTGACATAGACTTCCCCGGCGGGCTTTTCCAGCGCCTCACCAGACTTGCGCCTGCCCTCTGGTTCTTTGTCCGCGGCCCATTACGGCACGCCCCGCTGTGGGGGTAGCCTGCGCAGGTAACGGGGAGCGGCCGTGCGGATTCCAGGATACAAACCTCTAAAGTTGGTCAAATGGTGCGGGGTAGCGCTCGTAGTAGCTTCATTCTTCCTCTTACCCTCCGCGGGTCTTGCCGACTCCCCTACTGACGTCTCCCCTAAGAAGGTCGTCCCGCCTCCAGGCTGGGAAGAGGGCCAGGTTGTAGCGGACGCTGGCGAGGTTGACCCCACACCCGGTTTCCTGGAGACCAGTGAATACCTCATCGGAAGCGTAGCGATCTCTGTCATTTTTCTGGAGAGCACAGGGAATACAGAAGATTGGACATCCAGCCAGAAGAGCTTCGTTAACGTGAAGCTCTGGGAAGCCCTAAGCTGGTGGGAGGAGCAGGAACCTGGCGCCGACCTCTTCTTCTCAACAGAGGTAGTGGACGAGGTTCTCATCAACTTGGAGCCTATCACACTCTCCACAGATCGTTCAGGCCTCTGGATTGCCGGTGCCATGAGTTCCCTGGGGTACCCTGACGAGTATGACTTCAGCGCGTGGGATGACCCGTGGGTAGGCGCTGTTTACGAGTATGTTAACGATCTCCGTGACCGCCACGGTACCGACTGGGCCTTCACCATATTCGTCGTCAACGATCAGAACGACTCTGACAATATGTTCGCCGGAGGAGATAGCGCCTTCGCAAAACTAGGTGGTCCCTACATGGTCATAACCTACAACAATGACGGGTGGGGATCAGAGAACATGCATCGTGTCATTGCTCACGAAATGGGTCACATCTTCTACGCCACGGATACTTACAACAACACGACTGAGAAGAGCGGCTATTTCAACACAGAGGACAAGGACGGACTGTATGGCCTGATGAACCAGAACTCCCTGTCTCTTCCGTCGGATACCCGCCGCCAAATTGGCTGGCGCGACTTTGATTTTGACGGCATCCTGGACCCGGTGGATACAACGCCAGAGGTCTCCATCGACACCTTCGGGCCTGGTCTCGCCGACCGCACAATACTGGAATACACCGGCATTGCCATTGGGATACCCCTTACAAACGAAAACAGCCGCGGTACGGGAAGGGCCGTCTCCATCAACGCTATTGAGTCTGTCAGCTACAGAATAGATGGCGGAATATGGTTGGAGGCTTCACCCAAAGACGGTAGCTTTGACTCAGCCCTGGAGGAGTTCTCTTTCACCGTCTCCGACCTCACTGTGGCGCAGCACACCGTCGAGGTCCAGGCCATCAACTCGGTGGGCAATCCAGTCGACAGTTACGCCACGGACCAGTTTGTGGCCACTCAAATAGTAATAGACCAGGCAACTGTCAGTTCGGCCAGGGCCAGTGTCGGGTCTTCTCCAAACCTTAGGCTTCATCTGAAGTGGGCCCACGATAGTTCCTCTGTCAACTCCGGCTCTGTGACTGTCGAAGGTGGTGCCCCACAGAGTGTAGATGCGTCCGGATGGGTGACCCTCCCTCTTTCCTCGTCTGAAGTAGGTGAGGTGACCCCTTCGATCACAGCGGTACGGTCAGGTGATGTAGGAACATTTGAACTGCAAGTCGAGATGCCTTTCATTACCTGGGACCGGATCAGGGCTACGGCAGTATCAGTTGATGCCGGTGATACCCACGTTGATATCGGAACGCCAGTGACAGTCTTTGTCCAGGCCGCTCTGGAATATGAGGGTATCTCATTGACCCAAGAAGACTCCCTTTGGGTTGCGGGACAGCATGCGGCCTGGGACTCAGACAATAATGCTTTCCGCCTTGATCGTGTTGAGAGTGGGGTAAGTGCGGTCAAGTTTGCCCTCACTGGAGGTAATCAAACGCTGCACGAAATCAGCGCGGTTGCGGAGGATGGTGTCAGCGTTACTGTCATTTGGGACCAGGTTGAAGTAACCAGCGTAGTTACTCCCGATGGCCGCGTGAATGCTGGCTCCAATCAAGCTGTGCTAATCAGTGCCGTACTTGCGTATGACCGTACACCCCTTGGGCCAGACGATTCAATTTCCGTCAACGGAAGGGACATCGCCTGGAACGCTACCGTCCGGGCCTTCCGCCTTGAACATACCGAATCTGCTCCCGCCGAGGTCTCTTTCCTGGTCACGGCTGCTCACCATAATGGAGAGGACATCTCCCTCCTCGATGACCCTATCGGCGCCACATCCATCATTTGGGACGATGTAATTGTCACTCTTACAGCTGAGGTTACACGTACAGACATAGGGAACGAAGCTCCCTTGACCATAGACGCAGTATATGCCTTTGACGACACGCCATTCCAAGGTGACGTGATCCTCAATGGACCAACAGTGCGACAGGTCCTGGGCCGCTGGGAATTTGAAGCCGCTCAGATACGGGATGCCAGGTTCGGCCTTACACAGTTCTCGACCAACCGTGTGCCCATCGTCTGGGACAGTGTCGCCATCATTTTGGAGCCGGAGTCCGTGCGGGTTCAAGCTGGCTATCCTGCCTCCATCCGCACTATAGCTCACTACGAGTCCGATAACACACCATTCGTGGGCACCTTCGTATTCGACAACGACCTGACGCATGACAATCTGGGCCCTCAAGAGTTCACCATTTCCGAGATCACCGACTCAGTGAATGAGGTAACACTGTTCACCGCCAACACAGCCACCGTGGTCTTTGATGAGATTGAAACTGTCCATGAGTTTGGAAGCATGGTGCCGGGTGCAGTCCGCATTCGAGGATCGCTTACATACCTATTCGACGGGGCACCTGTGACGGATGCACGGGTGTCGCTGGACAGCTCCTCCGGGCTAACCGACGATACTGGCGCCTACGAGGTAACCCATTGGACCTTGGTCCCGTGGGGAAGCGTTGAGTCAGTGGTAGCAGCAGACGGTTTCCAGCCAGTCACCGCTGTTCACAGCGGATTACGCCTGAGCACTCTCATTGCGGAGACCATCATGGCTACCCTCCTTGTCATGGGCGGTGCCCTCCTGATTGGAAGACGATTATCTCCTTAGCTTACCCAATCTCCCACTGCCGCCTACCCCTTCCTTGTCCACCAGCACATGTCCTACTCTTAGCCAGTAACACCGCACCTTAACATCAATCCCATATATTTCCCCGCTCACCCTGAGCAACGCCGAAGGGAAGGGTTGTCATGGGCAAGTCCGGAATGAACACATCGGACTATCGAAAGAAAAGAGCAGCTGCCTGAGAGAGCCTGTAACGAAAAACGGCTTTGTTTCTCCGGAAAAGTACCCTTCAAATCCGAAATACGTTAACTTACAGAACACTAGGCCTTCAAGAGAGTGGGCGGAACGCAGGCCATACGGACGCAGTCCTAGGGCGGGTGGGTGGGCCAATTCCACACTTTCGCCCTGATGACGCACCTAACCCAGGGCGCCGCCTATCACATCCATATACTTGTACGCAGAGCCGGTGTTCATCAGCACGATGGTCCCGGTGGGATCAACAACACCTTCCTTGAGCAGGCGACGCAGACATGACAGAGTGGCCGCGCCTTCAGGGCAGGGAAAGATTCCCTCGGCGGAGGCCATGGCTCGCACATCGTCCAACATCTCCTTGTCCGATACGGAAACCGCCGTACCGCCGCTCTCCCGCAGCGATCGGAGCATCAGGTAGTCTCCAATGGCAGAGGGCACACGTATGCCCGCAGCTATCGTATCGGCACCCTCCCATGGCTCAGCGAAGCCAGCACCCGCTTGAAACGCCCGTACTATTGGAGCGCACCCTTCGGCCTGCACCGCCACCATCCGCGTGGTGATATCTTCCAGCCATCCCATTGCTGCCATCTCCTCAAACGCCTTCCAGATGCCTACAAGTCCGGTGCCGCCGCCAGCCGGGTACACGATTACATCTGGCGTACGCCAGTCCAACTGCTCCGCCAGCTCATAGCCCATTGTCTTCTTGCCTTCCACTCGATAGGGCTCCTGGAGGGTAGAGACATCGAAAAGGCCTTCCCGTTCGGCATACTCCCTTGAGAGACGGCCCGCGTCGCTGATGAGCCCGTCCACCAGTGTCAGATGCGCGCCGAAGGCCCTGCACTCCTCCCGGTTGGCGGCAGGTGCGTCCCTGGGCAAGAAGGCATGGGCCTCAATCCCCGCCTGGGCGCAGTACGAGGCCAGAGCACCGGCGGCGTTCCCTGCAGATGGCATGGTGAGACGCATCTGGCCCAGCTCCTTGGCTTTGGACACAGCGGCGGAGATACCCCTGGCCTTGAAGCTGCCAGTGGGGTTACCGCCTTCGTCCTTGATGAGTAGCCGCGGGCAGCCAAGCTCCTCACCCAGCCTTTTCGCATGGACCAGCGGCGTCATCCCTTCGCCTAGAGAGACCACATTCTCCTCCCGGCGCACGGGCAGCACCTCAAAGTAGCGCCACATTGAAGGGGGCCGCGAGGCCAGGTCGGCGCGTGTGATCTCTCTAGCGAGGCTGCCTAGGTCATAACGGGCGTAAAGGACCTTCCCACAGGAGGGACAGGTTCGTTGCGGCTCCTCTGCCGAATACTCTTTGCCACAGGCAGTGCATTCCAGGTGGGAGAGGTAGCTTTTCATAGAGAGCTCAAGCTAAGAGTGAAGCGATTGTCACTAGGACTTCGCTACTCGTTAAGGTCGCTGGACGGTGGGACTGGCGTGCCAGTCAATCTAGGCGGGTCGGTCACAAGCCGGCTCAACAGCGGTGGCCACGAGGAAGGAAGGAGGAACACGGCGTCGGAACCAATCACCTTGGCATAGGTTGCGGATCCATCAGCCGTATTGACGCCGAGAATAAAGTCGAACTGTATGCCCCCTTCGATACCCACCCGAACGCTCATGATCGGCGGCTCCAGCCCGTATTCGCTGAGGTCATCCGCCGGCTCATCCAACACTCGGGTTGACCTGGGCCCAGTAAGCAGCAGCGGAATACCGCTCCACCGCTCAGGATCAGGGATCTCGCCGCTGTCGACGAACACCCACTCCCCATCTGCTCTTCTCGCAAATGCCTGCTCCTGGCCAAGATAGGAGATGCTTATGCCAAGCAGCGCACTCATCTCAACGTCATAGAACCAGGGCGCGGTGGCGGGCGACGGTGACTGTTGCTGTAGTTCAAACAGCAGGACATATCCGCCAACTACCGCGACAAGCACAAGTAGGACAAAAGAGACCCGGAAATTCATGCTAGCGCCTGCGCCACCAGGCCACCCCAGCTAGGACTGTCATCATTATCGGCAACACCAGCCACCCCATGCCGCGGATCAACTGTATCTCCCGCGTCGTCACCACCAGCCGCCGGAATGCCCGTGCCTTGGGCCGCACGGAGGCCAGGCTGATGTCCTCAGTAAGCCAGTTGACTGAGTTCAACAGCAGGTCCCTGTTACTAACGCTGTTCAGGTGGAAGTTAGTAGCGAAATCCGTGTCGCCGAATACCACTATTCTGGTCTCCCGAGGCGCATCCGGATTCGGGTCCTCGTTCAACGGCGCAACAGCCTGGATCGCCATGGCCGGGACCAGGATGTTACCAAAGCCACCCTCAGGACAGGTGGTCACGTCTGGATCGGCGGTAAGACAACTCAGTACGGTAGTACCAGCCAGGGCAAACGGACGGATGGTCGGCGGCATCTCCTCCGGAGGATAGAAGGGTGTCAGAGCAGTCGCCCCGGGGAAGTAAGTCTCGTCCAAGGGACCGGTTATGACAATAACTGCGGGCTGAGCCAGTTGGAAGGGATCGTACTGGGCCCGTGTGATCAGAGGGGTCAACGGTTCCGGGCTAACGTGACTTGCCAGGTCCACTATGCTGCCTCCATCCACAGCAACACCCCACCTCCCAAGCAGCTGTATGAAGCTTTCCGGAGCATCCGGTTCCAGCAGCAGTAGAAGCCGCCCGCCATCCCTCAAATACTGATGGATAAGCTGGCTATGCTCCTCCGACAACTCCTGCCGCGGCCCCGCAATGATCAGCGCGGTGGGGAAGTTTTCATCCTCGATGTCCTGCAGAACCTCCGGGCTCTGCGACAGAGACAGGCTCAGCACCTCGTAGTTATCGGTAGCCAGGCCGGTAACCGCGAAGCCAAAGCCCTCATGGCTGTCCGACGCAACATCCTGGAAGGTACGCTCGCCGTGGCCTGTGATGTAGTACACCCGCTTGCGCTCCACACCCGTGGATATAAGAAGGGCTGATGTGAAGTCCCGTTCCTCGAACAGCGGTGCCGTGAGGCGGTATATACGACCGCTATCCATCCCCTCAAATACGATGGTCGGATATTGTGTCACGCCATACTGACTGGCCAGCGTCAGGTTCCTGTCGGGGTCAATGAACCTGTAGTCGAACCTACCATCCGAACGGTGCCGGAACTCGCTGAGCTGATTCTCAGTCGGTATCCTGTACGGCTCCTGGGAAGGATTGCCCGGAACGAAGAAGGCAGTAGCCTGCACAGGCTCGGCGAGCCCTCCCAGAATTTCCAGCGTCTGAGGCGCCAGGGAGAACTCCTGAGTTGCCGTGGTGTCCCATCGGACCGCATTTCTTTCCACCACGATGAACACAAGAGTCGCCAGCGCTATGAATGTAACTATCATCACAAACGTGTTGGTCCCGTAGCGACCGCGCCGCCCAGTTAGGGACTCCCAGACCGCCTGGAAGGATATGAGCAGCGTCCCCAGAAACAGGACCCCACCAATTATGATGACCAGATAGCCCGCACCGCGAAGCTCCGGTATGAACATCGTCAGCACTACGCCAAAGAGCACTGCGGCTGCGCCAATCGCCGTCAACACAACTCCCAAACCACCGCCTATGGAAGCAACCCGACGGATGGCTGATAGGAGCGTCGTGCCGGTGGGCTCCTCCTCCGCCGGGCGATTTCGGGGGCTGGTCATGCTACCGCCACCTCCGAGACTCCACGGAGCGAACGGTGAGGAACAGGAACACTACGGTCAACGCTATAAAGTAAGCAACGTCACCGGTATCTATGACGCCGCGGGCAAAGGAGTCGAAGTGGGCCGGCAGGGACATCTGCCCAAGTATTGTGGATACCGGCCCTTCCAGGACATCCGAGATCCTGTCAAGAATGGTGAACAGGAAGATTATCCCGAACCCTACCGTCGCCGCCACTATTTGATTGGATGTTAGGGATGAAGCCAGCAGGCCTATGGCCAGCGCGGCACCACTATAGAGAATAAAGCCCAGGTAGCCACTGAAGACCGGGCCCGGGTCCGGGTCCGAGTAGTAGATCAATATGACCAGGTAGAACAGGGTGAACAGCAAGGTGGCAACCAAAATCACGAAGCTGGCCAGAAACTTGGCTATGACCACCTCATAGTCCCTCACAGGCGCTGTTAGGAGCAGTTCCAACGTACCCAGCTTCTGCTCTTCGGCAAACAGCCGCATGGTTAAGATTGGGGGCATCAACGGCATCAAGAAGAAGGCGGCGTTGAGCATAAGCCCCCTAAGCGCTGCCTCCGCGAAGGGGCGGTCAACGCTGTCTATGAAGAAGATACCCATCAGAGCAAGAAACACCGCCGCCACCACGTACGCCATGGGCGATGTGAAATATATGACCAACTCTTTACGGGTTATGTGGAAAACGGTCCGCATTTCAGATATTACTCCGGGCCAGCCTCAGATTACCGCATGCTGGGCAGTGAGTGTTCCATCAAGCTATGGCAAGCTATGGCAAGCTATGCTGTCTCCTCCGTTGTGGTTAGACGGAGGAATATCTCCTCAAGGCTCATGGTTACTGCTTCTAGGCTTAGGAGACCCCAGCCGCCCTCCACCACCGCACGGGCCAGATCCGTCCGCAGCTCATCGGTACGGCGGCCTAATATGGTGTACTCCACTCCATTCTCATCGGTCTCCTCAGAGTAGGTAACATCCTGTACTCCGGTGACCTTTCTGAGAGCGGTCGTCACATCTCTCCCAGGGCCTCTGATTCGCATACGCACACGCTCAGTGCCCTCCAGCCTTTCACCCAGGGCCTGAGGCCGATCGATAGCGACGACCTCGCCTTCGTGGATAATGATGACCCGCTCACAGATCATTGTGACCTCTGGCAGGATATGGGTAGACAGAATGATGGTGTGCTCTCCGCCCAGGTCCTTGATCAGCTGCCGCGTCTCAACGACCTGGATAGGGTCGATACCTATGGTAGGCTCGTCCATCACCAGCACATCTGGCTCGTGAATTATCGCCTGTGCTATGCCAACACGCTGCCGGAAACCCTTGGAAAGCTTTCCAATCAGCGTATTGTAGTACTCCTCCAGATGGCATATCTCAGTGACTTCGCCGGTGCGTCTCTTGACCGCTTTGGAGTCCATACCACGTAGCGCCCCCATGAACTCCAGGTACGCCTTCACAGTCAAGTCCGTGTAGAGAGGTACCGTCTCAGGCAGGTATCCCACTCGCCGACGTGCCTCCAGAGAATCTGCCACCACATCGTAGCCAGCTATCCGGGCCATCCCGCTGGAAGGCGGCATAAAACCCGTGAGGATACGCATGGTGGTAGTCTTCCCTGCGGCGTTGGGGCCCAGAAATCCCATGACCTCCCCCTTGGCGACGGAGAAAGAGATATCCGTGACGGCGGGGTATTCGCCATAAAACTTGGTGAGGCGGTCTGCCTCTATCATCATTTCAGTGCTCATGGCAAAGGGTCAGCGTGACATGACTACGGATATGATCATTAGGACGGGTAACCGAGGTGCTCCTCTATTGCGTCTATGGCCCTATCAATGGCCCACCTGGGTGCGGCCGGGCGATCAACTCTGTAATTGCCCTGTAGTTGTATGATGTTCGCAGCAGATGATATGCTAACCCTTGCCTTTTGCCAAGAGATTACCTACGATTTCGGGAGAAACGGATGCACCTGGTCATTGACGGCTTCGGCGGGGATATTGCCATGATGGAGGACCCCGACGCCATCTATCGGTTTCTGGACGAATACCCAGATGCCATTGGAATGACCAAGATCACGCCTCCTCACGTCTATACATACGTCGGCCAGGGACCACAGGATGTAGGTCTCTCTGGCTTTGTACTCATTGCGGAGAGCCACATCAGTGTCCACGCCTTTCCGAAGCGCCACTACATCAACATAGACGTCTTCTCATGCAAGGAGTTCGATGCACACCTTGCGTTGGACGACCTCATCGCACGGTTCAGCCTGGATACGGTCCGCAGCTGGACGCTGGACAGGGGTCTGGAATACTCGGACCCTACGGTGGCCGCCAAGGCGGTGGCCGACCAGCGCAGCCAGCTGGTCAGTCGTAGCTGAGTCTCTGCTGTGGCCATGCTTTCTGGCCCAGGCGGGGACACGCCAACGCTCCCCTACACCTTTCTTGGCCTTGACGGGTCGCCCCACACCTATGCGCAGGCTTCAGTGGTGGTGCTCCCCGTTCCCTACGACGCCACTACCTCATTCAAAGCGGGTGCCAGAGAAGGCCCGGAGGCCATCATCAGCGCCTCCCGGGAGTTGGAGGACTACGATACGGAGCTAGACTGTGAGCCTTCCTCAGTAGGGATTTACACTGCCACGCCACTGGAGCCGCACCTGGGCAGCCCTGAAGCGATGGTGGACAGAGTTACCAGAGCCGTGGAGACGCCGGCCAAAGCGAACAAGTTGCCTGTAGTCCTGGGCGGGGATCATTCAGTAACCATTGGCGCTGTCCGCTCGCTCGCTCGGGTGCATCCAGGTCTTTCAGTGCTATACCTGGACGCCCACGCTGACTTCCGAGACGACTACCTGGGCACCCGATGGGGTCATGCCTCGGCAGCACGGCGCGTCTCCGAACTTTGCCCTGTGTCGCTAGTAGGCGTACGAAGCATGAGCCAGGAGGAGGCCGATACGTTACGCTCTTCTGACAATGTCCATCTCTTCGCCTACAACGGCCAGCTCACGAACGAAACGTGTGACGCCGTTGCGGACTCGCTGTCTGGCCCGGTATACGTCAGCGTTGACCTGGATGTGCTGGACCCGTCGCTTATGGCGGCGGTAGGTACACCGGAGCCGGGTGGACTGGAGTGGTACCCGCTGCTGCGGCTGCTTCGCCTGGTGGCCGAACGCCACCCCATCGTAGGTTTCGACGTTGTGGAATTGGCTCCCCGCGAGGGGCCGGCCTCCTGCGCCAATACGGCGGCCAAGCTGGTGTACAAGCTGATTGGATACAGCAAGGGGATATAGCAGAGGCCTAGCAGCGCATAGGGGCCACCTAGGTCGTAGTGGTGTCCTTCGTTTTCTCGGCTATGGCCGCTTGGGCGGCGGCCAGCCGGGCTACAGGCACCCTGAAGGGTGAGGCACTGACGTAGTCCAAGCCCGCCTCATGGCAGAAGTGGATGCTGGACGGGTCGCCGCCGTGCTCACCGCAGATGCCCACCTCCAGCTCACGGTAGGTGCTCCTGCCACGCTCCACGCCCATCCTCATCAGCGCACCCACGCCCTCCCTGTCCAATGTCTGGAAGGGATTCTCAGGTAGAATGCCCCGCTCGACATACTTGAGCAGGAACTTCCCTTCGGCGTCGTCCCTACTCATTCCATAGGTAGTTTGGGTCAAGTCGTTGGTACCGAATGAGAAAAAGTCGGCGTGCTGCGCGATCTCATCCGCGGTCAGAGCCGCCCGGGGCAACTCTATCATGGTGCCTATCTTGCATGGGACCTGAACTCCCTTCTCCTGCTGCACCTCCTGAGTCACGCGCTCAAGAAGCTCGCGAACCAGACGCAGTTCATTAGCGTGGCCTACCAGTGGCACCATGATCTCCGGACGTGGGTCCCACCCCTCCTTGGCCAGATCACAGGCTGCGGTAAGTATTGCCCTGGTCTGCATCTCGTTGATGGGCGCGTACATCAGCCCAAGGCGGCATCCCCGCATGCCCAACATGGGGTTGACCTCCCGAAGGCTTTCCACCATGCCCAGCAACTTTTCTTCTCCTTGGAGAGTGCCGGGGTCCTGGCCGGTACGGCGAAGCTCAGCGACCTCCAGCAGCAGTTCTTCATATCTGGGAAGAAACTCGTGCAACGGCGGGTCCAGCAGCCGGATGATCACCGGCTTTCCGCTCATGACCTTCAATATCTCTTTGAAGTCCTGTATCTGGAACTCAAGCAGGCGGCCCAGGGCCTGGCGATAACTCTGCACCGCCTGTGAGGCCTCTACCGCCTTCCTCTGCTCTAACACCTGGTTGTCCAACTCCACTCTTCGCTGACCGGAGGCTCCTTCACTCTCCGCAAGTAGTAGTTGAAGGCGATCCTCAACGTCCGTGGCAGGGCCGGCGTTCAGGATCATCTGCTGGACAATGGGCAGGCGCTCTTCAGCAAAAAACATGTGCTCCGTGCGGCACAGCCCGATCCCTTCAGCGCCATACTCCAGGGCACGTCGGGCGTCCTCAGGGGTATCCGCATTGGCCCACACACCCAGTTGTCTGGTCTCGTCGGCCCACTGGAGCACAGTGAGCAGCCCCTGCTCCTCAGCGAAATTCGTCGCTACCGTAGGCAGCTCTCCCAAGAAGACCTCGCCAGTGGTCCCATCGATGCTGATCTCCTCCAACTCCCGGACTACGCGCCCATCAACGGTACATTGCTTGGCCTGGACGTCCACCGTTAGTGCCTCGCACCCGGAGACGCACGGTTTTCCCAGGCCCCGTGCAACCACCGCGGCGTGGCTTGTAGCTCCTCCACGAGCCGTGAAGACGCCACTCGCTCTCAACATTCCGTGTACGTCGTCCGGTGTCGTCTCAGTCCTGACCAGAATGACGCGCTCCCCCGCTTCACCCAACTCCACCGCCCTGTCAGGATCGAACACCGCCTTGCCGCTGGCTGCGCCGGGTGACGCGTTCAGCCCAGTAGCCAGGAGCCACCCCTCAGACACCGCCTGCTCCTTTGCGGTTTCGTCGAACCGGGGCAGTAGAAGCTGATCAATCTGATCCGGCTCCACCCTTGCCAGGGCCTCCTCCTTCGTAATCAATCCCTCATTCGCCATGTCCACCGCCATTTTCACCGCAGCCGTGGCGGTGCGTTTGGCCGAGCGTGTCTGAAGCATGTACAGGACACCGCGCTCAACGGTGAACTCCATATCCTGAGCGTCCCGGTAGTGACCCTCAAGGCGTTCGGCTATCTGCTCCAGCTCCCGGTACTGAGCCGGCATCTGTTCCGCTAGGAGGGCTATCTTCTGGGGCGTGCGTATGCCGGCCACAACGTCCTCACCCTGGGCGTTGACCAGGTACTCACCGTACATTGTCCTCTCACCCGTGGCCGGGTCCCTGGTAAAGACAACACCCGTGCCGCTGTTCTGGTCCATGTTCCCGAAGACCATAGCTACTACATTCACCGCAGTACCCAGAGTGTGAGAAATGCCGTAGTAGTTTCGATATTCGATGGCGGGACGGCCGTTCCAGCTGGCCAGGACCGCCTTCACTGCCAGACGTAGCTGCTCATGAGGGTCATCGGGGAAGAGTACACCGGTCTCCTGCTGAACTATCTCCTGGAATAGGCCGGCCACCCGCTGCCACTCCCCAGCTCCCAAGTCGGAGTCCCCATTCGCTCCGACGGTTTTCTTGTAGTCATCTAAGGCAGCCTCAAAGGTCTCCCCTGGCACATCCATCACTATCTTGCCGAACATCTGGATGAATCTTCGGTAGGAGTCGTAGGCGAACCGCTCGCCGCCAGTAGCCCGGGCAAGTCCCTGAAGCGTCTCACCATTCAGGCCGAGGTTCAGAACGGTGTCCATCATCCCAGGCATGGATACTGGTGAACCGGAGCGCACAGATACCAGGAGTGGGTTCTGGGGGTCGCCGAAGGTCTTGCCCGCCAACCTCTCCATCTCCCGCATAGCACGGGTGACCTGGTCCCACATTCCTTCCGGGAACTGCTCTTCCCGGTCATAGTAGGCGTTACATGCCTCGGTGGTGATGGTGAAACCCGGCGGTACAGGGAGTTCGGCACGGGTCATCTCCGCCAGGCCGGCGCCCTTGCCGCCCAGCAGATTCCGCATATCCTCACTGCCCTCACGAAACAGATAGACCCACTTATGGCCCGGTTCATTCAAAGTCATACGATGCCTCAGTAGAGGGATGGAATTGACCAAATAGCCCTCGCCCTGGGAGTAGGCCACGGGCAAAGGTGCCCTCCATCATACTCCCTCCCATGCCTCCCTCCAACCGCGAAAACATCTGCCACCTCACCTTTTGGCCTTCGTGGCGGACATGGTATATTCCTATATGAAGCATATGATCTTAGAACATCGGGTCCGTATCAGGCTGGAGGAGCGAGAAGAGTCGCTGTCCCTTTACGCTACCAAGGTTCGGGACTCCCAGGGTAGAGATGCCACCGAGGAACCTTCACCCCTGCGCACAGAGTTCCAGCGTGACCGTGACCGGATCATTCATACCAACGCCTTCCGCCGTCTGAAGCATAAGACCCAGGTGTTCCTAGCACCACTGGGCGACCACTACGCCACGCGGCTGACACACACGCTGGAGGTGGCCCAGGTTGCCCGAACAGTAGCCCGTGCGTTGAACTTGAACGAAGACCTCGAAGAGGCCATCTGCCTGGGTCACGACCTTGGGCACACACCGTTCGGCCACGTTGGAGAGGAAACACTGGACAGACTGGCGCCAGGGGGGTTCAAACACAACCGCCAGAGCCTCCGTGTAGTGGAGGTACTTGAGAAGGAGGGCAAGGGACTAAACCTCACGTGGGAGGTACGACAGGGCATAGTCAGCCATTCCAAACCCCAGGGCGATTTTTTGAAGAGGGGCCTTACGCGCCACTTGACCCTGGAAGCGCAGATATGCCGCCTGTCTGACGCCGTAGCCTATCTAAACCACGATATAGGCGATGCCATACGCGCCCGCTGGCTTCGGGAAGAGGAGCTGCCATCCTCCATCCGTCGTGTTCTGGGCACCAAACAGTCCCAACGCATAGATACCATGGTGACCGACGTGGTGGAAACTTCCTGGGCATGCGCCGGCATCGATAGCACCGACGGGTCCAAGCCAACAATAAGCATGAGCCCCCGAGTACGGCGCACCTTCAACACCCTGCGGGAGTTCATGTTTCAGAACGTGTATCTTCGCTCCAACCAGAGCGACCAGGCCCTGAGAGCTGAGGAGATACTTACCTTCCTTTACGGTTATCTCACATCGCACCCCAAAGAGCTACCGGAGGAGTACTGGGTCAGAGAGGAGTCTCCAGAGCAGATGGCGGCAGACTATCTTGCAGGCATGACTGACCAGTTCGCCGTACGAAAGGCAGAGGAGTTTTCCCCCGGCATATCCGGTGGACTGTTTCAGGGAATCGTGTAGGGAAGCCCGGTGAGCGTGCTCCCTAGTGGTGGTGGATATCAGATCAAGATTATCGGACACACCACGAAGCTCTCCCTGAATGTGAGTAGCGGCACGGATGAAGGACACATGAAACGTTGGCCTTATCAGATGAAATAAAGGAGCGGCTGGACATCGTAGAGGTGGTCAGCAGCTACGTGCCCGCCCTGAAGAGAGCGGGACGCAACTATAGCGCACCGTGTCCCTTCCATACAGAACGCACCCCCTCGTTCGTCGTCGTTCCTGAACGGCAGAGCTGGCGGTGCTTCGGAGCCTGCGCCACGGGAGGCGACGTTCTGTCGTTCGTCATGCGCATGGAAAAGCTGGACTTCTCCGAGACGCTCAAGCTGCTGGCCGGACGTGTTGGGATCAACATCTCACGTACCGGCAGATCACCGGACAAGCGGGACCCCATTCACCAGTTGAATGAGGCGGCATCCAGCGTGTTCCGGGAGGTGCTGGCATCACAGAACGGCACTGCCGCCCGGACCTACCTGACCCAACGTGGCGTTAACGCGGAGATGATCGATCAATTCCAGCTTGGCCTGAGCCGCGGCACCGGTACAGCACTCCTGGACCAACTCGCCACGCGCGGCTACTCCCAAAGTGACGTTGTCAGCGCGGGCCTGGCCACAGCTATAGAGGATGCACCGGCTAGAGACATGTTCAGGGGGCGGCTGATGTTCCCCATCCATGACGATAGGGGCAACCTTGTGGGTTTCGGCGGGCGATCGATGGATGGCTCCGACCCCAAGTACCTGAACTCCCCACGTACCCGAGTGTTTGACAAGAGCCAGATCCTATACGCATTTCATACCGCACGAAGGCAGATCAGGGAACAGGGACTGGGTGTAGTGGTGGAGGGATACATGGACGTAATAGCAGCCCATCAGCACGGCTTTACCAATGTCGTAGCATCTATGGGAACGGCTCTTACGGAGCAACAGGTGACTCTCTTGCGCAGTGCCGGACGCCGCTTTGTCCTGGCCCTAGACCCGGATACAGCGGGGCAGGCAGCTACATTCCGCAGCCTTATAGAATCATGGCGATCCCTGGAAACCAACCTGGTGGGAACCAGACGCGGTATCTCCATGTACAGTCGCGCGTCAAACGTTTCCCTCAGCATCGCCGCTCTGCCAGATGGCAAAGACCCGGACCTGCTCATCAGAGAAGACCCGGCTAATTGGCGCCAGGCCATCGCAGAGGCACAACCTCTGGTAGACTTCCTCTTCTCATCATCGTCTGCGCGCTGGGATCTGGACACCAGCGAAGGAAAGGCAAGCGCCGCCCAGGAGCTCTATCCGCTCATTGCCACCATGGAAAACGCCTTTGAACAGGAGCGCTACTTCCAGAAGCTGGCAGACACCTTACAGGTGCCACGGAATACTTTGGAAGCCAGCCTGAGCAAGCCGCGACCTGCCAACCGTGGTGCCAGGAGGACGGGTGCAACGACTGCCCAGGTCTCCGCATCGGCCTTTGAGGACGGACACCACAATCCTCTGGAGGAGAACCTGCTGGCGCTGCTTCTCCAGTGGCCAGAACTGAAAGAGCACGTAGCTTCTGTGACACCTGACCTGCTACTGCAGTGGGAGAACAGGGAACTCTTTACCCGATTGCTGGAACGTAGTACAATGGAAGAGTTGCGTGATGAACTTGAGGACAACCTGCAGCCGCAATTAGACCGCTTGCTAATGCTACCATTACCTCCCCTGGACCTCCACCAGAGAGAGCAGGCGATCAAGGACTGCTGTGACCGCCTGGAAGAGCGTAATCTCCGAAACATGAAAGCCGAGGAATCTCTGCTTCTTGAGCAGGGGGAGCACCCGGAAGCGCGGGAGAGGCTGGAGCAGCGAGTGGTCGATACCAACGAGAGACTTCGACTACTCTTCGAACAGAGGTCTCATCAGCAGAATGGCTAGCCACCGAGGTTGAATCATGACTACTAGAAGACGACCACAAGCAGACGAGGACGAAGAGCAGCCGGACGACTCTGAAGGCACCGTATCAAGAGATGAGGTACGGGAGCTGATCCCTTCTGCCTCCTTCGACAACAGTGAAGAGTCCGGTATCGTGTCTCGGAACGCAGAGTCGCCTGTTATTCAAGCTGAAGTCGAGGAGGAGGAGGAGGAGGAGGAGGAGGAGGATACCCCGACCGCCACCGCTCCGACCAAGGCTGCCACCGGCAAGGTGACCACGGCCGCGAAGCGCAAGCAGGCTCAGCAGAGCTTGAACGAGACCGAGATGATAGATGACCCGGTCCGCATGTACCTGCGGGAGATCGGGCGGGTCTCGCTACTTACCGCCAAGGACGAACGACGCCTCGCACGGTCCATAGAGGAGTGGGTTTACCTGGAGCGCTTGGACAAGGAGCTTGCCACGCCCCAGGGGGCACCTCCCAGTTCATGCGCAGTAGTAGTCCATCTGCTTGCCGCGAGTTCTGATCTCATCTTCGCAGCCGACGCCATGGCGGAAGAGGCCGGGCTTCCCATCCACATGACCCTGCGAGAAATCGTGCATAACGAACAGTTCCGCGTAGCAGTTGACTCTCCCATCGACCACGAGAAGATGCAGGTGGTAGCGGACCGCATTGGCGTGACACTGGAAGATATTGAGAGTGGCCTCATTAAGCTATCTCTTAACACCCGCCTAATTCCAGAGGAGGCCCTGGAGGTGGTTGGCGAACAGACTACGCTGGGTGAACTCGCGGAACTGGTTGCCGAAGGTCCCCTGCAGCGTCAATTGGAGCCATTCGAACTTCTATATCGCATGCATCTGGCCGAGATTCGCGCTCAGGGCATCGCTGCCCAGCAGCATCTGGTGGAGGCCAACCTGCGCCTTGTAGTCAGCGTAGCCAAGAAGTACATCGGACGGGGCATGTCTCTGCTGGACCTGATCCAAGAGGGCAACATTGGCCTCATCCGAGCGGTTGAGAAGTTCGACTACCGGAAGGGATACAAATTCTCCACCTACGCAACATGGTGGATCCGACAGGCCATCACACGGGCCATTGCCGACCAGGCCAGGACCATCCGGATTCCAGTGCACATGGTGGAGACCATCAACAAACTCCTGCGCGTTAGCCGCAGGCTGGTCCAGGAGTATGGCCGAGAGCCCACCAGCGAAGAGATAAGCTGGGACATGGAGGTCACGCCTGAGAAGGTAAGGGACATCATGAAGATCTCCCAGGAGCCGGTCTCCCTGGAAACGCCTATCGGCGAAGAGGAGGACTCCCACCTCGGTGACTTTATTGAGGACAGAGCAGCCCTGGCTCCGGCAGACGCAGCCAGCTACCAGCTCCTTAAGGAGCAGATTGACGGTGTGCTGGACACCCTCAACCCAAGAGAGAAGCGCGTCCTTCAGCTCCGCTTTGGCCTGGAAGACGACCGCAGCCGGACACTGGAAGAGGTGGGCCGGGAGTTCGGCGTGACGCGTGAGCGCATACGCCAGATAGAGGCTAAGGCGCTGCGCAAGTTGCGGCATCCAACCCGCTCCAAGAAACTGCGAGACTTCCTGGAGTAGCAGACATTTACTATCGCCAGCGCATACAAAGCATAAGGGCGTCTTAGAGACGCCCTTATGCTTTTGGTGCTAAATAAGACGGTACCTGGAGAGAACCGATGCCAGAAACACCGGATCTGAGGGTGATCAAGGAGATCCTGACCCGACAGGTCCTGGAACGTATTGTAGCTGAAGTTCGCGTGGTTAAACCCACCGTCCTGCGCTCTCTGGTTACGCAGGACTTCGCCTCAGACCTCACGGGCAGGACGCTGACTGGCGTATCCCGACAGGGCAAGTTTCTCTTCCTAGCCTTCTCCGGCAACGCTGTCCTGGCCATCAACCCCATGCTCACCGGCACCATCCGACTCTGCGAACCGAGTAATCGGCTGTACAAAAGCACCTGCCTGGTCCTAGCCTTTGACGATGACCTGGAGTTCAGATACCTCGACGACCGGCAGATGGGCAAGCTGTACTACGTAGCAGCTGACCAGCTTGACTTGGTACCGGGGCTCAACGATCAAGGCCCCGACGCTCTGAGCAGCGAAATACCATTCCAGGAGTTCAAAGATCGGCTACGGCCATACCGCGGTGAGATCAAAGGCATCCTTACGCGCGGCTCCTTCATAGCTGGGATAGGAAACGCCTACAGCGACGAGATCCTGTTCGCGGCTGGTATATCCCCTTTTCGCAAACGCACGGCACTTTCGGAGCAGGAGTTGGAACGGCTGCATAGCTCCTCCCAACAAGTACTACGCGATGCCGTAGGAGTGCTGCGGGAGCGCATGGGGGAGGAGACACACCATAAGATCCGAGACTTCTTGCAGGTACACAACAAGGGAGGCCAACCTTGCCCGCGATGCGGCGGCACAATCAGTCAGCTAACCGCCAATCAGCGTATCACCAGCTTCTGCCGCTGCTGCCAGCCTGGTATGCTCATTCGCAACTAGCCGCAAGGCAGGCACCACGCGTGGAGCCGCGCCGCCGATGGCCAGTTCGAATTCGACGACTTCGCGCGTCTCAACAGCGCGGAGGTGACCGACCGGCTCACCCAGCTACGAGGCGTGGGCGCCTGTGCGGCCCAGAGCGCGGAGCGCGACCCACTGGGCCGCACCGATCCATTCCCGGCAGGCGACCTAGCCCCTCGAAGAGTAATCTCACAGCACTATTTCGACGGGCGACCCGTGGATGAAGCTGAGGCCGCAGCATTCGGGCACGAGCAGTGGGGAGAGTACGCGGGCCTAGCCACGACCTACCTGTTCGCATACCTTCGCACGCAGAGAGCTGGCGGTACACGAGAGCTTATCCAAGGAGCATGAAGCTTACTCATAGGTCTATACTGCAAATGAACCCACCATGACTCAGAGCCAGACCGACAGCCATACCCGATACCGTCGCTACCTGGAGGCGGAGCGAGAGGCGGTAGCTCTGTACGCCGCCATGGCCGATGCGGAAAGTGACCCGCGAAGGGCGGAGATTTTCCGAGAGTTGTCCAAGTCCGAACAGGGCCACGTAGCCTACTGGTCTGACAAGCTGGGCCTCCCCTCTGATGACATACCTTCATCCAGGGTCAGCTTCCGCGTGTGGTTGCTGGGTCGGATGGCCCGGCTCCTGGGTACGCGACTGGTACTGCCGCTGGTCCTGCGCATCGAAGGGGACGACACGGTGATGTACGCCGGGGACCCTGAGGCGGCGCAGGTGATGGCAGAAGGGGTGGGCCACTCCCAGGTGCTGCACGATCTCGGAGAGGGCCGGCTCCCGGGCAGCAACGTGAGCAGTCCCGGGTGGGAGCGCGCCGTGACTGGCGGCGCCGTGCGGGCTGCCGTGCTGGGCGTCAACGACGGCCTGGTATCCAACTTCGGACTGGTATGGGGCGTGGCCGGTGGCACGGATAATCCCCAGATCGTGCTGCTGGCCGGAGTCGCCGGGCTGCTGGCCGGGGCCTTCTCCATGGCTGCAGGCGAATATGTATCCATGCGCGCCCACAGAGACCTGTCCGAATATCGCCTGGAGATAGAGCGGAGGGAGATCGAGGAGCTTCCCGAGGAGGAGCAACGCGAACTGGCCCTGATATACCGGCTGAAGGGCATGACCGATGAGGAGGCCGACGCCCTGGCAGAGCGCATCATGCAGGACCCTAAGGTGGCCCTGGACACCATGGCCCGTGAGGAGCTCGGCATAGACCCAAACCAGCTTGGATCACCCTGGGGTGCGACCATCAGTTCATTCGTCTCCTTCACCCTGGGCGCGATGGTACCAGTGCTTCCGTACGCGCTGGGCGCTACCAGCTCAGCATTTTTCTTGAGCGGTGCGCTGAGCGCCTTTGCCCTCTTCACAGTCGGTTCAGCGTTGGCGCTGATATCGCGGAAGTGGTTCCTACGGGGCGGCCTGCGTATGCTTATCATCGGCATGGCGACGGCTGGTGTGACGTTCGGCATAGGCAGCCTGATAGGCATCACGCTGACCTAGCGTTAGTCCTGCACAACAAGTGAGGACGTGCGTGGCAATAATGGGCCATACGTGTTCTTCCCTCCCGCCCGCCCTCGAATGTTGTTGATCTGGGGGCACATCCCCCAGGCCCCCTGGCAAGGAACCGAGAGGTTCCCTACAACCCTCCCTGTGACGCTGTCATGGTTAGTTCACGTGTTTTCTTCCCTCCCCACCCACCCAAACGTTTTGGATTTGAGGGGACACCCCTCAAACACCCCGACATGAAACCAAGGTTTCCTGTACCTTCCTGTTCTTGGCGAAGTTTCCATGCAAAGCCGGGATACCTCCATAAGCCCTCCGGCAGAGAACCCAGGTCTTCTGCACTTTCCTGGGTCCGTCTAGTTTCAAAGCACCTAGCGCTACCTGAGCATGCGGCCGATGGCACCCAGGCCCTTGCCAGAGGACATCTGTTTCATCACGCGTTGGGTCTGTTTGAATTGGTTCAGTAGCTGGTTCACGTCCTTGGGGGTGGTGCCGCTGCCCTTCGCAATCCTGCGTCGCCTGCTTCCGTTCAGTATTTCAGGGCTACGCCGCTCTTTGGGCGTCATGGAGTAGATGATCGCCTCCGTCCTTTTGAGTCGACTTTCGTCCATGGCGTCATCCGGCAGTCGTCGGCTAAGGGATGACATGCCGGGTATCATTTCCATGATCTGGGTGAGAGGGCCCATACGCTGAAGCTGGTGGAGCTGCTGCAGGAAGTCCTCCAGATCAAACTTGGACTGGCGGATCTTGCGCTCCAGTTCCTGTGCGCGGTCCTGGTCCATCTCCTGCTGAGCCCGCTCCACCAAGGTAGCCACATCGCCCATGCCCATGATGCGAGACGCCATTCGCTCGGGGTGAAAGGCCTCAAGGCCATCGGGCCGCTCACCGGTGCCAACGAATTTCACCGGCACGCCTGTTACGTGGGCGATGGATAGAACGGCGCCGCCTCGAGCATCGCCATCGAGCTTGGAAAGGACCAGACCCGTCAGGCCGATGCGCTGGTGGAACTCCCCAGCGACCCTCACGGCGTCCTGGCCGGTCATGGCGTCCACGACCAGCAGTGACTCCACAGGCGACGCGACCTCACGCACCTCCTCAAGCTCTCGCATGAGTTCGTCGTCCATCTGGAGGCGGCCGCCGGTGTCCACGATCATCCAGGTCGCACCCAGGTCTCTGGCCCGGTCGATGGCGTTGCGGGCGACGTCCGGGGCATTAGAGCCGGGGTCCTCCTGGTAGACGGGTATGTCGATCTGTCGACCCAAAGCAGCAAGCTGCTCGATGGCGGCGGGGCGTCGCAGGTCGGCGGCAACCATAAGGGGCTTGTGGCCCTGCTGCTTCAGATGGAGAGCGAGCTTGGCGACGGTGGTTGTCTTTCCTGAGCCCTGGAGGCCCATGAGCAGGGCCACGGCGGGCGTTTTTGGCGATGACTCCATGCCGCGATGCCCCTGGCCGAGGACGGCGGTCAGCTCCTCGTAGACCACCTTGGCGACCTGTTCACCAGGGTTGAGGCTGCGCAGCACCTGGGAGTCCAGGGCACGCTCTCGCACGCGGTCCATCAGCTCCCTGGCGACTCGGAAGTTTACGTCGGCCTCCAGGAGGGCGACGCGCACCTCTCGCAGGGCGAGGTCGATATCGGCCTCGGTGAGCCGGCCACGACTGCCGAGGCGTTGGAGGACGGAGGTGAGTTTATCTGTCAATGCTTCAAACATGGGTATATTGTAGCAGGGCGTGCTGGCGTACCTATTCTTCCCACCCGCCCACCCTCAAGGGTTTTTTCTGGGGGCACATCCCCCAGGCCCTCTTGCAGGGAACCGAGGTTCCCTACAACCCTCCTGGGGCCCAATAGGGGATTCGCTGTATAGGTGGTTAGGGGTTTCACCCCCATCCTAGCCTCCCCTGAGGGGGAAGGGAGACAGCTGATTGAAGTTCTGATTGTGCGTTGGCAGATCGATTGTATTTTTCACTTTTTGTGCTGCGCGCAACTTGGGTTGATAGCTGGAGATGGTGCACGGCGCCAGATAGGAGTGGTTGATTGTTTTCTGGAGGTCGGGCTGCCCCGATTTGTTCCCAACATTATGTCTGGTATTTATAGCTGACTCTTATCTGTGGTAAAACACTTTTCCCGGGAAACAAATCCTCCGGGCTCCGGGCCGGGAGCGCTGTACCACTCAGGATAGCGGACGGTATGCGTGACGGGATAGAAAGAGGTGGCGGGGGATGGGGTCCGAGGGTTGCTATAAAGGTGCGTTGGCAGGGTCGTTATCTGTTTTCACAGGTACGATGGTATGGGATGCGTCTGCCTATGGTGAAGGGGGAGGTGGCGGGTGGGGGGCCGTGGCGGGGAAGGGGAGCGTATTGTCCTTTCGCTGACATTGGTACTAGCTCCTCTATAGCAAAGTCACTATAATAAGAACATATGAACGACCCGGGGTTAGCATGAACCACGTAGAAAGTGAGTTTCTTGGAATCGGTAAGAGCGCCACGCTTGTCGACGAGCGTGGTCGAGTAATGCATTTCCCTAACCGCCACGATTACGTGGATTGGTTATTACAGGAAGGAGCCATTAATAGTGAACAAGACCTTATCGAAAGCGGAACTTTGAGCGAGAGTGTATATTTGGATTGGCTGCGACGAGGACAAGTTGGCTGTGTATTTGCCCAACTACTCGGTCGTTCACGTAATAGGAGCCAGGTGCGCACAGTCGCGTTCAATAAGCCTGCCAGATCACAAGCAATGGCTGACGTTTTGGCTAGTGACATTAATGAGGTTGTAAAAGTTACCGTTGATGAGTCAGGCGTTGAGGCGATTAGCCTACTGCTGACAGCAGTACTGACTGATGAAGACCTCGTGCGATTGATCTTATCTTTGTCGGCACTCCCCAGATGGCAGATTGAACAAGAATGGCCATGGCGTGGCACTCTAACTCTAATAGGATTACGATTCAGCTTAAGTGATGAAATCTTAGCCGAGGTTCTTGGAGTAGGGCCATTCCAACTTCTACCTCCTACCAGACAATGCCCAGTTACAAGCCTAGAGATTCGAACAAAACCGGAAAGAGCCATTCGACGGGGCAGGCTTCTGAATAAGCGAGCCTCTCATTTAGCCCAGATTCCTATTCCATGGATGAGTAGTTCTGAGTTTAGAGATCGATTCACACGATGGACCCCTTGGTTAAGGCGCAGAATATTGGGTGGGAACAAGGACAGTCGTGCGAAAGCACGCATAACATTTTCTGTACCTACCGCGATCTGGACGGCACTAAAGGCGAAATAGCTTTTCCGCCTCAAGGGTCAGGCTCTTCGGTCCGCGAATCTTGCGATACCCTCTAGCTGATAAGTGCATCTCTGAGGGTTCGTCGGCTAAAGCCTCGAAGAACTCCCAATTGCGAAGGCGCAGCAGAGATAAGAGCATGTGACCGGCTACACCGTGAGTATCAGCGGCTGCCCGGCGGACTCCGCGAGCACGCCTTTCGTGCACAGGAGACAGCTGTGACGCAACTGCCTTCCCATCTCCATCGCATATCGCAGCCACAACCATCATTTCGTCCGAGGGTATACCAAGGCAGCAGTCATACACCCGCCCAACCTCAATCAGTTTGAGGTTGGGTCTGGCCTCCTGGGGCATTTTTAGAGGGTGATGGTCTATCAATACAAACTGAGTTTCGGGATTATCATCTGCGGTTTTTAGTACTGCCTCTAACGATTTATCTGGGTCTTTGAAATTGAATGCGATATCCACGAAGACAACAAGTCGGTATTTGCTAAAGTCCTGAGATGGAAGTCCACGTTCCCAAAATCGATAGTTCCTGGTTTCAGGGCCTACGATCACTTCCCTGACAAGTACCCCTGCAGCCTCAAGATTTGATCTAGTCTGTTCAGCCGCCAGATGACCGTCCGCATCAGCGTGGCCAAAGACGACTGCGGGCGACATTTCTTGCAAACTAAGCAAGTTCAGGGGAAATTCCCCATTTGGTATCTTACTTGTGACCATAACTCAACGTATTCGCTTGGGCGATCTCCATGAAACATCTTCCCCCGGAGATTCAAATAGCGGCAGCTGCGACGAACCAGGTTGATCAAACATTGCAGCCGCATCTTCAACCCGCACATCGCCTCGAAGATGGAGAACCTGCAGCTCTTGGTCTATTAGCAACCTTGCGAGCAAAGGATGTCGGTGGCATTTCGCTGGGTTTTCTTCACTACATACGATGGCCAAATGCCCGACACCAGATAGCTCAACTAGCTGCCGGATTCCCCGCTTGAATCCAGTAGTATCTGCTAGCCGCTCGTAAATGACGTGATCCGATTGGTCATAGAATTCTCTCTCTGGCGGATGCCCTCCAAGTTCCACGCCAAGGTAGAGATACCCAATGCCCGCCCGCCACAGCGACTGCCTCAGCCTGCCTTGATTGTATTGAGGGCTGTATCGGGAGTATGGCTTGGACCTAACGTCTACAAGCTTCTGGATATCATTTGAAGCTAATATAGACAGGAACCGCTCAATATCATGGTTCGAGTGGCCTATTGTATGAATCGTATTGCTCTTACTTTGGCTCAAAGTGAAGCCTCACTAGGATACTGACCATACATTATCCATAAGCAGTTCGTGAAATCAACGTATGGCACCCGGGATGGACCCCTGACCGCTAGAACCACACTACGGTAGGGTATGCTTTTGCATGCGCTAGGAGAAGAGGCCGCCCAGCGTGGCGTACCGGCGGAGTTGGGCTAGGCGGAGGCGGGTGTCGGAGCGAGGTTGATGATGGGCTGTCGGTCGGAGCGGCCAGGGAGGGAGAGGATGAAGGGCAGCGTGGCGAAACTCGCGGTCGCAGCAAGGACTATCGACCAGGTGTAGGCGCCGGTGATGTCGAAGAGAAGACCACCCACCCAGCCTCCCAGGGCCATTCCCACCAGGCCGCCGGACCATTCCCAGGCGTAGTGGATGCGTTGGCTGATGGCGCAGGCAAGGAGGTCGAGGCCGGCCACGCTCAAAAGAGCGCTGCGCAGGTCGCGTTGTGGGGTCGGATCAAGCATTTATCACGCTCATGTTGGCGGCTGTGCTAGCCGCTATTCACAGCTGTGACAAAGGGAACTATGACGGTGCGGGGGACGGGCGTTATTATCCGGCGCAGGCGAGCGATTACGGCCGCAAAATGCGTGGGTGCAGGACACGGCCTGCTGATAGAATTACGTCGTGATACCCATCAAGCTGACACTGGAGAACTTCAAGTGCTACCGCCAAGGGGTGCCTACCCTGCACCTGGCCGGGGTACACATCGCCTGCCTGAGCGGCGCCAACGGCCACGGCAAGTCGTCGCTACTGGACGCGATCACGTGGGCACTGTGGGGCGACGCCGTACACCGGCCCCAGGAGGAGCTGATCCACCTGGGCGAGGCGGACATGCGGGTGGAGCTTGAGTTCGTAGCGGGCGGGGCTTCTAGAGGCAATGGACAGGGCCAACGGTACAGGGTCATCCGCCGGTACGCACGCGGTCGCGGGGCGCGGGCCGGGGCGACGTCGCTGGAGCTACAGGTAGCGATAGCAGGGTCGGAAGACGACTCGGAGTTCCGCGGCATCAGCGGCAACACGGTGCGAGAGACCGAGGCGGCGATCCGCAAGCTGGTGGGCATGGACTACGACACTTTCGTGAACAGCGCCTTCCTGGTCCAGGGGCGGGCCGACGAGTTCACAACCAAGCGCCCCGCCGAACGACAGCGCGTCCTGGCAGAGATCCTGGGCCTGGGCTTCTACGACAGGCTTCAGGAGCGGGCCAGGCAGAAGGGCCGGGAGCTTGCAAGCGAGATCCAGGGCATAGACGCGGAGATACGGGCCTGGAACCAGGAGCTGGCCCGCCTGCCGGAGTACCGGGAGAAGCTGGCTCGCGTGGAGGTGGAGCTGGCCCAGGCCAGAGAGAGGCTGACGGCGGCACAGCAGGAGGCATCCGCCCTTAGGGAACGGGTTGAATCGCTGCGGAGCCGGAGGCGAGAGTTGGAGGAGCTGGCGCAGCAAGGGAAAACAGCGCACGAGGAGATGGAACAGCTGCGGGCGCAGGCAGAGCAGCACACCCGCCGTATCCAGGAGTGGGAAAGCGTATCGTCACGCGAGGCAGAAATCACGCAGGCATTCGCGCGGCTGACCGAGCTACGTACACGGGACACCGAAATGGGCGGGCTGAGGGAGCAGTACATCACGCTAAAGGCACAGCAGGCCCCCCTATCGCAGCGGGTGGAGGCCATGCCAACCCTGGAGGCAAGCGTATCAAAGGCACGGGGGGAACTCGCTGTCGCCGAGGAGCAGGCGGTCGGACTACAGTCACGTCAAGTCGAACTGCAACAGATGGAGATAAGCAGGCAGACGATGGAGTCGGATAATGTGCGGCTGCGGACGGAGATGGAGCAGTTGCGCAGCAAGGTGGACATGCTGAAGGAAGGGGACGCCAGGTGTCCCCTATGCGGCACGGAGCTGGGCACCGAAGGGAAGGAACACATCGAAGGCGAGTACGAGGCCCAGGGCAAGGGTCTGGCCTTGCAGTACCGCCAGAATGAGGGCACGCTGTCAGAACTGATGCCCAGACAGGAGCAGATGGCAACGGCGGTCGAAAGGGAGACGACAGGGGTTGAGGAAAGCCGCCGTCGACTCCACGGCCAGATCGCCACCTTAACGCAGCAGTTGGAGGAGGCCCAGAAAGCGCCGTTGGAGCTGGCGGCCGTGGAACGAGAGCTATCGGCACTGGGGTACGACCCATCGACCCACGAACAGGTACAGGCGGCGCTCCAGGGTCTGACCGGCGCTGAAGAGGAGCACCGCCTCCTACAGCAGGCTACCACCGGTCTGCCACAGGAACGGGAGAACCTGCAACGGGTGTCGGCGCTGGCGGACGGTCGCCAGGAGGCAGTGGCTCAGGCCGAGCAACGTCTATCGGCCATCGAGGGCGAGATAACCGGCCTAGCGGAGATGGAGCAAGGACTGGAAGCTTCGGAGAACAGGCGTCGGGCGCAGGAGGAGCAGCACGAGGGCCTTGTATCCAGACACGGTTTCCTGGACGGCTGGCTCAAGCATTCGAGCGAGGTGGAAGGCAACAGGGCCGAAGGCGAGGCGACGCTATCGCGCATCGCAGGGCAACGTGAGGTGTTCGATCAGCTAGCTATGGCCTTCGGACGCACGGGTGTCCAAGCCCTGCTGGTGGAGGCGGCGATGCCAGAGCTGGAGGCGGAGGCCAACCGCATGTTGGGTCGTATGACTGACAACGCAATGCACCTGAAGCTGGAGACGCAGAGGGAGACGCATAGGGGTGAGGCAGTGGAAACGCTGGAGATAAAGGTGGCCGACGCCCTGGGCACGCGTAGCTATGAGACGTTCAGCGGCGGCGAGGCGTTCCGCATCAACCTGGCGCTTCGAATCGCGCTGTCCAAGCTGTTGGCCCACAGGTCAGGGGCACCCATGCCCACGCTGTTTGTCGACGAGGGGTTCGGGACGCAGGACGCGTCCGGCCGGGAACGCATCCTGGACGTTATACAGTCCATTGCGGACGACTTCGAGTGCATCCTGGTGATCACACACATGGACGAGGTGAAGGACGCCTTTCCGGTGCGCATAGAGGTGGAGAGGACGGCGAGTGGCTCTACCTTTGCGCTTACATAGGCAGGGCTTGGTGCCACGTACAGCTAGACAAGCACAGTGCTCAGCTAAGAATATCGCCGAAGCAGGTTAGCGCAGGTTCGAATCCCGTTGCCCGCTCCAAACACTCATATTCGTAGCTGAGGCCGCGACCAAGACGCAATCGCTATGCGGTCTCTTCAACTGACATCGGCAAATGAACCCAGAAAACTGCTTGCCCTGGATGGGAGCGGAATCCGACCTGTCCGTTGCACCTCATGGTAATGATACGACGGATCACGTCTAGCCCGAGTCCGGCTCCTTCCCCGACTCCCTTGGTAGTGAAGAAGGGATCAAAAATCTGGCTTTGGATCTCTTCAGGTATTCCAGGGCCATCGTCGCCTATCTCAATCGCCACGTGGTCTTTTTCTAGAGAGGTCCTGATGGTGATAGTCCCCCGCTCGCCTATGGCCTCTATAGCATTCTCAAGGATATTCATCCACACCTGGTTAAGTTCGCACCCCTCATTTGCACGCGTGGGAGATCTGGATCGTAGACGCGCACAACCTCGATTCTATCCTTAAGCCTACTTCCTAGAACCGTGATCGTATCGTCAATGCCCCCGTGCACATCTACATTCTGCAATGGGTCTTGATCCATGTAGGAGTAGGATTTCACTGCGTTTACGAGCGTGGCGATGGTCCGCGAACTCTGGACGACCGCAGCCGCCAAATCTCGGGCCGTGAAGCATCTACAAAGCCAGCCGATCGCTTCTTCCAATGTATGCGCGGGCAGGATGGCAGCGATCTCATCTAGGTCATCGCTTTTAATACTTGCCCTCACCAGCGTAGATGCCATATCCCAGCCATCGGCAATGTCATGGGCATTGAGCCAGTTCAGAAGCTCCTCTTCGCGATCGCTCGCTTCTAACGGTGAGAGTTCAGATGGATTGAATGAGCGCCGCTGTATCTCCTGATCCCACTCACTAAGGGAGGCCCAGATCTCATTATTGGCGCCAGCCTCAATCAAACGGTTTGGTGCTGCCTGCAGTTCACCAAGCGCTTCCATCAGTTGACCTGAAGCCCTCCCTGCAGCAGCAGCCGGATTGTTGAGTTCATGTGCCAGTCCAGCTGAGAGTTTGCCAAGCGCCGCCATCTTCTCCGACTGCCGCAGCTCCTCCTCTGCCCGCCGTCGCTCACTAATATCTACAAAGGTGACCGCACATCCCAAAAGATCGCCGTCTCTGACCACCGGGTAAGACCAGTACTCGGCAGGAAAGCTTGAGCCATCCCCACGCCACATCACTTCGTCATCTATGTGTGTTCCCTCGCGCTCCTGCAATGCGCGGTAGATGTTGCACTCCTCCACGGGGTACCCGTCTCCATTGGCGCGGGTGTGGTGGACCAGTGCGTGCATGTTCTTTCCCAGGAGGTCGGTGTCACTGTTGAAACCAAGGAGTTCCAAGCAAGCGGGGTTTGCGAAGGTACAGTTCCCTTGGGAGTCGATCCCGTAGATTCCTTCACCCGTTGAGTTCAGCAGCAGCCGGACCAACTCCTCACTACCTCCGAGGTCGTTCTCCAACGCAACGCGACTGATGAGTGGGTCTGTTTCTCCGTTCAACCTGCTGAATTCCTTATCGCAATAGACACGCTTGATTCCGGCGAATCTGCTTCACACTAGCTACTCAGACAGCCAATCAATCTAACGGGCCGGCGTATCCCACTTTACGGAACCATTCCTGTTCTACAGGTAGGGCCGTGGTGAGCCAGACGACAGGTAACGCGTTAGTCCTGGGCGACCAGTGCCGCGGGCTCGTGTCAGGGAGTAGTGATAGGTCTGGCTACTTACCCGATTGCATCGCCTGTACGGCCTCATCCGTAGTCACCACGCCATTGGCAATGAAGCCATAATTCGTGACGGCGGCCGGGTATCCGTCACCCAGTTGCGGATGGCGAGCAGCGGCTGTGGCATCTTTGACGACGGTGACCTCAAAGCCCTGTGCGTAGAAGCTCACGCAGGTGGGCTTCTACGCACAGGTTTGCTGACATGCCGGCGAGAATCACCTTTGACTTCGCCCGCTTTCGGAGTTGGAGGGCCAGATCGTTCGACTCTGGACCGTACACCTTGTGGGGGCTAACTATGATCGTCTTACCGTCGTTGATGTGCTTCTTGTAGAGATCCAGCCAGTCAGCTCCAGAGCCATCAAAACCATCGAGATTGAGAGCCCCCTCGCGGTCGAACATTCCTATCTCGTGCATCATCAGTTCGACTGCACCGCCAAACTGCCAGCCTTGGTCTGTGGGGTAATAATAATGCGGCGAGATGAACACATCGTAACCATGGGACTTGGCGGCATTGAGCAACTCATCAATGTGCTCTACCGTCTTGTTTTCCTTCACGCTCTCGCCGACAAGTTGCCATGTAACTCCCTTTTCACTTAGGAAGTCATTCTGAGGGTCCGTAATCACTATCGCCGTATCACCTGGGCTGGCATCCATGTTGTTACTCCTTCAATCAATATGGCAATCAATATGGCAGAGGCATCTCAAGATACAAAGAGTGGACAGCTACGACTTTTTGATAGCCGCACTAGTGATTCTACACCATTACGCCTAAAAGCCGTCGCAGTCTCTCACACAGGTGAAGCACGGGTAAGTACCATTGAAAGTACATACCAACCATCGTGTTCCGTTATTGCGCTTCCGAATGGGAAGTACGAACAAGGATGGTACCGCTTTGCTTAAGCTGAACTTGCCCGAAGGCCAGAAGCGGCAATGAAATCAACCGGAACGGCTTCCTCGGTCGCTAGGCAGATTCGAGCCGGGCGGTGCTGAACAGGACGTGGAAGGGCTTACAGTAGATGACCACCGAATTGAATGCACCCGGATCGATCCCTTCAGGCAGCGGGTAGTTCTGATTGCCTACATTGCCCTTTAGCTTGGCCAATTCCAAATACCCTGTCGCCGTAACGTCTCCTCGCCCGGTTGGGTTTGGATGGGGGCTCAGAATCACTCGCAGATCCGGCCCATTAGTTACTCTGAAGTCTTCGAGACGAAGGACATGGGAGCCATCAGGCAACCGATAAATCTTCGCCCAACCTGATCCCTTATGGAAGCTGTCAACGTCTTGGAAGGGGCCATCGGCAATGACAGTCGCTCGGGTCATCTCCAAAGGCATGGCCTCCTGCATTTCATCATCGAGTTTGGACATAGTCTCCATCGCGGAATCCACTTCGGCTCTGGTCATCCCCGTAGGGACCACGGCACCCGCGGCGAAAGGGAATTCTTCATCCAGCGTCCTGTCAATGAACAGAGGGGAACCTAGCCAATATCCGAGAGCAATAATGGGCACTGCCACAGCTGCTGCTATCATCGTTGTAGCCTTGGTGTGCTTCGATAGCAGCTCACGCAGGAATCGCATTAATCAGTTCCATCGTTGGTGATCCCGAATATCCTAACACGGGCGGTTGCCGGAAGGTTTCGTCCGATCGGCATCGCCACCGCCAGATTCGGAATGAGAACCTGCCGAAAGGCCAGAAACGGAAAGCCGAGCGGAACCCAAAGAGGCCTCGCCCGCGAGCCCCCCTGCGAGCGCTAATGTCAACTTCTTGTTTCTGCACCTTCCTGGGAGACAGCTAGTTTTTGGGCAAGGCCACCTGCCCTACTTATGGCGAAGAGCACTATCAGCCATGCTACCTCTACTATAATGCTCACATGCCAATCAAGATCGTCATAGCGCCCCAGGCATTCAAAGGGGGTCTTGGAGCCAGGGAGGCGGCGCGGGCCATGCAGGAAGGCGTGCTAGGGGTCCTCTCCGACGCCGATATAGCGCTGGTCCCCGTTGCCGACGGCGGAGGCGGTACATTGGAGGTGCTAATGGGGGAGGCGCTGGTTGGCAACGAGGGCCGCTACTTGGAGAGCAGGGTCGCAGGACCGCTGGGCGAGCCGGTCACCGCCAGGTGGGGCGTCATAGCAGGTGGGCGCACGGGGGTTATCGAGATGGCACAGGCGTCGGGGCTGGTACTGGTGCCTGAAGGCAGGCGAGACCCGCGCCTTACGAGCAGCTACGGCACCGGCGAGCTCATCGGTGCGGCGCTGGATGAGGGGTGCGGGGAGATTATCGTCGGACTGGGAGGCAGCGCTACCAACGACGGCGGTGTGGGGATGGCACAGGCCCTGGGCGCCAGCTTTATCGATGCGTCAGGTACGGAGCTGCCACGCGGCGGCGCTGCCCTGAGTCGCCTGAAGCATATAGACCTGAGCAACATGGACCCCAGGCTAAAGGAGACCAGCATACTGGCCGCCACGGACGTGACCAACCCACTGTGCGGGCCGGAGGGAGCATCGGCTGTGTACGGGCCGCAGAAGGGCGCCACGCCCGATATAGTGATGGAGCTGGACGCAGCGCTGGAACGGTTCGCCAATGCGGTGCGCCGAGACCTGGGCATAGAGGTGCTGTCCCTGACCGGGGCGGGTGCAGCAGGAGGCATGGGCGCGGGACTGGTGGCCGTGCTGGGCGCTGAACTAGTCTCCGGCGCGGCACTTGTATGCGATACGGTGAGGTTGGATGACCAACTGGCAGGAGCGGGCCTGGCGATAACGGGCGAGGGGATGTTGGACGGCCAGACGGTGTATAACAAGGCACCGATGGAGGTGGCGCACCGGGCCATTGCACAAGGAGTCCCGGTGATAGTGGTGGCCGGTGCTCTGGGGCCCGGACACGAAGCGGTGTTGGAACAGGGCGTCACCATGGTGGAGGCGGCCACGCCGGAGCACATGCCACTGGAAGAAGCACTATCCCGCGCCTATGAGCTGGTGCGTGATGCCGCTGAGCGGGCGGTCAGGAGATGGTATGGGTAGACCGACACAGCGCTATGATGGGCAGTTCGTGGCCCCCTGCCCCACCTAACGCTGTGTGAGCAGGCCGGCGTAGTTGAACAGCTCCGGCAACCCGCCGGTGTGCATGAACAGCACCGTGCCCGCGCCTGTCAGGATGCCCTTCTGGAAAGTGGGGCCAGTTGCCCCTTCTGGCCTATCGGAAAATACACTTGCCCCGAAGGTAGTTGTTCGATCTGTGCACCTTGGGAAGTCTATCGGCTCTAGCCTACCGAAGAACGAGTGTATTGTAGGGTCATCCAATGCTTCCTATGGTAAAGTTGAAGACTATGTTCTGTCGCTACTCCAGGAACTAAGAGAGTTTCGTGCCTGACTTTGTGGCGGTGTTTGCCCTTTTGGCCGTGGTTCTGACGATTACGGCCCTGGTCTCTGGATTTGTGGAGCGATCACCCCTGTCGTTTCCGTTAATGTTCCTCGGCTTTGGACTGGCGCTGGGTGGGGGCGGGTTCGATGTGATTCAGATGGGGCCGGATGATCCCGTTCTTGAGGTGGTGGCGACGCTGACCCTGTCGCTGGTACTGTTTCTGGACGCTGTGAAGCTTCAGGTAGAGGAGTTGGGCAGGCGGTGGTTAGCACCTGCCCTTGTGCTAGGGCCTGGCACCGGCCTCATAATCGCTCTCGGAGCCATACCCCTTGCGCTGATGCTTGAGTTTGGCTGGGTGGTGGCGTTTATCGGAGGAGCGATCCTGGCATCAACCGACCCGGTGGTGCTCAGAGAGATCGTTCGCGACCAGCGTCTCCCTCGCTCCATGCGCCAGGTCTTGAAGCTGGAGGCGGGGATGAACGACATAGTGGTCCTTCCAGTCATCCTGATCCTGATTGAGGTAGCTCAGGGACGATCAGAGGATGCCGTTGGGTGGACCAGATTTCTAACCCAGCTCTTGTTACTGGGCCCGGCCATTGGTTTTGCGATCGGCGGAGCTGGATCCTGGATGATGGCCAGAGTAGATGCGCTCTTGGGCGTACGCCACGAGTACCAAGCGCTTTACGGCGTTGGCCTGGTTCTTGCAGCGTACGCGGCTGCTACTGCCGCCGGCGGTGATGGCTTCCTCGCAGCATTCGCGGCAGGGCTGGGGGTTGTTCTACTGAACCAGACGCTGTGCGATTGCTTTTTGGAGTACGGCGAGGTCACAGCGGAGATGGCAATGCTCCTGGCGCTCGTGCTCTTCGGTGCGGTCCTCTCCGATATTCTTGGTACGGTGAACTTCGGAGCGGCGCTGCTGCTGGCTGCCCTGGTCATCTTCGTGATCCGCCCATCGGTGCTCGGTCTGATCTTGGCACGCTCGAACATGAGCTGGGAGGCCCATGCCCTTATAAGCTGGTTCGGCCCGCGCGGACTGAACTCGCTACTGCTGGCGCTGCTGGTAGTCCACGCTGGTGTCGCCGGTTCGGAGTTGCTGCTGGCGACCGTGGGCGTGGTGGTGCTTGCTTCAGTTGTCATCCATGGAGGGTCTGCCACGCCAGTCAGCGCCTGGTACGGGCGAAAAGCGGCCAGAGAAACACTGGTCGAGGAGAGAGAGCACTGCGGCGGGCCTGTTCGAGCACCATGAAGGTGAGGTGCCACGCATCACTCCAGAGGAGCTGAACCGGCTTCGGGCCGAGGCGACCCCACCGATTGTCCTAGACGTCAGGTCACGTTCCAGCTACGAGGAAGACCAGGCTCGGATTCCCGGGAGTGTACGGATGCTCCCCGATCACATCAACGAGTGGACGGCTCCCGAAGACGGAGTAGCGCTCGTCGTCGCCTATTGCACCTGACTGAATGAAGCGACGAGCGTCCGTGTGGCGCAACAACTTCGTGTCCGGGGTATCAATGCGGTCGCACTCACAGGTGGCTTCAACGCCTGGCGAGCGCTGTTCCCAGTGGAACCCATACCGGTACTGGCCTGAGCTGCCCGGCCTGCCTAGGGACTGTGGATACCAACTCCAACCAACGGGTGGTCTCGCGTCGGCCAAGCCACCCAGCACCAAGGAGCTTGATTCTACCATTACTAGTCTTAGGTATTATCAGTAACCTCTGCCGCACCTAACGCTGCGTGAGCAGGCCGGCGTAGCTGAACAGCTCCGGTAGACCGCCGGTGTGCATGAACAGTACCGTGTCCGCGTCTGTCAGGATGCCTTTGCGGATGTGGTCTATGACGGCGGCCAGAGCTTTGCCGGTGTAGATAGGCTCAAGGATGATCCCTTCCAGCTCCGCCATCATGCGCATGGCCTCCATACAGTCCGGCCCAGGGTCGGCGTATCCGGGGCCGATGTAGTCGCTGGTCTGTACAACGTCCCGCTCCTCCAGCATGACGGGCAGTTCCAGGTAGCGGGCACCGCCGTTGCCCCAGCCCAGCACGTCAGCGAAGTACAGAGATGGAGGCGCCACCAGTATGCCTGTGACCTCCCAGGGTAGGCCCAGGGCCTTTACCGCCAGGGCCAGGCCGGCGTGCGAGGCGCCTGTGACCAGGTACACCTTCAACTTGCGCACATCCATCTCATCCATCTGGCCCGCAATCTCCAACGCAGCGTCCATGTACCCTATGGACCCCGATGCCCTGGACATAAGCTCCAGGGGATGGACGTACGGGGTGTGCCCCTCACGTCTGACCTCCTCCGCCAGATCATTCACGTAGCCCAGAGAGGTTTCGTAGTCGTCACTCTCCAGCAGGTGCATCTCCGTGCCCATAAGGTCCAGGAGCAGCAGGTTGCCCTGCATGGGCTTGCCCTTGCCACCAGGCACAACGCAGATGTAGCGCATGCCCATCTTCTTGGACGCCGCCCCGATTATCCGGGAGTTGTTGGACACCCAAAGGTTGGAGTTGATAGAAACGTCCGCACCTTTGGCCAGGGCATCGGCCATGCAGAACTCCATGTGTCGCACCTTGTTGCCGCCAAAGCCCAGGCCGGTCAGGTCCTCCCTTTTCACCAGGATACGAGGGCCTCCCAGGGCTCTGGACAGGTTAGGCGCCTCCTGGATTGGCGTTGGGATGGCGGCCAGCGGCACCCGAGGTGCCCGGTCAATCACCGCCCGCAGCTCATCGCGCGTCATCATGGGCGTGTCATCATGGGCGTTTGTGTCACCAGCGTCTCTACACTAACTGGCCTAACCGGGTGGTACGTCTCCGCCGGTCGGCCCGCCTCCACCAGGTGGCTCGCCATCGGCACCGCGTTCCGCCGCTCCCAGGTCAACGCCGGTTCGTCGACCTCTGGGGCGGTCGTCGGTACTCCTGGTCTCGGTACGTCTCGCTCCTGAGCGGCCGGCCGCTTCTATTTGTGCAGCATCGGGCTCCACTGTACCGTCCCGCATGTAAACGTTCCTTGCGGGGAAAGAGATCTCTATGCCCTCCTCGTTATAGCGACGGAACAGCGCCTTGATGAAGTTGTGTTTCAGCAGCCAAGATTCCCCGTACCCGTGGGCGCGCAGCACCACCCAGAAGTTGATGTTGGAGTCGCCGAACTCGGTGTACCAGATGGACGGTTCGTAGCCCTCAACCGCGCCCTCGGTACCGTCCATGATCTGCTTGGCCACCTCCACCGTCACCTCTTCCACATGGTCCAGGTCGGAGTCATAGCTGACACCTACCTCCAGGTAGACGGACATCTGGTCTTCGGGATAGTTATAGTTGGTGGCGATGCTATCGGCCAGCCTGGTGTTTGGGATGATGACCATGTTGTTAGCCAACATTCGTATGCGAGTGGTCCTCCATCCTATCTGGTCCACATAGCCATTCATGCCGCCCTCCAACTCCACGAAGTCGCCGACGCGTATGGAACCGTCGGTCAATATGTTGAGTCCGGCGAAGAAGTTGGTCAGTGTGCCCTGAAGGGCCAGAGCTACGGCAAGGCCGCCGATGCCCAGGCCGGCGATGAGTGGCGCGATAGACAGGCCCAGCTGGTCCATAATGATCAGGATGCCCATAGCCAGGGTGAGCAGAGTGGCTATTCGCCTTCCCATTGGCAGCAGGGAGTTGAAAACCTTGACCTGCGATGTCCTGCGCCCGACCCTTCGGAGATACCAGTTGAGGGAGTGGCCCTGGATGCGGATGGCGGCTAGCACAACCAGGGCGATGGTAATAACAGCTACCCACTGCCTGAGGCTCTCTTTGAGATCGTCACTCAGGGGCAGCCTCAGAAGGCCCAGGTATAGTGAGACGGTCAGGATCCACAGAAAGAGGGGGCCGTCCAGGTCATCTACGATCTGGGCGGCCAGGCTGGTGCGCGTTTTGCGCCGTAGCCTCCGCTTTATAATTGTCGTGCCGACCTTGACGACTAGCGCAAGGAACATGCCCGTCCCAAAAACGACGGCCAGGTACACTAGGTTCTCAACGGTTATACCGGCAAATAGCTCTCTACTCATGGCTGTCTCCAGCTAGCGCCTATGTTAGCGTTGTAAGGGCGTTGCAGGCAACCTATGGGCCTGGTGTCCCCACCAAGAGGTGTCTGGTCTGGGGCAAGACCCCCCACATTTGGTTGGGGGAGCCAAGCGTCGTTGACATCCCGCGTAGCTGCGCAGGTATAATCGCCGGGCATACCAACCGCAGACAGGTGGATTTGATTACCTCCACCCTTTGGGATCGCTTGGTGGTTCGCAAGAGGAAAGAAAAGAAAAATGGACGCAGCGCTCCAGAGCTACATTGAAGGACACCTACCGGAGTACATAGAGGAGCTGAAGCGGCTGTGCCGCCAGCCCAGCGTCGCCGCTCAGGACATGGGCGTGGAGGAGTGCGCACGGCTGGTGAAGGGCATGCTGGACGACATCGGGTTCGAGACACGGATCCTGCCCACCCAGGACTCGCGCTACCCGGTGGTGTACGCCGAGCGGGCGGGACGCTCATCAAAGCAACTCCTCTTCTACAACCACTTCGACGTACAGCCCGCCGAGCCGCTGGAGTTGTGGGAGTCGCCGCCATTCGAGCCAACGGAGCGGGACGGACGCATCTTCGCCAGGGGCGCATCCGACGACAAGGGCCACCTTGCGGCGCGTATCGCCGCGCTGAAGGCGATCCTGGCGGTGCGGGGCGAGTTGCCCGTAGGCGTGAAGTTCTGCATGGAGGGGGCCGAAGAGATCGGCAGCCCAGGGTTCGAGCGGTTTGTAGAGGAGCAGCGGGAGTTGCTCCAGGCCGACGCCTGCATATGGGAGGGCGGGGGCGTGGACTGGGACGGCAACCCGAAGATCGCCCTGGGCCTCAAGGGGATACTGTACGTGGAGCTGGAGGTCCGCTCAGCATCCAGTGACTCGCACTCATCCTACGGGACGGTGGTGCCCAACCCGGCGTGGCGTCTGACCTGGGCCCTGTCTACACTCAAGGACAGGGATGAGAATATCCTGATACCGGGCTTCTACAACGCCGTGCGCCCAGCCACTCCTTCAGAGTTGGACGCGGTAGCCAGGATGCCCGCCGAGGAGGAGAACCTGCGGGAAGAGATGGGTGTGTCGGGGTTCCTCAAAGGTGTCCAGGGCGAGGCGTTCCGCCGTCGTCATGTGTTCGAGCCCACCTACACCATCTGTGGCATCGAGTCCGGCTACACGGGCGAAGGGACAAAGACGGTCTTACCGGCCACGGCAAAGGCGAAGCTGGATTTCCGGCTGGTCCCGAACCAGCGGCCCGAAGACATAGTGGAGAAGCTGAAGGCCCATCTTTCAGCGCAGGGGTTTGACGACATCGTAATCAACTACTGGGACGGCGAGAACCCCTCAAGGACGGATATGGACACGCCCTTTGTCAGAATGGTCAGCGCCACGGCCAGGGACGTTTACGGCAAGGAGCCGTTCATAGTGCCTAACATGGCGGGCAGCGGCCCCATGTACTGCCTGGCAGAGGGACTGGAAATGCCAACCGCCTCCTCCGGCGTAAGCTATCCTGATGAGAAGATACACGCTCCCAACGAGAACGTCCGAGTGGACTACTTCCTGAAAGGCATCCTCCACGCCGCGGCTATTCTGGATGAGTTCGGCAAGGGGTAGCGCAGGGGCGCGGGCGTAGGTCAACAACGCTCATATGCTTCGACAGGTCCGAGTAGGCCCGACACGTCGAGGCTCTCGATGGAGTCGGAGACTCGCGACTCCTGTCGGAGCTCAGCATGAGTGGGGAGGTGCGCACAGAACGGCAGGGCCAGGCGGTATAATCAATGGGCGTCGTATGACATGCCCACGGCACGAGTAACCGCCTCTTGCAAACATACCTATCTCTCCCGGACGCCCTGGCCCGCCATACCAATGCCGTAGAGCGGGAGCTGCGCTCCATCGTCCCAGAAGACGGCACACCCCTGCACACTGCGCTCCGCTACCACATGGGTTGGTGTGACCCGTCCGGCGAACCGGTCAATGGGACAGCCGGCAAACGGTTCCGTCCGGTGCTGTGCCTCATGGCCTGTGCCTCCGTGGGTGGGGACCCCGATAGCGCCATGCCCGCCGCAGTAGCCCTGGAGCTGGTGCACAACTTCTCGCTCATCCATGACGACATTCAAGACAGAGATATGGAGCGCCACCACATGCCCACGGTGTGGGCGGTCTGGGGCGAGCCGCAGGCACTGAGTGCCGGTGACGCGATGTACGCCCTGGCCTCCAGCGCACTGCTGAAGTTGTCGGAACAGGCGGTGCCACCGGACCGTGTCGCGCAGGTTTCGGCCAGCCTTACCCGCAGCAGCCTGGAGATGATGGAAGGCCAGTACCTGGACTTGGAGTTTGAGAAGCGCACCGACGTCAACACCGATGACTACCTGGACATGATCGCACGCAAGACAGGGGCGCTTATCGCCTGCACCATGGAGATAGGCGTGTTGATCGGGTCCGGCGACACGGCGACAGCGTCCGTTTTTGCCCGGACGGGCCGCCACCTGGGCCACCTGTTCCAGGTCAGGGACGATATCCTGGGCGTATGGGGCGAGGAGTCTGCCACCGGGAAGCCCACGGGCAGCGACATACGCCGCAAGAAGAAGACCTATCTTGTGGTACAGGCGATGCAACAGGCCACCGGCGCAGCGGCCACCACACTCAAGCGCATATACGCCAAACCTGACCCGTCCGACCAGGATATTCGTCGGGTGATGGATGTTATGGAGTCCACCGGCGCCCGCCAGGAGGCCAAGGCCACTGCATCCCAGCTTGCCGACCGTGCCTTGGAGTCCATTCAGCCGGCGGAGCTTTCGCGCCAAAGCGTTCGTGACTTTGAAGAGCTGGTATCGTTCCTCTTACACCGAGACCGCTGAGGGCAACACCGGGACCGTTGAGGGCGATCCTTGTTGAGCGTTCGCTGGCTGAAGGTGTCACCGCAAACGGTTGATAAAGGCTCCATAGTTGTGCTAGCGTTTCGCAGGCGGTACCGCCGCCCAGCTCACCGATATGAGCACCACATTGCGAGGGTAAGATATGCTGGCCCTGACCAACCGGCTGGTATTTGAAACAACCAAGGCTCCCGAGTTCATAGATATAACTGACGACGTGGTGCGTTTAGTACGCGAGTCCCGCGTCCAGAACGGCTGCATAGTGATCTACTCCAGGCATACCACAGCCGCCATCAAGGTCAACGAGGACGAGCCACTGCTCCTGGAGGACATGGAACGGTTTCTGGAACGCATCGCTCCCCAGGACGCAAGCTACCGGCATAACGACTTCTCTGTCCGCACAGTCAACCTGGGAGAGGACGACTGGCCCAATGGTCATGCCCACTGCCAGCATCTGCTCATGAACACCAGCGAAACGGTGCCAGTGATAGACGGTGATCTGCAGTTGGGTCAATGGCAAAGGGTGTTCCTTGTGGAGCTGGACCGGCCCCGGTCCAGAGAGGTAGTCCTGCAAGCGCCGGGCGAATGAACCTCGTGCAATCGCACGAACATTATTTGCCTTGACCCTCGCCCCTACAGACTGATAAAATGATTGTTGACCAAAATGGTCAACAATTGCACCTTTGATATCATCTCGGGCACCCCATCACAACTGTTTTAATAGGGTGCTTCGTACGGTCGAATAGGAAACTGGAGTATAGCCATGGCTACCCTGGCCGAGTCGCCCGACACCAGAAATAAGGAAGTCAAGGACGCCCTGGGGCAGGAGTACAAGTACGGCTTCGTCACAGACGTGGAGGCGGACACCATACCCGCCGGACTGAGCGAAGACATTGTCCGGTTCATATCAGAGAAGAAGGACGAGCCGGAATGGTTGTTGGAATGGCGGCTCAAAGCCTACCGCCACTTCGTGTCCCTGCTTGAGAAGGAGCAGATACCGAGCTGGGCAAATGTACAGTACCCGCCCATAAACTTTCAGGACATCATCTACTACTCGGCGCCCAAGCAGAAGAAGCTGCTCGCCAGTATGGATGAGGTGGACCCAGAGCTGCTGAAGACATATGAAAAGCTGGGGATACCGCTGCAAGAGCAGAAGCAACTGGCAGGGGTCGCCGTGGACGCCATATTCGACAGTGTGTCCATAGCCACCACCTTCAAGGAGGAGCTAGCCAAGTACGGCGTCATCTTCTGCTCAATGTCGGAGGCGGTAAAGAACTATCCAGAGTTGGTAAGGAAATACCTGGGCTCAGTGGTGCCCTACACAGACAACTTCTACGCCACACTCAACTCGGCTGTCTTCTCGGACGGCTCCTTCTGCTATGTGCCCAAGGGGGTGCGCTGCCCCTTTGAGCTAACCACCTACTTCAGGATCAACACCGCCGACGTAGGCCAGTTCGAGCGCACCCTGATAATCGCCGAGGAGAACAGCTACGTGAGCTACCTCGAGGGATGCAGCGCGCCAATGTTCGATACCAACCAGCTGCACGCGGCTATAGTGGAACTGGTGACCCTGGACAACGCCGAAATCAAGTATTCCACCATCCAGAACTGGTACCCAGGCGACGAGGATGGCAAAGGCGGCGTCTACAACTTCGTGACCAAGCGGGGCATCTGCAAGGGCAACAACTCCAAGATATCGTGGACACAGGTGGAGACCGGCTCCGCCATCACCTGGAAGTACCCCAGCGTGATATTGCAGGGTGACAATACCGTTGGCGAGTTCTACTCGGTGGCGCTGACCAAGGGGCGCCAACAGGCCGATACAGGTACCAAGATGACCCATATCGGCAAAAATACTCGCAGCACGATCATTGCCAAGACGATCTCCGCCCAGCACGGCAGCGGCACCTACCGTGGGCTGGTCCGGGTGATGCCCAAGGCTGACAACGCCTGGAACTTCACACAGTGCGACTCTCTGCTGATCGGCGACCAGTGCGGCGCCCACACGACGCCCTACGTGGAGGTGCGCAACAAGAGCGCGCACCTGGAGCATGAGGCGTTCACATCCAAGGTAAGTGAGGACCAGCTCTTCTACTGCAATCAGAGGGGCATCTCCACTGAGGATGCCCATTCCATGATCATCAACGGTTTTTGTAGAGAGGTGTTCAAGCAACTGCCCATGGAGTTCGCCGTAGAGGCTACACGGCTTCTGGAAGCCAACCTGGAAGGGGCTGTAGGCTGAGGAGCCAGGGCAACTGCATGCTTGAGATAAAAGACCTCCACGCCTCCATCAGCGACATAGAGATACTGAAAGGCGTCAACCTGTCCGTAAAGGCCGGGGAGATGCACGCCATCATGGGACCCAACGGCTCGGGCAAAAGCACTCTGGCTTACGTCCTTGCGGGTAAACTGAACTACACCGTCACCTCTGGCCAGGCGCTGCTGGACGGGCAGGACCTGCTGCGTATGTTGCCTGAGCTCCGGGCCAGGGCCGGGTTGTTCCTCTCCTTCCAGAGCCCTCTCGAGATCGCGGGCGTGCGCCTGGACCAGTTCCTGCGGGCCGGATACAACGCCATTCGCAAGAGCAGGGATGAGGAGGAGATGGACGTACTGAAGTTCAACCGCCTCCTGACAACGAAGTTGGAGATGGTGGAACTGGACCCGGCCTTCACCCGTCGCAACGTCAACGAAGGGTTCTCCGGCGGCGAAAGAAAGCGCAACGAGATACTACAGATGGCCGTGCTGGAGCCCAAGCTGGCCATCCTGGACGAGCCGGACTCCGGCCTGGACGTTGACGCCGTGCGCACCACCGCCGAGGGGATCAACCAGCTGAGAAAGTCGGACAATGCCGTGGTACTCATTACGCACTACCAGCGCATACTTAACTACGTTGTCCCCGACATTGTTCACATATTCATCAACGGTCGCATTGTGGAGACTGGCGGGAAGGAGCTGGCGGAGGAGGTGGAGGCCGAGGGGTACGACAGGTTCGAAGCGGCGGCCAGGGCGTTGGAGCCCAGTATGTAGGCCGATACGAAGAAGATAGTCGCAGTATGACTCAACGCCCGCCAACCCAAACGCCAACTCAGGAGGCCTCCTATGTGGAAGCATACGACGCCCTCCGTAACAACGGATACGCAAGCGACCCGGCTTGGGCGCAGACGCTGCGTGCGGATGCTATCGACAGGTTCAAGGAGATGGGCTTCCCCACTACACGGCGCGGCAACGAGGAGTGGAAGTACACTGACATCCGCTCAATAGCCACCACGCCGTTCCGGCACCCCGACCCACCTGCTACCTTGGAACTGTCGGATAGGCGGCTCAGGTCTTTGGCGCTGGGCAGACCGGACTGGAACCGACTGGCCTTCGTAGATGGCGTGTACTCGGAGCGGCTATCGTCGCTTCAATCGCTTCCTGAAGATGTGCGAGTCATCAACCTGGCCGAGGCTATGCGATCGTCGCCTGACCTGGTTCAGGAATACCTCGCCCGCCACGCCGATTACCAGGCCAATCCATTCGTCGCGCTGAACACCGCATTCATGCATGACGGCGCCCTGGTGCATATCCCGGACGGCGCGATAGTCGAAGATCCTATTCATCTTCTATTCATTTCAACCGGTAAGCAGGAGGTGGTCTCCAACCCGAGGGCGCTGGTGGTCACCGGCAAGGACAGTTCAGCAACCGTGATTGAGAGTTACGCCGCCCTGGCTCAAGGCCGTTACTTCACCAACTCAGTAGCGGAGATACTGCCCGGCCCCGGAGCCGCGCTGAGGTACTACAAGGTACAGCAGCAGAGCGACAAGGCATTCCATATAACGAACACCCGCGTGGTGATGCCGCAGGACAGCTCCTTCTCATCGGTCAACATTGACCTGGGCGGGCGACTGACGCGGAACAACCTGGACGTGCTTATGACGGGAGAGGGGGCCTCAGCCAACCTGACGGGCCTTTACATGCCCACCGGCGCCCAGCACGTGGACAACCAGGTCATTATCGACCACGCAGTGGGCTATACCACAGCCAGGGAGCTGTACAAAGGCATACTCAACGGCAGGTCGCGCTCCGTATTCCACGGCAGCATCATCGTCCGCGAGAACGCCGTCAAGGTGGACTCAATGCAGGAGGACAAGAACCTGCTGCTTTCCGACGGGGCCGAAGCGGATACGAAGCCGGCCTTCTGGATATACTGTGACGACGTCAGATGCGCCCACGGCGCTGCCTGCGGTCAGATAGACGAGGATGTCCTTTTCTACCTGCGGAGCCGCGGCCTTAGCGACACAGCGGCTCGACATCTCCTGGTACAGGGTTTCGTTGCTGACATTATCGGCAGCATCAGGTACGAACCATTGCGCGTCAAGATAGATGCGCTGGTAAAAGGGCGGCTTGCCAAGTGGCTGGGAGCTGAGGAGGCCGGGTAGGTACAAGAAGCAAGCTGCGCGAGACGTTGCCGAGTGGAAGGCGAGCCCTGTCCACTGAGCTAACGGGGAACAAGGAGAGCATAGCAGAATGGCACCAGAGCTACATGAGGTAGCCAAGACCAGTGACATACCTCCAGGTTACGTTGCATCGGTGGAGGTGGCGGGCACGGGTATTGCCATATGCAACGTGGACGGCGAGTTCTTCGCCATAGCTGACGTATGCACCCATGACGGCGGGCAGTTGGACCAGGGCGAGCTGGAGGGCGATGTTATCGAATGTCCGCGCCACGGAGCGCAGTTCAACGTACGTACCGGAGCCGTGGTGGAACCGCCTGCCCGTATGCCCGTGGACACCTACCAGGTTGAGGTGCGCGGCGATACCATACTGGTGGCAGTAGAGCCTGCTTGATACCGTAATCACGCGCCGCAAAGTGCGCGTTATTAGTACCAGACCCATGTTTGACCCCAAAATCATACGCCAAGACTTTCCAATCCTCTCCCGAGAGGTCAATGGAAAGCCGCTGGTTTACCTGGACAACGCCGCCACCTCTCAGAAGCCTCGCCAGGTGATCCGTGCACTGACGGACTCATACGAGATGTATAACGCCAACGTCCACCGGGGCGTTCATACGCTCAGCATGGAGGCGACCGACCGCTACGAAGCCGGGCGACAGAAGGTGGCCGACCTTATCCACGCGCCATCCACCGAGTGCGTGATCTTCGTGCGCAACACAACGGAGGCCATCAACCTGGTGGCCGGCACCTGGGCGGTGCGGAACGTTGGCCCTGGCGATGAGATAGTGCTCACTGAGATGGAGCACCACAGCAACCTGGTGCCGTGGCAGAAGGTTGCCCAGGAGCAGGACGCGACGCTTCGGTTCATACCAGTAACTGATGATGGGACCCTGGACATTGCCAGCCTTGATACGCTGATCAACCAGCACACCAAGCTGGTTTCCCTGGTACACGTCTCCAACATGCTGGGTACTTTGAACCCTGTCAATGAGATCGTCCAGAAGGCGCACCAGGCGGGTGCCCACGTGCTGATAGACGCTGCCCAGAGCGTGCCGCACATGCCAGTGGATGTGACGGACATGGACTGTGACTTTCTGGCCTTCTCCGGACACAAGATGCTGGCTCCGCCGGGGATAGGCGTGCTGTACGTCAAACCATCCGTGCTGGAGCAGATGGAGCCGTTCATGCGCGGCGGCGAGATGGTCAGGGAGGTGTGGTACGACCATGCCACCTGGAACGACCTGCCCAATCGATTTGAGGCAGGCACCCCCAACTTCACCGACGCCGTAGCCCTGGGCGCCGCCATCGACTACCTGAACGACCTGGGAATGGACGACGTGCGACAGCACGAACGGGAGATAACCGCCTACGCGCTGGATGCCTTCCAGCAGCTTGAAGAGATGGAGATAGTGGGCCCCAAGGACCCGGACCTCCGTGGCGGGCTGCTGACATTCACAGCCGGCGACATCCACCCCCATGACCTGGGGACCTTCCTGGACAGGGATGGCATAGCGATACGCACCGGGCACCACTGCGTTATGCCCATGCACAGAAAGCTGGGACTGTCTGCCACTGCCAGGGCCAGCTTCTACGTGTACAATAGTAACGATGAGATCGATATTCTGGTCGAGAGCCTAAAGAGGGCACTCGCCTACTTCGGACATGCAGCCCAACGAACTTGACGACCTGTACCGTGAGGTGATCCTGGACCACTACCGGACCCGCCACAACAGCCAGCGGCTGTCCGATGCCCAGGTGGACGCTCATGGGAACAACCCTTTCTGTGGCGATGAGGTATTCCTTCAGCTGCAGCTTGGCGGCGACGGCACCATCCAGGAGGTAGGTAATCAGGGCCAGGGCTGCTCCATCAGCCAGGCATCCGCCTCCATGATGACCGATGCGCTAAAGGGCAAGACACTGGAGGAGGCCGAAGCGCTGCGAGAGCTATTCCGCCGGATGATGTTCGGAGAGCAGCTGTCTGATGCCGAAGTAGAGGCGTTGGGAGAGTTGGAAGCGCTTCAAGGGGTGCGGCAGTTCCCCGTTCGCATCAAGTGCGCCCTGCTGGGCTGGAGCGTCCTGGAGGACGGCGTCAAGGAGTACCGGAGGTAGCGGCGGTAACACTCCTAGCCGTGGTGGGGTGTTGCGAATTCGAATCCACGTTGGTGGGCTTGGCCGTACAGAAACCAGAACTCAGCGTACCTTTGAGCTTAGGCTGCAACTGACTAAGCCATATCGTTAAGGCGAGCGATTTGTCTGAAAGGCGGCCAGCCGCTCTAGGAAGGGATCCATGGAGACGATGTGCGGCGCGTGGCCGCCGGGCCACTCTAGTACCTGCGCGTTAGGCAGTCGTCTTCCCAGTTCATCAATGACTTGGTGAAGAACTGGCGTCGACCCTGTGCCCTTCACCAGTAGCACAGGGGGTGCAAACCTAGGAAGACGGCCACGGTCCCCTGTGTATTCGTCGACGTACGGGTTTGCTCGCAACGACTGGCGGTGGCGTACCCAAAGAGGCCACTGGGGCAGATCGGGTGGATTCGATCCTGGGGGAGCCAGTGTCGCCCACCGAACAAATGCCTCCAACTGCTCCTCCGTTACATCCTCTCGAGACAAACGCGGCTCCTCTATATCGCCTTTCACTTCTACATCTGATGGCAGAACCCAGAACGCTGGAGGTTCAATGAGAGTCAGCGTCCTTACCCACCCGGGGTTGTCCAAGGCAAAGTCCAAGGTGACCTCCGCGCCATAAGACCAGGCGGCAAAGTCCACAGGCGGTGTCATGCCCAGAGACTCCAGCGTGTTCGCCAGGGCGGTCTTCTCCGTCGCCGGCGAGTAATCGGCGGGCAGGGGCTGACCATCCAGCCCTAACTGCACGCTCAGGAGCTGGACGCGCACCACCTTCCTGGTGGGAGCGAGTCGCTCTGCAAAAGATATCCAACTCAGCCAGCCTGTCAGTCCTCCCGGAACCAGTACCAGAGGACTCCCTTCGCCTATCGTCTCGGACAGCATGATCATGGAACCCTCCCTTTACCCAGAATGGCCCTCCAAGCGGAAGTCAGACACTAGATATCGATCATTGGTTACGCGTCTTGGAGAGATTACTGGCAAGTTTCTTGCCGTTATGCCAGTTTGGTGGCCCTGGTAGGAACCGAACCCCGGACCAGCCCAACGCGGACGCCGACCCCGCTGCTGCTAGCCGCTGATACCGGCCTTGCCCAGCGCGCTTTGGCTTTCGCCGGGTAGCTGGAGGCCCTGCTCCAAGCCGTCCTGGTACATCTGCCGGACGGCCTCCAATGTATCAGAAGAGGGTTGCTGCCCTTCACCCAGGTGGTCTGCCAGCTCGGTCAGGGAGTTATAGGCCTGGTCTACGGCCCAGTGGAAGGAGAGCAACCAGGTCAGTTCACGTTCATTGGTTGGGGCAGGCACGTCGCTAAGGTCGATGAGTTCGTTGTTCACCCTGGTGTAGCGTAGGATTCCCGCCCTGTCCTGGGCGTCCCGGCCGTAGTACCGCCTGCACCTCAGATCGACCACTCGCCGTGTGTACTCCTCCTCACCGTAGATGGTACGGGGCAGCCACTCCTTGCGCAGGTCCAGGACCGTATCTCCCGCCTGGTTCACTATGGCCACGGCAACGTCCGAGCGCAGGACATCGTCATATTCGAATGTGACGGCCTCACGGAGCAGGGCCTCCTGCAACATAAGCGTCAGTTCGCGGGGTATCTTCTTATAGTTGGCTCCGCTGGCCTCGTCGTTGGTATCCGCGCCAACGCCGCCAGTGTTGAAGACATAATACTCCTGGGGCATGCCGCCTTGGGCTAACTGCTGCAGGACGTCCGCCATCAGGTTGGCGTTGTCGTCTTCCAGTCCGATGATGAACGGGTCTGAGAAGTACTCGACGTATGGCCTGCCTATGGCACCGATAGCGGCGCCCATCTGGACAGCTTCGCCGTACATCAAGACACGGATGTACTGCTCCAGGCTGAGCCTGCGCAGAGGAGGGATAATGGTGTTCTGGCGCATCACCGCCTGCCAGAAGACCTGGTCCGTGTACTCCATAGGCACATGAACCGAGCTTCTGACCTGGCCATCGGTCATGGCCTCAAGGAGGTGGTCTACGCCCTTCCTGACCAACAGGCGCGGGCGGGACAGGATCATGCGCATGTTGCGCACCGGGTTCCGCGAATAGTCCGGCATGCCGGTATCCGAATCGAAGATCACATTTTCCAGCGTCTCTTGAGAGTTGGGTGCGTCCTTGGTGCCTCTGAGGACGTCATAGGTGATGGGGTCATCCTCGCGCGTCAGCCCAAAGGGGACGGCGTAGAGGTTGTCTTCAGTGCCGTCAATGGCGTGAGATATTTTGAATCGCTTGTCACCGCGGGTCGCCTCTATGGGCGTGGCCAACGGCTGGATAAGCACGATGTCGTCGTTCATGGGATAGACCCCTTCTTCGGGGTCATTGGCCAGCTTGAGCAGCTTGGACAGGTCGCTGCCCGCCAACTCTATCATGATGGTCAGCGTGCTCTTGCCGTGCAGCGATGGCCCAATAGTGACACTGGCGGTGTTCTTCAACTCACCCGTCAGTGTCCTGGTGCGCGCCATGCTCAGAGCCGCCTGCACGGCCAGCCCATTGTTCTGTTTGACCTTGAACATTGCTATGGAGAGGGGGCCCATCTTGTGTTCGCCCACGTAGTCGAACCCCAGGTGAAGGGACAGACCCTTGGTGGGCGCCTTGAGGATCAGCTGCGTCAGGCCGGCCTCCCTGACCCTGGCTTCCAATTCTTCCGGCAGGTCCAGGTCATCCAGCCAGTTGGGGATGGAGACCTCCAGGATATCAGCGGACTGGGTGCGTTCCGCCTCGGGAAGATCAAAGGTGAGTTGCCGCCACATGTACGGGGGCTGCAGGTAGTGGGTGCCGAACAGGAGCTGGCGTGCGTGCAGCGAGCGTCCCGGGGCGTCGCCGATCTGCCTGTCGATCTGAACAATGGTATCGGCGGCGGCGAAGCGGTCCTTCATGTACCTGGTTATGTAAGGGAAGACATCGGCGAAGAGGGCCTGATTGGACTCCTCGAAGGCCAGGGAGTCGCGGTTCCTGGTGAAACCATCTATGAAGTACTGGGTCAGATCGGGTCGACGGGCAACGCCCAGCTGGCTGAAGAAGCCCAAACCGCCATTGTCCAGCCGCACCACAACGTCCGGCCACACCCGAGCCGCCGCTCTCCCGGCAGCGTTGGCCTCCTGGCCCTCCTGGGTGATCTGCGCCGCATCCCGAAGGAGCTGCTCCCGCCGCTCAGACGGCAGGTCCTGAAGAATGGACATACGCTCTGTGAGCCACTGGTCATCCGGGTTGAAGAAGTCGCTCCCGGGTGCATGGCCTTCTCTGGCCGTAGCTACCAACTCATCCAGGGCATTCACAAAGGCAGGCACGACGGACGGGCCTGCCAGGGGACTGTTCTCACTTACCAACGGACACCTCGGCACATGAAAATGAAGGGTGGATTCAAGCTCATGCTACATGTTTCATGCGCCTGTGGCAACGTTTTTCAACGTGGGGCGCAGCGATGCGGTGGAGGTGGCGGATTAGGAGCTAACGCTTAGATTAGCGACCGGGGCTGGTTGGTACCATCCGGTTATCCGGTTGCGGAGAGTGTCTTGGCGACAACGGCGTCAACATTGACGGTCGCATGCCGCGCCTGCGCCTGCTGAAGCGAGTCCGTTTCGTAGCCGCACTGGATGCATTGCAGGTACTGTCCGTACCTGTCTCTTTCCAGCAGCATATCGCCCTGGCAGCGGTTGCATGACTTGAAATAGATCATTTCTCACTCTCCCCTGTCATCGTTATACCTATCCCAATGGCAGATTAGATAGGGAGCGACCTGCTGCCCATCGCCCAAAAGGTTGATTATGGGATTAACGTTGGCTCACCCTAACGGGTGAGCCGTTTGGCGTACGTGGTCCGGAGGAGGCCTGCCTGGGTATTCGAGAATCGGCCTGAAGCCGAAGGCGTCTAGTTCACGTGCCAGGAGTTGAGCTGGAGCGAGTCACTACCGGTCAGCGCCATAAGGCCCTGGGCCGTGGTCCCGCCGGAGCTGGAACTGACGTTGTATTTAGGCACTACGCCGCCGCCGGTGGGCCAGGAGTAGGAGGCGCAGTACTCCTCCTGGGAGGTGACTCCTTCAGCTATGAGGGATGAAGGCGCCGAGCAGTCTGCATGTGCAAAACCCTCGTTATAGTAGGTCCCAGATTGAGTAACCGTGAGCTGTGCCTGGAAGCGCAGGATGAGGTTATCGTTCGGGTCACCGGCCTGCTGCAGTCCCCATCCCGATCCGCCGGGGCCGTCCCAGAAGAGTTCCCACCGATCGCCGCCTGCTGACAGGGTCTGTTCGGGGTCGTTATACATTGCGAACCCCATGGTGTCACTGAAGTCGCCTGTGGCGGGATCAAAGGACTCGTCGGTCGTCTTCCACATGGGCCGGTCGCACGACAGCTGCAGGTCGTCAGGAGGAAAGTTAGGGCTGCAGTACGTGAACCCGTCTGGAGGGAGCACATCTTTGATGCTGTCGATATGTAGTGAGTTCTGCTCAATGTTCTCTACATTGATTATGTAGGTGACGATGGTGTTGACGTTGGGTAGGGCCACCATCGTGTCCACGTATTTGATCAGGTACGCACCCATTCCCTCACACCGGTCAGCAACATCCGTACCCACCACCACTTCAGTCATGCCGTCGCTCATTTCGTTGGGCAGGGCCTCCATTTTCCCGAACACGCGGTTGCAGTAGCGCCCCTTGATGTCGTTGATCTCAGCCTCGAAGGAAAACTTCTTTACCACACCCCGCTGGAAGTAGATTGGGGACGACGAGAGGTCCCACTCCCAGATCTGCCAGGCCGGGCTCTCGATGTTGGTGGGTGTCAACGGCTCTATCTCCGGCAGGCTGCCGTCAGGCGAGATAACCGACCCCGGGATGAACTCAAACCCCTTTGGCAGCTGGTCGTAGATGGCCACGAGCCCTACGCTTTCGTCCGGGCTGATCTGCTCCAGCGAGATGGTATACCTTGCAATCATGCCATCGGATAAGGGCAAGGCTAGACAATCATCGTCAAACCCATCGCCATCTTTGTCGCACTCCACTGCCATGGAGGTCAGGACCCTGTTGTCTTCTGCGCCGGTAACTGTGGATGTCCCGGAAGGAGCGCCGCTCAACCTTATGATGATCTGCGTCTCCACACCGTTTAAGACCATGGTTGTGTTTATCTCGTCACCGTCCTGAGCGAGCTGGGAGGCCACGTCCCCGTAGAGGAGGTCCCACATGGCGTATTCTGCTCCTCCATCCCGTGAATACTGCTCCTCCAAGAGGCCGGTCTGAATCTCCTTGCTTGTGAGCCCCGTGTTCACAAGGTTCAGAGAAGAGGAAATCAGAGGCGTCCCCACGGCCAGCAGGATCAACACAAGAATAAAGGCAGACCCTCGCTCCCTGTTCCTCATTAGAGGGTTGCCTCCGCTCGCGGTTCCACATGGAAGGTGAGCGTTTTGGTGGTTGGCGTACTGTCACCAAGGGTGGCTGCCAGGTCCATTTGAGCAATACCGTTGGCATTCTGACAGAAGGAAAGGGACGTTATGTGCCGGGCGACGATGCGCACAGTTCCGTCGTAGTTGCGCAGAAGTAAGGTGGTGCCAGGCGCTATGTGATATTCAGAGAAGTGCTCGGGATTTGGGCCGGCCCAGTCGCTCAAGTCCAGCCACTCTATCCTCATGCTGGGACTTGAGCCCGTTCCGCAGGTTGCTAGCGGGTCCAGAGTTGCCAGGTCCAGGACATCCTGTGCCAAGGAAAGGTCCAAGTTGATCCATGTGGAGGCGCTGTCTATATCTGCCAGAGCTACGGTTTTGCTGTTTACCCGGTCCGTTCCCCGGACGATGTTGAAGGTTGCTGAGACGATGATAGGCGCCAGGAGTGCGGTCATGCCAACTACCACGACAAGATCGAGAAGGGTGAACCCACGCTGCTTGCTTGCCATCATCTGAGGACCTTGACGTCTGAGATTTTGGATACGGATCTCCCGTCACGGGAGACTTTGGCGGTTATTAGCTGGTTCTCCTCTATAGGGCGGCATCCAGAACCGTCACAGTACTGGGCGATCTCGACGGTCATGGTGTAGCCGGTTGGGAGCGTAACGCCTGGAGGCGGCACCTGGTAAACGTCCGGGTCGTTCCCCGGAGGCATGGAGTAGGGTACAGACGACGGGAGGAACCATGCCTCGCTCCGGACGTGCTCCAACTGGGTCCGGATCAGGTTCTGGGCCGTGACCTGGGCATCTACCCTGTCCACCACACCGAGGCCCGTGCCGACTGCCGATACAAAAACCGAGCCGACGACACCCAGAATAGCGACCGCCACCAGGGTCTCGATCATCCCAAAGCCGCGTTGCCCCTGACGAATCCAGTTTGAGCGTGGCAAATCCAACGCATACCTCTCACCAGAAGATGGAGATCGGTGGGCGGCACTGCCGTCCAAACTGGACCGAGGTGGATGGAGCTATGCCAAGGCCATCTCGGTACGTTCTCAGATAGTCTTGCCTTTGGGGAGCGGGTTATTGCCTCCTAAAGCACCCGTTCTCTAGCACCGACTATCTATCTATGCACTTCTCTATAGGTTTTCAACTCACGGCCACCGCTACACGCATGACCCGTGGTTTCAAACCAACCACAAAATACTTTACGAATCTGCTTACGAATTTCGGTAGCTGGCACCTATAGTGATGACGATGCACGCTGCTTCATATCCAGTATAGCGATTCATTTTCCTGGCCCCCTCAACCTTAGAATGCAGAGGAAAGCGAAATGTTAATAATATGTATAGACCATATATGTTAGGTGGACTGACATGGTGTTGGGACGGTGTGATTTACGTGTGAATTTGCAGCTGCCGGCAAGCCGACGCCTTCTACATCCGTCCTATGCCGCTGCATCGTAGCGGTAGCCCACCCCGCGTACGGTGGCCACAAGTTTCGGGTCCTGAGGATCGTCCTCAATCTTGCGCCGGAGACGGCTCATATGCCATTTCACATACTCACAACCCTGATACTCTGAGCCCCACACCTGGTCTACTATCTCCCGTTGCGTCACTACCTGCCCTGCACGCTCCACCAGGCACGCAAGGATGTCGTACTCCAGCACCGTCAGGGAGACCTCTTCTCCATTCACCTTCACACAGTGTTGCGCGAAATCAATGGTGACGATGCCGTCGGCGTATACTGCTCCGGTCTCGGCGTAACCACGCTCCGAGCGGCGCAGTATTGCCCCAACGCGGGCCAAGAGTTCCATTCGACCTACCGGCTTGACCATGTAGTCATCGGCACCCAGACTCAAAGCCTGAACCTTGTCCCTCTCCCAATCCTCGTCGCTCAGCAGAATGACAGGTACGGGGGAGCGTTCTCGGATGAGTGCCAGCAGATCAAACATTTCCCGCTGCTGCGCCGGCAGGTCCAGAATGACGAAGCCAGGCTGGTTTATGGCCAGTTCCCACAGCCCATGTAGTGGGTCTAACGCTTCGATCACCCCATACCCCGCATCCTCCAGCCAGTCTCGAAGCTTTTTCCCAAAGGCGGGTTCATCTACCGAGTCAGTACCTGCAACTGTTCCATGACTGCCTCCACGAGGTGCAAGGGTTGCCCCTCAGTTCAATCGCTTACACCTGACAAGATGCGGCATAGCGGCCATAGCGAATATCGCTCGAATGTTTGATTTCGGGGTGAGAAGGGTTTAGAAGGGCCTACCCTTCGGGCTAATCCATTCGGGTTAGCCTTGCCACTCTTCATCCCCCTCTGTTAACGTAGCCGCAGATTCAGTATTGCCTTGAGAGGTGTGGGTGAAAGCGTCCCTCTTCGTCAGTTGCCTTGTTGACCAGTTCTACCCAGAGATAGGGGAGAGCGTTGTCAAAGTGCTCAGGCATCTGAACGTTGACGTGGACTTCCCCTCCGGCCAGACCTGCTGCGGCCAACCGGCCTACAACTCGGGCTTCGTGAGTCGGGCCGCGCCACTGGCACGCCGCGTTCTGGACCTTTTCTCCGACAGCGAGTACGTTGTCGTACCCTCGGGCTCCTGCGGCGCCATGCTCAAGGTGTTCACCCCGGAACTGTTTCGCGACGACCCCGAGATGGAAGCGCGGGCCCGCTCCCTGGCCGAACGCACCTACGAGTTCTCTCAGTTTATTGTCAATGTCCTGGGCGTCACCGACGTAGGCGCCAGCTTCCAGGGCAAGGTCACCTACCACGCATCGTGCCACCTGCTACGCGAGCTGGGCGGCGCCACGGAGAGCCTGGACCTGATCCGGGCCATCCGCGGCGTTGAGTTTGTGGAGATGGACGGTGCGACCGCCTGCTGCGGCTTCGGCGGCACATTCGCCGTCAAGTACCCTGAGATATCTGGGGCCATACTAGAGCCCAAGTTACGGAGCATTGAGGCTACCGATGCCGATATCCTGGTGGCCGCCGACGCCGGGTGCCTGATGCACGTGGCGGGCGCAATGAGCCGTCGGGGAATGAAGACACGGCCAATGCACCTTGCCCAGCTCCTGACTCAGGAGGCATCTTGATAGTGGGCATTGCTCAAGTGTCGACCTGTCGGGACACCCATATTTTCTGTTGTGGCTTGGGTGGCAAGCACTTGCAAGCAGTCAGCAGAGAACGTGGGTGGGTGGGACAAAGGCGTCTGCCACCAAATGCACTACCCGCTCATGTCCTTCGACAGGTCCGAGTAGGACTCGCGACTCTTGTCGGAGCTCAGGATGAACGGGCAGAGGTAGCGGGCGGGTGGACAGAACACACTAGACGCAGGTAGCACAACAATGCAGATCAGGACACAGGAGTTCACCAAAGCATCGTCTCGGGCGCTGGCCAACGAACAGCTTCAGCATTCGCTGAACGGTGTCGTCGAGGGGTTCGATCGCGCCCTGCAGGACGCCGTCCGAGAGCTGACACCCGAAACGTGGGATGGCTATCGGGACCGCGCCCGTGAGGTCAAGCGCCACACCATAGAGAACCTGGACTACTACCTGGGCCTACTCGCAGACCGTGTCCAGGACAGAGGCGGTACCGTTCATTTCGCGCAGGACGCCAGTGACGCCGTGGATGTGGTCCTGGACCTGGCGCGTGCCAGGGGTGTGAAGCTGGTGACCAAGGGCAAGAGCATGGTTTCAGAGGAGATGGGCCTGGACAGTGCCCTGGAGGCTGACGGCATAGAGGCGGTGGAGACGGACCTAGGCGAATACATCATCCAGCTTGCGGAGGAGACACCCTTCCACCTCATAGCCCCGGCTATGCACAAGACCAAGGAGCAGGTCGCGGAGCTGTTCAGGGAAAAGCTAGGCGCCAGGCGACTGAGGAGCATACGTGACATGACAGTCGCGGCGCGGCGCGCCCTGCGAGGCAAGTTCCTACAGGCTGACATGGGCATCACAGGGGTCAACTTCGCAGTCGCGGAGACGGGGACAGTCGTGATCGTCGCCAACGAGGGCAACGGACGCATGTGCACCTCACTGCCCAGGATACACGTGGCCATCATGGGGATGGAGCGCGTTGTCCCGGCGCTGGAGGACATGGCGGTGATGCTGCGACTCCTTCCCAGGGCAGCTACAGGACAGGAGATCACGAGCTACGTGACAATGGTCTCCGGCCCGCGCCGCGCCCAGGACGAGGACGGCCCGGACGAGTTCCACCTTGTGATCCTGGACAACGGACGCAACAGGCTACTCGCGGACCCGGACCTGCGTGAGGCGCTTTACTGCATCCGGTGCGGCGCCTGCCTCAACGCCTGCCCGGTGTATCAGAAGGTGGGCGGCCACGCCTACGGGTGGGTCTACCAAGGGCCCATCGGTGCTGTGGTGACACCGGTCATGGTCGGTCTGCCCAAGGCCAAGGACCTGCCATTCGCCTCCACGCTGTGCGGCGCCTGCAGGGAGGTATGCCCTGTAAGGATCGATATTCCTCGCATGCTGCTCAAGCTACGCACCCAGGCCAGCGAGGGCGACCGGTCACAGCGCAAGGTATCGCTTCGCGAGCGGGTAGGCATAGGAATTTGGAGCCGTATCGTATCGTCGGAGCGCTCACTGACCCTGGCCCGGGGTGCCGCCGCCTTCATTCAACGCCCCTTCTCCAGGCGAGGCCGATTGCGCCGCATTCCACTGCCGCCGTTCTCGCGCTGGACCCGCAACAGGGACTTCCCTGCCCTGGCCCGCCGCTCCTTTCATAGGCTTTGGACCAAAGAGTTGCGAGGCACAGATACCACCGATGCCCCGTGAGGTTGCTTTGCACAACACGCATAAGATAAGAGCATGACGGGCACATCTCGCGAAGACTTTCTGGACAACCTGCGCCAGGCCCTAGGCCGTAGCGGCCCCAGTACCATGCCGGAGTACGCACCGCTGAAGATCCGTAGGAACGACCAGCGGCAAAAGGTGGTCACCATAGAGGCAAGGGTCCAGGCCCGCCGCGCTGAACTGCTCGACCGCCTGAGCAGCGAGGCATCAGACCGCGGGTGGCAGGTGTATCGCGCGCCATCCAGCGAGGAGGCGGTGGCATACATGGTCGCCCTGGCCTCCAGAAAGCGCGCCGGCCTCATCGTTCGCTCAACCCATGAGGTGTTTCAGAATGTGCCTCTGGACGACGCCCTGCGCAATCACGGTGGACGCGTCACAGTGATAGCGAGGGACCGCAGGACATCCCGCGAGCAGTTGCGGCCTGAGATGGGCCGCGCCGATATGGGCATTACCGGGGTGGACTACGCCATCGCCGAGACGGGCACGTGTGTCCTGGTCCCGCGCAAGGGTGTCAGCCGGCTTGTTTCCCTGCTGCCCACTATCCACGTAGCCCTAGTGGAGCCCCACCAGGTGTACGAGACGCTGGACGACCTGTTTGCCCTGCGCCGCCTGGCCTTCCTGTTGGGCAGGGGCGACATGGGCAGCTACTTGAGCCTCATCAGCGGCCCCAGCCGTACCGCTGACATCGAGCAGACCATAGTGACGGGCGTCCACGGCCCCTTGGAGGCGCACATGGTGATACTGGATTCGCCGGAGCAATAGCCAGCGGCACTAGACGGATCCAGGTATCGCATGACAAACGCAGAGATATCACTACGTGAAGCACGCCAGATTGTTCTGGCCGCGCAAGGATTTGGAAACCGGCCGCCAACCGGACAGCCGGACGCACTCGCGCTGGGAGAAACCGCAAACTATTTGGGCGCGATTCAGATTGACTCGGTCAATGTGGTAGTCCGTGCCCATTACATGCCTCTGTTTTCGAGGCTAGGGCCATACCCAATGGAATCGCTGAATGACCTTGCCTACAAGCAGCGATCACTATTCGAGTACTGGGGTCACGAGGCGTCTCTAATACCTGTTTCGCTCTACCCGCTGTTCAAGCATCGGATGAACGAGGCCGAGCCCGGAAGCAGGGTGCGGGACCTTCTGAAATCGGAACCGCTATACGTGGAATCGGTTCTCAGAGAGATCCAGGAGGCTGGTCCACTCATCGTATCCGAGCTGAGCGACCCCGGCCAAAGAACCGGGCCCTGGTGGGGCTATAACAAAGGAAAGATCGCCCTGGAATGGTTATTTGACACGGGGCGATTGGCAATAGCATACCGCAGGAATTTCGCCCGCGTGTACGACTTGTCGGAGCGGGTGATACCTTCAGAACACCTGAATGCACCCATCCTGTCACCAGAGAAGGCCGTACGTGAGTTGCTACGGATCTCCGCCCAGGCCTTAGGCATCGGGACTGCCAGGGACATTGCCGACTACTATCGAATCCGACCACAACTGGTTAAGGAGCCATTGAGGGAGCTTGAAGAGGATGGTCACCTGGTACGAGTCTCGGTAGCAGGATGGAACGAACCAGCCTATATGCATTCCAGGGCGGCCGCAACCGACAAGATAAAAACAACGGCATTACTGTCCCCATTCGATTCGCTGATCTGGAAGCGCGACCGCACGGAGCGATTGTTCGGGTTTAGATATCGCATTGAGATTTACGTACCTCAAGCAGCCCGTAAGTTTGGCTACTATGTAATGCCCTTCTTGATGGGCGATCAACTGGTGGCCCGGGTAGACCTCAAGGCACACCGGCAGAAATCGACCCTAATGGTCAAGAGCGCCTATTTGGAGGAGGGCCAGGAACCCGGGGGGGTTGCTGGTGAAATGGCCCCACAGTTAAGCGCAATGTCGCAATGGCTGGGGTTGGACCAGGTCAGTGTTGGGAGGCGAGGGAATCTGAGTCGGGAACTAATCGCTGCCATGCGCCGCCAATAGATACAGAGGCAGGCCTAAACCTCTCCTTCTAACAGGTTGAACACCATGCCTGTGGGCAGCTTGGGATGGAAGTAGGTGGACTTGGGAGGCAGCCGCTGGCCGGCAGACATGACCGCCTGGAAAAGGTCCATTGGGAATGACTTCAGGAAGAAGGCCATCTGCTCACGACCTCCCACCACGCTCTCCCACGCCTCCACCGGATTATGGACGTAGGTGATGAGTTCACCCAGAGCGTCTCCCAGGACAGGTTCCAGCACCTCCTGGTGGAGCACCCAGCCCTCGGAGTCCCGCAGACCACTCTCACCACCGGCGCTTTTAAGCATTAGCAGGTACGGACCTTCGCCATCGGGGCCCACTAGACCCAGCGACGTACCCCTGCCCTCACGAACCACCGCCTCCTCCAGCGCCTTTGCCGAGGTGGGCTGAGTTTCAAAGGTCTGTATCTGGAACACCTCCAATAGCCTGTTGCGCACCGCCGTCAGCGTCGGCGGGTCCATATGCCCCAACGTGCGGTGATACGGCAGCACCAGCAGCCCTGGGTCATCGAAATCTATCAATGTCACCATCGCAAAGTTGAATGCGTCCTGCTCCTGCCACGTCCCAGCCTTCTGCCGGGCCTGGTCCCGATAACGAATCGCCGTCTCATACCTGTGGTGGCCATCGGCGATGAACAGCGACGCATCCGCCAGTACCGACTGCACCGCGCCGCCTAGCTCGGATGCGTCGACCACCCACTGGGCCATTTCGTTACCTTCGCCGTCTTCAGCGACCGCATCGGGAGGCGTACTCATCACACGCTTCATGCCGCTCCTGATGAGACCATCCGAGTCCTGATAGGCGCACATCACAGGGCTCAGGTTGGCATGGCACGCCTCCATGAGCCGCAGCCGGTCCTCCTTAGGCCCCGAGGTGGTCTCCTCATGGGGCAGTACGATCCGGCGCTCGAACTCCTCCAGGCGGACCAGAGCAGTGAGCTCCCAGCGCTCCCATTGCTCATCAAGGTGGCGGAACCTGTGGCGTACCACGTAGTAGGAGGGGTGTCGATCCACCACGAGCACACCATCCGCCCGCCACTTTGCCAGGTCCCGCGCGGCACCGGCGTACCGCTCCTCCGGGCCGCCCTCTGGCAACTCCAGGTGCACCGCGTTGTAAGGGCTGAGACCCGCCAGCGCCTGCCGTTCTGTAGTTGATATCACGTCATAAGGAGGACAGACCAGATCACCCAGGCAGGTAGCTTTATCAGCGGAGTATCGCAGACCGCGAAACGGACGGACTTCGGCCATGAGGCCTCCTTAATCGTGCTATCTGGGATAGTATAGCGAGCCAGTCGACCCGTGGTCTACGAGGCAAAATAGAGGAGTGGGAGGATACCTGAAACGCGGAATGTCTGTGTTGGTAGTGAAAGGGAAGGATTAGCGCCCCTGAGCATTGACAGCAGTAAGAGGCAAGCCTAAGATTGCGAAATCGATTTTTCCGAACAAATGGAGGCAAAGCAGGGAAATGAAGAAGTACATCGTGATCTATCACGCAAACGAGGCAGCTGCTGAACTAATGCAAAACTCTAGCCCGGAAGAAATGCAAGAGGGCATGGAGCCATGGATGGCATGGGCGGCAAAATGTGGGCCCGCACTGGTAGATTTTGGTACCTCACTTGTGGGCGGTCAACAACTAAACAAGTCAGGAAGTTCGCCAAGCGATAAGGGCGTCATGGGATACTCGATACTGCAGGCTGAGAATATGGACGAAGCGAAAGCGCTCCTCGCGGGGCATCCACACAACGAATGGAACGCCGGCTGCTCTATAGAAGTTCACGAATCTATGCCGATGCCTTCGTAGGTACTGCGGCCTGGAACGATTCCGCGCGACCGCCAAGCAGCCGCCTTACCTTATGGCATCGTGACTCTTAGTGAACCGCCTCTGGCGTGGTACTTGATGTCAAGGGATAATTACCAAGGCATAAGATCTGTTTATGACAAGAATAATCTCTTTCAAAGGTGAAGTAGAGAGGTTCCCGAGTCCCGGTGGTTGGTATTTCATTGCTGTGCCTAAGGACTATGTAGGACACTTGAAACAACAAAGAAAAGCATGGGGGATGTTTCCAATAACTGTATCCCTGAATGGCACCACGTGGAAAACGAAACTCATGATGAAGAAGGGCGGAGTCTTCTTTGTAGCTCTCAAAGCCGCTATTCGAGAGAAAGAGGAAATATCGTTGGGCGACAGAATCAAGATTTCTTTTAGGCTGGATCAATCCCAGGTATAGTGAAGAAATCTCTGGGCCGGCTTAGCTTGCTTAGATACTTGACGCGATATAGCAAATGGCGAAACACTTGCCAGGGGCATACGCGACCATCTGGGTAGCAGTAGCCTAGCTAGCATGGATATTCATAAATTAGCTGGCGCATTTCTGTCGTATTCTGGTAACGAAGCCCTTCCAATCCCTAGCCCATGAACTTTCCGAAAGTGCCCTACAGGTCAGTTCAATGTGCCGACAGCACCTAAGAGGTCTTATCAGCGGCCTAGAGGGACTGATTGGGGATGTGCTGGAGGATGTTGGGTGAAAGCGGGTATTTTGTGGAGTCCACCATCCAAAAGGGCACCAGGGAAGCCGACAATGATCCGACATGGAGCGATGAAGTGCTAAATATCAATGGATGAGTTGAAGCTCGGCCACCGGTCCGCCCATGCCTGGATGGACTCAAACACGGATCTGAGGTCCCGGCCTTTGGCTGTCAGTGTGTACACTACCAGCACTGGCCGCTGGTCGTGTACCCTCCTATCCACGATGTTTGCCCCTTCAAGTTCCTGAAGCCTCAGAGAGAGCAACCGGTCACTCAGGGCCGGCACGTATGCCGAGATCTCGCTGAATCTGCGACGTCCATCCATCAGAGAAGCCAGGACGAGTCCCGTCCACTTCTTCCCCAACAAAACCATCGCGATCTCAAGACCGGGGGGACATGTTGCATTCGTGGCCATTCTTACCTACCTGATGGTTCTTGGATCCAGGCGTATCCTAACAGAAAGTAAGGGACTTGCCCAGAGTTAGCAGATATGCTAATCTTTAGTTAGTATAACTATCCAGGTCATAGGCACAAGGTTTTGGTACGGATACATGAAGACATGCAGTTGCTAGATGCCTATTCGGAGCGGGTTATCCAGGTCGTGGAGCAGGTCAGTCCAGCCGTAGTGAGCATTAGCACCACGACCAACTCCCGTAGAGGCCGACGTAACGGAAGCGGGTCCGGCGTTGTCATCGCCCAGGACGGGTTCGTTCTCACGAACAGCCATGTTGTGCAGGGGGCCAGAGAGATTACTGTAACTTTGTACTCTGGAGAGCATATGCCGGCCACGCTGGTGGGTGAAGATCCCGATACCGACCTTGCCGTACTCAGAGTATCAGCCTCAGGACTTCCTGCCGCGCCCCTCGGCGATTCGAGTCAGCTGATGGCGGGTCAGGTAGTGATCGCCATAGGGAATCCGCTGGGCCTTCAGACGACAGTAACCGCGGGTGTCGTCAGTGCCATGGGCCGTTCCCTCAGGAGTCAGACGGGAAGGTTGATGGAGAACATCATCCAGACCGACGCCGCGTTGAATCCAGGGAACAGCGGGGGCCCGCTTGTTGATACCCACGGCCATGTTGTGGGCATCAATACCGCGATCATTCAGTACGCACAAGGGATATGCTTCTCGATCCCAGCCAACACCGCTAAGTGGGTGGTCAGCTCGATCATCAAAGATGGAAGGGTACGCCGTGCCTATGTAGGTCTCGCCGGGCAGCCTATACGACTCGCCAGCCATCTCGCCGACCGCCTGAAGCAGCCCACCGCCGTGTTGGTGGAGGAGATCTTTGAGTCCGGGCCAGCGGCCCTAGCGGGAATTCGTCCCGGCGATCTCATCGTCTCGGTGGGTGAGACGCCGATCCGTGATGTCGACAGCCTACACCGACTTCTCGCCGCCGAAGTAGTGGGTAATAGTCTGGCCATCGCCCTCTTTCGTGATGGTGAGCTCACCACTACAACGGTGATCCCAGTGGACTCCCCACCTCCCATGAGGAAAGGTAGATAGCCGACCGCCCCCCTGTGCGGCGGTCGGCGGGAGAACGGTGCGGCTAATGCCAGCTCGCTATGAGTTGTCGAACTCGGCCAAACCGGGGCCAGTTCGCTCTCGAAGCGTAGACGAACATCTGCACGCCACAGTTATCCCCTGGGGGCATAGACCGACCGTCGCGCTTGCTTCTAACCTATTCCCGCTCCCGGCAGGCTAGCGGGAGACCGGGCTGCTGGACAGATACCTCCATACTGCCAGCTCAGACCAGTGCCGTCTCACCACAGGCGGACGATATCGTCCGTGGCGAAAGGGAATCCTACCCTGATTCCTAGGCTGGCCGCATAAAGCTGGGGTGGCACGCTGATATCGGCTAGGTAAAGCTCGCCAACGTACGGGGTTGCGCCGGGTAGATGGAGGCCGGTCTTGGGAAGAGCAAGGGTCATGGTGGCTGCGGCACGAATTGCTGGATTGTGAGCCTCTCCCGTAGAGGCGTCCAGACCACTTGGTATGTCCAGGGACAGGACGGGCCCTCCGTGATGGTTGGCAGCATGAATTAGCCGTGCGGTGGTGCCAGTGGGTGCTCCGCTAAGGCTGTATCCTATGAGCGCATCTATGATCAGGCCTGCGTCCGGGAGGTCTACAGGCTCAGGCGTCACTGATATGGTCATGCGTTGAAGGATGTCCAGTTGCACTTTCGGCACGCCGTCGAACCTTGAGAGCGGAGCAGCAGTGACCACCGTTGTGTCCGCGCCCCAGTTGGCGAGATGACGGGCGCACACCAGTCCTCCCCCTCCGTTGCCTCCTGTACCGGCCAGCACCAGGACGCTGCGGCCGAGAACACCGTCCAGGAAGTGGGACCAGGCCAAGCGAGCCAGGCTGTGGCCAGCGTTCTCCATCATCTGGACCAGTTGGATACCGTACTCATCCTCCATGACCCGGTCCACCTCACGCATCTGGTCCGAGGTAATGAACGGTACATCAGGTCTGCTCTCGTCTGAGGACATTGCTACGTCGGCTCCATGCCTATGTCGCAGTCCCTGGCGGCCAGGATGAGTCCGATGTGAGTAAAAGCCTGGGGGAAGTTACCCAGCGCCACACCGGTGTCGGTGTCAATCATTTCCGAGAACAGGCCCAGGTGGTTGGCGTAGCCAATGATCTCCCAGAAGAGTCGGCTGGCCTCGTCCATCTCCCCCATCCAGCTGATCACTTGGACCAGCCAGAAACCGCACAGAGTGAAGGCGCCCTCATTGCCGGTCAGGCCATCGTCCGTCTCATCCGTCAGGTAGCGTCTTAGCAGCGGCTCGGGGCCCAGCTCCTGCCGGATGCGCTGTACCGTGGAAACGACGCGAGGGTCGTCTATGGGCAGGAAGCCCATGAGGGGTATGAGCAGGTTGCTGGCGTCCATAGCGTCGGTATCGTAGTGCTGGACAAATGCCTGCTTGCGGTCGCTCCAGCCCAGTTGGAGCACCTCCTCCTTGATGGCGTGGGCAGTGCGTTTCCACCCCTCTCTCTCCGGCCCAGCGCGGCCGGTCGATTCGGCTAGGGCCACGGCGCGGTCCAGGGCGACCCAGCACGTGACCTTGGAGTAAACGAAGTGGTACGGGCCGCCACGGACCTCCCAGATGCCGCTGTCGGGCTCGTGCCAGGTGGACTGGGCCAGGTTCGCCAGGGTGCGCAGCGGCTCCCACTGGTCATCGCTGATTGGCGTTCCGTTGCTGAAGAGCAGATGGGCGCTGGCCAGCACCTCGCCGTATATGTCGTGCTGGGACTGGCGATGCGCTCCGTTGCCGATGCGCACAGGCCTGGAGCCCAGGTAGCCCTCCAGGTGGACCAGCTCCTCTTCTTCCAGGTCATCTGCCCCATCCACGCGATACATGATCCCTATATCTTTGCCATAGGTGGCACACACGTGACCAAGCCACTGGAAGAAAAACATGGCCTCATCCCGGTGGCCCAGGCTCAGCAGGGCCTCAACTGTAAAGGCGGCGTCCCGCAGCCAGGTGTACCGGTAGTCCCAGTTACGCACGCCACCGATCTCTTCTGGCAGCGATGTGGTAGGGGCGGCGGCGATACCGCCTGTGGAGCGATGAGTAAGCAGATGCAGCGCCAGGTAGGACCGCGCCACCTGGGAGCGCCAGGGGCCCTCACAGTCCACCTCCTCACCCTTTATGCGCCAGTAATCAATGGTCCGTTCAAGCCGGTCTTGAGGCGATAGCCCGTCCTGCTCCATAGTTGTGGTGGCGTCGGTGTAGGAGAGGACGAACAGCGCCTCATCTCCTTCCCTCAAGGAGAACGTGCCACGGGCCTGGCCGCCAGCGGCGGCCAGGGGCACAGGGGAGTCCAGTGTCAGCCGGATGTCACCGTCCCTCCAGACAACCGTTCCCCCATCATGGGACAGCTGGGCTTCAGCGCGCGCATAGTCCGGTCTGGGTGCGTACATAACCCGGAGGTTGGCGCTGCCCTTCTCACACCGCACGCGCCGGATGATCTGATGCAGCTCTTCCAGCACGCCGTCCGGCCCCTGGTACAAGGGCATGCAGTCAGTGACTGTGGCGATGCCCTCCTCGGTCTCGAACCTGGTCTCCAGGACGTTCGTGTCGCCCAGGTAGCGCTGGGTACGGGTGTAGCGGCCGTCCGGGTTGATGGCGAAGCGTCCGCCCTTATCCGCGTCCAGAATGGCAGCGAACACGCTGGGCGAGTCAAAGCGGGGCGGACAAAACCAGTCGATGGAGCCGTCCATGCCCACCAGGGCTGCCGTGCGCCGGTTGCCGATGAGCCCGTAGTCGCCAATGGGTTTGTAGCGGCTCACGCCCTTACCCCGGTGATCTGGCTTGCCGCCGCGGTAGTGAGGAACCAGTGCGCCGCACCCGACGCAGGGCGTACCCGGCCAGCGGGAAGCGGCGATGAGCCGAAGGCCGGTGTGATGATGCGGCCTATTGCATCCGCCTTGGATCTGTCCGTGGCCAGGAAAACGACGACCCTGGCTGCGTTGATCAGCGGTAGGGTGAATGTGACGCGATGGACCTGAAGGTGGGGCACCCAGTTGGCCATCACCAGTTGTTGCGCGTTTTCCAGGGCATCGGTGCCAGGGAACAGGGATGCGGTATGGCCGTCCTCTCCCACGCCCAGCAGCACCAAGTCAAATGCTGGCAGGTCTGTGTCGAACTGCCGGCGCATCAGCGATTCGTACTGCTCGGCGCCGGCGCCGGGGGGCATCTCGCCCCTGATGCGATGTACCTGGTCTTCCGGCACGGGCACGCTGTCCAGCAAAGCTTCCCTGGCCATTCGGTAGTTGCTGTCGGGATGGTCAGGTGGAACGCACCGCTCGTCACCCCAGAACAGGTGCCAGCAGTCCCACGGGGCGTTTTCTGCAAATGGAGACAATGCCAGGGTTTGGTACAGCAGACGTGGTGTGGAACCTCCAGCCAGGGCTATGGTGAAACGTCCCCGGACCTCCACGCACTCACTGGCCAGGTTGACGACCAGCTTTGCCGCTTCGCGCGCGGCCTCCTCCGGCGTGGGCAGGATATGGACATCAGGCATCTTCTCCCTCGTGCCCACCGCACACTCGCAGCCACTCCCGTCCGTCCTGCGCCAGGAGCGCATCGGCAGCGTCCGGGCCCCAGGAGCCTGTTTCGTAGGTCTCAACGGCGAGGGTACTCTCCCGCGCCTGAAGGAGAGGGTCAACGATGCGCCACGCCTCTTCGATATGGTCGCTGCGTATGAAGAGAGAGGCATCGCCCGCCAGGGCATCCTGGAGCAGTCGCTCGTACGCCTCCGGGATCTCCTGATCCTGGAAGGCGGACTCATAGTGGAAGGACAGATCGGCGGAGCGCATGGCCATGCCCTGGTCGGGGACCTTGGCCTGGAAGGTCAGATGAACACCTTCGTCAGGCTGGAGGCACAGGGAGAGAGCGTTGGGAGTCAGCTCCTGGCCCGGCTCCAGAGCGAACATCAAATGGGGCGGATGTTGGAACTGGATGATGATCTCCGAGGCCTTGTCAGCCATGGCCTTGCCTGTACGCAGGTAGAATGGCACATCCCGCCAACGCCAGTTGTCCACGTACAGGCGTGCCGCAGCGTACGTGGGCGTGGTGGAGGCGGGGGCGACGCCGTTCCCGTCTAGGTAGCCGCGATACTGGCCGAGCACGGCGTTTCTGGCCGCCTCCTCTGGCGACCACCGCCGTATGGCCTCGAGCACGTCAACCTTGCGACTCCGCAGAGAGTCCGCGTCCATGGTGCTGGGCGGCTCCATGGCTACCAGGGTTAGCAGCTGGAGCAGGTGGTTCTGCACCATGTCCCGGACCACTCCCGACTGGTCGTAGTAATCGGCCCGTTCGCCCACCGTAACTTCCTCAGCCACCGTGATCTGGACGTTGTCCACGTAGTTGCGGTTCCACAGCGGCTCAAAGATGGCGTTGGCGAACCGGAAGACCAGAAGGTTCTGTACCGTCTCCTTGCCCAGGTAATGGTCAATCCTCAACACCTGGTCCTCCGTGAACACACGGTGGACGGCCCGGTTCAACGCCTGGGCGGACCTCAGGTCGCGGCCAAAGGGCTTCTCTATGACCACGCGGCGCCATCCCCCTTCTTCGTCTGACAGTCCCGAGGCGTCCAGGTTCCGGATGGCGGTCTCGTACAGATGTGGAGCAACGGACATATAGAACAGCCGGTTTGCCGGCAGCAGGCCGCCCTCCAGCTCCTCCAGCCGCTGTCGAAGCGAGGCCATCTGCTCGGGCTTGCTCAGGTCACCCCTGACGTAGTACAGGTCCCGGGCGAAAATATTCCACTCATCCTGGCGCGCGGCCAGCTCCCCGAACTCTCGCGCGCCATCCCACATTAGGTCGCGGAACTGGTCGTCGGAGTAGCCGGAGCGGGAGAATCCCACGATGCGCAGCCCTTCCGGCAGGCGATCTTTGCAGCGCAGGTGGAACAGGGCTGGCACCAGTTTGCGCTGGGCCAGGTCGCCTGTAGCGCCGAAGATGACGATGGTGGTGTTTTCTGCCATTACTCGGCGCTTCTTACGGCGTGGCCGCCGAACCTGTTGCGCATGGACGCCAGAAGCCTGGCCCCGAAGGGTCGGTCCTGACGGGAGCGGAACCTTGCCTGGAGGGACAGGGTAATCACAGGCGCGGGCACGCCCAGCTCCAACGACTCCTGTACCGTCCAACGGCCCTCGCCGGAGTCGTCCACGTAGGCCTGAACAGCGTTCAGGCCAGGGTCATCTTCCAGTGCATCGGCAGTCAGGTCCAGGAGCCAGGAGCGCACTACGCTACCGTGCTGCCAGATCCGGGATATCCGGCCCAGATCCAGGCCGAACTCCTCCTTGGCCTGCATCAGTTCGAACCCTTCCGCGTAGGCTTGCATCATCCCATATTCAATGCCGTTGTGTATCATTTTTACGAAGTGGCCTGCGCCGGCTGGGCCGACGTACCCGTACCCTTTGTCGGGTGCGGGAGCAAGCGTTTGAAAGATAGGTTCCAGTCGGCGGAAGGTCGCTTCGTCGCCGCCCACCATCAGGCTGTAGCCCTCCGTGAGACCCCAGATGCCGCCGCTGGTGCCGGCGTCCAGGAACAGTATATCTCGCTTCTTCAGCGCGGCGGCCCTTCGGACACCGTCTTTGTAGTAAGAGTTGCCGCCGTCTATGATTGCATCGCCCGGGACAAGGAGGTCAGCCAGGTCGTTGATGGTGCTTTCGGTAGCTTCACCGGCGGACACCATGACCCATATCGCTCGAGGCGTGGCAAGCTGCTCCACCACCCCTGCAAGGGAGGCAGCTCCCGACGCTCCCTGCTGTGCCGCCGCCTGTACAGCCTCCGCGCGTGGGTCGTAGGCCACCACGCGGTGCCCTCCCTTGAGCAGCCGTTCCACCATGTTGCCACCCATGCGGCCCAGCCCGATCATCCCTAGCTCCATATGCGTACCTCCTGTGCAGATTGTCTAGCTGGGTGCTGACGGTGGCGCTTGCCCGCGCCTAAATGAACAGATTGTAGAGGCCAATGTTGGCGGCGGTTATTCTAGGTGCTGCTTCATCCCGGGAGTTCGCGCCGTCTCGGCACACGTTTCCGAGTGGGCTGTCAGATTGTGCTCATTGATGCGGCGCTTCACTGTCTTCAGAAGCTCTTCAGGTGTATGGACGATCCAGACATGATCCAGCACTTGGCTGGAGTGGAGGCTTGCCTGGGTAAAGGGCGTGGCGACGGCGATAACGTTCATCCCGGCGGAGACGGCCGCCTGCACGCCATTGGGCGAGTCCTCAAGCACCAAGCATTCGACAGGGGTTACTCGCAGCGTGGCGGCCGCCAGTTCGTATATCTCCGGGGCCGGTTTGGGCTGCTCCACATCTTCACGAGTAAACAGTGCATCCAGAGACGCTTCCAGGTCCAGAGCGCGCAGGACGTGCATGACCTCTTTGCGATAGGACATGGTGGCGAGCGCGGTCCGACATGAGGTATCTCTGGCCATCCGAAGCAGCTGGATGGTATGAGGCCACTGGTTGTCCCGCAGCACCTGGGGGTCGGCTACCATCTTATCGTAGATCTTCTTGCGCATGGTGCTGAGCACCTGTGCGGGTTCGGAAGCGCCGTATTCGACCATAAGAGGATGCAGGTCTTTCTCCAGCTTAAGGCTTTCCATGACGTGGCGTGAGGCGATGTCCCTGGAAGCACCGACTATTCCCCGGTACGCCTCTATGGCCCTGGGGTCCGGCCCCGGCAGGCCCAGAAGGTCCTGAGCAGCGATAGCGTACGATTCGGCCTTCAGTCTTTCAGACTGGACCAGCGTGCCGTCCAGGTCGAAGATGATGACCCTGATCATGGTAGGTTGCGTGCGTCCGTGGCTTTCAGGCCGCCGCTCCTTTAGTCTCGACCGCCTGAGAGCTCGCCAGCGCTCGCAGGCGCTCCAGGATCATCGGCGTTGTAGGCCAGCCCCTTAGCCCCTCCTCCGTCTGGAACAGCCGACAGCTGAACCCATACTAGTCCGCGTCCTCGGGAAACAGGTCGTTGCCGGAGACCCGGAGGGTCGGGGGGGCCTTGAAACCGCAGCTCGTCGGCATTGGCTTGGTCCTTCACCTCGATCAGGGAGACCTCCATGTCCAAGCCGTGGAGGGTAAGGGCCTGCCTCAGGTTCTCAAGGGCCTGGTGCCAGGACGGACATCCGTCAAAGTAGAGAAGTTCTAAAACCATAATATTCCTCCTGTCAGCCAACTCCTGCGGCCAGCGCGCGCAAGCCCGATGCGTAGTCCTGTCCAAGCTGTATCCTGGCAACGCGACGGTCCAGTTGCTGCAAGACCCGGAGGTCGCCCAAGGCCTGGGCATCAGCCAGGACGGACGTAGGCCAGAAGTTGTGCCTTTTTCTCCTGGATGTTGATCAGAAGCTTGTCGAAGGAGTCGGCGAATGCCTTGAGGCCGTCGCTCAGGAGGCCATCGGTGACATGCCGCATATCTATACCGGCTGCCTCTAGCGAGTCCAGGGTGGTCCGGGCCACTGTCGTGTCCCGCTCCAGGGTTGTGTTGGCTTGGCCGTGCTCCAGGAACGCGGTTAGTGTGTCCGGGGGCACGGTGTTGACCGTATCCGGCCCGATGAGAGACTCTAGGTAGAGTACATCGCTGTAGGCAGGGTTCTTGGTGCCTGTGCTGGCCCACAGCGGCCTCTGTACCCTGGCGCCCCCAGCCTTGAGGCCGGTGAACCGCTGGCTGTCGAAGGCATCCCTGAACGCCCGGTACGCAAGTTTGGCGTTGGAGATGGCCGCCTTGCCCATGAGAGACGCAGCCTCGTTCGAGCCCTGGCTCGCCTTCCCATCCAGCATGGCGTCCACGGCGGTATCCACCCGGCTGAGGAAGAAGGAGGCGACGGATGCCACTCCGGCGAGGTCACCGCCGCCACGGGCGAGGTCCTCCAGGCCAGCTATGTAGGCCTCCATCACCTGCTTGTGTGTGTCCAGGGAGAAGATGAGTGTGACGTTGACGTTGATCCCTTGGCCGATCAGGGCGTGCACGGCAGGGATGCCCTCGGCGGTGGCGGGCACTTTGATCATTACGTTGGGGCGGTCCAACGCAGCGTATAGACGCCTGGCCTCCGCGACGGTGCCTTCCGTATCGTGCGCAAGAGTTGGACCAACCTCCAGGCAGGCGTAGCCGTCGGCACCGCCGGTGCGGTCGTATATCGGTCGGAGAAGGTCGGAGGCCCAGCGAATGTCCTCCAAAACCAGCGCCTCGTAGGTCTCCTTTGCGGTCTCCGGTGTGCTCGGGCCATCCTGGACCAGGGACAGCAGGGCCTGGTCGTAGTCGGTGCTTCCGGCGATGGCCTTCTCGAAGATCGTGGGGTTGGATGTCAGGCCGGTAACACCCTGCTCTATGAGGCGCTTTAGCTCTCCGGAGGTCAGGAGACCGCGACTAACGCTGTCGTACCAGATGGACTGTCCCAGTCTCTGGGTCTGCTGGACGGGGTTGTTCATGCTACCTTCTCCTGTACTAGCTGCGCGGCCTGGTTGGCCATGTGGCGGGCGGTCAACCCGAACTGCTGATAAAGGGTCTCATAGGGTGCCGAGGCACCGAAGTGGGAGATGCCCATGGCAACGCCGTCCAGGCCGACGTACCGTTCCCAGCCAAGAGGGGTAGCGGCCTCTATGGAGACCCTGGCCCTGAGATCAGGCGGTAGGACGGCAGTGCGGTAATCCAGGGGCTGAGCGTCGAACAACTCCCAGGAGGGCATGGATACGACACGCGCGGCGATACCGCGGCCCTCAAGGGCCTTGCCCGCTTCAAGCGCCGTGTGAGTTTCTGAGCCGGTACCTATGAGGATGACATCCGGTGTGGAGGAGGCGTCCCATAGTATGTAGCCGCCTTTTTGGACACCGGTTGCGCTGGCGAGGGTAGACCGGTCCAGCACAGGCAGGTTCTGGCGGCTGAGCACCAGGGCTGCGGGGCCGGACCACCGTTCCAGGGCCACCTTCCACGCCTCTACTATCTCGGTGGCGTCGGCGGGACGGAGCACCACCAGGTTGGGGACTGACCTGAGACCCAGTAGTTGCTCTATCGGCTGATGAGTCGGGCCGTCCTCTCCCAGGCCGATGGAGTCATGGGTAAAGATGTACACCACCCGCTGCTCCGTGAGGGCCGCCAGTCGCATGGCAGGGCGCATGTAGTCGGAGAAGATGAGGAAGGTCGCGGTGTATGGGATGATCCCGCCGTGCAGAGCCATCCCGTTGGCTATGGCGCCCATAGCGTGCTCCCTGACGCCGAAATGCATGTTGTGACCGCAGTACTCCTCAAAGCCGTAGTGCCCGTGGTCCTTGAGGAGGGTCTTGGTAGAGGGCGCCAGGTCCGCCGAGCCGCCGGTGAAGGCGTGAATTCGTGATGCGATGGTATTCATGGCCAGTCCCGAGGCCTCTCTTGTAGCGATGGGCTTATCGCCGTCGTTGAAGAGGCGATCCAGGTCGGTGGTCCAACCTTCGGGCAGATCACCGCGCAGGTCCTCCTCAAGCTGGGTCGCCTCGTCCGGATACGCCTGACGATAGGCCTGCAGCACAACCTCCCACTCCTGTTGACGCTGCTTGCCCAGCTCCAGGGCCTGACGGAAATGGGCGAGGGCTTCATGCGGAACTGCGAATGGCTCGGGGTATGGCCACTCCAGCTGCTCCTTAGTAAGGCGCACCTCCTCTTCGCCCAGGGCCTCGCCGTGGGCTGAGGCTGTGCCGGCCTTATTGGGGCTGCCGTAGCCGATGGGGGTCCGGCAGATGATGAGGCTGGGGCGGTCAGCGGCACTCTGGGCCATGCGTATGACAGAGTCCACCGAATCAGGGTCCATGCCGTCAATGGGGCCCACGACGTGCCAGCCGTAGGCCTGGAACCGCTGAGCTACGTTTTCTGCGAAGGCTATATCTGTATTGCCCTCGATGGAGATGTCGTCGTCGTCGTAGAGGTATATGAGCTTGCCCAATCGTAGGGTACCCGCCAGAGAGGCCGACTCGGCTGCTACCCCTTCCTGAATGTCACCGTCGGAGACGATAGCGTAGGTGTAGTGGCTGATTATCTCGTGGTCGGGGCGGTTGTAGTGGTCCGCCAGCCACCGCTCGGCGATTGCCATGCCCACGCCGTGGGCGAACCCCTGCCCCAGGGGCCCAGTTGTCATCTCCACGCCAGCTGTCAGGCGGTACTCAGGGTGGCCTGGCGTTTTGCTCTCCCACTGGCGGAGCCGCTTGAGTTCATCCAGCGGCAGGTCATAGCCGGTGAGATAAAGGATAGCATAGAGTAAGGTATAGGCATGACCGGGAGATAAAATGAACCTGTCTCTGTCCGGCCAGTGGGGGTCGCCAGGGTTGTGAGTGAGGAACCGATCCCAGAGGACGTAGGCCATGGCGGCAGCGCCCATGGGAGTGCCTGGGTGGCCTGAGCCGGCCTGCCGCACAGCATCCACCGCCAAGAACCGAATTGTGTTGACACAGAGGCCTTCAATGTCAGTAGTGGTCACGCATCCTCCAGCACTTCATCTACCGAGGTCATATATCTATTGTACCAGCCACCCCGACCTCGGTCGGGGTGGCTGGTGTCACCGCCGATAAAGATTCCGTGAAATCTACGTACGCTGCAGGTAGGGCTCCAGCTTTCTGGCGAGTTCGGAATCGGCTGGTTCAACCAGGACGGAACCGTCCGGGAACAGGATGGTCGGTATGATCCCCATACCGCTGTTGACCTGTTTGACGTACTCCTGGGCCTCCCTGTCGTCGTCAACATCTATCCAACTGAACGGAATTTCATACCGCTCAAGGAGCCGCTTGGCTCGCACGCAGTCGTTACACCAGTCCCCTCCATACACGAGGATGTTCTGACTATTCATTGGTATCAGCTCCTGTCTACACCCTTAGATGCCCGTGATGACATCGGGGTACATTTCATGGAAACGGAACATCTGGGTCAATAATATTTGCGCCCGTGAGCACTTCAGTTCCGAGGAAGTCAGGTATGCAATTGTTCTCCGGGGAGATGTCGTGGATCAACTGCGGGTTTCGGCCCGGATGATGCTGATGACGATAATGACTCCGCGACTGGAAAATGACGATCCGACTATCTCAGATGTCGAAGATTGCGTTGCTCTCCACGACAGCATCGTATCACCCCCCCCTCCGTTGCGAATTTGCCAGAAGGCCAGGAACGGCAAATAGCAGTTTGCAATTGCATCTCGCTCGTTTCGTGGGCATCTAAACAGAGTGCGACGTGGTTTGGGCAACCGAGCACACCTTGACCGCTGTGTATTAGCGAAGCACAGCAATTCACCAGGCGGCACTGCTTTTAGACTATCGTCGGGAGCGTGTACCGGCCCGTCACCGCCGACATTCAGGAGGAGAAGAAATTGAGCCAGCTGACAGAGTTCCGCACTCAGAAGGACAAATTCTTCGCGAACGACCACCACTCCCCCCTTCGACAGCAGCAGAGAGATACCTTCAAAGGTCTGGCCTACTTCGGAGAAGACTCACTACTGCACCTAGAGGTGCAGGTCGAGGAGTATTCAGAGAATCAGCTTGTGGAGATCGCCACCAGCACCGGTGACGTCCAGACTTACGAGCGATGGGGAAGGTTCACGTTCGAAGTCTAGGGAGAGGCGGCAGAGCTGACGGTCTACAGAACTGGCCACAGCCTTTTCCTGCCCTTTGCCGATGCAACAAACGGCGCGGACACCTATGCGATGGGTCGCTACGTCGAACCCGAATCAATAAGTGGGAACAAGATACTGGTGGACTTTAACCTGGCGTACAACCCTTACTGCGCCTATAACGAAGACTGGAGTTGCCCAATTCCGCCAGCCGAAAACCGTGTCAGTGTGCCAATTGGTGCTGGGGAGAAGGCCTTCGGGAGCTCCGCCCACTAGGCACCGACTCAGGACGCGGCGGGTTGGCCGACAGGCCGAAATCGAAGCCGTGGGTAACGCTGGCTGCGGTGCCTTGCCTGATGGCCAGGAGTGGCAATGCTGTGACTCAATCCATCGCGGCAGCGGGTCAGCAGAGAGACAAGGAGAAACAAGGGAGCCTTTGCACTGACTCTGGCACAGTGATGAACACGGCCTCAGAGAAATTCTCACAATAATTCAGATTGATCGTAGGAGCGTACTTCTAGCTGGCACCCTGCAACATGGGCGAGGACATCGGAGTCACTTCGATCTTCGCAACGAACTCGGCGGCTTCACTGGCTATGGCCTGCCAGGCGGGCGAGCTGGAAAAGGCTTCGTCCTTGGCTTTCGCGTCTTCAGCACTCTCATACGTGCGAATCCAGATGAACTCGGTACTGGCCTCGTTGATCCAGGGACCCAGGATCTGGTGACCAACCTGCTCAGCTACAGGCCGAGCCTTGCTGTTGAACCACTCGACCCAGGCGTCCATCTTGCCCCGATTGACAGTGTAAACTCTCAGTTGTGCGTACATGTTTCCCCTCCTTGAAGCAGTCGGCCTTTATTACGATAGCGAGTCTGGGTGGGTAGACACTGGGTCTGAAACTGATGATTGCCCGACAGGCACAGAGAGCGGGCCTGCTAAGCTTCGACGAGCCATGTAGTAGGGCGTTCTAGAACTATATGTCCCGTTCAAGGAACTGGAGTGCCGGTATCCATAGCTTGGGTAGTCGGCCATAACCCTCTCCCATACGGGGCATTGTAGCGTGAACTGAAGGCGAGTCAAACTGAACCTGCCAGAATGCCACGAATGGAAAGTAAAGCTAGGACATCGTGAGATCGGATCTGACCGATTCATGGGACACGCCATGATACCTGGCGATTGTCCGTAGGCTCTGACCCTCTTCCCGGGCCCGTTTTATGGCGACGATATGGGCTGGCCAGAGTCTCTTGTTGGAGGCGACGCGGACGGGGGGACGCCACAGAGGGATCAAATCAGCTACGAAATAGCCCTCTTGCACATCGGAGTTGGAGTCCCAAGCAGGTCGCCATAGGCGTATTGACAGTTGGCCTAGGAATCTAGACTTCGGGAATTCCCGACTAGAGTTCCCAGGTAGTGCCTGAATTATCCCGCATGCTTGAACCCGGAAGATTCCATTGTTAACGGAGTCCCAGAACCCCGCGCGCCTGCTTCCAGATTTCTGCTACAAAAACGACTGAGTCTCCAGAATCGATTTCACCCATTACGGTACACTCGAGGTAGCCGAGCGCTTCTGTCAGAATTGGAGCACCAGTATGACCAATATGCCACGCCAGCCCCTGGAACTTATTAGGTCTATTGGCGAAACGCCTACCAAGCTGACCGGCTAGCTCACGCTGGTCACTCCCATAAACATTGATGGCAAAACCCTGGTGTTGGCGTACAAGGCCGATACTCCGGCTGGATTTCTCTAGGGACACGGCAATCATAGGGGGGGCCAAACGAGGTTTGTGTCACCCAATTTACAGTCGCTCCGTGACCTCCAGTTCCGTCAGGTGAACGGTACATCAGCCGACCGTAGGCACCGGCAAGCTTCACTTGTTATACTTTGCACAGCTACTCTGATAGCGCCGCAACGCGAAGGCCCTCCAATGGCAAACCAGTCGATAAACCAGCGCACAGACGAACTCTACAAGGAGATCAACTACCACAACCACCGCTACCACGTCCTGGACGACCCCGTAATCAGCGACGCCGACTTCGATCAGCTCATGCGGGAGCTGACTGCCCTGGAGGAGCAGCACCCGGAGCTGGTGGCACCCGATTCGCCGACCCAGCGCGTGGGCGCCGCACCCGCTGAGGGGTTTACCGAGGTGGAGCACCCCGTCCCTCTGCTAAGCCTGGGCAACGTATTCAACCTGGACGAGTTCCGCGCCTGGCACAGTCGTGCCCTAGACCTGCTGGATGGCGCAACCTTTGACATGGTGTGCGAACTGAAGATAGACGGTCTGGCGATTGCGCTGACATACGAGGAAGGCCGGCTGGTGCGCGGCGCAACAAGAGGCGACGGCATCCGTGGCGAAGACGCCACATCCAACCTGCGCACGATACGCAGCATCCCTCTCGCAGTTACGGCAGGTATGGCAGTTATGGGAGGCGCGCTGCCCCGGCGCTTCGAGGTGCGCGGCGAGGTATATCTACCCAGGTCCGCATTCAATCGACTAAACGAGGAGCGAATCGCCCAGGGCGAACCACCTTACGCCAACCCTCGCAACACGGCGGCGGGCTCTCTCCGGCAGCTCGACCCCCAGATGACCGCCTCCCGACCCCTGGACATATTCGTATACGCCCTGGGCTACGCGGAGGGCGAGGAGATGCCCGGAACCCACTGGGAGACCATGGAGATGCTCAAGGCCCTGGGCTTCAAGACCAACCCAGCCAACACCCGGTGCCACACCATAGAGGAGGTGGAGGCCTACTACAACCGCTGGCTGGAGGAGAAGGAGCATCTTGACTACGGCGCCGATGGGATAGTGGTCAAGATAGACCCAATACCCTTCCAGCAGCACTTGGGGGTGGTGGGCCGCGAGCCTCGATGGGCGATCGCGTACAAGTTCCCCGCCATTCAGCAGATCACCCGCCTCCTGAAGATAGATGTCAACGTGGGACGCACCGGAAGCCTGAACCCGTTCGCCATCCTGGAACCAGTAAACGTGGGCGGCGCCACCGTCCAGATGGCCACCCTCCACAACGAGGATGACATCCGACGCAAAGACATACGTGAAGGCGACTGGGTTACGGTGGAGCGCGCCGGCGATGTCATACCCAGGGTCGTAGGGCCGGTGGTGGCTCGACGCACGGGTGATGAAAAAGAGTTCCAAATGCCTGAGCTGTGTCCTGTTTGCAACCAGCCGGTGGTCCGGCCCCCAGACGAAGCAAGGACCTACTGCGTCGACGCCGCCTGTCCGGCCCAGTTCGAGCGCCTGCTCATGCATTTCGTCGGACGCGGCGCCATGGACATCGAAGGCATGGGCGAGAAGCTGGCCCTGGCACTCATAGAGGCCGGGGTCGTGCGCGACATCGGTGACGTCTATTCAATACAACAGGATCAGCTCGTCTCCCTGGAACGGATGGCGGAGAAGAGCGCCGACAACGTCATGGGCTCCATCCAGGCAAGCAAGCGCCGTCCCCTGGCCAACGTGCTGGTGGCCCTGGGAATACGCCACGTGGGGTATGAAACCGCCGAAGCACTGGTGCGTCGCTTTGGAAGCCTGGAACGCATTATCCAGTCCAGTGAAGAGGAGCTGGCTGCCGTTCCCGGCGTGGGGCCGATCATCGCCCAGGGAGTCAAGGCACATTTCAGCCAGGACGCCAACCGGCGCATAATCCAGAAGCTGAGCGACGCAGGAGTGCGGTTGGAGGAGGACATCCCAGTCTACGTGGACCGGCCCCAGCCCCTGGCGGGGATGCAGATCGTGGTCACCGGCAGGCTGGCGAGTATGAGCCGCTCCCAGGCAGAGGGCCGCATCAAGGAGATGGGAGGCTCCGCAGGCAGCAGTGTGAGCAAGAAGACCCGCTACCTGGTAGCCGGCGAGGAGGCGGGCTCCAAACTGGCCCAGGCCCGCGAGCTGGGCACCGAGATACTGGATGAGTCGCAGTTCATCAAGTTGCTGGAGGAGGAAGCTACGTCAGGCGAGACCGGTAGCGACAAGGTGTCCTGACCCTTGCTTCTACGGGCACGCATGGGCGAGCCAGTCGAGCGTAACGGACCGGTTCAACAGAGTCCGGTCAGGGCGTCGCTTGATTACGGACCGCTTCAACCACTTGGCGTATGGCGTCCACCACGAGGTCTGGCCTATCGTCCTGAATCCCATGCCCGCTCCCCTCAGCTATCATGTGTGTGTCGTCCGGCGACAGAGCCGCCAGTTCTTTGTGCAGACCTACCAGTAGCTGATAGAGCTTCTCGTCCACATCGTTGGAGACACCAGGCCGATCGATATACAGAGCAGCCGAAATCACCACTAGGGGGAAGTCTCCCGGTGGCCCTAGTTCGACGTTGCCTTGAGCCTCCTCAAAACGGGAGATACGACCGCCACCAGCCTCCATGTACTGCTGCCATTCCTCTGGGGCAAGAGCCGCCTCAGCGCGGGCTGAGAAATCCTCGTGGCCGGGGTCAAGCAACACCATCCCGACCACATCCTCGGGGTACAAGTTGGCGAAGTGGGGGATCACACGTCCGCCGAAGGAATGGCCCATGACCACATAGGGGCCTTCTATGCCCCCGGCGTCCAAAAGCGCATGCAGGTCGCGGACCATGGCATCGAAAGTATCATGGGCGGGTACTGAGCTACTGTGGCCCTCGCCAGCCCGGTCGTAGGCGCATGCGCGGGTGAACTCGGCGATGTCAGGCTGGACGGGTCTCCAACTGGCAGAGTTGCCCATACCTCCAGCTTCCAGTACCACCGTTGGACTCCCCTCCCCCTCACAGGCGAGGTATAGCTCACGGCCATCGCCGACATCAATCAGATCTTCACTGCCACATCCCACCAGTACTACGACCAGCAGTATCGCAAGCAAGCCAGCGTGTGGCGATGTCATGGTTGCCTCACGCCAGTCATGCTGTCTGTGTCCTCCACACCTGAAAGGTCAGCACCAGACTAACCAGGAGTATCCAAGCCAGGACAACCACTATGCCAATCCAAGGCGCAATCAATGTTAGCGTTACCAGGAAACCTATCCAGCCAGTCCAGCGAGGCAGGGCGCCGTACCTCACAATCACCAGCGATGCGCCCAGGGTGAAGGCAGCCATAGGAGGTGCGAACACGAATGTGGAGTTCCAAAACCAGGTCACGAATACCTTGGCAACCACTGCGTCCACATCAGCCGAGACAGAGGTGGTTGCCAGTTGCATGCTAATAGTTACCAGTAGCATGGCAATGGTCACCAGCCCACCCCCATAGGCGACGGAGGTCAGCCAGCCTCCTTCACCTTCGGCCTGCTGGAGGCGACGGCGGAAATAGGCCAGGAATCCGAAGAAGAACGCCAGGCCACCGAGTCCAAGTATAGTGCCGAACTGTGTCTGGTCGCTCTGCTCTACGAAGACCTTCGCTATTTGGGCTGAAGGGTCGTACGGCTCAACATTTGCGCTGCCTGCCACACCCATGCCAACGGCCACAAGCACGGCAAAAAGTACCCCGCTGAGCGCCCCGACACTGTCCCAGATTCGGTCCTTCATATTGCTCATATTGTTGCCTCCTGATTCTGCTGACCTATCTACTCGGTGCCTCTAACGGCCTGGAGGCCCAGAGGCTGGCCGGAGCCGGGTATCACTCCCCTGTAGACCCCGACGAAGACCTGACATGGTAAGTTTTTGTAGATCACAGATTATAGAGCAGGCCAGCCGTCCCGGGATTATTGAGTTGGGTCTACCTATGATGAGCCCCTCCTCGGCTTACCCCCCGGCCTGGATGCAGTGGGCGCGGCGGATGGCATAGAAGGAGATACCCGCGGCGAGTAGCTCGGGGATGACGAGCCAGTAGAGCATGATGGCCAATGCTACGCTCCCTGATGTCACCAGGATTGCGCCAAGCACAGGGGCCTTCCGCATGAACCAGAATCCACCCGCAATGGCAATCAGACTTAGTGGGAGTAAGGAATAAAAGACGTAGGTCCAGTCTGGCAGATATGCGAAGTCAGCCTGGCGCCGGTACTCAATCTCTGCTATGACGGTGCGAATAAGCAATGCTACCAGTAGCATCGTCGCCATGACTCCCGTAACGACGGTCATGGTCTTGTAGTCCCTTGTCTGTGTCATGGCGCCCTCCTCCGTGTCTACGTCTCGCGTACGGATGTGGGCCAGCCGCCACATCAGGTCGTCCGGGAGACCCAGCAGCCAACGGAGCAACAGGTGCGTCGCCAGTGGAAGGCCATTCCATTGATTCGTCTCTGCTTCCTGCGCCTGCTCCCAGAGATCTGCGTCGATCTCCTCACGGCGGGAGTCGCGGAGGCCCGATGGAAGGCCCGCGGTGTACACGCGTACCCAGGCGCGCACGAAGCTAACGGAGCGGGGCATGAGCCCGGTGGCACTATGTCTAAACATCGTCCGGGTCTCCCGGATGCGTTCCCGCTCTAGTCTCGCTCACGTTAGTCTGTCCGTCTCCGTCCGAGTCAAGCGGCTCCACTTCTCTCAGCGCGTTACGAAGCAACGCTATCTTCTCCGCGTCACTATCAGGGTCTATCCCTGTGGGACCTCGCCTCTAACCGCGATGCCGTAGGGGTTCAGTGAGCGACGGCCGCTATGGCAGACAGAACAGTCATCAAGCGGCGTATCCTAGGTCTCGTAAACATCGTTGAATGTCGTCATTGCTAGCGTCGAGTGACCATCGAAGATCCCACAACCTGCGGTAATCAGGGCCATAGCAACGGTCGCTAGGGCCAAGGCGATCATATTGGCATGTCCGAGACCATGGACAGTAATGGTTGGGAGAGGTGTCATCAAACTTGGGCCACCTTGCGCCTCCGTTTGACGACGCCCGCTACCGCAACAGGGATGGCGATGGCTGGCACGATGCCGGTCCACCAAAAACAGGCTGCCACAGGCAGTGCACCTGCCGCTAGTAGAGCACCACCATTGCCCGACTGTGAGCGGGCAGAGCCCCAGGCGCCTGCTGACAACGCAGCTCCACCGATAAGCAAGACAACGGCAACTCCCAGTTCCATCCCTCGTCCGCCGACATCTACGGGTATGAAACCTGCTAGATACAGGACGCTGCCGGCGAAACTGACAAGTGCCAAGAGGGTCGCCGCACCAAGAAAGACCACCAAAGTTACTCTCGATCCGTTCATCTGCATCATCCTGCTTCGCCCTCATCCGCGACAAAGAAATCTGTTGCTCCAACAGTCCGACGCTTGCTCGTCTTGTAGGCCTGGAAAAGTCCCAATAGCACCATGAACCCGCCAATGATCGGAAGGATAACCGTCCATTGCCACGCGAAGCCGAACACGACCGCGCCCATCATCAGTGTGATGACGCCAGCCTGCGGCCTGCGAGCGAGTATGAGAGCGCCCCACATCACCGCGAGCCCGTCTACCAACAAAATCGCTGCGCCCAGGACTGGATCAGCCTCATTCATAGTCGGAGGGTGTCCCAGCACAGTGCCTGCGCTGCCGACAAGGCTGAGGAGGCCTATGATCACGGCCAGGCTGCGGAAAGCCCATCCTGCCGCTCGTGTTCTCACGCCCTCCTCCGTGTGTACGTCTCTGGCACGGATGTGTGCCAGCCGCCATATGAGGTCGTCAGGGAGACCCAGCAGCCAGCGGAGCAGCAGGTGCGTCGCCAGCGGAGGGCCATCCCTTTGCACCGTCTCCGCTTCCTGCGATTGATCCCAGAAGTCGGCGTCGATTTCCTCGCGACGGGAGTCGCGAAGGCCTGACGGAAGACCGGCGGTATAAAGGCGTACCCAAGCGCGCACGAAACCAACAGAGCGGGGCATGAGCCCAGTGCTACTCATGGGATGCCTCGCTCGGGTCGCAGAGTCGGCGTGGCGCGCGCGCTCAGTGTGGTGCTTGGCGAGTGCTGTTTCGCCGGCCATTGTCACCCGATAGAAGCGACGCCGGGGCCGGCCTTCATCAGCCGCGACCTGCGGGTCCTCTCAGTAGCTGTCTAGGAAGCCCACCTTCTCCAGTCGGGCCAGGGCCTTGTAAAGGGTGCCGTAGGCGGTGAGCAGCCGTGCATCGGCTCGGTCCCGCATCTCCTTAGCGAGTAGGAAGCCGTGGGCGGCTTCGAGGCCTCTCTTCCGCAGGTCGAGGCCAGCCTCCATAATGGATGCTTCGAGTGGTACGAGAGCACCTGCTTTTCTCCGCATGGCGGAATAATAGGAAGATATAGTCCCATTTGTCAAGAGGGGCATCGCGTGACGGAATGCCGATCAAGGAAATGGGAGGCAGCAAATGATGCATGGAACTTCCTGGCGCCCTCTTACGTCTTGTTAGTAAGACCAATCTCACATCACAGATTCTTACCGGGAGTTCACTATGGCAATCGCAGCAATGAAAAAGTGGCTGATACCGTTACTGACCATATCCGTTAGCCTGCTGGTGGGGGCCGCCTGTGGGGGGATGCAACAACCAGCCCTACGCCGACACCCCCGGTGACTCAAGAGTGGGAGCTGGAAAACATCCAGACGTTCGGCCCCACCGTTACGGTGTCGCTGCATATGTTTTCGGGAGTCGACGTGCAGGTGACGCTGGACGGCAGGCAGGCCGATGAGGTCCGACCCGCCCTTCCAACAGTTGAGTACATTTTCAACGACGTGAGTGCGGGAAGGTATACGGTAGAGGTCCGGGACGTGGTCTGCTACAGCGAGACCGCCGAGGTGGCTGTGCCCACCTCGCCACCACTTTCGCCGTAGCAGACGGCCCTTATCAGGAAGCTGGAAAACGAACCCGTAGCCAACCCACCCGCGTCCCTGACCCAGTACGGATACAAGGGCCAGGTGGTTTACTACGTACCGCCACGATGCTGCGACATATTCAGCGACCTGTACGACGACAGCGGCAACATCATCGGCCACCCGGACGGCGGCATCACCGGCCAAGGCGACGGGCGTGTGCCGGACTTCATGGCGGAGCGAGAGGACGAAATCTTCGTGTGGAAGGACCTGAGGAGCAACGACCCAGCTTTGGTCCAGGTACCGGCCCCTATAGACAGTGTGGATATCCTGATATTGGAGAGCTTCCCGCCCCAGTACAATGTAGTGCTAACCTCTGGCCTGCCCAACGGCTGCGCTTCATTTGCCGGTTACTACCTGAACCGTAACGACGACACCATACGTGTGGATATGTTCAACTGGAAACCGGCATCGCCTGACGTTGCGTGTACAGAGATATACGGGACAGTGGAGACCGTCATCGCATTGGGCAGCGACTTCGTCTCTGGCGAGAGTTACGCGGTGGTTGTCAACGACGTTACCAAAAGCTTTATTGCGCAGCAACAGGTGAAAGGAAACCTACGTGGGACAGGCAGTCGAAGTTACCATGGGGGGCACCACCTACAGCGTTGCCGCAATACTAGTCGTAGCGGCCCTGTTGATCCTGGCCATAGCCGTGGCGGTAGGTGGTGTCATCGCTTACCGCAGGAAGAGGGAGGTCACGATGGAAAAGAATGAGCTAAGTCAAACATTCCTTGAATCAATGGCAAGACGAGTGGTCGCCTGGGGCTGCACCACCGTAGGGTTTCTCGGCCTGATCCTTGCTTTAAACGCAGGCTATAGCAATGAATATGTAAGTGCCGGAGCATGTCTGGCTGCATCTGCTTTGGCCTTCGGCGTGTACGCGTACGCCTTCCTGCGCAAGTAGTACTTATGGAGGACGGCGGACTCGGCAGCTTTGCCGATGACGGGCGGGAATCAGACGCTTAGATTAGGAAGAAATATCGTCCTGGAGGTTTGACATGGATTGGGGCGCGATTATTCAACTGACGCTGGCAATCGGGGGCGGGGCGCTCATAGGGGGCGGCATCATCGCATATCGCAGCGGCCAGCGGGGTATGGCCCGGCCGGTTGCCGCCGCCGCCGTCGCAGCGGGAGCAGTCATGTTATTGGTGGTCGGGTTCACAGTCTCCGTATCCAGCAGCGGCGAGCCATCGAGCCCCGTTATCGAGTTATCGAATGAGTAGAAACGTTGGCACAACTCGACCAGCAAGCGAACTGGTCTCACGAAATAGATATCCAGAATAGTTCCGTTGAAAAGGATAACGCAATGAAAACCTGGTTGATACTACTAATGGGATTGACCCTGGCACTGGCCGCTGCCTGCGCGTCTGGCGAAGGCACCTCACCCACCCCGAACGCTGAACAGGTGATCGCAGGAACCCTTAAGGGAGCGGTGACTATAGGCCCGCTGTGCCCCATAGAGCCATGCAGTGAATCATCCGGCTACCCCTTCTCGGGCAGAGAACTTGTGCTTCAGCAGCCGGGTGGAGTGGTGCTCCAGGTCCCGCTGCAATCTGATGGCACCTTCGAGTTCGTCTTTCCCATAGGGACTTACACGGTACATATGTCGCCATGTGAGTACCTGGGCTGCCAGGCCGCCTTTCCTGTCTCCGTGGACATCATGGACGGAGAGACAACCACATTGAACATCGACATCGACACAGGAATACGGTCTCCCGTGGGGCAGTCCGAGGCGTACGACCTGTACCAGGCCCTGCGTGCCACAGGGGTGTCCGTGAAGGTCGGCGGAGCCATCGGCCAGGTGTTCTTCAGCGTGCCGGGACAGGTACTGACAATAGACGGGACCGACGTCCAGGTGTTCGAGTACCCCGGGCCGGCCGAAGCTCAGAGCGATGCTGACCAGGTCGCGCCGGACGGGGGTTCTATTGGGCCGACCATGATCACGTGGGCTGCTACGCCCCACTTCTACAGGCTGGATAGCGTTATTGTGCTCTACGTCGGCGACGATGCGGCCGTATCTCTGCTATTGGAAGAGGCGCTGGGTGCACCATTCGCCGAGGGCGATCCGGCAATGACGAACGGGGCGCCGCCTGAAGAAGGTCAGGACGAAGAGACGTTCAGCAACCTTCTAACCCTGCTTGATGTGGAGCCGCTTCTGGCTTCTCCGGTGCGCCTTAGCAGCGAGATAATCGACTACTAGAAGGGGGCCGAGGATGTAAACCCGGCCCAGGTCGTCAACATGGACAGCTGGTACGGCCTGGTCGTCGCTGCGACCGGCAGCGGGGCAGGCATGACGATCGGAGTGATCGACTTCGTATCAGTGTCCGCAGCCCAGGAGCATTACGGGCTCGTGATGGAAGGGTTGGTGAACATGACCACGCCTATTGGAGACGCCTCTGCCGAGCTAGAGGTGAACGCCCAGGGCATTGGCAGCATGCTTGTATTCATATACGGGGCAAGGTTGTATCACTGCATACGGCACAGGCAGCGGAGGATGAGCCGCTGGTCTCCCTGAAGGGCCTGAAGGATTTGGCTGATCTCGTGATAAGCAGGCTGTAAGAGACGTTGGTCCCTTGCCCTCGACCCGCTCGACCGCACCTCCTATATGAATAGCAGCCTACGCCTCAGCAGTGTCTGCAGCGGGCTCTCGTAGCCGCAGCATGATCACCCCCGTGGCCAACAGCAACAGCCCCCCACCAATGAATCCGATGATGCTGAAGACCCGAAACGCATCCGAGGCCGGCTCCAACAGTCCCAGGAACCTCAGAAGGGCGACTCCCAGGCCCAGCCACCCCAACCACTTGGGCAGCACCGACGTTCGAAGGATAGCGAGAGCGAAGAGTCCGCCGCCGATGCCTTGTAAAGGGTGGTCCGCTACGAACTCGGCTAGCACACCCATTCCGAGAAGGGTGGTGGCCATCATCTCCAGGGCGGGCCGGATGGCTTCACCTGCCTCTGCATAGCCCGGCGCCAGTTCGTAGGCCACACCCAGTACGACCAGGAGCTGGGCAATGATAAGGAGGGAGCTGGCGATGGTGGCCACCACTGCTATCCACAGCAGGGGTCCCGCCCGGCGCAATGCCTGATAGAGCCCCAAGGCGAAGCCCATCGCGAGCACAACGCCGAGGATCTTGAGCCATACCTCAGTCACGAGGCCGGTTCTATTGCGGTCCACATCCAGCAGCCACTGCCCGGGGTCATCGGGCACCCACCGATACCCAGGTAGGTCACCTGCGTCGTGGATGGCGGTGGCCACAATAAAGGCCACAGCAGCCAGGATGGCGCACACGCCCCCGACTCTGATAAGGCTCATACTCCCCATGGCTACCTCCTCCACCTGTCGGGCATAATCGCCAATACCATGCGCGCCTGCTCCCTCGGCAGGGTGCGCTTGTTGCGAAATAATAGCACTGCCAGCAGGTGCGGCGAGGTAAGAGACGGCTCGAATCGACCAGGAGGGCCGTCGTTGGAACGCGTACATTGTCATAGAAGGTTGGCCTACCGTTCGCCTCCAATAAGGAACAACGAACCCGCAGCCAGGAGCACCGCGTCAATGATCAACGGGAACCTGGCGGCCGGCAGGCGAATCAGGATCTGTTTGCCCAGGTACGATCCAGCGAACATTACGGTGCCTATGGCGACTCCCACCAACCCGATCTGCAGGTCCATGAGGCTGAAGCTACCGTACACCCCCAACTTAGTGACGTGCATCATCACAGTAGCCAGGGCTTCGGTCCCTATATACGCACCACTGACCAGCCCGTGGGCGAGGAAAAATGGCGCCATGAACGGCCCCACTACACCAACCACGGCGGATATGGCACCAGAGATTATTCCCAGTGGGAGGAAGCCTTTCAGGCCGATCCTAGTATCGCTGCCCCATGGAGTATGCCGGTAGACGACCATGAGCAGCAGAAACAGCCCCAACAGACGGACCAGGGCACCAGTGGGAGCGGTGGCAAATATTATTCCACCCACCACTGCTGAAGGAACCGCTCCATACCCGAACCATTTGACTACGTTAAATGACAACTCAGTCCTGTTGAACCATACCCTGGACAGGTTGCCCATCAGCTGGGCGATGGTGAGAATTGGAACGGCGTCACCTATCCCAAAGCGCCACACCAGGACAGGGAGCATCACAGCGGCGCCCCCAAATCCGGCGGCGGCGGCGAGAGTCGATGCGAACAGGGCAGCGGCGCCGATGGCGAGGGCTGCTAGGACATCTTCCAATAGCATCCTTTCAAATCAAACTCAGATCGGGTCAAATCAAACTCAGGCCCGGTTAGAATGCGTCATTATAAGACCAATATCGGCGGACTTGCAGGAAGTGCAATCGATGGTGCAAGGCACGACGTTGTGGAGCAAGATAATATTTATTGACAGGGTAGGCAGGCTGTGCTACCTTGGCCGAGCTTCGCCAATGTGCGTCGCAAAGAGGGTTGCTTCCTGTGCTATGTAACTAGGAAGCGGTTGAGTTCCGGCGTTCTTCTGACATTCTAGGGAGGGAAGCGGTATGCAGACAACTAAGAACCCGCTGGAGACTGAGTTCACCAAGGATTTTGGTCTGGAGTACCCGATAGTCTCATTCGGCCACTGCAGGGATGTGGTTATCGAGATAACAAATGCTGGCGGATTCGGCGTGTACGGCGTCGCCGGTATGACTCCCGACGAAATAGACCGGGAACTCACGTGGATCGAAGAGAAGGTAGGGGGCAAGCCCTTTGGCGTTGACGTCATTGTGTCCGGCTCTATGCCTCAGACAGGTAACCGTGAGGACTTTGAACAGCAGATTCCCGACGAGCACTGGGCATGGATCCAGAAGCTCCGGGAGGAGTTCGGGATTCCCGACTTCCGCCACCCTGACGGTACGGTCATCAACGGCAGGCCCAGGGGAGAGCGGATTGCCACGCAGGAGAACACCAGGGCCCAGCTAGAGGTGCTCCTGGAGCACAGGGTCCCTCTGTTTGCCTGTGCGCAGGGAAACCCGGCATTCATCATTCCTGAGATGCACAACAGAGGAGTCAAGGTCCTTGGCCTCATTGGCTTGGTGCGGCAGGCACGGCGTGAGCACGAGGCTGGGATTGACTACATCGTAGCGCACGGCCAGGATGGCGGGGGGCACTGCGGCCCCATAGGTACGTTCACTCTGACGCCCCAGGTGGTGAAGGCGTGCCCTGGTACCAAGGTCCTAGCCGCTGGCGGCGTCGGGTGCGGCAGGCAGGTGGCCGCCGCTCTGATGCTGGGCGCACAGGGAGTATGGACCGGTACGGCATGGCTGACCTCCAGGGAGCACGACATAGCTCCCAAGGCGCAGGCCAAGATACTCGCGGCGCGCAGCGAAGACACGATACGCACCAACTGGGGCGATGGCGCCTTCAGGCGGCACGTGACGGGCCCGTTGGACCTGCGATGGAATGACCCTGATGCGCCACCCGTTCTGCCGCGTCCCATGCAATCCATGCTCACCCGCGAGCTGACGTTGCAGATCGCCGACAATGATGTCGAGGAGGTTTACTACCCGACCGGAACCGGCCAAGGTGCGGGTCTACTGGATGAGGTGAAGCCGGCCCGGCAGATTATGGAAGAGTGGGCAAACGAATGTCTGGAGGCCTTTGAAGAGCGTGGTATGCTCTCCTAGGCTCGATGCCTACCGATAAGCGTCTAAGGCAGGCCTGTGCTAGCGGCACAGCCTGCCTTAGCTGTTTTCTACGAGGGGTATAGGGTATGCAAGATCCAGCGACCGAAGACAAGTCTGAGCGCAAATACGGCATAGACGAGTCGATGAAGGGCCAATATGCTGAATGCGACGGTGGGGCGTCGCAGCCCACTATTTTGCCGAATGGCGAATGGGGCCTGATGCCAAGCAGGGAGACATTCAAGGGAGTGCTCACGGGACTGTATTTCGATCAAGGCGATCCACCCTGGCGCTGGTACGAAATGGTGATCCTGCACGAACGCCCGGAGGGGTACATGGACGAAACCGTCTGGTGCGAGCCCGGTTTCTTGTTCCTTGTGGGCGACGAGGAAGCCGACGGGGCGTGGAAGAAGCGCATGCCGTAGGCTTTTCCGCTCTGGTAGAGTGTATGCGACGCGCAGATCGGACATCCAAATCAGCGGTCAATAAATGGAGAAGCTATGCTAAAGATAGCTGTTCTGGCGAAGGAAGTACCGGACTCATATATCGTGGATGCGTTTGCGTTCGCCGGGCGTCTCCAGTTGGACACCGACACGAAGACCATACGGACGGAAGGCATTGCTACCGGCATGAACGCCTATGACGAGCAGGCCGTGGAAGCGGCCATGCGGCTCCGTGACGTTCAGGTTGAGTGCACCATCCAGGTGCTGTCTGTAGGAGGCACTGCCCCGGAGCGGCTTTTCCAGCGGGCCTTCGCATTGGGCGTCGACGAGTGCTACCACCTGGAGGACAGCGGTTTTGAGGGGGCGGACAGTGCAGGTTTCTCTCATATTCTAGCGGCGGCCATTACTCATCTGGGCGGCGCCGATCTGGTCCTGTGCGGCCGTCAGAGCAGCGACTTCGACCAGGGTGTCGTAGGTCCAACCGTGGCGGCTCTTCTGGATATGCCATGCGTATCCATTGCCAGGGATATTCAGATGGTCTCCGCCGAAGTCGCACGTGTGATCCGTGTCACTCCGGAGGGTGACGAGACGGTGGACGTGGAGCTACCGGGAGTGGTGACCATCAGCAACGAATTGGGGCCACCGCGCTATCCCACGGCGATGGCTAACTTTGCCGCACGGCGAAAACAGGTGACTCCACTCTCTGCGGCGGATATCGGCTTCGACATAGCACGAGTCGCTACGTCGGTGGAGCGGGTCCGCAGGTCGGACATCAATATCCCAGAGCAGCGCGGTACATGCGAGTTCCTGGAGGGAAGCGATGCAAGCGAGGTAGCTGCAAAGCTCGCACAGCTTCTCAGGGCAGACGGTGTCATCTAGGATTAGAGGGCAGGCGGTCCGCACCTTTGCGGGTCATTGGCGCTCTTAGGTAGCGGCAGTCCGGGAGTTGGAGAGGGTTAGCCCAAGACCCGAGAGGAGCAAGAATGGTTAGCAGCAAGTCGATTCTTATAACCGCGCAGAACGAGGGCGGGCGCTTGGCGCCCGTTGTTTTTGACGCGGCATCCGTAGCCAGGAAGCTGGCAGAGGAAGCCGGCGGCTCAGTAGCAGCGGTACTGACTGGCCCACCAGGAACGGAGACCCTGGCAGAGGAGCTATGGGCCGCTGGTGTGGCAGACGTATACGTTGCGGAGCACGCCAGCCTGACTGAGCCCCAACCTGAGCCACACGCCCTGGCAACGGCGGCGGCCATACAGCAGGCAGACCCATCCCTGGTGATCGTGGGACAGACCTTTTTGGGCAGGGACATGGCTCCATATCTGGCTGCCAAGTTGGATGTCGGTATCTTGATGAACGCCACAGATATCCGCCACAACTCCTCCGGTGAAACGGAGGCTGTGTGCCCAATCTACGGAGGCGGCGTAACGGCCATTTACCAGGTATCGGAATCCCCTCCAACGGTGGTGGGTTTCCAGCCTGTGGTCAAGAGTGCGGAGGAACGTGTGAACCACGGCCCCGGCAGAGTGATATCGGTCGACGCAGGGCTAGGGGAGTTCAAAGATAGGGTAAAGGTGGTAGAAAGGGCTACTGCCAGCGGACCGCGACTGGACGAAGCCAAAGTCGTGGTATCCGGGGGCATGGGGATCGGAGACGCGGACAACTACAAGCACATAGTGGAGGTGGCGCAGGTGCTGGGCGGCCTGCCCGGCGCATCACGAGCCATTGTAGATCTAGGATGGGCCACCAAGGCACAGCAGGTGGGCCTCACGGGCACCAGGGTCTTCCCTGATCTCTACATGGCCGTAGGGATCTCAGGAGCCAGCCAGCACCTGGTAGGCATGTCCACCTCCAAGGTAATCGTGGCTGTGAATACAGATACCGGAGCTCCAATATTCACATACGCCCGCTATGGAGTCACACTGAGCTGCCTGGAGTTTCTTCCGGCTTTCATAGAGGAATGCCGCAAGCTGAAGAGCGCATCCTGAGCTAGCGACACCAGGCATGCGACTCTCAGAGACGACGAACTAACCACTTGTTGATCGATCTCCACAACCACACCCGTCACCTTTCCATGGATAGCGGCCTGGATCTGAGCGCTTTGCTACCGACAGCCAAAGAGCGCGGCCTGGACGGTGTCTGCCTGACGGAACACAACGCCGTGTGGCAAAACGCAGAGCGATTGAAGGAGGCGGGGGAACTGTACGGGATAGCCGTATTCCGCGGCATGGAGGTCAACACGCAGTACGGCCACGTCCTGGTATTCGGGCTTGAGAGATTCCATAACTCCATGTTCAACTTCGAAGAGCTTTGCAAAGCGGTGGAGTCAGAAGGCGGAGTGCTGGTCCTGGCCCACCCTCAATGGAGAAGTATGGGTCGTCCGCCGACACCTGAAATTATCGCGGAACATTTCCACGGCATCGAGGTACTGAACGGGGAGATTTCCAGCGACGCAAGCAGCTACGTGGAAACCATGGCCGAACGGTACGGTAAGTTCGGCACCGGCGGCAGCGACTCGCACAGCGTGGAGGCGATTGGCAGGTGTGCCACCGTCTTTGAGAACGCAGTAACGACCGACGAGGAGATGGTGGCTGAGATGCGGGCGGGACGCGTCAGCGCCGTCCGCCTGGCCCCTCCCAACAGCGGTAACGAACGCGACAAGCGCTAGTACGCTGTTCGGCCGCCATTATCCCATTGACCGACTAGCCGCTGGCAGACTGGCCCGACGCGCTGATCAATCAGCGCGCAACCACACCTGGTGCGAAGTCCAAGCCGATGTGCCCTGTTTCAACCAACTTTTCGTACTCGGCGTCGCTCACTCCCAGCACATCCTTGTAGATATATTCGTTGTCTTCCCCAAGCCGCACCGGGGGACGCCTGACGACCAGGGGAGCGTTCCTCAACTGGGCAATGGCCCCAGGATACATGTAGGTGCCAGTATCTTCCTGAGGCTCCTCCACCAGGTATCCCCTAGCCGTCATGTGAGGATCTTGAAATACCGCAGCTTCATCCATCACAGGCCCCGCGGCTATACCTACCTTCTGCAGGAGGTGCATGACTTCATAATAGTCGTGTTGTTTGGTCCAGGACTCTACCAGCTTTTCCAGCTCATCCTCGTTCTTGCGTCGGCTCAACGGGTCCGCGAACCGCGAATCGTGTACCCAATCCTCTCCCACCACCTCACAGAACCCCTCCCACTGCTTATCGTCGAACACGCATATGCTGACCCAGTTGTCCTCGCCCAGGCAGCGGAAATTGCCTGATGGGACGGCGACCGGGTCTCTGTTGCCCAAGGTTCCCTGCACTCTACCGTTCATTGTGTAGTCCATGAACGGTTGGGGGTTATAGGTAATGAACTGCTCAAAAAGCGCCATGTCTATGAGCTGCCCTTTGCCTGTACGGTCGCGGTAGTTCAGGGCCGAAGCGATGGCGAAAACCGCTGCAATGCCCATCGCCGGGTCTGCCGCCGAGGCGCCGGGAAGCTCAGTCGGGTCCAGGTCCCGGTATCCACGCGTAGAAGCCTGGCCTCCAAGGGCATCTATGCCGTTGGCCTGGGCCCTGTAGTTGCGATAGGGCCCGTCATCGCCGTACCCTGAAATCTTGGCGTAGATGATATCGGGCTTCTCCTCCTTGAGCATCTCATAGCTGATGCCCAGGTGGTCCAGCGCACTGGGGACGTAGTTGGAGACGAAGACGTCACTTACCCTCACCAAACGCTTGAAAATCTCCATGCCTTCCGGCTTGGTTATATCTACCGTCATACCGTGTTTGTTGCGCGCCATGGAGTTGAATGTCGCATGCCTGTTCCAGGGCCGCTCCCCCGGATCGTCATTGGGGTAGCCTGGAGCGCCTTGACGTGGGTGGACGTACAGTCCACGGGTGAAGGGCGGGAAGTGTTGGATGGACTCCACCCTTATCACCTCTGCCCCATAGTCAGCCAGGAACATTTCTGAGTAGGGCCCGGCAAGAATCACCGTCATACCCAGCACTCGAATTCCCTCTAGCGGCAGTTGTCCCATAGCGCACCTCCTGTGGGGGTAACGTAAAACCTATATGATCCGGCTTTCCCTGAGCATGATCTGGTCCTCTTTGCCGTATCCCAACTCCGAATACACTTCAGCGTTGTGTTGCCCGAGCAGCGGCGCGGGACGCCGCATTACCCAGGGAGTCTCCTGCATGACAAAGGGCCGTCCAGGATACTTGACCTTCCCTGTCATTGGGTGGTCGACTTCAACGAAGAAATCCCTGAAACTAGCCTGGGGGTCTTCCAATACCTCGTCAATGTTGTTCATGGGGGCGCAAACGTTGCCGCTCGCTTGCCCCAGCTCAAAGACCTCCTGTTTGGTGTGGTCCATTAACCAGGAAAGAAAGTAAGCCTCGTACTCCTCCCGCACCTCGGGGTCACCCATAGTTTCCGGGTCGTAGAACTTGGGGTCAGTCAGCTCAGGGGGGTCCCCCATCATCCTCGTCTGCCTCTCCAGGCGGACGCCACCATAGAAATGCACATACCCATCGGCGCAGGGAAACATTCCAGAGCCGGTGCCGGCGGCCCCAATACCCATGGGGTTACCCCTGGGGGCGACTTTGCCGGAGTACTGATATTGGACCAGCGCCGACACCCTACCATCCATAGTACCCATCTGCGTGTCCATGATGGATACGTCTACGTAGTCCCCCGTACCGTGGCGGCTCATCCCGTAATAGGCGACTGCGGTTGCCATAGCGGCAACCGCGCCGGCGTGGTAGAGGGATGGTGTCGCACCGTATTTCATGGGTTCTCTATCCGGGGCGCCCCTGTGATACATAGGCCCGCCCATACCAAATGCCATAAGCTCAGTCATTTCGTACTCTTTGTACGGGCCGGTCTGGCCAAAGGGGGTTATAGATGTCATGACCAGCCTGGGGTTTACCTTCTCAAGGTCCTCGTATGCAAGGCCCAGGCCCTCCATGACGCCGGGGGTGAAACTTTCGACCACCACGTCTGCCTTCTTCACCAGGTCCAGGAAGATCTGCTTTCCCAGCCTGGTCGTGAGGTCGAGAGTAATGCCCCTCTTGTTGGTGTTAAGGTAGAGGAAGAGGCCACTTTTCTCCAGGTGAGGCTCATCATGGAAGAAGGGGCCCATGTTCCTGGCGCCGTCGCCGGTTCCGGGGTGCTCGATCTTAAGGACGTCTGCGCCGTAGTCTGCCAAGCGCTTGGTGCACACTGGCCCGGCTATGTAGTCGGTCAGGTCTACCACATTCATACCCGACAGCGCTTGATCCACCATGGCTCGATCTCCCTCCTGGTCAAGGGCCTAGGTCAAGGGCTAATTCAATCTCCAGCCCCTGTTCCCTCCTCTGACTGCCAGAGTATACCCCAATGTTGATATGTCCACCAGTTGTTTTCCCCTGGCTGATCTACGTCGTCTTATTGGCGCCCTCCAAGTTCAAACAGGCAGCTTGGATCCAACCTGTCTCCAGCCTGTGCCCTCCTTGATATGCCACATGTACCACCTAATATGCATTCCTCCACGGAGAAGCCATTATTGGCCGATGGCAATTATCCTGCCTGATCGCTAACATACCGTTTCGGAGCACCCAAGCGAATCTGTCATACTGTGACCTGCTAACCTGCCTGGGCCATAAGCATGGAACTGTGAATTTTCAGGGAGTACGGTGATGAGCCTGGCCAAGGAACGACTCAAAGAGCGAATCCGCAAGGAATGGAATGCTCCCGCGTTAGTAGCCGCCTATCGCAAGTGGGACAAGGAAGAGTCATCTTGGGGTAGAGAGGCGACAGAGGTCATTGTCCAGCGCACCAATTTACAGCCGGGCATGAAGGTGCTAGACCTGGCGAGCGGTCATGGAGAACCTTCCTTGGCGCTTGCCCAGGCAGTGGGTCCGGAGGGCCACGTGACGGCCACCGATCCAGCGGCCGGACTGCTGACCATCGCCAAAGCGAAGGCGAATCGCATGAGATTGCGAAACATGACCTTCCAGCGCGCTGACGGTCACGAGCTACCCTTCCCCGACTGCACCTTCGACCGCGTCACCTGCAAGTGGGGTGTCATGTATTTCGCAGACTACCCGCAGGCGTTGCAAGAAAGCCTTCGGGTCCTCAAGCCCGGCGGGCGTGCCACCTTCCTGGCATGGGGAAGAACTCAAAAACAGGTGCAACCACCACCTTCCGAGCCGGTGATATCCTCACCTTTCACATTTTCCGAGCCTGGCTCCCTGACTGCCGTTCTCAGCGAAGCAGGTTTCACAGGCGTTGAAGAGGAGCAGATGAACATCTCGCTCGTCTTCCCCGGCACGCCGAAAAGGTGCTGGGAATGGTTTGTTGACATGTCGGCACCGTTTGACCACGTTGATGCCGTCAATAAAGGGAGTGTCCATATAGAAGATGTAGAGCAGGAACAGCGCAAGCGTGCCCTCGGTCAGGTGCTCGTTGGTTTCGAGAAAAGCTACGATGGGAAACAGGTGACGCTGCCGGGGGTGATCGTGGTGGCGTCCGGCAACCGATAGTTTGAGCCGGAATCTTGCGGAGTTCCTGAGAGAGGTCTTATCCAACCAATGATCGTTGTCATGGGCCTGGGTAATCCGGGCCGTCCCTACGCGCGGAGCCGCCACAACGTGGGGTTCCAGTGCATTGACCAGCTGTCCCGACACTACGGCATACCGCTGCAGGAGCGACGGCGCCACGCTGTATTGGGCCAGGGCGCAATCTCTGGCGTAGAGGTTGTCCTGGTGCGACCGCGCACATACATGAACCGCAGTGGCGTAGCCGCAGGATACCTGCGAGACAGATACCACATCACGCCGGAGTCGCTTCTGGTGGTGTATGACGACACGGACCTTCCAGTCGGGAAGGTCCGTATACGGGCCCAGGGCAGTTCCGCCGGCCACCGGGGCATCGAGTCGATCATCGCCGAGTTGGGGACGCGAGACTTTCCGCGAATACGTATCGGCGTCGGCCACCCGGAAGACACCGATATCATCCCGCACGTGCTAGGCCCATTCAACGCCCAGGACGCGGCTGCGGTGGCAGAGGCGATAGGCCGGGTCACAGAAGCAGTGGGACACATTGCAGAGCATGGTCTGGACGCTGCTATGAACAGGTACAACTGATGGCAGGGCATGCCCTGCACCCATATTTTCTGTTGTGGCTTAGGATGCAAGCGTTTACCAACAGTAGTGAACGTGGGTATCGGGAACCCACGCAACGCCATGATTAACCCGCCACTGTTTCTTCTAACGCTGGCGCTGATCCTTACCGGGGCGTGCACCGTGCCGGTGGAACCCACGTCCACTCTTTCATCCACACCTATGGCACCCACGCCTACGGCTACGGTTATCGCAACGCCAACGGCCACAGCCACGCCCACACCCGTGCGAGAGTCCACGCCCCCGGACCGGGATCTGTACGCTCTAACTCAGCGACTGGTGCTCAAGTCAATGGAGCCCATACCCCGTGTGGTGAACCCCCAGCCCACCAGATACCAACAGGGCAGGAATGATAAATTCAGCGTCCTGGATATAGGGACCAACCAGGTCTACCCGGTCAGTGCGACACTCCACCTGGTCACCGATCATGCCTACTGGTACGTGGACGACAATGTCGCCTTCTCTCTGCAAGAACTGGAAGATTCAGCCAGAGTGTATGAGGAGCGAATACGCCCGCGGATCATCCAGGTCTTCGGCGAAGAGCTGGTCCCGGGCGTTGACAACGATGCCCACCTGACCATCCTACACACACCACTGCGCGGTCTCGCCGGCTACTTCTCATCCGCCGACGAGTACCCGACCCAGGTGCACCCATTCAGCAACCAGCGAGAGATCATCTACATAGATACCTCCTCCCTGGAGCTGTACACCCGCAACTATCTGGGCACCCTGGCCCACGAATTCACACACGCCGTCCATTTCAGAGCAGACCGCACAGAGGACACCTGGGTCAACGAAGGTCTGGCTGAAATGGGCAAGGAGGTAGCTGGATACAGGTCGTCTTTCCGCGATTCTTACCTATCCACTCCCCACGCCTCCCTGATCCTCTGGCCGAACCACCCAACATCCAGCATACCCAACTACGGAGGCGCCAGCCTGTTCATGGAATACCTAGCCCAGCAGTACGGCCTGGACAGCCTGCGCCTGCTCATGGAGCAGGATGCCGACAGCATCCAGGGTGTGCAGGACTACCTGAACACCGCGGGGGCAGAGCGAGACTTTGGTCAGGTGTTCGCCGATTGGATGGTGGCCAACTACCTGGACGACCCTGACGACGCAACCTACGGCTACGCCAATGACAACGTCCAGGTGCACGAGGCCTATCTGATACGGGAACCTATCAGCCTGGAAGAGCAGGTGGAGCAGTACGGTGTCAGGTACTACAATGTGAACCTGGATGCGGCCCAGGCCACCGTGCGCTTCAAGGGCCAGACTCAAACTGCCCTGCTGCCCGAAAACCCGCCCGGTGGCGGACCGTGTTGGTGGGGCAACCGCGGCGACTCTATCGACTCCACACTGACCAGTCAGATTGACCTGTCACGGCAGGAGTCCGCCACACTCACATACTCCCTCTGGTACGACCTGGAGGACGGTTGGGACTTCGCCTACGTGGAGGTGTCCACCGATGGCGGCACCACCTGGGACATCCTGGAGACCGACAACTCAGCGCCCAGGGACCCCCTGGGAAACGCCTTCGGCCCCGGATACACGGGGAGAATCGAATGGACAGAAGAGGCGGTGGACCTGTCCCAATACGCGGGGCTGCATGTCCTGCTACGGTTTGAGTACGTCACCGACGACACGGTCAATGGCGCCGGCATCTGCCTGAGCAACATCGCCGTCAACAGTACCGAACTGCCTGACGCAGGCTGGGATGCGCTGGGCTTCATCCAAACCGACAACAGCGTTTCCCAGGGCTACGTGGTACGTGTAATAGAGATAGGCACTGAGACGGTTGTCAGAGACATCCCCCTGGACGACGATCAATACGCTACATTCACTATTGAGGAGCTGGGCATCAGCGTTGATCGGGCGGTGATAGTCGTCTCAGCCATCGCCGAACATACGGCCGCCCCTGCGCTGTTCAATCTAGAGGTGACCGTACCCTAGGTTGCGGGCGCTGCTATTTACAGCTATCCACCGTCCCGCTATAGTTCCTCTGGCACACAACTTAGATAGGCCCGAGTTTCCCCCGGCTGGGGTTCCACCGGAGAGTCCCAATGGCACAGTTTGAAATCGTTGTCCTCCCTGGCGATGGCATAGGCCCCGAGGTTGTTGACGAGGGGCTCCGTGTCCTGGAAGCGGTCAGCCAGCGGTACGGCCACACATTCAACCTCACCCAGGACCTGGTGGGCGGCGCCGCCATAGATGCCTACGGCATCGCTCTTCGACCCGAAGCCGCCGAACTGTGCCGCAACGCCCATGCCGTTTTATGGGGTGCCGTGGGCGGCCCCAAGTGGGACGACCCTCAAGCGCCTGTACGACCGGAGGACGGGCTGCTGGCCATACGCAAGAGCCTGGGCCTGTACGCCAACCTCAGGCCGGTCAAGGTGTACCCCTTCCTCATGGACGCCGGCCCCATAAAGCCTGAAGTCCTTGAGGGAGTGGACCTGCTGGTGCTGCGGGAGCTCACCGGCGGCCTCTACTTCGGCCTGCCCAAGAAGCGGTGGACCACCCAGCGCGGGCGACGAGGTGTGGACACAATGCGCTATACCGAGCGGGAGATCGAACGCATCCTGCGCGTGGGGTTCGAACTGGCCCGGAGCCGACGGAAGCGGCTGACCTCTGTTGACAAGGCCAACGTCCTGGAGACCTCCCGGCTGTGGCGACAGATCGCCCTGGAGCTGACTGAGGAGTACCGCGACGTCACCGTCGATCACCTCCTTGTGGACAACTGCGCCATGCAGCTCATCCTGAACCCCAGCCGCTTCGACGTTATCGTCACCGAGAATACATTCGGCGACATCCTGACCGACGAGGCGTCCGTCCTGGCCGGCTCCATGGGCATGCTGCCCTCCGCCAGCCTGGCCGGCGTACCCTCCCACGACGGTCGCCGCCGGGCCCGAGGCATGTATGAGCCAATTCACGGGACCGCGCCCGACATCGCCGGCCAGAGCAAAGCCAACCCAATAGCCATGGTACTGAGCGTGGCCCTCATGCTGCGCTACTCCCTGGGACTGCCAGGAGAGGCGGACGCAGTGGACAAGGCTGTGGACACGGTTCTCCAGCGCGGCCTGCGCACCCCTGACCTGACCACACCGGGTGAGAGTGCCGTCACCACCAACCAGATGGGCCGAGCGCTAGCCGACGCCGTAGCCGCGGCCTAGCGCAAAGAAAAGCGCCTCGATTCCCATCGGAGCGCTTTAGTGCGAGGGCTGGGCGAGGTCTGACTGGGCACCGCCCAGACCCTTTCTTTCCCTTAGTGGTGTGGTGGGCCGCCCTGCCTATGTGGTCAAACCCCGACCCGGCAGTCCGGCATCCTTGAGCAAGGCTCCACGCTCCCGGCCTATCTTCCTGAGCTCCTTTGCGGCATCCCTCGACATCTCACGCAGCTCCGAAGCAGGCCGTCCGCTCTCCAGCCACTCCCTCAACTCGTCCGCATCAAACCTGGGCAGGGACTCAGGAGAGATAGCGATGGTCGGAGGTGCGACCTGGCTCGGCACGGCGGGCAGAGGCCGGGGCCGGTTCTGATTGGGTCGCTTGAAATAGTCTCGCGGCCAGGCCAGCACCAGGTCAACATGACCGTCCTTTTCCACCACGAGCACCGGGGTGTCCTCTCTGAGCCCGGACAGGTCTATCCTGTGCCCGCCGACGATCACCCTGGTCTCATCGTCCGTTTGAAACTCGACCATCGTGTCATCCTTGCGCACTATGATGAGGCTCACATCGGTAGCCGTCTGCACCCTGCCAGCGGTCAGATCGATAGTAATGACCTGGCCATCTCCACCCAGAAGTTCGAATTCCGCGTGCAGCAGGTTCCCGGGCAGGTTATTCCCGATGATACGCCGCAGGTAGTTGGGCAACGGGTCCCGCTGGCGTTGCAGGGAATCGTTCGGCTGGGGACGAGGCCGTTCAGCCAGCGTGGCCTCCACAACCAACTCATCCCCGTCGCGCAGTATGGTCAAGGTCACGACGGTTCCAGGAGGCAGTTCCCGGATCGTCTGCAACCCTGCCTTGCGGTCTCCATCGGCTCGCCGTCTATAGCCGCCAGAACGTCACCCTGCTGGAGGTCTGCCTCATCAGCGGGGCTGTCATCCTGCACACCCGCGATGACTACGCCGGACGTGTACTCGATCTCCAGGCGCTCGGCGATATTCTCGTTCAGGTTCACGACTCTTACGCCCAGCCAACCGTGTTCGGTCTGAGCCTCTTCTTGTTGGACGGCGGGGGCTGAAGGAGCGGCGCTCCCTCCGGCGGCGGCCACCCCGACCAGGGAGACCAGGCCCAGGACTCCAATCAGTAGGACTGCAACAAATCGTTTCATAGTTTCACTCCTCGGTTAAGTCTTGCACCAGAGATAACGGGAGAGGAGTGAAAGGTGTCAGGTGTAGGTTGCGCTTGTGGAGGTTACGTCAGGTCGGGTGTAGGACGCATGGCGGGCCTTGATGTCGTGCTCCGAAGAAATATGGGTGTCCCAACGAGTCGGGATCCGAGGCCTAAACCACGCGCAGCTCTTCCTCAATGACCACACCATCCGTGATGCTATACGCACGCACGTCCGGATTATCGTGGTCCTCCAGCGACACCAGGATGTAGTACGTACCGGGCCACATCGACTTGCCGTCGGGCCAGGTGGCCATGCGCACGTCAGTGTCAGACGGATAGGCCGGCGAGTGAGTGTGCGAGTGGTATATGACCAGCAGCTCCCAGCCGCTGCCGTCCCTCTCACGTTCGCCCGCCAGAAGCTCCAGGGGGTCCATGTTGTATCGGTAGGGACTGTGCGCTGTATTAGTCATGCGATACAGCTTGGTCGCGATGCCGTTGCTCCCAGCCAACATGCCACAGCATTCGTTGGGGTCGTCCTCCAGGGCATGGGCTACCATCTGATCTACGTACGATCTATCCATCTCTAGCATTGCGTGCCTCTACAGATATCGAAGCCTCAAGAGGGCGTCCGGTGTTTTCGCCACCATATCAGCCTTGAAATCGACCTGTCCATTCACTTGAGCAGGGAGGCCCCATGTGGCGTGGCAACTCCAACATCCCGCAGCACGAGCTGCGCTCATGTCGGCAGAACTGTCTCCCACCACCACCGTTTCACCGGGGCGTGCTTCAAGGCGACTCATAGCCAGATTGATCCCTTCGGGATGTGGCTTATAGTTGGTAACATCCTCAAAACCAACGATTACAGGGAACAGGTCCAGTAGGCCCAACTCGGCCATCTCAGCCGTTACTCCCGCGCGACGCCCATCAATCTCTGTATCTCGATCCTTCTGAGTCACCACTCCCAGCTTGATGCCACGCGAGGCAAGCTCTTGGAGCAACTGCTGGATGCCAGGATAGACCGTAAGCGAGCCGGGCTCCTTGGTCCAGTAGGCGTCTCTGTAGCGCTCCATCAACCCTTGCCCTACGCCTGTCTCTGTTTCCACCTGTGCTAACGCTGTCTCCATCTGGCCGCCGTTCAGATTGTGGAAGAAGTCAACCGGAGAGAGATGAGATATCCCGGCACCGGAGAAGGTCTGACCCAGGGCAGCAACACGAGCGCGTAGGGAGTCCACCAGCGTATCATCGAAGTCGAAAAGCACAGTGGTCAGAGGAGCGGGAAGATGCGACAGGTCCATCGGGTAATTATAAGGTCAGTCCGTATCTGGAGGCTAGCCCGTCACATGCACTGCGCCGGCTTCACCATCCGCAACCTCGCCAATCACCGCAGTTACCTGAACACCGTGGCCAGCCAGCTCTTTGAGCAGCTCCTCCAGCCTACCACTGGGGACGGACATGAGCAGCCCTCCGGAGGTCTGGGCATCGCTCAATATGATTTTCATCTCATGCGTTACGGACTCATCCCAGGTCACCAGTGGGCCCAGAGAGGCCAGGTTGCTGAGTGTTCCGCCGGGAGCTATCCCCTGCTTCGCCAGGTCCATTACGCCACGCAGCAGGGGGACGTTGGGCCAGGAAATATGTGCCGCCACGCCGCCCGCCATCATCATCGCCTTCAGGTGGCCCATAAGCCCAAAACCTGTTACGTCTGTGCAAGCATTCACCCCCACGTGTGTCATGGCGGCGGACGCACCCTTATTAAGCGTCTCCATAATCGCTATCGCTTCCGCCAGCGCATCCGCATCCACCACACCGTCCTTCCCAGCGGTGGTGATAATACCCGTGCCTATGGGTTTGGTCAGCACCAGGATATCCCCCGGCCGTGCGCCGGCATTGGTAACCTGATCTCCCGGCCGGATCAGCCCGGTCACCGCCAGGCCGTACTTGGGCTCAGCGTCATCTATCGTGTGACCTCCAACGATGAGCAGGCCCGCTTCGGCGGCCTTGTCGTACCCACCCTTCAGAATGGTCACCAGGATCTCTTTTGGAAGGTCCACTGGGAACGCCGTAATGTTCATCCCCAGCAACGGCGTGCCGCCCATGGCGTAAACATCGCTCACGGCATTTGCCACGGCGATGGTACCAAAATGGTACGGGTCGTCCACTATGGGCGGGAAGAAATCCACCGTCTGGATCAGGGCAAGGTCCGGGCTTAGGCGATACACCGCAGCATCATCACCTGTCTCCGTCCCCACCAGCAGGTCAGGGTCGGATACCCGTGGTAGTTGGCGCAAGACCTGCGCCAAGTCCTCAGGACTGAACTTTGAGGCTCAGCCGGCGCAGCTGGCGAGCGCGGTAAGCCTGACGGCGTCCTGCTGCATAGCTCCCTTCCGTACGTTAGATTCGGGCAGCCTTGCGGCGCCCAATGAGGATAAGTAAGTGTAGCACTGATAGACATCGCCACGTACCGACGTTCCTACGTGAGGCGGTGTCGTGCCCTAGCCTAACAGACCATCCGAACCCGCGCCTGAGTGAGAAACCTCACTGAGTGAGGTTGGGGTATCTCTCACCCGTATCAGGCAACACCGTGACAACCACCTTGCCCTCACCCAGGCGCTGCGCAACCTGGAGTGCCGCCACTACGTTGGCTCCCGAAGAGATACCAACCAGCAGGCCTATCTCGCGGCTCAACCGTAGGGTGGTGTCTATGGCTTCCTGAGTGGTGACGGTAACCACCTCGTCAACGATGTCTCGATCCAGAATGGACGGCACGAAGTCGGCACCGATACCGACTATGCCGTGGTCTCCCGCGCTGCCTCCATTGAGCAGCGGTGACGTGTCAGGCTCCACAGCTACCACCAGCACCGAGTCGTTGGCGGCCTTCGGCGCCCGTCCCACGCCCGTCAGCGTCCCGCCTGTGCCGACACCGGCCACAAAGGCGTCAACCCGGCCTTGAGTCGCATCCAGTATCTCCCTGCCGTGCCCTCCTGGTGGGCTTTAGCATTGGCGGGATTGTTGAACTGATCCAACATCAGCAGACCATTATTGGAATCCAGCATCCGTCTTGCCGCCAGGTTTGATCCATCCACACCCATGTCTGCAGGTGTCAGGTGGACCGTGGCCCCGAACCGGGCGACCAACCGCCGCCGCTCCAGGGGTACGCCCTCCGGCATCACAATGGAGACCTGGTAGCCCTTGGCGGCACCCACTACAGCCAGGGCAACGCCCATGTTGCCTCCCGTCGATTCGATTAGGCCCATGCCGGGCTTGAGCACGCCCCGTGCCTCAGCGTCCTCCACCATTGCCAGGGCCGCGCGGTCCTTCACGCTTCCACCGGGGTTCAGGTTCTCCAACTTGGCCAGGAGCTGCGCCGACCCAGGCGGTTCCAGGGCACGCAGCCGCACCAGGGGTGTGTTCCCTATGAGAGCAAGAATGCTATCGCTTAGAGCGTTGTCCAAGGTGCTCGCCAATGTCGCCTCCCGTGAAGGGCCATTCTGTCATGCGGCCATAGGCTGCGGTCAAGAGGCAGGAGGGAAGACGAGGTTCGATTGTCTCCCCTTGAAACCGACTGTTCTATTTAGAGAATGCGGTGTCCCGGATTTGCGATTGGCGCGATCCGTTGATTGTATGCGAGAGAGCACAACTACCTCGCACCATAGCTATACAGTAGCCATTGACACAACATGGCTAGAATCATACTATGGTAGTACTATAGTATGGAGTATGGTATGACTAAGACGGCCAAGATAGCGATAAGCCTTCCTAATGACCTCCTTCAGGACATCGAGAGGGAGTGTAAGGCTAGCGGGGAAACCCGGAGCGAGTTGTTCCGTCGGGCGGTGCGAGCTCACCTGCGCCGTGAGCGCCAGCGAGAGCTGGAGGAGCAGTACATACGCGGGTATACAGAGATGCCTGAGACAGAAGAGGAGGTGGGGTGGATCCACGCCGCCGGACTAGCCGCCCTTGCACAAGTACCCTGGGATGAAGGACGGGATGAATGAAGCGCGGTGAGGTCTGGTGGGCTAACATGCAGGCGCCGTGGGGACGGCGACCTGTAGTGCTGTTGTCTCGTGACTCCGCGTACGAGATCCGGGAATCGGTGACTGTGGCCCCTATCACGACAACGATACGCCGAATCTCCGTAGAGGTCCCCCTAGGGCCAGAGGACGGTATGCCCCGCTCTTGCGTTGCAAATCTTGACAACATCTCCACTGTTGGCAAGAACATCATCCAGGAACCAATCACTGTACTAAGTCTGCAGAAGCTTCAAGCCGTTGAGGCGGCGATACACTTTGCTTTGGGGATGGAGGAGTAGGTGTGGAGAAGGGGATAAGCGTCCGCATGCCAGGCTGCTATCTAGTCTACTGTGTGCGCACATGCTCCCGAGTCGACGAGTCGGCTGGCGAGTATATGAGGGTACCGCTCCAGAGAAGCCGGTAGTAATACTGGTGCACATCGCCACCGGTTAGCAGGGTCGCCTGGAAGGTGCATGGCCCGACAGCCAAAGCGTCGACTCCCACCGACACGGGAAATCCGCAGAGCTTCTCGGGAACATCCGAGCCAATGGCTACGTCCCTCATGATCTCAACCTGCAACTCTCCCGTGATAGGGACAGTGGCGGAGATTGTAATCACCGCCTGCACAAACGATCCCACTAAAACGGTGATCTGCTGGCCCGAAACTCCTTCGGAAGAAAGCTGGATTGTATGGAGGATAATCTCAACGCTTGGTGTAGACGTTGTGACCGGTATCGGTATGGCCTTCGGCGTTGCAGTGGGCGTGACGGTGGGTGTGGGAGTTGGCGAGGGTGTAGGGGTTGGCGTGGGCGTGGCAGTAGCGGTGGGTATGGGAGTTGGCGAGGGTGTGGGGGTTGGCGAGGGCGTAGCAGTGGCGGTTGGAACGGGCTGGGCGGCTAACTGAGTCGCGACCACAGCGGCTACGGTGGCTGCAAAGTCCGGCTCCGGGGAGCGCGCAGGCACAGCACAAGCAGCCAAGAGGACTGCTGTTCCAATGACTAGAAAGGTCGCTGACCGCAATATGAACCTCCCTGAGTCACATTCTATCCCACCGGCACGTATCCTGCGTCCGACCTCAGGGCACCTCACCCCTTTCACCCTGGCCTAACCCAACTCCGTATGCGACAATATCAAGCCCAATCGTAGCAACAAACGCCAAAGGGAAAGAAAATGGCGAACCGGCTCAGCAAAGAGACCAGCCCCTACCTCCTACAGCACGCCAACAACCCCGTTGACTGGTACCCCTGGGGCCAAGAGGCATTCGACCGGGCACGCGCCGAGGACAAGCCCGTTCTCCTGAGCGTCGGCTACGCCGCATGCCACTGGTGCCACGTCATGGAACGAGAGTCGTTCGAGAACGAGGCAACCGCCAAACTCATGAACGACAACTTTATCGCCATAAAGGTGGACCGGGAGGAGCGCCCGGACGTGGACTCCATCTACATGCAGGCGGTACAGACCCAGACAGGGCGCGGCGGCTGGCCCATGACCGTATTCATGACACCGGAAGGCAGGCCATTCTTCTGCGGCACCTACTTCCCGCCCCAGGACATGCACAACATGCCCGGCTTCCCCAGTGTGCTGGAGGCCATCGCAAAGATCTATCGCGAACAGCGCGACGAGACGATAGTTTCTGCGGACCAGCTCACCGAAGAGCTGCGTGGCAGCGCGATCACGTCGCCGGAAACCGAGCCGATAACGCTGCAGGTACTGGTGCGCGCCTACCAGAGCCTGGCTCCAGAGTACGACAGCGAGCACGGCGGCTTCGGCACCGCACCCAAATTCCCACAGCCGATGGTGTTGGAGTTCCTACTGCGGTACCACGCCCGCGCCGCCGACGCCCAGGCTCTGGCTATGACCGAATTCACACTGGACAAGATGGCACGCGGCGGCATGTACGACCAGCTCGGCGGGGGGTTCCATCGCTACTCCACCGACCCATTCTGGCTTGTCCCACACTTCGAAAAGATGCTATACGACAACGCACTGCTCAGCCGTGTCTACCTTCACGCCTACCAGGCAACCGGCAACCCAGAGCATAGTCGCATCGTCGAAGAGACGCTGGACTACGTGCTCCGCGAGATGACCAGCCCGGAAGGCGGCTTCTACTCCACACAGGACGCGGACAGCGAGGGCGAGGAGGGCAAATTCTTCCTCTGGACGCCCCAGGAGATTGAGGAGGTGGTAGGCGAACGCGAAGCCGCCCCTTTCAACCTCTACTACGACGTCACGGCCGAGGGCAACTTTGAGGGACGCACCATACTCCGCATCATCGAAGACCGAGACGATGTGGCAGAGAGCCTGGACGTCACAGGGACTGAGCTGGCAGAGATCGTCAAGGAGACAGCCCAGAATCTGCTCGCCCACCGTCAGACCCGGGTGGCGCCAGCCAGGGACGAAAAGGTGCTCACGGCCTGGAACGGCATGATGCTCCGCACCTTTGCCGAGTCTGCCGCCACGCTGCACCGCGCCGACTACCTGGATGCGGCGGTGCGAAACGCCTCCTTCCTTCTGGACACCATGCGACCCGCTAATGGCCGTCTTCTGCGGACATACAAGGACGGCGAGGCGAAGCTGAATGCATACCTGGAGGACTACGCCCATCTTGCCGACGGCCTGCTGGCCCTGCACGAGGCCACCCTGGACATACGCTGGCTCCAGGAGGCCACTACGCTGGCCGACGCTATGCTGGAGCTGTTCTGGGACGAGGACGAGCAGGGTTTCTACGATACTGGACTCGACCACGAGGAGCTGATCCTGCGGCCCAGGGACCTGTGGGACAACGCAACGCCCAGTGGCAGCTCCGTTGCCACGGATGTATTGCTAAGGCTGTCCATACTGACAGGCAACCAGGAGTACAACCGCCGCGCCGCCGCAGTACTTCGCTCCATGAAGGTTGTCCTGCCCCGTGCGCCCGCGGGCTTCAGCCACTGGCTCTGCGCCCTGGACTTCCACCTGTCCACGCCCAGTGAGATCGCCATTGTCGGGCCGAGAGACGACGACGCCACCCAGGCGCTGCTGGACGAGGTGTACAGCCGCTACCTGCCAAACAAAGTCCTCACTGGCTTCGATCCCGCCCAGCCAGACGGCGCATACGAGCTGCCCCTGCTGGAAGACAAGTACATGGTGAATGACATGCCTACCGCCTTCGTGTGCCAGAACTACGCCTGCCAGCTACCCGCCACGGAGCCACAGGCGCTGGCGGAGCAGCTTACCGAGGGGTAGCGACCACAGTACTCTTTCATCGCCCATCGCCTGTGATTGCGTTTGGGAGCTATCTCCGGGCGCAAGCCTATGTTGGCACACGTACCATTGCCGACTTAATATCCGTCGTAGGGGTATGATTCAAATGTCGTTTATGATCAGCCAATGGCAAGCACCTGGCGATGTTGGAGGCCGCATGACTGGCGAAGCGTCCAGGCTCCAACCACGTAGACTGCCACTAAGGCCAAGCAGCTCGGGGCTTGAAATAGCACTATGAGCGGAATAACTGCGGGCTGGATACTGCTGGCCATTGGCGGGTCCATCGGTCTTCTAAACTTCCATCTCTCATTCACCCGATATCTCTACCACCGTCTTCGGCGACGTCGAGAGGAATACCATTTCATATCCAGGTTTCCGTTAATCGGCTCACTTCTTTGCCTGCTCTCGATCCCGTTTTTCCCCACACCATCCGTTCCACAGCTCATTGCAATAATCGCTGCGCTCGTCGATACCGCCGGGATACACTGGCTATTTGGTGCATTTTTGTGGGATCTGTGGGACCGGCTACGTGGGACCGATTCAACCAACTAATAGGCAACGCTGCTGGAGGACAGGTACATGGTGGATGACAGGCCCGCCGCCTTCGTGTGCCAGAACTACGCCTGCCAGATGCCCGCCACGGAGCCACAGGCGCTGGCGGAACACTTACCGAGGGGTAACAGCTATGGATGCCGGAATTATACTCAATTGGATACTGAATAGGCCGGACTCCCGCGCCTGAGCCAGCCTATCGCGCCGGGCCAGCCCTAAGATGAGCGGCCCACCGGGTCAGCCAGTAGGCAGCTAGCCCCGCGCCTGCGCCGACGGCCATGTTGCCGAACGGCATGAGCACCACCAAACCCACCAGGCCCACCACCGCCAGATGTGGCAGGGAGCTCACCTTCAGCCCTAACAGCAGGTGCTGCGCGCCCACGTATATGAGCAGCGCGCCGAGCACGGCGTAGGGCATCAGGCTGCGTACATCCAGGGCAGACAGGCCGAATAGAAGGGCAACCAGTATGAGCACCAAGCCGATCACGGTGGTCGCAACGGGTGTTCTGGCGCCTGTACGGTAGTGCGCGGTCAAGCCGCCGGAGCCGTGGCACATGGGCAGACCACCTACCAGACCGGCCCACAGGTTACCTGCGGCGATGCTGAGGCTGGTACGGACGGGTGTAACACGTGCAGAATCCGGCCCAAAGTATGTACGGGCGGTGTCCACAGTGGCGACAACGGAGTTGGTAAGTGTGAGCGGTAGCTGTGGGATAACCAGCATCACCAGGGCGGTTTCAAAGTCGGCCAGAGGCGGCCAGGCCAAAGACATGGGCACCGGGCCAAAGGTGAGGTGCGCCTCGCCATCACCGAGCAGCAGGCCGACCAGCACACCCCCCACAGCCACAACAGCCGCGCCGGGAAGCCAGGGCCGCCACAGGAATAGCAGCAGGAGCACCAGGCTGCCGATGCCCACCAACAGGCCCACCGACACATCCAGCCCGCCTATGTCCAGGTACCGCTGACCCTCACCGCCGATAAGGAAGGGTTTAGACAGGACCATTTTCACGGCGCTGCGTATCAGCACAAGCCCCAGGGCGAATTGGACGCCCCGCACCACAGGCAGAGATATGACGCGTGTCAGGTACTCCACACCCCGAGTGGCGGCCAGCAGGAACATGGCCAGGCTCATCAGAAGTGCACCGGCTGCGATAACCGAAGGAGTCACCGCCTGGGCAATCGCGATGGCCGAGAATGCCTTGAGGGGCTGCACGGGCATGGGCAGACGGAAGTACCAACCGGCGGCGATGTAGGCTATGCCCACTCCCAGAAGCGTGGATGTGGGGTTGATGCCGTTCACCGCGATGAGCGCAGCCTCCAGAGGTATGAGCACCCCCAGGTCGGCGAAGGCACCGCTGACCTCGCTACGGGTCAACGCATAGGGGCCAATGCGCACACGAACGGTTCCATGCATACTAGGATTGTCGCATGGCACGGGCGGGCGAGGCTACCGCCACAGGGACACGGGTACAGGACTGTGACAAATCCTGCCCAACGGTCTATTATTGTGCAATTCGCGATATCAGACCAAGGCAGGTGAGTATGGTTACCTTTACAAAGCCCATCGTATACACCATCAGAGGGTGCGACGCGTGCGTAAAGCTCACTGACAAGTGGGACGCCGAGGGTGTTGAGTACGAAGAGCGACGCGCCGACTTGAGCCAGGAGATGATGGACGAGGCGAGAGGGTACGGAGACGTGGTCCCCATAATCCGGTACCCAGACGGAAGGGTTGAAGAGGGTTTCGAAGGCGGTATCGGCTGCTTCATAGGGTAGTATTGGGCCGCTTGCTTCCCACCCACCCACCCTCGGCAGGGCGTGCCCTGCACCCAAGATTCTCTACCGCTGGTGAGGACTTGCCCCTAAGCCACAACGGGAAGTCCTGGTCTGGGCGATGCCCAGGGGAGGACACCTCCTCCGACTTTGTCCCGACACATCGGGATGAGCGAAGTGCCGACTCGGTCGAGCACTCGCGATGGAATCGGAGCCTCATCGGACCTTTTAGACCCCTGGTCCCGACCAGTCGGGACACCCTCCTGTAGTTGGGACAATTTTGTCAAAAGCCGAGGATATCTAGTCTCAGTGCCAAGCCGGCTCAGCAGCCACCTACCTCTCTATCTGCACCCACCCGTCGCTGCCCGAAGAGTCGCGGACCGCATCCAGCACCTGCTGGCAACGGAAGCCATCGTAGAAGTTGGGCCCCGGCGAAGTCCCGGACTCCACGCCTTGGATGAAGCGTCTTAGCAGTAGACGAAAAGCCATGAGCCGACCGTCCCGCTCATCGTCAAAGGGACGGAAACGTTCCGGCATAGGCAACTCCCGCACCTCAGGGCCGTTATCGAAGTTTGCCCCCAGCACCGTGCCGTCCGGCGGTGGATTCATCCCCGGTTGAGGCGTTATCAGAGTACCACTAGAGCCGTAGACCTCTATGCGTGCGCCGGGACCGAACGGTGCCGCTGTGCTACCTGACATAGAGGCCCAGGCACCACTCTCAAATCGCAACATGAACCCGAACGCATCATCGGTGTCCGAGCTAGCGGCCTGCCCACTTTCGGGGTCCAGCCGGTCCGTGTCGTGGGTAAAAACACCACCCTTAACGGCGGTGACCTCTCCGCACCAGTACCTCAGGCCGTCTATGTAGTGGGAGCCCAGGGCACCCAGGAACCCTCCACCCTCAGAGGCCCGGCTGCCCCAGGCCATAGGACGCGGGCCACGAGCCTGAGTGGGGCCCGCAAACAGAGTGGTATGCACGAAGCGAAGGTCGCCCACATACCCCTGCTCCAGCAACTCCTTAACGTAAGCCCGCGCTGGCGCGAACCGGAACTCGTGGGAAACCATTGCGGTGAGTCCGGTAGCCTCGGCCTTCTGCCACATCTCCCTGGCCTGACCCTGATCCATGGCAAACGGCTTCTCGCAGATCACGTGCTTCCCCGCACCCATCGCCGCAATCGCCATCTCATGGTGCAACGCGGGCGGTGTCACGATGCTCACGGCGTCTATATCGGCCTCTTGCAGCATCTTGCGATAGTCGGTATAGGCCGCTGGAATGTTGAAGTCGGCAGCTGCCTTATCGACGCGCTCCTGGCGACGGGCGCACACAGCAGTGACATCCACGCCCTCAGACTGAAAGCCCGGTATCTGCACCACGGTGCCGAATCCGACACCGATTACGCCTATGCGCAGTGGGGTTGTGGTCATGATCTGCTCCTAACGAACTACAGCTTGCCTTCCCAGTGGGAAATATCGTTCCACCGCTCCAGCACGGCCCTGTCCTGAGACACCCGCAGGATAGAGATACTGGCGTTATCCAAATAAAACCTGGAACGGAGCGACATTGGGACGCCCAGCATGCTCACCGCAAGCGTGAGAAATGCGCCGCCGTGACCAACCAACGCGATGGTCTGGTCTCCAGGGTAGGTCTCCCGCAGCATTCCTGTCAGACCTAACTGCCTTGCCAGTACGTCAATCAGGCTCTCTCCGTCCGGCGGACTGAACTGTTCGGTTCCCTGCCTCCACCGAGCATACTCCTCAGGGTACTCATCTCGAATCTCTTGACGGGTCATGCCCTCCCACCGGCCATAGCTCCTCTCCCGCAGGTCGCTGGTCGGATGTACCTGGATGCCTCGCCCCGTAGCGATCATTTCGGCGGTATCTCTGGCCCTGGGCAGGTCGCTGCAATGTATGGCATCCAGCTCAGTGTCTTTTAGTCGCTCGGCCAGCAACTGCGCCTGGAGCAGACCTGTTTCGCTTAGGCCCGTTGGCGTGTGCCCCTGCATCCGGCCTTCAGAGTTCCATTCCGTCTCGCCGTGGCGCACCAGCAGCCATAGAGCCATTTCAACCTACCTCTCAGGACGGGAGGATATCACGGATACGGACACTCTGGCACGACAGGGACGAGCGGCTAGCGCTGTTACGGCGTCGCGGGCGGCGGGTTACCGTCCTCGCTATACGATGCGTAGTACCACCCCAGGACATGACCGTCCTTCAAGGAGTAGAGGTCTGCTCCCACAGGCAAAGGCTCCCACTTCTCCTGCGACTCGCTCCAAACCCAGACCAGCCAGTAGTTGGGGTCCTGGCCCTCGACACCGAATATGCCCTCCACAAAGTGGCTCCGGAAGGCGGCATAGTAGGTGGCCTGGATATCCCCCTCAGTCACCAACTCCGTAAACTCATAGGCATCCATGCCCTTGGTCACCTCAACGTCCCGGAACCACTGAGGGTCCTGGCCCTCCTGCTGAATCAGCATACTGACCTGTATGGTCTCCGTCTGTACGGCGGGCTCGTCTACGGTACACGCACTCAGGACCGAAAGGGCCACCAGAATGACCAGCGCGCCGGGGAGCAGGAAGAGCTTGACACTTCTATTGGGAATCATCGTTATCTACTCTCTCTATCTATCTTCCTATCTTCATCTGGGCCGCTCCCCTGATCAGCAACGGAGCAAAGGCGCCAAAGAAGAGGAGGTTGCTTGAGACGTGGGCCGCCGTAAAGAAGAGTGCGCCGGGGTTGAAAAGGGCAACCGCCAGCCACCTGCTGTAGTCGGCGGACCCGGCCATCTGCGCCCAGACAAAGCCTGTATAGGCGTTGGTAATGCCGTCGTAGACCAGGGTGCACAGCACAGCGACGGCCCCAATGCCGACATTCCTCCAACCCGGCGCAACACGCAGGTCGGACGGATCAACGAACATTCGCAGAACGGCTCCTGCACCGGCGTACACTATCTCAGCCGTCATCACGGTCACAAGCAGCGGGCCGGTAGTGGGACCCCAGGGGTTAAGCGTCCCATATGCAACCCAGGCCAGAACGGCCACAGCAGCGCCCCGACGGAAGCCCAGAGTGTAGCCGGCCACGAAGACCAGAAGGTCGAACAGCTTGACGTTGGGGAAGCCGGTCAACGCGTAGCTGGTGGCAAGGATAGCGGCCACGAACGCCAGAATAGTCCCGGCGTCCACCAGCACTCGTGGCGGGTAAAGATAGCGACGCGGCCTAGCGACCGTGGTAAGCGCCTGCTGAGTCCAAATGATTGGGTCTGTCAAATCACACCTCCGTCAACAATAAGTCCGACAATACCGATCCTGGCAAGCCCCTTGCGAAAGGCAACAAAAAACCCGGCTCTACTCAGGCCGGGTATTCACCAGTAATCGGCAGCTCGTGGGGCGTTGACGAAAAGCTACCGGGGCGTCCTCTGTATGGCGCAGAGTAGAACTCACGCTACCCAGGTAGGTCTCCTGACTCACGGATCGTCACCCGCCGACGCCTTCCCATCCCGACAGCCAGGACAGTGGCATGATGCCAACAGGCTCCCCGTTTACAGTGGCGCAACCGTGGCGGACTCACACCGCCTTCCCTTTTCAGCCGGTACAGCACCTGGGAGCTTCCAATATTCGATTGTTAAGGAATCTCGGATCGGGGCCACTATATGCGAGCCAGGCGAGGCGTGTCAACCGCGGACCTGCCGCTTTCACAACCCCTTTGTCTGACGCCACTCGATAACATGCAGGGTATGCTCCGGGTACTGGCCGTAGGTATCGAGCCTCAGGCGACGCCGAAAGCGAGTCTCGGTGACGAAATGGTGCGCCGGTACCGTGGCGAGGAAGGTCACCAGCCGTGCGTGTGTCTCAGAGGACCGACTTTGAACATCTGCCAGCGACATCTCCCAGTAACGGTGCCACCGGCCTTCGTTGAAGGCGTCGATCCCGCCGTAGGTGACGTACCGGACCGTACGTCTGGCCTGCATGATGACGGGTAGGCTGCAAGCGCCTCCTCCTCCCACGTGGCGACATGGCCCAGCAGGTCTTTGACGGACCAGTCGCCAACCACGCCAGGCTCTTGAAGGGCCGTCGCAGACAGGCCGCGGGAGGCCAGACCAAAGGCCTGCCATCCGGTGTCAATGGGTCTCAGAAGCTGGTCTAGGTCCATGATGCGCCGCTATCGTGAATTAGGTACGTTTAAGCTGCCCGGCCTGGGTTCGAACCAGGGACTTCAGCTTCAAAGGCTGACGTGCTACCGCTACACTACCGGGCAACGCATATCCAACCAGAGTCATTATAGCTGATTGCTATGGGTGAGCCATCTGCAGCCCTCAGCGGTTGCTAACGGCGGGCGCATGAGCTACATTGTCGCTTGACCCCAAAACTGATACCACACCCCATATGGACAGAGGAGGCTCCGATGCAGATTGAACTGGTACAGGCAACCACAGCGGACGAGATTGTTCTGGACGGCGCGTTCCTACCACCCCCTTTGGAGATTCCGGCCAGCCAGCCCATAGACTCGTTGCTACTGGTCCACGGGTCCGGCGGCAGCTTCTACCGGGGCAACACCCTTAGCCGTGCTGCCAGGCTGCGTGACGCCGGCTTCGCGGTGGGTGTGATAAACACCAGGGGCCATGACGTCGTTGCTACTCAGAACCAGGAGCAGTTCATGGGCAACGCCTTCGAGATCCTGGACGACTGCCGGTATGACCTGGACGCTGCCATAGCCCTTATGGCGGAGCGTGGATACTCGCGCATCGGCCTCGTAGGGCTCAGTCTAGGCTCCCCCAAGATCGTTTACTACCAGGCCCAGACCCAGGACCCACGGGTGGCCGGCCTGGTCACCTTCGGACCTGTGCGCCTGTCACACTCCTACTTCCTGGCAAGTGAGGATGGTGAGGAGCACAAGCGCATCTATGAACGAGCCAAGGAGTTGGTGGAGTCCGGCCAGCCGGATACGCTGATGCCCGTGGACTTCCCCAACGCTCATGCCATGTTCACAGCGGCGGTGTACCTGGACCGTCACTGCACGGAGCGGTATAACATGATTCCGTTGATGGACAAGATCAACCGCCCTCTCCTGATTCTGGCCGGAACACTGGAACTCGCCACCCGGCACCTGGACTGCGCTCAGGACATGTTCGACACCGCCAATGGCAGTCCCGACGTCGAGCTGAAGCTGGTGGAGGATGCGACCCACATGTTCCCGGAGATGGACGACGAGTTCCTGAACCCGGTGATCCAGTGGGCACGCAACCTGAGATCCGTGCAGACTCCCGCCTAGGGGAGGCAGGGTTGAGCTGGCTTCGCCCTCTGGATGTAACAGTCACCTTTGAGGACCGCACCTACAAGCTGGGCGAGTCCATACAGGTGGCGGTGGAGTTGAGCGCTCGGGATAGTGTCGAAGTGAGGGCAGGCAGCATAAGCCTGATATGCGACGAGCGGTGGGTGGACCTGTGGACCGTTCAGGTGTCCGCCCACAGGTGGGGCCGGGTATCCGATTCCGGGATATCAAGAGGACTGCCACAGGCTTCGATAACAAAGCGCGGGTCCAAGGTGAACCATGACCACTACTACCCCAGCAGCGCCCAGCTCCTGGGTAACGAGCGGCTCAGCCCGGATACGCCGTACCGATACGACGCCAGGTTGGACATACCAGTGAAGGGTCCGCCCCACGCGTATGATGCCACAGTCACATGGCAGCTGGTAGCCACATTTGACGTCGCCCGCGCCAGGGACGTTACGGAAAGTCGCACCATCACGGTGGCACTGATCTAACGCTCCAGGTATCCAGTAAAGGAGATCGCTCTGGAAAAACAGAACAGGGTCCAGTGGGTCTACTCCTCAGCCAGCAACCGGGAGCTTCAGCAGCGATACGACGAGTGGGCGTCCACCTACGACACCGACCTGGAGAACGACTTCGGTTACGTAGGGCCGTGGGTGGCCCCAGACCTATTTGCCAGGCATGTTGCCACAGACGCATCTGTGCTGGACGCCGGAGCCGGTACTGGACTGGTCGGCAAGCTGCTGGCGGAGAAAGGCTATGGGCAGATCGATGCAATGGACCTGTCGGAAGGGATGCTGGAGGAGGCGCGCAAGACCGGGGCGTACAAGGCGTTCCACCAGATGGTGATGGGCGAGCGCCTGGACTTTCCAGACGGTGCCTATGACGCTGTTGTCGCCATAGGCGTCCTTACCATCGGCCACGCGCCTGCAAGCTCCCTTGACGAACTGGTGCGTGTGACCAGGCCGGGCGGGCAGGTCCTGTTCTCCATGCGCCCTGACATCTACGAAAGCGACGGCTTCAAGGACAAGCAGTCGCAGCTGCAGTCCGACGGCGCATGACAGTTCGTAGAGGTTACCGACCCGTTCAGGCCTCTGCCCAAGGGTGAGCCAGAGGCCTATTCCCAGATCTATGTTTTCCGGCAGACATAAGCCGCCAGACCCGGGCAAGCGCATTCATTACTGCATGCCAGAGGTGACACCATGCCATCCATGACCCAGCAGGAGCTTGAAGAGTACCTTCGCAGGCCCCTGGTAGTGGCATTCACGACTATCAGGCCGAACGGATCGCCCCAGGTCACCCCCATCTGGTACGAGTACAACGACGGGAAGTTCTACTGTTGGGTTGGCTCCAACACTGTCAAGGCACGCAACGTCCTGCGCAATCCCCGCGTAGCCCTGTGCATCGCCACTCACGACCACCCTTACAGCTACGTGATCGCGGAGGGGGTTTGCGAGATTTCGCACGATGGCGTAGCCGAACGTGCCCGCAGCATCAGCATACGTTACTATGGCGAGGAGCGTGGGGCACGCTTCCCTAGTGAGACCTACCAGGAAGGCGAAGTGGTACTGCTGGTGGTTACGCCTACGCGCATGCTTACTGAGAACGCCGCCTAGCACGGCCAACGAACGATCTATCGTAGTTATTTGGTGTAATCATATGGAATCAGCAATGGAATCAACCGGCGCCGAGACACCGTTAACCGCCTCCGACCAGACCGGCCGCGTGATGCTCGCGGTGGCCGCAGTTACAGGCCACGCAGCGAAACACTTGATGAACTCTGCGTTCTTCGTGCTGCTTCCTGAAATCAAGGTGGGCCTTGGACTCAGCAACGCCGGGGTAGGCACCATATCAGCGGTACGCAACATTGCAGGCGGGCTGGTGAACGCTCCTGCCGGGTTTGCCGCCGACAGGTATCAGGCTCAGGGAGCAACCACGCTGGGCATCACCATCATGCTGGTGGGCATATTCACCGCTGCACTAGGCTACGTAAACAGTCTCACATCCACCGTGATCGTCGCCACGCTGGGCGGCATGGCGATCACATTCTGGCACCCTGCCGCCATCTCTGCGCTGTCCCGCCGCTTCCCTGAGCGCCGTGGGTTCGCCATATCGATGCACGGGACCGGTGGCAGCATCGGCGAAGCTATGGGGCCGCTGGTGGTAGCAGGCCTCATACTGCTTATCGGTTGGCGCGTTGTCTTTCTATCCATCGGCATACCCAGCGTCCTTGGCGGTGTAGTCGTCTGGATCTTCCTGCGGCGGGTCTGGGATAAACAGACGGACAGCAAGATAACCGTTGCCAGCTATGTGGGGTCTCTCAGAGGACTCGTAACGAACCGTCGCATCCTGATAATTATGGTCATGGTCATGCTCTACGGGGGGGCCCAGAGCGCTCTATTCACCTTTCTACCCATCTACATCCGGGAGGACGTGGGGTATTCCCCCTCTGTCATGAACCTTTTCATAGCCGCCATGCAGATCACTGGCATCTTCTCCCAGCCAGCCATGGGCTACCTCTCCGACCGGTATGGCAGGAAACAGGTGCTGCTTCCGGGCCTCCTGGGCCTTACTGCCACGACAATGGGCATATCCATAGTCCCGGCGGGAGTCCCGTTGTTCCTCACCATTGTGCTTATGGGCATATTCCAGTTCCCACTCATGTCCCTCTTCCTAGCTTCAGCGACCGACGTAGCAGGGGAGGATGTGCAGGGAACGGTGGTGTCGCTGGTGTTCGGCGCGACCATAATCGTGGCGGGTGTATCGCCCTACATAGGCGGCCTTCTGGCCGACGCCTACGGCACGGCGATCGTGTTTCGCTACGGCGCCGGACTGGCGGCCCTGGCGGCCCTCGTCCTGGCGACGCAGCGATGGCCGAAGGCAACCAGCGTTGCCAGAGGCGGCTAACGGTCATGTCAAACGACGCTGGGTCTGACATAATTAATATGTCGGCGGTACGGACCGCGCTGGATTCAAGAACGAAAGGGACCTCATGCGGTTCAGCGTAGTGGTAACTGTTGGTTTGTTGTTACTGACTGCATGCGGCGGAGGCGGCTGGAAGTCCTCCCTTGCCGTAGAGCTTGGCCGGCATGGGCCAGCGACGTTGCCAACGTCACTATTCCTTGCCCACTGACCTGAGAAAACTGTTCTGCCCTTCGACCTTCTCATGAAATGGTGGGTACTGCCCCAAAGATTTTTTGTGGTGGACTTGACCCGAACCCAATAGGGCACAGCAATTGATGGCGGTTGAGGTGGCCGGTAATTGGACCATCCCCACCAGCTTGGAACTCAGCGCAAAACTCCTGCTGAGGCGCAACGACCACCACGCGCTTTAAGATCGATTATGTACGTGATGATCCCGTAGTAGACTAACGTAATGAACCAAAACTCAATTACAACCCTTCTCTACTTATCTGCTCTGGTTATCGGAGCTCTGCTGTGGGCGTACAAAGCGATAGCCATACTGGTCACGGGTGACCAACCTGCGTTGGTGTTTGAAATAGCACCAATCTTCTTTGCCATTGGACTGTTGGAGCTTGCTTCCCCGCGGCATAAGCACCGGCGGCTCTTTACGGTAATAGGATACGGACTCATTGTTGCGACGTTGAGTGGCGCAATTGTGGGAGTAGTGTGGGTAAGCCAAGCCATTGACACCTTGTTTGCGGGACCACTCCTTACTCTTCTCATCCTGGGCGGATCGGTGGCACGCTATGAGCTGTGGCCAGGCAAGTGGCCTTATGTTCCGTTGGCGCTCGGATTAAGTGTTGTACCTATGGTCATCATTGGAGGGGTGCTTGAGACGGCCTTTGGAGAGAGATACCTAGAGGTTCCTCTGCTCGCTCATGCCCTGGGGTGGGCCTTGCTGGCGTATGCATTGCTCAGGAAGAGTCAGGTATCAGCCGCTCAGACAAGCCTGTGATCGATCATCCTGATGATGGAGTTGGGTGATGACGAGGTCCGAGATTGTGTTCGAAAAAGTTGCCGCGTTCTTCATCTTGCTGATCCTCCCGTTGTACGTCGCCGCAGTGATTTTTGACCCGGGATTTGAAGGGAAACAGGAGTACACGTCGGGGAACCTGTCTCGGTTGCTTACTGACCAAGGTGAGTTCAGAGTCTCAGTCGCGCTGATGTCCGCCACAGCCCTCGCTGCCTTCGCAGCTGGGGGGTGGGTTGTTCATGCGTTTTCGTTCGGCAGAGCGGCAGTTGGCGACTGGAAGTGCAGTCGGGATACTGGCCAGAGGGTTCCTCTTGCTTGCAGCAGTTGGCGCCGGGGTCAGGATCGATCAACTGGCGACAGAGTAGCAGACGCTGGTTGGTCCTGCCGCAGTCCAAGTGGAGAGGTCCGCGTTTACCATAGGGCAGATTCGGTTCATGACTGCCGGCCTGGGTGTGGTGACCTTGTTAGTTAGTCTAATCTCCTCTGGACTGGCTATGCACGACATGACTACTTTGCCCCGTTGGATGCTTGGTCTACCGGTTGCGAGTGGACTCATCTTGGTGGCGAGCCCACTTGGATTCGTGACTATTGGGCTCTTTGCTTTCCTTGGGATCAGTGCATTGGTCCTGTTCGCTTGGCTTGTTGTCGAAGCAGGATGGCTGTTCATACACGGGACGGGAGATCCAGCTAGCGGGGTGCCCCCTGGATCTGCCACCCCATGAGGGCTGGAATAGCCTGCGAAACGAGATGCACTGGATCAGATTGCCTAAGGCTTTCCCCGCAGTTGTCGCCGTCGCAGGCGCAGGAATGACCGTTACTTCGGTCCCCAGGCCCAGCAGGAGTATCAGACTTGACCGGCGGCCAAACCGGGACATCGGCACTGGATCCCCTAGCGTTGAGGTTCTCGGTCGTGCCTAGTGGCGGCGGTCCTTCGGGGAAAGCCCCCTTGTGGGTTGGACTGAATACCAGCAGCGACCTCCATTTGAGGACAGGGACGTCCCTTGTTGACGGGGTAAGCCCGCAAGCGATTCTTCGCCATGGAGTTCCTGGCTTGCCCCAATTATCAATGAGCCACGCCGCTATGACTCACTCGGGAACCCGCAACGTCCTTGACCGCTTGACCCCCATTCAAGATGTACTGAGTCTGCTCACAAAGCAATTGTGATTGGTCACGAGTAAAGGAGCAATTGAATCTGGTGCCTCTGAATGGTAGGCTGGCTGGGCGCCAGACACCGCTAAGGATGGGCTGTACAGCCATCTATGCAATGGAAGCAAGGGATACGGTATTTCGTGCCCCCGAGTGGCCGTTGCATGGGCATGGTGCCTGTCGCAAGAGACCATACCCTGTCACGAGGGGGCACACCTATGTCCAAGTGGCATTCTACGCAGAACAAGCTTGAAGACACGATAGTCATTCTCCTTCTTGTCGCCGGATTCGGGATATTGCTGTTCAACATGACCGACGAAGCCGTCCCGCCCACGGGCTCTATGACATCTTCCGACAACGACGCTTCGAACAACCCTGAGCTTCTCCCCGAAGAAGACCCCAACTTCTACAAGTCATCGATTGCCTGCTATCGCTTTAAGGATGCCATGGAAGCAATGTACGCAGGGACTCTGACGGGGGGGGGCCTCATAGCGGAACTGGGCGAAGTCCAAAGTATCGCTTTCGGAGGCGAACGGAGCATAGATATTGCCTCGTTATATGTCTACCAGACGGCCAGGGAATCGGACATCGTCGAGTTCAGCTCGGCTCTGGACTATCTGACCGGCGCCTGTGCCGCTGCCGGATACTAGGAGCTCGCGACTGCCTGCATCACGATCAGTGCCAGGTTGGACGATTAGGCGGAACTTTCCTTTGGGCAAGACAGGGCAAACCTGCTAACTGCAAAAATGTCCTTTTTGGTGGTGTATCTCAAAGCTGCGCCTCAGATAGGAACCCGTGACCCTCGTTTATTTGGTCCTTGTCCCGTGGAGAGAGGTGAATCAACTATAATATGCGAATTACCATAGACTCTCAGTGCCTAAAAACCAGGTAGCTAGGAGAAATAGCTTTTTGCTGTTAGTGGACATATGGGGCAAGAGACAGAGCTGCAAGAGAAACTACCGAATTACCGTTGGGTAGTTATTGGCTTGTGGCTGCTGTGCGGGGTGGTGGGCTTCATGGTGTTGTCCACATTTGGGATGCTGTTGCCTGCCATAAGCGCGGATCTACACCTCTCACCAAGCCAGCAGGGTCTGCTGGGCTCCGCCGCCTTCTGGGGCAATCTGGCTTTGGCTATTCCACTCAGTCTGTGGACTTCCCGTTACCCCGCCAAAATGTTAACAACCGTGACACTGGTGCTGGGTATCCTGTTACTTTTCCTCCAGAGTTGGGCACCCGCCTTTGCCTATCTACTAGTTGGACGTTTGGGCTTTGGGATCACCCTGCTGGCCCGGGTACCTGCCCGTGCCCTCCTCACCAGACAATGGTTTCCCCAAAGAGAGATCGTCCTGGTCAACAGCATAGGCAATGCCATGTTCGGTTTGGTGGTAGGAGGAGGACTAATAGCGACCCCCTTTATCCTGAGTAACTTGGGAGATGACTGGAGAACGACACTCCGTGTCTTTGGCGTCCTGCTCATAGTTCTAACGGCCCTTTGGGTAGCCCTGGGAAAGGATCGAGACACACCGGAAGATAGGACGAGAGTGGATCAATCTGGGGCCAGTCCCCTGAAGGGCGTTCTGAGCTATAGGGACCTTTGGGTTGGGGGATTCGGGTTTATGGGGGCAAATCTGCCGTGGGCTGCATTCCTTAGCTTCTTCCCGACCCTGATGCTGGATACCGATCATGTCTCTTTGCAGTGGTCCGGAGGAATTCTGGCGCTTGGTATCCTAACTGGAGGTGTTTCAGGCCTCGGAATAGGATACTTGGTAATGGCCACTGAGCAGAGCAAGCGGATTCTCCAAGCCCTGGGAATTCTGATGACTTTTACATATGTAGGAATGACCCTGACCACTTCTCTTCCTCTGCTGTTAGTACTGTCGGTTTTTAACGGCTTGGCATGGGGGTTCTGGCCAATCCTGTACTCCGTGCCCTTCCAGCTGCCAGGGATAAAGCCACGAGATGTTGGAGTTGCCCTGGCTTTCACGATGATGATGGTCTCGGCTGGCACAGTGCTGGGGCCGCTAATCGCAGGCTTCCTTCAAGAAGCAGTGAGCTTGAAGGTGACCCTATTGATTATCAGTTTCTTCGCCCTGTCCCTAAGTGCAGCCGGAACTTTCCTCCGGCAGGCCTGAGGTTGAAGCGGTTCCTCTGCAATGGCTAGTGGGGTGGTGCCCTTGGTGAACTTGCCAACTCACAGGGCAGAGTTCAAGTTGGAAGACCCGCCATCCCTCCACATTATTGGGGAATCGTATCTACAGATCTGGCCGGAGGGGAGCGAAGAACCCCTCTATTTGCCAATAGGGCACTTCGGTCAATTACATTGGGCTACCACTCTCCCAGGTATAGTCGGTTCGCCTGGATGAGGTCGGCGCTGTAACGTCGGTGTTTGCTTCGACCGCTTCTGCAGGCTACACCAGCGCCGCCTGCGCAAGGCACCGTTCCTCATCGCGCGGCCTTCCTAACTCAGCATAGCGTGTCGCCGCCTCTCGAAACAGCGCCGAAGCCTGTTCGGCACTTCCCTGGGCGCGGCGATGGACGGCGCGTCCTTCCCAGACCGCAGCCACCCACGGACCGCCATTCCACATGCCAGCGAGCCTTTCAGTCTCGTCAAGGCGTCGGCTCGCTTGATCAAGCTCCCCCGCCTCCGTGAGCGCGGTCGACGAGGCAACTCGATTCTGCAATACGGAATCCCCTCCGCACCAATCGGCCGGCCCGATACTTCTGTCCTCGTGCAATAGCCACTTCGGCCAGACGCTGCAGCGAAATAACCCGGCCAGCCGCTGCACCGATATTCTCGTGCATCCTGTCAGCCCGTCCGAGCAGTTGTTCGGCTGAGTCTAGGCGTCCCGAGAACAGCTCCGCCTCCCCAAGGATGAGCGTCGCGAATGCCCGCCCAACTTCCGAATCGGCATCGTCCGCAATCTGGAGTAGTTCGCGCGCAGCCTCGGCAATGTCCTCGTGGCCGCCGGCACCGCATAGGCAGAATTCCGCCAGGCAGAGATGTCCGTCAAAAATGGTCGAAGTAAAGCTCGGAGCAAGACGGATCCACTCAATGAACTCCGAGCGGAACAGTTCTGGCCATCGACCTTGCATGTTCGCCACGAGGCCAACGAGCGCACTGGCCTCTCCCACTTCTCGAGCGAGTCCTGCCTCGATAGCCAGCATGCGTGCCTCACGGGCAATTTGCTCTGCTTTCGTTAACTCGCCGCCCTGGAGATGGATAATGCCCCAGGCCAGTGAGGCACGAACGCGGTCGGTAATGCTGGCAGGCTCCACCGACTCGGCTGCAAGTGCGCGTTCGTAAATGGCGACTGTTGCCGCAGCGGGACCAACGCCGAGATCCAGACGTAGGCGTTCACGCAAGCGCTGGAACTGCCTTATGACCTCACCCCGGTTCCCCGAATCGAGCGCCGCCTGCATGAGCGCGCGCTGAGCTTGTTCGTTGGTGGGATCCACGGCGAGCAACTGTTCCAACAACCCCGCCTCTTCAAGTACACCCGCATAGAGTGTGCGCAGCCGTTCGCGCGGCTCCTCGGTCCACTCAACGTATCGGTCATCCGGAAGCAGTTCGCCTCCGTATTTCTCTGCCGCCTGCGCACACACCAAAGGATCGTTGGCGCGAAGCGCCGCTCTAGCCTCGGCCTCGAATGCTTCCACATCGATAAGCAGCTCGTAGGCCGGTGCAAGCGCGACGATCTCATTCTTCACGCCGATTAGTTCGCGCCCGCCAAGCGCACGTCTCGCGAAGTGGATGGCCTTTCGGAGGTTGGTGTATGAAGCTTCGGGAGACAAGTCCGGCCAGAGCTCTTCCATTGCTTGTTCACGATGGAGGCGGTGTCCCACAGATAGGGCAAGCAGTTTGACTAGGGCAGCACTCCGTTCGCGACGCCAATCGGCGACCGGCACTTCGTAGTCGTTGACGGCAACACGGAACCGACCAAGCAAATCCACCTGTATGCGCATCTCGATCCTCAGGTGAGTTGCCACGGGCCGCTAAGGTGCGGATGAACCGGGCACTCGCAGATGTCATGCGAGGAACGTTTGGGGAACAAAGCCGACTTATCATGTTCCCGAAATAGCAACTCGCACCCAATAGGGAGGATACAATGTCTTTGCAAATTGATCAAAGTGCGCCTGACTTCGAGGCCAACACGACTCAAGGGCGGATTAGCTTCCATGACTGGCTCGGGGGCTCCTGGGGGATACTCTTCTCGCACCCCAAGGATTTCACGCCGATCTGCACCACCGAGCTTGGTTATGTGGCGAGGCTCAAACCCGAGTTCGACCAGCGGGACGTGAAGGTTATTGGCCTTTCCGTCGATCCCGTCGACAAGCATCAAGCATGGGCTAAGGACATCGAAGAGACCCCAGGGTTCGCACCCAACTATCCCATGATCGGAGATCCGAGCCTCAAGATCTCCAAGCTGTATGAGATGCTTCCGACATCCGCCGGGAACAGCGCAGAAGGCCGCACGGCGGCCGACAATCAGACCGTACGAACGGTATACGTCATTGGGCCCGACAAGAAGATCAAACTGACGATTGCCTATCCTATGACCACGGGCCGTAATTTCGACGAGATCCTCCGCGTCGTCGACTCACTCCAGCTCACCGCAAAGCACCGCGTGGCGACACCGGTCAACTGGCGGCAGGGGGATGACGTCGTAATCTCCGGCTCGGTGACAAACGAGGAGGCGAAAATCATCTATCCCAACGGATGGCGGGAGCCAAAGCCCTACATGCGGATAGTGTCGCAACCCGGAGCGGCCACCGTCCACTACAAACGAGAAGGGATCGCAACGTTCGATGCCATCCCAGAGAAGATTTTCAGGTACATGAGCGCGGGCAACCACCCGCATGCCGCGTTCAAGAGTCACCAACTCGTCGACGTAACGGGGAACGTTGTCACGCTGGAGGCCGATATATACAACCCGGATGGTTCGACGTTCAGAACGACGATCCGACACACCCTCAATTCGCCCAGTGGGGTCGAAACGACGATGAGCGGCGGCGCGTTCGACGGAGCGAGGTTCGTGCACTCATACACGCCACTCGGCGACAGGACGAAGGTGGACCTCGAAGGTGACTTCCCCGCTCTGCCGGGGATGAGTGAATCCGAAGAGATTAAGATGATCGATGGCTTCTTCTCCATGGTCTTCTCCGAGGACGAGGTCACACTACGCACGTAGGCGTAGTGGAGCCAGCGCCAATCTAATGAGTATGAAGCCAGAGGCGAGCCTAACTGCCGACGATCCGATTTACATAAGAAAGGGGTTCCATACATGTTTCTACGTCTGGTCCGATTCACACTTTCCGAAGGAGCCCATTCACGGGCCCAGACTATGGCCGACGACCTCATAAGTACCATCAAGCAACAGCCAGGATGTCTGAGCGCCGTATTCTATGGCGGCGACACTGACGGCGAGTGTGGGGTTTGCGTTTTGTGGGATAGCCAGGAGCACGCAGCCGCGGCCGCCGAGGTCGTTAGCCCCAAGCTGGAGGCGCACCTCGCAGGCAATGTCATCGCAGTACCTGACCGGCGTTTGTTCCCAGTGTTAGCTAACTGAAGCGCCATTGTCGGATATGCCCTGGGCGCAGTACCTAAGCCCGAGCACCAGCTCAGGTGGAGGTCGTCTAAGCAAACAGCGGTTGGGGAACATGGTCTAGATTTGATAGAGTGTTACGAGTTGGCAGCTTCTGTGAGAATAACAAACTAGTGTATGACGGTGAAGAATGAACCCCAAGATAGTTGTTTTAGGTGCAGGTTTCGGCGGACTTGAACTCAGCACACTCTTATCCGAAGCCATCGGGGAGTATCTCGATCTGACTCTGATCGACAGGAACGATTCCTTTTTCTTTGGCTATTCGAAGCTGGATGTGATGTTCGGTCACAAGACGCCCGATGCCGTGCGCATCGGCTCCCGCAACATTAACAAGCCTGGCGTGCGCTTTCGTCAGGAAGCTATTACCGCCATCGACCCTGTAGCACGTCGTGTTACGACCGATGGTGGGACCTACGACGCCGATGTACTGGTCGTGGCGCTTGGCGCCGACTACGATCTAGACGCGACGCCTGGGCTCAACGAAGGTGGCAACGAGTTCTATTCCTTTGCTGGAGCCGAGCGCCTGCGCGAGGTACTTCCCTCTTTCTCGAAAGGCCACGCTATTGTCGGCGTGACGTCAACACCGTTCAAGTGCCCGCCGGCGCCTAGCGAAGCGGCATTGATGCTGCACGACTATCTCACCGAACGGGGTGTGTGCGCCGACAGCGAGATTAGCATAATCATACCGTTCGGTGTCCCGATTCCTCCGTCGCCTGCGGCCTCCAAAGCGTTGCTTGCCGCCTTTGCCGAGCGGAAAATTACCTTCGTGCCTAATCGGAGCGTGCAATCTTTGGAACCAGCACGCCGTACCGTCATTCTCGATGACAAAACTGAGCTGCCCTACGACCTTTTCCTGGGTATTCCTACGCATCGCGTGCCAGATGTGGTCGCAGCAAGCGATATGACTCAAAACGGTTGGATCCCCGTTGATCCGGATACTCTCAAGACACGATTCCCTGGAGTGTATGCACTAGGCGACGTGACCAGCGTTGGGACACCGAAGGCTGGGGTTTTCTCTGAAGGAGCAGCGCGAGTTGTCGCGGACTCGGTAATCGCGGAGCTACGAGGAAGCGGAAAGTCCTCGGCTTATGATGGTAGGGGTTCCTGTTATGTACAGTTTGGGATGGACCTGGTTGGACGCGTAGACGCGGACTTCTTCTCAGGGCCTTCACCTTCAGGAACATTCAAAGAGCCTTCCGTCGCGCTGGTTGCCGAGAAGGAAGAGTTTGGATCCAGTCGCCGATCACGCTGGTTCGGACTGTAACGAGGTCTTTCGGTGCTTCTTGACCGTAGGCGGGAACTCCGCGATAGCTTCAGCCTCGCTATATGCCTCGAGTTGCAGCCAGGTCCTGTGATCACCGGTGGCGCAGCCGAACCATGCACGATGCAGGAGGTGCATTCCCCATTCGACGATTGTATTTTGGCCTGCAAGGCATTCTGGATCAGTATGGACGTAAGGGAATTATTGGGCATAATTGAGGCAATCAAAGGATGTCAGAGGCTGGTTCCTAAGGCCAAATCTTGAAAGTAGGAGAGCTAGTGTCAAAGCGGAAAGGTCACTGAAAAAGTTCTGCCTTTCATAACCTCAACTCCAGCTAAGGAGGCACGAACTTGCCGAAGGGCCAGGACCGGAAAGTAACCGATGTCTCGATCTCAGGACGCCAGGGCAGTCCTTATCGACTCATGAGACAGGCCGTGCTCCCTGGCAATCGCACGACTGAGTGGCCCTGTTCTCAGGAGCGTTTGGTGGCAACGATATGGGCTGGCCAAAGACTTTCGTCGAGGGACGCGCTTCGTCCCCTGGGCGATCTTGGACGTTTTCCCAAGTACAGACCGCTGGCGGCCAGGTACAATCGCGATATTAAAGCAGGTATGTCTACCCCATTGCCTTGGGGAGAGTGAAAATGAAGCTTGCTCCTTTCCCCAAGACGCTCTCAGCCCAGATGTGGCCCCCGTGGGCTTCCACGATACCCTTGGCGATGCTGAGACCGAGTCCGGCTCCTCCGGACGCTCGCGAACGAGATGAGTCCGTCCGATACGACCAGTCAAACACGCGAGGGAGCTCATCGTTCGTGAGTCCCTCACCGGAGTCGGTCACCTCTATCTGAACTTCTGATCCTGCGTCTTGGGTACGGATCTGGACGGTGCCATCGGGCGGGGTATGTCTGATCGCGTTTTGCACCAGGTTATAAAGAACGCGCTGCACCCGTGGAGTATCCATCCGTACCTTAGGGAGCTCTTGGCTAACCGAACCGCTCAAACTTAACTGGTGTGCTTCGGCCTGGGCTGACATACTCTCCAGGGTGTCGGAGACGAGGTCTTGCAAGGAAGCCGCTTCAATGTGAAGTTCGAGCACACCAGAGCCCACCAAACTGGACAAAATCGAGAACTTTCAGCTTGAAATTCAAACTGGAGCTGTAGGAGGAAGCGGCGTGAAGAGCAATGATCCTGAGCTTGCCAGTCAAGGTCGCAGACTTGCCGGTGCCGTCCTGGACGGGTTCCTCTTCGTGCTCACACTCGGTATCGGCTGGGTCATCTGGTACCTGATCGTGGCGCGAGGCGGACAGAGCCCAGCGAAGCAACTCCTGCGCACGCGCGTTATCCGTGGCGATGGTCAATTGGCCGACTTGGGTTGGATGCTGATCAGGGACTTGGTTGTGCGTGCCATCGCTTTCGGTGCGGTCAATGGGGTATTGGTGGCTGTCCTGGGCGAGCAAGTGGGCGGTGCCATTTTCGGGCTTACCTTCGTCGTTGCAGCGTTGTGGTGCGTATGGGACAGCGACCGCCAGTGCGTATGGGACAAGATCGTGCGCACGCGAGTTGTAAGCGCTCGCAGTCCATAGCAGCCCTATGTAATCGGCCAGCTGTCAAGGCTGACCACTCAGAATCGGGTGAGTCCTCAAGAACCTTTCCGGTACGCTAGCCCAACTCATTGGTCAAAGGTCGCTCAGGTGATGTGCCTGAACGCACACTTGCTCCCCTTGACTTCGGGAGAGCAGATGTGTAACTATGTTACACATCTGAGTCTGACTGGAGGGCGACATGGCCAGAGTGCAATTGGTAATGCCGGATGCTGACCGAGACCGCTTTGTCGATCAAGCACGGCGGGAGGGAATGTCGCTTAGCGCCTGGTTGCGGGTGGCTGCCCGTGAGCGCCTTGAAGCGCGCCAGCGCGTCAAGCAGTTCCAGTCGCCGGATGACGTTAAGGAGTTCTTTAAGTCATGCGCCGCGCTGGATGGTCCAGAAACGGAGCCGGGCTGGAGCGAACATCTGCGCGTTATGAACGAGTCTCGGGCGGCAGGAGTCACCGGCACATGATCTTCGTAGACACGAACGTATTCATGTACGCGGTGGGACGCCCCCACGCACTCCAGACGTCCGCCCAGGATTTCTTCGTCGAAGCTAACCAGAGTAGCACGCCGCTGTGCACGTCAGCAGAAGTCTTGCAGGAATTGGCTCATGTATACCTATCAACAGGAAGACCGCAAACCTTCGATGCGACGCTGGCGTTGGTAGCTAGCGCAGCAGTTGAGGTTTGGCCGCTAGAAGAGGAGGACGTGGCTTTGGCTCGGCGTCTCCATGAGCAACACCCCACTTTGCAAGCCCGTGATCTATGCCACCTAGCAAGTTGCCGACGACGTGGCGTCAGGGATATCAAGACCTTTGACCAGGCACTTGCGACTGTATCCGGCTATCCATCAATCCGATAGAGACGAAGGAGCAGGAGTTGGCCGTAGGCCAACGGAGTAGAATGCCGCGACAGACAGAACCGAACGCGAACAACGCACTGAGCGACATGCTACGAGGCATGATGCCGGGCTGTGAAGTCCGCTCCGAGAACACCCAGACCTTCAGCGACCATCCGGGCCGCCATGCCGACGTGCTGATCGTCGCGCCGGGCCACTCCCCGGTGGTCGTAGAGGCTGAGTATGAGCCGGCTGTCGAAGTGGAGAGGGATGCCTCCGAACGGCTGGGGCTCCGCGTAAGAGGTGCCCCGCGCACCGTCGAGGCTGCCATAGCCCTGCGTTATCCCAGAAGCGTCGAAGACGCCTATGACCTGCGCTTGGCTCTAGTCGAGACACACCTAACCTACTGCGTCCTTCATCAGGACGGCAGCCGATTTCCCGAATCGGGATGGCTGGGCGGCTCAGTGAGCGATCTGGCTGACATAGCCCGTTTGGTGTCCGTCCCACAGAAAGCAGTGGAGCAGGCGGCTGACACGCTTGAGCAGGGTATTGGGCAAGCCGCCAACCGTTTGGAGGAAATGGCCAAGCTGCGTCCCAATGTAACCCCTGTTATTGCCCGGTTGTTGGGAATGAGTGACGTTCCTCAGACCCGCCGCATGGCCTGCGCCATCATCGCCAACGCCATGGTCTTCCACCAGCGCATCGCGGGGATGCACCAGGAGGTGACAACTCTGCGCTTGGTGTGCGGTCCCAATGTTGCAAACCCCCAAGGCGAGACGCTAGCGGCCTGGGAAGACATCCTGAAGATCAACTACTGGCCCATCTTTGCCATAGCCAAGGACATCTTGGAGCAGCTTCCCGGAGACGTTGCCACTAGCATCTTGCGGGAGTTGTTGGAGACTGCCCAGGAAGTTGAAGCCACCGGCGTCGACAACGCCCACGACCTGACCGGACGCATCTTCCAACGGCTGATCGCCGACCGGAAGTATCTGGCCACCTTCTACACCCTGCCAGCGTCCGCTGCGCTTTTGGCGCGTCTGGCCGTTGCCAAGATGGATTCCGTGGACTGGTCCGACGCCGGGGCCATCGGCAGGCTGCGCATCGGAGATTTTGCCTGTGGCACCGGTGCTCTGCTGTCGGCGGTGTACGAGCAGGTTGCATCCCGCCATGAACGCGCTGGTGGCGACTCCACATCGCTGCATCCGGTGATGATGGAGGAGGTCCTATATGGCTGCGACGTCATGCCTTCGGCCATTCACATCACCGGCTCCACCCTGTCCGGTATGCGGCCCAACGTGGGATTCAATCAGTCCCGTCTCTACACCATGCCCTACGGAAAGCAGAAGGACAGCACGGTGAAGATAGGTTCCCTGGAGTTGCTCCAAGCCTCCACAGCCTTGACCTTGTTCAATACCAGCGACCCAGCTCTGCGCACCGGCAGCGTGGGCGAGGAGACTGCTGCCCAGATCAACGTGGACATCCCAGACGCGAACTTTGACCTTGTGATCATGAATCCGCCCTTCACTCGAAACACTACCAACGAAGGACAATACGCCAATACGTTTAACGCGGCCTTCGCCGCCTTTGAGGCTAGCGACCAAGACCAAAGGGACATGGGCAAACGCATGGATATCCTCAAGACGGGCACTTGTTACCACGGCAACGCTGGAATCGCTTCAGCATTCGCTGCGCTGGCCCACAAGAAGCTCAAGGCCGGTGGAGTTCTTGCCCTGGTATTGCCACTGTCGGCAGCCGCTGGTCTATCCTGGCAAGGGTTCAGGGAGATGCTCGCCAAGAACTATACCGACCTTACTGTGCTCAGCATCGCGGCTTCGGAAAACGACCATCTGTCGTTCTCAGCGGATACGGGCATGGCGGAGTGCCTATTCATAGCACGAAAGTGCAGACCCTCCGAGTCATCATCTCGGCGAGTTCAATTGGCGTCCCTGACTCGTCGGCCATCGGGGTTCATCCAAGCGAGCGAAGTGTCTAGGACCATGGCCACATTAGGCCTAGTGAGGCGGATTGAAGATGGCCCCTACGGGGCCACGCCCTTGATTAGCGGGGAGGAAAAGATAGGAGAGATCATCTCTGCCCCATTTCCGCAAAGCGGGGACCCGTGTGGTGCAGTGCGGCTATCTGATGCCTCCCTTGCTCAAACTGCATTCGCCCTCTCTGCTGGCAAGCTATCGCTTCCGGGTCATGCTTCTAATATCGGGATCAATATGACATTGCTGGGCGTGTTGGCGCGAACCGGTCTGCATCACCGAGACATCACGGGACCACGACCCCGCGGCCCTTTCGACCAGGCAGCACCAAGCCCGGCAGCCACGTATCCAGCGCTATGGAGCCATAACGCCAAGAATGAAACCCTGATGGTTTGCGAGGTTGATTCACAACTCGTAGCCCGACAAGGAATGGAAGCGAAAGCCCAAACACTTTGGGAAACCTCCAGTCGGTCCCATCTCAATCTTGATTTCAGGTTCAACTCTCAGCCATTGGGGGTGGCTTTCACCGAGCGAGAGAGTATAGGCGGTCGGGCGTGGCCAACTGTGAAATTCGAGGACAGGAGGTTTGATCTTATGCTCTCTATCTGGAGCAACAGCACGTTGGGGTTCCTAATGCACTGGTGGCATTCCAACAGACAACATGCCGGTCGTGGGACCACTACAAGTCGCGCCGCCGAATCCCTCCCAGTACTGGACTTCCGTGCCCTGAGCGATGAGCAGTTGGTGATGGCGGAGATGATATTCGACTCGTTCCGGGACAAGGAATTGAAGCCCGCCTACCTCGCCGACGCCGACCCCAACCGCGCCCTCCTGGACAGACGCGTCGTCTGCGACCTACTTGGCTTCGACGAAGGCGTGTACGAGGGAGTGCGTAGGCTGGCGGCTAAGTGGTGTGCGGAGCCCTCGGTGCACGGCGGCAAGGCGCGTCCAAAGACTGCCCGGCTTGTGATCTAGTCTCGGCCACCTACGCCGAATCCAGAGGACGCGCTTCCACACACCGGCGCTGCCATGTGACGGATGCACAGCGCGCCCCTCTTCTGCTACGCTCGACACATGGCGCTCTCAGACCGACAGATGCTCGACTCCCTCAGCCGGACGCCGTTCGTCGATTCGACGGAGCTGGCGCTCATTCTCGGCGAGCCGCTCGCGACCGTCCACCGCGCACTGACCGGCCTGCTGGGAAACGGCATGGTTGGGCGCGTGAGTCACGGGACCGCCCACCTGCCATCGAGCCGGAGATACTATCTGACAGCCCGTGGCATCCGCGAAGCTGTCCAGTTGCTCGACTTCGACACACCTTCGGACTTCGTGCGAGCCTACCCCATGTCCAGGGAGTGGCTGACGCTGCTCATCCGCAGGATGGACGCGGTGGCCACAATCTACCGCCTTGCAGCCTCACTCTCCCCCGGCGTTGACGGGCTCCGGTCGCACGTGGAGTTCCACCGCAGGGGCCGCTTTGACGCCACCATCACACTTCACGACTGCCGGACATTCGGAGTGGTACGCCAGGGACTAGCTCTGCGACGCCGCTCCCTCTACGACCGACTCAGAGCCATAGCCGAGTACCACTACACGCGCCGCCCTGACACGATCCTGGTCCTGACCCCCAGCGTCTGGGAGCAGAGGCTGACGACGAGGTTCTCCATGGAACTGAATCTTGAAGACTCCTACGTCGGTGTGGAGTCTCAGGACACACTGGAAAGACGGGACCTCCACGTCTGGCAGAAGACCTCAGGCCTGTTCAGCGGCTCGTACTACACCCTCGATTTCGTGAGCTCACAGGACGGCCCGAGCCAAAGATTCTTCACCGAGTCGCCGAGTCGGAAGCGGGCATCGCTGCCCCGTCCCGAGCGGATGGTGCAGGCTGCGCCGACCTTCGGGGTCAGCCCTTCGGAGAAGCGGATTCTCGACATGGTGACGGACCACCCGATGATGCCCCGTGAGCACCTTGCCAACTGGCTCGGTGTCTCTGAGGGACGGGTCAGCCAGATGATGCATAACCTCGTGAGTGCTTGGGGCCTACTCGAGCGACGAGGACAACGTGGAGACACTCGTTACACGTTGTCCGCTGAAGGCATTCGCTACATCACCCACAGGGACCGTGCTCAGCTCCCGACGACACGGGGCATCTGGAGCACAGCCCTCACGACAGACCATCAGGGCCGCAGGCGGCATGTGGGCCACAGGATCGACACGTGGGCGCGGCAGACGAAGCACGCCGACGGCGTGACCTGGTTCCTCTCGAAGCTTGAGGCAGAGGCCAGGGCCAACCCTAACAGCGAGCTGCTGTGGTCGGTGCCCACCGCGAGATCCGGCCGGGCCTACAACTGGGGTCAGTCGGCCATCGCCCCAGACGCCGTGGGGAAGATGGTCGCGGAAGGCCTTGAGATACCATTCTACATCGAGTACGAGCTGCGCGCCCGTCACCCCGAAGGAGTCCTGGCCCGCCTGAGTCCCTACATGAGCTACTACTGGTCCACCATTTTGTACGGTAGACAGTACCGCGCCGTTCAGGGCCACCTTTTCGGCGACTCCTCCGGGTATGGAGCTATCGTCGGGCATGGGAACGGTGTAGCGCATAAGGGCGTTGCCTGGCATGACCACGATCTCCTTGACGAAGCTCTCGATGAAGGCCCTGCGCTCGGTCAACTCGCTCTCGTTCAGGAACTCGCTCATGTCCTGGGCGTAGGCCGTGATGGTCTGCACGTCGTCCAGGACCTCCCTGCGCTGGGAGAGGATTGCTCTCGCTTCCTGAGCCGAAGACTCAAGGCGGCCCTGCCGCTCCCGGTGGTCGCGGATGCGCGGGGTAACGTCGGCCATATCGAGCTCGGTGGTCTCGACGAGGTTGTAGAGCCGGTCCAACCTGCGCCTTACGTCGGCAAGCTCCGAGTCGATGGTCTCAAGCCTCTTGCGCTGCTCGCTGGCCACGCCATCCATCTCCTCGTCCACCACCTTCACCAGGGCGCGGATGCTGCTCTCGGTGAGGATGTTGGAGCGAATCTTCCCCACGACCTGCTCCTCGAAGTTCCGGGCGTTGAGCCTGGGGGAATCGCAGGCCCCACTGCCCCGCTTCATCACCGACTGGCAGACGTAGTAGGAGAACTTGCCGCTCTTGGCGTCCTGGCCGGAGAGGGCGCGGTTGCAGGTCTTGCACTTGACCAGTCCGCTGAGGAGGTAGGAGCTTCCGACCCGGCGGGGGTGGCTGACCTTGGGTGCGCGGGAGCGCATCAGCTTGTTGACGCGGCGGAACTGGGCCTTGGAGATGATGCCTGGGAACGCTTTGTCTACGCGCACTGGCTCGGCATTGTCCTTTGCTTTCGCGCCCCAGACCAGAGCGCCAGTGTAGACCTCGTTCTTGAGGACGGCGTGGACGCTGGTCTTGCCCCAGAGCTTTCCTGCGGGGCTGGCGATGCCCTCGTCGTTGAGGGTGCGAGTGATGTCAGTCATCCCCCTGCCTGCTTCGGCCATATCGAAGATGCGCTTGAGGATGGGTGTGGTTGTCGGGTCGGGCTCCAGGGTGGGGCGCTTCTTGGGACCGTCCTGCACCATGACCCGGTTGTAGCCGTAGGGCGTCCTGCTGGCGACCCAGAAGCCTCTGGAGGCCGCCTCCCGCATACCCCGGAGAACTTCCTGGGCAAGATTCTCACTGTAGAACTCGTCAACGGACTCGATGATGCCTTCCAGTAGTCTGCCGGTGGAGGTGTCCTCAGCCTGCTCGGTGATGGAGACGACGCGGATTCCCTTGCGCCGGAGCATCGACTTGAAAGCGACGGCGTGCTCGCGCTTTCTGGTGAACCTGGAGAATTTCCAGACCAGAATCTCATGGAAAGGCGACTCGGGTCTGCTGGCCTCGTCGATCATCTTGCGGAACTCCGGCCTGTCCGCGACGCGTCCGCTCTGGGCCTCATCCACGTACTCGCGGGCGATAAGGTAGCCGTTCTTGTCGGCGTAGTCCCGAAGCGCCCGAAGCTGTGAGGCAACGGACAGGTCCACGTCCTGCCGGTCGCTGGAGACCCTGGCGTAGAGGGCAGCCGGTGTGGGGTCTTGTCGCTCACTCATCTGTGCGTCCTCCTTGTGCTTCTGCTTGTTTGGCCCTGAGCTCCTCCACCAGGCGCTCCACGTCTTCGGGGGCGATGCCCTGCTCTCGGGCGCGGCGCTGTCCGTAACGCACGAGGCTTCTCCACTCGCGGTCATCCATGTAGAGGCGAAGGGCCTCCCGGATGAGCGAACTCATGGTGCGGTCCTCCTCGGCCATCACCTGTTTGACCTGCTCGGCCATCTCCGGGGGCAGGGAGAAGGTGATGACCTTAGTCGTCCTGGGCATCTCTCTTTTTACCTCTTATGGTAATACTGGGTCATACCCTTATCATGGACGAACCGGCCTCCCGTTGTCAAGGGGGCGTGCCCCTGCAACCCCTGTAACGAGCGCCCGAAATCGTATAAAATGGGATGGTAGACATTGGCGACGGAGGGGTTCTCTCTATGGGGACTTTTAAGTGGCCGCTCCGCATTTCCAGCATGGACGGCCAGCAGGCACAGGACATAGAGGCGACGGTGGACACCGGCGCATCGTTCACCACGTTGCCCTCCAGCCTTCTGCGGGAGCTGGGCATCGAGCCGACAGGCAAGCGCGGATTTCTGGTGGCCGACGGGCGGCGCGTCGAGATGGAGTTCGGACAGGCGTGGGCTACCATTGACGGCGAGAGCGTAGTCACCATCGTGGTCTTCGGAGTGGAGGATGCCCCTCCCCTGCTGGGGGCCTACACCCTGGAGGGCTTGGCCTTGGCGGTGGACCCGGAAGCTCAACGGCTGGTTCCCACCCACATGATCCTCTACTAGCACGCTGCGGCGCTCGCCGCACACCTCCTCCCTGTACACAGCCGCCTTCTCACACCCCACAGTGTCCCTCGCACTCGTTCCCGAACCCGTTGCTCTCCCCATCGTGTCCCAGGCGTACCTCATCGCGGCTGACGGCCTGGTCAAGTGGAATCCTTCGAGGATGGAGGTATGGCTCCTTGGCGAAGGCGAGCCTGCGGCGCATGTTCGCGTCGATCTCCACCGCCTCGGCGAACAGCTCCGGCCACCTGCGCCTGGTCTCCACCCATCGCTGGCGTGACTGGAAGGGGCAGGCGACGCAGGCCGAGCGTTCCAGCGGCCTGTCGTAGCGGGTCTGCCACCAGTCCATACAGTCCCTCCGGGACATCCCCGCCTCTATGAGCGGGAAGCGGTTCGTCATCCACCTGTCTCGTGAGTCCTTCATGCGGACGGCCTCGTCGGTGGAGATACCGAGCCACAGCTCGACGGCGGTGCCGGTGGGGACGCGCTGTCCCTTCCTTAGCCCCAGGAGCTCGCGTATCTTGCGGCGCACGGGTGCGATCTTGTAGTGCTCGGTGCACTGGCGTCTGCCGATGCCGTCGCCCTCGCCGTCGCGCCCCTTCAGGTAGACGGGAAGGTCTACGAAGCTGCGGGACCCTGAGTGATTGGTCAGGGCCTTTGCGTCCTCCCGTAGGCTGCGCCCGTTGTCCACCATGTACAGGGGAAAGCTCAGATTGCTGGACAGCCAATCCAGGTGGGTGTAGATGCTGGGCGGCTCCCAGTGGGTGTCGGCGAAGATGGCGCAGTCAGGTTCGGTGTCGAATGCGCCGTCGCTGGCCATGAGCGCCATGACCGAGGACTGGACGCCACCGCCCAGGCTGATGACGGTGAGGGCTGGAGAGGGGGCCATCAGACCTCCTCGTCGTCGCCGCCGTCCGGCTGGGCTTCCGGCTCGGAGGTAGCGGCCGCCTGCCGCCGCATGTGGGCGCGGACGGCGACCTTTGCCAGGATGCGCAGCCCCTTGCGGATCGCCCTGCGCTGCTCGGGAGTGTAGGACGACATCAGCTCGGCGAGGGATTCGTCCTCGGCGGGCTTCTCTCCTCTTTTGCGTTGGTTCTTTCTCGTATGTTTCATGTCGCGTAGTCGCACTGGACCGCTGGCCTTGCGTTCATCTCCTGGGTATTTGCCCCTCTTGGGCGAACGCCCGTGCTCCTTCAGTGTGAGCGCCCTGGAGATTGGGCGTAATCCCCTATAGGGGTGTTCACCCATGAACCCCCTTATAAGACCCTCCCAAGAGGGGGCCGTCTGTGATGTCATAGCCGTGTACAGAGATTTGAGTTTGTTCCAAAAAGGGAAGTCGGGGTCCTGAGCAAGCTAATTCGGGGGTAAAACACCCCCTACAGGACCATCTCAGCAAGCACTTTGTGTCCAGAGCGTGTTCCAGAGGGTGGCAGCAGAGTCCGCAGTGGGGACCGACACCGCTGCGAGGCGTGAAAACGGGCCTCATTGCACGAAAAGCGGGCCAAAACGACATCGTTGCAGGGAAGGAGGGATAGGTCATGAGTTCGAGAGGAAGGCCGTTGGAAAGAACGAGGAGCATCGAGGACCTGCACGAGCTGAGGCTCATGGCGCTGCTTCACGACCTGGTGAGGAAGCATCGGCGCAAAGGAGCGGGGGAGATGCTGGGGGTCGATCCCCGGACGGTGAAGGCGTGTCTGGAGCAAGGAGCGCTCTCCAAGTGGATGCGGACCGCATTGGAAGCGCAGCTGCTGTCCAGGGAGAAGGCGGCGATGGCGGCCCAGCAGGAGCGCATCGAAGCCCTGGATCAGCGCATGGGGGCGTTGGAGCAGCAGATCACCAGCGGCCTCGGAGAGATGCGGACCACTATGGAGGGCGAGATCAAGGCGCTCAAAGACGAACACGCGGGGGCGCTGCGGCAGTGGGAACGGCGTCTGGCCCAGGTGGAGGCGGGATACGGCGGAGCGTCAGCGGCCAGCGTAGAGAAACAGCCCGTGACGACGGGTGTGACCCGGCGGCGGTATCCCGAGCTGGTGACCGTCGAGCCTGCTCTCGATGACGAGGCGGTCTTCGGTGCGGCGTGGCCGCTGATCGACGAGTGGCGCACGCTCAGAGCGAGTCATCCCATCGGGGGCAAGAGTCTGTCGTGGCTGGTGACGCACGAGCGTATCCTGAATCTGGAGCTGGCTATGGCCGAGGAGCACGGGCTGACCCTGCCGCCCGAGACCCAGCCCCTCGCGGGGGTGTGGAGGAACGGGCAGCGACGCTCGATAGAAGCGGCCCTGAGCGACACCCGGTGGGCGCGGACCAGGAGGGAGCGGCTCAGGTGGGTGCGGCGGTTCTTCACCGTGGGACTGTGGTGGAAGTAGGCGCTGCGTCATCTCCGCGCCATGTTTGCTGCATGAGAGCAAGTGATGTGGGTGGTAAGGCCCAAAAGGTATTGCCAAAGGGGAGATGGGGCGTAATACTGAGATTGTTATCAGGTTTTTCCAGTGTTTCTTTGCCTTAGAAACCTGGGGGTCCTTTCCCTGAGCCCGGGATGTACCAGAGGGATCGAGCCAGGCTCTCCCAACGGTCGCCCAAGAGGGATGCTTCCACAAAGGCCGGAGTGCGTCCTGCGTTTCGACCTTTCGATACGACGGTTGGAGTGCCCATGCCCTCTGACCGCCCCCCCATGCCTGCGGCATAGCTCTTCAGACAGCTAGGCCGCAGCTTCGACACGCGCCGGTCTGCCATTTGCATCGCAGGCTGGCCGCTTCACGTCACCGCAGCCTCCCCACAGTCGGCGCGCCATATTGACCCTGGCCGAGCTGCGCCCTTTTTCACCCGCGTCTGTTCCGTGACCACGTCGTAGGGCAGCCGCGCCGCGTCTTCGTAGCTCTCCAGAACTCGCGTTGTGACGAAGAGACCCTGGCCGAGCTGCGTCTTTTCCACCCTGGCCCCTCTGCGTTCGATGCGCGGACCAGGCCGGGTACAAGTCATGCTGCGTTCACGTGAGGTATCCCACCGTGGGCGGAGTGTGTCCATCGACAGTCAACCCAGTAGCGAAGACCCGCGCCACGGATGCCGGTGCGGGCAACACACTAAGGAGGTGCGCATGCACATCAAGGAACGGGTTCCACGGGTCCTGGCCGCCGTCGCCGGGACCGCAAGAGCCATGCGGCGGCACAAGCGGAGGACGCTGGCGGCAGGCGTGGCGTTGCTCCTGGTAACGCCCCTGTTGACCGGTTCAGGCGTTGACGCCTTCACCGTAAACGCCCTGGCCCTTGGATGCGGGGCGCTGATGCTCCGGCGGTTCATGGGCGCAAGGAACAGGAAACAGGCGATACAAGCACTACGGCAATCGAAAGTAGAAAGGAGGTCGTGATGACAACGACAGTGATGAACAACGGAACGATGGTAGTGGGTGAAAGGCCCAGGCGCAGTCTGGAGGAGCTGGTTGACCGGGTGATGGATGCCCTCTTTGCCAGCAACCGTGAGCAGTCAACGGCGCAGAGCGTGGCCAAGAGCGTCCACGACGCACGGCGGCTGCGGAAGGCGGGGGATCTGGACGGAGCGCTGGCGGTGTTTGCCGGCGTCGAACCCGACACGACTGCCCCAAACGAGACGCGTTGGGCCTACGCCGAGTGGCAGGACCTGGTGCGACGACGGTTCGGGCAAAGCGAGACCCTGGTGTACAGCCAGGGCACCGGCAGAGCTGCGGCGCTCGCTCCCCACGGCGACGGGACCGTGGAAGTCCTGGCCGTGCTGGGGATGGGGTGGCAGCCGGGCAAGGTGGTCTCCGCGAGGAGCCTGCGGGGCCTGAAGCCCCTGAAAGGAGGTGGGTCATGGTCGTAGCCAACACACAGGTTGACCTGGCGGCGCTCAAGAGCCGCCATTCCCTGGGTGACGTGGTGGAGGCTGCGGGCGTGCAGCTGAGGGGAAGGGGCCGCGTCCGTCAGGGCGTCTGCCCCTTCCACCAGGAGTCGGAAGGCAGCTTTACGGTGTACGCTGACACGTCCAGGTTTTACTGCTTCGGCTGTGGAGTTGGTGGGGACGTGCTGGACTTTATCCAGCGGGCCGAGGGCCTCACCCTGCCCGAGGCGATACAGAGGCTGGGTGGTGGGACTGGGCTGGCTCCCAGCCCAGTCGTCCGGTCGAGGACACAGGCCGCGCCACGGCGTACCGCTGCTCCCGTGGTTTCCCAGCGGGACCCGGCGGCGCTGTCGACGGCAACCAGGTTCTACCTCCGGTCGATGCTCCAGAGCGCCGAGGCGCGTGAGTATCTGGGCTCCAGGGGCATCAGCTTCGACACCGCCTGCCGCCTGGGTCTTGGCTACGCACCGGGGGACGGGCTGCGCCGATACCTTGAAGCCGCCGGATTCGGCGGCGAGCGGATACGGGCCTCGGGCCTGTTCACCGAGCGGGGCGAGCGGTTCGCAGGGATGGTGGTTGTTCCCGACCTGGCCTCGGGACGCGTCCGCTGGCTTGTGGGCCGGGCCATTGACCCGGAGCGGTCGCCGAGGTTCCAGGCGCTGCCCGGACCCAAGCCGGTGCTTGGACTTGGGCGGCTTGGGGCTGCGCCGTCTTGGGTGGTCCTTACTGAAGGGGTGTTCGACTGGCTTGCCTTGACCCAGTGGGGGTTGCCAGCCGTCGCAGCCCTGGGCACCCAGGGCATGGAGCGGGTGGCAGGTAGCTTGCCTGCCTTCCCCCGCGTGTTCCTCGCCTTCGACTCAGACGACGCGGGCCGCGAGGCCGCCGAGCGGCTTGAGAGCTTGCTTGGGAGGCGGGCCGCCACGGTCGACTTGCTTGGGGTGGCCGCTGACGTGGCCGAACTCGCCACGACGCCCCACGGGCAGACCACGTTCCGGGGCTTGCTTGCACGGGCGGCCCGCACCGCTAAGTAGCACAGTCCTCCTTCCACACGGGCTTCCCGCCCGCTCTTGTGCCCACGCCAGCCCACCGTCTTGCAGGCTCTGTGCCCTGCGCCATCGACCCCCCTACAGCATTACCCAAGGAGGCGCTATGCCCAATGAATGACGGGGCTTGCCCCGCCTACGGGCTTCCCATAGGGGATACCTGCACCGACCAGATAAAGAGCAGTCAGCACATCACAGACATCACGAAGGAGAAGCACAATGACGAACGCATCGACAAAGAACGGAAGCAACGGCGTCCACCCGGACGCTGCCATCACTCCGGAGCACGACCTGCTCTGGGACAGCCTGTCCCCAAGGGTGGTGAGCGAGCTGGAGAAGCCCCTCGACCCGAGCCTGGTGTCCCAGCGCAAGGGCCGGGCCGGTCGCACATACCAGTACATCGAAGGACACACCGTCATCGACCAGGCGAACCGGATCTTCGGTTTCGCGGGTTGGGGATATGAGGTGGTGGGCGACGTGACCCTGCGGGAGATCGAGCAGGTCGACCCCAAGACCGGGGAGGTGAGCCGAATCCGCGCCTACAGCGCTCCCGTGCGGGTCACCGTCCCCGGCGTTCCGCCCCGCACGGACATCGGGTTCCACGCCGTGGCGGAGGAGACGGCGGAGGGTCACGACACAGCCTGCAAAGGGTCGGTTACCGACGGTCTCAAACGCGCCCTGCGCAGCTTCGGAGACCAGTTCGGGAATTGCCTCTATGGGGACCAGGCGGCCACCGGGCAACCGGCGAAGCGGGAAAGCGCAGCCGACTCCCTTGCTCCGCCGCTGCGGGCGACGCTGATCGACCTGGGGGCGATGCAGGGGTTCGACGAGAAGCAGGTGCGGGCTGCGGTCAAGGGCAAGACGGGCAAGAACCTTGAGGCGGTATCGGCATCGGAGCTGACGCCGCTCGTGCAAGGGGCGACCCGGAAGCTCCAGCAGACGCGGGAAGCAGAGGTGGCGGAAGCGGCATGAGCCCAACGCGCCATAGCGAGCCCACGTAACGGGGCTGTCTCCACACCGGGGCAGCCCCGTTTCCATTTGGCCAATTGAGCAACACATAGAAAGGAAGACGACATGAAAGTGAACACTATGTATACCCCGTGGGGACCTCCCCAGGACGTCGTAGCGCTGGCCGAGGGCGTGGTGCGGATCGAAACGGCCAGCCACGGCGGGCTGAAGCTGAGCCGGGAGCGGTGGGACTCCCTTCCCCCTGCCGTCCAAGAGACGCTGCTGACCCCGGCCTTCGCCGAAGAGGACTGCGAAGAGGTCATTGTCCAGACGCTGCTGGGCATCGGCGACAAGAGGGACCGGGAGTGTGCCCTCAAGGTCGCCACATTCTTCGACCGCTACGCCCCAGCGCTTCCCTATCTCCTTGAGAAGGGGGAGGGGCCATGACCCCGGCGACACGGCCCAGGCCCCGGACCCTTCCCAGCAGCACGACCAAGCTCAAGACCGAGCACTGGAACCTCTACGTCACCGTCTCCCTTGATGAGGACGGGGCGCCCTTCGAGGTCTTCGGCACTATCGGGAAGGCAGGCAGTTTTACCTCAGGGGTAACGGAGGCGGTCTGCCGCCTCGTCTCGCTGCACTTGCGGCGCGGTACTCCCTTGGACGAGAGTGCGCCGCGTCACGCGGCATAGGATTCCCGACCGAATCGGGAGAAATTCGGAGGAGATTTCTGGGTCAACCGACTTACCTGGAGGTGAAAGCCAAAGGGGAAAGCAGCATGTCGGTAAAGCGGCTACAGCTCCAAAGCGTTGTAGGGCTGGTTCCGCAAGACCCGCGCGATACGGTGAAGGCTTGATTGCTTGAACCCCAGTCTCCAGATGGTGAAACGAGTGCACCCGCCGGTAGAACGCTTGTAACCCGGCGCCACCCATTGCACTGGCCCGATTTCGTGGCCAATGCATCTCCGATGGGTGGGCGATAACCGATGAGGTCTATTCAAGGGGATGAACGGGGCACCTACAGTCGCGCTAGAACGTCCTATGTCAACGGAACGCGGGATTGCCTACGGGGGGAGACCCCTATGGCAACGGAGCCCTCGTAGTAGTCCGAGCCGGGGAAAGCCCGGCACATGGCGAAGGAGGGCAGGTGGTTTAGACGAATCAAACCAGAGAGGTACTCGTGATGAGAACTGCCGAAACTGCACTGAACGTCATACGCGAACGCGGAGAACGAGGATTGCCGCTGGAAGACATCTATCGGCTACTGTACAACCGGAACTTGTACCTGAGGGCCTACGGTCGTCTCTACTCAAACCAGGGAGCGATGACCAAGGGAACAACCGCAGAGACCGTGGACGGTATGTCACTGGCGAAAATCGACCGCATCATCGACAAGCTTCGGTACGAGCGGTTCCGGTGGACGCCAGTGCGACGGGTCAACATTCCCAAGTCTAACGGCCAGACCCGTCCCTTGGGCATACCGACGTGGACGGACAAGCTGCTGCAAGAGGTCATCCGGATGATTCTGGAAGCCTACTACGAGCCGCAGTTCTCCGACCATTCCCACGGCTTCCGGCCCCGCCGGGGGTGCCACACAGCCTTGAGCGAAGTGGCCCGCACCTGGACAGGCGTCCGCTGGTTCGTCGAAGGCGACATCAAAGTGTGCTTCGACAACATCGACCACGAGGTCTTGTTGTCGGCACTCGGCGAAAAGCTCCACGACAACCGATTCCTACGCCTGCTCAAGTATCTACTGAAAGCGGGCTACATGGAGGACTGGAAGTATGGCCGCACGCTGAGCGGGACACCGCAAGGCAGCATCGTCAGCCCCATCCTCGCCAACATCTACCTAGACCGGTTGGACAAGTACGTCGAGACAGTGCTCATTCCAGCAAACACCCGCGGCCAAGTGCGAAGGCGCAACCCCGCGTGGACACGGTTGAGAAACCGGATGAGCTACCACAAGAAAGTAGGGCACCACAGTCTGGCGGTAGAGCTGCGCAAAGAGATGCAGCAACAGCCATCAGGCGACCCCTACGACCCCGGATACCGGCGGCTGCGATACGTGCGCTACGCGGACGACTTCGTACTGGGTTTCATCGGGCCAAAGGCCGAAGCCAAACAGATCAAAGAGTCCTTGGAGACATTCCTGCGCGACTCACTCAAGCTGGAGCTATCCAAGGAAAAGACTCTCATAACCCACGCCACCAGCCAGGCGGCCAAGTTCCTCGGTTATGAACTCGTGAACCAACAAGTCCACGACAAGCTCGACCGCAACGGGCGGCGCAAAGTCAACGGCATCATCGGATTGCGAGTTCCCGCCAAAGTCATCGAACAGCACTGCCAAGCCTACATGAAGAACGGCAAACCGGCACACCGCAGTTACCTACTCCACGATGGAGAAATCTTCATCGTGGAGTAGTACCAGTCGGAGTTCCGGGGCGTCGTCAACTACTACCTTCTGGCCTACAACGTCTCCCATTTCGGGAAACTGAAAGGGGTCATGGAGATGTCGCTGGCACGAACCCTTGCGGCCAAGCACAAAACCACCGCTCGGAAAATCCTTCGACGCTACGAGGGCGTCGCCCAAACCGAGCACGGAGAAAGGGCTTGCCTCAAGGTCGTGGTGGAGCGGGGCGAGGGGAAACGCCCACTCGTGGCACAGTTCGGTGGCATACCCCTGAAACGGCAACGGCAGGCAGTTCTAGTCGACCAACAGCCTCAGCGATACAGGTCTGACCGCAACGAGCTCATCAAACGGCTCCAAGCGGACGAATGCGAGATGTGCGGCTCAACGGTGGATGTAGAAGTCCATCACATCCGTGCGCTTCGCGACCTAAACGTGAAAGGCCAACGGGAAAAGCCCAAGTGGGTACAACTCATGGCGGCGCGGAAACGCATAACCCTCGTGGTGTGCCGGACGTGTCACATGGACATCCATCACGGGCGAAGTAATCCGCAGAAGCAGATATAGACCACTGGAGAGCCGGATGCGGTGAAAGCCGCACGTCCGGTTCGGAGGGGGGCCGATGGAAAAGTGCTCCGGTAACACGGGGTAACTCGCCGGCGGCCTACCTTACTCGGCGCATCTGCAGCCTACGCTGCGGGTTTCCAGCGGGTGCTCGTACTCACACCCCCGCACCTGACCCGGAAGTGGAAGCGTGAGGTCGAGCAGACGGTGCCCAAGGCCCGCGTCGCCATCGTCGCCTCAATCACCGACCTAGAGAAGCTGCGCCTCTCCACCGGCCCAGGACCCCTCTTCGCCATCATGTCCAGGGAACGGGCGAAGCTCTCCTACCGCTGGCAGGCGGCATACACCGAGCGGTGGGCCACATCCAGGGGCGGGCTCATCCGGGACGAGGAGACGGGGGAGCCCTTCCGGGTCCCCTGCTGCCCCATCTGCGCCAGCCAGATCGTGGACAAGGACGGTGTGCCGCTGACCGCCGAGGAGATGGGGCGCAAGCGCCGTACCTGCGCCCACTGCGGCTCCGCCCTCTGGCAGGCCGACCCCAAGGGGCCGAAGCGATATCCACTCGCCGACTACATCAAGAAGCGGATGAAGGGGTTCTTCGAGCTCCTCGTAACAGACGAGGTGCACGAATACAAGGGAAGGGGCTCCGCCCAGGGCATCGCAGCGGGCGTCCTTGCCGACTCCTGCGGCCGCTCCCTCACCCTGACAGGAACTTTGACAGGTGGCTATTCGAGCACTTTGTTCCACCTGCTGTACCGGTTCAGCCCGGCCATCAGGACGGAGTTCGGGCGCTCCGAGGAGGGAAGGTGGATACAACGGTACGGCTTCGAGGAGCACACCATCGGCAAGGACGACGACGAGTCGGTGGAGGACGGACGGTTCAGCCGGCGCAGGCGCTACCGCAAGGTGGTGCGGGAACGGCCGGGGCTCGCACCAGCCGCGTTGTTCCACCTGATCGGCAACTCGGTGTTCCTCAGACTCTCCGACGTGGCCTCGGGGCTGCCCTCCTACGAGGAGCAGATTCTCCTCTCGTCGATGGACTCCGAGCCCGACAGCTACGGCTACACCCAGCGGGGAGCCTACGGCACCCTGTACGACAAGCTGCGGGCCGCCCTCGCCGATGCGCTGGCCAAGGGGTCACGGAAACTCCTCTCCACCTACCTTCAATCGCTGCTGGCCTACCCCGACGGCTGCACACGGGGTGAGACCGTCCTTGACCCGGAGTCGGAGGACGTGCTGGTCCAGGTGCCGCCGCTCTCCGAGGAGAAGCTGTACCCAAAGGAGAAGGCCCTGCTGGACCTAGTGGCGGCGGAAAGAATGGAGGGGAGGAGAGTGTTGGTCTACGCCACTCATACCGGAACCAGGGACATTACCGAGCGGATGAGCGACATCCTGACCAGGCACGGGTTCCGGGCGGCGGTGATGAAGGCCGACGCCGTGGCCCCGGACCGCAGGGAGGCGTGGGTGGAGCAGAAGGTCAAGGAGGGCATCGACGTCCTCATCTGCCATCCCCGGTTGGTGCAGACCGGCCTCGACCTGATCGACTTCCCGACCCTGGTCTGGTTCGAGACGGATTACAGCGTCTACACCATGCGGCAGGCGTCGCGGCGGTCATGGCGCATCGGTCAGACCCGGCCCGTCAAGGTCGTGTTCATGGCCTACCGGGGCACCCTCCAGGCGGATGCCCTGAAATTGAAGTACGACTACCTCTCTGTCCATGTTTTAGTTTGCGCCAGGGGGTAATACCCGGTATTCCAGTCTTACGACCAACTGGTGGCGGGTCCCTTTATCTAACAAGAAAGTGTGATCGCCACGAGTTGGAGCGATCACGGTCCCCGAGCCTTGGTCTGCTTCCGCACTTCTATGGACCTCGTTACCCGTGAGGTCTATCACGGCGAGGGTGAGGTCGCCCTCAAGGGGACCGACGTCCTGAAAGCTGAACTCCGTAACCATCCACGTCAGTCATGCTTGGAGGGTTGCAGCTGTTTGGTTGAAGGGGTTGGCCCACCGGAGGAGGGGACGGTAATTATTGTTTACCGTCGCGAAGAGCGGTACAGGTTGGGGGGATATGACAGGGGAATTAAGCCTCATTCCTCAATAGACAGTGGGCCAGGAAATCCAATATAATTCTTAGCAGTTTACCATATTTCAAACTTTTGGTCAAACTAAGAGAGCCATATGACCTGCCTCCCGAAAGCTGGTCCAAGAGAAATGCTAGTCTTAGGTAGCACTGGGAGAGGTTCAGCAGGGGGCATGGTCTGCAACACTGGCGGTCTGTAGCCAAGCGAGCTGCGAGGCCTGACGCGGTTGAGAGTCCGCCTGTACTGCTCAGTCAGCACGCTCGGTGTGAGGGACTGACTATAGGTCAAGAACGAACCGCAGGGTGAAGGTTCTTGATTTTGTCCAGTTAGGCGGCCTGCTGCTCATGCTGAACGTGACGTTGATCTTTACCGGCACAACTGGCATGGACCTGTACGGCTTCTACACACTGGAGCCAGTGGCAGCTCAACCCCTGCCGCTGGTGCTGTCCACTCTGTTGAATCTGGGCATGGTCTTCCGGCCTACTGTGCCAATGATCACATTCGCGAGAGTTAAAACCCCAGATAAGGTTCCGGGCCAGCGGATCGGTCTGTCCACCGAGGCGCTCTACACCCAGCCGAGGCCGAGTTGTTACGATCCTACCGCCGACTCGCCATACATAACCAACTACCAGCTATGGGAGCTTGCGAAGTGTGCAAAGCTGACGGCCGACTTCCCAACTCTGCATAATGAATCCGAGTATACCGTAGCGGTGGACGGAGATACCGCGGTGATAGCACCGTACCGGGGCGACGATTCCGGTACGGCTGGCGTGTTTATCAGGGGTTCGGAATTCGGTAGGTGGACCTTGTCGGCCAAGCTAACCGCATCCGATGCCGACGAGCAGGACGTTATATGAGGGCAGTCCATGTGAGAACTCTCCCGCGGCTGACAATCATCGGCGCAATCCTCGCCGCCGCGCTGCTGCTTGGCTCTCCGGCGCCGTCCGATGCCGCAGAGATCGTGCTGGTGAGCAACACCGGCCAACATGCCTACGGTGGGACACCCGTAGGCGCCTATGACCATGCTCAAGGGTTCACCACGGGCAAGAATACGCTGGGTTACGTCTTGACCAGTATCGAATTGCAGGTACACACGGCTCCAGCTAATGGAACCCTGACGGTTTCGGTGAGGGAGGCCGACGGGCAAGACCCTAGCGACACGGTCCTATATACCTTGACCAACCCGAGCAATCTAGGGACAGGACTCCGGAAGTTCACCGCCCCTGCCAACTCCAGTCTCAGCGCAGAAACCACCTACTTCGTGCACATGACTTTCGCTGTCGGGCTCAATCCAACCCAACCTCAATGGGACCTTACGGATCGCACCACTGAAGATTCCGGTGCCTACGACGGATGGAGCATCGCCAATGTTCGCCACTCGAGGCCCACGGGATCTAGCGTCTCTTGGAGTAATGGTAGTGACGCTAGGATAAAAATCAAAGTCAAAGGGGAAAACCGCGCCCCGGCCGCCCCGGTAAACCTCTCGGCCACGGTGGGCAACGGCCAGGTTACGCTTTCCTGGGACGACCCCGGCAACGACACCATCACCAAATACCAGTACAGCACCAATGGCGGCACGAACTTCACCGACATCGGCAGCAGCGACAATGAAACGACCGCATATACCGTTACCGGGCTGACCAACGGCACACAGTACACCTTGGCGGTGCGAGCGGTGAACGATGGCGGTGACGGCACGGCATCGACCGTGACCGCCACGCCGGAGACTGTGCCGGACGCCCCGACGAGTTTGACGGCGACCGGCGCCGATACCTCGGTCACACTTGCCTGGACCGCTTCGGTTTCCGACGGCGGCAGCGCGATTACCATGCACCAGTATCGCCAAAAAGCGGGCACGGACAACTACGGTAACTGGACCGACATCCCCGAAAGTGCCCACGGAGGAAACAACGCCATAGGCCACACCGCGACCGGCCTGGACCGTGGCAAGACCTACACCTTCTTGGTTCGGTCTGTGAACTCAGTGGGCAACAGCGTTGCCTCCGGCGAGGCCTCCGCCCTGACAGCGCCGGCCGCCCCGGTGAACCTCACGGCCATGCCGCTAGACATGCAGGTCCAGCTTACCTGGGATGACCCTGCGAATACGACCATAACCAAGTATGAGTTATTGCAGCTCGCCGAGGAGAGCGGGCTGATCGCCTCCGACGGCGCGTTAAATGACAGGTTCGGGGTTTCGGTAGCGGTAGACAACGATACCGCCGTGGTCGGAGCGTTCCAACCCACCTATACGGATCCCGACACCAGTCTGGACGTTAGCAGGCCCGGCGCGGCCTACGTCTACATCAAGGATTCCAACGGTGCGTGGAGCCAGCAGGCCAAGCTGACCGCCTCCGATGGCGCTGATGGTGACGAGTTCGGAATCTCCGTGGCGGTGGACGGCGATACCGTGGTGGTTGGGGCCCGTGGGAACGTCAGCAAAACGGGCGCAATCTATGTGTTCACCAAGCCTTCCGATGGCGACTGGACCTCCACCATTACCGAGACCAAGCTCACCGCTACAGGCGGCGCGGCGGACGACCTGTTCGGAGCTTCCGTGGCATTGTACGGTGAGAGCACCATCGTGATCGGAGCGCCAGGAGATCAAAACTCTGTTGGTGGCACAGACGTCAGCACCGGTTCGGCATACGTCTTTACGCGGAACAGTGAGACTGGTGAGTGGAGCCAGAATGCCAAGCTCACCGCTTCCAACGCCGGTGCGGACGATCTGTTCGGGAATTCAGTAGGGGTGGACGACGATACCATCGCAGTCGGGGCGTACGGTAAGGACGGCAACAGCCTCACCGATTCAGGTTTGGTCTACGTGTTCGTCAAGTCTGGGGGCGCCGCCTGGGCCACGACTACTGAAACCGTGCAGCTCAGGGCGTCCGACCGGGCCGCCAACGACAATTTCGGTCGCTCAGTCGCGGTGGACGGCAACACTATAGTCGTTGGCGCGTCCGGAGACCGGAACACGGTTGGGGGCACTGAGGTCAGCACCGGTTCGGCCTACGTATTCACCAGACCTGACAACGGCTGGACCAACAGTGCAGGCACCGAGACGGCCAAGCTCACCGCGTCAGACGGCGCCGATAGCGACCAGTTCGGTCGGTCCGTTGCAGTGGACGGCGACACCATCGTGGTCGGGGCCCACCAGAACGACGACGATGGCACGGACTCCGGTTCGATCTACGTATTCATCAAGCCCACGAACGGCTGGACCGACACTACTGGCACGGTCAAGCTCACCGCCTCCAACGCCGCGACGGGCGACCGGTTCGGAATCGCGCTGGCGCTGGACGGTGACACTGCATTGGTGGCTGCGCCCAGGAACGACGCCAATGACGACGACGACGACACCGGCAACGATGTTCTCGACGCCGGTTCTGCTTACGTGTTCGAAATCAAGGGCTGGACCGACGTCCCCGAAAATGACGCCAACAACAGGTTCCACGCGGTAACCGGCCTGACCAACGACATCACATACATGTTCGCAGTGCGTGCGGTGAACCCTTCCGGCGACGGCCCGGCATCAACTGTGACCGACGTGCCCATGCCCGCGCCAGCTGCCCCCGTGATCCTATCGGCCACGCCGGGCGACGGCCAGGTTGCGCTTACCTGGGACGACCCCGAAGACGACACAATCACGAAATACCAGTACAGCACCGACTACATCATCAACGGCGGCGGAAACGGCAACAACGGCGGCGCGACCTTCAGCGACATCCCAGGTAGCCAAGCGGACACCACTGCATACACCGTCACCGGCCTGGCCAACGGCACCACGCACACGTTGGCAGTGCGCGCGGTGAACGATTTCGGCAACGGCATGACATCAGCGGTGACTGCTCTGATGATACCGGCCGCCCCGAAGCTGTCTGCCGCGGCGGGTGATGGGCAGGTCGCGCTCTCCTGGGACGATCCGGGCAACGCCACAATTGAGAAGTACCAGCTATGGCGGCACGCCGAAATCGCAAAGCTGGTCGAAGGCGACGGCGCGGCGACGAACGACGTTTTCGGTAACGCCGTAGCCGTTGACGGCGACACGGCCGTGATCGGGGTGCCCGGGGACGTGAACAACGGTGTTCAGACTGGTGCGGCCTTCGTATTCACCAAAGGTACCGATGGTTGGAGCCGGAGGGCTAAGCTCATAGCTAAGGATCCTGAGGTGGGTGATCAGTTCGGATTTTCCGTAGCGTTGGACGGTGACACCATAGTGGTTGGCGTCCTTCAGGATGACCTCACCGCTGGGGAAGCCAGCGGAACCGCTGCCGCCGGTGCCGGTTCGGCATACGTGTTCAGCAATCCTACCGGAGGCTGGGTCAACTGGGACGGCCTGACGGATACTGCCAAGGACGGGTTAACGGCCAAACTGATCGCCGGCGACGCCGCAGCGGGCGACGAGTTCGGAAGATCCGTAGCGGTTGACGAATCCACCGGCACCATCGGGGTCGGGGCTTGGCGTGATGACAGCAACAAGGGTTCTGCCTACGTATTCACCAAGGATTCCATCGGGTGGAGCCAGGCTGCCAAGCTCACCGTCTCCGTCCCATTGGCGAACGACTACTTTGGCCGTTCCGTGGCACTGGACGGTGACACGGTACTGATTGGAGCGAGCGGGAGAGACAGCGGCAAGGGCGCGGCTTACGTGTTCGACAAGCCCGGCAACGGCTGGACCAACACAACTACGGCGGCCAATACTGTGACCAAGCTTGCCGCCTCCGACGGTGGGACCAACGACTTATTCGGTGTTTCCGTAGCGATAGACGGTAACACCGCCGTGATTGGGGCGGAACTGCAGGAATGGGTTTACGTATTCATCAAGGAATCCGAAGGATGGGTCGAAAAAGCCAAGCTCTCGTCCGACGACCCCGATCACGACGGCCGCGGCAACAACTTCGGAAATTCCGTAGCGGTGGACGGTGACATCGTCGTTGTCGGGGCGGACGGAGTCGACCAGAGTGACGCCGTCAACAATACCGGTGCGGCCTACGCATTCACCAAGCCCAGCACTGGCTGGGCCGACAGTAATGACGCGACCAGGCTGACCGGCTCCGATGCTGCGGCAAACGACAAGTTCGGGGGGGCCGTCGCAGTTGACGGTGGCACGGCAATGGTTGGGGCGGACAACGCCGCCGGGACCGACGATCTGGACAACAGCGTCTCGAACGCCGGCGCGGCCTACGTGTTCGACATCGAGGGTTGGGACGATATCTCCGATAGCGAATCGACAACCACGTCTCACACAGTGTCCGGCTTGACCAACTACCAGGAGTATTGGTTCCGAATTCGCGCGGTAAACGCCTCCGGCGCCGGCCCAGCCTCGAACAGCGCCAGCGCTACGCCCCGGATTGGGAAGCCAGGCAAGCCGACCGGGTTGGGAGCGGTGGCTGGCGACACCCGAGTGACGCTGAGCTGGGATAACCCCGGCAACTCGACGATAACCGGGTACGAGCTAGCGGAGGTGGTCCCGGAGGACTGGCTCACCGCCGCCGACGGGGCGGCGGGCGACCAGTTCGGAGTCTCCGTAGCGGTCGACGGCGATACCGCTGTGGTCGGGGCTTGGAAGGAAGACGGGGTTGACGGTGATGGTAACGATATCATTGAGGTCGGCGCGGCCTACGTATTTGTCAAGAATTCGAATGACGAATGGGACCGGAAAGCCAAGCTCACCGCCTCCGACGAAGCGAATGTCCCGGATATCGAGGGGGTTGACGAGGGCGACCGGTTCGGGTATGCCGTAGCGATCGACGGCGGCACCATCGTGGTCGGCGCGTACCGGAACGACGACCACGGCGATGATTCAGGTGCGGCTTACGTATACATCAAGCCCGGCGGCGGCTGGGCCGACGCGACTGAGACGGTCAAGCTGACCGCTCCTGACCGGGTGACAGCCAGCGATGGGACCGACGACCTGTTCGGCCTTTCCGTCGCGGTGGACGGGGACACCGTGGTGGTTGGGGCGCCCTTCCAGAACTACGAGCGCGACGCGTCCCTGGGAGACCTGATATTCGTCGGTGCGGTCTATGTCTTTACCAAGCCCTCCACAGGCTGGACCGGCACAATTGCGTCGGCCAAGCTCACCACGCCAATCACTCCCGTCAACACCCGCCTACCGAACGATTTGTTCGGGTCTTCAGTGGCGGTGGACGGTGACACCATATTGATCGGGTCGTACCTGTCCGACGACAGCTTCAACCGCGATGGACACGGCCGGGCCTACATATACACCAAGCCGAACGGCGGCTGGGTCGACAGCAGTGATTACACTTCCAGACTGACCGCCTCCGACGGCGCGCCGGGCGACTGGTTCGGGTATTCCGTCGCGCTGGACGGCGACACCGCGGTGATAGGAGCAAGGCTGCACAATGATTCCCGGCGCGGAGCCGGTTCCGGCGCGGCTTACGTATTCGTCAAGGAATCCGGAGCGTGGAGTGAGAAGGCCAAGCTCACCGCCTCCGACGGCTCGGTCGACGACCAGTTCGGATTTTCGGTAGCGGTGGACGACAAGACCGTGGTGGTTGGAACGTGGAAGGACGACGATCACGGTTCCGGGTCCGGTTCTGCTTACGTCTTCATCGAACCCGACATCGGCTGGGCCGCCAGTAATGAGACGCTCAAGCTCACCGCCCCTGACGGCGCGGCCAACGACCGGTTCGGAGTTTCCGTAGCGGTAGAAGGTAATCAGGCACTGGTTGGGGCATACAAGGACGACAACGTAGCTGTTGTGGATTCCGGTTCGGTCTATGTGCTCGGAATCCCGAGTTGGAGACCCATTACCGGAAGCGGAGAATCGACGGTTTCCCATATCGAGGACGAGCTGACCAATGGTGATGAGTACACGTTACAAATCCGGGCGCTGAACCGAAGCGGAGCAGGCCCCGCCTCGGACGGAGCCAGCGCCACGCCGTTAGGGAAGCCGGTCGCGCCGAGCGGGCTGAACGCGGATGCGGGCGACGGCCAGGTGACGTTGAGCTGGACTGCAGCCAACGCCGACGCCACAAGAGCTCCCGTCACGAGGTACGAGTACAACACCGACGGCGGTACGACCTTCACGAGTATTCCCGACAGCGGGCCGAGCACCGACAATTACACGGTGCTCGGCCTGACCAACCTCACCACGTACACGTTTGCGGTGCGGGCGGTGAACGTGATCGGAGAGGGTCCTTCGGCCACAAAAGATGCCAAGCCCGCAAGTGCGACACCGGGCGCGCCGGACCTCTCCGCAACCGCGGGCGACACCCAGGTGAAGCTGGAGTGGGCCGACCCCAACGACTCTTCGATCGATAAATACCAGTACAGCACCGACGGCGGTACTGGCTTCATCGACATCGACGTCGAAGACATCGACTACAGCGTCGCGAACACCATCGGTTACACCGTTACCAGTCTGATCGACGGCACCCGCCTGACCAACGGCACCGAGTACACGTTCCATATCCGCGCGGTGGACAACCAGGCTCTTCAGCCTTACGGCGATGCCTCGGACGTCACTGCCACACCGGCGGGTATGCTACCAGACTCGCCGTTGAATCTCGCGGCGGAGCCGGGCCACGAAGAGGTGCGTCTGAGTTGGGGCGACCCCGACGACGCTTCGATCGATAAATACCATTACAGCATCGACGGAGTCACGAACTCAACCAACATCAGTGCCGACGCCACCACATACACCATTACCGGCCTCACCAACGGCACCACGTACACGTTCCAGATCTGGGCGGAGAACGCAACCGACGTTGGCCCTGCCTCGGCGATCGACGCCAAGCCTCTGCCGCCTCAACTACTTCGCCCAGCCTTGGAGCCCCCGGAGGAGGGCAATGGTGAGGTGAAGCTGAAATGGGCTTACACCCACGTTGAGACAAAAGAGACCATACTCAGATACGAGGTATTGCACCTGCTCAAGACCAGCACGTTGACCGGCGTGGGGGGCGACAAGTTCGGGTATGCGGTGGCGGTGGACGGTGACATCGCAGTTATCGGGGCGTACCAGGATGACGACAATGGCGTTGATTCTGGCGCGGTATACGTCTTCAGCAGAGTTGAGGGTGTGTGGACCCAGGCGGCCAAGCTAACCGCCTTCGATGGCGAGGCTTACGACAACTTCGGGATTTCCGTGGCGGTGGACGGTGATACTGTCGTGGTTGGGGCGCCTGGAAACGACGGCGACGGCGCTGATTCCGGCTCGGTCTACGTATTCGTGAAGCCCACAGGGGGCTGGGCCACCAGTACTGAGACCGCCAAGCTCACGGCTTCCGACGGCGCGGCCCTCGACTACTTCGGGTATTCCGTGGCGGTGGACGGTGACACCGTCCTAGTAGGGGCGTATCAGGACGACGACGAGGAAAACGACTCAGAAGATTCTGGTTCGGCCTACATATGCACCAAACCCAACAGCAGTGGAGGCTGGGCCGACTGGGACCCCATGGAAGACACTGAGACGGCCAAGTTGACCGCCTCCGACGGCGCCGCTGACGACTGGTTCGGGGTTTCCGTAGCATTGGACGGCAACACTGCTGTGATCGGGGCGTCCGGGGACGATGACAAAGGCATTGACTCGGGTTCGGCTTACGTATTCGTGAAGTCCTCCGGTGCCTGGGCCGACGGGAATGAGACCGACAAGCTGACCGCCTCCGACGTCGAGGCGCAGGATAACTTCGGGTATTCCGTAGCGGTGGACGTTGATACCGTGGAGGTTAGTGGTGCCGAGGTGGAAGTTGCCACCGTCGTGGTGGGAGCGTATCAGCACGACCCCATTGACCCCCATTCAGACCCCGATTCACCCTTGTACCTTCTGGATGCCGGTGCGGCCTATGTCTTCACCAGAGATTCGGGAGGCGTGTGGAACGGTGGGGAAAAGCTGACTGCAGACGATGGCGATGCTCTCGACTACTTCGGGTATTCGGTGGCGGTGGACGTTGATACCGTGGTGGTTGGTGCGTACGGGGACGACGACAACGGCTCTGCTTCAGGTTCGGCTTACGTCTTCACCAGGGATTCCAATGGTGAATGGATCCAGACGAAAAAGCTGACCGACGAAGACGGCGAGGCGGGCGATTGGTTCGGGTATTCCGTAGCGGTGGACACTGCCGCTCACACCGCCTTGGTGGGGGCCGGCTCGGCCCACGTGCTGGACATCCATGACTGGGAGTCCGTCCCCGGAATCGAAGGCCAACTTCCCACCGAGCACACGGTGGAAAACCTATTTAATGGCCGAGTATATGACTTCCAGGTCCGCGCGGTGAACCTCCGCAGCCCAGGGCCTCAGGCAGAAGGGGAAGCCATCCCTCAAGCCAACGACCCGCCAGTGGCGGTGGATGACGCCTCCACGACTGCCGAGGACACGGCCATCGTCATTAGGGTGTTGGACAACGACTCGGACGTGGACGGTGACAGCCTCAGCGTCATCGAGGAGAGCACACCAAGCAACGGGAGCGTCGCGATCACAGGCGCCGGGACCACCGTCACCTATACTCCTAATGCTAACTTCCACGGTTCCGACTTGTTCACCTACAAGGTGAGCGACGGAAAAGTAGTAACAGACGCCGCTACGGTCACCGTCATCGTCACTTCAGTTAACGACCCGCCTGTGGCGATGGGTGACTCCACCACGACTGACGAAGACAGGGCCATCGTCATTAGGGTGTTGGACAACGACACGGACGCGGACGGGGACGCCCTCAGCGTAACTGCGGTGAGCGTACCTAGCAATGGCCGCGCCGCGATCACGAGCGCCGGGGCCACCGTCACCTACACCCCTAACGCCAACACCAATGGCCCCGACTCCTTCACCTATACAGTGAGCGACGGGAACGGGGGTACGGACACCGGTACGGTCACCGTCACCGTCACTGCGGTGGACGACGAACCTGCCAACCGCTCGCCTAGGTTCAACGAGGGCCTCAACACCACCCGCACCGTCCCGGAGAACGCAGAAGTGGGCATGGCTGTGGGGGACCCAGTGAACGCCAGGGACTCGGATAATGACCGGCTGGAGTACTGGCTGTGGGGAATGGATCGAGCCTCCTTCGACGTGGACCCTAGCACAGGGCAGATCACCACCAAGACAGCGTTGGACTACGAGGTCAAGAACGAATACTCGGTGCGGGTGAGCGCCCGGGATCGCCGAGGGGGTGTCGATGGGATCATAGTTACCATCACCGTAGAGAACGTGGTTGAGCCGCCCTCTCAGCCGGGAGCTCCTGAAGTAACGAGCACCGGCCCGACTGGCCTAACGGTCAGCTGGACAGCGCCCGATAACCAGGGACCGGAGATCACGGATTACGACTTGCAATACCGCGAAGCTGACGGGGAGTTCAAAGACGTCGGGTACGGCGGCACCGGCATATCCATGACCCTGAGCGATCTTAAGCCTGAGACCGGCTACGAGGTGCAGGTGCGGGCTATCAACGCCGAGGGAGTCAGCCCTTGGTCGGAATCAGGCAGAGGCGAGACTGAAGAAGCGCCGCCCCCGCCTACTCCTACGCCTGCACCCACGGCGGAGCCTACGCCTGCACCCACGGCGGAGCCTACGCCTGCACCCACGGCGGAGCCTACGCCTGCACCCACGGCGGAGCCAGCGCCGTCCGAGGCGGACGGCGGGGACGAAGGATTCCCCTGGTGGGCTATCGTCGTGGTAGTGATTGGGGTAGTCGCTGGAGTCGTTCTCATAATTGTGGTGCGACGTAGCCGGAGATAGGAGAGGAAGCTACTGTCGCATCCGTCGGAGTGAAACTACGGAACAGGAAGACCTTGGTGACAAGTTGTAACATACCTACCCTCCCCGAGTTTGGCCTCGGCAAACCCAACCCCAGCCGGGGACGGGTCTTGCTCATCGCTGTTTTCTTCCTGACATTGGCGCTTGCCATTGCATCACCTAGTACGGCGCAGGCGCAGTCGCGGTGCGACGACAGCGTTGCCGTACCCGACCCTTCCGCCAATTCCAGCCTAATCGCCGATTGCGAAGCGTTGCTTGACGCCAAAGCAACTCTTGACCCCGGCAATGTGTTGGACTGGAACGTCAACACGCCTATCACTGACTGGGAAGGCATCTCCGTCTCGCATGGCCGGGTCACTGGACTCACCGCCAATGGGAAAGGGCTTGCAGGTTCGATCCCGTCGGAGCTGGGCAACCTCACGGACCTGACAATTCTCAACCTCTCCGGCAATAAACTCGGCGGCGCCATACCTGCAGAGTTGGGCGACCTCACCAACCTGACGATCCTCTACCTTCACAACAACAAGTTCACCGGTCCCATCCCCCCAGAGCTGGGCGACCTCACCAACCTGACGATCCTCTATCTTTCCAACAACAAGCTCACCGGCCCCGTCCCCGCTGAGTTGGGCAACCTGACCGCGTTGACCCGCCTCTATCTTCAGAGCAACAAGCTCAGCGGTCCCATCCCTGCAGAGCTGGGCGACCTCACCAACCTGACCCACCTCTATCTTCAGAGCAACAAGCTCACCGGCCCCATCCCTGCAGAGCTGGGCGACCTCACCAACCTGACGATCCTCTATCTTTCCAACAACAAGCTCACCGGCCCCGTCCCCCCAGAGCTGGGCAACCTCACCAACCTGGCGCAGCTCTACCTCTCCGGCAACGAGCTGAGCGGCCCAACCCCAACTGAGCTGGGCGACCTCACCAACCTGACGATCCTCTATCTTTCCAGCAACAAGCTCACCGGCCCCATCCCTGCAGAGCTGGGCAACCTGACCGCGTTGACCCGCCTCTATCTTCAGAGCAACAAGCTCAGCGGCCCCATCCCTGCAGAGCTGGGCGACCTCACCAACCTGACCCACCTCTACCTTCAGAGCAACAAGCTCACCGGCCCCGTCCCCCCAGAGCTGGGCAACCTCAGAGACCTGACCCACCTCTATCTTCAGAGCAACAAGCTCAGCGGCCCCATCCCTGCAGAGCTGGGCGACCTCACCAACCTGACCCACCTCTATCTTCAGAGCAACAAGCTCACCGGCCCCGTCCCCCCAGAGCTGGGCAACCTCAGAGACCTGACGACCCTCTACCTTCACGACAACCAACTCACCGGTCTCATCCCGCCCGAGCTGGGCGATCTGACCGCGTTGACCCGCCTCTATTTCTATGGCAACGAGCTCACCGGCGAGATTCCGGCAGAGCTGGGTAACCTCACCGACCTGGCAATTCTCTACCTTCACGACAACCAACTCACCGGTCTCATCCCCCCAGAGTTGAGCAACCTCACCGACCTGGCAATCCTCTACCTCTCCGGCAACGAGCTGAGCGGCCCAATCCCAACTGAACTGGGCAACCTCACCGACCTGGCGCAGCTCTACCTTCACGACAACCAACTCACCGGTCTCATCCCCCCAGAGTTGGGCAACCTCACCGACCTGGCGCAGCTCTACCTCTCCGGCAACGAGCTCACCGGCCCCATCCCTGCAGAGCTGGGCAACCTCACCGACCTGGCGCAGCTCTACCTCTCCGGCAACGAGCTCACCGGCCCCATCCCTGCAGAGCTGGGCAACCTCACCGACCTGGCGCAGCTCTACCTCTCCGACAACCAACTCACCGGTCTCATCCCCCCAGAGTTGAGCAACCTCACCGACCTGGCAATCCTCTACCTCTCCGGCAACGAGCTGAGCGGCCCAATCCCAACTGAACTGGGCAACCTCACCGACCTGGCGCAGCTCTACCTTCACGACAACCAACTCACCGGTCTCATCCCCCCAGAGCTGGGCAACCTCACCAAACTGTCGGTTCTCAATCTCCATTGCAACACGTTGACGGGCGCTGTCCCACCTGAATTGGGTAACGCTGCCTTCCTCACTACACTGACCATCGGTGGAAACCACTTCACCGAACCCCTGCCGGCTCTTGGCGGAGTCACGGTTACCTCGACCGATGAAATGTGCGGCAGCGCATTCAACGCCAGTCCCACCTTCAGTGAAAGTGGCCCTGCTACCCGGATCGTTGTCGAGAACTGGAACACCAACCACGACATCGGAAACCCCGTCGAAGCGACCGATGCCGACAACGACTCACTCATCTATTCTCTCTTGGGGAATGACGCGGCATCCTTCGGAATCGACTCGTCGACCGGGCAGCTGAAGAAAAAGGCTGCACTGGACAGGGCGACCAAGGACTCCTATTCGGTGACCGTGAGGGCTGATGACTCCTACGGTGGTTCCGCCATCATTTCGGTCACCATCAGCGTTATCGCCTTACCCTCCGAGCCCATCATCGGCACGATCACAATAGGGAATGAAGAATTGACGGTGCCGTGGAGCGCGCCCACCAGAGACAGCGGCTCTGCGATCATCGCCTACGACCTGCGATACCGGCCCAGCGGCGGCGCGGAGTGGGAGTTAGTGGACGACGCCTGGACTCGAGGGACCGGAACGCCGCCTTTCAGATACAAGATACGGTCGCTCACTAACGGTACTGTGTACGAGGTGCAGGTACGAGCGGTGAACGGTGTCGCGGAAGGCCCATGGTCCTCTACGGAGGCAGGGACGCCTGTTGCCGTGGCGGAACCAGCCGTGAACCCCAGGCCCCCGGAGACGGACAAAGGAGGGGCACAGCTTTCGGCCCTAGCAGTGGCGCTGATGGTTATTGGAGGGTTGGCGATCGGAGCAATCGCTGGAGGCATCGTAGTAGCTGGAGTATACCGTCGATGGGGCTGGACGAGCTTCTTATGGGGGGCCGACAGTCCCCCAGCAGTGATCGCCCGGGGCGTAGCCACGGCAGTGCGTTGGCTGAATAGTTCGCTCACATCCATAGCCCGCACCGTAGCTACAGCCGTGCGGACAGCGGTGCGATGGGCGTTGGATAGTGCGCTCACATCCATAGCTCACGACGTGGCAACCGTAGTCCGAGGTGTGGTGCGAATGGTGAGGCGAAACCACTAGAGGCACGATTGGCGTTAGGAGCCTTGAGCTGAATGGACGTGGCTCCCACGCCCCGCCGGTGTCCAGGACAGCCCCGTGCTGGCATGTAAGTCGGATAGTCAGTTCCCTTGGGTCTGCTACAATCCGTGGGGATTGCCTTGGAGCGGCACGGGGCACTCCCAGAGCAATGTGGCTCCCGGGATGCAGACACTTATGAGGTTACCTCCAGCCATGACGCTGGCGGGAGCACGCCTCGCCCGGTGTTCAAATCGCCACCGTCAGCTGAAGAGTTTGTAGTACGATACACTTGACTACTGCACATCGCCTGAGTCATAGTCGTCCCCGGCGCGGGCGACGTTCACATCCAGGGATAAGGTCGCCCTGGGGGCGGCGGTCGGGACGTCGCTAGCGAGAAGTCTCGGCGCTGTCACCTTCAGCAGCCTCCAGGCCCACCCCCCACGAGTACCGCAGTTTTTTGTGTCTATCAGAAACCGCGGAAGCTCATCCAAGATCGACACCTACATGGCATTGCAGCTAGTTTCCTGTTGTCATTACTGTAACTTTGCAGGATAATATTCGTATATTGATGGGATCGCTGATAGACCACCAGAGGCCCAAACGGAGGGATTCTCCTACCCGGATAATCCTCATAGGGAGTCAGTGTCGAAGAGTTCCATTGTCAAACACTAGCTCTTGTCGGCCTGGGGTTCGATGTGGCCACCCCTAGAGGGCCGAATGTTACCTAGCAAATCCAGAGTGGTTCCAGGCTCAAAGGCGCTATGGTAGCCTGTAGCTTGCCCCTTCTGTAAGAAATACAGTTCGGCTAACGAGCGACCTCCCAGGTTCATAGCGCCACGACCCACTCAAAGGTTCTGTCTTCGGTAAGACTAGGGGTACCAGTTTTCATATTCTGCGATGCGTCCTCTGACGCGCGACGGCAAGGCCATTCAGCTTATAACATCGCCACCATAAGTATTCGCAGTAATGTAAGCAATGAGACTCACCACCATCTCAAAGCCCAGGCCACGCCAACTTGCTCCCTGGCCAGAGCGTGTGAAAGTTGACAGCTATCGGGCGAGGGCCAGGGGACGAGAACCGTATCTGATACCGGCAGGCTAGGCTAGGCCGAGGAGGGTGGGACTTTCCCTTAGGGCACATTGGCCAAACTACGGCAAATCAGCGTAAGAGCCTTCGGATCGGCATATCCATAGAGAACCCGCACACACCGCCCAGACCCAACTGGACTCGTTTGATGGGGTCAGGTTATTGCTATGCCCAAGACTGCTACTAGCCAAGAGATTTGGAGTTCATAATGACAGGCATCCGAAACATCCATGTACTCCAAAGCTCTGCATTCTCGATTAGCTCAGTCATGAATTGAGCAACATTAGATCGCGTGGTAGGACAGCCAGTAAAGAGACCCGTGACGGGGGACTCTTTGATGTCGTACGGAGAAACCTCAGCATCAATTAACGAGTCTGGACGGATAATGCACCATTCGACGTGCTTGTTCTCCTTACCCACGGTACTATGTAGGTGCTCAGCCGCAGTTTCATTATCCCGTTGCGGGGGCACAGTGTGACGCAAGAGGGTAAGCAGTCCCCGTTCAAGCCAGGCCCTCTCCTCTCCGAGATCGAGATTCCGAACCCCAACCGTGTTCATAAGAATGAATTTGGTAGGTTTGGGTAGTCTATTCTTTTCGATTGCATTACATAGACGTCGCGTCGCGTCTGTGCATAGCTTTCTCGGCTCTCCAAATATTCCTTTGAAATTCGGGACATGTCCTAGGCACGAGACAACCACATCACAGCCCCTTACATGCTCTGCCAGCTCCTCATCAGTCAAGTCTAGAACACTAGCCTCTATGACCGTCGTGTTTGGGTTTTCCAAAACGTCGGCGGCGAGTTTGTGAGACGAGCGGACGATAACGCGAACTTTGTGATTCTTGCCCAGCAACTGTTCTACTAGGGGCCGCCCTGTCTTGCCCGTGGCTCCAACCACTAATATGGTCATCAGTGGTATCCTCCTGCGGTGTAATGGATAAGAGTTCACACAAGGTCATCAGGCGTGAGTGTGGTGGCGATTCTTAGTAGGCGTGAAACACCCATTGCCTCAGCTGCTTGCCGCTGTAACGTAGGGATCACGTGGCTGTGACCTGCCCCTAGATTGTACCATTGGTTGAGTTAGAGTCGGCACCATCCTGAAGAGTTGTGCCGCCTCAGGAGTTGGAGGAGGACCGGATTTTCCGATTGGCCAGGCAACACCCACCCACAGTTGACCACCGCAACTGAGGCTTATATACTAAAACGGATATGTTTGTGAACAGCGTAACTAACTCCCAGATGTGCCCCTGTTGTTGTACCTGCGGCCAGGGGGCCGTTACGTCCCTTCTGTGGAGGCACGCTTAGAGCCAGCAGCCACACACTAACCGGAGACGAACCCCCTGAGTGCAAACCCCTCAGGGGGTTTTCTGATATAAGCGACACACTATACTAATACCCTAGTGGAGAAGCCATGATAGACAGCTGGAGAAAAAGCCTGCTAAAGACCCTGAGTTGGAGGGTAATAGCAACCTTGATCACTATGTTAGTGGTCTACATCCTCACAGGAGAAGCGCTTCTCTCATTCGGCATTGGGACCATGGACATGCTTCTGAAAATTGCGGCCTACTACCTGCACGAACGGGCGTGGACAAAGGTACAGTGGGGCGCACAACCATCGATCGTCCCGGCTCCCGCTCAGGACGATTAATCGGTGAGGTATCCCGTAGTGCCCTTATGTTTGTAGAGGTTGACGTCCAGGAAAACGACAACTGCGACTTTCCCCTGAACCGCGTCTTTAGCGCGGTGGGCAGCCCCGCGCCCATACTCCGAGTAGACTGTCCCGGCCCCAGAGGCGAAATGGGTCTGTTCGACATCACAGGGTGGTCGTCGGAGGGTCCTTGTCCCGCCTACGCCGTCCAGGTAGAAGACTCAGGAGAAGGTAGGGCCTTCCTGGTTTACGGCGGGGAATGGGGAATACGCCTCAGGCCCAAGGACTCACCTGAGCCCTGGAGCATCGACTCCTCAGACCAGTGGGGAGAGCCATGCCTGCTCCTTGACCTGGATACCACAGCTGAGTACGCCGACTCCGCAGTATAGCTGCGATAGCTCTAACCACCATGGCCGTATCCCGAAGAAAAGCAATGGCCTACACCGAGCGACTTCTGGACAGGCCGGTCCGTGATGTCCCCGTAATGCTGCGCCATGGCAAAGGAGGTGTAACCCTCCTCCACAAAGGCCGAGCCCTCACCCGGTGCTACGCTACGGCCCCGGGCAAGCTGGCAGCGGAGCTGGTAGCAATTGCTCTAGGCCTGCCTCTGCCGCCCGTAGGCCAAGCCGCAGAAGCATCCGTGAGCACCGGAGTGCTCTTCCGAGCCGTATCTATTGCTGGCTTTGACCCCCGTATGCCTGAGGTACAGCCCCTTTTGGAGCGGCTGCTCCAGGAGGCCGCAGAGCAGCGCCGCCAGGGAGGAGCGGAGCATTAGCCTCAAACCAATTGACACACCTTTTGCGTAGTGTTATCTTGGTCGCTAATCGGTAAGCAGAATCCTATGATGAGCACCACACAGCACATCGAACGTCCCAACACCTGCTCCTGTATGTGTTGTTGTACCTGTACGCTCCCTAACGGGGTGCAGCGGCTCAAGTAGTGAAACAGTCAGTGCGATAGGCACATCCAGCTTAGAAGCCAATGAGCGCCCCGGTAGAAGACCAGGGTGCTCACTTTTTAGCCAGAAGTGGCACGGGCATAAGACCCAATGCAATATCAACAACCAATCGTAAGCCAGGTCGCAAAGCTTTAAAGGCATCCCTAGGGAGGTCGGCATGAGCACAACCAGCAAAAAGCTTCCATCCATCATCCAGTTCAAGGATGAAGAGATTGAGGAGTACTCCGAGAAGGTCAAGGACTTCCGGAATGAGGATATGCCGGAGGACCAGTTCATGGCCTTCCGTCTCCGCCTTGGCGTATATGGCCAGCGCCAGCCGGACATTCAGATGATGAGGGTAAAGATACCCGGTGGTTTCCTGCACGCAGACCAGATGGATGCCCTCGGAGAGATCACAGAGAAGTACGCCACCTTTGGGAAGAGCCATCTCACCACTCGAGAGAATGTCCAGGTATACCAGATGAACCTGGAAAACGCCACCAAGGTCATGCGCATCCTCCACAGCGTGGGTCTGAGCACCAAGGAGGCCTGCGGCAACACCGTGCGAAACGTGACAGCCTGCCCAATGGCAGGTGTGGACCCCCAACAGGCTTTTGACATCCAACCTTACATGGGCGCCTTTGTCCGCAACTTCGTGCGGCGTGACTTCACCTTCCACATGCCCCGCAAGATCAAACCCGCCTTCTCCTGCGGCGAGCACGACTGCGCCCAGACGCCCATGCATGATCTCGGCTTCGTAGCCCGGGTGCGTGAGGAGAACGGCGAGATCCGCAAGGGTTTCAAGATCACCGTGGGCGGCGGCACCTCAATCCAGCCCCTCTTGGCGGAAACCCTGTACGAGTTCGTGCCAGTAGAGGACTTTCTGATGGTCTCCGAGGCGCTCCTGCGCGTCTATAACCAAACGGCATGGCTCCGCAAGAACAAGATGAAGGCCCGCATCAAGGTGCTCATCCACACTGAGGGCATCGACTCATTCCGCCAGCAGGTGGAGGAGGAGTTGAAGGAGGAGTGGGCCAAGGACTACGACAGCAGGGAGGACCTACTCTTCTTCGACGATGAGATGGCAGACGTTCCCACGCCGCCCGATGACTACAAGGCGAGCGGCCAGGACGATCCTGACTTCCAGGCATGGAAGGCTACCAACGTCACCTCTCAGATCGAAAGCGGCTACAACTTCGTTACCATCAAGGTGCCTCAGGGAGACCTGAGACCCGGACAGTTCCACGCCCTGGGTGAGATCGCACGCACACGCTCCAGCTCCCGGATCAGGACCACCGCCGAGCAGAACCTAATGCTCCGCTGGGTCCCCGATGCCTACCTGCACGACGTGTACCAGGGGCTCAAAGCCATTGAGCTTGCTGAGTCCGGAGTCAACGGGATCACAGACGTTACCTCCTGCCCCGGCACCGATAGCTGCAAGATGGGAATCACCTCCTCCATGGGCCTGGGCCATGCCCTGGCCTTGAGCCTCAAAAGCCCCAACGGCCATACCAGCCTGCTGGAGGACCCCCTGGTGCAGAAGATGCACATCAAGATGAGCGGCTGCCCCAACGGCTGCGGCAGGCACCACATGGCCGACATCGGCTTCCACGGCGCCGCCATGAAGGGACCCACCGGCGCCCAGGTCCCCTCGTACGAACTGTTCGTGGGCGGTAGCTACGAAAACACCGATATCCGGTACGGCATACGGCCCAAGGGCAAGATACCGGCCAAGCGCATCCCGGAAGCCACCTTCCAGCTGCTCAGCTACTACAGGGAGAACCGCGACGAGGACGAGCAGTTCAAAGACTTCGCTATCCGCGTGGGCAAGGAGCCCTTTGAGAAGATCATCTCCGGCCTGAACGAAGTACCCACCCTGGGCCGGGATAGCATAGACCTGTACACGGACTACGAGCGGACCGTCCTGTACGTCATGGAGCGCGGCGAGGGCGAGTGCAGCGTGTAAGCACCTGGAGATAACTATGGCGAATATGGCACCAATACGGTTCGACGACGATCTCTTTCACCTCTATGGTAGTCGATAAGTCCAAGCGTCTCTCCCCGCAGGAGATAGCGGACCTGAACGCTCGATTGGAAGGCGCTTCCCCGAGCCAGATCCTGCGCTGGGCCGACGAGCGGTTCGGGCGGGCGGCGGCTCAGGTGTCTAGCTTCGGGCTTGAGGACGTGGCCCTTTTTGACATGTACTGGCGGGTCAATCCGAAGGCCCGTGTGGTGACGCTCGACACATGGCGCCTCCCTACGGAGACGTACACGGTCATTGACCAGGTGAAACTGCGTTACAAGACCGAAATCGAGGTCTTCCAGCCGGACCCGGATGCGGTGGCGAGAATGGTGGCGGCAAAGGGGTTCAACCTATTCTACCAGGGGCGTGACAACCGCATTGAATGCTGCCACATCAGAAAGGTGGAACCGTTGGAGCGGGCCCTCGCCTCCCTTGATGCGTGGATCACAGGGCTGCGCCGTGACCAGGGAATGGAACGGGGGAAAATCGCCATCGTCGAATGGGATGAGTCCCACCAGAACTACAAGATCAATCCGCTGGCGAACTGGTCGTCCGAGCAGGTCTGGGAGTATGTGAAAGAGCAGAATGTTCCGTACAACGAACTACACGACAAGGGCTATCCATCCATCGGTTGCGCTCCTTGTACCCGCGCTGTCACGCCGGGCGAGGACCCACGCGCCGGCCGCTGGTGGTGGGAGGCCGATCCAAACGCCAAAGAATGCGGACTACACATCGTTGAGCCGGCATCCCGTTGAGGCACTTTCCGTCGCCCAACCGTGCCACCCTACGAGGACATAATCACCGGCGAGGATATGAACAAAGAATGACGTTACTCACGATTGACCATGCCGCCATGAAGGACTCGGGCCGGCTCAGAGACCTTGAAGCTGAGTCCATACATATCATCCGGGAGGTCATCGCCGAATTCGACCGTCCCTGTCTGCTCTTCTCCGGCGGCAAGGACTCCGTGGTCATGTTGCACCTGGCGGTGGAGGCCATGCGGCCCGCACGTCTTCCAATTCCGGTCGTGCACATCGACACGGGACACAACTTTCCCGAGGTCATCGAGTTCCGCGATGCAGTCGTTCGGCAGTTTGGCCTTGACCTGATCGTCGGGTCCGTGGAGGATGCCATCAAGACAGGGCGAATAACCGACAGCGTCGCCCCAGGCGGCTCGCGGAACCGCCTGCAGACGCCTATCCTGTTGGAGACAATTCGCGTCAACAAGTTCGGCGCCGTCTTCGGAGGCGCTCGACGGGACGAGGAGCGCGCGCGCGCAAAGGAGCGCGTCTATTCATTTAGGGACGAATTCGGGCAATGGGACCCCAAGAACCAGCGCCCCGAAGTCTGGAATCTCTACAATGGCTTCGTCAACCCTGGCCAGCACATCAGGGTTTTTCCTATTTCGAACTGGACCGAACTGGACGTTTGGCAGTACATCGCAGAGAAGGAGATTGCCCTGCCCCCCATTTACTTTGCCCATCAACGTCAGGTGTTCGAGCGAGACGGGATGCTCATGGCCCTCTCGCCGTTCCTGCAACCGGAGCGTAGTGAGCCCGTCTCAGCCGAGAGCGTCCGGTTCCGCACGGTAGGCGACATGACCGGCACCGCTGCTGTACGCTCCACGGCCAAGACTCCCGCTGAAGTCATCGCCGAGGTCACGGCGACGCGCATCTCCGAGCGGGGGGCAAGCCGCGCGGACGACAGGACCTCGGATGCTGCGATGGAAGACCGGAAACGAGAAGGCTACTTCTGAAGATGGAGCTGCTCAGGATAGCCACGGCTGGCTCCGTTGACGATGGCAAGAGCACGTTGATTGGGCGCCTGCTGTTCGACTCAAAGTCGGTCTCCGACGATGTGCTGGCGGCTGTGACGCACACCAGCAGGCGCCAGACGTCCGATTACTTGAACTTGGCGCTGTTCACCGATGGCCTTCGGGCGGAGCGCGAACAGGGTATCACCATCGACGTGGCGTACCGCTATTTCGCCACGCCGAAGCGTAAGTTCATCCTCGCCGACACCCCAGGACACGTTCAGTACACGCGCAATATGGTCACCGGGGCGTCCACGGCTGACGTGGCCCTCATCATCATAGACGCGCGAAACGGCGTCGTTGAGCAATCACGCCGCCACGCCATTATTGCCGCGTTGCTAGGCATCAGGTATTTCGTAGTCTGCGTCAACAAGATGGACCTCATCGGCTACAGCCAGGAGGTGTTCACTGCCATACGCAGCGAGTTCCAACGCCTGCTGGACGACTTGAGGATTGACCACGCCTACTTCACCCCGGTGTCCGCGCTCCAGGGAGACAACGTGGTCGAGGCCTCGGCCGAGATGCCGTGGTACACGGGCGGCCCGCTGCTCCAATACCTGGAGGACCTGCAACTGTCGGAGGACGATGGGGAGCAGCCGTTGCGCCTGCCCGTCCAGTATGTGATTCGCCCGCTGCGGAACGAGTACCACGACTACCGCGGCTATGCCGGGACGACCGTCGGCGGCGTGATACGCAAGGGACAACAAGTCAAGATATTGCCGTCCGGGTGGTCCACGGTCATCACCTCGATCGAGGCCCCGTGGGGGGAGGTAGACCAGGCGTCCAGCCGTATGGCCGTTACCGTATCTGTCGCCGACGACCTCGACATCTCACGAGGGGACATAATCAGCGACTCAGACCGGCCTCCAAGAGTAACCCAGACGTTCGACGCAACGATCTGCTGGATGAGCGACCGGTCCGAATTGCGTCCGGGGGCGATGCTCCGCATCAAGCACACAACGCGCACCACCAGGGCGGTGATCACGAAGTTGGCGTCCCGGATAGATGTCGCCACCCTCTCGGCCGAGCCGGGAGTCGCGTTGCTGAAGCTAAACGAGATTGGGCGAGTGTCCATCCAGACAGATAAGCCCCTGATTTGCGACGACTACGAGCAGAACAGGGCGACCGGCAGCTTCATCCTGATAGACGAGGCCACGAAAGACACGGTTGCCGCCGGCATGATCGGCGAGCCTCGATTCGGCAACCGGCGACCAAAGACAGTCAATGGTCAGCTCAGCGCACCCGTACCCGCCAGCTAGCTCTATCTATAAGGGGGCTGCGTGCCGTCCTACTACCCCGTCTACCTGAACCTGCGCAACCGGCGCTGTATCGTGGTTGGAGGCGGGGCTGAGGCCGAGCGTAAGGCCCAGGGGCTCTTGGATTGCGGCGCCAAAGTCACTGTCATCAGTTCTGAGGTCACCCCTGCCCTCCGTGATCTAGCGGTCAGAAAGCTGATCGATTGGGAGCTACGCGATTACCAGCAGGGTGACCTGGAAGGCGCCTTTCTGGCCACCTCCGAAAACGGCGACGCCAGGATCTATCAGGAGGTGGCTGCCGAGGCCGAGGAACGGGGCATCCTGGTCAATGTCAACGACGTCACCGCACTCTGCAACTTCATCGCCCCAGCGGTGGTGCGGCGCGGCGAAGTGGCATTTGCTATATCCACCGCCGGACTCAGCCCGGCTCTGGCGCGGCGTTTGCGGGAGGAGTTGGAAACTAACCCTATCCTCCAGTGGGCGGACATGGCCGAAATGATCTCTGATGTGCGACTGGAGCTACGCGGCAAAGGCGTATATCCAGACGCGGAGCATTGGCAGGAGTGCATGGATCAGGAAATGCTGCAAATGTTCCACAACGGCTCCCAGGCCCAGGCCAGGGAACGACTTATTCAGATGCTTCAGGAGCGGCCGTAACCGCTCCGCCTTCGTCCCTGTAACCAACCATTCAACCGCGCAAACTCGCCAAGGGGGCCATAGGATATAATTGCTCGGCAAGTCAAAGGACAGTCCGAGGATAACCTATGATCCACCCAGGCACGGTGTATCTGGTAGGCGCAGGTCCGGGAGACCCGGGCCTAATCACCCTGCGGGGCGCAGAGCTGCTCAACCAGGCAGACGTCGTACTCTACGACCGTCTGGTTGACGACCGCCTGTTGCGTGGCGTCCGCCCCGACTCCGACGTAACCTACGTCGGAAAGCTGCCGGGTACAGAGTCCACCCAGCAGGACCAGATCATCGCACGCATGATAGATCGGGCCCAAGCCGGAAAGAGCGTGGTACGTCTCAAAGGCGGTGACCCATTCGTCTTCGGTCGCGGCGGCGAGGAGGCCCTGGCCCTGGCTGAGGCCAACGTCCCCTTCGAGGTCGTCCCAGGCATCACGTCGGCCATAGCCGCACCCGCCTATGCTGGAATACCACTGACCCATCGGCAGATGGCCTCCTCCTTTACCGTAGTCAGCGGAAGCGAAGACCCTTCCAAAGAGGACTCGCTGATAGACTGGCGTACCATCGCCTCAGGCAGTGGGACACTGGTTGTTCTCATGGGCTGGGACAGCCTGGGTCGTACCATCCAGCAGTTGACTACCCATGGCCTGCCGCTCCAGACACCTGCGGCCCTGGTCCAGTGGGGCACCGAGACCTACCAACGGACCGTAGAGGGCACGCTGGAAAACGTCCTGGAGAGAGGCAGAGAGGAGGGCCTGCAGCCTCCAGTGGTCGCCATATTCGGCCCCGTAGTAGAGCTGCGACAGAAGATACAGTGGTTCGATAATCGCCCCCTGCACGGCAAGCGGATACTGGTCACACGCGCCAGGGAGCAGGCCGGCTCTCTTTCGGATCTCATCGCCGCCGCTGGCGGAGAGCCAGTGGAGCTGCCCACCATCCAGATTGCGCCACCCTCAGACGGCTCCCCTCTGCAACAGGCCGCCCGGTCTCTCTCATCGTACCAGTGGCTTGTACTCACATCCGCCAACGCCGTAGATGCCCTGTTCCACGCCATGAACAATGAGGGCCTGGACACGCGCGCGCTGGCCGAGGTCCGAGTCGCCGCCATCGGCCCCGCCACCGCGGATGCACTGACGCGCTACGGCGTCCGCGCCGACTGCGTTCCGGCACGATACGTTTCGGAGGCGTTGGTAGATGAACTCAAGGGCCGCGTCCAGCCTGGCGATTCCGTTCTTCATCCCAGGGCCGAGAGCGGTCGGGAGGTGGTGGTAGACGGGTTGAGCGCCCTGGGCGCCACAGTGCACCAGGTAGCGGCCTACCGTACGGCGATGCCGGAAGGCGCGGGAGAACGGGCCAGGGAACTTCTTATAAGCGGACAGATAGACGTGGTCACATTCGCCAGCTCCTCCAGCGTGCGCAACCTGGTGGAGCTGCTCGGCGGTGACGTAAACCCCCTCAAGGAAACGGCCATCGCCTGCATCGGCCCCATCACCGAAACCACCGCCAGGGAACTGGGACTTCAGGTGCAGGTCCAAACCAAGGAGCACACTATCCAGGGCCTGGTACAGGCCATGATTGACCACTTCTCTGCTAGATAGGTCAGCCGATAGGGGACCTTGCTGATAACACAGGCTTTGCAAATGCTTGCCTGAACTAACGAACCAAACCACGCTAGCCACCTACGCGAGCCAGAGCAAAGGTTATTGAGAAAGTTTTACCTTTCATCCAAGATGGTGGGGTCAAAGGCGATTCGAACCCCAGCCAATTCACCTTATCTGCGGCAAAGTCTTAGTTGAGTCGCTCTACCCCCGGGTCGCTACTCTAATTTGGGGAGAGGCGATGACTTCATTGGAGGTTTAGTCGGTACAGCAGCTCTCCCTCTCCAATGTCCTCATCGCTTCGCACGAGTTGGAAACCATTCTTTTCCAAAACTCGTATGGATGCGGTGTTGTTATGTGCCACGCCACCAGCAATGGAAGAGATGCATTCTTGTCCACGACACCAGCTGACCAAGCCACTCACTAACTCCGAGGCAATTCCCTTTCCCCAGGCGGCTTCCGACAGTAGATAACCGAGGCGCACCTCCGCTTCGCCGTCACCTTCCTCTGTCTGGGTTTCAAACAGAATCATCAGCCCGATGCCTTGACGGCTGGACTTGTCAATTACAAGAAAAGTAGACCCTTCGTCATCACGCTCCTTAATCCACTCGCGCGCTCTATCTAATGAGTATGTACCTTGCCAGGAAAGCGGTAGCGAACGCGTTACTGGCTCTGTTAGCATGGAAGCAACTACCTTTGCAAGATCCTCTCGTTGCCAGTCATCCGGTGAAAGTGAATGCCATTCCTTTACAATCAGGCGCTCTGTCTCGAAGGCACAGTCTCTTAGCACCATTGCAGTTGGGCATCAACCCTTTCTTTAAGATCTCGGTGGAATCGTATCTGTTCCGCAAGTCCGAGGCAACTTAGATGGCGCGAGGGCCAGTAGGCGCAGCCCAAGGTCAAACGAGCGCTTCTTGGGTCACTACCCTTAGAGCCGGGTGGGCCTTGCCCTTGGTCGCACCGGCGGTAGTCTGAAGGCGGGAGCAAAAGTTCTGTCTTTTATCCAGAATGGCGGGCCGTACAGGACACTTCTCGAACTTTCTGCAGCCTGACATGGTGCCGAGGCTGAGGCGGCTGTTGGGTAGGGGTTTATGACTCCATTGCTGGGCTTAGTGCTTATCCGACAACTTAACGGCTAAGCTCAGCCGACGATGCCTTGTTGTAGATCACCGGCATCTGCCCCTTCCACCTGTTCCATGTATCATCGTCAGTTATCAGATCAGCCATAAAGTGTGCAACATTGATTCGACTGGTCAAACTCGCATTAAAGATCGCGCTTCTAGTAGGTGAAGGATATACTTCGTACTCGGTGACCTTATCCTCATTGATCAAGTTGTCCGGACGAACCGCAGCCCATTCGATCGCCCCGTTGTTTGGGCCAACATTGGTCCGCAGATAGTCCGCAGCCTTCTCGTTGTCTACGTGCGGAGGCAGCAGCAGACGAAGAAGCCCAATGACGCACCTTTCGCCAAACGACAGTGGCTCGTGGAGATCCCGGTTGCTGTTGCCAGCCGTGTTCATGAGCACAAACTTGGTCGGTTCTGCTGACTTGTTTGCCTTGATGGCATTGCACAATCGACAAGTGGTATCGGTCACAAGCCTGCGCGGGTGGCCAAAAATACCCTTCCAGCTCATGTTGTGTCCTAGACACGAAGCCACCGCGTCACACCCGTTCAGGTGCCGGGTCATATCGGCGTCACTGAGGTCCAGGACGCTTGCGCGAATCACGGACAAGTGATCGTGATTCTTGAGGACTTCGGGCAGCCTGTCGGGCGATCGCACAATCACCTTAACGTTCTGTTCGCGATTGAGTAGCTGCTCCACCAGCAACCGTCCAGTCGCCCCGCTTGCTCCGACCACAAGGATTGTCACCCTTTTCCTCTGTCTCTTGATGCCAACAGTGTCTTTTATCCGCTTCTGTCTTGGCAACATTATCACCGGCTCTGCCGCACGTCTAGCCGCCCTCTTTCATACGCATATCCTGGCGTTTGAGGAGTGACATCTCTGCCACGTCACACCTTCCGCCCTGACTTGTAGCCAGATCGCCTAGCTACGCAAGAGACACAAGTGCACGCTGGGGGGGGTGATACCCAGAGTGACCTGCGCCCGCGGGTCTGCCCATCTCGTGCTTCCTGCTCTCGCTCCAAAGCGCCTCACTATGCGAGTGATTGTGAAAATGGGAAGGAAATAAACGCAGCGGTGGGCCGGACTGGACGAAATCGAGAACCGAGGCCGGTTCTGTAGTCACTCCATCCGACGGCATGGGGATGGTGTAGGTCAGCACGGCCTCGTCTCCCGTCACCTCGAGGCCCTCCACGAAGTTGCGGATGAGGGCCTTGCGCTCGGGGAACGTCCCCTCCTGCAAGAACTCCCGGAAGTCCGCCACGTACCCCTTGATCTCCTCCGTGCCGGGTAGCTCGACCCTTCGCTGCTCCAATAGGCCGACAGCCTCCTCCCGTTCCGCAGTGAGCTGGTCCTGGCGATGCCGAAGGGACAGGATGCGGGGCGACAGGGCATCCATGGTCAACTGCTTCGTCTCCAATGCTTCGTAGAGGTTCTCTAGCCTGCTCTCCACGTCCGCAAGCTCTGCCCATATGACCTTCAGCCTCCCGTTCATCTCACCGGCCATAGCGTCTATCTCCTCGGCGACTAAGGTGACCAGCTCCGTGATGGTCCCGTCGGTGAGGATCCGTTCTTTGATTTTGTCTATGATGAACCCCTCCACCCTTGGGGCGTTCAGGTAGCGGGCCTCGCAGGTTCCCGCGCCCTCTCGGTACAGTGTGCCGCAGATGTAGTAGCCGTACTGTCCGCTCTTGGCTCCCTGGCCTATGTATGGCCTGCCGCATACGCCACACCTCAATAGTCCACTGAGAAGGAACTTGCTGCCAACCCGTGCGGGCCTCTGTGCCACCGGCGCCCGCTCATGGAGGGCCTGCTGCACACTCTGGAACAGTCTTCTGGACACCAGGGGTTTCCAGGCCTTGGCAACCCGCACTGGCTCCGGGGCCTGCTCTCCCTTCGACGTCCTGCCCCAGACGGCAGTTCCGGTGTAGGCTTCGTTGGTGAGCAGGTAGTGGAGTCCGCCCTTGTTCCAGCGTTTGCCACGGTTGGTGACGCCCCGGTCGTTCAGCTCCCGGCATATCTCCTTGAGGCCGTTGCCTCTGAGGGAGCTCTCGAAGAATTCTTTCACCACGGGGGTTGTGGCCGGGTCGACCTCCAACGTGGGACGCTCCTTGGCTCCGTCGCTGATTTTGACCCTCTTGTAGCCGAAGGGGGCGTTCGAGGCGAGGAAGAAGCCTCTCGATGCCGCCTCCCGCATCCCCCGAACGACCTCCTGCGCGAGATTCTCGCTGTAGAACTCGTCCACGCTCTCGATGATTCCCTCAAGGAGCCTGCCGGTGGCGTTGTCGTCGGCGTGCTCAGTGATGGAGACAACCCTCACACCCTTGCGCCGTAGCATGGACTTGAAGGCGACGGCGTGTTCACGCTTTCTGGTAAAGCGGCTGAACTTCCAGACGAGGATGACCTCAGAGGGAGCCTTGGGCTGGCTGCCCTCCTCGATCATCTCCCGGAACTGGGGCCGGTCCGCCACGCGGCCGCTCTCGGCCTCGTCTATGTACTCGCGGGCCACGGAGTATCCGTTGGCCCTGGCGTAGTCTTTGAGCGCCCGTAGTTACGCGGACACGGACAGGTCAACGTCCTGGCGGTCGCTGGACACCCTGGCATAGAGGGCCGCCGGTGTTGGGGGTTGATATTGCTTCATGCGTTGTCCTCCTTTTGGTGGCGCCTGTTCCAGGGCGTTTCACGCCGAACATTAGCTACCGTCTACCATCGTTGGTGTCGTGGATCTGTCGTCCTCCCGCGGCGACATTCCTGCAGAACCCCATCAACGTATCGGTCACCATTGGCCTATCCTCCACTATCACCCCCTACTGACTCAGAGCAACTGTATCAAGTATCAGTTGGTAGGCTCATACCAACCCGATCCGAAGACAAGCCCGTCACGCTCCACTACCCAAGAGTGCTTTGTCCCTTCTTCACCCGTGACCTGATTCAAGTAGACATAGCTCACCCACATGCCTTCTTCCGTGGCGTCCGCCATGACGGCACCGAAGGCGTAGCCAGTAGAATCCACCCCGAGAGGGCCACGAATGCTCTGACCTATGTTGTCCGGAACGGTGGCGTGGGCGATGGTGACATCGCTCTCGTCGGTGATGAAGATGTACCACTCGCCATCCACACTCTCCTTGGTGTTGTAGTAAGCAATGGTAGCGTCTCTACCCTCTTCGTCGTAGCGGTCAATGGCCTGCTGCACAAAAGCCTTTGTAAACGCTGGGGGATCGGACTTTGAAGGAGCTATTGAGTCGCTTCCCCCACAGGCGGCAGCCATGAAAACGGCAACGACTACCGAACCAATAAGCGATGCCGTTAGATTGTTGGTCTTCATCATAGAATTCCTCCTACATGTTCAAATAGCCGATCCAACCTGCTACCCGTCCACCAGCTCTATGCGGTCACCGTAACGGCGGAAGTCTGCGGCGTTGAACGTCAATAGCCTGCGCTCCCCATGCGCCAGCATGGTTGCGACGATGTTGGCGTCGTGAATCTGCCGTCCCCCCGCGGGAATCTCTCGACACAGCCCCACGAGCGATTCGGTCACCACGGGACCGTCCTCGAGTATCTCGAAGCTGCCTATCAGCCTGCTCACGTCATCCAGGGCATCCTCACGGGTGATGGCCACTGGCCAGGTCTGCGGTCGAGTGACGACGGCCAGGTACTCTCGTATCACCTGACGGCTGATCCTTAGCGGTTCAGGGTATCGAAAAGCACGCTCCAGGCTCGCCCGAGCCGCGTCGTGGTCAGGCGCGCTGGGAACACGGGACTTCACCAGCACGTTGGTGTCTATGAACATGGCGGGACTAAACCCTCTCCTCGTAGAGGTCCTCACGTCTGAGGCTCAGACCTTCCGACCACACCGCGGTGGGGTGGACGGGCCACGCCTCGTCGAGGGAGAGCCTGGGTATGGGCTTCGGGTGCGTTCGCCGGAACAGCAGCATCTCGCCATCCATATCGACCTCCGCCGTCTCCCAGCCGGCGACGCTCCAGGCAAGGGCGTGGCTGTGGCCATTGCCGCCTCTCTGATTTCCCCACCAGGGCCGGTGCAGCCGTGCGGACGGAGGCAGCTCGAATCCGATGACCGCCTCGATCTCCCTAAAGGAGGCCCTCCACTCCTGCACCTGAAGACTGCTCAGGTACGTGTACAGTCTCTGGTACTTGCCTCGGATCACCATTTCTCGGTACTTGTCCTTCTGGTCTACGGCCATGTCGTGCCTCCTTAGTCTCAGCTTGCCCTAGCCGGAGGGTAGATGTCCAGATACATTGTAGTGAGTTAGTGACTCCAGCGCAAGCGCCTGGACAACGGCAACGGACCGGGTAGGGCTCGCGCGCGCAGACCCCCCTCAGAAGGCGCGAGATTCCAGGGGTCGCTGGCGGTGTCATACCCGTGTACAGGAGATCGCACGGGACACCAAGTCGCAGTTCGGGCGATTCCGTAGCTGAAATCGGGGTGAATGGGGCATCCTGCTAAATCGGAGCGAGCAATTTGATTCCGGTACTCGTTCCACCCCTACTGGACAGTCGCAGCTACGAAAGTGGACAAAATGGCAGTGGCGTTCGCGGGTGGGATTGGAACATGGGCTTTGGATTGCGTGATGGGGCATCGGCAGCTACGAATTGGGGACAATGGAACATCGACGCGTAAGAGACGCGGATGGCATTGGAAGAACCGGAGGTCCGGGCTGGCAGGAACGTCGAAGGGCTGGCGGCGGCGCCCCTATCTCAGCACAAACCACCACACGAGAACGCTGCCGACCATCAGCACGAATAGCACGATGGCGATCACGCGGATCATGTTGCAGCAGATCCTTCGTCTCCTTGTGCGCGGCGGTCTCCTTCCGGTACGCCTCCTCAAGCTCCTTCTGCGCCTGTCTGCTGGCTAACGCCGCTTCCCTGGCCACGTCTCGCTCCCGCTCCGACTCTGTGACTGTCCTATCCAACTCCCGTGCCGTCCGCTGAAGCTTGTCCTCCCGACCAAGGGATCGACGCAGCAGTTCGTCGTCGCCCACGTACTCTAGCCCGTGCATACGCACATAGACCTCTCCACTCCTGATCCCTCCGGTCGAGGGTGGACAGGGATATTTCCATCTCTCGCGCCGCCTCCGCTTTCGTCACCCAACGGACGTGCTCATCCATCTCTCTTTTCCTCGCTACGTGGATAGCGCCTCCGCCTCCAGTTGAACAGACGCAGAACCCGGCCCTCGGACTCGGGCGCATTCGCCGCCTGGTCTCCAACGTCGTCTTCGGGTTGCCGAGCCGCCTCCAGGGCCTCCACGCGCCGGGTCAGACGCTCCACGAGCCTAGCCAGATCGTCCACGGCTTCAATCGCCAGCCTCATCCTCGCCTCCAACCGGTCCAGTGGCGTCGTTCTCTCCCATCCGGGGTCGTCCAGGTTGGCCATGAGTCGCTGCACGGCCAGGGTCATCCTGCCCGTCAGTCGCTCCCGGCGCAGGGCCAGCACCACTGTCTTGCGGTTCACTCCCAGGAGGGCCGCCGTCCGGCGCTGTCCCTCCCGCTCAACGAGCCACTCCACAACCCACTTGAGGTCGGGCTGACTGTCGTCGGCCCGCAATGCTGGCCCGCCGTTGCTCTTTGGCTTCCCAGGAGTCATTTCCGTTTTCTACAGGGGGTGGCCCGCTTTAGCAATTCCATCCATTTTTCGGTGGAACCAGCCCTTTACAGGTACTGCTAACAGATTTCGGTCAGTACACTCCGAATGTGGCAGAAAGCGTTAGCTGGCTGGCCCGGGATGTCCGTTCCTACCCATGCCCCAAAATCATGTCACGCACCCCGACATCGTTTCGCCGCAAAACCGATGGGCCACACTGGGCCGCGGACGCCGCCGACACGCCAAATCCCGCCCGGATCAGCTGTGCCGACCAGCCGGACAGGTTCATCCATAGCTGTTTCTTCGCTATCGGATGATGCGTCAGGGGTTGCAAAAGTGCAATCAGGTCATCGTCGGGGAGGCAATGTAGTTTAGCATGGCTTTTCATTCATTTGCATCTTCGGGCGCTGACCGGTCAGAGGGTCGTTCGGCCCGTTTCGTAGCTAAAACAGGGGCAGATTGGTCGGTCTGTGGCACCGGCGAACCTCGATAAGCACCCCGTCGAGGCAACTTTGCAGCCCCCAGACAGCATGTCGGGGGATAGGGACGCATCGGCCCTATCTATCTTCCTCCTACAGGACATGACGCATCCGGTGATAGAGTGAGTCCCACTGGTAGAGTCGGAGCCCGGACAGTGCCAGTCGTGGGGACTCCGGCTCCCAGAGTGGATGCCAGGACCGCCCCAGGATTCCTGCGGTGGACAGAACGGGCCGGCAGGACACGAGGATCGGCAGCGACATCCGGCTCATCCGGGCTGCCGTGCGCACGTAGGTTGCCTCGACCTCCTCTGTGTCAACTACGAAGAGAGTGGTGGGGAACGGTGGCTGGTCTTCGCCCGGCTCGGTGGACCAGTAGTAGCTCATGTAGGGGCTCAGGCGGGCCAGGACTCCCCTGGGGTGACGGGCGCGTAGCTCGTACTCGAGGTAGAACGGCACGTGAAGGCCTCCGGCGACCAAGTGCCCCACGGCGTCGGGGGCGATGGCCTCAGTGAACCGGTCGAGACTCCGATAGGCCCGCCCGCGGTAGTAGGAGGCAAGCGTGAGTTGCGGGTTCAATTCCAAGGCCACGGCGAAGTCGGCGATGGCCTCAATGTATTGAGACAGGCTGCGATTAGCCCGGCCACGATAATAATAGGCAAGGGTGAATTGGGGGTTCAATTCCACAACGCGGGAGAAATCCGCGATGGCCTCAGTAAACTGCTGCAAGCTCCGATGGGAACGACCTCTATAATAATAAGCCACGACGTTCAGAGGGTCCAACTCCAGGGCGCTAGTGAAGTCGGCGATTGCCTCAGTAAACTGGCCCGCTTCACGATAGGCCCGACCCCGGGAGTAGTAGGCAGCGCCCAGCTGTGGGCTCAACTCCAGGGATTTGCTCAGGTCAGCGATGGATTCGTCTAACTCTCCCAGGCCGAAGTAGGCTCGACCGCGATAGTAGTAGGCGGCACTATTCTGGGGGTCCGACTCCAGCGTTTTGGTGAGGTCGGCTGCGGCTTCGGCGGGCTGGCCCAAACCAAGGTAGGCGCGGCCCCGGTAGAAGTAAGCAGTGCTGTTCTGGGGGTCCGACTCCAGTGCCCTGCCGAGGTCAGCAATGGCCTCTTGATAACGGTCAAGGCTGTGATACGCCCGACCCCGGTAGTAGTACGCAGCCCCTAGCTTAGGGCTCAACTGTAGAGCCATGCTAAAGTCGGAGATGGCCTCAGAGGGTCTGTCCAGGCTGAGATGGGAGCGGCCCCTATAGTAGTACGCGGACCCCAATTGGGGCTCAAACTCCAACGCCTTGGTCAGGTCGGAGACCGCCTCACCGAAGTTACCCAACTCGCGTTGAGCCCGCCCGCGGTAGTAGTAGGCCTGGCTCAGTTGAGGATTCAACTCCAGAGCCCTTGTCAGGTCTGCGACGGCGCTGGTCGGCTGTTCGAGGTCCAGTTGAGCGCGGCCCCGGTAGTAGTAGGCCTGGCCCAGCTGCGGGTCCAGGGTCAGGGCATTGGTCAAGTCTGCGACGGCGCTGGCCGGCTGTTCGAGGTCCAGGTGAGCGCGACCCCGGTAGTAGTAGGCCTGGCTCAGTTGCGGGTCCGGCTCCAGCGCCCTTGTTAGGTCAGAAACCGCCTCACCGAATTTGTTTAACTCACGTTGAGCACGCCCGCGGTAGTAGTAGGCCTGGCTCAGTTGGGGGTCCAGCTCCAACGCCCGGGTCAGGTCTGCTATCGACTCGGACGGCTGGTCTAAACCGAGGTAGGAGCGTCCCCTGTAAAAGTACGCGAGGGTGTGCTCGGGATCAACGCCTAGGACCTCAGTGAACTTGGTTACAGCCTGCGCCCATAGCTCCTCATTAATGAGCTGTCGGCCCTCAGCATACTTGCTCTCCACCTCGACTCCAGGAAAAGGTGTTTGACCAGGTGTGGTGGTGGTGGTGGTGGGTCAGAGTCGGGACTGCCGTGGTAGTGGGGGTGGATGTCGGTGTGCCTGGCCTCTCTATCTCTTGGGCGCAGCCTGCCAACACTACTATCACGGTAGCCAGCAGGAGATACGCAACGAAGGGCATTCTAGTCATAGGGACATCTCTTGTGAGGATTCTCAGTGAGGAGATCTTAATCTCCGGATCGTTACGCGTGTATTACGCAGGGCCCCCCAGAGGTAGGCTTAGAAGGAAAGCTGTGTGGGAGTCTGACTCCGCAGATACCACGCTCTCCACAGTAAGATCGCCCCCGTAGCGCAGGGCGAAGGTTCGCGCTATGAACAACCCCAGCCCCGAGCTGGACTTCTCCTCTCTTCTCGCCAGCTCGGGCGTCCAGCCGCGGTCGAAGACGTGCTGCATGTACTGGGAGGCTATTCCCGAGCCGTCGTCCCAAACTCGTATGAGGAAATGGGTCGGATTCTTGGTGAGTCTTGTTTCTACATGTTGGGTTGCGAAACGCACGGCATTATCCACCAGATTGGCCACTATGTGCTCAATAGCGGAGCTATCTGAATAGACGATGCCGAACTCGGATGGTTCTGCCCACCAACTTATTTCCTTGTGAGACTCCATCGCCACTGAGGCATATCTGTCAACGATTCTTCGCACCACCTCAGATGGCTCAACTGGCTGGAGCTCCGGTGGTGCGCCTGGAGCTTCAAGCTGCACCAAGACCTGAATGTTTGACATCATCAGGCGGAAGTTTGGCACCTGGCTCTCTATCTCATCCAGTACCTCTTTGATAGCGGGATCAATCTCGGTGTCGCTGGACTCCAGAACGGCCCGCAGCTCCCGCTCTTTGCCCAGGATCCTCCTAAGCGGCCTTCCAAGGTCGTGATCGAACAGATCGAAATAGTGCTGGGTCAGTTGGCTCCACTGGCCTAGGGATTGCGGGCCGGAACCATCCTGGCAAATCCCTCTATTCATCAGGTGGGGAATAGCGTAAGAGAGGGAAATGGCACCAAGGCCGGCCAATAGCAGGAGCGCGCCGACGTAGGCGAGGGGTTCGACACCCCAGAGGGTCGCGGAAACGGATTCCCCGATCAAGGGCGCGAGAGCAACGGCAACCCCACCCGCCAGTACGACGAGCCCCCCGATGACCCTGACCCAGATTTGTATAGAAGTCCTGTTGAGCACGAAATCAGGTCTTCGGAGGCATCAGACGATACCCTTGGTCTCGGACGTTTATGATGAGGTCACCCGCTCCAAAGCGCAGCCCCAAGGCCTTACCCAGAGAGTCCTTGATCTCTCTGATCCTCACCCTGAGCAAGGCCCTGGCATCCTCCCCTTCTGAATAGCGCTCCAGCCTGCTGAATGGGACCAGTTCGCCGGGACTCCGGTACCATGTTACCGCCAACTCCCGCAATATCTCGAACTTCATCCCTTGAATCTCGGTCACCGGAACAGGCTCACTGTCCGTGGCGACATACACCACCTTTGTCTCGGTGTCGACGATAACTCGGGTTCCAACATGAATATTGCCTGGTGTTGTACCAATGAGCCGCCGGAGCCGCAGCACAACCTCTTCCGGGCTCGCCAGCTTATCTATGAAGTCTACCCTGGACTCCCATTGTAGCGTACCAGCGACCGCCGCCTCCCTTTCCGGTCCTTGCGCGTATTGCGTAAACATCAGAACTGGCAGCTTGGGATAGCGCTGAACTATTTGGCGCAGAATCTCCAGGCCTTTGTAGCGATCATCTCGGTGTTCTCCAAAACGCACGTCGAGAAGGACTCCGTCTGGCATGTCTCCCTCTATTGCATACAATGTGGCCAGTTTGAAGTCGTCTCCCGATAGCCACCCTGGTTCGGTTTCGACCACAGTGGTGTGCCACCCCTCCTCCTCCAGTCTTCGGCGCACTGCCCTGACAATGGCCGACTCCGATTCATCGTCCACAATGAGTATCTTCGAGGCCATAATCAGCTACCTACTGTTCGCATCAAACGATGACTGCCCGCCGCACTACCGCCAGGACTGTGATCTCGGGCAGGCGGCCCGAGAATCTGTTTGCCAAGGTACCGGCCCAGTATCAAAGAGCCGATGGCAGCTCCCCCGACTACGGTGTTCTGGGGCATCAATGAGTAGCCACCCATACACGCACGCCTGCTTCACTCGTATGAAGGTCGGCTCAAGGGTCTCACCATCCGGGTAGCAAGGCGCCTCAAGTCTGTGGAGGCTGACCCCACCCGGCCATCATTCCTGTGCGTTTGCCCATCTTGGTCGGACAGCTCAAGACCACCCTCACGTATACGGGAGCATTGTAAGGTGCCCGGATGACGTGTCAAGCTGAGCTTTCCAATAGGCCAGGTTCGGCAAGTTCAGGAGCGAGCTTTGGCGTTTCCCGGCCTACTGCCTGACGGGCAATCTCAGTCGCACGGGATGTTGCAATGAACGGTGCGCACCAGACCCAGGTTTCCTGCACCTTCCATATGTCCAGAGGGCCATGTTTCCAGAGGGGCATCAAAGCAAGGGAAGCGTACTCCAAAGACCTAGAACACCCACACCGGCGCTCACTGGTCGTCCAGATGCTCGTTCAACACGCTTGCCCAGTCGTCCCGCCACTCTTGGACAAGCGCCGCCCTATCCTGCAGTTGGGCGCTGGAGATTACGTGCGAACCGATGGTCTGACTTAGAGCATGGCTCAATATGTTGACGAAGACGTCGCTGGACTCGATCAATCTGTGCAGTAGCAACTCGATGTTTGGACTCGCCATTCCACTCCTTGTAGTATTTGGGCTAGTAGGTTGTCATGTCAGTCTACAGCATGGCGTGGCAAGGACTCCCCCACGGGGGTTCACTGATATGATGGTGCTTCGGCCATTGGCAGCCAGCACCGAATTTAGTAAGAAACGAATCGAGGTAAGTTGACCAGCAGACGAGAGCGGTGGCTATACATGGTGGCGTTTCCCGCAGGCCACGGCGCGGTGGACTGGGGTGGCGGCGCTTTCTGGTTGCTGGGCACCCGCCATCGCGTCGGCGCTGGGCCTGAGCCCAACCCAGGTAGGCCTGCTATTCACCATGAGGACCCTGGGCGGTAACGTGGCTGCCCTGCCCGCCGGACTGGTTGGCGACTCCATACGCCGACGCGGTATCTTCCTTCTCGGCACCTTCTGGTGGGTTGCGGCTGCCCAGATGGCTGCCTCTGGCGTGAGCAGCTTCTGGATGTTGGGGCTGCTGCTGGCCGTATCTTCCGCCGGAGCAGCGGCATGGTACCCAGTGGCAATGGGCACCATGGTGGAGCGCATGCCGGGTCGCAGGGCATTCGCCCTGGCCATTCACAGTGTCGGCGGTACGGCAGCGGAGGTGGTGGCGCCTCTCAGCGTCGGGTTCATGCTTTCTTTCATGGGCATGAACTGGCGGCAGGTGCTCCAAGTCAGCACCATACCGGCGCTGGTAATGGGTCTGCTGTTCTTCCGCCTGTCGCGGCACGTGCCTCAACCAGAGCGGGAATCCTTGTCGCGGGCTGAAATAGGCGCTCTGTGGCGGGTACTGCTTCGGCCCGGCATTCTAGGCATGCTGCTGGTAATAGCGCTGCACAACATGTCAGTCATCGCCTTCATGAGCATGATGCCGCTGTATCTGGAAACGGTGCGTGACTTCTCGCCAGGACTAACGGGCGTGGCCTTTTCCACATTCGTGGTGACGGGTACGGTGCTGGCGCCGGTGGTCGGCCGCATTTCAGATAGGGTGGGCCGGAAACCGATAGCCCTGCTGGGTATCCTCGGCGGAGGCGTCTGCGCCTGGCTGGTCACCATCGCTCCGGGAACCCTTGGGCTGTTCGCTGCGCTGATGGCCACGGGGACGCTGATGCTGTCCATCCGAGTAGTAGTCATGGCAGTGGCGCTGGAGCTGGTAGGCGGACGGGAGACCACCGTGATCGGCTTCCTGTTCACTCTGGGCGAAGCACCCGCCGCCCTGGCTACCGCTCTGGCCGGACTGGTTGGCGAGGTTGACCTGGGCTTATCTCTAGTGCTAGCGGCCGGGCTGTCTCTGGCTTCCGGTGTAGCGGCGGCGATTCATTCGTTCACCCTTGCTACTGCCCGGACCCAAGCGGCACCCTGACCGCACCTACGGTATCTGAAGAACTATCTTGCCGAAGAAGTCCCGGTCCTCCATGAGGCGGTGGGCCTCCTGCGCCTCCTCCAACGGGAACGCCTTGGCGACAACACCCCTCAACGCGCCGCTGTTGACCAGTTGCATGAAATCGGTGAACTCCTTACGGCTGCGCCCCCCGGACCCCAGCACCGTCAGCCCGCGGGTGAACAGCAGGCCCAGGTGCAGGTTGACCCTGTGGCCGGATGTCACGCCACAGTTGACCAGCCTGCCGCCCCGTCTGAGGCTGGCGAAACTTTCGTCCCACACGGCGGTGCCAACGCTATCGAACACGATGTCGACGCCGTCGCCACCAGCCATTTCACGTATCGGCCTGCCGAACTCCGGTGTGGTCGTATAGTTGATGCCGCCCTCGGCTCCCAGTTCCACCGCCTTCTCGATCTTGGCGTCGCTTCCAGCCGTAACCAGCACCCGTGCTTGAAGCACCTGGGCTACCTGGATGCCCGCCGTACCAACGCCACTGCCCGCAGCGTTGATGAGCACCGTATCGCCGGGTTCGAGCCCCGCCCTGGTCACCAGGCAGTGCCAGGCAGTATGAAAGGCTAGTGGAATGGAGGCGGCTTCGTCGTAGGAGATGGCGTCCGTGACGGGATATACGTTGGCGGCCGGAGCCTTGACGTACTGCGCGTAGGAGCCCCACAGGTGGATGCCCATGTCCTGCACATGGCGACACAACTCGTCCCGACCTATGGCGCAGTAGTCGCACACGCCGCACTTGACGACATAGTCCACCACGACCCGCTGGCCCACCTCCGGCCCGGCGACTCCCTCTCCCAGAGTCGCCACCTCTCCAGCCATATCGCTGCCCAGTACGTGAGGGAGCGGGCCGACGACCACTCGGTTCTCGCCGCTGCGGGCATAAAGGTCCAGGTGGTTCAGGGCCGCCGCATGGAGCCGCACAAGGATTTCTCCGGGGCCGGGCTCCGGCTCCGGCAAATCGCCGTACTTGAGGTTCTCGATGCCGCCCTGCTCCTCAATGTATACTGCCTTCATATCCGCCTCCTGGCCCGATTGTAGCACTATGACATGAACCGACCGGACCCGACAGACCGCATCCGCGAGCTGATGCCACGCATCCAGGAAGGCCCCTGGGGCCTGTTCGTCGACATTGACGGCACCATAGCTGAGATCACTGCCGTGCCCGATGAGGCGACGGTGCGTCCCGAATGCCGCGAGACGCTGGACTCCCTGACCCGACAGCTTGCGGCGGTGGTAGTTCTATCGGGCAGGGACCTGCGTACGGCGCAACGCATGGTGGGCCTGGAAACGGTGACCTATTTCACCAACCACGGCATCGAGCGGTGGGAGGACGAGGCGTACACGGTGGATCCCGAAGTCCAGCCGTACCTGGAACACCTTCAGGAGGCTACGAAACAGCTCAAAGAGCGATTGGATATGTCTGTCTACACCTGGGAAGAGAAGGGCGTGGGCCTATCCATCCACTACCGCACGGCGCGGGACCAGGAGCAGGCACGCGACGCCGCGCTGGCCCTGTTGGACGAGCTGGGCATCAGCTCATGGATGGACGTGCGAGAGGGCAAGATGCTACTGGACCTGCGGCTGCCAGTGTCAGTCAACAAAGGTACCGCCGTGCAAACTATCATTCAGGAACGTGGGCTACGCGGCGCCATACTCATGGGTGACGACATCACAGACCTGGACGGCTTCCGCGCCGCGCGGCTCATGGAGGAACGTGGTGGCTTCACGAACGTCAGCGTTGCTGTCCTCAGCGATGGCACACCCGAAGAGGTGACACGGGAGGCGGCCTATCACCTAGACGGCGTACCTGCAGTGGGGCGTTTCCTACAGTGGCTCAGCCGGGAGCTGGGGTAGGCCACTATCTGATACTATGGGCCGACGCTACGGGTTCCTAAACCGGACGCCCTCCGGCACCAGGCTGATAATAACCCTGCCCTCCGTCCGCATCCGCTCGATTCTCTCAGTGACCGTTCCTTCCGGCACGTAGCGTTCGATCACAGCCGCGGTATCGGGCCAAATCTCCTCGCCGTCCAATATCGTGGCCCTGCCGGACAGCACAACGTAGTCCGCCGCCCTCGGCTCCGAATAGATGCACACGGTTATCCTGGGGTCCCGCGACAGGTTCTTGTACTTGATCCGGTCCTTTGTGGTGGAGATGGTCAACCGCCCGTCGGCAAACTTGTACCAGTTGGGCGTAAGCTGTGGCAGGCCGGTGCCCCCAACGGTCGCCACGACGACGATCCTGGACGGCTCCAGGAACTCCTCAAGCCGGGCAAGTTCGTCACTGGTCATTTCTTACCTCTCATTTTCGTTGCGGCTGAAGCGGAGCGGTCCGCGAGCCCAGTAGGGGCGAGGTGACCTCGCCCCTACTCTTGCCGAAGGAGCGGGTGTGCGGGCCAAATAAGCGTACGCCAGTGAAGGCCCTGGCCACCGTGCGCGAAACCCTACTTTGCCAGAGCGTTAATGTCCTCGAACTGGCGCTGGAACCAGTACGTAATGTCCTCTCGCTCGATGCTTTCCGTGAGAATGGAGCTGCGCCGTTCTCGCTCCTCATCGGACATGGTGAGCGCCTGGTACATGGCCTCCATCGTCCCCTGCACGTCGGCGGCAGCAATGGGCAGCACGCCATCCGCCAGTTGGGGGTAGGCGCCGGCGGCGGCGGCCAACACCAGCACACCGTTGTTATCGTTGATCACCGGCCCTTCCTTGGCTACTAGGTTCATGCCGTCAATTACGGCGTTCACCAGGAGCACGTCATATATCTTCATTCCGGCAACGGCCTGGGTGTAGTTGTTTTCCATGAACAGCTGAATAGGCTGCCATTCCGGCGTGCCGCACGCGCCGTTGATGGATTCGGCCAGCTGCTGAATCTCCTCAAGGTATCGCTGGAACTGCCGTATATGCGTGCGAGATGGCGCCAGGAAGGCAAGGAAGCTGACCTTGCCTTGAAGCTCCTGATGCTGCTCAAGCAGCATCTCGTAGGCACGGAAACCGCGCAGGATGTTCTTGTTGGGCTCCGCACGGTCCACCCGCACAATGACCTTCTCCGTGCGAGTGCTCTGAAGCTGGCGATCGTACTCCTGTGTCCTGGATGAGGCGGCGATACGCCGTACCTCCTCCACGTTGATGGACAACGGGTATGACCTCACGAGCGTCTGCCTTCCCTCCAGAGTAATCGTGCACGCTGCGTAGTCGACCTCGGCGCCGGGCAGGAACTCCTGGCACGACTGAATGAAATTGTGCCCGTCCCGTTGGGTCTGGAACCCCACTATGTCACTGGCGCACAGGCTTTGGCAGATGCTGGTACGGATGTAGTCCGGCATGAGCTCCCAATACTCAGGCGAGGGCCACGGTATATGGACAAAGTGTTCAATAAGGACAGAGGGCAGTGCCTCCCGCACCTGCTGCGCCACAAGGTACAGATGGTAGTCGTGCACCATAACGCAAACGGAGCCGCTGCTGGCCCGGCCCTCTGCCACCACCGCTTCGGCAAAGGACTGGTTTACCGGGACGTAGCCATTTTCCCAGGCGTCGTGCACCGTACCGTCGATGGTGGGCGTATAGGAGGGACTCCACATGTAGTGTTGAAGAAACCAGAGCAGTGGGTTGCAGAGCGTGTTGTAGAACTTGTGGTAGACGCGGCGGGGGGTGTTGACGTATCTGATGGAGGCACGTGAGCCGGGAATTCTGGGCTGAATGCTCTCTCCCTGGTTCTCATCCCACACGCGGCGGTCTCCCTCGCCCATTGCGCTGGACACCCACGTAAGCTCCACATCACGCATGAGGGAGGAGAAGGCTGTGACCAGCCCGCCGCTGCCACGACGCACTTGGAGCTGTCCATCGGGGTTGAGTCTGTGCTCCACGGGGCCGCGGTTACTGACAATAATAAGGCGACGGCCATCCAGGGTCTCGGAGCATAGCTCCAACACCCTGGCGTAACGGTCGTCGCCCTTAGTAGCCGTGCTCATCCCAGTTCTTATATCGAGTAGCTGACCGGCAAGCTTACCGGTCGCCGCCCGCTAGCGAACCGACTCCGCTCCATTTCCAAGAGCGCCCGGCGGTGTTATCCCCTCGGCTGGTCTGACAAATAAGGTATAAGGACGTGCTGGTGGTGAGGGAATTCGCCTGTCGGAATGACCAAGCTTCAGGCAGGCTGACGTTAGCATAGGCCCTAGGGGTTGTCAATAAAGGCAGGACGTGCCCTGCACCCATACTTTCCGTTGCGGCATACTGGGCAAGCATTTACCAACACAGGAGGTTTCACGAAAACGTAGCCCCGGATACGTAAGCTGATCGGCCATCTTACGTTGCGGTTACCCCGACTCGTGATTGCCGGGATCACCAGAGAGTCGCCTCAAGAGCCTGTCACCGAGGCGTCGGATGGTAGTGCTGCTGGGCGTTCTCACATTCCCGTCTTGTTCTTGACCTTCTAGCTGAGAGGCTTCCTCTTTGATGAGGTTCTGGACGATCTGGGAGGTCAAAATGCGAAGCTCTTCTTTTTGCTCAGCCAGCCTAGCCTCCAGGTCCTGCAGATGCTCTCTTGCAGAAATGGTCAGCTGCCTGTTCTCAAGGCCCTTGACAACCCTCATGAGCACATCGTCCAAGTTAAGGGGTTTCAGCATATAGTCATATGCACCCTGCTTCATCGCTTGGACAGCCGTTGCAACTTCAGCCACTGCTGTGACCATTACCACGCAGAGGTCCGGATAGTCACTTGCGAGCTGCCGATGCACGTCAACTCCAGAGAGACCTGGCATCTTGATATCCAGCAGAGCAAGTTCGAATGGCTGCTCGGAGGCTCGTACCAACGCTTCGTCGCCGTCGTTCGCAGTGACCACTATATGTCCACCCTTGGTCAGCAACCGCTCTAGAACGTCGCAGATAACAGGCTCATCGTCAACCACCAAGAGCCTGTTTTGGCCTGGATATACCATTCATTGCCTCCTCGGCAGCAGTCAGCAGTCGAAGTCCCTGGTGAAAAGGACCGCTACTTACCTGGCCACATTAAGAATCTAATGTTATCGGGATCTCGACAGTAAATGCCGCCCCTTTACCTAAGGTGCTCTCCACCCAAATGTCCCCTCCGTGTTCCTTCACGATTCCGTAGCAGATACTGAGTCCCAGTCCGGTGCCCTCACCCACCGACTTTGTAGTGAAAAATGGATCAAACACCTTTGCAAGGTGTTCTACGGCTATGCCTGGACCGTCGTCGGCAACGATCAGCTGCACTATCTCGTCCTCCACTGCGCGGCTAGTCACCGACAGTGTGCCGTGACCACGTGTCTGGAACATGGCTTGCTCCGCATTCAGAATCAGGTTCAGCAGTAGCTGCTGAACCTGATTAGGATCGGCCAACGTTGTCGGAAGGTTGGGGGCCAGGTTCCTGTGGATCTCGATGTTGCTGGTTTCCAATTGATACGCGTGTAGCTCAATCGCTGCTTCGATCACATCATTCAGAGATACGATATCCTTCTCTGTCTCGTGTTCTCTAGAGAAGACCAAGAGGTTCTTGAGCGGATGGATCGCACGATCAATCTGTTGCTGGATAACGTGGAGGTCTCTTTCGATTGCCGCGTCCAAAGGCTGACGCAGCAGCAGATCCACTAGACCTTTGACACCCGTAAGGGGGTTGCTGACCTCATGCGATACCCCTGAGACGACCATGCCGAGTGTAGCTAGCTTGTCAGCACTACGAAGTTGAGCTTCGGCACGTTTGCGTTCGGTCACATCCTCCACCAGGGCTAGCCAGCCGCCTTCCCCTCCATGGGTTACGGGTATCAGGCTGAGGAGAGCGTCATAAGCAGACCCGTCCATTCTTTTGAATAGGACCTCATGCTTGGACAGGTATCCCTGTCTACCCGCCAAGGACAGGGCTTCATCTCTTGCCTCCAGGCTTACATAAAGATTAGCCACATTCTTTATGCGCTCTATGTCCGCCTTGGTGTACCCACCAGGTTGGAGCATGGCCTCATTGAAAGCAATCAAATTGCCTTGTAGGTCGGCAATTCCGATGCCCACCGGGGCGGACTCAAAGAGCTTCCTATACAACTCCTGGCTCTCTCTGAGGGCATCCTCGGTTTGCTTGCGCTGTGTAATATCCGCCACTATGGCTAGGACCACCGTACCTGCGTGAGCCTCAACCGAGCCCAACCCGACCTCGACTGGGAACTCGCTGCCATCCTTCTTCCTGGCCACCAAATCCCGCCCCTGACCCATGCGCCGCTGACCACCGTAGCGCATCAAGTTTATCCGATTTTCTGCGTGGACGTCACAGAGCAGATCTGGGATCAGAACCTCAATAAGCTCTCCAAGAATCTCTTCTTCCACGTAGCCAAAGATCTCCTCAGCACGAGAGTTGAACAGTGTGATACCGCCTGATGCACCCACGCCGACCATCGCTTCCGATGCGGCTTCAAAGAGTTCCCGGAACGAATCGCTCGCCATACGCGTCACCTAGCGCCTTTCGTGGCAAATGGCATAGCCTAACTGAAGTGGGCCATCTCCACTTCAGTTAGGCCGCATGATATTTTACTTAGGGTAAGCCAGTGCCACTTGCAGGACACTTGCGTGGCCGATTGGTGTGCTATTTGCCCGTACACCAATTAGGACGGCCTGATTCTCCCAGTGCCTTGGGCCAGCGTGTCCGCCTGTGCGGCCGCCAGGATGTCGTTCTGGACATTCCGCATCTTGGTTTCTGAGACTCTGGTCGGTGGCTTGCGAACGCTGGAGATGGCCCGCTGGAACTTGGCCCGTGTGACAGGCTTGCCCAGGACCAGATCCACACTCCACATCCCGCTGGAGGTCTGCGCAGCGTCGCCAAACCCCATCAGGGCTATGACGGGTATGTCCTGCACAGCCTTCTTGATCGCAGTCGCCAGTTGGTAGTCGCCGGTTCCGGCTGCCATCACCAGGTCGAACTCACCGGTCCGTAGCTCCTCGAGGGCCTCCTGGCCTGTGGCGACAGTTACGATCAGATGACCCTCCCTCGCCACTACCTCCTGGATACGGGCAGCCTCCATAGGGTCGCTCTCAAGCGCGAGCACCCTGAGGACGCCGTCACTCTGGGGCGTACGATCCCGCGCGGCCAAGGCCGGATGCCTTCGCGGGTCGCCCTTGCTGAACCGCGACATGAGAAGCCATAGAGTATAGAGGATGCTCCCGGTGGCTATCATGCCTGCCCCTAGAAGGAACAGGGCCTGGCCCCATACCTCAATTTCCACAGTCAGCGGGCGTGCCGATGCTGAAGGCGGCATCAAGGAGGGCACCAGTAACGTAATCGACACAACTACTAACCCCCCCCACCCACGATCCTGAAAGGGGTGGAGCGCCATCTCCAGGGCGCAACCGCCAGCAGCAGGCCATAGATAGGTATCAGAAGGACCAGACGCTGGATTGGTACCAGCACGGCCCAGTACCCGACGAACCCCGCCGCGGCCAGGAGGGGCGTCAACAGGTAGAAGGTGGCTGCCAGCCACTCTTTGTCAGTCCAGGCTAAACGCATTTCTTGAGAGGCCCGAGTCCTGGATTAAATATGGCCCTAGCCCGCCATGATGAACCCCTTAGCCCCTTCTCTGAGAGCGCGGCGCAGGTCGGTATGGGTATCGGAGCCAGTCACTGAACCCATACTATCCGTGGCGCAACTTAGTCGATAGAACCGAATGGGTCGCATAGGTGGCCCGAAAGTGCCAATCTGTTGGGCGGACACTGGGTATGAGGCATAACCAAACCAAGGGCGAAGGAAGAATGTGGGTGCAGGGCACGCCCCGCTTCGTTGACACCCCATTCGCCCTACCCCTACAATCTGATTCAGCTAGCCGGGCCGATTCAACTACCCAGGCCAATCCAGCTATGCAAGCACACGAGATACGTAAAGCCTACCTGGACTTCTTCCAGGACAAGGGGCACATCCATGTCCCCGGCGCGTCGCTGATTCCGGCGGCGGACCCAACACTGCTGCTGACCAGCGCCGGCATAGTCCAGTTCAAGCCCTACTTTACCGGCGAGATGACGCCACCCGGTCCGCGACTCACCAGCGTCCAGAAGTGTTTCCGCGTCTCAGACGTTGACGAGGTCGGCGACGCCAGCCATCTCACATTCTTCGAGATGCTGGGCAACTTCAGTATCGGCGACTATTTCAAGGCGGATGCCATCGCCTGGGGATGGGAGTTCGTCACACGGAACATGAGGCTGGAACCGGAGCGGCTGTGGGTATCGGTGTTCACTGACGACGACGAGGCGCACGACCTGTGGGTGACAACCGGCGTGCCGACGGAGCGGATCAGGCGGTTCGGCGAGGCGGACAACTACTGGGGCCCCGCCGGCGACGAAGGCCCCTGCGGCCCGTGCAGCGAGATACATTACGACTTCGGTGGCACATGCCGCCTGGGCAAGCCTGACGACGACTGCGGCCCCAACTGCGAGTGCGGCCGCTTCCTGGAGCTGTGGAACCTGGTGTTCATGCAGTTCTACCAGGACAGAGAGGGCAACCGGACGCCCCTGCCCAACCCCAACATAGATACCGGCATGGGCCTAGAGCGGGCCGCCGTCATACTCCAGGAGGTAGACTCCATATACGAGACCGACCTGTTCCAGCCCATCGTGGAGCGGGTGGTGGAGCTTTCCGGCAGGCCCTACGGCCGGGACCCGGAGACGGACATTGCCATACGGGTGGTGGCCGAGCACGCCCGCAGCGCCGCCTTCCTCATTGCCGACGGCGTGGTGCCGGACAACAAGGGCCGCGGCTACGTTCTGCGACGCCTCATCCGCCGGGCCATCCGGTACGGCCGCAAGCTGGGCCTGGAGTCCGTAGAGGGCGGCTTTCTGGCTCCGGTGGCCGAGGTTGTCATTCAACACATGAGCGGCCCGTACCCGGAGCTTGCCAGTGGCCGTGACTTCGTACTACGGGTGCTCCAGCTGGAGGAGGAGCAGTTTGGGCAGGTCATTGATGCAACTTTGGACGCTGTTGCGAACTCAATTAGAAATGTATGGGGCGCATCAGAAACAATACGACGTATGAATGAACTTGGTACATCAACTCAGGCAGCCCTCAACAACTTCCCAAGCACTACGAATATTAACCGGGCGTTTGCCAGTGCTATTCAGGGGCTTCAGGGGGTTGCCAAACTTAGCTCAGCTAACCTGAGGGCCTTTGATGGCTTCCAAAAGGCCATGATAGGTAACACAGCCTTAGCCAATGCTATCCAGAACTTTCAGGCTGCTGCCGTACTTAGACCGGCCAACCTAGCAACCCTCAATAACTTCCAAGAAGCTACGAAACGAAGTTCAGCTATAGCCAATGCAATCCGGAATTTTCAGGAGGCTGCCAAACTTGGCCTGGATAACCTAGCGACCCTCAATAACTTCCAAAAAGCTACGAAACGAAGGTCAGCCATATCCAATGCGATCAGCAGAATTCAGGAGGCTGCCAAGCTTAGTTCAGCTAACATGAGAGCCTTCAACAACGTCCAAAGGGCTATTGATCGTAACTCATCTTACCTGGCAGCCTTCAATAACCTCCAAGAGGCTATGAGTCGCTTGCAGAAGCAGAGGGCCATTCCAGGTGCAGAAGCATTCCGGTTTGCCGACACCTACGGCTTTCCCGTGGAGGTCACGGCGGAGATCGCCCGCGAGCACGGCCTTGATGTGGACATGGAAGGCTTTGAGCGTGAGATGGCGGCGCAACGGGATCGCGCCCGCGCGGCGGGTGGTTTCGGCGGGGACGCGGACGCCACCCGCGTGTACCAGGAGCTTGGCGTAGGTGGCACACGCTTCCTGGGCTACGATGCTACCACTGCATCCTCGGTCGTCATAGCGCTGATATCGGACGGTCAATCAGTAGCAAAGGCGACCGGCGGCCAGCGGGTGGAGATCGTACTGCGGGAGACGCCCTTCTACGCCGAGGGCGGCGGCCAGGTGGGAGACGCAGGCACCATATCAGGCCCCCAGGGGATGCTCCGTGTGGAGGACACACAGTCGCCAGTGACGGACCTGACGGTGCACCGGGGCACGCTGGCCGAAGGCACCATCAGCGTGGGCGACACGGTGGAGGCACTGGTAGATCCGGAGCGCCGCATGGGTGCGGCCCGTAACCATACGGCCACCCACCTGCTCCACGCCGCGCTACGACAGGTGCTGGGCTCCCACGTACGCCAGCAAGGTTCTCTGGTGGCCCCGGACCACCTGCGCTTCGACTTCACGCACGTGAGCTCCGTGTCACAGGAGGATCTGCGGCAGGTGGAGACCCTGGTCAACGACCGTATCCGGGCCAACGTTGCCGTCCACAAGCGGGAGACCACATACGGCCAGGCCGTGGCCGAGGGCGCCCTTGCCTTCTTCGGCGACAGGTACGGAGACAGCGTGCGCGTGGTGGAGGTGCCCGGTGATACCCCCTCCTCAATGGTTCCCCCTGAGGGGGAACCCGTACAAAATGCTTTCAGCTATGAGGTATGCGGCGGCATCCATCTGGACGCCACCGGCGACATCGGCTACTGCCACATCACGGGCGAGAGCAGTATCGGCGCAGGGCTGCGTCGCATCGAGGCGGTGGCTGGCCCCGCCGCCGAGGCACTGGTGTGGGAACAGGAGGGGCTACTGGAAAGGGTGGCCCGTCAGTTGGAGACATCGCCCGGAGAGTTGGAGGCCAGGGTGACATCGCTGGTACAGGAGACTGCGCGCCTGCGCCACGAGTCTTCCGCCCAGGAGCGCACAGCCTCCAGGGACCAGGCCCAGGACATATGGGACGCCAAAGGCTCGGCCAAGATACAAGAGTTCAACGGCATCAAGGTTGTCAGCGGAATAGCCCAGGTGTCCTCTGCGGAGACCCTACGTGATATAGGCGACTGGCTACGGGACAAGCTGGGCAGCGGGGCCGTCGTGCTGGGCACCGTCGTACGCGAGCGCCCAATGCTGCTGGTCATGGTGACCGGTGACCCGGTCGCCAGGGGCCTCCACGCGGGCAACGCCGTCAAAGAGGCAGCCACTGTCATGGGCGGGGGCGGCGGGGGCGGCCCTGAGATGGCCCAGGCCGGCGGTAGGGATGCGGACAAGCTGGAAAACGCCGTCCAAGTTGCTGTGGACACCCTGGCACGGCAGGCAGGCGCGACGATATAGTAGCCCGCTCATTTCCTTCGATGGTTCGACAGGTCCGACTTTGCGTGACTTGCAACCTTCCGTCGAAACTCAGGATGAGCGGGGAGCCAGGGCAGTAGCAATCACTTGTAAAACATCGTAGTGTTCAGGAAGGTGCAGGAAACCCCGGTTTCCTGCCGGAGGCGTTTCTGGGCGGGCGGGCGGGAAGAAACCCGTGCAAAGTAATAAAAGAGCCCTTTGCCTTGACGTTGGCGAGAAACGTATCGGCCTGGCCATCAGCGACCCCAGAGGTCGCCTGGCGACGCCCTACTCCGCCATAACGCGTCGTGACCAGCAGCGCGATATAGCAGCCGTATTGAAGATAGCCCATGAGGAGGAAACTGCGCTGCTAATAGTCGGCATGCCCTGGTCGCTGGACGGCAGCGTGGGTCCACAGGCCGAGCTGACACTGACCTTCTGTCGCGCACTCGAAGCGTCCAGCCCGGTGCCGGTAGAGATGTGGGACGAACGCTACTCGTCTATGGAGGCGGAGCACCGGCTCATCGAGGCCGGAGTATCGCCATCCCGCAACCGGGCCAGGGTGGACGCGACCGCGGCGGCTGTAATCTTGCAGGCGTACCTGGATGCCCAGCGGACGGAAGGATAACCGGCATACCCGGACTGGACGAACGGACAGGTCGGAACACCATCTCAAGAATAGCTAGCGTATGACATCAGTCGCAGGAATCATCGGCTATCCGCTGGGCCATTCGGTATCGCCCGCGTTCCAACAGGCGGCCCTGGACCACCACCGCATGGACGCCCGCTACGAGGCCTGGGAAACTTCGTCCGAAGAGTTGGAACAGCGGCTCCGCTCCCTCCGCGGCCCAGACATGCTGGGGGCCAACGTGACGGTGCCTCACAAGGAGGCGGTGATCCCCTACCTGGATCGCCTGACACCCGAGGCCCGACGCACCGGCGCGGTGAACACAATCGTTCATACAAATGACGGCCTGGAAGGCCACAATACCGACATACCGGGGTTTCTGCGGGCACTCAGGGAGAACAGCGAGTTCGAACCATCAGGCAAGCGAGTGCTGCTGCTGGGCGCCGGGGGGGCGGCGCGGGCTGTCGCCTATGCCCTAGTCGAGCAGGGCATCGCAGGGTTGAGCATCGCCAACCGGACAGTGAGCAGAGCCCAAAGTCTGGTATCTGACCTGGACACATCTACCGCTGTTGTCCTGGCCCTGGACACAGCAACGCTGGACGGCTGGGACCTGATAGTCAACTGCACCACACTGGGCATGCTCCACAGCACCGGAGAGAACGAGACACCGATTCCGGCCAGCTTCATACCGCGAGACGCGCTGGTATGTGACCTGGTGTACAATCCACAGGAAACGCCGCTGCTGCGGGCCGCCGCTCAGGTAGGGGCACGTACTCTGGGTGGCCTGCCTATGCTGGTCTATCAGGGCGCGGAGGCCTTCCGGCTATGGACGGACCGTGAGCCGCCTATAGAGGTCATGTTCGATGCGGCGCGGCGTGCACTGGCGGGTATGTAGGTGTATTGAGCCATTCCTGGCATCAAAGTGCTGACTCGTTAATTCGTCGAACAATGGACACCGCAGTCTGTCATGCTGAACAAAGTGAAGTATCTGGCGGGGGGGGGTATTCCCGACCCAAGATTCTTCGCTGACGCTCAGAATGACATATGCTGCTGACTTAAGAGACACCGCGGCATCCAGATGCCCGGTCACGAAGCCAGCACACCACAGAATTTAGTCGAGGGACACCATCGCCTAGAATCGGGTAGACCAAAGGGGAAGAAAAATGTTCCGGTTTCTTACTGCAGGTGAGTCCCACGGCAAGGGCCTCTCCGTCCTGGTGGAAGGGCTGCCCGCGGGCGTGCCCCTGAGCGAAGAGTACATTGCCCGCGATATGGCCCGCCGACAGGTGGGCTACGGTCGTGGCGGACGCATGCAGATAGAGCGTGACCACGCCGAAATCCTGTCCGGCGTGCGCCACGGCCTCACAATGGGCAGCCCCATATCCATGTGGATAGAGAACCGTGACTGGTCCACAGGCACGGGTCCGGACGGCGTCCCATGGACGGATGTAATGAACATAGATTCCACGGGGGTGGAGTTCCAGACAATCACCAATCTGCGCCCCGGCCACGCGGACACGCCCGGCGCGGCCAAGTACCAGCAGTCGGACGCCCGGAACATACTGGAACGATCCAGCGCCCGGGAGAGCGCGGCACGGGTGGCCGCCGGCGCCCTGGCGCGCCGCTTCCTGGAAGAGTTCGGCATCCAGATTCATAGCCACGTACTGAACATCGGCGGGGTCCACGCCCAGCCCAGCTACCCCATAGACTGGGCCGCCCTGGAGGAGCCACCCTACCATACTGACCGGCCGGAAGGCTCCAAAATGGCCGCTGTCCGCTGCGCGGACTCTGATGCCGCCCAGAGGATGATCGAGGCCATAGACGCCGCTCGGGAGGCGGGCGACAGCGTTGGCGGGGCCATCGAAGTCGTCGTTACAGAGCTACCAATAGGCCTTGGCAGCCATATCCAGTGGGACCGCAAGCTCACGACGCGACTGGCCGCAGCCGTAATGAGCCTGAACGCCGTCAAGGGAGTGGAGTTTGGCGCCGGGTTCGCACAGGCCGATATGCGTGGCTCTGAGGTCCATGACGTTGTCAAGCCGATACAGGAGTGGGAGACCGCCCCGCAGGGACGGTGGCTGCGTCCCTGGCCCCGGCGCACCAACAACTCCGGCGGCCTTGAAGGCGGCATGACCACGGGCGAGCCCCTGGTGGTGCGGGCCATAGTAAAACCCATCGCCACACTGATGAACGGTCTCCAAACGGTGGACCTGACCACCGGAGAGTTTGTGGAACAGGCGCACTTCGAGCGCAGCGATATAACATTCGTACCCACCTGCGCTGTCATCGGAGAGGCCATGGTGGCGACCGTCCTGGCGGACGCAATGCTGGAGAAGTTTGGCGGCGATCACCTGGATGAGACCATGCGTAACTACCAGGGCTACATGGAGCGCCTGAGCCAACTGCCCGCGGGAGAGTAACCGACCTATCCCACTGTAATCGCCTTGACCGCCCAGAGCGCTCATGCTGCTGCCTTGCCACGCTCACTCTTCACTAGCTAGGGCCGCGGTTGACGTAGCTAGGATGGAAGATGTAAAATTGCTCGATATTGAGCTATTATGGCGTTATGCGTCACTTTCATAGGGGGTTAGCGTGAGGTGGACATCGTTCCGACGTAAACGAGGGAACGAAAGCGAGCAACCTGGGGGTAGCAGCAGGGGAGCCAGCCGCCAGCTATGGGGTAAAGACTTCTCCTTGGTTAAGGTTGGACTGTCGGAAGAACAGGTCATCCTGTTTGTCAACGACCTGATCACCAAGCAACGCGCCCAGCTAGAGCAAAACACGGAGTCCTGGCCTCAGACGCTTTCCAAACGCATCCTAGCCGAGACCGAACGGGACGCCGCCAATCTACGAATAAGGGCCAAACGGGAGGCGGAGGCAGAGACTGTCCGGCTCATCACCGAGGCGCGACAGGAGGCTCAGCGAGTTATCAGCGACGCCCGGCAAGAGGCCAGGGTCGAGGCTGAGCAAGAGGCTCGGAGCATGATGGAAGCGGCCAACCAGCGGGCACAGCTGGCCGAAACCCATGCCCTCCAAAAGGCCCACCTGTTCCTTATCAGGGCAAGGCAAGAGGTAGAGGAACGCATCGCCTCTGAAACCAAGGAGTCCTACAACCGGCTTATGAGCTCACTACAAGACCTGGTCTCCACCGCTCGACAGGTGGAGTCCGACTGAGCAAGCCGCAAGATAGAACCTACCTGGGGAGGCCCTTCAGAGTTGCAGGAGTACCAGACCACCATCCTGGACTCGCTCATGCCAGGCGGGCTGGAACTGGACATGGACCTGCTTCCCACAGAAGAGGAACCCATAGAGGTAACAACCCCAACCTATTCCGCTGAACCGCCAGTGGCAGAGATAGTGGAGACGGTTGAAGAGAGCGTCCCAGGCCCCAGTAACGATGAGCCGCCGCTCCAGGTCCCGCAGCAGACGGCACCACCACTGGAGACGCTGACCCCGGAACCGGTACCGCCATCGTCAGATTCGGATACTCAGCTAACACAGGAGCTTCCAACGGCTAACATCGAATCCCAGCCATCGCCTGTTCCGTCTTCTGCTCTCCCACCAGTTTGCCAACCACGTCCGCGTTCAAGGAGAGGTAGCTCAGCGCCTGGGCGACCCCATCGTGAATCTCATGCCGCATCCTCTGCCCCTCCTCCATGGTGGCCCCATCCTGGATGCGCTGCCGAATGTTCAAATTGGTCCTGTAAACCGAAATGGCGATCAGAAAGGTCGCCATGGTATAGAAGATAAGCCACAGCAGGATATTGCTCTCTGTGATCCAGGCGAATGTGTCCACCCACAGGCTAAGGACCAGGTGAGCGAATGCCACTGTGAAGGATGTGATACCCGCCGTAAGGAGTGTAAGGCGCTCCTGGAAAAGCAGGGCGGCGGTAATAAGCGGTAGGAAGGAGTAGAGCAGGAAGCCGCTGGTAAGGCCACCCGTGAGCAGCAGCGCCAGCAGGCAGACCAGAAGGTCGCCACTCAGCACCAGGTAGGTCGCCGGGTCCCTCTCCCACCAACGCAACGGACCCACTACCTTGACCAACGTGTACACGCCTACAGTAGCCAGGAGCAGATAGGTCTGGAGCCCGATCTCCGCTCCGCTCGGCACCGCCTGAATTAGGACTACCGCTAAACCGTAGGCGAAGAAACGATACAGGGATAGAAAAAGGTATATATCTCGTTCGTATTTCGTTCGCATGGCCCCTCTATGGAACCCCTCTCAGCTTAGGGGTGCCCCCCACTGCTGTCAATACGGCATTGGGGCGTTATAGACAGGTACTCACCAACGAAGGGGAGTGTGGGCGAAGGGCACAGCCTGTCTACCGGCCCTTGAATTCGGGGACCCGCTTCTCCAGAAACGCCAGACGCCCCTCCTCACGGTCCTCGCCCTGCCCGGCGAATGCCTGGGCCACGGCCTGATAGTCGAATGTCGTGTCCAGGTCCTGGCCCCATCCCTTGTATATGGCCGACTTGGTCAGGCCGATGGCCCTCGTGGGGCCGCCTGCCAGCCGCTCGGCGTACTCCATCGTCGCCTCTTCCAGCTGGTCGTCAGGCACCACCTTGTTCACCAGCCCCAGCCGTTCGGCCCGCAGGGCGTCAATGGGTTCACCGGTGAATGCCATCTCCAGGGCAATTCCCAGGCCCACGTGGTAGTGGAGCTGGTTGACTCCAGTGGCCATGGCCCACTTGATGAAAGGCACCGCGAAGTTGGCCGTCTCCGACGCGACGCGTATGTCCGTACCCATAGCCAGGTTGAAGCCTCCGCCGTGGGCGTGGCCACGAATGCTGCCAATGACCGGCTTGGGCATCCGGCGCATGGCATGGACGGCCAGCGTCCAGCGGTTGACTCCGAAGACGTAGTTCTTCACCTGGTCCGGCCCTCTAGCACGCTCAAAGCCGGGCGACTCCATGCCTCGCAGGTCGTCGCCAGCGCAGAAGGAGCGACCCGCACCCGTCAGTATGACGCAGCGTATCTCTTCTTCAGCTTCGCACTCGTTCAAAGCGTCCAGCAATTCGTTACCCAGCTGGATGTTGATGGCGTTGAGCCGGTCGGGCCGGTTAAGTGTAACCTTACCTACGCTACCTAATTTCTCGAACAAGATGGTCTCGTAGCCGGCCATAGCAGACCTCCCATCAGTGGATATGAGTTGGGTGTGGCAAATGTAGCATAGGGGTGTGGTTAGGGCAACGTGAAGCCGCCGACCCTCCCTATGCCCCAGGCTCCAGCGTCTGCTCACTCTCCGCCTCAGCCTGTATCCGCGCCCAGTCCCACAGCAGAGGGCGGTACCGCACTGCCAGGAAGTCCTCAAGCAGGTCGGCGTAGTGGGGACTGGCCACGTGGCCCGACTGCCCAGGCGGTATGATGAACACTGAGTTGTTGACGTCGCCCAGGTCAATAATCTGCCTGAATGACACGATGGAGGTAGCAGTGAAGGGCGGCCCGCCGCCATGAGCGGTGTTGTTTACAGTGTCACCGGAACCGCCTGAGGGAACCGGCTCAGCGTTCAGCAGCGATGCGGCAGGCTCCTCACGCCCTATGCCGTGACGGAAGATAACCGAGTGAAGGTCGCCCCATGTCCACGTTGACGGGTCGCTGCCCAGAGTATCGCTCAGGTGCTCAGCGGCGGCGTCAATGGCAAGGGCGAGGACTTCGTCCCAGTTGCCGTAGGGAAGCGCCTCATGGGCCAGCAGCGCGGTGTCGTTGGCCAAAATGAGCCCCTGGACGGCTACCATATGGGCCCGAAGCGAGTCATGGTTTGGCTTGGGGTCCGGCATCCAATCCCGCAGGCGGCCCAGAGTAAGCTCGTACAGCTTCCAGCGCAGCACCTCATACACTGCCCCGCCACCGGCGTCACGCCCCTGGGAACCGTCCCAGGCGGCCAGGATATCCCGCGCCTGTCTCCCAGCCTCGGTGATCGGCGCCACAGAACTGACACGCCTGGCCATACGCTCCCCCGGTATGTTGAAGTTGTCCCCCTGCATGCGGGCGAAGTCATCTATGTAGATGCCACTGCTCTGAGTAATCATCTGCGCGATACGCTGGGCCCGGTACGGATTTCCCGCCGGTGCCACGTAGTATGGAAAGTCGTAGGACACGATCAGGTTGTTGGATGTGTTGACGAAGTGGTTGGGCGGGTTGACGACCCGTGGCATCTCCTCGAATGGGACCTCATCAACCCACTCGTGCTGGCCCGTCCAGCCGGACACCGGAAAGTGCGCCGGGCCGCCCTTGCGTATGGGCAGCTGCCCTGAAAGCAGGTAACCAATGTTTCCTGATGTATCCGCCAGCACCCGGTTGGTATGGCTGGTCCACTTGCGATGGGCCTCCATCAACTCATCCACCGTCCCGGAGGCGTGCATTGCTACAAAGCTGCTGAATGTCTGCTGCACCTCGTCGCCGGACCAGCGCAGCGCCACGGCAGGCCCCTGCGCACCAGGCCCGCCAGAGACCACCGGGCCGTGCCGGGTCTCGATGACACGTTCCACCACCGGCTCAGTGCGCCCCTTGACGCGTATCTCTTCCAGGTGGACATTGGCCTCAAGCCACTCGTCCTGGTACAGGTATGTGGGTGGGTCGCCTTCCCGTATCTGCTCCAGGAACAGGTCCTGAGCGTCGGCACCCGCGGTGGTCACGCTCCATGCGGTCTGTCCGTTGTGTCCGTAGTAGGTCACGCCGGGGACGCCGGGCATGGACGCGCCTACGAACCCGAAGTCCGGCCCCTCTATGTGTTGCACGTGCCAGAATGATGGCACTGTTATTGCCAGGTGCGGGTCACCCGCCAGCAGCGGGGCTCCCGATGCTGTCAGCGTGCCGTCCACCGCCCAGTTGTTGGAACCGTTGCTTTCGTACAGACCCGCCTGGGCGTGGGCCTCTTCGAACAGTTTCAGCAATTCCGCCATAGGCCGCTCTCCCGCAGGCTGGGCCGAAGGCACTATCGTAGGCGCGTCGGCAGGGAAGTATGGAAACAGTTTGGAGAGCAGCTCGGGGCCCACCGCCTGTAGCAGCTGCAGGCGGCTCAGTTTGATCTGGCCGTTCATGGCCTGGGAGTAGGCGATGAGCTTCCACCGGCCCGTTACGTCCGTAGGCTCCCACCGCGCCGGCGAGTAGTCCAGTATCTCGAACTCGATGGGCAACGGGTATCCCAGGTCCAAATAGGCGTTTACACCCGAGGCGTAGGCCTCCGCCACCAGGCGGCCCTCCTCCTCCAGATAGGGCCATTCCCTATTGGCCGCCCGCATCAGGCCGACCCTCCGATACAGGCGGTCCGGGCCTAGACCGCCCTCACCTACCACCTCCGCCAGCGTGCCATGAAAGAAGCGCCGGGTCCGCTCCATGCCCCACAAACGATCCTGGGCGTGGATGAACCCTTGGGCAAACCACATATCATGAGTGGTGCTGACCCTGGCGTGTGGGACGCCGTGACTGTCCCGTACCACCCGGACGGGGCCATCGAGCCCCTTCACGATCAGCTTGCCATCCAGAGGCGGCAGGCGGCGCTTGGCCTCCTCCCGGAGGTAGTCCAGAGTCGGAGCTGGTTTGGTGGCCATGCGTGCCTCCAGACGCGTTTTCGGCTAGAGATGGCGTGAGTATATCAGGTTGCGATTCGGAAGAACCGCTATGGTATCATCCGGCCATCTCGTCGCACGCTGGTCATCGCACGGGAGACCTAAGATCACAATGAGGGTGTCCGCGCCTTCCTGGAGAAGCGCCAGCCGGAGTTCAAAAGCAGACAAGCAGGGAATGCCCTGCCGCCCTCTCAGCAGAGATTTACGCTCACATTCAGCCGCTGCAGCGTCCAACAGCAACGATACCCACGGGGCTTGCTGGTAGCTAGTGGTATACTATACGTCAAGATACGTATCGCAGTTGCGGAAGCCGTAGTGACGGATATACCTTATGGCTGATGACACCGGGGCTGTACTGATAGTGGAGCAGGGGAGGGACGACGCCAGCATCATCCCTCTGGATCAGCGCGTCCAGGTCATCGGCAAAACGTCCAATGTCGACATCTTAGTCAACAACCCATTCATATCCCGCCGCCACGCTCAGCTTTCCCAGGAGAAGGGCCACTTCCTTGTCCAAGACCTGGGCAGCAAGAACGGGACTTACATCAACGGTGCCCGGCTGGATAGCAACCCCGTACAGCTACGCAACGGCGACAGGATAGAACTGGCTGAGGGCCAGGTAGTCCTCCGCTTTCAGGAGCGGTCGGGCACGCTCACACTACCACCCGTTCCGTCCCGCGCGTCTGAAGGCGACCTCAGGGTGGAAAGCGGCTCCAGAGAGGTCTGGGTACAGGGCCAGCAGCTTGAGCCAAGACTGTCCCGCAAGGAGTTCGACGTCCTGGCGCTGCTCTACCGCAGGGCCGGGCAGGCGTGCAGCAAGGATGAAATCGCATCTAACGGCTGGTCCGAGCGCACACAGGGAGACGTGGGAGACCAGGAGATCGAACAGTGCATCCGGCGTGTCCGCCTGCGCGTTGAACCTGACCCTTCCAATCCGGTCTACATCCTTACCGTCCGCGGCTACGGCTACGGCTACAAGCTGGCCCAGGGATAGGTTTTGTGGCGACTTTGCGCTGCTGCCCAGACCCATACCTCCCTTTGAAGTTGAGAAACGAGCCCTCATCAACGGGAGAGAGCATGGGTGCAGGGGGACACCCTGCCGTCAGTTTTCCGTAGGCCGCCTGTCAGTAGGGTGTCAGGAAAGCGGGCTGTCCTAGCCTATACTAGACTTCAAAAGCCGTAAAGCAAGTAAGCGGCAGAGGCCGAGTGGTTCCAACATGGGAACAGGAGAAGCGATATGGAGACAAATGTTCAGCTGTTACAGACGTAGTATGACACCTGGCTAGTAGTGGCGGGGTTTGCTACTGCCCTGGTACTAACTGTACTTGCGGTGGCCAGGAGCGGCTGGAAGACAACGGACCTGCTATTGAAGGTCGTAATGATCCTATCGGCACTGGGCACCATACCGCTCGCCATGGTACGTCTTGGCATGAACAGGACATTTGAAGACGACACCATGGTGGGATTCCTGAGCGTGGCGGGTACGGCCGTCGCTATCGTAGTCGGCCTGACATATCTCATAGCCGGCAGGAGCAGGACGAATGAGACTGTGGAGGCCACGGATGTTGTATCGGACGACGTTGCCACGCCGGCACAGGGGGTGCCCCTGGCTCCTGAAGACGAATCGGCCACGCGGACCCTGGACGGCGGCGTGACCCCGGACCCCGACTCGGGAGCCACGTTGATCGGGGAGGCCGGTCCAGAGGTAGCCCAGGCGCCGGCGGCCTGGCTGATGTTCAGGTCCGGGCCCCGCGCGGGCCAGTCCATACCATTGAGCACAGAGGCCACCAGAATCGGGCGCGACTCTGAAAACGACGTTGTGGTGGACGACCCCGCAGTAAGCCGTGAGCACGCCACTATATCTTTTGAGAACGGCCGTTACGTGGTCGAGGACGCCGGGAGCAGCAGCGGCACAGTGGTGGAAGGCACTGCCACAGGTGGTCAGACGCTCCTCTCCTCCGGTTCCACCCTGCAGCTGGGAGAAACGGAGCTTGTCTTTATGCAGTCGGAGTCCGCGGCACCATTATCCGGCACTGGCATGGCTACAGGCATAGGCGGTGCCGAGCCAGGGCGGCCGGGGGAGACCATGGTAATGGAGCAGCCATCGACCGTGATGGCCTGGCTGGCGGTGACCGCAGGCTCCGACAAGGGCAAGACTCTTCAGCTCAACGAGGGCGATACCACTATAGGCAGAGGCCAGGATAACGACCTGATAGTCGCCGACGCCGCCGCCAGCCGCAGGCATGCTATGGTCAAGCACCAGAACGGCAGTTTCATAGTAGTGGACATGGGCAGCGGCGGCGGCACAAAGGTCAACAACCAGACCGTGGGCGGTAAGGTGGTCAGCACCGGCAGCACCATCACAGTGGGCCAGACACGAATGGCCATCGTTGACGTGCAAGGCCAGCAGGCAAATGCGGCAGCAGCCTCCTCAGAAGGGGCTACCATGGTGGACATGCCCGCCTCTGGAGGCGGAGTTCTTGTGGTCCAGTCGGGCCCGGATGCCGGCACGAGCTTCAACCTGTCCCAGGACGATATCACCATAGGCCGGGACCCCGAGTGTGAGGTACAGCTGACCGACCCCGCCGTCAGCCGCCAGCACGCTGTGATTCGTCGCCACGAGGACGAGTACACCGTGCACGACCTTGGCAGCGGCGGCGGCACCCAGGTTGACGGCGAGTCGCTGACAGGTGTCGGCCTATCCGCAGGTGACGTCATTTCCGTTGGCCGCACAGAGATCGTGCTGATGCAGCCTGTCCAGAGCAGCTAGGAGATCCACTATGAGCCGCTCCAGAGGCAGCAGCCGCGCACGACAGCCGAGGAAACCTCGCACGACAGTCGTTCTGGGTTCCGTGACGCACGTCGGCATGACCCGGTCGGTCAACCAGGATGCCTTATGCGCCATACTGGCGCCCAACGCTCCACCTGGCACGGACGCCCTGCTGGCCGTTGCCGACGGCATGGGCGGACACCAGGGTGGAGAGATCGCCAGCGCTATGGCAATCCAGGGTCTGGTGCGTCTACTATCGCCCAAGGGCGCAGATGGTACGGCCAAGGCCACTCAAGAACGCCGCAGCAGCATAGTGGATGAGGTGGTGAGGCAGGTCAACACCGAGGTACACCAGGCCGGGGACCGCCCTGAGACCAGGGGCATGGGTACAACGCTTACCGTTGCTCTCCTGGCCGGCTCCTCCCTGACAATAGGCCATGTTGGAGATAGCAGGCTGTACCTCATGCGCAACGCAAAGCTCCAGCAGCTCAGCCAGGACCATAGCTGGGTAGCCGAAGAGGTGGCCCGGGGCGCCATCACACCGGATGAGGCCCGCGTACATCCAAGGCGGAACATCATTACCCAGGCCATAGGCACTAACCCCAAGGTGGAGCCGTTCAACGCCGCCATTGAGTTGGAGGAGGGCGACACACTGCTCCTCTGCTCGGACGGCCTCTACTCCATGGTGGACGACAATGAGATCGAGCGCATCATTGCGGACCAGCCTCCACAGGAGGCATCCGAGGCTCTGGTCAACAGGGCTAACGAACTGGGCGGCCACGACAACATCACAGTCGTAGTGGCCCGAATGGAGCAGTTGGGCCAGGACGCCTCCCCAGCCAGCGATAGAACTGAGCTGGGCAAGGCACGCACCATTGCGGTAGGGGGTCAGGGAGGAGGCAGGAGCCGGAAACGCTGGGCACTCATGCCAGCACGGCTTCTCTGGTGGCTGCTGAAGCGTATGGGTCGCGGCACATGGTGGCTGCTCCGGCGCATGTTCGTCAAGGGTAAGCGGTAGCCATTGAGACAGGACTAATCAGGTAACCACGTCGTGAACCAGCAGCAACGCATAGGAAGATACCAGATCCTGGAGGAGATCGCCGCCGGGGGCCAGGCCACTGTGTACCGGGCATGGGACACCAGTACAGGGCAGGTGGTGGCACTCAAGGTGATGCACCCCCATCTGACACGCGATGCCACCTACGTCGAACGGTTCCATCGCGAGGCGCAGCTCGCCGCGTCCCTGGACCATCCCAACATCATACGCATATTTGAAGTGGCGCAAGAGGGCGACTCCCACTTCATGGCGATGGAGTACCTCCCACTAAGCGTCCACAACCTGATTGAGGCCCAGGGCAGCATGCCCGTGGACCGCGCCGCCGACATCGCGTACCAGGTGGCCCAGGGGCTGGAAGCCGCCCGGCAGCGCGGAATCATTCATAGGGACATCAAGCCACATAACATACTCATCGGCCCGGACGGGACGGCCAAAGTCACCGACTTCGGCATCGCCCGCGCCGGGGAGCTTTCCACCATGACGCGTACGGGCGCCATCATGGGAACACCTCACTACATGTCACCGGAGCAGGCACGGGGCCAACGTGTGGACATACGTTCGGACCTCTACGGCCTAGGCGTCACTTTGTACCAGATGCTAACGGGCGGGCTCCCTTTCGAAGCGGACACCCCCTGGGAGATTATTCGCCTCCACATTGAAGCCAGACCTCCCGCTTTGCGCCGGGGCCACCCGAATATCCCACGCCAACTGGAATCTGTGGTTTCGAGAAGCCTGGAAAAGAACCCGGAGCGACGCTACCAAACACCCGCCGAGATGGCGCAGGCCAGTGTGCAGGCCGTGACTCAAGCTACCCAGGCCAGAATAACAGGCGTTCCTGTGGGGCAACAGACGCCTACACCCCAGCGAACGGCTACGCCCCAACACACGCCTATTCCTCAGCCTGCGCCAGTCCAGCCAACGACTGAGTCAACTGTCCGGATCTCCAACCCCACGGCCATCGTGGGTTTCCTGCTGTTCGGGATGCTGGCCGGTTTCGTGTTGTATCTACTCGCATACGGCGATCTCTACTACGGCATCCCGCCGGTCCCTCCAATCTTATTTGCATCAGTAGGATTCGCCATCGGCTTCGGGATATCAGACCGCCTTCATATGACCGGGAGACTACCTTCAGTCATGGGCACTGTTCTTGTGGCCTTTGGTCTTTTGATGCTCATTGGAGACGAATCGACACTTGAAGTCGTCCCAATATCCATGGGCGTCTATGGCCTGGGGATCGGTTTCATGTTGCCGGGAGCACTGTGGCGCCGTATCAGGGAGCAGTCACGCGGTAGCAAGATTGGCCTTGCCATGGCTGCGATAGCCAGTATCGTCATGTCCTGGTACTTTGACGACGGGATCGGTCTTGCAGAGACTTCAACGCTGGCCGGTATGATCGCCGTCTTCATTGGCTTGCCACTGGCGCTAATGTCACCATTGGTCAAAACCGTACTGCAATCCACCCCTGCAATCCTGCCTGGGGCGACTCCTCAGCCTTCAGTGGGTATGGTAGGGGGACTGCCGTCTGACACGTGGATGGATGCTTGGGCCAGCGCGTGGCAGAAGGCGAACAGGCGAAGGTTTGCCTGGATAGGCACCGCCCTCACCTTGGGGATAGGCCTGGCGTTGACACTGGCGCGGTTCGGTGCCTTTGACGACCTGCTCAACCAGCCTACGAGCATACCGAACACCGTCTCGACTTCCATTGGCAGCGCGCTGGGAGGATCGGCCATCGCCACGCTACCCGGCGGGCAGAGCTTTGAGGTCACTCTGCCACCTGGTGCGGTGGACGGCCTGCACACGCTTACCTTACGGCCGTTAAGAGAGGCCGAACTGGGGGGCTGCCCACCGAGTCCGGCAACCTTGAACTGCTCCATGTGTTCGAGGTGAGCCTGGAGACCGGCCAGGGACAGGAGATCGAAAACCCTGAGTTCAACCTGACCGTCACGATTACAGCCACCTACTCGGACGAAGACCTTCAGGGTATGGCCTTTGGACGCCCCACCCTTCTAGGTATCCTATGGCTGAATGATGCCAGCGGCCAATGGGAAGCCCTGCCAACTAAACTGGATCCAGCCTTCCGCTCACTCACCGCACAGGTGAAACATTTCTCCATATTCGCCGTGGGCGTACTGCAGACAACGACGCCTACCGCCACGCCGACAGCTGCACCCCTATCCAGGGCCACAGCAACGCCGACGGATATCTCAACGCCACGGCCTATTCCCACCATTCCCTTTTTGCAGGAATGGACCGTCCTCTATCCCCAGGAGGGTGATGTAATTCAGACCACCACCGTCATGGCGGAGGTCCAACTGATTACCACCACGGAGCCGGAAATACAGATAGATGGACGTTTCCCGGACTCCATAACGATGATCCAACCAGGGCGGGTAAGGCACACCTTCTTCGATATCCCACAGGGTGAGCACACGCTCGTCGCGGTCGGCCCCAACCAACAGGTACGCATAACATTCGCCACTGAGATCGTGCCACCACCACCTAAGGGGAACCTGACATTCAACTACTCGTTTGAGGGAGGCTTCTTCCCGCCTGAAGGTTGGGACATAGCCGCTGACTTCACGGACACGGAGTTCTTCAGCTGGACAAGCGCCGCCCGCTCAGGACAGTTGTCCCTATCCATCGGCGACATCTTCGGCAGGAGCGGTTTCGATTTCATTAGCGGGTTCACATCCGACCATCCCAGCTGGGTATCGGAGTTGATGCCAGTCTCTGGAACCGGCCCCTACACCGTTCGGTATGGTGCAGATGGGCCAACGGCCGCGCAGATGGAGACCAGGGCTTGCTGGAGGTCTACCAGTTCGATACCGATCTACGCTTCATTCAAGGCTCGGGCTCGATCTCTCCCTGCGGCTCCGGCACCGACTCCTTTGTAGCGGCAGACGCGTGGACAGAGATGAACCAGGGCGCCGATGTGGCGTCAGAGGCCGCATACCTCCAGGTGAGGTTCAGCCGTGTTGTAGGAAGCAACCACATCCAGGGCCATACCAATGCCCTGATCCTCTTCGACCACGCAACGCTGCTCGTGGAGGGTCAGACCGGGATCGTGGCTACCACTCCAACATCAACACCACCAACCGAGGTCTTTTTCAACGCTGCGGAGTTCGTTTCGGGGGGAACTCACGGCGAGCGTATCACAGTGCCCGTGGGCTCCGTTGTGGATGTCTAGGTGACGCTGGAGTCCAATACAGCAACCGATGGCCAGCTTGAGGTCCACATAGTCAAAGACATTGTCTTTGCCACCGACGAGACCAAGAAGCTGTGCGGATCAAAGGTTTCCCTGGAAGCGGGTCTGAACGAGGTCCCGGCCTGTGAGTTCGTAGCCGACCAGCTCACTCCCGACTCTCTACGCCACTATTTCCTCAAGGTCCAGTGGAACGGCGACTTCATCCATGACCCGCTGGACAACGACACCCGTGAGGCCGTATTTACGGATGAGGTAACCATTTCGGTTGTGGCGGCGCAGGATGCGGAGTTCCAGACTATGGTCACCGCGGTCTCATCCATGATGGTAGACAACAGCTTGGCTACCTTGCTTACCCCATCTGCGTTGGCATCGGGCAGCGGCACGGGTGGCTGCGACACCGGGACAACCTTGATGACGGCCTTCCCTGACACCTCGACAATCACAAGCGGTGACAAGCTGAACGACCCGGGCGGGACTGCCTACGCCGACGGGGTTGATCCGCTGGGAGACCTGGACGGCTTCCTGTTGTTCGGCCACGACATCACTGGAGACGACGACCAGGGGGCCCTGGTGAACTACATGAGCGTAGGCAGCACAGCGTTCTGCTACCAGACCGCCTCGGACGGCACCATAACCCAGTTCGACAAGGCTGGGTTCCTGACCAACCCCTAGCCCCATAGCTCCTGCACTATCCGCCCGCCAGCGCCTTCAGCCGCTCCACTGTCTCCATAGGCGGGCCAATCTCACCGGGCAGATGTTCGCCCTCAACATCCGTGGCGTGGTAGTCGGTGCCGCCGCATGGGATCAGGCCGTGTCGCTCGGCAATCTCCGCCAGCTCAGCCCTAGCCTTCTCGTCGTACTGGGCGTAGTGCACCTCCATACCTTTCAAGCCTGCGGCCACCAGCCCTGTCAGGACATTTTCAAGGTCATCCGTATAGCCCGGATGAGCCATAACTGGCACGCCACCCACGCTGATAACCAGTCGAACAGCCTCCTCTGGCGTTATCTTCTCTCGCTCGGCGTAGGCGGGGCCGTTCCGCCCCAGGTATTTGTCGAAGGCTTCCTGGCGCCCAGTGACGTACCCCTTCTCAATCAGGGCCTCGGCTATGTGGGGCCGACCTATGGCCCCCTCACCCGCTATCTCCTGCACACGTTCCCACTCCAGCGGCATACCCATGTCCGCCAGTCTTTTTACCATCTCCTGGGCACGACCTATACGAACGTCCCTGAACCGGGCCAGCGTTGCCTGGAAGGACGGGTCTTCATACCGGATGTAGTACCCCAGCATGTGGACTTCATTGCCGGGGATGTCCGTACTCAACTCCACGCCAGGGATGACTGTCAGCTGCGGGTGAGCGGCGGCAGCGGCCATGGCCGGTTCCAGACCGTCGGTTATATCGTGGTCGGTAACCGCAACCACCTTTAGGCCACGCTCCGCCACCAGCGTTATCAGCTCCACGGGCGTCAGCCGCCCATCCGACTGGTTGGTATGAAGATGCAGGTCAATCTCTGCCATAGTGAGCACCAGAACCCATCACTTTACAATATGCGCTACAGATAGACGATCCAAGTGGGTATGCCCTCAATCCGCTCAGGAATTGCTAGCTTGCCCTGACCCATACTTCCCGCTGTGGCTTAAAAGGCAAGCCTTTGGCAGCAGTTGAGAACGTGAGACCAGGGCATGCCCTGTTAGTCTCCGCCCACTATCCGGTCTACGCGCTGTATATCCGACGCCCGCCCGGTCTCCTCGTCCACATCCACGAGGACGGAGTTGAAGCGCACCGGCCCGCCTGCCACTCTCAGCCGCCTGGGCATCTGGTAAAGGAACCTGGCCAGAACGTCCTCCACCTCATCCCCTATGACCGAGTTCATTGGCCCGACCATTCCCAGGTCGCTGACGAAGGCGGTGCCTTTGGTCAGAACACGATGGTCCGCCGTGGCCACGTGTGTATGCGTACCGACCACAGCGCTGACGCGGCCATCCAGATACCAGCCCATAGCCTGCTTCTCGGACGTTGCCTCCGCGTGGAAGTCCACGACCACTATTGGCGGCGTAGAATCACCCTCCAGCAGCGTATCCATGGCCCGGAATGGGCTGTCCAGATCCACCCTCATAAATGTCCTGCCCATAAGGTTGACCACCATCACCTTGCCGATAGAATGGTGGCCTATGCCTGGCACATCCGCAGGGAAGTTGATGGGCCGCAACAGCCGTTTCTCCTCATCCAGGTAGGGTATGATCTCCAGCTTGTCCCAGATGTGGTCTCCCGTTGTAATCACGTCTGCACCGGCACGGAACAGCTCCTGAGCCGTCCCGGATGTGATACCGAAGCCCCCTGCCGAGTTCTCGCCGTTGACCACGATCAGGTCTATCCCGTACTCGGCGCGCAACTCCGGCAACAGATTGGCGACGGCCTGTCTGCCCGGCTTGCCCACAACGTCACCGACGAGCAGAATACGCACCTATCACCGCCTGTGCAACTGCGTACGTCGGCTGGAACTACCTGGCGAACTCAATGTTTCGCGTCTCTCGGATCACAGTCACCTTAATCTGGCCCGGGAAGGTCAATGTCTCTTCGATCTTTTTCACCAGATCCCGTGCCAGGGTGGCCGCCATGATATCGTCCACTACTTCCGGCTGGACCATGACACGCACCTCTCGTCCAGCCTGAATGGCAAAGCTTCTCTCTATGCCTGGGAAGCTGTTGGCAACATCCTCCAGTGCCTGGAGCCGCTGCATGTAGTGCTCCAACGAGTCCTTGCGAGCACCCGGACGGGCAGCACTGATGGCGTCCGCCGCAGCTACCAGGAAGGCTTCCACAGAGCCCATCTCCTCGTCGTGGTGCTCCATGATGGCTTGCCGTATTGCATCTGGGATGCCGTACCGCTGGGCCACCTCCGCGCCGATCTCGGCGTGGGTGCCTTCAACCTCATGGGTCAGCGCCTTTCCTATGTCGTGAAGCAGCCCGCCACCCTTGGCGACCTCCACGTTGGCGCCTATCTCAGCGGCAAGCATTCCAGACAGCAAAGAGACCTCTATGCTGTGCTGAAGTATATTCTCGCCATAGCTGTACCGGTACTTCAGCCGGCCCAGAAGCCGGACCACGTCCGGGTTCATGCCGAGCACACCGCATTCGAAAGTAGCCTGCTCCCCCTCTTTCCAGATGGTCTCCTCTATCTCGGACTGGGCCTTCGTCACGGTCTCCTCGATACGGGAGGGCTGTATCCGTCCATCCCGAATAAGGTTTGCCAGGGCGATCTTAGCTACCTCCCTGCGAATGGGATCAAAGCTAGACACGGTTACCGCTTCCGGAGTGTCGTCGATTATCAGGTCCACTCCGGTAGCCGCTTCGATTGCCCGAATGTTACGTCCTTCGCGACCTATGAGACGACCCTTCATCTCATCGCTGGGAAGGGGGACAACAGCAGTGGTATTTTCTGAAACTACATCCGATGCCAGGCGATGGATAGCCAGGGTCAGTACCTTACGAGCGTTCTGGTCCGCCTCCTCCTTGAACCTCTGTTCAACATCCCGGTAGCGGCGGGCCAGTTCATGCTGGACTTCGTCTTCAGCGCGACGGACTATCTGGTCCCGGGCCTCGTTCAACGACAGCCCGGCGATTGCCTCCAGTTGCTCCCGCTCTTTGCCAACAGTCTGGTCCAGCTCCGCCTTTAGCTCGTCAACTTCACTGTTCTTCTGGCTGAGGGAGTGCTCATTGCGCTCCAACGCCTCACCCCGACGCTCTAACTGCTCTTCTCGGTTGCTGAGCCGCTGTTCCTGTCTCTGGACCTCGCCTCTGCGCTCGCGTAACTCCTGCTCTGCGGAGGTCCGAAGCTTCAATGCCTCTTCCTGACCTACCAGCAGCAGCCGCTTTTTCTGCTCCTCCGCCTCGTCCAGGACGGACGATGCTCTTTGCCTGGCTACGAGTACTCCCCTCTGGGTTAGTATGTATGGAACGAAATAACCACCTGCTGCCCCCAGCCCCAAAGCCACTAGGACGAGTAGGACGACTATTACGTCCATATCTCACCGTCCTTTCGCTCCTCCGCCGTGACACGCATTTATGGCTTGCCCGGCAGGGACTGATAGACATTACAGAATACCGCTCCGGCGTGCCGAATGTCAAGCTGAAACGCCGCTTCTGCCTATCTATGCACTGCTATCTGCCAGCCATGCAATCAATGGGTTATACAGAGGCGCTCAAGGGGAGTACAGGGAGCCGTGCACCGCTTCTATCACATAACCGATCAGGGGCGGCTGAACGGGAATTAGCCACAATATGCTTGAGACTAATGTACAGACGCAGCGTGAAGTCAAGCGGAGGTACTACATACTGGCCAGGCGAAGCCTGTAGCTACGCTGTGGTAGGGTGTCGCTCCGTCTCCGTACCCACCCACACCTCGCCATCCTCAAACACCTCTTTCTTCCAGATAGGCACGTCCTGTTTGATGCGGTCCACGGCGTACTGACAGGCAGCGAATGCCTCGCCCCTGTGCGGCGAGCCTATTGCCACCACCAGACTGACCTCTCCTATCTCCAAACGGCCGAACCTGTGTGCTATGGCCACATCCCGTATGCTCCACCGTTCCCGAATCTCGTCGGCGATGCGGGCCAGTAGCTTCTCGGCCATCTCTTCGTACGCTTCGTACTCCAGGTACATGACCGGACGACCGTCCGTCTCGTTGCGGGTGACGCCCAGGAAGGTGACAGCGGCACCGTTGGCGTTATCACTTACTGAGGCTGTGATTGCCTCAGGGTCCAACTGCTGACGGGTAAGCAGGATCATTTTCTTTCCCTTGGCATCTGGCTGGTTGGACTGCCCAGTTCCCACAGCGACGCGCCTCCACTCACGGGCGGAATCAACGCCACCTCATCCCCATCCTTCAGCGTATGCGACTCTGTGGCGTACTCGGTGTTCACCGCCACCATGGTCTGGCCGACGCCGGCCACCAGGCCAGGATGTAAGCGGTCCATCTCCCGTAGCAGATCGGCCACCGTTGACGATTCGGGCAACTCAAAGGTTAGCTCCGGCGTCCCGGCCTTCTCCTTGAGGATGGCAAACAGCTTAACGTGCGCTTTCATGTCGTATCTATCAACCATTGTACTTGGGGATAATGTGGCAGGTCTATTACACTTCTACACTCACACGACCATCGCCTCCACAAGCTCGCCCACGCTATCCAGCTCCTCCACCCGGTAGATCGTATCCAGCGCCTTCTGAATACGCTCCTCCGACAGCGTTCCACGGGCGCAGTCGTTGAACTTGACCGCCATACCGTCGCGACCCATGGGCCGGTCCGGGGTGCCACGGGAAATCTCCGCCTCCGCCGACAGCACGCGTCCGTCCTTCAGCCTCACCTCAACCAGGCTGCGGATGCGGTCTGCGCCCCTGGCCTCCACCTCTGGGCTGTGGTAGGTCTTCACACGCTTCATCATCTCTCTCACCTCCGCCGATTGCACGACCTCGTCGGTGAACTCCTGGATGCCTGCCTGACGCCGGAGCACAAGGATGCCTAGGCAGAACTGAAGGCTGAACTTGGCTTCCAACTCGTTCTGGGGCTCCTGGTAACGCAGCGGGTTCAGTATGTTGTTGCCCGCACCCAGGCGCACCTCCTCCACCTGCTCAGGTCTGATGTCGTGCTCCAGGATCAGGTCCAGGAGAGTGTCCATGGATGGATGCGAAAGCGACCCGCAGGGGTACGGCTTCACCGACACGCCGGGCCAGCTAAGGGTGTACGGGTTGCCCAGGTGGCCCAGTAGCCGATCGGCGTCAACGCCGCCGCCCATCACCTGGAAGTGGCCCCACTGGCCGTCCAGGGCGTTGGGGTCCGATTTGTACCCCAGGCGCGCAAGCTGCACTGCAACCACGCCGTTCTCAGCCGCGGCGCCGGCGTGGTACGGCTTTGTCATCGTCCCAAAGTTGACGCGCAGCCCGGCGCTCTTGGATGCGGCGATTCCTATGGCGAAACGCGTCTGCTCTGCCGATAGCCCGTACAGCCTGGCCGCGCCAGCCACCGAGGCGAAGACGCCCATGGTGGCCGTGCTGTGGAACCCCTTGATGTAGTGGTCGGGGTTCATGGCCTCCGCCAGCTTGCACTCCACCTCGTACCCGCAGCAGAAGGCTGTGAGAAGGTCACGCCCCGTGACTCCAAGCTCCTGCCCCACGCTCAAGGTAGAAGCCAGCGCCGGGACCGTGGGGTGGGTCAGCAGGCCGTATATACGGTCCGGTGTCTGGGCAAGCTGCGTGTCGTCGAAGTCATCGGCGTGGCCGGCCACACCGTTGGCCAGCGACGCCAACGACGCCGACGCCGCTATGTCGGTGCCAACCACCTTCGACCCACCCTGTACCTGGCCTTCCCGGACGTACCGCTGGACTATCCGCCCGCATTCGGCTCGGCTGCCCGCCAGCATCACGGCGAAGCCGTCCACCAGGCAACGGTAAAGCTCCTCACGCACCTCTGGGGGAATGTCTTCGTATGTCATCCCCTGGACGTAGTCAACCACCTCCATGGTGAGCGTGTTCTGGCTGGTCATGGGAAAGCCTCCTGTATTACCTGAAAGATAGCGCCCGGTAGTCCATGTATATTACCATTGCCACGGATATGAGCGAGATACGCCACTGCTACCGTTGCGGCGCGCCCATGGAGCCCAGGCCCCAACAGGGGCACATGCGACCCACCTGCACGGGCTGCGGAATGGTGCACTTCCTCGATCCGAAGGTGGTGGCCGGCGTCATTGTCGAGATAGACGGCAAGCTGGTCATGATCAAACGCAACCTGGAGCCGGGCCTGGGCTTGTGGATCCTTCCCGCAGGGTTCGTTGACCGTGGCGAGGTTGTGGAGGCGGCGGCGAAACGCGAGGTCAGAGAGGAGACAGGGCTGGAGGTGGAACTAACGGGACTGGTGGGAGTCTACTCAAGGGACGGCGATGCCAACATCCTTGTTGTATACACAGGCAAGGCGACAGGCGGTCAGCTACAGGCAGGAGAAGAGGTCCAGGAGGTGGGGCTGTTCGAACCGGGCTTGCTGCTGCCGCTGGCTTTTGAGCGTGACGCCGGTATCATCCAGCAGTGGCTACAGGGTAAGACAGTGGCTACAGGGTAAGATGCTCACTCTCACGTAGCTTGTCTACTGACAGCTAGGCATATTCAAATAGGGCTGCTCATGTCCTTCGACAAGTCCGAGTAGGCCCTACACGTCGAGGCTCGCGATGGAATCGGAGACTCGCGACTCCTGTCGGAGCTCAGGATGAACGGCCACCCTACTGGCGAAGGTGCGAGAAATCGTTAAACCGAGTGATACGGCGAACCGGCGGAAACGTGAAGTTGTTGCCATCTTGATTCCACCGCTCTAGATCAAACGTAAAGTCAAATATTGCCGCATTGCCCACCGACATACCCCATGTTCCCCGTGTCCCTAGAAGAGCCGAAATGATGTGTGGCAACATCCCACCGTGAGTCACCATGACCACGCTGTCGTCATCAGAGTGCAGGCGAACCACGGCGTCAACAACTCGATGAGCTCTGTTTCGCTGCTGCACAATGGACTCCCCGTCCTCCACACCCGCGAGTTGTCCTGACATTCTCCATTTCTCTTCTATTTCCGGGTATCTCTCTCTGATCTCACCAGAGGTCAAGTTCGTCAATACGCCGGTGTCGAGTTCCTTGAGGTCGTCCCAGCTTTCCACCGCAGCTGTCCATGATCGAGCAATTATCTCCGCAGTCTCCATTGCGCGACGCAATGGGCTTGAGTAGACGCGAGTCGGCTGGAGACCTTCTTTCTGAAATCTCCCCATGAGGGCCTCCGCCTGCTTCCGCCCTAGATCAGAGAGTTCGTAATTAGCATGGCCCATCACATGGCCCTCGGCGTTCCCTATGGATTCAGCATGTCGTACCAATATCAACCTCATGTCGTGTCAACCTCAAGCCCCAGCTAGCTAGCCTCCCCAATCGCCTCAGCCAGCGCGGCGACGGTCTGCTCCCGCGTGCGGCTCCTGTCCAGCGTCTCCGGCGTCTCGTCCGCCATGGAGGTCAGCCCCAACACGCGGTACATTTCCGCCGCTCCCAGATGGAAGTGGGACGTCACGCCAACCTGCTCAAACGTCGCCGCGATCTCCTCCATCTCGCCCATCCATCGGCGGGCGGTCACAGGCAACCGTGGCACCCGGGCATTCATTCGTTTCAGAGCCTCGGCCTGGCTGCCCTCCCACTCGGCACACAGCTCATCGGTAAGACCCAATCGCTCGGCGGTGGTGAGAATCGCCAGCTGCAGCGCGGAAGTCCCCTTGGTCATGGCGGCGTAGCACATCTTGAGACCGGACGCCCGGCCAACGTCGCCACCTATGGGGCGCACCTGAATGCCCTTTCCGTCCAGCTCCGCTATCAACTCCGCGTGCGGGCCGCTGACGTAGATACGAGGCGATTCGGTGTCGCTGGGCGGCCCGCCGACGATCCCTGCGTCTATGAAACGGCCTCCCGCGTTGGAAATGGTGTCGCCAATCTCCCGCGTGGTCTTGGGCGATACGGCGTTGCAATCGGCGAAGAGCGTTTCCGAACCCGTGGCATTCAACGCATCAGCCACCTGCCGCGCCAGGCCGGATGCCTGGGCGGGAACCAGGATGGACATCACCAGGTCAGCCTGCCGCACAACATCCTCCAACGTGGATACATCCTCGATACCCGCCTGCCGGGCCAGGCCAGCGGTGCGTTCGCTCCTACCCGCCAGACAGGTGATAACTCTCAGTCCGTGTTTACCCAGCGCCCGGCCTACGGCGTGACCCATGTCCCCGGGGCTGAGTATGGCGACTATATTGATTGGCATACGGAATCGCTCCCCTATCTATACGGTTCTGCGTTTCACACAGTACCGTCCTACACCCTCGCCTCTATCCCCGCCAGACGCTCGTGTGCCTTGACCAGCGCCTGCGTCCCCTCGTCGCCCAACCCCGCCGCCTCCAGCGACGAGAAAAGCTGGTGTACCAGTGAGGTTACTGGAAGCGGCAGGTTCATCTCCCGCGCTGCCTCAAGAATGAGGCGCAGGTCCTTCTGTTGCAGCTTCACCATGAAGCCAGGCGCGAAGTCCCCCTTGATCAGCCGCGGCCCCAGGTTTTGTAGTTGCCACGAGCCCGCCGCGCCACCCTGCACCGCCTCTATCGTCGTCTCAAGGTCAGCGCCGGACTTGGCAGCGAACACCATCGCCTCCGCTACGGCGTTCATCGTACCCACCACGAGTATCTGGTTCACCAGCTTGGTGGTCTGGCCCGCGCCGTTCGGCCCCGTGAGCACGATGTTCCGACCCATTGCCTCGAACACAGGCATGCAACGGTCGAAAACAGCCTTGTCGCCACCCACCATGATGGACAGCGTGCCCTCGATGGCGCCCCAGGAGCCGCCGCTGACCGGAGCATCCAGCATGTGCGCCCCCTTCTCCTTCAACCGCCCCGCCATGGTGCGCGTCACCGACGGCGATATGGTGCTCATGTCTATTAGCACCGCATCCCGCTGTATACCTTCGATGGCACCGCCCTCGCCCAGCACCACCGCCTCCACGTCCGGCGAGTCAGTGACCATTGTGATGACTATGGGGCAGGCCTCGGCAACCTCACGCGGCGTCCCGACGGCGGTTGCGCCGTCCTCCTGCGCCAGCTCCTGCGCCTTGGACGCCGTGCGGTTGTAGGCCACCACTGGGTAGCCCGCCTTGAGCAGGTTCCTGGCCATGGGCATGCCCATGATACCCAGGCCTATGAGTCCAACAGGTCCTTCCGGCATATCGTTTCGCCTCCTGAAAATCGCTGCTCAACTGTATCTCAGGGGTAGTAGGCAGTCAACGTAGTGTTGAGGCCACCCATGCTACCTGGTACAATCACTCAGAAGGGCTGGCCCACGGGGGCCTAGCCCCTTTAGGCGTTTTGCTTTTGTCATTCTGAGGGAGACCCGATGCAATCGGGGACGACCGAAGAATCTAAGGCGCACGCTCTAGATTCTTCGTCCCGACACATCGGGACTCAGAATGGTAGTGTGAAGAGGATATCGGCAACCGCTCACGCCCTTCGACAAGCTCAGGGTGAGCGGGTACGTGAGCACTCAGGACTAGCGAACGCAAAGGAAAGGCGAAAGCTGCTAACCGGCCTGATAGAGGTGATCACCGGCCAGCCCCAGTTCCAGCAACTGGTGGCCCGGCTGCGTGCGGACGAAAATGGGCAACAAACCCTTCTACAGTCGGCCCAACCCCTGCTTATCGGCGCTCTGTGGCGCGAGCTGCACGTACCTGTCCTCCTGGTCACGCCCCACCCGGACGACGCCCGCCAGCTATACGACCGCCTCCTGGGCTACTGGGGCGAAGACGCGCCGGTCCACCATTTCGCTGAGCTTGAGGCACTGCCATTCGAACGGCTCACAGTGGACACCGCAACCACCCACCAGCGCCTGCAGGCCCTGGCGGCTCTGGCAAGTGCGTACCATGAAGAACATCCGCCACTGGTCGTGACGTCCGCATCGGGCCTGGCGCTGAAAACACTGAGCGCGGACGCCTTCCAGCCCGGCGACGGCTTCCATGTCATACGCAAAGGCGACCGTGTCTCAATGGAGTCGCTCCTTGGCCGCTGGGCTGCAATGGGCTACCGCATGGAGCACGCCACCGAGGTGCCAGGCACAATGAGCCGACGCGGCGGCATCGTGGACGTATTCCCGCCAGGCGATCCTCTACCGATACGCCTGGAGTTCTGGGGCGACGTCCTCGAAAGCCTGCGTACCTTCGATCCGGGCACTCAGCGCTCGCTGAAACCGGCAGAGCAGGTGACCGTTGCTCCGGCCCGTGAGCTCCTTCCTTACCTGGCGGATGCCGCTCAGGTAGGGCAGTCCATCCGTGTACTCGACTTCGACCGCTGTGCCCCCAGGGTCCGCGACCGCATTGAGGAGGACATAACACTTCTCATGACCGGCCAGGACATAGAGGACGCGGGCTTCTACTCGGGTTTCTTCAACCACACATCCATTGCCGACTACCTGCCCTCGGACGCCCTGGTAGTCACCATCCAACCCTCCGAGGTGGACGAATCCCTGCGCGAACTGGACCGGCGTACCCGGGAGCTACGGGAGGTCAAGGACAAACGCGGTGAGCTGCCTGGCGCCTTCCCGTCGCCCTACTTCACCGGGGATGAGATCGCCGGGCGACTCAGCAACCACCATCGGCGGTTGGAGTTGAGCCGTTGGAGCGGCGACGGCTTCGCTGCCTTCCCATTCATCCAGGCACCAACCTACTGGAGCCAGATGGAAGCCTTCCTGACGGACGTGCGGGAACACCAGGCACGCGGTGAACGGGTGATAGTCGTAAGCAACCATGCCCAGCGGTTGCAGGAGCTTATGGCTGAGGAGGCCATCGGCCCGCGTGTGGTGGACGCGCTGGATGACATGCCGCCGCCGGGCTCCGTCACCGTCGTACACGGCTCCCTGTCCCAGGGATGGCACTCCACCGCGGACCCTGTCGCCGCCGTGTTCACAGACGCCGAAGTGTTCGGCACGGCCAAGGTATCCAGGCCTCGCCGCAGGCACGCCGTCGCCCGCGAGTCCATACTGTCGGAGCTAACGCCCGGATCATTCGTAGTGCACGTGGACCACGGCGTCGCCAAATTTACCGGCACCACCCTCATGGGCGATACGGAGCAGGAGCAGGAGTACCTGGTCCTGCAGTACAGCCAGGGCGACAAGCTCTACGTCCCCACGGAGCACGCCGACCGCGTCGGCCTGTACGTTGCGCCCGGAGATACGGCTCCCACGTTGACCCGCCTGGGTACCCAGGAGTGGGCCCGCACCAAGGCCAGGGTCAAACATTCCACACGGGAGATGGCCGAGGAGTTGCTGGCCCTCTACGCCCAGCGCGAGGTCGCTCCCGGCATCGGCTTCACGGCCGATACGCCTTGGCAACGTGAGGTGGAGGACGCCTTTCCCTATGTCGAAACACCTGACCAGCTTACGACCATAGCCCAGGTCAAGGAGGACATGGAGCGCAGCACCCCCATGGACCGACTGGTGTGCGGCGACGTAGGCTACGGCAAGACGGAGATCGCCCTGCGCGCCGCCTTCAAGGCCGTCAGTGACGGCATGCAGGTGGCCGTCCTCGTACCAACCACCGTCCTTGCCCAGCAGCACTACGCCACATTCAGCGAGCGCCTCAGCCCATACCCGCTAAACATAGAGGTACTCAGCCGATTTCGCTCTGACCAGGAGCAGCGTGCCGTCGTGGGCGGCCTGGCCAGCGGCAGTGTGGACATATGCATCGGCACCCATCGCCTTCTACAGAAGGACGTCGCCTTCAAGAACCTGGGCCTGGTCGTCGTCGACGAAGAGCACCGGTTCGGCGTGGCCCACAAGGAGCGGTTCAAGCAGATGCGCGCCCAGGTGGACGTGCTCACGCTCACAGCCACGCCCATTCCGCGCACCCTCAACATGGCGCTATCCGGTATCCGCGACATGAGCACGATGGAGACGCCCCCGGAAGAACGCCTGCCCATCAAGACTTACGTCTCAGAGTACAGCGACGATCTCATACGCGAGGCCGTCCTGCGGGAGCTTGACCGTAGCGGCCAGGTCTACTTCGTTCACAACCGCATCTACAACATCGAGTCCGTCGCCGAAACCGTACGACGCCTGGTGCCCGAAGCCACAGTCGCCATTGGCCACGGTCGTATGCACGAGGAGCACCTTGAGGATGTCATGGACTCCTTCTCCAAGGGTGAGGCCGATGTCCTGGTATGCACCACAATCATCGAATCGGGGCTGGACCTGCCCAACGTCAACACACTCATCGTCGACCGCGCCGACACATTCGGCCTGGCCCAGCTATACCAGCTGCGGGGGCGCATCGGACGTGGCGCGCACCGGGCCTACGCCTACTTCCTGGTGCCACGGGGTCGTAGCATCACAGAGACCGCCCAGAAGCGACTTGAGACAATCCTAGCCGCCACCGAGCTTGGGGCGGGGTTCCGCATCGCCATGAAAGATTTGGAAATTCGCGGCGCAGGACAGGTACTGGGCGCACAGCAGAGCGGCCAGATCCACGCCGTGGGTTACGACCTATACTCCCAACTGCTGACTCAGGCCGTGGAGGAGGCGAAGGCAGGTGGCGATATTGCCGATTTGCGGGAAGGGGAGCCCAAAGAGACAGTCCTCAGCCTCAACCTGCCGGCGCGCATACCTGTCCACTACATTGACGACCTGTCCACGCGCCTCTCCATCTACCAGCGCCTCAATCACGTCCGCTCTCTAGACGACATACGCCAGCTTCAGGACGAGATGTGGGACCGCTTCGGCCCCCTGCCCCGCGACGTGCACAACCTGCTTTACACCGTGCGGGTCCGGCTGCTGGCCCAGGCCGCGGGCGTGGAGTCGGTGAACAAGGAGGAGCGCACCGTAACCATACGACTGCGTGACGACGTCGGCGGCGCGGGCCCGGCCCTGGAGCGCGAGCTTGGCCCCCACCTGCGGGTCGGCAACCGGCTGCTCCACCTGGAGCTGCGTCGGCTGGACAGGCCCTGGGGCCAGGCGCTTCTGGAGCTACTGGAGGGCCTCGCCTCCTTCCGGCAACGTGTTGCGGTAGAGTTGGGGTAGGCACCCGCTCATGGCGAGACCTAAGTTCGGGGAGGCACAACAACTTCACTGGCTGGTTGCATCAAGTATGGATTCCACCTTGATCCTCAACGCTTCATACATGCGTTTTGTTCCAAACTTACCCCGTATCCAATGGAGGCGGTTATTCCAAGCCTCAGGCTCTAAATCCGTTAGATCCATAGACCGCTGGTAAGGTGGTTCATATCCCATCCCTTTTGACCTTATCCCAAATTTACGCCCAGGGTCCACTACGATCATGTGGAACAATTTGTTTTGTCGAAAGGCGTTCACAAAGCGTGAGTTGATGTCATGATCTCCAAATGCATAGCCAATCACTACCATTACTGTAGAGTTAGCCAGACACTCATCAAGGTATTTATACAAGACTGAATACGGCTCCCGCTGGCTCCAGTCAACGGAAGTGTCGCCTTCTAGTCCGGGCATATGCCAGTATTCCTTGCCCAGCCATACTTCCCGCCGAAACCCCGGATAAACTATCTCGAAGGGCGAATTCTCCTCGCCATCAAGACCATAATCCGGCTCACCCTCGAACCTGGCGAATGATCCGAGAGATTTAATCTCTCCAGCCCAACAGGTAGAGCCATGTAGCTTAAAGAGACAAATATCAATTTTGCTTTGTGATGGTTGAAATTCCGCGAAATGTCGTGATGACCAGTTTCCTCCCATCAATCAAGGAAATCCATCCGTGAGTCTAAATTCGTCTTCACTGGCAATACAAATCTTCTCAAATGTCCAATCGTAGTTGAGCGTGAACACAGGAAACACTGAAGCAACGTCTTGTAGCTGACTCAGTACCGGTCGCCAGAGTTCGATAGCTTACTGTGAGGAACAATCGCCGCAAACTTCGTGCAGCGTTTCCAAAACCTTCCAACGTACACTGTTGATCTGCCTATCTGTCTCCAAGAAGGAATCCAAGGGAACAGCAGCCAGGGTTGGGTTCACAGTCTCAGGCAGATTGCTACGTGCTAGTATCCAAAGCCCAAGTCGAAGTTCATGCAAGAATTCCTGGAATTCTTCTAGGTTAATGCTATCCTCAGGAATTCGATACCGATAAGCCGCTGAACTGTACAGAGCATTTATGAGCCGCTTCTCCGACCTGTTGCTCTTGCCAAGAAGAACTCGTCGAAAACTCAAGGTAGTCGGCATACCAAGAGGCACTGAACTTCCATCTCCTAGAAAGAATACGACAGGTTGCGAAACTATCTGTTCGTTGGCGTGAATATCCATTTCGCCTCCCAGCCATTACTTGGATGAACCACAGATATGGAGAATACAGTGTAATGTAAGTCGCTCTTCTCCACATCGGCCAATTTTAGTAACGAAGCAACAGAAATCTCAATTGAGAATAACCAGCGGATTGGTACGCCCCCTGGCATCACACCCTTCCCCGTCGCCCACGTCATCACCTACCCCCCAACCCTCTGCCACCACACCCTTCCACGTCACCCACCTCATCGTCTATCCTCAACACATGGCAAACGCCCTATCCACCCTGTCATCCTGAGCGGCAGGAACTAACTACACCAGACCAGGATTCGTTCCTTCAAAAAAGTTTCTCCGCAGCTATGGTTTAGCTACACAATCTCGAACGAAACGGAAAACGAATCGGCCTTAGTGACACCACCAAGGAAGGCGCAGCCCCTTCCTCCCACACACGCACCATAGGGTCTACAATATGAAACCAGCGTGACCCAAGAAAACCCCGCCGGCCAGCACCTTGCAACCCACACGCCCTGGTACGCCCGGGTACCGACCCTGCGCTCCCTCGCCCAGCGAGACTGGCGAATCCTCTGGCTGGCCGGACACCTGTGGCACCTGGCCTTCTGGATGGACCTCCTGGTCCTGGGCTGGCTGGTTCTGGAGCTCACTGACTCGTCATTCCTCGTATCTCTCATAGGCACCTTCCGGCTGCTGCCTCTGGGTATCACCGGCTTCATATTCGGCTCCCTGGGCGACCGCTTCCCCAAGCACCGCATACTGGTTGCCGCTCAGGTGGTCAACACCACCGCCACCATCGGCCTGGCGGCCATGCTGCTGATCGGTACGACCCAGCTATGGCACCTCTACGTGACAGCCCTGATCACCGGCACCGCCTGGGCCGCCGACTTCCCCGTGCGCCGCGCCTTGATCCGAGACATGGTCCCTGAAGAGTCGGTGGTCAACGCCGTGGCACTGGATGCGGCATCCCTCACGGGTATGAGCATGGTCGGCAGGTTCATCGGCGGCGGCCTGCTAGCCCTGAGCGGCGCTGAAGGCTCCTACCTCTTCCTGTGCCTGTGCTACCTGGTGGGTCTCGCCATGCTGCTGCGTGTCTCTGTCACTCCGCCGGATGCCGCCGTCCAGCCACACCGCGACTCTCTGCTCAAAGGGATCAAAGAAGGGCTAGTCTACGCCTGGCGCACGCCCATCGTGCGGGCTGTACTTCTGGTTACGGTGTTCTTCAACCTGCTGGTAGCACCCTACCTACAGCTCACGCCCGTATTCGCCAAGGAGGTACTGGGCGTGGGGCCCGCACTCATGGGGCTGATGAGCGGCATGGACGGTATGGGCGCGTTGCTGGGTTCGATGGCCCTGGCGTCAATGGGCCTCAACATCAGACGACTGGGCGCGGTCTTCCTCGCCGGCACTGTAGCCGTATCTCTCGGCATCCTCCTTTTCAGCGCCTCGACCGTCTATCTGCTGTCTCTGGCGGCTCTCTTCTTCGCCGGCATCGGGCTGTCCGGTTTCGCTACCATGCAGATAGCGATCATCGTCTCCACCGCCAGGTCCGACATGCGGGGCCGGGCGATGGGCGCCATCACCCTTGCCATAGCGGCGATGCCCCTGGGAATGGCATACGTGGGCCTTCTGGCCGACCGATACGGAGCGCCCGCAGCCGTTGGAGGGAGCGCCGCCGCCTGCCTGGTATTCCTGCTTGTCATAGTGGCGTTTCAACCTGGCCTGCGCCGGTTTAAGACGTGAAACCCTCACGCCTTCTTCTCGTACTCAGGTCAACGACTGCCACCACACCCTTCCCCGCCACCCACCTCATCGCCTATCCTCAGCACATCCAAACGCCCCACCTGCCCTGTCATTCTGAGGGAGTCCCAATGCACTCGAGACGACCGAAGAATCTGGGGCGGTCACGGATCAACCACACCAGACCGGGATTCGTTTCTCCAAAAAAGGTTTCTCCGCAGCTACGACCCAGCTACAGAATATCGAACGAAAACGGAAAACGAATCGGCCTTAATGACACCACCAGAAGGTGCAGGAAACCGAAGCCTGTCCTAGAGCTCCGACAGGAGTCGCGAGTCTCCGATTCCATCGTGAGCCTCGCCGTGTCGGGCCTGCTCGGACCTGGCGAAGGATTTCCTGACGGGAGTTGAAGGTCCGATGATGCTCTACTCATCGCGACATGTCGGGACAAAGTCGGAGGGGTGTCCCCCTTTCCCCTAAACATACCGAGGAACGGGTGGGAGGGAAATAAGCGTTTGCCATCTCTCCAAAGCTCACACAGGCGATGCCTGTGACGTATTATGGAGGGCACAGCTCACGCCCGATAACATATCAACCAGCGTAAAGCTCGGACCGGAGCGCACAGATGCCCAGACACTCGTTAATACCGGTACTGATCGCCACATTGCTGCTGCTGATCGCGGGAGCGTGCGGCGACGGAGAACCAGCCTCCAGCCCAACGCCAACAAAGGAAGGCCCGCCACCTGTGGCGATGAGTGGCGACTCAGTCTCCGTCCACTATCGCGGCACGCTGGACAGCGGCGAGGAGTTCGACTCCTCCCGACAGAGGGGGCCGATCACATTTTTCATCGGCGGCGGGCAGATGATAGCTGGCTTCGACGAGGCCGTTAACGGACTGACCCTAGGAGAGACAATCACCGTCCGCCTGGAACCCGACCAGGCCTACGGAGAGCACCTGGAGGAGCTGATCTTAGATATCCCCATCGCGCAGGCACCCGAGGGGCTTGTGCCGGGCGATGTCATCCAGTTCAGCGGCGGCGCGACGGCGATTGTCCTTGAGGCCACCGACGAGGTGGTTAGAGTAGATGCGAACCATCCGCTGGCAGGCGAGGCACTCACGTTCGAAATCGAGCTTATCTCGATACAGTAATTGCCAACAGTAAACAATTGGGTGCAGGGCACGCCCGGCCCTGCCTATGCCCGCCTCACGCCCAACTTCACCTCGACGCCGTCCACCGTGTGTTCCTCCACGTAGGCGTCCGCCTCCGGCTCGCCCTGGCGCAGCTCCAACGAAAGCGTCTCCTGCCGTACGTAGTCGTCCTGGCGCTCCATGACACTCGCCACACGCGTATCGCCCGCGTACCAGGTAACGATCCTGTCGGCGATATCGAAATCCGCTGAGCGGCGCATGTTCTGGATGCGGTGCACCAACTCCCGAGCAAGCCCCTCATCGCGCAGGTCGTCCGTAAGCCGGATATCCACCGCCACCAGATATGACCCCTCACGGGCTACCGCGTATCCTTCGACGTCGGTGATGCCCACCTGCACCTCCTCCGGCTGGAGTGTGAAACCGCCGACCTCTATCTGTTCTCCGGCCAGAGCCGCCACCCTTGCCTCGGCAGGGGCCGCCTTAAGCGCCGCCATCACCTCCCCAACCCGCTCCCCCAGCTTGGGGCCGAGCAGTGTCAGGTTTGGCTGAAGCGTCAGGAAGCCTGCCAGTTCGGCGTCGCCCAGCTCCGCGACATCGTGTACATTGAGCTCGTCCAGCACCTGCTCCTGCAGAGGGCCGTGAAGTGCCTCCGCCTCACCAGGTCCGCGGGCCGCCGCCACCAGCACGCGCCCCAGCGGCTGCCGTACACGCATCTGGGCCTTCTGCCGGGCCGCACGGCCCAGGCTGGACACCCGCATGGCCAGACGCATGGCATTCGACAGTTCTGCGTCTATCAGCGACTCATCCGCCACAGGGAAGTCGGTCAGGTGCACGCTCTCTACTGCGTCGCCATCTACTGAGCGCACCAGATTCTGATACAGCTCCTCGGCAAGGAATGGCACGAAGGGCGCAAGCAGCCGTATGAAGGCGGTCAAGCATGAGTACAGCGTCCCGTACGCGGACAGCTTGTCCTGATCGCTCTCGCTCTTCCAGAAGCGACGGCGGCTGCGCCGCACATACCAGTTGGATAGCTGCTCCACGAACTCCTCCATACGCCGCGCCGCCGCAGCGGAGTCGTACTCGTTGAGCGCGGACGTAACGTCGCGTGTGAGGGCGTTCAGCTCGGATAGTATCCACCGGTCCAGTTCAGACGATAGATCGGTACCCAGCGCGGTGGCAGGATCGTACCCGTCTATGTTGGCGTATGTGACGAAGAAGGAGTAGACGTTCCAAAGGGGGATCAGGAACCGTCGTCGCACCTCATCGGCGGTGCCGTACCCGAAGTTCAAGTTGGCGGCAGGGTTGTGCCGGGCGTATAGCCACCGCATGGCGTCAACGCCCATCTCTTCTGCGGCATCGTCGAACCAGATGGCGTTGCCCTTGCTTTTGTGCATATCCTCGCCCTTCTCGTCACGCATCAAGGCGTAGCTGAACACAGTGCGAAAGGACTCCGTGTTCTCCAGCGCCGCGCCCATGGTGAGCAGCGAGTAGAACCAGTTGCGGAACTGGCCGGGGAAGCTTTCCGATATCCAGTCGGCGGGGAACCACTCCCTCCAGTAATCCTTATCGTTGCGATACCCCAGCGTGGAGAATGGCACAATGCCAGCGTCAAGCCAGGGGTTTCCCACGTCCTTGATGCGCGAGACCGTCCTGCCACACTCTGAGCAGCGCACCTTCACAGTGTCAACCCAGGGCCGGTGCGGCGAGTGGCCTTCGAACTCATCCCACCCCTCTACTGCGCGCTCCTTCAATTCCGTCTCGTTGCCTATGACATCGAAGTGGCCACACTCACAGCTGTAGATGGGCAGGGCAAGGCCCCAGTAGCGCTTCTTGGAGATCATCCAGTCGCTCATGTTGCGGAGCCAGTCCAGCTCCCGCTCCAACCCAAACTCCGGTATCCACCGTATCTTGCGGGTCACACCGTCTATCAGGTGCCGGAGCTCCCCCATAGAGATGAACCATTCGTCCACCAGGCGGAACACAAGCTCCGTGTCGCATCTCCAGCAGACAGGATAGCGATGAGCATACCGCTCCAGGCGGTACAGCAGCCCCTTCTGACGCAGGTCATCAAAGATCGGCTCGTTGACATCGGCCACATCCTGGCCCGTGAGCCAGTCAAACCCGTCAATGAATATTCCGGACTCATCCAGCGGCGCTATGACCGCCAGGTCTAACTCCTTGCCCAGCGCAAAGTCTTCCTTGCCCGCGCCCGGCGCTATGTGGACGATGCCCGTGCCCTCGCTCTCACTGACCTCCGTCCAGGCTACCACGCTGTGCTCCGCACCCTGCTGCGCAGGCAACTCGTCGAAGGGCCCACGGTAGGTCAGTCCCACCAGGTCACGTCCCGGAAGTTCCGCCTCCACCTGGTAGTCGTCCCGCAACGTCGACGTCAGCGCCTTGGCGAGGTAGAGCATTTCATCGCCCTGCTTCACCTTTACGTATGTAAGGTCAGGATGCACCGCTGCGGCAACATTGGAGGACATGGTCCACGGCGTTGTCGTCCACACAAGCAGCGACTCACCGTCGCGATCCAGGAGTGGGAAGCGCACGAACAGACCCGGATGAACGATCTCCTTGTAACCTTCGGTGACTATCTCGTGCTCAGAGAGGCCGGTGCCGCACCTGGGACACCAAGGCATCACATCCGTTCCCTGGTAGAGCCAGCCGCGTTCGTGGCACACCTTGAGGAAGTGCCAGATGGTGTAGTTATTCTCGTCAGACATGGTGTGGTAGGAGTTGTCCCAGTCCATCCAATAGCCCATGCGTATGGACTGCTGGGTGATGACGTCGGCGAAGCGACGCACCCGCTCCTTGCACTGCTCCACGAACCTGTCTATGCCGTACTCCTCTATGTCGCGCTTCGACTTGAACCCCAGCTCCTTCTCAACCTCCACCTCTATCCACAGGCCCTGGCCGTCATAGCCGTTCTGGTAGCGCTGTTTGAAACCTTGCATTGTTTTGTAGCGTTGGTACAGATCCTTATAAGTGCGTCCCCAGGCATGGTGCGCGCCCATAGGGTTGTTGGCCGTGATTGGGCCGTCGATGAACGACCACCGCGTATCCGAGCCTTCGTTGCGGTGCAGGTACTTCTGCATCATGCCGGCCTCCAGCCACCATGCCAGCACATCGCGCTCCATGGCGGGGAAGTCGACTTTGGAAGAGACCGGTTTAAAGCAGGGCGTGCCCTGCACCCGTGAATGATTTTCCTGTTCAGTCATCGTCCCTTGGCCTCATTGGTCAAGCGCTCGCATTTGATTGTCATTCTTGTTCCGCATCTTGTCATGCTGAGCGAAGGGAAGCATCTAAGCCCATAGCTGTTGTAGCACACGTCTCTATTCAATCACGTTCCCATCTTTCCTACTACGCCTTAGATTCTTCGTCCCGACCTGTCGGGACTCAGAATGAGAACTAGCCTAGCTTCCTTTCCAAGTAGTACCCTGATCCCCTCGCTACCTGTTTGAAAGATAACAAAAACCCGCCCCAACAAAGGGACGGGCCTTAACATTCCCGCGGTACCACCCTTATTCCCCCCGATTGCATCGGGGGACGCTCACATCGGGACGCCGACACGCCCCTGTCCTTGGTAACGGAAGACAGTCCGACCAGGCCTATTTATCCCGATGACATCAGGACTTTCGGCTGGCGGCTCGGGAGGGATTTTCGGTGGGGCCGCCGGCGTCCGCTTTCACCGTACCGGACTCGCTGGGCCGTGGCTGGGCCGCCTACTCGTCTCCGTCTTCGCCTTTGAACCGAGAGCGTAGCATAGGCCTATAAGTGGGTCAAGGATGGTGTTCCTCTTCGTTGACCTTCCTACCTACGGATGCTAAAGTAGACCTCCGGCGGCACCTGCCGGGCCGCACCCATCGTTCCACATGACCAGATGACCAGCCTGGAGGTTCCTTGCCTGAAGGGTACGTGCTCAACTGGGCGGCGGTAGCCATAGCGGCGTTCGTAGGCGTGGCTGCCATAGCTGTCATGTTCACCGCGTCCTTCATCCTTGCACCGAGACGCCCCTCTGACGCCAAGGCCACCGTCTACGAGTCCGGCATCCGGCCCGAACCCTATAGCTGGTCCCAGCTACACATCCGCTACTATATATTCGCCATACTGTTCCTCATATTCGACGTTGAGGCAGTGTTCCTGTTCCCCTGGGCCGTGGTCTTCATGTCGGTTAAGAACGGCGTTGGAGAGATGTTTACCCAGTCCATGGCAAACGCAGTCTTCTACGAAATGCTGCTCTTCATAGCTATCCTGGCATTCGGCATCGCATACGCCTGGCGAAAGGGGGTGCTCCAGTGGCGATAAAGCCTATGAAGCCCCAGAAGTGGTCTCCCGAGCGACGACACGCGCGCGAGATACCCCTTTCACCCGCGGGGTGGGAGACGTCGGACGTGGAACCAGGCGGCAACCGACCGGCACAGAGCCTGTTCGACAAGTCTGGGGCACCGGGCGTCATCACCGCCCGCTCCGAGCAGCTATTTGCCTGGGCGCGTAAGTCATCTCTGTGGCCCCTCACATTCGGCCTGGCCTGCTGCGCCATCGAGATGATGAGCACATACATGGCCCATCATGACCTGGACCGCTTCGGCGTTGTCACCTGGCCCTCGCCGAGACAGTCAGACGTCATGATCGTAGCCGGTACAGTGGTCAAAAAGATGGCGCGTCCCATCCAGCTCCTGTACGAGCAGATGCCGGACCCCAAGTGGGTCATTGCCATGGGGAGCTGCGCCACCAACGGCGGCCCCTACTATCGCTCCTACTCCGTGGTAATGGGCGTCGACCACATCATACCTGTGGACGTTTACGTCCCGGGATGCCCGCCCCGTCCGGAGGCGCTCATGGAGGGCATCATCAAGCTCCAGGAAAAGATCACACAGGACGCCAAAGCTGTTGGCAAGCGAAAGTCCTAGCCAACCGGAGGCGTCGGAGACTGCGGCCTCCCTGGACGAAAAGGGGCAGGCCCTTACGGCGTTGCTGAATAAGCTTCTCCTTAAGTTCGAACCGGAGGTCGGCTCCTCCTTAGGCGAAGTTATAGTTATCATCCAGCCCGACCAGGTTGTGGAAGTATGTCGCACCCTCAAGGATGACGCCGACGCAGCATTTGACCTACTGCAATGCCTGTCTGTGGTGGACTACGAGGACAGGTTCGAACTGGTCTATCAGCTCTACTCCATCGCCAAGAGTCACCATTTCGCGCTCAAGGCGTCGGTCACACCGGAGGATCCGCGCCTGCCGTCTGTAATCTCCGTGTGGCGCGGCGCGGACTGGTTCGAGAGAGAGGGACACGACCTGTTCGGCGTCGTGTTCGAAGGCCACCCCAACCTGGCGCCCCTGCTCCTGTACGAGGAGTTTGAGGGCTACCCCGGCCGTAAGAGCTACCCGTTCAACGACTACAGGGAGTGGTAGAGAAATGACCACTGACCCACAGCTGGACACCGTAGAGATGATGCTCAACATGGGGCCGCAGCACCCTGCGACCCACGGCGTCTTCCGTATGGTGCTCACCATTGACGGCGAACGGGTAGTGGACATGGAGCCCCACATAGGGTACCTGCACAGGGGCGCTGAGAAGCTGTGTGAAGGAGAGCAGTACACCCAGATCATCAGCCTTTTCGACCGCATGGACTACATCGGCAACTTCAACAGCGAACTTGTAATCTGCATGGCCGCCGAAAAACTTATGGGCCTGGAGATACCTGAGCGCGCCCAGTACATCCGTGTCATCCTTTGCGAGCTGAACCGCATCTCCAGCCATATGCTTTTCTACGGCACTATGGCTCTGGACGCCGGTGCAATGACACCCATCATGTACGCCTTCCGCGAGCGGGAACGCATCCAATCGCTGTTCGAATCCGTCAGCGGCGCCCGCATGATGCACAACTATTTCCGCATCGGCGGAGTCAAACAGGACCTGCCAGACGATTTTGGCGAGCGCATCGCATGGGTGCTGGACGACGTGCGCAAAGGCGTGGAGGAGGCCGACCGCCTGGTCACATACAACGAGATCTTCCTGGCCCGCTCCCGGGACGTGGGAACAATAGACGCACCGACGGCCGTAGACCTGGGCCTCACCGGCCCCAGCCTGCGTGCCTGCGGCGTGCCCTATGATGTCCGCCGCGCCGAACCCTATTCCGCGTACGACCGCTTCGAATTCGACATACCCCTGGGCGACCGGGGCGACACATGGGACAGGTACTACGTACGTATGGAGGAGATGAAGCAGTCCGTACGCATCATAGAACAGGCATTGGAGCAGATCCCGGAAGGGCCCGTCATGGCAGAGATCCGGCGCATTGTCCGGCCTCCCAAGGGAGAGGTGTTCGTCCATACGGAGAGCCCCCGGGGCGACCTGGGTGTCTACCTGGTTAGCGACGGCACCGACAAGCCCTACCGCGTAAAGGTACGTCCCCCGTCCTTCTGCAATTTGATGTCGCTGAAACCCATGATGCACGACGCCTACGTCGCGGATGCAGTCATGATCCTGGGCTCCCTGGACATTGTGCTGGGCGAGGTGGACAGATGACCCTTGAGGAGGCGCTGACACTCTCGCTACGGGTTAGCCTCCTCTTTGGTGCCCTGACGTTGGTCGTCTTTTCGCTGATATGGTTCGAACGGAAGCTGCTGGGCCGCATCCAGCGCCGCATGGGGCCAATGCGAGTGGGGTTCCACGGCCTCCTGCAACCGATAGCTGACGCCCTCAAGCTGGTGGTCAAAGAGGACCTGATCCCGGCCTGGGCAGATAAGGGCGTCTTCTGGGTGGCTCCGCTGGTGGTATTCGTTCCATCCTTCTTGATCTGGGTTACCATCCCGTTCGCTCACAACATCGTGCTGCGCAACATGGACATGGGCCTCCTATATATCATCGCCTTTTCAGTCCTATCTATCGTTGGACTGGTGATGGCCGGATGGGGGTCCGCCAGCAAGTACGCCATCCTGGGCGGCCTACGCTCTGCCGCTCAACTTGTCAGCTACGAGATTCCGATCATCATGGTGGTGATCGCTGTAGCCATGCTGTCTCAGTCCTTGAACCTGGTTACTATCGTTGAGGACCAGCGTGTCATCCCATACGCGGCCCTCCAGCCGCTGGGCCTAACCATATTCCTGCTGGCGGGCATCGCTGAGGTGGGGCGCACACCATTCGATATTTATTTCGCCGAATCCGAACTGGTGGGCGGCCCATTCGTGGAGTACAGCGGCGCGCACTGGGCGGTGCTGTTCCTGGCCGAATACATCAACACATTCGCCATCGGCATCCTGGTAGCCATCCTTTTCCTGGGTGGCTGGACATTCCCCCTCATGCCGGACATACCCTGGTTGGGGTTCCTCTGGCTGGCCTTCAAGACTTACATGGTGGTGTTCGTCATGTTCTGGTTCCGGGGGACGTTCCCAAGGCTGCGAGTGGACCAGCTGATGTCCTTTGGCTGGAAGGTGCTCATACCACTCTCCTTCCTGAACATCGGAATCACTGCCGTCTATCTGTTCTATGGATGGCCCGGCTGGAGCTTGACGCTCCTATCCCTGTTGATAACAGCGGCGACAGGCTACGCAATGTATAGGCGGTGGACCTGGCCCGCCAGAGCCACGGCGGCACAGCGACTGGCACGCGCCAGGGCCTACGGAAGACCGGAGGTGCCCAATGCTGGGTAATCTGAGAGGGCTGGCCATAACGCTGATCGAGTTCTTCAAGCCGGTGGTGACGGCCCAATACCCCAAGGAGCACCTGCCCCTGGCCCCCCGGTACATGGGCTTCCCTGCGCTCACCTGGGACCAAGGAGTAGGCGAACCGTTCTGCACCGGGTGCATGGTGTGCGTCCGATACTGCCCCACCCAGTGCATGACCGCCACAATGACAGACAATCCTCTCTTCCAGGAGGACAAGAGCAAGCGCCGCAAGATAGTCGACCAGTTCGAGATCAACCTGGGCCGATGCATCCTGTGCGGCATCTGCGTTGACGTCTGCAACTTCGACGCAATTGAAATGAGCCACGAACACGAGCTTTCGGTTTTCGTGCGCAACGGCAACCGGGCCACCAAGGAACGGCTGCTGGAGATGGGCTGGGACCACCAGCAGAAGACAGGCTGGAAACCTGCTGCGGCGGAAGAGGCCAGTGAAGAGGCGACCGCATAATGTCGCTGGTACTGTTCTATATTGCCGGTGCCCTGACCCTGGCGGGTGCCGTAGGCGTCGTCGGCACAAGAAACATCGTACATGCAGCGATATTCCTGCTGGTGTCCCTGATGGGTGTGGCCGGCATATACGTGCTTGTATTCGCCGAGTTCCTGGCACTGGTGCAGGTCCTGATATATGGTGGCGCCATAATCATCGTCATCCTATTCGCCCTGATGCTCACCAGGCTCCGGGAGTTCCACGGTAGTATGGAGAACCCACAGTGGCCGCTGGCGGCTGTCGCAGCCGTAATCCTCTTCGGAGTCATTGCAGCGGCCCTGGTCAGCCGTGGCATCCCTGCCGACATGGTACCAGGAGGCCCCGACATCCGAGAGTTAGGCCAGGCTCTGTTCACCCAGTGGGCAGTACCCTTTGAGATAGCCTCCGTTCTCCTGCTGGTGGCCCTGATAGGTGCCATTGTCATCGCCCGCGCAGGAGGCACCGAGCCCGGAGGTACGGAAGAATGAGTCGTTCAGGCATTCGCCAGCTTCGGGGCGGCATAGACATGCGAAGTGTCGTGGCCGTAGAGGAGCGTAAAGAATGGTAACGCTGGTCCATTTACAGGTACTAAGCGCCGGCCTGTTCTGCATCGGCCTGTACGGCGTATTGGCGCGTCGCAATGCTGTACTCATTCTGCTGTCGATAGAGCTGATGCTCAACGCCGTGAATGTGAACCTGGTCGGCGTGGCCGCGTTCCTAGACCCGGAACGGTTCTTGGGCCAGATTATCGCCATATTCGTCATCACGGTAGCAGCGGCTGAGGTGGGCCTTGCCATGGCAATCATTCTCCGGCTGTACCGGAGCTGGGGCTCAGTCAACGTGGACGAGTTGAACATGATGAAATGGTGAGCATGAGTCATTAACATCCCGCCTATGTTTTCCCCCTTGAGGGGAAGGCACTGCTCCTCCCCCGGTCCCGGGGGAGGAGCAGTGTTAGGGAAACGCAGGAGGTAGTGTATGGAGTGGGCATGGCTGGCGCCTGCCCTTAGTTTTGTCGCCTTTGGCCTGATAGTCCTTGCGGGCAGATACATGCCCGGTAAGGGCTCATGGCTGGCTATTCTTGCCATTGCCGCCGGGTTCGGCGTCTTCTGGTATGTGCTGGCGGCATTCCTAGACCAGGGCGCGGACACCTACAGCTTCGCTGTCACCTGGTTTGAGCTGGCGGATACCGTTGTCGAGTGGGGAATGCTCATTGACCCCCTTTCGGTGGTAATGTTGGGCATCGTCACACTGATCGCGCTCCTCATCCAGGTCTACTCCCTGGGCTACATGGCCGGCCAGGAGCGGTTCGGCTGGTACTTCGCCGCCCACGCCCTGTTCGCTGGAGCCATGCTCACGCTTGTCATGGCAAACAACCTGCTCCTGCTGTACGTTGCCTGGGAGCTGGTGGGCCTGGGATCCTACCTGCTGATCGGCTTCTGGTACGAACGCCGCTCCGCCGCCGAGGCCGCTAAGAAGGCGTTCGTCACCACACGTATAGGAGACGTGGGCCTGCTCATAGGCATACTCCTCCTGTTCAAGGCAACGGGTACCTTCGAGATGACGGCCATCTTCCACGCGGTGGAAGCGGGTCAAATCGCCGACGGCACACTCACTCTGGCCATCCTTCTCATATTCCTCGGAGCGATGGGTAAATCAGCACAGTTCCCATTGCACGTCTGGCTTCCCGACGCCATGGAGGGGCCGACGCCCGTCAGCGCCCTGATACATGCCGCTACGATGGTTGTCGCAGGCGTATACCTGGTGGCCAGGATGTTCCCCATATTCGAGGCCGCGCCCGGAGCGCTATTCGTTGTAGCCACCATAGGTCTGATCACAGCCGGTATAGCCGCGGCCATGGCACTCGTGATGACCGATCTGAAGCGGGTACTGGCCTACTCCACTATCAGCCACCTGGGCTTGATGATGCTGGCCTTGGGTTCGGGTGGTGTAGCCGCCGCCATCTTCCACCTGGTGGCCCACGCCTTCGCCAAGGCGCTCCTGTTCCTGGGGGCCGGCAGCGTAATGCACGCCATGAACGACGAAACGGATATCAGGAAGATGGGCGGACTGAGGCAACGCATGCCAATTACAGCCGCCACCTTTGGCCTTGGCGCTCTCTCCATGGCCGGAATCCCACCCCTAAGCGGCTTCTTCAGCAAGGACGAAATAATACTGTCCGTCCTGGACAGTGGTAACGTCATCTACCTTATTGCCACCCTGGGAATAGCGTTCCTCAGCGCCCTCTACATGGCGCGGGTGCTATTCGCCGTGTTCTGGGGCACCCTTTCCGAAGAGAGCGACCACGCCCACGAGTCGCCCTCCGTAATGACATGGCCCTTAATTATTCTGGCGGTGGGGGCGGTGGCCATTGGCTTCATGTCCCTGGAGATCGGTGGCTACGAAGGTTTCGCCTCCTTCATTACGCAAGGCGAGCACGGGTTCAAGCTGAATCCGGGCCTGACACTAGTATCCATAGCCATCGCCGTGGGCGGGTTCGGCCTTGGGTATGCAATATACGTTCGCAAGGCCGTCTCCAGCGAGGAGCTTGCCTTGAAATACGGTGCCCTGAACCGGGTCCTGGTCAACAAGCTCTATATGGACAACATGTACCAGTGGGTGATCGACCGCGTAGCGCTGGCATTCTCCGGTACCCTGGCCTGGTTCGACCGAGTCGTAGTGAACGACATCGGCGTCAATGGCGCGGCAGACACCGTCAGGAACGCAGGCTACCGCATCCGCTACCTTGAAAGCGGCCTGCTGTACAACTATGCGCTGGGTATGGCCGTAGGGGTGGTCGCCGTGGCGCTTTTCTGGTGGCTGGTCATACCAAGAATCGTGTGATGATGACTGCGATACATACAGATCCCTCCCCGCACACCGCCCATATGGCCCACCACGCCCACCGAGAACGAACAAGCTATGTCATTCTGAGCGAGTCCCGATCCATCGGGACGACCGAAGAATCTGGGGAGGGGCACTCCCCGCTCATGTCCTTCGACTGGCTCAGGATGAGCGGGAATCGTTCGCTGCGTTCAGACTATGCGCCTCAACCAGTGTTCATAGGTAGATCATGAGTAGCGGAACCAAAATACGGGCGCAGGGGACATCCCGTTGAACGACTGGGTACTGTTTCTACTAATCGCCATACCCCTGCTAGGGGGCGTGGCGCTCATGTTCTTCCCCAGCCACCGCACCGACCTCATCCGGTCCTTCTCAGTAGGCGTGGCCGCCCTCTGTCTCCTGCTGTCGGTGTACGCATTCCTCTCTTACAACAACACGGCTAGTGGACTCCAATTAACCAACTCTTTCGACTGGCTGCCTGTTCTGGGAATCACCTACAGCCTGGGTGTGGACGGCATCTCCGTCCTGATGGTCCTGCTCACAGGCATCGTTTTCATCACGGGCGTCCTGATGTCGTGGAACATCGAGCCCAGGTCCAAGGACTTCTTCGTCCTCTACCTGCTGCTCGTGGCCGGAGTATTCGGCGTGTTCGCATCCCAGGACCTGTTCTTCTTTTTCTTCTTCTACGAGCTTGCCGTGGTGCCGATGTACCTGCTCATAGGAGTCTGGGGCAGCTCCTCAGACTTCAGCACATTCCTGCGTACCAAAGAGTACGGTGCGATGAAACTTATGCTGTACCTGGTGGCGGGCAGTGTCCTGGTATGGGTCGCCATACTGGCAGTGTACGTTGCCGCCGGCCAGGGCAGCTTCCTCATTGCCGACCTTGCAAAGGCGACTTTCGACCCGGGCTTCCAGCGGTTCTTCTTCCCGCTGTTCATGATAGGATTCGGCGTACTGGCTGGCCTGTGGCCCTTCCACACCTGGTCGCCTGACGGCCACGTGGCAGCGCCCACTTCAGTCAGCATGGTGCACGCCGGTGTGCTGATGAAGCTGGGTGCCTACGGCGTCATACATTCCATGGAGATACTGCCCACCGGTGCCCAGGAGTGGATGCCGGTACTCATAGGCCTGGGCACCGTGAACGTTATCTACGGCGCCATCTCCGCCATGGCCCAGCGGGACCTGAAGTACGTTGTGGGCTACTCCAGCGTGAGCCACATGGGATACGTAATCATGGGCATCGCCACGCTTGACCCACTGGGTGTCAGCGGCGCGGTGCTCCAGATGTTCTCCCACGGCATTATGACAGCCCTCTTCTTCGCCCTGGTGGGCATCATTTACGAACGTACTCACGTCCGCGACATTGGAGTGCTGGAAGGTCTCACCAAACGCATGGGCCTGACAGCATCATTCTTCGTTGTAGCAGGACTCACATCCCTCGGGCTACCGGGCCTGAGCGGCTTCGTAGCAGAAGTCCTGGTGTTCATAGGCACCTTCCGCACCTACCCGCTACTGGGCGTACTGGGTGTCATAGGCGCGGCCATCACAGCGGTTTACATCCTGAGGCTAATGGCCAAGGTATTCTTCGGCCCCATATCGGACCAGTGGCAGGCCCTTCCGGATGCCTCGCAACTGCAAATGGCGACCACCGGTTCGCTGGTACTGGTGATTGTCTTCGTAGGCGTCTATCCGGCACCCCTGATTAATGCGATCAACAGCAGCGTGCTGCCCTTTGTTGAAAGGGTAGCAGGGACGTAGGAATGGAGAACCTGACAGCCAACCTGCACCTCCTCTGGCCCGAGTTCCTGGTGGCCGGCTTAGCCTTCGTTGTACTCGCCGCCGACTCCTTCCTGCCGTCTGAGAGGAAGAACGCCTTGGCAGGACTATCGGTGATCGGACTGTTTGCCATAGTTGCCTTTGCCATATGGTTCCTGGCTGGCCAGGACACAACCGACCTGTATCAGGGGATCGTAGTCGTGGACAGGTTCGGCCTCTTCTTCAAGGTGGCCTTCCTGATACTTGGCGTGCTGGTCATCCTGGCCTCGGTAGAGTTCGTGCAGCGGTATCTGAGCAACCCCGGCGAGTACTACGGCATCGTGCTCTTCTCCGTCCTGGGCATGATGTTCATGGCTACGGCCACGGAGCTACTTACCGCCTATATCTCCCTGGAGCTTCTCAGCTTCAGCCTCTACATCCTGGTCTCCCACGGCCACGGGGACGCCAAGTCCAACGAGGCGGGCGCCAAATACATCCTGCTGGGGGCATTCGCTTCGGCGCTACTCCTGTACGGCATCAGCATGGTGTATGGGGAGATAGCGATGCAGGGGTTCGACGCCCCAACCTCCTTTGCGACCATCGGCCAGTACACAGAGGCGGTCAGCGGTCTATCTGCGCCATTCCTGGTGGGCATGGCGCTTATTATCGCCGGGCTGGGTTTCAAGGTGGCAGCGGTGCCGTTCCACATGTGGACCCCCGACGTTTACGAAGGCGCCCCCTTGCCGGTGACTGCCTACCTGGCTGTTGGCTCCAAGGCCGCCGCCTTTGCCCTGGTACTGCGGCTCTTCGCCACAGCCTTCATGCCTGCCATAGACCAGTGGCAGCTGATCCTCGCCAGCCTAGCCGTCGCCACGATGACCCTAGGCAACCTGGTGGCCCTGGCCCAGCACAACATCAAGCGATTGCTGGCCTACTCCAGCATCGGCCAGGTTGGCTACCTACTGATGGGTGTCGCCGCCCTAGCCCTAATCGGTGACGACGACTCGATTATTCCCCTAGCAAGCGCCTCCAACGCCATCATCCTCCACCTGGTCGGCTATGGCGTCGCCAACCTTACCGCCTTCGTGGCGATCATCGCCTTCTACAACGCCACGGGCAAGGACGAAGTCAACGACTTCGCAGGGCTGGCCGACCGCAGCCCATTCATAGCCATGTCGCTGACAGTTGCCCTCTTCTCCCTGGCCGGGCTCCCCTTCTTCGCGGGGTTCATCACCAAATTCTACCTGTTCATCGCCGCGGCTGAGGCAGATATGCTGTGGCTGGCGGGAGTCGCCATCGCCAACAGCCTCATATCCCTTTACTACTACCTGATAGTCATCCGTCAGATGTACATGCAGCCCGCCGAGGAGTCCGCGAAGATCGGTGTTTCCCCGATCACGGGTGGACTGCTGGGCGCGCTGGTGATAGGCACTGTGGCCATAGGCATCTATCCCGCGCCACTAGTGGACCTGATAGAGACGGCAACTGCTGCGATACTGCCAGGAGTCTAGCCAATCTTGGACAGGCTCATCAAGAGTAGATACATACCAGAGCAAGGCCACACGATTGATACGCTCAACTAGGCCCATGCTACAATCTGCCAATAGCATCCGATGAGGCATCCAGACACGTGGCAATGATCATTTCAGTCATAGGCGGTGGTGATCCCGATATAGCTCCTGAGACGCTCCTGATGGCTGAAGAGGTAGGCAGGGAACTAGCCCGGTGCGGGATTGCGGTGGTATGCGGCGGCCTGGGCGGTGTCATGGAGGCCGTATGCCGCGGCGCCAAGGCAGGGAACGGCACAACCATCGGCATCATGCCCGGCAACGATCCGGCTGAGGCCAACCGTTGGGTTGACTACCCTGTCTGCACAGGCATGGGCTACGCTCGCAACGCCATCGTCGTCAAGTCGGGCAGGGCAGTCATCGCCATCGATGGCGCCTACGGCACCCTGTCGGAGATCGGACACGCCCTGGGCGATGACATTCCAGTGATCGGTCTAAACACCTGGTCGCTGGCACGAGACGGCCGGCAAGATACCGCCATCATACCCGCCTCTACACCCACCGAGGCGGTGGACAAGGCACTTGAAGCAGCCGCCCTGCGGGACACAGCGATACCTTAGTGAGCACTATACGACGCATACACGCCCGCGAGATATTGAACTCCCGGGGTAACCCCACCGTGGAGGTCACCGTCGAGTTGGAGGACGGTGCACTGGGCACGGCGGCAGTGCCATCGGGTGCCAGTATCGGTGCTCACGAGGCCGTGGAGCTGCGCGACAGCGACCCGGCCCGCTATGGCGGCAAGGGCGTCCTCAATGCGGTGGAGAACGTCAACAACCGCATAGCCCTGGCACTCACCGGCCTGTCAGCGCTGGACCAAGAGGCCCTAGACCACCGCCTGCTGGACCTTGACGCCACACCTAACAAGGCCGACCTGGGAGCCAACGCTGTCCTGGGTGTGTCGCTCGCGGTTGCCCACGCGGCAGCCAGAAGCAACGGCCTCTCCCTGTTCGCGCACCTGGGCAAAGGTAAAACACTGCCTGTGCCCATGTTCAATATACTCAACGGCGGGCGACACGCCGTAAATTCCACGGACATCCAGGAGTTCATGGTGGTTCCTGCGGGTCTGCCCACCTTCCACGAAGCCCTGCGCTGTGGCGCGGAGGTGTACCAGGCGCTGAAGGCAATCCTTGAGCAGAAGGGATACTCCACCAACGTTGGCGATGAAGGCGGCTTCGCGCCGTCGCTTGCCTCCAACCGGGATGCGCTGGAGCTTATGCTGGCGGCCATCGAGAAGGCAGGGTACCGGCCCGGTGCCGACTGCTTCCTGGCCCTGGACGCCGCCGCCTCTGAGTTCTACCGCGACGGCGCTTATATTCTTGAACGCGAGGGTGCGCGGCTGTCGTCCGCCGAGATGGTGGACCTCCTGGCCGCCTGGGCCGATGCCTACCCCATCCTCAGCATCGAGGACGGACTGGCCGAGGACGACTGGGAGGGTTGGAGCCTGCTCATGAGCCGCCTGGGAGACCTCGTCCAGATCGTCGGCGACGACATATACACCACGAACCCGGAGCGCATCCGGCGCGGCATCGAAACAAAGGCCAGCAACGCCGTGCTCATCAAGCTGAACCAGATAGGCACACTGACCGAAACCCTGGAGGCGGTGCGAATGACCCAGGATACCGGCTGGGGCGTTGTCATCAGCCACCGCTCCGGCGAGACAGAGGACACCACCATCGCCGACCTAGCCGTGGCCACCGGCGCAGGCCAGATCAAGACCGGCGCCCCGGCACGCAGCGAGCGCGTGGCCAAGTACAACCGCCTGTTGCGCATCGAGGAAGAGCTGGGGGAGGACGCACGTTACGCTGGACGCGATACTTTTCCAGTATGAATCGTCACCGTTGTCGGCGTTATAATGGCGGAGATGGCACCTTAACCGTCAAGGGAGCGGAGTTTCTAGCACTCCTCTGAGCCGGATCAAACAGAACAAGGCAAACCAAAAGGGAGGCAACCTCATGGTAACTCGCATAGGCATCAACGGCTTCGGACGAATCGGACGGCAGGTGCTCCGCGCCACTCTGGAGCGCCATTCAGACAAGCTCGTCGTGGCCGCGGTCAACGACCTGACCGACGCCAAGACCAACGCCCACCTTTTCAAGTACGACAGCACATATGGCCGCTACCCCGGCACCGTTGAGGCAGAGGAGGACGCGCTGATCATAGACGGCGACGCCGTCAAGGTGATCTCGGAGCGCGACCCGGCAAGCATCCCCTGGGGCGATCTGGGCGCCGACATCGTCATCGAGTCCACAGGCGTATTCACCGACGCCACACACGCCGCCGGCCACCTGGAGGGCGGCGCCAAGAAGGTCATCATATCGGCCCCCGCCAGCGGCGAAGACATGACACTTGTCCTGGGTGTCAACGAGGACCGCTACGACCCCAGCCGCCACCACGTGCTGTCCAACGCCTCCTGCACCACCAACTGCGTAGCGCCCATGGTCAAGGTGCTACACGGCAGCTTCACAGTCACCCGCGGCCTCATGAACACCATCCACTCTTACACCAACGACCAGAAGATACTGGACCAGGTACACGGCGACCTGCGCCGCGCCCGCTCAGCGGCGATCAATATCATACCCACAACCACCGGCGCCGCCCGCGCCTGCGGCCTGGTCATTCCGGAGCTCCAGGGCAAGATCCACGGACTGTCCCTGCGCGTACCCACGCCCTCTGTCTCCGTAACCGACCTTGTGGCCGACCTGGCGCGCGAGGTGACGGTCGAAGAGGTGAACGACGCATTTAAAGAGGCGGCGAAAGGCCCCCTCAAGGGCATCCTGGACTACTCGGACGAGCCGCTGGTCAGCACCGACTACAGGGGCAATGCATACAGCGTCACAATCGACGGCATTTCCACCATGGTCATCGACGGCAGCATGGTCAAGATACTTGGCTGGTACGACAACGAGTGGGGATACTCGTGCCGCACCGCGGACCTGGCCGCCTTCATGGCGGACAAAGGGGTATAGGGGGAACTTCGTTCCGTTCCCCTGGCCTTACTGGGAAACTTGCCAGGCTAACAGGCTGAGAATAGTCACTGCTTCAATGCGTCTGCCGTTGGACCGGAAGGTGGTATGGAATCTGGGTTCCCTATGGGGGAGTTTGAGGTCCGATGATGCTCCGATTCCATCGCGAGTGCTCGACCAAGTCGGCACTTCGCTCATCCCGATGTGTCGGGACAACGTCAGAGGGCATCCCCTCAAACCCCAAAACATACCAAGGGCGGAGCGAGTGGGAAGAAAACGTCTGTCCCAATATGCTAGCCCTATCGCCATAGCCCGCCTTTCCTAGCTATCCCTAGCTTGCTACAATGGGCGGGCTATGGAAGCCGCGCCTCAATCCACATCGCCCCGCCAGCGGATGCGGGACGTCTGGGACTGGGCCGTAGCGGACAAAGCAGGCTGGATCTCCCCGCTCCTGCTCCTCATACTCACCATCGCCCTAGCCTTACGCCTGCACGGCATCGCCTGGGACCAGGGCAACTTCTTCCACCCGGACGAACGGTCCATCTACATGCGGGTGGACTGCATGTACCGCCTGCTCACCGAAGCTCCGGGCTACCAGGAGTGCACCCGATACGTCCCATTCACCGGCATCCAGCCGGGGTTCCCCAGTCCCGTCACCTTCCTGGACGCGGACAGGAGCCCCCTGAACCCACACTGGTTCCCCCTGGGAACCATGGTCATCTACCTCCTGCTGTTCATCAAGCTGGCTCTGGCTCCCATTGTCACCATGGACCTGACCGACCTTGCCTTCGCCGGCAGGACACTGGCCGCCCTGGCGGACGTTGGTACCGTGGCAATGGTATACCTGCTTGGCCGGAGGTTGTTCGGCAGAAGCGCAGGACTACTTGCCGCCACGCTGGTCACATTCGCCGTCGTCCACATCCAACTGGCCCACTTCTACCGCCCGGAGCCGTTCACCAACCTGTTCACCCTAGCCGCTTTCTGGTTCATGCTTCAGGTGTTGGAACACCGTCGTGTCCGCGACTCGGCCCTGCTGGGCCTGTTCGTCGGCTTGGCATTCGCCACCAAGCTGAGCGTGCTGCCTCTACTCGTTCCTCTGGCATTGCTGTACGGTTACCTTCTGCACCAAATTTTTCGCCAGCCCCCCCCGAACGAGCGTACCGAGCTCATCGAGAGGTGGGCCGTGCGCTTGCTGGTCGCCGGAGCCACGGCCGTGGCCGTCTACATCTTCTGGACACCTTACGCCATCCTCTCCTTCCCTGAGTTCCTGGAGTGGAACCAAAGGGAGCTTGAGATCGTCCGAAACGCCGGCATCGTCCCCTACACCGTCCAGTACATAGGCACGACCAACCTGCTGTACGAGCTACGACAAACCACACTGTGGGGCCTAGGGCCTCTCCTGGGCGTCCTGGCCTGGGGCGGCGTCCTGGCAACCATAGCCGTCAACGTCCGAAGGCCAAGGATGGGTCAGGTGCTGATACTGGCATGGGCTATCCCTCTCCTGTTGACCGTGGTCAGCGTGGAGGTCAAGTTCCTGCGTTACACCTTTCCTCTCATGCCCATCTTTATCCTGCTGGGAACAGGCACTGCGTTGGCCGGATACCATCGGCTCAGGGAGCACCTTCCATCGCTGAGGGTGGTCGCCGCAGCCGCCATGGGATTGGTGGTGGCAACGACAGTCCTATACGCCCTGGCCTTCGAATCCATCTATACCAGGCCGCACACCGCCGTTCAGGCCTCGGACTGGATCAACGAGAATGTCGCTCCATCCACAACCGTCCTCACAGACAACCACTGGGACGAAGGCATCCCGAACCTGGGCGCGTACCGCGTCCTCCAGCTACCCATGTTCGAGGGCGACACGCAGCCCAAGATGGAGTCCGTAGCCTCTCTCCTGGCCGACGCCGAATACCTGGTCTTCTACAGCAACCGCACCTACGGCGCCATCGCCCGCGTCCCGGAGCGCTACTACCTGAGCAGCAACTACTACAAGCTCCTTTTCTCGGGCAAGTTGGGGTACGAACTGCAGGAGAGCTTCGACTCCTATCCACGGCTCCTGGGCGTGGCACTGGCGGACGACCCATTCAGCAGGGCCGGATTGACGCCACCGGAGACGCTCAGGGCTGCGCCGGTCGCACCAGTGACCCTTGACCTAGGCTACGCCGACAACGACGCCATTACCTACGACCACCCACTGACGCTGGTGTTCAGGAACGTGTCCAACCTCGATTCGGTACAACTGACCAAACTCCTGCTGGCACCAGAGCCGCCCCAAGTGCCAGCCCTGGCCATGATGCTGACTCCTGAGGAGCTGATTACACAGCAGACGGGCGGCACCTGGACACAGATCTTCGACCTGAACAGCCTGGCCAACCGCTTTCCCGTGTTGACATGGCTGCTACTGGTGCAGCTCGCCTCTGTAGCAGTGCTGCCTCTTGGATTCCTGGTCTTCCGGGGCCTGTCGGACAGGGGATATCTGCTCAGCAAGCTGCTGGCGGTGCTTCTGCTGGCCTTCTTCCCGTGGCTCATGGCTGCGCTCAAGCTCCTGGACTTCAACCGAACATCCATATACCTGGGGCTGGGCCTCCTAGCCGTAGCCGGTGTCGCCATCGCACTGCGCAATCGACACGAAATGATCGCCTTCATCCGTGAGCGATGGCGCACGCTGGCCCTGGAGGAAGCGCTGTTCCTGGGAGCGTTCCTGCTCTTCGTCGCCATACGGTGGGCCAACCCGGACCTGTGGCACCCTTTCCGAGGCGGCGAGAAGCCTATGGACTTCGCCTACCTGACCGCCGTGGTGCGGTCTACTACCGTCCCTCCCTACGATCCCTGGTTCGCGGGGGGTTACCTCAACTACTACTACTTTGGCCAGTTCATCATCGCTACACTCATCAAGGCCACGGGCATCCTGCCCGAAGTCGCATATAACCTGGCAATACCGCTGCTCTTCGCGCTGACAGTAGTTGGCGCCTTCTCCGTGGTCTACAACCTGACCCACGCCATGCGCCAGCGCCAGGACCCGCCAGGCCCATCCTGGGGACCAGCGGCCGCAGGCATTGGAGCCTCGCTATTGGTTGCGGTACTGGGCAACCTTGGAGGCGGCATCCAGTTCGTACGCTGGCTGTCGAGCCGTGTGACACCCGCCCTGCCTCCGGAGGGTGACCCCTTCAACATCTGGGTCTGGGTGCCCAGCCGCATGATACTCAACCAGAACAGCATCACCGAGTTCCCCGCCTGGAGCTTCCTGTTCGGCGACCTACACGCCCATATGATCGCGATCCCATTCACCATACTGGTGGTAGGTCTGTCGCTGGCCCTGGTGCTGGCTGCTCGCAGCAACGGGTTCGGGTGGCGAAACATGGCCCTTCCTTTGACCGTGCTGGGCCTCACCGTAGGAGCACTGTACGCCATCAGCACTTGGGACTATCCCACATATCTGATGCTGGCCGCGGGCGCCGTGCTGCTGGCCGCATACGCCGGACGAAGACGGCTGGACTGGGGCCTTCTGGCCAGGGCCGCTGCCGGGATGGCCGTCGTCGTCGGACTGAGTTACCTGGCCTTCCTCCCCTACCATATCCGCAACCTGACATTTGACGCAGGCATCCACGCCAGCCTCGAGAGGACATCCATCCACCACTATCTCGCTGTCCACGGCTTGTTCATCCTGGTTGTGGTCTCCTATCTGGCCTATGAGGCACGCGGACGACTCAAGGGCGGTGTACGGTCGATTGTAGGGCGTACCCCGTTCGCACTGACCATGCTCGGCGGAGCCCTGTTGGTGGCGACGTATCTGATAGCAGCAAGCTACGCCACAGTGGCCCTTCTATTCATCCTAGCCCTTGCGGTGGCCATGCTGGCCGCGAACCGGCTCTCGGACCAGGGCGACGACTCGCCTTTCCACCTGTACATCCTGCTCATGATGGCCGGCGCCCTGGCCATGGGCGCTGTGGTTGATCTGGTAACTGTAAACAACGACGTTGACCGCATGAACACCGTGTTCAAGCTGTACCTCCAGTCCTGGGTGCTGTACAGCCTGGCGTCGGCGGCCGTCCTGTGGTACCTGCTCACATCAGCAAGGTTCTCGTGGCGTGGCATCAACCGGGGTAGGGGGGCCTGGGTGGCGCTGCTCCTGGTGCTGGTGGCAGGCACCGCTGTATTCCCCATACAGGGCACGCGAGTACGCCTATCAGAGCGCTTCACTACCGAATTCACCGGTCTCAACGGTGCCCAGTACATGCAGTACAGCGAGTTCTACGACAGTAACGGTCTAGTTCCAGGCGCTATAGAACTCAAGTGGGACTGGGAGGCTATCCTGTGGCTCCGGGACACCGTAGAGGGCTCCCCGGTCATAGCAGAAGGCAACACCTCTCCGGCCAGGTACCTCTGGGGGTCACGAGTGTCCATCTACACCGGTATGCCAACCGTCATAGGTTGGGACTGGCATCAGACACAACAGCGGCTCGGTGAGCAGTCCGCGGTGGTGCAACGGGTGAAGCAGCTCAACACGCTATTCTCCACAACCGATCACGCCCTGGCAGAGGAGATACTGCGGGAGTACGGCGTCGCCTACGTCTACGTTGGAGAGTTGGAGCGCCTCTACTACCCGGAGGAGGGGCTGGCCAAGTTCGCCGCAATGGCAGACAGGGGATTGACCAGGGTGTACAACAACCCCCAGGTGGACATCTACCAGGTCTACCAGGTCAAACTGACCGCAGCGCGCGCCTAGCTGGATGCCCGGCAGCCCCAAATACATCCGCCATACGGATTGTGCCTGCGCCCTTTTGATGATAGATTGTTCCGAGTGCTTGGTGCGGATGCATGAATCAATGCACCTTCCGCACCTTGCTTGCTTCTCAGGACTAGATCGTTACGGATTTCGCCCGGTTAGCACACACTAATAAAGAATGAACCTTTCGTCAGAATCTCTCGCCCGGATCAGCGCCACCCATCCCTGGCGGATGCTGCTCGTCTGGCTGGTCGTACTTTCCGCTGCCTTCGGGCTCATCTTCACGCTGGTGGAGGAGGCGCTGGGTGGCGAAGACGGGCCGACGCAGGTCCTGGAGTACGAGCAGGCACAGATCCTGATCAACGAAAGGACTCAGTCCGACGGCGAGCAGGGGGTGTCGCTGACGCCCGGCACAACAGAGCGGTCCACACAAACCGAATTCGTAGTCGTCAATTCGGAATCCGTTGCCGTAGGCGACCCTGCCTTCGACGAGCATCTGGACGCCTTCGGGGAGGCATTGGATGAGATCGCCTCCGAGCTTATCGTGGGAAGCTTCAGCGACTACGAATCCATGCCGTCGCAGGATGGCACCACGACACTCATTCAGCTTCAGATCTTCACCGAGGCCCAGGGAGATATCGGACGGCTCCTGGAGACTGCGGAGGAGTTTAGCAGGGACGGATTCCGCGTCCTTGTGGCGGGGAACGCCAGTGTCACCCAGGTGTTTGAGGAGCTTGCGGAACAGGACCTGCTGGTCGGAGAGTCAATCGGCATCGGAGTAGCCTTGATCATTCTAGCCCTCGTCTTTGGGGCGGTAGTCGCGGCATTCATCCCCATCGTCATGGCCATCGTGGCCATCGTCACTGCCATAGGGATTTCCGGGCTGGTGGGGCAGATAATGGAGCTAAACCAGTTCGTGCCCAACATCATTACCATGATGGGCCTGGCTGTTGGGATAGACTACTCACTGTTCGTAGTGTCGCGCTACCGTGAAGAGCGGGCAAAGGGACTTGAACAGACGGATGCAATCGCACGCTCCGGCGGCACGGCAAGCCGAGCCGTCTTCTTCAGCGGACTGACGGTGGTCCTCGCCTTGCTGGGCATGCTCATTCTCCCGGAGCGGACATTTCAGGCCTTCGGCGTCGCGGCGATTCTCGTAGTTTTCGTCGCCGTCTTCGCCTGCCTGACACTCCTTCCAGCCGTGATAGGGATCCTTGGAGACCGCGTGAACGGCGTGCGTGTTCCAGCTATCGCCACTCTCGTCCTATTCGGAGCCGGGGTGGCGGCTATACCAGACCGCACCCAGGCCGGCAGGATATTGCTGGTGGCCGCTATCGTAATCCTGGTGTTGATCCTGGTAGCAGTGGGTCGCAAGCTTATGAGGATTCGCCGGCCCCAGACAGCTGACGCTGAGGCGCCGGCTAGAGACCAACGGGGCTTCTGGGTCGCCACAACCAACGTAGTAATGCGCAGGCCATACGTGAGCATGGCCATGGCCCTGGTGATCCTCGTGGGGCTCATCTTCCCGTTCTTTGACCTGCGTCTGGGTACAACGGGCATCTCTGCCCTGCCAGATGAGGTTCCGTCCCGACAGGCCTTCGAGCTTCTAAATGAGAAGTACGGGTTCGGGAGTGATTCCCCGGCCCTGGTCGTTATCGATGGGGATGTCGATGCGCCTAACATCGCCGCAGCCATATCGGACTTGACGAGTGCCATGGAGGACGATCCGACGCTTGGAGCGCCGGAGGTGGAGATACACGCCGACACCAATATCGCCATCCTCAGTGCCACGGTTCCCGGGGACCCCACCACTCAGGATGCTCAGGCAACCATCCGCCGCCTGCGTGAGGAGCACATTCCTGATGCTTTCGCGGGCGTCTCAGCGGATGAATATACGGCGTTAGTGGGCGGCGCTACGGCTGAGGTGGTTGACCTTGTGGGCATCACGTTGGACTACTCACCTATCGTATTCGCGGCCGTGCTGGGCTTGAGCTTCATTCTACTGCTGGTCGCCTTCAGGTCCGTAGTAATCCCACTGGCATCCATCGTCATGAACCTGCTGTCAGTCGGCGCAGCCTACGGCCTGCTGGTGCTGGTGTTTCAGAAGGGGTTCCTGATAGAACTGTTCGACTTCCAGCCGGTTGACCAGGTGGAGTTCTGGCTTCCGCTGTTCATGTTCACCATACTCTTTGGCTTATCCATGGACTACCAGGTCTTCATGCTCAGCAGGATCAAGGAGCGTTACGACGAGACCGGTGACCACCCCGGGTCGGTGGCCTTTGGACTGAGCAATACCGGACGCATCATTACCGGAGCCGCGTTGATAATGGCCGCGGTATTCGGAGGGTTTGCCCTGGGCCAAATCACCTTCTTCGAATCCCTTGGCTTTGGGCTGGGCGCCGCCATAATTCTGGATGCGACCATCGTACGTTCGCTGCTGGTTCCGTCCGTTCTACGCATACTGGGAACCCGGACGTGGTACTTCCCTGCCATGCTGCGGTGGATCCCCAACATCAGCATCGAAGGCCAGCGCCCGCCCCAATAGACGGGATAGCAGGCCCACTGCTAGAGCCTGGTCTCCAATGGCGATTACGGGCTGACCGTGCCGGTACTTTGGGACAGTGCCTCAACAGCCGCCTTAGCCAGGTTCTCCGCACTCTTAATATCCAGGGAACGGTCCGCCTCCATAATCGCTTGGGCGATATCTCCAAGCGCCGACCGTCCAGCATTGAGTTGGGCTCCCACCAGTTCGCTCAGGGAGTCCACCGTGAAGTCGGCACAGATATTATCAATACTGAATTGCAGAGACGCCATGTACTACTCCTCACTCTTGTCAGGTTTGCCGGGAATAGCGGTGGGCACCGTCCGTGTTAGCTTTGAAGGTGCTCGGCGAAGAAGGTGAACGTCTTTTCCCAGGCATCCATCGCCTGCTCCTGCCGATAGTTCTGCCTATCGTAGTACCAGAAGCCGTGACCAGCGCCGTCGTACCTGTGGAATTCGTAGTTCTTGCCATGCTTTTTGAGCTCAGCCTCGAGCTGGTTCACATGGTCAGGGGACGGGCTTTGATCGTCGTTACCGAACAGCCCCAATACCGGACACGACAAGCCTTCGGTGAGGTCTATGGGTGCCACCGGCTGTTGGGGTGTCAGCTCATCGCTGGACTGGACGACCCTTCCGCCCCAGCAGTCGACTACCGCGTCAAATCCCGCCACGCTGCACGCCACCAGATATGCGTGACGTCCACCTGAGCAGGTGCCTATGATGCCCACCTTACCGTTGCTGTAGGGCAGGGAGCGCAACTCATTCATAACTGCCTCGCAGTCGCCTATCACACTGTCATCAGACACACCGCCCTCGCCACGCGCGGTGGCTGCCATCTCCACCGGCGTCGCGTGGCCGAACCGTTCATACATGTTGGGACAGACAACCGCGTACCCATGCTGAGCAAACCTCCGGGCCACCTCCCGGTAGAACTCGTCCCACCCCGGCAGGTGATGGACCAGCACGATTCCAGGATACGGACCTGCCCCCAGAGGCCGTGCGAAGTAGCCATGAATCGGGTCGCCATTAAACCCTGTAATGGTGATGGTCTCCGCCAGCATTGACTCATACGCGTCGGTTCTAAACTGGTTCCACATTCTTTCCCTCCTTACAATGTTACGGGTGTAGTTATCGGCATGGTCGCCGATCGGAGTCTATGGGCGAATTCCTCTCGGCGGGGCTAGGCCAACCGTCCCGCACACGGTATACAGTGTAACGCTGATAATAGATAGCATACGCCTCTTCAGGCTAGGTGTTTTCGCACCAACCTACTGTGCCATGCCCAGCCAGCACAGCAGAGTGCTACTCACTGGCACCAGCCTGGAAAGTTGAAACTCCAGATCACGTCTGGGTAAAGAGGTAGCACAGAATATCTGTGCCTGGTTGAACTCGCCGCGCTCCCTCACATCAACCAGAACGTAGCTGTCCTGCCCATCAACAAGAGACCTCAGCTCCTCGACCGTCACCGAATGAGCCATCCCGATCCCTCCTTTGGTGCGTTCACTTCCAGATAAGCAAACCCCCGACCTTCGCCGTGGGATACGCTGCTTTTAGAGAAGCATGATCCTCTTCCTATCCCCCGACATCCGTGTACCGAGGATAGGAGCCCAGAACCTTCAGCATCGTGGCCCGCTGACGCAGACCGTCGATAGCCTCCTTGACCGCTGGGTCTTCCCTATGCCCGTCCAGGTCTATCAGAAAGATGTACCTTCCAAGGCTCTGCCTTGTGGGCCTGGACTCTACTTTGGCCAGGTTGATGTTGCGCTCCGCGAACTCCCGCATGACGTTGTACAACAACCCTGGTTTGTCGTCGTCAAAGGAGAAACAGAGGGATGTCTTGTCATCGCCGGTAGGCGAATGATCCACGTGTCCCAGAACTACAAACCTGGTTACGTTGGACGGATTGTCCTGTATGCCCTTGGCGACTATTTCCATCTCATACAACTCCGCCGCCCTTACCGTCCCTACAGCTACGGCTGAGTCAGAGCTATGACGCAGCTGCTCGACAGCGGCGGCGGTGCTCAAAGCGGCCACAGCCACCGCCTTGGGGAAGCGCCGCTCCAGGAACGGTCTGCATTGTGCCAGTGCCTGGGGATGTGAATAGATGATTCTGACATCCTCTTCTCTGGTACCGGGTCGGGCCAGAAGACAATGCTCTACGGGCAGCACAAGCTCATGCCGGATGTGCAAGGAGGAGTCGTGTATCAACAGGTCCAGAGTGTCGGTTACAGAACCTTCCAGGCTGTTCTCTATTGCAACCACGCCCTCGTCCGCCTCACCCGCGACTACGGCCGCCGCAACAGCCGCAACAGTGGTGCGCGGAACAAGCTCAGCTTCCGGCGCATACCGGAGAGCTACTGCCTCCGTGAATGTACCAGGTGGCCCTAAATAGGCCAGCCTTCCTGGACTGGCGTCTGATGTCATTCTGCTACCCGCGTCAGGACGTACAGAAGCTCCTCCTCCGTCTCCGGCGTAGTCACCGCAACCACCTCATCGTTGGCATGCAGCGGCTCGCAGAGGGCAGGCAGACGCGGCTCCCCTCCCTCATCTACCAGTAGAGAGACCAGGGTGCCGTTCGGAAGACCCACAGACTCCAACGGCTTGCCCACCACCTCCGCATCCGGCGGAATGTGGATTCCAACAACTCGTTTCTCCGTGCCCGGAAGGGGCATCAGGTGGACCACAGGATGCTCCGGAAGCTCCTCCTCCACGTGGGTCAGGATGACCTCTGTGTGGCTTACTATCACGTCTACCCCCAGCTTGCGGAACAGGTCGTCGTTCTCCGGGTCGTTCACCAGGGCGATGGTCTTGGGTACGCTGAAATGGTGCTTGGCCACCTGACAGGCGACCAGGTTATCCTCGTCTCGTCCAGTCACGGCTACTACGACGTCGGCACGACCGGCGCCAGCCTCCTCCAGTACCGAAACTTCCGAGCCGTCTCCACTGATAGCTACACTCCCCAACTCTTCGACTACAGAGGCATGCTTAGCTGAATCTCGTTCAATCGCGAGCACCTCGTTGCCCGCGGAAAGCAGAGCGCGAGTCAACTGGTAGCCCACCTTTCCGCAACCGACGATGATGATATACATAGGCAAATGTAAGGGAATCTGCAACGTCAACCGTACACGGCATCCAGAAGCATCTTTGAAACGGTCGTGGCAGGGCTGAGTGCCTCCAGCCCCAACGTCCTATACATCTCCTGGCGTGCGGGGTCGGCGATTTGGCAGACCACCTTGGCAACGCCGAACGTCTGCCTGACCTTCTGTGCAGCCAGAGCGTTTCTGGCGTCCCTGGGGTCCACCGCCAGAAAGGCGTCCGCCTCCTCAATCCCCGCTCGTCTCAAGTCCTGTTCCAGCGTACCGTCTCCCAGCAGCGTAGTGATCCCAAGGGAGTCCGGCAGACGCCGTAGACTCTCCTCGTTCGTATCAAGCACCGTAACCGTGTTCCCGTCCTCCGCCAGGGAGCGACTGACCAGGGCGCCCACCCGAGTGCACCCCATTACTACAACGTTCATAGGTCTTTGGGAGCCCCTCCCTGATGACCGTTCTTAGACTTACCGTTAGTGGCGATCTCCTGCCGCCAGAGCAGTACCGGACAGGGTGCGTTCCGAAGTATGTACGGAGCGGTCTGACCAAGGCTGAAGACGCCGTGATGCCACCGGTAAGGCGCACCTATGACAATCGCCTCGACCTCTCGATCCACGGCTTCCTGCACTACAGCAGGGCCGGCATCTCTAGCTCTGAGGATCTCCGCCTCCAGGTCAACATGGAGCTTCTTTCCCAGATTCTCCATACGCTGGAGCACATCCTCGCCCCTGGCGTTTTCAACCTCTACGTCAGCGTCCAAGGGAAGGGAGCGCCGGACCTCGATAACGTAGAGTACATAGACCTTGCCCTTGGCAGGGCGGATTATGTCACATGCCAGCACCAGCGCATCCTCATCAGCGGCCACCCCACACACCGGCACAAGCACCTTACTGGCCTGCATATTTTCTCCTGCGGTAAATCACTTTCAGATATCCGTAACCCGCTCGTGAGTCGAGCGATTATACGTCTGACCATACGGAATATTCAACCTGCAAAGGGTCGAGAATTGGCGAATGACGGACATACCTTCGCAGCCGTTACCACTCAGGGATAACAACACAACTATCCTACCCTAGACGCCGCCTTTCGGGACGGAGCCGGCTCACCGCGGCTCACCTTGTCCAGAAGGTCGTCCCTCCCGGCTACGAACAGGATATCGCCCATTTCAATCTGTTCATCCTTGGCTGGAAATAGTATCGGCTCCCTGCCCCGGCGTATCGCCATGATTGTAATGCCATACCGATCCCTGGTGCCGCCAAGTCCCGCCTCCTCCAGCGTCTGTCCTATTAGATGCTCCGGCGGCTTGAAGCTGCTGATCCCCAGGTCGCCAGTGACACCTATGTATTCCTGCACGTCCGGGTTGAACAGCCGATGGGCCAACCGTACTCCTGCCTCTCGCTCCGGGTCCAACACCTTGTCGGCCCCGATCCGTTGCAGCGACTCGCCATGCAGGGGGTTGTTGGCCCGTGCAATGACCTCTTTTACACCTAACGTCTTCAGCAGGAGAGTTGTCAGGATGCTGGCCTGAATGTCCGTGCCTATGGCCACCACGGCCACGTCATAGCCGGATATGCCAAGCTCACGCAAGGCCGACTCTGAGGTGGAGTCCGCCCGGACTACGGTGATAAGCTGCTCGGTCTGGGTCTGAGCCACCTGCTCGTCTCGGTCTATACCCAGAACATCGAATCCCAGCTTGTAAAGCTCCTGGGCCAGACTTACTCCGAACCTACCGAGCCCTATTACAACTGCCTGTTTAGCCATCCCAACTCCTTATCCTATTCTAACTCTTTCCTGGGAATAACGGTATATCGCGCGCTGGGGAGCCTGCCCCAGCGCCAGTGCCATAGTAAGAGGCCCAAGCCTACCTACGAACATGGTAGCGGCCAGCAGGCTCTTTCCCCATACCGAAAGATCGGCCGTGATGCCTGAGGACAGACCTACCGTTCCAAAAGCCGACACCGTCTCGAAAAGTATGTCGTCAAAGGGGAAACCCTCTGTCACCACCAGGAAGAACGCAACGATGAACACAAAGCCGATACCCAGAAAGGCTATGGCAAGTGCTCTCTGGATCTGTGGCGCAGGGATCTCCCGTCCACCCACCTCCACCTGCGCACGCCCGCGGGTTGATGCCAGGACAGCAACCAGGATCACCGCCATGGTGTTCACCTTGATGCCACCCGCAGTGGAGCCTGAGGCCCCGCCTACGAACATCAGACCAGTGAAGAAGAAGTTGGTGTGCTGCTCCGTCTGTGTGAAATCTATCGTAGTGAATCCGGCTGTACGTCCGCTCACCGAGTGGAACATTGAGTCGACCACCTGGCTGCCCAGCGGCAGCCCCTTGAGCGTTGCGTCGTTGCCGAACTCCGATACGAAAAATACCATCGCACCCAGCAACCACAGCACCAGGCTGAGAACGATGACCATGCGGCTGTCCAGCGAGATCCGGCTGAATCTCCTGAACCTCATGAGTTCCGCCAGGACGCTGTAGCTGATTCCGCCTACTATGATCAGAGCCGTCAATGAGCCAAGGACCCACGTCTCACTGCGGAACAGGGCCACGCTGGCTGACTCGGGAAGGATGTTGAACCCTGCGTTGTTGAAACCGGATATGGTCAGGAACAGCGCCTGCCACACCGCCTCCTCAGGCTCGAAAATGGGCAGGAACCGCCACAGGAAGATCAGAAAGCCTGCCAGCTGAACGATTAGAGACACGCTAACCACCTGTATAGATAGCCTTACCAGACCGCTGCGCCGGCTAATACCCAGGAACTCACGCATGATCAGCTGGTTGGCCACCGTTACGCGTTGAGTGATGATCACCAGCAGGAAGGTAGCTGTGCTCATGAATCCCAGGCCGCCCACCTCCATAAGGACCATGAGGACGCCCTGGCCTGCGCGGTTCCAGTGGGTTGCAGTGTCTACGACAATCAGACCGGTGACGGTGCTGGCGGATGTGGCTGTGAACAGAGCGGTCATGAAGGGCGCGAACCGGCCTGTGGTGTTGAAGTAGGGCAGCCATAGCAACAGTGTGCCAATAGCGATCAGGCTGCCGAAGCCATATATAAGGATGACAGGCGACTCGAACCGCCGATTCCGCCGCCGTGGCGTGGTCTCCTCGATAAGTACCGGCTCCAGCTCCTGCCTTCGAGCCTGACGGATGACCCGGTCGCCTACCCTGTGTCTCCAGCCCTGTTCCACTTCGCTCCTGCCCCTTCTCTAATCCTGCTCCTGCCCGCACAGCATCCACACAGGACACCTACGGGAGGAGATTGAGAAGAGTCTACTGGAGTCCAACATTACTGCTAAACGGAACTGACACATACTCTTCTGCGATCCTGCAAAGGAGTACGCCACAGCCCTGAAAGAGGATTCCTGCCATATGTTTTTCACAGTTCATGCCGCACCCTGGCGGCCCCGACCGAGGCGGTATTCTAATCCCGTCCCCCAAGGGTGTCAATCCTTTTTCTTTCCCTTTCTTCCTTTGTGCAGCCTGTTTCGACATTCAGATAGGAAGGCTTCAGACTCAGGCCACTTCGCAAGAGAGGGCGGCTAGGAAGCAGAAAGGTACCCACATAGAGTCCTCCAGGAGGCACATCAGGATCGGTGGTGTGGTCTCAGAGGTACATAACGGCAGTGCGCAGTTGTCTTGACCTGTCGGAACCGGACGGACTATCATCCACGGAAATCCACCCGTCATCCTGAACAGCATAGGAGCGACGATGCCAGCAGCATCGCACCTGCTAGGATCGCGGCCCGCCCTGCCAGTGGCCGGGCCTACGGCTGCTCTCCTGGAACTGCCTGAGCGTCCTGCGGTTCCGTAGTACGATCCTCCAGGTCGGGATGTCATAAGGCCTGTCGGTCATACCCCGTACCTTATCCATGACAAGCTCCGTGAGTGGTGGCCCGTGGCCAAAGCATGCCATGTCCGCCTCCAGCTCCCTGAGGCTCCGGAGCGAAGCGTCCAGCTGCCGCCGTCTGGAACGGTCCCACATCAGTGGACGGCTCAGCCGGTCAACATTGTTAAGGACCGAGTCTCCCAGGAACAGTACCTTGGGCTCTTCCAGCAGCGGACATATGCTTCCAGGCGTATGTCCGGGCGCATGTATGATGCGTATTCCTCCAAGACATGGCAGCACGTCGCCGTCCGCCACCGTCTCGTGGACCTCCGTATCGTGGAACCGCACCGATGTAGGGCGATGGCGTCCACGCCTGCCAAACATCCAGCGATACCAGATCGGTAGCCTCTCGCCCTCGTTGCCCTTTCGCAGAAGCAGCCTGCCATCGGCAGCCTGCTCAGTTTCCGCCTCATGGGCAACAATCTTCGCCCCCGTCAACTCATGCAGCTCGGCGGCGCTTCCGGAATGGTCGTGATGGAGGTGCGTCAGAAGAATCCAGCGGAGATCGGCAGGATCACGGCCAATCCCCTTGATGTAGGACACAATGGCCTCCCCATTCCCGGGGATCCCCGTGTCGATGACGGCCATCTGCTCCCCGGTTAGTAGAACCGCATTGCTGCCGTTGAGGTCATCGATGCGATGAACACCGGTCACTATCTCCATGTGCAAGCCCCCCGAATATCACGTTGTAGATTGCCCAGCCTACCGCCACCAGGCCTTACACCTTCTGCCCCAGAAGCTCCTTTACCCTGGTTACGAGCAGGGGCAGCATCTCCCCAGACGGACCCCGGAACGCCACGTCCACATCGTCGCTGATGGGTGTTGGCTCGGGGTTTACCTCGATCAGCGCCGCCCCGTGCTCGCGCGCCTGAAACGGGAATCCCGCAGCCGGATACACTGTCCCTGACGTGCCAAGCACCAGCATGCAGTCGCACCGGTTGGTCTCATCGAAACAACGCTCAAGAACGTCAGGAGGTATTGGCTCCCCGAACATCACGCCATCGCCCTTTATGATGCCGCCGCACTGGGGGCACCTGGGAGGCAGGTCGTGCTCGTGAATCTCGAACTCGTCCCTGGGGACGCGGTAGTGGCACTCCACGCACCTGAGAAGCGTGCGGTTCCCGTGGATCTCAGCCACCAGCCTGCTGCCAGCCGCACGGTGCAGGTTGTCCACATTCTGAGTGATTATGTGCTTGAGCACCCCCATGCGCTCCAGTTCAACGAGAGCGTAGTGACCCGGATTGGGCGTGGCGTTCTGCATGGCATCGCGGAATCCGGCGCGGTCCGGCGACTCCGGCTGGGTGTCCCTTTCCAACGAGCGCTTCCACCAACCTTTGGGGTCAGTAGCAAAGTTCTGAAAGGCACGCGGGTCCGGCTCGCCGATGCGGGTCCACAGGCCGCCCGCGCCTCGATAGGTGGGAATGCCGCTCTCCGTGCTCATGCCGGCACCTACCATGGCGACCACATAGCTCGAACTCGCCACAATCTGGCTGGCCTTCTCAACGGCCTCCAGATACTCCTCAGACAGCTCCATGACTCCCTCCTGCGATAGCTGGCCGGTAGCTGGCCGATAGCTGGCCGGTAGCTGGCGCAATCATACCACAGGGGTCGGCGCCTGAGCTTATCTACTCTGGTGCATAGAAACCAAGAAGCCGCGGGGGAACGTATATATGACGATTCCAGTAAGGAGACTCCTATGCCAAATAGCCTTCCAAAGACCATTTCGGGACTCGCTGCCGTAATAGCCGGCCTGGCCGTAATAGCCGCCTGCTCCCAGGCTGAACCGACCCCAACGGCCACAACCGGCCCCGTAGTTACGTCTCCCATCAGCTTGAGTCCCAGCAAAGACAACACGCTGTATGAGGATGAGGCTGGTTCCGTCAGCAGCGGTGAGGGCTTAAATATGATCTTTGGCATGACCAACAACCTGTCAGCCCGACGGGGAGTCATCGCCTTTGACATAGCAGCCAACATCCCTGCAGGGTCAACCATTGAAAGCGTGACACTGACTATGAGCATGAATAGGACCAACTTCACAGCCGGTCCCCGCGTCGTTGAATTGCACGCCCTCACTGGAGACTGGGGCGAAGGTGCATCCAACGCCGTTTTCCAACCGGGACAAGGTATCGCTGCCGCTCCTTCCGACGCGACCTGGCTGCACAACTTCTTCGATACGACAATGTGGGACACGCCGGGAGGAGACTTTTCAACCACAGTCAGCAGTAGTACGGAGGTGGATGGCAACGGGTCTTACACCTGGAACTCCACATCTCAGATGGTAAGTGACGTCCAATCGTGGCTCAACGACCCGGCAGGCAATTTCGGTTGGCTGCTCATGGGTGACGAAACCGACCCCTCGACTGCCAAGCGATTTGATACCCGCGAGGCCCTCCTTGAGGAGAACCGCCCGGTACTGGTCATAGAGTTACGCCGTCCGGCGGCTCCTAGCTGCACGCACAGCCTGGTGGTTGGATAGGCCACCTCTAACCTGTAACGCTCACCCTGAGGTTATCGAATGAAAATCACCGGATAGCTCCATGTGCCCGTCACGCAGCATGAATGTCGCCGAAGGCGCTACTGGCGCATCACTTATCAGCGCCGGTTCCGCTGCCGTCACCACCGCCTGCTCATATTTAGCCGCCTCCTCCAATACCTGCCGCCTCCTTACGGTGTCCAGCTCTGAAAGAACGTCGTCCAGCAACAGTATGGGGCCCTCTCTACGTTCGCTTTGCAAGAAAGCCGCCTCAGCCAGGCGCAACCCCAGGGCAATAGTGCGAGCCTGGCCTCGAGAGGCGTAGGTACTCGCAGCCATCCCGCCTACCTCCAGAATCAGGTCGTCCCGGTGGGGACCAATCAGCGTCATGCCAGCCTTGACCTCCTCACGGCGCTGGGCCCTCAGGCCGTCGGACAGCTCCTTTGCCGCAGACGACGGCTGGAAGGCAACGGTCATCTCTTCTCCGCCGGACAGTCGCGCGTACGCCTGGACCGCCAGGGGCGACAGATGCTCCATCACCTCCTGCCTGCGGGCCACCAGCATAGACCCCTCCTTGGCCAGCTCCACATCCCAGAAGTCCAGCTCGTCAGGCATGCCGCGTCCGTCCCGCACCAGGCGCAGCAGATGGTTCCTCTGCGTAAGCACGCGCTGGTACCGCTGCAATGTCCTTAAGTAGCCCCGGTCTACCTGGGATATCAGGATATCCAGGAAGCGGCGACGGCCGGACGGCGCACCCAACACCAGATCGATGTCCGACGCCGTAAACAGCACTGATGTGACACGCCCAACCAGTCCCACGGCAGAGGTCGCCGCACCGTTGGCCCGTATCTGCTTCTGGACCAGCGCACCGCCAACCCCCTCCCGCGGCAGGACTCGCAGCGCAATGACGACTTTGAGACGCCCCTCCTGTTGCTCAACCTCTCCCGTAATCAGCGTTCCCTCTACGGGCGCATCGCCCTCTTGCTGGGCCGTCCAGCTAATAAGCTCCCGCTCCGTGTTGGTGCGATGCGACTTAGCAATGGCCAGGAGATAGGCCGCCTCCAGCAGGTTGCTCTTGCCCTGGGTATTGGCCCCCAGCACGAACACCAAGCCGGACGGCAACTCCAACTCCAGATGGCTGAAGTTGCGGTAGTTAGTCAGCGCAAGGTGAGATAGGTACAACGACGGCTCCTCTCACGAATTCTATCACGACGCCCATCGCCTCCTGGGGATATGCCTTACAGGAGGAAAGCCTGGATGGGGCCGACTCCTTGCCCACACCTACCCCCCCGTGCTATCGTCGAGTTGTGACCAACGCCTCTTCTAAGGGCCAGCCACCCACCCGGAACAACCTACCCGTCCTCATCTCACGCCAGGAGATAGCCAAAGCCGTACAGCGTATGGCAGAGGAAATACGCCGGGACTACAAGGGCGAAGAACCCTTACTCCTAGGGGTACTCAAGGGCGCGTTCATCTTGACGGCAGACCTTATGCGCGCCCTGAGCATGCCCGCCAACGTGGACTTCGTTCGCGTCACCTCCTACGATGCCAACACCACATCCAGCGGCAGGCCGCGCATCATCCAGGGCGTGCGCTCACCCATCAAAGACAGGCACATCCTCATAGTGGAGGACATCGTGGACACCGGTCTGACAACCAGACACCTGGAAGGCTACCTGCGACGCAAAGGCGCCGCTTCCGTCAAGCTCTGCGCGCTTCTCAGCAAGCCATCCCGACGCCAAGTGGAGGCGACGATCGACTATCTGGGTTTCGAAATCCCGGACCGGTTCGTCGTGGGCTACGGCCTGGACTACGACCAACGGTACCGCTACCTGCCTAACGTTTGCGTGCTGGACGAGGCATGACCTCCAGGTGATGTGTTGACACATCATCACGCCGTTCATACACTCCGAATGATTCATCGATTGTGTCAGTGATGTAGCGGGCAGGAGGCAGAAATGGGGCCGTTAGACAACATACGGATCATCGAAATCAGTGAAGGGGAATCGGGGCCTCCTGGCGGAATGCTCTTCAGCGACTACGGGGCCGAGGTCATCCGTATTGTCCCTCCAGGTGCGCCATCAGATAGGGATAAGCCAGGGTTTGTGGTATGGGACAGAGGTAAGAAGAGCCTGGCCCTTGATCTGGAGTCGCCCAAAGGGGTTGAGGTGCTGTTCCGCCTGTTGGAGCGCTGTGACGCTGTGCTGGTGGCACTCCAGCCCGGCGAGGCTGACCGCATGCGGTTCAGCTACGAAGCGGTCCAGCAACAGCTGCCGCACATCATCTACTGCTCCCTCACAGGCTATGACCTGCACGGACCGGAATACGACCGCCCTTTTTATGATGGGCTAGTCCAGGCCAAATCCGGGTTCATGACCAACAACTGGGGCATAGGCGCCGGTGAGAGCAACCCCGGGCCCAAGCGTATGGGCTTTGCCGCCCCCAGCTACGCCTCCGCGTTTTATGCCTGCCTCGGCATTCTCACAGCGCTTTACATCCGCAACGAAACAGGCGTCGGCCAGCACGTCAACATATCAGCGCACACGGCGGCACTGTCCATGAGTCGCTGGAACTGGGCGGAGCAGCAGGATAGTGAGCGTCCGGCCGGACGCGGCATCTTCGGCGTCTGGATTTGCGGCGACGGGCAGTACCAGTGGACTCATACGGGCGCACGCGGCTCTTTCGACCGCTACATGAAGGTGTTTGGCATGGAAGAGTACATGGCCTCCGCGCCGGAACCCATGCCGTGGTCTGCGGAGTTGAACCGCGAGGTCCGGGAGAAGGTGGCAGCGCTCATGAAGACCAAGCACCGAGCGGATTGGGTACGCCTCTTCGATGAGGCAGACGTGCCCAACCACCCTGTCCTCTATCCCGGCGACGCCTTTGAAGACGAACAGGCCCATGCCGTGGACATGGTGGTCTCTGTAGAGGACCCACTTCTGGGGTGGCTGGAGCAGGTGGGCATCCCCATCAAGTTCGAAAAGACGCCTGGCAGTGTTGAGATGCCGGCGCCCCTAAAAGGCCAACACACTAACGCGGTGTTGCGGAACTTCGGGTATAGCCAATCCGAGATTGCGCTATTACGCAGTGAGGGTGTTGTGGTATAGAAGGAACGCTAAGACCGGAGAGAGCAATCATGCAATACGCGCTAGAAGGCATCAAGGCCATCGACTTTGGAGACTGGCTGGCCGGGCCATACGGTACTCGGCTCATGGCGGACCTGGGAGCGTCAGTCATCAAGATAGAGCCGCCCGGCGGCCTGGCCATCAGGCCACAGAACCGGTCCTTTGTAGCGCACCGGACCGTCAACTACATCGTTCGGGGTCAGCGGGACGTAGTCCTGGACCTGAAGCAACCTGAGGGCGTCGAAGCGGCGCACCGCTTGATCGCAGAGGCTGACATCGTTGCACAGAATATGCGTGTGGGCGTCGCGGACCGCATCGGCATCGGTTACGAAGAGGTCAAGCGCATCAACCCCCGTGCCATTTACGTCTTCTCGCCCGGGTTTGGCGCCGTCGGCCCGCGGTCCCGCCTGCCCAGCTTCGAACCGCTGAACTCCGCCTTCGCCGGCATCCATTATCGCAGTGGCGGAAAGGGCAACCCGCCGGCCCAGGGCATCTCCCTGGACGCCTACTGCGGCCTCATCGCCGCCTGCGGTGCGATGATGGCGCTTTTGTACCGCCAGAAGACGGGTGAGGGCCAGTACCTGGATGTGTCCCAGCTTGCCTGCGCCATGTACTACACTTCGGAGACCTATCGCAACGCCGACGGCTCTCTGGGACCGTTGCCGGAACTGGATAACGAGCAGGCCGGTTTCAGCCCAATGGACAGGTTGTACCGCACCAGCGACTACTGGATCGCCATCTGCTGCCCAAAGGAGGACCAGTGGTACCCCCTGTGCGAGGCCCTCAGCCTGCCCTCCTTGCCGGAGGACCCCAGGTTCCGCACAGAGGCCGACAGGGCGGCGAACGGTGAATCACTCACGAGCCTGCTGGCGGAGCGCTTCCAGGCCCACAGCGCCCAGGAGTGGTTCGACATGCTCGATAGGGCAGGTGTGCCCTGTGAGGTTCCTGTGAAGGACGGCCAGACAGCCTTTCTGCAGAACCCGGCGTACCTGGACTCGAGCATGGTTGTGGAATATCCACACCCGTGGTGGGGCCTCATGCGTGATATCGGCCACATACTCAATTTCTCCGAGACGCCTGGCGTAATACGCGGGCCAGCACCGCAGTTAGGCGAGCACACCGTTGAGGTACTTAGGGAAGCCGGCTACTCCGACACCGAGGTCCAGGCGATGCTTGAAACGGGGGCCGCGTATGCTGCGGAATCATAAGCATCCTCTGGAGCGCGCTCTGGCCGGCACGCAGGGAGCGCAACACCTGAACTCCCTGCCAGGGGTCTAAGAGCCTGTCCTAACTAGCCTTGACGCCCACTAGGAAAATGTGGGTACAGGGCACGCCCTGCCGCCACCGAAAAACCGCCAGCCCAGACGATGCCCCATCAGGGCGTCTTGCGATAGACTACGCACCACAGTCACAAGGGGGAAGAAGGAACGTTGAAAGCCATCCTAAGCGTCTACGACAAGACCGGCCTGGTGGAGTTCGCACGGGCCATACAGGGACAGGGCTACGAGCTGGTCAGCACCGGCGGTACCCACCGGGACCTGTCCCAGGTAGGGTTGAACGTCCAGCAGGTGTCAGAACTCACAGGCTTTCCTGAGATCATGGACGGCCGGGTGAAGACGCTCCACCCCAAGGTACACGGCGGTATCCTGGCCCGCAGGCAGCTAGCCGCGGACCTGGCCCAGATGTCAGAGCACGGCATCGAAGCGATCGACCTTGTGGCGGGCAACCTCTACCCCTTCCGTAACACGGTCGCACGCCCCGGCGTAGAGCTGAACGAGGCGCTGGAGAACATCGACATCGGTGGGCCGACACTGATCCGTGCCGCCGCCAAGAACTTCCCACACGTAATCGTAGTCGTCGACCCGGCGGATTATACGTGGATATCGGAACGCGTGGCCGGCGGCGGCCTGTCCCAGGATGAGCGAAAGGCACTGTCCGCAAAGGCATTCCAGCACGTCGCTCACTATGACACCATGGTCGCCGAATACCTGCGCGACGATGGCAACCTGCTCCCACAGCAGCTTACCGCCGGCATGACGCGAGTCCAGGAGCTGCGGTATGGCGAGAACCCCCACCAGCGGGGCGCCTTCTACACGCTGGACTCGGTGCGTACACCCGTAGAGGGCATCGGCGACTACACTCAGCACCACGGCAAGGCTATGTCCTACGTCAACATCCTTGACGCCGACGCCGCCTTCAACCTGGTGGCTGACTTCCCTGAGCCCGCCGTTGCCATCATCAAGCACACCAACCCCTGCTGCTTCGCCACCGGAACGGGCGACATCGCCGCGCTCTACCGGCAGGCATTGAGCGAAGGTGACGCCGTCTCTGCATACGGCGGCATCGTAGCCACCAACCGGCCCATCGATATGGAATACGCCAAGGCACTGCGCGAGATGCTGAGCCCCATCACCGGCGACCGCATGTTCTTCGAAATCGTCATCGCCCCCGGCTCGGAGTCCGACGGTCTGGACCACCTCAAGAAGAAGTCACGAGACCTGCGAATACTGACCGCGCCGCTGGGCGACCCGTCGCAGTCGCGTCTGGAGTTCCGGGGCATCCGCGGCGGCGTGCTGGTGCACGAGGCCGATGTCTCCCAAGATGAGGGTTTCAAGGTGGTCACCAGGCACCAGCCCTCTGAGGAGGAGATGGCAGATGCCAGCGCGGCCTGGCTGGTATGCAAACACGTCAAGTCCAACGCAATCGTACTGGTCAAGGACGGCGTGCTCATCGGCATGGGGGCCGGACAGCCCAACCGCGTGACCAGCGTTCGACTGGCCGCCCAGGGGGCCGGCGAGCGTTCAAAGGGCGCCATCCTGGCGTCCGACGCCATGTTCCCGTTTGCTGACAACGTGGAGGAGGCGGCCCAGGCCGGCGTCAGCGCCATCGTCCAGCCCGGCGGCTCCATCCGCGACGAAGAGATCATAGAGGCTGCCGACAAGCTGGGCGTGTCCATGATGTTCACCGGCGTCCGCCACTTCCGGCACTAGGGACGGTACCTGGGCATTGCCCAGGCCCATATTTCCCATCCACATCAATAGCTAACCTTGTTATCGGGCTTCGGAGACATGTGGGTGCAGGGCACACCGTGCCGAATGCCATTCTCCATTGAAGCAGGTGGACCATCGCAGAGGGCTATACTGTCATTGATATGGTTCACAACACGCTCCCACAGCTTTCCAAATCGCGATTCGGAGCCGGCCTACAGTGCTTAAAACGGCTCTATTTGGAATGCTACTCGCGTGAGCTGGCGGACCCCATTGATCCGAGTCAGCAGGCGCTTTTCGACTCTGGGACCGCTGTCGGAGAACTGGCCAGGCAACGGTTCCCCAGAGGCCGCCTCATTGCGGAACAGTACTTCGAACACTCCCGCGCGGAGGCGACCACTTCAGATGCTATCGCTGACCCGCTCGTATCCGCCATCTACGAAGCGGCGTTTACCTTCGAGCGTATCCGGGTCAGGATAGATGTACTCAGTCGCAATAGTGGGGATACATTCGATCTGGCGGAGGTCAAATCCAGCACAGGCGTGAAGACGGAGCATATCGCAGACGCTGCGATCCAACTGCATGTAGTGGAAGGTTCCAGTATACCTGTACGGACAGTTTCCCTGGTACATATCGATAACAGCTATGTCTACGAAGGCGGCCCGTATGACCTGAGCAAGCTGTTCCATCTGGAGGACATAACTGACCAGGCGCGCACTTACTTGGCCTCCATACAAGGCTTGCTAGCTGAGATGTGGGAAATGCTGCGGCAAGACGAATCGCCCGGCGTTGAGATCGGATCCCAGTGCACCAGGCCTTACCAGTGCCCATTCTACGGCTACTGCCGACAGGACTCACCGGAACACCACATTGAGCAGCTCCCACGGGCCAGGCCGGAGCTCATGGAAAGGCTACGTACAGCCGGTGTCTTCGACATCAGCAAGATTCCTCTCGATTTTCCAACGCTGTCAGAAACCCAACAGCGCGTCCGAGATGCCGTAGCTACAGGCCAGCCATATATCGGCCCAGAGCTATCCGCTGAACTCGCACAGGCCACCTATCCACTGCATTTCCTGGACTTCGAGACGTTCAACCCAGCACTCCCGGCGTACTCTGGGACCCGCCCATATCAGATAATCCCCTTCCAATGGTCGCTACACGTGCGAGACTCCGCGGGCAACCTCACCCATAACTCGTTCCTGCATGACGGGGACGGAGACCCACGCGACGCCTTCGCCACAAGCCTCCTTGACGCCATAGGATCAGAGGGGTCAATCGTAGTCTACTCTGGCTACGAGCAGACAGTGATAAAGCGCCTGGCTGAAGAGTTCCCCCAGTATAGGAACCCCCTGTTGGCGCTATGCGACCGGCTGTTCGATCTCCTGGCTATCATAAGGTCTCACTACTACCACCCGGAGTTCCACGGTAGCTACTCCATCAAGTCAGTGCTCCCGGCCCTGGTTCCCGACCTGACGTACAGCGACCTTGAGATACGGGATGGCTCGAACGCATCGGTTGCATTCGCTCAGTTGATTGCGCCTGACACGGAGGAGCCTGAGCGGGAGCGGATCAGGAATGCGCTGTTGGATTACTGCAAGATGGATACGCTGGCAATGGTCGGGCTTATGGACACGCTTCAAGGAGGACGCTAATGTCAGCCTTCATTGATTACCTGCGGTCATTCAACAGAAAGGAGAGGTTCTTACTCGTTGGCAGGGCTCTCGGCAATCGGGACTTTCAGCTAGGTAAATCGTTCCGCCAGCAACTCGGTGATCGCTTCGCCCTGGATGTGCCTTCAAACGCGTTTGTGGCCATGGACTACCATCTGGACTGGATCTATGCTAGCGCCTACTTGAGCCAGGAGGGGGTTAACGCCTCGGGCGTACATCCGAATGCGGCGGGACTTGTGTCCGGCAACCAGGAAGATGTGGACCTGATCGTAGCGTTCGACGCGGGCGAGACTACTCATCTCATCATGCTTGAGGCCAAGGCTGAGACGGGCTGGACGAAAAAGCAAACGGATTCCAAAGTGAAGCGCCTGACCGCGATATTCGGGAAAGAGAGTAATACCTTCCCTCAGTTGCAGCCTCGCTTCGGTCTGATGTCGCCTCGGCAGCCGAGCCGCCTCAAGGCTGACTACTGGCCCTCATGGATGCGGTCCCCGGAGGGCGGCCCGCTGTGGATGAAGCTCGCATTTCCGCCTGGCCGAAGGAAGCCGACCAGGTGGGACAACGACTCTGACAAGCAGAGCAAGAATGGCGACTACTTCAAGGTTGAATCGACCGACAAGAAGCAGAAATATACGGAGCCTGCTGGTCGTCCAACTCGCCTTTGCCATGGTCGTACTTCCCTACGGCATACCCCACCGTTTACCAGTTCTGGCCCAACGGCGAGTCCAATTACCCGTTAGGCCAAACTGGTATGCTGAGACCCATGCGAACCTTTGGATTACTATTCCTTCTCCTGTCCGCGCTAGTTTTTGCGCTAACTGCATGCGGTGAAGAGAGAGGATATCCAGAGGGCACGGACCAACAAGGGAGTCCGGTTTCCCAGGGGCCACCTCCACAACCGGACACCTATCCTGAGGTGTGGTCCAGCAATGGATACGATGGATAGACCTACGAATTCAAGGTGAACTGCTTTGGGGAGTTCGATACCCTAGAGACCTGTTTTCTGTTTGACCTGACCAGGGTGACCGTCGTAGACCCGGAGGGCACCGAATTCGATCTGAACAAGGACTTCAACATCAACACCTTTTCGGGTGAGGTCACCAGGAGATGGGTCCTCTACGGGCCACCGGCTCAAGGTCTGCCGCTACCCGGTGAATACCGTTTCCAGTACTACCGCGATGCGGAGCTCATGCGTGAGCAGACCGTTGAGTACGAACCCGAGGTTGCCGATTATCCACGAAACGTATCCTGGTACAGAGATGGGAATGACCTGGTTGTAAGTTGGGATCCGCCAGAGGGCGTGAAGACTGGCATGTGGTACAAAGTCCTGGTATTCCCGGAAGCCAGGGAGCTCATAAGCCTCCAGTTCGACTGGGACGTGAATGAAGCGCGCCTGGAAAATGTTCCCCTTGAAGACGGCGACCAGGCAGAGTTAAATGTCGCCATATTCTTTAGTGGCGGATACGCCTACTCCGAAAATTCCCCGCTGACGTGGTAGGAGGTCCAGCAAGGACCATGATATCCAAGCCCTCCATTGACATAGTCATCCCCGTCCTCAACGAGGAGCGGGCCCTACCCCACTGTGTGGTAACCCTCCGGCACTTCCTTATCGATGCCATCCCTAACCCGTGGCGCATCGTCATCGCTGACAACGGCTCCGACGACTCTACGCCGAGGGTGGGACGCAGCCTGGCAGACCAGCATCCGGACGTGGCCTACCTGCGACTGGAGCAGCGGGGACGCGGACGGGCCCTGCGCCGCGCCTGGCTGGAGAGTCAGGCGGACCTGGTCAGCTACATGGACGTGGACCTGTCCACAGACCTGAGCGCCTTCCCACCCCTCGTCCAGGCCCTGGAGGACGGGTATGACCTGGCCATTGGCTCCCGGCTGGCTAAGGAATCGACGGTGCGACTGCGCTCCCTCAAACGGGAGGTCATCTCCCGAAGCTACAACCTGCTCATCAAGGCGATGTTCTTCACCGGGTTCAGCGATGCCCAGTGCGGGTTCAAGGGCATGACCAGCGCCGCTGCGCGGACACTGTTGCCCCACGTACAGGACCAGGGCTGGTTCTTTGATACGGAGCTTCTCATCCTGGCCGAGAAGCGGGAGTTCCGCATAGTGGACGTCCCAGTGACCTGGACGGACGACCCGGACACGCGGGTGAAGGTAGTGCGCACGGCCTTGGACGACTTGAAGGGCCTGCTGCGACTGCGGTTCGGAGGACTGCCCCGAGTGGAGCGGCCAACCGGCTGATTCCCAGCGCCGCGGAGTAGGTGTCGGGGAGCACCACAGCAATCCCCTTCTGGCTAGTTAATCCTTCCCCAGCAAGTACCGGAGCACGTCTGCCGCTGTATAACACCCTTCGTCACTGTCAATTAGATCGTGAATGAACTCTGTACTGCGGCCTAGCGTCACAATCGGGAGCTCCGCACCATCTTTGCGCTTCTGTCCTAACCCAACTGTGGCAAGAAGCCCGTTGCATAGGCACTTCCTTCCTATAGTGTCTTCAAACTTGCCACCCCGGTTTAGATATGTATTCTCGGGTTCAGACGGGCAACGGAACGAAACCTTTCCATGTTCATTCTTGTATGCGTGTCTCAGATAGCCAAGGTCACAAATCCTCGTCCTTGAATCGAAGACTTCTACTTCAGACATGGTGTCTGGCAGTTGCGCCACATTAAAAGGGAATCCGGAGGAAGAGCCAACGGCGTCCACCACCACATTGAGCTCTTTCCTGTAAGCTTGACCCCTTAATTCCTGTTTAATATCTGCTCTTAGTCCGGACTCTTCGCAAAGCGCAAATATGGTCCCAAGCTGACATCCAGTAGCGCCCTCTGCCAGCGCTTCCTTAATTTTTCCCGGATGGGCATTTGAACCGGCCAGCCAGAAAGGCCTTCCCAGCTCCCGCATCTTATCTAGATCGGCAATATCCTTTTCACCGTAAATCGGCTCCCCTAGATCATTGAAGGTTGGCCTACCTCTTGGAGGTGCGTTGTGACCTCCAGCAGTTGGACCTTCCACTATGAACCCATCTACCCATCCCGTGGTTCTTCGAGGGTCGCACAGAAACTGCGCAAGAACATGGGTGGCGACTATGGCAAAGAAGTTCGGCCTTTTCAACTGTTCAATGTATCTTTCAGGCACGAGAGAGGCGGGGTCAAGAGCCATTGCGAACTCTTTAGACTCTGCACCTTCAACATCCAGGTAGTAAGAGGCGGGTTCGTAAGCGGCAAACCTATCCAGCACGCCCGGGACCTGGTGGGGAATCCCCGCTCCCATCAGGATAACGTCTACTCCCGCCATCATCGCTCCCAGCATTTCAGGTAGGCGAGGGGTTTGTATTTTCTCCAGATAGTTTATGCCGACTAGACCATCGTGACCTTGCTTCGCCAACCAAACTTCAGCAAAGTTGCTGCAAAGGATGAGTTCAGCGATGTCATTCCTCATTACATGATTGATCATAGGGCTGGGTTTGTAGGGCCTATCTTCAGGTATTCCACCTTCAACGTACCAGTTACGCCAGACCCGATCCGCCAATTCCTGATAGGGAAAAGCATCCAGGGCTTTGCGGAAATACCCCCCAGGGTCACCCTCTTGCAGTTGCCTGGCGAACACGGTATCTATACCGGTTCCGGAAACCACACCCATCGTCTCCACACCCAGCCGTCCTCCGGCTGAGGCTACGGCATTAGCCAACTGCCAGTTGGAAACCCTGACTCCCATGCCGCCTTGTATTAGAAGCGGGAATCGGGAATGATCCCCGGATTTTCTCTCAGAAGTCGGATTCATGATGAAGAGATACGTTGCCTAGCGTAGTCAGCCTCAAGTTTGTCTTGGTCAAAGAGCCGTGCAAATCAAAAGTCTCAGAATAAGGATATCGAGAAAAGACTTCTTGATTAAGGACGCCACTGTGCCAGGATAGCCGAACATTCCTGACACATACTGCATGCCCCGTGTGCTGACTCCTTAGGTTAAATATGGTGGAGCAGATCAGTCAGCAGCGCGACGCAGGGAGGGGTCAAATAAATACGCTACAGATAATTCCTTTGCCGCGCCCACTCATTATGGTGGGCTGCCTAATATGCAACACCGCACCAAGGATACCAGAAAACAGGGAGTCAGTGTGCTGCCATAGGCCTGGGGCGCATGCGTCCAGGGTTTCACAGCTCTTCCGCAGCCAACCGATACGTGCTGCGTGCGTGCAGAACGAAGCGCCGGGATAGTGTGACTCCCAATGGTCGGCATCAACCGAATTGCGCGGGAGCTACTTGCTGGGGTCTTTGACCTTCCTCAGATAAGGCTTGACGGTCTCCCATCCCTGAGGGAAAAGCTCCTTCGCTGCATCATTGTCCACCGCAGGCAGAATGATGACGTCTTCACCCTGTTTCCAATTCCCCGGAGTGGCCACTCTGTATTTCGCCGTCAACTGAACCGAATCGAGAACACGAAGCAGCTCGTCGAAATTACGGCCCGTGCTCATTGGGTAGGCAAGGCTCATTTTGACCGTTTTGTCAGGGGCTATCAGGAAAACCACACGTACCGTCTGGTTATCGCCCGCAGTCCTGCCTGCGGAGCTATCACCAACGTCAGCGGGCAACATATCATAGAGCTTGGCCACGCTGAGGTCTTCGTCGGCGATCAGGGGAAAGTTGAGCTTGGTCCCGGCGAGTTCCTCTATGTCAGTTGCCCATTTCAAATGGTCATCAACACGATCAACACTCAACCCAATAACCTTGCAGCCTCTCTTGGCGAACTCACCGCTGAGTTGTGCTACGTAGCCTAGCTCGGTGGCACAAACGGGAGTGAAATCCTTTGGATGAGAGAACAACATCGCCCACCCGTCGCCCATCCATTCATGGAACTTGACAGTTCCCAAGCTGGTGGCCGCAGTGAAATCTGGTGCCGTATCATTAATTCGTAGCGCCATTGACTTACGCCTCCTCCGTTAGGTCAGCAGGGACTAAGGCAATCTATAATACTGGAGCTACAGTTGAAAGTACATTGTCTAATGTGACGCAGGTTAGGTGCTGCCGCACCAAGCAAAGGGGCTGGATTTACGGTCAAAGTACCATGCTTGATGGCGAGACCATCGAGATGGATCCACCTCATGGATTCGTGATATACCACGAAGAATGGACACACCGGGTAGAGAACATCGGCACGGCAGACCTGAAGGCAATCGTCGTAGAAAGCAAGTAGCGGGGCAGCCAGGAAGAAAGCGGTTGTTCACGGCTCCCAAGAAAGGGAGAGCTCAACTACCTGGCGGGTCTCAGGAGTAACCCTGGCCCAGTGCGCTATACGCCACCCGCCTACCCACGCCACCCCATGCCGGCCTACCACCAGCGGAATGCCGTCGCGCCATGCCCTTGGTACGTGGGCGTCTATCATGAACTCCTTGAGCTTCTTGGTCCCATCCATACCAAGCGGCTGAAACCGGTCGTCTGGCCTGCGAGTCCTCAACGACAGCTCCTTCCCCAGGTCGTCCAGGCTCAGACGCACGCAGAACGGACCGCCATTGGAGAGTTGATCAGCCGATTCTGGAACAGGGACCTCTCTTGCCACAACTCGCCATCCGCCGGTGCACACTGATCCCGGGACAGGCAGGTACTGATCCTCAAATGGAGGCCACTGCGAATCCGGAGCCCGCCCGGTAATTACCATGTCCTCATAGGAGGTAATGAACCGCAGTCCACGGCCCAGGGAAAGGGAGCGGCCCGCCCCTTCACTGGCTAGCCGCAGTGCTTCTTCCACCTGGACCAGGCTCATCTGCTCGCCGTCGCCCGCCAGATAAGCATAGGCATGCTGAATAAGATGCGCCCGAATCGACGAGTGCATGGAGTTGAATGCGCTCGTATCCAACCGCAGCCCCCACGGCTCCTGGGTTACTACCCGGGGCCAGACATCCCGCACCCGCTGGTCGATGTAGGCCATGTCCCTGGCCATGGTCTGCGACAGACGAGTCAGCGCCTCCCGAACCGCGGGATTGTACCTGCGCAGCTGGGGCATGAGCGATATGCGAATTCGGTTGCGGGTGAACCGCTCCTCCGTATTGGATGAGTCCTGGCGCGGGCTGATTCCATTTTCGGCACAGTAGGCCTCTGTCTCCTGTCGGGTCACACGCAACAGGGGCCGGATGAGGGGTACGTCCAAGGCACCGTCCCGGCCACGCCAGCGGGATAGGGGCAGCATGCCCTGGAGGCCGCGCATGCCTGTACCTCTAAGGAGGTGGAGCAGCACCGTTTCCGCCTGGTCGTCCGCTGTGTGGCCCAAGACTACCGCAGGGGCTCCGACGGAGGCTGCGATCCGGGCCAGGAAGTCGTAGCGAGCTTCCCTTGCCGCAGCCTCCCAGGATAGGCGGCGGCAAGCGCGCAGAGCGGCCACGTCCGCCCTTTCCACCACGACCGCAACACCCCAGCGGCGGCAGGTCTCATCCACGTACCTGGCGTCCGCCTCACCCTCCTCATCCCTCAACCCATGGTCCAGATGCGCAGCACAGACTCTCAAGGAGTACCTTTCACTCAGTTCCCAAAGAAGGCCCAGGAGAGTCATTGAGTCCTGACCGCCGGAGACCGCTGCTACGACTGTGCAGCCTTCGGGACGCAGAAGGCCCGCATCGCCAAGGGCGACCTCCACCCGTTCAAGGAGGGATGAATGAGGTATCGCTGCCATCGATCTAGCGGCCAGGGGAGCCGTCGATGCCTTCCAGATGGCAGGCATCATTGAGATGGACCAGCCGGCACCTGTCCGGCCGCATGTCTACCGTGGAGAGGGACCCCAGGCCAACCCTCAGGCGGCGAAATCCCGCCAGGGGCAGCTCCAGCACCCGACATAGCAGAGCCACAATCGAGAAGTTGTGGGACACGACCACCACGCTGTCCTCGACATGGTGTCCCAGAATAGTCTGGGCCACCTGCCACACCCTCTGCTGAAGTTGGGCAAGAGACTCGCCGTCAGGCATCTGCACGCTACTGGGGTCTCTGTCCCACATTGCCATAAGGTCAGGATACTGAGTTCGCATCTCTCCGGATGTGAGACCCTCCAGCTTACCAACGTCCATCTCCGCTAACGAATCTTCTGTACGAACGGGCACGTCCAGCTCCCGGCTGATGCGCTCTGCTGTCTCTGCAGCCCTAGGCAAGGGACTGGAGTAGATTGCGGCGATCGCACCATCCGACAGCACGCGGGCTGACAGCGCACCGGCAGCCGCCGCCGCCTGATCGCGGCCGCGTTGGTTTAGCCCTGGCCCGCCCCTACCCAGCACTCGGCCTTCAGCGTTGTACTGTGTCTCGCCATGGCGTACCAGGATCAGGTTCATTGGCTTGCCTCTGCATCGGGTCGGGCCACACGCGTCACCCTCACCTGTTCAATCCGTACTCCCTTCATCTCCACGACCTGCAACTGGAAACCGTTGTGATGAATGTACTCCTCTTCCCTGGGTATGTGCCCGAAGCGAGTCAACAGGAAGCCGGCAAGCGTCTCGTACTCACCTTCCGGGATACCCAAGGCCAGTTGAGCATTGGCCTCTTCCACGTGCATGCCTGCATCGGCCTGGAAGGTATTAGAGTCGATAGCCTGGTACTCCTCGGATTCCTGCACTCCCTCATCACTGACCCGGCCCACGATCTCCTCCACCATCTGCTTTAGAGTCACCAGGCCCGCCAACCCGCCGAACTCGTCGGCCACCATGACCACCTGGTACCCGGACTGGCGCAACTCATCGAAAAGCTGGCCCACGAGCTTCGTTTCAGGGACGAAGTACGCCTCTCTCAGGACGTCGGTAACGTCATCTTCAGGGCCTATATCACCGGCGGTCATGGCCCGAACCACGTCCTTGACTGAGAGGGTGCCAATGACGTTATCCACGGTGCCATCGAATATGGGGAACCTCGTGTGGGAATGATCCTGGTATACACCGAGGAATATCTCCAGAGTAGCGCCCTTCTCCAGGGAGATGATCTCGGTGCGAGGCGTCATCACCTCCCGGATCTGCCTGTCACCGAAACGGAACACATTCTCCAAGAGCCGGGCCTCCGAGGGTTCTACTGCACCATCCTCGCGGCCCGTATCGATGAGCGCCCGTATCTCTCCTTCGGCAAACATCGCTGCGTCCGACGCGCCGAAAAGCCGTCCCACGGAGTTGCTGAGCCTTCGCAACACCCACACGGCCGGTAGAAGCAGCGCCTCTGCCAGCAGAAGAGGGCCAACCACTATGATCGCGAACCGCTCAGCGTTCCTGGCGGCCACCGTCTTCGGTATGATCTCGCTGAAGACCAGCAGGAGGATTGTCACCCCCGCGGTGGCCGCTACGATGGCGATGTTGGGCTCCAGAAAGGACATCGCCAGGGCGGTCCCCAGTACGGCCGCAGCAGTGTTAACCAGGTTGTTTCCCGTCAGGACGGTTGGTAGAAGCTTCTCTGGGTGCCCAGCGATTAGAGCTACCTTATCTGCTCCCTTCACGCCGTTCTTCGTCAGGTAGGCCAGTCTTCCTCGTTGTATGGAGAGAAACGCTGCTTCAGAGCCCGAAAAAAACGCGGAGAGCAACAGGGCAACCAGCAAGAGGACCAGTCTGGCTACGTCACTACCTTCCATGCGCTACCCCCTTGTAAACGCAAAGAACCCCCCAGGAAACTCCTGAGGGGCCTTCTCTTCTTACATTAATTCTGTTGGATTCTCGAAGGGCTGAGACTATAGGCCTCCCTTCCAAGCAGAACTATATCATTGGCGATTACAGGTGTCAAAAGAAGGGGCTACGGCCCCCAGTCGGTGGTCTGGCTGGGGCCGGGCTGGGCCGGTACGTACATGGAGCACACGCGGACTGTGTTGTTGCGACCCATCTCTGCCAGGCGGCGCATGAAGGCGGCCATGCGGTCCTGCCCCCAGGTGAGGTACTGCTTCCACGTCTCTTCGCCGCCCAGGTTGATGCGGTTGGATGCGAAGCTGGACCACTCCAGGGCAGCATAGGCGCCGGCACCAGTGGCCACCAGATCCTCCAGGGGCACCGGCAGGGTGGAGGTGGTGCCGTCCAGGGTATGCACGGCCCCGTAGTAGACGTCCACGTCCTCGCTGCCGGCGGGGGCGGAGTCCACCAGCAGGGTCAGCGCACCGGCCCAAACGCTGAACCGCACATAGGTGGGCGGGTAGTTGCCGGTGGGGTACTCCACCGCCTCCACGGAGACCAAGCCGGTGAGAGATGCAAGGCTCAGGTCACGACTACCCGCCGTGGCAGTGAGGGTGGCCTTCATCTCCCTGGGCGCGGCGCTGCCTACCTCATCCAGGGCACGCTGTAGATGCCGATCGAGCTCGTTGTCAGTCCATCGATAGTTCAGCGAGTCTTCATCGTGCAGGTCACGCCGGACTCTGGTCCGCATGGTTGGAAGGTCCATGTGTCGTCGCCTCCTGGGCAGAGTTTGGGAAAGGTGCGTGTCCGTTGGCCGTGCCTTCGTCCGCCACGCCTTCATCCAATGTAATGACGCCGGTCTGCATGTCGAGCTGCGCCACCTTGGCCAGCAGCCCGTAGCGCCGCCCAGGTCCAGGGTGGTCTCCTGCAACTCCTGCTGGGCCATCTGGGCCCGCAGCGTTGCACGCTGGAGCGACAGCCGGGCGCGGCGCAGACGGTAGAGGTCGCGGGGTGTGAGCTGCACGGTGCTTTTCACGGGTTAGCCCTGTAGCTCCGCCTCGACCGCGGCTATGCCGTTCTTGCCCGCTTCGATACCGGACACAAGGACGGTCTTCAGGCCGCTCTTTTGTCCCGACGTGTGCGCCACACCCACTACCCGGCCCCGCCTCCACTCCTCGGCGACGTTGCGTGCTTCATTCAAGCCGCGGCGGGCCTCATCCAGCTTTTCGATAATCACGTTTATATCAGGCATCCTGTCCTCCTAGTTCACGTAGGGTTGGCTGTGTACCAGTTATAGGTATGAATGTCATATGTGCCGCTTGCCATCGCCAGGTTCAGTGTTTGACTTACGATGGTGTATGTCCTGGCAGGAGGCGTTCCCCTAACACTGTTGCCACCTAAGACGGTCGGAGTCCCTTCACGGCCCCAGAGCACAAGGTCAACAAACCGTGGAGTCGTACCTCCTTCGATCTCCCCGCCTACGATGGTCAGGACGCCGAAGTTGGTTGCGCTGGCGACGGGAGTCGCACTGGTGCTGACGTCTTGTGTATTGATCGTCTGAACCACCATCCCGTCGTTCCCTGAGCCGTGGGTCAGCGCAAGCCCGGAAGCCAGCGTGAGTGTCGTAGCCGTCCAGTCGTTGCCAGCAGCACCGACGTTGAGCAATGAGCCGGAGGAGCCGAGGTCGACGCCGCCGTTGAATGTCTGCAACGCCGTGAACGCCTGTGCCTCCTGCAGAAAGGCGAATGTGCTGTTCTGGCCCACGGCAGGAAGGGTGAGTGTCCTGGGCGCAGAAGGGTTGGACGGAGTGATCGTAACGTCGTTTGCCAGGTCAAAGACCAGGCTGCCGACCAGAGTGACGTCTCCGCCATCTGGCAGGTACATCTTGGAGGAACCGCCGTCCTGAAAGTCGAAGATTCGACCCACGCCCTGCTGGTCTATCTTCAGGCCGGGCAGGGCGTCCAGGGCGGTAATCTCGCGCACCCACCCCTGGGCGTCGGCACCCTGGATGGACTGGAGCGCCTCCCCAGCTAATAACAGTGCCATTGGAACCTCCGGTTCTTTCCTTTTTCTTTCCCTTTACAGTGGCCTCTTTAAGAGAAGCTAGTAGAGCCACCGGTAGCGCAGGGCCTGCCGCATCCGCTACGAGAGCACGTAGTCAACGTCCAGCGTGAACGATGTGCCGGTGAATGCCACGACCTTGAGGAAGACGACTGCACCCCGTACGGCGGCGACCAGCGCGTGCTGGCCGGTGGCGGTGAATACTCGGGAACCGCCAGTGAACCATTTGCTCTGTCGGGTGTTCCAGAAAAGGGCGGCCACCTCCAGCGAGGTAAGTGCAACGCCCGCAAGGGTAAGTTCACAGCGGCACTCCTGGAAGCCCTCGCAGTCAACGGCGCCGGTGGTATCTGCAGGGTCGGAGGCGTCCACGGCGGTGACGCTGGCGCGATGCGCCAAAGGCGCCAGGGGGTTGTAGGCGGGGCCCATCGGGACGCCGTCGCCATCGAATCTAACGTTGGCCATTGGTTGTTACCTCTCGATCCAAGGGCTAGGCCCTTGGGAACCTTGTTTTTGTTTGGCAAATCCGTATTTCCCACCCACCCGCCCTCGAAATGTTTAGATTTAGGGAGGACACCTCCTCCGACTTTGTCCCGACATATCGGGATGAGCGAAGTGCCGACTCGGTCGAGCACTCGCGATGGAATCGGAGCATCATCGGACCTCAGACTCCCCGGCAGGAAACCTAGGTTTCCTACACCTTCCTAGGTCTCCTGGACTTTCCTGATCGGTGGGCGTGATTCCCGGACCAACCTGTGGTTTTGGCCCACCCACCTGCCCTCGGACTGCATCCATACCGTAGGGGCGAGGTCACCTCGCCCCTACGACCCCTCACCAGATTCTTCGCTGCGCCCAGAATGGCGTGAAGCGTTTAGCAGGGCACGCCCTGCTGCCTAGTCGCGGACACCTATGAGCTTTGCCAGTTTCACGGTGTTGTACAGGGCGACGGAGACGTACCATTTGACCCGCGTGCGGGTGGCGTCCTTGGTCTCCAGGCTGCCAACGCGCTCCACCTGCAGACCGCCGGGGCCGGTGAGGCCCACCACCGAGCCTTCTCCGAACTGCAGGCCGTAGACGGTGGAGCAGTCGGTGCTGCTGCCGACGGTCTGGGCATCGGAGATGTAGTCATTGATGCCCACGGGGATCCCATCGTAGAACTGGACCATCTGGCCGAACTCGTTGCGGTCGGTCTCCAGCAGGCCGGAGCCGGTGGCCCTGGATAGGGCTTTCATCTTGCGTCGGGAGCGTCGGCTCATGAGCAGCATGTGGGGCTTGTTGCCCTTGACGGTGTCTATGAGCTCGTCCAGCTTGTCCAGGGAGAGGGTTGCGCCGTTGGTGCCCATTGATACGGTCTGGCCGGCGGTGGTCAGCTTGTCCACGCCGTCGAATGCCTTGGGATCGGAGCCTGTGTCGCCGTTGATGAATGTGTCTTCGAACTTGTCGCGGACGGCCCTGGCCTTTAGCTCGACGGCGGCGGCCTCGAGGTCCTGTACGTTGGATCGAGTCGATTTAAGGTAGTTGTCGACGTCGGCATCGCCACCCAGGATGGCCAGGGCGGTGGTGACCTGGGTGGAAGGTGGGGGGTGGATTCGGCCCATGCGTCGCCAACGTCATAGAAGGCGGCGGCGGCGGCGGTGTCCTCGCGGTTGTAGGTGAGGCCGTTGCCCACGATTTCCACGAAGGGCATGGTCTCAAGGATGGGGCTCTCCTTGGTTATGGACTCGACGGCGGCGGCGAGGAGCAGGTCGTTGGAGAGTTTGGCGGCTTCTGCTAGTGTGAGTACCATCTGATTGTCCTCCTTATTTTGCTACTGGCTGTTGATTGATATTTTCGGTTTTCTGTGCCTGGGCCTGTCTGAAATCGTGCAGGAGCGGACCTAGGGGATGTTGATTGTCCTGCGACGGTGGGATGGCCCAGGCGAGCTGTTGAAGAACGTCCTTGGCGGCGCGGACGGCCTTGCGCTCCATGCGCTCGTGGTGGCGCTGGTAGGCGACGAGGGCAGCCATGATGTCGGGGATGCTGAGCAGTGCCTCAAAGAGGTCCGCCACCTGCCTTGAGTGGTTACCGTGCTTGAGGGCGTTGAGGTTGCCCCTGGGTGCGCCAGCACCGGGTCTTTTGCTTCCACGGGGCATTGGTGCCTCCTGTCTTGCAGAGTAGTGACGGCAGGATAGTAGAACAAATGTGCGGTTACGGGGAGGGGGGAGATGGCAGGGGGTGGTTTGACGGTGTTGAACAGACACCCTAACATGGCGATGAGTGACCAATCAGCACAGGGGGTAACGGTGAGGACTTTTACGGCGTATTTAGAGTGGGACACTGAGACGAACCTCTACGTAGGGAGCATACCGGGAATACCCGGCGCTCACAGCCAGGGGGCAACTCTGGACGAGCTACACCAGAACCTCAAAGAGGTTCTGGTGCTGTGTCTTGAGGAGTACAAAGGAAGCATTGAAGACCTTCCGAACTTTGTGGGCACTCAGCAGATAGAAATCGCAGTATGAACCGGCTGCCCACCATTGATGCCCGCACAATGGAAAGGGCTTTGTTCCACCTTGGTTTTGAAGCTGTGCGGCAGAGAGGCAGCCACGTTTTCTACAGACATCCCGACGGCAGAACCACGTCAGTACCCCGACATCCAGGAAGAGATCTAGCGCGTCCGCTAGTCCGTGAGATCCTGAGAGAAATCGATCTTTCTCCTGCCGATTTCCAAGAGGTGCTTGGGGCGATCTAGGAGTGGTCGGGGATTCCGAAATATGACAGGGGGAGCGGCGGTATGTCGTACTCCTCCACGTAAGCGAGTAGGGGGTTGTTCGCGGACGGCAAGGGCGTGGTGAACAGGACGTCCTTAAGGGCCTCAAAAGCGATGGTCTCGGCATCATGGCTGTGACACCCGTGGCGACGGCTGAACCCCCCCGCAGGAAGCCGCGCCGCTCCGGGTCCTGTACGAAGCGTCTTGCTTGCTGGCGCAGGGCATCAGTGGAGGGATGGCCGATGGGGGTCTGGCCGTTGGGTGCGTCAGTACCAGGGTATTCTCCTTCTCCAGTCATGTGGGTCTCCTGTCCTGTGAAGTAGTGACGGCAGGATGGTAGGACAGTCGTGCGTGTACGGGGAAGGGGGGAGATGGCAGAGAGTGAGAAACCGCCAACTCCTACGTCTGCTGGGCTACTGGTCGAGGTACACGAACCTTAAGGTCGTGCTCCTCCACTCCCAGAGTGTTCGATGTGGTGACCCTGAGTCGAACCTGCATGATGGTAGCGCGATTGGGAAGGGTGTCGAACGTTACGGTAAACAATCGCGAGGCATGCCGATTCAAGACTTCAAAGTCCCAGCCGTGACTTGCCTCAACTCTGACCCAATAGGGGGGCTCACTTGAAACTTCAATTTGAATATGTTCGTAGGGGATGAGACCAATGTTGTGGGCCCGTACCGTACCCGCAACGGCCCGGTCGCGAACGACAAGCAGCGGCAGTACCTTCCGCTCCAAGTCGTTCGAATCAGTGTCCCACTCAAGGAGCATTAACGGAGGGCGCAGTCTGGGAACCTGGTTGGCGGCCACACCCACGATTGCAATGACTGTCCCGATCGTTACGGCCAATATAACGACAACGTCGCTTCGGTCGTCTACGACTGACCAAGGGCTTCCAAGGTCGAGAACGGAGAATACCAGTATGGCCGCGCTAGGAGGCCCCGTAACGTACGTGAGCAATACTCCGAGTTGTTGGCTCCGGCTTAGCCAAAGCCTGTCGGATGGTCCGAGAGTTCGATACACGAAGCGATACACACCAGGCAGGAGTACCGTGAGTATCACGGCAATAAGTCCAACGATAGACCGTGTGAAAGCGCTGACGACGCTGATGGTCGCTATAACCATGAACCAGACACCGCGAAGTGCGGCACCTATCGTTTGGAGTGCTCGCCGGATTGTCACATGGCGGATTATACAGCGACGTCAGAGCCAAATAATCGGCCAGACAGACCCGGAGCTGGAGTGGGCGCGGCAGGACGAAAGGGTGAGAAGGCTGCTGGGTATGGAGGAATAGCTATGGTCGCTACTGGGCTAATAGTAGAACTAACGCCGATGGAAAAACGCCTCGGTTAGTTTTACCCATACGATCCCCATCATAAACAGTATCACCACAAGCCCGATCAAGGAGTCAACAGATCTTTCGTGGTAAAGAATGACGGCATTATCCAGGGCGGCAGGTAGCAATGCAAAGGTGATCACCCCTCTAATGAGCGTCCAAACCTGACCCTCAGCCCAACTATTCCAAGAATAGAACCGGCGGGCACCCATGTTTCCCAGAATGACCGCTATCACCCCAATTACTAGAAACCCAACAATTACAACACCAACGTCCCAAATCCGGATGGAAGCCCGGACGCCAATGGACGTTACGGACCAGAAGAGAATCCGCACCCTCCATCGCTGAGGTAACTTCAGCCAAGTTCCCCAGAGTTTTCGCATCCAACCCACGGCAATCAACCCCCATAGTCACTGCTGCGCTGAGCCTAACACAACACCCCTGCCCCAGATTCTTCGTCCCGACTTTATCGGGACTCAGAATGACAGGACCCGCTCATGTCCTTCCCTTCGGCTTCGCTCAGGTCCGATGCCCTGTGGGCATACGGACTCGCGACGAAGTCGGAGATAAACTCGGCTCAGGATGAGCGGGGCACCGCCTTAGATGCTTCGTCCGCGGACGCATGCTGTAGGCAGAGGAGTACAACCAACTCCTCAGCATGACAACCTGAAAAGACGCAAAATGCGCATTACCCGCAGCGAACGCTTGACATGGCTGTTTCTGCATGCTAGCCTAATGCGCAGAACCCGCAAGACACGCAGAATAAGCGAAAGGGGTGTGGGATGAATGTCACGGCTGTAGCCATGAGGGGAGTAAACCTAGCCCCAGTAATGACCAAGGTGGGAGCACGACTCCACTACGTATCAAGATCACCCGAAGTACGAGACGCGTCCCGCAGGGTGGGTGAGGCGTTCGGTGAGGTCTGGACGCGTTTCCGTGACCTGGGAGACTCGGTCACCGAAGCATGGCATGGCGTGGACTACTAAAAGGCCAACAAAGAGGACAAGGGTTAAAGAGGGAAAGAAAAATGAGGATTGGGAAGACGGACTTTGAGGTGGGGAACATGGGTAGGGTGCATCAGGCGGTGCTGGACGCGGTGCCCAATGAGGAGGCTATCGAGGAGTCGGAGCTGCGCGCCGCCTACGACAAGGTGTCGGAGGATGACAAGCCCCCTTTCGAACAGGTAATGAAGAACCTGTCGCACCTGGTCAACGAGAGGCGGATAGATGGTCGCACCTTCTATCGCAAACGGGTGTGGCTGTCCAGCGCGGAGGTGTCCCGCCGACTGGAGGTGTCTATGAGGACGGTGCAGTCGTGGGGGCAGCGGGGTGTGATGGGGGCGCGGTACGTGGGCGACCGTCTGCGGTTCGCCACGGAGCAGGTGGAGGAGTGGGTCCGTGGCAGGCGCAGCGGCGTGGCGACGGCCCAGCCCGGCTCTTCTACGACCACGCAGGTGTGGGATAACGAAAGGGACGCACAGTATGACCGAATATAGTCGTGGAGACGTGGTGCTGGTGCGCTACCAGGCAACGGCTGAGGAGGAGGCGTGGCTGAGGCCCGCCGTGGTGGTCAGCTCCGAGACGTATCACCAGGGTCGCGGACAACTGCTGCTGGCGGCCGTTACCAGCAGTGAGCGGTCGCTGGAGCCCGGCGACACGGTGGTACAGGGGTGGCAAGAGGCCGGCCTGCTTGGAGCGTCGCTGGTGACGGGGGTGCTGCTCACGGTGGAGCCGGAGGTGATCGAGCGGCGGCTGGGTGTGCTGTCGGCGCAGGATGCGCAGGGCGTGGAAAGCAGCCTGCGGCTGAGCCTGGGTGTGTAGGTAGGCAGGGCACTACCGTTTTCTTCCCACGCAGGGCGTGCCCTGCACCCATAATCTCAGGGAGAAGAAGCGGTCTTTCACGTAGGCAAGAGGAGTAGAGATGATTAATTGGATTCCGAATTTCATACGCCCTGGAGTCGCCCTGCTAGCCATCGGGCTGGTGGCGGTGCTTGTGGCGAGCATGGCGGAGGCGCTGATCAAGCTAATTGGCTACGCTCTGATGATCGCAGGTTTCGCCGTTATCGTCGTTGGACTGATGAAGCGGTGGAGGCGCCCACGGTTCCGGCGAAGGATGGCGCACTAGGCGTAGGTCCCGACCTGTCGGGACACCCATATTTCTCAAGAACCGGACAGGTCGAATGGTAGGAACTTACTATTTGGAGGTATCGAATATGAAGGTAGTCAAGCAACACAACCTATCTCAGGAAGAGGCTACAAGAAAGGTTAGCCGTTTGCTCAAGCGATTGGTGCAGCAGTACGGTGGGGAGATCGCTGATCCTATCAGTGTGTGGACGCAGGATACGCTGGACTTCTCTTTCCGAACCTGCGGCATGAGTTTCAAAGGTAAGGTCGAGGTCGGCGAGTCGGATGTGACACTTGACCTTGGCATACCGCAGTTTGCGGAACCTTTCGAGGGAGGGATACGGTCTAGTGTTGAACGCGAACTCAGTTTCCTCTTTCCACACTGAGCCGAGAGCAGAGATAATAAAGGAGGCATGCTGTGGCAAAGAAGAAGGTGTTCATCAGCTATGAGTATGATCATGACCACCACTTGAAAGGCAGCTTAATTGCTCAAGCCGAGTGGCCTGATTCTCCATTCTCTATATCAGATTTTTCACTGTAAGGAGTCCACTCCGGACCCCGAATGGTTACGTAAAGCACAGAGTAGAATTAGTCGTTGTGATGTCGTTGTTGTTCTGCTTGGACCAAATACCCACAACGCATCAGGCGTACGGAAAGAAGTCAACATTGCCGAGGGTCTTGGCAAGCCTAGGTTCCAGCTCAGGCCTCAAGGCAGGCTCTATGGGAAGGTAAAGAATGCTGGAGAGGTACATGCCTGGAAATGGAAGAACCTGAAGGAGCTGCTGGCGTAGCTGTGACGGACTCCGAATCTGCCAGGATAGAGCACCTGAAGCTCATCCAAGCCGTGATCGCGCGGATGGCCCGGAACTCCTTTGCTATCAAGGCAGCCGCATCAACAATAACCGCTGCTCTGGTTGCCGTGACTGCAGGCTCAGGAACTCCCCTAGCCGCAATCGGCGGAATACCACTCATTATGCTATGGCTATTGGACGGGTATTACCTACGTCAAGAGCGACTGTTCCGCGAGCTATTCGACTTCGTGAGCACGGGCCAGCCTCCTGAACCAGGTAGCGAAGCCTACTTCTCCATGAAAACCGAAGGCCTTCATTCCAAAGCTGGCAGCCTGCAGCGAATATTGGTCAGAGGAACGCTACTGGCCTTCTACGTACCATTGCTACTTATACTGGCGCTTAGTGCCATATTGGTGAGTCTCACCTAGCCCGTTTCAGCTCCCTCCCACCCATCCACCCTCCTGCGCCGTCGCTCCGTCCTGCCCCACCCATTCTCCATTGTGTATAATGCGCCCGCCAGAGGAGAGATGAGTGACCCGCGCAAGCCAGCCCAAGCTACGGGCATGCCGTGGGCCATCTATAGTTAGCACCAATCCAAAGTAACCTACGCAAGGGCAACGAGGCGGACGGGACAGGCGCACTGCATGACCCCGCCTACCAAGGGAGGTGTCAGCATGACCGAGCATACCGTTCCAACCAAGGCAGAGGTGGAGTCCTACCTGCGGGACCGCCGTAACTGGGGACGCTGGGGAGACAAGGGCTCGGCAGGAGCGATAAACCTGATTACGCCTGAGAAGCGCCGGGCGGCTGCGGCCCTGGTGCGATCGGGACGGACTGTATCGCTGAGTCGCCCGTTCCCGGTTACGCCATCCGTAGAGAACCCGCAGCCAGCACAGCACTTCATGATGAAGAACGATAGGCCCGGCGGATGGGGGTCAGCAACGGACTACTACGGCATACGGTACCACGGCGTAGCTACAACGCACATAGACGCCCTCTGCCACATGTGGAACGCCGACGGTATGTGGGACGGACGGGACCCGGACGACACCATCACATTCAACGGCTCTACCTACGGAACCATTGACCAGTGGAGCGACGGCATATTGACTCGCGGCGTACTCCTGGACGTGCCGAAACACAGGGGCAGGCCGTACGTGACGCTGGAGGAGCCGGTCCAGGGCTGGGAGTTGGATGAGATCGTCAGGGGGTCAGGAGTAACGCTGGAGCCGGGTGACGCCATAATGGTATACAGCGGTCGGGAGGCGTACGCACAGGACCACGACGGCGCCTGGGGAGGCCGTCCGGAGCGGGCGGGCCTCCACGCCTCATGCCTGCCATTCATCCGCGACAACGACATATCAATACTGGGTTGGGATATGATGGACGCCCAACCCAACGAGTACGACATGCCGTGGTCCGTGCACGCCGTCCTATTCACCTACGGCGTGGCACTACTGGACAATGCGCTGCTCCAGCCCCTGGCAGAAGCGTGCGCCCAGGAGGCCACATACGAATTCATGCTTACGATCAACCCATTGAGGGTCATAGGAGGCACAGGGTCGCCGGTGAACCCCATCGCTGTATTCTGAGTATTCTGAGTTTGAAACCCGCCCCTACAAAATGTGCAATGCCATGGCATACGACCCAGACAGACACCACCGACGTTCCATCCGGCTACCCAGATATGATTACAACCAGGCAGGTGCGTATTTTCTCACTATCGTTGCATATGATAGGCAATGCGCCTTCGTCGACATCGTAGATGGGAACATGGCGGTGAACAGATACGGGCAGGTTGTGTCAGACGGTTGGGATGATCTGGTAAACCACTATCCACATGTTGCCCTAGACTCATTTGTGGCCATGCCCAACCATATACATGGAATCATTGTATTGAATGACGAGGTATGGGCGGGTTTGAAACCCGCCCATACCAAACGTCACCCTCTGTCGGAGATCGTTCGTGGATTCAAGACCTTCTCATCACGACGCATAAACCAGATACGCAACACCCCAGGTCTGCCGGTATGGCAACGCAACTACTATGAGCACGTGATCCGCAGCGAAGACGAAATGGACGGCATCCGCCAGTATATTCTCGACAATCCTTTGAAGTGGCCCAAGGACGAAGAGAACCCTCAAAATGTCCAGAAAATGCCATCGTAGGGGCGGGTTTGAAGGACTTAAGCCCGATCTGGAGCGCCTGGCCACAACCTCCACTCCCATACCGCTGCTGGACGTCCTGCTACAGCCGCCTTTGCCGAGGCCGGGCAAGATCCTGTGCTGCATAGGCAACTACTGGGAGCATATGCAGAGGGACGCCCGCCCGCTGAACATGTTCCTCAAGAACCCGGACGCTGTGATCGGCCCGGGGGATACGATAGTGCTGCCGAAGTTCGAGGAGCCGTATGTATTCCACCACGAGGCGGAGCTCGCTATCGTCATCAAGGGACCAGCCAAGGAGATCAGCCAGGCCAACCATATGGACGCGATATTCGGATACACCTGCCTAATAGACGTATCGGCAAGGGCCGAGGGACGCAGCACCTGGCGCTCAGGGAGCTGGATGGGCAGGTCGTTCGACACATTCGCACCGCTGGGGCCTTGCATTGTCACAGCCGACGAGATAGAAGACCCCAACGACGTAGAGGTCAGATTCTGGAATAGAGGCGAGCTTTACAACCTGTACAGCACCGGCGACATGGAACACCGGGTACCGGAGCTGATAGAGTTCGCAACGACCATAATGACGCTGAACAGCGGAGACGTGATATCGTGCGGGACCAACCATGAAGGGCTTGGGCCGCTACAGGACGGTGACGTCGCTGAGATCGAGATCCAAGGGGCCGGACGCCTGTCTGTAAACGTATCTGACCCGCTGAAGCGCAGCTGGGAGCGCGGCATCTACGTGGGGCCAAGCTCCACCGCTCCAGCCGCGCGGGGACAACGATAGGGATTGCGTCGTCGTGAGATACTAGAGGACAACAGCTTTCACGGAGGTACCTTTCAGGCCAATGGAGCAGAGACTTCAATACAGATGCGATTCCGAGGACCTGTGGCTCAAGGTGGGGGACATGGACATGCACTACCTGGACTGGGGCGGCACCGGTGAGCCGGTTGTGGCGCTGCACGGGCTAGCTTCCTCATGCCACTGGTACGACCTGGTCATCCCATACCTTACGGACAGGTTCAAGCTCGTGGCACTGGACCAGCGCGCCCACGGCCAGACGGAGCAGCCATCCACAGGCTACGACTGGGACACCCTGGCCGGAGACGTGGTGGCGGCACTCGACCAACTGGGGCTTGAACGCGCCGCAATCTTAGGCCACTCCTGGGGAGCAAGCGTCGCCCTTTCAGTAGCAGCCCTTCACCCTGACCGTGTGAGTGCGCTGGCCCTGATTGACGGAGGGTTCGGCGCAGGCCCCCGCTCCCCGGATATGACGTGGGAGGACTTCAAGGCACGACTAAGCCCGCGCGACATCTACGGCCCGGCTGGTCGGTACCTCGGCGCACTCCAAAGGCAGTTCGACCACTGCTGGTGCAACGAGTTGGAGCATATGGTTATGTCCATGGTGGGCATAAATCCCGATGGCACGACGTACGAGCGGCTGCAGCCAGAGAACCACGAGCAGGTCCTGTGGGCTATGTGGTCTGACCCCACCTCACAGAAGCTTCCCCAGGTACAATGCCCCACAATCTTGGTCGCGGCAGAGCGCCGCCCACGTGATGGTAACGAGGAGTTTCTCAGGCGCAGGCAGGAACAGGTCAGCGCCGCCCAGGCGATCATTCCGAACTGCCAGGTGGCCTGGATAGCGGACTCCAGCCACGATATAGGGTACGAGAAGCCCAAAGAGCTGGCGGACGTGCTGGCGAGCTTCCTGAGCAACAAGGCAACACGCATTTAGGGACGGGTTTGAAACCTATCCATACTCCCCAGGGCGCGGTTACCGCGCCCCTACGAGAGGTCATGGTCTATGGAATACGCCCCCAGCAAACACCGTCGCCAATCCATTCGTCTACCCGGATATGGCTACAGCCAAGCCGGAGCGTATTTTGTCACTATCTGCACACGAAACAGGCAATGCTTATTCGGAGAGATCCTGAATGAGGAAATGGTACCGAGCAAGTATGGGCAGATTGTATTAGACGGCTGGTATGATTTGGCAAGCCACTATCCACATGTTGCCCTAGACTCATTCGTGGTCATGCCCAACCATATACATGGCATCATTGTATTGAATGACAATGTAGGGGCGGGTTTGAAACCCGCCCCTACCAAACGCCACCCATTGTCAGAGATCGCTCGTGGATTCAAGACCTTCTCATCACGTCGCATCAACCAGATCAATAGCACGCCCGGCTTACCTGTATGGCAACGCAACTATTATGAACACGTAATCCGCAATGAAGACGAAATGGACCGCATCCGGCAGTACATTCTCGGCAATCCTATGAAGTGGCTGGAGGACGAGGAGAATCCTCAGAATATCCAGAAAGTACGTTCATAGTCATGAGGCGGGTTTGAAACCCATCCTGTAACGTGGACACGGGCCAACCCGCCTTGCGCCGCATCATGGGGCATGCTAACCTTCGCTGCCGTGCCCATCTACGACTTCCATACCCACACCTACCTAAGCGATGGTGTCCTATCCCCTATGGAACTCATACGCCGCGCCTACGACCGGGGGTACCGGGCTATCGCCATTACGGACCACGTAGGTCTGGCGGATCAGTCGCGTGTAGTCCCGGTGCTGGTAGAGGAGTGCGCCAATGCTATGAGCCGCTGGGACATCATAGCTATAGCCGGCGTGGAGATAACACACCTGCCTGCGAGTCTGATCCCGGAAGCGGCTGAAAGCGCCAAGGCGCTCGGGGCACAGCTAGTTGTGGTACACGGAGAGACCATTGTGGAGCCTGTGGAGCCGGGGACCAACGCCTCAGCAGTCGGTTCATCACACGTGGACGTACTGGCCCACCCCGGCCTTGTCACGGCAGAAGAGGCAACGACTGCCGCTCAGCGTGGCGTGTACCTTGAACTGTCCGCCCACAGAGGACACAGCTTAACCAACGGCCACGTTGTCAGAGTAGGGCAGCAAGCAAACGCCAGCTTAATCCTGGACTCCGATGCTCACGAACCCGAGGACCTGCTCACGGAGCATATGAAGCGTCAAATAGCAACAGGGGCCGGAATACAAGAAGAAGACTTAGACACCCTGCTAGACAGCAATCCAAGAAGGTTGCTGGAAAAGCTGGGCTTCCCCTTGCCCTAGCCCCTGAAAACAGCTGACCAGGCAAATAGATACCTGGTCAACACCGGCCCTAGCCTCTGCCGATACGGAACACCTTTGTGCTGCATACAGGGCAGACGCCCTGAGTAGCAGGCCGGCCATTCTTCAGCGTCACACTGGTGGGGTTACGGATCTCCCGCTTAGCTCGGCACTTGAAGCAATATGCATCGGGCATTTATAAAGTCCTCCCTCCCTAGCTTGGAATTGAAGATAAGCCGTATCTAGCGCCCTTGTCAAGCCCTTAGCGGCTTCATTATGGCTCTTGTCAGCCCCTTTTAACACCGTAGCCTATATCCGCAAGCTAGGCGCCGCTTATATTGGGGCGGTACGCTTGGGTCTGGACCACACGCCGGAGAAGGCCAGGTGGGGCAGGACTAACTAACTAAAGCCCTCTGCATCCAGCTGGAAACTTGGGGTATGTACCAACAATAACCGGGCAGTATCCTCTGTTCTGTTGACATACGAGAAGCGCTGACCTTGATCTACCACGCAGAGGTCCCCCGCCGTGAGGTCGTACTCGTCTCCATCGAGCGAGAAAGCGATCCGCCCAGCAACAACGTAGTAGTACTTATCGGACCGCTGTGAGTACGCTTCCTGGTGCGTCCCGCCTGGCGGCACTTCAACGATCGCAAGGGAAGACCTGGTGTCATGCCCAGCCGTGTAGTCGAGTATTTGAAGGCCATCAAAGTCGATCACCTCAGCTAATGCTCGCTTGACTATCATTCGGCTCCCTTCTTGTCATGCAGCGCACCGGAACGCCCCTGGCTCGTGAACACGCGCGCGTTCAACCATCGACTTAATGGAAAGCCGTCAGGCAAGGGGCTGCGACTAGGTCAGTACCTTCTCTACGCTGTACGGGGACGGCTCTTTGAGCTGCAGGACTTTGAAGGGCTGCCAGAGGCTTTGGGGCCTGTTGAACCGCACCAGGGCAACGAACCTGCCGTCTGAGCTGTAGGCCCTACATGTTTCCATATGTTGCGAGTAGTGGGTGCGTGGCGCCAGAGGCACCGGCTGGCCGTTGCGCACCTGCAGTTCCTCCACATCGCTGAGGAGCACGGCGTTCAGATGAAGCACCAGATAGTCTGGTGGGTAGAACAGGGAGGGCCAGGTGTCCTCCTGGTAGGCCTCTTCCAGATGCTCCACTGTAATCGAAGTGTCGGCATGGAAGGGACCCGTCTGCAAACGGCGTAGCTCGGCAAGGTGGGCACCACAGTCCAGCGCCTGGCCAAGATCGTAGGCCAGGGAGCGAACATACATACCGCGGCTGCACTTGATGGACAGCGACACCAAGGGTGACTGCCAATCAACCATGTCCAACTTCATAATCTCAACGGTGCGCGGCTCGATATCCACCTGCACCCCGGCCCTTGCCAGCTCGTGCAGGCGGCGGCCCTGGCGCTTGAGGGCGCTGTACATTGGGGGCGTCTGCTCAATGGCGCCTCTGAACGATTCCAGCGCGGCCTCCACATCTTCAAGCGTGACGCCGGAAGGGTCCCTTTCCTCCACGATCCGGCCCTCGGCATCGTAGGTATCGGTGGTTACGCCTAGGCGAACGGTGGCCAGATACTCCTTCTCCCCGTTCACCAGGTACTCCATAAGTCGTGTGGCCTGGCCCATACAGACCGGAAGGACACCGGTGGCCATAGGGTCCAGCGTACCGCCGTGACCGACGCGGCGCTGAAAGGAGACGCGCTTGACGCGCCTGACCACGTCCATAGAGGTAGGACCACCGGCCTTATCTATGTTGAAGACACCATCCAGCACGGGGCTCACTCTTTTACCTCCGCAGGCATTTCCAGGGGCGTCTCCGCCAGCGATGGGGCTCCGTCCATAATGCCGAGCAGTCTGGCGCCCTCCTCCAGGGAGCGGTCCTGCTGGAAGGTCAGGGCCGGAACGTAGCGCAGGGTCAGTTTAGGCTTAAGCTCCCTTTGAATGAACCGTGCGGCCGACTGCAACATCTGCATTGCGGAGCGCTGGTCATCTTCGGTCCCCATAACGCTCACGAAGACCCTGGCGCGGCGCAGGTCGGAGGAGGTCTCGACGCGGGTGATGGATACGAGGGTAGGAAGTCTGGGATCCGCCATCTGGTTGGCGAGGACCCAGCTTACCTCCTTGCGCAGAAGCTCACCAACCCGTTCTGTGCGTCTGGTCATTGAGGGCCTCTCTGGCAATACAGGTCGGCAACCCTGGGGCAACAAGGTTATGCCACCAATAACGATATAGTTGGACTATTGTGCCTTGAAGGGGCGGGCGACTAGGCTGGGACCTGGTCGAGCCGGTGGACCTGGATAACGTCCTCTTCCTGGAAGTCGTCAAACCCGGTCACTGCAATTCCACATTCGTAGCCCGTGGCCACCTCACGAACGTCATCTTTGAACCGCCTGAGGCTGGCGATGGGCCCGTCATGGAGCAACTCACCATTCCGCAAGATACGTGCCATAGCAGTCCTGAGCAGGCGTCCATCGGTGACGTAGACGCCCGCTACGTTGGCCTGACGGCCCCGCTTGAATACTTCACGTACGGTGGCATTGCCTTCGACAACATCCTGCATCTCCGGCTTGACCAGTCCCTGCAGGACATTGGTGACATCCTCCAGCAGGTTGTAGATGACGTTATAGAGGCGTATTTCAACACCTTCCGCATCTGCCACTCGCCGGGCACCCGGATCAATCGATGTGTTGAAACCTATGACGATGGCCTGAGATGCCACGGCCAGGAATATGTCCGACTCGGAAATCGCGCCGGAGCCGGAATGAATAATATGCACCTGTGCCTTATCCGTACTGAGGCGGGAAACGCTGTCCAGAACGGCCTCCGCGCTTCCCTGTACATCAGCCTTGATTATCAGGTTCAACTCCCGGGACTCGCCGGTGCAGATCCTGTTGAACATCTCCTCCATGCTGACCCGACGGGAAGCACCTTGCTGGCGCTCGCGTTCCTCCACCATTGTCCGTGCCTCACGGTCGCTCCCAGCAACCTCGAAGAGGTCTCCGGCAGAGGGCAGGTCAGCAAGCCCCAGTATCTCCACGGGCATGGCGGGTGTAGCGGACTTAATACGTTCCCCCGCATAGTTGACCAGGGCTTTGACGCGGCCACGGATGGTGCCGACCACAACGTGATCTCCAAGCTCGAGTGTCCCGCCTTTGACCAGTACCGTGGCCACGGGGCCACGACTCCTGTCCAGCTTGGCCTCCACGACGACGCCGTTGGCCTGCCTGTCCGGGTTAGCCTTGAGATCCGCAACCTCTGCCACCACCAATATGTTCTCCAGCAGGTCATCTACCCCCAAGCCTGTTTTGGCGGAGACCTCCACGCCCACCACCTCGCCACCCCAATCCTCCAACAGCAGGTTCTGCTCTGCCATCTGGCGCTTCACACGTTCGGGGTCAGCGTCCGGCAGGTCCACCTTGTTGATGGCTACAATGATGGGAACATCCGCCGCTCTGATGTGTGAGATAGCCTCCATGGTCTGAGGCATGATGCCGTCGTCGGCAGCCACCACCAGTACGGCGATATCAGTGACGTCAGCTCCCCGTGCCCTCATAGCGGTGAACGCCGCATGGCCGGGTGTATCCAGAACGGTAATAGGATGGTCTTTGAACTCGATCTGATAGGCGCCGATGTGCTGGGTAATGCCTCCGGCCTCGCGTTCGGCGACCCTGGTGTTACGAATGGCGTCCAGAAGAGTCGTCTTCCCGTGGTCCACGTGTCCCAACACAGTCACAACCGGGGGCCGCAGCTTCAGGAGCGCTGCGTCCTCCTCAATCTGGGTACCTTCCTGTACCCGTGACGTGGTTTCATCTGCCACAGCCCGGTAGCCGTAGAGGGGTGTAATGGCAGACGCCGTCTCGAAGTCGATGGCCTGGTTGATGCTGGCCATGATGCCTGCCCTCATTAGGTGTTTCATGACCTCAATGGGGGTGGCGCCAATCAACTCCGCCAGACGGGCCACCGTAATGGCCTCCGGTATCTTTACTGGCCTGGGGGCCGGAGCTGTCCTTCGCCTGGCACCTTCGGATTCGTTGCCGGGCTGGTCAGATTGAACTTCTGAGTCGCTAGTCACCAACGTCTGATTGCACCTCCGGGTCAGGCTGTTCGAGCCATTTCCCTGGCATACTCTTCTAGTTGCTGGCGGTCCTCTGGCGACACGCTGCCTCTCAGCGCGTACCCGAGCCGGTCCTTCTTAAGGGCCTGCTCCCAGCAGGCAAGGGCGTGGCAAAGGTAGGTGCCGCGACCGTTCATCCTGCTCGGGCCGGGGTCTACACCGACATGTCCTTCAGGAGAGCGCACTATACGGGTCAACTCTCGCTGAGGAAGCCGGGTCCCGCAGTTCACGCATCGCCTCAGCGGGATATGTCTTTGCCGTACCGCCACAAGACGTTCTCCGGCGTTCCGCCTGCTACGGGGTCGGGGTCCCGCCGCCCTGGTTGGTGCCCCGCTTGGCTGCTGCTTTGCGAGCTTTGCGGGAGTCCTCCATCCCACCACCCCTACCCCTTCCACGGCGTCTGCCTTCGGGGGCTCTGGACACCATGATATCTTCAGCAAATCTTATCTGTGCCCCACCAACCGATGCCAGCTGGGGCACCTGCCAAACGTCATCTGTAAGAGGTATAGAGTCCTCTTCCTCATCATCAGCATCCGTGTCGGCCTGTGGCGGGACGGTGAAGGTTGCAAGCTGCTCCTCTGCACTGAGGGCCGGCGCCTCCACCTTGTCTTCTTCCTGTTCTGCTTCCGAAACTTCTATCTCAGGCTTAGGCTCAGCTGGTTCAACTTCAGCAACAGGTTGAGCTTCCGGTTGCTTGTCAGCAGAGGGGTCGGCAACAGGCTCTGCGACTGGCTCGGCCACGGGTGCTTCAACCTCGACCACAAGGGCAACCACCTCTGCTGCGGTCTCTACCACTTCCGCCACCACTGGCTCCGCCTCTGTAGACACGACCTCTTCTGTAGCGGTGGCAGCCACCGGTGTACGGCCCATCCGCTCCATCTCAGCCTCGGTGGAGCTGAGTATATCTATTTTCCAGCCTGTTAGCTTGGCGGCCAGGCGTGCGTTCTGGCCCTCTCTGCCTATGGCGAGGGAGAGCTGTTTCTCCTGCACCACTACGGTAGCTGCCTGCTCCGCTTCATCCAGATCAACGCGCAGGACCTGAGAAGGGTTCAACGAGTTGGAGATGAACATGGTGGGATCGCGGTGCCACTGCACCACGTCGATCTTTTCGCCCTGTAGTTCGTTGACAATGTTCTGGATGCGAATACCCCGTAAGCCAACGCATGAACCTACAGCGTCCACACCCTGTTGGCGCGCCCATACTGCCACCTTGCTGCGGGAGCCCGGCTCACGGGCGATGGCCTTGATCTCAACGATACCGTTGAATATCTCTGGGACTTCGATCTCAAACAGCCGCTTGAGCAGGTTCTTATGAGACCGGGAAACGATAATCTCCGGCCCCCTGACGGTGCGTGCCACCTCTACGATGAACACCTTGAGCTTCTGGTTGTGGCGGTAGCGCTCCGTGGGCACCTGTTCCACTTCAGGAAGCACAGCTTCCGTCCGGCCCAGGTCCAGCGTTATCTGCCGCGGCTCCATGCGCTGAATCGTGCCCGTGACAACGTCTTCGGCGCGACCGGAGTACTCTTCAAATACGATTTCACGCTCGGCCTCACGGAGGCGCTGCATGACCACCTGTTTCGCCGTTTGAGCGGCGATGCGTCCGGACAGTTGGGTCGGGGACTCGATCTCGATAACGTCGCCAACGGCGGCATCCTTTTTGATCTCCCTGGCCTGCTTAACCGTCATCTGCACATGCGAATCCTCCACCTCATCCACCACGTCCAAGAGGACAAAGGTTCTTATGCCGCCGCTACCTGGATCAAGCCGGACGGCTATGTTCTGCCCTTCCGATTCAGTGTCCCTCTTGTATGCGGAGGCTAGGGCGGCTTCAATAGCTGAAAGCACGCTCTCCTGAGGCAGGTTTCTCTCCGCAGCAAGCTGCTTTAGGGCGACCAAGAAATCGCTCTTCATAAGCTTGCATCCTCCTTGCCTTCGGTTCTATATGAATACCCCCTATCGAACAAAAAAGTGGGACAAAACCCACTTCTATGCATACGATCCGATAGGCTGGTCAGCTCAAAGGCAGCATAAGTATAGCACCTTTCCCAGCCTCTGACACCCTCTAATCCGCTCCCTCTCTTCTGCTAAACTGGCTTTCTATGGCTATCCAGCGCAGCAGACACCCAGAGCACCGAACAGCACTGCTGCTGGACTTTGACGGCACATTGACAGAACGGGACGTCGGGGGGCTCCTGCTGGACGCATTCGCACCGCCAGAGTGGCGTCAGGAGGAGGCAGCCTGGCGCGCGGGCGACATCACATTCAAGCTGATGAACGAGCGGGGGTTCGCCTACCTGCCGGCGGGCAGGCGTACCGAGATGGAGCGTTACGCCGTGGAGCAGGCAAGGCCGCGGCCCGGAGGCTCAGAGCTGGTAGATTTCTGCCGGGTGAGTGATATCCCGGTGGAGATAGTATCCAGCGGGCTGGACTTGTACATCCGGCCGTTGCTGGAAAGGTTCGGTATGGGGCACCTGCAGGTCCACGCCATGAAACATGCCGAGTTCTCCCAGGGTGAGACCATAGTGCCTACCTACCCTGATGGAATTACTGTATGCGACATCACCGGAGCCTGCAAATGCTCCAGGCTGTGGCACTACCAGGAGAAGGGATACCGGGTGGTTTTCGTTGGCGACGGCAACTCAGACCGGTGCGTGGCCTCCAGGGTGGACGCCGTGTACGCTCGAGACAACCTGGCCCGCTACTGTCGTGATAAGGGCATAGCATTCACGCCGTATGAGACGCTGCACGACGTGCTGGCGGGGCTAAGGGAGATGGTGGGCGAGTAGGGAATGAACGGCTCCCGTCCCTGAAGGAGATACGGAGGAGAGTATGGTCCACTTACGCCGCACCCAGAGCGAACACTGGCTGGAGATTATACCCTGCCCCAAGTGGGTGCGGGTGGTACTGGGCGGAGCGGTCATCGCGGACAGCAAGGCAGTGATGTTGCTTCGCGAAAGCGGACACACGCCTGTGTACTACTTCCCGTCGGAAGATGTAGGCACGGGGCTCCTGACACTGAGCGATCAAACCACCCACGACGCTCACAAAGGCGAGGCCACCTACTGGAGCGTCGCGGCCTGCGCAAAGGTAGCTGAGAATGCCGCCTGGAGCTATCCGGAGCCACCGGTCGAGGCGGCCGGTCTCAAGGGGCTGATAGCTTTCGAGTGGGGCAAGATGGACGCGTGGTTTGAAGAGAACGAGGAGGTGTTCGTCCACCCACGCGACCCATACAAGCGGATAGATGTGATTCAAAGCTCCCGCCACGTCCAGGTGGTGGTTGGTGGCGAGACGGTGGCTGAAACGCACAACCCCGTCATGCTGTTTGAGACGGGCCTGCCAACCAGATACTACATACCCAAGATGGACGTGCGCCAGGACCTGCTCAAGCCCAGCGAAAGGCTGACCTACTGTCCCTACAAAGGAGAAGCCGCCTACTACTCGATCGCGGTGGACGGCCAGGTGTCCACGGATCTGATCTGGTACTACGCCTATCCCACTGCGGAGTCAGCCAGGATAGCTGGACTGCTCTGCTTCTTCAACGAGCGGGTGGACGCGCTCTACGTGGACGGCGAGCTCATGCCCAAGCCAAAGACACGGTGGTCGGAGCTATAGCGAGGAATTGCAGGCGCCAAAGAGTCCACCGGAATGTTGTACTTCACTAACGGCGAAAAGAGGCCCCCATCACGAAAAGAGGCCCCCATCATAGGTGACAAGATCCACAACCCAGCTAGCTGTCGCTCCGTCCACGGTATCAGCATTTGAATCTGTAATCGTACCGGGCATCTCTAGCTCCCACAAAATCAACATGGTTCCGGTCAACATTGCCTTCATTGCCTCATCAAGCTCTTCTTCAGGTTCGGATTGATCAGATGTATCACTCTCCAGTTCAATGGACACTCTATAGACGGTCTTCTCATCAGTCTCATCAATGGTTACGATGAATCCATCCAAACCAGAGCCTTCTTGGTCACGCGCCAGTTGGATCTCTTCTAATGTGAAGACGCCAGACGCCTGGATGGTCAGGTTTTCTCCTTCGCGGGTCAAATTGACTTCATCCCACCCAAGCCGCTGCATCTCATCAGCGTCAAATGTAGATTGCATCAGGTTGGCCATTGCTCCCGTAGCAGTGATGGCAATGTTATGTCGGATGTCATCAGGCCCCCGTATGCTCGTTGTGAGTTCCATTGTGACGGTCCCACAGCCAATTAGTAGCAGGGCAACGAGTGCTATCGGTCTTCTTGTCATGTCTCACGCCTCCACATTGGCGCCGCTCAGTATGTAACATTCAAGGGACGCCGGGCCAAGTCCTACTCCCAGGGCGACTCGGCTACGGCGTTACGGCCAGATATCCGGCACCAGCATGCGCTTTTGCCGAGCGTAAGGATACATCCACGGCGAGCTCCTTGCACGCCTCTGATCCGGGGTGGCAGGGCGTGCCCTGCACCCACATTTCTTCAGAAACCACAGAGCCATCCCCAGCCTACTGGGGCACCGCCTCCGGAACGAGACGCCGTATCTCCCGCTGGTTGGAGTAGTAGACAATTCCATCAGGGCTGGTAGCGATGTCCAGGAAACAGTCCTCAACCACTACGCTGTCGTCAACAACGCGGTCCAAAGAGGGCCCGGCCAGGGCCAACCGGCGCATGAAGCCGGTGTTGAACTCACAGTACAGCAGTGTGTCTCCCAGGGAGGGATAGACCTCCCCCGAGACGAATTGAATCCCGACAGGCGCTGCGTTGGAGCCAAACTCCTCAGGGCGCATCCCTGGCTTGTGAGGCAGATAAATAGCCGGAACGCCCGCCCGCTCAAGACATGGTGGCTTCTCCGCATCGGTGTAAGACTCGGGATGGCCGTAGTACTCGCCGGCGACGATGATGTTGATCTCATCGCAGTTGCTGGGGCCGTTCTCGGACTCGTAGAGCCGCCCCGTCTCCGGATGAAACGTGAAGTCGAATGGATTGCGCAGCCCATAGGCGAAGACCCGGTCGTCAGCACCGCGTCGCCCCACAAAGGGGTTGTCCGGGGCCGCCAAGCCGTCCTCTTTGCGGAGGCGCAGGATTTTGCCAAGAGGACTGCCCACGTCCTGGGCCGGTTCCTTAAGCTCCATCTCCCCAATAGAGAGGTACAGATAGCCGTCCGGGCCAAAGTGCAGGTTGCCTGAGACGTGGCCGCAGATAATCGGGTTGGTGGTAGGCAGATCATCAAGCAGCACCGTGGGCTCTTGCCCCTGCCCGTCCACATCTGTGAATCGGACGATGACAGGGTGCCCTATCCGGCTGTCACTCTCCACCGGTTCAATGTAATAGACGTACACATAGCCCGTCCGCTCAAACTCCGGGTCCAGGGCCACACCAACCAGGCCACATTCACCCAGCGCTAAAGAGTCCACGTGGGCGAAGAGCCTGGGCCCAGACTCTCCCGGAAGGAGCGTCTGGATGTTCCCCTTAGCAAACTCGTTGTAAAACAGCCGACCGTCCGGCGCGAAGGCCATGGTCACAGGGAAGCTGGCGGAGATGACCAGTTCGGAGGTCACCGCAGGCACAGGCGGAGGTGTGGAGGTAGGAGTGGGAGAGGGAGTGCTCTCAAATTGGCCACACCCCATCAGCAGGGCCAGCCCCAGCGTTACGGTCAACCAGCCCCAGCCAAGGTAAGCGGCGGGACTGCTCCTGCTGGTGATCTCCTGTACCTCTTGCTCAACCGCCATGCGCTACGGCTCCGCCATCCGGAGGGGCTTGAATATACATGCGCTGCCTAAAGCTCCGGCGTAACCTCGAAGGTCTTGCTCTCAATGGGCGCGGACCACATGGTTGGAGCGTCGGGCTGAGGCTGAGGTCGGCCGGGCCGGTTGCCCCAGGCTTGAAAGTCCCCGACGCTGTTCCAGGTGGTTACGCTCGTGATCTGGAGCGGGTCTTCCTGGGCGTAGAGCGTCTGCCGTGAGACGAAACCTTGAAAGTCGCGCATGGCCTTGCCATTGCCCTTGATGGCCGACTCGGCCTGCTCCAGTTGTTCGCGCAGTACGTAGTGGTGGACTATCACTGTGATCATTGACATACCTCCTTCTGCTTACGCAAGGCACAATACTACAACGCTAGCCCCCCACATTAGGCCTCCGTAAGGGCAATTCATGAATTGCCCCTCTAGCTAGCCGAGTTTTTAGGCAGAGCCGGGGTAGGCTATAATACTACCTTCCACAGCATCCTATCACGAGAGGTTAGCATGGCCCAGCAGACGGTACGTATCGGCTTCGTCGGCGCGGGCGGGTTCAGCAAGCGCCGGCTTCTTCCCGGCCTTCAGAATGTCCCAGGCGTGGAACTGGTTGTTGTGTGCAACAGCAGCCCCGAGTCCAGCCAGCAGGCCGCCAGCGAATTCGGGTTTCAGCGCACAGCATCCGACTGGCGCGAGGTGGTGGAGGCATCGGATGTGGACGCTGTCGCCCTGGGCACGCGGACGGCGCTGCACTACGAGATAGCGATGCCCGCACTGGACGCCGGCAAGCATGTGCTCACCATGAATGCAATGGCGCGGACGGTGGAAGAGGCAGCGGAGATGTACCAGAAGTCTCAGGAGAAGAGCAACCTGGTCAGCCTGGTCTACCCCGTGCAGTTCTACACGCGTGAGGACGCCATGCTCCGCTGGCTTCTGGAGCAGCGATACGTAGGCGAGATGCTCAACGTGATTGACTACTGGTACACGCCCTTCTTCGGCCTGGGCAGCCAGTTCGAAATTGCGAACCGGTGGTTCGGGGACCACACCCGCGTCCTGGCATACAGGAAACGGTTCGAGGTCGAGAGCCCCGGCGTGGACCGTCACGAACGCGACGTTCGACCGGAGACCAACGTGGTGGTATCTGAGCTGCGGAGCGGCGCAACTATCACGTACCTGCATACCACCATAGCCGGCGACACGGCCCTGACACGCTTCGAGATTTACGGTACGGATGGTGTGCTGACCTGCTACCCACAGAACCAGTCCCGCCAGGGCTTTTTCGGTGCCAGGACGGGGGACAGCGACTTTCGACAAATCGAGATACCGCCGCACTTGAGGCAGGCCTGGGACAGCGAGTACGGCATTGAGGTGGAGGCGGAATTCATAGCAGCCATCCGGGGAGAGGGCGAGCCTTCACCAGCCATTCCACGCTTTGAGGACGGGCTTAAGCTGATGCAGTTCACGGAGACATGGCGCGCCGCGCAGACCGGCGGCGTCTGGGCTGACATGCCGGCTCTGTAGATTACGAGTGGCCATCTATCCCGGTCATAGAGGAGACGTACCATGACAGAAATGCAGGCTCCTGAACAGATACAGCCCCAGTCCCTGGGGGACTACCTTGAGGTGATGAGCAAGGCGGCGTTCCAGGCCGGAATCTCCTGGCGGGTGGTGGAGTCCAAGTGGCCCGGCATCAAAGAGGCCTTCCACGACTTCGATGCGGAGCGGGTGGCGGACATGACGGAGCCGGAGATAGAGGCGCTAGCGCAGGACACGCGGGTCATACGCAACCGCCGCAAGCTGGAGGCGGTGGTGAGCAACGCCAACCGCATGGTGCACCTGGCGGAAACGCATGGCTCCTTTCAGAACTACCTGCGCTCCCACGCGGACTTTCAGGCCACGGTGAAGGACCTAGGAAAGCAGTTCAAGTTCCTTGGCGACTTTGGCTGCTACCACTTCCTATACGTGGTCGGCGAGGCGGTACCCTCCCACGATGAGTGGGCGGCGTCACGCGGCCGGTAGTCGCTAAACACTTGGCAAGATGACTGGAAGGTATCCCGATCTGTTATGACCGGGGTTCTAGCGTCTTTTTCCCACCCACCCGCCCTCGAATGTTTATGAGATAGGGAGGACACCTCCCTAAAACCCTCCAGCAGGAAACCTAGGTTTCCTGCACCATCCCGTCTTTCAGTCGAGTCTCTGGGACACGGCCGTTTCTAGCTAGCCCCGCCTTCTACGCCGCAGGCCCCTGTCCGTCCAGCCCTGAGCCACATCCAGGCAACGCATGAACTCGACGCCCTGGTGGGAACGGATGTATTTGATCAGATGCTCCAGCGCCACAATTCTGGCCAGGCGTCCGCTTGTGTAGGGATACATGGTCAGCATAATGGCGCGTCCGCACCCTCTGCGTTACCACTCTCCCCCGAATGGCTGGCAGATGAGCCCTGGAGAAACGTCTCGGCCCCGACTAGTCGGGGCCGAGGATGGAGCGGTTTGGTAGAAGGCACCCACCTAAGAGGCTACGGATACCGCCTGGTAGCTGTGGGCTACCGGCCCCTCAAGGGTGCGAATGGAAAGGCGGATCAAGCTCCGCTGTCTAAGTAAAGCTCAGGCATTGGTCCAGGCGGCGGCTGAGTGACATCCATGCCGTGAATCTCCAAAAGCTTCTGTTTGAACCCTATGTCAAACTCGTTCTGCGAAGGTGCCAGCTTGGGCATGAACTCACCTGAACCCGGACCTTCATGTATCGCCACCACCACTGTGCCCGAGGGGGTTTCAGCGAGCCACGCCGAATGCTTTGTCAGTCCATATCGCCTGTTCATGTCAGCCAGGTCATTACTGCGAGACCCCTGCAAATCCGCTACCCACTGCTTCCAGGCATCGACCTTGCCTTCCAGAATCGGTGCCACGATTAGTGCCATGTCTCCTCCTTTTAGTGTGTTTGCGTCAACTTTACGCTCAAGTCCCAGAAAGCCAACGACCCGTGCCAGACATAGTCTTATGACCTAAATGACCTAAGTTCAGAGGTGCGGCGGAACTGGACACAGAGCTGCAGCTACAATTGCATGGTGAGATAGCCGAACCAACCATCCGGCCCCACCAGGCGCTGGGATACCTCACCCCCCAAGAGTTCCTCGCTCAGCACCAATCCCCATGAAGGGAGGCCGAGTGTCACTAACCCCCTGGACGAGTACAGGCCCTCGACGCCGCACGCCCGGCCATGGTAACATCCCCGCTGCGCGCGGGCCAAGGCTAGCCCGGAATCGCTGTATCGGAAGCGCTTGGCGGTTCACAGCCTGCAATAAGGAGCCTCGAATGATAACGTTTCGTGATGAGATAACGATCAACCGGACGCCTGAGGAGGTTTTCGCGTACTTTGCCGATTTTCGAAATTACGCTTTCTGGCAGGACTCGACCGAGGAGATGGTCCAAACGAGTGAGGGGCCTCTTGCCGTCGGCTCGACCTTCCGGGTAACAGCGAAGTTCATGCCCATGATGAAGCCGACGTTTTCTGGCCGTGTCACCGAGTACGAGCCTCCCAACAAGATGTCCATGGAAACCAGCAGAGGCGCTCCTTTCTCTGCAACAGGTAACTACTCGTTTGAGCCGATAGACGGGGGCACCAAGATGACCTTCGACGCTACATTGGCAATGAAGGGCTTGCTCAAGCTCATCTAACCCCTGATGCGCACCAGTCTTCAGAAACAGGGAGCAGCTGAGAATCGCAAGCTGAAGGAGATACTGGAAAGTCGGCAATAGGCGCAGATGGCCGAGTCGGCCGGAACCATCGGCAGCGATGAACTCGGGTTTCTCCTCCACTACCAGCCACCTGCTATCTCACGGCCAGGCTCGCAGCGCCCACCTGGATGCTAAGGTCTATCCTGCGGTCTGCGGTATCGTAGTCTAGCGACTGATAAGCGCCACCCGTCCTGGCAAACCGTTCCGGGTCAACGTTGACGTCTGCCAGGGCAGCGTCAACGTCTATGCGAGCGGCCACGCCCTCCGGCACTGTCACCGTCAGGTCGGCAGCGCCAGCGAGTATGGTAACCGAGGCGAACTCCATGACGTCAGGAAGGGTGATTGTGGCGTCGATGGCACCCAGGTTCATACGGATATCTTCAGCAAGCAGACCCGTCAGGTCTATGTCTGCATCGCTGGCGCCGGAGTTCAGCTCCAGCTCTATTGGAATATCCTGGGCTAGCTGGATGTCCCACACCCGCTCGGTTCCGCCAAAGAAAAAGGGCGGCGAAGTATTCGTAGACTCGATAAGTAGCTCGACCCTGTCTCCGATCCTGTCTATGGAGTAGGATGCGCCTGCCGATTCGCCGGAGCCCCGAAATAGGCCGTGGACCAGGTCAGGCGAACCCGCAGGCAGAGCCGATAGGTTTATCTGTCCGGCACCGAAGTTGATCCGGACGTGCAGACTGGCAGCACCATCCAGGGGTTCACGCAGCTCAGATGTAGTGGAACGAGTATCTTGGTCAGGTGCCAGCAGGGCTGCACCGCCGACAGCACCCAGGAGGAGCAGTGCCGTAACAGCCGACGCAAGCAGTGGGGCCCGTCGTCCAAGCAGCAGGACAACACCCGCGATGATGAATACAACGGGCCAGAACCGCCAGAGGTTCCACCAGGCGGCCCAGGTAACGACTCCCAGCGACTGGAGCAGCAGAAGGCCGCCCAGTATAACCAGGAGAAACCCGAATAACGGCGGGCCACCTCGCAGGTGACGCCCTTCAGCCATCAGGCTACCTCTTTATCCGTCCGACTATCGAGGCAACACCGATGAGGATCAGGACGATGGACCAGAAGACGCCCCAGTCCAGCCAACGGAGGAGGCCCAGCTGTTCAACGAGGAGAATCACACCCAACCCGATGAGTATGATGCCAAAGGCATATCTGCCTCGACGCTCCGACGGGGTTACGGGGTCTTGGCCCTCCGTGATCGAACCGGTCGCCGAGACGGCATCGGGGGGCGTGTCGCCTTCGGGGATATCGGGCATCAGGAGAGCGAGACCGATGTAGGCAAGGAGTCCCAGGCCAGCGATGAAGCACAGAACCACAAACCCTACCCTTACCAGGACGGGGTCCACCTCCAGGTAGTCCGCCAACCCGCCCGCCACTCCAAACACCATCCGCTCTGCCCGGCTTTTGCGCAATCTTCTGCGTTGTACCTCTGCCATGCTCTCCCTCCAGGCTGGTGGCGTACCCTCCGGTTGGAGTGTACCATAGGCCACCGGGCGTCCCAGGCAGATGCATCGCGGGAGAGAAGCCCGGCTTATGGCGGCACGGGCGCACCGGATGTAGAATCGTCCTACACAAGATTGAAGAGGAGGGACTGATGCAGGACAGTGAAAGCACGAAGCAGTGACAGGTCACGTGTGTATGCGGCTGGCGGACAGTCGGCAACAAGGGAGAGGTGGTCACTGCCGTTATAACTCACGGCAAGGAGACACACTCCCAGGACGTTACAGAAGAACAGGCGTTTCCACAGGCAACACCAGTGGAATAAACCCAACTAGTGCCTGCGCCTGATACACCGGCACCCCCGCCCAAACTGACCAAAGCGCAGGTGCTACGCACCATCGGGAAGCCGGTGGCCCCAAGGAGAATCGACATGCAAGCGGATAGACCTTCCGCCGATATCATAGGGATGGGGGAGGCGCTCTCCGAAGCACTGTGGTCGCCGGACTTCGTGATGCAGGCGATCGAGATTCTGCCGGTGTCGCTGCGGGGCGGGCGGTTATGGGCTATGCGTCCCGAGCACGCAGACTCGTTCGTCGTGGCGTGGCCGGCAGGCGCAAAGCCGGAGGATGTAGCTGCACAGGCGATGGTGCAGCTAGGTATGGAGCCGATCGTGCTCCACTCTACGTCCTGGCGACATGCGGCCAAGGAGGTGGTGCTGACCTATCTTGCCGTAGTTCCACCGGACGCCGACCCGCCGCCATCATGGCTGCTGGTGGAGGTTCCTCACGCAGAGCTGGCACGCGGCGACGCGACGGCCCCTCCAACGTCCATCGACATATTGCAGGTGCAGGAGCACGGGCTACGCCACCTGGCATGGCTCACGAAGGACGACCCCACGATTGCAAAGCTACTCGACCACTGGTCGGATGCGCTTTCCGGCTACGTACCGGAGCCGTTCAGGGCTCTTGGCGGTCCACCTATGTGAAGCGGTTGGGAGTAGGGCGCCCCCTCGAGTCCGATCCGCACATGGTTAGCTCCGACAGGAGTCGCGAGCCTCGATGTGTCGGGCCTACTCGGACATGTCGAACCATATGACCGGAGTGTGCTCGATAGTTCTTATGGCAGCGCGACGTACTCCGCGTACGCTACACCCTCTGGGATAGGCTCGTTGTCTTCTTGAAGCCCTAGAATATGCATCTGAATAGCCGCATGCATGTTACTCTCGGCCTCCTCATGTGTTGCGCCTGTAGCAATGCAGCCCGGCAGGTCCGGGGCGTAAGCCGAGTGGTTTCCGTTGGCCTTTTCGATAACGATCAGAAAGCGATGCATCCGCTGATCACCTTACCCTTCGACAGGCTCAGGGTGAGCGGGGTTAGGCATTGCAGTATCCGCTCATGGTGAGCTCCGACCGCAGGTCGCGACTCGCGACAAAGTCGGACCTGTCGAACCATGAGCTCGCGCCAGTAGCTTCAGACGCTCCCAATCTCTTCGAATCAGAGCCTCTTTCTTCTGCCGCGACCAACCCTTGATCTGTCTTTCCGAATGAAACGCCTCTTCCCTGGAAGGAAACGTCTCGACAAACATCAATGTAACGGGTCTACGGCCAAATGTATATCCAGGGATCTCGCCTCTTTGGTGGGCGGCAACTCTCTTATCAAGATCATCTGTATGCCCGGTATAGTACGAGCCATCCGAGCACTTCAGAATATAAACGTAGAAACTCATGCCGCCTTTGACTGATTTGTTCACCCTTCGACGGGCTCAGGGTGAGCGGGTGTGTTTGCCCCAGGTGTCAGGAATAATACAATTGAACCGAATCCCTGCTCATATGCTTCGACAAGTCCGAGTAAGACTCGCGACTCCTGTCGGAGCTCAGCATAAGCGGGATTTCTTAGCCTAACGCCCCCACTATCCCCCTAACAACCTTCACCACATCTGCCGTTGGCACCAGGCGGCTATCCGCCTCAGGTCGGGCCTTGACCTCCACCGCGTTCTGCCCCAGGTTGCGCTTGGACACCACCAGACGCACAGGCAGGCCAAGGAGGTCGGCGTCGTTGAACTTGACCCCAGCCGACTCCTCGCGGTCGTCGTACAGCACCTCTAGGCCATCGTCCTGAAGGCGCTGGTACAGGTCGTCAGCTGCGCCGCGTATCTGGTCGTCCTCAGTGTTCAGAGCCAGCAGATGCACCTGGTACGGCGCGATAGGCGTCGGAAAGACGATGCCCTTGTCGTCATGGTTCTGCTCGATGGCCCCAGCCAGGAGCCGCCCTACGCCGATGCCGTAGCAACCCATTATGATGGGATTCTGGCGGCCCTGGTCGTCCAGAAAGTTGGCCCCGAGCCGCTCGCTGTAGAATGTCCCCAGCTTGAAGACGTGGCCCACCTCAATGCCACGCGTAGCCTGCAGCGGCGTGCCGCAATTTGGACAGGCGTACCCTTCCTGGGCCAGCGCAACGTCAGTCAAAAGGTCGGGTTGGAAGTCACGTGGGTAATTGGCGTTGCGCAGGTGGTAGCCGTCCTTGTTGGCGCCCACAATAAAGTTGGCGCCCTTCTGGATGGAGTCGTCGGCCACTACAGTAACGTCCTCTGCGTCAGAGGGCAATCCTACGGGGGAGGCCGACCCGGCCACCAGCCCGGCTGCGGCTACCTCAGCGTCTGTGGCCAGACGCAGGTCATGGGCTCCGAGAGCGTTGGACAGCTTGATCTCGTTAACGTCCAGATCACCCCGGATGACAACGAACACCAGCTTGCCACCGGCGACGTAGAACACCGCCTTGAGCGTTTTGCTTTCGGGAATGCCGAGGAAGCCTGCCAGGCCCGCGATTGTCTTGACGCCGGGGGTGGCGACCTCTTCCAGGGGCAGCGGCTCCTCAGCCGGGACGTCGGGCAGGGTAAAGGCGGCGCGCTCCACGTTGGCGGCGTACTCGCACTGTGGACAGTGGAGAACCGTGTCCTCACCTGCCTCGGCAGGCAGGATGAACTCGTGGGACTCCTTGCCGCCGATTGCGCCGCTATCGGCCTCAACGGCCATCGTTGGCAAGCCGCACCGTTGGAAGATGTTCTTGTAGGCCTGCACCATCCTGCTGTAGGACAGATCCTGCCCCTCCACATCTGTGTCAAATGAGTAGGCGTCCTTCATTGTGAACTCGCGGCCCCGCAGGAGGCCGGCCCTTGGCCGGGGCTCGTCACGGAACTTGGTCTGTATCTGGTACAGGACCAAGGGCAGGTCACGATAGGAGGTCACGTTGTTCTTGACAATGGTGGTGATGGCCTCTTCATGAGTGGGCGCCAGAACCATATCCCGCTCCCTGCGGTCCTTAAGGCGGAAAAGCACCGGCCCGTAGGTCTCGGCTCTGCCTGCCTGCTGCCACAGCTCTAAGGGCTGGAGCGCAGGCATGTTCAGCTCCTGGCCTCCGGCGGCGTCCATCTCCTCACGAATGATCTGTTCGATCTTGCGCAGAGAGCGCCAAGCCAGTGGCATGTAGGCGTAGACGCCGGCGGCGAGCTGGTGCATCAGGGCGGCCTTGAGCATGAGCTGATGGCTGGTGCTCTCGGCCTCCGAGGGCGCCTGACGTAGCGTCCTGCCGAAAAGGTTGGATACGCGCATTCTTCTTTCCCTTACAGTCGTACGTTAGCTATGTGGCGTTGTAGGCGATGGCGCAACGCTGGCGCAGGCCAGTCTACCTGACCAGCGTATGCGTAGGTTACCAGGAATGGAGCGATGGTGGGCCGCCTACAGCAGGTGCGGACTGGACATGAGCAGGCCGGGTACGGGTATCAGGCGCTGAGCGATGGGATCAACGCCCAGCCGGAACCCTTCAAGGGTCACGGCACCGAGGATGGGGCCGGTTCCTTCTTCGGCGAATGCGACGACGGTAGTGCGCTCCCTACCGTCCACCCGGATACGCATCTCCCCGACATCCATCTCTATCTCGCGTCCATCAGCCAATCGGAACGGCCAGCGTTCCAGTATGGAAACCCCCAGTTCGCGCAACAACGATGCCGGGACAGCCGTATGGCTGGCTCTGGTGTCCACCAGCGCAGACACCTCCCGATAGCTGGCCCCTGAGGGGTCGCCTATCTCTATGGTTACGCGAAAGGTGCCCATGCGCTACAGCCTCTCCACCTCTTCCATGAGGGCTGTAAGCATATCAGCCTCATCCACCACGCGTACCTTCTGACCTTTACGGAAGATGATGGCGCGGCCTGCTCCGGCGGCGATACCCACGTCGGCATCCTTGGCCTCGCCGGGGCCATTGACCTCGCACCCCATTACGGCCACCTTCACGGGCTTGTCCACCTTCTTGAGCAGCTCGTCCACCGTGTTGGCCAACCGGATTACGTCCACATCCGCACGTCCGCAGGACGGGCAGGCCACCAAGACGGCCCCCTTCTGCCTAAGCTCCAGGGACTTGAGTATCTCGTAGCCTGCGGTGACCTCTTCACGAGGATCGTCGCTGAGCGACACGCGTATTGTGTCGCCGATGCCGTCGTACAGCATCAGCCCTATGCCGATGGCGCTGCGGATGCTGCCGGAGCGTGTCGTGCCCGCCTCGGTGATGCCCAAGTGGAGCGGATAAGGCACCAGTTGGGCGAGCCTTCGATACGCCTCCACGGTGGTGCCGACATCGAATGCTTTCATCGATATCTTGATCAGGTCGAAGTCCAGGGCCTCAAGAATGCCGATCTCCCACAGGGCGGTGTCAACCATGTGGTCAACCACGGAGTAGGCGCCTTTTACGGCTTCACCAGCCTTGGGGAGCAGGTTGACGCCGTCTGCCAGGCGATGGAATGACCGTGTCTTGCCGATGCTGCCCACAGGAGGCAGGCTGCCGAAGTTCACGCCAATGCGGATGGGTATCTGCCGCTCCTTGGCCGCCGTTACCACCTGCTTGACGCGCTCCGGGTCTCGTATATTGCCGGGGTTCAGCCGCAGACAGTCGATGCCGCCCTTAATGGCCTCAAGGGCCAGCTGGTAGTGGAAATGGATGTCCGCCACCAGCGGTATGTTGATCTGCCGCTTGATCTCCGGAAGCGCCTTGGCCGCCTCCATATCAGGCACGGCGCTACGGATGATTTCGCAGCCGACCTCCTCCAGGCCCTTGATCTGGGCAACGGTGGCCTTGACGTCCCTGGTGTCCGTCTTGGTCATGGACTGAACGGTGATGGGTGCGTCACCGCCCACCTTCACCTTACCCACGAATACCGGTTTGGTTGGTCTGCGTCGACTAAACATCACGCTCTGCTGATTCTGAATTGGACCTTGAGTGAACCAACTGCTCCCTACCCGCACTGAATAGTGGATGCCCTTCCTTTTGACTCGGAAATTTCGCCCACGATCGATCAAAGTATTTTCTGATAGAGTCGTCAAAAGCGCCGAGTTCTCTCAACACACTAGCGAGGTAAATACTAGCCGTATGCTTGAGATCAGTGGCGTTCTTGAACCTGGTACCACTTTTTAGTAGCTGAAGAAGCTGGACATCAAGCATTTGGTCGAAACATAGTTGTGCAATATGTTCGTTCTTCTCCTCACACGCTTTCGCATGCCGCCGAGCATACGCCTGCATTGCTTCCACAAACTTACCTCGCTGCTTAAGAATGAACGCATTGTCTTCTTCCGTGTGTTCTGCTACCACTAGAGCCTCCTATACAATATCGATCCTCAGACTCAGCAGTTCGAAGTCACTAGACTGGCCAATCACTACTCCAATGATATAGCAAGAATACGTATTAGGTGGCATGCGAGCAGCTACGTTGTAAGCATATTGGAGCAATTCGGGAGTAGCGCCCCTCATCCGTCCCACAATATCTGGCTCTTGGGTTGCCTTCACTTGAATAAGCGCATACGCGCTTGGTCGCTGGGTAGGTACTTCAAAAATCAGATCCACACCCTCCCCTATTGGCCGAGCAAGAGGCTGTAATTGTTGCTGTTCAAGGTACCAACCAGCCAGACCTTCACCGATTACCGAAATAGCTGTATTACTTGGCCGTATGTCACTGGGACCGATCCACAGAGGAGGTAGTTGCGTTGATAGCCCCCCCCCACAGTGAACCCCCGCACTCGCAATAGCTGGAAATACCTGTCAATATCGGCGATGGCGTCTAGGGTTACTTGCTCGCCATAACGATCAATATAACCTTGTAGATTTGTTGGGTTTCCCTGTTGTGAACTTACGGGAGCCGAGGTTAGAACCTGTTTGAGCAAGTTTGCTACTCGGCTTCTGCCAGGCCTATCCTTCAGATCAAGTCCTAACCCCTGAAGACTCAAGGCAGTCTGCCATTCTGAAATATTGATCGTCATGTTAGGGGCATACCTACCCGCCCAGCAGACTGTCGCCGCGGAAGATGCGGGCGATGTCCACCAGGCTGATCATTATAGCCAATGTAATCAAGACAACGAAGCCCACCAGATGCACAAGCCCCTCTCTCTGGGGCGAGATGCGCTTGCCGCGACGCAACCATTCAATGCCGACGAACAGCATGCGCCCACCGTCCAAGGCGGGAATGGGCAGGAAGTTGAAAATCGCCAGGCTTAAGCTGATGATGGCGGCCAGGCTGATGGTGGCAAGAAGGCGGTCCTTCAGTGCCAGCCCCTCACCCTGGGTAACCTCCCCGAACACCTGACCCATGGCTATGGGGCCGGCCAACTCCGGGGCGGAGCCCCCAACGATCCATTTGGCAAACTCGTTCTTGATCAGAACCAGCACCTCGCCGGTGCGCTGGAGGCCCTTCCAGGGCGCGATCCACACAGGCGTGACGCGGCTCTCGGTCCGGAGGTTGACGGTGCTGACGATGATGCCCGTCGCCCCCTGATCATCGGGCGGCTTGAGGCGCGGCTCAAGTATCGCTACAACCCGCTCACCGCTGCGCTGAACAAGCCATGTCATCGGATCGGACAGGCTGAGGCTGATACGGTACCTCAGGTCACGGTCGTTATCGATGGTATGACCGTCAGTGGCGACAATAATATCGCCGGGTAGAATACCTGCTTCATTGGCAGGTGAATCGGGGCTGACCTCCAGGACCAGGACATCGCCTACCGCCACCTCCTGGGGGATGATGAACATGACGCTGAAGAGCAGCACAGCCAGGATGGCGTTCATGAACGGGCCGGCGGCCATGACCAGAAAGCGGATACCGGGCGACTTTGCCGCCAGACTGCGTGGGTCCGAGGGGTCTTCCTCACCCACCATCTTCACGAAGCCACCCAAAGGAATAGCGTTAATAGTGAATATAGTCTCGCCGCGCCGGACGCCCCATAGTCTAGGAGGGAACCCGACGCCAAACTCCTCCACCTTGACGCCGGCGAGCTTGGCTACGATGAAGTGCCCTGCCTCATGTATGACAACGAGGACGGAGAGGAGCAGTAGAAAGCCGACTATGAGTACGGGTACAGAGAGCATGGATACAGTATAACCCTACAGCGAAACAGCATTGTTATCGTGAGGCCGGAATCAGTTCTTGAGCCCGCTGGCGCGCCCAGGCTTCAGCACCTATCACATCATCCAGGGACATGGCGTCCCCAGAGCTGTGCTCCTCTATGACCCGGCGTATCAGATCCGGTATGTTCATGAACCCGATCTTGCCATCCAGGAATAGCTTTACCGCCGCCTCGTCAGCTCCGCACAGCGCAGCGGGATAGGTGCCGCCCTCCTTTGCCGCATCCAGTGCTGTGGAGAAGCATGGGTATCGGGCCACATCCAATGGCTCAAAGTCCAGCGAACCCACTCTGGCGATATCCAACCGCTCAAGCCACTGGCTACGGATCCTCTTTGGGTAGAACATTGCGTACTGCAAGGGAAAGCGCATATCCGGAGGCGCCATCTGCGCCTTCACCGAGCCGTCCTGGAACTCCACAAAGGAGTGGACGATGCTCTGGGGATGGATCACTACTTCGATGCGCTCCCAGGGCATATCGAACAGCCAGTGCGCCTCGATGACCTCTAACGCCTTGTTCATGAGAGTCGCCGAATCGACGGTTATCTTCCTGCCCATAGTCCACGTAGGGTGGTTCAGTGCCTCCTGCGGCGTTACGGAGTGCAGTGTATCCGGGCTGCGCTGCCGGAAGGCGCCGCCGGAAGCGGTAATGATGATACGGGCAATGTCGCTGTCCTCGCCACGGAGGCACTGCCAGATAGCGCTGGGTTCGCTGTCCACGGGCAGCAGGAGCGCTCCTCCAGCCATCTCCTGAGCCAGGATAGGCCCGGCCATAACCAGGACCTCTTTGCTTGCCAACGCCACCGTCTTGCCCGCACGCAGGGCTCGCAAGGTGGAAACTAGGCCCGCGGGCCCGGCAACTGCCATCACAACGATGTCCACCCTGGGGTCACAGACCATCTCTTCCATGGAGACGAGGTTGGAAGCGGCCAAGTGGGATGAGGCGGTTGGATCCCCGGTGCCATCGTAAGCCACCATAGCAGGATGGAACTCCACCACCTGCTCATCAAGCAGCCAATGGTTCCTCCAACCGCCGAGGCCTATCACGGTGAACTGGTCCGGAAAGGCGCGGATAACGTCGAGGGCCTGGCGACCTACGGAGCCTGTGGAGCCAAGGACGGCGATGCCCTTTACACTGCTCCCCATTTGGCAACATGGTACACCAGCACCAAGGTCAAAACAACAGAGTCCAGGCGGTCCAGAACGCCACCGTGACCGGGAAGCAGACGTCCGGCCTCCTTGGCGTCCGCCGCCCGCTTGATGGCCGATTCAAACAGATCGCCGACCTGAGCAACCAGCGATACGCCAAGACCCAGGAGCGGCGCCAGCGCCAACTCCAGGGGAAGGTCAAAGATCCACACCAGAAGCGTGGCCGCTCCGATACCACCAGCCAGGCCGCCAACCGCCCCTTCCCACGTTTTGCCAGGGCTGATACGGGGGGCCATACGGTGGCGGCCCAGGGCCCGACCGGTGAAGTAGGCCTCGGTATCGACAGAGAAGGCCGTCAGAATCGCCAGGAGGAGCCATGCCGCACCATGCTCCAGGTCCCGCAGGAGCAGCGCATGGGACAGCGCGCCACCTAGATACAGGGGGCCACCCAGAGCCAGCAGCCAGGAGCGAGCAGACGCGGGTGTCCATCTGTGTGAAACGAGCAGTGCGAGGAAGCCCGTGGCAACCAGGAGAACCGCCCGTACGCCCAGTTCGCGTCCCGCCAGTACCAGAAAGGCAGCGAATATCAGTCCGGGCAGACGATGCGTCCACTGGCGGTCAATACCACCGAGACCATAAAGCTCCTGTACCCCCAGCAGCAGCAGCGTGACCACCAGGGCGGTAAGCCATAGTCCTCCCGCCCAGACCAACAGGAGCAACAGCGGTATGCCCACTGCCGCGGTGGCCAGGCGTAAGACTAGAGCGTCTTCCTTACGATTGTTGTCTGTCACGGCAGTTCCAACGCAGATAATGCGCTGCTTGGAGCCGACGCAGTGCATTGGGGCAACGAACGTGTACTACTTTCTGTTCTATCCACCTATCTTGTCTTGCACAGAAAATGCCGACGCTGGGCTGGCATATTCCCACAGGCCAATTTTTCCCACCCTCCCGCCCTTGGTAGGTTTTGTGAGAGGGGCACCCCTTTGCACCCCCGGCAGGAAACCCAGGTTCCCTGCACCTTCCTGGGGGATCGGGATGGGTCACACGTGCGAAGCCACTATTAGGAGAATTAACAGCCAGGACACGAGCGTATGTGGGAGGTGGAGTCGCGGAACCCGGCGCTACGCCGACGGGCACTGTCTACAGCTCGGCGGCCACGCTGCCGAAGCGGCGTTTCCGCTGGCTGAAGTCCTGAATGGCCACCTCAAGAGCCCCCTCGTCAAAGTCCGGCCAGTCGACTGGGCTGAAGTGGTACTCGCTATAGATGGACTGCCAGATGAGAAAGTTGCTCAGTCGCTGCTCGCCGGCGGTACGAATAATCAGGTCGGGATCGGGTAGCTCGCTTGTGTAGAGGTATTGCTGCAGCAGCTCGGCGGAGACATCCTCGGCCGCCACTCCGTCGTCCACTATCTGCTTGACCGCCTGAACGATCTCATCCCTCCCGCCATAGTCCAATGCAACGCTGAGTGTGAGACCGGCGTTTTCCCGGGTAATGTCCAGCGTCTTCTGCATCACGCCCCGAAGCTGTTTAGGCAAACGGTCCATGCGGCCAAGGCAACGCAGCCGGACATTCTTCTCCATAAGCGTCGGGGCTTCTCTCTCTATTGTGTCCTGGAGAAGGGCCATCAGGCCCCGCACCTCATCCGTGGGCCGGCTCCAGTTCTCGGTGGAAAAGGCGAACAGCGTAACGTAGCTAACGCCGTATAGCTCCAGGGCCTCAAGCACCCTGCGCACGTTGCGGGTACCAGAGCGATGCCCCTCGATACGGGGCAGGCCGCGGCGACTGGCCCAGCGGCCATTGCCATCCATGATGATAGCTATGTGAGTGGGAACGGCAAGACCGTTACTACTGCCGTTCTCGCTGGCTGGGGGCGTCTCCGTTCCCGTAGACGATAGTGACGTTTCTGACAACTGCTCTAGACCTCCATGACCTCCGCCTCTTTGCCAGTGGCGGAGGAATCTATCTGATTTACGAATGAGTCGGTCAGCTTCTGCACCTGGTCCTGAAACCTGTGAACTTCGTCCTGCGATATCTCCTTACCGCGCTCCAGGGCACGCAGCTGGTCTATCACGTCCCGGCGGATATTACGCACTGCCACGCGGGCGCCTTCGGCCTGCTGTTTGACCAGCTTGACTAGGTCCCGACGGCGCTCCTCCGTGGGCTGAGGCATGGCTAGGCGTATGACCGAACCATCGTTTGAAGGGTTCAACCCCAGCCCGGCCTTAAGAATGCCGCGCTCTATGTCACCGATGGCCTGGCGGTCATAGGGTTGGACCACCAGAAGGGTGGCATCCGGAGAGGAGACGGTGGCTAGTTGGTTCAGCGGCGTTGGAGCGCCGTAATAGTCAACAGTTACACCGTCCAGCACGTTGGGTGAGGCGCGTCCCGTCCGCACGGTGGACATCTCACGCTTCAAGGCTTCCACAGACTTTTGCATACGTGTCTCAGTATCGGATATCAGTTCGGTAGCCATTTCAAGCATTCCTTAGGAACCACGCGTCGCGTACGGATTCCTGAGTTAGAGGTTGGGAGGAATAATAGCGTACTTTGGAGGTGAAACGCTAGCGGCTCAGGGCCAGCGTTTCACCCTGGGCCACCATCGTGCCCAGCGACTCACCGGCCAGGACACGCCCGAGACTTCCAGGAGTGAAAAGGTCAAAGACAACTATGGGCAACTGGTTCTCCATACACAGGGAGAGAGCGGTGGCGTCCATTACCTCAAGGCGCAGGTTGAGCGCCTCTATGTACTCCAGGTTCTTGAACTTCTTGGCGTTAGGGTTCTTGTTGGGGTCTGAATCATAAACGCCGTCCACATTGTTCTTGGCCATTAGCAGGACCTCGGAGTCGATCTCCAGGGACCTGAGCGCCGCCGCCGTATCCGTTGTCATGTACGGGTTTCCGATGCCCGCAGCGAACAGGACAACTCGCCCCTGCTCCAGATGGGTGATGGCACGACGGCGAATGTACGGTTCGGCGACGGCATGCACCTCTACGGCAGTCATGACACGGGTGATCAATCCCTCTTTCTCCATAGCGTCCTGGAGCGCGAGGGCGTTCATGATTGTGGCCAGCATGCCTGCGTAGTCGGCGGTGGCCCTATCCATGCCTTTCGCCTCCCACTCCTCACCCCGCCAGAAGTTGCCGCCTCCCACCACCACAGCTATCTGGATACCCATGCCGGAGGCAACCTTCAGTTCATCGGCCAGGTAGAGCAGGGCGTTGGGATCGATGCCATGATCCGAATTGCCCTTCAGAGACTCACCGCTGAGCTTGAGCAGCACGCGGGCGTAACGGGGCTTATCGGTTCCCACGCTCCCTACTCCTCTCCCCCTAGTTCAAACCTGGCAAACCTGCGGACGACAACGTTCTCTCCAACACGGGCCGCCATCTCCAGCACCAGGTCTTTTATGACCTTGGAATCATCTTTGATAAAGGGTTGAAGGAGGAGACAGATCTGTTCGGGATCACGGTTGTCGTCTCCGTCCATATTCGAAGCGTCTACGTATTCGGGGCTCATGCCGACAACCTGCAGGGCAAGCTGGTGAGCCAGGTCTTTGAACTCGGGGAGCCTGGAAACAAAGTCACTCTCGCAGTTGAGTTCCACCATAGCCCCAATACGACCGCCACCGTGGACGTAGACCTCTACTATGCCTTCCCGCGCTTCGCGATCCGTCTTGGATGCCGCTTTGGCTACGCCACTGGCTCTCAGGATCTGCTCGGCTTTGGAAAGGTCGCCCTGGGCCTCTTCCAGGGCCTTCTTGCAGTTCATGATCCCCGCCCCGGTAAGTTCGCGCAGGGACCTTATCTGATCAACGGAGATCTCCAAGGAGGTTCCCTCTCTATGCCTCGCTATCGGCGGTATCTACAGTGACAGCGGTGTCCGGGGCAGCCTCTTCATCTGATTCATCGGGTGATTCATCGGGCGGCTCATCAGGTTCGTCAGGCACTTGGTCCAGAGACATATCCGGTACCTGACCGCCGCGCTGATCAAAACCCTCCAGAACGGCGTCCGCAATCCTCCTGGTGACCAGGCGAATCGAACGGATAGCGTCGTCGTTGCCGGGTATGGGGTAGTCCACCAGGAAAGGATCGCAATCGGTGTCGACCAGTGCGATTATGGGGACACCCATGCGCCGGGCTTCAGCTACCGCGATCTTCTCTTTACCTATGTCCACTACGAATATAGCGGCCGGGATCCTGGTCATCTCTTTGATGCCGCCCAGGTAGCGGTTCAGCCTTGAGATGCGGTCCTCCAGCTTCTGAACCTCTCTCTTGGGCAGTACCTGGAATGCACCTTTCAGCTTGCGCTCCTCCAGCTGCACCAGGTGGTCAATACGACCCTGGATAGTGGTGAAGTTAGTGAACGTCCCCCCGAGCCATCGGGTGCCCACGTAGAAGGCGCCCGCTCGAGTCGCCTCCTGTACAATGGCCTCTTTGGCTTGCCGCTTGGTACCCACGAACAGTACGTAATCGCCGGCTGCGACGACATCCGTAATATATTCACAGGCTCTGTCCAACATGGACAGGGTCTGCTGTAGGTCCAGGATATGAATGCCGTTGCGGGTAGTGAATATGTAACGCTTCATCCTGGGGTTCCATCTTCGGGTCTGATGCCCAAAGTGAACCCCGGACTCCAGCAAGGATTTCATGGTCAAAGGCCCTTCGGCCTGGTCCAGGTAAGAGCCTGCTTCCCGCGGCTCAGGCGCCTCACTGACCGCAGGTGCCCCCCCAATGTTTTCCACCATATGACGTGCCTACCCCTTTGAATGAAGCTTTGAACAGACGGCAGTATAGCATACGGCAACAAAGGCGGGCAAACGTGGAGCCCTATTTGGCGGCAAGGAGCGCCGTTGACAGCGACAAGCGGCAATGCTACATTCATAAATTAGCAGTCTCCACCGGAGGCTGCTTACGGTATACAGGAGGAGTGGGTGCCCCTTTACGACTACAAATGTAAGGAATGCAGTCACCGATTTGAGGTCCGGCAGCCCTTTGGATCGGAGTCTACACTTGCGTGCCCGGAGTGCGGCAGCGAGGCCAGTCGCCAGTATCATTCGATGGCCATCATCTACAAGGGCAGCGGCTTCTATACCACGGACTACGCCCGCAAGCATGTGAGTCCGGCAGGGGAGTCCAGTTCATCGAACGGTTCTTCCGGCGACTCCAGTGGCGATGAAACGAAGAGCAGTGACTCTAAGAGCGGCGAGTCCAAAGCTGACTCCAAAGTCAGCGACTCCAAAGCTAGCGAGTCCCCATCTGACTCCAAGAAGGGCGAGTCCAAGTCCGAATCAAGCAGTGAGACGTCCACCAAGACCTCCTCCGACACCTCCCACAGCCACCCTCATTGAACCTAAGGGGGAACCTAAAGGGGAACCAAGGTGACCTGCGGGTCCCAGGGCCGCCCGTTCAGCGGTTGTACATCCCACCATAGGTACCACCCTTTGCCGTTATTCGTAAGCCAGCCACGCCTCAAACGCAGGAGCGGTTAGCGGATGCGTGCGTTGATACAGCGTGTTACCCATGCCTCGGTGTCGGTTGAAGCTGAAGAGGTGGGCGCCATCGGCCCAGGACTCGTCGTATTCCTGGGAGTCCGCAACGAGGATACGGAGGCGGACGCCGCCTACCTGGCGGAGAAGGTGGCCAACCTGCGCATCATGGCCTATGCCGAGGGGCGGTTCAACCTCTCTGTCCTGGACACGGGCGGACAGGTGCTGCTGATCAGCCAGTTCACGCTGTACGCCGGCACACGCCGGGGCCGCCGCCCTTCGTTCACAGACGCTGCTCCCGCGGAGTTGGCGGAACCGCTGTTTGAGAGAAGCGTGGCGCTGCTCAAGGAGCAGGGGCTGAAGGTAGAGAAGGGCCGGTTCCAGCAGCACATGGTGGTGGAGCTTACCAACGACGGCCCAGTGACGATAATGCTGGACAGCGCCGACCGTGAGCAGCCCCGGCGGGGGTAGGGAAGCCCGGCCAAAGCGCACAATCACCGCTCATGTGCTTCGACAAGCTCAGCATGAGCGGATTACCGCTGGCCGCACGATGTGTGCCGAGGGCGGTTGGTAGAGCAAATGCTGCTTACGCTGTTTACAGACCATCTACAACCGCCAACTTGTACATGAGAAATACGCCGAAGGCGATGCTGGCCGTTCCGGCGGCGCTGGCGATGGCTGAGTTGAGCCTCTGGAACTGGCCACTGACGGCGAAAGGTATGCCCATTAGCAGAGTAAGAGTCCCCATCGAAATTACGGTGCCTACGCCGAAAATCAGGATGTAGGATATGCCTACCCAGAATGAGGTCACCGCATCCGTGGCCAAGACCACCAGCATTACAGCCGCACTGCCCGCCAAGCCGTGGACGATTCCTATGAGGTAAGACTTGAGGCGGAAGAAGGGTTTGCCCGGCCGGAAGAACCCGTGGTCGGCCTCATCAGCGGGCTCCATCTCAGTCTGGTGACCATGGAGGTGGACGTGGGGGTTGTCCTCCTCAAGGTGCTCATGGAAGTGAAAGCTGCGGCGGCGGCGGGTCCAGAACACCTGCAGCCCCAGGAATACCAGCATGATGCCGACGCCGAACTCCAGGTAGGATGAGAACTTCTCGTACTGCGCAGCTACACTCCCCTTCAAGAGAAGGATGGACATCCCGACTATGAGTAGTGGCGTGGTGTGACCCAGTCCCCAGGACGCGCCGACCCATATGCCACGCCAAGCGTTCCTATACTCGCTGACAATGGTGGATATGGCCACCACGTGATCAGCGTCAGTAGCGTGCTTCAGGCCCAGGAGAAGCCCCAGGCCCAGGGCAACCAGCGCCGACGATTCCATTACCGTGCCTCCTTGCAGTTAAGGGCAGTTAAGGGCGGTTGAAACCTGACCCCGGCTGTGACAGGAGTAGATTCCTACCCCTTTTGAGCTTTGGCACAATCGCTACACAGGCCACCGATAGCGAAGTGCTCCACGTCAGGCTGAAACCCGAACTCCTTTTTCAGTGTGTTACGGAACTCCTCCAGGTAGCGTGGGCTGAAGTCAAAGGCGTTGCCGCACTCACCGCACACCATATGGTGGTGCATGTCAGTCTCGATCAGTTCATAGCGGGCGAAGCCGCCTACGTCCAGCTCAGTCACCAGGTGCAACTGTTTGAGCAGATGGAGGGTCCGGTACACCGTGGCCACGTCCAGATACGGGTAGCGGCGGTGCACGTCCCGAAAGATATCGTCAACGCCAATGTGCCCGTGGCTGTCCGCCATAGCGTCCAGGACCATCACCCGCTGGGGAGTGAGACGATAACCCTTCTGCTTCAGCATCTCCAGGGCGCTGCCGTGTTTACTCACCGATATTCTCCTGCGACTCTTTGCAGTTGCAATATTACCCAGTAGCGGAAAGATGTCAACAGCGTTTCCCGTCGATAAGAGTCGCCTGACACGGCCCTCCGCCTACCTGGACAACGCCATCGGCGCATGAAAGAATGTTGCCTGCTATGAGCGCCTACGAGAGGCTGGCGCGGCCCCTACTGTTCCTGCTGCCCCCGGAGCGAGCGCAGTCCCTTTCCGAATGGGCGCTACGGCGCAGGTGGCTGTGGCGTCTTCTTGCCCCTATATTCGACTTTCAAGACACCCGCTTGCAGGTGTCCGCAGGCGGATTGCACTTCCCATCACCCGTCGGCCTGGCTGCAGGCTACGACAAGAACTGCGAGGTGCTGGACTCCCTGCTACGCCTGGGGTTCGGTTACGCGGTTGGCGGCACCGTTCTACCTGAACCCAGGCAGGGCAACCCGCGACCACGGCTGATGCGCCTGCCCAAACAGCGGTCCCTCATCAACGCCCTAGGCTTCCCAAGCAAGGGTATGGCCGCCGCCAAAGAGGGGTTGGAGAGGCTGGGTCGGGCCGAATCTGGGACCAGCAAGCCTGTGGTGGTGAGCCTGGCGGCACTGGACATGGATGCGTTCCTAGGATGCCACGCTGCGCTTGAGCCCCATGCCGACGCTACGGAGCTGAACATCAGCTCACCAAACACGCAGGGCATCCGGTTGTTCCAGGAGCCGGATACGTTTGCCGAGCTAATTGACCGAATCAATGTCGCCAGGGCCAAGCCTCTCTTTATCAAGCTGCCGCCCTACGCGGATGCCGAGGTGCAGGAGCAGGTGTTTTCTCTTGTACGTATCGCCCGGGAGAAGGGAGTCGACGGTATCACAGTCTCCAACACCAGGCCGGTGGAGGCACCACAGCTAGCTATGGGCAGAGGCGGTCTCAGCGGCCAGAGCCTGCTGGAGGACACACTGCGCATGGTGAAGGAGGTGCGGGCGGAGGTGGGGAGAGCCATATCCATCAACGCCTGCGGCGGCATATCCACAGCTGAAGATACGCTACGCACTCTACGGACAGGCGCAGACACGGTCCAGCTATTGACTGGGCTGGTGTACCGGGGCCCGAACGTAGCCCGGACCATCAACAAGGGGTTGGTGCGCCAGATGGAGCAGCAAGGATACGCATCTCTTCAGGAGATGGTGGCGGCGGGAGCATCAAACAGCTAGTCCGTTCCTTGACCCTCCAATAGCACATTGATAAACTAATTTAGGTGAATGCCTTGTCGCCTGTATGGGCGGTTAGCTCAGCTGGTTAGAGCGCCACGTTGACATCGTGGAGGTCACTGGTTCGAGTCCAGTACCGCCCACCACCTCCGTAGGCTGGGTTTCATGCCAGGTCGTTTTAAGGTTTCTACCGTTGCGAATCATAATGACAGTCATGGGCCTGCTGTTCAGCCTGGCGTTGGTAGCCTTGCTGTTAACAACCAACGTGCGATGGGCCTTCAGCACGGTGGGGCTATACGAGTTGGGCTTTGCCCGCCAAGAGGTGGCTGAGGCCACCGGCCTCACTCCAGTACAGCTTTCAGACGCAGCCCGGCAAATCCGGACATACTTCTTCTCGTCGGAAGAGCTGCTGGATGTACGCGTTGTCGCTGACGGAGAGAGTATCTCTCTCTACACGGAGCGGGAGACGCTGCACATGCGGGACGTGAAAAGGCTTGTGGCAGCGGTGTCACGGGTGCAGGAGGGGACCTTCCTGTTCCTGTTCATCTTCGCAACCCTGGGCTTTTTCACACCTAGCATCGACTTCAGCACCAGGCTGCGCAGGATGATAATCAGGGGAAGCCTGATTACCTATGGCATCGTAGGAACGGTAGCGGCAGTCTCGATGGTTGGATTCGGGCCTATGTTCCAGCTGTTTCACGAACTCAGTTTCACGAACGACCTGTGGCAGCTGGACCCGAGCACCTCATATCTCCTGAAGATGTTTCCCCTGGGATTCTGGTTTGAATCCACGCTGCTGATAGGTATCCTAGCGGTGGCAGAGGCAACGGCGACACTCATGCTTCTGGTGCTGGCACGATGGTGGCAAGGACGGCGCCACCGCGTGGCACTGAAGAAGGCGCCTCAGTTCCTTTAGGCACTACCATATCGATCAGGTCTGGACGGAATGAACCCCCGATCGAGTCGGGGGTTTCTTAGTTTCTATCGGTGCCCGGATCAGCCAGCCAGAGCAGGCCTAGAATCCAGCGGCGCAAGCACATGCGCCACCTGCTGCGCAGGCGCATCCACCACCCAGAGCCGCTACCTGTCCATCTGCGCTCCGGTTGAATGTGGCGAACAGGGAAAGGACACGTGGCGCCTGGGTCTCACAGTCAGGACAGTCGGCTTGACGGCTGGCCGTCATGGGCCGAAGCCGCTCAAACCTTACGTCGCACTCCGGGCATTTGTACTCATACAACGGCATAGCGCACGCCTCACTGTAACGGTGTCCGGCGAGTCTAGCATCGGGGTCATTCTAGGTCAATTGGCGAGGTCAATTAGGCCACCCGGCGATGGGAAGATATGACAACAACCGGCAAGTGGCACAAAGACGCCTCCCAGGCGATTGACGCTCCAATTTACCCAGAGTAGTATTTGAATGTACGGATATCTGCTAGCCAATCGCCACACACCTAAAGGGGGGGTCTATGTACTCTAGCCTCATTGGAATGGTGCAGAAGGCACAGCAGTACGCTCAGGAAGGGGAACGGGTAAGCATCACCCAGTTCAGCGCCTCTTTCCGAGGAGAGCACGACAGCTACGAGATTACCTACTCAGATGGAGCTTGGCGCTGCTCCTGCGAGCGGTTCACAGGACCCCAGTATTGCAGCCACACTATGGCCCTGGAACGTATGCTGGGAACTATGGCCCCCACTGATTCCACGCCATCCGAATAGGCGAATAGGCACGCGCCCTGTAAGGCGGTCCGCTTATGGTATGGGCGTACCCTGCTGGAGGGAGGGGTAGAGCTCCGGCTCGATTCCTAGTACCGTCTCCCGCGCCTCGGCCGCCACAAACAGGGAACCCGTAACCACAATCAGGTCCCGCTTCTCCGAACGGCTCCGTGCGTACTCTAGCGCGGCCTCTACGCCATCAACCTGGACCAACTCAACACCAGTAACGCCAAAGGCGTCGGCCAGGTCGTCAAGGGATGCCGCCCGCGGGTGACGCGACCGTGTTACGACCACCAGGTCGGCGCCCCGGACCAACTCAGCCGCAATGTCAGGCACATTCTTGTCAGCGGAAACGCCTACCACGTAGGTCAGACGCTGGAAGTCGAAATAGTCGCGCAGTGAGTCGCTGAGTTTGCCCGCCGAATACGGGTTGTGGGCGCCGTCGGCCACCACCAGGGGCTCTCGCGAAAGCACCTCCAGCCGCGCAGGCCAGCGTACGGAGCGAAACCCCTTGCTCAATGAGGCCCTGCTAACGGTGAACCCAAGCTCGTTGAGCACCTGGATAGCCACCAGGGCCGTGGCGCAGTTCTCCAGCTGGTGTCCACCCAGCAGAGGCGTGCGAAGCTGATACTCACCCCATTTGGCCTCGATAGTAAAGGTCTGACCATACAGGTCGGCCGTTTCCAGTGCCCAGCGACACTCCCGTTCTACAGGCACCAGCACGGCTCCCTGAGCGCCCGCCGCCTCCTCTAACACCTTCATCACCTCCGGGCGCTGCGGCCCTACCACTGCAACACTACCAGACTTGATGATGCCCGCCTTGTCCGCGGCGATGAGCTCCACTGTGTCGCCCAGAATGGCTGTATGGTCCAGGCTGATGGATGTGAAGACGCAAACCTCAGGCTGCACCAGGTTGGTGGAGTCCAGCCGACCTCCCAGGCCCACCTCAACTACCTGAAAGCCAGCGCCGCGCCGCTGAAAGTGGAGGAAGGCCATGGCCGTCAAAAGCTCGAATGTCGTGATCTCCCCGTCAGAGCCGTCTGCATTCATGGATACCACCTGTGGCCATATGGTGTCTACCAGAGAGGCAAACTCCTTTTCAGAGACAGGCTCGCCGTTGAGCTGTATCCGCTCGCGGAAGGTATGAAGATGGGGCGATGTGAACAGGCCGGGGCGGTATCCCTGGGCCGAGAGTACGGAGGAGATGAGCGCCGCCGTGCTGCCCTTGCCCTTGGTCCCGGTGATATGGACTGTAGGTGTCTTAAGGTGGGGACTGCTCAGCCGCTCCAGCAGGAGACGAATGCGCCCAAGGTCATACCTGTGGTTATGCGGCCCGCGTCCGGCCACGCGCTCCATGTCGGTTAGGCTCAGCAGCTTTTCCAGCGCTTTTGTATAGTTCATCGTATAGCTAATTACCCTGGCCTATCCGATTGCGGGCCGCGTTTGCCTGGGAAGCCCAGGGAGAGTTTCAACGCCTCCCAATAAGAGATATCCCGTATGTAGTCGATAGAGCCTTCCAGGGGTCGCGGCTGGAACCCGAAGGTACGCTCCACCAGATCAAGCTCCGTGACGCTGTCCACGGAGAGCATCCGCAGTTGGTGCAGCGTGGCCGGCGGATGGGGCGAGACTCTCTCCATTATGGCTACTAGTCCTCGCATTAGCGTAAGGGGCATGTGGAGCTTGAGCCGTCGCAGACGGTACGTACCGGCAATAATATCAAGAATCCTGTCGTGGGTCATGTGGTGCGGCCCTCCCAGGTCGAATATCTGCCCGCGCAGCCCATGTAGATTCAGCGTCGCAGCAACGCACCGGGCCATATCCTGGACATGCAGGGGCTGGTACACGGTACGCCCGCTGCCAGGTACCGGAACCAGAGGGAATGCCTTGACCAACGCCGCCAGTGTACCGACGAACCCGTCCCCCGGACCGAACAGGGTGGAGCCTCGCAGGATTGTGTACGGAACGCCCCCGCCGATGACCGCCTGCTCTCCCCGCCACTTGGACAGTAGGTATGGAAACTCCGGGCTGTCGGTTACGCCCACAGCGCTCAGATGCACAAAGGCACGGACGCCGGCTTCACGGGCCGCGTCCACCATGTTGGCCGTACCCAGACGGTTCACAACGTCGAATGTGTAGGCACCGCGCTCACGGATGACACCCACTAGGTGCACCACTGCGTCCACCCCGTCCATGGCCTTTGTCACTGATGAGGTGTCCGTGACGTCCAGGCGACAGGTCTCTACTTCTTCATCAGCATCAGTCGCACGTGCTTCCGCCGCACCTGCCTCCGGACCTGAGCCGTGAGCCGCAGCCCTGACACCGTGGCCACCTTCCAGCAGAGCGCGCACCACATGACGACCCAGGAACCCGTAGGCACCGGTAACAAGGACACGGCGGTAGGTGGTCTCCTCAGCCATAAGCTTGAAGCGTAGCAAAGGCCCCCTACGGTGTCAAAGGAGTACCCGTATGCTAGAATGCCACGACCATTCGCAACGGAGAAAGTATGGATATACAACATATCCGGGAGTCCATCCCGGTAACCAGGAACACCATCTATATGAACACAGGCTGGTCCGGGCCGTCGCCGTCGCAGGTCACGCGCAGGATCCAGGACCAGATAGAGCATGAGATGAACCAGGGGCCCGCCACCATGGACACCATGCCGCGCAACAGGGCAGTGCGGGACGAGGTGACCAACGCCATCGCCGACCTGCTCAACGCTCCGCCGGAGACCATAGCGCTGACCCAGCGGACAACCCACGGCCAGACACTGGTGCTCAACGGCATGGAGTGGCACCAGGGAGACGAACTGGTCACCTGCTCGCTGGAACACTCGTCGGTAATGGTGCCCAGCCTCATCCTCCAGGAGACCCACGGCGTCAAGGTACGCGTCGCCGACATCGAGCCTCTGGACGACAGAGAGACCATCCTGTCCAAGCTGGAGGCACTCCTCAGCCCGAGCACGCGCCTGGTATTCCTCAGCCACATCCAGTACACCTGCGGCCTGCGACTGCCCGTCAAGGAGATCGCGGACCTGGCACACCGGAGAGGCGCCTACCTGCTGGTGGACGGCGCCCAGGGTGCGGGACAGGTGGCGTTGGACATGGAGGCCATGGACTGCGACGCCTATGCACTGCCCGGCCAAAAGTGGCTCCTGGGCCCAGAGGGCACCGGTGCCCTCTACGTGCGAAAAGAGCTGCTGCCGGAGATTACGCCCCGGTATCCCACCACGGGCGCTGTAAGCGAACACAGCTGGGAGGAGGGCACCGTGACGCTGACGCCCGATGCGCCTGGAAAGTTTGCTTCAGCCACACCAAGCGTTGCGCTGTTGGCAGGTATGGCAGAGGCAATCGCCTTCCACCAGGAGGCCGGCGGTTCAGTGGAGGTGGAGGCACGCACCATGGAGCTGGCGGAGGCCATGAAGGGAATGCTATCTCGTATTTCGGGTATTACGCTGACCTGCCCACTGGACCCGGAGACGAGTTCGGGCCTGGTCACATTCGCCATTGAAGGATGGGAGCCCGCCAAGATGGTAGAGGCGCTGTGGGAGAAGGGCATCGCCGGACGGCAGGTGTCCAACCCGCCTGCGGTCCGTCTGTGCACCGCCTTCTTCAACACAGAAGAGGAGATAGAGCGGGTGGGCCAGACGCTGATGGAGCTGGTTGGTTAGGAAGTGCCTGCGTTAAGCACCACCTTGTCTACTCTGACCATTCTTTCTGATCGCAGCCAATAACTGACTGCGACCTCTTCACCTCGTTTGACCCAGCGGTAGATGTCCTCCGAGACTCTAAAGTCACGACCATCGACCCATATTGTGTGGTACTTGCTCTCGTCGCCTTCGTAATCGCGCTCTACTACTTTCTTCTTACTGGATACGGTGCCAACTAGTCTAGGTGTTTCCGCTACCATATCTGCTATCGCGGAAATCATCACATCAATACCGACGAGGAGAGCAATCCCACCTATGCCCCAAGAAATCGTTCCTCCGATGATAAGGAGCGCCCATTCCTCCCACTCTGACGAGAAGTCCTGAAGGTATCCCCCGACCGGTATAAACATGAACAACAGTCCCACGCAGACCGCCATGATAGGCATCAGGAATACCGTTATTTCAGGAAGCCCGTTTCTCATGGAGGAATCCTCCTTTGAGACCGAATTCTAATGAAGGAGGACGGGGGGGGTGCCTGACTCCTAACTCATATCAGCCTGACGCTTGGCTGACAGGCTACACCCAAGGTGAAGTCGTCAGCGTTGTGGCTGGCCGTACCCGGAATACGCTTTTCTCTCTTCTGCTGCCGCTTTAACACGTCTAGCCAACGGGCATCCCTACGCGGAGAGTCCGGAGTGACAACCTAATCAGGGGTTGGATAAACGGTCCAACGTCCTGCCCAACATCCTGAATACCGCAACATAAGGTAGCCGTATGCGGCCCGGCCCCAACATTTCGGGGATATTTCGGTGCGCCCTCTTGCCAGACCCCCTGGGGTACCGTTTAGAATAGACCATCGTGACCTCGTAAAGGACTCTTCTTCGCCTGGTCTATCAGGTAGTATTACTAGCGGGGAAGCCTATGGAAAGCTATCAGTGGATCCACCCAGCCATAGCCCTGATAACACTTGGGCTTCTTACCGCAACGGCGCTTTCCAAGATGCGGGCAAGGAAATATTTTCGACTGCACTACACTCTGGCGTCGTCAACGGTCGCGACCGCAATCCTGGCATTCGGGCTTGGGATTTACACCGTGGCCCGTTTATTCGATGAGTGCGACTGCACCGACGCCTTACCACCCATTATTTACGGGCACCTCCTCTCTAATACGTTCCTGCTGCTGTTTCTACTTGCGCAGGCAACCATGGGCGTGAGCATGCTCCTCGCAGGACGACGGCCCGGCATACTCCGGACCCACAGATTCAATGCCAAAATCCTGCTAGTCCTGGGGGCATCGGCGCTCCTCGGCGGTGCCACAATGGTCATCTTACTGCTTATCTAGGCAGCAACTTATCCCATGTTCACCCATCTCCACGTCCATACCGAATATAGCCTGTTGGACGGCCTAAGCCGGATCACGCCGTTGGTGCAGCGCGCCAAGGAGTTGGGCATGGACAGCCTGGCCATCACCGACCACGGCGGCATGTACGGAGCGGTGGAGTTCTACTCCGCCTGCCGCGAAGCAGGTATCAAGCCAATCATCGGCTGTGAGGTGTACGTGGCAGATGGCAGCCGCCACTCCAAGACACCCGCCGACAAGTCGCCCTACCACCTGACTCTGCTGGCCAAGAACGACACCGGATACCACAACCTGATCAAGCTGGTCACCAAGGCCAACCTGGAAGGGTTCTACTACAAGCCGCGCATAGACCGCGAGCTCATGGAGGAGCATCACGATGGCCTGATCGCGCTGTCCGGTTGCCCTTCCGGTGAGGTGCCGCGTCGGATCATCGAAGGGCGCATGGACGAGGCACGGGAGCGGGCGCTGTGGTTCAAAGAGGTGTTCGGCGACTACTATCTGGAGCTTCAATACCACGAACATATACCGGAGTTGGAACCGCTAAACAGCGGCCTGATAGCAATGAGTCGTGAGCTGGACATACCCCTGGTGCTAACCAACGACTGCCACTACGTGGCCCAGGAGGATGCGCCAATCCAGGACCTGCTCATATGCATCCAGACCAACACCAACGTGCTTGATGAGAAGCGCATGCGCATGGAGGACCACTCCTACCACCTGCGCTCATCGGATGAGATGGCGGCCCTTTTCCCTGAACTGACCGAGGCCTACGAGAACACGCAGCGCATAGCCGAGCAGTGCAACGTGGAACTAGACTTCTCTCAAATGCACCTGCCGGAGTACGGCGTCCCTGACGACACAACCCCGGAGGAGTACCTGTCCAAGCTGTGCTGGGATGGCCTGGAGCGCCGACGGCCCGGCGCCGGCGCCGAGTATCGCGACCGGTTGACCTACGAGCTATCGGTCATAGAGGAGACCAGTTTCACCAACTACTTTCTTGTGGTTTGGGACATCGCCGCGTTCACACGTGAGCAGGGCATCCTATTCGGCGTCCGTGGAAGTGCCGCCGCCAGCCTGGCTCTTTACGCGCTGGGTGTCACCGACATCGATCCGCTGGTCTACCGGTTGGTCTTCGAGCGGTTCCTCAACTTGGGGCGCAAGGAGATGCCGGACATAGACATGGACTTCCAGGACGACAGGCGCGATGAGGTGCTTCACTACGTAGTCGGGAGGTACGGCCAGGACCACGTCGCTCAGATCATCACCTTCGGGACCATGGGACCCAAAGCGGCACTTCGGGACACCGGGCGCGCGCTGGCGATACCGTTCGCCGAGGTCGATCAGGTAGCCCGCCTGGTCCCCTTCCGCGCACGCACCCTGGACGAGGCGCTGGAGACGGTGCCGGAGCTGCAGGGCGTCCATGAGGCCGATGAGATGCTGGGCAACCTGATAGATAACGCCAAACGTCTGGAGGGCGTGGTGCGCCACTCCAGCACCCATGCCGCCGGCGTGCTCATATCCAAGGACCCGTTGACTGAGTACGTCCCGCTGCAACGCCCCATCAAGGGCAACGACGACGACCTCGCCATGACCCAGTACTCCATGGAGCCTATCGCACAGCTGGGGCTGCTGAAGATGGACTTCCTGGGACTCTCAAACCTGTCCATCCTGGACAAGGCTATACAGGTGATCGCAAAGCACACTGGCGAACAGCTTGACCTCCACCAGGTGCCTCTGGACGACGCCAAAACATTCGATCTGCTGTCGTCAGGCCAGACCACGGGCATCTTTCAACTTGAGGGCTCCGGGATGCGCCGTCACATCAAGAACCTGAAGCCCAGGTCACTGATGGATATTTCGGCCATGATCGCCCTGTACCGGCCCGGCCCTATGGAGCATATAGACACCTATATTCAGGCCAGCCACGGGGAGCAGCAGGCCAAGTACCCGCACCCTGTACTCGAAGGAATCCTTGAGGAGACGCACGGTGTAATCGTGTACCAGGACCAGGTGCTTCTCATCGTGCAGGCGATCGCCGGGTACAGCCTGGGCGAAGCGGACATAGTGCGGAAGGCCATGGGCAAGAAGATCCCAGCCATAATGCAGGAGGAGCGTCAGGGGTTCGTCACACGCGCTCTGGCCCAGGGGTTCGACCAGGAGCTTGCGGACCAGATATTCGCCCTCATAGAGCCATTCGCAGGTTACGCCTTCAACAAGGCACACAGCGTTAGCTATGCACTCATCGCCTACTGGACGGCCTACTTCAAGGCCAACTACCCGGTGGAGTACATGGTCGCGCTGCTCAACTCCCACTCCGGCCAGCAGGATCGCATCGCCATTGAGGTGGACGAGTGCGTCCGGCTGAAGATCCAGGTACTCCCGCCGGACATCAACCGTAGCGACACTGCATTCACGGTGGACACCGACCCAGACGGCCAGACGGCGATCCGGTTCGGCCTGGGCAGCGTCAAACATGTCGGCAGCGGCGCTCTGGAAGCCCTGATCCATTCCCGTGTAAAGAACGGTCCTTTCGCCTCTCTTGAGGATCTGTGCCGCAACGGCGATCTGGGCGCCATTAACCGACGGGCCCTAGAGAGCTTGGTTAAGGTGGGTGCGCTGCAGGAGTTCGGTTCAAGAGGATCGCTGCTGGCCAGCATGGACCGCATTCTGGCCATGGCCCAGAGGGAGAACCAGCTGCGACAGTCGGGACAGACCACCATGTTTGACCTGTTCGGAGACAGTGTGGATACGCCGCTGGGTGCCATGGAGTTGGTGGAGGCTGAGGAGGCATCGCCACGGGAGAGGCAGGCCTGGGAAAGGGAGTTGCTGGGCAAGCAGATATCTGACAACCCCATTAGCACCATCGCCTTTGACCCCAACACAGACGCTATAACCTTCCTCGAGGAACTGAGCGAGGCTGCGCCCAATAAGCCGGTGAGGGTGGTGGGACAGGTGTACTCGGTACGAAACCCTCGGACCAAGGACGGCCGGACATTCGCCGCTGTGGAGCTGGAGCTGTTTGGTGGCCAGGTGGAAGTGGTGGCATGGCCCGAGCTGTACGAGAAGGACCCCGATCTCTGGGCAGAGGGGACATTCCTGCTGGTGACCGGCAAGGTGCGTACCAGGGAGGACACCGTATCAATACATGCCGAGAAGGCCAGTTTGTTCACAGCCGACGGGGACGTTCCCCTGGCCAGCGAGCCATCTACCGCAGGGGTTGAAACGGTGCCGCCCGATAGTCCGATAGAAGCTTTGGAGGAGCCACCGGATAACCTGCCGCATGACTTGATCCAAGCACCAGACGAGGACATACCGGCGGAGACGGTCGTGGTCGCTTCTGCCAACGGTGCGTCCAAAGCGAATGGAAACGGGATCGCCGCTGGCTCCCGCACGAACGGTACCAACGGCAAAAACGGCCCCGAAACGCCACAGAAACATACGCTTCTCATAAGCCTCACCGACTCAGGCGATCCATCGGAAGATAGTTTCCTGGTCCAGTCGGCCATACGGCTGACACTGGAATTCCCTGGCACCGACGCCGTCCAGCTCGAAATATCCAGCAATGGGAGACGGGTGCGATTAGAGATGCCGTTGATTAGCACCCAGCTATGCCAGGAGCTTGAAGACCGGATGGCGGCGCTGATAGGCCCCGGACGCGCGCGCGCCGTTTAGGGCAGTCGACCCCGCTCACGCTGTCCTGACAGAATCATGGCTTCCCACGATCGACTGGTATACCTGACGACGGCCCCCAACCAGATCACCGCCGAGATGTGGCAGGAGCTGCTGCGGAGCGAGAATGTCACAGTAATCATGCGGGCCGGCGATACCGCGTCCTTCCTACGTGTGACGGGCGCGCCCTGCCGAATGCTGGTGTCGGAGGAGCTGCTAGAAGAGGCGCGGCGCGTGCTGGAGGAGCAACTGGGACCGGACGCGCTGGTGTAGAACGCTGCGTGGAAGGTGTTTCCCTTCCCCTGTGAATCGCCTGCCCCTTACTTCCCGTCTATCCCGAGGGGATAGCCTGGCCGGACTCTGGAAAATGTGTGTGTGCAGGGCTCGCCCTGCTAGACCCGCTCCACATCCAACAGCCGTTGCTTCAGGTCCAGGCCACCTCCATAGCCGTGTAGGCCGCCGTCGCTGCCAATTACACGGTGGCACGGAATGATCAGCGCCACGGGATTGCGGGCCATGGCCTGCCCGGCGGCGCGCATGGCTCTGGGGCTGCCTGCCTGTGCTGCCAGCCACGCGTAGCTGCGCGTCTCGCCCCGCGGTATGGTGCGACAGGCCTGCCACGCCCGCCGGAAGAAGGGCGACGCGTCCTCCAGGTCCAGGGGTTGGTCGACCAGGGCGGTGTACTCGCCGGAGAAGAGTGCCTCCAGCCTGGAGCGTAGCTCCTGGAAACGGTGCGGCGCCAACTCCGCGTCCCGTGCCTCCGGTTGCAGCTCCTCCACCGCCTCCTGTGGCGATGGTGTGGGCAGCACAAGCTTACGTATTCCCTGGTCGGAGGCCAGCACGCCTACCCAACCCAGGGACGTTTCCAACGGAGCGTAGTACAGGCTAGCCATCTTCTTCCTCTATGTGAGATACGCCTATTGTCCACGGAGGGATGGAAAAGGCACAAGGGGCTGGTGTGTCCCCTGCCCCTCAATTGACACTCACCTTTGGAGCACGATAACATTCCATTAGGTGGAAGGGTAAGAGACGGCTGGTCTCTCCTTCCGGGCGGCAACGTAGCTCAGGGGCAGAGCGGGCGCTTCATAAGCGCTAGGTCGTTGGTTCGAACCCAACCGTTGCCACCATCAACAGCTGCATTAAGGCAGCGGTAGCACGGAGGCGACAACCCAGGCCGGGGCGATTAGCTCAGCTGGTTAGAGCGCTGCGTTCACATCGCAGAGGTCGCTGGTTCGAGTCCAGCATCGCCCACCATGACCATGAAAGGACTAGCACCAGGCAGACCTACGTGCCGAAGTGGCGAAACGGTAGACGCGCTGTGTTCAGGGCGCAGTGTCCGCAAGGGCGTGGGAGTTCGAATCTCCCCTTCGGCACCATCTTCCAGTTCCTTGGCGATTTCGTATCTGCAACACATCGCCTGAGTCTCCTACTCAGGACGTTTGCCGACATACAGTTTGACTACTGTTGCTCCATAGCCTTAGCGAAGGCATCGGCAGCTTCCTTCTGCCACCCAGGTAGTATGTGGCTGTAAACATCCATAGTGGTGGCGACCGAAGCGTGACCAAGTTTCTTGCTGACTAGGACCGGACTCTGGCTTTGTTGAAACATCACACTTGCATGGAAAGGTACCTGTGTGTATCGACTAGGGCCACCAATGCTGTGAACTCCATCGCTCATCCCTCCCTTCGGGTGAGGAAGGTCATAATCACATGGGGACCAATACGCAGCATGTCGTGTGAGATGATTTCCGCCTGGTTTCCAAGCAATTCTGGGAGGGCGTTGTTCACTCCATCCATGATTTGCTGGACGGCCTGCCCCATTCCTTGCGCCACCTGGGCACTTGTTGAGCCTTCAAATTCGGCCGTGATTTCAAGCGTCCGAAGAATCGCCTCGTAGACGTACGCCATGTTCAACCTCCGTTTATGCGTTCATGCGGAGAATACCATCGCGGCGTGCATTCCGTAACATTGCCAACTCACTGCCTAAGGGGCAAATAAATATTTGGGGTAGTACCCATCTATATCTGCACCAAAGCCGGAAGGTGGAACGGTTTTTGCCGACATTTTGCCGACCCAATTGCCGACGGCCCGCGTCACTGACCAGCATTTCCTATTACAGGCACTGGGCGATCCGTCATCCGCCCAGATATGATGATACCTGCCGGAGGTCATGGACGAACCTCCCCTTCGGCACCACCTTCTCTGGTATCATAGTCACACAGGTCCCCAAGACCGGTGTCGTGCGCTTGTAGCTCAGATGGATAGAGCGCAGCCCTGCGGAGGCTGAGGCCGTGGGTTCGAATCCCGCCAAGCGCGCAACCTACCTTGCGGGGGCTGATAGTACAGTTGCCGCAGTCCTGATCAATCGCCCAATACAATGAACATCCTGCACCGTACGACCCGTCTGCTGGTCGTCCTGATTGCTGCGGTTAGCCTGCTGGCCGGGTGCGATGAATCGTCGATCGAACCAGCCGGCTCTTCGACCCCCACTCCTACCTCTACTACTACCCCCACGCCAATAGATTTCTCCGCGATCGATGTGCTCATGCAGTCCACGGATGCCATGACCGAAGTCCAGAGCCTCCGAGCGACCATGGACGGAGAGCTGGTTTCGCCTGAAGAGTCGTTTACATGGGCGATGGAGATGGAGGTGGCCGCGGACGGCACCGCCCATGTCATTATGACAGTGACCAGTCTTGAGGAGCAGCGGCACTTTGAGCTGATCCAGTCCTTGACCCACGTCTACATGAAGGAACCGGATGCCGGATGGGTCCGCGCCAGCATAGAGGCGGCAGGCGTGCCATCTTCCACATTTGACCACAACCTGTTTCTGGGCCTGTTCTATGACGAAGACATACCGTGGGAATTCGTAACCGTTGAGGCCCTGGGGCTGGAGGATATCCGCGGCGTCAAAGCAGAGCATCTGCGGGTCCAGGCGGACTTCTCGGCGCTGATGCAGGCTGAGATGCAGGAGTTCCAGGGCGAGATGGGAGACCAGGAAGCCGCCATGAGCGATCTCTTTGAGGCGCTGACCGCGCTGGTACCCGCAGTCGACATGGAAATGTGGGTTGACCAGCAAGGCTTTGTGAGGAAGCAGCACATGCAAATGACTATTGGGACATTAATGGCCGCCATAATGGACGTCGAGTTATTCGATATCAACTCGGACATTGCCATAGACCTGCCGGCGGACTACGTGGAGTCCGAGGAGCCGCTGTCCATACCAGACCTCCGGGGCTGAACCCCACCGGCCCACTCCTCCGGCAAACGGCCCGCCTAGCCTCGAATGACAAACTTCACCAAGCCGTCAGTAAACTGGCCGACGATGAAGAGAAGCACCTCAAGGTATTGGTAGAGCTACAGGACGGCTTGGCGCTCCCTCATCGTAGCCCAGCCAAGCGGGCTGGCGACCTTCTCACGAATCGGCACTACCCCAGATATTTTCTTGGGTGGTATAGTTGGCCCCGCTAGAGTCCATTTGGGAGGCGCTGGATGGGGTCATTGCGGGCGTGGCTTGAAGTCCTGATATCCGCTGCCGCAGGCGTTTCACTAGTAGCATGGGGGGTGTTCTGGCTCACCATTGCAGGTGGTGACAGCCTGTTAGACGCATGGCGGGGCTGGGCTTTGATAGCGGCTTACATAGCCGTGTGGTGGGCAATAGCCGCAGTCTACTTGAGGGACTAGCCGTGTCCCCCTTCTATGCTTACCCGTGCCGATATGTCCCGTCTGGCTCGTGTCAGGTATCCCCGTTGCCAGATGCGCCGTTAACGCTGTGGCGCTCAAGCTTAGACAGAAATTGAGCTCTTTCCTTCTGAGGATGGACTCCCAATTCGAGTCCGAAGGCAACAACGAAATCCAAGAAGCCTCGGAGCAGACCCTTCATTTCGTTCCGAAACGACTCCAAGTCTTCCATAGTTGCATATGTCTGCTGTTCCTTGTCCACCCGACACCTTCCTCCAGACCCGAATTAGGGTAGGGAAAGAGAATAGATGGGGAACAAGTTGGCGGCGAGTACCAGGCGGTTCAACAGACCGCCACTAAAGGGCCAGTTTGGCGAACCGAGATGGCCTAATGAGTTGTCTCGTCGGGCGCTAGCACAATCACTTTGGGGCTTGATCGCTACACGGGCGGTGGGTCTGGAATGCTCGGCTTGCGAGGGAAGCTCTGAATCACTTCATAGTTTGAGAAACTTCGTCCTCACCGCACTTCCGACATGTACCCAGACTGTACTGGCGTATCGCAGGCTCAATGACCCAGTGGTGCTGACATCCAATAGCCATCATGCCCCTACTGATGGCCAATAATACGCCCCGGCAGGATATTGAGATGCCGACTGGGATGAGCCAAAGTGTTCGCAAGAGCGCTCCTTGACTGACTTCCTGGGTTGTCCTCTATACTTAGCAAAGCTGCCTGCGGGCGATTAGCTCAGTTGGTTAGAGCGCCTGCTTTACACGCAGGAGGTCAGTGGTTCGAGTCCACTATCGCCCACTTAATGGCATCCCAGGGAACAATACGTTGACAAGCGACTACCTGGCCGACCCGTGGCGCGCCCGCGCCATCGCCGACGCCGCTATGGAGCGCACGGCCAGTGAGCTGCGGGACATCGTAAAGGCGCTGGCCACATCTCTTGACCCGTTCCCCGGCTTTCATGGCCTGGAGACGGTACGCGCCGTAGAGATAGACCCCGGAACATCCACAGGCCAAGACCGCGGCTGCGTTGTGGTGGTACCTGAAGGCTTGCTGTGTGAAATGGTGCTGCGCATGATACCCGGCACGCCGGAGATGAACTACGAAGACCAGGTGGAGGAGATGATCGAGCTGGAGTTGGAGCCCGCCGAGTACCTTCCTTACGCCTACCTGGCCGTCAAGGAACTTGCACGCCTCCATGAGGAGCGGGCCCCTTCCTAAAGAAGCCTTCGGCTTTGCCATCTTAGGATACAACAGGCTTAGGACATAACAGGATCATGTTTGGAGGTCCTATCGTTACGTAGCAGAGACTCGCGACTCTTGTCGGAGCTCACTACGAGCGGGTTAGAAAGGCTTACGCTCACGCCCTTCGACAGGCTCAGGGTGAGCGGGTGCGCATCGCCTACTACGGCTTTGTCGCACGTACGCGGACGCTGCGCAGATTTTCCAGTCCCGGGTCCGTCCTGTACGCATCCTCGGCCTCAATCGTAAGGTTGCGGAACCCGGCGGCATCAAGCCGTGCCAGGTAGTCATCCTGCTGGTCGGCGCCTGAGACGCATGCGGCCCATAGCTGTGGGTCGTCACGGATGGCCTGGGGCAACTCGCCCACCAGCATCATGTCGGACAGGTGGATGCGACCGCCAGGGCGGAGCACCCGGTACGCCTCCTGGAAAACGGCCGCCTTGTCCGGCGACAGGCAGACTACGCAGTTGGATATGATCACGCCAACGGTAGCCGACTCAAAGGGCAGGGCCTCCATTTCGCCCAGGCGGAACTCCACGTTGGAGGCTCCCACCTTCTCGGCGTTGCTGCGGGCCAGTTCGATCATCTCAGGCGTCATGTCAACGCCGAAGACCTTGCCTTCAGGCCCCACCGCACGCGATGCCAGGAAGCAGTCGATGCCGCCACCGCTGCCAAGGTCAAGCACCACCTCACCAGGCTTCAGAGCCGCCAGTGCCGTTGGATTGCCGCACCCGGCGGAGGCGGCGATAGTCTCTATGGGAAGGTCTGTCAGACTGGTACCGGCGTAGATACCATTGATATCCAGGAGCACGGGCTGCTGAGCATCCGGAGCGCAACACGCTATCGCTCCTGTGGCCCTGGCAGCGTACTGCTCACGTACCACCGCTTTGATCTCATCCGCATTCGAAGTCGTCATGGTCTCCTCCTTAACCTGAGCAGGGGCTGAGTGCATACGTTCTTACGAGACTGCTACCGCATCCGCATCGGCTGGAAAGGCCGCATTAGTGGCCTCAACAAGATAGGGCAGGATGCGTCGCCAGGACGCCGCCGCTGTCCGGTAGGCCTCCCGACCTTTGGGCGTCAGCTCACACACCTTGCGTTCCCGCGCCCCAGTATGCTCCACGTCGCAGGTGATGTAGCCGCCCTCCACCAGGTCATGCAGCGCGGGGTATATCATGGCGGCGCTGGGCGTGCAGCAGGCGTCGGTGGCCTCCTCCACTGCCTTGGCGGCCTGGTAGCCGTGCATAGGCTCCTGGGCGAGGGCGGCGAGGAGAAAGAAGCGGCTCACGCTCCTGTTGATAAGCTGGTCCCAATAGGCCGGTGTATCCATAAGTAAGCTCCAAATAGGTCACCCGATACATTAGATAGTTATATATCGGTGTCTTATATATACTGATGCCATTCGTGACCTCTGTCAAGAGGGTGTTGAAAAATAGGCTGGGGTATAATATCGGCAGCTTCGTCCCCCAGCTTCGTTCAAAGGTGTGAATTGACCACTAAGAGCAAGGGCGACACAGATCGCACAGCCCAGACAGCCAGGCAGGCGTCGCTCATTGAGCCGGAGCACAAGCCGCTGCTGCTGCTCATGGACGGCCACGCCATGGTCCACCGGGCCTTCCACGCCATCCAGCAGCCCATGACCACCCGGGCCACGGGTGAGGAGGTGGGTGGCACCTACGGGTTCGCCAATACATTCTTCAGGGCAGTGACCGATTGGAACCCCACCCACTGCGCTATCGCATTCGACATGCACGGCCCCACATTCCGGCATAAGGAGTTCGCCGACTACAAGGCTCAGCGACCCTCAACACCAAAAGACCTGGAATCACAGTTTCCCAAGGTACGAAGGCTGATGGAAGCATTCGGCGTACCCATATTCGAGATGGAGGGGTATGAGGGCGACGACGTACTGGGCACCCTGTGCCGCAAAGCCGAGGAGCAGGGGCTGGACTCCATAATCCTCACCGGCGACACAGATACGCTCCAGCTGGTAACGCCTTCGGTGCGGGTTGCCCTCAACTACAGTATCCGGGAGCGCAAACTATATGACGAGGCGGCGGTGCGGGAACGGTACGGCGGCCTGGAGCCGGACCGGCAGCCGGACATCAAGGGCCTCCAGGGAGACGCTTCGGACAACATACCCGGCGTACCTGGCATCGGCGCCAAGACGGCGGTGAAACTGATCCTGGATTTCGGCAGCCTGGAAGGCGTGTACGACAAGCTGGACGATGTGACGCCGCCTCGCATCCAGGGCCTTCTGCGTGAGTACAAGGAGCAGGCGTTTCAGGGCAAGTGGCTGGGCACCATCGTTAAGGATATGCCCATAGAGCTGGACCAGCAGGCCGCCCACTTTGGCGACTTCGACCGTGAAGCGGTGCTGGCAGTCCTGCGTGACCTGGAGTTCTCCAGTCTGGTGAACCGCATACCCGGCCAGGCAGCGGCCGTGCAAGGGTCACTCTTGGACGGCGGCAGCGACAGCGAACCTGCCCTACCCGCCGCCAACTCCAACAGCCAGCGCGACTATCAGGCTGTCGACACAACAGCCGCGCTGTCGGCCATGGTAGAGGAGCTTCACGCCGCAGGCTCATTCGCCTTCGACACCGAGACCAACAGCCTGGACGCCATGCAGGCCAACCTGGTGGGCCTCTCCTTCTCGCCATCGGCGGGCAGGTCATTCTACGTACCTGTAGGCCACGCGCAGGGCACGCAACTCTCCCTGGGCGAGGTGCTTGAGTCGCTGAAGCCGCTGTTTGAAGACCCGTCCCTGGGCAAGGTCGCCCACAACGCCAACTACGACATAATGGTGCTCGCCAACTACGACATCCAGGTACGGGGCCTCACATTCGACACAATGGTCGCCGCACACCTGGCCAGTCGCAGCGGCCTGGACCTGAAGGGGCTGGCGTTCAACCTCCTCCAGGAGGAGATGACGCCCATCACCGAGCTCATCGGCACGGGTCGCAAGCAGGTCACGTTCGACCAGGTGCCGATAGACCAGGCCACGCCGTACGCCGCCGCCGACGCCGATATGACCGGCCAGCTGCGAGAGGCCCTGGAACCTGTGCTCCAGCAGAGGGGCACCGACAGGATTATGGCGGAGGTGGAGATTCCACTGGTGCCCGTCCTGGTGCAGATGCAGCGCAACGGTATCATTGTAGACCCAGATATGCTGCGTAACATGTCCGGCGACCTGACGGAGCAGATCTATACGCTGCAGGAGGAGATCTACGCCGACGCGGGCCAGCCCTTCAACATAGGGTCGCCACAGCAGTTAAGCACGGTGCTGTTCGAAAAGCTGATGCAGCCGGCATGGCTCAAGGAGCAGGGGTTGCCGCCGCCCAGGCGCACCAAGACCGGCTATTCCACCGACGCGTCCGTGCTGGACGAGCTCCGTGGCGCCCACCCGATAGTGGACAGGGTGCTGCAGTACCGGGAGCTTACCAAGCTCAAGTCCACCTACCTGGACGCCCTGCCCGACCTGGTGAACCCTGACACCGGGCGCATACATACCAGCTACAACCAGGTGGGCTCGGCCACGGGCCGTTTCTCATCCAGCGACCCCAATCTACAGAACATACCTGTACGCACGGAGCTGGGCAGACAGGTGCGTCGCGCCTTCCTGGCACAGCCAGGCTGGAAGCTGCTGGCCGCTGACTACTCGCAGGTGGAGCTGCGAATCCTGGCCCACCTGTCCAAAGACCCGGCGCTGTTGGAAGCCTTCTATCGCGACGAGGACATCCACTCCGCCACGGCGTCCCAGGTGTATGGCGTGGAGATGGGAGACGTGACACCTGACATGCGTCGGTTGGCAAAGGTGATGAACTTTGGCATCATCTATGGCCTGTCGGCCCACGGTATGGCCCAGCAGACCGACCTGGATATGCACCAGAGCGCCGAGTTCATCGAAGGCTACTTCGCCAAGTACCCAGGCATCCGCGACTACGTGGAGGCGATTAAACAGCAGACCAGGGAGAGCCTGTACGTGGAGACGCTGCTGGGACGACGCCGCTACCTGCCCGAGATAGCCAGCACCAACCACAACATCCGCCAGGGCGCCGAGCGCATGGCAATCAACATGCCGGTGCAGGGCACCGCGGCGGACATCATCAAAATCGCCATGATCCGCATTCACCAGCGCATGCTGGATCAGGACCTAGCCAGTAGAATGCTCCTCCAGGTTCACGACGAACTCATCTTCGAGGTGCCGCCCGAGGAGATGGAGCCCATGAGGGCCATGGTCCTGGAGCTTATGCCCGCGGCAATGGAGCTGGACGTACCGCTGAAGGTGGAGCTGAAGGTCGGCCCCACTTGGGGGGACCTGGAGTAGTGGGGCGTGCTGCAAGAGTGTCCCGAATCATGGAACTGTTAATAGAAATCTGTAATCATTGTGGCAGGACGGTGTCATTTGGCTCAGAGCTGTTTGCTAACCGAGTCCCCGACTTCAATGGCTTCCTGACGCGTTTTGAAAACGGTTATGGCTGGCCCCACGGAGACTTCGTTTGTATGGATTGCGATTCAGAGGCAGCCCTACAACTCTCACCGCTGAAGGTGGACAGCATGTCAGATCATTCTGAAAGTTGCGTGGAATCCCAGACTCTATGCGATGCTTTATTTACTGCCTTGGGGTTGAGTGTTCCGACGTTGCAGAAATCCGAGTCAGTTCGTTGGTGTGGCTTCTTTGACAACACCAGGGGACGATTCGTGTATGTAAATCATAGAAAAAGAATGGAACGAATTGAAGTATGGTGCAGGCGTAATCCCGAACACCTCAGCAGGGAGTCAGGAGCGTCTTTCTTGGAAAGGAACCCTACTACAGGAGGATTCGGTGCGCAATTTCAATCTAGAGCATTCCTGAACAGACTTGATACAATCCCGACGGCAGCAAATGCAATCTTCAGGGTGTCATACCAGCAAACCTAATAGTCTAAGAGGAGGTACACCTTGTCAAAAGTCTTCAAGTTCAGCTTGGCACAACTAACCAATCGGGGGCCGCATCCTAACGTTCCTGTGGATATCGTCAAGTGTGGCGGCTGTAACTGGGAAACTTCACATCTATACGTTCTGGCAGACAGTGAGGAAGAGGCCATTGACCTAATCAGAAGGCATCCCTGCTACGGTTGTGCTAACTGTGACGGCTTCTCCTGGGAGCATAGCTACGATTTCCCAAGTCTACCCGACTGCACTGGATGGGAAGAATCCGACCTCAGGTACGGAGACTTTGCGGGAATGTGCGGAGAATGCCTCGCGGAGTTCCTAGCCAGTAGTGAGCCCACCATCACCCTAAGTAACGCGGTTCTGTAGAAGTCATTCCAAGTTCGTTTCGTTAGAAGCTCTCCCCCGTGGGAGCCACCGGCAGCCAGTTTATTCTCCCCCGCCACCTCTCTCTTGCCCGTACGCCATCCTGTCCCATATCCTGGCCGTATGACAGCCGTTCTGCGTGACGCATGCGTACAGCCCCCGCTCAGGATAAACAGAGTCGCGGCAAACCATCACGAAATTCGGATTCGTTCCGCAGAAAAAACTCTCTCCGCAGCTAGGGCTCAGCTACAACAACTCAGCGAAAACGAAAAACGAATCGGCCTTATTAACACCGCCAGGAAGGTGTCCCGACAGGTCGGGACCAGGGAGTTTGAGGTCCGATGATGCTTCGCTCATCGCGACTCGCGACAAGTCGGAGAGTGTCCCCTCAAATCCCCACAACATTTCGCGGGTGGGTGGGTGGGAAGAATGCGTTTGATCAAAATACCCAGCGCACAGACAGGCTTTAGCCTGAATTGACCCATGCCTGAGCTTCCTGAAGTTGAGGCCACGCGCCGCTACCTGGTGGCGTCGGGCATTGTAGAGGCAAGGATTACAAGCGTCACCGTGGGCTGGCCCAAAGCCGTCCAGGGCGTCACCTCCGAGGAGTTCAGCCGTAGGTTCCCGGGTCGCACCATCCTGGACGCCCGCCGCCGCGTCAAGTACCTTTTCTTTCCCCTGGACGTGGACACGCTGGTCATACACCTACGTATGACCGGTTCCCTGGAGGTGGCGGCCTCGCCTGCTCCCACCAAACCCCAACCAAGCGCCACGCTAACACTGTCCACAGGACAAGAAGTACGGTTCAATGACACCCGCCGCCTGGGCAAGCTGTGGCTGGTGGACGACCCCGCGCCACTGTTCGCCAGGCTGGGACCGGAGCCGCTGGAGCCATCCTTCACCCTGGAACTGCTCAAGGAACGCATAGGCAGACGCCGTGCTCCCATCAAGCCAGTGCTGCTGGAACAGGGGGCCATCGCAGGCATTGGCAACATCTACGCCGACGAGATACTGTTCTGCGCCGGGATTCATCCTACGCGCCCGGCGTCGGAGTTGACGCCCAGGGAGATGGAGCGGCTGCACGGATGCATCGTCGCAGTGCTGCAGGACGCCACCGATGCGCTGTCATCCATCATTCCTGTCTACACCCTGACAACGGAGTCCCATCAGAACCGCGAGGAGCTGCATATGCCGCGCCAAGAGGGCATGCCCTGTACTCGCTGCGACACGCCGGTGCAGCGGCTGGTGCTGAGAGCCCGCAGCGCCTACTTCTGCCCTAGGTGTCAGGCATAACGATTCTGGCAGATCGCCTCCCTTCCTTGCCGCTGTACTACCCCTCTGATATAGTTTGAGCGGATAGGAGGGATCGCATAGTGGCCTAGTGCGCCCGCCTGCTAAGCGGGTTGGGGGTGATGAGCCCCCTCGTGGGTTCGAATCCCACTCCCTCCGCCACTTCCCTGCTCCTTCCTTACACGACCCGATGGCGGGACTGGCGCACCAATTGGGGAAAACGTTGCCGATATGACAGTCGAAGAGCCAGCCACACGGCCCGACAGCTACCACATCTGGACCATCGGGTGCCAGATGAACAAGGCCGACTCCGACCGACTGGAGAGCGCCCTGATCCAGTTGGGCCTCAAACCCGTGCCCACGCCCAACGAAGCAGACGTAATTGTCCTGAACTCGTGCGTGGTACGACAGAGCGCCGAGGACAAGGTGGTGGGCATGCTCACCTCACTCAAGGCGACAAAGCAGCACCACAAGGACCGCATCGTGGCGCTCATGGGCTGCATGGTTGGCCCGAAGACGGACGCCCTTGAGGCACGCTTCCCCCACGTGGACACATTCATGCGGCCCCAGGACTACAAGCCACTGCTGGACTTACTGGGCGACCGACTGGACGTGGATGTAGAAGGATGCCTTAGCACCCTGACGCCGCCCAACGCCGTCGTCACCGCCTACGTCCCAATAATCCACGGGTGCGACAAGTTCTGCACCTTCTGCATCATACCGTACCGTCGCGGCAGAGAGCGCAGCCGCACCGTTGAGGAGATAGTCGGCGAGGCAGAGCTGCTTGCGACCCGCGGCATCAAAGAGATCACGCTGCTGGGACAGAACGTGGACTCCTACGGCCACGGCCTGCCGGAGTCGCCGGACCTGGCAGACCTGCTTGAGGCCGTCAGCGACGTGGGCGGTCTGAGCCGCGTGCGCTTCCTGACGTCGCACCCCAACGACATGAGCCGGCGCATCATCGAGGCCGTGGCCTCACTGGACAAGGTATGCGAGCATTTCAATGTCCCCTTCCAGGCCGGCGACGACCAGGTGCTACAGGTCATGCGCCGCGGCTATTCCAACGATGAGTACCGGAGGCTGGTGGAACGCATCCGCGAAACCGTCCCCAACGTCTCTCTGGCCACCGACCTCATAGTGGGCTTCCCAGGCGAAAGCGAAGAGGCCTTCCAGCGATCGGTGGAAATGCTGGAGGATGTCCGGTTCGACAAGGTGCACGCCGCCGCCTACTCCACCAGGCCGGGGACCATCGCCGCGCGCAAGCTGGAGGATGACGTTCCCCACGAGGAGAAGAAGCGCCGGTTGAAGGCCATCGAGCAGCTGCAGGAGGCGGTGGTCACAGGCATCAACGCCGGGCTTCAGGGGACGGTTGCTGAGGTGCTGGTAGAAGGCCGCGAGAAGGGCAAATGGAAGGGCCGCAACCGTAACGACAAGCTGATATTCCTGGAGGACGATGGCGACCTGCAGGGCCGTACCATCAACGTGCGTATTGAAAAGACATCGCCGTGGTGGCTGCAGGGCGTGGCAGTTTCATAGCTCGCTTACTTGCATGCGCGGAACCGGCCCGCCGCTGATGTTGTGACAAATCGTATGTTGTCGTATACTGATTGAACAATCTCTTTTGCCCACTCGGAGAGAGGGTGAATCCATATGACAGTTATCCTACGGGAACCGGTCATCCCCATAACGGAGATCGAGCAGTCTGCCTTCTGCCGCTCCGATGATTCGTTAGAGGCCAAGCCTCTGGCGGAGGAGTTTGCCGCCAACATCAGGTGGCAGCGCCTGCCCAGGGAGTACATGGGTCTCAAACCCGAAGAGTTGCACGATCGCATCTATGCGGCGAAAAAGACTCTCGGCCAGCGACTGGTTATCCTGGGCCACCACTACCAGCGTGAAGAAATCATCCGGTTCGCCGACTTCCGTGGCGACTCCCTCATGCTTTCCCAAAGCGCCGCCAAACAGGAACTCGCCGAGTTTATCGTATTCTGCGGCGTCCATTTCATGGCGGAGACCGCCGACATCCTAAGCGGACCCCACCAGCAGGTGATACTGCCCAACATCACGGCAGGCTGTTCCATGTCAGACATGGCACCCTCGGATGACGTGCTGGACGCCTGGGACGACCTTACCGGCGTGTTGGGCGACGGCCTGATCCCGATCACCTATATGAACTCCACCGCCGCCATCAAGGCGCTGTGCGGCAGGAACAACGGCATCGTCTGTACCTCCTCCAATGCGGAATCCACCTACAGGTGGGCCTTTGAACGGGGCGAGAAGATCATATTCTTCCCGGACCAGCACCTGGGGCGCAACACAGGCGTCAAGCTGGACATACCGCTGGATGAGATGGTGTTGTGGAACCCGTTCAAGCCCATGGGCGGCTTGACCAGCGACGAGATCCAGCACGCCAGGGTCATCCTGTGGCAGGGGCACTGCTCCGTCCACACCAGGTTCTCCGTAGCCCAGATAGAGGAGGCGCGCAGCCGCTATCCGGACGTTCGGGTGGTCGTACACCCAGAGTGCGTCCGTGAGGTGGTGGACGCCGCCGACCAGGACGGTTCAACCGAATTCATCATCCGGGCAGTCAACCAGGCGCCTGCCGGCGCCGTATTCGCCATCGGCACGGAGATCAACCTGGTAAACCGCCTGGCATTGGAGAACCCGGACAAGACTGTGTTCAGCCTGGACCCCATCGTCTGCCCATGCTCCACCATGTACCGCATCCACCCCGCCTACCTGGCCTGGGCGCTGGAAGGTTTGGTCTCCGGGCAGGTGGTCAACCAGATCACGGTGGACGATGAGACACGACAGAACGCCCGCATTGCCCTGGAGCGAATGCTTTCATTGGCGTGATGAGGGACGGGTTCCGGAGCCGCGCACAGGCCGCCCCAAGCATCACACCGAGAATCCACCTCCTCTAGCCCGTTATGGCCCCGTCATGACAATGAAAGAGAAGGCGCCAAGGCTGGCTCATCTGGTACTCCGGGTCGGAGACCTGGCACGCTCCGAGGAGTTCTACACCCAAGTCCTGGGGCTACAGGTCACCAGCCAGACACCCGGAGTAACTACGTACTTGAGTTCGGGCGAATCCTCGCACACGATAGCGCTGATGAACGCCGGCCCGGACGCCTCCAGGCTAGGCATACACCATTTCGCCTTTCAGGTGGACTCCCCTGAGGAACTTCGAGAGTTCTACGACCACCTGGTAGAGCATAAGGTGCGCATAGTGGGCACAGGCGACCACGGCATATCTCAGGGCATCTACTTCCAGGACCCCGACGGCAGCGAGATAGAGATGTTCCACGAGTTGCCACGGGGCCAGGGGCCCAACCTGGACCGCCCCTTTGATGACATCGTGGTCACCAAGCCGTTCAACATGGGATAAACGACCATGCTCCCCATCACATCCGACATAATCGAACTGATAGACAAAGCGCTATCTGAAGACCTGGCCACCCAGGACCCAACAACCGGTACGCTCATACCTCCGGACCAGCTCGGCGAGGCGATCATCCTTGCCAAGGCAGAAGGTATACTTGCCGGCGTTAACGTAGCCCTGGCTGTGTTCACGCGCCTGGACCCGTCGCTGCAAAGCGAAACATACGTAGAGGACGGCACCACGCTGAGCAGCGGCGACCACATCGCCGCCGTCCGGGGCCACTTGGACGGCATCCTGCGGGCGGAGCGCACTGCGCTGAACTTCATTCAGCGCATGAGCGGCATCGCCACAGAGACATCGCATCACGTCCGGGCGGTACAAGGGCTGTCGGTGCAGATCATAGACACGCGGAAAACGGTGCCCGGCCATCGCTATCTGGACAAGTACGCGATACGCATGGGCGGAGGTCGCAACCACCGGATGAACCTGGCCGACGGCATCCTAATAAAGGACAACCACATAGCTGCCCTGAGGATTCAGGAGTTGAGCCTGGGTGATACCGTCCGGCTTGCTCTGGAGCGGGGACCACACACATTGAAGGTAGAGGTGGAGGTAGAGTCGGTGGAGGAGGCCAAAGAGGCATTAGAGGCAGGCGCCCACATCCTGCTGCTGGACAACATGGGACTGGAGGAGATGCGCCAGGCAGCGACGCTGGCCAAGGGACGGGCACTGACGGAAGCGTCCGGTGGCATCAACCTGGAGACCGTTAGGGCCGTGGCTGAGACGGGCGTAGACCTGATTTCAGTTGGCGCACTGACCCATTCCGTTACTGCACTGGATATCAGCCTGGACCTCCAGGTCTAGGTCAGTTCCTGGAACCCTACCATTGACCTCTCTCCTATCCCATATCCGAGTTATCCTACCTTTCCTGGCGCTTCTGATCTTTACAGGGCTAGCAGCCTGCCAGAGGCCCGGTGAGGAGACGCCCACTCCAACAGTCTCAGACGCGTTCACACCTGAGCCTACCCCAACTGCTACCGCCACGCAGGCGGGTACCACCGACGAAGCCAATGGGCGCATCGTCTATCTGGGAACCGATTTCAAGGTGTACACCACTGACCCTTTAGGCGAGGAGAGTCTGCCTATCACCCAAAGAATCGGCAGCTACTCATGGCCAGGGTGGTCCAAGGATAGCGGCCGCCTGGTATACTCCTCCTTCTCTCAGGAGACGGCTCTATACTCGGCGGAGGCGTCCGGAGTGGACCCGCTAAAACTCTACGAGAACTCTCAAGGTACCGGCTCGGTCGCCGGCCCGCGCGCACCTCACTATGCCCTGTGGTCACCCAATGGCCTGTACGTCGCATTCCTGGCGGTCGATGAATCCGGCCTGTCGCTATATGTTGTGCCCGGATCAGGGCAGCAGGAGGCCCGGCAGGTCGCGACAGGAGCACCAATGTACATGTCCTGGTCCAGCGACTCCCGTAGCCTGCTAGTCCACCAGGGAACCGGGCTTTTCCGTGTGGATATGGACGCCCAGAGTCGGCTTCTTGACCTGGAGGCGGAGTCGCTGGCGTACCGCGCGCCGGCCTGGTCGCCTGACGGCATCTCCACCGCCTTTGTAGTAACTGAGGCCGGAGAGCATGTCCTGTATGTGGGCCGATTCGACGGTTCGCGGCGCAGGGCAGTCGCAGTAATCCAGGGCATAGGTGCGTTCCAGTGGTCGCCTCAGGGCGATCGCCTGGCGGTAGGCCAGTCCATGAATGAGGGCGACCCCCTTCTACAGGACCTCAGGGTTGTGGACGTGGAGACCGGAGAGAGCCTGACTCTGGTGGAAGGAATGGTAATGGCCTTCTTCTGGTCGCCGGACGGCTCTCGACTGGCCTACGTCACCACCAACTCAGAGGCCACGGCTTTCCAGTGGCGAGTGGTGGACGCCGTAACAGGTGAGGACAGGAGGGTCGCAGACTTCTTTCCATCGTCGGACCAGGTAATCTGGCTCACCTACTTCGACCAGTACGCCCACTCTCATCAGGTCTGGTCACCAGACAGCCGTTACCTGGTGTTCGCCGGGACACTGGCGGAGGGAAACGCAGCGGACGGCCAGACCAGCCAGGTCTATGTGCTAGACGTGGGTGGAGCGGAGCCTCCGCTAGCACTGGCGACTGGATTGCTGGCTTCGTGGTCCCAGGGATAGCAAAGCGGCCAAGTCACACGGTGATCAGAGCTAAGGGTAGCTGGCCCTCCCAATTCGCACACAGAACATAAGAAGGGGGCCGATGCTATCGGCCCCCTTCTCTTCATTACGGTGAAATATCCCTAGCTGTTGTAGATAACCTCGCCATCGTGCCATTCGGGATCGGCTTCCAGGTGCTGACGCATCTCCTGGAACCAGCGGTCCTGCTCGGGGTCATCGGCGTTGGCTACGTAGCTCTCTTTGTCCTGGAACACAACGGTAAGAATCAGGTCCCGTGGGCCACTATCCATACGGTAAACGTAGCTTGCCACCGGACCGCTTATTCTGGGCGCTCGCTCCTGGTCCCACCGTACCATCCAGTCACGGAGCGCATCCTCCTGACCCGCCTTGACCCGCATATGTGCCACCGTTCCGTACATAGTTTGCCTCCTTCAGTCCAATCTTCCAATCCTCACTAGTAGCATATATATCACGACGCACACAGGTTTACTACCCCGTGCCAACTCCAGAGTGGCGACGGAAATCGCCCGTCCAATCCATTACTTTGTTGACCGGCCCAGGGGTTCTGACTACAATCGGCCCACCATGTCACCAAATGACCTGAACTATCTCACCATCGCCGAACTGGCACCGATGCTGCAAGAGCGGAAACTGTCGCCAGTGGAACTGATGCTGGCCTGCCTGGAACGCATCCATTCCCTAGACAGCAGACTTCATACATTCATCACGCTGATGGAGGAGTCTGCGCTGGAAGAGGCACGCACCGCAGAAACGGCCATTGCCTCCGGCGACTACAAGGGCCCAATGCACGGTATCCCCATCGGCCTGAAAGACCTGTACCACACCCAAGGCGTTGCCACCACCGCAGGCTCGCCCATCCTCAAGGATTTCGTGCCAGGGGAGGACGCCGCCAGCGTGGCGATGCTCAAGAAGGCCGGGGGCATAGTCCTGGGAAAGCTGAACCTGTTTCCCTTTGCGTACGGGGCCACGGGTCTGAACCCTCACTACGGTACGCCGGGCAATCCCTGGGACACTGAACGGCTTCCCGGCGGTTCCAGCTCCGGTTCCGGAGTGGCGTTAATGGCAGGCATGATCCCCGCCGCTACCGGCTCCGACACCGGGGGATCAATACGCATTCCGGCCTCGCTGTGCGGCGTGGTAGGCATCAAGCCGACCTACGGGCGGGTCAGCCGCCGCGGCGTCATACCACTGTCCTGGTCACTGGACCACGCAGGGCCCATGGCCCGCAGCGTAGAGGACTGCGCCATTCTGCTCCAGGCCATGGCTGGCCACGATCCAGAGGACGACTGCTCCAGCACGCGCCCCGTTCCCGACTACCAGGCCACTCTGGGGCAAGGAGTACGCGGGCTGCGGGTCGGCGTACCCAGGGATCAGTTCTTTACCGGGTTGCAGGACGGAGTACGCACTGCGGTTGAGAAGGCCTTGGGGGTGCTGGAGGAGCTGGGGCTGTCTATCCAGGAGATAGATGTTCCCAATCTGGATGAGTTCGGCGCCGTTTCGCTGGGCATCCTGGGGCCGGAGGCAGCAGCCTACCACCTGCAGTGGCTCAGGGAGCGGCCGGACGACTATTCCCCGGATGTGCTGAACCGCCTGCAGGCCAGCATGTCCATTCCGGCGGTGGACTACGTGATGGCCCAGCAGGGCCGCGCGCAGCTTACCGAGAGGTTCATTCATCTAATGGAGCAGGTGGATGTGCTAGTGACGCCCACCGAGCCAATGACAGCTCCGCGAATAGGTGATACGACAGTCGTAATAGACGGCGAGGAGCGCACCGCCCAGGGACTGCTGACTCTGTTGACCCGACCCTTCAACATTACAGGAATGCCGGCCATCAGCGTGCCGTGCGGCTTTGACGAGCGTGGGTTGCCCATTGGCCTTCAGATAGTGGGGCGTCCCTTCGAGGAGGCCACGGTGCTCCGGGCGGCCTACGCCTACGAGACGGCTACGCCCTGGCACACCATGCGCCCCGACCTGTAGGCCCCGACCAGGCAGGGAGTGCCCTGCACCCACGAACTTCGTCCGTACTGCTGGGGAGGGCTCACCTTCTAGGCCACAACGGGAGGTATGGGCCTGGGCAATGCCCAGCATTAGCGCCAACGCCGCAGTGAGAGTGGATATGAGCGAGCTTACACAAGACGGGAATGCCAGCACACCACGGCGCGTACTGGCGTTTGGCTCAGTCACACATGTGTGGAGCGACGCCTTTTTTGCTCTGCTACATCCACTGCTGCCATTCATCGCCCTGGACCTGAACCTTACGTACACTCAGAGCGGCCTGCTGAAGGGCATTTTCGCCGGGGCCAGCGGCGTGCTGCAAATACCATCTGGCTTCCTGGCCGAGCGATGGGGCGAGTTCTGGCTGCTGGTGGGCGGCAACGTATGGGTCGGGGCCGGGCTGGTGGCCATGGGACTCGCACAGACCTACGGCATTCTGCTGGCCGCGGCTGCGGTAGCGGGTCTGGGTGGCGGCACGCAGCATCCTGTAGCCGCCGCTATGGTGGCACGCACATACGAACGGGGCAGGTCGTACACGGCCATAGGCACACTCAACTTCGCCGGCGACCTGGGGAAGATGGTGGGGCCAGCGGTGGCGGCGGTGGCCGTGGTCACACTGCACTGGAGGACGATTCTCATACTGGTAGGTGGTGCCGGAGCCATCTTCATGGCCGCATCCCTGCTGGTCCGCCGCAGCGTGGCACCACCTTTACACCGAGCAGGTGCTGATGACATATCCGTGACCGATAACCCCGACAGCCCAATCAGCGGGTTCATAGCCCTGAGCATCGCCGGGATGCTGGACGCGACGACCCGTGGCGCAGCGCTCACATTCCTTCCGTTCGTACTGGCGGATAAGGGACTGGACGCATCGCAGATCAGCGGCCTGTTCGTAGTGCTGTTCGCGGGGGGTGCCGCGGGCAAGCTGCTCCTGGGCTGGCTTGGCGACAGGGTGGGCCCGCTGGCACTCATATGGGGAAGCAAGGGGCTCGCAGCTCTGCTGCTGGTAGTATTTCTAGCCCCTCTGCCAGGCGCGGCGCTGGTCCCGCTAATAGCGGTGTTGGGGTTCGGGCTGAACGGGACATCATCGGTGTTTTACGGGACAGTGGCCCGCCTTGTGTCTCCGCAGCGTGCCGGACGCAGGTACGGCATCTACTACACTGCCACCGAGGTGGCAGCGGCCTCCGCACCAGCACTGTACGGCGTGCTGGCGGACATGGCCGGCCTCTCATCCACCATGACGACGATGGCAGCGGTGACTTTGGCCGTGCTGCCAGCCAGTCTGTTGCTGAGGCGGTATTTGTAAGCTGATAGCAACCGCCTTCATCCCACCCACCCTCAAAGGTTTTTATTCTGGGGGCACGTCCTCCGACTTGTCGCGAGTCTCGATGAGCGAAGCATCCTCGGACCCCAGACCCCCTGCAGGAAACCCAGGTTTCCTACACTTTCCTGGAGATTATCCAGTTGCTATGCAACCATCGGCATCCATTTGTAGCCGGTAGGTCTCCCTGCTATCATGGGCAGCGTCGTCCCCACGTAGCCACTCCCAGGAGGTACTACGATGCCAACCATGACCGGAGGACAAGCAGTGGTCAGCGCCCTGCGCGCCGAGGGTGTCGAGGTGGTGTTCGGCCTGCCGGGCGTGCAGATCATGCATATCTACGACGGCTTCTTCAACGACCCGGATATCCGTGTCATCACCTGCCGTCACGAACAGACCACTGCCTATATGGCCGACGGTTACGCCCGCACCACGGGAAAGGTGGGTGTTGCTCTGGTGGTGCCTGGACCAGGCGCCTACAACACCGGCGCGGCGATGTCCACAGCCTACGCAGCCTCCTCGCCCGTGCTGCTGGTGACAGGCCAGATAGACAGCGAAGCAATAGCCAAAGACTTTGGCGCTCTCCACGAGATCCACGACCAGTTGGAGTTCATGAAGCCGGTTGTCAAGTGGAACGACCGCGTGATGCGGGCCGAGGGTATTCCGGAAGCCATCCACGAGGCGATGCGTCAATTAAATACAGGGCGGCCCCGTCCGGTGGAGCTTGAGATCCCTCCGGATACGCTAGCCACCACAACGGACATAGACCTGGTGGAACGAGAGGCCTATCCCAGGCCAGATCCGGACGCTCAAAGTATCAGAGCGGCGGCGGACCTACTGGCATCGGCCAAGAAGCCTGTCATATGGGCTGGCGGCGGCGTCAACCTAGCCGACGCTCAAGCCGAACTCACGGAGCTGGCGGAGCTGCTCAGCGCACCGGTAATAATGACCGCCGAAGGCAAGGGCGCTATCTCCGACGATCACCGCCTGTCCCTTGGAACATCCGCTTACGGTTGGGGCACCGGCGGAGACATCGTCCCACAGGCGGACGTGATGCTGGCCGTAGGAACACGCCTAGGGTCGTATCGGCCAGAGCCCGGCACCACGCCTGGTGAGGGCCACAAGCTGATCAACCTGAACATAGACGAGACGGAGTTCGTCAAGACAGCGCCAGTCACGGTGGGCATTACCGCCGACGCCAAGCTGGGCCTGAGACACCTTGTCGTCGCCCTGCGGGATAGAAACCGCCAGGCTGAGTGGGACACAACCGCCCTGGATGCCATCAAGATACGGGCCAGGGAGCGTATCCAGGAGGTAGCGCCACGTCAGCTCGCCATCGTGGAGGGCCTTAGAGACGCCATACCGGAGGACGGCATTGTGGTAGGCGGGGTGACCAACTTCGCTGCGTGGAGCAGCCTGGCCTTCGATGTACTGCGGCCCCGCACATTCATTACATCATCGTACATGGGTACCCTGGGCTACGGCTTTCCCACGGCCCTGGGCGCCAAGGTGGGCAACCCTGACAAGGCTGTGGTGGCCCTGTGCGGCGATGGCGGCTTCATGTACGGCATGAGCGAACTGGCCACAGCGGTCCAGTACGGGATCAACATTGTGGCTGTGGTGTTCAACAACCACATGTTCGGTGCGTCCAATCGGGACCAGGCCCTACGGTTCGATGGCCGGGTGGTTGGCACAGAGCTGCACAACCCGGACTTCGTGATGCTGGCGGAGAGCTTCGGCGCACGAGGCATCCGCGTCCCGGACATAGCCGATACGCCCCAGGCCATCCGGGACGCAATTGCGGGAGAGAGGCCCACGGTTATAGAGGTGGAAACGCCGCCGGAGTTGGACCCGCCCTACTACCTACAACCGACATCGAGATAGAGGCATGGTGAGACTACTTCCGAGGCGCACAGGAATAGCTGTCCTGGAACTCCACGGAGTCCTGGGAACAACCATCCGTGCCCCCCTTTACAACCAGCTCCTGGACAGGCTGGAAAGAAGCTCCAGGATCGGCGCAGTGCTGCTTGATATAGATTCGCCTGGGGGCTCGGTGTCCGCTTCAGAGGACTTATATCTGAAGGTACGCCGACTGCGGGAGAAGAAGCCCGTGGTGGCATTCATAAGAGGCACCGGCGCTTCCGGCTCCTACATGATAGCCTGCGCCGCCAGCCGCATTGTGGCACTGCCAAGCGCACTGGTGGGGTCCATCGGCGTCATCTCCATGAGACCCGTGGCGGACCAGCTTCTGGAGCGGCTGGGTATATCGGTGTCGGTGAACAAGAGCGGCCCGCTGAAGGATATGGGCGCCTTCTACCGTCCACCCACGGATGAGGAGCAGGATAAGTTACAGGGCATCATTGACGAACTGTTCGAAATGTTCGTGGAGCGCGTAGCGGAGGCTCGAGGGATGGACATGGATCAGGCCCGTCAGTACGCCACTGGGGAGGTGTACACGGCCACTCGTGGAAAGGAACTGGGCCTGGTGGACGAGCTTATGGACTACGACGACGCTGTGGACGCAACTGCGGAGCTAGGCGGGGTACCCCGCCGCATCGCATATGTTCGTCCGCCGCGCTCCATGCGCCAGCGGATGATAGGGCGGTTCGCCCTCTCTGCGATGGAGGCGGTGCTGGAGGACGCCGGTCTGGGCACCACCCACGGGTTATGGTACCTGTAGGTCCCGACCTGTCGGGACACCCACAGCTTCATTCAACTTCCCACCCCTCCGCCCTCGATACCGTTTGGAGAAGGGGGATACCCCTCGGACTTTGTCCCGACACATCGGGATGAGCGAAGTGCCGACTTGGTCGAGCACTCGCGATGGAATCGGAGCATCATCGGACCTTAGCCCACGCTGGCGGTCAGCCTCTGCTGCAATATGCCTAAGTATGTGTCTATGTTGATACGCAGCTCTTCTGCTGCCGTGGCCTCCTCCAGGGAGCCCAAAGGGGCCTCCCACCAGGCATGAAACTCATCCGATATCCCGTCCCAAGCGCTGGCCAGGTCGTCGTCCCCAGCCTCCTCTATGGCGTCACCCACGGCGACTGCTGCAATATCGAAGGCCGACACTTCGCTTACCGTAAGGGCGATGTTGGAGAGGTCGTGCAGCAGCAGCAGCAGGTCGCCCTGGCGCTGGGATTCGTGCTGCGCATCCCGCTGGTCCTGGGACAGTAAAAAGGTATTCTTCAAGGCGCCCAGGTCGCTGCTAGCAGTGGTCAGGTCGTCCGTCAGGTCGACGACGTCGCTCTGGGTGGTGTCCAAATCAACGCGCAGGCCGGCCAGGTCCTGCTCCAACGAAGTCACCTGACCCTGGGCAGCGGTCAATTCTGCGGTCAGAGTAACGACCGACTGCTGAAGAGAGGCAACCTGAGTCTGGGTCTCATCCAGCTCGCTGACGGAGGCGCAGGCGGTGGTAACGGCCAGAAGGCCGGCCAAGGCTACTAGCGTTAATTGGCGCCGGACGAATCTCAATGTTCACCTCCCTAGGTGTGTCATATTACGAATGGTGACGGCCGGTGCTGCCACGCCGTCGATACAGTTTATCAGGAGAAGGAAGAAAGGAAGAGAAGGCGCCAGATTCACCGGCGCTGAGCTTTGGCCTGCTGCCACAACTCCTCCTTCTGCGGCATAGACATAGCTGAGAAGGATACACCGCGCTCGCTTGCTATACGTTCCATCTCCATCAACCGTCCGTAGAAGCGTGCGTTGGCCTGGCGCAGGGCGTCCTCCGCATGAAAACCCATCCAGCGTCCTACGTTCACCAGTGTGAAGAGCAGGTCTCCGAACTCGCCGGCCCGATCCTCCTGTGAGGCCGCCTCTTCCATCTCCCGGACCTCCTCCACCACCTTATCCAGGGCACCGTCTATGCCGTCGAAGTCAAAGCCAACCCGAGAAGCGCGGTCCTGTATGAGCTGGCCGTAGACTAAGGCAGGGGTGCTGGCTGGGACGTTGCCCAAGGCGGACACGTCCGTCTCACCTTCACGTTCCTGCTGTTTGAGGCGTTCCCAGTTGGTCTCCACCTCGCGAGCATCCTTCACAGTGGTGTCGCCAAAGACGTGGGGGTGACGCCGCACCAGTTTGTCGCGCAACGTCTCCACCACATCATCAACTGTGAAATCACCCACCTCAGCGGCGATCTGAGCGTGGAACAGTACCTGAAGGAGCACGTCTCCAAGCTCCTCTGTGATACGCACGGGTACCTTGTTGTCGATGGCTTCCAGGACCTCATACGACTCCTCCAGTAGATTACGCTTGAGGGAGTCGTGGGTCTGCTCCTGGTCCCAGGGACATCCTCCGGGACCACGGAGCTGCGCCAGGGTGTCCACCAGGTGGCTGAAAGCATCTCCTGTTGAATCGGTCATGTTGCCCTCCTGCGGCGATTATATAGGTGAGATACCTATCTTGAAAGGAAGCGCAGTAGGTGCCGAGTGAACGCAGCGAACATTGCCCACGAACCCGCTCCTGCCCTTCGGCACCCCAGATGCTTCGTCGGCGGAAGGATGTTGGGGACTAAGGAGTTCAACCACCTCCTCAGCATGACAGCCTCGTCAGAGATGTGTTCGAAGCTCAGGACAGGTCCGAGTAGGACTCGCGACTCCTGTCGGAGCTGAGGTTTCCTACAACTTTCCTAGCCCAGGAATTGTTTCAAATATTATGTCACGTGCGTATAGCTAGGCCATAGCTAGGTGGAAAACTTTTTTCGGGGAAACAATTCCGAGTTTCGTTGTGTTCCTTGTCTTAGCTCGCTTATTTCTGTCTATGGTTCGACAGGTCAGGGCAAGCGGGTGAGGCGTCTGCCATAAGATGAGGATAGGGTATGAAACCTGGAGTGAGGAAGGAGGCGGTGGCAGAACCGGATTGCTAGCCTGTGGCTGGTAAACTCAAACGCCCGTCGCTCGGCGCGGCCTCTATGGTGTTCATGGTAGCCTTCCGGCTGAGAACCAGCGGCGGCAGGGTCAAGAGATCATCGGCCATAATGCCAGTTCGAATCTTCTATAACTCACTTGCCTCTGTTTCCTTCCTGTGCCTGACAAACGTCTCTCGCAGCAGCTGACAAAGATGTTGCTCAAACCGCTCCCTGGACCACCCTCGGTCGATAACGAGTTGCTCCCATACCTGTAAGGACGCCACTGCCCACATCGCGTCAGTGGCCGTATCTACATCCCATTCGGGCTTTAGGACGCCATCCCGCTCCAGCCACAGAACCAGCTGTCTGATTCCCTGTCGTCGCAACTCCATGCGTCTCTCCCAGGCTGCTTTTGCGGCATCATCAGTGTACCGGTCGCACATGAGCAGCTTTGCAAGCGGATAAACCTCCGGGTTGTAGTCGGCCGTGAGCGTGACGAACGCATCCAGCGCCGCCAATGCGTTGGGAGCGGTCAGAATTCGGTCTACAAGCTGACTGAGGCTCCCAGTGGCATCCACATGTTCTGCTAGGGCCACCAGCAGACCGGCTCTGGAGCCGAAGTGCAGGTAAACGCTCTGACGCGTAACGCCGGCCTCCTTTGCGACGTCTTCTATCCGCACACTGCTGCCATACTTCTTAAAGAGCCGAAGGGCAACTGCAAGGAGGCGGGTACGAGTATCTTGTTTGGTACTTGATACGTGTAAACCCCACGAGTATGATTGCTGAACTTTACATGTGTAAAGTATACCAGAATTTCGGAAGGGGTGGTCTTATGGAGGCTCAGGTGCTACGGCAGCAGTTCGCCGATGCAGAGCAACGGTTCGCTCAGAAGCTTGGCGTAGAATTGCGGACGCACTTCATACATGTACTTTCCATGCCGCAACCGGTACGAGTCATTGAGACTGGCTCAGGCCCAACAGTGTTTATGCTCCACGGCGGCCCAGCCTTTGCAGGGGTGTGGCTCCCGCTGATGGCAAAGTTGCACGGCATGCGACTGGTGGCCGTAGACCGACCCGGATACGGCCTGACAGGATTTTTCGATTACCGCAGCGTTGGATATCGCGACTTTGCAGTCTCGTTTCTGGACGAAGTCCTTACCGAGCTTGGCTTGGAACAGGTGCCCGTTATTGCCAGCTCCATGGGCGGCCTCTGGACCCTTTGGCTTGCGCTAGAGCACCCTGATCGCATTTCCTCTATGGTGCAACTCGGATGCCCGCCCTTTGTCCTTCAGCCAAAAGTGCCGCTGCCATTTCGCCTCCTTGCCACCCGGGGACTAAATCGGTTCATGCTGTCCTTTGAGCGACCCAGCCCCGAGCAAATGCGCAAGGTTTTTACCGGTATGGGGCATGCCAAAGAGGTTATGAACAGCTGGCCACCAGAGTTCTGGGACATGAGTCTGACTTTTGAGCAATTGCCGGAGTACCAACGAGGATGGCTAGCGGAGTTGGAGAGAGTGGGGGGGGGGGGGGGGGGGGGGGGGGGGTTGAAAGGCCCGCAGCCAGGTATGGTGCTTAGAGAAGACGACCTCACGCAGGTGCGCCAGCCTACGCTATTTATCTGGGGCCAGCAAGATAAGTTCGACCCTCCGGATATTGGGCACAAGGCAGCTCGTGCCATAGCTAGCGCTGAGATAGTCGTCGTATACGGCGGGCACGTACCCTGGCTAGACGCTCCTGGCATCTGTGGGGAGCATATTGCCGCATTTCTCAGAAACGCAAAAGCCAAGACGAAAGTGTTCGGTGCTGGTTTTGCCGAAAGGAGTTCTCGCTCATGACAGACCTGAGCCGGACAACGTTTCCCGCTATGACTGCACGTGATGGGCTCACGCGCGTGGCTGCATGGTGCGCCTACGTCAGCGGAGTTGTATCCATCTTTGGCATCCTCTCTCTGATAGCCTTCTTCAGTACCTTTATCGGGCCGCTGGGAACTCTCAACGACATTGCAGTGGTGATCCAGTATGTGCTCATGATTCCCATCGCCTTGGCGCTCCATCAGATCTTGCGGCGTTCCGGGCCAACCCTCAGCATGGTCGCGCTACTGGTGGGAACTTTGGGGATGCTGGCGGTCATTGTCCTTCAACTGCTTTTCATAACTGGCGTTCTACCATACGCACAATACATCGTGCTGGTGAGTGCCGGATTCTTGGTGGTTCTGGGATGGTTCCTGCTGGTCCGTCGCCTGGGCCAGTCCACAGACGTACTGCCTACGAACATCCTGCTGCATATCCTGGCGGGGCTGTACTTTGGTTATCCGTTCTGGGCATTCTCATTGGGGCGTCGGCTGAGGAGGTCGGGTCTTTAGGATGATGCAACTAGCAAAGTACGCTGAGATCAGGAAGAGACATATGTGATTGGAAACTTTGTTGTCGTATTGCATGAAATGGCTCCCGAGCAGGACTCGAACTCAAGTCCACACGGCAAAAAGGCCAGCAGCGATGAGCAAAGAACGTATCGAGCGCATCTCGATTTCGGCTGAGCCGGCTATTAGTTCGCTGGGTCATCAGCCATTGCAGGTGCCGCTCATCGTCGGCGTAGTATCTGGAATCGTGGGGCCGGTGACTTTCCTAGTCATCCACGCGATCTGGATCACACCAATCTGGAATGTGGCAGTCATTGGAGTGTTTGTAGCTGGCGGAGGCAGCGCCCTAACAGCACGGTGCTACACGCTAGCAAGCCATAGAATACCGGTCCGCCCGCTCTCTTGGTTCGCAGTGTTCGGCATGGTGGCCATCCCACTCGTACCCTGCGTCATCCTGGCTGCTGTCCTGCCGCCCCTTCTCGAGTCTGAGAACAGCCAGGTGGTTGAACCAATCAACATACCGTGGCTCGTGACTGGATTCTTCGTCATACTGCTGGTCCCGGCCGCAACAGTAGGAGCCACGATGGGGTGGCTCATTGCAAAAAGGCGTGCCGCCGTTGCACTATTCGCGGCGATGGGCCTTCTGATGGCTCTTGGCCCGGGGCACAACCTGCCGCTGTTCGGCGTGTTTGGCGGTGCAACCGGCCCTCAGTTACTCAAGGCTTTCATATTGACATTCGTCCCGATGGCTGTTGCCACCGTGGTGCTAGTTGAGTCCGCAGTGCTACTACCATTGGCCCTTCGCCAGCGAGGTGACTGAGTTTATCTACAGTTCCTGAGCTCCAAGGTTGGATCGTCCTGAAGATGCCTGGCGGATGCTCCTGACATAACGGCAAGAAACTTGCCGTATTGCATGAAATGGCTCCCAAGCAGGACTCGAACTCAGACCGAGTGGTCAACATTCTAGCATCCGTTTGAGCTTGGCGAGGAGGCTAGGACACGGTATCCACCACTCCTTGGACTGCGTCCGTACTGCCAGGTTGACCCCGCCCCAGATTCTTCGTCCCGATACATCGGGACTAGAATGACAGTTGGGAGAGGCGGAACGACAAGGGAAGGGCACCGCTCATGTGCTTCGACAAGTCCGAGTAGGCCCGACACGTCGAGGATCGCGATGGAATCGGAGACTCGCGACTCCTGTCGGAGCTAAGGGTGAGCGGGCTATTCGCGCCGCGCAATGGTTCGACAGACTCACCGCTGGCCGGCTCAGCATGAGAGGATGAGCCATAGTACGCTGCAGCCTCATCATTACTAGCGAAGAGAACCGGCCCTCAGACCAGGGCAGGCGGAGCTCGCCCTTGTTGACCAGGCACCTCGCAGCCCATAAACTGTCGGCACAATGTTACCAATCGCTCTTGTGCTCAGGAGGACGTTCCGGGGGCTAACCACCCCCGGTGCCACCGCCAGGTATCGCTGATAGCTATACGTTAGCAATACCTGGAGGTAAAGTTTCATGGCACAAGAGGTATCTTCCAACGATCCTGTATCTGACATAGCCGACTACCGGCACCGTCTCCGCCATTCCACCGCACACGTTATGGCCGGGGCCGTCTTGGAGCTGTTTCCAGAAGCCAAGCTGGCCATAGGCCCGCCCACCGGGGACGGATTCTACTACGACTTTCTGGTCTCCCGCCCGTTCACGCCCGAAGACATGGAAGCCATAGAGGAACGGATGCGCCGGGAGATCACCGCTGGCGTGGCCTTTGAGCGACGCGAGCTCTCACGGGGCGAGGCCCAGGATCAGTTCGCCGATCAGCCCTTCAAGCTGAAGATCATCGAAGGGATCCCGGGTGACGTCGCCATATCCACCTATCGCCACGGCAGCTTCGAGGACCTGTGCGAGGGGCCACACGTGGAGTCCGCCGCCGCAATAGCCGCCTTCAAGCTCCTGTCGGTGGCCGGCGCATACTGGCGCGGGGACGAAACCCAGCCAATGCTACAGCGCATCTACGGGACGGCCTTCGAGTCGCAGGAGACTCTGGATAGCCACCTTAGCATGCTGGAAGAGGCCCAGCGGCGCGACCATAGAGTGCTGGGCAGGGACCTGGGGCTGTTCATGATGGACCCCATCGCTCCAGCCAGCCCATTCTTCCTTCCCAAAGGAACCATTGTTTACAACTTGCTTATGGGCTATGTACGGGAGCTGTATCAGCGCTATGGATACCAGGAGGTGATCACTCCGCAGATCTTCGATTCGGAGCTGTGGAAGCGTTCGGGGCACTACGAAAACTACCTGGAGAACATGTATTTCATCCAGATGGAGGAGCGGGAGTACGGGGTGAAGCCCATGAACTGCCCCGGCCACGCGATGATCTACGCCTCCGACCTGCGCTCCTACCGCGACCTGCCCATGCGCATAGCCGACTTCGGCCGGCTGCACAGGTACGAACGCTCAGGCGTGACCCACGGGCTCACTCGGGTGCGCAGCTTTGTCCAAGATGACGCCCACATCTTCTGCACTATCGAACAGATACAGGCGGAGGTTAAAGGGTTCATCCAGATGCTGACCGAGGCATACACACTGTTGCACTTCGACGACATACGCGTCGCGCTGTCGCTGAGACCGCAGAAGCGCATAGGCGCGGACGAGGTTTGGGACAGTGCCGAGGCCGCCCTGGAAGCGGTGCTGAACGATAAAGGGCTAGCCTACGAATCCATGCCGGGCGAAGGCGCCTTCTACGGCCCCAAGATAGACTTCTTTGTGCCTGACGCCCTGGGCCGGGAGTGGCAACTTGGCACCATCCAGCTGGACTTCTCCATGCCAGAGCGGTTCGATCTGGAGTATGTGGCTGAGGACGGCACCAGGCAGCGTCCGGTGATGCTCCACCGAGCGATGCTGGGTGCTATCGAACGGTTCATGGGAGTACTCATCGAGCACTACGGCGGGGCCTTCCCAGTATGGCTGGCACCGGTGCAAGTGGTGATCATACCGATAGCCGACAGGCACCTGGAATACGCCCGCGAGGTGGAAACCAGACTGGCTGCCGCAGGGATCCGTATCGAGGTGGACGACGGGGGCGAACGGATGAACGCCAAGGTCCGCCATGCGCAGCTCCAGAAGGTGCCCTATATGCTAATAGTGGGAGACAGGGAAGCAGAGGACGATGCTGTCTCCGTGCGACTGCGCTCCGGGGAAAATCCGGGGCAGACACCTGTGGAGTCGGCGCTGTCCATGATCGAGGATGCCATAGCTTCCCGTGCATAGACGACGGGACGTTCTCCGCTTGCTGGCAGAGCCGTCATATGCTATATTTGCAGCTACTCCGCCGTTCAACGAGGAGAAGAAGGTGGGTGATAAGGAATAGCTAGGGAGTACCGAGTCAACCAACGTATCCGAGTGCCCAATGTCCTGGTCATCACGGAGGACAATGAGCAGCTCGGTGTCATGACAGTCCAGGATGCCCTGGCCCTGGCCCAGGAGCGTGGCCTAGACCTGGTAGAGGTTGCCCCTGGAGCTGACCCGCCCGTGTGCCGTCTACTGGACTACGGCAGGTTCCGCTATGTCCAGACCAAGAGGGAACGGGAGGCGCGCAAAAGCCAGAAGTCCACTGCGCTCCGAGAGGTACGCTTCCGTCCGGCCATAGGGCAGCATGACCTGGATGCCAAGTATCGGACGATACAAAAGCTGCTGGATACGGGTGCCAAGGTGAAGGTCAGTGTGCTGTTCAGAGGCCGCTCCATCACCCATCCGGAGCTGGGGGTGAACCTGCTACGCAAGGTGGCCGAAGGGTTGCAAGAGGAGGCCAAACTGGAACGTGCCCCCACAATGGAAGGGCGAATGATGAGCATAATCCTGACGCCAACAGGCAAGCGCGATGTGCATGCAGGATCGGACAAAGAGAAGGATGCAGAGACCAAGACAGATGCAGAACCGGAGAAGGATGAGGCCCTGGTAACCCAGGGTAATGACAATGCCCAAGCTGAAAACGCATAAAGGCGCCAAGGCGCGGTTCCGATACTCCGGAGGAGGCAAGCCCCTGCGTATGAAGCAGATGAGCAGCCACCTTCGGCGGAAGAAGCCCAAGCGCACCCGCCGCATGTACGACGATACGGTATCCGTAAGCAAGGCAGATGCACCAAAGTTGCGTCGTCTGCTGCCCTACGGCTAGAGGCTGTTCAGACCCCGTTTCTGTTCACGATCCACCACTCACTGAGGTAGCACAAGCCCCGCTGTCACGACCATGAGGGACGCGGCAGGGTGAAGAGGTAAGAGAACCAGACACAGTTCGAGGACGGGCAGAAGGGTAGCATACTCTCTCGCCCATCGGCAGCAAACACTAGAATAAGACCTGGTAGCAGAACGACCAGGAAGCTCAAGAGGAGTCCAGTGTCCAGAGTTAAACGAGGCGTTGCATCCCATCGCCGTCACGCCAAGATCCTGCGCCTTACCAAGGGCCACAGAGCAGGACGACACAGCCTTATCAAGCAGGCCAAGCAGTCTCTTGTGAAGGCTATGGCCTACGCTTACACGCACAGGCGTGAGCGGAAAAGGGACTTCCGCCGTTTGTGGATACTACGCATAGGGGCTGCGGCGCGCCAGAACGACCTCACTTATAACGGCCTCATACACGGGCTCAAGCTGGCAAACGTGGAGATCGACCGTAAGATGCTGGCCGACCTGGCGGCAAGAGACCCGGCGAGTTTCACCCAGCTGGCCGCCACGGCCAAAGCACAGCTGGCTGCGTAGAGGGTATAGGCGGGGGCGAAGCTCCTCTACCTACCCATCCTTAACTCCCTGCCTTTTCAATGGGGCCGACGCAGCAGCATTGCACAGAAGATGGTTATTTCAGTGGAATCTCCCAACCAAACGCCTACTTCCCACCCACCCACCCTCGAATGTCTTGATTGAGGGGACGCCCCTCAATCTCCCCGACAGGAAACCCAGGTTTCCTGCACTTTCCTGAGAGGCATCTATTTTTGTGCAAAGCCGGTAACACCCACAACTCCCCGTGCCTGACGGGCCTGACCCTTAACAGCTACTCTCTGACCTGAACGAACCCGTAGTAGGCGTCACGCGTCAGCATGCGATGGAGCGTCTCCGGTGTTGGCGTGCGAGGATTGGTGGGGTCCGACCAACGTTCCCGCAGCCTTTGAAAAATCTCTTCCACTGTATTTGGGTGGTTACGCTCGCCCAGCAGGATACGGAAAACAGCCTCCATAACAGGCATCTCCGGCTTGATGAAATCGGACGTAGTGGAGCACTGAGACGCTATCCGTCTCAGGTGCTGGGCGACCGTTACGTTCATGCCCTGGCCCGGTTCCTGAATGAGCGTGCCCCAGCAACTGGCACACCGCCTGTGGAGAAGCAGGAGTTGAAATGACCGGCCCCAACCGGCCAGGCGGTCCGGGTCTATGACAAACCTGTCGGTGAGATACTCGGCCTCTTCCTGCTCTAGTTCCTGCTGCTGTGTGGTCAATTACGTGCTCCTTGTAGGCATATCCTTACTAGCTGGTACATTGCTGGCAACCGCTTTCTTCCCACCCGCCCTCCCTCGGCATGTTTTAGGGATTGAGGGGGCACCCCTCAATCTCCCCGACAGGGAACCCAGGTTCCCTGTACCTTCCTTGGAGGGCTTGGTCCGTTCCGTCCTCTCTCCTAAAGATACAAGGACAGGCTCTTAGACATCCAGTCCCAGCCGGGTGGGGCACCCACGTTCTCTACTCTTAGTCAAGGCCTACCCCTGAGCCACAACTGAAATGTGGGTCTGTACAATGTCCAGGCTAGTAAACGCCGTCCTCGTCCCAGTCCAACATTCGCACCTGAACCCGCTGCCCCTTCTCCATGACCGAAACGTCCTCAGGGCAGATGGCCAGGCCGTTGGCCCGGGACATGGATGTCAGAACATTGGACCCCTGGGCCCCTGTGAGACGGGCGTAGTAGGTGCCATTGCGCTTGGTTATGATGGCCCGAGCATACACCCTCCGCCCATCGGTGTTGACAATGGGGTCTTCCAACACCGCCTCCACGGTGGGCTTATCCAGGTTGGTACGCCCCATCATTTTCAGCAGCGCCGGCCGTACCAACTCCTCAAAGGCCACCATTGTACTGACAGGGTTCCCCGGCAGCCCCAGATGCGGCACCGATCGACCACCGCTGCCGCGCAGGACACCGAAAGCCAGGGGCTTGGCAGGACGCATCCGCACAGACCAGAAGGCTATCTCTCCACGCTCGGCCAGGACATCCTTGACTATATCGTAGTCACCCTTAGAAACGCCAGCGGTGGTGATAAGCATGTCACTGGCGAGGCCCAGGTCCAACATGCTGTTCATGGAGTCCAGGTTGTCACGGGCGATGCCCAGTACACTTGGGACGCCACCATATTTTCGTACCAGGGAGGCCACGCTGTAGCTGTTGCTATCGTAGATCTTGGCCGGCTCCAGGGGCTGGGATGGCTCCAGAAGTTCATCGCCCGTGGCGAGAACAGCGACCACGGGTCGGCGAACGACACTCACAGTGGCATTCCCCAGAGAGGCCAGAACACCAACCTCGCTGGGCCGCAGGACTGTACCCCTGGAAAGGATGACTTCGCCACGTCGCACATCTTCGGCGGCGGGTCGCACCGAGTCACCCTTACCAACCTCACGCAGTATGGCTATCTCATCCAGGGAGATGTCCGCCTCGGTGCGCTCCAACTCATCCGTCTCCTCAAATGGGACAACGGTATCCGCACCGGGCGGTATGAGTGCGCCGGTCATTATGCGGATGGCGGTGCCGGATCGCACCTCCTGCGCGGGGAGCTGGCCCGCCGCAACCAGTCCTACGACAGTTAGCACCTTCGGCCGGTCGGTGCCTGCTCCGGTGATGTCCTCGTGGCGCACGGCGTACCCGTCCATAGCCGAATTGTCCGCCGGCGGTAGATCGAACTCCGCTACATAGTCCTCAGCCAGGACCTGGCCCAAGGCTTCAAGGAGAGGTGTGTCCTCCGCCTCCAGCACGGGCGACAGAGCCAGGATCTTCTCCCTGGCCTCCTCTACGAGGAGCATGTCAGGTGTACGTTGGTGTGCGTGCATGGGATCAGCCCTCGGAGGAAGTCTCAGCTGGCAACGTCTCTACCTCTTCCTGGAACCCTTCAAGCTGCAACGTTTCATCAAGGTGCCGTTTGTAGCGGTCTATGTGACCGCTGCCGACCCGATAGGCCTCAGCCGCCCTTTCGATGCCCTTGCCCATGTCCTCATACTTGCGGTAAAACAGGTCGAACGACCTCTCAAGAGCCGACAGCTTCTCCTGGATCTTCTTGGCGCTCCCGATGATTTCAACGTTACGGATGCCCAGGAATACTATTTGCAGGAAGGCATAGAAGGTATTGGGGCCAACCGGAAGCACATGGTGCGCTTGAGCAAACTCAAGGATAGCCGAAGGCGTGCCCAGTTGGTTATTCTCAGCTATGGTCTCGTAGTAAATGGCCTCGGAAGGGATAAACATCAACGCGAACTCCGAGGTGCCCTTGTCAGGTTTCACGTACTTGGACTCGATACTGGTGATTTTCTCTCTTATCACACGTTCGAAATCCTTCCAACAGCTGGCCTTCTCCTCGTCAGTGGGAGCGTCCAGGTACCTCATATAGTCGTCCCTGGGGAACTTGGCGTCGATGGGGACCACTACGTCCCGATATTTGACAACGCAGTCGACCATCTCCCGGCCATCTATGGTGTACTGGCGTTCCCATATGCCTGCAGGGAGCACCCGGTCAAGCATCTCTTCCAGGATGGTCTCGCCATAATTGCCGCGCAGTTTGGGCGCCTGAAGCAGGTCTTTGAGAGATTGGCCCAGCCTTTGGGCCTCTTCCTGCTGCTGCACCAGTTTGTACAGGTTCTCCCCAAGGTCGCTAATCGACTTTATCGTCTTCACGGCATGGTCTGAAATTATATCTTTGGCCTCGTTTACACCCTTAAGCGAATCGTCGATCTTACCGGACCGTCCCCTGAACAGCAGGGCAACTACGAGGACGATCAAAGCGCCCAGTGCGACAAGAGTAATGATTTCCATATTAGCTACCTCCTCCCTTCTGCCTGCTCAGCCGCATGCCGCTCTGAGCAAAGCGACTGTCTTAGATTCTTCGTCCCGACAGGTCGGGACTCAGAATGACATTGGGCCACGCGCCCAGGAACTCCTTGCGCGCGCTTTCTGTCATGCTGAGGGAGTCCTGATGCGATCGTCGACGGCCGAAGTATCTAGGGCGCTTCATACCAATCAGCGCTCAGGTCCCTCCATGCGGGGTTCATTGATTCCACAAGAGCCAGTTTCTTTTTCCTTAGCCAACCTTTGATCTGCTTCTCCCGACTGATAGCTGCAGTCACATCATTGGTGGTTTCGTAATACACAAGCCACGTAATGCTGTACCTCTTGGTGAACACAGGTACCAGTTTCTCCTTGTGCTCGTAGATCCTTCGCTCTAGGTCATTTGTTACACCTGTGTACAGCCTCCTGGTGCTATTTGTCACTATGTAAACGTAATAGTCGCTCATTACGCCTTAGATTCTTCGCTTCGCTCAGAATGACAGTTTAACTACCCCCGCAACTGTGCGCCTGTGTCCCGTTCCATGTCCTGCAGGATCCGCTCCATCGCGGCGTTGACCGCCTCCGCGGTCAGGGTCCGGCGCGGCGACTGGAACTGTACCCGGAAGGCGATAGAGCGCTTGCCCTCAGGCATGCCCTCACCGGAATAGACATCAAACACTGTCACAGCCTCCACCAGGCCATGCCGCCGGATGATGGCCTCCAGGTCTGCAGCGGATACTTCTGTGCCGACAACCAGAGCCACATCTCTGTAGGCGCCGGGGAACCGGGCAATGGGCGCGTATGTCATCGGCTGCGTCGAAAGCAGTGGCAGCAGGTCCTCCAGTTCAATCTCGAACATGGCGACTGCGCCTTCTGAGAGGCCGAAGCCCTCCTGGGTCTCCGGGCGCAACTCGCCGATAAGGCCGATCTGCCGGCCCTCCACGCTCACCGCCGCGGTCCGGCCCGGGTGCAGCATACGGTCCTCAACCGGAGCGAAATCCGGCTTAACGCCAAGCTCCGTCAGCAAAGCCTCCACCATGCCCTTGGCGTCGTAGAAGTCAGCCGCTCCGGCATCGCCGGTCCAGGCCAGGGGGCCCCGATCGCCCCACATGACACCCAGCGCCACCTCTCGCTCCTGTGGCAGGTCTGCCTGGCGCGGAATGTAGACCCGGCCAACCTCGAACAACATTAGGCCGGAGTGACCGAAGCGCTGATTGGACGCCAGTGTGGTCAACACACTGCCGCGCAGGGTGGTGCGCATGTATTCACGCTCGCCGCTCATGGGGTTAGCCAGACGCAGTGGCTCCAATTCGCCGGTAAGTACCTCAGAGCGGTCAAGCAGTTCGCGACTGGTCATGGAGTAGGAGATGACCTCCTGCATGCCTGAAGCGGCCAGAATGTCCTTCACCCGTTCCCTCAACTCCCGATCCGGCCGTACCTGACGAGATGGAATGCTTTGGGATAGGAATGTGGTGGGAATGGAATCGTAGCCGGTGATGCGGGCTAACTCCTCCACCAGATCGTCCTCTATGGTGATGTCGCTGCGCCAGAAGGGAACCGACACCTCCAGGCTGGAGTCGTCCTGGTCCCGACGCCGGTGCTGAAAACCCAGAGATGTGAGGACCCGTTCGGCGTCCTCAATGGAGAATCGCACCCCCAACACTTTTTCCACACGGTCCATTGTCAGAGGAAGGGGTGGCCTCTCAACTCTGCCGGGGTACAGGTCAATGATGCCGCTGGCTACCTGGCCGCCAGCCAGTTCCTGAATAAGGCGCGTGGCACGCCGCAGGGCGAAGGGGGCAAGCTCCGGGTTCAGGTTACGCTCGAAGCGGTAGGATGCCTCCGTACGAATCCGGAGGCCCGTGGCGGTCCTGCGGATGTTGGCCGCGCTGAAGTTGGCCGACTCCAATAGCACGGCGGTCGTGGCCTCGGTCATCTCAGAGGTGGCGCCGCCCATAACACCGGCGAGGCCCACCGGGTTACGAGCGTCGGCAATGACCAGCATGTCGGGTGTAAGGCGTCGCGTCTCGCCGTCCAGTGTTACCAGCGTCTCGCCTGCCGCGGCCCGCCTCACGTGGACGGTCCTGTCCTCAAGGGCGTTGTAGTCGAATGCGTGCAGCGGCTGACCGTACTCCAGCATGACATAGTTGGTTATGTCCACCAGGTTGTTGATGGGGCGCTGCCCAGCCTTAATGAGACGATCCTGCATCCAACGGGGTGAGGGCGCTACTTTGACACCAGTGATCAGGCTGGCAGTGTAGCGGGGCGCAAGGTCGGGCGCGTCAACTGTGATGGTGACCAGGGACTCTATAGGCGACTCCTCTTCAGCGTAGGAAATGGTCGGCTCACGTACGTCGCCACCTGTCAGTGCAGCGATCTCATGGGCAACACCCAGCACGGAAAGCCAGTCCGGCCTGTTGGGCGTCACCTCCTGGTCAAACACAACATCGCCCAGGTAGTCGGCCAGGGGGACTCCAATAGGTGCGTCTTCGCTCAACACCAGGATGCCCTCGTGTTCGTCGCTCATGCCCAGCTCTCGCTCGGAGCAGACCATGCCTTCGGAAACGACGCCACGGATAGTGGCTGCCTTCAGCGTTTCCAGGTGTCCAGAATCGGGGTCAAGCAGGGTGGCCCCGACTCGCGCAAAGGCGATTCGCTGGCCTTGGGCCACGTTGGGAGCGCCGCACACCACGGTGACGGGCCCAGTACCAGGGTCCACGGTCGCCAGCTTCAAACGGTCGGCGTTAGGGTGCGGCTCCACCGATACCACCCGTCCCACCACTACGTTGTCCCAGCTTTCGCCGACGGTCTCGATACCCACGGTCTCCAGACCGGCCATGGTGAGGCGGTGGCCCAGATCTTCGGGAGACAGGGTCACGTCAACGTATTCTCGAAGCCAGGAGAGAGGTACTTTCACAGTTGCTCCATGTGCGGGATTTCAAAAGGGCATTATACTTGGAACGTCGTATTTCGTCAGTAGGGGAGACAGTGAGGAAGCCGCCGCATGCTCTGGCAAGAGCCCCTTACCGGAAGCGGCGATGGAGCGGTTGCGTGAGCTATGGGCGAGTGATTTTGGGAGCCGGTAGAACGTCGGACGTCGCTACCCTCTAAGGATGGCGATAGCAACCGAATCTAAGGGCTCAAGAGGGACGACAAGTGACATAGGGGCTTAGAACTGCCGCAGGAAGCGAACATCGTTAGAATAGAAGAGGCGGATATCTTCTATACCGTACTTGAGCATGGCGATGCGCTCCGGCCCCATGCCGAAGGCGAACCCGGTGTATACCTCCGGGTCATAGCCGACACCCTCCAAGACACGGGGGTGGACCATGCCAGAACCCATAATCTCTATCCAGCCGGTCTCCTTACAGATGCGGCACCCCTCACCCTTACAGGCGAAGCAGTCTATGGCCATGTCCGCCCCTGGCTCAACGAATGGGTAGTAGTTGCAACTGAAACGCACGCGGCGTTCGGCGCCGAACATGCGCCGTGCGAACTCGTACAGGGTGCCCTTGAGGTCGGCGAATGTGATGCCCTTGTCCACGGCAAGGCCTTCCACCTGATAGAAGTGCCACTCGTGGGTGGCGTCGGCGGCCTCATACCGATAACACTTGCCAGGCACCACCACGCGCACCGGCGGCTGTGTGCTCTCCATGATGCGCGCCTGCATTGGAGACGTATGGGTACGCATGAGCATGCGCCGTCCCTGGTCGGTGGGGTCGGTCCAGTCCACCCATAGCGTGTCCCACATGTCACGCGCCGGATGGTCCCTGGGTATGTTCAGGGCGTCAAAGTTGTACGACTCCCACTCCACCTCCGGCCCCTCCGCGATATCGAAGCCCATGGACACGAATGCATCGCATATCTCACGCACGATCTGAGTAGTAGGGTGCAGCCGCCCCATAGCAACGGGCCGGCCCGGAAGCGTGACGTCTATGCCACCCTCCTCCGAGCGCCTGGACGACGCGGCCTCCCGGAGGGAGTCCTGTCGCTCGGACAGGAGCTGCTCCAGCGCACCCTTGGTCTGGTTGACCCCAGCACCTACGGTGCGGCGCTCCTCTTCAGGCAAAGAACCCACCTGGCGCAACAGCAGTGTCAGTTGCCCCCGGCGGCCCATGTAGCTTACGCGCCACAATTCCAGCGCCTCAGAGTCGCCAGCCCGCGCCAGCTCCTCCCGAGCCTGCCGTAGAACAGCCTCCAACTCACTCAGCAGCGGGTGCTCAACCATCAGGGTCGACCTCGACACATTTCGTTACCATAGCCGTAGCATTGTACTGCGTACAGCTACACGGTCAAACTATGCAGAGAGGCGTCCTCTTTGCGTGATATCATAGTACGGATGGTTAATAAGCTCCTACTGGCGACCAGCAACCCCGGCAAGGTAGAGGAGTACCGCGTGTTGCTGGCGGGCGTGCCGGTGACCCTGGTCACGCCAGCCGAGCAGGGGTTGGAGGGCCAGCCTGAGGAGACAGGCGCCACTTTTGAGGAAAACGGCCTGTTCAAGGCAAGGTATTACGCCCAGGCAAGCGGCCTGCTGTCCCTTGCCGACGACTCCGGTCTGGAGGTAGACGCGCTGGGCGGCGAGCCGGGGGTCCATAGCGCCCGCTACGCCGGAGAGGGGGCCACGGACGCCGACCGTGTCGTTCTGTTGCTGAGCCGGTTGAATGGCGTGCCAGCGGAGAGGCGTACTGCGCGGTTCCAGTGCGTGGTGGCCCTGGCCTGGCCGGAGGGGGCTACGGAAACCTTTCATGGGAGTTATGAAGGGCAGATAGCTGACGAACCAAGGGGAGCAAACGGCTTCGGGTACGACCCTGTGTTCTACGTGCCGGAGCTGGGAAAGAGTTTCGCGGAACTGGAGCCGGACGTAAAGAATCGACTAAGTCACAGGGCGGTAGCCGCCCGCTTCGCGGCTGAACGACTGCGCACAGTGGTCGATGCGGCCAAGGCATCGGCATAACAATGTACACATCAACAGTACAGACAGATACGCAAGGCGCAGTGGTGGACCAGCTTACCCGGCCGGTGCGCGACCTGCGAATCTCAGTTACGGACAGATGCAACTTCCGGTGCACCTACTGCATGCCCGCCGAGGTGTTCGGTGAACGGTACCAGTTCCTACCCCGGCAGGATATCCTTGACTATGAGGAGATCGTCCGGCTGACCGGGATCTTCGTGAAGCTAGGCGTGTCCAAAGTCCGCATCACCGGGGGCGAGCCACTCGTGCGACGGGACTTGGAGCGGCTGGTGTCCATGCTGGCAGAGGTGCCTGGCGTCGACGATCTCACTATGACCACAAACGGATACCTTCTGGCACAGCAGGCCCAGGCGCTGAGAGACGCCGGGCTCCAGCGGGTGACTGTCAGCCTGGACACCCTGGACGATGCCATCTTTCGAGAGATGAACGGCCGTAACTTCGGCACCGAGCGCGTGCTGGAAGGGATTCAAAAGGCAGAGGGGGTGGGGTTCCATCCCATCAAGCTCAACTCGGTGGTGCAAAAAGGCGTGAACGACCATACGGTTGTGGATCTAGCCCGCTACTGCAAAGAGCGAGGCTACATCGTTCGGTTCATCGAATACATGGATGTGGGCACCCGTAACGGATGGCGGCTGGAACACGTGGTCCCGTCGAGCGAGATAGTCCGCCGCATCAGCGAAGAGATGCCCCTGGAACCCATGGAGAAGAGCTACGGCGGCGAGGTGGCGGACCGGTACAGGTACGTCGACGGCTCCGGCGAGATAGGCGTAATTTCGTCCGTGACCCAGCCCTTTTGCGGCGACTGCACCCGTGTGCGGCTTTCGCCCGACGGGTGGGTGTACACATGCCTTTTCGCCAGCCTGGGCCACGACTTGAAGACGCTGCTACGCGAGGGCGCATCGGACGAGGAGCTAGAGCAGCAGATAGCCAGTATATGGCGAGGACGCACAGACCGCTACTCGGAGGAGCGAGCGTCCATGACCGGCCCTCAGCCGCCGAAGGTGGAAATGTACCACATAGGCGGTTGAGGTAGGGCGTGCCCTGCACCTGCCTTGCCTTGCCTTGCCTTGCCTTGCCTTGCCTAAAAAGTCTGACTCACACGTTAAAGCATTTAGGCAGATGCCTTCTTCCCACCCACTCCTCCCTCGTGACCTTTGAAGAAAAGGGGGACACCCCCTTAGACCCCCGGCAGGAAACCCAGGTTTCCTGCACTTTCTTGGGGGGCAGCTAGTTTTGGGGCAAAGCCCTATGCACCCACGGACTTCGTCCGCACTACTGGTAGGTACTTGCCCTCCGCATCACAACGAGAAGTATGGATGAGGGGACGAAGCCAGGATTGGCACAAGCGTATGCTATTATTGCGGGGCGGCAAGACCGCCCCATCTATGTTGGTAAATCAAGCATGATACATATCTACACAGACGGTTCCTGCCTGGGCAACCCTGGTCCCGGCGGCTGGGGCGCGGTCATCGAAGAGAACGGCGCCAAACGCACCATGGCTGGTCGGGAGGAAACCACCACCAACAACCGCATGGAGATGACCGCTGTCATCAAGGGGCTGGAGTCTATCCCTAAGCAGTCCGAGGTCACAGTCCTGAGCGACAGCCAGTACGTGGTCAACACAATGACCAAGAACTGGAAACGAAACGCCAACCAGGACCTGTGGGCAATGCTGGACGCCGTCTCGGCGAACCGGCGCATTACGTGGAAGTGGGTACGGGGCCACGCCGGCAATCCAGGCAACGAGGAGGCCGACGCGCTGGCTACCCATCAGGCCAGTCTGATACAGGAGAGCGCGGGACAGCTCACTCACCTGGACGAGTATGGCCATGCGCAGATGGTGGACGTGGGTGAGAAGGAGGCCACGGCCAGGGTCGCTGTAGCCCGAGGTTCCGTTCACATGAAGCCAGAGACCCTGCGACTTATCCAGCAGGGCAAGGTGGAGAAGGGGGACGTGCTGGCCACGGCTCGCATCGCGGGTGTCATGGCGGCCAAGCGGACTTCAGAGCTAATTCCCCTGTGCCATCCACTGCCCCTTGACCAGGTCACCGTCGAGCTGGAGCCGGACGAGGCCGTCAGCGCCGTCAACATCACAGCCACAGCTCGCACCACGGCCAAGACAGGAGTGGAGATGGAGGCGCTCACAGCTGTAACTATCGCCGCACTAACAGTCTACGACATGGCCAAGGCAGTGGACCGTGGCATGCGGATAGAGGGCGTACGACTGGTCAGCAAGCGCGGCGGCAGTAGCGGCGATATCGTCCTGGAGCAGTAGATCCGACCGGTTTCAGGCCACGCCTTCAATCAGACGCAACCTACCGCCACCTTAAGGCGCAGGTGTTCGCCCAACCCACAGCGAACTAAGCCCACTGGAGCTGAGCGGAATAAACGGGAGTCAGATGCCGTTCCTACGGCCTGTTAGACCGCAGCAGCGGTGTTCTGACGGGAGTCCAGCAGTTCGATGCCGTTGCGAACGGTGGACAGAATGCCAGCGACGTCCTGCTCCAGCTTGTAGAGTGCCTCTTGAGCGTACTCGTCCGCTGCCGAGCGACGATTGGCGGCATCCTTGTCGGCTAGATCCAGGATATGCTGAGCCTTCTGCTGCGCATCTGCGACAATCTGTTCGGACTGCTTCGTTGCCCCTTGGACCAGCTCGGTTTCATCTATGCGGCTGCGGAATTCGGTCTCCGCGGAGGCACGGATTCGGCGGGCTTCGCCCAGAGACTGGTTCAGCAGCTCTTCGCGCTTCCTCAGCACCTCATCCGCGTCGGCCACGTCCTTGGGAACTGTGACACGGAGCTGGTCAACTAACTCCATCAACTGGCCCGGATCAATAAGCAGCTTCCTACTCATGGGAAGACGCTTGGAACCGGTAACTATGACTTCCAATTTATCTATGATTCCTAAAATATCTATGACTGTCTCCTTTAAAACCGCTACGCCCTACACCTTGCTTCCATACCTGTCCATGAGGGCAGCGGCGACGTGTTCCGGCACTAGGCTGCTGATATCTCCTCCGTATTGAACCACCTCCTTGATAAGGCTAGAACTCACGAACTGGTATTCCAGGCTGGTGTACAGGAAAACGGTGTCCACCTCAGGGTGGAGCTTGCGGTTCATCATGACCATCGCCACCTCATAGTCCAGGTCTGTGATGTTGCGCAGACCCCGGACCATTGCGACAGCACCGACCTCCTTGGCGAAGTCAGCGACCAGCCCGTTGAATTGCTTGACTTCCACGCTGGGCATATTCTGAACCGATATCTTGCACAGGTCGACTCGTTCCTGGGTTGAGAACAGCAACGACTTGGAGGGCGTATCGAACACGCTCAGGATTAGCCGATCGAACATATTAGTCGCCCGCTTCACAATGTCGTGATGCCCATTTGTGATCGGATCGAATGTACCGGCATAGATCGCTACTGCCACCTAGTCGCCCTCCTTACCTATATGGCCGTATATGGAGAGTTCCGTGTCTCCGTAGCGGCGCTGGTCTCGCCTCTGAAGTGCGCCACATACCTCTGGAACGGTGACCCACTTGCTATGTTCAATGACCACAGTGCCAGCGGCGTCAACCAGTCCCGGGCGGCTCAACATTTCAATCATTTGATTCATGTTCGTTAGATCGTATGGTGGGTCCGCTAGGACCAACTGATACGGCCCTTCCAGTGCAGGGAGGGCTTGCTCTACACTCATACGGTACACCTTTGCCCGATAGGTGAAGCCCGTGTGCTCAAGATTAGATTCAACGGTCTCACAAAGACGTGCATTCTGCTCAACAAAATCAGCGGCGGCGGCACCGCGGCTCAAGGCCTCTATCCCCAGGGCGCCCGTCCCTGCGTACAGGTCCAGGACATGAGCATCCGGAACTGTGTTGCCCAGGAGCTGGAAGAGAGCACCGCGAACCCTATCTGACGTGGGCCGCAATCTGACCGACGTGGGAGCGTATAACCGGACTCCCCGGGCCTCGCCCCCTGTGATGCGCATATCTGGTTCCTGGTAAGCACGGGCCGTGGCCTCCGCTATGGCAAAGCGGCTACGATACTACCGTGTTTTCGGACAATGGTCAACCTTTTTCCTAGACATCGACCTAATTTCGTATTTGGGCAACGCCACTGCCTGCACATATTTGTACTCGTGGAGTAGGATACGATGGCTGGATCGTCGGACCAATTGCGTCATCTTGCATCATAGGGGAGGCACCAGCAGGCCGGCTCATCTGCCGCAAGCCAGGATACAGTCTTTCAGTACGCACACGCCATGACAGAGCAGGAAGAATCGAACCGGGCCGAGGACACCGGCGAGCAACCCAGGGGTATGTATAGGGGCTGGGGGATAGTCGCCGCCTCAGGCGTATTCCACGGGCTGTTCGGCGGCCTGTACCACACAGGCATCTCGGTCTATTTTCTGCCCCTTCTCCGGGACTTTCAGATATCACGGACCACTCTGTCACTAGCCTTTTCACTGAGAACGCTTGAGGGCGGGATAGAGGGGCCTCTTGCCGGATACATGGTGGACAGGTTTGGCCCCAGGTCTGTAATAGTGTTTGGGGTGGCAGCAGGCGGTGTGGGCTTCTTGCTGCTTGCAGCTACAAGAAGCTACCCGATGTTCCTGCTGGTATTCCTGGGACTGCTCACAGTGGGTTTCTCCGCTCCGTTCCACGGTATGGCATACTCCATCAACCAGTGGTTCCGCCGCCGGCTGGGGATCGCTATGTCGCTGGCAGCGGCGGGCTCAGCCATCGGAGGGTTCCTGCTGACACCCGCCGTAGCTTGGGTTGTACTGAACGACGACCTTGGGTGGCGATGGGCAGCCGTCATGTCCGGTCTGATACTGCTGGTAATAGGCCCTCCACTTGCGTTCGCCTTCCGAAAACCCACCGAAGAAGAGGCAGCAGCAGACGAGGCACCGAGAATACCGGTTGGAACGGCGGCTGCAGAAACGCCCCGCGTGTACGAAGACTTCACGGTGAGGGAGGCTCTGCACACCCGCACCTACTGGATATTGGCCCTGGCCATCGGGTTGCGCCTTACGGCCCAGTCGGCGCTGATGGTGCACCTGATACCGATCCTGGTCTCCCGGCAGGTGGACGAGGGCGTGGGCGCTTCACTGGTGGCGCTGATGGCACTGGTACGCCTACCATCCATGATCGGCGCCGGATGGCTGGCGGACCGATGGTCCAGGCCAAAGGTGTCAGCACTGTCCATGGTCGCCGGCGTCATGGCCGCCGGAACAGCACTATGGGGGCCCGATGGCCTGAGTACGGGAGTCGGATTCGTCCTGATGTTCGCAGTGGCCCAGGCAAGCAACTCAATCACATGGGCGCTGATAGGACAGTTCTTCGGCAGGAGCAGCTTCGGTACGCTGAGGGGCGGCGTAACCATGGTGCAGAGCCTGATGTCCACTGGCGGGCCTATCACAGCGGGGTGGGTGTTCGACAGGTGGGGCAACTATACCAACGCCCTGGTGGGAATCGGAGCCATCTATCTGGTATCGGCAGTCGTATTCTGGACACTAAAAGATCCCACGAGGCCTGCGGACCGAGTGCCTTCGGTGGCAGCCAGGGATACCCCTGGCATCCGGTAGCTCAAACTGCATTTGGCAACAATAGGTACGGTTAGCGATTGGAACGGAGGATAGCAGCATTGGACCCAGTAATTCGCAACTATAGGGACGTGGAAACGGGCGGCGAGGGCGAGACGTCTACACGACTCATTGGCCCGGACGACGCGCCACCGAACAACGTTCTGCTATATCTGGTAATGCCGCCAGGGGGAACCAGCACCCGCCACACGCACGCATGGGAGCATTCCGCCTACATTATCGAAGGCACGGGTGTGCTGTCCTGCTCAGGGAAGGAGTTCCCCTTGAAGGCGGGGGATGCGGTGCTGATCCCGCCTCAGGAGGACCACCAGATACACAACACGGGGACGGTGCCGCTGACCAGGATTGCGGTCAATCCGCTAAGCCCGACAGCGCCCAGGACGTAAACCTGTTCTGACACCTGGTCTAAACCTCCACCTAGTATCTGAGGGTGTCTTACAGTCCATCCAGTGCTGTGCAGGATGTTGCCAAGAATCCCTACTTACTCCAAAGCTAAGGGGGGCTATGTGCCATTGCCCAAAGTAGATCAAGGTCGGCTTGAATCTCATCGAGTTCTTCGTACAGGTGCTCTATATCACCTGCACTTAGTACATTTGTGGTCAATACCGCAATCTCCGATTCCAATGCGCTAATCATCACCGCCAGGCTTGAAATGCGGGTTTCGATTGTGCTGTCGGAATATTGATCGGCAGTGCCAGGCTCACCCTGAATCCCCTGCTCGCCCTGCGGCCCTTGAATACCGGTCTCGCCTGCTGCGCCAGCAGGCCCCGTAAACTCCTCCAGTCGACCTGTTATGGCCTCGTTGATTAGCACAAGGAGATCTTCATCTGTCGGTGCAGGGCCAGGCTCACCTGTGGGGCCTGTTTTTAACTCGGCGAGAGCCACTGCTAACTCCTGCCTAACAATGTCCCTAATCTCTTCTTCTCCGGTCACCTGCACTGTTGGCGTAAGAACGGTGCACGCCGAAAGAACTAAGCTCGCCGTAACCGCTAGCAGAGCCAAAGTCATACTACGCATTCCACACCTGCCTTTAATGTTTATGCCTAATCTCAAGCGACAACCGAGTACTTAGAGAAAAGTGTAGCCGAAGATGATGCAGTTCGTTGCCGCTGCCAGACCCCTCGGTTATGATGAACCGGCTAGGTTGTGACTGGAGGGGTGGCCGAGTGGTTTAAGGCGACGGTCTTGAAAACCGTTATAGTGAAAGCTATCGTGGGTTCGAATCCCACTCCCTCCGCCATGAAATACGGTAAATGCCCCCCCGCATTTCGGGCGGGGGGACCCGTTCGAAATCGCCGCTAAGAGATATGAAATGCTACCCCCCGACGACTTGACAAATGCAACCACCCTATTTACCATGCCTCCAGGGTAACATTTCTTTTGAAGCGGGGTGGCAGATATGACGTTAGCTACAGCACTCGGTCCCAGGGCGGCGGCGCGACACTTCCAATCTCTTTACCCCAAGGTGTCCCATGCCCTTCTAATCAACGCCGCGAAGCGGGGCGAGATTACCACCGCCAACGCAAAAGGGGAGCCGACGTTGTTCGACCTGGACCTGGTGGCCGAATGGCTCCGGCACAAGTACCAGCCCCAGGGTGTTACACCCGACTACTCGGACCTCAACAGGGTGAAGCAACAGCAGGTAGAGATACAGGTCCGACAGGCCCAGCTCCAGGACCGGCCACCGGAGGGGACGCCCATCAATCTCACCCAGGCCGCTAGAAAGTACAACGTGGGTCACTCGGTTATGGCTAGCTGGGCAAGGCGGCTGGAGGTAACTATCCTCCAGTACCCCGCCAAGAATGGGGACCCCACCATCGTTGACGACAGCTCGGTGTGGGACCGGATGCAGACCTACAAGCCCAGGCCGCGAAAGCTGGGACAGGGACAGCTCATTCCAACTGGTAACGGTACAACCGTTACCTCTAGGCCACCACTCCACTCCCCACCCCACCCCACCACTCCACTCCCCACCCCACCCCACCACTCCACTTCCAGCCACTCTCCGGCGGCGCAGGTCCAAAGCTGTCCCACCTGTGGGGGCCACGTCTGCCCATATTGCGGACGACCTCTCCCATGACGAAGCGGTAAACCCGCTCAATACCGCCGCCGTGGTCGAAAGATATCTGGGGTGGCTCCAGGACAGCAAATCCTCACAGACGGTGAGGGAAGCGCGCCAACGCCTTTCCTATTTCGTCCGCGCGTTCCCCAGGCTCCCGATCACAACACAGGTCCTTTACGGCTTCATTGACGGTCTGACCGGAGCCGCCAACACACGACGCGGGATTGCCGGTAGGGTGAAGGCACTCTACACCTGGCTATGGAAACGGGGGATGCTGGACGACTATGTCCAGTACAACCTCTTTGACCGGATAGACCTACCCTCCAAGCCGAAAGACGCGGTCCCTACGCCGCTCACCCAGGCCCAGGCCCAACACTTGTTGCAGTCCGCTCCATCGTCGCTCCACTTTGATGTGTGTTACACCCTTCTGCGGACCGGCGTCCGGCGCGGGGAGCTTCAAAGTATGAAGGCGGAAAACCTGGAGCCTCCGGTGACTGAGGGCGGACCTGGGCGCATCTGGATAACCGGCAAGACTGGAAGCTACTCCATCCTGGTCCCGCCCGAAGCCTACCGCTACCTGACAGCGCGCGCGCCAGAGTCTGGCTACATCTTCCCTGGCCGTTACGCCGGTGAGCCGGTGGCCGTCAACTGGATTTCCGCCCTGGTCCACCAGGCGTTTGCAATGGCGGAGCTCGACATGGGCAACGGCCACAACGGACCTCAAATCCTCCGACATACCTTCGCCTCCTGGTCCAAACAGCACACCGACAATACCGCCGCGTCTGCGGCCCTGGCCCACCACAGTTTGAATATGCACGTCTCCACCTACGGGCGCATATCGGACGGCTACCTGGGCGAACAGCTTATGAAGATGACGAAGGCCGTTGAACTGCCGGACAAGCCCTGGTGGTTCTCTGCACAGGGAACACTACCCCTGGGGGTGGAGGATATGGAGCTGGAGGGGGTGGAGGCATGATACTCCTAAAGGCAGACGGGACCAACCAGAAATACCCACCGGCCAACGGCAAACATTACACCCTGGCGGAGCTTCAAGCGGCGGTTGGTGGGTATATCGAAATCGTCCACCTGGACGAAGGCGCGCTAGTTATCAACGAAGAGGGCAAGCTCCACGGCTTGCCGCTCAATGAACGGGCGTCGGAGCTGTACTACCTCCACAATGGCCCTGTGGACCACATTGTAGGCGACGCTCTACTTTGCTCGGAGGCGTCAATCGAATGAGCTGTACAGAAGATCACAGCCGCTACATACGGGCCTTCATCGCCCGCGACGCCGCTTTCAAAGAGGCCCACCCACGGCCAGGCGTCGGGACCTGGCGATTTGGTCCCTGGCTGTTTGCCAAGGGCCAATATTTGTCACAAGGGACCCTGGAGCCTGGGTGGGAGTTTCCCGACGCGGCGGAGGTTGGGCAAGACCCCACACCGCCCACTGAGGCCACCGAGCATGTGCAAAAGTGGGGTGTAACACCCCACCCTGAGTATATCCAGACCTCCACCGTCGAAGCTGTAAGGGGTGTTACACCGGAGGACCAGTGGGAAACCGGCGGTCCGACGTGGCAGGACCGAATTGGAGGACCGCCGCGCTCCGCGCTCCACCGCTCCAGGGAAAAGGACTGCGCGGCGTGCCGTGGCGGGTCCTGGTTCACTGACCAGACCAACACCAGGCACGTCACCATCCGCCACGGCCCAGCGATGGGCCAGGTCCACCGGACCTTCACCACCTGCTCAGGTGTTACACCCCAGGCCCGCGATAACACCGACAGGTCCGGCGTGGCGGTCCCCCTGGACCTGGACCGCGTGCGCCAGCTCCAGGCGGAGGGTAAGGGCTGGCGGGCCATCGCGGCGGAGCTGGAGAAAGAAACCGGCGTGGTGGTGTCTTTCATGACGATCAAGCGGAGGCTGGAACGTGCGACTAAAGCGTTGGTCTAGTCCCTGCCGCCAGGGGGAGCATGACGCCTGTCCTGGGCGGTGGCGAAACACCAGGAGAGAGACCACCATTACCTACGTTTGCCCATGCGACCACCACCGAAAGAGAGGGAATACATGGCACGCACCGAAGCCCCAGACTGTAACACCTGCGAACGACTCCACGTCGCAACCGCGCCTTATCCCAGACCCTACGCTTCACTCCAGCGCAGAGGGATTGAACGGGGAGAAAAGATGAAGCGGGTCTACCTGCGCCACCAGGACCGGAGCTACAAGCACATCGGCTACATCTGCGACCAGGGACACGTCGCCCTGGACGACGCACCACCGACAGGCGAGACACACCTTGTTACACCCACCTACCCGCCCAGGGTCATTTGCACGCTGAACGGGGAGACGGTGGACCCGCACGCGGCGTAACGCATAACCTCCGCCTGGTCGCCCCGGGGCAGCTCCCCGATTGCACCCATTCCCCCGCCGCGGCGCCGGCTGCGGTCGGGGGTTTTGCACGCAATACCTAAAACGGATCCGGAGCTCCAGCTCCAACTAATGCACCCAAATGAAAACCGCCCCTGGAGATGGCGACCCAGGGGCGGTTAGACCAGGGCCGGTCCGAGGCCGGAAGGAGGTGGCCCCGAACCGACTGTTACCTACGCTTCTTCTTCACAGCGGACCTCGGCTTCTTCGGCTGGTCCTGGTCGCCCCTGGGCTTCAACCGCCGCTCCGCCCGATTCACCAGGTAGTCGGCCATGCCAGCTCCAACCGCCACCGCAAGGCGTTGGGCATGGGGACTATCTAGCAGGTCCAGGATGTTCATACCAGGGTGTCCAGAATCCTACAGAGGGTCACGGCGACAGGCAGGACCGCCGCGTTCCAGAGGACCGTGTATTTCTTGCCGTTGAGCTTGGGAACCTTCATAGTCCATCTCCTGTCCTGGCTATTTCTTACTCTCCGCTCCAGCCGTAGCTGCCGTAGCTGCCGTAGCTGCCGTAGCTGCCGTAGCTGGTGGACTGTCTCATAATTAGAACGTCCATACCCTTATTTCGCCTGCCGCCCCTGCGCCACCAGCACCGGACTTCACACCAGAGCCACCCTGCCGTCCCGCGCCACCACCACCACCGCCGCCGCCTGGTGCTCCCCCAGCTCCACCAGCTCCACCTATGGCTGAGGTTCGACCATTGCCGCCGCCTCCGCCGCCACTACCTGAGCCGATTGTGGGGGATGTTCCCGCCGCTCCAGCTCCGCCCACTCCGGTCCCGCCCGCGCCTCCCGTTGCAAATGCGTTAGCTCCGCCCGCTCCGCCATCACCGGCAGAGCTCCCCCCATTCTCGCCGCCGCCGCCACCGCCGCCGCCGCCGCCCTCCACAGATTCACCCCCAGGGTATACGTTGTCGTCTGAGCCGTATCCGCCATTGCCGCCACCACCGCCGCCCGACGACGAACTCAGCTCCGATGTTGGCGCATTGCCGCCACCGGCCCCGCCCGCAACCAATACGGAGGAATTGCCGCCCGCGCCGCCCGCGCCGCCTCTACCTGTTAGGAACGCCCCGAAGGTACTATCCCCACCACCGCCACCGGCTCCACCAACAGCATTTTCGACGCCTGCACCCGCAGTACCTGCCGCGCCTATGGTTATGGTTTCCGTGGCCCCGATATCTGATGCTAGGTACATATGCTGCGCTCTGCTACCACCACCGCCACCACCACCGCCGGAGTCATTGCCACCAGAGGTCGAAGAGTCCATTCCAGCACCGCCGCCACCGCCGCCGCCAATTACCTCTACGATTACGATGGTGGCCGGAGTGGGCTTCGTCCAGGTCCCGCTTGCCGTGAACACTTGCCGATCATTGGCAGGGTGCTGCGCTCCGCTGTGAATGGCGTCCACGGTGGGAGTCTCGTAGGTTCCTCCAAGCTCGCCGCCTGGTACATTTTCCAGCTTGACAAATTGGCCCGCTAGGTCGTCATGTTCGGTGGTCATGGGAACCTATCCTCCCCGAAAATGTATCTCTGACCACCACACAGGGAGACTTACAAATTTGAGCGCGTCCGCCACCACGTCATAGAAAATCCCTAGGGGGTCGGGTATCAGGTCGTCGAGGTTGCCCTTAACCGTCTCCACGATTCCATGGGCCTTCTGAGTCATGTCCTGGGCCACTTCTTGAGCTTTCCCCTGGGCGCGTGCGGCCACGCCCTCCACGGTTGGCACCAAGTCCGCAACAACTGGCACCTGGACCCGCCTAAAGAGGTTTCCAACGATTCTCCCAGGGACCACACCCAACGGCTCCCCATCCTCCGGGTCGTCGAAGGGGCTAAAGATGCGCTCCACAACGTCCGTTACCTTCGCCGTCACTGTCTCTGCCGCAGTCTCCACGGCTGGCACCAGCTCAATGACCGGCTCCAGTACCGGCAGAGTAGGTACGGTTACTCCAGCGTCTCCAGAGCTTACGGCAGGGGGTGTTACACCCTGAATCACCCGCTCTATGACCGTGGGGGCTGGAGCGGCGGGGAACGAAGGGAACGAAGGGAACGATGGAAAGGCGATGTTGATGGGGGGCCCTTCCACGATGGTAGTCTGCGGGATGCCTCCGGCGTCCCCTCCAGCGGCCACGGGAAGGCTGGGCGGCTGAATGATAGTGGTCCCGCCGCCACCCGCTTGAAGCGGCCGGTCCCTGGAGAGCAGGTACAACGCACCCACTCCCAGGACCGCCATTCCCACGGCTTCCCCGTTCATCTGGCCCTGGACCTCGCGCTCCGCCTGGTCGCTTCGTCGGAGCTGAGCGGGGTCCGCTCTACGATCACCTTGAAGGCGGCGGCGGCTATGGTATTGGCGGACTGATTGACCAGCTTCACAGCGGTTATTCTCCGGCCCGTGACGGTCCTCACGCTGTTGCCCAGGACGCGGTATGTCAGAGTGTCGTTGATGACCAGGTTCAAATCCTCCACCTGGTCGTTTAGGACCTCCACGAAGTCCAGAGGGAGATACTTCTGTATCTGCGTCCCGTAGGTGATGCCATCGTTCTCCAGGTTCAACGACCAGGTGGCGTTAGCCAGGATTTGAGGGTTGTCCCACTCAAACGGGGGCGACCCCTCAATTGCGATCTGGTCCCGCCTGGTGAGCTGGCGAGTGCTACCCAGAATGTCCCCTACTATACCCATCGGCTATTCCTCCCCTGGAGGCAGCTCTGGCGTCTCGGAGGCCCGTTCCTCCACGCATGTAGGGCAAGCCCTACCCCTGACACCAGGACGATTGCCGTCCCGCGTGGTGACGTTGTGAATGGGGGTCCCGTGGACGGTGCAAGTCTTCTCGGTGGCCCCGTGGTCCTGAGTAATCTTAGTTGCCATTGCGTCTCCCTTTGTTGGGTGCATTACACCAGCTCATCGAGCCGCGGCCGGCAGCATTTATGCGTGCATTACCAGGCCATCGACCGCGAGCTGGTGCTGTGTTTATGAGTCCTACCGACCCGCGCGCCGGACCGTTATAGGGACCTGCACGGTGGAGTCAGCAAGCGTGGAGGTTGCCGTTGCCGAGGGGTCTATCCGAATGGCAAGGCGGGAGTCCTCCGTGGCCCATAGGCCGAACTTGGGAAGGGGCCGCATGATGCGCCGGTCCGTCTGGGAGCCGTCTAGCAAGGTGCTGTCGTCCTCCAGGACCAGGCCACCGGCAATAGCCGCGCCGTGGGCGTCCTCAATCACGAACCGCGTCGGGCCGTCAATGGCGGCGGGTGCGGTTGTCTGATACCGTAGGAAGATGTACCCCTGGTTATCGGGGTGGGACACGTCGCCCCAGCCAAATGTCGCTTCCTCCTGGGCCTGGACCGTGTAGTAGGTAGCCAGGTTGTAGTCACCGTTCACGTAGGAAGCGGCTCGGAAGGTGACTCCGGTCCCGCTCTCTTGCATGGTCCTGCGGAACTCGGTTGTGGCGGGCTTCGCGCCCTGGGCAGGGAGTCGGATACTACCGAGCGCACCGCCTCTGCCTACTCGCCCAAACAGTTGATTCAACATTCGTGTGTCCTCCGTACCTCAAATGGGGTTGTTACAGTAGGGACCTAAGAGCCTTCGGCGGTCCCTCCGACGAATAGGAGCTGGGCCGTCTCCATACCGGCAACCGTCGCTATGGTCTTACCGGCATCCCCGCCTACCACGGCGGCGGCCAGCATGCCACCTGCGGCGGTCCCCAGCTCCGCGCCCAACATCGCGGCCCCGATGCCGGATATGGCCCCTCCGACAAGCCCAGGCCAGAAGGCACCAAAGGCGGACCGGAATCGGGTCATGTTGGGGAGAGCATCTACGTTACTTACAGCGTCGGCCACGTTACACCTCCAGGACTCTTGTTTAGGTGGGGTGTACCGCCTGACAAAGAAAAGCGGGGCGGCCTGTCGTTGTCAGACGGCCACCCCGCAATACAGGGCAAATGGTGGGGGTGTTACACCCAGGCTGTCAAGTCGCCTGGGGGACCGGCATCTCTGGGAACGGGCGCGCCGTCTGGAAGCGCCGGTCCTGGTCCGCGTACACGAAATGGAACTTCCGGAGGGACCGGACCTCTTCGCCCAGCCCCTTCACCGTATCTTCCAGAAACTTGTAGTCCGTCGCCCCTGGGAGCCGCCATATCATCAGGTGGTCCGCCAGGTTAACTATCTCAGGGTGCAGCTCCCTGGGCCTCCGCGTTATCCAGACGATGCCCAGGGGGATATGCCTGTGTTCATGGTTGAGCCGCGCAATGGACCTGTGCATGTTCCTACCGGATGGGGCCACCCGATGCGCTTCGTCCACCACCAGGAGCCGGTACGGGTGCTTGGAGCCGTCCCAAATGTCCACGCGGTCCAGCATACGGGCGAACTCATCCGCCGCCTCTGGGTAGTCCCTGTGCTTCGGCTCCAGGATGTCAAAATCGGGATACTGGTCCAGGGGGTCGTAGACCAGGACGTTATCGGGGTGGAGGCTGGCGATGTACCGCGCGGCGTTGGTCTTACCGGACCCTCGAAGGCCACCCAGGACCGTTCCCTTTGAAGCCAGCTCAGCCGTTACCTTCGGCACTAGACCGCCTCCTGCTGCTCATATACGAAGCACATCTGTAGGACCTTCTGTAGCTCCTTCTTCACCAGGTCGCGGTTGTCCCGCATGAGCAAGGGAACATCGCTGATAGGGTCGTTGCCCTTCACGGCCACCACCACCACCACAGCCTTTTCCAGCTCATCCATGAGCTTGTCCATATCGAACCGTGGGGTCATTGTCACAGCTATATCCCTTCCTGGCTCAGACGGTGGAGCCGCGCCGTTGGTGGGTATGTCCTCCGGCGTCGCATGGCCGTTGCCGTTGGTGCTGAATCCCGATAGGTCAGGGTCGCCGCCGCGCATGAATGCCTTGGCCGCTTTCAGACCGGCCCAGAGGTCGGGGTCCTTCAGGTAGCCCACGCCCTTGTCAATGAGCCTGCCAGTCTCCAGGGCTACCGCCGCGTCCCACTGAAAGCCCTGGTCCTGCGGCGGCTGGGGCTGAGCCGGTTCCGGCGTCGGTGTCTCCGGCGGGTCCTGGGCGTCCAGCTCCGGCTCCGGCGTGGTCCGTGGGTCTGGTCCCGTGTCGCTGAATACCAGGCGTTGGCGATTCACCACCGGACCTCCAGATCCACCAGCCCCCCAGGACCGGCGCGGGTGGTACGTCCCTGGGGAGCCTGGGCCTGGACCAGGTTCTTTTCGGTGTCGTGGAGCTTCCCGCAGTGGCGGAACTTGGGGGTCCTCACAGCCGGTTTGACGGTCCCGCACTTAGGACATTTGACCGCGTGGTAGTAGCTATCCTCTAGCCCCATATCGCCGCCGGTTGGTCTGTCAATTCGTTGGCGTTGACCAGGAAATCGGGCAGGGGAACCCGCGCAAAGGCGTTGTCGGCTCCACAGTGGGCGCAGGCCAGTAGGACGTTATGACCGATGGGAACGTATGAAAGGTCTGAGGGGTGTGTGTGAAAGCTCTCCGCGCATTGCCAGCACCGGAGGGAAATACCCAGCTCCCCGCCATCGCAACGTGGGCAACCCTTGAAACCGCTGGGGAGTACCAGGTCCGCGCCGCCTCTTGCCATTCGATTCCTCCGGTGGGGGTGGCGGCGGTGGCGGCGGTCCAGCTCTGCGGGGTGGCATGGCTGGTCCTCGACGCCACCCCGCGTTACCGGCCCAAGTCTGGGGGTGTTACACCAGGGGCGTCAAGACCGACGCCGGTCCGCGATTTTCGATTCCGCACGCGGGACGCGCGGGCGGGCGCGCCTTCCATCGCCAGGGTGTTACACCCTGCGCAGTCCTGATAAGACTGCGGGATTGGTACAGTGGTAAACGGCTCCACCCTCCGCAGACCCGCTTATAGCTGGGCAAGGCACGAAGCTGTCTTGAAAACCGTTAAGTCCGCAAGGGCTTCGTGGGTTCGAATCCCACTCCCTCCGCCAGAGTAACTACCCCTGTGAACCTGCACGCGGGTCGTATCCGCGACGCCAGCGATGCTGAGGGCATGGGGGTTCCGAGAAAGCACGCTCCGATGGGATCCTTCGCATGAACCGAGGGGTGCAATGCCTGATTCACTAGTCACGGGGATTCTTGTACTGTATGCGTCCTTGGCCGGTGTCGGTTTGACCTACCCGCTGAACCGGCTAACTCGCAAGGACGAACTGGCTTTGCAGGAAACACAGGACAAGGCCCAACGGCGGAAGGAGGAAGTGAACCGACTCCTTCGGGATGTGGACGCCTTCGTTGAGACCATCACTAACATTGCAGCGAGCATCCAAGCCCACCGAGGTCCTGTCCAATTGACGGGCAGCAAAGAGGTAATCACCGAGATGCACGTAAGCTATTCCCGCAGCGCGTCGTCACTTCTTGCCTTAGAGAATAACGATGGTAAGCTATCAGCCGCCGCTGGAGAGGTTATACGTGTGATGAGGGATGCAATAAACGCGGCGGACCAGGGCAACGAAACGGTCCACCCCGTGGCCATGCTGCACAAGGCGCTTGGGTCTTTCAAGGGAGAGTTGATGACGCTCAGGAGCGAGCTTTAGTTATATCCTAATCGGTCAAGCTGGCCACGGCGCAGTCCTGATAACACTGCCCTGGGCCGTTACGTCGTGCGCGTCAAGGCTGTCGGCGGCGGTTGCCGCTATTAGACCTGCCACGCTGGCGGGAACGCGGGGGTCGTCCGGAGCGGTTGTCCCTACGTGGGGCGTTAGCTTCCTTCAGCCGCCACCATTCCGCCAAGGCCTGTCGGTAGGCCTCCTGTTTCTCCTGTAATTCGCCCTGAACATCCTGCGGTGCATTGCTCCCCGATTGGGCAAACCTATCTGATTCTCTTCGTGCGTTCTTCCGCTCGGCCAGCGCTTCCAGTGCCTTGGCCCACGCCTCTTCAACGGGACTCAGTTCCGTTGGCGGATTCGCTTCAACCGGATTTGCTTCCAAGATCACACTCCAGTGTTCAGGTGCCACAAGTTTACTATGTATCGCCGGGCGGTGTCACACCGCCACGATGCCAACGTGGAGATAGGGTGTTACACTTATAAGCGGTTCGGTGGTATCGGCCCACCCCTCCACAGACCCGGTTATAGCTGGACAGGCGTGTCGCTTTCGTGACAACGGGTGATTCCGAAAGAGCCGCGCAGGATCGAACCCCACCCATCCTTCGCCAGGGAACCTACCTCCATGAAGCTCCACGAGTACCAGGCCAAGGCCCTCCTATCCCTGTACGGCATGCTCATGCCGCGTGGAGGCGTGGCGTCAACGCCCAAGGATGCGCGTGAGGTGGCCCAGCGGCTTTCGGCCCAGTGCGTGGTCAAAACGCAGGTATATTCCGGGGGTCGCGGCAAGGCCGGGGGCATCCGGCTTGTCAACACCCCAGAGCAGGCGGCGGCGGATATGCTGGGCACCCGCCTGGTCACGGCCCAGACCGGGCCGGAGGGCATGCCGGTCACACGCGTACTGGTGGAGGAGGCGTTGGAGATCGAGCGAGAGCTGTACCTGGGCATCGTCATCGACGGGCAGGTACAGGCACCGGTGATGATAGGCAGCCGCGCCGGGGGGTTGAGATCGAGCAGGTCGCCGAGGAGCACCCGGAGCTTTTGCTGCGAGAGACCATAGACCCGGTAGTGGGCCCTCGCAGCTTTCAGGGACGGCGCCTGGCCACGGGTATGGGACTGCCGCCCGCCAGTATGGCGAACTCGCTAGCCCAGCAGATGGTCCGCATGTACGGGGCGTTCAAGGCCAAGGACTACTCAATGGTTGAGGTGAACCCCCTGGTGATGACACAGGACGGGCGGCTTGTTGCCCTAGACGCAAAGGTCACACTGGACGACGATGCACTCTTCAGGCAGCAGGATATGGCGGCGCTGCGCGACTGGGGCCAGGACACACCCCTAGAGGCCGAGGCGGGGCAGGCGGGCATCGCCTACGTGAAGCTGGATGGAGACGTTGGCTGCCTGGTCAACGGCGCCGGCCTGGCGATGGCCACAATGGACACGATCAACGCCGGTGGACAACGGCCCGCCAACTTCCTGGACGTGGGCGGAGGCGCCGACCCAGACCGTGTGGCAACAGCCATGGGCATAATTCTGGACGACCCCCAGGTAACGCGAATTCTGGTCAACGTGTTCGGCGGCATCGCCCGCTGCGACGACATAGCGCGGGGCATCGTCCAGGCCATACCGGAGGCACAGAAAGGAGGTATTCCACTGGTGGTGCGATTGCTGGGGACCAACCTGGAGGAGGGCAAGCGGATACTTACGGAGGCGGGGCTGAACATCAGGTTCGTAGACAGTATGCGAGAGGCAACCGAGGTACTTTCAACGCATTAGCCGAGCGCCCAGGATAGCACCTTTATCAGCGGCGATTCAGATGAGCATCCTAATAGGAAAAGAAACACGGCTGGTGGTCCAGGGCGGTACGGGCAGGCAGGGTGCCCTGCATACCGCCCAGATGCTTGAGTACGGCACTAACGTGGTCGCCGCCGTGACGCCGGGCCGGGGCGGGACGCTCCTCCAGGACAGCGTGCCCATCTTTGACTCGGTGGACGCAGCCGTACAGGAGTGCGACGCCAACACGTCCATCATATTCGTGCCAGCACCCAGCGCCGCCGACGCCATCCTGGAGGCAGCCGACGCAGGCGTCTCGCTAATCCTGTGCATCACGGAAGGCGTGCCCGCGATGGACATGGTCATGATCGTACACTACCTCCGCGACAAGGAGGTACGGCTCATCGGGCCCAACTGTCCGGGCGCCATCTCACCGGGAGAACGGTGCCGCGTAGGGATTATGCCATCGGATATCCATATGCCCGGTCGCGTGGGCGTGGCCTCCCGCAGCGGCACGCTTACCTATGAGGCGGTCCATCAGCTCACGCAGGCGGGCATCGGGCAGTCCACCTGCGTTGGAATAGGCGGCGACCCACTGGTGGGCAGCGGTTTCGTGGACATCCTGGGCCTGTTCCAGGAGGACCCGGACACAGATGCCGTGGTACTCATCGGAGAGATCGGAGGCATCAGAGAACAGGCGGCGGCGGATTTCATCAAGGCAGGGGGGTTCACCAAGCCACTGATCGCAGTGGTGGCCGGCCAGACGGCACCACTTGGGAAGCGAATGGGCCACGCAGGGGCCATCATCACGGGCAACGCCGCGCTGGCGTCGTCCAAGATCAGCGCACTGACGGAGGCTGGCGCTATAATTGCACCCACGCCGGGAGAGATAAGGGCCACGGCCAGAAGGGTGCTGGGATGACCTGTTCAAACTGCGGCACCGCCATCGAACCAAGGAGGGAATCATGACCACAGTGGGCACAAGCACGTACACATATACACTGATCGAAGACTGGGCAAAGCTTCCCCCTGGAGAGAATTTTGCCATGGTCAGCGCCGTAGCCACCGACTCTCAGGACAGGGTCTATGCCTTTCAGCGGAAAGACCCACCGGTCCTGGTCTTTGACCGCGAGGGCAAGTTCCTGAGCTCCTGGGGAAACGGGGCATTCCTCTTTGCACACGGAATCTCCATCACCGACGACACCGTTTATCTCACCGATCGGGACAGCTCTGTGTGCATCATCTACACCCTGGACGGCAAGCCCATTCAGATGCTGGGTAGGCACGGCGTCCACTCGGACACAGGATGTGAGCAACCAGCTGCTCTGGTGCCCCGGGCTGCCGGTCCCTTCAACTACCCCAGTGAGCTAGTGGTCGCCCCGTCCGGAGACCTGTACGTTTCCGATGGCTACCGCAACGCCCGTGTCCACCGATTCTCGAGCGACGGGCAGCTTGTGACCTCCTGGGGCGAACCCGGGAAGACCGACCCGAACCAGTTTCACCTGCCCCATAGTCTGGTGGTGGACGAAGGAGGGAAGGTCTACGTATGCGACCGTGAGAACCACCGCATCCAGGTCTTTACGACCGACGGCGAGTACGTAACGATGTGGACCGACATCCAGAGGCCAATGGACATCACTCTTGGCAAGGACGGTGTCTTTTACGTCAGTGAGGGCGGAGTTGATGGGTCGTCCGCGCGAATAAGCCTACTGGACGCTGAAGGCAAGGTGCTGGCCCGCTTCGAGTGCCGCGGTTCGGGACACGGTAGCTGGGTGGACTCCCACGGCGACATCTACCTGGGTGCCGGCGACCCGGGAGGGACCGGCTTTGGAGGCGTGGACAAGTACGTCCGTCAGACTTAGGAGGAGTTCATGACAAGAGTACCCACCATCAGCAGCAGGGACGACCTCACGGCAGAGGCGCGGCCCATCTTCGACGAGATCGCGGCCAGCCGCAACGGGCGCGTCAGCGGGCCATTCGCGGTGCTGCTGAACAGCCCGGAGGCCGCGCGGCGCATCGCCCACACAGGGGCCTACGTCCGATTCGAGTCCACACTGCCTACCGATATCCTGGAGCTGGCCACCATAGCAGCGGCGAGGGAGATCGACTGCCAGTACGAATGGTCGGCGCACGAGGGTCAAGCACGCGATGCGGGAGTGCGCGAGGAGGCCATCACCGCCATACGGGACAAGCAGGCGCCGGAAGGGCTGACGCTGGAAGAGGCGGTGGTAGTGAACTATGTGCTGGAGCTTCTGCGGACCAACCGGGTCTCCGATGCCACGTTCAAGGCCACGCTGGACCTTCTGGGGGTACAAAAGGTTACAGACCTTACCGTGGCCGTTGGCTACTACGGAATGATCGGCATGGCACTCAACGCATTCGAGGTGATGCCGGAGACGCCACTGCTGCCGCTGTAGGCGTGGCGTGCCCTGCCCGGGCATGTGCTTCGACAAGCTCAGCATGAGCGGGCAGTTGCTGCGATGATATGGTTCAGTCGTACTTTCTGGCAAAACCGGGACACCCGCGTCCCTCCAGATCCCTACAACAAGGGAAAGAAAGGGCCTGGGGAATGCCCAGCATCGTAGCTGGCTATGATATACTCCGACCTGGCTGACACCCTAGCTTTGGAGCCGCCCCGACACCACTGAGGAGCTAATCATGGTCCCTCCTGAACAATTCTTCGGACTCATACCCAACGGAATAGTCGTTTACTTGGTCTCCATCCTGGCCTTCAGCATCGCCTCACTCATGATGTGGAGGCGCGTGATTCGACTTGTGCTGCTAGGACACGCCGAGCCGCGGTTCGATCAGCCCATGCGCCGACTGTGGAACGCCACGGTGATAGTGCTTGGGCAGAGGAAGGTCCTGCAGCGCTTCTCACCGCGAGATCTAGCGGGCCTGGGACACGTAGTGATATTCATCGGCTTCCTGCTGATGACGCTCAGCTACGCCATCTTCATAGCCGGAGACTCCGCCTGGAGCTCCTTCTCCGAGACCGTCCTGACGGAGACAGGCGTCAAGCTCCTAGCCTCATTCATAGATTTCGTTGCGGCGGCTATTCTCATTGCGCTCACCTGGGCCGTAGCCCGACGCTGGATCGTCAAACCGCACCGGCTCTCCTTCGACCTGACGCGCAACATACATACAGTCATCCCTGTGGCATTGATCTACTCCCTTATGGTGCTGACTCTACTCACCGAGGGATTCTACGTGGCCTCCGGCGCCACCGACGCGGCAGCGCAGACGCCCATCGGCGGCGCGCTTGGTCGCCTCTTTGAAGGCATGGGGCTTTCGGCTGGCGTTGCCAACGGCTTGCAGGGAGTCACCTGGTGGCTGCATCTGATAAACATCCTGGGCTTCAGCATCTACATACCAACATCCAAGCACATGCACATGTTTGCCGCGCCGGTCAACGCATTCTTCACCACGCTGTCACCACGGGGTACGCTCAAGCCGATGCCTGACCTGGAGACCGCCGAATCATTCGGCGCAGGCAGCATCGCCGGGTTTACCTGGAAGTCGCTACTGGACGGATATGCATGCGCCGTCTGCGGCCGCTGCACCGACAGTTGCCCGGCCAATATCAGCGGCAAGGTCCTTTCGCCCATGCACATAGCCGAAGGGATAAAGGACCACCTGCTGGAGGTGGGGCCACAGATTCTGGCCGCCAAGGGGCGAGACGAGCAGTTCCAGGAGCCAGAGCTTATCAAGGAAGACAGTTGGTTGAACCCCACAGCGATCTGGGACTGCGTCAGCTGCGGCGCTTGCATGGAGGAGTGCCCGGTGACGGTGGAGCACGTGGACTCCATCATAGAGATGCGCCGCTACCTGGTTATGGAGAAGTCGGAGATGCCAGAGGGTGTAATGAACACCCTGGTGAACCTGGAGCAGCGCGGCCACCCATGGCGGGGCACACCGTCCAGCCGTACCGACTGGATGGATGGAACGGGCGTCACGACAATGGCCGAGGAGTCGGACGTGGAGGTGCTGCTGTGGGTGGGGTGCACGCCAGCGCTGAACGAGTCCAATCAGCGCGTCCCCCGTGCCATGGCGTCCCTGCTAAGGACGGCTGGCGTCAAGTTCGGCGTGCTAGGCAACGAAGAGACGTGCTCCGGCGACCCGGCCCGTCGCATGGGCAACGAATACCTATTCCAAATGATGGCCGGACAGAACATCGAGACATTCAACCGATACAACGCCAAGAAGATCATTACGCTCTGCCCCCACTGCTTCAACAACATCAAGAACGAGTATCCGCAGCTTGGCGGCGACTACAAGGTGTACCACTACACCGAATACATTGACGAGCTGATCCAGGAGGGTCGGCTGAAGCTCTTGAAGACGGTGGACATGGAAATGACCTACCACGACTCGTGCTACCTGGGCCGGCACAACAAGGTGTACGACGCGCCACGTCGCATCGCCAACGCCATCCCCGGACTAACGCTACATGAGATGGAACGGAACCGCGGCCAGGGATTCTGCTGCGGCGCAGGCGGAGGCCACATGTGGATGGAGGAGAGCAGCGGGCAGCGCATCAACCATATGCGCACCAACCAGTTCCTGGAGACTCCAGGCGATACGCTGGCCGTCTCATGCCCCTTCTGCCTTCAGATGTTCGACGAGGGCATAAGCTCCAAGGGCGTGCAGGACAGCAAGCAGGCCAAGGACCTGGCTGAGATCGTGGTGGAGAGCGTGGGGGAAGGGGAGGGGAGCACAGAGTAACTGGACCGTCACCTACAACACGCTGTAGCAGATCTCGGTATCATTCTGAGAGAAGCGAAGAATCTAAGGCATACGCCTGCCGCCTGCACACGTCTTAGATTCTTCGGTCGCCCCGATTACGTCGGGGCTCCCTCAGAATGACAGAATAAGAGTCAGCAGCTAACCCCTACGCCTCCGCGGGCTGGCCGTACGACTCCCTTAGCTGACGCTTGACCACCTTACCCATGGGGTTTCGGGGCAGCTCAGATATGAAGACCACAGACTCCGGCCTCTTATAGCTGGCCAGCCGCTGGTGGCAGTATTCGATCAACTCATCCCCGGTCACTTCCTGGCCTGAGCGCGTGACCACCACCGCCATCACCCGCTCCCCCCAATAAACGTCCGGCACGCCTATGATTGCTGCCTCATCCACCGCGGGGTGGGATTGCAGGATCTGCTCCACCTCCTCCGGCGATATCATCTCACCTGCGCGCTTGATGAAGTCCTTGGCCCGGCCCGCGAGGAAGATATACCCTTCGTCGTCGAAGTAGCCCAGGTCGCCAGTATAGAGCCAGCCATTCCGCAGGGTCTCACGGGTGGCATCCTCACGGTTCCAGTACCCCTTCATAAGACGCTGTCCACGGGCGATGATCTCACCAACGTTGCCCTGGTGCGCATCGTTACCGTCCTCGTCCACTATGCGGACCTCCACGTCATCCAGGGGCTTACCGATGGACGACAGTCGCTTGAGCTTGATCTCCATCTCCTCCGGCGAGCCACCGGTAATATCGTGGGCTTCCGGGGGCAGCATGGTAATGGTGGAGGCGGTCTCCGTCTGTCCGAAGGCGTTGATGAACCGGGTGCCGGGCAGCTTTTGGATGGCTTCCTTAATCACCTCTACGGGCATAGGCGCAGCACCATAGGTGATCACCTCAAGGCTAGAAAGGTCGTACTGGGAGAAGTCCTCGTGGTCCAGAAGCATCTTCAGCATGGTTGGAACCATCATGGCGCGGTTGGCGCGCTCCTCCTGCACCAGCCTCATCCAGTCCGCGGGCTCGAACTGCCTCTGTATAACGATTGTCCGCCCCCCATATATGGCTGACATCATCGACTGTATGCCGGCGATGTGGTACAGAGGCACGGTGAGTATGTTGCTCTCGTCCACGTCCGGATCGACCGGGGCTACGTTGGCGAGTATGTAGGAGGAGAAGCTGTTGTGGCTCAGCATCACACCCTTGGGAACCCCAGTGGTGCCAGAGGTGAACATTATGATGGTTGTATCGTCCTCATCAGCCTCCGGGAATCGCTCCTCGTCAGATGCGCCGGCCAGCAACCCTTCGTAATCCAAAAAGGAGTCATTGCTATGCTCCAGGCCTATAAGAGTCTGCACACTCTTACCTGCAAACTGGACCATCTCGGCGTACCTTTCGCCGGCCAGGAGTACCTTGGGTTCGCAGTCATCAAGCATGAATTCGAGCTCATTGGCCCTGACGCGGAAGTTTAGCGGAACGTAGATAGCGTCCAGCTTGGCGGCGGCGAAATAGACCTCGATGTGTTCCGGGCAGTTCACCTGAATGGCGGCTACCCGGTCACCGGCTCCCACACCCAGGTCAGCCAGCCCGTTGGCCAGGCGATTGACACGTTCCTGGAGTTCAGCAAAGGAGGTCCGGCGGCCCTCAAATACGGTAGCAGCGCGTTCTGGCACTATGAGGCTAGGTAGCGCTAGAAACTCAGTGGTGTTCAAACGAATTTACCTCTTTCGCACAACCTTGGCGATGGCAGAAACATATAGTAGCACCGCTGTCCAGTGGGTAGCACACTATACCGCCAACACCAGTCTCTTAACCTTCCAGCGAACCCCGCCATGCAGGTACGCTCCGTCGGCCATCCAGCATAAGCGTTGTGGCCAACCTTGACTCCAGTTCCAGCCCCTGTGCCAGCGACATGTCCATACCCAGGCTCACCGCCTCCCTGGCGGCGCGAACGGTCTCAGCACCGGACACAATGACCTCCTCCACTATCGACAGCGCCTCATCCAACAGACGCGCTCCTAGTACTACTTTGGAGACCAGGCCCAGGTCAAATGATTCACCGGCGTTGAGCCTCCTGCCTGTGAGCAGCAGGTCCAGTGCCCTGCCCTGACCGATGCTTCTGGGCAGGGTCTGGGTGCCTCCGGCGGCTGGAATCATTCCCAGAGCCACCTCCGGCAGCCCGAAGACTGCGTCCTCAGAAGCTATGCGTATATCACACAGCAGCGCCATTTCCACACCAGAGCCAAGGACATACCCGTGAAGAGCCGCCACCATCGGCTTACCCATGCCGATGAACAGACCCCACACATCGCGCTCCCACCGGGCCCGGCGCGCCACCGCCCGGGACGGAGCGGTACCGAACTCTGTGAGGTCTGCGCCAGCACAGAAGGCGCGGTCTCCGGCACCGCACAATATAATACCGCGCACTTCAGGGTCGTCACGCACCGCCTCCAATACCTGGTACAGATCGTCACGCATCTCCAGGTTGTAGGCGTTGAGAACGTTTGGCCGGTTCAGCGTGACCCACGCCACTGGCCCATCCTTCCTGTAGAGCACCGTCTGGAACCCGGTCACGGTATCTTGTCCTACCCTTCAATAACCACATCACGTGGGAGTAAGTCGTCCAAGTCCACCTCAATTGGGCGGCTCAAACTCCGACGCCTCCCAGATGTGAGTATGGAGACCCAGCTTGACTTTCAACTACTCCTCCGTGTATCTGGCGTGTATCTGCTATCTGTGGGCGCTTACGCACCGCACACAACTAACGTCACCTGCCCCGGAAGCGGGGCGACCGGCGCTCCAGGAACGAGCGGATCCCCTCTCGCCGGTCACGTGTGCCGTGTAAAAGAATATTCAGGTCGGCCTCCAAGCGCAGGGCTTGCTCCAGGGGCATGTCCATACCCTTGGTCACCGTTTCCTTAGCATACTGAGCGGCTATGGGCGCCCCCGCGGCTAGTTGGTCCACTACCTCGTCAGTCACGGCGGCCAGGTCTGCGGCATCTACCACGCGGCTGACCAGACCAATGCGGAGCGCTTCCGCTGCGTCTATCATTGCACCGGTAAGCAGCAGGGATAGAGCGTGAGGCCTGCCCACCAGGCGCGGCAGCCGCTGGGTACCGCCATCCCAGGGAAGAATGCCGTACTGGAGCTGCGGCATACTGAACCGGGCTGCGGTGCTGGCGATACGGATATCGGCCGCCAGTGCGATCTCCAGACCCTGGCCCACAGCGTCACCATTTAGAGCGGCCACCACCGGCCTTAGTATAGAAGCTATAGCGGAGGCCGCCTGGTAGGATGCCAGCTCCGTAGCGGAGCGGACACGCAGCCGCTCCCACCCAGCAGAGAAGGACCTCCCGCGACCGGCCACCACCACCACCCTCACGGACTCATCCTGGTTGATGGCCTGGACAGCCTGGCCCAGTTCCAACGCCATTGCCTGATTGACGCGGTTCTCCGCTCTAGGCCGGTTCAGCGTCAGGCGCGTAACAGGCCCTTTGCGGGATAGGAGGACAGTTCTAAAAGTCAAACGTGCTGCCAATGAGCATGCAGGCCCGGCCCGCCGGGCACCAAGGGTACGATTCGCGCCCCATACTGGCATTGACTCAAGGGTGTGTCAAGGCACCCGCTCATTAGGAGACGATCCTTGACAACCAGCTTGGGTAACCCTAACATACACCATTGGTTAGCAGTCAGATGGCGCGAGTGCTAGCTTACCTGCTACAGCCCGTGTAGCATTCATTCATACACTGCTTTAAGGAGGAGAGTGTGGCAGTACGTTTTCAACCACTGGGTGACCGGGTCGTGATCAAGCCCTCTGAGGAGGAGGAGGTCACAAAAGGCGGCCTGATACTCCCAGATACAGCCAAGGAAAAACCCCAAGAGGGAGAGGTGCTGGCCGTTGGGCCGGGACGCGTTGACGACAGTGGAAAGCGCGTTTCGATGGAGGTCAAGGTAGGCGATACGGTCGTCTATTCCAAATACGCCGGCACCGAATTTATCGAGGACGACGAAGAACTGTTGATTGTCAGAGAGTCCGACATCCTGGCAAAGGTTAGCTAGGACGTTCACAAGAAGAACACTCAGGAGGAGGAAGAATGGCCAAACAGCTAGTATTCGGTGAAGAGGCCCGCCGCTCCCTAAAAGCGGGTATTGATATCCTGGCTGACTCAGTCAAGATCACGCTGGGACCTCGAGGCCGAAACGTAATTCTGGACAAGAAGTTCGGGCCGCCAACGGTGTGCAGCGATGGTGTGACCATTGCCAAAGAGATCGAGCTGGAGGAGCCCTTCGAGAACATGGGCGCTCAGCTACTCAAAGAGGCGGCCAGCAAGACCAATGACTCCGCAGGAGATGGCACCACCACCGCCACAGTCCTGGCCCAGTCCATGGTCACCGAGGGATTCAAGAACGTAGCCGCAGGCGCCGACCCCATGGCCATCAAGCGCGGCATGGAGAAGGCCGTTGCGGTCCTTCGAGACGAAATAAGGAAGCTGTCCAAGCCCGTTGAAGGCAAGGAACAGATAGCCCAGGTAGCCGCCCTATCCGCCCATGACAGTGCCATAGGTGAACTTATAGCCGAGGTAGTGGACGAGGTGGGCAAGGACGGCGTGATCACCGTTGAGGAGTCCAGGGGTCTGGAGGACGAGGTAGACAAGGTAGAGGGCATGCAGTTCGATCGAGGTTACATTAGCCCCTACTTCGTCACCAATGCCGACCGCATGGAGGCGGTGATCGAAGACCCCTACATTCTGATCACTGACAAGAAGCTGTCCGCCGTGGCAGACATGCTTCCAGCACTGGAGAAGATGCTCCAGATCAACAAGAACGTTGTCATCATCGCTGAGGACGTGGATGGTGAGGCCCTGGCGACTCTGGTGGTCAACAAGCTGCGCGGCACGTTGAACTGCATCGCGGTCAAGGCGCCAGGCTTCGGCGAGAGGCGCAAGGCCATGCTTGAGGATATGGCCATCCTGACAGGTGGCACAGTCATCAGCGAGGAGATCGGCCGGAAGCTGGATTCTGTAGTTGTAGACGACCTGGGTCGTGCCCGGCGAGTGGTATCCACGAAGGAGGACACCACCCTCGTGGAGGGTCACGGCTCCGATGATTCGATCCAGGCCCGGATACAGCAGATCAAGGTACAGATTGAGGATAGTACCTCTGAGTTCGACCGTGAAAAGCTCCAGGAGCGGGCCGCCAAGCTCACCGGGGGCGTAGCCATCATCAAGGTGGGAGCCGCAACCGAGATCGAGCTGAAAGAGAAGAAGGCCCGTGTTGAGGACGCTCTTTCCGCCACCCGCGCAGCCGTGGAGGAGGGCATAGTCCCGGGTGGAGGGACAGTCCTGATTCGCGCGGGCGAAGCACTACACGACCTGACCCTGGATAGCGACGAGGCCACTGGAGTGCGCCTCGTTCAGAAGTCCCTGGAGGACCCCATACGGATCATCGCCGCGAACTCTGGAGAGGAAGGCCCGGTAGTGCTGGACGCTATCAGGAAAGGTTCCGAAGACTTCGGGTTTGACGCCGAAGCCGGGGTCTACGGTTCCATGATGGAACGAGGGATAATGGACCCGGCCAAGGTGACGCGGTCCGCGGTGGAGAACGCCGCAAGCGTTGCCGCCATGATCCTGACAACCGAGTCCATGATCACGGAGATACCCAGGAAGGAAGCGGCTATGCCTGCTCCTCCGCCCATGGACTACTAGCCCAAACGAGAACAGGTTGCTAAGAGGCGTCCGCCATAAGCGGACGCCTTTTTATTGCCAGGCAGATCGGGTCTTTCCAGGCGGTGAGTGAGGCCAAAGCAGGTACATTGACACCATTGATAGCTATACCTAAGATGGGGTGCGCCCGCCACTACCAGACCATTTACCATTTGTAGCGCCACATGAACCCTTGTGGCCCCTATGGAGGCACATGATGGCTGCTCGTCCATTGGACGGAATAAGGATAGTTGACTCCACGTATATCTTCGCCATGCCTTATGCTGCGCGGCATTTAATTCGCCAACTGGGCTAAACCAACAAGTAGGGGTTGTATCTCAGTTGCCTGGGCTGCGTAGTGCTAGGCTTATCACGACCCTGAAGTAGCTGACCCGCCTCTGATGATGGGGCCCCGGTCAGCTAGCCAGAGCTTCACCGACACCAGTAGGAGCCACGCCACGAGACAACCCAGATCGCGAAGACTCTCTGAACAAGACCAGCGACGGCCGTTCCAGATGTGGCGATGAAAGCAACCAGCGTGATTGTCGTCGCGGCAGCTAGGATCACACTCAGCCACCTGAGCTGGACCCACCTCGGGTTTTTCTTGAAGCTCCTCGCCATGACGAACATCGTTACGATCAATGACAGGAAAAAGACCATCGAGGCCAGGTCGTGGATACCGCCGCTTGTTGTCGTGGTGGTTGGGCTGGCTTGAGTTATCACGTCGCCTTTGAACACTCCAGCAAAAAATATGGCTATTCCCGCGACTATGAGAAGGACGCCGCCGGCTCGGGGCCTCGGTCGGAATCCTAAGAGCACGCTCGCGCCAAGCGCAAGTATGCTTATGCCCCAGACCATGAATGCCGCGCTCATCAAGTAACCATAAGAGCCTGTCGCGTAGTTACTGATAGTGTGTTCAAGGGGGTCGTAGTCGGTCCTAAGAAGATGCAAGAGTGCCACCGTGAGGAGCCAGTACGTTGTCCCGATGACAGCGGCCAGGGAGAGCCATTGATTTCGCCGCCATAGCGGTTTGACTTGTTCCATGCTTCACCTCCCAGGCCTTCACAATCACCCGGCCAATTTATCATGCGCGTCAAGCTGGTGAAGCGTAATACGTACCAGAGCGAAGCATACGGCCAACAAGACCGGATTGCGGCCTGCCATAACGGGCGGACTGGGCGGCCCATTTGATGCAAGGCATGTAGCCGAATTCCAGGTCACCTACTCCCGAACTTTCCGAAAGGCCAGGAGTGGCAAGTTCAGGAGCGAGCTTTGGCGTTTCCCGGCCTACTGCCTGACAGGCAATCTCAGTCGCACGGGATGTTGCAATGAGCGGTGCGCACCAGACCCAGGTTTCCTGCACCTTCCTAACCTTAGGTGGGTTATTGGGCAAAGGTTCCTGAACCCATATTTCCCATTGTGGCTTGGGAAGCAAGCCCTCACCAACAATAGAGAAACGCAAGTATCCCGGCAGGTCGGGATCTGGGCAATGCCTGGTATTAGGAGGATCTATCCCTTGCCAGCGCGGGTGATGGCCCCAAGGACCAGGTGCTTGGGCGGAATGGGCTCCCAGCCCTCCGTTGTGTTGTAGTAACGGCATTCTGACGTGAACTCCAGGGGCTCGTTGGTGCCGTACTCTATATCCACACCGTCAATCCGAACGGTGGGAGAGCCCAGGCTCCTGACACTCTTGGCGTCCTCAAAGTTGGTCGTAACAATCTCTTCTATCTCGGCCTCTACGCCCGATTCGGCCAAATAGTCTCTTACCATGACCATAGCTGCCTCTCCATGGCTACACGAAGGAGAGGTGAACACCTGAATACGCATGCTTAAGCCTCTTTAACCGATCAGGAGTCGCGACATTGTAGGATCTGCCTATGAAAGAAACGAGCAGGCGGTCCAACCGGAAGTCTACGGACTAAGGGGAAGCTCAGTGCCCAGGCCTCGCTCCTTGGCCTTGTTGTACACATATGCTGCCGCCGCTACGTCGCTGATGGCAATGCCTTGAGACTCGAACAGCGTAATCTGTTCGTCGGAGGTGCGGCCCTGCACATGCCCAACGGCTACCGCGGCCAATTCATGTATCTGGTCCCATCGTATCGCGCCGCGCTCTATGGGAAAGAGCAGGTCACCTGCCTCCACCTGGGCGTCTGGCACGCTGTCCACCACTACGATGTCTGCACGACGAATTACATTGTCGTCCACCTCGCGACGTATCCAGTGGTTGCTGCCGGCGGCATTGACGTGCATTCCAGGCTCAAGCCAGTCACCCAGCAACACGGGCTCCCTGGACGTAGTCATTGTGATAACGATATCCGAACCCTGTACGCACTCCTCCGCGCTCTCAGCCTGGGTGACAGGGATGCCCAGTGATTGGGACATCTCTGTGCAGAATGTCTCGCACGATTCTGTGACACGGTCGAACGCCTTGACAGATGTAATTGTGCGCACAGCACATACGCCCTCAAGCTGCGATCTGCCCTGGAACCCGGTGCCGATTATGCCAACGTTAGATGAGTTCTCTCGAGCCATATGTTTGGTGGCGACGGCACTCACCGCACCCGTCCTCAACTGGGAGCAACGCCCGCCCTGAACCAGGGCCAGTATGTCACCCGTATCACTGCTGTACAGGACAGTGAGGAACCGCGTGCCGGACCGGAAGCTGGTGTAGGTCTTCAGCCCGAACACATTGCTGTCCAACACCGCCGCCGCCATCAGATGGTGGAAGCCGCCCGGCATGCGGATACGGGAGCGGGGTCGGTTCCAGGTGTCGCCACGACCTGCCTGCTGAAAAACATCGTCCATGACCTGGACGCACTCCTGCATGGTCATAAGCTGCTCAACATCCTGGTCACCAAGCAACAGCGGCATAGTTCCTCCAAACGGGTAATATCGGCGGCGGCAGTATAGCACAGCTTCCCGCTAGTGGCGCACTCCTAGCCCCTCGGATACAATGGCCCAACCCATTAGCAGGAGGCCCCTATGGCCCAGCCACGCGTATTCGTGACCCGTCGCATGCCCCAGGAAGCTCTGGATATGCTGGCCGCCGAGACCGACCTAGAGGTATGGCCCGATGAGGAGCGCCCGTCCCAGGAGGTCTTGCTCAGCCGCGCCCGGGAGTGCGACGCTTTCTTGACCACGATAGAGGACAGCATTGACCAGGAGCTGCTACAAGTCGGGCATGGCACCTTGAGGGTGGTGGCCAACATGGCCGTGGGCTACAACAACATAGATGTGCAGGCAGCCACCAGCCTGGGTGTTGCTGTCAGCAACACTCCGGATGTGCTTATCAAGACCGCCGCCGATCTGGCGTTCGCTCTCCTCATGGCAACGGCCAGACGCGTAGTGGAGGGAGACAGGGACGTACGGGCCGGCAGGTGGCAGCGGTGGCACCCGTCCGCGTATGTGGGCAGGGACGTGCACGGAGCTCACCTGAGCATACTGGGTCTTGGGAAGATAGGCATGGAGATGGCCAAGCGTGCCCTGGGGTTCGAAATGAGCGTCTCATACTTCAGCCGGAGCCGTCGCCCGGATATTGAAGAGCAGTACGGCCTGACCTACTGCCAGGACCTGCCCACTGCACTCGGTGGGGCCGACTTCGTAAGTGTGCACACACCTCTGATGCCGGAGACCCATCACCTCATTGGTGCGGAGGAGCTGCATATGATGAAGCCAACGGCAATCCTGGTCAACACCGCACGTGGAGGGGTGGTGGACAGTGTGGCCCTGTACGAAGCGGTACGAGACGGAATCATTGCAGGAGCGGGCCTGGACGTCACAGATCCCGAGCCTATCCCTATGGACCATCCACTGCTCACCCTGCCCAACGTGGTCATTTCACCCCACATAGGCAGCGCCAGCCTGGATACACGGAGGGAGATGGCCACACTGGCAGCGCGCAACATACTGGCCCGGCTAAAGGGTGAGGCTATGCCGACCTGCCTGAACCCGGAGGTGCTGGATAGTTAGGCAGTCTCTGGATGAGGCACAGGAAAAGGGGCACAAATGCAGAGAGGCCAGCCCCTTGGGGCTGGCCTCTTACCTATCTGAAATATAGCCTGCTACTTAGTGAAGCTGTTGGTTGGAGTACCACCAACCCAGTTAAGACCAGCGGCTACCACGTTGGTCACAGTCGTCACGTAGGTACCGGGCGGAATATTCTTGGCGGTGAATGTCAATGTGCCGCCTGCGCCGGTGGTACCCGTTCCCGAGCCGTAGAATCCGCCGTTCCTGTCCACGCTGATTGAGACAGTTGCACCCGAAACGGGGTCACCCAGGTCGTCTAGTAAGGCCACGGTGGTGAGCAGGTGCTTGTCGCCGCTCCTGCCGCCCTCTGTGGCGTAGGTCACAGAAGCGACACTCACGGTGGACGCTTCAACAACCGTACCCACAGTGATGGTTATTGATGCACTACCCGTGGCACCACCCGAATCGGTCACGGAGGCGGTGATGATGTGCCTGCCATCAATGAGGGCGATTGAGGAGTTACCGCCGGCTCCTGACCAAGTCTCCTGTATGTCCGAAGCCCAAACCAGGCTGGCGGTGAGACTGCCGTCCTCCGTATCGGAGGCGGTGCCGCTGAAGGCTACGGTGGCACCGGAAACAAAGGTCGCATCATTGGCCGGGCTGGTGATGGAGACCACGGGAGCATCGTTGGCCGGGCCATAGATGGCGCGGATACCCAATTGATCTCCAAGGCCCAGGTCGCGTTTTGCGTCTCCCCTTCGGTCCCGTAGCCATACATCGTCAGCGCGCTGTCGCTAGTATCGTAAAGGTCTCCGGGGACCAGGAAGTGGCCGAACTCGTGGGTCTCTATATTCTGCAAGTCGAAAGCAGCGGGGTCTCCATCGGAAGCCCAGGGAAGGTTCTCGTTGTTAATAAGGTCGGCCTCTACCACCTCTCCAGTAGAGGTGTAATACCAAAAGATGGTCACGGCTATAGGATTCTGATACTTGCCCAGGCCATCCCAGGTGATGTCATTGTTGCCGTCCATCCGGTTACGCAGGCTGGAAGCCTTCCGCCCGGTGGTTCCACCAAAGGCGAAGTCAAACCCGGAGCCAGGGTCATCCTCCCATGTCTGGGCCGAGTCCTGTATGGCTGCCAGGAAGTTGCCGTCATCACCGGAGTTACTCAGGTTGACGTTGTAGGTTACAGAAGCGCCAGACCAGTACTGCCCGCCCCAATCAAAGCTATCGCAGTTGGCTGTGCCGTCTGTATTGGGATCTGAACAGACGTTGGCCTCCTGGGAGCTGAAAGGCGACTTGCCGTTAGCCGCATGCTCTACGAACACCTCAGGCGCCCTACCCTGGTGGTGAATAAAGGTTACCTTGGCGAACCCAGGGGGGATGACTCCGCTTCCCGTTTCACCAGGCCCGGCCGCGCCAGCCAGGCTAGCCACACCAAAGACGGCCGCGAGTACAGTCACCACGGAGAGCAGAATTCGAACCTGGGCACCCTTCATCATCAACTCCTAAATAATTAAGAACAGTGAACTACCCTACAGTAGAAACCAGCATACATTATAGGTGCAAGCTACCAACTAGTGCCAACTTAACATTTCTCCCTAATCAGTGGCACATCCGGCAGACTTGCGGCAATCCCATCCCTGGGAGTCCGCTACCTCTTCTCCAGCATGTAGAAGTGGCCCAGGGGCCCGTGGCCCATACCGATGTCAAGGCTGGCACGGATGGCCTCGGTGACGTAGTCCTTGGCCTGAGCCACTGAGGTCAGGGTGTCGAGGCCTTTGGCAAGGCCCGCTGCAACGGCGGAGGCGAAGGTGCATCCAGTGCCGTGGGTGTTCTTGGTATCTATCCGTGGTGCGCTGAACTCCTGGAAGTCGCTGCCGTCATAGAAGGTGTCCACGGCGTCGCCCTCCTCCATATGGCCGCCCTTTACAACGACGGTCTTCGCACCAAGGGCAACGATACGTTTGGCGGCTTCGCGTGCATCTTCAAGGGTACGGACCGGCACTCCAGCCAGCACCTCGGCCTCAGGCATGTTGGGCGTAACCACCGCGGCCATAGGCAGGAGCCGATTGCGCAGAGCGTCCACGGCATCCTCTCGCAAAAGGCGGTCGCCGCCCTTGGCAACCATAACCGGGTCCACCACCAGTTGCGTGACTCCGTGGCGTTGCAGCTCGCCGGCCACCGTCTCGATGATGGCCGAAGAGGACAGCATGCCCGTCTTCACGGCATCGACCCTGATGTCGGAGATGATAGCCTGGATCTGAGCAGCGATGACGTCCGTGGGGACCTCGTGGATAGCCGTGACGCCCTGGGTGTTCTGAGCGGTAATGGCGGTAAGGGTGGAGGTGCCGTACACGCCCAGGGCAGCAAATGTCTTCAGGTCTGCCTGGATTCCAGCGCCGCCGCCAGAGTCGGAGCCAGCGACTGTCATGGCCGTTGGGGGTCTTGTCATCGCCGGCCTCCTTACTCTACCAATCCAGTCGCAGGAGTGCTGTGACTACTGGTCGCACCGCCCAAGTACCAGGTAAGCGGGTCGCACCCCATCGTAGCAGGCGCTACGGACTATATCCAGCTTCATGGCTTGTTGATACGGCGCGTGTGACTAGGCTAACATGCACTCAAGAGCATGTCTGCAAATCAGCAACGGGGCCACTGGTGGAACAGGGTTTTGAAGGGGCCGCGACGGCGGGTGACGAGCCACCGGACGGGCTCCAAGGCCAGCGAATTGATAGTACCCGTAGTTCTCATCTCTCTGGCTGCGATTACAGTGGTGCTGGTAGCGGTAGCAGTGGGAATATCTCTGGGCGTGGTGCCATTTAAGTGAACCTGACGAGTGAGTCCGGACCCGATAGGTAGCGGTTATCATGACCGTCAACGAAAGCCTTCCATTCATCTCCAGCGCCATCATGCTGGCGTTTGTTGTGGTGGTGCTGAGGCGGTGGTGGCGTCGCAAGGCACCCCACATGCTGGTATGGGGGATAGGTTTATCCATGTTTGGTGTGGGTACGCTGATGGGGGCCTATTCCGCCGTTGCGTGCAACAACGTAGCGTTCCGGGCGTGGTACCTGTTCGGCGCTATGCTTACAGCGGCGTGGATAGGTCAGGGATCTGTGTACCTCCTGGCGAAAAGACCCATACCGCACGCCACACTGGCGGTCCTGGTAGTCGTGTCCCTGGCCAGCCTATACGGGATCGCCACATTGACGCTGGACAGTACCACCGCATCCAGCGACCTGTCGTTGAGCGAGCAGTACCAGGATATCATGCCGACCACGTGGGTGCGCTTCCCCACGACTATGGTTCTCAACCTGTACGGAACGCTGGCGCTAGTAGGCGGGGCCCTCTACTCCGCATGGCTGTTCTGGCGAAAGCGTGTGCTCAAGGACCGCATGTGAGGGAACATACTCATCGCCACTGGCGCCCTATCCACCGCGTCGGCAGGAACGCTGAGCCATCTGGGATACGGGGAGTACCTGTACCTCAGCGAGCTGGTAGCGGCCGTCCTGATGTTCGCCGGGTTCATCGTGGCCAGCCGGAGAGGGGGCCAGAAGGCCACTACGGCAGACCGGATGGAGACGGCAGCCGACTGAGGTAGAGCCAGCCCTGCCTAAAGGGCCTGTCTCTCCGCTGGAGTTTTCCGGGCAGGCGCCTAACCTTGCCGGATGAACTTGATCACCCGACGTGTGCCGCCGCTTTCCGGGGGCTGGGCCACGTACAGGTCTTTATGAGAGTCCACCCAAACGCCATGGGTGGAGCGGTGCACCGGGTCACCCCACCGGGCAAGGAGTTCTCCATCCAGCGTGACTATACTGGTGTCGCCGCCGTTATGCTCGGCGATGTACACAATGTCATCGTCGTCCACGTAGAGAGCAGCAGGGCCAATGAACTCAGTGGGCCAGATATCCAGGTGCTCACCCTCCTGAGTAAAGACCTGGATGCGGTTGTTCTCACGGTCAGCCACCAGGACACGACCTCTTCTGTCTATCCATACATCGTGAGGCAGGATGAACTGGCCCGGGCCACTGCCGGGTTCCCCCCAGGACAGAATGAGTTTGCCCTCCGGGGTGAACCTGTGGATGCGGCTGTTGCCGTAGCCGTCGGCGATAAATATGTCGCCTGATGGTGCGATAGCTATGCCGGCGGGCAGATTGAACGGTTCGCCGGGACGGACCACCGTGTGTGAGAGGCTGGAGCTGATCTCGGCCACGCCAGTATCCGACTGATAGTCCCTGGTACCGATAGTGAGGAGGAGCTGGCCCTCAGGGGTATACTTGAACACCTGACCAACATCCCGGTCTATCAGCCAGACCATACCTTCATGGTCTATGTAAATGGCGTGAGCAAATGTGAAGGGGCCAGCGTCCCAGTGATGTAGGTAGTTGCCCTCGCGGTCGAAGATGACGATATAGTGGTCAGGTGAGCGGCTGAAGCAGAAGATGCGGTCCTGGGAATCGCCAAAGACGGAAGCCGCGGGCATATCCCAGCCATCGGGAAGCTGCGCCCACTCCTCGTTAACCTCGTACGTGTAGTCGCCGGTGCCAACGATCTTGGACATGGTGACTCCTTACTACTGCTTGGCTACTTGCTGGTGTCGCAACGGGCCTAGTCTAACACTATGTATCGCCGGGGGTGACCCAATGCAACGGGGCGGTAGTGAATGTAGTGATTCGTTTTTTGTTTTTGAGTGAGATTTTATAGCTAAGTCATAGCTGGGGAAGAAACTTTTTTCGGAGAAGCGAATCCGAATTTCGCGGCTTTTTGAAGGGAGATGATGGTACGGAATGGTTGTGAAGTGCGGTCCCGTCATGGGCCAAGGATAGAGGACGAGGTGTGTTATGAGGAAGGGTCTGATGGCAGTGGTACTATCAGTGAGACATCCTAGCTAAACGCCTACTTCCCACCCGCCCGCCACAGGGCGTGCCCTGCACCCACGGACTTCGTCCGTACTATTGGGGGAGGGTTGTGGCAAGCGCCTTCTTCCCACCCGCTCCACCCTCGGTACCTTTTGTAGAAGGGGGATACCCCCTTAGACCCCGAGCAGGAAACCCAGGTATTGTGCTCACCGCTCCTTGCAGGATTTGCTGAGGAACGGAGAGTTCCAAGGTTGTGCCCTCGGGACCAATCATAACTCTGGGTCCCAGGCAGACTAGCACGAAACGCCTGTCCTCTTCAGTAGATTGCTCCAGCCGTCCTTCAAGACGGGATAGAGAGACTGTATTGAGCTGGCATCCAACATTCTCTGCTCGGCTAGCTCCAGATCCTTTCGTTGCCGGGCCAGCTCCTCCAAAAGCCACGTCTCGTGCGCCATGTAGCCTTCATACTGCCCCACCTGTTGCTCCAAGTCAGCTATCGTGGAGCGCATGGACCAGCGGGTCGGGGGAGCGTCAACTGGGCCGTTACTTTCCGAAAGGGCACGTTCGACAAGTGCGCCGATGTATTGGAGAATGGATCGTCATGGAGAGACTAAGGGATCCATTGTTGAAGCGGTGTGTTTCCGAATCCATCGGGACTGCTAGTCTTGTCTTCGCCGGCACAGGAGCGATCATCGTCGATGAGCTCTCTGGAGGTAAGATAACGCATCTGGGTGTCGGGCTTACATTTGGAATGATAGTAGCTGTGATGGTCTATGCCACCGGGCACATATCTGGTGCACATATTAACCCAGCGGTGACCTTAGGATTCGCCCTGACCCGCCATTTTCGATGGCGGGATGTTCCCTGGTACTGGATAGCACAATTATTAGGGTCTGTTTCCGCCAGCGGTGCACACCGACTGCTGTTTGGCTTGGTGGACGACTTGGGAGCCACAATGCCTGCGGGCAGCATGTGGCAGTCGCTAAGTGTTGAAATTGTGCTCACCTTCATTCTGATGTTTGTCATCATGGCAGTTGCTACGGACGTCAGGGCCGTTGGACATTCCTCAGCCATAGCTATTGGCGCGACAGTCGGTCTGGAAGCCATATTTGCTGGGCCCATATCGGGGGCCTCCATGAATCCGGCTAGGTCCTTTGGACCGGCACTAGCGGGCTGGGTTTGGTCCAATCACTGGATTTACTGGGTTGGACCGCTGGTTGGAGCCGTCACCGGCGCCCTAATATACCACTGGCTCGGGGCGAGCGCAGCACCTGCGGTAGAACAGGACTCAAAATCGTTGGAACGATAAAGCTATATACCTTCAGTGGCAACTTTGTCCGTTCACGATTCATTGACTGCCTGAATACACGACTGCCTGAATACACTTCCGATACACTATCACCTGCACCTGCGTCCCTGATCAAGCCCAGTTCCCGGGAGAGATTGCTATGAATTGCTATCTATGTGGTCAGTCTGGCCAACAGCAGCCAGCGGCAGGTAGATGTCGTTTCTGCAGCATCGCCTTGTGTACACAGCATATGGCGGACATGCAGAAGCACGATCAAGGCGGGATGCACTACACGTGCAACCACCGGATTGTCACGACACCAAATTGGCGGATGCACAGGAGCCGACCGATACGAGCACCTCGCTGAGATCAAGCAAGGTCGAAGCGATCAAGATTCATCACCTTGCCCCACGCAGCTACGAAGTCACGCACGAACGCATGCTCCGAGTCGTCACATGCGTAAACTTCCGCGAGCGCACGTAGTTCAGAGTTCGAACCGAAGACCAAGTCCACCCTGGTGCCGGTCCACTTGGGATCGCCGGTTCTGCGATGGCGTCCCTCGAATACACCCTCAGATGTGGAGTCCGCCTCCCACTCGGTGTTCATGTCGAGGAGGTTCACAAAGAAATCATTGGTCAACGTCCCAGGCCGCCCAGTGAAGACCCCGAACTCGGACTGCCTGACGTTCGCATTCAGGACGCGCATGCCGCCAATGAGCACCGTCATCTCGGGAGCGGTCAGCGTTAGCATGTTTGCTCGCTCTACCAGCAGCTCCTCCGCCGGTTTTCGGGGTCCGGCTCGGAGGTAGTTGCGGAACCCGTCTGCAGTGGGTTCGAGCACGGCAAACGACTCCACGTCGGTTTGCTCCTGCGTCGCGTCCGTGCGACCCGGCGCAAAGGGAACCTGCAGGTCGTGCCCGGCGTTCTTGGCAGCCTGCTCGACCCCTGCGCACCCGCCCAGGACGATCAAATCAGCGACGGAGACCTTCTTCCTACCAGACTGCGAATTGTTGAAGTCCGCCTGGGTCTGCTCCAGAGTCAGCAGCACCTTCCCCAGCTCGGGCGGATTGTTCACTTCCCAATCTTTCTGAGGGGCGAGACGGATGCGCGCACCGTTCGCTCCACCGCGTTTGTCCGTACCACGGAACGATGCTGCCGACGCCCAGGCGGTCGAGACCAGTTGGGAAACCGATAGCCCCGATGCGAGGATCTTGACCTTAAGGCTGTCGATATCCTGAGCCACGATCAACTCATGATCGACGTCGGGGACGGGATCTTGCCATAGTAGCGGCTCTGCAGGAACCAGCTCACCAAGATACCGAGTGCGGGGCCCCAGGTCGCGGTGAGTCAGCTTGTACCATGCCCTGGCGAAGGCGTTTGCAAACTCCTCCGGGTTCTCGTGGAATCGTTTCGCGATCGGCGCATAGACCGGGTCGATCCTCAGTGAAAGGTCCGTCGTGAGCATCATGGGGGCGTGTTTCTTTGCCGGATCGCTCGCATCCGGCACGGCGGCGACTGCAGATTTATTCTTGGGAGTCCACTGCGACGCACCGGCAGGGCTCTTCGTCAGCTCCCACTCGTGGCCATGCAAGGTCTCTAAGAAGTTGTTGTCCCACTTCACTGGGTTTGTGGTCCATGCGCCCTCCAACCCGCTGGTGATTGTATCGCCGCCTTTGCCGCTGCCATAGCTGTTCTTCCAGCCGAGGCCTTGCTCTTCGGGGCTAGCACCTTCAGGCTCAGGCCCGACGTATTGGCCCGCCGGAGCAGCGCCGTGTGCCTTACCGAATGTATGTCCACCAGCAATGAGCGCAACAGTCTCTTCGTCATTCATCGCCATGCGGCTAAACGTTTGTCGAATGTATCTCGCTGCAGCGAGAGGATCCGGGTTACCGTTCGGCCCCTCCGGGTTCACATAAATAAGTCCCATGTGATCTGCACCAAAAGGCCCCTGGATCTCCCCGTCGCCGCCGTGACGTTCGTCTTCCAGCCAAGTGTCCTCAGGCCCCCAGTCAGTCTCGTCGGCTTCCCAGACATCCTCACGCCCGCCACCGAAACCGAACGTCTTGAATCCCATAGACTCCAAGGCACAATTGCCAGCAAAGATCATCAGGTCGGCCCACGAAATGTTCCGGCCGTATTTCTGCTTGATCGGCCAAAGCAGCCGGCGCGACTTGTCAAGGCTAGCGTTGTCGGGCCAGCTGTTGAGGGGCGCGAAGCGTTGGTAGCCGGCGCCTCCACCGCCACGGCCGTCGCTGATGCGGTACGTGCCTGCACTGTGCCACGCCATCCGGATGAACAGTGGCCCATAGTGGCCATAGTCGGCTGGCCACCAGTCTTGCGACGTCGTCATCATCTCAACGATGTCCTTCTTCAAGGCGTCCAGGTCAAGTGCCCTAAACGCTTCAGCATAGTCGAAATCGTCGCCCATAGGATTTGACAGACGAGAGTTCTGGCGGAGAAATTTCAAGTTTAGCTGGTTTGGCCACCAGTCTTGGTTCGACAATGTCATTTCAATTTCTCCGTCTGGCTATCTACAGGATACGGCGCAACGATATCGGGAACCAAGTCTACAACAGGATAATCCGGTATATCAAAAGTCCGCGGCGACATACGGTGGCCGCCAGATATCGGGGATATGATACCACTTCGGACTTTCCAAATGGCCAGGTTCGGCAAGTTCAGGAGCGAGCTTTGGCGCTTCCCGGCCTACTGCCTGACGGGCAATCTCAGTCGCGCGGGATGTTTCAATGAGCGGCGCGCACCAGACCCAGGTTCTCTGCACTCTCCTTGAACGGCTATAGTTCCTGGACGCACGGGGGGATAAATTGGCGTACGCCTTAGATTCTTCGCTCCGCTCAGAATGACAGGAGAGGGGAGCAGGATGAGCGGAGGAAATACGAACGGGTGCAGATGACGTTGCGCTACTGTGCCCCTTCCACGAACCGGTTGGTGAATGCTCCACTGGCGTCAACGTCGCTGCCAAGCAGCCCCTGCTCCAACATCCAGGCGGCGAAGTCGGCCCACTTGTCGGCTGTTTGTAGGCCGAAGTCAAGGTCGCCTTCAATCCAGAGGGGCGAAAGCAGGTCTACGCCGGGACGTTCGATGGCTTCATCGATCTCAGGCGCTGCCTGGGCCAGAATGTCGATGGCCGCTTGAGGGTTGGCCACGGCCTCACGGTAGCCCCGCATGGTGGCGCGGACGAAGCGCTGGACCAGGTCGGGATCCTCGTTCACCATTTCTTCGCTGGCCACCATGACGATCTCGTAGAAGTCGGGGATGCCCCAGTCCTCCATGCGCATGATATTGACCGGGAAGCCCTGGTTCTCCGCCGAGATGGATTCGTGGACCCAGTAGGCCCCGACGATGGCGTCCACCTGGCCGCTTATGAGGGCCGGCACCAGGTCGAAACCGACGTTGACCATTTCGACATCATCCAGCGTTATGCTGTCAGCCTTGAGCATCGTCTCCAGGAGGAGGCTGTCGGTGGGTATGCCGGGGAAGCCCACCTTCTTGCCACTCAGGTCCCTGGGCCTAGCGATGCCGGAGCTTTCCAGCGCCATCACGGAGTTCAAGGGGTGCTGCACCAGAGCGGCGATAGAGACCACGGGCACATCCTGTTCCAGGGCCAGCAAGACCACACTCTGGTAGCTCAAACCGAAGTCGTCCTGGCCTGCGCCGACGGTCAGGAGCACGGTGGACGGGTCGTCCGGGGTATAGATGGTAACGTCCAGGTTCTCATCATCATAGTAGCCATTCTCCTGGGCAATGTAGAGGCCGCTGTGGTTGGACCAGGGGAACCAGTCCAGGGCGACCCGGACTTCTGTCTTCTCCTCGGTACCACAGCCGACGAGCCCCACGACAGCCAAAACCAGCAAGGGCATCAGGAACCATTTTCTGACATTCATGCGTTCACCTCCCCCGATACTTTCTTCATGCACTAATTGGCCGATTCAGTTCACTACGGCTAGCCCTGCTCCAGGGCTCGTTGGCGTTGTTCCGTGTGGTACCAGGGGAGCAGCAAGCGCTCCAGCAGTGCCACGCTAACAAACAGGACGATACCCATAGCCGCCAGCAGCACCACGGCACCAAAGGACCGGGCCGTGAGGAAGAGGGGCACCGAGATGCGTGTCAGGTATCCAAGTCCGGCGCTAGCACCCACCCACTCGCCGATGACGGCACCTATGACGCTGAACGTTACGGCAATCTTCGTGCCGGAGAAGAGGAAGGGCATGGCGGTAGGCACCTGCACCTTGGTGAATATCTGCCACCGGCTCGCGCCCAGCGTCCGCATCATGTTGACCATATCCGCGTCTACAGACCTCAGGCCATCCACCGTGTTTACCGTAATGGGGAAGAAGGCGATGAGAACCACTACAATGATCTTGGGAGCGATGCCGTACCCGACCCAGATGAGGAGCAGCGGCGCAATGACGATGATAGGTATGGTCTGAGAGGCGATGACCAGGGGGTATACGGCACGCTGCAAGGTGCGATAGTAGGCGATCAGAGTTGCCAGGAGCACACCGGTAGTCAGAGCGGCGCCGAATCCCAACATCACCTCCATCAGAGTGACCCACGTATGTTTGAGATACAGGGCGCGGCTGGCTACCAGCTCTGCGGCAATTGCCGAAGGAGCGGGCAGCTTCCAGGCAGGAATGCCAAAGAGCACGACTGCGCCCTGCCACACCGCGACCAACGCTGTCACCAGCAGCGCCGGACCCAGCCAGCGCACCGTGCGGCGGACACGGGTAACGAACGTTGGAGGTGCGTCTACGTGGGAGGAATCAGACGTGGAGGAAGCGGACTGCTGCTCTTGGAGGGTCATTGCCACGGCTCCTCCTGAGCACGCAGGCTCTCCTCTCTGATAGCGGCCAAGAGCCTTGCCTTCAATGCGATGAACGGCCCTTGTGTAACGATGTCATAGTTCCTGGGTCTGGGCAGATCCACTGGCAGTACAAGCTTCACACTGCCCGGCCTGGCCGTCATCAGGTATATACGGTCAGACAGAAACACGGCTTCATCAACGTCGTGGGTGACGAGGACAATGGTCTTGTGGAAGCTAGCCCACAGGTCCAGCAACCATTCCTGCATCTGCGCCCTGGTCAGGGCGTCCAGCGCACCGAACGGCTCATCCAGTAACACCACGTCCCTCTCTGAGAGGACGGTACGCAGGAAGGCGGCCCGTTGCCGCATACCGCCTGAAAGAGCGGATGGGTAGGCACGCTCGAACCCTTTGAGGCCGAACCGCTCCATAAGGGCCTCGGCACGCAGCCGGGCCTGGGCGCGGGAGACGCCCTGGACCTCCAAGCCCAGTACCGCATTGTCCAGCACGGTGCGCCAGGGCAGGAGTAGGTCCTTCTGATGCATGTAGGCGACCCGACCCAACCGCTGTACCGGTTCAGTCTCTCGGAGCCAAATAGTGCCCTGGTTCGGCTCTTCAAGGCCGGCGATAATGTTGAGCAACGTGCTCTTGCCGCAGCCGCTGGGACCGATAATGGTGACGAACTCACCTTCCGATACATGGAAGTCCACGCCATCAAGCACGGGCAAGGGCTGTCCGAAGGCGTAGAACTCCTTTGATATCCGGTCCAGCTTTATCTTGGGGGCCGTAGCCGTTTCCTGTGCTTGCTCAGTAATGTTCATACTAGGTCGACGTATCGGTAAGGTGGTTGATACAAAAAACCGCCAAGCTCCAAGCTTGGCGGTTCATCTTTCAGGCAGGTACTGAGAATCCAATCCCTACGCTGGCATTATCCAGATCAGGTTCGGAGGGTCGCCCCGATGCGTCGGGGCCTCTCAGCCTGGCCTAACCAAGCTCCCCTGGATACTTATTTAGCTGTGCGTTGCGGCGTATTGTAGAGTGCCGTTTGAGCCAACGTCAAGCGCTGACTCTAACTATCGCCACCGTTGCTGTGCGTGGTCCAGAAGACCGCCTCCGGGCTCATTGGCAGATCATACATACGTACGCCGGTGGCGCTGTGTTCAGTCTTGTCGGCGGTGGTGGCCATTGCTAGGACCCTCCGTCAGCCACAGCCTGGATGGCGCGCACGATCTTGTCGTACCCGGTACACCTGCACAGGTTGCCGGCAATGGCGAGCCGGATCTCTTGCTCAGTAGGGTGAGGATTCTGGTTCAGGAAGGCCCTGGAGGAGACAAGGAAGCCAGGAGTACAGAAGCCACATTGCAGGGCACCATGTGTAATGAATGCTTCCTGAAGTGGGTCCAGGACACCGTCCCGGGCGAGGCCTTCCACACTAACCACCTCCTGACCCTCCGCCTCCACCGCTAGCATGCAGCATGAGTTGATGGCCCGCCCGTTGAGCATGATGGTACATGCTCCGCAGTTGCCGTTGCCGCATCCCTCTTTGGTGCCTGTGAGGTCCAGCTCATCCCGTAAGGCATCCAGCAGGCTTGTCCAGGGCTGGACAAGCATTTCCTGTAGCTCCCCATTGACAGTAAAAGTGACGTGAACTTTGGGCACGCTATCCCTCCCGTGCGTATCTTATGGCTATATCGCCTGTGGTTATACCGAATGACCCAGTGATTCCATGCACTGGCTCAGTGTCCGACGAGTGAGTACCTTCACCAACTCTTTGCGGTATTCTTCGCTGCCCCGCACATCTGTTATGGGGCTGGCCGCCTCCACCGCACGCTCACCTGCCTCCCGGATAAGGTCCGCTGTGACCTCATTCCCTTCCATGACCTGCTCCGCAGCGGTTGCGCGCACCGGTGTAGGTGCTACGGAGGCCAGGGCGATACGGGCCTGCACGCACCGGGTTGTCCCAGGCTCCAGGGCCAGCATGCTGCCCACACCGGCCACAGCGATGTCCATCTCATTTCTAGGTATGAAGCGGAGGTAGTGGCCGCTGCTGTTGGGCGGAGGAGGAGGCACGATGGTCTCCAGCAGGACCTCATCCGGGGCCATGACGTTCTGGCCCGGCCCGGTGAAGAAGTCGCCCAGTGCAACCTCCCTACGACCGCCAGGGCTTACCAGCACCACGCGAGCGCCAAAGGTGAGCAGGCCGGGAACTGTGTCCGCTGATGGGGTGGAGTTACAGATGTTACCCGCCACGCTGGCCCGGTTTTGGATCTGTACCGACCCGATCAACAGGGTAGACTCCACAAGAGCGTCGTAGTTTTCCTGCACCGCTGGGAAGGCGGCGGTATCCGTACAGGAGACGGCAGCACCTAGGTGCAGGCCTTCGCTGGCCACCCACTCCAAGCGGTTCATTTCCGGGATGTGCTTGACGTCCAAAACCACGGATGGGGTACGGCGTTCCTGCTTCATCTGCTCAATGAGGTCGGACCCACCGACAATCGCCCGTACGCTTCCAGGGCCATCGGCTTGGGCGAGTACCTTGTATGCCTCATCCAGAGAGGTGGGTGCAACATAAGAGAATGGTTTCAACGACTGCCTCCCAGATGTTAGCTTACGGTGAATTACACGAATTATACCTAAGGGTGTTGAGGCTGGCAATCATTGACACCCGTAGGGTAAGGAAGGATATCATACACGCAGGTTCCCCAGCAGCCCATCCTCTTCGGAGGCCCCATGTCCTACCTATTCAGATATGCCCGTTGGGACGGCACCCAGCACATCTTTGATCTAGATGGCGACGACCTGATGGACCAGATGTCCGACGACCTGATGGCTCACGGCGACGTGCGCCGCGCCCTGCGGGACCTGCTTCGCCGGGGAGTTCGCAACCGTGACGGAGACTCAGTGGAGGGCATGCGCCAGCTAATGGAGCGGCTGCGAGGGCAGAGGCGGGAGAACCTGGAGCGCTACAACATGGACTCCATGTTCGACGATATCAAGGAGCGGCTCCAGGATGTAATACAGACGGAGCAGGAAGGCATCGACCGCAGGGTTCAAGAGACTCGTGAGCAGGCGGCCCAGGGACCAGGCATTGACCCTGAGCATGCCCAGAAGCTCCTGGGCATGCTGGAGGAGAGGGCCAACCGGAGCAGGGAGCAGTTGGACAACCTGCCCGAAAGTCCGGGCGGCGCCATCAAGGAGCTGAGCGAGTACGAGTTCATGGACCCGGAGGCCCAGCACAAGTTCCAAGAGTTGCTGGACATGCTGAAGCAGCAGATGCTCCAGAGCCAGTTCCAGCAGATGAAGCAACAGCTTCAAGGGATGACACCCGATCAGATGGCCGGCATGAGCCAGATGCTGCGTGACCTGAACCAGATGCTCCAGGACCAGGCGATGGGACAGCAACCCAATTTCCAGGAGTTCATGCAGAAGTACGGCAACATGTTCGGCGACAACCCGCCTCAGGACCTGGACGAGTTGCTGGACCAGATGGCGCATCAGATAGCTCAGATGCAGTCGCTGCTGAACAGCATGTCGCCGGAGATGCGGCAGGAGCTGGAAGACCTGATGGACTCATTGATGGACCCCGAGACCATGGATGAGTTGGCGGAGCTGGCGCAGACGCTGGAGCAGATGCTGCCCATGGACGAGATGCGCAACCAGTACCCATTCATGGGCGAAGAGTCCATGACCATGGAACAGGCCATGGATCTTATGGGGCAGCTACAGGGGATGGACGATCTGGAGCGCCAGATCCAGGACGTGATGCAGAACGGCAACATCGACGGCCTGAACATGGACCAGCTTGAGGAGATCATGGGAGAGGACGCCCGCAGGACGGTGGAAGAGCTGAACAAGGTTGCCGAGATGCTGGAGGAGGCAGGCTATGTCAAACGAAAAGGCGACAGGCTGGAGCTGACACCCAAGGGGATACGCAAGATCGGTCAGAAGGCCCTGAAAGAGGTGTTCGACCAGCTCAAGCGGGACAGGATGACAGAGCACGAACTCCAGCTATCGGGGTTTGTAGGCGAGGACTCCGGCGAGACCAAGGTGTACGAGTTCGGTGATCCATTCGACGTGGACCTGCAGCGCTCAGTGCTGAACGCGGTCACCAGAGGCGGCCCCCAGGTGCCAGTGAAGATGGAACCAGATGATTTCGAGATCCGCCGCAGGGAGCAGCTTACCCAGACGGCCACCTGCCTCCTACTGGACCAGAGCCGCTCAATGGGTATGTTCGACAGCTTCCAGGCCGCCAAGAAGGTCACCATGGCCCTGTACGCCCTGATCCAGGGGCAGTTCCCCAGAGACAAGCTGTATGTCATTGGCTTCTCAGACTATGCTATCGAGCTTCAAGGTGAGGACCTCCCACAAACTACTTGGAACGCCTGGATGTCAGGCACAAACATGCAGCATGCCTTCATGCTATCCCGAAAGCTGCTGGCCCAGGAGAAGGTGGGGACACGCCAGATCATAATGATCACGGACGGCGAGCCCACGGCTCACATAGAGGGCTCCAGGGTTTACTTCGCGTATCCGCCCAGCCTGCGCACCATCCAGGAAACGCTGAAAGAGGTGCGACGGTGCACCCAGGCAGGCATAACCATCAACACATTCATGCTGGAGTCCAGCTACTATCTACTGGACTTTGTAGACAAAATGACGCGAATAAACCGGGGCAGGGCCTTCTACACGACGCCAGACAAGCTGGGCGAGTTCATTCTGGTGGACTACCTCAACAACCGGAAGCGGCGTGTGGCCTAAGGCCGTCCACTGGCGGATAGGCGTCTACTTCCCACCCGCCCGCCCTCGAATGTTTATGATTTGAGGGGACGCCCTCCGACTTGTCGCGAGTCGCGATGGAATCGGAGCATCATCGGACCTCAGACACCCCGGCAGTAAACCCAGGTTTACTACACCTTCTTATCCTCAAACAGGTTTTTAGGCAAAGCCCTTTCAGTAGAAAAGCTAGAGACGAGGCCGACTCCATAATAGCGCGCTCAGGGTGCTATATTGGCACTGCCGGGGCGCGATAGCCTGCCCAGCGGCTTTTTGTAGAAAAGCGGAGCCCCAACGTTTGCTGCGTCTACGCACGCCGTGATATACTGTAATCAGTACGTGACATAAGACCAGAAATATTGAGGAAAAGCGCGGACCTTCAAATCAGTCCGGTGAGGCTGGTAAGGTACCGAGATAGACCATGACGATAGTCAAGGTCTATTAACCTTCACGGGTAACGGACCCCTTACCAGACGAGCTTTGTGGTAAGGGGTCTTTTCTATGCAGGAGAGGCAGATCATGTCGGCCCAGGACGTAAGTCGGGCCATCACCCGAATCGCTCACGAGATCGTGGAGCGCAACCGGGGCGTGGACGGCCTGGTACTGGCCGGCATCCGCACTAGGGGCGCGCCCCTGGCCCAACGCCTTGCCCAGCGTATCGCCGAGTTCGAAGGCAGTCAGGTCCCAGTAGCGATCCTGGACATCGGACTGTATAGGGACGACGTTGTATCAAGGGCAAGGCCGGAGGTGCGATCGTCGCAACTGCCGGTGGATATAAAGGGTCGCAATGTGGTCCTGGTGGACGACGTGTTGTTCACCGGGCGCACGATCCGGGCCGCCCTGGACGCACTCACTGATTTCGGACGGCCGCAGGTGGTGCAGTTAGCTGTCCTGGTGGATAGAGGCCACCGGGAGTTGCCCATCCGGGCAGACTACGTAGGGAAAAATGTGCCTACATCTCTTGGTGAAGCGATAGGAGTCCACCTGGAGGAGGTGGACGGCCAGGACGGGGTTGTTCTGACCCACCCACCAGATTAGGAATATCCAGGAACGACAATGACAACCTCATCCGTACGCCAAGCGCCGCCCGTCGGCCAGGTCAACCTGGTCAGCGGTACGCGCCGGCACATACTCGACCTGGACGACTTTTCGACTCAGGAGCTGGACCTGGTCATGGAGACCACCGACGCGATGGTGGAGGTGCTGGGCAGGGAGATCAAGAAGGTGCCCACTCTACGGGGCAAGATAATTATCACACTGTTCTACGAGGCCAGCACCAGGACGCGGGTCTCCTTTGAGGAGGCGGGCAAGATGTTGAGCGCCGACGTGATCAACGTATCGGCGTCTGGAAGCAGCGCGGAGAAGGGCGAGTCGCTGCTGAACACGGTGCGCACCCTCCAGGCCACCGGTGCGGACCTCATAGTGGTCCGCCACCCCCATTCAGGTGCGCCTTACTTCATAGCGCGCAACCTGGAACGGACGAATGTAATCAACGGTGGCGACGGCTGGCACGCCCATCCCACCCAGGCCCTTCTGGACATGTATACCATCAGGCAGCATCTAGACCACGTGCAGGGCGCCCGCGTGGCAATAGTGGGCGATATCCTTCACAGCCGGGTAGCGCGGTCCAACCTGTGGGGCCTCACTGCCGCAGGGGCACAGGTGGTGCTGTGCGCTCCGCCCACGTTGCTGCCTCAGGAGTACCTGGACGGCAGCTACAAGCGTGACGGTAATCCACTGGCCGGGGTGGAGGTGGAGACCAGCATAGACCGGGCCATTGAGGGAGCGGACGTGGTCATGCCCCTGCGCCTTCAAGTGGAACGACAGGAGGCGGGACTTCTACCCACACTTCGGGAGTACTCGAAGATGTACCAGGTCAACGATGAGCGTCTGGCCCGGGCCAAGCCCGGTGCACTGGTGCTGCATCCCGGCCCCATGAACGAGGGTATAGAGATCAGCCCCCAGGTAGCTCATGGCAGTCAGGCAGTGATAGAGGAGCAGGTGCATAACGGAGTCGCGGTGCGGATGGCGCTGCTGTACCTGCTGATGCAGTCGGGCCGGGAGGATGGACAGAGATGATGGCTACTGAGCCGCTGCTAATCAGGGGCGCTCGACTTGTCGACCCGTCCACGGGCATGGACATGGTAGGAGATATCCTGATAGTGGATGGCAGTGTTCAGCGCGTCGGCCCCACGATACGTAACGGGGATGTGCCATCCGGTTGCCGGGTCATAGAGGCCGACGGCCTTCTGGCCTGCCCCGGCTTCATAGACCTGCACGTCCATTTCAGAGACCCCGGCTACGAGGATAAGGAGACCATCGCCACCGGCTCCCTGGCCGCAGCCAGGGGCGGGTTCACCACCGTATGTTGCATGCCGAACACCGATCCGGCAATCGACAACGCCAGCGTGGTGGACTACGTGCTTCGCAAGGCCAAGGAGGCTGACCTCATACAGGTGCTTCCTATAGGCTGCGTCACCAAGGGGCGGGAGGGAAAGGAGCTGGCGGAGCTGTGGGAGCTGGCTCAGGCTGGCGCGGTAGGCTTCAGCGACGACGGCAGTCCAGTGGCCGACCCTCACCTCATGCGCCAGGCACTCGCCTACTCAAGCAGTCTGGGGCTGCCGATCATCCAGCACGCCGAAGACCCCAACCTGTCCCAAAACGCGCCGGTCAACGAGGGCGAACTGTCCAACTGGCTGGGTCTGCGCGGATGGCCCGCGGCGGCGGAAGAGACGATGGTGGCACGGGACATAGCACTGGCGCAGCTTACTGGCGGGCGGCTGCACTTGGCCCACCTGAGCACCGCCGGCTCTGTGGAACTGATGCGCCAGGCAAAGGAACGGAACCTGCCCATCACCGCTGAGGTCGCACCGCACCACCTGACGCTGAACGAGCGCTGGGTACAGGGCCACGACGAGGCAGGGCCTCTAACCGGGCCACTTACATTGACAGCCTACGATACAAACGCCAAGGTCAACCCGCCCCTGCGTACCGAGCGGGACGTAAGGGCGCTCATCGCCGGGCTGAAAGATGGCACCATTGACGCCATCGCAACGGACCATGCGCCTCACGTAGTGACCGACAAGCTGGTCACACTGGACGACGCCGCCTTCGGAATATCCGGGCTGGAGACGGCACTGGGCGCCCTCATGGGACTGGTACATCAGGGAGATTTGACGCTGAATACCCTGGTGGAGCGGCTGACTGCTGGCCCCGCTAGGCTGCTGGGAGAAAGGGACGCTTCATTGGATACCATCCGCAAGGGGGGTACCATCCGCGAAGGCGCTCCGGCTGACATAGTGCTGGTAGACCCTGACCGAGAGTGGGTGGTGAGGGGAGAGGAGTTCGCCTCCAAGGGCAAGAACACGCCACTGGAGGGCGTAACCCTGCATGGGATGGTGGTTGCCACTATCAGCGGGGGTAGGGTCGTGCATTCGGCGATGGCCGACGTCCAGCTTGCGGCAGTGGGGGAAGCGAGTGGCTAGTATCATGCAGCAGGGCGCGCCCTGCACCCACATTCTCCTCCCTTGGCTTGGGCATGCCTCTGACCCAACGACGGGAAGTATGGGTTCGAGCTGTGCCCAGTCCGGGCACTTTCCTGGTCTCCACATTGAATCCAATGTGGGCATGGTACAACCGGCCGAAGCGGAAACAGGGCTATGGTAGATATGAACGGCCAGGCGTATCTGGTACTGGAGGACGGCTCGGTGTACCCGGGCGAGTCTTTTGGCGCCATTGGAACCACCTACGGCGAGGTGGTGTTCAACACATCCATGACGGGCTACCAGGAGATCCTGACAGACCCGTCCTACGCCGGACAGATCGTGGTGGCGACTTACCCGCTGATAGGGAACTACGGAGTCAACGAGGATGCCGTGGAGTCCACGCGCATACAGGTGGCGGGCTACGCGGTACGGCACCAGTCGAAGCACCCCAGCCATTATGGAAGCACCGGGACAATCCACGACTACCTGGCCGACCAGGGTATCCCAGGCATCAGCGGCACTGACACGCGGGCGATCACCCGTCGCATCAGGTCCCAGGGAGCGATGATGGGTTGCCTGACATCGGAGCTGGGAGTCTATGAGGCTATGGCGCGCCTGGAGAAGGTTCCCCGCTACGTGGACCTGGACTACGTAGCCTCAGTGAGCACTGAGGAGTCGTATCCGTGGCCTGGTGAAAACAGCATGGCCGGCAACGGCCCTCATGTGGTCGTCACCGACTGCGGCCTGAAGTACAACATACTGCGCAATCTACGGGCCAGGGGATGTTCAGTCACAGCCGTCCCCGCCATGACTACGGCGGAGGAGGTGCTGGACCTACGGCCTGATGGTGTGGTCTTCTCACCCGGGCCGGGAGACCCTGCCCTACTGGTGTACGCGGTGGAGATGGTGAAGGGCCTGATAGGAAAGGTGCCTGTCATGGGTATCTGCCTGGGGCACCAGCTCCTGGCCAGAGCCTTTGGCGCCAGCACGTACAAGCTGAAGTTCGGACACCACGGCGGTAACCATCCGATACAGGACCTGGCCACGGGCCGGGTACATATATCGGCCCAGAACCACGGATTCGCGGTAGATTCCGAATCATTACCTACGGGAGTAGAGGTGAGTCATGTAAACCTGAACGATGGGACAGTCGAGGGAATCGTACACAGGGAACTCCCAGCAATGGGAATCCAGTTTCATTCCGAGGCCGCACCGGGGCCTTGGGACAACGAGTACCTCTTCGACCGCTTTCTTTCCATGGTGAAGGAGGTAGCTAGATCATGAGGAATACACAGGACACGAGGGCGGATGTGCTGCCGGGCGAGTCGGCAACCATGAGGGTACCGCCCAGAAATCGTTGGCAAGTTTTATTAGTGGAGTACGAGCTGCTGGACGCCCATATAGCTCAGTTGACCTCGCGGGTATGGAGCAGCGGACTGTTTCTGATCGGCCTGACCATGCTGGGCATATCCTTCCTGGCAGCCACAATGCAACAGGGCGCAGCCGCAACTCTCAACCTGATCATCCTGCTCGGCGGCGTAGGGTCGCTGCTGACGGTGGGCTGGTGGCTGCTGCTACGGCGCATGTTCGCGTCACAGAGAGTAGCCGAGTACCGCCGGGACGAGATCGAGAGGGAGCTGAGCATGCGCTCCGGTCTCTACCTGACGGCTCTCCGTCAGAACCGTAGGTTTGAGGCACGGCGATCTGCCGGCATGGCCCATCGGCTGGCCGATGGCGACGAGGAGCTGGAGGACGGACTGCGGCAGTTTGCCGCCAGCCCGGAAGGACGTCCCTGGTTCCCGCGAATCATGGCGGAACGGCTGGTATGGAGCCTGATACCTTGGCTGCTGATAGCCGCGTGGGTATGGCTGTTCGTGATGATGTCGTAGTCCCGACGGGTCGGGACACCCACACTCTCCCATCGCCGGCCAGAGCGCACCTGTCCGTAGATGACGGGAGTCTGCAAACTGCCGGTTGAATGCGCGTGAAACGCGACTGGAGGGGTCGCTGTGGTTGAGCTTGGCCTTGAGCAGATTATGCCCAAACAGGAATCGTAATGCCGCCCGCTGACATACAGAAGGTACTCATCATAGGCTCCGGGCCCATCGTCATAGGGCAGGCGGCAGAGTTCGACTACGCCGGCTCCCAGGCGTGCCGCGCACTTCGGGAGGAGGGAGTGACCACAGTACTGGTCAACTCCAACCCAGCCACCATCATGACGGACCCGGGCATCGCCGACGTGGTGTACATTGAGCCGCTCACGGTGGACGTGGTGGAACGCATCATCCAGCAGGAGCGGCCCCAGGGACTGCTGCCCACACTGGGCGGACAGACGGGGCTGAACCTGGCGGTGGACCTGGCCGACGCCGGTGTCCTAGAGCGGTACGGTGTCCGCATGCTTGGTACGCCGCTAGAAACAATACGCACCGCTGAGGACCGAGAGCGGTTCCGCCAGCTTCTCATAGACCTGGGCGAACCGGTGCCCGTCAGCGAAACGGTGACATCCCTGGACGAGGCGCAGCGGGTGGCCCGCACCATCGGGCTTCCGCTGGTGGTACGCCCCGCTTACACCCTGGGCGGCACCGGCGGGGGGGTTGTAGAGTCGTGGGATGAGCTGGAGTCCACAGTGGGCGACGGGCTGACGGCCAGCCCTATCCACCAGGTGCTGCTGGAGAGGTACTTGCAAGGCTGGAAGGAGGTGGAGTACGAGGTAATGCGTGACGGTGCCGATAACTGCATCACCGTTTGCGCCATGGAGAACCTTGACCCCATGGGCGTGCACACCGGCGACAGCATCGTAGTCGCTCCCACACAGACGCTGACGGACAAGGAGTACCAGATGCTCCGCAGCGCCAGCCTGAAGATCATAAGGGCGCTGGGGATAGAGGGCGGATGCAACGTTCAGTTGGCACTAGCCCCTCATCCGTGGGCGGCACCGTATGCGTACGAGGGCGAAAATGAGCCATCGCCCAGCTACTATGTCATCGAAGTTAACCCACGGGTCAGCCGAAGCTCAGCCCTAGCCAGCAAGGCGACCGGGTACCCTATAGCCAGGGTCGCAGCCAAGATCGCCGTAGGACGCCACCTGGACCAGATACCCAATGCGGTGACGGGCAAGACGCTGGCCGCCTTTGAACCGGCGTTGGACTACTGTGTCGTCAAGATCCCCCGCTGGCCATTCGACAAATTCCCTACGGGCGATCGCACACTTGGGGTGCAGATGAAGGCCACGGGAGAGGTGATGGCGATAGACCGGTCATTTGAGGCGGCGTTGCAAAAGGCGGTGCGCTCCCTGGAAATGGGAGACCGAACGCTACTGCGGCAGGACCCGGAGTGGAGTCAGAACGGCGGGGCCTCTCCAGGCCATCTCCCGCTGCACGCCCATGACACTCGCCTGTGGGCGTTGATGACGGCGCTTCGGCGCGGGACCCAGGTAGAGGAGCTGTCCGGAATCACCGGAATAGACCCCTGGTTCATCAGTTCCTGCCAGATCATAGTGGACATGGAGACGCGCCTGCTCTCAGAGACACTCACCCCGCGGCTCTTGAGGGATGCCAAACGGTTGGGCTTCTCCGACCAACAGATTGCTACTCTGGCCGACCGGCTTCCAGACCAGGTCCGTGCGCTGCGGTCCGAGTGGGATATCCGCCCCGTGTACAAGATGGTGGATACCTGCGCAGCCGAGTTCGAGGCCCAAACCCCCTACTTCTACAGCACCTATGACCAGGAGAACGAGGCAGCGCCCCTGCCAGGTCCCAAGGCGGTAGTCATAGGCAGCGGGCCGATTCGCATTGGCCAGGGCATAGAGTTCGACTACTGCAGCGTGCACGCCGCCTGGGCCCTGCAAGAGGAGGGTACGGCCAGCATCATAATCAACTCCAACCCTGAAACGGTGTCCACCGACTTCGACACCAGCAACCGTCTCTACTTCGAGCCCCTGGACGAGGAGAGTCTGCTGGACGTGCTGGAGAACGAAGGCCAGGACCCGGAAACAGGTGAGTCGAATCCACCTCCAACGGTGGTGCAGTTCGGAGGACAGACGGCGATCAACCTATCACAATCGCTGAGCCGCGCAGGGATGCCGATTCTTGGGTCGTCAGCCAAGGATATAGACCTGGCGGCGGACAGGCATAAGTTTGAGGACTTCCTGGCACGGCTGGGCATCCCTCAGCCGCCGGGCGCGACGGTGACATCAGTGGAGGACGGCCTAGCGGTGGCCCAGCGTATTGGGTATCCGGTGCTGGTGAGGCCCAGCTACGTACTAGGCGGCAGGGCCATGGAGATAGTCCAGAATGCCACGGAACTCATCCGGTATCTGGCCACCGCCGTTGCGATAGGTCAGGGCAAGCCGGTCCTGATAGATAAGTATCTTGAAGGGAAGGAGGTGGAGGTGGACGCCATTTGCGACGGCGAACAGGTGCTCATTCCGGGCATCATGGAGCATGTGGAGAGGGCCGGCGTCCACTCCGGCGACTCCATGGCCATCTACCCCGGCCTCACACTTACAAGCTCCGAAGTCGATACCCTGGTAGACTACACAACCCGCGTTGCCCTGGGGCTGGGCACCAGAGGCCTGATAAACATCCAATACGTCATCATGGGGCCCGACCATTACAGAGACCCGGCCGTCTTCGCACGCGAGGCGAACGACCAGTTTTCCGATATCTATGTCATTGAGGCCAATCCTCGCTCCAGCCGCACCGTACCGTTCCTATCCAAGGTGACCGGCGTTCCAATGGTGAACCTGGCGACTAAGATGATGGTGGGCAAGACGCTGAAGGGCATGGGGTATGAGGGAGGGCTGTGGCCACGCCAGGGTGTGGTGGCCGTCAAAGCGCCAGTCTTCTCCATGTCCAAACTGGCAGGGGTGGACACATACTTGGGGCCGGAGATGAAGTCCACCGGCGAGGTTATGGGCGTGGACCTGGACTTTCAGGCCGCCGTGTCCAAAGCGCTGCTGGCAAGCGGCATGGCCCTGCCACAGAAGGGCAACATACTCATGAGCATAGCCGACAAGGACAAGGCGGAAGCGCCGCCTCTGGTGCGCGCACTGGCCGAAGCGGGCTATGGATTCTACGCCACCGACGGCACCGCGGCCATGATCCAGGCTCTGGGAGTCAACGTAGAATTGATCACCAAGCGCATCGGCGAAGGTCATCCCAACGTGGTGGACGTTATCACAAACGGCACCGTGAACGCTGTGGTGAATACGATCACAGGCTCGGCATCAATACTACGGGATGGGTTCGAGATTCGGCGGGCATCAGTGGAACGACGTATACCCAGCTTTACGTCGTTGGACACGGCGCGGGCGGCGGTGGAAAGCCTGCTCCGTGGAGCCAGCGGATACAACGTGCGCCCAAACGACGACTACTTGAACAGCCAGGCTACAGAGGGCGCCACGGGCAACCAGTTGCCTTGAAACCACCTATTAGCTATGATAAGCATACACGGATCAAGCAGGTGTAGTTGACGGACAGAACGATAAACTCTTCGGCAGGGGATGAACCTACAGATGGTCAGCCCCCCGCGCGGACACGCAGGCGGCGTCGGCCAGTAAGGGCGACCGACTCCCCCGAGGCGTCATCTAACGGCGCTGCCCCCCTGACCAGTGAACTGGCGGTATCCCCGGACATTGAGCAGCCAGCAGCACCCACACGCAGGCGTCGCAGACCCAGGAAATCCGCTGCCGTACCAGGAGCTGCCACTGCTGACATCGCCCCCACGCCAACAGATGTGCAAGCAGCGTCTCCGGAGGTTGAACAGCCGACGGCACCCAGGCGCAGGCGCAGAGGGCCCAGGAGGCCAGCCGCCGCATCGGAAACAGCCGCTACTGAAGGCAACGCCACCCCAACAGATGAGCAGCCGGTAGTCCCAGTGGTTGATCAGCCAGCGACACCCACATGTAGGCGTAGAAGCGCACCCAAGGAGCCACCCGTTGCGGTGCCCATGCCCCACTATCAGGTGCCCACGACGCACCGCCCATTTGCCCACTCCAGTGAAGGAGAGATTGCGGGCGTTCTGGACTACTACGGTGTCAAATGGCTGTACGAACCACGCTCATTCCCCCTGAGATGGGATGGCGACCGAATAGTGGAGATGTTCACTCCAGACTTATACCTGACAGAGCTGGACATGTATCTGGAACTAACCACTATGAAGCAGAGCCTGGTCACGGAGAAGAACCGGAAGCTGCGGCACCTCAGAGAGCTCTACCCTGAAATCAACATTCGACTGCTGTACCGCCGCGACATCCACCGGATGCTGGCCAAGTACGGCATTGGCCCACTGGCACAAGATGACATACCAGAGGTGTCGAGTGTGCTGTACAGCAAAGCCCAGATCGAGCAGCGCGTGGCAGAGCTTGGAAGAGAGGTCTCTCGCAACCACGAAGGGCAGCCACTGCTTCTGGTAGGAGTTCTTCGCGGCGTTTTCTGCTTCATGGCGGACCTGATGCGCCAGATCACGCTGCCGCTGTCCATGGACTTCATGTCCGTGTCTTACTATAGCGGCGAGGGCAGCGGCGAGGGCGAAGAGAGCAGGGGCGTCCACGTCACCAAGGGCACGGACATAGACATCACCGATAGACACGTTCTACTGGTGGAAGATATTGTGGACACCGGTATGACGCTGAACTACCTGATGCGCTACCTGGAGTCGCAGAAACCGGCCAGCCTGGAGGTATGTGCGCTCTTGGACAAGCGTGTACGCCGAATCGTGGACGTGAAGCTGGATTACGTGGGTTTTGAGATACCTGACGAGTTCATCGTTGGGTATGGACTCGACTACATGGAGAATTACCGCAACCTGCCATATATAGGCATATTGCGTCCCGGAGAGCAGCCACAGCCCGCCTCGCGCCGGAGAAGAAGGCGTCCCAGGAACCCCGCAACACGAAGCAGTCCCGAGTAACCTGGTGCTCCGGTCTTTCCCTGACCCGCCTCGCCTCTAGGTTGCCCTATCCGTCGAGGACACCGCCGGTTTCAACCAGTCCATCCAGTTACTCGGGACACTAATAGATTACCACGATCCGAGTGCGGTGTCAACTCTTTAGGCACATTTTCTACCCTCTGAACATATGAAGAGTCTTCATAGTAGATAAATAGCGCATACTTCGTGCTGTATGGCGCAAATACACGACGAATTTCGCCTCAGCATAAGTCTAACGCTCTGCCTGAATCGACTCTCGCCCCATGGGGCATATATCGAGAAGACAGCAGTCGCTGCACAGTGGAGATTTGCGGCAGGTCAACGCGGCATGCCGGTCCAGCAAGGCGTGGTATTCGTTGAACAGGTCTGGATCGGGGTCGAGATTGCTGTGAAACAGCGCCTGGAAGTCATCATACCCAGTCCCGCCGGGGTCCAGTCCCAGGCGTTGCAGAATACGTATGGTGTAGGAGTCGATGACAAATGAGGGTTTGCCAGCAGCATAAAGGATGATATCGTCGGCGGTCTCCCTGCCGATACCGTAAATTGATAGCAGCTCAATACGGAGCGGGGTCAGGTCCTGGCTAAAAAAGGCGTGCAGATCGTCGCCATAGCGCTCTCCTATATAGTGAGCAAATGCCTTCAACTTCCTGGCCTTGCTATTGAAGTAGCCGCTGGACCGGATGATAGCGGCGAGGTCGTCCTGAGGCAGCTCCCGAAGACGGCTTGGGGTCATTGCCCGCGCCTCCTTCAATCCATTCATGGCCTTCTCAACATTGACCCATGCGGTGTTCTGAGTCAGGATGGCGCCTACTATGGTCTCAAATGGGCCGCCACCTGGCCACCAGTGCTGGGGGCCATATCGCGCATAGAGCCGCTGATAGACATCAATAAGGTGGGTGTTCGCGGGAGTGGACGTGTTGCGCTGGCGCCTGGTTCTAGCCATAGCGATTATTGGGCATGCTCGTCATCAACAGGGACATAACCTCCCGGACTTGAACCACTATCCTAGCAGCCAGCCGACGGCAGGAGCAAAGCTACACCGAAGGAGGCTGAAGCAGCTTGCACAGCCATAGGCACGGGGCTACACTGTCTGAAAAGGAGAGAGTATGAGCGCCTTCCTTGAACGGCTGGACACTGCGAGCGAAACGAACAAGAGCCTGCTGTGCGTTGGACTGGACCCGGACCCAACCCAGATGCCCATCAGCGACGTTGCGGCGTTCAACAAGGCGATAGTGGATGCCACTCGCGATCTGGTGTGCGCGTACAAGCCCAACCTGGCATTCTACGAAGCTCTAGGCCTTGAGGGTCTGCGAGCTCTGGAGCAGACCATCCAGCACATCCGCAACGTAGCTCCGGGCGTCCTGCTCATAGGCGACGCCAAGCGCGGCGACATAGGGAATACGGCGGAGGCATATGCCAGCGCCATGTTCGATGTATGGGGATTCGACGCGACCACAGTCAACCCTTACGGTGGCCAGGATGCCGTACAGCCCTTCCTGGACTACAGGGACAGAGGCGTGATCGTCTGGTGCCGTTCCTCCAATCCGGGTGCCGGGGAGATACAGAACCCGGCGATAGCGCCGCCCGACGGTGCGGAGTCCCTGCCTCTCTATGAGTGGGTAGCGGTCCGTGCGAGCGTATGGAACGATGCGGGCAATGTGGCGCTGGTGGTAGGCGCGACCTACCCCGCCGAGCTGGCACGTGTCAGGGAGCTGTGCCCGGAGATGCCCATCCTGATACCCGGTGTCGGCGCTCAGGAAGGTGTGCTGGAGAAATCGGTCCTTAGCGGCACGGACACGCAGGGCAGGCGGGCCATAATCAGCGCCTCGCGGGGCGTCATTTACGCCTCTGGCGGAAGTGATTTCGCCGAGGCGGCCAGCCGCGCCGCAGGCGACTTACGCAACTCGATAAACACCATTCTGGAGTCGGACGGCCACGGATGGTAACAGAGTTTCAGCTGAACGACGTGGTGCGCCTGAAGAAGGTCCATCCATGCGGCAGCTATGAGTGGACGGTGGTACGGCTGGGCGCCGATATCGGTCTGCGGTGTCTGAACTGCGGCCGACGCGTGCTACTGGCCCGGACGGTTTTGGAGCGCCGGATGAAGGATCATCGGCAGGGCTAGGCCCAGAACTCAGATACGGCTGGACTCCATTGACAGTTTTTTGAGGCCAAGCGTAATATGAATCGTTCGGCTTGGGTATTTAGGAGGCATCCGTTGCCTGAGATGGTCATAGACAGCATCCGTGTGAGCCTTGTGAACTACCAGCGGGTAGTGATCCTAAAGGAGAAGGACTCCGATAGGTATCTGCCCATCTGGATAGGTGCACCTGAGGCCGATTCCATCGCAGTCAAGCTGCAGGATGTGTCCGTGCCCAGGCCCTTGACCCACGATCTGCTGGAGTCTGTTATCGGCAGTCTGGGCGCCGGGTTGGTCCACATATCGGTGACCGATCTTCAGAACGATACCTTCTTCGCCAAGCTTTCCATACAGCAAAACGGGAAGACGGTGGAGGTGGACTCCCGCCCCAGCGACGCCATAGCACTGGCAGTCCGGGCGCAGGTGCCCATCTATGTGGCCGATGACGTCCTGGACAGGGCCGGCGTCATGCTGGATGAGTCCGGCAATCCGCTACTCTCGGAAGATGGTGAGAGAGGAGATCAATCTCCGGAGGTGAAGGAGGAGGAGATGCGCCGGATGTCAGCCTTCACCGAGTTCATCAACACGCTGAACCTTGAGGACCTGGGACAGAGCACCAGGGAAGGTCCCTAGCCAACCAGGGCTTGCCCTGGACCCACATGCGGTGTCCCTACCGCCATCACCGCTGCGGCCCCTGCAAACGATGCCACACGCAGGTTCAATCCCTACTGGGCTCACTTGCACCAATTTCACAAACCCTTTCTACGGGCTTGCCTAGCCTCAACGATTTGTAACGACAACTCAAGAGGACTTATGATCTTCCCACGCTCTCGTTGGGAGCCACTCCATGTCCCCTGAAGAGACAAGGCCATCGCTACCGACTCGGAGATTATCCCGTGGTGTCTGGAGTCTGTGAGATGACGCCCATCCCAGAACCCCTCGCCCGCGCCGCCGACCTCATGTCCACCTTTCGTCCCTGGTGGTCAGTCTGCGGCGGCTGGGCCGTTGACGCCTGGATCGGCCGTCAGGCCCGCGATCACGCTGACGTGGATATCTCTGTGTTTCAAGACGACCAGCGTGCCATCTTCAAGCACCTCGCCAGCTGGCAGCTAATCGCCCATGACCTCCAGGTCGCGGACGACACCTCCGGGTCCTGGAACGGCCGCCACCTTGTTCTCCCAGCTCACATCCACGCCCGCTCTCCCGACGCGCGCCGTAGCCTCCCGAACCGCCTCGACGCGCCCGCACAGGCCGGCTTCAGCCTCGACATCCAACTCAACGAGCGCTCTGGCGGCGACTGGATCTTCAGCCGGGAGCCCCGGGTTGCAAGGTCGCTGCGCCAAGGTGCCCGGCAGTCCGCCTGGGGAGTACCCACAGTGGTCCTGGAAGTCCTCCTCTTTTACAAGTCCAAGGACCCCCGCCCCCACGACGAGAGCGACTTCCTCGCCCTTCTCCCTCACCTCGCCGAAAAACAGCGCTACTGGCTTCGGGAAGCGATCTCTCTCGTCCACCCCGGCCACCAGTGGCTGACTCAGCTCTCCCTCTAACCTTCGTCTATCCACCAACGCCCCGAAGCGGTTGGAAGTCCCATAATCGTTGGCAGCGCAACGGGTTGGCAAGTGTATCTGAATTCGTTGACCGACTATGGGGTCTGTGATAAACTGCGCAAAGTTTGGCGGGGGCGTATGAACAGTCGTGGATTAGTCTTGGCGATGAGGCTGCTGGGGCTGGGGTGGTACATAGCGGCAAGCATCGTCCTTGGCGTAGGTGGCGGGCTGCTACTGGACAGGTGGCTGGAGACGGTTCCGCTCTTTACGCTGCTGGGTGTTTTGGTGGGCAGCGTGGTGGCTTTTTACGGTATGTATCGAATGGTCCTCCCCCTAACGGGGTGGCACGGCGAGAGCGACGAACAGTAGTCCGGGCTACCAGGTGTCAGGATGGAGGGGGAACAGAGGGCGCAGGAGGCAGAACTCGGATGGCTGTAACTGAGTAGCCGAATGACCATTCCCGATGGCAAGGGTTAGGAGGCAAGTTGGGTAGGCGTACTGTCCTGGTACTCAGTGCAGGGATTGTGTCCCTGTTTATTTTTGGCTTCATTTTCGGGGCCATAGGCAGCGCCGTTTTCGGCTCCGAGCAAATTCTGTCCAAACCTGAAGTACACCTGCCCCCCCAGCCAGTGTTTGAAGCTGACGCCCACGAGGCCGAGGAGCTCCACAAGCTACCCAGCAAATTCATAGTTACCAATACTCTACTGTCTTCCTGGATCACTACTCTGGTGCTCATCCTGATCTTTCTACTGGCAGCCCGCGGTCGCAATCCAAACGCCCCACCACGTGGCATAGGCAACCTGGTCGAGGCCATCATTAGCGGAATGTACGGCTTTGTGGAAACCGTGGCGGGCCCCAAGTATGCGCCCCGCTTTTTCCCGCTGTTCGCCACCATCTTCCTGTTCGTTGTTGTAAACGCCTGGTTAGGTCTGCTGCCCTTCTATCCCAGCCTGGGCTTTCTTAACGAAGAGGGTGAGATCACCCGGCACCTGCTCAGGCCGGCAGGCACAGACCTAAATATGCCCCTGGCCATAGCCATCATATCCTTCGTGTTCGTGGAGTTCTGGGGCATTCGGGTCCTGGGATTTCGCTACTTTGGAAAGTTCTTCCGGTTCGGAGCGTTGCTCAAGGGCAATATATTCCAGGGGATTATCGACATCTTCGTCGGACTCCTTGAGCTTCTAAGCGAGTTCGTCCGGATCATCAGCTTCACATTCCGTCTGTTCGGCAATATGACGGCGGGTGAGATACTGCTACTGGTTACGGCGTTCCTGATACCCTTTGTGTTCTCCCTGCCCTTCTACGGCCTGGAGCTGCTTGTGGGGCTCATACAGGCGCTCATCTTCTCAGGGCTAACGCTGGTGTTCGTAACCATAGCCGTAACGCCCCACGGAGGAGAAAAGCACAGCTAAGCCCCAAAGGGGAGGAGTGCTGCACCATGGAAATCTTAGCGGTTGTTCTAGCAATCATTGCACTGGCGATAGCGGCAGCAGCCCTGGGCGTAGCCGTTTACGGCATGTCCACTCGCCAGGAGTAGACTAGCATTATTGGTGACCCAATAACTGAGTTCAGCTAGAGGATATTGTAGGAGGTACCGTTATGGAAGAAGCAGCCGCAAAACTACTGGGAGCCGGACTGGCCGCAGGGCTCGGCATGCTGGGGCCTGGAATCGGCATTGGCATCTTGGGCGCGGGCGCGTTGAACGCTATCGGCAGAAACCCGGAGGCCAGCGGAGCCATCCAGACCAACATGATTCTGGCCATAGCCTTTGCCGAGGCGCTGGGCATTTACGCCCTAGTAATCGCGATTATTCTGGCCCTGGTAGTTTAACGCCCAAACGGGTCCCCAGGGACCCTACGCACAGCTTGGAGGAGGGGAATGGCAGACCTAGGTTTTCATTGGCAGAGCCTGGTGGTTTACCTGGTGAACTTCACCATCCTGCTGGCTATCCTTTATGCCGTCGGCTACAAACCGATCATGAGGATGCTGGCACAGCGGTCCGACGGCATCCGTGACAGCCTTGACCAGGCGGAGCGGTTGCAGCAGGAGTCCACTGAACTGCAGGCAGACATGCAGCGCCAGCTTCAGGAGGCGCACCGACAGGGTCAGACCGCCATTGATGAGGCCCGAGTGGCTGCAGAGCGGTTCAGGGAAGAGGAACGGCAGCGGGCCCAGCAGGAGGCCACCTCATTCATAGAGCGTGCTCGCGTGGACATCCAGCGGGAGCGCGACAACGCAGTGGATGAGGTCCGCCAGCAGTTCGCAGACCTGGCTATCACCGCCGCCGAGCGCGTAATACGGCGATCCCTGGACGGCGACGCTCATAAGGACCTCATAGACCAGGTCCTGGAAGAGAGCGAACAACTGGGTGGGAGTTCGTAGGGCATGGCTGGAGCGCCCAAGGCCCAACGCTACGCCCGTGCCGCCTTCGACATCGCCGTCGGAGAGGGCCGGCTTGAAGGCTGGTTGCAGGACATTCAACGTGCCCAGGAGGCGTTGGTGGATGACGAGCTGCGCACCTACCTGGAGTTGCGCAAGGTAGGGCTAGCCAGCAAGGTGGATGTCCTCCGCGAAACATTAAGCGGCGTGAATCCCCTGGCCCAGAACCTGATAAGCCTACTGGTCTACCGCGATGCAGTGGGACTGCTACCCCAGATCGCGGAAGAGTACCAGCGGCTAATGGACGCACACCTAGGCAGAGAGCGGGCCGAAGTAATCACCGCTCATCCACTGGAGGACCAGCAGAGAGAAAGACTGGGCCGCTGGCTGGGCCAGGTGCTGGGTAAAGAGGTGGTCCTGACCTCACGGGAGGACCCGGAGGTACTGGGCGGCCTGGTGGTACGCGTCGGTGACAGGATCATAGACGGGAGCACCAAAGGCAGGCTGGAGGCAATGCGAAAGGACCTGGCGGAGCTGCCAGCCGGTTCGTCAGCAACGTAATCTTCCCAATATGAGAAGGAATCAGGGCAACAAAGAGCTGAGGTAAGAGTATGACAACACGCGGCCAGGACATAGCCTCGGTCATCAAGAGGCAGATAGAGGAGTTTGGCTCCACCGTAGGGATGACTGACGTGGGAGTGGTGACGGAGGTGGGTGATGGAATTGCCTCTATCCACGGTCTGGGAGGCGTGCAGTACACGGAACTGCTGGGGTTCCCAGGCGACGTCATAGGCATGGCAATGAACCTGGGAGAGGACAACGTAGGCGCGGTTATCCTGGGGGACGACTCCCAGATCAAAGAGGGGGATGAGGTCAGGGCCCTTGGGCGTATCGCGGAGGTGCCCGTGGGCGAAGCACTAATTGGCAGAGTTGTGGACGCCCTTGGCCGTCCCGTAGACGGCAAAGGGCCAATTCGTACTGAAAACACCCGCCCCATCGAGAAAGTCGCGCCCAACGTGATCAGCCGCCACGCGGTGGACGTACCTGTCCAGACAGGTATTAAAGCTATCGACGGTATGATCCCCATCGGCAGAGGTCAGCGGGAATTGATTATCGGAGACCGCTCCACAGGCAAAAGCGCCATCGCCCTTGATACCATTATCAATCAGCGCGGCGGGGATCTGGTCTGCATATACGTGGCCATAGGCCAGCGGGTAGGGAAGGTGGCCCAGACGGTGGCCATGCTGGAAGAGTACGGGGCCATGGAGCATACGATAGTGGTGGCGGCCAACGCGTCCGACCCAGTGGCGCTCCAGTATATTTCTACATACGCCGGCTGCACTATGGGCGAGGAGTTCATGGCGCAGGGAAGGGACGCCCTCATCGTGTACGACGACCTGTCGAAGCACGCATGGGCCTATCGCCAGCTTTCCCTTCTGCTCAAACGACCCCCCGGCCGGGAAGCGTACCCAGGTGACGTTTTCTACCTGCACAGCCGACTCTTGGAGCGGGCTGCTCGCCTGGACGACGAAAACGGAGGCGGCTCACTGACAGCGTTGCCTATCATTGAGACTCAGGCAGGCGACGTTTCAGCCTACATTCCAACCAACGTCATTTCCATAACTGACGGCCAGATATACCTGGAGACGGACCTTTTCAACGCTGGCACGCGCCCTGCGGTAAATGTGGGCCTTTCTGTTTCACGGGTGGGAGGTGCGGCACAGCGCCGTGCCATGCGCCGGGTGGCTGGACGCCTGCGCCTTGACCTTGCCCAGTACCGGGAACTGGTCACATTCGCCCAGTTCGGCACATCCGATCTGGACAGAGCGACGCGAGAGCAGCTTGAACGGGGCCAGCGCATCAGCGAGGTGCTGAAGCAGCCCCAGTACCGGCCGCTTTCCATGGAAAAGCAGGTCACAATCATGTACGCCGTGATCAACGGCCACATGGACGAGGTGCCGGTTGGACGGGTGCAGGAGTGGGAAACCGGCTTCCACCAGTACCTGGAGGCCAACAACCCGCAGATACTGGAAAAGATCACCACGACAAACGAGGTTGATGATGACACGGAGAAGGCGCTGGTAGATGCCATAGGCGCCTACAAGCAAACGGTGAACATGGACTAGTGGTCCGTGCAGATGGGGCAAGAGAAACACAAAGGAGCAGGCGTTTGGCCCTAGAGGACGAAGCCCTCAAATATCTGAAAGGCAAGCAGGTGGTGGTTGGCACCACGGTGCAGAGCGAGGGCTACATTCAGGAGATCAGCGGCACACTGATGGATGGTGGCCAGGGATACCTGGTCGTCCAAGAGGGAGAGGACAACTCGCCAACCATCGTCAACTCCGCTCACGTAGCGTGGGTATATGAGGAGACAGAAGAAGACGAAGATGGGGAGTTCCAGGAGTAGCCCATGGCCGACGTTCGAATCCTAAGACGACGCATTCGCAGCGTCCAAAATACTGCCAAGATCACCAAGGCGATGCAGATGATAGCCGCCTCCAAGATGCGGCGCGCCCAGCAACTCACACTTGCGAGCAGGCCGTACGCCGACAAGATGCGTGAGGTGCTAGAGGATTTGGCAGCCCAGCCCGCCGAGGCGGAGGATGTCCATCCTCTTCTCCAGCAACGAGAGGTCCAGAATATCCAAGTGATTCAAATTTCACCGGATCGTGGCCTGTGTGGCGGCCTGAACGCCAACCTCAACCGAGCCACAGGGCAGTTCATCCGAAGCCAGTCCGTACCCGTAAACGTGGTTACGATCGGCCGGAAGGCTCGTGATTTCATGGTCAGGGCCAACACCAATGTGCGTGCCGTGCTCATAGACCTGGGCGACCGTCCCACCGTGATGGATGTAGCCCCAGCCGCCCGACTTGCCATCGAAGACTACACGAACGGCGCCGTGGACCAGGTATTCATCACCTATACCCAATTTGTTAACACGGCAGTCCAAAGGCCGGTAATGGAGAGATTGCTACCTGTGGAGCCAGCAGCCTTGGAGCCGTCCCAGTCTGTGGGCTACATCTACGAACCACTCAGCCTGACGGTCCTGAGCTCTCTGCTACCCCGGTTCGTAGAGTTGCAGATATACCATGCGGTACTGGAAAACCTGGCCAGCGAACATTCGGCACGCATGGTCGCAATGCGTGCCGCCACCGACGCCGCCAACGATATGGTAGACGGCCTGACACTGATGCTGAACAAGGCCCGGCAGGAGACCATAACCACGGAGCTACTGGACATCGTAAGCGGCGTTGCCGCCCTAGAGGCGTAACAGCAGCACACTAGAGAGCAGATTATGGAGATGGAGTAAGGCATGGCGCAAGGAACCAAAGGCAAGATAGTACAGGTGATGGGTACAGTGGTGGACGTCGAGTTCCCGCCGGAGGACCTACCGGCCCTGTTCAACGCCCTTGAACTGGACCTCCTGGGGGATACCCTGGTCTTGGAGGTGGAGCAGCACGTGGGCAATAACCGTGTCCGGTGCCTGGCCATGGGACCCACTGAAGGCCTAGCCCGCGGCATCGATGTGACGGACACTGGCAGTCCTATTTCAGTGCCGGTTGGCAGGGAGTCGCTGGGCCGCCTGTTCAACGTTGTCGGCACGCCCCTGGACACACTGGGCGAAGTGGCCGCTGAGGAGCATTGGCCCATTCACCGAGACGCGCCCGCCTTCGAGGACCAGGGCAGCAAGACCGAGATGCTGGAAACAGGCGTAAAGGTTATTGACCTCGTCGCCCCGTTCACCCGCGGCGGAAAGGTGGGCGCCTACGGCGGCGCCGGCGTGGGCAAAACGGTCATTATCCTCGAGCTCATCCGGAGCATCGCCACCGTACACAGCGGCTATTCCGTCTTCGCCGGCGTGGGCGAACGGTCCCGCGAGGGCAACGACCTCTGGCACGAGATGCAGGACTCGGGTGTCATAAAGAACACCGTAATGGTCTTCGGTCAGATGAACGAACCGCCCGGGGTCCGCCTGCGGATAGCACTCACAGGCCTCACCATGGCAGAGTACTTCCGTGACAGTGAAGGTCAGGACGTACTGCTGTTCATTGACAACATCTACAGGTACATCCTGGCGGGCATGGAGGTCTCAGCGCTGCTGGGCCGTCTGCCTTCCGCGGTGGGATATCAGCCCACACTGGCCACCGAGATGGGCGAGTTGCAGGAGCGCATAACGTCCACCAAGACGGGCTCCATTACCTCCGTCCAGGCTATTTACGTGCCCGCCGACGACTACACCGATCCAGGCGTGGCCACTACATTCGGCCACCTGGACGCTGTCATAGCTCTGGAGCGGTCCATCGCCGAGCAGGGGCTGTACCCGGCCGTCGATCCGCTGACATCCAACTCCCGCATCCTGGACCCGGCGGTGGTAGGGGAGGAGCACTATCAGGTAGCTCGAGGCGTTCAGGAGGTGCTCCAGCGTTACAAGGACCTTCAGGACGTCATCGCAATTCTGGGCATGGAGGAGTTGTCAGATGAGGACAGGATCACGGTGGGTCGTGCCAGGAAGATGCAACGGTTCTTCTCGCAACCGTTCTATGTGGCCGAGACATTTACCGGGCGGGAAGGAAGATACGTACCGGTGAAGGAGACAATCCGGGGCTTCAAGGAGATCCTGGAAGGCCAGCACGACGACCTGCCGGAGCAGGCATTCTACATGGTGGGCACTATTGACGAGGCGGTGGAGGCCGGGCAGAAGCTGCTGGCGGAAGCCGAATAGGCCGAGAGGTCCGAGAAGTCCATGCCATCGATGCAGCTTGATATAGTCACCGCAGAGCACGAGGTCTTTTCCGACCAGGTGAGCGGTGTCGTGGTGCCGGGCACGGAGGGGGAACTCACGGTGCTCCCCAACCATGCACCCCTGCTCACAGCTATCCAGCCGGGTGAGCTCCGGATCATGCAGGAAGGGTCTACGGACACCTTTATGGCAGTCGGCGGAGGGTTCCTTGAGGTGATGGCCAACAAGGTGGTTATCCTGGCCGATGCGGCTGAGCGCGCCGATGAGATAGACGAAGCCCGGGCGCAGGAGGCTGTGACACGAGCCGAGGAGCGGGTAGCGCACCGCGAAACCGACATGGATCTGGATCGTGCCATGACTTCGCTGCGGCGGTCTCAGACACGCCTGAAGGTTGTACGACGTCGCCGGAACCGGCCCCCACCAGCCTGATACCCGCTATCCCAGGTAGTAGGTGATGGACTGCAGGGCCAGGACCGGGTCTATGTTTCGCACCGTGACGTAGGATGGCACCTGAGCAGAGATGGGCGCGTAGTTGACTATGGCCCGAATACCGGACTCCACCAGCCTGTCCACCACCTCCTGGGCCTCTGAAGCTGGCACGGCCACAATGGCGATGTGGATGCCCGTCTCCTCCACCACCTCCTGCATGCGGTGCACCGGCTGGACCATGATGCCACCCACCATCTGTCCTACCTGCCGAGGGTCTGCATCGAAGGCCGCTACTACACTGAACCCCTCCGGCGCGAACCCAGGGTAGCTTAGAATGGCCCGTCCGAGGCGGCCAACGCCCACGACACCCACCTGCCACACTCTATCCAGGCCCAGAATGTGGCGCAGCGACTCTAGCAGGTATCGAACGGTATAACCTCGCCCCTGCTTCCCGAACCTTCCAAAGTAGCTCAGGTCTTTGCGAATCTGCGCAGGAGTCATCTGTATCTGCTGCCCAAGTTGCTGGGAGCTCACCACTTCGGTGCCCTCGGCCAGGAGCTGGGTCAGTGCGCGCACATACTGAGGCAGGCGCATTATGACCACCTCCGGGACATCGGAGGGTGAATCAGGGAAGATGCTCTGTTCCGCTGTCATTTGACTGATGGGGGACTAATGGGGCCTGCCCCGTATTGTTTCCTGAAGTGCCTGGGGATTTCGTGGGCTACAGAAGGTCCCTGTGCGGGTTACAGTTGTGGCTAGTGAAGTGGGCTGATTGTAGTATTCTGCACAAAGTGCGTCAAGGAGAAGGTCTTGCGTAATTAACGCTGGGTGCATGTTGCCCTTGGCGACCCAGATGTGGAAGTTTCAACCTCAGCGGCTGATGTCGCGTATTCTGAACCCGTTCCGTGCGTACCCATCGTAGAATTTCTCACTCTTGAACTCTAACGCACGCACGCTGGGCCAGTATGGAACTATATGAGTATAGTCCACGGCGTTCGCTATCAAAGAGCAATTGCGCTGGTAATAGTAGGCGTAGATACACGAGCCGATGATGTCACTAACCTGAATACCGACAGTCAATCGCGAGGATGCGAAGAGCGGAGCTTCTAGGACCCGATCCAACGTGCGACCAAGATCATTTCCAAAAACATAGGACAGATGTCCGATGGCTACCTCTTCGTCCAAACTGCTCGCCCTAGAGTCAATTATCATGATCCCTGCGTCTGGCGTCGGTAACTCCTCTAGGAAAGCTTGGAACCTTTCTGTCAGAATCTGAAGCCCTATTCCCAGAATCTGAAGCCCTATTCCATAGAGCGAAGCGGTAGAGCTAGGGGCAACGGAGTCTTTGATGATCACAGCACTAAACAAGGTGACTCCGAAGTTTGCACATAGTTCCAGTACACGACTCAGAAACACCTGCCGCAGCCTGCTCGCGCGATTGTGAGGCCCTGTCAGTTCAGATCCTTTGATTTCCCAGTATTCCGCGCGACGTGTGCCAATCTCCTTGTAGAAGAACTCCCGTTTTAGGTACAGGTACGCCCGATCGAACTCGTGCCATGCATCGGAGTTGAGGGCCAACGCGCTCAGACAAAACAGAGGAGTTCCGCCGTTCCTCAGTGGATCGTGGTGGGCGCTCGGTGCACCACTCTCATCGATGTAGAAGAAATACATGTGCAGCCCGCCCCTATCAACGAAGAAACCCGCGTAAGCGGGCTTCTTGGGCGACGCTCAGCAGTAGAACACTACTTATGTTGGAGATTCAAATCTCCGTACCTCGCGCCACCACAAGCGTAGCACACGCGCAACACACGCGCAACACACGCGCAACACACGCGCAACACACGCGCAACACACGCGCAACACACGCGCAACACACGCGCAACACACGCGCAACACACGCGCTGGATGATAGACCATCAACGCATCACTTGCATCACGATCAGAGCAAGATATGAGTGCGCAGTGACCTTACTCAGACCGCGTACAGCGATACTATTGAGTGACCGCTGATCTTTGAGACGTGAGAAGCACCTGACCAACATGCGAACCTAAGCACACGCTATGCTATATTGGCACCCTATGAACGTCGGCGTGTGTAGGATAAGGCTCCGGTTGCCGGAGAACGGTACGCTGAAGGGCAAGCACCAGGCATACCGCTCCATCACCACCAAGGTGCGTCAAAAGTACAATGTCTCCATCGCCGAGGTGGAGGACAACGACAACCACCAGCTACTGACGCTGGGTGTCACCTGCGTGAGCAACGACTCCCGCCACGCCAACGAGGTCTTATCCCACGTGGTGGACTACGTGGAGATGCTGCGTGGCGACACGGAACTCCTGGACTACGAAACGGAGATCATGGCCTGCGTGTGAGACCGGCTAACGTGACAGCATGGACATTTCCGGCTTCCTTGAACGGCTCCAGACCACCCCTGAATATGCCGACCAGATGGTCCACCTGGAGACCATTCCGCCAAGAGAAGCCAGGTACGCAGAGCCTGCTCAACCCCTGCAACCTGCCCTCAGGGACGCCCTATCGAGCCAGGGCATTGACGCCCTGTACGAGCACCAGGCAAACGCGATAGACACACTGGCCAGCGGCAGCCATGTTGTGGTGGCCACCGGCGCAGCCAGCGGCAAGAGCCTCTGCTACCAACTCCCCATACTCGACGCGCTCCTGAGCGACCGCACCGGGCGTTCACTACTCCTGTTCCCTACGAAGGCGCTGGCCCAGGATCAGCTTCGCAGCCTTCGCAGTTTGAGCCAGCCAGGCGTCACCGCCAGGGTCGATATCTTCGACGGCGACACGCCCAGGGAGGCTCGATCCCAGATCAAACGGTCGGCCCAGGTGGTGATAAGCAACCCGGACATGCTGCACCTGGGCATCCTGCCCAACCACCGGACCTGGACACGCCTCTTTCGCGAGCTGCGCTACGTTGTGCTGGACGAAGCCCATGTCTATCGGGGGGTGTTCGGCTCCCACGTGGCCAACACCATACGCAGGCTCCGCCGCCTCTGTGCGCACTACGGAAGCGCCCCACAGTTCATCCTATCCTCCGCCACCATAGCCAACCCTGGAGAGCTGGCTGAGGCGCTGGTCGGAGAGCCAGTCACCGTGGTCGACCAGGACGGCTCCCCCTTCGGCGGCAAACGGTTCGTCTTCTGGAACCCTCCATTGATAGACAGGACACAAGCACTGCGTAAAAGCGCAACGTCCGAGACATCCGCGATGCTGAGCACCCTCCTGCAGAACGGCGTACGCACCCTGGCATTTACACGGACGCGCCACCAAGTGGAGCTCGTCTATCTTTCCGCTCGCCAGCAGTTGGCTGAGAGGTCGGCGGGCCTGGTGAACCGGATAAGCCCGTACCGGGCCAGCTATCTACCGGAAGACCGGCGCCGCATTGAGGCTGACCTATCCAGCGGCAAGCTGCTCGGCGTGGCCACCACCAACGCGCTGGAACTGGGTATAGATGTGGGCAGCCTGGATGCCACAGTACTCGGAGGCTACCCCGACAGCATAGCCAGCGCATGGCAGCAGGCAGGCCGCAGCGGCCGCCGTCAGGAGGAGTCGCTTAGCGTGCTGATTGCCAGGGCAGATCCCCTGGACCAGTACCTGATGAGATACCCCAACTTCTTCTTCGGGCAGCCTCACGAGCATGCCTTGATCGCGCCCGATAACCCCCGCGTGCTGGACCCGCACCTGCTATGCGCCGCCTACGAAGCTCCTATATCGGATGCGGATGCGGGTCTATTCGGCCCCGGCTTTAAGGAGCGCATGACCGCACTGGAGGAGCAGGGCCTGGTGCACAGGCGAGGCGAGCGCTGGTTCCTGGCCACCAGCCTCAGCTATCCCGCGGAGGGTGTGAATATCCGGTCAACCTCGTCGTCCTCATACGGTGTGGTGGAGCAGGAGTCTGGAGCGCTTTTGGAGCAGGTTGAGGAGGGATCAGCCTTCTTCCAACTGCACCCTGGCGCGGTCTACCTGCACTACGGGGAGCAGTACCTGGTGAACCGCCTGGACCTGGCCACTAAGACCGCTTTCGTTTCCATCCAGAATATACCCTACTACACCCAGTGCCGGGACATAACCGATATCCAGGTGCTCCGCACCCTCCAGGAAAAGCGCACCGGAACGGTCAACGTGTTCCTAGGAGAGGTGGAGGTATCCACACAGGTGGTCAGCTATGAGAAAAAGGCCCACTTCTCTGATGATTCCCTAGGCGAGGAAACCCTGGACCTACCGACCCAGCGGTTCCCAACGGTGGCGCTGTGGTTCGATCTACCCGACGCGCTGGTGGCGGAGATCCGCCGCAGGCGACTGGACCTGGCGGGCGGCCTGCACGCAGCCGAGCATGCCGGAATCGGCGTGCTGCCCCTGTTCACCATGTGCGACAGAAACGACATCGGCGGTGTGTCCACGCCCCTGCACCCGGATTCGGGCAAGCCGCAGGTATTCATATACGACGGACACGCAGGCGGCATCGGCATAGCGGAGAAGGGATACGAGTTGATAGAGGAGCTGTGGGCCGCAACGCTGCGGGTAGTGGAGGAGTGCCCCTGCGAGGACGGATGCCCAGGCTGTATTCAGTCGCCCAAGTGCGGCAACGGCAACTATCCATTGGATAAGAGAGTAGCAGCGATGCTCCTGCGCGGCGCACTGGGCATGGAGGTCGCGCCTCTGCAACGCCTCTAAGGAGGCTAAGTTAGTGTCCTGAGCTGCAAATCATTGCATTAGCCCTGGGGCCAAACGCCTGTGTCCTACCCTCCCGCCCTCGGTATGTCTCTAGGGGACACCCCTAGAACCCCGGACAGGGGGTTTTACCCCCTTGCCAATCCCCCAGAATTCATCGTCGAATCTCTGACTCAGGACATTAGCATGTCAGGGTTAGCTTACTGAGTTTTCAATCTAGTTCATAAGTAGATCACAAAACTGGCGTAAATGCTTACCCTCGATACGTGCCCGCCAGTGCACATGTTGGTTCTTGGGCAGGCGATCCTCAAACACCAGAGTTACTTCATTGAGAGCGGCGTCCGACGAGAACTCAATATAGCCATGTGCAATGGCGTTTCGCATACGATGGATAAATTGGCCGACTGTCTTGGACTTGTCCTTCCCTACCTCCACAATTTGATCCGGCCATCCCTCAGGGCCGATATCTGTCATCGGGCGTGCTTTTAGCTGACCTAGACCTTGGTGCTCCCACGGATATACCACAATTCCCAACAGAGAATTTACTAACTGCGTCACTACGTGGCCTTTGGAGGAGTTTGCATAAGTGTCCTCAATTACCTTGAGGTTGATTCGCGTGCGCTGGATGAACACTTCTACCGTATTCCTATCAATTACCATCTCTCTTACTCCACCGACAGGGGTGTCTCTCTGAGAACGGCTTGATGGCTATTCCAGATCAACGTCTTCGCAAACTCTGATATGACCCATCAGCAATTATTGAGTGGAACGAGCCTCCCATGCAAGCAAAGTGCAATTCCTGTCGCATTCCAGCAAGCACCTTGGTAGTAGTGCCCTGCAACGCATTGATTACAGGTGGTTACCTAAGCAAGCGAGGCAGGCTCAGGGCACCTGGGTTATAGGGCCACACAAGCGTTCTGAGCCTTGTGTTAGTATGACGCACCTGGCGCAAGATGGCGTTTAGGGGTTGCCGCCAGGCAAGGAGGGGCCCATGAAGGTGCTAATAAACGTTGTGCAGGGCGGGCCGTTCGGCGAATCGGTCAGCGAAGCCCAGGGACAGCAGATGCAGGCGGTGTCAGAGGACCTGGACGTGGTGGTGGCGGCAACGCCGGAGGAGCGAGAGGCGCACCTGCCGGACACGGAGGTGGTCCTGGGCTGCTTCAACCGAGAGGTCTTTGAGAAGGCACCCCACTTGAAGCTGGTCATGGTTGAGGGCGCCGGAGTGGACGCACTTCTATTCGACGAGTTCGTCAGCAGCGACGTAGTCCTGGTGAGCAGCAAAGGCACTGTGGGCACCCACCTGGCAGACCATGCCTGGGCGCTGTTACTGGGCCTGCTGCGCGGCATTGGAAGATCGGTACGTGAGGCCGACTGGAGCATACGCCAGTCCATCCGGGACGAGTCCTGGGAGTTGGGCGGCAAGACACTGGGCATCGTCGGCATGGGGGGGGGCACAGGGACAGAGGTAGCCAAACGTGGTGCGCTGGGCTTCGACATGGATGTCATCGCGATCGATCCAGAGGATGTACCCAAACCATCATTCGTGAATGAGGTATGGAAACCAGACCGCTTCCATAACTTGCTGGAGCAGTCTGACGTGGTGGCCGTATGCTGCCCGCTTACCGTGGAGACACGGGGCATGTTCAACCTGGAGGCATTCCAACACATGCGACGTCACGCCATCCTGGTCAGCGTCACTCGAGGGCCTATCCTAGACAAACAGTCCCTGCTCCAGACATTGGAGGAGAAGCTTATCTCGGCGGTGGGACTGGACGTGACACCGGTAGAGCCCCTACCGCCGGAGCACCCACTGTGGAGCATGAAGAATGTCATCATAGCGCCCCACGTATCGGGTGGGTCGCCGCTGCGCATAGGCCGGTGGGTAGACATGGCATGCGAAAACCTACGGCGGCACCTGGACGGTAGGCCGCTACTGAGTGTGATAGACAAGGTGAAAGGCTACTAGGCAAGGCGTGGCAGGGCGTGCCCTGCACCTACATTATTCCTCCGCCTACTCAGGCCTTGTCCGTCACTGGAAGTGGAAGGTATGGGTCTGAGCAGTGCCGAATTAGGGGACATTCTCACTTAGCGATGAGCCAATGACACTAACAGGAGATAAGACGCGCCTTCGTCCGATGGAGACCGCAGACCGGGATGCGGTGCACCGCTGGCTCAACAACCCAGAGGTGATGCCGTTCTGGCAGGGCCGGAACCTTCCGCGCTCGAGAGAGTGGGTGCAGGAGCACTACACGCCTATGGTAGAGGGCGCCGGAGCTACACGGTGCTTTATTATTGAGTCGAGCGATGGCGAGGCGGAGGACAACCTCATCGGATTCCTCTACGGGACGCGACATCTGGGGGACTATGGAGTGGCCCGGGTTGCTGAGCTGGACATCATGATCGGCGAGCGATCCTACTGGAGCCAGGGATACGGCACCGATGTTGTCAGGACATTCCTGGGCCACCTGTTCGGAGACTGGAAGGTGCACCGAGTGTTCCTGGTGACATTCGCTTTCAATGCTCGCGCCATCCGCTGCTACGAGAAGGCGGGGCTAAAGCGGGAGGGCGTTCTGAGAGAGGCCGAATATGTTGAGGGGCAGTGGTGCGACGGGCTAATGATGTCTATCCTGGAGCAGGAGTTCCAGGGCGTGTAGCGCCTTGCACAAAAGTGCCGACGCTGAGGTTGACGTATTAACAGCATACCAATACTTCCCACCCACCCCACCCTGAAATGCTTGGGGAAAGGGGGACACCCCCTTAGATCCCCAGCAGGATACCCAGGTTTCCTGCACTTTCCTGGGCTTTATCCAGTTTCTTATGCAAAGCCGGATAGCGGTAATAAAAGGGGGCCGTAATGGCTATAAACCTAGGTATCCACACCGGCCAGCAGGACTGCACCTATGAGGAGCTGCGGCGTATCTGGCGGCTAGCCGACTCGTCGGGGTTCTACTGGGTGTCCACATGGGACCATTTCTACGAGAACCCAACGGTGGACGGCAAGGGAGACTGCTTCGAGGGGATATCGATCATGGCCGCCCTGGCCGCAGAGACGGAGAATGTCCGCGTCGGCTCTCTGGTATTCGGCATGGGATACAGGCATCCGGCGGTGCTGGCCAAGGCCGCCGTGACCATCGACCACGTAAGCAACGGACGGTTGGAGCTGGGAGTGGGCGCGGGCTGGTACGAGTTGGAGCACGACGCCTTCGGGATAACATTCCCGCCCGTGGGGACGCGCATGGATATCCTGGAAGAGGGAGTCCAGATCATCAAGTCCATGCTGAACAACGAGGTCACTAACTTCCAGGGTAAGCACTTCCAAGTGACGGACGCCAACTGCTTCCCAAGGCCGGTCCAGGAACCGCCACGCGTCTGGGTAGGTGGACGAGGGGAGCGACGGACGCTGCGTATAGCGGCACGCCACGCCGACGGCTGGAACGCGCCGTACATATCTCCGGAGGAGTACGCCCACAAGATAGAGGTGCTGGAGGAGTGGTGCGACAAGGAGGGCCGGGACTCTTCAGAGATCGCACGCACGATCAACGTGGGCTTCTGGATGGGCGCCACGGAGGCCGAGGCCAAACAGGAGCGGGACCGGTTCGAGGCACAATACGGTCAGCAGTCAGAGGAGCGAGGCGGAGGTATGCTCTTCGGTACGGTCCCCGAAGCTATCGAGCGGATAGGGCAGTACGCCGACGCGGGCGCGCAGGGGCTGAACATTGCGCTGCGGGCCCCATTCAACTGGGATGCCTTACTCGCGTTCGCCGAGCAGGTACTGCCCGCCTTCAAATAGGGGCCGGAGCCGATTGGCGGCAGTGGAAGCCTGAGCTATACCTCTCGGAACTCTCCCTCTACGGTGTCGTCCGAGGGCTTCTCTTCGTCCGATGGTTCACCTGACTCATCCGGGGCCTGGTTAGAGGACTCGCCCGTGGAGTCGTCTACAGGCCCGTCACCGGGAGCGGCGGCCTGGGCCTCTTGCTGTTGCTGATACACCGCCTCTCCCACCTTCTGCAGCGATTCTTGGAGGTCGCTTATGACAGACTTGATCGCATCGATGTCCTCGCCCTGAAGCGCCGAGCGCAGGGTGGTCGTCTTCTCGTTGATCTCCTGCTGGAGTTCATCGGAAATCTTGTCCTTGTTCTCACGCACCAGCTTATCGGCGTTGTAGGCAAGGCTGTCGGCTATATTCCGAGTTTCCACCTCGTCCCGCCTGTGTTGGTCCTCCTCAGCGTGGGCCTCCGCCTCCTGTACCAGCCTTTCCACTTCGTCCTTGGGAAGGCCGGAATTGGCGGTAATTGTGATTCGCTGCTCCTTGCCCGTGCCTCTATCCTTGGCGGAGACGTTGAGTATCCCGTTGGCGTCTATATCGAATGTCACTTCGATCTGGGGAACACCCCTCGGAGCCGGCAGGATTCCATCCAGTATGAACCGGCCAATGGACTTGTTTTCCACCGACATGCTCCGCTCGCCCTGGACCACGTGGACCTCCACGGTGCTCTGACTATCGGCGGCGGTGGTAAACGCCTCGCTCTTGGCAGTGGGAATGGTGGTGTTCCTGGGGATCAGGGGCGTGGCCACGCCGCCCAGGGTCTCGATGCCCAGAGACAGCGGTGTGACGTCCAGAAGAAGGATGTCCCGCACCTCGCCCTTGAGGACGCCTGCCTGGATCGCCGCACCAATAGCTACAACCTCGTCCGGGTTTACACCTTTGTTAGGCTCTTTGCCAAACAGGTCTTGGACCTTCTGCTGTATCGCTGGCATGCGCGTCATGCCGCCAACCAGGATAACCTCGTTGATTTCGCTTATATCTACCCCGGCATCCTTGATGGCTTGCAGGCACGGTTCCGCGGTGCGCTGTACAAGGTCATCCACCAACTGCTCCAGTTTGGACCGGTCCAGTGTCAGGGAAAGGTGCTTGGGGCCAGAGGCGTCGGCGGTGACGAAGGGGAGATTAACCTCCGTCTGCATCACGCTGGAAAGTTCCACTTTGGCCTTCTCCGCCGCTTCTTTCAGCCGCTGGAGTGCCATACGATCCTGCTTCAGGTCAATGCCCTGGTCACGCTTGAACTCGTCAACGATCCAGTCCATTACCCGCTGGTCGAAATCATCGCCGCCTAGGTGAGTATCGCCGTTGGTGGCCTTTACCTCAAACACTCCCTCCCCCAACTGGAGAATGGAGACGTCAAAGGTACCTCCACCCAGGTCATATACCGCAATGGTCTGGTCGCCCTGCTTGTCCATGCCGTATGCCAGCGACGCCGCGGTAGGTTCGTTGATAATGCGCAGCACCTCCAACCCGGCGATACGTCCGGCGTCTTTTGTGGCGTTTCGCTGACTGTCGTTGAAATAGGCAGGAACGGTGATCACGGCCTGTGTCACAGGCTCGCCCAGCTTGGCCTCAGCGTCCTGCTTTAGCTTCTGAAGCACCATTGCCGAGATCTCAGGGGGAGAGGTGGTCTTGTCGCCAAGTTCCACGTTGGCGTCGCCGTTGCCGGCCTTGATCACCTTGAAAGGCACCAACCCGATCTCATGGGCAACCTCATCAAACTGGCGGCCCATGAACCGTTTGATGGAGGAGATGGTGTTGTCCGGGTTCGTGACGGCCTGCCGTTTGGCCGCTTGGCCAATGTACCGTTCACCGGAGCGCGTGTTCAGGGCGACGACGGACGGCGTGGTGCGGCCCCCTTCGCTGTTTTCGAGAACGGTAGGCTCGCCGGCCTCCATAACCGCCACACAGGAGTTGGTAGTACCCAAGTCTATTCCAATTACTCTAGACATCTATCTCCCCAACTTTACTTTCTGTTTTCGTTACCTCAGATTGCATACCGCAGACAGTTCCACGGTTCCCGACTACTTCAGCCGGTCTTCAAGCGTCGTCATTGCCAGATGGCTCCGCCTGTTCGGACTCATCGCTCTGAGCAACCGACACCTGAGCAGCTCTAAGCACTCTGCCGTGGAATCTGTAGCCCGACCGTATGACGGAGACCACGGTGCCCGGTTCCTTGTCCGGGTCCTGCACCGAGTACAGGGCCTCGTGCTCCCAGGGATCGAACACTTTGCCATCAGCCTCTATAAGTGTAACCCCGCTGGACTCCAACAGGGTCAGCAGATTGCGTTCGATGAGCCCTATTCCTTCCATCCAGGAAGCGTCCCGGGGGTCTTCAGTGACCTGGCCCAGTGCTCGCTGAAGATCATCCAGGACCGGGAGCAGCTTGGTTATGATACGCGCCGAGGCGGCCCTGTGCACCTCCGTGCGCTCGTCATCCATGCGCTTGCGAAGGTTCTCCAGGTCTGCCTGGGCACGCTGAGCCAGTGCTTTGAACTGGCCCCGCTCACGGACGGCCTCTTCCAACTCCGCTTGAAGCGTATCCCCGGTAGGTGCTACGGGAGATTCATCGCCGACTGATGCCGGATGCTCTTCGGGCTCTTCCTGTGGTTGTTGCTCCTTAACCATACTAATTCACTGGTACTATGCTAACTCCACGTTTAAATCAGCCGCGCTGTGGGCCTGCGAATACCGAGTCCATCATATCAAGCAGCCGCTCCAACTCAAGTCCAAGGAGTTCCATTAAACACCGCTGCTCCTCGGCAGCTAACAACCTTCCCTTGGCCTGCCGTAGCTTGACCAGCATGCCCATAACAAACTGCACCCCGGCCAAGTTCATGCCCACTTGGTCCACCAGATGCTTGACGACCCTGAGCCTGGCGATATCCTCTTGAGAGTAGAGCCTCAGCATGCCGATGGTCCGCGAAGGCGTCACCAGCCCAACTCTCTCGTACTTCCGCAGGGTCTGGGGATGCATCTCCAGAAGCCTGGCCGCCACGCTGATGATGTAGAGGCCCCTCAACTCCGGCGCATCGTGACTCTGACTAGGTTTGGCGTCGTACTCTTGCGCAGCGGCCTTCCCCCCAGGCACCCGGGCCGGAAGGTTGCCCGTGGAAAGCTCAGGAGGGATGACATCGCCCAATGGTATCGGGCGCTGGAATAACCGACGGCTGGCCTGGTGTGATCTACGAACCATAGTCTCCAGGAGGTAGTGTAGCTAAGTCGCAGTTTCGTATCAAGCGTATTCTACAAGTTGACATGCACCGTGTCAAGTCCTATGATATGCATGCTTGCTCAATGACAGATCTGCCGCTCAGAACGTTGTAAGGGTATGTGTTGGAATCCCCGGATGGGAAACGACATCTAACCGGGTGAAGAGGGGTCAAACCAAAAGGGAAATCAGGAACGAGGGGATAGGCAAATGATATTCTTCAAATCATGCCCGCGATGCAAGGGAGACATGACAACGAGCGCCGATATGTACGGCAAGTTCATAGAGTGCCTGCAGTGCGGCTACGAGAGCGAGCCGGAGGCCGAAGCCGAGCAGGAGAGCCAGCCGCCGTACTCCAAAGCGGTGGGCACATCCAAGGTAGAGGCGGCATAGCGCAATGGTCCTAGATTGGCGGATAGCCACGGTCAACTCCGAACGGCCTACTTGAACCGCTCCTCTTTCCAGGGGTCGCCATTCATGTGATAACCCATGCGCTCCCAAAACCCGGGGGTGTCCTGGGCCATGAACTCCAGGCCGTTCACCCATTTGGCGCTCTTCCAACCATAGCGGCTGGGGACCACCAGCCGCAACGGGCCACCGTGATCCGCCGCCAGGGGCTCACCCTCCTGATGGTGAGCAAGGAGCACATCCTCCTCCATCGCCACATCCAGCGATAGATTGGTACTGTACCCACCATAGCAGTGGGCCATGACGTACCCGGCCTCGGGGCGAACTTGTGTGTGACGCACTACCTCGCGGAAGGTAACTCCTTCCCACAAATTGTCCAGACAGCTCCACTGAGTAACGCAGTGGAAGTCCCGAGTCAAGGCAACCCTGGGAAGGGCCATGAACTCCTCCCAAGTGAAGACCGTCTCCTCCCCCACCAGTCCGAATATCCTGAACCGCCACTCATTGATGTCTATCTTTGGCGGGGAGCCGTAGGTGAGAACTGGGAACCTGCTAGTCACATACTGCCCTGGAGGGACATTGAGCCCCTCCTGGTCCTGGGTGATCCCGGTTACGCGGCCCAGCTTCCTTAGCATGGTTGCACCTCATGGTTGGCGATAGCCCAGGATAGTGACTGGCCGGCATACTGTAAAGCACCGCTTGTAGCCTATCATCTCGTGCTCTATATTGGCAGTGCATTATATTGGCCGCAATAGCATACGAAATGACAGAAAACGCTCCTAACGGACAGAGTCTGGCCATACAGGCGAAAGGGCTTAGCAAGTCCTTCAATGGGCCGCCTATTCTGAGTGACCTGGACATGGAGGTCCCGTGGGGTAAGCGATTCGTCCTGTTCGGCGGGAACGGCTCCGGCAAGACAACGCTGATCAAATCCCTGGCCACGCTGTCCCGGCCGGATGCCGGCTGGTTCCAGGTAGGCGGTTTCGACCGCCGCCAGGGGCCTCTGCTGCGCAGGTCCATAGGCGTGGTCACACACCAGCCGCTCCTGTACGCCGACCTGACGGGATACGAGACGCTGCGCTTTTACGGAAGAATGTTCCGTGTGCCGGATATGGACCATCGGATCGAACTGGTGGCGGAACAGATGGGAATGATCCGCTATCTACAGGCACGTGTAGGGACACTCTCCCACGGCATGCAGAAGCGACTGTCCCTGGCCCGCGCCTTGCTACACGACCCGCCAATACTGCTGCTGGACGAACCCGAGACAGGGCTTGACCAGGAGGCGCTGGAGCTTCTGGACGCGCTTCTGACAAACGGCGAGGGCGCCCAAAGAACGGTGCTAATGACTACGCACAACCTGGAACGGGGGCTGTCCTTTGGGGATACGATAGGCATACTGGCCCAAGGCCGTATCACATACCAGGAGTCGCGGGACAGGCTGGATGAGGCGGAGTTCCACGATACATTCACACGCTATCTGGGGGCGGCGCAGTGACGGCCATACGTTCCTTTCCAATACAAGGCTCATGGGTTAATGACCGCCTGACCACGCTGGAGAAGAAACTTTGACAGGCTTCCTTGGGCCTATCCTGGTCCTGACGTGGAAGGACATCCTGTTGGAGCTGCGGACCAAGGATATGGTTACCTCCATATTCGTGTTCGGGGTTCTGACGGCAGTCATATTCAACTTCGCCTTCGACCCCACGCCTGCGGTCGTGGCTCTGGTGGTACCTGGAATCATCTGGGTCGTATTCACATTCGCGGGCGTGCTGGGGTTCAACCGGGCATTCGTGCTGGAGAAGGACAGGGGCAGCCTTGAGGGGCTTCTGCTATGCCCGGTGAGCCGGGACGTTATCTATTTCGGCAAGCTGCTGGGCATCTTCCTGTTCATGATTGTGGTGGAGGCGATACTGTTCCCCGTCTTCGCCGTTCTCTACAACTTCTCCCTGGCGCATGTCACGCTGTTCCTGATAGCCGTGCTGGCAACCCTGGGCTTTGCCGGAGTAGGCACCCTCTTCTCGGCCATGGCCGTAAACACACGATCCAGGGAGATTATGCTGCCGGTGCTTCTGCTGCCTGTGGCGGCGCCGGTTGTCATCGCGGCAGTGGCGGCCACGAGCGATATCATGGGTGGGGCGTCACTCGGCGATGTTAGTCGCTGGCTTCAACTTCTCGCTTCATTTGATGTGATATTCTTGATCGTCTCATCGTTCGTCTTCGGAGCCGTACTGGAGGAGTAGATGGAATCCACGACCGGTACCCAGCAGTCCCGGGTCTCTAACTGGGACGTAGCGTCATCAGTAAAAGTAGTAGTACTGGCTGCTGGCAGCATTATGATGCTGGCAGACATGGCTCTGATCTTCCTGTGGGTACCTACAGAGCAGGTTATGGGTGTAGTACAGAGGATCTTCTACTTCCATGTGCCGATAGCTTGGACGGGACTGCTAGCCACCACCGTAGTGTTCGTGGCAAGCATCGCTTTCCTATGGAAAGGGCAGCGGCGATGGGATGCACTCGCCCATTCGGCAGCCGAATTGAGCGTCATGCTGATAACGCTGACTCTTATCACCGGCGCCACGTGGGCCAAGATGGCCTGGGGCGTCTGGTGGACATGGGAACCGCGATTAACCACCACGCTCATCCTGTGGTTGATGTACATGGGCTACTTGATGCTGAGGGCCTATGCGCCAACACCATCTCTGGCGGCTCGTTACTCCGCCGTCATGGGCATCATCGCCTTCATAGACGTACCAATCGTTTACTTCTCGGTGAACTGGTGGCGCGGCATACATCCAAGGGTCGTCGGCGTAGGAGCTACGTCCGGCAGCCTGGATAGCGACATGCTGATCACGCTCATATTCTCCGTTTTCACATTTACGGTGCTGTTCACCTACGTACTGTGGGAGCGGGTGTCATTGAGAAGCGCCGAAGACGCAGTGCAGGGAATGCACATAACAGAAAGGACGGCCTAGCATGAAAGGCCCGGTAAGCAGATTACGGAGTCGTCTCATGGCGACGATTGCAGCGGCAACGGCGTGGGTGCTCTCCACGGGCATTCTTATGGCGGCGGCAGCGGGTCAGGAGGCTCCGGGGGAGTCCAACCTGCCGCTCCTGTACAGTGTTTATACAGTGACCTGGGCCACCTTCTTTGCGTATGCGTTCTACGTGTCGCGGCGGCAACGGGAGCTGCGCAGGCAGATAGAAGAGCTACGCCGGGTATTGGATGAGCAGGGCAGATAGGCGGAAGGTCCGAACAGACGCCTTTTTCCCACCCACCCGCCCAAAAATGTTTGTTAGGTAGGGAGGACACCTCCTCCGACTTGTCCCGACACATCGGGATGAGCGAAGTGCCGACTCGGTCGAGCACTCGCGATGGAATCGGAGCATCATCGGACCTAAAACCCGCTGGCAGGAAACCCAGGTTTCCTGCACCTTCCTGTTACTAGCCAGATATTCGGGCAAGCCCCCAACGAGCATACAACCAGCCCCGCTACTCATTTCGTGTCATGAGGGGGTCAGGACATATATCCCCTGATGCCTAGAGAGGATGTACAGGTTACCCGCCCGGTCCTCACCGAATGATGTAATGGAAAGGTCAGAGTCAACCAACATATCGTTGTGAGTGACGGTCCGGCCATCGTAGCGTAGCCCCCATATGTTGCCGGAGCAGAAGTCGCCATACAGGTAACTTCCCACCAGCGAGGGTATAGCTTGGCCCCAGTAAACATACCCACCCGTTACGGAGCAGCCGTCTGAGTGGTCGTACTCGATCACAGGCAGCTGGAGGCCCGAGGTGTCGCAGTTCAGGGCCGGAGAGAAGCAGTGAGCGCCCTCCATGACGTTCCAGCCGTAGTTCAGCCCCGGCTCCACGACGTCTATCTCCTCCCACCGATTCTGGCCAACGTCGGCTACCCACAGGCGGCCCGTCTCGTCACCCGAATCGGTACCCGATACATCGAATGAAAAGCGCCAGGGGTTGCGAAACCCGTACGCCCACACCTCCTCCCTGGCACCCGCAACGCCTACGAATGGGTTGTCCGGCGGTATGCTATAGGCGGCACCATCAGAACCCCCGGTGACATCAAGGCGCAGTATGGTGCCCAGGAGGGCGCCTACGTCTTGGCCGTTACCGAGTGGATCACCACCGAAGCCGCCATCTCCCAGACCAACGTAAAGGTAGGCGTCAGGCCCAAAGGCCAGTTGGCCCCCGTTATGATTGGCGGCGGGCTGCGATATCTCCATGATGATGAGTTCGCTGTCCGGGTCGGCGACGCCAGGATCGGTGCGACTTTGGGAGAATCGGGAGAGCACCGAGCGCCTGGGTGCCGCAGCGGAGTAGTAAACGTAAAGGTAGCCGTTGACGGAATAGCCCGGGTCAAAGGCCAGGCCAATCAGGCCCTCCTCAATGCCACCATCCTCAACCCGATCGGTAATATCCAGGAATATGGCCGCGTCAGTCGCATCTTGGTCATTGGGAAGGAGTAGTATGCGCCCCGCCTGCTCCGTGACTAAGATGTGGTCCAGGCCATCATCCGGCTGCGCAAGATTCGTCAGGCGCTGGAACACAAGCTGAGGAAAGAGGCGTTGGACGCGCAGCGCCTGCACAGACTCCGTTGGCGATGAAGTGACACCCGTAGGGGTCGGCGTTGGCGCATCTGAGAGCAAGGGAGTGCTCTCAGATACAGACGAATCAGAAGAGGTTTGCGTAGAAGTGGGAAGCGTATCAGGAGTACATGCGCCCAGGGAGAGGGGCGCTATAACGGCGGCTATCAGGGCAAAGGGCAGGGCCAGGAGCCAAGCAAGGTGTGTCAGACGATTCCACAATGAGTAGTCATCCTACCATCCTGATTAGCAAACACTGGATTGAGAAACGGGCGGCCTTAATAGGCAATCCTACGGATGCGCATCGGAAGGGTCAAGGTGGGCTCGCTGTCTTGAACAGGGGTCTGAACGATGCTAGAATGAGCTATAATTACCAGAAACCCTAAGATTTTACCAGATTTTATGACGCCTCCTCCTGCCACCACTCGGAAAACAACCAAAAAGGACCCCCAGTGGCTCAGTCTAGGTCCCGCAGCCCAACTCCTGGGCGTGAGCGAGGAGACTCTGCGTCACTGGGCGGACGCCGGACGCATCCGAGCGTACAGGACACCCGGCGCACACCGCCGGTTTGCCAGAGAAGAGCTGCTCCTTCTACAGAGCGCAGGGCGGCCTCATCTGCCCCAGGACCTTGAGGACGAGACACTACAGCGGCTGCGGCGGAGGTTACGGAACACCCATCGAGCGGAGGTGATGCCCGACTCCCTGAACGAAGATGCCCGGGACCACCTGCGAGTGCTGGGCCGCCGACTGGTTGAGCTGGCCCTACGTTACCACAGCGACAAGCACCGCCGCACCGCGATCCGTGAGGAGGCCAAGTTCGTAGGCCAGGGATATGGCACCGAATCGCTCAGCATGGGCCTTTCCCTACCCCAGACAGTCGAGTCATTCCTCTACCACCGCAACGCACTCATAGACACCGTGCGCTCCATGGTACCGGGTGGAGGCTCACCCGATGATGCCCTGGACCTATGGAGGGACGTTGGCGACCTGGTGGATATCGCCCTACAGGCCATTGTCCAGTTTTATGACGACTCCTCTTCCATTGGGAACAGGAACGGCTCTGAAATTTCGCAGGGAACGCCCTCGTGATCGGGCTGCCAATTGTCGTCGGGATGAACCATTCCTCCGCACCTTTCGAGGTACGCGAGAGCCTGGCCCTTGGCGAAGAGGAGGTCGCGGACGTTCTTGCGTCCTTCCCAGCCGACGCATCCCAAGGGGCCATTCTTTCCACATGCAACCGAACGGAGCTGTACGCCATTGGCCTGAGTGAGGACGGACTTGGCAACCTGCACTCCTTCTTCGGTTCCTGGCGGGGAAAACCTGCATCAGAACTTTCTGCTTACACGTACGCCTACAGCGGCCCCGAGGCCGCAAGGCACCTGTTTAGAGTTGCCTCCGGACTGGACTCAGTAGTGGTAGGCGAAGCACAGATCCTGGGCCAGGTTACCAGCGCCTTGAAGGTTGCCGAGGCCGCAGGGGTTGCAGGCAAGGAGTTACGCCACTTGTTCACTTACGCCGTTCGCGCCGGACGCAAGGCACGCACAGAAACGGCCATCGGCCGAAGCGGTGCATCCATTCCAGGCGTCGCGGTGGAGCTGGCCCGAGAGGCGCTGGGATCTCTGAGCGGACGACGTGTGATGATAGTGGGCGCAGGGAAGGCGGGCGAACTGAGCGCCAGAGCGCTCCTTGACGCAGGCGCCTCTCATGTCCTGGTGGCCAACCGTACGGAGGCCCACTCCCAAGAGTTGGCCCGTAGCATAGGCGGCACCGCAATTTCATTATCGGCCTTGCCAAGCAAGCTTGCTGAAGTAGATGTGGTAATCACCGGAACGGGCGCCAGAGAGCCGGTCATCACCTCTAAAGCGGTACAAGCTGCCGTAGCCCGGAGAAATGGTGTTCCGATACTCCTGGTGGACGTTGCCGTGCCCAGGGACGTGGAACCTTCTGTCGCCGCGATCCCCGGTGTGCGCTTGTACAACATGGACCAGATACAAGAGGTCGCCCAGGCCAACCTTCGCCAGCGTCGCACAGAGGTGGCGAAGGTCGATTCGATAGTGGACGCCACAGCGGACCTCCTCATGTCCTGGTGGAGGTCCCAGTCCGTCCTACCCACCATCAAGGACCTGGGCGATACGGCGGAGACGGTACGACAGCAGGAGGTGAGCCGTGCTGTGCGCAAGCTACCCCATCTTTCCGATGAGGACATTCAGACAGTGGAGAAGATGAGCCAGGCAATCGTTAAAAAGCTGCTGCATCATCCACTGCTCTCCCTAAAGGAGACACCGGAGGACAGTGAGTTCACCGCAGCACTGAGGCGCGCCTTCAACCTGCGGGAGGAAGACCAAGATGGCAGCATCTGATCGGCTCTTCCGCGTCGGCACGCGGAAGAGCCGGCTGGCGCAGGTGCAAACGGAGATGGCGCTGGCCGCTATCTCTAACGTGAGGCCGGACGCCAAGTTTGAAGTGACCGGCGTGACCACGGTAGGAGACAGGAACCACACTGTCGCCATCACCACGCTGGGAGACGGCGTATTCACGAAAGAACTTGAGACGGCCCTTCTGGACGGCCAGATAGACATGGCTGTCCACAGCCTGAAGGACCTGCCGACAGAGCTTCCGGAGGGCCTGTACCTAGCGGCCGTGCTCACCCGCGAAGACCCACGGGACGCGCTGGTAAGCAGAGAGGACAAGACTTTGGCCGACCTACCGCCTGGCGCACGTGTCGGGACAGGAAGCCCCCGACGAGGCGCACAGCTTCTGGCCAGGCGGCCTGACCTGGAAATCGTGCTGCTACGGGGCAACGTTGATACGCGGGTACGGAAGGTGATGGAGGGCGGCGAGGCCGACGCGGCGGTACTGGCCGTGGCCGGGCTGAAGCGACTGGGCATGGACCATGTGATTACCGAGATATTTGAACCGGATGTGGTCATGCCTGCCATTGGCCAGGGGTTCCTGGCCATAGAGGTCCGGCGTGATGATGAGGATACGCTTGCTCTGGCCCTGGCAGCGCAAGACGAGGAGGCCCGTCTTTGCGCCGACGCCGAACGCGCATTCCTGAGCGCCGTCGGGGGCGGGTGCAAGGCACCGCTGGCGGCCTACGCCACGGTACGGCAGGACACGCTAACCATGATCGGCATGGTGGCAAACCTGAGCGGCGAAGACCTCCTTGAAGAGCGGGTGGAAGGCGACCTTTCGCCCGCCAAAGCGGGGATGCTGCTCAAGGAGCGGCTGTTTGTCCTGGGAGCCGAGGGGATCATCGCTGCCATGGAGAACGCAGGCGTCTGACGGAAGGAATCTTATGGCAATAGAACCGGCTACAAAGACACGGTTCCCCATTGTGCGCATGCGCCGACTGAGAACTACGGCGGGTATGCGCAGCATGGTCCGTGAGACGAAGCTATCGCCCCAGGACCTTATCTACCCGATATTCGTGAGCGTAGGGACGGCAAGGGAGGAGATAAGCTCCATGCCAGGGGTCTACCGGCTCCCCATAGCAGACCTGGCCGCAGAGGCCGGCGAGGTGGCCGGCCTGGGGATTCCAGCGGTCTTGCTCTTCGGCCTGCCTACGAACAAGGACGAGGTAGGCTCCGGCGCCTACAACGACCACGGCGTGGTGCAGGAGGCGGTGCGTGCCTTCAAAGAAGCGGCACCGGACCTCCTGGTTATCACGGACGTCTGCCTCTGCGAGTACACATCCCACGGCCATTGCGGCGTCATAGTGGACGGCCAGGTGGACAACGACCCCACCCTGGAGCTTCTAGCCCGTACGGCTCTCTCCCATGCGGAAGCAGGAGCGGACATTGTTGCCCCCAGCGCCATGATGGACGGTCAGGTTGGCGCTATCCGCCAGGCGCTGGACGAAAGAGGCCTGGGCCAGACGGCCATCATGGCCTACGGAGCCAAGTTCGCATCTGCCTTCTTCGGGCCTTTTCGTGAGGCGGTGGATTCGTCACCCCAGTTCGGGGACCGGCGCGGCTACCAGATGGACCCAGCCAACGGCCGCGAGGCGCTGCGGGAGCTGGAACTGGACGCCGACGAGGGTGCTGACATCCTGATGGTGAAGCCCGCGCTGCCCTACCTGGACCTTATCTCCAAGGCGCGGGAGCGGTTCGCCCATCCACTGGCCGCATTCAACGTCAGCGGCGAGTACGCCATGCTCAAGGCCGCAGCCAGGCTGGGATGGCTGGAGGAACGCCCCACTGTCCTGGAGGCGTTGACATCCGTCAGACGCGCCGGAGCGGATATGATCATCACCTACTTCGCCAAGGACGTGGCGAGATGGCTGAGGGAGGCATGATTCAGGACGCCTCTGAAAAGCTTTTCTCCCGCGCCCAGAAGGTGATACCCGGCGGAGTGGACTCGCCAGTGCGCGCCTTCGGCGGCGTAGGCGGTACACCCCGGTTTATTACGAAGGGCAGCGGCTCCCACCTGTGGGACGCCGACGGCAACGAGTACATAGACTACGTTTTGTCCTGGGGCCCTATGGTCCTGGGCCATGCCTCGCCAAGTGTCATAGCAGCCGTTCAGGAAGCAGCGGCAAGCGGCACTACGTTCGGAGCGCCTACGTCACTGGAGACAGAGCTGGCCCAGCGTGTCATTGACGCAATGCCGTCAATCGAGCGAGTGAGGTTCGTCTCATCGGGCACCGAAGCAGCCATGACGGCACTGCGCATCGCCCGGGCAGCCACGGGAAGAGACAAGGTAATCAAGTTCGCAGGCTGCTATCACGGTCACTCTGACTCCTTCCTGGTCCAGGCAGGTTCCGGGGCCGCAACTCTGGGCATTCCAAGCAGCCCTGGCGTTCCAGGGGCCCTTGCCGACCTCACGCTGGTGGCACGCTATAACGACCTGGACTCCGTAGAGTCGGCGCTTGCCCACCATGCAGGCGAGGTCGCATGCGTCATAGTGGAGCCGGTAGCCGCCAACATGGGCGTGGTACCACCTGTGCCGGGCTTCCTTGAAGGTCTGCAAGAGGTAACACAAAGGCACGGTGCTCTACTGGTGTTCGATGAGGTGATAACCGGCTTTCGACTTTCATACGGCGGCGCCCAGGGACTCTACGACGTACGGCCGGACCTGACAGTCCTGGGCAAGATCGTCGGAGGGGGTATGCCGGTGGGTGCGGTAGGTGGCCGAGCCGACCTGATGGAGCTGCTTGCGCCCACCGGGGCCGTCTACCAGGCGGGGACGCTATCGGGAAACCCGCTCGCCATGGCGGCAGGGATAGAAACACTCGACGAGCTGCGCGACTCAAGACACTACATCACGCTAGAAGAGAAGGCTGACACCTTCGCACAAGGACTGCAAACGGCCGCTGACGAGGCCGAAGTTCCAGTCACAGTCAACCGCATAGGGTCCATGCTGACACCTTTCTTTCAGCATCCGTCCGGGCAACATACAGCCGGGCCTGTACGCTCATGGGAGGATGCGGACGCCGTGGACCGTGAGGCCTATGGCCGCTTTTTCCACGGCATGCTGGATAGGGGGGTCTATCTGCCGCCCGCCCAGTTCGAGGCATGGTTCCTATCAGTGACCCACTCCAGCCAAGACATCGAACACACCATCCAGGCGGCGCGTGAAGCGCTGGCCGGGGCAGGAGGTAATTAGGTGAGCAATTCCGAACGACAGTTTGTGCAGTACGCCTTCTACAAAGTGGACCCCGCTTGGCGCCTTCTCCCTGAAGACCAGAGGGATACGGACAAGCAGGAGTTCCTGGCCGTCTGCGACGAATATTCGGATCTAATGCCTCTGCTCAGAAGCTATAGCCTAGTAGGTATCCGTGGCGACGTGGACTTCATGCTGTGGAAGGCCAGCGACGACCTTGAAACACTGCAAGCCCTGGGCTCTCGCCTGCTGGGGACGGGCCTGGGCAAATGGCTGCGCACCCCCTACGTTTACCTGGCCGCCACCCGAGCGTCCATGTATATTCGGGGCCACCGACACGAGGGCCAGGAGGGCACCCAGACAAAGATAGGCGTGGTCGGCAGCAAGTATCTGTTCGTTTACCCTTTCGTGAAGACACGCGCCTGGTACACACTCCCCATGCAGGACCGCCACCGCATGATGGGCATTCATTTCAAGATTGGCCACGACTTCCCAGACATGAAGATCCATACCGCCTACTCATACGGTATCGACGATCAGGAGTTCATGCTGGGATTCGAAGGTGACGACCCCCACGACTTCGTGGACCTGGTCATGGCCCTACGCGACTCCGAGGCCAGTTCCTACACGGAACGGGACGTACCGATCTTTACATGCCTATCCATGGAGTTGCCCCAGGTATTGGACTCACTGGGCGGATAGCTCGCCGGACAAGGCAGCAGAAGGAGGCCCGATGCCAGGAATTCCTACTATGAGCGGCGCCGACCGTATGCTGGCCGCCTGCATGCGGCAGCCCGTGGACGCTACGCCTGTCTGGTTCATGCGTCAGGCCGGGCGCTTCCTCCCGGAGTACCGAAAGCTCCGAGAGCGGTACGAGATGCTGACCATCGCAACTACACCGGAGCTGGCGGTACAGGTCACACTCATGCCGGTGAAGCGACTCGAGGTGGACGCCGCCGTAATGTTTGCAGACATTACGCTGCCTCTGGAGGGCATGGGCGTCCCGTTCGGGATCGAGCCAGACGTCGGCCCTGTGGTTCCCAACCCCATACGCACGGAAGCAGACGTGGAAAAGGTGCGTGTAATCGATGCCGAAGAGGCCACGCCCTACGTCTTCGAGACCATACGCATCCTGCGCCAGGAGTTGGGCAAAACGGCGGCTCTAGTAGGATTCGCCGGCTCTCCGTTCACGCTGGCGTGTTATATGGTAGAGGGCAGGCCGTCCCGAGACTACCCCCACACCAAGGCGCTGATGTTCAGCCAGCCGGACCTGTGGCACGCATTGATGAAGAAGGTTACGGATGTGACCATACGTTACCTGCAGGGTCAGGTGGACGCGGGCATCCAGGTGGCGCAGCTGTTCGATAGCTGGGTGGGTATTCTGAGCCCCCAGCAGTACGAGAGCTACGTCCTGCCCTACTCGAAGCGCATCTTCACGGAGATGCGGCGGTTGCACACTCCTACGATTCACTTTGGGACAAGCGCAGCCTCACTTCTGAAGCTGATGGCCAGCGCTGAGAGTGATATGGTCAGCGTTGACTGGCGGGTTCCGCTGGACGAGGCCTGGGCCAGCATCGGCTACGACTACGGCATCCAGGGCAACCTGGACCCCACCATGGCGCTTGCTCCCTTTGCAGTGGTCAGGGAGGGCGCTCGTGAGGTTCTTCGCATGGCAGGCTGCAGGCCCGGCCACGTGTTCAACCTGGGGCACGGCGTTCTGCCAGCTACCGAACCAGACAACATGACCCGACTTGTCGAGTTCGTGCATACGGAGACAAGCAAGGCGGCGTAAGGAGGTCTGCATGGGCTACAAAGAAAAACCACTCCTCGTGTACTGGGAGATGACACGCGCATGTGACCTGGCGTGCCAGCACTGCCGCGCGGAGGCAATGCCGGAGCCGGTTACGGAAGCAGTGCGATGAGCCGACCCCAGGTTTCTGTCGCCATAGTCGGAGGAGGTGTGACTGGACTGGCCACGGCCTACTACCTTGAGCGGACTGCTGAAGAGGAGGGCTGGGACCTGAGAGGCACACTGGTTGAGCAGGAGCCACACCCGGGAGGAAAACTCCACACCACGTACGAGGACGGTTTCCTGGTGGAAGGCGGCCCCGACAGCTTCATCATTTCGAAGCCCTGGGCGGTGGAGATGGCCCAGAACGCCGGTATAGATGGAGAGCTGGTCTCCCAGGCGAGCCACGGCGCACTGCTGCTTCACGGCGGGAAGCTCCACACCATACCCGCAGGACTGGCGGCCGGGCTGCCCTCGCGGCCCTGGGCCATCTGGCAGTCTTCGCTTCTATCGCTGAAAGGTAAGCTTCGCGCCAGCATGGAGCCCTTTATTCCAAGGCGTCGCGACGAGGGAGACGAGTCGCTCGGTTCATTTCTCCGCCGACGTATCGGTAAAGAGGCGGCCCAGCGGATGGCCGAGCCATTCACCGCCAGCATTCATGCCGGAGATGCTCAGAAGCTCAGCCTGCATTACCTGTTCCCAACTCTGGTAGGTATGGAGCGCCAGTATGGGAGCCTGGCTCGCGGCCTGCGCGCCGCCGCGCGATCCCGCCCTCATGGGACGGCACCGTCGAGTCCTTTCCGCTCCTTCAGCGGAGGGATGGCCTCGTTAACCCAAACTATCACCGACAGCCTTGGAAGGTTCATGTTGCTAAAGGGTAGGCGTGTCACCGGGATTACAGGCGGCGATTCCACTGGCCCAAGGTACCAACTCGCCCTCCACGAGGGGGAGCCCATCTCTGCCGACCACGTTGTGCTGACCACCCTCAGCCACAGCGCCGCCAGCCTGACACAGGAGGTCGCGCCACGGGTGGCCACACTCTTAGAGAAGATGTCGTTCGCATCCACTGCCAGCGTGAGCCTGGCCTTCCGCCGTGAGAATGTAGGCCACGCTCTGAATGGAAGCGGGTTCCTGGTTCCAAGAACGGAACAGAGCCCCATCACCGCCTGCACCTGGACCTCCTCCAAGTGGGCAGGTGGAGCACCGGAGGGGTGGGCACTACTCAGAGCCTTTGTGGGCTGGGCGAATGACGACTCTTTCATGGAACAGGACGATCCAACATTGGTGCGCTCTGTAACGGAGGCATTGTGCCCGCTGCTGGGGCTGCACGGCGACGCGGAAAAGAGGTGGATTAAGAGGTGGCCCCAGTCCTGCCGCAGTACCAGCTAGGCCACCAGGCGTGGCTGGACGCGCTGGGCGTTGCTCTGACCGACTACCCCGGACTGCTCCTTGCCGGAGCGTCCTACAGGGGTGCGGGCATTCCCGATTGCATCCACCAGGGTATGGAGGCCGCTCAGGCCATTCGCACACTGGCATCTCAGCATATCTCGGAGGCCAGTAAGGTCTCCCCTGCCGGATAACATCGGTTCAGCAAGCAGCATCCCTTAGGAGGTAAAGATGTCCCCAACCACAGGCGTTCTTCTGATGGCTTACGGCACGCCAAACTCTTTGGATGAGGTGGAGCCCTACTACAAAGACATACGGGGCGGACGAACGCCCACGCCTGAACAGGTGGAGGTCCTCACCGAAAAGTACAGGAGGGTGGGTGGGCGCACACCTCTGCTGGACATCACACGCGAGGTGGCGGCTGCGCTGGAGCAACGTCTCAACGGCGCGGAGGGTGACGCCTACAAGGCATACGTGGGAATGAAGCACTGGCACCCCTACATTGCGAAGGCCTTAGATCAAATATCAGGCGACGGCGTTGAGCAGCTTATCGCGATTCCGCTGGCCCCACACTACTCCCAGATGAGCACGGACGGCTATCGCAACTCGATAGAGGAGGCGCTGCGCTCCCTGTCCAGGCCCATTTCGGTACGACTCATCGAAAGCTGGCATGCAAACCCCCTGTTCCTCCAGACAATCGCCAAGAAGATACAGGAGGCGCTCAAGGGATTTCCGCCGGAGGAGGTGGGGGACGTGCGAGTAATCTTCGGGGCCCACAGTCTGCCCAGGCGCATACAGCAGTGGGACGACCCGTACCAGAGAGAGCTGAATCAGAGCTGTGAGGCTGTAGCCCAGCTAATCGGCCTGCCCCACTGGCAGTTCTCGTTCCAGAGCGCCAGCAACACGGGGGAGCCGTGGCTGGGGCCCGACATCCTGGAGACACTGAGCGATCTGGCAAGCCAGGGGGTGAAGCACATCCTGACAGTGGCCATCGGATTCGTGTCCGACCACCTGGAGATACTCTTTGACATAGACATAGAGGCCCGGGAGTTGGCGGAAGGGCTGGGTCTCAACCTGCAAAGGACGGAAATGCCCAACGCCTCTCCAATGTTCGTGGACACCCTGGCAGACCTGGTCACCAACGGCACCGGGGCACGGATCGCCGACCTGGAACAGGCGCGGGTGGTATAACCCGCCTACTGATCGCCAGCCGGGTTAGGTAGCGCCAAGGGCTCCGCACCCTCCTGGGAACGGAACTGCTCTTCGTAGATACTAGAGTAGAGACCATTGCCCGCCAGAAGCTGGGCGTGCGTGCCCTGCTCTACGAGCTGCCCATTATCCAATACCAGGATAGTATCGGCACGCAGGATGGTGGAGAGGCGGTGCGCCACCACTATGCTGGTGCATCTTTTCAGCAATGGCTCCAGTGCGGAGCGTATCAGCCGTTCCGACAGGGAGTCCAGGTGGGCGGTGGCCTCGTCCAGGATCAGGACCGCGGGGTCCTTGAGTATGACCCGTGCAATGGCAAGTCGCTGCTTTTCACCGCCGGAAAGCCGATATCCACGCTCACCCACCACCGTCTCGTACCCGTCGGGCAGGTCAGCGATAAACTCCTGGAGTTGCGCGGCCTTGCACGCCTCCGCCAACTCCTCCTCCGTGGCGTCCGGGCGACCGTACATCAGGTTTTCACGGATGGTGGTATGAAAAAGGAATGTTTCCTGGGTTACAACACCCATCTGCGCGCGCAGAGAGTCCAGGGTGACGGCCCGAAGGTCGTGCCCTTCCAGTCGAATGGAGCCTGCGGTGGGGTCGTACAGGCGGGGAAGCAGATATGTGACGGTGGTCTTGCCCGCGCCGGTAGGCCCTACCAGGGCCGCCAGCTGGCCAGGCTCTATAGTAAATGAGAGGTCCGTGAGAGCAGGACGGCCCGGCACGTACTCGAAGGAGACGTCATCGAACTGGATGCGACCATTCAGCCGAGGCAGATGAGCACCATCAGCCGGGTCCGTGATCTCGGACTCCACGTCCAGGTATTCGAAGATGCGCTCAAACAGGGCAACGGCCGCCTGGACGTCCACGTACACGGTAGCCAGGGAGCTCACCGGCCCGTAGAGCCGCGCGAGATAGGCCACGAAGGCGACTATGGTCCCTATGGTAAGCGTTCCGTTAATGACCTGGTTGCCGCCCCACCAGTAGATAAGGGCCGGCCCTATGAAGGAGAAGAGGCCCATGAGCATGAAGAACCAACGGCCCACCAAGGCCTGACGCACCTGCAAGTCCATCACCTCACGACTGCGTCCCTGGAAGCGGTCTGCCTCATACCTCTCACGGTTGAACACCTTCATAAGGAGGAATCCGCTGACATTCAGCGTCTCCTGCATGTGCGTATTCAGATTGGCCTGCGCCCTCTGGGTGTCCCGCTGAAGACTGCGCCGCAGGTTGCCGACAATCCTGGTAGGGACAATGAAGAGCGGGAGCAGGCTGATCCCAATCAGGGCCAGATGCCAGTTCAGCGTAAAGATGACAACCAGAGTGATCGCCACAGTGAAAAAGTTGCTGGCTATGGAGATGAGTGAGCCGGTGACTGTGTTCTGAATGGCGGCCACGTCATCGGTAACGCGGGACATGATTTCGCCGGTGCGACTGCTGGTGAAGAATCGTAGCGACAGCCCCTGGAGATGAGTGTAGAGCTGGTTACGGATATCGAACATTATCCGCTGGCTTACGGATGCGTTAAGGTAGTTCTGAAGGACGTTGACCAGACCACTTCCCAGTGGAATCACCACCATACTCACGGCCAAGAGGTTCAAAAGACCCCGGTTCCCGTCCGGCAACGCAGTGTCTATGATCTCCCGGATCAGAAGTGGCGGCACCGAGCCCAGAGCGGCAACCGCGATCAGGCAGACGGCTATGATGACCGTAGTGGCGAAGTAGGGGCCCAGATAACCCAGGGCTCTGGATACGGTAGCCCCAGAATTTTGAGGAGGTACGCCGCGGTTCTCACCGCTCCAGCGCCTGCCTTCATGCACTGCGGCTGCGCTCCTTTAACCCGTGGTAGGGCAACCCACCGTAGCGCGACCGGGCGTAGCGCCAGAACAGCCCAGCCTCATGATAGCGGCACGAACAGTAGGTGGGCATCTATCGCCGATCCGCGGCACCGTTCACGTGAATGGTCTGGCCGGAGATGTACCCGCCTCCGGGTAAGGCCAGGAAGACGCAGAGGGACGCTATTTCGTCAGGGTCGGCCAAGCGGCCCAAGGGCACTCGCTCCAGCCTTTCGGCCAGCAGTTCCGCACGCCGCGCCGGGTCCATGTCCGGGTCGGCATTGGGGTTGACTGTACCTATGGTACCGGGGGAGATGCAGTTCACCAGAATGTTGTGAGGCGCCAGTTCCACCGCCAGGGAGCGGGTCATACCTACCAAACCCATCTTGGCCGCTGAGATATGAACGTACCCGCTCCTACCCTCAAAGGCCATCATGCCCGCTATGTTGATTATACGCCCCCAGGACTGCTGGATCATGCCCGGGACCAGGGCCTGGCAACAGAGGAATGAGGCATCCAGGTCAACGCCGATGACGCTCCGCCACTGGTCATAGTCTATCTCGGTGAAAGGCACGTGAGGCCGAACCGCAGCGTTGTTGACTACTATGTCCACTGTCCCAAAGGTAGCCAGCGCGGTGTCGGTCATATTCCGTACCTGCGCGGGATCTGACACATCCGCCATAACGCCTATAGCGCCCACGCCCAGTTCCTTGGCCTCGCGGACCACTGCGTCCACCTCACCCTGACTGCTCCGGCCATTCACCACAACGTTCGCCCCTTCGCGAGCGAAGGCCAGCGCAACGGACCGCCCAATGTTTCTGCCTGATCCTGTGACGAGAGCCGTATGCCCCTCAAGACTCATTGGCTACACTCCCTGGCTGTTGATATCTGTGGGGGTCTTGCACAAAAACCTGATCTACCTGCTGGAATATTTTGGTCAGACGTCTTCTTCCCACCCGCTCCTCCCTCATAACCTTTTAGGAAAGGGGGACACCCCCTTGAACCCCCGTCAGGAAACCCAGGTTTCCTGCACCTTCCTATCCCTTAGCCAAGTATTCAAGCAAAGGCACCTATGGGATACGGATAGGTTTGCGACCTGATATGACACCTTACCATGATCGCTGCGTAGCATGAAGTGCACCAAGCCCACATCTACGCGTGCTCGGACCACATCATTCAGTAGATAAGCCCCAGGAGTTCTCGAACAGCGTCCCGCCCGTCATCGACGTGACGAGACCCGCTGCGTACCTACGATTCCACGGAGGTGACTACGCTCACGTCTTGGCCTAGGTTGAAGAAGGCGACTTCGTCAGTGGGACCGGCACATCTTTGGGCCGCGTCGGCTACGACGGTCCCTGCGGATTCCTTGACCTGTTCATACTTGAGATAGCCGCCTCCACCGTCAACGGCCATGCCCGGCTTGATCAGTTGACCCTGTAGCTCCACCGCAGGGGGATCAGCTTGCCAAGAAGCTCCAGCCGGCCAGACCACTGGATATCGTCTGTTCTCGAATTCGAGTAAGAGACATCCGGTGTTCTCTTCGAATACCACGATCCCCCTGACCTCAGCGTCCATTCCACCCCCTCCGATCAAGGGTGGCCGTGGTGAGGTCAGCACCGGGCCATCGACTCGGCCGCTTCCCGTACATGACACCAGACTGGTGACCAGCATTGCGATGAGCAGCCATCTCATGGTTCTGTCACGTGCCAAGATACGTCTAAGTAGGCCAGCTGTCGCCCCAGCCCTGCACCGCGTGCGGATACCTCGCGCCCATCACCGATATGTGGGCCTCATCCAGGAGCGGTAGAGGAAGGTCGGCTAGACGCTCTTTCCAGGTGTCGGAAGCACTGCGAACGCCAGTCAAAGTCGAACCATCCACACCCTTTCCCTGCAGCAGCACCTTGAAGTCACCCATACCGCCGGGCCGAGCCAGATCCAGCATGGCCATCCGGTTGGCATCCCGCTCACTCTGCCCAAGGCCAGCACCCATCAGCCGCCGTTGGAACGCCCCCAGACCCAGATTACCCAAAAAGTCGGCCTGAGTAAGCAGAGGCTGGCTGACCAGCCCGTGCCGCTCCCCCAGACTGGCCACCGCTGTGAAGTCTACGTGGACCGTCATGTCCTGTTCACCCACGCGGACGCACGGATTATCCGACAGCGTGTGCTTGAAGTAGCACCGCAGGGTGCCTGCGGGCCGCACGGTAGAGTACAGCTCGCGGGCTGGATAGCCGTAGTCGACCGTGACCAGAAACCCGCGCTCCAGGGCCGCAGCCGCCTGCTCCACCCATCGATCAAGCTCCAGACAGACCTCTGCCCGCTGGCCTTCCACCAGCACGACCGCCTCTTCGCTCAAGCGGGCAGCGATATCGAACGTGGACGGCTCGTCCTCCACCTCCACGAGCTGGTCATTCTGGAATGCTACGTATATCTCCAGGAGACGCCCACCCCGAAGAACGACCCGGTGGACCGGAAAGGCGTCCATAAGCTCATTGGAAAGGATGCATCCGGTGACGCCGCTCAGTGGAATGTCGGAGGCCTCAAGCCACTGAACACCTGAATCGCCCGACTGCGCGGGGATCGCTCTGTCCATAGCGACATATCGTAGAGACTGGCGGAAGGAGGGGTCCAGGTATTCGGCATAGCGGGTAATGTCCACAGCAAGCTGTCCCAATCCTGCGCCTGGCTCTACCACTACGAATGGGTCAGGGCAACCCAGAAGGCGCCATGCCTCTTCTAGCTGCAAAGATAAGAGAGCGCCAAATACTGGATGGGCAGAAGGGGCCGTAAAGTAGTCCGACGCGGGGTCCCGAATGGAGGAACCGCTATAGTAGCCGCCGTTGGGCCAGTACAGGGCCAGCTCCATGAACTCGGCAAAGGTTATCCTGCCGCGGGTGGCAACCCGCCGGGTCAGCGTCTCATCAAGAGTGGTCATGGGTATAATGGGCCGTATATTGGAACCGCTGGCACAGACTACGGCAGCCGTAGCAGGGTGTCAATGACGATACAGCAAGGTTCCCAGATAGACATCTCATAGGATTCCGGGGCAGCCGTGCCAGATACAATTTTTGTTGACACTCAACTTGAGTGATGGTACATTGGACTACGGTTTAGGCCCCTCCATCAGAGGCGAAAGTGGAGGAGACGCCGTGAGAAGGTTTCATTTACAAGGATGGCAGCAACGAGCCGACCACCGGCCCAAGCCTGAATCGTCTATGGTACTCAAGGTACAGGCCTTCAACTCTGGCTCCACGCGGGAGCCGATTCTTTGTTTCCATCTCCCTTACGTAAGGGCCAGTTGCGCTCGCCAGCAGGCGGTCGCTGTAGGGAGGAATAATGGCAGATAGCAACGACTTTGTAGTGAGGTTTGCCGGCGAGGGCGGCCAAGGCATGGTGACGTCTGCTGAGGGGCTGGCCCAGGCTGCCGTCCAGGCGGGATATCACGCCCTGACCTCCACCACCTTCCCTTCCCAGATCCTTGGCGGGCCGACGCTGGCGCAAACCAGGATCAGCTCTTCGCCCATCCTGAGCCCCGGCGACGAGCTGGACGTGCTGGTCTGCTTCAACCAGGCTGCCTACGACACCCATCAGGACGAGGTACGGGCCAGCGGCGTGATCATTTACAACTCCGAGGACTTCCAGCTTGAGCCAGATGGCAAAAGCTTCGGCATGCCATTCTCCGAACTGGCCAGGTCCACCGGCAACCTCCGTGCCGAGAATATGATCGTGATAGGCGCCTTTGCCGAGTTGGTTGGCATGGTCCAGGAGCACTTGGAGGGGTTCATCGTCAAGCGGTTCACCAGGGGGCGTCCCGGTGACGACGAGATTATTCGCTCCAACATACAGGCAATGAATCTCGGACGTGAGCAGGCCGCCAGCAGCGGTTTCAACGTGGGAACGCTTCCTGAACCTCATAGGCCTGAATGGGCGCAGGTGCTGATCAAGGGCAACGATGCACTGTCCCTGGGGGCCATGGCGGCCGGCCTGGATGTCTACATCGGATACCCTATATCTCCGGCCACGACCATCCTTGTGTACATGGAACGCAACCTTGTACAAGACGGCAAGTTCGCCTACCAGGCTAGTTCAGAGCTTGAGGCCATCAACTCGGCAATAGGGGCAGGATACACCGGCAAGAAGGCGATGACAGCCACATCCGGGCCAGGCTTCTCCCTAATGAGCGAGGGCATAGGAATGGCCTGGATGACCGAGATTCCGGTAGTGATAGTGGACGTGCAGCGTGGTGGACCCGCAACAGGCCTGCCAACCAAGTCCGAGCAGTCCGACCTATTTGCAGCCCTGAATCCCGCACACGGCGACGCGATTATGCCCATCCTGGCCCCGGGCACCGTGGAAGAGTGTTTCTACGCCGCCATCACAGCGGTCAACTGGGCCGAACGCTATCAGGGACCCGTGGTGCTCCTCAGCGAGATGGGTCTGGCCGAGCGGGCACAGAACATACCCAAGCCGGACCTGAGTAAGGTGGTTCCAGAAACACGCCGGGTGTACCAGGGCAACAACGGCTATCAGCGCTACGACGGCTTTGAGCTGTCTCCCATGCCGCTTCCCGGAACCCCCGGCTCCTACGTGGCCAATGCCAGCGAGCATGACGCCATCGGCGACACCACACACCTGCCTGAGCGGCACGTCCAGATGACCGAACGGCGGTTCAGCAAGCTGGAGCTTCTCAAAGACGGCACCTACGAGAGTGACAACGCCGATCAGGAGATCATGGTGATGCCCTGGGGAAGCTCCAAAGGGCCGGTCCTAGAGGCGTACAACCAGCTGAAGGAGCAGGCCCTGCCCATAGGTTGGTTCTACACAATGTACCTTCATCCACTGCCACCCAAGCTCCTGGAGGAGCTGCGGCAGAAGGAGCTTGTCATAGTACCCGAGCTCAATTACCAGGGGCAGTTTGCCAGTATCCTGCGATCCCTGGGGGTGAAGGCAGAGTCAATCACCCAGTACACCGGACTCCCATTCAAGGTAAGAGACCTGGTCAGCAGAATAACCGAGCGAGTAGAGGCGCGCCGAGAGAAGGTGGTGACAGTATGAGCGGAAGCAACGAAGAGTACGATTTCAAATGGTGCCCGGGGTGCGGCGACTTCGGTGTACGGCGCGCTTTGGAGTGGGCCATGGCCGACCATTTGACGGAGAAAGAAATGCCCATAGAGATGAACGTGGTGGTAGCGGGCATCGGTTGCTCAGGCAACCTGGTTCATCTGCTTGAAGGGGACCAGCCCTACGGATTCCATGGTATCCACGGCAGGTCATTGCCAGTGGCCATGGGTGTCAAGATGGCGCGGCCTGAACTGAACGTGGTGGTTGTAGCAGGCGACGGTGACTTCCTGAGCATAGGCATGGAGCATATAGCGCCTCAGGCGGCGAGGAACCTGGACGTATGCTGCGTGATCATGGACAACGGGGTTTACGGGCTGACCAAAGGTCAAAGCTCGCCCACAACGGAATTGGGCGTTATCACAAGCTCCACACCCTACGGCAAGCCGGAAGAGTCCATGGACCCGCTTAAATACTATCTGACCATAGGAGTATCGTTCATAGCCTCCGGGTTCTCCAGCCAGCCCAGAGACCTTTCAAAACTAATCCTGGCCGGCATAAACCATCCGGGGTTTTCTATTGTCCACGTACAGTCGCCCTGCACCACCTACAACGACATTACCGAAGTACTCAAGGGCAACGCCAGAAAGGGTATTCAACCCCTAGTCTATAACGTTCCCGAAGACCACGATTCCGGTGACGTTGAAGCAGCCCAGGCCGTGATGAGTGCGCCGGGAGTGCCACTGGGCATTCTCTACGAGAACACAGACCGGGTAACCTTCACCCAGCGTATAGAAGATACGCACACCCAGGCCAAATCCAGTACCCCGCAGGAGCTGCTGAACACGTTCGAGTTCTAACCATCAGCGCATCAGCGGTATAAAAGAAAGGCCCGCCATCAGGCGGGCCTTTCTTTTGGGGTTCAGACACGCAGTGCCAAAGACGTCTGACTAGCCTCTAGCGGGAGTATTGACGTAGTCCACCAGGAACTTTCGGAGGAGGCCCCCCACCGTGCAGGCGTGCTTTGAGGGCCGAAACAGAGATGTCCAGTATATCCGCAGCCTCTTCGTTAGACAGCCCCTGGATATCTCTCATTACCACCGCCGCCTTCATATCTTCAGGGAGCAGGTCCACGCCTTCTGACAACTTTTCGCGAAGCTCGCCGCTGATAGCCGCCTGCTCAGGCCCCTCAAGCTGGCTAACAATGTCCGTATCCTCCGGGCCTGTCTGGGTCAACTGGCGCGCCCTCTTCTCCTTGCGGAGCTTCATCAGGCTGCGGTTCACAGTTATACGGTACAGCCACGTGGTCACCTTGGACTCTCCACGGAACCGGTCCCATGCGCGGTAGGCATCTATGAACGCTTCCTGGGTCACGTCCTCCGCCTCCGTGGGGTCTGTCATCATGCGCAAAGCGACGTTATAGACGAAGCCGCTGTACTGTTCTACCACCTCTTCAAATGTAGGGATGCTTTCGTTACTCATCGGAGTTGGGGAGGGAGTTGAATGTGGGAATGGTTAGCTGAACTAGGGTAACACTAACTTGAGCGTCACATCAGTGTCAACGTTGGGGACGGGCCCGGTGCGAGTAGCTCATTACCACCTTTGCATCCCACAACCCGCGCTTGCATCTAACAGACTGAGGCACCTGTTCTACAGGGCGTTACCTGGCATGGCATTGCCAGGTGGCTTACTAATCAATAAAATGGTAGGAGCTATGAGAATATCGCGGGGATTCCTGGGTCTATTTAGAAAGCGGGTAGATTGCGATGAGGTACGCAAGCGTGCCTCCGACTACCTGGAGTCCGACCTTTCGGAAGAGGAAAGAGAGTGGATACAGAAACACCTGGAAATGTGTTTGGACTGTACCAGCTTCATGGACACCCTGCGCTCCACCATCAGCATGCTGGGAGAACTCCCATCCAAAGCCATTCCGAACAGCCTCAAAGAAAAGCTGCTACAGATTTCCTCAAGGCGGGAGCCGGGTCAGAAGTAGACAGAGGACATACCGTGAAAAACAAGAAGGCCCTATGTCCAGGGCCTTTCGCTGTTTCTAGGCATCGTTATCAGACTTCGGCCTGCTCCTCCTGGGCCAATGCCTCATACTTAGACGGACATTTGACGATCACCAGGTCGGTATAGAAGGGCCCCTCGGAATCATAGCTGCCCTCCAGCACGATTTCCGAATGCTCATTGAAGAACAGTTCCGGGAGCACTCCATCGTACACCGCCGGCAGCACCTGGCCTCCGCCGGCTATATCGAAGTGGGCAACCGTCCCCTGGGCGTCGCGCTGAAACGAGTCGGGTACCAACGTGCCGTTGACACGGATCGTATCGTCCCCCATGACTGTTCCACTGACCAGTTCGTCCACGGTAACATAGAAGACGGCAGCTCCCTGGAAGGCAATGTACGAGAAGTAACCCAGCGCCAGGCCCAGCACGGCCAGGGCGATATACAACTTGCGCTGCCCTGCCAGCGGACCCGTTGGCTTGTAAGCGTCGTCTGGTGAGACGTTGGGGGAATGCTGTTCCATACCTGGATTCTCTGAGGATCCTATATAAATCGTAGCTCTTAGTGATGATAGTTGCAATAGTGGATCGGAGGGTCGTTTTGGCCCACCGGCGGCTTAGTCCAACGTCGCTGCCCACATTATATCGCCAGACTGTCCGTTGACACCTCACTCCAGCAAATCCTACTATGCGATATCAACCCCTGGAGATCTGCATTGGCCCAGTCCATGAGCCGTACCGCACTGTACGATACACACCTCTCCCTGGGGGGTAGGATGGTGCCGTTCGCCGGTTGGGAGATGCCTCTTCAATTCCAGGGCATTCTGGCGGAGACACGCGCCGTGCGCGCACACTCCGGCCTGTTCGACGTATCCCATATGGGCCGCATCTGGGTACGCGGACGCCAGGCATCCGCGCTGCTGGACTGGACGGCCACAGGCAACATATCCGCCCTTGTCCAGGGCCGCGCCCGCTACGGCCTGCTGTGCACTGAGGAGGGAGGCATCCTGGACGACGGTATCGTGTACTACCTGGGTCCGGAGGAGTACCTGCTGATATGCAACGCCTCCAACCGTGACGCCGTATGGCGCTGGCTAGCGGAGTTGCAGGAGAACCTGTTCCAGGATACGGAGCTGGAGGACAGGACGCTGGAGGTCGGAATGATAGCATTCCAGGGACCCGATACCCCTGCCGTCATGGAGGGGCTTTCCCCCGGCCTTGCGGGAAGCCTGCGACCCTTCCGGTGCGCCAGCGTACAGGTGGATGGCGCGCCTGTCCTGGTAGCACGCACCGGGTACACGGGCGAGGACGGGTTCGAGCTAATGCCTCAGGCAAACACAAGCGTCAATATCTGGCAACGACTGTTGGAAACGGGGGCGGTACCCTGCGGCCTAGGCGCCCGGGATGTCTTACGGCTGGAGGCGGGACTTCTCCTCCACGGCACCGATATGGACATACACACCAATCCCTATGAGGCAGGCCTGGACCGTTTCGTTGCCCTGGATAAGGAGACGGTCTACTCTGCGGCGCTGAGGCAGGTAGCCAACCAGGGCGTGGGGCGTAAGCTCACCGGACTCCGCATGCTTGAGCGAGGCGTCCCCCGCCACGGATATGCCATCCTCCAGGACAACCGTGAGGTGGGAGAGGTCACCAGCGGAGGCTACTCTCCTACCCTTGACAGGTATATCGGGTTGGGCTATGTTGCAATGGAGATGACGGCACCCGGGTCAAGGTTTGTTGTGGACATCCGGGGCAGGCAAACAGAGGCTGAAGCCGTCGCACTTCCTTTCTACTCCCGCAGGAGAAGCTAATGTATCCCGACGATCGCCATTATTCCCGTGAGCACGAGTGGGTGTTGATTGAAAGCGATGGTCGGGCGCTGGTGGGCATCACCGAATACGCTCAGGAGCAGCTCGGCGACGTTGTCTTCGTGGAGCTTCCGGAGACCGGCACGCAACTGGACCAGTCCCAGAAAATGGGTGAGGTCGAATCTGTGAAGGCTGTGTCGGACCTGTTCACCCCTCTTACCGGCGAGGTGGCGGAGGTTAACCAGGCGCTGGCCGACCAGCCCGAGTTGATAAACGACGATCCCCACGACAAGGGATGGATGGTGCGTCTTGCCTCCGTGGACCCCGCTCAACTCGACGGCCTACTCTCTGCTTCAGAGTACGAGAGCTTCCTAGCGGAGCTAGGGTAGCGTCTCCTATGGCCGCGTCGTCCGCATTCTCACCATACACACCCAACACCCCCGCCGACCGTGAGGAGATGCTCCGAGCCATCGGCGTCGCATCTATTCAAGACCTGTTCGGCGACATCCCCCAGGCCTTTCGCACGCCTTCGCTTGATATTCCACCGCCACTGTCGGAGCTTGAGTTGCAACGGGAGCTGGAAGAGTTGGCGGCGGAGAACCACAGAACCGTCCAGGGGCCGTGCTTCCTGGGTGCAGGCGCCTACCGGCAGTTCATACCGGCAGTGGTACAGGCCATAGCCAGCAGGGGCGAGTTCCTCACCTCTTACACGCCATACCAGCCGGAGGTCAGCCAGGGAACGCTGAAGGCGATCTACGAGTTCCAGACTCTAACCAGCCAGCTGTTTGACATGGAGGTTGCCAACGCCGGTATGTACGACGGCGCCACCAGTCTGGCGGAGGGTGCGCTGATGGCCTGCCGCGTTACCAGACGCTACAAGGTCGCCTACCTGGATACTCTTTCACCCAGCTACCTTCAGGTGCTAACCACCTATACAGCCGCTCAAGACGTTCAACCGTACCCCGTATCCGCCGATTCAGCGGCAGCCCTGGAACCGGACACCGCCTGTCTGGTGGTGCAGCACCCCAACTTCTTAGGATACCTGGAAGACCTGACCGGTCTCGAGCAAGCGGCCCATCGGGCGGGAGCGCTGCTGGTGGTATCCACGGACCCCATCGCGGCGGGCATGCTCAGACCTCCTGGCAGCTACGGCGCGGACATCGTCACGGCGGAAGGCCAGCCGCTGGGCATACCGGTAAGTTTCGGCGGCCCATACGTTGGGCTGTTCACCTGTAAGAGCAAGTACCTGCGCCAGCTACCTGGCCGCATCGCGGGTCGCACCGTAGACAGCCAGGGACAGCCGGCCTACGTACTGACGTTGCAGACCCGGGAGCAGCACATCCGGCGGGAGCGGGCCACATCCAACATCTGTACTGCGGAGGCACTCATAGGGCTGATGGCAACGGTGTACCTGGCTACTCTGGGGAAGGAGGGGTTGCGTGAGGTCGCAGAGCTGTGCTACCACAAAGCTCACTACGCCGCTTCAATCATCCAGGACATTCCCGGCTACTCACTGCCACTGAGAGGAACCTTCTTCCGTGAGTTCGTGGTCCAGTGTCCGAGACCCACTAGTGAGATAAACGCCGCGCTGCTGGAGCAGGGCATCCTGGGCGGGCTGGACGTGAGTGACATAGTACCCAATGGTATGCTGCTGTGTCTGACGGAGATGAACACCCGGGATGAGATAGATGCCCTGGCGATGGCTCTAAGCGAGCTTGCGCGGTGAGTTCTGTGGATGCCATGACAGGCGCACCAGACCAGAAGCTGCTGATGGAGCACAGCGTTCCGGGACGTCGCGGCGTCCGTTTGCCACCCCTGGACGTGCCGGAGCAACCCCTGCCGGACAGCTCCCTTCTGCGGGATGAACTGCCCCTGCCAGAGCTTTCTCAGCCCGAGGTTGTGCGATACTTCACCCGTCTCAGCCAGCTCAACTACTCAGTGGACACCCACTTCTATCCCCTGGGTAGCTGCACGATGAAGTACAACCCCAAGGTCAACGACCAGATAGCCTCTCTGCCCGGTATAGCCTCCCTTCACCCGCTTGCTCCAAAGGAGAGCAGCCAGGGAGCACTTAAGGTGATGCACCTGCTTCAGGGCTATCTGGCGGATGTTTCGGGAATGGCCGCCACCAGCCTGGCGACCATGGCCGGTGCTCAAGGCGAACTGGCGGGCGTGCTGATGATCCGGGCCTACCACCTTGAACACGGACAGCCCTATCGGCGGACCATGCTGATCCCAGATAGCGCCCACGGGACCAACCCAGCCTCGGCGGCAATGGGCGGCTTTCAGGTAGCCAGCATCCCTTCCGACAGCCGGGGCAACATGGATCTAGCGGCCCTCAAAGAGATGGTAACTGACGACCTGGCAGGAATAATGCTGACACTGCCCAGCACGCTGGGTCTGTTTGAGAACGACATCGTGGAGATCTGCGTCGCCGTACACAAGGCCGGCGGCCTTGTGTACGGCGACGGCGCCAACATGAACGCTCTGTTAGGCCAAGCCAAGCTGGGCGAGCTGGGTTTCGATGTAATGCATATCAATCTCCATAAGACGTTCAGCACACCCCACGGAGGAGGAGGCCCCGGCTCCGGCCCGGTCTGTGCCGGGGAGCGTCTGGCTCCATATCTCCCAGGACCGGTTGTGGGGGAGAGCGGTCAGGCGTATCAACTGACCATGCCTGCCAAGAACATCGGTAAGGTGAGCGCGTTCCACGGCAACTTCGGCGTACTGGTGCGGGCATATGCCTACATACGGGCCCTGGGCGGTGAGGGACTCAGACATGTCAGCGAGGACGCCGTGCTCAATGCCAACTACCTCATGACCAAACTCAAGAATGCCTATGACCTCTCCTACGACCGGCTCTGTATGCACGAGGTCGTTCTCTCCGCCAGCCGCCAAAAGAAACAGGGCGTAAGCGGGTTGGACATCGCCAAGCGGCTGCTGGACTATGGGTTCCACGCCCCGACTATGTATTTCCCGCTCATAGTGGATGAGGCGTTGATGATTGAGCCCACCGAGGCCGAGAGCAAAGAGACGCTGGATGCTTTCATAGAGGCGATGCTATCTATCGCCAACGAAGTGGCTGAGAACCCGGATATGGTGTCCCACGCGCCTCATACCACACCGGTCTCCCGGCTGGACGAGGTCCGGGCCGCCCGCCAGCCAGACCTGCGCTGGCAGCCCAATAAATAGACCATCAGCCGCTGTGATCTCCCACGCAGATACCGTCTTTCCTTCCAATTTCCTAGCTGGTAAGCTAGCAAGGTTCTTTCCCTCTTCAAGGGTACAAGCATGCAGATAGCCTTACTCATAGATTTCGGAAGCACCTATACCAAGGTTGCCGCTGTGGACCTGGATGAGGCGCGCTACCTGGGCCGTGCCCAGGCACCCAGCACGGTAGACACAGACGTAACCCAGGGCTTGAACCGTGCCATCAGGCTCCTACAGAGCAGTTACAGTCTCCACGACGACGATATAACCCTGAAGCTGGCCTCCTCCAGCGCCGCAGGCGGCCTGCGCATGGCCGCAGTAGGACACATAGGCCGCCTCACAGCCGAAGCGGCCACTCGTGCCGCTCTGGGTGCTGGCGCCAAGGTTGTGGGCGTCTTTGAACGGTCTCTGACCTCTCGTCTTGTTGCTGAACTGGAAGCGACGTCGCCCGATATCCTCCTGCTAGCCGGTGGGGTGGACAACGGCAACCATGACGTGATCATTCACAACGCCAGGCAGATCGCTGCCTCCAATGTCAGGGCACCCGTGGTTGTGGCAGGCAACATAGAGGCCAGAGACCGGGTCTGTGAGATTTTTGAGCGGGCGGGACAGCCAACCTACGCCAGCTCAAATGTCATGCCCAAAATAAACGAACTGGACGTAGAACCGGCGCGCGAAATGATCCGTGAGGTTTTCATTGAGCACATCGTTCGTGCCAAGGGACTGGACCAAGCCGAAGGTTACGTCAGCGGCGGAGTCATTATGCCGACACCACTCGCCGTGCTGCGAATGGCGGAGCTTCTGGCCACAGGTTCGCGCGATGAGCCTGGGATGGGCGACACTATAGCTATGGACGTAGGTGGCGCCACAACGGACGTCCATTCGGCTTGCTGGGGCAGACCAGTTGACGTACCGCTGGCAGGACTGGAGGAGCCATTCGCCAAACGTACCGTGGAAGGTGACCTGGGCTTGCGCGTCAGCGCCATGTCCCTGCTGGAGGTGGCACGCCGCACGCCGCTACCGCGCCACATGGCCAACGGCCTGGAGAATAACGAAGCGTGGCTACGCGCCGACTACCTGTCAACACACACCAACGCACTGCCCCACACGGAAGCCGAATGGGGCATGGACGTAACCATGGGCAGTATAGCCGCATACCTGGCGATGACGCGCCACGCCGGGAGGCTGGAGTTTGTCTCATCAAGGGAGGGGACTGAAGCAATACAGATCGGCAAGGACCTGAGACCCGTAAGGACGCTTGTAGGCACTGGCGGCGTATTCGCCTTTGGCGCCCAGCCTGAGGCCATCCTTTCGTCATGCCTGTTTGACTCTAGGGACCCTTCCACACTACGACCCAGGAACCCGAACCTGTACGTTGACAGCGACTACATAATGTATGCGGGAGGACTCCTGTCGACAGTCTATCCTGAGAAGGCGCTGCGGATCGTAAAAAACTCAATCCGCGCAGTGGTCGTCCAGGAGGCTTCCACCGAATAGCTCAAACCTGTACCATGAACTCTCTAACCTGGATAGTGAAATGGGACAATGGGAGGCAACACATGGCAATAGAGGTTGGTGACCAAGCTCCGGACTTTACGCTTCGCTCACATGCGGGCGAGGATGTAAGTCTGAGCCAGTACCGAGGAGAGAAACATGTCGTGCTATCTTTCCACGTAATGTCATTCACCGGAGGGTGAGCGCACCAGGTCTCCGGGTTCCGGGTGGAAGACCGCCGGTTCCAGGAGACGGATGCCCAGGTACTGGGCATCAGCGTAGATAGCGCCGCCGTACAGCGTGCCTTCTGCTCATCCTTTGGAAACGTCCAGTACCCCGTGCTGGCCGACTTTCATCCCAAGGGTCAGGTATCAGAGCTATACGGCGTTTACAACGAGGAGCGTGGAACAAGCCGTAGATCCGTGTTTGTAATAGACAAGGAGGGCGTGGTCCGGTTCAAGCACATCTATGAGAGCGGCCTTCCGGACCCTACAGAGATACTGAAAGAGGTTGAAACGCTGGCGTAGCAGCGCTTCACAGGCAGGGCGTGCCCTGCACCCACGGACTTCGTCCGTACTGCTGATGAGTGCTTGCCTCTAAGCCACAGCGGGAAGTATGGGTCTGGGCAATGCCCAGTTTTCTGCACCTTCCTGATCTTTACCAAGTTCTTGGGCAAGGCGAGAGTGGGCCAGCCGCCAAGCAGCTCAGGAGAAAAGAATCTCTCCACCCGTTCCCAGCGTCCAGTAGTAGACCAGATACACACCTGAGCCAGTGAGCGCTACGGCGCCAACGCGCTCTACGTAGGGCATGATTGCATGAACGCCCGTGTCCACCGCAGACCTGAAGAAGACAACGCCCAACGTTACGCCTATGAGTACAACACCCATTCCAACGCCGTAGCTGACAAACTGCACCACACCAGACACAAAACCGCTGGCTGCCAGGGCGCTACCCACCACAACCAGGAATATGGGCAGAGTACAGCTGAGGGACGCCAGACCGTAGGCAATGCCGAATAGGAAGAATCCTCCGGGACCGTTGATAGTCTTCGGCCCCTGGATACGACTCGCGGCCATTATGCCCAGGCTTCGGCGGCTAATAAGCAGGTACAGCCCCAAAACAACCAGCCCGATACCGACGCCAAGTCCCCAGTATGGGAAAAACCGGACCAGCACTCTGCCCCCTGCCGTTATCACCAACCCTACGACTCCAAACAGAGCGACGAAACCTAGAGTCGCCATCAACCCCATGAAGGTACCACTCAGAGCCCTGCTAAGTGTGGAGCGTGACTCATCCGCCATACCGAGATGATAGGCGATGTACGCAGGCAGCATGGCGAACCCGCATGGGTTTACCGTGGCAACCAATCCTGCGGTGAAGGCGTATGCAATCGGTATGTCGAACACTGTGACCTGCTCCTGGAGATCCACCACTACCGGACGGTATTTCTCTATTCGTTGAGTTAGATGCTTCGACAGAGGCTGGGATTCATGTGGGCCTTCAACAACCATTGTACCCCCAGCGCATGCCTTCCTTCAGACCATACCTTGACTTCGGCGTGCGTATGATATACTTATAGTTGCTCTTAGGCTGTGCCGCTCAGGAGCCAAATGTGTGTGGTGTAAGGGCCACACATCCGAGCCGGGGCCGCATCTCCCCGATGGACGTTGACACGCATCCCGCAGCTTGGAGGGGGTATGTCAGAGCGGTATCAACAGGAAATAGAAGACCTGCTGCAACAGATAGAGCAGCCGCCTTCGCAGGGGGGGTCAGGAAAAAAGCCCAGTCTGAGGCGGGCGCTGTTTGCGCCGATAGGGAGGTTCCTAGGCGGCAAAGGCTGGAACCTATCTCCGGGAAGGATCATGGTGTCCAGCATTGCGTTGCTACTGGTGGCGTTGCTGATCAAAGGCAATCTTCCTGGGGTGGCAGGGCCGGTCTTGGCATGGGGAGCGGTGGCGTTGTTCATCCTGGGATACGCCCTCTTCTTCATCAATCCTAGTCAGGCCTACGAAAAGCGGTGGCGAGGCCAAGCCATAGAAAAACCACCAAACTTGTGGGAGTGGCTTCGTCGTCGGGTCAAGGGATAATAAGGCAGCCCAGTCTTCCAAAAGAAAGAGCACCCTGCTTAAAGCAGGGTGCTCTTCATTATTATAATACCGGCTTAGCTACACTGCTATTCCATAGCCTTTCTTGACAATGACCAGATTCACGAAGGTCTCGGTCCGCCGGACGCCGTTGATCACACCCACGCTGTGTCGGAGGAAGTTACCCAGCTCTTCAGAGGAGGGCAGCGCCGCCCAGATAAATAGGTCAAATGAGCCTGTGGTTAATGAAACATACTGGGTCTCCGGGAGGGCAGCCAGGCGTTCGGCTACATCATCCAGCTTATCAGGATCAGCCTGTATACCTATGAGGGCCACCGTACTAAGGCCCATCTTTTCCGGGTCAGGAACGGCGACAACACGTATGATCTCGTCCTGGATCAAGCGCCGTAGACGCCGACGAACAGTACCTTCGCTAACACCCACATCGCGTGCGATGCGAGCATTAGAAGCTCTGCCGTTTACCTGCAACAATTCGATGATTTTTCGGTCGAGGTCATCCATATTCTGTGTCTCAAATGGCCGATATCTGGGCCACTATCGTATAGCCAAATACGAATTCTGTCAACAGAAAGCACACTTTGCACCTATTGACGCCCTGCCGTCATCCTTGGTACTATGATAGCTAGTTGCTAAACTTGGCTTTGTTATATGCGCCCGGTGACTTTGGGTGCAAAAGGAGGCCCCGATGGTATCAGTATCAGAGCTAGCTGCAGAGAAGCTGAGAGATATCCTTGACGAGGAGGGCCAACCGGATTCCTCTCTGAGGGTAGTTGTCATGCCAGCCCCCAATGGTGGCGCACAGTACATGCTCACCCTGGAAGAGGCTCCCAAGGAAGAGGACTCCCTCATCCACACCAACGGAGTTCAGATAGTGGTTGACACCGACAGCCTGTCTCTTTTGGAAGGTGCCGAAATCGACTACGTTGAAGGTCTCATGCGCAGCGGTTTCGTGATCAACAACCCCAACTTCCAGATGGAGGGCGGTGGTTGTGCTTGCGGTGGTAACTGCGGCTGCGGAGCTTAGTAACACACCCAACAACTTAGGTATAGAAGAAAAGAGGGGCCGTGAACGGCCCCTCTTTTCCGTTGTCACAGTGCCTGTCAAGCAGTCCGGGAAGTTGCCTTCACCTGCATCCCAGACTCGGCTTCGTCCTCTGCCAGCATCCGCTCAGCGTCAATAGCCGCCATGCACCCGGTTCCAGCAGCTGTCACCGCCTGCCGGTAGACCCAATCCTGGACATCGCCACAGGCAAAGACGCCCGCGACATTGGTTTTCGTACCATCGTGAGTTAGCAGGTAGCCAGTCTCGTTCATATCCAACTGGCCCGCAAACAGCTCTGTGTTAGGCGTATGGCCAATGGCCATGAAGACACCGTCTATGGCCATCTCCGTAACGTCGCCTGTCTTAACGTTGCGCAGCTGTACCCCTTTCACCTCTCCTTCCTCAACGCCCCGGATATCGTCCACCACCGTATCCCAGATGAAGTCGATCTTCGGGTTGTCAACGGCACGCTGCTGCATGATGCGGGAGGCACGAAGCTGGTCCCGGCGATGCACTATGTGTACCTTGGAGGCAAACCGTGTAAGGAATGTCGCCTCTTCAACCGCCGTATCTCCACCGCCGACGACTATCACCTCCTGGTCCCTGAAGAAGAAACCATCGCAGGTAGCGCAGGCAGAAACGCCACGGCCCATAAGCGCTGTCTCGGATTCCAGGCCCAGTAGCTTCGCAGTTGCACCCGAAGCCACTATCAGCGACCTGGCGTAGTACACAGTCTCTTCGTCCACGGTGATCTTGAAGGGACGCTGAGACAGGTCTGTGGCGGTGACTTGGCCCATGAGGTACCGCGCACCAAACCGTTCCGCCTGTTCCTTCAGAACGACCATCAGGTCCGGCCCCTGTATGCCTTCTGTGAAGCCGGGATAGTTCTCCACATCCGTGGTAATGGTCAGTTGGCCACCAGGCGTATTGCCCTCTATGACCAACGGGTTCAATTCAGCACGCGCGGCGTAAAGGGCGGCGGTATCGCCCGCTGGCCCGGACCCAATTATCACCACGTTCTCTATCTTCTGTTCAGTCATGTACCGTCCTTTCCCAACTCTCGTCCACTTTCTCCACGCCCCATGAAAGTATGATGCTCGATGGCCGGCCGAGATACCGGAGCTAGCGGTCCGACCAGAGCGGCGGATTCGCTATCGCCTCCAGCCGCCGCACCCGTTCAGCAACGGGAGGATGCGTGGAGAAGAGGCGGGATATGGTGCTGCCTTTCAGGGGATTGACGATGAACATGTGAGAAACCGGCTCCAACCGCTCCTGGGAGATATTGTCGATATGCTGCGCTTCACTACCGCGTTCCAGCTTCTGAAGGGCACTGGCCAGGGCCAGTGGTCGCCCGGACGTTGCGGCACCCGTCTTATCAGCCTGGAACTCCCTGGCCCGGGAGATAGCCGAGCGCACCAGCAGAGCCGCCAGTGGCATAACAATCGCAATGACTACGAGGCCGATAATCCCAGCACCGGAACCTCCGCCCCTGCCGCGGCCACCCATCCCGCCGAAGAACATTGAGAACCGAGCGATCATCGCTATGAGCCCTATGGCCGTGGCGATGGCAGCAACCATTGTCATTATGAGCGTGTCGCGGTTGCCTACGTGACCCAACTCGTGGGCAATGACTGCGCCAAGCTCCTCTTTGTCGAGAATGCGCTGGATGCCTGTGGTAACGGCTATAGTAGCGTGCTTCTTGCTCCTGCCTGTGGCGAAAGCGTTGGGAGAGTCAGTCTCCATTATAAACACCTTGGGCTTGGGTATACCGGCAAGGGATACCTGGTCGTCCACAATAGCATGCAGTTCTGGCGCATCATCAGCCGTCACCAGCTTTGCTCCCGACATCTTGAGCACCAGCTTATCGCTGGACCAGAAGGTGAAGAAGTTCAGCGCCAGGGCGATGAAGAGAAAGATGATGACTCCACTGATATCACCGGTCCACAGCAAACCAGTAATGAGCAGCAGGGAGGTCATCACCGCCATCAAAACAATCGTCTTTACAGTATTCATCAGGTGCCTCCCAACACGACCAAACAAGTATACAACAGTGGCCCTAGGCTACGTCCGGCTCAGGTATTCTGCTACGAACCGGTGGTTTCACCATCAGCGTAACCGGCACCGTTGGCAGGACCAGCAGGCCCATGATGATGAAGGCCATCCTGTAGCTGCCGGTCACATCGAACATCCATCCGGTGAACACTGGCCCAATGATGCCGAACACCGCCGTCAGTGTCATGGTGAGGCCAACCAAGGCACCAAAAGACCTGCGCCCGAAGTAGTCAGCCAGCAGAGCAAAGCGCACAGGTACGGTGCCTCCATGACCAGGAGGGTAAAGGAATAGGAACAGGACCACCTGCCAGGGCTGGTGAATGATTGCGAAGGCCAGGGCTCCCAACCCGATCAACAGGTAGGTAAGCGCCAGGATACGCCGCTTGTCCACCTTGTCAGCCAGAAATCCCAGCAGGAATCTTCCGGCCACGTTGAATACCGAGAGGAACAGGACGACGACTCCAGCGAAGGCACTCGACAGACCAAAACTCTCCATCGCCGGAATGGAAAAGACGACCACCGTACCCATCACCATGCCAACGACGCCCATGCTCATGGTCAACTGCCAGAACGTGACCGACCGAAGGATCTGCCTAATGGTAAAGTCGGGCTCCTCCAATTCAGCAACATTACCCGCAAGGCTGTCCGGATCGCCGACCAGGGTTTCATCAACCTCGGGCTGGCGCCCGTCCGGAAGGTAACCATAGTCCTCAGGCCGGTGGCGCATAATCAGGGCCACGGGAATGCCTATGAGCAGGGTAATCAGAGCAATCCAGTTCATGACTGCCCGCCACCCGAAGGATGATACCCCCCACACGATAGCCGGAACCATGATTCCGCCCATGCCACCGCCGACGAAGGCGAGGGTCATGGCCCGAGAGCGCAGGCGTAAGAACCAGTTGCCGACAACGGCGGTGGTGGTGATCATTGAAGCCATGGAAAACCCCAGAGCCACGATACCGAATGCCAGATAGAACGTCGGTAGGGAGTGGATACGTGCCAGATAAAAGAAGCCCAGAGAGGTGATCGCGGTCCCCACCAGCATCACACCACGCGCTCCGTACGTGTCCACCAGGAATCCCACGAATGGACCCGCGATGCCGGCCTCTGTACGCTGGAGCGACAGGGCGGTAGCGGTAGCCGCAGCGCTCCATTTGAACTCTGCAATGATGGGATTGAAGAAGGCGCTGAAGCCGTAGAAGAAGCTGCCCGACATCCAGAAGGCCTGGAAGCTAGCCGCACCTACTATCCACCAGCCATAGAATATTTTGGGCTGCCTCTGTGTGGGTGCTCTATTTTCTACTACGCTCATAGCGTCATACTGTACCAATGCTCGTGCGATACGCCTGCCCTAAGGTTGCGCCCGCAAGGAAGAGATGAAGACATCCATTGGGTTTCCGATGAACGGCCGGGCTGTGAGTCAGTGTCCTACAGCAGGGCCCCGGGCCTCTTAATTAGATGGCTGCCAAGAAGTCTCGCATGGTCTGTTGAAGCAGTGCAGGCTTGTCGCCTGCTACCTGGTGACCCGCGCCCTCTATAACCACCGCCCGCGTTCCAGGAACACATTCCTTCATACGCTCTATGGTAGCGTCTGATACCAGGCCGCTATCGCCGCCACGAACCATAAGTACAGGACACCTGATGTTGGAGACGGCCTCCCATAGGCGTTCGGTAGTCCAGCCGCTGGTATTGGCCTGTCGAAGGGCAGGGTCCCACTTCCCGCTTTCGTAATGTCTAAGCTGGTGAGCAAGGCTGCCCCGCAGCTGTTCGACGGTGCGGCGAGGGTTCAGGTTATGGGCTGCCTCTACGAACTCCTCAAAGGAGTCGGTTTCCGCGGGCAGGCGTCTCCAGCCAGCGATAGAGTCGATCTCGTCACGCTCTATGTGAGGGGCCATGTCAAGAACCACCAACGCCTTCAGGAGCTCGGTGTGCTCAGAGGCATACCCCAGAGCGGCACGTCCACCCATGGAGTGGCCACCAGCGTCACGTCTCGAAGGCCCAGCGTATCTACGAAGCCCTGGATGTCAGGGACAAGGCCGTCCAACCCGTATTCGCCATCGGTAGACCAGCCACTTTCACCGTGACCACGCTGGTCTACCGCGATGACGTGGAAGCTGTCATGAAAGGCCAGGGAGGTGAAGTCCCAGGTATGAGCCGAATTTGTGCGCCCGTGAAGGAGGAGCATGGGGGGCTTATCGTCGTTACCCCAGTCGAGGTAGTGAAGATTAATCCCGTTGACCTGGAGCTCCCGGTCCTCGGGCGATGCCTCTGTAGTGAAGATCACACCCATAGCGCGAGCGGCTTCGTGCAGGGTGAGACCCCCCTGTGGCGTTGTCATATCGGTGGCCTCCAAAGGAAGTTGCACGCTCATCATATAACTATCGTCAACGTAGCGACAGATAGGGCAGGGAGTGCCCTGTGGACCTGGTTCCCTACAAACCTCCTGGAGCAACGGGTTACGAAACTCGGATTTGTACGGTACTTTTCCAGGGAAACAAATCGTACTTTCGTTCATTCTGGCGCTGAGCTCTGGCCTTTTCCGTCTACCAATCCAGAGTGTGCGCGATTATGGACGGATCTGATAGCACATCCGGCTGACAGCTGGCTAGAGTTGCCCTAGTGTAAGGATAGAATGGTGTGTCGGGTGTGAGCAAGGATATGGTGACGTGTCGATTGCGGTAGCCGATGGGGAGTGAGGCATTCTTCCCACCATTCGCCCTCAAACTGCGCTCGCGCAACTAGCTTGCCCAACCACCCCATCGCCTTGACACCGATTTTTGAGCCAACTAGAATCAGCGCTGAGGAGGGGAACCATGACTGAGACGCAGGAAGAGGAAAAGGTATATAACTGGGACGTGATGGAGATAGGCCACTCGGCGGCGCCCATCACGGTGAATGTAACGAAGGAACGCATCGCCAACTACGCAAAGTCGGTCCGTGACGACAACCCGATCTTTTTCGACGAGGCGGCGGCCAAGGCGGCTGGATTCGATGGCATCATAGCGTCGCCGACAATGATCTACGTATATGCGCCCATGCGTCGCGCCGAGATAATGAACCAACTAGGATATGTGTCACCGGAGCAGTCCAAAGAAGCGCGCAGCACACCATTCGCCGGGACAGAGGTTGTGTTCCAGGGGGTGCCGGTGCTGGCAGGGGACGTAATCACCAGCCAACCGGCGGTGGACAGGAAGTGGGAAAGCCGATCAGGGAACAGGTTCGTCTCATTCCGCGTCGTCGCAACCAATCAGCGGGGCGAGAAGGTGGTGGAGTACCTTTACAACGTGATCTGGGAGTACGCGCAGGGGCAGAAGTCCAGAAGCGGATAGATACCACCCCACCCACCCAACAGATCCCAGGGGGCTGCACCCCCTGGAAGACCCCTGCAGAAAAGGATAGCATCTGCTCTGAGAGCAGCGAACTGACGGGAGCAACGAACGATAGTGCACAGGAATTGGACAGCTTGAATCTGCTACCCAGGCAACCGAGAGGGAAAGAAAAATGGCAATACAGGCGGCGAGCGCAACATTTGAATCCATCCAGGTAGGAGATGAACTTCCCGTCCTGGAGAAGACGGAGAGCCAGGAGACCATCAACGGATACACAGAAATGAACCGTCGTGAGGATGCCCCCGTTCAGCGTGGCGCCAACCTGCACACGGACGAGGGATACGCCCAGGCGGGTATTTTCGCGGGCACGGTGAACATGGGTGTGGTCACATGCGCCTACCTGTACGAGCTGCTGCAGTTGGCCTTTCCAATGCAAAACGTCTACCGGAGCACATTCAACATGCGGGCCCTGGAGCCCTTCCGGCCAGGCGACGTTGTCAACTTCACGGGCAAGGTCCTGGAAAAACGCGAAGAGGGCGGGCAGCGCCTGGTGGACGTGGAGGTAGCGGGGACAAACCAGCTGGGTCAGACGATAGCGTCGGCAAAGGCAACGGTGCCACTGTAGCGGGCGTGCAAGGCAAACGCCTTCTTCCCGCCCTCCCGCCCTCGGACGTTTTTGAGATTAGGAAGGATACCTCCTCCGACTTTGTCGCGAGTCACGATGAGCAAAGAATCATCGGACCTAATACCCTCCGGCAGGAAATCCTTCGACGTCGCTCAGGACAGGCTTCGGTTTCCTGCACTTTCCTGTCGGGAAATAGCACCAGAGGGACACCGGTCAGGCAACGGCCATAGGGGGCGAGTACCGGCTACTGGGGGTTCAAGACGACCGTGAACTCCTCAGGCGGGGTTGGACTGCTTTCCCGCCCATGTGCGTCCCGGTTGAATGCCTCAACCGAGTAGTTGCCGACCTCCCAGGGCCCGGCAGCCAAACGCTCCAGAACCCGTCCAGGCCCGTCACGACTATATGCTCCTGCTCGCTGTCACGGATGGTAACCACCACATCAGAAGCTGGTACAGCGAAGCCAGCCAGCGTTATGCCGCCATTGAGGTCGATAGCCGGCGTGAACACCTTGAGGGTAGGTGGCATTAGCGAGATATCGTAGGCGCTCAGTCCGTCAGGGCCTACTTGAGCGAAAACGTTTACTCGTTTGGTCTGTAGCCTCAACCTGTCCTGGGCGAACAGTGTAAATTCCAGCGAATCCGCCACCACCACACCCCCTGTCTCCCACGAATCAACCGCAGAGGACAGGGAATCATGGATCGCCGCGAGGTCCAAGACTATATCAAACTTTCCTATGGCACTGGCGAAGCCAATATCCAAAAGGGTATCGTTTACCAGTATGGCCACCAACGCTCCCGGGGATGTGCGACCGCCGAACCTTACCTGACTTACCTCCCCAGTCAACTTGGCAGTTGCGATTGGTCCAGTGAGGCCGCTGTACGTAGTGCCACACCCGTAGACAGGGTTGGGCACATGTGCCTGCAAGACCGCGATACCCAGAGCGATCACGACCCCCGGAAGGAAGACGCGGCACGCGTAGCCTCTAGCTGAACGCCGGCCGCTGAATACTGGTAGTGCCCTCGCCCACGGACTGCCCATTCCCACAACCCCCCGTTAGCAGGCGATTCTGGACTGCCGGGCCGGGCCATAAGAGCACTTTTTGGGCCACTTTCATGACACGAAAGGGCCAACACAGCGTAATGGCGTACTTGGAGCGAGACGTGAGCGGAAGAAGGTGTCCGTTCTTTAGGAGTCCGGCACCACCATGAACACCAGGCTGGTGCCATACGTATACACCCCCTGGGTGGTAGGGGTTGTGGCCCGCAGCGTGACAACGAACGCCTCAGCGCTTACCGGCCCCGTGGCGCCGGTTACCAGGGCGGTGTGATCGGCGACTACATTCCCTGACTCCACCTGAGTGATGGGCGCGTACTTGGGGTTCCCAGTACATCCAGCGCCCGTCCAGAAGGCATCGCCGTTCAGGTCGCAATCATCGGTATTGAAGCCCCAGCCAGTACTGCTCCACTCCGCGGGAGAGGCGTATGTCCCTGCAGAGAAGTCAGGAATAACGACCGCGGGATTCTCTTCCGACCGCAGGAAGTCCGATGCGTACATCTGTATGACGTACCCATTATAGGCGTTGGTAGAGACGGTGACCGTCACGGTGTCTATCTGGGTATTGTTGTTCTCCGGGTTAAAGGTGCCCAGCTGTATGTCGATGCCACTTACGGTGACTGTCAGCAACGGAAGTACCGCCTGCCCATCAGATGAGGCGGGGGTGACCATTGTGTTGCCCGCAGCGTCAGTGGCACGAACGTTGAAGTAGTAGGTCTGGCCAGTGTGGAGCACCAGAACGGAATCTGTCACGAGGGTGGTCGCGCCGGTGGAGGTCCAGCTCTTGACCTCCGTCCCGCCGACGGTTGTACCCACCGCGTATTCATAGGACGAGACGCCGCTCAGCGCATCCGTAAATCCACTCCAGTTGGAGGACATTTCCGTCAGCGAGCCATCGTTGAAGTCCACGTCAGGGGAGGGGAATGGACCATCCAGGACTGTGCCCGCTACGGGAAGAGCGGTATCCACGCGGAGGTCCGCCGTACCAGCCGCTCTGGCTAGTGAGCTCATCAATGGTCTTGACCCGCCACCAGTACCCGGTCCCGGTATCGGAGAGTGTCATACCCTGGGAGCCGGTGGTGTAGGTGCCGCCGGACTGGCCCACCATGTAGGCGGAGGTGGAGGTCTGAGCCTGAAGACCGGAGGTGTAGTCCACCACCACGCTGGCAAATCCGCTGTCCGAAGCTATCTGAATCTGGTACTCCACCTGCTGCTCCGAATCCGGGTCAGAGATGGTGAATGTAAGGGCGGGCGTGTTGTCGTTGCCCCAACCGACGGCGTTATCCACGTACTGGGCCGGCCCCAGAGACGTGGGAGCGTTGGGCGTGGTGTTGCCCATGGTCACCGTGGGATAGCTGGTGTAGACCTCCAGGGGCGTCCCGTTGCCCCGGACCATGCGGAAGTAGTAGGTGGTGTTGCCCAAGGTGTCGTTGGGCTGTAAGACCCACGCCCATTCCGAGCGCTTACCCGTCTCGATTATGTTCGGAGTGGGAGCCGAGTCGTTGGCCTCTTCATACGTCTGGGCCCGGCTGCTATCGGACAACGCTAGAAGCACGCTGGAGAGAGAGGCGCCATCGGCGGGTGTGGGATTGTCATAGCCTCGCCATACCTCGCCCGAGGCCAGTCCGCCAACGTCCGTCCAGGGGCCCCCGGTGGATGTGCTGTACTGGAGCCTGAATGTTTGTCCCGTAGCCGTGGGATAAGAGCTTCCCTGCAGGGAGGCGCGGAGCCTCAGGATGGCGCTGACGGCCACGTTGGTTATGGCCGTGTCTTCGGCACCCAAAGACGTTGTGGGCTGGATAGCGTCCACATTGTCATACCAGCGGTAGTGGTCCTGGGTCAGGACCGGAATAGCGGTGGTGGGCTGCGGGTAGTTGGTGTAGCCTCCCAGCACCGTACCGGTGGCCTTCACCATGCGAAAGTAATAGGTCGTGCTGGCGGCCGCGCCGTTGTCCTGGACGACCCAGTCCCACTCACCCTCCTGGCCCACCGGGATGGCGTTGGGCGTCCCAGCCGAGTTGTTGGCCTCCTCGTAGCTCTCCACCACGTCCGAGCTGCTTATCAGCGCGGAAGACAGGTTGGCACCGTCTGCGGGCGTAGCGTTGTTATAGCCACGCCTGTGGTGGCGGTATTCTCAGCGGCCAGAGGCGCAGTAGGCTGTACGGCGTCGGTGTTGTCGTACCAGCGGTAGTCCTCTTGGCTCAGTGTGGCGGCAGCCGTGGTCAGCTGAGCGTAGTTGGTGTAGCCTCCCAGCGCCGTGCCCCCGGACTTGACCATCCTGAAGTAGTAGGTGGTGCTGCCCAGAGCGGCGTTGCCTTGGACCACCCAGTCCCACTCGTTTGGCTTGTCTGGCCCGTCAAAGTCGTTAATGATGGTGGCCGGGTTGGCTTCTTCGTAGGTTTGCTCACCTTCAGTCGCAGTAAGGAGTTTGCTCACGGAGTCACCATCGGCAACGCTAGAGTTGTCGAAGCCCCGCCATGTCTCGCCTGAGCCGATGCCGCCTACGTCGGTCCACGGACCTCCGGTAGAGGTGCTGTACTGAAGCTTGAAGTCCGCCGGTTTGTCGATCTTATCCCCCGTGTTGTTCACGTTGACGCGCAGGTGATAGACAGCACCGTCTGTGGCGCCACTGAAGCCCGTATTCTCGGCGGCCAAAGTCGTGGCGGGGAGTGCTGAATCGATGTTCAGGTACCAGCGATAGTCCAGCTGTATCAGATCGCCAATGCCAGCGATGGCTGGAACGGGGGTCGGCAGTCCCGGGAATGTGCCCACCAGGACAGTGAGCGTAAGCAACAGCGAGACGGCACGGTAGTACTGCCGCCTAGCTATTCTGAGGCACCTATTACGTATACTCTTAGTCAACCGCTACGACCCACCTACTGCCACTGTGAGCACAACGTAACACTAGCTAGCTGTAGCTACATCACTCATACGGGTGAGCAGGGTATGATTCGTTAAGTTAGCAAGTGTGGCGGCTGCTCTTCCTCATGCCGTTGAAGGGCAGCTATGGCCCTTCTGGTCCGCAGCCGTCGCAGAAGCAGCACCGCTAGGACAGAAGCGACTGCCCCAGCAGCAAGCCAAGAGGCCATGGCTATCACCGCTGTCAGGCCCGGGACACCCCTTCTCACCGTCCCCGGGACGACGGGCTCTGGGAACTCGGGTACAGGGATCTCCTGGTCTATATACAGAGCTACGCCAGCGCGGTATCCCAGGAGGTTGAAAAAGTCCTCCACTGCGTTGACCTGTGCGTCGGAGCCTATGGAAAGATCAGCAATACCCTGGCCTATACCCCGGACGGCAATATCCACTACCCGAACGCTGCCTCCGGAGAAACCCCTGCTAGAAATGCTGCACTTCAACTCTATGCGGCCCGGTTCAATCAGTGGCTCAGACTCCCACACGTCACACACGGACCGCGAGATGTCGACATCCACAACCTGTATCAGGTCCTCCGGATAGATTATGGTGGCCACAACCTGAACTATGCGCAGTCCTCCAGGGTTCACCAAAAGGGTGGCGCTTACCGTATCCCCTGACTGTAGAGGCACGCTCTCATCGTAAAGTGAGCTAAGGAAGAGACTGGCTCCCAAGGGAAGGCCGGGCGGTTCCACGAACGTTTCAACGGCCTGTCTCGGGGCCATCAGAGAGAAAAGAGTCAGATGAGCGACCCGAGCGTACAGGCCATCCCGAATCACTGTGGTAGCTATGGCGGCCCACCGGCCGGTCGGCTCGTCATAGAAGTGCAGCGTTAGCTGGCCGGGGTCACCGCCAACCTGGTCCAGCAGCTCCTGGGAGAAGGGGATGAACGCCTTCAGCGGCCCGGCGAAGCGATAGTCTTCCACCCGTTGGTCCAAGTAGTAGGCGATGATCTCGAACGCTTGCCCTACCGTCGCCTGGCCTTGTCCGGCCGCAGGGACTTGCTCCGGGTTCGGGGCGCATACTGCAACATGACTATTTCCTCTACTACGCCCGCCGTGGCCCGGACTATTGGCGGTGGCAGTTCCCCAGGCGTGGGAGGAGGAGCCAATACGACCTCTCCATCAGGTCTAAAAGTGGCTAGCACTTCTCCGGCACGCGGTGACGGCCCTGGAACGGTAGCCACCAACGAGCCGGGGTTAGCCGTCTCTGTGATCAACTCTCCGGTCGCCTCGTCAACGCTGGTCGTAAGGAACTCCCACCGGCCGGTACGGGTCACGCTGCTGAACCACAATGTTCTGCGTGTCCCCGCGTGCAGAGGCCAGCATGTCTTCAGTTATAGCCACACGGACCTCAACAGGTTGGCCCAAGGTCAGATCCACTATCTCCTCACCCTCCCGCTCCAATCTCAACTCGATGATATTCCCGACAGCCCTGCTGCTCGTGCCGATGGACGGCAGGGCGCTGCTGCTGGGCACAGCATTCAGTGATAGCACAGCCGGCTCATCCAAAGCGCCTGCGGGCACAGTCACTGACACTCCATCATCTGCCGTGGATACCAGCGCCTCCTCGCCTGGAATCACCTCTACGCGCACCAGTACCGGCATATTGACTGCCTGCGGAGAAGGTATGGGCACCGAGTCGGGAATCGGCAGTGGCGTGGCAGTTGGCGTGGGTGTATTTGTTGGCGTGAGGAGAGACGTCGCTGTAGCAGTGGATGACGCTGGAATAGGCGTCGGCGTCGGCATGGGAATAGACGTAGGGGTAGCCGTCGGCGTCGCTGACGGCGTAGGTGAAGGCGTAGGCTCAACAGGGGCAACACCAAACTGGCCCGGTGTGCTTGGCAGGCTCACCAACCCCTGAGGATCCTGGTTGATGGCATGGACATCGTGAGTACCAGAGGACCACGGCCCAGGCACCACCACCGTCCAGAAGCCAGTCAGATCTGTATCCACCAGGTCAACCCTGGGCACACCGTCCACCAGCACCACTATAGTTGTAGCAGGTGCACCGGTACCGGCGAGTGTGATGCTCCCAGTAGAAGATACCAATCCAGTAAGCACGGCCAAAGTCGGGGGCATAAGCACGTATTCCGCGTTGGTGGTAGTACCCTCCTCCGCCGCGACTATCAGGTCCACAGGTGCGCTCATCAGTCCAAGAGCATCCTGGGCCGATAGAGTGAAGTCGATGGGCGCCAGTAGTGCCTGAACGCCAGTACCCAGAGGTGAGGCAAGTCCCAAGCTGGCCGTGGATCCGTAAAGGTAGAGGACTCCCGGCGTCATGCCCGCACCCGCCCCGATTCCTGGCGACCCGCCAAACCCTCCCAGGCCCGCAGTAATAGCAGGTGGTGTGGTCTGAGGCGACCCCGGCAGCCCGGACCCAGGTACATCCACAACGTTGACTATCTGACTAAAGATGCCTGCACTGTTCGCCAGGCCCACGTCCAGCAACACTCCTTCTCCCACCACGGCTACCAGGGCACCGCCGGAGGTCTGGCCGATAAACCGGACCAGAGTACCAGGCACCGGAGTTGGCGCAGGTGGAGGCGGTGGAATGGGTGTGGGGGTAGGCGTAGGCGCAGGTGGCGGAGGAGGGGGGGGGCGAGGAAGGAGCCGTGACGGTGAACTCACCAGTTGTGCTGAACTGGCTCACTAGGCCAAAGGTATCCTGATTTATGGCCTTAACCTGGTACGTGCCAACGGTCGACAATCCTGGCAGGCCCACCGTCCATATCCCGGCCGTGTCCGTTTGAATAAAGCCGCCTTCAGGCAGTCCGTCAACGAACACCAGAATATCCGTCACCGGTGCACCCGTGCCCATGAGGCTCACCGCACCGCCAGACAGGACGGAGGGGGTAATCACGTTCAAGGTTGGCGGCATCAATACATAAGGGGTGTCCGTGACTGCAGCCAGTGCTATGACCACATCCAGGGTCACGGGGCCGGTGAGCAACCCCAGGGTATCTTCGCCCGAGAGTGTGAAGGTAATGGGTTGGTCCGGCGGGCTGGGTATAGCTACCTCCACGGTCTGATCGAAGAAACCGAAATCGTCCGCTACGGCTATGCCCAGAATCTGAGCGCCCACTTGCACGGTCACGAAGGCGCCGCTAGAGAAACGTCCGGTGAAATGCACCTGTGGTGCCGGGACGGACCCAGTAAGCTGCGGGCCCCCTCCCAAGGTCGCGGGCTGGGAGGTAGCGGCGTGGAATACCGTACCTCCGGCGGATTCTGAAGCGATCTCAATGGTGACCTCGAACTGGTCGGCGCTGGTCGGGTTGGTAGCGGTGATACCCAGCACCGAAATGGTGGCCCCTTCGGGAGCCGATATATTGGTCAGGTAGGCGGTATTGCCCGATACGCCAAAGCTGGCTGTACCAACCCAACCGCCTCCGTCTGTTGGCGCGGTGACATTGGAATAGCCGGGCATCTGAATACGAATGTAATCCGTAGTCGAAAGGGAGCGTCCCTCCAACGGAATAGTAAATATGGTCACTTGATCCACGCCTGGTGTACCCGGTGTCATGTCGGATAGCAGGACTTGGGCGGCAACCCGGTGGGAAGCACTGGAGGTACCGGGCGCCAAGTAAACCAGACCGGCGACAAGCACGGCGAGAAGGGAGAGTAGGACAGAACGAGCAGGAACCATATTAGCTAGTCCGGGGCGCAGCAGGAGGAATCGGCAGAGCGCAGCGAATGGGCGGCAGGATTACTCCCGCCCAGCCAGCACCCGGAACGCGCGGCTGAAACGCTGCCGTAAACGTACGATGAGGTAGACGATCAAGGCCAATATCGCCAGCAACGGCAGAACAATGGGCCACGGGAATATGTACACAACCGCCGAACCCGTCAGCACGGTCGGCCCGGTGCCATAGAGGCCCTGGTACTCTACGGTGTACCTGCCCAGTCTCCACCGGGTATCCCATACCGCATCGAACGCTCTTTCCGAGTCTGGCAGCACATTCTTCTGCTCCAGGACCAGCTTGGTGATCTCTCCGCCGAAGGTGCTCTTCACCGTCAGCGAACCCGCTGGCCTCAGGTGAACGTTGCCAGAGTTCCTTACCAAGACATTGAACACGATGGGCCCCTTGGCAGCCAACCCCGGCGCCCCTAAGGAGACCAGGTCCGCCCTTCAATCACCTCGCCAGCAACCTTCAAAATGACTAGCGAGCCGATTCGCTGTCCCACGGTGACGCCCTGACTGGTCTCACCGCCACCAATGGATGCCAAGATGGAGGCGTAATGTCCGCCGGGCGGAGCGTCCTCCGATACCTCTATGAGGAAGGTGACCAGCTCTTCCTGCGCAGGCAGTAGGAGCATTTCCTGTGGAGTCACCGTAATCCAGGAGACGATCCCGAACCCCTCCTGTTCATCCTCCGTCAGTACAACCTGGCCCTCCTGCCCCACCGGCGTGAAGCCGGCAATCTGCATGGTCACGGGCAGAAGAGAGTCTCCTCTATTGGTCACCCTGATCTGCTGGATTATGACCTGCCCAGGCTCGGCCTCCAACTCGAAGTTGGGAGGAGATATGCGTAGAGCTGTCCCAGTCTGACCAAAAGCCGTATAGGAGGTGGCCATAACCAGTAGCAGAATCGCACATAGGGCAACGGTCATGCTTACTGGGCGGAGTCGTCCCATCAGTTCAATTTTTCTCCCTGCATTAGCATCCTATTCTAGTCCTCCCTTCTTCAGGATGTAAACCTATCCCTTCCTGGCGACTGCGGATTTCGTCTTGCAGCCCCAATGGGTAGAGATGAAACCGTACCCAAAATACGGCTATGGTCCCAGTGATAAACCAAGGCCCGGCCGCGAGGGGGGTATGTCATCGCAGCCGAGCCTTCACGTGCGGTCTGGGCCCGCATTCCCATATGTCAGCTCTTAGAAGTTGGGCAGCACCGTGTAGTTGATCGTACCTGTGTAGTCACCCGCTGCCTGTGTCACGTTCACCTGAACCCTGTACACCACCATGGTGTCAACTCCTGCAGTCGGTACCGATGTGGAGGCCAGTGTCGCCGCTGAGCCTATGGCCTCATAGTCCAGGGTATCTCCACCCACCGTACCGAACACTCCCTCATTAGCCTCGTTGCCTGCACCGCCTGCGTCCTGTGCGTTCACTCCAAACCCTACGGAGGCGTTCTCTACCCAGTCATGGTCTGCGGATATATACCCGATGGTCTCAGATCCTCCCACACGTGTCATGGCGGATGCTCCACCCTGCACGCTGGCTGTGTAGCCGCTGGTACCGTTGGTCTTCACGTTGATCAGGTGCGCCACTGCCTTGGATGCCGCTCCACCCGTGGTCAATGGCAGGAAGTTCCCGAAGGGCAGCGTCGTCGCCGTCGAGGCCTCTGTCGTACTCTTGGAGTCGCTGGCATCTCCCACTGTCGTCGAGGAGGAAACACCCGAAACGGTCAGCTCCAGTATGGCGTCCTGCGTTCCGGACACCGTTATCACTGGTATCACTGCGCTAACTATCTGGCTGGGACCGTCTATGACGCTGCTCAGGCCCGTGTCGCTATAGGTGGCCACCCGTACGTAGAAGGTTGTCGGCCCGCTGACCTCGCTGAGGTTGGTGATGCCACCAAGCGCTATGGTCACCGCGCTGCCTGAGTCAACGTACCCCGTGGTGTCTGTCATTGCCACCAGGCCGTTGGCCGATACATCTATGTTGAAGGCGTCAAAGTCGTTCGGAGAGGTGGCTCCCGTATCAATGGAAGCACCAGTGGTGGACAGCCCCGTGGGAGTTGTGCAGCTCCCTGAACCCGTAGTGCAGTACTCGAACTCCACTCCCTTGACCGTTCCTGCTGTCGCTGTGGTGAACGCAAATGTGTGCGTCACTCCCGTGGCATCCGGCTGGCTGCTCGATAGCGTCAGACTCATGCTGCTCAGGCTCGCCGCACTCGCCGTCGGCACTGAGGATGCCATCATGCTCACCAGCAGCATGGCACTAAGGATTATCCTCGCTACGGTTCCCTTGCCTCTTGTCTTCATCTTTCCGTACCCCTTCATTTATTCTCTCTGCTTACACCAGATCTCTCACCTGGTCGCTTCATGCCCAAGTGTAGGTTGAGGTAAGTCCCGACGATACCACCCAAAGGGATGATCATAGGGTGAATCCAGGATTACATCCCCGATTACTACTCCTGTGGCAGACGACAAATGGTACCGGCAGCGCGAGTGATAGTGGCAGGGGTTCAGGGATACGCGGTTGGGGTTGCACACGCATCTTGTACGGGATGTTAATGATTGCTAGCAAACCCCTTCTTCCCGCCCACTCCGCCCTCGTTACCTTTTGGGAGAAGGGGGACACCCCCTTAGACCCCCGGCAGGAAACCCAGGTTTCCTGCACTTTCCTTGGGATAGGTACACCCAAAGTATGTACACATGCTTTAGCCGCCCGAGCAGGTGGAATCCCTAGTGGCCAGGGCCAGAGGCATCGCGGGGCTGCGGGAGCACCCGTATACGACGCGTCTGAAGGAGATAACATGCCCCGTACTGGTAGTAGGCGGCGGACAGGACGATGTGGCGGGGGCAGCGGGTTCGGTGCTGATGGCCCGGAACCTGCCCAACGCCCGACTGGAGATATTTCAGGACTCCGGCCATGGGGTGTATAGCCACAAGCGAGACGGCTACCGCAGCCTGGTCCTGGAGTTCTGCCGGGAACACGGGATACTGAGCTAGGCCAGGGTGTATGTATCCTCGGGCGGTGGCAGTATTTCCCAGGCAATCTTAGGAACTCCTGTCGACGGCTCAATGCTGGTAAGACCGTCTACCAGGATAGTCCAGAGACGAGGAGCAAATGGGATAGGTTTGAGGGACGTCTATCCCGTCTTCTCGGACTGGATGGCGATGCCTACAGCGCCGGGGCCAAGGTAGGTGCCCAGCACCGGGCCGAATCGTGTCCTGATGACGTTCCCGTCTACGGTGAAGGGCCGGACCATCTCCTCCAGTTCGTCAGCCTCTTCTGAGTTGGTGCTGTAGACCACTGCCACCTGTTTCAGGGGCGCACGATCTTCGGCCACGGTACGCATGTACCGCATACCCAGGGCCCGGCTGCGTGCGGTGGCCTCGGACTGCGCGACTCCATCCTTGACCGTGATTATGGGTCGCACGCGTAGCAGACCACCTATGATGGCACGCACCTTGCCTATGCGACCGCCCCGCTGCATATACTCCAGAGTGTCCAGCAATGCGAAGACCTGTACCTCACCTATAGCGGTGCGCGCCGTCTGGAGCGCCTCTTCGTAAGAGGCACCCTGCCGGACGGTGTTGGCGACTGCGGTAACCACCAGCCCCAGGCCCACTGACGCCTGCGCGGAGTCCAACAACTCGATAGCGGCATCACCGAGTTGCTCCACGGCCTGCCGCGCTGAGTTCAACGTGCCGCTCAGCTTATCCGATACATGGATGGCTATCACCTGGTGACCGGCCTGCGTCAGCTCCCGATAGGTCTCCAGGAAGACACCGGGAGAGGGCTGAGAGGTCCTGGGTAGCTGCGACGACGAGACCAGCCGTTCAAAGAAGGTGTCGGTATCCATGTCAACGCCGTCCAGAAAGGTCTCTTCGCCGAAATGCAGATTTTGCGGAATAACCGTGATGTCGAGCTCACGGACTAGCTCAGGCGGCAGGTCGGCGGTGCTGTCTGTGACGATCTTTACGGCCATTCGAGTTACTCGATGGAGACCAGGTAGTCGTAGTGGGGCTGACCACCATGAACAGGCTCTACTTCAACGCCAGGATAGCAGTCTCGGAGCATATTCGCCAACGTTTCGGCATCGTCCGCGCCTGTGTCTTCGCCCCAATAGAGGGTGATGAGGGCACCGGCACCGGGGGAGACCGACCGGCACAGCTCTAGCACCGCCTCAGATGGGGTATCACACGATGCGACCAGCTGGCCGTCCAGAAGGGCTATGACCTCACCCTCCTGCACCCGATGTCCGTTCATTGATGTAGCGCGAACCGCCCTGGTCACCTCACCGGCACGCAAGCCCACAATAGCTGACTGCATATGTGATAGGTTGGCCTCCGCGTCCAGGTCGGGGTCAAAGACCAGCAGTGCGGCGATGCCCCGTGGGATAGAGGTAGTAGGGAGCACGTGTATGGGCTTGTCCGATACCGAAGCCGTCTGCTGAGCGGTGCTTACTATGTTGGAGTTGTTGGCCAGCACGATCAGTTCGTTGGCGCCGGCCTGGGCAACGCAGTCCAGAATATCTCGAGTGCTGGGGTTCATGGTCTGGCCGCCAGGTACGATTCCCACGGCGCCCAGCTGCTGGAATATCTGCACGATACCCTGACCGGCGGCTACAGCCACCACGCCCAGGGGCACACTACGCGTGCCGACAGCCTGACTGCGCCCACGGTGCATGTCCAGGAACTCCTGGTGCTGCTCGTCTATGTTGTCGATGCTGACCTGGGACATGCTGCCCAGGGCGGTGGCGTAGCTGAGGGCGGCACCTGGGTCGGCCGTGTGGATATGCACCTTGATGGTGGAGGAGTCGCCCACCACGATGGTCGATGTGCTGCCGCCTATCAGATGCTCCCGTACAGCGTCCACATCCATGTCTGTACCCTGAAGGAGGAGCTGCGTACAGTAGCCGTATGCGTCCTCCTCGGTGGACGTGAGGTAGGTCTGGGTGGGCACCACCACATCTGCGGCGATGTCCAGGAGGACGGGCTGCTCGCCACGTAGGTAGCATCGTGCTCCCTCCATAAAGGCCACCAGCCCCATGCCCCCAGAGTCCACCACTCCCGCCTCTTTGAGAACAGGAAGCAGGTCAGGCGTTTCCGCCAGGGCACGGCGCGCGCCGCCGCAGGCCTGATCCCAAACGTCCGCCATGGGCAGGTCTCCCCCGTTCACCACGTCACGGACTACCCGGGCCGCCTCCTTGATGACGGTCAGGATGGTGCCCTCCTTGGGGTCACTGACCGCCTTGTACGCGGCTTCGGAAGCGCGCGTAAGGGCATCGGCCAGCGCAGTAGTTCCAAAAACATCCATGCCGTCCAGGGCCTCAGCCCATCCTCGGAAGAACTGCGAGAGGATTACGCCGCTATTCCCACGGGCACCCATGAGAGTCCCGTGGGCCATGGCCTGGGATACGCTACCGACACTGGGGGAGTCCAGATTGGAAAGTTCCTCCTCCACGGCCCGGAGCGTAAGCAGCATGTTGGTCCCGGTATCGCCGTCAGGCACGGGAAAGACGTTCAGGGCGTTGATGACGGAGGCGTTGATCTCCAGGCATGAGCGGCCCTCCTCAAACATCCGACGAAGGTCGTCGCCGTTGAGGAGAGAGGAGCCAGGTTGAGTGGTTCCGGTCATAAGACAGTCGGTCGCCAGGGGATAGTCGGTTGCCAGGCCAAAGGCACTGTGCTAACTTAGTAGGCAGATTGTAGTGAAAGCACACCCCGGCGTCAAAGAGGAAGATAGATGGCCAAGTGCGAGGTTTGTGGCAAGATAGGCCAGTTCGGCCACAACGTAAGCCACTCCAAACGAGCTACCAATACGCGTTGGCTGCCCAACGTTCAGAAGATGCGCCTGCAGGTGGACGGCCGCACGCAGCGTGTGAGTATATGCACCCGGTGCATGCGTACGCATCAGCGTGTGCGTGCGTAGCAGCCAGGGCGTGCCCTGCACCCACAGCGCGCCCTTAGTTAATCCCCCACCCACATCAAAGGTTTCTCCGGTCAGGTGGAAGAAGGCTACGTTGTTGCGGAGTCCACGATCCGTCGCAGGCGGTCCATGGCCTGCTGGATGCTCTCAGAGTCGTTGAAGACGGCTGATCCAGCAACCAGCACGCTGGCACCTGCCTCCACGACGGACGCGGCGGTGGTCTGGTTTATACCGCCATCCACCTCCAGCTCCGTGCTGGCTCCCAGGGCGTCAATGCGCTGACGCATGCGGCGGAGCTTGTCCAGGGAGCCTGGGATGAACCGCTGGGCAGGAAAGCCTGGATTCACGGACATGACGAGCACCATGTCCAGGTCAGGCAACACCTCTTCCACGGCGGATATGGGCGTACCGGGAGTGACGGCCACTCCCGCCTTGACACCCAACTCCTTGATCTGGTGGACCACTCTGTGAAGATGAGCGGCAGCCTCGACGTGGACCACAAGAATGCCGGCCCCCGCACTGGCGAAACTCTGGATGTGGCGCTCTGGCTCCACAATCATCAGATGAAGATCCAGGGGAAGGTGGGTCCTGGACCGCAACGCCTCCACCATGGTTGCGCCGAAGGTGATGTTGGGCACGAAGCGGCCATCCATGACATCCACGTGGATATAGTCGGCACCGGCAGCGGTGACTTCGGCGACGGCATCCCCCAAGCGGGAGAAGTCTGCCGACAGAATGGATGGGGCCAGCTTTATGCCGCCTGCCATCAGGAACTCCCGTCCAGGAGTGTCCTGGCAGAGGCCAGGGCCTTCTCCACCCGCGCGGGCGCGGTGCCACCCGACACGTCCCGGGCGGCCACCGAGGTATCCACGCTCACCCGGTACACATCCTCACCGAACATATCCGAGAAGTTCGTGTACTCATCCAGCATAAGCTCGTTGAACCGTTTGTGCTGCTCGGCGGCATAGGCTGACAGCCGCGCCACGACGCCGTGGGCCTCGCGGAAGGGCATACCCTTGGAGACCAGGTAGTCGGCCAGGTCGGTGGCCAGGACATAGCTTTCGTCCAGGGCCTGTCGCATGCGCTGGGGATTGACGCGCATGGTTGCCACCATCTCAGCGAACACACCCAGGGTGCCGTTCAGGGTATCCACGGTATCGAAGAAGCCCTCCTTGTCCTCCTGGAGGTCGCGGTTGTAGGTAAGAGGCAAACCTTTCAGAACGGTCAGCAGGGCGATCAGGTGGCCGTACACACGTCCTGTCCTGCCCCTGGCCAGCTCGGCGAAGTCAGGGTTGCGCTTCTGGGGCATGATGCTGCTGCCAGTGACAAACCTATCGTCCAGGGCTATGAAGTCGAACTCCTGGGAGGACCAGAGAATGGTCTCCTCCGCCAGGCGTGAGAGGTGGGCCATGCACAGGGCAGCGGCGGCCATGTACTCCACGAGGTAGTCCCGGTCTGAGACCACGTCCATTGAGTTGTCGCTGATGTTGGCGAACCCCAACTCCCGGGCTATAAACCCACGGTCTATTCCATAGGGGACACCAGCTAAAGCACCGCTACCCAAAGGAAGCACGTCCGTGCGTTGGAGACAGTCCCGAAAGCGTTCGCTGTCGCGCTGGAGCATTTGGAAGTAGGCCAGCAGATGGTGGGCCAGCAGCACCGGCTGCGCGCGCTGAAGGTGCGTATATCCCGGCAATACCACGTCTTTGTGGGAGTCCGCCATATCCAGTAAGGCGCCCTGAAGCCGCGTGACGCTCAGCAGCGTCTCACTGATGGCCTCCTTGGTATACAGGCGCATGTCCACGGCCACCTGGTCGTTGCGAGAGCGAGCGGTATGCAGCCTGCCGGCAGCGTCGCCGATCTTGTCGAACAGCCGCGCCTCTATGTTCATATGGATGTCTTCCAGCTCCTCCTTCCAGGGGAAGGAACCGTCGCGGATCTCTTCCTGGATGGCAGCCAGCCCTTCCACGATGGCCTGGCCGTCACGCTTGGAAATGATGTCCTGACGGGCTAGCATGCGGGCGTGGGCCATAGACCCGGCGATATCCTGCTTGTACAGGCGCCGGTCATAGTGGATGGATACGGTGTAGGAGGACGTAGAGCTATCCCGGGACACAGCTACCTCTAACCCTCAAGGGATTCCCTTCACTGGTTCATCTTGCGGGCGCGGATGGCGCTCGTGCGCAGTCGATGGGCATTGGTCCGGATGAAGCCCGTCGAGTCTGTAGGCTCAAAGCCGCCGCCGCGGTCCATGCTGGACATGTCCTCATCGTACAGTGTCACGGGGGAGCGGCGCTCCTTGACCGTGACGTTGCCCTTGTACAGGCCCAGCACCACCTCGCCGGTGACGTACTCCTGGGTCTGATCGAACATGGCCCGCAGCAGCTCCATCTCAGGCGAGTACCACAGGCCGTAGTACACAAGCTCCGAGTAGCGAGGCGTCAGCGAATCGCGTAGGTGCATGACCTCGCGATCCATAGTGATACCTTCAAGATCACGATGGGCCTGCTGAAGGATTGTGCCGCCAGGTGTCTCGTAGACGCCACGGGACTTGATACCCACGTACCGGTTCTCCACCATGTCCACGCGACCTATGCCGTTGATGCCGCCGACCTGGTTCAGGTAGGCGAAAAGGGGCAGCGACCCGGTCACGGTTGTGCCGTCCGAGATGTTCCTCACCTCTACTGGGTTGCCCTGATAGAACCGTATCTGAAGCTCCGTCTCCCTGTTTGGCGCCCTCCGGGGTGAGCGGGTCCGTTGGAACATGCTGTCCCTGGGCCTGCGGCCCGGGTCCTCCAGCTCACCGGCCTCATAGCTTATATGCATCAGGTTGGCATCGCTGCTCCAGGGTTTGCGACGGGTGGCCTTCACCGGTATGTTGTTGCTTCGCGCGTAGCGGAGCATATCCGGCCGGCCCTGGAAACGCTGGAGGAACTCAGGGTCGCGCCAGGGTGCATACACCCCTATCTCAGGTGCCAGGGCGTGGTAGGTAAACTCGAAGCGGACCTGATCGTTACCCTTGCCCGTGGAGCCGTGGGCAAGCGTGTCGGCTGATTCGTTCAGGGCGACCTGCACCTGGGCGCTGGCAGTCAGGGGCCGTGCCAGCGACGTGCCCAGGAGATAGCGGCCCTCATAGATGGCGTTGGCGCGGATGGCAGGGAATATGAAGTCGGTCACGAACTCTTCCCTAAGGTCCTGAACGTGGGTCTGCACAGCCCCAATCCGGTAGGCGTTGCCGACCACATCCTCCATCTCCTCTTCCTGGCCCAGGTTCGCTGTAAACGTGACGACCTGATGCCCCTGACTGGCGAGCCAGTGTAGAATTACGGCAGTATCCAGGCCTCCGCTGTAGGCGAGGACGATCTTTCTTTCTTTGCCCGTGTCGCTTGTCATCGGCATATGTACCAAGGCACAGCCATCAATTGCACACTACTATTGAGGGATAGCAGCACTTTCCGGGCATCATTCTACGGTATGCCGTGTGAGAGTTGAAGTGCCACCGACCTGGCACATGCAGCATCAGACGCTTTATGCTACCCACCACCCCAGATTCTTCGTCGCTGCATTCCTCAGAATGACAAGAGGGGAATGCGCAGAAAGACGTTACACCACTTTTTGCAGGCCACGCTCCAACCGTTCCAGCCCCTGGTCTATCTCACCGCGGGATATGGTCAGCGGAGGAATGAACCGGATTGCATTGGGGCGTACGGGATTGAGCAGCAATCCTTCCTCATTGCATGCCGTGACCAGCCTGGCAGATATGTCGTCGTTAAACTCCATTGCCAGGAGCAGACCCATACCGCGGACGTCTGTTATGAAGGCGTGGCGGGCTCGGAGCGCATCCAATCCCAGCTTCAGGTAGGCGCCCATCTCCCTGGCGCCGGCCGGTATGTCATTGCTAACCGTGAAACGGGTGGCGGCGTTGGCGGCGGCGCAGGTGAGTGCGTTGCCGCCAAAGGTGGAGCCGTGGTCGCCGGGCTCCAATACAGAGGCACGCTCTTTGGCAAGAAAGGCACCTATGGGTACGCCCCCGCCAAGGCCCTTGGCCAGTGTCATAACATCAGGTTCCACATCGAAGGACTCGTAGCCGAAGAGTGTCCCTAGGCGACCCAACCCGGTCTGCACCTCGTCGAACATGAGGAGCAGGCCCTGCTGGTCGCACCATTCGCGTACTGCCTTGAGGTAGCCCTCCTCAGGCACGTTTACGCCGCCCTCAGCCTGGATAGGTTCCAGCATGACGGCGCATGTTTTGTCCGTGGTAGCACGCTTGATGGCGTCCAGGTCGTTGTACTCCACGTTTACGAACCCCTCCACCAGGGGCTTCCAGTTCTCCTGATAGTGGGGCTGTCCCGTGGCGGCCACCATTGCGAGGGTGCGGCCATGAAATGAGTTCAGGGCGGTTATCACCTCAAAGGCACCGCTGCGATGTAGCTTGCCATACTTGCGGGCGAGCTTTACAGCGCCCTCGTTAGCTTCTGCGCCGCTGTTACAGAAGAAGACCCTGTCCATGCAGCTATTATCCACAAGAACCTGCGCAAGCTTTAGCTGGGGCACGGTGTAGAACTGGTTGGACGTCTGCATCAGGGTGGCCGCCTGCTCACGTATGGCATCCACCACCGCGGGGTGGCAGTGTCCCAGGTTGTTTACCGCCCATCCCGCCGTGAAGTCCAGATACTCCTTATTGTTCTCGTCCCACACACGGGTACCCTGGCCCCGGACGATATTCACCGGTTGGCGCCGGACGACGCTCATGTAGTATTGGCTTTCGATCTCCTGCCAGGTTGTCATTGCTGCTCCTCTTCGTCTATGAGCTCCCTTAGCTGGGCCAGGGCGTCCTCCAGGCTGGTGAACCCTTCTTTGAGGTCGCTCAAGACCTCTTCTATCTGCCGCAGCTGCTCGGCGGCGGTTGACAGTCCATCAGCCGGCTGCTCGCCCGGTTCAGTGAGCAGTTGCTGGCCAACCAGGGCGGCGATAGCCAGGTCCAGGGTGGACTCCATCACTACCTTCTTGGAGGTGGCAAGGATCACCTGCTTCAGCTCCGGGAAGCGCACCGCAGCGGACTGAAGGTACAGGGGCTCCACGTACAGGATAGACCCCTCAATGGGAATCACCAGCAGGTTGCCACGGATACAGCTGGCCTCCCCCGTGCAGAGCAAGGCGAACTTCTGCTTAATGTCGAAGTCCTGGTCAATGCGGGCCTCCACCTGGTTGGGGCCGTCTATCTGCGTGCCCCGGGGGAAGGAGAAGGCCACCAGGTCCCCATATGCATCTCCATCCATGCGCGCCGCCAGCCAGGACACCATCGCGGGCTTGTCCGTGGTGGGCCAGGGGGTGAAGGGCAGAATGAGCACGAACTCAGCCTCAGGGGACTCCGCCTCCGGCAATGGGAGCTTCATTATAACGTAGTAGGGCACAACGGACCGGGTGTCGCCGAGGAACTCCTCCTGGGGAACGTCCCACTGGTCTGCCTTGTTGAAGAACTGGTTGGTGTCCTGCATGTGGTACTGGAGATATATCTCCGCCTGAATTGAGAAGAAGTCCTCCGGGTAGCGAAGATGAAGGCGTAGGAAGTCCGGCATGTCATCCAGGGGCTTGAAGAGCGTGGGAAAGATGTCGCTATAGGTCTGGACCACTGGATCGTCGGGGTCGGCGATGTAGAGGTCCAAGGTCCCATGAAATGCGTCCACCACCACCTTCACGCTGTTGCGTATGTAGTTGAAGGATTCGCGGTAGGGCGTGGAGTAGGGGTAGTGGTCGGAAACCGTATAGGCATCCTGGATCCAGATGAGTCTACCATCGTCCACCACCAAATAAGGATCGCGGTCCAGCATCAGGAACGGCGCCACCTGGTTAATGCGTTCCTGGACGGTCCGCCGGTACTGTATCCGACTTTCGGACGTGATCTGGCTGCTTACGAGTATATTTATATCTGCGAACTGCCAGGCATAGGCGATGCGGCGCAGGAATGAGCTGATGGTAATCCCACCTTCGCCATCGTAATTCTTATAGATGGGCGCTCCCTCATCAGGCTCGTAGTCAAGCTCATCGGTCAGGGATCGGACAATGACGAAGTCCAGGCTGTGCTCACCATAGTAGATTTCGGGCTGGCTGATGATGATGGCACCCTCAGGGTCCGGTGGAATATCTTTGGCGAAGAACTCCGGGCGACCCTCAGGGGTGAACTCGGTGACTGGACTGGCGGCTGCGCCGTAGCCGTGGGTGTACTGAAGCCGCTGGTTCACCCAGCGCTGGGCCTCAGCGGGAAGGTTTTCGGGATGGAGCTCCCGTGCGCCCACCAGCACCTGGCGGTAGGCGCCATCTATGGTGTACCTGTCCACGTCCACGTCACGGAAGGCGTAGTAGAGGCGTAGGAACTGCTCTTGATTGTAGGTATCCCGCAGGGGACGTGGGTCCCACAACCGGAGATTGTTCATGGTCTCCGGGTTCCGGAAGAGGGCCTCTACTGGCAGCTCCTCCTGTACAGGGAAGGTTTCCTCTCTGATGCGGCCCAGGCCAAAGGCCGCCCGAGTGAGCTCTATGTTGCGCGCAATATAAGGCTCCTCCAGGCTGAATTCGTTGGGCTCAACGGTAAACCGCTGGACGAAGGAGGGATACAGGTTACCCACTCCTACTGCGGCCACCACCCACAGACCCACGGAACCCATAATCAGCCGATTGCCCCGGGCACCCTGAAGCGTGGGCAGGAGGGTCACCAGCAGCAAAACGCCGCTTGCCGCGGCGATGGCGGTAAGGAAGAGCAGGGCCAGCATGCGCGCGTTAACGTCAGCGTAGGTGGCTCCGAACACGGCACCTGAAGGGGAAAAGAGCAGGTTGTACCTATCAATGAAATGGTCAGCCGCAAGGCCCAGGAAGACCAGGGCGCCCAGAACGGCCAGATGGCCTCTCATCCAGGGCGTCAGCTCAAACCGCACGCCTCGTACGGAGTAGTGTAAGAAGTAGGCTGCGGCGGTGGCTATCAGAAGGACGATAACTGCACCAAGGAACCAGCCCCGGGCTAGCTCCAGCGCCGGAAGAGTAAACACGAAGAAGCCTATGTCCTTGGTGAAAACCGGGTCTGCCGTGCCAAATGGGGCGCTGTTCATCAGCCTCAGCACCAGATCCCACCGACTGGCCGCGGCCACGCCGAATATCACGCTCAGCAGAATGGCGCTCAACACCATACTAAGTACCAGAAACCTGTCCAGCCACTGAAGGGTCTCCGGCGGCAGCGGCAGCACCGACTCACCTTTGGCGTGACGCCTGGCCAGAGCAAAGCTGATGGATACCATACTACCGAATAGGATGGCCCCGGCAAGGAACAGCCACACGCGGGTCCAGAGCGCCGTGAGGAAGACGTCCAGGAACCCCAGGTTGTCATACCAAAGCCAGTCGGTATAGATGGCACGCAGGATGTTGGCTACAACCAGCACAGCTATGACACCTAAGGCTACGAGAGTTACCCTTACCCACGTGCCGGTGCTGGGAGGCAACACAAGGCTACCGCCCCAGTCACTTACCGGTGGAATCCCTCCATTCTGCCTCATGCTACTTCACACCCTTCCAGTCACCTGTGCTGCAAGCCAGGTGCCAGCACCGTCTTCGCCCAGCGCATTCAGCAGTGCGCCGGGAGCGCGTCCGTCAACTATCCGAGCGATTGTCACACGCTCCAAGGCCTTGATACACGCCTCCAGCTTGGGGATCATACCGCCGGCCGCCGTTCCAGAGGCTATCAGGTCGCCGGCCTCCCTGACGGTCAGACGCGATATGAGCCGTCCCGACGAGTCCAGGACACCTTCCACATCGGTCAGGAACACCAGGCGCTCCACCTGAAGGGCCAAGGCTAGATGGCCGGCAGCGGTATCGCCATTGACGTTCAGCATGACGGACGAGTCTGCGCCATCGGCGGCAACGTTGGCCGCTACGGGCGCCAGTACGGGGATGTAGCCCGCATCCAATAGACTCGTCACGACACCGGTGTCGACGGAGACTATCTCGCCCACATATCCCAACTCAGGGTCTGCGACGGCGGCCTGGAGCACCCCACCATCCACACCGCTCAGGCCTACGGCCCTTCCACCCAGGGCATGGATAGCAGCCACCAGCTGTTTGTTGACCAGCCCGGCGAGGACGGCCACAACCACCTCCAGACTGGGGCCATCGGTCACACGCAGGCCGCGTATGAAATTTGGCATCAGCCCCTGGCGCTGCATCCACTCAGTGACAACCTGGCCGCCGCCATGCACTACCACCGGGGTCCGGCCCTGCTCCTGCAGGGTTACCAGATCCTGAAAGGAGGTATCGGCATGCCCCAGGGTGCTGCCGCCAATCTTGACGACTATCGGTTTGAGGTTATCGGACATAGGAGCACCAGCAGATCATGAGGCTCCTTACAGTGTAACTCAGGTTGGCTAAAGCGCACTTCCAAGAAGGCCTGTGCCTAGGTGGTGTAGGCGCTGTTAAATGTGACGTATGCCTCACTAAGGTTGCAGCCCCAGGCGGTGGCGGTGGCGGTACCCAGGTTCAGGTCCAGCCGGAAGATCACATCCGGGTTCTGCATCTGAAGAACCACCGCTTCCTTAAAGAACGGGATGGGCAACCCATCCTCCATAATACAGACGTCGTTGACGTAAAGGGCCAGCTTATCCTCTTGCACGTGGGCGCCGCTGCGACCCAGGGCGGCGACGATGCGCCCCCAGTTGGGGTCGTTGCCGTGTACCGCGGTCTTCACCAGCATGGAGTTGGTGATGGTCCTGGCTGCCATCCTGGCGTCCTCCTCGTTCCTGGCCCGTTCGATGGTCACCTGGAACAGTTTGCTTACCCCCTCACCATCGCGCACCACCTCCTTCGCCAGGTGGATACACAGCTCGCTGACGGCATCGCGGAATAGCGCCGCTTCGAGCGACTCTTCTGTAATCGTGGTGCCCCCGGCGGCCCCGTTGGCCATGATCATCAGTGTATCGTTGGTGCTGGAGTCGCCATCTATGCAGATCATATTGAAGGAGAGATCGGCAGCATGCTTGATGGTCTGCTGTAGGAAGGCCGCGTCCACTGGAGCGTCTGTCACAAGAGTGCCCAGCATGGTAGCCATGTTGGGATGAATCATGCCGGAGCCCTTGGCGGCGCCACCTACAGTAACGGTGCGCCCCCCGAAGTCATATGATACAGCCGCCTCTTTAGGATGGGTATCCGTTGTCATGATGGCCCGTGCAAAGGCGGTACCACCGGATGAGGAGAGCTGAATGTTGGGCAGGGCGGCCCTTATAAGAGCCATAGGCAGTTCAACACCGATGATGCCCGTGCTCAGAAAACCCACCTCTTCAAACACAAGGCCAAGCTGAGCTGCGGTGCGTTCCACCACCTCCAACGCGTCCTTCTTGCCAGGTTCGCCCACCACCGTGTTGGCGATGCCGCTGTTGGCGACCACGGCCCGTACGGCACCCATCTGCACATGCTTCCGGGTCAACGCAATGGACGGCCCGATGATCTGGTTTGTGGTGAAGACGCCGGCGGAGGTGCAGGGCAGTTCCGAGTACAGGATGCCCAGATCCCTCTTGTCCTCGGTGAATGTCTTCATGCCGGCGAACGTGGCACCCGCCTGGAAGCCCCGGGCGGTGGTCGTGCTGCCTTCTGACAGGAAATTAAACTGCTGGTTCATAGATATATGGCCACAGGTAAAATGAAGGGAACTCAGAAGCGGGCGCAGTATAGCATAGCCACCGATGGACTGGTAGGGCAGGGCATCTAGCGAAATGCTTCTGTAGAATGGAGCCATGCGGACTATTGCCAAGGCCATCCCCTCCATTGCTGCCTTCCTGGCTGGTGGGGGGCTTGAAGTGAGTGGCGTGGAGATTCCTTGGCTAGGCTTTCCACTGATGGGCTTAGCTGCCATCCTTTTGGTGATTCCTGCGTGACCTTGGCTAAGCCGCCTGCGAGTGTCATCTCCCATTCACCTTGTATCCTCGCTCCCTATTGCATCTACTGAGCAAACCCCACAGAACCTTACAGGAAGCAATCTTGTTAGAGAGGCGTGGATTAGGTTCCACTTATACGGGGATGAGCGGCCTCCGCAGCGTCTTGATGCAGAGAATATCTGGCAGTGGTACTACTTTAGGGATATACAGATTGTTGTCGGCACGGGCGAACGCAGCACACTTAACACTATCTTTTTTCTGCCTTTGACAGGCCGGTACTAGTCAGCACATTAGAAATTAGTTCGCCAGACATCAATCTCCCGATGCATGAGGTGAAAGACTTCTCAAACCGGTCGGCGGTTGTCGTCTTTTCCGATGAATTGCCAATGGGCACACTGGAAATGAGAGTTAGGCCAGATTAGTGGGTACTGAACAACAATTACTCATTCAACAGACCAAGCGCCTCCGCCGCATCAGCAAGGACGGATCACCGGTTGGCGGGAGCTCGCAGGCGCATCAGGTCCATCAGGGACGAAACGGCGTCAACAGACTCCAGGCACTCCAGAAGGTCCACCAGACGCTCAGTGTCGTCGTAGGAGAGGGCGTGGCCGGCGCAGTAGCGGAACTTGGCCAGCTGTTCTTCACGGCCCAAGGGGTTGGCGGCGGAGCCCCGGAAGTGGAGACACTCCTCACTCACGGTGCGCCCGTCCTTCAGGATGCGTCTCACCCCCGTCTTGTACCGCACAGTATGTGAACGGTCACATGGATGGTCAAGTTGGGCAGGGGTCAGGCGGGAGGGGGTCTCAGGTTGGTCTCGTTCAGCAGCTTGGCGCAGGCATAGACGGTGCTGGTGTACGGCATGGGAATCCCCAGCTTGTCGCCCAGTTCCACCACAGCGCCCACCACGCTGTCCAGCTCCATTGGCCTGCCGGTCTCAACGTCCTGAAGCATGGAGGTCTTGTGATGGCCGACCTGCTCCGCTCCCGCCATTCGCTGATCGACTGTGACGGGCAGTTCGATGCCGAGGGCTTTGGAAACGGCGTCGGCTTCAGTCATCACCGCCCTGGCAACGGTGCTCAGCTCGGGATGCGTGGCCATCTCAACCAGGGTGGCCCGCGTAAGGGCGCTGATGGGGTTGAACGCCACGTTGCCCAGCAGCTTGACCCACAGGTCGTGGCGAAGTCGCGGTCTGATAGGAGACCGGAGACCTGCCTTGATCAGCGACTCCGACAGCAGCTGGCAACGTTCGCTCCGACTCCCGTCCGGCTCGCCTATGGCAAACCGGTTACCTTCGATATGTTCGACCACTCCGGGCTCGGCGACGACGGTGGATGGATAGACCACGCACCCGATGACACGCTCAGGTGCGATGGCATCGTTTATGACACCGCCGGGGTCCAGGGTCTCCAGATGGGTGCCGTCCAGAGGACCTCCGTGACGGTGGAAGTACCACCAGGGGATACCGTTCTGGGCCGATACGACCGCCGTATCCGGGCCGAGCATAGGACCCAGCGTGGGTGCTATCTGAGTCAGGCTGTGTGCCTTGACGGTAAGAAACAGATAGTCCACCGGCCCTATCGCCTCCGGGTCATCGGTGGCCAAGGGATGGGCCTCAAAATCGCCGTCCGGGCTACGGACGCGCACCCCGTTGGCACGCATGGCCGCAAGGTGGGGGCCCCGTGCGATGAGTGAGACGTCCTCTCCGGCAGCTGCCAGCTTGGCTCCTAAAAAGGCGCCGATGGCTCCCGCCCCTATGATCGCAAACCTCATAAGCCCTGCCCCGGACGCATAGGCCCGCCGCTGATGCTAGCTCCCGACAATTACCTGGGCCACGATCCTGCGCTGGACCTTGCCGGTAGCGGTGCGTGGGATGGATTCAACGATATGAATGGTCCGTGGACATTTGAAGTCGGCCAGCCGTTCCCGGCAGAAAGCGACTAGATCGGACTCGGTGGCCTGGCCGCTAAGAACCACAGCCGCCGAAGGCTCCTCACCGTGGATAGCACTCGGTACGCCAAAGGCCACAGCCTCTCCTACGGCGGGATGAGCCATGAGAACATCGTCGATCTCCAGCGGAGATATCTTCTCGCCGCTCCGATTGATCATCTCCTTCAACCGCCCCACCAGGGACAGGTAGCCCTGAGCGTCCACGATACCTTCATCACCCGTGCGGAACCAGCCGTTGGTGAAGGAGCATGCATTGGCCTCCGGGTTATCTTCATAGGCGTTAATTACATTGGCTCCCCGTGTGACAACCTCACCCCTGGAACCGGTACTCAACAGCGTACCCGCCTCATCCATGATGCCCATGGAGACGCCTGTCTCCACACCAACGGTGCCGGGCATCCTAACACCCGGCGGCAGGAGGTTGGAGGTCATCTGGTGCGACGCTTCCGTCATGCCGTACGCCTCAACAACGGGCACGCCAAACCGCTCCTCCATCTCCAACATGACAGCGGAAGACAGTGGGGCGCTGCATGAGCGGATGAATCTCAGACTCTGCAAGAGCGAAGGGTCCAGACCGCCGCCGCCGCCGCCGCTGGCGCGGTGTAGTAGAGACTGGTGAATCGTCGGCACAGCCGAATACCAGGTCGCTCCGGTCTCCTGAACTAGCCGCCAGAAGCCCAGGACGCCAAAGCGCTGCGGCACAACGACCGTCCCGCCAGACGCGAATGTAGACAGAGTGGATGCAACCAACCCGTGAATATGGAATAGAGGCATGACACACATGCTGGCGTCATCTGGATTGAGCCCATAGGTCGCCACAATGTTGTGCGTGGATGTGACCAGGTTGGCGTGCGTGAGTGGTACTCGCTTGGGACGGCTGGTGGTCCCGCTGGTGTGAAGGACCAGCGCCACATCATCCGGGGTTGGACTATCGGGTGATGAGGCAGGGGATGAGGCAGCGACGCCAGCTCCAGAGGTTGAGTATACGACCTCACCACTGTCCTCCAGGGTGGCGTTGATCTGAATGGTCGACTCGGAGGCAGCGGCACGAGCCGCTTCACCTTCCTGAGCGCCCGTAATCAACACGCGGCTGTTGATGTCCTCCATATAGAACTTGAACTCATCCTCTTTGTACGCCTGGTTCAGCGGCGCGGCGGTAGCCACGGCGGAGATACCAAGGAAGGAGACTATCGACTCGATGCTATTGGGCATGACGATGGCAACGCGGTCGTTCCGTCCTATGCCCAGACCTTTGAGCTGACCGGCCAGAGCATATACCTGACGTTTTAAAGAGTCGTAGGTAACGCTGGGGCCGCCGGGCACGCGGATAGCAACGCTGGAAGGGTCGGCCACATCCAGCAACTCTATCAACGTTCTGGGTAGCGTCTTGGGCACTGCTTGATCGGTCATTGTGACGGCCTCCTCAACAGAGACGCTGCAGGCCCGTATGGAGACTACAGGTAAGCAACTGTGCGGCTATGTGAAATCTTGTGCAACTGAACCGGGGTTGGAGCATATCAGAGGCACCCAGGAGCGTCAACGATAAGCGGCGTTGCAATCCATTTCACCTTGTCATAAACTGCCGCCTTAAGGTTCATGAACCGCCCTCAAATGCACGGCGGTCCGCCATTGGATCGGGAGGCACTGCTTGGAAGACCTGACAATAGACCTTGACCATCCCGCAGCTCGGCTTACCGCCAACGCCGGCGGCAAGGGCGCATCACTGGCCCGCATGCGGGCCTCCGGTCTGCCTGTCCCGTCCGGGTTTGTCGCCTCCACCCGGGCATTCTGGAACTCCGGCTTCACCCTTCCAAAAGAGTTGGACGAGCGGATGGCTGCCATTGAACTCACCGACATGGCAGCGCTGGAAGATGTCAGCGAAAAGGTGCGCCAAATCCTCATAGAGACGGGCTTACCCGATGATGTTGCAGCGGCGGTGACATTGGCGTACGAGACGGTGCAAGCGAACAGCGTTGCCGTACGCTCCTCGGCGACAGCGGAGGACATGCCGTGGGCCAGCTTCGCCGGCCAGTATGACACCTTCCTGAACGTGTCCGGCGCGCAGGGTCTGCTGGACAGCCTTCTCCAGGTATGGGCATCGCTATACTCGACCCGAGCGGTGGCCTACCGGAAGCGGCTGGGCATACCAAACAACGCCGTGAGCATGGCGGTGGTTGTGCAGCAGCAGCTTCGTCCCACTGCGTCCGGCGTCATGTTCACCCACGACCCGGTAACGGGTGCCGGAGACCGCTATCTGGTCAACGCCGCCCTGGGCATGGGCGAAGGCGTAGTGACTGGAGAGGTACCGGCAGACAGCTATGCAATCGACCCCAACACACTGGCAATAGTGGAGCGGACCATTGCCCATAAGGACGTGATGATGGCACCCGCGCCCGGCGGCGGCATCAGTCTGGAGGCGGTGCCGGAGACGCAGCGGGGCCTGCCGGCGTTGACCGATCATCAGCTTACAGAACTCGCCGGGCTGGGCCGGCAGGTGAAAGGACTGTTCCAAGGCCCCCAGGACATAGGATTTGCCGCCTACGAGGGGTCGGTCCAACTGCTCATGGCAAGACCTGTGACCGGCATGGACGACGGTCAGGGGTTTGAGGTCGTCTGGGATGACCCCCCCCGACGCCAACCACACATGGGCACGGGCCACAGGGGCCCTGGGCCGGGAGTGACGACCAGACTCCAGCAGGACTGCGTAATGGCCTACGTGGATGGGCAAAAGCGTGCTTCGAGGAGACCAGTTCGCCCATGACCAGGAACCACATCGTGCGGTTCTTCAACGGCTACCCCTACGTCCGTCCTCCTGACGTCACCGACGCCGAGCTGATGGAGCGAACGAGGCGTCACAGAGAGCGGGATCAGGCCTACCGGGATGAAGGTACGTCTCTCTACGAGGCGGAGATCGTACCCGAGACGGAGCAGACGCTGGCGGAGCTGCGGAAATTCCGGCCTCGCGGCGCATCCCTGCCTGCGCTGGTCACCCATCTGGAGCAGGCAACAAAGGCCTACAGCCGGGTCATGGGGGACCTGCACTGGCGCATGGCTGGGGCAATAATGCAGCAGGACTGGCCTTCCACCTATCACCAGATAACCGGAGAGCCAGAGGTTGCCTCCGGCACACTGCTCCAGGCCATACCAAACATGACAACCAGACTTGTGAAACGGCTGAGAGGGCTGGCCCGACTGGTGCAGGAGGACGCTGAACTCAACGCCGTGTTCAAGGAGCATGCCTACCATCTTTTGAACGAAGCGCCCCTACGAACCAAACCAGCAGTGAGCCGTTTCCGTACTCGTTTCCGGAGGCTGCTCCAGGACTACGGGCTGCGGAGTGGGAGAGGGTTCGGGTCCGGGGTGGGTTTCACCGCGCCGACCTGGAATATGGAACCAGGCCAGCCTTTGGGACTCATTGCCTCCTACGCCGACCAGGACCTGGAACACTTGGAGGGGCTAGACGTCAGAGCAAGGCAGGCGCGCAAGTGCGCGGAGCAGCGGGTCCGCCGTCAACTGGCCAGCGATCCGGAGCGGCTCCGGCAGTTCGAAGCAGCGCTGCCCGGGGCGGTGGAGGTGGTGAACCGCATGGAGAACCATAACCACATCATGGAGCAAGGGGTCACGGCGCCTTCCGCGAGGCCATCCACTGGATGGGCCGTGGGTTGGTGCGCGATAGGCTCGTGGACAACACGGAAGATGCGCTCCATCTCTCCATTGCTGAGCTGCGTGACATAGCAGCAGGCTCGGGGCCAGGGGACCTGAGATCGCTGGTCAAGGAGCGAGAAGCCGAGCTACAACTACGTGCCAGCTTGCGCCCGCCCGCGACTGTAGGAAGCGGCGGGCCTACTCCAACCAACCCCCAGGCGCGGTTCGATCCGCCAGAAGGTACGGGATTGGACGGCACAGTGCTGAAGGGCGTTGGCGCATCACCGGGCAAGGTTGTGGGCCGTGCCCGCGTGGTCACTATGGATACGACCATGCCTCAGGTGGAGCGGGGGGGGGGATATCCTAGTGGCAGTAAACGCCGGTCCTGCATGGACACCCATATTCCCGCTTTTGGGCGGCGTGGTGCTGGACCAGGGCGCTGTATTCCAGCACGCGGCGCTGGTGGCGCGGGAGTACGGCATACCGGCAGTGATCCTGACGCGGGACGCGACCACCGTAATAGCAGACGGCCAGACTATCAGCGTAGACGCCGAGCAGGATGTGGTTGACCTTACGCCCTCCGCTTGATCGTTTCTTCCCCTAGCCGACGTATGTTGCTACCCGTATGCCTTTTTCGTCTGGCAACGGCAGCCAACCTCATACGGACTCACTGCTGCTTCAGCCACGTGCTAGAATGGGCCTTCGTCCCTATCGCAGACAAATAGCACATTGGAAAAACCCCTGAACAACCAGTGAGTAACAGAGCCAACTCAGCAGATGTCATAGTGGTGGGCGCGGGCGTAGTGGGATGCGCCACCGCCTACTACCTGGCACGCCAGGGCACCAGTGTGCTGGTGCTGGACAGAGAGTCGGTGGGCGCCGGTGCCTCCTTCCACGCCACGGGGCTGTTGACACCCTGGCAGGAGTCCGATAACCCGGCGGTCAAGGAGCTGTTCAACGCATCCTTGAAGCTGACCACGGAGCTGCTGCCCAGGCTCAAGGAGGAGACAGGAGTAGACACTCTGTACCAGGTGGGCGAAGCCCTGCGAGTGGCGCTGACCGAGCAGCAGGTTGAGCGTGGCAAAGACATCGCCGAACATGCAGGTATGGACGGGACGCGCCTGGCCTTCATGGATGGAGACGAGGCCCGCAAGCTGGAATCCCGCCTGTCGCCCAAAGTCCTGGGTGCGTTGTGGGCCGACCGGTTCGGTCAGTTGGACTCCTACAGGTACACACTTGCGCTAGCAGAGGGCGCGGAGAAGGCGGGCGCTGAGGTCCTGACGCGGCAGGTCACCGGCCTGGTGCGCAGAGGGGACAGAATTGTAGGAGTGGAAACACCGTCTGGCGAGATCGAATCGGACACAGTGGTGCTGGCCATGGGCGCCTGGAGCCAGGAGTCTTCCGAGTGGCTGGGAATCCCCGTGCCGGTGCAACCACTGAAGGGTCAGAACATGCGCCTGAGATGGGACGGAGAGCCCTTCCGCTACCTCATGGGCCAGGTCGGCTGGGGGCATCTGTTTCAACGCACGGACGGCTTCATAAGCGCCGGGTCCACCGAAGAGGAGAACCAGGGATGTGATGCCACGCCGACCCCTGACGCACGCGACCGGTTGATGGAGCACGCACTGTCGGTGATGCCATCGTTGGAGAGTGCGGAGGCGGTGCAGCAGTTGGCAGGCCCCAGACCCTGCTCCCAGGACAACCTGCCCATAATGGGTCCCGCTCCTAACCTTTCCGGCGTTTACCTGAACACCGGGCACGGGCACTCGGGCATATACCTGGCAGCGGCCAGCGGACAACACGTAGCGAAGCTTGTCACAAGCGGTGAATCCTCGCTGATGCCAGCGGGTCCATTCCTGCCCTCACGCTTCATCACGACGTCACAGGCCCAGGATAGACAGCATTCTGAGTAGCAATTGGATAAGGAGATACGATGCCAAACAGAAATGAAGGGTTGCTGGCAGAAACGGTCCACATACGGGGACACAACGGGGACGATTTAGAGAGCTACCTGGCCCGGCCTCTGGGAACCGGATCTTACGGCGGCGTTGTGGTGATCCACCACATGCCTGGATGGGACGCAGGGACAAAAGAGATCGCACGGACATTTGCCGCCAACGGGTACGCGACCATATCCCCGAACCTCCACTACCGCGCGGCGCCGGACGCGAGTGCCGATGACGCGGCCGCCGCCGTCCGAGCCGCCGGCGGCGTCCCAGACGCTCAGTGCATCGGCGACGTGGAGGGAGCAGCCAACTACCTGCGCTCGCTGCCGTACCACAACGGAAAGGTCGGAGTGATCGGCTACTGCTCCGGAGGACGGCAGGCGTACCTGGTGGCATGCAACATTCCCAGCCTTGACGCGGCGGTGGACTGCTACGGCGGTCGCGTGGTTGCCTTGGCGGACGAGCTCACACTAGGCCAGCCAGTGGCCCCGCTGGACATGACAGAGAACCTTGCCTGCCCGCTCCTGGGCCTTTTCGGGCAGGAGGACGCCAGTCCTTCGCCAGCGGATATAACTCGCATGGAGGAGGAGCTCAAGCGTCTGGGCAAGACATACGAGTTCCACAACTACGAGAATGCAGGACACGCCTTCTTTTCAGTGGACCGGCCCAGCTACAGACAAGAAGCAGCCGTTGACGGATGGGACAGGATTTTCACCTGGTTCGGCAAATACCTCTCAGCCTAGCAAGCGTGAGTTACGGAGGACAGAAATGTGCAGCTGGATAGTTGAAAAGGGAGAGATGATCGGCAGCGCCAAGGGGCCTCACGGCTGGTTCGCGCTGTCTATGGCCCACGTGTACTACGACCACCCTTATCACGCACCTATGGAGCACTCACTCAGCATAGATTTCGCGGACAAGGTACGAGGGCCCAGTGGAAGGGTGGCAGTGGAGATGAGCGCCGAATCTGCCAGAGAGCTGGTACGTCTTATCAACGCGGCCCTGGCATCAGGAGACTCACTGCACCAGGTGGAAGAACTGCGGAAGCAGACTACAGCGACTCTCCCCGTCTCCACGACGGGCCCTGTTCGCTAAAGAACTGCCTCCGCAGCCATCCGGCAAGCCAAGATGTTGCCGCCCTGGTTCAGCCAAGGGCGGCTGCGTGCGCTTTAGTAACGGCCTCCGCCAACACCACCGCCACCGCCGCCAAAACCGCGGTCCTGGCGAGGTCGAGCCTCGTTGACAGTTATGGTGCGCCCACTGAGCTCCTGCCCGTTGAGCGCGGCTATGGCCGCCTGGCCCTCATCGCCGGATGGCATCTCCACAAAGGCAAAGCCCCTGGAGCGGCCAGTATCGCGATCACGCACCACGGACACTTCGTCCACCTGTCCATGGGCTTCGAACGTTTCACTCAGCTGCTGCTCAGTCGTCTCAAATGAGATGTTTCCTACGTATATCCTCATTACCGTCTCCTCTCCAATCCTTGGAAAACAATTTGGTGGTGGTGGGGGCACTACTGCCCCCACCACCTATTGGTTCTTACCAGCCTGTCCGTACAGCCGGGCGATGCTTGCTGAAGCAGTCGCTGCAGTAGACCGGGCGGTCACCGCGAGGCTGGAACGGGACTGTGGTGTCCTTACCACATTCGGCGCATACCACGGGGAACATCTCGCGAGCGCCCTGGCTAAATCCGCCGTTGCGCTCGGCACGCCTTGCCTCACGGCAAGTAACGCACCGCTTGGGCTCGTTGGTAAAGCCCCGCTCCGCATGATAAGCCTGATCGTCCGCGCTGAAGATAAATGGCTGACCACAGCCTTCGCACGTAAGAGTCCTATCCTCGTATGTCATCGGTTAACTCCTTTCCATTGAAAGTTGGCAAGGCTGGTCACCGATACCGAGGATACTCTGGAAAATCCGGTGGACTCACGAAGACGATGGTTGGGGTTCGATAGAGGCACAGAGGACACTGCAAAGAATCGGATGTGGGCCAAAACACTGCCACTGATCCCGAGTATACCACATAATTGGGGCGCAGGTGTCCTGGATACGGGTACACTGCCCAACACCGACAGCCTACGAGTGCCGCCACAATGCTTACGCGTCCCTACTCCTGCGGAGGCACAAAGGGATACGGAACGTGTCTTCCGCCCCGTATGGGCAAGACCGCCGTAGCACTGCCGGGGCATGCCTCTACACCATCCTGGTTCCGCAGTCCGATCTCCAGCTCGACGACGCCCAGCCCGTCCCGCTCATGCCTCTCTGTCACGTTGCCCCAGGCTGTTAAGGTATCTCCCGGCACATTCATTGACCTGTGCTGGAAGCTGATCTTCCACAGCCAGCCTTCCAGGCCTACCCAATCCTTGATGAGCTGCGACATTACCTGCTGCTTCCAACTACCGTTAATCAGTACATTGGGCAGCTTCTCATGATCCAGCGCGAAGGGATGATCGTAATGGATACGGTGCCAGTTCTCCTGAGAGGCGCTCCAACGCATGATGTGGGCCTGTGTCATCGGCCCTTTGACCACGGATGGGATATCCATACCCACCTCAACGTCGTCGAAATAGACCTGTTTCTTATCTGTCTGTGTTGCCATGAATGTCACTCCTACTGCCTACCGCCTGCCCTAACGTCGAATAGAAACGCCCCGAGAAATCATCAGCAGCTCTCCCCTGTCATTCCTCACTTCGGTATCAGTGACCATGAAGACCATCCGGCCGGACCTACCTTCCCTCTCATAAATGTCAACGATGCGTGACTTGGAAACGGTCCTCTCTCCGGGCTTCATGTACTGGAAGAACTCAATACTGTTGCCGCCGTTGAGCATACGCGGAATGTGGGACAGATCAAGCTCCGGGAGGTCGCCCGGCCTGGCGACTTGACCACTGGCTGCCAGGGCATCGAAATCGGGGTTGTTCTTGAACTCTTCAGTAAGCGGGTCAGGAGTACCCAGCTGCCGGCGGCTGACACTGGTGGGAAACAGGGGTGCGCACACGATCCCACCATACCTGGTCTTCTTGGCGTACTCTTCGTCGTAGTAGATGGGGTCTTCATCCATGATGGCATGGATGAAACGCCGGTGCTCCGAAAGAGTGGCCTCCATGCTGGACTCGCGTGGCTCGCTCTCGCTTCCGATGGCGGCTTTCATCTCAGGTGTTATGTACTGATCACTGGTCACAGTTTCACCTCCTTGCTGCGTAGGGAGCCCTTAAGGATCTGCCCCCTATCCCAGGGCCACTTGTAACACACAGCAACCCCTCTGGCAACCCGTGGCGTTCCAGCCAGGCAGGACGCCTTCTACTCACACGGGGATCCAGACATTGCCATTAATAATGTATGGGTAACGTCCTTGGCCTTGGCCTTGGCCTTGGCAGCGTCAGACCCCGCCTATTGACACTGCAAGCCCCTTGCGTACAATGACGCTAGTGTCCATGCGGTAGCTGATCAACTGCTCCTGGGGAGGGGCCGGACAGGAGATCGCACCCGTGATTTGTCCCCTTTGGCAGGCGGAGAAGCAAGGCGGCTAGTCTCCGCATCCAGCCAGCGCCGTTATCATTACACCTGTCCCATCCGCACCCAATGCGCTGCGACTACGACGCCTCTGACTGGCCTGTATCCTTGAACTGCTGCCACGGAGGACTACCGCCATACGCAATCCTAATCTGGAGGGAACCATGAGGATAATCAAGGCGGATGAGACCACCGAGCAGACAGTCGACTCCCCTCTATTCACGGGCGGAGCAGTGACACGGCAACCAGTGCTCGGCGAGCAGGAGAATGCTTTCTTCAGCATGTCTGTGGTGAACTTCAGCCTTAGCGCACGAAACTGGTTCCACAGGCATACCAGCGACCAGATCCTGCTCGTGACCGCTGGCCGGGGCATCGTTGCCTCGGAAACGGAGGAGCGAGTGGTCGATGTAGGTGATATCGCCTACATCCCGGCCGGAGAGAAGCACTGGCACGGCGCAACACCGGACTCTGCCTTCTCTCACATTACACTTACAGCCGCGGAAAGCGAAACCGAGCAGCTTGAACCGTAAGCACGCCCGTCACGATGCACCTTAAGGAGAAATGACGCCTATGGAGAGTACAACCCTTGGCAACACCGGCCTGGAGGTGAGCCGTCTGGGCCTGGGACTGGCCGAGATTGGGAACCTCTCCCTGGACGACCTGGCTCAAGCCGCCAGCGTCCTGAACCAGGCGCTGGACAACGGCATTACCTTCCTGGACACCGCCGCCTGTTACGGCAGCAGCGAGGAGTTGGTGGGTAACATGGTCGCACACCGGCGTAACGAGTTTGTACTGGCAACCAAGTGCGGCCACGTAAGCGGGGGCTACGATGGTCTGCCCTGGACGGCCAGCACGGTGCGGGACAGCATTGATAGAAGCCTGGTACGCCTGAATACCGACCATCTGGACCTGGTACAGCTCCATTCCTGCGATCTGAATACTCTGAAGCACGGCGATGCGACGGATGCGCTGCTCGGGGCCAAGGAGGCAGGCAAGACCCGGTTCGTGGGGTACAGCGGAGACAACGAAGAGGCGCGTTGGGCGGTGGAAAGCGGCCTCTTCGATACGCTACAGACCAGCTTCAACCTTGTTGACCAGCACGCCCGCAGCAAGGGGTTGCTAGACCTGGCGGATGAACGGGGCATGGGTGTCATCGCCAAGCGTCCTATCGCCAACGGGGCATGGGGCGCAGCGGGCAGTTCCATACCCTATACCGCCGACTACTTCAAGCGGGCGCGGCTGATGGCCGCGATGGGCCCCATTCCGGGCACACCTGAGGACGGCATCCTACTGGCGCTGGGATTCGTGTTAGCGCATGCTTCTATCGGAACGGCTATCGTGGGCACCAGCAATCCCGTCCATCTCCTGACCAATATCCGGTCGGTGGAGAGCGGTCTAACTTTGCAGCCCGATATCCTGGAGGAGCTATACGATAGATTTGACCAGGTCGGAGATGATTGGCTACAGCTTGAGTAGGGTGCTCCAGGCGGGCAAGACACAAGCGAAGTCGAGGGTAGTAGTATCACACTCTAGTATCGACACCAATTCCAAAGGAGGCAATAATGGCAATACGACTCGTGATTCCGATGGAGGCGGCACCGGGCAAGCGGGATGAACTGGTAGGCATCTTCCGTACCCTTGCACCGGAGGTACGTGAGGAGGCCGGGTGCCAGGGCTACGAACTCTACCAGAGCACCGAACGCCCGGACCAGCTAGTCCTCCTTGAGCTCTGGGAAAGTGAGGATGCCCTGGCCGCACACTCGGAGTTGAACCGGCAGCGCGGCCTGGACTTGAGCCAACTCAGGACCGGCTCGACAGCCGCGGAGCGATACCTGACATAGATCCCACCGTACCCATAAGGTCGTGGCTGTGAAGCCACAGCCACGCCGGAACCACTCTTCCGAACGCCGGAGAGAATTGATAACCTTCAGACCTGACCGATACCATCGCCCGAGTGCACGGAGATACTCGGGGTGCGGTAGGTGTAAGATATAACTTCATGCGAGTAACCAAGATGCGGAAGTGACCAACACCCCTGATTCACAACGGCGTCCCCGCTTCTATTACGGATGGTTGATAGTGTTCGTGATGGCGCTGGCGGGCCTAGTCCAAAGCTCCCAAGGGCACCCTGCCCTTGGGGTTTTTATGAAGCCGATCACCGAACATTTCGGTTGGAGCAGAGGGGCCTACACGTCCGGCATGACCATAGGGACCATGTTGGGTGGATTCATTGCCATTTTCATAGGTCCCCTGGTAGACCGACACGGCGGCAGACGGATCCTTACGGCGGCTGCGATTGTGGTTTGCGGATCGGTGATACTGACCTCTTTTGTGACGGCGTTCTGGCAGTTCCTTGCTCTTCAGATCATAGCCCGCACAGTGAATATGGGAATCGTTGTCCTAGTTATGCAGGTAACCATTCCCAAATGGTTCGTAAGGAAACGAGGACGAGCGGTCGCGTTCGGCTCTGTCGGCAACATGATGGGCAACGCTGGAACACCGCTCTTTGTTCAGTACTTTGTCAGCAGATTCGGGTGGCAGACCGCAGCCTTCGTTCTGGGTACCAGTGTAATGGCGGTAACACTCCTACCCATCTGGTTCATCCTTCGTAGAAGCCCTGAGGACATAGGTCTTTTCACCGACGGAGACCAAGAAGACCCGCAGGAGGTAGCAAGAAGAAACGCGGCTACCTCCACCCGTCCTGCCAGGGTCGAGGCCTCAATGACGGTCCCTCAAGTGCTCCGGCACCCCTCATTGTATCTACTGGTCACCGCCTTTACGCTTTCATCGCTCGTAGGGTCCAGCATAAACCTCCATACGATTCCTTATCTGTCTGACAAGGGCCTGAGTGCCGGTCTAGCCGTGATCGTAATGGGTGTCTTTTCGTCCACCGGCGCGATCGGGGCACTGATTATGGGCTTTGTTGTTGAACGATACCCTGCCCGCCAAGTCCTGTCTGCCTCTTTCCTGTTGGGCGCCTTAAGCTACATTATTCTGCTCAACGTGAACGGGCCGGCGATAGCATTCATGTGGGCGGGCTACGCAGGCATTGTCAGAGGAGGGATGGGCACCCTGAGCCAAGTAATCTATGCCGACTACTACGGCAGAGGCTCCCTGGGTGCTATCAGGGGCCTAACCTCCCCAGCGCAAATGGGTGCCAACTCTTTGGGCCCCTTGGCAGCTGCTCTGGCATTCGATAGCAGTGGAGGCTATTTCTCCATCTTCGCCTTATACGGGGTCCTGATGGTTGCCGCCAGCCTCAGCATCTTCCTGGCGCGGCCTCCGGTAAGCCCGGCCCCCGTTGAAGCGGCGGCATAGGAAGCAACCTCTCTACCTGTAGACCCCAGGCGATATATCCGTATAGGGCGTCAGGTGCGCTTGGAACCTGACCAAGGGCTCACGTGGCCTTTCTATCCTGGCCTTTGGGAGAGTCCGGTTTGACTACTGCCTTCCCGTGGCTACAATTACGGCATCTCGTTCAGTGCTGGGAGCCGGCAACGGTCAGCGAACGGTACAGCTGCAGATAGACTAAGATGAAATACGTTCCTGCATCATATCTAGCCTGGTCCCTCTGGGCCGTATTCGTAGGCATAGCGGTGGCCCTTGTCCTCGTCATACACTTCTTGGTCCCTTCCATATCACAAGACTCGTTCGCTGTGGACACACTGTTTATGGTAGCCGCTGGCGCAATGGTTACGACGGGGACGATCGTTGCTTCGAGGTATCCGGACAACTTCATCGGCTGGTTGCTGCTATCCATTGGTCTCACCCTGGTTATTGCCGGTGTCGCTGAGTCCTATGGTCAGTACGCCCTTCAAGTCAGACCGGGAGCCCTGCCCGGTGGTGTGCTAGCGGCGCTGGTGCCATGGGCTCTTTTGATCTCCTTCTTTGGACAGTTGGTCCTTCTCACGCTGCTCTTTCCCAGTGGGACGTTGCTGTCGGCACGCTGGCGCCGGGTCTCTTGGGGTCTGGTTGGTGCTCTCGTAACATTTGCCGCCTCTTCGTCGCTGGGGCCTGAGCTGGAGTTGCTTCAGCCTCCGATCAGGAACCCCATCGCCATTGCCGGCGCAGAAGGTATCCTGAATGTGATTGAGACCACGGCTCTTGTTGCTATGATGCTCCTGTTGGTGGCAGCGACAGTCTCCCTGGTGCTCCGCTTCATCCGGAGCATTGGGGAAGAGCGCCAGCAGATCAAATGGTTTGCCTACGCAGCCGGGGTGTTCGGAACATACATGGTCATATCGGTCTTCCTTGAGATCACAGGCAACGCACCCCCCCGATTCGGTGGATGGAGCCCTGTTCGCCGGCTCTCTCACGCTTATGCCTCTGGGCATAGCAGTGGCCATACTCAAATACCGCCTGTATGACATCAACCTGATCATCAACCGTACGTTGATCTACGGCCCTCTCACCGGCATACTCATGGGTCTGTACATCGGCTCCATACGCCTGTTTCAGGCTCTGTTCGTACGCTTACTCGGTGAGGAGTCCAACTTCGCTATACTTCTGAGCACTCGGATCCTGGCTGGAGCGTTCATGCCCATCAGACTGTGGCTTCAGGCGCTGACCGACAGGTACTTCAAGGAAAATCCTGATCGTACCAGGGGGCTGCGAGCCTTCGGAGACCAGGTATAGGCAATGGTCCAGCTGAACGATGCCGCCCAGATGACAAGGCGGCTTCTGGACGAAGCAGTGGCAGCCTTCCGTGCCGAGAGCGGAGCAATATTCATGCACCAGGACGGAGAGCTACGGCTAGCACAGACCTCCGGCGCATGGGACGGCCAGGCACAACTCACCGTGCCCTTGGAACATGGAGGGATTCAGATTGGTCAAGTCGCCCTGGGCGCCAGGTACCGCAGCCAGGCGTACGGCGACGACGAGCGGAGGATGCTTCAAAAGATCGCTGTCGTCGTCGCGCGGGCCTTAGCCAGCGCCCAGGGCGGGAGTTGACGGCCGTTTCATCTCAGAAGTTGCCATATGGAAGGCCGAAGAAGATGTAGAAGTGGCGACCCGGACGGGATTCGAACCCGTGATCTCTGCCTTGACAGGGCAGTGTGTTAGCCGCTACACCACCGGGCCGTAAGTTACAGTATACGATAGTCGGGACAGCCTGCGGAAGCGAGACCCGCCTGCATGGGCGGCGGCCCACTCAACGCAATTGACAAGAGAAGCCCGCAGCCTAGCAAAAGGCCACGGGCTTCTCTTGTCAGTATGTGTATCGAACCGTGCTAGACGCCGCGCTCTATCTGTTCCCGCTGCCAGTCAAAGTCCACGGCACCGTCATAGAACCGTTCCGGGTTCTCAACAGCCCATATCTGCTTGCGTATCACCCAGTTGTCGGGCTCCAGGTCCCGACCTTTCTTCCACTCGACCAGTGCGTGTTCCACGTTGCTCTGCTTGTACAGCTCCAAGCCCCGCTGGAAGTGAGCGATGGCTGCCTCATGGTCGGCCCCACCCAGGGGGTCATCCTGCATGCGCTGGGCCAGCCACTCCGGCGAAGGGTCTTTGACCCACTGCTCCACCAGGTCGGCGTACTCCTGCTTCTTGATATCGAACCCGCCAAACTTCCTATAGTGGAGCACACCGTCTTCATCGATAAGCAGCCCGCTGGGAACGGCCTTGAAGCCCAGCATCTGGCTGAGAAGGTTCTCTTCGTCGACCAGTGTTGTGAATGTCGCTCCGGCCTGCTCCACGTAGGGACGGGGCTTGTCAGCGCCCTGGGCGTCCACCGCCACAGTAACCACCTCTATGTTGTCGCTCTGGTGCCGGGTGTAAAACTGCTGCCAGACTGGCAGTTGCTCTCTACACCGTCACCAGGATGCCCACATGAACAGGACTAGCCGCTTACCACGGTAGTCCGATAGACGTACCATCCTCCCGTCCAGAGTAGGCAACGTAAAGTCTGGTACGTGGGTCCCGATTGCGGGTGACTGCGCTATCGCCATTGCTCCAGGTCTCCTCTATTTATCAGTGCGTATGCTGGCTATCCCTACGTGTGCTGGCCAACGGCCAGCCGATCAGAAACCTCAGCCTATACCCATATAGCCGATGGTGACGAGCTTGCCCTCAACCATGACGGGTGTGATGCGCTCTCCGCCCGTGAGCTTGAGCAGCTCCTCAATGGCGCCGGGCTCTTCGGTGATATCTATCTCTCTGAACTCTATCCCATCCCGCAGAAAGTCCGCCTTGGCCCCCGCCGAGGCGTCACAATCGGGATGGGTGTAGATGATCAGCTGCTGCGTCTCTTGAACCAATGAAGCGCCTCCCAGGACAGTTATAGAATTGTAACGTGAACCGGCGCTCGTGGCAAAGACACCTCTATCAGAATCGCCAATAGCAGCCTCTATCCTGTTACTGCGCATGGCCTGTTATTCCGCATGGCCTGCTATTCCGGATGGGCTATTCCATATGGGCCACCTATGTCTGTATACTCAGCCGAGCTGACTAGCAACGGAGTACGCATGGCTACGTCCAACCAGCCGGACACAACGCAGGGGGCCTCCGCCATCGGGAAGCGGGACAGAAGCGGCCTTCTGATGATAGCCACTATCGTGGCGGGCCATGCCATCAAACATATCTACATCTCCGGCTTCCAGACCATCATCCTGCCCGAAATCAAGATCGGCATGGGCCTCAGCAACACGATGCTGGGCGGGCTGGCGACGGCGCGGCAGGCCACCGGGGGCGCCACCACCCTGGCCGCCGGCTATATGGGAGACCGGTTCAGCAGCTACTCGGGGTTGCTGCTGACAATGTCCCTGGCCATCATGGGAATCTCCTACTTCCTGGTGGGGAGCGCGACCACCTATCCGCTGATGCTGGCCGCTATGCTACTAGTAGGTCTGGGCCCCTCAATATTCCATCCGCCCGCCCTGGGTGCGCTGTCCCGGCGCTTCCCGGAACGGCGGGGGTTTGTGATATCCCTGCACGGTACCGGAGGCAGCCTGGGAGAGGCGACTGGACCGCTCGTTGCAGCGGCGATGGTAGGGGGAATGGCCTGGCTTGCACTCTCGTTTTCAGGCCTTGAGTGGCGCGGCACCCTGCAGTGGAGCATCGTCCCTGCGCTGATCGCGGCAGCGGCGATGGGATTAGCGCTTCGCAACATACCTATGGGCGAAGGTGGCACCAGCTCCCTACGGGAGTACTTCAGCTCACTGGGCCGACTACTGGGCAACCGCTCTCTGCTGGCCGTCCTGGGAATCTCAGCGCTGCGTGCGCTGGGACAAAGCTCAACGGTCATATTCCTGCCGGTATTTCTCCGTGACGACCTGGGGTTCTCCCTGGCACGTGTGGCCATCTATCTCTCCCTGTCTCAGTTGGCGGGCATCGGCGCCCAGCCGTTCATGGGAGCGCTGTCGGACAGACTGGGGAGAAAGGCGGTACTGGTCCCGGCCCTGGCCGCCTTCGGCATGCTGCTGATCGCTCTTAGGTTCGTTCCTACGGGCCTCCCCCTGGTGGTCGTGATAGTTGCCATGGGAACCTTCCTGTACTCCCTTCAGGCCCTGTTCCTGGCCACCGCTTCCGACATGGGCGGCCCGGACGTCCAGGCCACCACCGCCTCCCTGGTATACGTTTCAACATTCGCCTCTTCCACCGTCTCTCCCCTACTGGCGGGCATTGTCGCCGACGCCCTGGGAATACGGTCTGCCTTCCTGTACGGAGCTGCGATGCTCCTGGCGGCGGCAGTGGCGATGTCCATGATCAAGCTGCCCAGGCCCGCCGATCAGAGCGTGTCTACCGGTGGCTGAGCTGCGCAACTACGGCGTCGTAACTATCGCCGGTGACGGGATAGGGCCGGAGATAATGGAATCGGCCCTGGAGGTGCTGGCGGAGCACCTGGGAGGGGTGGCCTCCTACGAGCGCGCCGGTACACCCCTCAGCGACGACTCTCTAGAGGCGTGCCGCACTGCCGACGCTGTGCTGAAGGCCCCTGTCGGCCTGCCCTGGGTGCGACGGCCCGATGGTACGGAGGTGGGGCTGCTGGGCGGTGTGCTGCGCAACGGCCTTGACCTTTATGCCAACGTACGGCCTATCCGGCTGTGGCCCGGGGTCAACGCCCCCATAAAGGCGGAGCCCGGCCAGATAGACTACGTCATCGTCAGGGAGAACACCGAGGGGTTGTATCTTTCGCGCGGCCTGGGTGTGGGCAACGAAGATGCCATGTCCGACGTGCTGCTGATGACCCGCAAGGGTGTGGAGCGGATAGTACATTTCGCATTCCATCTGGCCCGAAGCCGTCAGGGCAGCCCATCGGACAGAGTGCGTCGCGTGACATGTGTGGACAAGAGCAACGTTCTGCGCAGCTTCTGGTTCTTCCGGCAGATATTCGAGCGGTTAGGCGAGGAGTACCCGGACGTAGAAAAGGAGTACCTGTACTCCGATGCCGCAGCCCAAGCGTTGGTGCAACGGCCCTGGGACTTCGATGTGCTGGTCATGGAGAACTCCCTGGGGGACATACTCAGCGACCTGGGTGGCGGGACCATAGGCGGCCTGGGGATGTGCCCCTCCGGAAACCTGGGGCAGCAGGCCACCTACTTTGAGCCGGTGCATGGCACGGCACCCGACATCATGGGCAAGGGAGTGGCCAACCCGCTGTCCCAGATATTGTCATCCGCCATGATGCTGGATCGTCTGGAGGAGATCGAGGCAGCCAAGCGAATCAGAGACGCCGTATGGGGAGCCCTGGATTCCGGAGATTTGACCATCCAGGCCAACGGCCAGCCCGCGGGCGGCACAGCCGAAGCCACTAGGGCTGTGGTAGCGTGCCTTAACTAGGGCCTGGGGAGTTGGAAGAGGGCGCCAGACCGGAATGTCCCAGTGGACGGTCCAACGGATAGGTAAGAGGAAGGAAATCTAGCCCCTGGGCACGCTGTCAATGGCGCAGGCGCAGGGCTCATACGCAACATCATCGTAGTTAGTTAGATTGAGATGGCCTGCCTCGTCCAGTTGAAATGTGCTCCTGTGATAGATGTCGGAGCCCGGATGGTTCCTGATTACCGGACAGTCAGGGTCCGCATGGTAATGGCGGCCTCTGGATCTGACGTAGACGTCTTTGCCAGCGAAGTAGGCATTGACCTCCTGATGTCTACTATCCCCGTTCATACAATGTCCTATTCATCCTGCTCCCAGGGACGCGAGATTCATGGTTGCGACGAGCACGACATAGCCTATTCATAGTTCCATCGCCATCATAGAACCAAACGGGCCGTTCTCATGGGTCTTTTGGGTCATACCCATCCTGACCTGGTAAGGAAGCTAAGGCCCGCTGCGCTGGGAGCCAAGCCCAGACCAGCGCAGCGGACTTGCCCGGGATACACTGAACCGTGTAAAATGCGGTCATGGATGAGGGAGATAAAGGTGGCAGCAGGGTAAGTAAGAGGACGCGCAACTGGGACGCCGAATACGTACGCGCCCTGCGCCGCCACCTGAAGCTGACCCAGCAGCAGATGGCCCGAGAGATGGGAACACGCCAGCAGACCATCAGCGAGTGGGAGACCGGCCTGTACCGGCCACGGGGCACCTCCAGCACGCTACTCAACATCATCGCCGAGAGGGTTTCCTTCCCCTACAGAACCTCAAGAGACGGCCCTCCCGCGACTGGAGCGGGGAATGGATCGTCGGAAGACCAAGGCTAGCCATCTAATATCAAACGGCTCAGTCGCAGTCCTGTGTTGCACGGACTTCAGGCAGGCCACGGGAAGGTGCCCCTACCGGTAGGGATTTGGGGATACTATCCGATAATGCTCCGATTCCATCGCGAGTGCTCGACCGAGTCGGCACTTCGCTGACCCCGATACGTCAGGGTGAGGTTGAACTTGTCGAAAGGAACGAGATGAGCACTCTCCGATAGAGGGATGGGGGAACCAGGCTGTACGGACAGCGTCTGAGGGAGGATGGGCGGGTAATAACCACGCACTAGCCGTGGAACATCAATGGAAATCGGGCGGGTAGAAAGAAGGCGTCAGACTGGAATATTCCAGTGGGCAGATCAAGCTGAGGCAATGTTAGTGACAAGAAGCGTCAGGTGACCAGGCAACGCGGGAAAGAGCTGCTCCCAGAGCACCTTTTGGCACGCCTGTAGCGTCGACGGGCCTGGCGCGAAATGCTGAAGACCCAGGACGGGAGACGCCTGCGAGTGCTCTACCTTGGCAGGGCCAACGGGGGGGGCTGGTCCTGACTTCCTGGACGCCATCCTCCAGTGGGACGACTCTCCTCCGGTACGCGGTGAGTGGAGCTACATCTGGAGACAAAGGGCTGGTCGCAACACGACCATCATCGGGACTCCAACTACAACAACGTCATGCTGCAGGTGGTCCAGGCATCATCGGGTGATGCGTCAGTCTACAGGCAGGATGGACATGCGGTACCAATTACGGTGGTCCCGCTGCCATTGGACCTGTCGCAGGGGGACCTGACTCAGGACGACCCACCCGGTGACTACGCCACCGGAGCCAGGTTGCCGCTGCTCCAACGCTGGCAGCGTCTCCCGGCGGATAAGCTGGTCGCGCTCCTGGATAGAGCGGGAGAGGAACGTTTCCTATCGCGAAGCAGGCGGTTCCGTGCCGACCTTGCAAAGGAGAGCTGGGACGAGTTGTGCTACAGAGGCATCATGGAGGCGATGGGGTACAGCAGGAATCGCAGACAGTTCCTTGATCTGGCGCAACGCCTCCCGTGGCACACCATCCGGGAGACGGCGACGCCCCTGACCACCGGGGACCGGGGACCAGCCATTCAAGCCCTGCTGATGCGGGCCGCCGGGTTGCAGTCAACACCGAGCAGTAAGGGCCATCAAGAGATCTCAGAGGCAGAGACCCCTGCGGCAGAAGCCAATACCGGCCCAGGAGCTCCAACAATCACACCCATGGACCCGTCGTCATGGTGCTACGCGGGCGCCCGACCAGTAAACTGGCCCCACCGACGCATAGCTGGAGCGGCGGCACTCCTGGCTCGCCACATGAACGAAGGCCTGCTGGCGGGCTTCTTCACGCAGGCCGGAGGGCCACGCCTAAGCCCTCTCCTCGATACCCCGATAGTAAAAGGCCCCAAGAACACGCTCATAGGACGCAGCAGAGCTCTGGACATCGCGGTGAACGCCGTGCTGTCCCTGCTGCACTCCCAGGCACGCATGGAGGGCGACCATGCCCAATCAGACGCCTGTATGCGACTGTACCGGAACGCACGACGGCTGGCGGACAACGAGATGACTCGCGAGATGGCGGTGCTCCTGCGTCTGCAGACAGGGCCACGCGGAATGGGTGCCGCAAGGCAGCAGGGACTGATACATCTGTACGGGCTCATGCTGCAGAACGGGGACTCAGCGAAAGCACGGGGCCTTAAGATAGGTGAGAGCGCCGCCGCGTGCTATCGGTATCGCTGATCGTTGCTGCCATACCGCGCTACCCACGCTGGCCGCCCAACTCCACTTCACTTACGGTTCTTTCAACAAGGTACTGATTCAGACGGCGCCGAGGCCAGCAGTCGTTACAACGCTTCTGTCCTTTCTGCTATCATTCTCAGCAAGGCAGGCGATCTGGAAGCCGCCGCAGCTACGTGGAGATAACGACCTATGAGAGGCGAGCAGGAGCAGATTCGGGGCGTACAGCTCCTTCCGAACGAGGAGTTGTGGCTGGTGCTTCACGGGCGGTACGGCCTTCTGGAGGACGCGCCTCCCCAGGACGACTGCATCCTGCTAACCAACCAGCGGCTCGTGGGGTTCGTTCGCAATGACGGTCGAGAGCACCTGGTGCTGGCGCCCTTACAGGAGGTTGACGCCGTTGAGGTCAACGATGTGGCACAGCGAGTGATGCCCCTCCTGACAGGCGGCGCGATGATGCTGGGAGCGGTTGTGGTTGTATGGCTGGCGGCGGCGCTGGGAATCGCCGGCATCCTGCCGTGGCTCATTGGTGGGGCACTGGTTTTGCTGGGGGCGATAACAGCGTCAACCTACTTCGTAGCTGAAGACGCCGCCTCCATCCTTTTCCGCACCCGCACCACCGATCTGGCCCTGCTTCTGCACACCCCCGAGGCACTGCGAGACGCCCATGACATGGCCCACGGATTCTTCCTGGCCAGAGCCGGCCACGAGCCCACCGCCAGACCAGCCCGGCAGCCCGAGCTAATCGTATCTGACAGCTCCCAGCAATTACCCGAATCAGGCGACGGAGCCCGCCAAACTACGGAACCGTCCCAAAGCGAGGCGACCGCCTACCGCCCGGAGTCAACCGAGAGCGAGGGACGGCAGGATGTCTAAATCCCATCCTCGTGGTTCGTGCAAGGGCTGGTCTGAGGCGTACCGATAGAAGGCGCAGGCGGCGATCATAGCAGCGTTGTCCACGCATAGTGCCGGGGGAGGAACCAGCACAGGCAGCTCCCCGGATTCAGCGGCGAAGCGCTCCCGGAGCATCGTGTTGGCGGTCACACCTCCGCCAAGGATGATGCCCCTGGCAGCCACCTGTCCTGCTGCCTCCAGCGACTTGGCAACCAACACCTCCACCACCGACTCCTGAAAGGCGGCGGCCAACCCCTCCACCACCGCCGTCGGCGAAGCGGTGTCAACCTGATCCGCCTGATCCGCAGTAGGCACATCCTCCACGCCCAGGTCTCTGGCCCTGTGAAGGAGAGCGGTCTTTAAACCGCTGAAGCTGAAGTCCAGCGTCCCTCTCATCCAAGCCCTGGGCAACCGTTCGGCGGTCGTTATGTCTCCGGCGACCCTTTGGATAGCCGGACCGCCAGGGTAGCCCAACCCAAGAATGCGAGATGCCTTATCAAAGGCCTCTCCCGCCGCGTCGTCCCGACTGCGTCCCAGCAGCCTATACTGACCGTGCCCCTCCATGACCAGTAGGTCCGTATGCCCCCCGGAAGCTACCAGACAGAGCAACGGAAACCCGGGCTGCAAAGCAGGGTCGGCATCGAGTAGCCAGGCGGCGTAGATATGGCCTTCCAAATGGTTGATCCCGAGCAGCGGAATATCCCTGGCGAATGCCAGCGCCTTGGCCATGTTCACCCCAACCAGCAGTGCGCCAGCCAGCCCGGGGCCGTATGTAACTGCCACACCATCCAGTCCGTCCAGAGCGACACCGGCATCTGTCAGGGCTTGCGTCACGACTGGTATGATGCTCAGCAAGTGCTGACGCGAAGCCACCTCTGGGACCACGCCGCCGTAACGGGCGTGCAGCGCCACCTGGGAGACCACCACGTTAGACAGCACACGCCGTCCGTCCTCCACTACAGAGGCAGCCGTCTCGTCGCAGGAGGTTTCGATACCTAGGATAAGCATGATGTGCAAGGTACATTGTACCAGCGTCCACTCTGAAAGACGCCTGTTTTCGCCCATCCATTCAGGTCACGGGCAGGTCACGGGCAGGCAGTCGAGAAGGGCCCAAACGACTGAGACTAACGCCTCGCTATATCTTAATCTATATGGGCAGCACGGCCGGTGATGTCAGAGCAGTCCTCCCCTATCTGAAAACTTTGACATCAGATAGCTTTTATGCTATAATTTCAGCTACGGGCGACAGTAGACGGAGAGTCCCGCCGACCCCCAGTAGATTAGAAAGAAATTATCGTCTAGTTTTACCCCCGTCGTTCCGGCTTCTAATGTCTCCAGGGCCCTCTCCGCCCACCAATAAGCCCGGGAAGCAGACCTCTCCCAGAGAGTTGTCAGTAGTATAGCTTCCTCTATATTCGAAGGAAGGCTGAATGACATCTAGCAAATCCCAGCGAGCCAACGAGTACACCGCCAGCGATATCCAGGTCCTTGAAGGCTTGGAGGCGGTACGGCGGCGGCCCGGCATGTACATTGGCAGCACCGACAGCCGAGGACTGCACCACCTGATTTACGAGATCGTCGACAACGGGGTGGATGAGGCTATGGCGGGTGTGTGTGACAAGATCACCATAAACATCCGTGAGGACGGCGTAGTCGAGGTTACGGACAACGGCAGGGGCATTCCTGTGGACATCCATCCCACCACGAAACGTCCTGCCCTAGAAACCATAATGACCACCCTTCACGCCGGCGGAAAGTTCGGTGGCGGTGCCTACAAGGTCTCCGGCGGCCTCCACGGAGTAGGCGCATCGGTGGTAAACGCCCTATCCGAGCACCTGACCGTAGAGGTGCTGAGGGATGGACGGATGTACCGACAGGAGTTCGCCCGGGGCAAGCCGATCGCGGATATGGAGGAGGTTGGGGACGGAGAAGGCCAGGGCACGTCCATCTCCTTTCTTCCGGATACCGTCACCTTTGAGGAGATCGATTACAACTTCAGCGATCTGGTCCAGCGCTTCCGTGAGATGGCCTACCTGAACAGGGACCTGACGATAGAGTTCTCCAGCCCCTGGCACAAGGCCAGAGGCGCCGAGGCCTGGGAAGCATCCTTTCATTTTGAGCAGGGCATCTCCAGCTTCGTTCAGGACTACCTGAACAAGGACCGTGAGGTGCTTACGCCCAAGCCCATACACATCGAAAAGGCGGCGGACGACATCATCGTGGAGGTGGCCCTCCAGTACAATACAGGCTTCTCAGAGCTGGTCTACTCATTCGCCAACTGCATCAACACACCAGACGGCGGCACCCACCTCACGGGCCTGCGCACCGCGCTGACCCGCGCCCTGAACGACTACGCCCACAAGAAGGGTGCCATCCGGGAAGACCAGCCCAATCTTGCCGGCGAGGATGTGCGGGAAGGGCTGGCCGCCGTCATCAGCGTCAAGCTGCTGGACCCGGAGTTCGAGGGGCAGACCAAGGCCAAGCTGGGGAACCCCGAGGTCCGGGGACCTGTAGATACGATAGTGGCCGAGGGCCTCGAATACTACCTGGACGAGCATCCTCAAGAGGCCAGGCGCATCATAGACAAGTGCCTGACGTCCCAGAAGGCACGGGATGCGGCCCGCAAGGCACGGGACATGGTGCTTCGCAAGAATGCCATGGACGGCGGCTCACTGCCGGGCTTGCTGGCGGACTGCCAGGAGCGCAACCCGGAGAACAGCGAGCTGTTCCTGGTTGAAGGCCCCTCAGCCGGCGGCTCTGCCAAAATGGGCAGGGACCGCGGCTTCCAGGCAATACTCCCACTCAAGGGCAAGATCCTGAACGTGGAAAAGGCCCGTGAGGAGCAGATGATCTCCCACGAGGAGCTGCGCGCCATCATCACAGCCCTGGGAACAAAGTTCCATTCCCGCGTCAAGATCAGCAACGTTGACAGCGACGGCGATGAGGCAGGAGAGAACGGCGACGACTCCAACGGCTTCGACCTGGACTCTCTCCGCTACCACAAGGTCATCATAATGACAGACGCTGACGTGGACGGCTCCCACATCCGGACACTGCTGCTGACATTCTTCTACAGGCACATGCGTCCCCTGGTAGAAGGCGGCTACCTGTACATCGCCCAACCGCCGCTGTACAAGGCTTCCAAGGGGAAGTCCGAGCAATGGCTTTACTCAGACGACGCTCTGGAGCAGTGGACCGCCAAGGAGCGCTTCTCCGGGCTCAAGATTACATCCAGGGACGGGACGACCATAACAGGTGCCGAAATCCGGAAGACGGCGGAACCGCTCAAGATGCTCAGCAAGGCACTCGCAGAGCTTCAGCAGAGCACAGCCATCCCAGCGGAATTCATGCTCCAGTTGCTGGCATCCAGCGTAGGCGATTGGTACCGACAGGGTCTGTCCTCTCCCAGCGCAGTCACACAGCAGACCCGCGGCTGGCTACAGGAGGCGAACATCCCATTCAAAGCGCCCTTCGACAAAAAGCGGAATGAGGGTGTTTTGGAGATCGAGTACCCCGAGGACACCAAATTCACGCTTACGAGCGATCATTTCGAGTCGGCGCTAATGCGACGTTGCTTTGACCTGTACCCCCAGGCCAAGGCTTACGTAGAGGGACAGCCCTACCTGGTGGAGAAACGGAACAAGATGATCCAGGAGGACGTCTCCTGGGACGATCTGCCGAGCGTCTTGGAGGAGAGCACCGACCGGACCGGCGTCACCATCCAGCGGTACAAGGGCCTGGGCGAGATGAACCCGGACCAGCTGTGGGAGACGACCATGGACCCCACCAAGCGCACCATCCTCAGGGTCAACGCCGATGACGCCCTGGAGGCGGATAGGGTGTTCTCACTGCTGATGGGGGATGCCGTGGAGCCCAGACGAGCATTCATCCAGGCCGGCGCCAGAGAGGTTCGCAACCTGGACGTCTAGGCAGGGCGTGCCCTGCACCCACATTTCTCCACCGTTGCTTAGCGCTTGCCTCTTAAGCCACAATAGGAAACGCAGGTGTCCCGACCGGTCGGGATCGAAGGCACGTGTCTCTAGTTTAGGCGCGCGCCTGACTGGCCAGCCACTCCCTGACCGCCTGCTCCGCCTCTCCGGTGATACGATCGCTGTCGGTGGCAACGTCCAGCAGCGTGGACACGCCGCACAGGGATATCGACTCCACACCGGCAGACTTGAACCCGCTCTCTGACCGCGGAAACTCGTAGGTGAAGATGCTGACGCAGTAGTCCACCGTGGCCCCTATCTGCCGCAGTCCCTTCACCGCGGTAAGTGCGCTGGACCCCGTGCTGGTCAGATCCTCCACCACGATGGCCGACTGGCCACTGTCCACACCACCCTCCACCTGCTGCTGCCGTCCATGCCCTTTAGGCGCGTCACGGACGTAGGCCATTGGCTTGCCCATCAGCTCTGCAAGCCAGGACGCCCAGGAAATCCCTGCGGTCGCCACACCGGCCACAACGTCGATCATGTCGCCGCAGCTTTCCGATATGCGCTTCGCTAGGAGCTCGACTATGCGCCGCCTGGACACGGGGGAGCGCATCAGCAAACGCATGTCGCAGTAGATGGGACTGATCGTTCCGGAGGTGTAGACGAACGGTTCTACAGAGTTGATGAGCACCGCTCCCTCAACCAGAAGGATGTCCGCTACCTCCTCAGCCACGCGGCGAGTATTCTCTTTGATAGTCAACCTGTCCCCCTTATGTGGTCGCCTACTCCGGCCCGTACAGACCGTGCTCGGTGATGAACCGCTCCACGGACGCGGGCACCAGGCACCGTATGGAGACGCCCTGGACTACGCGCCGTCGTATGTCAGTGCTGCTTACCTCCATTACGGGGCCCTCCAGAAACATCACCTTGTCCTTCACCCCGGGCAGACGTTGCTCCAGCTCATCCAGGCCTGTGGCCCCATAGTCCGTCCTGGCGAACACCACAGGCGTGCATAGCTCCAGGAACCTCTCCGGGGCATGCCAACGGGGCAGGTCCACGATGGCATCCATGCCGAGGATGAAGTACAGCTCCACATCGGGGCCTTCCTCCTGAAGCAGGGCGTCCAGCGTGTCTACCGAGTAGCTGGGGCCGGGCCGGTCTACCTCAACGGAGGACACCCGGAAGTGCGGGTTGCAGGCTACGGCCTGGCGCACCATTTCCAGCCTGACCTGTGGCGGTGTTGCCGGCTGCACAGCCTTGAGCCACGGCTCACCCGCCGGGATGAATACAACATGCTCTAGCTCCAGCCGCACCCTGGCCTCTTCAGCGACGATGAGGTGGGCCAGATGAATGGGGTCGAAGGTACCGCCTAGCACACCGACGCGCATGCTACTCCCATGGGAGCTCCACCTCTCCGATCCGGATGGTGTCGCCCGCTTGAATACCCGCCTCCTCCAACTGCCGTACCAACCCCAGTTTTCGGAGCTCCTCCCTAATCTGGAGCCGCGCTCGCAACTGCCTCAGATCCGGTAGCTCCACGAGCCTTTCCACTCTGGCGGATGATACCACAAACAGTCCTGCTTCCTTCCTGACCGAGTGTGGAACGGCACGCTGTTTCAGCGGAACCACCTGCGGCAAAGGCTGCGTAGGCTCCACCTGGGGCAACTCCCTGAGCAGTCGGTGGAATGCAGACACCAGTTCCTGAACGCCTTCTCCGGTTACGGAGGATATAAAGTGGCGCTCAAGGCCATACCTTGCCAAACTCCTCTTCAGGCTGGACATGCGGTCTGCTACCTCTGGTTGGTCGGCCCTGGTGACAACTATCACCTGGGGCTTCTTGTCCAGCCCACGGCCATACTCCCGCAGCTCCTTGTTCAACTCTCTGACAGCCGCGGCCGGGTTTTCTGAAGAGCCGTCCACCAGATGCAAGAGCAGCCGAACGCCTGATGCGTGACGCAGGAATGCGTTGCCCAGTCCTGCTCCCTGGGCCGCCCCTGCGATCACACCAGGCAACTCTACCGCCTTGTATGCCTCCCACCCGGCCTCTATGACACCCAACACGGGTTCCTGGGTTGTAAACTGGTAATCGGCTACCTGTGCACGAACCCTGGAAACATTGGTGAGGAGCAACGACTTTCCAGCGTTGGGCTGCCCTATGAGGGCTATGTCTGCTGGAAGAGTGAGTTCCAGCAGCAGTTCCCTGACCTGGCCCGATGCACCCTCCTCTGCCAGCAATGGCACCTTGTTAGTGGGTGTCGCAAAATGGACGTTGCCCCGGCCACCGATGCCTCCCAAGGCAACCAGAATGGACTCTTCCTTATGGTTTAACCTGCCTAGCAAGACGGTCTCACCTGATCTTGTGTCCATGACCGACGTGCTCACTGGCACCGCAATATGTAGATCAGGCCCATCTTTCCCATGTTTCCTATTGCTGGATCCACTGAACCCGCTGCCACCCTCAACCGAGCGCATCCCCAACAACGGCCTATAGTCGAACAAACCGGGATCGGCATCTATATAAACCGCGCCTCCGGCACCACCATCCCCCCCATCAGGTCCACCGCCTGGGACATACCGTTCCCGCCGAAAGGCTATAGCTCCACCGCCACCTTTCCCTCCCTGTGTCTTTATTCTAATAGTGTCATACATGTATCTATAGTATATATGTGAATCAGTAACAGTCGTAATATTGTCTGGATGTCGGGTAACTAGGGAATTGTGGGAAGGATGGTTGGGGTCGATCAGTCTGTGGGGGCTGTTGTTGTCGGTTGAATAGTGGCGCAGAGCGACTGAAGCTCCTGGGAAAACAGGGAATCTTGCGCTCTTCTTGCCATAATGTCTCTGATCGCGTTTCCAACGGTCTTTTTAGTCCAACCACCCATTGAGGAAGCAACCGCATCCATGGGCTGTTGCAGTAGTTCGGCAAGGATGTACATAGCGACTCGCTGAGGAAGCGTGGTGCGCTTATTCCTGCTGCGCGCCGTTAGTTCAGCGGCTGGGACATTGTATGCCGCGGCCACATGCTCTATGACCAGGCTTGGGTTATTCATTGGTTGCACTGGTTGATCGGGAATGTCGGCGAGCGCCATATCCACAAGCTTGTCTGATATTTCCTCGCCCAGGAACTGGGAGAGCGCCAGCATCCTGTTGAGGCATCCTTCCAGCTCACGGATGCTGTGACAGGCTCGCTGGGCGAACTCCAAGGCTATGCTATCGCTCAGGGTCACTCCCTGCGCGGCGGCCTTCTCCAGGACTATGGCTTGGCGTGTCTCTAAATCCGGCGCTTGGATATCCGCTATCAGGCCCCATTCGAAACGCGACTGGAGACGGCTTTCCAGGCCCGCGACCTCTCGTGGCGGCGTGTCACAGGCGACGACTATCTGTCGGCCGGCGTTGTGCAGATCGTTGAATGTGTGGAAGAATCCCTCCTGGGTCTGCTCCTTCCCAGCCAGAAACTGGATGTCGTCCAGGAGGAGCATGTCGGCGGAGCGATACCTGTCGCGGAATTGCTCGGTCTTGCGTTCCCGGATGGCGCGTATGAAATCGTTGGTAAAATGCTCCGTGGACACATAGAGAGCATGTAAGCTGCGCTGTGCCGCACTGGCGGCAATGGCGTGCAGCAGATGGGTCTTGCCTAAGCCGACGTCCGAATAGATAAATAGCGGATTGTAACGGTCTCCGGGGGATTCGGCTACGGCCAGTGATGCGGCATAGGCGAGCTGGTTGGACCGTCCGATAATGAAATTTTGGAAGGTGTAGCGGCTGCTGCGAGCTCCGTTGACGTGTGCCACCGTTGGGGTAGGCTGGGGTGCGTCGCTCTCCATAAGCTGGGGTGTCTGGGCGACGGCGACGGACAGCGGAACAGGTGTAGGGACGGTTGCGGAGACCACCTGGTACCGGATCTGGATATTGGGGTCAACCACCTCGCCCACTGTCCGGTGGATGAGTTGGTGCATCCGCCGCTCAAGCCATTCGGCGGCGAAGGGCGAGGCTGCTCCAACGGTTAGCTGGCCGTCCTCCAGCGTCAAGCCGACGGTGCCTTTCAGCCAGGTATCGTAGCTGGAGCGGGGCACCTGCAGCTGCAGCTGGCCTAGCGTGGTTTCCCATATCTTCTTTGCGCCGAAGTCCGTTTTGCTGGTCATCTGAGGTTATGGTTCGGTTATGGTTCGGTGTTGGGTCTGATGGGGTGGCGTGCTCCGAGAGCGGATGCCACAATAACATTGGGTGCCATGTCGGGGCACAAGGGTCTGATGCGGGTCTTTTCCCGCTGTTTTTGAGGGCCGGATTTTGAGGCTTGCGACAGGTATGTTGTGGAGGGTGAGACAGCTATGAGGACCGTTTTCATGGGGACGCCGGACTTCGCGGTCCCGGTGCTAGAGGCACTCCTGGCCGGGATGCATGAGGTTGCCGCGGTGTACACGCGTCCGGACCAGCGCGTTGGCAGAGGAAGGCGTGTCCTGCAGACGCCGGTCAAAAGTTTCGCCCTGGAGAGAGGGTTGTCGGTCTTCCAGCCGGCCTCGCTGCGCGGGAAGGATGTCACACGTGAGATGGAGATGCTTAGCCCTGAAGTCGTAGTGGTCGCCGCGTACGGACGGATCATACCTGAGGTGATGCTCCGGGTACCTCCCAGGGGGATGGTCAATGTCCATCCGTCACTGCTGCCGAGGTACCGTGGCCCGTCACCGGTGGTCACCGCCATCCTGGAAGGGGCGAGCGTGACGGGCGTGACGATCATGCTGCTGGACGCCGGTATGGACAGCGGCCCCATCCTTGCTCAGCGTGAGGCTACGGTTCAGCCCGGGGAGCGGACCGGGGAGCTAACAGCTAGGTTGTTCCGTGTGGGAGCGGAGATGTTGCTGGAGGTGCTGACAGCCATTGGATCAGGTGATGTCCGGTTCGTTCCCCAGGACGAGTCCCAGGCGACGGTGACGCACCTGCTCAGGAAGGCCGACGGTGGACTGGACTGGTCTCTGGCCGCCGTGGAGCTTGAGCGCCGCGTGCGTGCCTTCGATCCCTGGCCAGGGTGCTACACCCGTTGGGGTGGTAGGCAGCTCAAGATTCTTGAGGCGGGCGTTGCGGATGGCGGTGGCGCTGCGGAGGACGCGGTAGGCCAGGTATCGGCTGGTCGGGAAGGAGTGGTGGTAGTTACGGGCCGCGGTCTGCTCCGCCTAGACTCGTTGCAGTTGGAGGGTGGAAGGGCCCAGTCAGCCGAGGAGTTTGTGAGGGGACACGCCGATCTTCTGGGGGCGCGGCTGCCGTCGTAGAGACGGGATGCGTAGCTAGGCGCTTTCCTACGCCTCGGACTCGTCTTGCGTTTGATCCGCCTGGACCACTGGCGTCTCGGGGGCCTCCCCTTCGACACCCTCTTCAACTGCCGCTTCGCCAACCGGCGCCTCAACCTCCACCCTGGGCGGGTTCACTCTGACGATAAGCTCTTCGGGAGATGTGAGAATCGTTACCGCCCGGCCCATGTCCAAGGACGATACGTAAATGCCCTGCTCAAAGTTCTCCAGACCGGAGATATCCACCTCCACATACGGTGGTACGTCCAGAGGCAGACATTCCACATCTACGGTATTGAGCGCCTGAGTGACGTTTCCGCTCAGTAACCGGACGGCTGGCGCATCGCCTATGAGGTACACGGGTACCGAGGCGTGCATGGTCTCCGTCACGGGCACCTGGTAGAAGTCCACGTGAAGGACCGCCTCGGTGACTGGATGGCGCTGGACCTCTCTGATGAAGGCAAAGTGGGCGGTAGCGCTGCCTTCTACGGATACGGATACGGGAGCGTTCTGCCCGGCCTGGGCGAGGACACCGAGCAAGACAGTAGCGTCAACCTGTAGGGCCAAAGAGTCGGTCTCTTTGCCGTACAGGTGGATGGGCGTTAGGCCGGCGCGGCGCAGAAACCTGACATGTTTCCCAGTGACTGAGCGCGGCTCTGCCTGCAAGCTGATAGATTCTGTGCTAGTCATGATTCTTATGGGCCGGAGTAAGGTTGACCTAGTCCACCGACTATACTACCAATCTTGATTTGGCTCAAGGGTAAGGGGTATAATTCACCCTACGGAAACAGGTTGCGGAGGAGTGGCAGGATGCGCGTTCCAATGAAGGTGGACTACGGAGTGCGAGCCCTTGTGGAGCTGGCGCAGCGTGATGGTGGGCCGCCGACCAACACCGCTGAGATTGCAAGCCGGCAGGATATCCCCGAGCCCTATCTGGACCAGGTGCTATCCGTTCTGCAGAAGTTCGGCCTCATACGCAGCCGCCGGGGGCCTCAGGGCGGTCACACGCTGGCCCTAAGCTCCGCAGACATCAAGCTTGGGATGGTTGTTGAGACGTTGACGGTGCGGGTGCGCCCCTGGTCTGTATAGACCATCCATCCGAGTGTACGCTCTCCAGCGCCTGCGCTCAGCGGGAGGTGTGGCAGGCCGTAGAGGCAACGGTTCAGAACGTCCTGGACACCACGACCATAGCCGACTTGGCCGTGCGTCAGCAGCACCTGGCCAGTCGTAGGGCTATTACATCTAAGGCCCTTCCGACGGTAAGGAGGTCCCGAGAATCCGTTGCCTGGTCGAGACCGGTCAGGCGAGTGCGCTCGGGGCTTTTTGCGTTCTGCGACTATACCTAGTATCCTTTGCGACGGAAAAGCATCTTAAAGACGTAGTGTAAATCAGTCAGAGGGAGAGGGAACAGTGACTCAGACAGCGGTATTCACGCCGGACCAGGCGCGGCGATACAGTCGCCACATTATCATGCCGCAGATAGGCGGCAAGGGGCAGCGTAAGCTCATGGACGCCAAGGTGCTGCTCATAGGTGCGGGCGGTCTAGGTTCGCCTACGGCCCTGTACCTTGCGGCCGCTGGTGTCGGGACACTGGGTATTGTGGACTTCGATACGGTGGACCTGACCAACCTACAGCGTCAGATACTGCATCACGGCCACGACGTGGGCAGGCTCAAGGTGGACTCCGCCACGGACACCATCGCCGACATCAATCCGGACGTCCAGGTGGTGCCTCACAATATCCAGCTGACCTCTGAGAACGCCCTGGATGTGTTGGAGCCATACGACATCATAGTGGACGGAAGTGACAACTTCCCGACCAGGTACCTGGTGAACGATGCGTGCGTGATGCTGGGCAAGCCTTGTGTGCATGGCAGCATCTTCCTGTTCGAAGGACAGGCATCCACCTTTGTGCCGGGTAAGGGATGCTACCGTTGCCTGTATCCCACGCCTCCACCACCGGGTATGGTGCCGAGCTGCGCCGAGGCCGGTGTGCTGGGCGTACTCCCTGGCATCGTCGGTTCGATCCAGGCGGTGGAGACAATAAAGCTGATCCTGGAGTTGGGCGACGTCCTTTCCGGCCGGCTGCTGCTGTTCGACGCGTTGGACATGCGGTTTACAACGGTAAAGACGCCGCAACGCGCCGACTGCCCCGTGTGCGGCGAAAATCCCACCGTTACCGAGCTGATCGACTACGAGGAGTTCTGCGGCCTGCCTCATCTGGAGCAGGCGGCGTCCGCCAGCTAACCATGCGCGTTCGGGAAAAGACCGGTGGCGACGGAGCAGGTCCTGGACACGGTTCTAGTGTGGCAAGGCCGGGTCTTCTGGGTGCCGTAGGCAATACTCCTCTGGTGGAACTTATCAACCTTTCCCCCAAGCCGGGGGTCAGGCTGTTCGCCAAGCTGGAAGGTAGCAACCCCACGGGCAGCGTGAAGGACCGCATCGCCCTGCAGATGATCGAGCAGGCGGAGGCCGATGGCACATTGACGCCAGACAATGTCATCCTGGAGCCTACCAGCGGCAACACGGGCATCTCTCTGGCTATGGTGGGGCTTCTCAAGGGGTACCGGGTGGAGGTGGTGATGCCAAAGAATGTGAGCCCGGAGCGGATACAACTTCTCCAGGCGTACGACGTTCAGATCCATTTCTCAGACTGGCGCCGGGGTACCAACGGCTCTATTGAGGTGGCGCAGAAGATGGTGGAGGAGGGAGGATCCTACTTCATGCCCTTTCAGTACGGCAATTCGAGTAACCCTGGGGCGCACTATGAAGGCACTGGACGTGAGGTAGCGGAGACTCTTCCTGACGTGGACGTTTTTGTGGCCGGGCTAGGTACCGGTGGGACACTTACAGGTGCAGGGCGCCGTCTGAAGGAGCACAACGAAGCCATTCAAGTAGTGGCCGCGGCCCCACAGCCTGATGAGTCCATCTTTGGGCTCCGCAGTCTGGAAGAGGGGTTTGTCCCCCCTGTGCTGGACCTGGACATGCTGGATGCGCGGATGATGATTTCCAGCGAAGACGCGTTCAAAATGACCAAGGAGCTGTTGCGGCAGGACGGCATTTTTGCTGGAGTCTCCTCCGGCGCGGTAATCGCCTGTGCGTTGCGGGTGGCCCAGCGGATGGAGCGGGGGAACATCGTCTGCCTGCTGGCGGATGGTGGCTGGAAGTACCTGAGCACGGGGCTGTGGAACAAGGAGTACGCCGACCTGGAGGTCGAGGTGGAAGGGAGGGTATGGTGGTAACCCTCCTTCTCTCGGGGAACAGCCTGACCTGCGCTTGTATTTAGGGGGGCGCTGTCCCCCTGATTACAGACTGCTTATATCTGACAGCGCCAAGTACCCGTCTTCCTTCAGGAGGAGTTCCCGTTATGCGTGTGATTCCAACGTCGAATAGTCTGGCCGGGGTGTTCAGCTTTCCGCACCCGGCAAACGAATATGCCGCCCGGATGGTGGCGGGCATGGTAACCGTGCTGTCGGTGAGTATCATCCTATTCCAGGTGCCGTGGCTGATGTTTGTCCTGGCCTATGGCTTCCTGGCAAGGGTGCTGACAGGTCCTACTCTGAGCCCCATGGGGATGTTGGCCACCCGTGTGCTGGTGCCGCTCTTTGGGAACCATGTCAAGCCGGTGGCCGGCCCTCCCAAGCGGTTTGCTCAGACCGTGGGGCTTGTGTTCTCTGTGACGGCACTACTCCTTTACTACACCTTCGGACTGTCGGTAGCGGCCTATGGCGTGCTGGGAGTGCTTGTATTCTTCGCTGTTCTTGAGGCCGTCGTGGGGTTCTGCACCGGCTGTTTCGTGTTCGGATACATGATGCGGTGGGGCATCATACCTGAAGAGACCTGCGAGAAGTGTAGCAACATTCAGTTGTCGGTGCCGGACGCGCAGGAGTCCCAGGCGTCTGCGCCGTAGCTACCACCTTCTGGTATACTACGGCCCATCCTAGCTGAGTGCAGGGGCCGTGTACGCTGTCCTGGTTTTCGCCGCCAACCGTGAACTTGATGCCGCACTCCTCAGTGCCCTGAATGAGGAGCGGATAGGTTATATCGTCGTTTCTGATGTGGATGGCTTGGCCGCCCAGGGCGATCCTCCGGATGCCGTCCTGGTGGACTTCGCAGCGGTTGGTGAGCATCTGTTGCCCCAGGTGGCTGAGCGGTGTCAGGCTCTGGACGTTCCGATGATATGCGCCGTCACATCTGGTGAACTGACCCGGTACGATCCGGGTGTGGGTGCTAGCGACTTCTTTATGCTTCCTCCTGCACCGGGCGAGATTGCCGCGAGGATAAAGCAGGCCGGGGGATCAGACCAGTCTCCTGCCGCTGGCGGAGTGCTGCACGCCAGAGACCTTCAGATAGACCTGGAGCGGTACGAGGTGTTCAGCCGGGGACGAAGGGTGAACCTGACATTCAAGGAATATCAGCTGCTGTGTCTGTTAGCCAGCAACCCCGGTCGTGTCTTCACGCGGGAGGCGCTGCTCAACCAGATATGGGAGTATGACTACTACGGAGGCACCCGGACGGTTGACGTGCACATCCGGCGTCTTCGGAGCAAGATAGAGGATACCGGACACACCTACATAGAGACTGTGTGGAACGTAGGGTACCGGTTCAGGACGGGGAATGGCGTGGCGCATAGCGGGGAGCACGGCTAGGCTCCGACGAACCCCTGAATCAGTCGCTCCATCAGGACAGACACCATACACGGTCAGGGCGCTGGGAGCCGAGTAACGCATCACACCCATGCTGCGGCTGCGGCCCTCCTCAAGCGAACTATCTGTGCTGGGCCAGCCACTATTCGTAACACTTAGTTAACATCCGTGCAACATGGTGGTAACACCTTTCTTCCAACATGGGCCAATCACGCGTCGGGTCTTTTGAAAGGAAGGAGCTAACAGATGGACAGTGGAGATAATGCCTGGATTTTAGCGTCTTCGGCGCTGGTGTTGCTGATGACTCCCGGATTGGCCTTTTTCTACAGCGGGCTGGCGGGCCGGTCCAACGCTCTGGCCACCATCATGCACTCTTTCATCATCATTGCGCTGATCAGCGTGGTGTGGGTCCTGTGGGGCTACACCATCGCCTTTGGCCCCGATGTGGGGAGCATTGTTGGAGGGTTCGACTTCTTCGGCCTGAGTGGCGTAGGCATGGATCCCGGGCCCTACTCGGATACGCTTCCACACGAGACGTTCATGGCCTTCCAGATGATGTTCGCCATCATTACACCGGCACTGATTACCGGGGCTATGGTGGGACGGATCAAGTTCAAGTCCTTCCTGATCTTCATAGTCCTCTGGTCCACTATCGTCTACTCGCCGCTGGCCCACTGGGTGTGGGGTGGTGGCTGGCTGGGCGACCTCTCGGTGTTGGGCATTGACGGCCTGGAGGGCTCTGCCATGGACTTCGCGGGAGGGACTGTGGTGCATATCAGCTCCGGCGTCAGTGCCCTGGCTGCGGCGCTTGTACTGGGCCGCAGGTCCAATTATGGGCGCGAGCCAGAGCTGCCCCATAACATTCCATTCGTGGTGCTCGGTGCCTCCATCCTGTGGTTCGGATGGTTCGGGTTCAACGCTGGCAGCGCTCTGGCAGCCGATGGCGCTGCGGCCAATGCATTCGTTACAACTAACACGGCCGCGGCCATGGGTGCCCTGGCGTGGATGACAATGACCTGGTGGCGGGGTGGCGCGCCCAGCGTTGTGGGTGCCGCCTCGGGAGCGGTGGCAGGGTTGGTGGCCATCACGCCGGCGGCGGGATTTGTAGAGCCCATGCCGGCCATACTCATAGGCCTTGGGGCGGGCGTGTTCTGCTTCCTGGCTACGCTGCTGCGGGCACGCTTGAGGGTGGATGACGCCCTGGACGTGTGGGCGGTACATGGCGTCGGGGGCACCTGGGGGGCCTTCGCCACCGGGCTGTTCGCCGTGGCCAGCGTGGGCGGTACCGATGGCCTGTTCGCTGGGAACCCTGGGCAGATAGTCAACCAGCTCATCGGGATCATTGCGACGTGGGTGTGGGCCTTTGGGCTTACCTTCGGCATCCTCAAAGTGCTGGACATGACCATCGGCCTGCGGGTGACGGAGGAGGAGGAGTCCGCCGGCCTGGATGTGAGCCAGCACGGTGAACCCGCCTACACACCGTAGGGGTATAAACCAGGGAGGTAAATGTGAACAAGGTCGAAGCGATAATCCGTCCCGAGCGCCTGGGTGACGTGGTGGCTGCCCTGGAGGTGGAGGGTTTCCCAGGGCTCAACACAGCCAACGTCACCGGCAGGGGTGCGCAGCGCGGTGTCGCCCACGCGGGCAGAGCCGGCGCCACCTACGTGATCGACATGCTGCCGAAGGTCAAGCTGGAGGTGGTAGTCAAGGATGACGACACGCAGAAGGTGATCGACGTCATCATTGCCAGCGCCCGCACCGGTGAGGTGGGCGACGGGAAGATATTCGTTACGCCGGTGGCCAACGCAATAAGAGTCCGTACTGGAGAGGCCGGAGAGACGGCCCTGTAAGCCTGGATGGGGGCGTAACAGATATTTAACATCTCCGTAATATCCAAGTAACAGCTAGCACATATCTTGTTACTGTGCTGAGACGCAGCACTGTGTTAGGAATGAAGGAGGAAATGATGGAAGCCATAGCATTGGTCAGTTTTGTAGTAGTGTTCCTTGCGTGGCTAGTCCTGCCCACTAAGGTGCCTGCCGGGGAGTAGGCATTCAGGCCACGATCCGGCCCCTGCTGACGATGGGGCACTGACCCTGCTTTAAGTGAGCGGTAGACAGAATTGGCTTGGTCGTGGCATCGACCCAGGGAATAAGAAAGGTTTCCGCTCTACGGGATAAACGTTCCGTAGGGAGGAAACCTTTCCATCTTCGGCGTAGACTAGAATCAAGCGCCAGATTGAAGTTGGGATTGTCGTTAAAGAGGAGGATCCTTTGAACAGTTACAGGGCAGAGTACATATGGATTGATGGCCAGCAGCCAACCGCGAAGCTTCGCTGTAAGGCCAAGGTAGTGCCGGTGGGAGAAGATCCGCCCATATGGGGGTTTGACGGCTCCAGTACCGAGCAGGCACCGGGCTTCAACTCCGACTGTGTCCTGAACCCGGTCTTCGTCTGCCCTGACCCCATCAGGGGCGACGATAACAAGCTCGTCATGTGTGAAGTGCTGCTTACGGACATGACACCGCATCCGTCAAATACCAGGGCACCCTGTGCAGAGGTCGCCGAGAAGTACGCTGACTTTGACATGTGGTTCGGAATCGAGCAGGAGTATACGCTGTTTGAGGGCGCAAGGCCCCTGGGCTGGCCACCGAACGGCTTCCCTGCCCCTCAGGGCGGTTACTACTGCGGTGTCGGTGCTGACGAGGTCTTTGGCCGGGAACTCGTAGAACAACATCTGGACGCCTGTATGCAGATCGGCCTCAGCATCAGCGGTATCAACGCAGAGGTGATGCCGGCCCAGTGGGAGTTCCAGATTGGCCCGGTTGGCACCCCGGCGGTGGCTGACCAGCTGTGGGTAGCCAGGTGGCTCCTCTACCGTCTGGGTGAAGACCTGGGCATAAGCGCCACTCTTGACCCCAAACCTGTGAGAGGCGACTGGAACGGCGCCGGCGCCCATTGCAACCTCTCAACAAAGTACATGAGAGAGGACTATGACGCCTGCGTGGCCGCCGCCGAAGCCCTGGGGACCAAGACTGACCTGCACATAGCAAATTACGGACACAGGATCGAAGAGCGGCTCACCGGTCAACATGAGACGCTTTCTTATAAGGAGTTTAGGTACGGAGTCTCAGACCGCGGCGCGTCCGTCAGGATCCCCTGGCAGGTCGCTCGTGACCGGAAAGGTTACATAGAAGACCGCAGGCCCAATGCCAACTCCGACCCCTACGTTGTGACCAGGCTTGTTGTAGATACCGTGTGCGGAGCTGCCTTGTCCAAATAAAGACGCCCGTTAACCGAGGGATTGATATACGGGGAGGGTGTGCAATATGCCGCTCTCCCCGTACGTATTTTACGGGTGTTGATCTGAGCGCAGGGCCGGTCGTATGCCGAAAAGCGCACCGATATTCAACTGTGCCGTTGTATTCCGTGCGTCTAAACCACTGTTCGTGGAGAGTAGCGATAAATAGTTGATGGTGTATGGGTATCCTCTGATGGTTGTGTAAGATTTCACAATCATATTGACAGATGATTCACAATTCCCTAGACTGTTCCATTCCCAGGCATCTCTTGCCGGGGCAGGCTCCTTTCATGGGGTAGATGGCTATGGAATCACAGGACCGTAGTGAGACGATTGAGTACGTTCTCCGCACCGTGCGGGATAATGACGTGCGTTTCGTGCGTCTCTGGTTCACGGACATCCTCGGCAGCCTGAAAGGGTTCGCCGTAAACGTCGCGGAGTTGGAGAACGCCCTGGTGCGCGGCATGGGGTTTGACGGGTCGTCCATTGAGGGGTTCGCCCGAATCGATGAGAGCGACATGGTGGCTATGCCTGACCCTTCCACCTTCCGCATCTTACCGTGGCGTCCGCGGCAGAATGCGGTGGGCCGCATGTTCTGCGACATTCTGACACCCGACGGCCAGGTCTTCCAGGGCGATCCCAGGTATGTCCTGAAGCGGAACCTGGAGAGGGCCAGTAAGCTGGGATTCACCTTCTATGTGGGGCCAGAGTTGGAGTACTTCTACTTCAAAAGCCCCGATGGTACGGACCTGCTGGACCCGGGGGGTTACTTCGATCAGACACCCAACGACGTATCCACGGACCTGCGTAGGGAGACTGTGCTGACCCTGGAGGAGATGGGCATACCCGTGGAGTACAGCCATCATGAGGCGGCCCCCAGTCAGCAGGAGATAGACCTGCGCTATACAGACGCCCTGACAATGGCGGATACGGTGATGACCTACCGCATAGCGGTCAAAGAGGTGGCGCTGCGCCATGGTGTGTACGCCACATTCATGCCCAAGCCCGTGGCGGCGCTCAACGGCAGCGGTATGCATACCCACATGTCACTGTTCCAGGGGGATCGTAACATCTTCTACGATGCCGACGATGCGTGGCATCTCTCCGGCGTGGCCCGTGGCTTCGTAGCCGGTCTCATGCGCCATGCCCAAGAGATTACCGCCGTCACCAACCAGTGGGTCAACTCCTACAAGCGCCTGGTGCCTGGGTACGAGGCGCCGGTGTACATCTCCTGGGCGCGTGTCAACCGCTCCGACCTCATCCGCATCCCGGCCTATCGCGAAGGCAAAGAGGAGTCGGTCCGCATCGAGTATCGAGCGCCGGACCCCGCATGCAATCCATACCTGGCCTTCGCCGTCATGCTGGCTGCGGGGTTGGAGGGTGTGGAGAAGGGGTATGAGGTGCCAGATCCGGTGGAGGAGAACGTCTACGAGATGGGAGAGGCAGAGCGGCTAGATAGGGGTGTGGATGTCCTTCCGGGGAGCCTGCTTGAGGCCATCCAGTTCGCCGAGGGGAGCGAGTTGGTCAAAGATTGCCTGGGTGACCACGTGTTCAGCAGCTTCATAGAGAACAAGAAGCTCGAATGGAGGGAGTACCGCGCCCACGTGACGGACTACGAGATACAACGATATCTGCCGGTGCTGTAAGTCAGCGGATAATAGGGACATGGGAAGTAACCTAATGGGCAGGAATACGGTGAGTAAGAAAGTGAAACCTCGGGGCCTGTACCGTCCGGAGTTTGAGCACGACGCTTGCGGCGTCGGCATAGTGGCCGATGTCCTGGGCCGCCGGTCCCACCGTATCATCGAGATGGGGTTGGAGGTTCTGGACAACCTGGCCCATCGGGGTGCCGCCGGCAGCGACCCGAAGACTGGCGATGGCGCCGGCATACTGATCCAGACACCCCACGCCTTCCTCAGCGGAGCGGCGGGGATTCCGCTGCCGGAGCCTGGCGACTACGGCGTTGGCATGTTGTTCCTGCCCCGTGACACCGACGAGCGTGCAACCTGTGAGCGAATCATCGAAGAGGTGGTGCGGAGCGAAGGGCAGCTGCTTTTGGGCTGGCGGGACGTACCCGTGGACGATGGTGAGATCGGCGACGGCGCCCGGGCATCGGAGCCTGTCATGCGCCAGCTGTTCGTGGGTCGCGGGCCGGACACCTCGGACCAGCATGCCTTTGAGCGGAAGCTGTACGTTATTCGGAGGCGCACCGAGCGAGCGATGGAAGAGTCGGGAGTCAAGGAACTGGACACCTTTTACATCTCCAGCCTCTCTTCCCGGACGGTAGTATACAAGGGGCTGTTCATAGGTACGCAGCTCCGTGGCTTCTACCAGGACCTGAGCGACCCGGTGTTTGACTCCGCCTTTGCCATGATTCACTCACGTTTCAGCACCAACACCATGGGATCGTGGCGGCTGGCCCACCCGTATCGTTACTTGGCGCACAACGGTGAGATCAACACGCTGCGTGGAAACATCAGTTGGATGACCGCACGACAGGAGACATTGGAGTCGCCGCAGTTTGGCGACGACGTGAGAAAGCTATTCCCTGTCCTGCCGGCAGGGGCGAGTGATACCGCTACTATAGACGCTGCATTTGACCTACTCCTCATGGGTGGCAGGTCGCTTCCCCACGTCATGGCCATGTTGATCCCGGAGGCATGGGAGGGGGATAAGCAGCTATCTCCGGAGACCCGCGCCTTTTATGACTACCACTCCTGCCTGACGGAGCCGTGGGACGGGCCCGCGCTGATGGCCTTTACGGACGGTGTCAGGATAGGGGCCAACCTGGACAGGAACGGGCTGCGTCCCTTCCGCTACACAATTACCAAGGACAATCTGCTGGTTATGGCCTCGGAGGCCGGGGTGCTGGGTATCCCCCCTGAGGATGTCATGTACAAGGGCAGGCTGCGTCCCGGCCGAATGATGCTGGTGGACCCAGAGCAGGGCCGCATCCTGGACGATGAGGAGCTCAAGGCCGATCTGGCAGCGCGGCAGCCCTACGGAAAGTGGCTGGAGGATAACCTAGTTCGCCTGGATGACCTGCCCGAAGCGAAGAGTATTCCCAGCAAGGATTATGGCACACTTCTTCAGCGTCAGCGGGTCTTCGGCTATACGCTGGAGGACCAGCGCATGATTATCCAACCGGCAGCCGCTACGGGTGCGGAACCCGTAGGTTCCATGGGTACGGACACGCCCCTGGCGGTACTTTCTGACCGGCCGCACCTGGTTTTCAACTACTTCAAGCAGCTTTTCGCCCAGGTGTCCAACCCGCCGCTGGACGCCATCCGCGAGGAGCTGGTTACCTCTCTTGAGGTCAATCTGGGCGAGGTAAGGAACCTGCTGGATGAGACGCCGGAGCACAGCCGCCAGCTGAAGCTGCCCTACCCCGTATTGAGCAACGAGGACCTTGAGAGGGTCCGGAGCATTGACGTAAACGGTATCCGGGCCGCAACGCTTTCGGCCCTGTTCAGCCTTCAGGACGGACCCGGGGGCATGGAGAAGGCTGTGGACCGTTTGTGTGACGAAGCTGCCCAGGCAGCGCGGGACGGCTACGGCATCATCGTAATCTCGGACAGGGGGATAGACGCTGAACATACTCCCATCCCCAGCCTGCTTGCCACATCAGTGGTGCACCATCACCTGATCCGGGAGGGACTGAGGATGAAGGTCGGGCTGGTGGTGGAGTCGGGCGAACCGCGAGAGGTGCAGCACTTCGCACTGCTCGTTGGGTATGGAGCCAGCGCTGTAAATCCGTATCTGGCGCTGGAGACCATTGAAGAGCTGGCTGGCCGTGGCATCCTGTCCAACGGGGCTGACCCCCACGTCTTTGGGAAGAACTTTATTAAGGCGATGCACAAAGGCGTCCTCAAAGTAGCCTCCAAAATGGGCATATCCACCGTCCAGGGCTACCGGGGCGCACAGATATTTGAAGCCGTAGGTCTCAATCAGGAGACGGTGGACCGGTATTTCACCTGGACACCTTCCCGCATAGGCGGCATAGGGATTGACGTTTTCGAAGAGGAGGCTCGCCAGCGCCATACCAGGGCCTATGGCGGTGCCGATCTGAGCGAGGAGCTGGACCTGGATGTTGGAGGTTTGTACCAGTGGAGGCGTGATGGCGAGTACCACATGTGGAACCCTGCCACTATCGCTGCGCTCCAGTACGCTTCCAAGAGCAACAGCTTCAGCACGTACAAGGAGTTCGCTGACCTTACCGATGGGCAGGAGCAGCAGCTGAGTACACTACGTGGCCTGCTGGAGTTCAAGACAGCGGACGAACCGATACCGCTGGACGAGGTGGAGCCGGCGTCGGAGATAGTGAAGCGTTTCGCAACGGGCGCCATTTCCCTGGGCGCCATTAGCAGAGAGGCGCATGAGACGCTGGCCATAGCCACCAACAGGATCGGCGCCAGGAGCAACACAGGCGAGGGCGGTGAGGACTACAGGCGGTTTAGGCCTGACCAAAATGGGGACTCGCGGAGTAGCGCCATCAAACAGGTAGCTTCTGGCCGGTTCGGCGTGACGACCAACTACCTTGTGAACGCTAAGGACCTTCAGATAAAGATGGCCCAGGGCTCCAAACCCGGCGAAGGTGGACAGCTGCCAGGCGGTAAGGTTGACGAATATATAGGATGGGTGCGGCACACAACGCCCGGAGTGGAGTTAATTTCTCCGCCGCCGCACCACGATATCTATTCCATAGAGGATCTGGCGCAGCTCATTCACGATCTGAAGAATGTGAACCCCCAGGCCAGGATTCACGTGAAGTTGGTGTCCGAAGTGGGGGTTGGGACCATAGCTGCAGGTGTTGCTAAAGGCCACGGTGACGTGGTGCTTATAAGCGGCGATAGCGGTGGTACAGGTGCTTCTCCGGAGTCGTCCGTCAAGCACGCGGGTCTGCCGTGGGAGTTGGGAATCGCCGAGACGCAGCAGGTGCTGGTGCGTAACGACCTCCGTGGGCGCATTGTGGTGCAGACTGACGGCCAGCTAAAGACCGGTCGGGACGTGGCTATCGCCTGTCTGCTGGGTGCCGAGGAGTTCGGATTCTCCACCGCGCCTTTGATCACCCTGGGGTGCATCATGCTGCGGAAGTGCCACCTAAACTCCTGCTCGGTAGGTATTGCTACCCAGGACCCGGAGTTGCGCAAGCAGTTCGCGGGTCAACCCGAGCATGTGATCAACTTCTTCTTCTTCCTGGCGGAGCATATGCGGGAGATCATGGCGCAGATGGGGTTCCGTAAGGTCAATGAGATGGTAGGTCGGGTCGACAGACTGGATGGACGCAAGGCTATCGGCCACTGGAAGGCCAGGGGGCTGGACTTCACCGACCTGCTGGCTCGTCCCGAAGAGGCCGACCGTGTTGCCACTTACTGCCGTGAGCCTCAGGACCACGGACTGGACAAGGCCCTGGATCATAGGCTAATTGAGCTGGCGCAGAGTGCCCTCAACGGCAACGGGTCGGTAGAGGAGTCGCTGCCTATTCGCAACTCCAACAGGACGGTGGGCGCAATGCTCAGCGGTGAGGTCGCCAGACGGTACGGGGAGGATGGCCTACCAGCGGACTCCATTCGATTCCGCTTCACCGGCTCTGCGGGACAGAGCTTCGCAGCGTTTCTGGCACCGGGCGTCTCATTCACTCTGGAGGGGGACGCCAACGACTACATGGGCAAGGGTATGGCCGGAGGACGGCTGGTGGTGCGCCCTCAGGAGGGGTCTACCTTTGTTCCTGAAGACAACATTATCACGGGCAACGTCGTCTTCTACGGCGCTACCGGTGGCTGGGCCTATGTCAACGGTATGGGAGGGGAGCGGTTCGCCGTTCGTAACAGCGGCGCCCACGTTGTTGTAGAGGGCATTGGCGACCACGGCTGCGAATATATGACCGGCGGTATGGTGGTGGTGCTTGGACGCACGGGGCGAAACTTCGCCGCGGGTATGAGTGGCGGCATCGCTTACGTTCTGGATGAGGACGGCACCTTTGATGAACGGTGCAACCCGGAGATGGTGGATATGGAGCCGGTGGAGGACCCTGCGGACCAGCTGGCGCTCCACCAGATGGTCGAATGGCACCAGGAGCACACTGGAAGCGAGAAGGCTGGCAAGGTGCTGGATTCGTGGAAGGAGACGCTTCCCAGGTTCGTCAAGGTGATGCCTCTGGCTTACAGGCAGGTGATGGAGGAGCAGGAGCGGAAGCAACCCAAGGAAGTGGAGTTGGTGCTGCATGGGTAAGCCCACCGGCTTCCAGGAGTGGGGACGCCAGACGCCGCAACGACAGCCTGTAGTAGACCGGGTCAAGCGGTGGAGCGAAATCTACGACCCCTGGCCTGAAGAACAGGCCAAGGAGCAGGCCGGCCGATGCATGGACTGTTCAGTCCCCTTCTGCCACACCGGCTGTCCCCTGGGCAACATCATTCCAGACTGGAATGATCTGGTGTATCAGGGCAGGTGGAAGGAGGCCCTGACACGGCTTCACGCGACCAATAACTTCCCTGAGTTCACTGGCAGGATATGCCCGGCGCCGTGTGAGGCCTCCTGCGTACTGAACATCAACCAGGACCCGGTGACAATCGAGTACATTGAGAAGGCTATTGCGGACAGGGGGTTCCAGGAGGGTTGGATTGTGCCTGAGCCGCCTGATACGCGCACTGGCAAGAGAGTCGCGGTGGTGGGTTCGGGTCCGGCGGGGCTGGCGGCAGCGCAGCAGTTAAACCGCGCCGGGCACTGGGTAACCGTCTTCGAGCGGGACACCTACATCGGCGGCCTGTTGGCCCTGGGCATCCCAGAGTTCAAGTTGGAGATGTCCTTGGTACAGCGGCGGGTGGACCAGATGGAGGCCGAGGGCATCGTTTTCAGGCCAGGCGTTAATGTGGGAGCCGACCTGCCCGCCGGTGAGCTTGTTAGCAGCTTTGACGCCGTGTGCCTTACCGGAGGCTCCACCGAGGCGCGGGACCTGCCGGTTCCGGGACGGGAGTTCCGTGGCGTCTACTTGGCCATGGACTACCTGGCACAGCAGAATCGGATTCTCGCCGGGGAGAGCATACCTCCCGATGAACGTATCTCCGCCGAAGGTAAGCGTGTGGTTATCCTGGGCGGAGGCGACACCGGTGCCGACTGCCTTGGCACGGCCCATCGCCAGGGTGCTGAGGTGGTCTACCAGTTCGAGCTGCTGCCCGAGCCTCCGGAGGTCCGCAGGGATGGCAACCCGTGGCCCCAGTGGCCCGTCATCATGCGCTCCTCCGCGGCCCATGAGGAGGGCGGTGTCCGGGACTACAGTATTCAGACCAAGGGTTTCTCCGGCAAGGACGGGTATCTGGAGAAGCTGCACGCTGCGCGCCTGGAGTGGGGCCCAGCCGACGAAACGGGACGGCCTTCCATGAATGAAATACCAGGCAGCGAGTTCGAGATCGATACCGAACTGGTGCTGCTGGCGCTGGGCTTCGTCCACCCTCAGCATGAGGGCCTGCTGACCGATCTGGGCGTAGAGCTTGACCCACGGGGCAACGTAGCCACCGGCGCTGACCATATGAGCAGCGTGCCCGGCGTGTTCGCCGCCGGCGACATGCGCCGAGGCCAGTCTCTGGTGGTGTGGGCCTTGGCCGAGGGCCGGGAGGCGGCCCATCACATAGACAAATACCTGATGGGCTCCACTCGTCTGCCCCAAAGCCTTCCTGGCGCTCTGGCCAGGTAGGTGTTCTCGAGCAATCCTGCCCGCCTGGCTGCACATTCGCGTCCGTTGTCGTAGAGAGTGACCTCTGTTAGCATGCCTCGTACGTTATGGAACCTGTAATTCGTGCCGGAAGGCTCGTCAAGCGGTATGGGAGCCTGACTGCGGTAGCCGGGATCGACTTCTCAATCTATCCGGGCGAGTGCTTTGGCTTCCTTGGCCCCAATGGCGCAGGCAAGACCAGCACCCTGCGGATGATATCCTGCGTCTCGCCAGTCACCGAAGGGGATCTGTGGGTCAATGGGAAGAGCGTTCAAAGAGAGGCCCGTCACATTAAGGCGGAGTTGGGCATTGTCCCACAGGGGGACAACCTAGACTCTAACCTCTCGGTCTTGCAGAACCTTCTTGTCCACGCCCGATTTTTCAACATACCGGGCAAGGTTGCCCGCAAAAGGGCCGCGGATGTACTGGACCTCTTTCGACTCCAGGACAAGGCCAACAGCAAGGTGGACGAGCTGTCCGGTGGCATGAAGCGTCGCCTGGTAATCGCCAGGGCGCTCATCCAGGAACCTCGGACGCTCATACTCGACGAACCAACCACGGGGCTGGACCCCCAGGCCCGGCACCTGGTGTGGCAGAGGATACGGCTTCTCAAGTCCCGGGGGATTACCATCCTTCTTTCTAGCCACTACATGGAGGAGGCCACCGCTTTGTGTGACCGCCTGGTCATTATGGATTTCGGCAGAACGGTGGCCGAAGGTGCTCCCGCCGAACTGGTGCGCCAGTATGTTGGGGCCGAGGTTGTGGAGATACCCGTGGGGCCTGTCCCGGAAGACCATGAGCGGGTCCTGAACGCCCTTCGCAAGCGGGGGTTGGAGCCGGAAGATGACGAAGAGCAGGTGGTTGTGTACGGGGAGAACGGTGCCGTCTTGCCGGACGAGATGGAATATCCTGATCTCGTACGCCGCCCCGCCAACCTGGAAGATGTGTTCCTGCGCCTGACGGGCCGGGGGCTTTATGGGGAGTGATGGTAGCTACTGAGGGACATAAGGGCGACAGTTTGGTGGTAGTGGAAAGGTTTGGCGGCCCCGTGGGGGTCGTCGCAACCACACTGCTCTACACCTACCGCGTGTGGCAGAGGAACCGGGACGCCTTCCTGCGCCAGTGGAGCGCCGAGGTCGGGGGTTTTCTGGTAGAGCCGGTGATAATGCTTGCGGCCATAGGCTTTGGCCTGGGGGGCTACGTAGGCGAGATCCAGGGTGTGTCATACGCCTCGTTCGTGGCCCCGGGTGTGCTGGTGGCGTACGCCATGTTCCACGCAGGCTTCGAAGCCACATTCGGCTCATATATGCGTATGGAGACCCACAGGATATTCGATGGCATCATAGTCACGCCTGTAAACGTTGAGGAGCTGATCCTGGGCGAGGCGACGTGGGCGGCCACGCGTTCCGTGCTTGCCGGGATAGCCGTGCTTCTGATCGCATTCCTGTTCGGACTGATCCATTCCCCATGGGCGCTGCTGGCCCTACCAATTGCATTCCTGACGGGCCTGGTCTTCGCGGCCCTGGCACTGATGCTGGTGTCGGTGGCTCCCAGCATCGGCACGTTGAACAACTTTTTCACCGTCTTTATCACACCTATGTTCTTCTTCAGCGGCATCTTCTTCCCGCTGGACCGGTTTCCCGGCCTAATCGAGATGGCGGCCTGGACATTCCCCCTGACCTACGCTGCTCACGTGAGCCGGGGACTGACGTTGGGCGAGTTCAGTGTGACGATGATCTACAGCACCCTGGCACTGGTCGGCTACACGGCGGTCACGCTGTACCTGGCGGTGCGACTGATGCGCCGTCGTCTCATTAGGTAGTGGGTGGCTGGGCCACCTTAGCTATGGCCCCATGCTATACTCTCCTGTAATACCCTTTGCGCCTTTGCACTATGCGAACATTCCGCCTGGCCATGGCCCAGATGAACCCCACCGTGGGCGACCTGAAGGGCAACACATCCAAGATCCTTCAGCTCATTGACGAGGCGCGTACGCTCGGAGCGGACCTGGTGGCCTTTCCGGAGCTGGCAATCTCCGGCTACCCGCCCGAGGATCTCCTGTTCAAACCACAGTTCATCCAGGACTGTCTCAGCCATCTGGATGAGATCGTGTCCGCCAGCCGGGACATAGCCGTGGTGGTTGGCTTTCCTGATGGGAATGACGGCATGTACAACGCCGCCGCCGTGGCCTGGGACGGCAAACTGGTGGACGTTTACCACAAGATGTATCTTCCCAACTACGGTGTCTTCGACGAGAAGCGGTACTTCAAGCCCGGCAATCGTTGTCCCCTGTACGTCATCAACGGTGTGAACGTTGGGGTCAACGTGTGCGAGGACATCTGGTATGACATGGGCCCCACGGAGGTGCAACGGGAGTCCGGTGCGGAGGTCATAGTCAACATCAACGGATCGCCGTACCACGCCGGCAAGGGAGAATTCCGCTGGGAGATGCTGGCGGAACGTGCCGTGACCAACGGGCTGTTCGTCTCGTACACCAACATGGTGGGCGGTCAGGACGAGCTGGTGTTCGATGGGCATAGCATGCTTTTCGACTACGCGGGCAACCTGGTGGCAAACGGGCGTCAGTTCGAAGAGGAGCTGGTGGTGGCCGACCTTGACGTGGATGGTGTGGCCCGGCACCGGAGTGAGGGCAACAAACCTCGGCGGGAGGACCCGGAGGCCCTGCGCCGGGTGGGTGAACCCGTTAACATCCACGTATCGGACTATCGGGAGCGGGCATCAGGCGCAGTCCAGCAAGGGGATCGCTCGGAACCCCTTGGCATGCCCGGCGAGGTGTACGCCGCCCTGGTACTAGGCACCCGGGACTATGTTCGCAAGACAGGCTTTCAGAAGGTGCTCATCGGCCTCTCCGGAGGGATAGACTCGTCCATCACCGCCGTGGTGGCTGTGGAGGCCCTGGGCAAGGAGAACGTGGTGGGCGTCGCCATGCCGTCACGCTACTCCTCCGAGGGTAGCATCGTGGACGCCAAGCTGCTGGCGGAGAACCTCGGCATGGAGATGCGAACTATTCCTATTGAGGACGCATTCACAACATACCTGGACTCGCTGGAGGACCAGTTTCGGGACACACAGTCAGGCGTGGCGGAGGAGAACCTCCAGGCCAGGGTGCGCGGGAACCTTCTCATGGCACTGTCCAACAAGTTCGGCTGGATGGTGCTGACAACGGGCAACAAGAGCGAGCTGGCGACAGGCTACAGCACGCTCTACGGCGACATGGCTGGCGGTTTCGCCGTAATCAAGGACGTGCCCAAGACGCTGGTGTACGAGGTCAGCGAATACGTGAACCAACGTGCGGGCAGGGAGTTGATCCCACGCTCGGTTATAGAGAAGCCTCCCAGCGCGGAACTTAGGCCCGACCAGCGAGACCAGGACACACTGCCGTCTTATGATGTCCTGGATCCCATCCTGAAGGCGTACGTGGAGGATGACCGTACCTATGATGAGATCCTGGCTATGGGGTTCAATGAGGATACGGTGCAGAGGGTGTTGCAGTTGGTGGACAGGAATGAATACAAGCGACGGCAGGCGCCGCCGGGTGTGAAGATCACACCCCGCAATTTCGGGCGGGACCGCCGAATGCCCATAATCAACAGGTACAGGCACTTCTAAGCTCGCTGGCAGTGGCATAGAGGCATCCCTGGTGGCTGGGCAGGCTGCCGTTACATCGAATTGTTGCGTTTGCCGACTTCGCTGTTCTTCTGTATGCTCGGTCTTTCCAAGGAGCCACCTTTCTGTGATACGTACGGCAGCACGACAGATAGACAACAGGATCGCTTTTCAGACTACAGTAGCCCTGGGGGTGTTCCTGGCCCTGCTGTTCGTGCCGCTCCCTGGGGGTTTGCCATACCAGGGACAGCGGGTGCTGGCGGTGGTCGGTCTGGCGGTTGTGTTATGGATAACGGAGCTGGTGCCCTCCGCAGTCACCGGCCTGCTGGTGGTTGTCCTGCTGGGCGTGTTCGGCGGCGTTGATGATGTTGATGATATAGAGGTGGCGCTGTCCGGGTTCTCCAGCCCGGTGCCCTACTTCCTCATAGGAATCCTGGCTCTGGGCCTGGGCGTCCACAAGTCTGGCCTGGCTGAGCGTGGTGCGCGCTTGCTGCTGGCCTGGGTAGGCGGCAGTCCCCGCCGGCTCTTCTCGCAGATGGTGGTCTCATTCGTGCCCATGAGCCTTCTTTTGCCTTCGGCGACTACGCGCAATGCCATCCTGGTACACGTTTACGACAACGCACTGGAGCAGTGGGAGGTCCCGCACCAAGACCCTCTGCAAAAGGCTACGACGCTGGCTCTGGGATCGCTGAACCGCCTGGCATCCACCGCGCTTCTCACGGGCGGCCAGGCCCCGGTAGCCGCCGCCGCGCTATTGGGGGGGGTGGGCTGGGGCCGCTGGTTCCTCCTTCTCGGCCTGCCGTACTATCTACTCCTGCTGGCTGGAGGGGCGGCCCTTTTTCTGTGGTATCGCCGTGGCTTTCGTGCCACTATGCCCGCCATCACTGTTACGGAAAGCGTACCTTGGACCGGTATGGAGGTACGGGCTGCCGCCATTGCCAGCCTGACTGCGCTCTTGTGGTTTACGGACTCCTGGCATCACCTTCACCCGGCTATTCCCGCACTCCTGGCCCTTGTGCTGCTGCTGACGCCGGGTATCGGCTTCCTGACCTGGTCGGAGTTTGACAGGGAAGCCGGATGGGCCAACTTTGTCATCATGGGCACCTCCCTCTCTCTAGCGAACGCCATGGTGGCCAGCGGTGTGGCTCAGTGGTTGGCGGATGGCATCGAACTGGCGGCCTCGCCTGTGTTGGACTCTCCCATGGCGGTGCTGCTGGCGATGATGGTGGCCTCCACCGGTATCCGGCTGGTCATACCTAACATAGTTGGGTATCTGGCGCTGGTAATGCCAGTGACCATGTCCCTGGCCGCGACTCTGTGTCTCAACCCGCTGGTGTGCGGCCTGGCCGTCCTTGTGGTGGGCGACGCCACGCTGTTCTATCCCGCCGCAGGCTCCGCGTCCATCATCGCCTACGCACGGGGAATCGTTGGCGGTGGCGAGATATTCCGGTTCGGGCTGCTGATGAACCTGGTATCCTACGCCGTGGTCGCTGCGATGGCGGTTCCCTGGTGGTCGGTGGTAGGCGAACCGCTGGTGATAGCAGGAGTGTAACCGCATATCCAGATTGTCGGTGACGATAACGTGGTGGCTGCTGGACGCGATACGGTTAATGGGCCGTGAGGTGATGCCACGGTTCGCGTAGAGAGCGGTCAGCCGCCCCTTGTTGGCCCGAAAGGTGCGTGCTACCATGCCAAAGGGAGGAACGGATATGAGTGCGGAGCGCGATAAAGCACTGGAATTGGCCATAGCCCAGATCGAGCGGGAGTTCGGGAAGGGCTCCATCATGCGCCTAGGGGAGTCGGGTACTGGGCCGTCCGTAGACACAATTCCCACGGGGTCGCTGTCTCTGGACATTGCGCTGGGCATAGGTGGCCTGCCCAGGGGCCGGGTTGTGGAGATATTCGGGGCGGAGTCCTCCGGCAAGACCACCCTGGCGTACCACATCTGTGCCCAGGCACAGCGCCTCGGCGGCACAGCCGCCTATATTGACGCCGAGCACGCCCTGGACCCGGGGTACGCTGAGCGGTGCGGGGTGGATGTGGATGAGATGCTTCTCTCTCAGCCGGATGACGCAGAGCAGGCACTGGAGATCGTCGAGTACCTGGTGCGGAGCGGTGCCGTGGACATCGTGGTGATTGACAGCGTGGCAGCTCTGGCACCCCGGGCGGAACTGGAAGGAGACATGGGTGACTCCCATATGGGGCTCCAGGCCCGGCTCCTTTCCCAGGCACTGCGTAAGCTTACTGCCGCCATTGGCCGCTCCAATACCACCGTCATATTCATCAACCAGCTTCGTGAGAAGGTGGGCGTGGTGTTCGGCAACCCGGAGGTGACTCCAGGGGGGCGAGCACTGAAATTCTATAGCTCCGTGCGGCTGGACCTGCGGCGAATCGAGTCCATAAAACATGGGCAGGATGTTGTGGGCAACAGGGTTCGGGCGCGGGTGGTCAAGAACAAGGTGGCGCCGCCCTTCCAGAAGGCCGAGTTCGACATCATGTTCGGTGAGGGTATCAGCTATGAAGGGGATTTAGTTGACCTGGGGGTTGACTATGGAATTCTGACCAAGAACGGCTCCTTCTATTCCTACGACGAGACCCGCCTGGGGCAGGGGCGGGAGCAGTCCAAGGAGTTCCTGCGCCAGCATCAGGATATGGCCCAGACGCTGGGTGAGCGGATACGTGCGGCCGCCCACGGTGACAGTGCACCCGCAGTCTTACCGGTGTTCGAGGAGCTTGAGCCAGCATCCTCAGAGGTTTAGTCCGGCTCGGCACGGAGAAAAGGCCAGCATTGCGCCGGCCTTTTTAGTTTAAGCGAATGGAGCGCAGCGAAACTCAACGGGCCTATCAGACGGGCCTTCGTATCCTGGGCTACAGGGCCAAGACGCGAATGGAGTTGCTACATCGTCTAGGGCGGCGCTACTCGCCGGATGCCGCACAGCAGGCGGTTGAGCGGTTGGAACAGTCAGGCTACCTGAACGATGCCGAGTTCGCGCGGGCCTGGCGCAGAAGCCGCGAAGCTCACCGGCCTCGTAGCGGTTTTCTCATACGGCGCGAACTGGAGCAACGGGGTGTTTCCAAGGAGGTTGCAGAGGAGGCGGTGGCAGACCTGGATGAGGAGGACAGTGCCTACCGGGCTGGTCTCCGCCGCCTGAGAAGCCTGCGTGATGCGGACTGGACGACCTTCCGCCGCCGCTTGGGCGACTACCTCAGGCGGCGGGGCTTCCCCATTGCGTTGACGCGTCGCATCGTGGAACGTTTGTGGGCGGAGCGATAGGGGTGCTAGAATTGGCTCGCTGGTGATTAAGGCTGCGGTTCAAGAGGGCAAGAGATGTCCGGACATTCCAAGTGGTCAACCATCAAACGGAAAAAGGGCGTCATTGACGCCAGGCGGGGCCAGCTTTTTACGAAGCTCACCCGGGAGATAATGGTCGCGGCTCGCCAGGGCGGCCCGGATACTGAGATGAACTTTCGTCTGCGCCTGGCCGTGCAGACCGCCAGGGGCAGCAACATGCCACTGGACAATATAGACAGGGCCGTCAAACGTGGTGCCAGAGTTGGTGAAGGTGCCGAAACCATGGAGGAGACGCTGTACGAAGGGTATGGCCCCGGCGGCACGGCCGTCCTTCTGCAGGCGGTGACTGACAACCCCAACCGGACCGCCTCAGAGGTACGCAACGTATTCGGCAAGAGCGGCGGCAACCTGGGTGAGCCCGGCTGCGTCGCCTGGAACTTCGAATCCAAGGGCGTCATTGTCGTAGAGGCCGCTGGGGATGCGTCTGGGGAGTTGGCGCTCCTGGCCATTGACGCCGGCGCGGAGGAGTTTGATCTGGAAGCCGAACAGTTGGAGGTCACTACGGCCCCTGATGCTTTTGAGCAGGTACGGCGCCAACTGGAGGAGGCGGGTGCCTCTGTGGTGCGTGCTGAGATCTCCATGGTGCCCAAGTCAACGGTTGCGTTGGACTCCAAAAAGGCGACCCAGGCGCTTCGTCTGCTGGACAAGCTGGAGGAGTTGGATGACGTTCTTCGCGTATTTACCAACGCCGACTTCCCTGATGATGCGCTGGAAGAGTACGGAAACTAGGGATAGGCGGACAGTGCCTTTGACCCTTCTTCCGCAGGTGGACACGCCATCTCACGGATAGCAGGTATCGATCCTGGCACCCTCCATATGGGGTACGGGCTGGTAGACGATACCGGCGGCGAGCCCGCCCTGGTGACCTTAGGGGTTCTCATCGCCAAGGCCCGGCAGCCCCTTGGTGAGCGGTTGCATGCTCTTTATCAAGAGATGCTGGCTCTTCTGGCTAGGTATTCCCCCAGCGAGGTAGCGGTGGAAGAACCGTTTGTAGGTATGAACCCAAGAGCGGCCTTGGCCGTGGGTCAGGCCCAGGGAGTTGCCCTCATGGCAGCGGCTTCGCTTGGGGTCCCCGTGGCTCGGTACGCACCCGCGGCGGTGAAGCAGGCGGTTACGGGCCATGGGCGCGCCTCCAAGGATCAGGTGCAGCAGGCATTGGGCATGTTGCTGAAATTCGATATTGCATCGGCCCATGAGGACGCTACCGACGCCCTGGCCGTAGCCCTGTGCCATCTCCAGGCTCGCAGGGTTGCCGCGCTGCCGGTCCTGGAACTATGATCTCATCCATTCAAGGCATGCTGGAGGCCGTTGGCGATGACCATGTGGTGGTCAGGGTGGGAGGCGTCGGCTTCCACGTTAACGTACCGTCCACGGTCGTTGAGGCTCTGGGCCCGGAGGGCCAGATGGTGACCTTGTATACCAGCTTTCTGATCCGTGACGACGTGCCCACGCTGTTCGGGTTTCCAAAGGCTGAGGAGCTGCGACTGTTTGATCTGCTGCTGGGCGTCAGCGGTGTGGGGCCGCGACTGGCACTGGAGCTGCTGGCGACCCTGGATGCCAACGAAGCCGCTGTGGCCATCGTTTCAGGTAACACCGACGCGCTTGCTTTGGTATCGGGCATAGGGAAGCGCACGGCGGGTCGAATCGTAGTGGACCTGCAGGCCAAGCTGGAACGGGAGTGGGAGGCGGCCGTTGTTGGAGCGACGGATGGCCGTAACGACGTGGCGGCGGCCCTGCAGGCGCTGGGCTACTCCGCTGCCGAGGCATTGAGGGCGGTCACTGCGCTGGGCGATATGGCAGAACTATCCTTGGAGGAGCAGGTTCGCATGGCCCTGCAGCAGGTGGCACAGGAGTAAATGGCCGCTGGTATCCTGCGGCGCTCCAGCGACAGTCTGGGGTGGGTCACTGGACAGGGAGTGTGGGAGAAACGTTGGTCTCTTACGGTGGCGACTGGGCCGACATTTACGACTCGGTCATCAATTTAAACGAGGATATCCCCTTCTGGGTCGAAGAGGCCCAGACGTCGGGCGGTCCGGTGCTGGAGCTGGGCGGCGGCACGGGCCGTGTCGCTATTCCAATTGCGCAGGCGGGCGTGTCCGTGGTGGGAGTGGACAGCTCGTCGGAGATGGTGAAAGCGGCGCGTGCCAAGGCACGCAAGCTGCGACTTGGTACGGACGTACTGCGTTTCGTGAAAGGGGACATGCGGGACATTTCCCTAGGTCGACAGTTCCCGCTGGTCATCATCCCCTTCCGCTCCTTCCAGTTCATGCTATCCCCCGCCGACCAGTTTCAAGCTCTGGCTACTGTGAAGGACCACCTGACACCCGGCGGAAGGGTTATATTCAGTATCTTCGTGCCTGACCTGGACCTGCTGACCAGAGACCCATTGACCCCTTTATACGACAGCGAGCTCATCAATTCAGAAACGCAGCGCCGTGTGCTGGTGTGGCATAGCAACAGGTACGATAACTTCAGTCAGGTGATTGACGCCTGCACCATCCTTGAGGAGCTGGACGAAGGTGGGGAGGTGGCCCGGAAAAGCTATCACCAGTACCAACTGCGTTATCTGTACCGGTTCGAGGTGCTGCACCTGCTGGTGGCTGCGGGATACCGCGTTCTTGAAGTGTACGGCTCCTTTGACCGGGAGCCGCTCGACGAGTCTAGCACAGAGATGATATGGGTGGCGACGCCGGAAGGGTAGCGGGTTGGCTTCTGCTATCATGGTAGGCGGCACAGCGGTTTAATCGGTCATGACAACTATCCAACGGAACAGATTTCGGGTCGTCGCCGACTTCAAGCCCACGGGAGACCAACCACAGGCCATAGACAGGCTGGCCCAGGGCGTCCTGTCGGACATGAAGCATCAGGTGCTCATGGGCATCACTGGCTCAGGCAAGACCTACACAATGGCCAAGGTAGTAGAGCAGGCGCAACGGCCCACGCTGGTCATCGCCCACAACAAGACACTGGCGGCCCAGCTGGCCACGGAGTTCAAGGACTTCCTGCCCGACAATGCCGTCGAATACTTCGTCAGCTATTACGACTACTATCAGCCCGAGGCCTACGTCCCGCGTACCGATACCTATATCGAGAAGGACTCTGACGTCAACGACGAGATAGACAAGCTGCGCCACGCCGCCACCCGTGCCCTGCTCACGCGCCGAGACGTACTCATAGTGGCGTCCGTATCGTGCATCTACGGCCTGGGTGAGCCTGAGGAGTACCAGAGCTTCGTAGCGCACGTGGAGAAGGGAGCGCAAAAGAACCGGCAGGCGCTTCTTCGCCAGCTTATCAACATGCAGTATGAACGCAACGACATGGACCTGGCCCGGGGCAGGTTCCGCATACGAGGCGACACCCTGGAGATCATGCCTGTCTATGAGGAGCTGGCCGTGCGTGTCCAGTTCTGGGGCGATGAGGTGGAGCGCATAGTGGAGGTGGACCCGTTGACCGGAGAGATGCTGGCGGAACGGGAGGACATCTATATATACCCGGCCAAACATTTCGTGACATCCGCTGACAAGATGGCGCTTGCCCTGGCGGATATCAAGGTTGAACTACAGGAGAGGTTGGACTATTTCAGGGACCGTGGAATGCTGCTGGAGGCACAGCGGCTGGAGTCGCGGACCAGGTACGACCTGGAGATGCTTACGGAGGCTGGTTACTGCGGTGGTGTTGAGAACTACTCTCGCCATCTGGGTCAGCGGGCCGCCGGCAGCACTCCCTGGTGCCTCCTGGACTACTTCCCGGACGACTTTCTGCTATTCCTCGACGAGTCTCATATGACCGTCCCACAGCTTCACGGCATGTACCACGGGGATATCTCCCGCAAGCAGACCCTTGTTGACTACGGGTTCCGGCTGCCCTCGGCCCTGGACAACAGGCCATTGAGCTTCGAGGAGATCGAGGCGCATGTAAACCAGGTGGTGTACGTATCTGCCACACCGGGTCCCTACGAGCTACAGCACGCTCAGCAGCTGGTGGAGCAGGTGATCCGGCCCACCGGCCTGCTGGACCCTGTATTGGAGATTAAGCCTACCGCCGGCCAGATAGACGACCTGCTTGAGCAGATCCGTTTGCGCGTCGAGCGTGGGGAGCGGTGCCTGGTCACTACGCTGACCAAGCGCATGGCCGAGGAGCTTACCGACTATCTGCAAGAGATGAGCGTCAAGACCCAGTACCTCCATTCGGAGGTGGACACTCTTGACCGCACGGAGCGGCTCAGAGACCTGCGTCTGGGCGTGTACGACGTGGTGGTGGGAATAAACCTGCTGCGAGAGGGCCTGGACTTGCCTGAGGTAAGCCTGGTGGCCATCCTGGACGCCGACAAGGAGGGCTACCTTCGCTCTCAATCGTCCCTCATACAGACCATCGGGCGGGCGGCACGCCACGCGGACGGACACGTCATCATGTATGCGGACAACATCACGACCTCCATGAGGTTTGCCATTGACGAAACGGAGCGTCGCCGTGCCATTCAGGAGGCGCACAACCGCAAGCACGGCATTACGCCGGAGGGCATTAGCAAGGCGATTAGAGACATTACAGACAGGGTGAAGGCGGTGGCAGAGACCAGAGCTGTGTACACCACCTATAAGGACATGCCCAAGGATGACCTGATGCGGGCGGTGAAAGATCTGGAGGCCCAGATGCGCCAGGCGGCCAGGAACCTGGAGTTTGAGAAGGCGGCCCTATTACGTGATGAGATGGTAGAGTTGCGGAGGCTTCTAGTCGGCGAGGAGGAGGCCAAGGTGGCTGCCGCAGGCCGTAGAGTCGAAAGAGGGAGGTCACGCCACTGATACGCAGAACTGCCAATGTCACGTTACTTACGGCGGTGGCGGTGGCGCTGTTTTTGGGTGCCTGCACCCCCAACCCGGAGTCCGGCATGCCCAAGCTGCCGCCCGGCTTTCTGGAGGCGCAGATACCTGCAGGCGACCTGTACTTGAGCCAGGATCCCCCATCGACTATCTCTCTAAACCTGCTTGGTGACATTCAGGCAACCTCTCTAGCAGACCTCTCCGCCTCGGTCTCAGTTGATGTCAGTGTCAGTGATATGGCTGCGTGGATCGGCCCGAATATTGATACCTATGGCGGGAGGGTGAGCTTCAACGAGTCGGTTTCGGCTGATGTGGCCGTGACCGTGCTGTCCAGCCATATGGATATCGACGTGTGGCGAGAGGGTAGCCATGTCCTCTTCGTTCGTGGTGGTGGTGAGTGGGCAGATGGCATAAAAGGTGCGCTCCAGTCGGGGGATACCCAGCGGTTCCAGGATGCCTATCCGGACACATGGGAGCTGATGGGCCTGTTGCCCTCAGAGCCGCCGGTGGAACCCATGGCTGCTGGGTTTAGCAGTACCAGCGGCAATATCATGGACGACATCGCCGCTAAGACGGGCTTGAACCTGGGTGACTTGGGCGAGGCTTTCGGGGCCATCAACGTCACCGAGGTCGTCTTCGCCGCATATGCAGGCAATGCCATCACTATCCCCGGCCAGATAAACCGTGACTTTCTATCCAATTCGCGGGTGGGCGGCATAATAGTGGCCCGCTCGACATATCCTGGAGCTATTCTCTCATTCTTCCTCGACTCCTTCTCCGATCAGATAGGTTTAGGTGACGGCCCTACCATCAGCGGCCAGGAGGTGCTCTCACGAGAGTCGGACGGCGTGCATCTGCTGCTGACGACTCTGGGCAACACCATCTTTTTGTCCATCGCCCCATCTAAGGCAATGGCTGAAGCCCTGATGGCCAGCGCAATCGGGCCTCACCTGGAGGAGTAGCGCAATCGTTGGCAGTATGCCCACTATGATATGAATGACCAGTCGATCAGAGAAGGCGTCAAAGTCCGTGTTATTGGAGTAGGTTCCGATTACTATGGACGCACGGGCAAGGTTGATGCCCTGGTGCCATATGTAGGTGGTGCTGGAGGTCGCGCCGGCGGGCCGCCCGAGACAAGGGGTTGGCGTGTCATATTCGACTGGCCCCTGGGCGGGTTGGGTGGACAGGCCATCCTGCGTGAACCCGAGTTGGAGGTGACCCCTGGCATTCTGGACCGTCCGGATACCAACGTCGCCTGACGAGCGGCACCTATAGATTAAGTTGACCTTGACTATCCACAATATGTACAATTGGTATTGGTGACTAAGAGTCTGGGAGGAAAGCATGAGCGCAACAATTACTACGGAACAGGTCCTGGAGAAGTTGAAGGAGGTCTATGACCCGGAGATCCCCGTTAACGTGGTGGACCTGGGTCTGATCTATGACGTAGAGGTGACTGAGGAGAACGAAGTCCACATCGTCATGACGTTGACGGCTCCCGGCTGCGGTATGGGCCCTTACATAGGCCAACAGGCGGAGTGGGCGGTTTCAGAGTTGGAAGGTCTGGAGGATGTCACGGTGGAGATGACGTTTGACCCGCCCTGGACGCCGGATATGCTCACAGAAGATGGTAAGACGCTCCTGGGCATATGACCGAAGAGACTAAAGGACGCGTCATGACGCCTCAGGAGCAGGCGCGCATTGATGCTATCAGGCGCTCCTGGCAGCAGCGTAAGGCTATAGGCGATCGGCTGAGCCAGATAAAGGCCAAAATCGGCGTTTACAGCGGCAAGGGAGGCGTCGGCAAGACCACAGTGGCAGTGAACATCGCTGTGACCCTGGCAAACCAGGGCCTGGCCGTGGGCCTTCTGGACGTCGACATTGACTGCCCTAACGCACACAAGGTCATAGGCGCTCAGGAGCCTCCCGCGTACCATGAAGGCGAGTTCACGCCTGCTCAGGCCTGGGGCGTCAAGGTGATGTCCACGGGCTATCTGCAGCAGAGTGAGGACGAGGCCATCATCATGCGTGGCCCCATGATTCACAACACGATCAATCAGTTCCTGCAAGCCACCGACTGGGGTGAGCTGGACTACCTGATCGTTGACCTGCCCCCTGGCACATCTGACGCTCCGCTGACCGTTATGCAGGCGCTTCAGATGGACGGCTTCGTTGTGGTGACCACGCCCCAGTCCCTGGCGGTGCTGGACGCCAAACGGTCCATCAATATGGTCCGCAAGATGAATGTGAACATTCTGGGAGTGGTGGAAAACTTCTCCGGCGACGTGTTCGGGCAGGGTCCGGGCGAGGACCTAGCCAAAGAGATGGAGATGCCATTCCTGGGTCGCCTTGAGCTTCGTGCCGACTACCGGCAGGACGATCGCCCTACAGTCCTGGCCAGTCAAGTGGTCTCAGAGGAGTATGTTCAGATAGTGGCAAGCCTACAGCGGGAGTTGGAGGCTGCGGTGAAATCCGCCAGCTAGAGCGGTCTGGGGGACTGAATAGCCACCCGAATGGGTGGCTATTTTATTTGCCTGTCCATTACCTGGGTTCTTCCAGGAACCCCACGACTGCCTCCCGGAACAGATCAGGGGCCTCGGAATGGATGGAGTGGCCTGCGCCCGGCACCTCTGCCAGTGTAGCGTTCGGGATGGCGTCTGCGATCTGCCCGGCTGCCTCGTGCGAAAGCAGGTCGCTTTCCTTGCCCCTCAGGACCAGGGTTGGGCAGGAGATGGACGCTAACTGCTCCCACACCTGCTTGCTGTCCTCCTTGGACCAACCTGGGGCGTCATCAACGATCCAGTAAAGTTCCGAGTCGTGGCGGAATACCCACCTACCCGCCCAGTTCTCCTTCATGCGGTGCTTGACCATCTGCTCCATCTCTTCGTCGCTGCGTGTGCTAAGGCGCGGGTTCTGCGCTTGCAACCAGGATGTCGCACTGTCCGCCGTGTCGAAGGCCAGCGGCCGCGTAAAGTTGCCGATGGAACCCCCTCTGGCGGCGTCCGTGTCCATGCCGGGCCCGCCGTCCTCCAGTACCAGGCGGTTGACCAGGTCGGGGTGCTCCGCTGCGAATTCGATGGCGATGAGGGCGCCGAGAGAGTGGCCGACCAGATCGAACGATGGAAGGTTTATGGCTCGGGCCAGAGCTTTGACGTCCCCGATGAACTGTACAGGTGCGTATCCCTCTTCGGAGTGGCCGCTTTCGCCATGTCCGCGCAGGTCCGGCGCAACCACGCGGAAGGAGGAGGAGATCGCAGTGCCGAAGTCATCCCAGGTGTGGGCCTGGCTGCCTAGCCCGTGGAGAAGTATCAGTTGATTGGAGCTGCCCTCACCCCAGTCCAGATAGCGTATGGTTACATCGCCCGCCTCAAACCGGTGGGACATGATCCGCGGCCACTCTCCGCCTCTCTCTTGTGTCACATTAGACCTTCATGGCTGCGTATCAACGTGTAAAGGCACCTCTCGGGGCCGCTGATGCCTGGGTGACGGCCTCCCTGGCCTTGTCAACGGAGTCGTGCATTCCAAAGAAGCCATGGACCATTCCATCGTAGCGGATACACTGGGTGGGTACACCTGCCGCCTCAAGACGGTCGGCGTAGGCCTCACCCTCGTCACGGAGCGGGTCGAATTCCGCCGTCATGACCAGCGCTGGTGGCAGGCCGGCCAGGTCTCCGGCCTGAAGGGGTGCAGCGTATGGATCCGAGGCATCAGAAGCGTTGTTGAGGTACTGGTCCCAGTACCAGATCATGCTGTCTCTGGTAAGCATGTAGCCCTCGGCGTTTTGCCTATATGAAGCGGTCTCAAAGTTGCGGTCCGTGACAGGGTATACAAGGAGCTGGAAGGCCAGCGCCGGGCCTCCGCGGTCGCGGGCCATCAGGCATACTGCGGCGGCCAGGTTGGCTCCGGCGCTGCCGCCACCCACTGCGATCCTGTCGAGGTCGGCGCTGATGGCTGAGGCGTTACGGGATACCCACTCAGTGACTGCGTAGCAGTCGTCTGCGGGAGCGGGAAACTTGGCCTCCGGGGCAAGGCGGTAGTCCGCTGAGATCACGACACACTCTCCACCTACGCATAGGTTGCGGCAGGTCCCGTCCGACATATCCAGGGTTCCCACTACCCATCCACCTCCGTGGAAATAGACTAAGATTTCGCCTGCTGGGCCTGGAATAGTGCGGTCCTCAACGTTCGCCACCTCTGGACCAGTGGCAGGGGGTCTGGCCTCTGCATTGGCCCAGGCCTGCGCCGGCGTGAGTGTGTTCAAGGGGGGCTGGTCCACCGCAGCCCTTTGCTCTAGAACGGCCTGTATCTGAGGATTAAGGGGCAACATATCCTCCTGTGATGATTTTGCTGGCTCTGTTGGTCAGCCGCCGGGTCTGAGCACCTCCCGGGACTTGCCCTGCTCGCCGGAGCCTATGATACCATCGTCCTCCAGTTGGTCCATGAGCCGTGCCGCCCGAGGGTAGCCGATCCGTAGCCGCCGCTGCAACAGTGACGTAGACAGGTGAGAGTAACGGCTTGTCAGTTCAATTGCCTTATCCATAAGCTCGTCCTGGCCGCCTCCGTGCTCCGAACCAGATGATGAACCGTTCTGGTGCTCCTGGGGATCAGGCTCCAGGTCCAGGGGCTGCAGAGGCGGCCCATCCTGGGAGCGCCAGAAATCCACGATCTGTCCGATCTCCCGGTCGGAGACGTAGGCGCTTTGAACGCGCTGCGGTTTGGGCGTCTCACCGGAAAGAAACAGCATATCACCCTTACCCAGCAGCCGTTCGGCACCGGCGGAGTCCAGAATTGTGCGGGAGTCCACCTGAGACACGACAGCGAAGCTGATACGGCTGGGGAAGTTGGCCTTGATCAGTCCGGTGACTACGTCCACCGATGGCCGCTGGGTGGCAACAATGAGGTGGATGCCGGTGGCGCGCCCAAGCTGGGCCAGGCGGCATATCGTCTGTTCTATGTCGAAGGGGGCGGCCATCATCAGGTCCGCCAGCTCATCGATGGCAACTACCAGGTAGGGCATTGGCTCAATGGACTGAGGGTGATGCAGGTATCCTTCTATGTTACGGACGCCCAGCTCCTCCAGCCTGCGGTAGCGTCGGAACATCTCTTTGAGTATTCCTTTGAGAGCTTTGACCGCGGGCTCGCTGTCCACCACTACGGGTGTAGCCAGGTGCGGAAGGCCATTGAAAGGGGTGAGCTCTACCCGCTTGGGGTCTATGAGCAGGAGGCGTAGGTTCTCTGGCGAGACCTGGGTGACCAGGGAGACGATGAGTGTGTTGATACATACGCTCTTGCCGCTACCCGTTGCGCCCGCGATGAGCAGGTGCGGCAGTTGGCGGAGGTCCGAGGCCACGGGGTCACCGCCGGACCCCTGGCCCAGCGCCAGGGCCAGCCCGCCGCCCTTCACTGTGTCCTGGAATCCGGGAGTCTCTAATACGCTGCGTATAGTAACCAGGACAGGCTCCCGGTTCGGCACCTCTATTCCCACTATCGACTCACCAGGTACCGGTGCTTGTATGCGCAGGCTTGGTGCCGCCAGGGACAGGGCAAGGTCCTTCTCCCTGGCCAGGATGCTATCCACCTTTACGCGGGTCTGCTCCTCCTGGCGGGTGATAACCGGGCGGCCTGAGTCGTCGCGGAGGAAGGCTCCCTCTTCGTCCCGCTGTCGGACGTCCTTATGGCGGCGTATCCATCCGGGTGTGAGGCCGTATAGGGTCACGGTGGGCCCTGGTTTGACCTGGTCAACAGTGACCTGTACCCCGTGGTCGTTCAACGACTCTTCAATTCTCCGGGCTACCTCATGCGTCTCCTCTTCGGTGATAGATACCGAATGCCCTTGCTCCAACATATCAACGGCAGGCAGGCGCCATCTACCACCGGCGTACGGGGACGCCGGTTCAGTCCGTCTCATTACCGCCGGTGCCGGTTCCTCGTTCTCCTCTCCTGGCTCCTCTAGTGAGAGGTCCTCCTCATCCTCTGCCAGCTCATCGGGCGGCAGTGACTCATCCTCACGAGCCGAGTACGCAGGTGTTGGGTCAGCGACGTGATCGGGCGCGGCAGGCTTCTCATTCACCGTTCTGATCCGTTTAGTCGTCAATGGGGCAGCTGCCCACCGGGCCATTGAGCCTGCTCCGCGGAGCAGCCAGTACCCCAGCAGGAGCAGTACTTGGGCCAGGGTGCGAGCTGTGGTCCGGGCTACCGTTACGCCGGTTTGGTAGGTCATCGCAGGATGAAGCGCGGTTGCAGCCATCACGAGTGCAAAGGTTGTCAGCGTTACTCCTTGAAGAGGCGAACTTCCCCACAGGTACTGGCCGGCTACTCCTCCCAGAGTCTCGTCGGCGATTATCCCCTCAGGCCCGTGCATGCCTCCCAGGGCTGTCTGTATTCCAGTTGCCAGGAGTGCCGCGGATAGCCACCACCGCCATCGACGGATCAACCACCGGGGCTCCAGCCTCATCACCGCGATAGCCGTGCCCAGCCATAGTGCCAGCGGGAAGAAGCCGAACCCAACTGTGCGCAACACCATACCCTGGGCCGGGAGATAGACCTCCTCCAATAGCAGGTTCTGGGTGACGAGCAAGAGAAGGGTCGGGATGGCTGTGAGCAGCGCGAGGTTGCCCCATCGGTTGATGATAAGGAGGCGTGCAAGCTTTCCTGCCATGGCGCCTCCTATACCTCTATAGGCACTGCGATGATACGTGGATGTAGGCGGGTCTCCGAGTACAGGAACCGGCTGACTGACTCCTTGATGGCGTCAGTTACAGTACCTATGTCCCTAGATATGCCGTTGCCGTCTACGGCGGTCCTGGCAACCTGTGTGGCACGTTCCAGAAGATCAGGCATGTCTTCCAAATCCATGAAACCGCTGGAGGCTATTCTGGGTGCGCTTAGGACTCTTCCAGTGGCCGTATCCACGGCCAGGGTGATAACCACTATGCCTTCTCGAGCAAGGGCCCGGCGGTCGCTCAGCACATCGCTGTTCACGGTCCAGATCTGACCTCCATCCACGTAGACGTGGCCCGCTGGGACCCGCTCCGTGACTTCGCCACGATCTTCGGCTAGCTCCAGGACGTCGCCATCCTCCAGGATAAAGACGTTGCCAGGATCGACACCCATGAGTCGAGCCAATTCGCCGTGGGCCACCAGGTGGTGATACGCCCCGTGAACGGGTACAAAGAACCTGGGGCGTGTGATGTTCAGCATGGTTTTCAGCTCTTCCTGGCTGGCGTGGCCATGCACATGTACCGTAGCTATACGGTCGTGCAGCACCTCAGCACCCTGGCGTAGGAGGTTGTCGATTGTTTTGCTTACGACAGTCTCGTTACCCGGTATGGGTGTCGCCGAGATCACGACGGTGTCTCCTCTCCTGATCTGCACATCCCGGTGGTCTCCGTTGGCAATGCGTACCAGGGCCGACGTGGGTTCTCCCTGGCTTCCCGTGGTCACAACCACTACCTGGTGCGGCTGGAGCTTGCGAATTGCGCTGGTCGGGACCAGCACCTCGTCAGGGTCGCTCAAATAGCCCATCTCCAGAGCCATCTTCACATTGTTTACCATGCTACGGCCCACTACGGCTACCTTGCGTTGGTGCCGGCCGGCGGCATCCATTATCTGTTGGACCCTGGCGATTAGAGAGGCGAATGTGGCTATTATGATCCTGCCCTGCGCCTGGCCGATGGCCTTGTCCAGCGCCTCACCGACCAAACGCTCAGACGCGGTATAGCCTGGTACCTCTGCATAGGTGGAGTCAGAGAACAGAAGCATGACGCCGTCTTTACACAGAGCAGCAAGATGGGCCAAATCGGTTGGCATGCCGTCTGCGGGCGTGTGATCGATCTTGAAGTCGCCGGTATGTATGATCAGGCCCAGCGGGGTGCGGATTGACAGACCCATGGCGTCCGGAATGCTGTGGCAGACGCGGAAGAACTCCACGCTGAAGGAGCCGGTCTTGATGGCTTTATTGGGCTCTATCTCTCGCAGGGTAGTGCTACGGAGTGCCCTGTGCTCCTTGAGCTTGACTGAAATCAGCCCGTAGGCTAGGCGTGGTGCGTAAACAGGGACATCCAGCTCACGGAGAACATAGGGCAACGCTCCGGTGTGGTCTTCGTGGCCGTGGGTGATGAAGATAGCCCGGACCCGGTCGCGGTTGCGTACCAGGTATGAGATATCCGGTATGACCAGGTCTACACCCGGCATGTCCTCTTCAGGGAAGAGCACGCCGGCATCCACTACTATGATGTCCTTGCCATACTCCAGCGCCATCATATTTTTGCCGACCTCGCCTAGGCCGCCAAGAGGGATTATTCTAAGGGATTTTTTAGGCATTCGCTTACCGATGATGGTGTGGGGGATTGCAGCCCCGCCTCAAGCGGGCGGTAGTTTCGGTTCCAGGCAAATTGGGCGGTTAGAACATGGGGAGCTGCTGTGCGTCCGGTTCCTGCCGCTCTAGCGGGGGCTGTTCTGCCAGCAGCGTAGATATAGCCTTGAAGTCCTCTTCCACCACCCTGCAAAGGCTCTGCTGATGCAACGCTGCTGCTGGGTGGTATATTGGGTACAGGATGAAACTGTCCATGTACCTGGGCTTCCCCCGTGCCTTCCCGATGGTCTCTCCAGGAAGGAATTTGGATAGAGGGTGCCGACCAAGGGTCACCACTACCTTGGGTTTGATCAGGATGATTTGGCTATCCAGGTATTTGCTACAGGCGCTGACCTCACCCGGGTAGGGGTCACGATTATTTGGGGGCCTGCATTTCACCATATTAGTGATGTAGACCTGTTCTCGGCTGAGGTCAATCGACGCCAGGAGCTCTTCCAGGAACTGACCAGCGGGTCCTATAAAGGGTCGTCCTTGCCTATCTTCATGGAAACCCGGACCCTCACCTATGAACATTAGGTCAGCGTTCTCAGGGCCTTCACCAGGAACGGCATTCGTACGACCTTCAGCAAGGCGGCAATCCTGGCAACCGCGGATCTGGCGGGCTATGTCTTCAAGTTCGGGCATAGACTGCGGACCGCCGCATAATTTGGTGAAAGTCTAAGAAAAAATATAGGATATGGCTAGTCCAAATCCTAGCATGCACTGCCCTCTCTCGTCAAACGAGAAGCAGCTACGGAAATGTAGGGGGCCATTGCGGCAAAGAGCACTGGAAAAACCAATGGATTAGGAGTCGGTAACCCCTTTGGATGTGAGGAAGTCCACAGCCTTTTGTACTGTGGTTATCTGCTCAGCGTCCTCATCCGGGATTTCAATAGCCTGGCCATCCTGGGAGAACTCCTCTTCGAAGGCCATGATCAGTTCTACCAGGTCAAGAGAATCAGCGTTCAGATCGTCCGTAAAAGACGCCTTGGCAACCACGCTGTCCTCGTCCACTCCCAGCCGCTCGGCAACAAGCTTCTGTACGCGTTCTAGTACCGTAGCCATTGGGGTCCGCCTCCTTATAGATGACTTAAAATAAGTGACAGAACTATGAGTTTACTTTGTTACCTTATCAAGACTGTGCTGCGGCTCCCAGCACACCGTTCACAAACCGTCCTGAGCTTTCGCTGCCAAAGCGCTTGGCCAGTTCGACCGCTTCGTTGATGGCGACACCTGGAGGGGTCTCACTGCTGAACGTCATTTCATAGACAGCCAGGCGCAGGATATTCCGATCTATCACCGCCAGTTGATGGATCGGCCAATTAGGTGCGTATTTCTGTATTTCCACGTCTATCTCTTGAATGTGAGCCAATATGGCTTCAGCTAGCTGGCGGACAAACAGCTCGTTCTCTTTGCTCAGGTGCGTTTGCTCCAATACCCAGTTTAGGTTGTTCTCCAGCTCATGGCCAGTCGTGTCGACTCCGTATAGGACCTGAAGCAGGGCCCCACGTGCCCTGCGCCTGGGGTGACGCCGACCGCGGGTGCTCATTTTGATATGTTAGGTAAAGAGCCTGGTGAAGTAGGTAAAGTGTACGGTGGTTTACTCGCCATTTCCGTTGGCTAGATCGGCAGCGGAAATGGTGTCATTGACGGAAGAAATCTGCACCGTTCCGTCTGTGATTCGCTTAACCATGCCACTCAGGACCTGCCCTGGGCCGAACTCTACGAAGCTGGTGACGCCTGCGTTCACCATATAGCTTATGGAGTCATGCCAGCGAACGCATCCGCATATCTGCTGGGCTAGCTCCTCCTTGACCTCCCAGGTAGAGGTCATGGGCTTTCCGGAGCAGTTGGCGATTATTGGAGTGGAGGGATTGCGAATGTTGACGGCTTCCAGAGCCTTGCTCATGCCCTCCAGTGCCGGCCCCATTAGATATGAGTGGAAGGCGCCACTTACCCGGAGGGGTATTGTACGCCTGGCACCGCGCTCCGTAGCTAGTGCCACAGCTTTGTCTACATTGTCCTGCGCTCCGCTGACGACTATCTGCCCAGGTGCATTGATGTTAGCAACCTGCGCGCCGGTCTCTCGGCACACTTCCGCCACAACCTCTTCATCAAGGCCAAGGATAGCTGCCATGGTGCCGGGATGCTTATCGCATGCCTCTTGCATTAGGCGGCCGCGTTCCTGTACCAGCCATACGGCCTCGGTAGTGTCGATCACTCCCGCGGCTGCCAGGGCAGTGTACTCTCCCAGGCTATGGCCAGCTACGAAACTTAGCTGGGGATCCACCATACCTGACTTCTCCATGGCGGCCGCAAGACAGGCCAGACTCATGGTCAGGATAGCAGGCTGGGCATTAATGGTTTGCTCCAGTGTCTCTGCAGGACCCTGGAACATTACCTCTGTTAGAGAGGAGCCCAGCGCTTGATCAGCGTCGTCAAATATGCGCCGCGCCGCTTTGGACTTCTCGTAGAGGTCCAGGCCCATGCCAACTTCCTGAGAGCCCTGCCCAGGGAATATGAAAGCTGGCTTAGCTTTGGAATGTCCGTTGGTTGTATGTTTGCGTCCATTGGATGATAGAGCCATGATATGCTCCTATATCATTAGGATGGGTAATATTGTAGTAGTTAAGCGGGTTGTTCATGAGGTTGGGCCCATAGAGATGGTGCCTGGCCCTTGCTCCTCCCCAGCGGCCGCAATAACTTCCCGGCCTGCGTAGAAGCCGCAGGTAAGGCACACCCTATGAGAGGGTTTGGGATTGCGGCACTGGGGACAGGTAGTAAGGGTGACGGGCCGCAACTGGAGATGGCTCCAGCGCTTGCCCTTCCTCGCCTGAGTTCGTTTCCTTTTTGGTAGTGGTGCCATTGTTATCCTTCTATGACAGCCCCCTCAAAGCGACAGCTTGAGGAGGGGTGCCCAAACAGAGTCTATCTCCTGGTCCTGACAGACACAGGTAGCCTCGTTTCTATTTATTCCACATTCAGAGCAGATACCAGCGCACTCCTTCTGGCAAAGGGGTTTCATAGGTGTTGCCAGGATAATGGACTGGCGTACAGATTCAGAAATATCCAGGATGTGGTGGTCGTCGATCATGAAGCCGGGATCGGCTTCGGGAGGTAGAGTAAGAGGAGTACCGGTTGATGCATTCACTACTGGATAGTAAATGTCATCCAACTGCAACTGCGTACCAAAGGAGTAGTCCCTCAGGCACCTGCTGCAAGAGCAAAGAACTGTGGCATTCAGCTGGCCGGTTACCCAGATGCCTCTATCCAATCGGACTAATTGGATACGACCGTGGACATGCTCCGCATGGGTGTCCTCTGACCGGTCGAAGGACGCATCTAAGCTTACTGCCTGGCTGCTGCCCAGGTCCCCCTTTAGGAGGTGGGCAACATTTAATTGCATGATTCACCGCTTGACGACCACAAAAGTAGTCATGAACAAGCCGCCACAGTATAAGTATACGTATAAGTCGTGTCAAGATGTGTAGCTGATTGGCGGGAGCCTCTCGGTTTCGCAGGTGGTGCGGTCTATCAGTCGCGGATCCTTTGGATTGCGTTTTTAACGCATACCGAAAGTCACCTAGCGATGAGTCAGAGCCGGAGTGGGAGGGATATTTGCGTGGCGGATAGCGGATAGATGAGGCACTGAGGAGCTCCCGCCCAAGAGCGGTGCCCCTCAGGTGCCTCGGTGTGGAGGGGCGGCTTCAGGGTAGGGCATAGGTGACGCTCGGCCTTCGCTCCGGCGAAGCTGAGCGGGGGCGAAACCGCTAGCACGGGTGTAACACCCTGGCCCGCCGGTCCTCCGGTGTAACACCCTGGCGATGGAAGGCGCGCCCGCCCGCGCGTCCCGCGTGCGGAATCGAAAATCGCGGACCGGCGTCGGTCTTGACGCCCCTGGTGTAACACCCCCAGACTTGGGCCGGTAACGCGGGGTGGCGTCGAGGACCAGCCATGCCACCCCGCAGAGCTGGACCGCCGCCACCGCCGCCACCCCCACCGGAGGAATCGAATGGCAAGAGGCGGCGCGGACCTGGTACTCCCCAGCGGTTTCAAGGGTTGCCCACGTTGCGATGGCGGGGAGCTGGGTATTTCCCTCCGGTGCTGGCAATGCGCGGAGAGCTTTCACACACACCCCTCAGACCTTTCATACGTTCCCATCGGTCATAACGTCCTACTGGCCTGCGCCCACTGTGGAGCCGACAACGCCTTTGCGCGGGTTCCCCTGCCCGATTTCCTGGTCAACGCCAACGAATTGACAGACCAACCGGCGGCGATATGGGGCTAGAGGATAGCTACTACCACGCGGTCAAATGTCCTAAGTGCGGGACCGTCAAACCGGCTGTGAGGACCCCCAAGTTCCGCCACTGCGGGAAGCTCCACGACACCGAAAAGAACCTGGTCCAGGCCCAGGCTCCCCAGGGACGTACCACCCGCGCCGGTCCTGGGGGGCTGGTGGATCTGGAGGTCCGGTGGTGAATCGCCAACGCCTGGTATTCAGCGACACGGGACCAGACCCACGGACCACGCCGGAGCCGGAGCTGGACGCCCAGGACCCGCCGGAGACACCGACGCCGGAACCGGCTCAGCCCCAGCCGCCGCAGGACCAGGGCTTTCAGTGGGACGCGGCGGTAGCCCTGGAGACTGGCAGGCTCATTGACAAGGGCGTGGGCTACCTGAAGGACCCCGACCTCTGGGCCGGTCTGAAAGCGGCCAAGGCATTCATGCGCGGCGGCGACCCTGACCTATCGGGATTCAGCACCAACGGCAACGGCCATGCGACGCCGGAGGACATACCCACCAACGGCGCGGCTCCACCGTCTGAGCCAGGAAGGGATATAGCTGTGACAATGACCCCACGGTTCGATATGGACAAGCTCATGGATGAGCTGGAAAAGGCTGTGGTGGTGGTGGTGGCCGTGAAGGGCAACGACCCTATCAGCGATGTTCCCTTGCTCATGCGGGACAACCGCGACCTGGTGAAGAAGGAGCTACAGAAGGTCCTACAGATGTGCTTCGTATATGAGCAGCAGGAGGCGGTCTAGTGCCGAAGGTAACGGCTGAGCTGGCTTCAAAGGGAACGGTCCTGGGTGGCCTTCGAGGGTCCGGTAAGACCAACGCCGCGCGGTACATCGCCAGCCTCCACCCCGATAACGTCCTGGTCTACGACCCCCTGGACCAGTATCCCGATTTTGACATCCTGGAGCCGAAGCACAGGGACTACCCAGAGGCGGCGGATGAGTTCGCCCGTATGCTGGACCGCGTGGACATTTGGGACGGCTCCAAGCACCCGTACCGGCTCCTGGTGGTGGACGAAGCGCATCGGGTGGCCCCATCCGGTAGGAACATGCACAGGTCCATTGCGCGGCTCAACCATGAACACAGGCATATCCCCCTGGGCATCGTCTGGATAACGCGGAGGCCCAGGGAGCTGCACCCTGAGATAGTTAACCTGGCGGACCACCTGATGATATGGCGGCTCCCAGGGGCGACGGACTACAAGTTTCTGGAAGATACGGTGAAGGGGCTGGGCGAAGAGGTCCGGTCCCTCCGGAAGTTCCATTTCGTGTACGCGGACCAGGACCGGCGCTTCCAGACGGCGCGCCCGTTCCCAGAGATGCCGGTCCCCCAGGCGACTTGACAGCCTGGGTGTAACACCCCCACCATTTGCCCTGTATTGCGGGGTGGCCGTCTGACAACGACAGGCCGCCCCGCTTTTCTTTGTCAGGCGGTACACCCCACCTAAACAAGAGTCCTGGAGGTGTAACGTGGCCGACGCTGTAAGTAACGTAGATGCTCTCCCCAACATGACCCGATTCCGGTCCGCCTTTGGTGCCTTCTGGCCTGGGCTTGTCGGAGGGGCCATATCCGGCATCGGGGCCGCGATGTTGGGCGCGGAGCTGGGGACCGCCGCAGGTGGCATGCTGGCCGCCGCCGTGGTAGGCGGGGATGCCGGTAAGACCATAGCGACGGTTGCCGGTATGGAGACGGCCCAGCTCCTATTCGTCGGAGGGACCGCCGAAGGCTCTTAGGTCCCTACTGTAACAACCCCATTTGAGGTACGGAGGACACACGAATGTTGAATCAACTGTTTGGGCGAGTAGGCAGAGGCGGTGCGCTCGGTAGTATCCGACTCCCTGCCCAGGGCGCGAAGCCCGCCACAACCGAGTTCCGCAGGACCATGCAAGAGAGCGGGACCGGAGTCACCTTCCGAGCCGCTTCCTACGTGAACGGTGACTACAACCTGGCTACCTACTACACGGTCCAGGCCCAGGAGGAAGCGACATTTGGCTGGGGCGACGTGTCCCACCCCGATAACCAGGGGTACATCTTCCTACGGTATCAGACAACCGCACCCGCCGCCATTGACGGCCCGACGCGGTTCGTGATTGAGGACGCCCACGGCGCGGCTATTGCCGGTGGCCTGGTCCTGGAGGACGACAGCACCTTGCTAGACGGCTCCCAGACGGACCGGCGCATCATGCGGCCCCTTCCCAAGTTCGGCCTATGGGCCACGGAGGACTCCCGCCTTGCCATTCGGATAGACCCCTCGGCAACGGCAACCTCCACGCTTGCTGACTCCACCGTGCAGGTCCCTATAACGGTCCGGCGCGCGGGTCGGTAGGACTCATAAACACAGCACCAGCTCGCGGTCGATGGCCTGGTAATGCACGCATAAATGCTGCCGGCCGCGGCTCGATGAGCTGGTGTAATGCACCCAACAAGGTGTAATGCACCACAAAGGGAGACGTAATGGCAACTAAAATCAGGGGAGGAATAGCCGATGGGTATAGTAGGGGACATTCTGGGTAGCACTCGCCAGCTCACCAGGCGGGACCAGATCGCAATTGAGGGGTCGCCCCCGTTTGAGTGGGACAACCCTCAAATCCTGGCTAACGCCACCTGGTCGTTGAACCTGGAGAACGATGGCATCACCTACGGGACGCAGATACAGAAGTATCTCCCTCTGGACTTCGTGGAGGTCCTAAACGACCAGGTGGAGGATTTGAACCTGGTCATCAACGACACTCTGACATACCGCGTCCTGGGCAACAGCGTGAGGACCGTCACGGGCCGGAGAATAACCGCTGTGAAGCTGGTCAATCAGTCCGCCAATACCATAGCCGCCGCCGCCTTCAAGGTGATCGTAGAGCGGACCCCGCTCAGCTCCGACGAAGCGACCAGGCGGAGCGCGAGGTCCAGGGCCAGATGAACGGGGAAGCCGTGGGAATGGCGGTCCTGGGAGTGGGTGCGTTGTACCTGCTCTCCAGGGACCGGCCGCTTCAAGCGGGTGGCGGCGGGACCACTATCATTCAGCCGCCCAGCCTTCCCGTGGCCGCTGGAGGGGACGCCGGAGGCATCCCGCAGACTACCATCGTGGAAGGGCCCCCCATCAACATCGCCTTTCCATCGTTCCCTTCGTTCCCTTCGTTCCCCGCCGCTCCAGCCCCCACGGTCATAGAGCGGGTGATTCAGGGTGTAACACCCCCTGCCGTAAGCTCTGGAGACGCTGGAGTAACCGTACCTACTCTGCCGGTACTGGAGCCGGTCATTGAGCTGGTGCCAGCCGTGGAGACTGCGGCAGAGACAGTGACGGCGAAGGTAACGGACGTTGTGGAGCGCATCTTTAGCCCCTTCGACGACCCGGAGGATGGGGAGCCGTTGGGTGTGGTCCCTGGGAGAATCGTTGGAAACCTCTTTAGGCGGGTCCAGGTGCCAGTTGTTGCGGACTTGGTGCCAACCGTGGAGGGCGTGGCCGCACGCGCCCAGGGGAAAGCTCAAGAAGTGGCCCAGGACATGACTCAGAAGGCCCATGGAATCGTGGAGACGGTTAAGGGCAACCTCGACGACCTGATACCCGACCCCCTAGGGATTTTCTATGACGTGGTGGCGGACGCGCTCAAATTTGTAAGTCTCCCTGTGTGGTGGTCAGAGATACATTTTCGGGGAGGATAGGTTCCCATGACCACCGAACATGACGACCTAGCGGGCCAATTTGTCAAGCTGGAAAATGTACCAGGCGGCGAGCTTGGAGGAACCTACGAGACTCCCACCGTGGACGCCATTCACAGCGGAGCGCAGCACCCTGCCAATGATCGGCAAGTGTTCACGGCAAGCGGGACCTGGACGAAGCCCACTCCGGCCACCATCGTAATCGTAGAGGTAATTGGCGGCGGCGGTGGCGGCGGTGCTGGAATGGACTCTTCGACCTCTGGTGGCAATGACTCCGGCGGTGGTGGTGGCGGTGGTGGTAGCAGAGCGCAGCATATGTACCTAGCATCAGATATCGGGGCCACGGAAACCATAACCATAGGCGCGGCAGGTACTGCGGGTGCAGGCGTCGAAAATGCTGTTGGTGGAGCCGGTGGCGGTGGTGGGGATAGTACCTTCGGGGCGTTCCTAACAGGTAGAGGCGGCGCGGGCGGCGCGGGCGGCAATTCCTCCGTATTGGTTGCGGGCGGGGCCGGTGGCGGCAATGCGCCAACATCGGAGCTGAGTTCGTCGTCGGGCGGCGGTGGTGGCGGCAATGGCGGATACGGCTCAGACGACAACGTATACCCTGGGGGTGAATCTGTGGAGGGCGGCGGCGGCGGCGGTGGCGGCGGCGGCGAGAATGGGGGGAGCTCTGCCGGTGATGGCGGAGCGGGCGGAGCTAACGCATTTGCAACGGGAGGCGCGGGCGGGACCGGAGTGGGCGGAGCTGGAGCGGCGGGAACATCCCCCACAATCGGCTCAGGTAGTGGCGGCGGAGGCGGCGGCAATGGTCGAACCTCAGCCATAGGTGGAGCTGGTGGAGCTGGGGGAGCACCAGGCGGCGGCGGTGGTGGTGGTGGCGCGGGACGGCAGGGTGGCTCTGGTGTGAAGTCCGGTGCTGGTGGCGCAGGGGCGGCAGGCGAAATAAGGGTATGGACGTTCTAATTATGAGACAGTCCACCAGCTACGGCAGCTACGGCAGCTACGGCAGCTACGGCTGGAGCGGAGAGTAAGAAATAGCCAGGACAGGAGATGGACTATGAAGGTTCCCAAGCTCAACGGCAAGAAATACACGGTCCTCTGGAACGCGGCGGTCCTGCCTGTCGCCGTGACCCTCTGTAGGATTCTGGACACCCTGGTATGAACATCCTGGACCTGCTAGATAGTCCCCATGCCCAACGCCTTGCGGTGGCGGTTGGAGCTGGCATGGCCGACTACCTGGTGAATCGGGCGGAGCGGCGGTTGAAGCCCAGGGGCGACAAGGACCAGCCGAAGAAGCCGAGGTCCGCTGTGAAGAAGAAGCGCAGGTAACAGGTTGGTTCGGGGCCACCCCTCCGGCACCGAACCGGCCTGGTCTTAGCCGTCCCTGGGTCGCCATCTCCAGGGGCGGTTTTCATTTGGGTGCATTAGTTGGAGCTGCGTACAATCGTCCAGGACCAGGCGGAGTACTGCTCCATGGACAGCGCCCGGAAGATGACCTGGCCGCCGCAGGAGGCACAGTGGTAGGTCTCGCCCATGTGAATCTCCGTCTCCCACATCTCCGTCTGTGCGAACCGCTCGTAACAGGCCGGGCATTCAAAGTAGATGTTCTGGGTTCCCTTGGTGCTCATGGTCTTTGTCCTTTCTTCTTTACGCCGCGTGCGGGTCCACCGTCTCCCCGTTCAGCGTGCAAATGACCCTGGGCGGGTAGGTGGGTGTAACAAGGTGTGTCTCGCCTGTCGGTGGTGCGTCGTCCAGGACGATATGCCCCTGGTCGCAAATGAAGCCGATGTGCTTGTAGCTCCGGTCCTGGTGTCGCAGGTAGACCCGCTTCACCTTCCCTCCCCGTTCAAACCCTCTGCGTCGGAGTGAAGCGTAGGGTCTGGGATAAGGCGCGGTTGCGACGTGGAGTCGTTCGCAGACGGTACAGTTTGGAGCTTCGGTTCTAGCCATTTCTTCCCTCTCTTTGTCGGATGGCAGGCGCATGGGCAAACGTAGGTAATTGGTTTTTGGTTGGAGCCGAAGCCCAGCCATTGCCAAGGGCAAAGGTCATGCTCTTGCTGGAGACAGTACCTAGACCAACGCTTTAGTCGCACGCTCCACCCTCCGCTTGATGGTCATAAAGGAAACTGCCACGCCGGTTTCTTTCTCCATCTCCGCCGCGATGGTCCGCCAGCCCTTACCCTCCGCCTGGAGCTGGCGCACGCGGTCCAGGTCCAGGGGGACCGCCACGCCGGACCTGTCGGCGTTATCGCGGGCCTGGGGTGTAACACCCCTTACAGCTTCGACGGTGGAGGTCTGGATATACTCAGGGTGGGGTGTTACACCCCACTTTTGCACATGCTCGGTGGCCTCAGTGGGCGGTGTGGGGTCTTGCCCAACCTCCGCCGCGTCGGGAAACTCCCACCCGGGCTCCAGGGTCCCTTGTGACAAATATTGGCCCTTGGCAAACAGCCAGGGACCAAATCGCCAGGTCCCGACGCCTGGCCGTGGGTGGGCCTCTTTGAAAGCGGCGTCGCGGGCGATGAAGGCCCGTATGTAGCGGCTGTGATCTTCTGTACAGCTCATTCGATTGACGCCTCCGAGCAAAGTAGAGCGTCGCCTACAATGTGGTCCACAGGGCCATAGTGGAGGCAGTACAGCTCCGACGCCCGTTCATTGACCGGCAACCCGTGGAGCTTGCCTTCCTCATTGAGAACCAGGGCCAAGTTGTCGTCCAGGTGGACCAGCTCGATATAGCCGCCTACCGCCGCTTGAAGCTCCGCCAGGGTGTAATGCTTGCCGTTGGCCGGTGGGTAGTCTTGAACGGTCCCATCTGTTTTGAGTAGCTTCATGCCTCCACCGCCTCCACCGCCTCCACCGCCTCCACCGCCTCCACCGCCTCCACCGCCTCCACCGCCTCCACCGCCTCCACCGCCTCCACCGCCTCCACCGCCTCCACCGCCTCCACCGCCTCCACCGCCTCCACCTCCAGCACCCCTTGCTGGCCGACCTCCAGGGGTTGCCATAGGTCCTCTGTGGCCTCCGCGTACATCTGGCGAACCGTATCGTCGGCGTGCATCCCGTAGGTCTGTTCCATCATGCGGACCGAGTTGCCCATGAACAGAGCCGCGCGCTCCGGTCCGAGCTTCCGCTTCAACCGCTCCCCGAAGGTATGGCGCAAGATGTACGGTCCCATCTTTCCGGCGACGACCCCAGCCGCTTTGAAATGCCGCTCGGTCCGGTGGTACAGGGCATGGCGGGACATCATGGCGGAGCGGTCCGTCAGTGAAGGGAAGACGTAGCCGCTCTTGCTCTGGGCCGTGGGGGAGCTGGTGCGTATGAGCTGGTACAGGTCCGGCGTCAGCGTGACGTAGTACGCCTTTTTCTTCGCCTTCTCATAGGTAGTGAACCCCGCGCCCTTGTCCTTCGCTAGCGTGTCCCATGTAAGCTCTCGGAGCATCCAGGACCGGATGCCGGTACGCTGGACCAGGACCATCAGCGCATAGTCCTCTACGCTGGTCCGGTGGGCCTGGGCAAGGACCGCGCGGACCTCCGTCTCAGTCAGAACGGTGGGAGCCTTCGTGTCCGTCTTTGGGACCACTCCCTTTAGGTTGGGTAGACGTGGGTGAAGGTCCTCATATTCGTCTCTGATCGCAAGCCAGTTGACGAACCGGACCACCTTTCGCAGAACGGTGTTACGGGTAGTCCCGCTCAGCCCCAGCTCTCGGAGCTGGCGCGCCCAAGTCTCCACATCGGACCGGCGGAAGGGTGTTACAGGGACGGCCTGGGCGAAGGCGGTCAGGTGCCGTTCGTCATCGTAGACGGTGACGGCGGAGAGTTGCCCATCCGCGACCAGGTCCTTTCGGTTCTGGAGGAACGCCTGGACCAGCTCTGCCGTTGCGTATGTTGGGCCTTGGTCGTTACTCAGTGGTCGGGGAGCCGTGGTCGATTCGCCACTCGGCTCCGCACTCTGGGCAGGTCCAGCCGGTAGGCTCGGCGTGGGGAAGGCTGCGCGTCCTTGGGAGGCTCGGCGTGGGGAAGGCTGCGCGTCCTTGGGAGGCTCGGCGTGGGGAAGGCTGGGCTATTCCGGTCATGCGGCGTTGGCCGTTGCGGGTCTTTGGCCGGTAGGACTTCATGCGCTCCCACACCGACCGCAGGTCCACCAGCATCGGGCTACCAGGTCCGTCAGGGTACTGTAGGACGACGATCTCCTGCTTTTTCGCCCAGGTGGATACCAAGGAGGGTGTTACACCGCAAATCCTGGCGGCCTCGCTCTGGCTGACTGGCGTCCCCACCGGCGGGATACCGGCGGTACGCTCGGCGTTGGTGCGGTCCACCAGGGAGGTACGGGACTGGCGACTCTGCTCGTGGTACGCCGCTACCTCCGCCATATCCACTAGGCGCGAAGGTGGGCCGTCAAGGTTCTTCTGGGTGCCGCGCTCCTGCACGTGACCTGCACGGAGCCAGTTGAGGATCGTCGGGTGAGTGACCGGGGGGACGAGCCGCCGCGCCGCCTCACGGACGGAAACCAGATCGCCTGTGGTCCCCGATGTAAGGTCCTCAGCATTCCGCCGAACAGGGTCCTCAATGGATTCGTTTGGCTGTTCACCGTTGGTTTCTTCCGTACTCATGTGCCACCCCGCTTTCCTGTTGGTACGAGTATGGTAATGGGGGTGCTAAAAAGCCGTCAACCCCTGGGGGTGTCAAAAGTGGCTTGGCGGAGCTATGCCGAAAATGGTGGAACGGCCCTCACCAGAAACCATGGTGGGCAGGTCACCGAAAGGTCACCGAATCGCCGTTCGGTGCCGTGCCTTCGAAGCTGGCCCATAGCTTGTGGAGGGACTTAGGACAGGGCGTAGGTGATGATCAGGGCGTTGTACGCCACTATCCATACCATCGCCCAGTTGAGCACTCTCAGGACACGATAGGCGCCCCTTTGCCATAAGGCGCCTCCCATGGCCACGGCAAACATCACCTTGATGAACAGCATGTGCTGCAGGCTCATAGCCAGGGCGATTGTGCCCAGAAAGGGGTTGAGCTCCAGCGCTCCCATAGGCAGAGAGAGGCCGGTGAGAACGGCGTCGGCGGCGTTGAGACCCATCCAGGCTAGGAGCGTCATGTGATTCAATCCCCCTACTCCTACTAGGTTATGAGAGGGAACTGGGAGGTTGAATAGTCCGCCTGGGTGATGCTGGTGTGAGCTTCGTCCTAATCCATACGGGTGAGCAGGGATCACACCATAGTTCCTTGACCCTCTTTTCTTTCAATGACTAGAATGGAGGACTTTGTTCATGCAAATCTTGAGGCACATTACTCTATGATCTGGCTAAGACGGTTCCTTGCTGTTAACCTCTCAATTCTTTTCCTGCCCATCTTCGCGGCAGCCCTTCTGCTCCTGCGGGTCAATGACACCGTCCTGTCGGCTGACTTCTATATAGATCAGGTCAGGCAGGCGGATGTCTTCAACTTCTTGTACGAAGAAGCGATTCCCAGTGCGGTAGATGACATGGGTGAGGTTGATGTTGGTGGTGCCGTTTTGGACCTCCAGGGATTAGCTGGTAGAGGTACCGTAGTCCTCAAAGGGTTCTTGCCTCCTGAGTGGGTGCAGGAGCAGGTTGAGACGGTAATCAGGCAGGGTGTGCCATAGGTTACGGGCGATACCGATGATTTCAGGGTTCCGCTACCTGTGGCAGACCGCGTGGATGCCTGGGCCAGTCCATCAGCCGTGAGCTGGATCAGGGGGACGCCTATACCCTCCTTTTCGACGACGTCATAGCGCCTGTTCTGGCCCAGCGACTCATCGCACTTGAGGACTCAGAAACGGGGGAATTGCCCCTGGGTATCACCATCGCCAGCAGCGACCTGGTAGTTGCCGTGCAGTCGGTGCTGCCCCCGGAATGGGTCCGGGAAACCGTTGAGAATAATGTGGCCCAGATAGTGCCCTGCCTCACGGGTGAGAGTGAGCATTTCACCCTCACCGTGCCTGTGGACGACCGCGTCAAGGCCATGGTCCCGGCCCTCAAGGTGCTCCTCCTGGAAGCAGGGGCCTACGACCTACTGTTCGACCAGTTGATAGTGACCCTGGTTGGAGACAACCTTGGCCAGGCGGTAGAGCTTCCCTTTGGAATTGCCTTCACATCGGATGAGATCGTCACACTTTTGCGGGAGGTGCTGCCGCCGGACTTCATCCAGGCGCAGGCGGAGGCCATGCTGGACGAGGTTGTCCCCTGGCTGGTGGGTGACGCCTCCGGGTTCGCCATGGTCGTGCCTCTGGCTGACAGGAAGGACACGGTCATCCAGGTCATCCGCGATATTGCTGATGAGAAGCTGAGTGAGCTCGCTGCCGAATTGCCCCCATGCACGCTGGAGCAGGTGTTGGACCTGGCCCAGACAGGGTTCGGCGGAGAGACGCCCCTGTGCAGGCCGGACGGGTTTTCTCTGGACGAGATCAAGCAGTATTTCGGAATAACCCTTCCCGGACTGACCGTAGAGCAGGTAGAGGCTCTGGTGGGCTTTGACCTGACCCTGGTCCTCGAGGGTATCAGCCTTGAAAGGCTACAGGAGGCGTTCGGGCTGGACTTTCTGGGAGACCTGGACGGTCTTGTAGGCGACGCTTTGCCTGACCAGTTTATATACACGGACCTCGATCTTCGGACTACGCTGGGTCCGGACGACGAGCAAACGCTGGATGATGCCCTGGTCTGGATACGTGGTGGTATCAGCTATACTGATGCCAACCTGCGCGAAGACCTGGCGGGCCCAGGGGGCGATACCTCTGGCCTGGACAGGGTATTGGGCTGGATGCGCCAGGGGTTCACCGACGCTGACCTGCGTGAGCTGCTGCCGGACGATGCACTGTTCGATACAGCGAGGGGTTTGTTGGGGCTGGCGCGGAGCTTGTGGTTCCTCCTGCCGGTGACGCTGGGCCTATGGCTGGCGGGTGTTGGGTTCCTGGGAGGCAGGCGCTGGCGTAGCCGCGTGGCGTGGGCCGCCGTGCCCCTGGGCATTGCCGCTGCGATCGTGTTCGTGGCTTCCGGGCCGGCGTTTAATAGTTTTGCGCTTCCTCTAATAGATGATCGGATTGTTGACGTCACCAGCGGCGCCACCGGTATCGCCGAGCTGATGGCGGACAAGTTCGCCCAAGTTGGCAGGACATTGGTCACTGACATCGTTTCCGGGCTGGCGTTCCGTTCTCTAATCCTCCTTATTATCAGCGTGTCGGCGTTGGCGGCGGCTATCCTGTGGCCGACCCTTTCTCGGATAGTTGGTCGGGGTCCTCGGAGGGAAACTGGGGCCGGCTGATGCTGCCCGGCAAGTGGGGATGCTGCCCCCGGTTCGCCGGAATCGAAACAGCGTGGCGGCGTGGTATGATTCCTCCGTGAAAACGTTCGGCCGGGGGGTCCCATGACGGAGCGGCTGGTATCTGGTAACACACGGGAGGAAGACTCCCCTCTGGATGCCAACCTGCGTCCCCGTAAGCTGGCTGATTACGTCGGTCAGGACAAGGTCAAAGACAACCTTCGTATCGCCATGGAGGCCGCTCAACAGCGGGGCGAGCCTCTGGATCATCTGCTTCTCTACGGCCCGCCCGGGCTGGGGAAGACCACCCTGGCCAACATTGTCGCCGCGGAGATGGGCGTCAACATCAAGGTCACGTCGGGCCCGGCCATCGAGCGGCCCGGAGACATGGCCGCCATCCTTACCAACCTACGACCGCAGGATATCCTATTCGTTGACGAGATACACCGGTTAAGTCGTGTCGTGGAGGAGGTCCTGTACCCTGCGATGGAGGACTTTTTCCTCTCCTGGGTTATGGGCAAAGGACTGGGTGCCCGGAGCATCAGCCTCAAGGTGCCGCCGTTCACACTCATCGGGGCCACCACCCGCTTCGCCATGGTCAGCTCTCCGCTGCGCAACCGGTTTGGGATGGTGCATCGCCTGGACTTCTACAGGGACGATGACATATTGACGCTTCTCGATCGCTCCGCCGGCATTATGGGTGTCCAGACCGAGGGCGAAGGTCTGTCGGAAATCGCGCGACGTGCCCGTGGCACGCCTCGAGTGGCCAACCGCCTGTTGAAGCGGGTTCGCGACTACGCTCAGGTGATGGCCGATGGCGTCGTAACCACGGAGGTGTCCCTGGATGCGTTGTCCAAGTTGGAGGTAGACGCGCTGGGTCTGGACGAGGTGGACCACCTGGTGCTCCGAGCCCTGGTGGAGAAGTTTGACGGCGGCCCCGTGGGGCTGGAGACTATCGCCGCGGCCATCAGCGAGGAAGCCGACACTGTGATGGACGTTTACGAGCCTTACCTGATGCAGCTGGGATTTATGGCCCGTACGCCCCGTGGCAGGGTCGCCACCGCCCTGGCCTATAAGCATCTGGGCGTGCCTCAAAAGGGGTCGGCTCAGGGCGGGTTCTGGCAGGAGCCGGGTACGTAGGCTCCATACGCTTCGGCGCGGCGCTTCTCACTGCCCTGGTCGTATCGCTCGGCTGTGTCGCCTCAACTCCCATAGGCGTACCGGCAACGCCTACCCTGACAGCATCAAAGTCTTCACCCACGGCCACCTCCACGTCTGCTCCCGTGGCGCCCCGGGTGACGCTGGAAGGAGTAGCCTTTGCCGTGGACCTCGCGGTCACCTCCCAGGAGCGTTCCGACGGGCTCAGCGGACGGCCCGGCCTTGAGCGGGGCAAGGGGATGCTCTTCATCTACGCTGGGGACTCCACGCCAAGTTTCTGGATGAGAGGGATGCTCTTTCCCCTGGACATTGTCTGGATAGACACTGAGGGCGTTGTGGTCGGCGTCGCAGCGGACCTGCCGCCGGCGTCGGGGAGCCAGCCGCCCACCTACTATCCGCCCCGGCCCATCCGTTACGTCCTGGAGATCAACGCAGGACTGGCTGGGGAGCTGGGCATAGGCACTGGCAGTCACGCTATATTCGAGGGGATTCCCTAAGGCAATGGGAGTTGCTAGACTGGGTTTCTTCCCCTGTGGCCGTCCTCTAATAGTAGGGAGTGGAGTACGGCCGGACAGGTCGACCGCTTGCAAGCAAACGGTTTAGGGCAGGTATCGTCCCCCGTCTGCGGGGGAGAACAAAGGAGACAGCCAATGATTTACGAGGTCCGGATCTATGACGCTATGCCTGGCAAAATGCCGGCGCTGAACGATCGCTTTGCCAATATCACCCTGGGCTACTTCCAGAAGTATGGGATCAACGTGGTGGGCTTCTGGACCGACGAGATAGGCGTCAGCAACCGCCTTACCTACATGCTGGCCTTTGACGATGGGGCTGCAAGGGAGAAGGCATGGGCGGGTTTCCGTGCCGACCAGGAACGGGCGGCTGCCTTTGCCGAAACAGAACGCGACGGGCAGCTGGTAGCCCAGATCCATAACACAATCATGAGGCCTACCAGCTACTCGCCGATGCAATAGCTGTTCCTGATGGGGCGCGCAGGATGAGGCCCCCAGCCTTTTGTGTGTTGACGACCCATATATAAGGCGGGGGAGACCTGCAGTTGTGTAGAGATCGAAATGATCATAAAGCCAATGAGTATATATAAGGAGGCGGACAATGGCGTATGAGTTCATCAAGCATGAGGCTCGTGACCACATCGCCTGGGTGACCATCAACCGGCCTGAGGTGATGAATGCCATGCACGTGCTGGTTCACAGAGAGCTGTACCAGGTGTGGCAGGAGTTCGACGCCGACCCTGATCTAAGGGTTGCCATCCTCACCGGAGCTGGCGAGCGTGCCTTCTCCGCGGGCAACGACCTGAAGTACACGTCGGAGTTGGCCGCCAAGGGCGAGCAGCCGCAGGCTGGCCCTCCAGGTGGGTTCGGCGGCCTGACCAATCCCCGATTCCGGCTGTGGAAGCCGGTCATCGCAGCGGTGAACGGTTACGCCCTGGGCGGCGGTTTCGAGCTGGCGATGGCTTGTGACTTGGTCATCGCAGCAGAGCACGCACGGTTCGGTTTGCCGGAGCCCCGGGTGGGCCTGGTGGCAGGGGCTGGCGGGATGCATCGTCTGCCCCGGCAACTGCCTTTGAAGGTGGCTATGGGGCTGCTTCTTACGGGCAAACATCTGCCTGCCCCGGAGGCCTATCGCCTGGGGCTGGTCAATGAGGTGGTGCCTCTGGCTGATCTGCTGTCTACGGCGGAGCGATGGGCGACAGAGGTCATGGAGTGCGCGCCCCTGGCGGTGCGGGGCACCAAGCAGGCGGCTATGACCGGCCTGGACCTGCCCCTGGAGGCAGCGCTGAACAACAGTTACTCCTGGGTGGAGGCCCATATGAGGTCGTCGGACCGCATGGAGGGAGTGAACGCCTTTGTGGAGAAGCGCGCGCCCCAATGGAAAGGCGAATAGCGGGCCTACTCCTCGCTTGATTCGATACCGATAACCTGGGGTGATGGTGACTGCTGCGATCGGTCCTATCTAGCTGGCCGGTTTTATGTATTGCTTCGCCAGTGCCAGAGCAGCATGAGCGTCGGCCTCGCGGCAGGTGAGGGCAACGACGAGGTGTACGTAGACCGTCTGGGGCCATCGTCACAGGAGCTTGAGCGGTTGAAGCGGGATGGCGTGGTCTAACGCCGGAGAGCGTCTCCCTGTCTCAGCCTGGATCAGTGGTGAAAGGTTTCTTTGAGACATCAACAGCCTGCCGCATCCGCGCGGGCTGTCCCCGGGGATCAGAGGGACAGCCGCTACCGCTATGTCATCGGCGGTCTGACCGTTCTGTCGAATCTGTCCTTCGGTCTCAGCTTTCCGGCCATCGCTCCGGTCACGCCCTTGATCTTGGCTGAGTATGGCATCAGCCGGGGCATGGCTGGTCTGTTGACCGGGTCTGTAATCCTGGTGATGTCCGGGTTCACCATCCCCGCCGGTCTGCTGGTGGGTAGGGTTGGCCTGAAGAAGCTCATTGGCGTGGCCTGGTTCATGGCGGCCGCACCGGCCTTATCTTTTCTGGCGGATAGCTTCCCTGCACTTCTGGTCATGAGAATGATGTTTGGCCTGAGCCTGGCTGTGATACTGCCCGCCTTTGGGCCGCTGCTTATGCAATGGTTTAGACCTCGGGAATTGCCCCGGATCAATAGCCTGAACTTTGCGATGACCACTGCGGGTATGGCTCTGTCCACCTTCATCACCGCGCCGTTGGCAGAGGCGGCGGGCTGGAAGATGGTCCTGAGTATCTACGGTATTGTTGCGTTGATGGGTGCCTTTCTCTGGATGTGGCTGGCGAAAGTTCAGCAGCCTACTCAGTCCGGTGGGCGCCTCTCCTTGAGAGAGGTGTGGTCGGTGCTGCGGGACCGCACAACGCTACTTCTGGCCTTTGCCGATGCCGGGCCTTTCGCCCAGTACATTGCGCTAACTACCTGGCTACCCACCTTCTACTATGAGGTCCACGGCATGTCTCTCGGCGCGGCGGGTTCGGCGGTGGGTCTCGCGCCTCTTTCCGGGGCGGTTGCGCTCGTTCTGGCCGGCGTACTTTCAATGCGGGTTGTCCGCAGGCGGCCGTTCCTCATAATCCCAGGTGTCGTGGGAGGGCTGGCCGGATTCGCTACCTTCCTGCTGGCAGGCTCCGGAGCAGTATACCCGGCCCTGTTGCTGCTGGGTTTCGGCGGGTGGTTCTACCTGCCGTTGCTTTTCACCATACCGATGGAGGCCCCGGACGCCGTGCCTGAGCGTGTCTCACTGGTGCTGGCTACCATCGGTACGTTGGGTGGGTTTCTCAGCTTCGTAGCTCCGCTGGCGGTGGGCATGTTGACCGATGCACTGGGCTCCTATATCCCAGGCTTCGCGATATTCGCGGTGCTGTCGTGGAGCCTTGTGGTAGCGGGCGTAATGTTGCCGGAGACGGGCCGATCAAGAACGTGACGCAGGCTGAGAGGTACCGTATGTCCATGGCGCTGATAGCCCCCGGCCGTAATCGGGGGTATGTTGTCCAACCGGTCTATGTTATGGAGTCAGGGATGCTGGAGCGTGGAGTCGCCTCGCTGTCCACGGGCTCCTGGCTGTCGGGGTCCTCAAAGTTGAGGGCATAGAGCCGTGCGTATAGGGTGCTGTGCTCCAGGAGCTGGTCGTGGGTACCTGTATCTATGATGCGACCATGCTCCATGACAACGATCATGTCTGAGTTCTGGATAGTTGAGAGCCGGTGCGCGATGACCACGGCGGTCCTGTCCTTGAGCAGCTCGCGGAGGGCGGTCTGAATGAGCACCTCAGTGATGGTGTCTATGTTGGCGGTGGCCTCATCCAGGACGAGGATCTGCGGGTCGGCCAGAAGTGCCCTGGCAAAGCTGATGAGCTGGCGCTGACCAATACTCAGATTGCCGCCACGCTCTTGAAGGACGGTATCATACCCGTCCTCCAACTTCATTATGAAGTCGTGGGCCCCCACGGCCTTGGCAGCGGCGAACACCTTTTCCATAGGGGTGTCTGTATACCTGAAGCGTATGTTTTCAGCCACTGTGACCGAGTATAGGAACGGCTCCTGCAGCACCATGCTCATCTGGCTGGCCAGGGAGCTTCGAGTCACATCTCGCAGGTCGTACCCGTCAACAGTGATGCGCCCGCTGGTAACGTCGTAGAAGCGAGAGAGCAGCGAGACCATTGTGGTCTTTCCGGCACCCGTCTGCCCAACCAGAGCCACGGTCTGTCCGGGCATGATGCGCAGATCGATGTCCTGGAGCACAGGGGCGCTTTTGACATACTGAAAGGATATGTTGTCGTAATGAATCTCCCCTTTGGCGGCTGGTAGCTCCAAGGCGTCGGGGCGGTCCACTACCTCCGGCTCCACGTCCAGTAGTTCGAATATGCGCGTGCCTGCGGTCATGGCACGTTGGAACTGTGTGTACTGCATGGTCAGGGCGCGAATGGGTTCGAAGAAGCGCTGGACGTACAGTGCAAAGGCGACCAGGATGGCCGGAGACAGTTCACCGTTGATGGCCATGGTGCCGCCCACAACTACGACAAGTCCCAGGGCTACCGCCGTCACCAGGTCCACCGCGGGCATCAGGTAGGCCGACAGTCGTATGGCCCACAGGTTGGTGTCCAGGTGGTCCTGGTTCACGTCATCGAACTGGTTCAGGTTCATGTCTTCACGGTTGAAGCTCTGCACCACGCGAACGCCGGATATGTTCTGCTGTAGCTGGGAGTTGACTATTGATATGGCCTGGCGGACCCGGATGAAGGCGTCTCTGGCGTAGCCCTGCCATACCAGCATGACACCGAACAGCACCGGAAGCACCACAAACGTGATCATGGCCAGCTGCACGTCCATAAGGAGCATCATCGCTACTATGCCTACCAGGCTCAACATGTCGCCCAGTGTCAGCGCGACCATAGGCAGGAACTCCTGGAGCTGGTTCACGTCGTTCTGTATCCGGCTCATGATCCGCCCTACCTCGTTCCGGTCGAAGAAGGGGACCGAGAGGTTCTGTAGGTGATCGAACATATCTGTTCGCAGCTGATACAGAACTACCTGGCTGATCTTACCCAGGAGGCGCAGATAGGAGTAGTTACCCACGTAATTGGCGATTACCAGGCCCATGAATAGGAGGGCGGCCTGGTTCAGGCCGGACAGATCACCACCCTGTATGAATATGTAGTTCTCCAGGATTTCCGCGATCAGCCAGGGAGTCAGCACCATAGTTGCGGTGTACAGGAGCATCATCAACATGGCCAGTGAGAACAGGGGCATCTGTGACTTGAGGTAGGGGAAGAGCCGCTTTACGACGTCGTGGTTATAGATCTGGCCTAGCTCTTCGTCGTCCAGGCCGCCGTGGCCCAGGCTGGGTCCGCCACCGCCTCCGTGTCCGCCCCACATCAGGACGCCTCCCCGTGGCTGCTGGCAGGTGTATCCAGGGCCAGGCCGCCCGTGGAATTGAGCATTCGGTCACCGTTGGTGAAGAAGGACTCGTCTGGCTTCAGCTGCAGCTGATAAACGTCCTGGTAGAGGCCGGGTTGCTCCAGGAGCTCCTGGTGGGTGCCCTGCTGGACTACCTGCCCCTCTTTGAGGACCAGGATGGTATCGGCGTTCTTCACAGTGCTCAAGCGGTGGGCGATGACGAATGTTGTCCTGCCCTTCATTACGTTCGTGAGCGCTTGGCGGATCAGGTACTCCGTATGTGTATCCACGCTGGATGTGGAGTCGTCCAGTAGCAGGATGGGTGGGTCCAGCAGCACGGTCCGTGCGATTGCCAGCCGTTGCCGCTGGCCTCCGGAGAGTGTCGTCCCACGTTCGCCTACCCACGTATCGTATCCGTCGGGCAGTGTTTCGATGAAGTCGTGCATCTGCGCTATCTTGGCCGCTTGGACAATATCATCGAAGGAGGCATTGACATTCCCGTAGGAGATATTTTTCCTGATGCTGGTGGTGAACAGGAACACGTCCTGCTGCACTATGCCTATGTTGGCTCGCAGGGAGGCCAGTGTCGTGTCTTTAACATCCGTGCCGTCAATGGTGACCTGGCCTTCGGTGACGTCATAGAAGCGGGGGATCAGGTGGACTATGGTGCTCTTGCCGCTGCCCGGTGCGCCCACCAGTGCAACGACCTTGGCGGGCTCAGCCTCAAAGTTCAGCCCATGCACCACGGGAGAGACTGCATCGTAGCCGAAGGAGACATTCTCGAATCGAACGTGTCCCTGGACCCTTGGCAATGCCAGGGCACCCGTTTTCTCCCTGACCGGCGACTGCATGTCCAGCGTGGCGAACAGGCGTTGGCCCGCCGAGACGCCTCTGGAGAAGGAGTTGACCACCCAGGCTATCATGCGTACAGGCTGGGCCAGCAGGCCTAGGTAAAAGATGAACTGGGTCAACTCTTCCGCAGTCAGCGTACCGTTGATGACCTGCCTTCCACCGGACCATAGCAATAGGACGGTGATACCGGTATAGAAGAAGGTGACCATCCCGGTGCTGTTGGCCTGAAGTATCGCCGCCTTGTAGCTGTGATCTGAAACTTTGGTTGCCCGATAGTAGTACCTGCCGCGCTCGTGGTCCTCTGCGGCAAAGGCCTTAACAACGCGCTGGCCGGACAGGTTCTCCTGCAGGACGGTGGTCATGTGGCCCATCTCCGTCTGAACGGCGAGCCACTCCCGCCGCAGCCTGATGACGATGGAGCCTCCACGCCACATCACCAATGGTGCGAACATCATGCTCAGAATGGCCAGCTGCCAGTTCAGCAGGAACATGGCCACTCCTACTCCTATGAATAGGGTCAAGCTATACACGGACCGGATCTGCCCGGCCTGAATGAACATGCGGATGCCTTCCACGTCCGCCGTTGCCTTGGACATGAGGTTGCCGGTCTGCTCCCTGTCGTGGAAGGCAAAGCTCATTCTCTGGAGATGATCGTAGAACTCGTTGCGCAGGTCGTAGGCGACCCGCTGAGCTATGGACTCACCGAGGTACTGCTGCCCGTAGGCAAATAGCCCGCGTAGACTGTTGGCCGCCAGTATGGCAGCGGCTAGATAGATAAGCTGACGTGATGCATCCTCAGGGACGGGACCTTCTTCGGGCATTATTATGCCGACGGCTGTGCCCAGGAGGCGGGGAATGAACATTGCCATTGCCGTGACGCCGAACACGGAAAGGTAGGCTAGAAACAGCCTACCTTTATACTTGGCACTTCGTTTGACTATTCGCCAGAGAATGTTCATTAGACTACGAGTCGTGGTCCTTGTGGAGGAAGGGTAGGAGGCAAAGAGTAATTCAACCAACCACAACGGCAAATTATACTCTCAGCCACAAGTACGGGCAAACCTGCGTTTCAGGCTGCTCATCGCAGATATGGCTACGGTCCGTTCCATCATAGGATCGTTGGTGCCTCAGAGGCCCGTGTGTTACAATTACCGCCGCTTCGATTTCAGTCTCCGTGACGGCATATGGACTTTACCCTTAGACCCATGCGCCTCGATGATATCTCCCAATTGGCGGAGATAGAACGCGAGGCCTTCCCAACCACCTGGCCGCCCACGCCATTCAAGCGCGAGCTGGGCAACAAGGTTGCCCGGTACCTGGTGGCGTTCATGCGGTGGCGGGAGCCTGCGGACGGTCCCTCTGATGATACTAGTGCCGCCCCCTTGCTCGAAGTGCCAAAACCCTGGGTTCAGCGTCTTTTGGACGGCGTGCGGGACCTCTTTACGCCTCCGCCGGAGGTGGTACATAGCCAGCAGGACTTCATCGTTGGGTACGTGTCTTTGTGGTTCGTGGTGGATGAGGCGCATATCACATCCATTGCGGTCCGTGAGGACTATCGCCGCATGGGACTGGGCGAGCTTCTGATGATGGGAGCCGTAGAGTTGGCTTCGGCTCGGGAGGCAAACCAGGTGACGCTGGAGGCCAGAGTCTCCAACTTCCCTGCTCGCGCCCTCTATGAAAAGTACGGTTTCAAGAGGACGGGGATTCGCAAAGGCTACTACACCGACAACCGTGAAGACGCAGTGCTGATGACTGTGGACGGGATACTAACTTCGGAGTATCGGGAGATGTACCGGAAGCTGGTGGAGACCTTTTCAGAGCGATGGGGTGAGCCGAGCCTCATTCTTGCATGAAGTTGCGGCATCTCGAGCGACCTTGACACAGGTGAGAGTGGGAGTAAGTTATAGGCACCGCGGAGGCTGCCTTTAAACAGTTGGCCATATTCCGGGTAGGGACAGGTCGTAACGGACAGGCTTTCCACCTGGAGGCGGGTGAGTCGGGGAGGCTCACCGTGGGGGTGCGGTGTTGTCGTACCAGCCAGGACCCCGAGCGGTTCGGGGAACCGAAGGCTATAGAAGGACGACCTATGCCAAGAAAGTACCCCACGGTTACATTCTCGGAGGAGGGGATGCGGGAAGGGATGCAGATTGAGGACTCCAACATTTCCGTTGATGACAAAATACGGCTGTTGGACGCCCTTGGCGAGACCGGGATAAAGCACATCGTAGTTGGCTCGTTTAGTGTGAGTTGTGGTGAAGCTACCTCAGTGACCCTGTTGGACAAAAACGATTGATGGGATTGATGGGCTTTATTGGTGGTATAGTTAACGGCACGGTTGACTTATATTTCAATCTTAATATAATCGCACCAAGTCCAGGGTAGAACGTCTCAAGTGTTGAGCATCCTGGACGCGCTTTTCGGCACACTATTATTAGGCAAGGGATGTAGAAGAATGGCAAAGGGTATTTTGGAGGGAGTCCGCATCCTTGACTCGACCTATATTTTCGCTATGCCCTACTCCGTTGGAGTCATGACGGATCTGGGTGCGGAGGTGATCAAGGTTGAGGGGCCGGCCCATTCGGAGCCGCTGCGTCGCGGTGGGACCGGCGCCTTCGCGGACAACGACCTTGGGGAGGACTGGTGGAACAGGGCGGCGACCTATAACCTCATCCACCGCGGGAAGCGCTCATTGACCCTTGACCTGACCCAGGAAGATGGCAGGGAGGCCCTCAAGGAGTTGATCAAGGTCAGCGACGTTTTCGTGGAGAACTATACGCCGCGAGTGATGCGCCGCTGGGGCCTGGACTACCCCAACATCAAGAAGATCAAGCCAGACATTATCATGATGTCCAATACCGGCTACGGCCACGGCGAGGGTCCCTATTCCATGTACCCTGCCCAGGCCACAACCCAGGAGTCAACGCACGGGTTGACTCACATCACCGGCTACCAGGGCGATTGGCCCTCCAAGGCAGGCCATTCCTACGTGGACTTTGTTGCATCCTGGGCTGGCCTGCTGGGGGTGGCTATGGCTCTGCGTCACCGGAACCGAACGGGCCACGGTCAGTGGATAGACATAGGCATGTACCAACTGGGTACTATCGGAACCAGCGAATACATGATGGACTGGCAGGCCAACGGCCGGTTGGGTAGCCGCATCGGCAACCGACACCCGTCACGTGCGCCACAGGGGGTATACCCCTGCGCCGGCGAAGACCTGTGGTGCGTCATATCCGTGGGCGACGACGAGGAGTGGGCGGCCCTGTGCCGCGAGATGGAGCGGCCAGAGTTGATCGACGACGCGCGCTTCGAGACTCCTGTGGGTCGAATGAAGCACCATGATACGTTGGACGAAATCATAAGCCAGTGGACCAGTAGCTTGGACCGGTATCAGATAATGGAACAGCTCCAGGGAGTGGGCGTTCCCTCCGGGCCGGTTTTCGATTCGCGAGACTCCAATCTGGACCCACACAAGTGGGCTACCGGGTTCCTGGAGAAGGTCGTATTCCCGGAGGAACGTAACATGGGGACCCGGGTTATCATAGGCCGGCCCTGGCACCTGGACAAGACACCTCAGCAGATCCAAGGACCGGCACCCAAGATGGGTGAAGACAACGACGATATCCTTCACAACCTGCTGGGACTCAGCGAGGAGCAGACCCTTGGGTTCTTGGAGGACTCAATTATCAGTGAATGGCCCATGGATGGTGAGAATGTGTACAGCCTTAGCCCGGAGGAGCAACGCCGGCGGGGCATAGTCTCCTACCATGATCCCGACTATAAGGAGAAGCTAGGCATCTAAGCTGGCCGACGCTATACGCTGACTGGCTAAAAGCCTCAGCCACCTGGCTGAGGCTTTTGTGTTGTGGTTTGTCGGTGTGCATGGCTCAGGTTGATCAGTGATCCCTTTCCCGCCCAGTGGCACGTCGTTGGGCGTATCGGATTCACCCTGGCGTGTGAACCGGCCAAACTTCTCTATCAGGCGGTAGTCGTACACCGCTTGGGCTGATATCTGCCCTGCTATAATCTTTCCACAGTGCAGACCGATATTCTGGAAGGGTTGAACCCCGCACAAAGAGAGGCCGCCGAGGCCATAGATGGGCCGGTGCTGATAGTGGCTGGCCCCGGTAGTGGGAAGACCCGTGTGATTACCCATCGCATTGCGTATCTGGTACGCGTCTGCGGCATCTCTCCCCATCGCATCGTCGCAATGACATTCACCAACAAGGCGTCTCGTGCGATGCGGGACCGCCTGGTGAGTCTGCTGGGCAGCCGCACTGAAGGGCTGACCTGCGGCACGTTCCACTCCTTTTGTGCGGCGGCCCTTCGTCGCGATGGCGGCCACATAGGTCTGGACTCAAGCTACGTCATCTTCGACAGCGATGACCAGGTTGTCCTGATCAAGCGGGCCATGGAGGAGGGGGGCGTGGACCCTAGCCGCTACCCTGTGCGGGCAGTCCAGAGTATTATTTCCCAGGCCAAGAGCAACCTCTTTGATCCGGCGGGTTTCGCCCCCACGGTGGCGAGCTATTATGAGGAGGTGGCCCTGCGCGTCTATGAACGGTACCAGGGTCTGCTTAACCAGAATAACGCCGTGGACTTTAATGATCTCCTCATGCGAATGGTCCACCTGCTCCAGCAGTCACCTGAGGTGTTAGAGCGTTACAGCTCACGCTTTCTTCACCTGCTCGTTGACGAGTTTCAGGATACCAACGTGGCCCAGTACCAACTGGCCAAACTGCTGGCTGGCAAGTACCGGAACATTTGCGTGGTGGGAGATCCCGACCAGTCGATATACTCTTGGCGCAATGCCGATATCCGCAACATCCTATCCTTCAAGCAGGACTACCCGGATGCCACGGTGGTCAACCTGGCGGAGAACTATCGCTCCACTCAGACCATCCTGGAGACGGCCAGGAGTCTCATTGCTCCCAACAAGACCAGAATTGAGAAGGAGCTTTGGACGCGCAAGGAGCAGGGCCCTTCAGTGGAAGTACGAGAGGCCCATACCGAGAAGGAGGAGGCCCACATGGTTGTCCAGGAGGTGGACCGCCTTGTGAAAGAGGAGGGCATGGGGCTGGCGGACTGCTCTGTCATGTACCGGATCAACGCCCAGTCCCGGGCTCTTGAGGAGGCGTGCATCCGATACGGAACCTCCTACAGAATCATAGGCGGTATCCGGTTCTATCAGCGCAGGGAGGTCAAGGATGTGCTGGCGTATCTGCGCATCCTGCTGAACCCCTATGATGAGGTGAGCCTGACCAGGATCATCAACGTGCCCAGAAGAGGGATTGGGACACAGACCGTTGAGGGGGTGTCCCGCTGGGCCAAAAGCCGGAATCTTCCGATGTACGCGGCGCTTCAATCTATGGTGGCGGAGGCCGGTGATGAAGGGGTCCAATCACCCCTGGCGCCCAGGGCGCTGGCTGTGCTGGAGCGGTTTGTGGCTCTTATTGATGGGCTAAGTCGGGCGGCGGAGACCGCGGGGCCTGTGGAACTTGTTGACATGGTGCTGGACCGCGCGGGATACCGGCACTACCTGAGTGAGGGCAAAAACATCGAGGAGCGGTTGGAAAACATCATGGAGCTGCGGGGCCAGGCAGCACAGGCCCAGGAAATGGACCCTGAAGGAAGCCTGGGTGCCTTTTTGGAGCGGGTCGCTCTGGTCTCAGACGTGGACGGCCTGGATGAGACGACCGATGCACTTACGCTGATCACACTTCACCAGGCCAAGGGGTTGGAGTATCCGGTGGTGTTCATAGTAGGCATGGAAGAGGGGCTGCTGCCCCACTCGCGTTCCATAGACGATCCGCAGCAGTTGGAGGAGGAGCGACGGCTTTGCTACGTGGGTGTGACCAGGGCTGAGCAGAGGCTGTATCTGTATCGCGCCTTCCGACGCCGACTGATGGGCGGCAGCATGCCCAGCGCCCCATCGCGGTTTCTGATGGACATTCCTGCGGATCTCATTGCGCAGGTTGCACAGCCGACGGCGCCGCTGTGGGCGTGGCGTGAGCAGCGGGCTGCTGGTACAGCGGTGGCCGAGCCCGCTCCATTCAAGTCAGGGGAGCGGGTGCGTCATGACAAGTTTGGTGAGGGCATAGTGGTCAGCTGCAAGGTGTCCGGGGAGGACCATGAGGTCACGGTGGCCTTCAAGGGCGGCTTGGGGGTGAAGCGTCTGCTATCCAGCCTGGCGGGCCTGGAGAAGGTGGCAAGGTAGCGGTTAGCGGATAGGGGCCTATGGTCCGATACGCCTGCGTTGAGCCAGCAAGCAGGCTACTCCCTACTTGAGATAATCTCCTCCACAATATCCTCCGCTTCTATCAGCCGCCGGGTCTTTATATTGTTGGGAGAGACTATCCCGCCGGAGAACACCATCTGCATGGCGGCCGGTACACTCATGTCAGTGTCCAGCACCTCCTCAACGGGAACTATAGCCACCCATCCGGAGTTGGGCAGCGGCGCGGTGGGTATGTACACCACCGCCAACCGGTTGTCGTCGTCCGTGGTCGTAATCGCCGTCAGGAACCCGATGCTCCAAGCACCCAGTCTTGGGTACTCCACCATCACCACCCGCTTGAATCCCGTTTCTCCAGCTCCGGAGAAGGACCCTACAAGCCTGTGTGAAGCCGAATATATTGCCCCGATGAACGGTACCTTCAGTGCCGCTGCCTGCGCCCACCCGAACATCTTCGAGCCAACCTTATTGGCAAGCAGGAAGCCGGTCAGGTATATGAGAAGCACCGCTGCCCCAACACCCAGACCCGGTACCGTCAAGTCCAGACCCCACTGGGCAAACATCCATTCCACGCCAGGCTGCAACACTCCGTTGACCAGATCGAAGATGAGCCGCAGCACCAGATAGGTCAGCGCAACGGGCACCAGCATCAGAGCGCCGGTCACCAGCGTTCGCCGGATGTTCCCGCTCAGACCCCTCCAAATACGGCCGCAGAATCCCATCCGTTCACATCCTCTCGGTCCTTCGCAACGCCTGCTCCTCGGAGTATAGCCCCGCGGCTTGGCACCCGCAATTCTCGTCTATCACCGACCTGAGACCCCGCATGTCAGCCAGTTGCAGACCTGGGCCACAGTGCCGACCTCCATCTTCTTCACCGGCACTTCTGTTCGGCTCCCAGGGGCGTTATCATAACGTGATAGGTGCCCCGGTGTATTCGAGTATCAATCCAGAGCCTAAGACGGTGTATGGGTGTAAGCATGCAAGCCGAGCCTCAGTCGGGCCGAAGCCTGGTCTACCTCACCATCTACCCCGATGGATATGACAATGCGCGACGTTATCCGTTGGTCATACTCCTCCACGGATTCGGCGCCAACATGTACGACCTTGCCAGCCTCACTTCGGAGATAGATCCCAGGAGCTATATCTACGTCTGCCCCAACGCACCAATCCCCATCCTCATTGGCCCGGGGCACCTTGGCTATTCCTGGAGCCCCCCACAGAGTTCTGACGGGTCCACCGACGGCTATCTTGAGCAGTCGGCCCGTGTCGAGCAGCAGTTGGAGGACTTCTTTCAAGAGGTCATGGAGCGATACGAGACGGCACCGGGCCGGGCACTGCTCATGGGATTCTCTCAGGGTGGCGGCCTGACCTACCGCCACGGCCTGCCCCGTCCTGACAGGTTCGCCGGGCTGGCGGCCCTGAGCTGCTCCGTCCAGGACCCAGACACCATGCGCGAAAGACTCCCCGGTAAGCGTGACCAGCCCATATTCATCGCTCACGGCCTCCGCGACAATATTGACCGCGGACGCCGCTCCAGGGACTTCCTGGAGGCCGAAGGCTACTCCCCCGAGTACCATGAGTATGATATGGCCCACGAGATCAGCCCCCAGGTCGTTCGCGACCTCAGCCAGTGGATGCAACCCGTACTTCCGCCTTAGATGGATCGCTTTCCTAGATACCGGCACATCCCAGCCAATCGTAAAGGGTAGAAAACCTGGGTGCAGGGCACGCCCTGCCCGCCTTGACCAGCTAGCCAATCCAAACTAGGATACTCACTGAGCCTGCAGCCCGACTTTCGGCAATGGTAGAGCTAAGCACACCCGACCCGTACTACGTAACGCTGGCGCTCTGGCTGGCGAAGACTGGTATTCTGGTTGTTGTATCCAGTGTCCTGGCCTGGTTGGGCGTGAGGGCAATGGATGCCCTCACGCCGCTCCACGAGAGGCAGCGCATCGGCGAGAGCCCTATTGCGACAGCCTGGTTCATCGCCGGGTTCTTCATCTTGATAGGACTGGTTATCCACGGGGGAGCCACCGCTCCTGGAGTGGTCGGTGGACCCATCTTGGAGAACCTATTCGATCTCCGACGGCTTGGCCTGGTGGCTGCCAGCTTCATCGTAAGCCTGCTTCTGCTGCTGGCGATGTTTTTTGTGCTGGAAAGAGCAACACCCAAGATAACCTTCCTTCGCATTGAGGATGACCCGCAAGCCGTCGGCATCTACGTTTTTGGCTATCTGGTCTTCTTTGGACTGATCCTCCACGCTGCTCTGAACTCGCCGCTCTAGCTTTTGCTATGAAATTCAAGGCCGCTCTCGCGGCTCTCCTGATTGTCCTGGCCGTGGGCTTGATCGCGCCGTCGTTGGTTGGAGCCGCGGCTTCTGAGCAGTTTGTTCGTATGGGCCGTGATATTGTCGACGATTGGGGAGTCGTCCGCACGCGTGCCAGCGGAGCCAACGGCTTCTTGGGCGTGACCTCGACAAGTTTTGACCCGATCATAGCTCGTGAGAGCCTGGGCGAGCGTGCGGAACTCGCCTGGCAGCTTGGCGAGGAGTTCGCTCGGAACTATCCCGATAGAAACCAGCGTGCGGAACGGATATTTAGCTATGTAAGAGACCGGGTCGCCTACACCTCAGACTCCGACCAGTTCGGTACGCCGGAGTTCGCTCAGAACGCCGACGAGGTGGCGGCGACCATTGTCGATCATGGATCGGCCCTGGGCGACTGCGAGGACAGCGCTGTGCTGCTAGCCGTAATGTACAAGGCGGCGGGTTACCGCTCCGCAATGGTGCTTATGCCCGGCCACGTGGCCACCTTGGTTCACCTGCCGGAATACAAGAAGGCAGCCCGAAAGCTGAGCCTGGCTGGAGAGGGAGGCTGGGTCTGGGCTGAGGCCACAGGCGCCACTAACCCGTTCGGTTGGGTACCGGAGTCGCTGATAAGCGGGCAGATTGTGGCAAGCGAAGTGATGGCCGGCGCACTGGAGGTCCAACGGGACGCCACCAGTGCGACAACGGTTGAAGAGGAGCCGATACGGTCTGGAGACGACGATAGCTCCATCAAGGGGCTCCTCTTGCTGGTGATGGTCATCGGGGTATTGTGGCTCATGACCAGTGGCCGTGGAGCTAAAGGCCGCACGAGCGGATGGTAGAAACCGTATTCGCCGATATCTTGTGCCACTTATCACCGTACACACTCCCTCTGTAAAACACCCCAAGGGTGTTGACGATGCCCCAACCCAGTGATACATTCCCTACTGAGCTTGTGTCTAGCAAGGCAATCCAAACTCATTCATAAAGGCCCCGCCACTACGCGGGGCCTTTTCAAGGAGACCGCTCTATGGAGATTCTAGTTCTCGCCCTTGCCGCCGGAGTTCTGGCCATCCTGTTTGCTATATACCTCACCTTCCAGGTCATGCGCCAGGATCCGGGTAATGACGCCATGCAAGAGATAGGAAAAGCCATCCAGGAAGGCGCGATGGCCTTCCTCCGTCGCGAATACATGATACTCACAGCCTTCGTCCTCGTAATCACCGTCATCATCGCCGTCTTCATCGACTACGACATTCTGGACAAGACCGGCACCGACCGCTCCATACCGTCCACGGCCATCGCCTACCTGGCCGGCGCCTTCGCCTCCGCGTTGACCGGCTTCATTGGCATGAGTATCGCCGTGCGCGCCAATTTGCGTACCGCTGCCGGCGCCATGCGCGGTCTCAATGCTGGTCTTCGCATCGCATTCAACAGCGGTTCCGTCATGGGCATCACAGTCGTCGGCATCGGCATCTTGGGCGTTACCACCCTCTACTGGATATTCAAAGACCCCGCCATCATTGCTGGGTTCGGCTTCGGCGCATCCTCCATTGCCCTATTCGCACGCGTCGGCGGCGGCATATTCACCAAGGCCGCGGACGTGGGTGCCGACCTGGTTGGCAAGCTGGAGCAAGGTATTCCCGAAGACGACCCGCGTAACCCCGCTACCATCGCCGACAACGTGGGCGATAACGTTGGCGACGTCGCCGGCATGGGCGCGGACCTGTTCGAGTCTTACGTAGGCTCCATTATCGCCACCATGGCACTGGCTGCCGCCGCCGTAATATTCGCCGGCGGCGCTGATCCCAATGCTGCCTTTGACGACAACCGGTTCCTGCTGCCGCTGCTCGTCGCATCCATCGGAATAGTCTCCTCCATAATTGGCACCTTTCTGGTACGCACCGGGGAGCAGGCCTCTATGGGGCGGCTCCTGTGGGCCCTGCGCACCGGAATATTCTCCGCTGGGGGGCTCGTCCTCGTGGGCGCCGCCATCGCGGTCACAGTGTTGGACCTGGACATCAAGCTGTTCTGGACCGTGGTTGTAGGCCTGGTCGTTGGTCAGGTCATTGGTCTGGCAACTGAGTATTACACTGCCTACGAATACAAGCCCACCAGGGATCTCGCCAGCCAGTCCCTCACCGGCCCGGCCACCGTCATCATCGGTGGCTTCGGCTTGGGCATGATCAGCACCATCATACCTATGACATCCGTAGTAGCCGGTATCTGGATCGCCAACTCCCTGTCAGGCGTCTACGGCATCGCCTTGGCCGCCGTAGGAATGCTATCCACCCTGGGTATCACCCTTGCGACCGACGCCTACGGACCCGTTGCCGATAACGCCGGTGGCATCGCCGAGCAGGCACACCTGCCGCCCGAGGTACGGGAACGTACGGATGCGCTGGACGCCTTGGGCAACACCACAGCCGCCACCGGCAAGGGATTCGCCATCGGCTCTGCCGTCCTCACTGCGCTGGCCCTCATGGTCGCCTACTCACAGGTGGTTGGGCTGGATGTCCTGGACCTGCTTTCTGTCAAGGTCCTCCTGGGCCTGCTTATCGGCGCCGTCCTCCCATTCGTTTTCTCCTCCTTCACGATGCAGGCAGTGGCGCGCGCCGCCATGAGGATGATCGAAGAGGTGCGTAGGCAGTTCCACGAGATCCCGGGCATCATGGATGGTACCGGCCGACCGGACTACGCACGCGCCGTGGACATCAGCACCAGCGGCGCCCTGCGGGAGATGGTACTGCCCGGCCTTCTAGCCATCATCGCACCCATCCTGGTTGGCTCGGTAATGGGTAAAGAGGCCCTGGGCGGCCTCCTGCTGGGTGCCATCGCCACCGGGTTCCTTCTGGCCGTTACAATGGCCAACGCTGGCGGCGCATGGGACAACGCCAAGAAGTACGTAGAGCTTGGCAACCACGGCGGTAAGGGCACCGATGCTCACTACGCCGTCGTAGTCGGCGATACCGTTGGCGACCCTTTCAAAGACACCAGTGGCCCGTCCTTGAACATACTGGTCAAGCTCATGGCTATCGTCTCCCTGGTCTTCGGCCCACTGTTTATATAAGGTAGCCTCAAATGAGGGCGACCAGATGAGTATCAACTCTGTAAAATTCGCTCACTGGATCAAAGGCTACCAAGGTTTCTATGAACCCATAGTGCGTAGTTGGTTCAAGGAACAGGGTTATTTGGATTCGAAACCAACCTCAGTATCTGGTGTGGACTTGGCCGCTGCCGCTGCTGGTCTGAGATCTGGTGCGGTGGCCCCTGATCTGCCAGAGGATGCCAGGAAGAGGCATCCGACCGATCTTGAGCACAAGGTGAGGATTAGAGGTGGTCGCATTCAGCTTGACTTGATTACCGAAAGAGATGGCCTAGCTATTGGAGAGTTCAAGAGCTGGGCCGGGTTCTATGGCTCTCCTACTTGGAAGGTCGTAGAGAATGAATTTGTAGGGTACAAACCAGGTTTGTTTCTGACATTACACGGAATCGCAGGTAAGCCTGTTACTGAATGGATGCTCGTTCTTTGGGGAAAATCCACGGAGCAAAAACTAATCCAAACTAAGATTTCACAGACTTACGGTATTCCTGTACATGTGTGCTACCTTGATGAGATATTCTCCAGCTTGGGACCAGAGGCGTCTTTTCTTCGTGATGAACATCTGGCAGGGTTGGAGGAAGCGACTGCCGAGGTTCATAGGCTTATGTTGGGTGAATCTTAACACGCTTGCCATTCTGAGTCTCCCACTCTCTGTCATCCTGAGCGAAGCGAAGAATCTAGGGCATCCGCCCAAAGAATGTAAAGGCCCCTCGTACTCAAGGGGCCCTTACATTCTTTCCATATGAGCGGTGCACTCAACGTCCAGCTCTGTTACGCTTGATTGCCTCCTTCACCAGCGCTTGAAGAGCGTCCCGCCGCAGGGAGTCGATGCTCCTCACCTTCACGTGACGCATCCCTATGCCGGTGCCCTCCAACAGTCCCTCGGGGTCTTTCAGGTCAGCGCCTCGGAAGAACTGGAGTCTGACGTATCCCTGTGCGGGGGCGATGCTGCACATCAGACCGTTCTGTTCCCATGTAGGCATACCCCACTTGACTGCTTCCTGGGCCTCGGGCGCAGCCTCGCCCACCAGCTGTCGCAGGGCCTCCGCCACCTCTTTGACCGGCGGATCAAGCCCGGCGATGAAAACGTCTATTCTATGGTCAGTCGCCTGTTGCATCATCTATATCATATAACAATTGAGCCGGGCTATTGAACAGCCACACTCTTCTGCGGCGGAGGCGCCATGACCGCCGCGACAGCGCAGGCGACTGGAAGAGCCAGGAATACCACTACGGCGTTTCCGTAGCTCTGTGTGAGGTCGAATACCCATCCAAAGGGTAATGGACCCAGCGCTGCGGCGGCAACCATGCCGGTGGTCACCACACCTCGAATAGACCCTAGGTGGGTGCGTCCGTAATAGTTGGGCCATATCACTGAGGTCGTTGTCATGAACGCACCCATTGCCACTCCCAGCGTGATGCCGTAGGCGAAGGCCACCCAGACATGGCTGAGAAGGAATGTCAGCAGCATTGCCACCACCAGGATTCCCTGGACGCTGGCCAGGAGGAACCTGTTTGTGACCTTGTCCGTTAGGTAACCGGCTACGAAGGTCCCGACCAGGCTGGCCGGTGCTAGGACACTCAGGACCCCAGCGGCGACCCCGGCGTCCAGACCCCGGCTGCCCAGCAGAGTCACGTGGTGGAAAACAAGTGCAGTACTAATGAGAGCCTGGGACGATCCGGCGAACATGAGCAGCCAGAACGCCCGTGTTCGGAGAGCTTCGCCAAGCGTCCAACTGACCTCGCGGAAGGCGGGTGAAAGGTCTTCTTGAGACGAATCGGCGGTTGGTGGAGGGTCGCCATCCGGGTAGAGCCCCACGGATTCAGGGGTGCGGCGGACCAGCAGGATCACGGGAACTATCAGCGCGCCCCAGATGATAAACGCCAGGATTGTCCAGGTGCTGCGCCATCCAGTGGTGGAGTTGAGCAGATGAATGAGCATTGGGAAGGCAGCCAGGCTGGCTGATCCGCCCAGAAGGTTCAGCGCCATGGCCCGGCCGCGCAGTCGCACGAACCACAGAGCTACCAGTGTGCTGGGTATCAGCGTGAGCGAGCCTTGGCCCAGGGTGCGTATGGCGGCGAACCCGATATACAGATGCAACGGTTGAGATACGTTGCTCATCCAGATCATAGAGAGACCGAAAAGGACACCGATTATGGGCAGTATTACGCGTGCGCCGTACCGGTCCAGAAGACGCCCCACAAAGACCATTGTTGTTGCCGCTGTCAGGGAACCGGCGGTATACATGCCGGAGATCAACGTCATGGACCAGCCCATCTCCTGGGCAATGGGGTTCACAAATACGGATACGGAGTAGGTCTGACCGGGGCCGGACATGAATGTGGACAGGCCGCTGAACGCCAGGATTACCCAGCCGTAGTAGAAGGGGAGTTGAGCAACTCTACTGCGCTGCGCTGCCGCGGGCGTGGGAGGAAGCATGCCAGTGATTATATCCATTGCAAGGTCGGTACGTCACCTTGCGGGAGGGCGGAGGCCTGGGACAGAGGCGGCCGGCTAAGCGATTGTGAACTCGAAGATGGTAGAGATTGTCCAGGCCAGGCCAAAGCAGACGGGGTATGTAACCAGCCAGGCCATGGCGATGCTGCGGGTGACGCCCCACCGTACCGCAGAGAGGCGTCGCGTAGCTCCAGCGCCTATGATGGCGCCGGCCATGGTGTGGGTAGTGCTCACGGGCAGACCGATCCCTGAAGCGGCCTCTATGACGGTGGCGGCGGTCGAGGATGCTGCGAAGCCGTGCACATCCTCCAGCTTGGTGACGCGCATACCCAGAGTTCGGATCACCCGCCACCCTCCCACCGCCGTGCCGGTCGACATAGTCAGAGCGGACGCCAGGACCATCCACAGGTCGACAGTCAGTTCTGGACCGCCCAGGTGGATGAAGGTTGCCAGGGCGATGATACCCATGGCGTTCTGTCCGTCGTTTTTGCCGTGGCTGTACGCCATGAAGGCGCCCGCCAGAATGTGGAGCTTGCTGAAGGTGGCGCGGACCGCGTGCGGACTGGTCTTACGCAGCAGCCAGTACAGTCCCAGCATGACAATATAGGATCCGCCAAAGCCTAGGAGCGGTGATACAGCCAGAGCGAGAAGCACCTTGGTGAAGCCCCCAGCCACTATCGCCTCCGTCCCACCGGAGGCCAGTCCGGCACCCACTACGCTGGCTACCAGGGAGTGGCTGACGCTTACGGGGAACCCCAGGCGCGTGGCTCCAAGGACCCAGATGACTGAAGCACCTATGGCGGCCATGACTGTGTATTCGTTGATAAAGGAGGGGTCAACAAGCCCTTTGCCGATGGTCTTGGCCACTTTCGGACCCAGGAAGAAGTATACGTGGAGCGCTCCCACCAGCTGTAGCGAAGCAGCCATGGCAACGGCGGCCATGGGCGTCAGGACACGGGTGGAGACTACTGTGGCTATGGCGTTGGCGGCGTCGTTGACACCGTTGGAATAGGCGTATGCCAGGGCGAGAAGTATGGTGACGATGAAGATGGCATTATCAGCCATTCTTCAGAACGACTCCTTCCAGCACGTTGGCAGCGTCCTCACATCTGTCCGTTGCCGTTTCCAACTGCTGGTAAATGTCCCGCCATTTCATCACGTCGATGGGGGATATGCTGTCGCTGAATAGCTCCGCAACGGCACGGCTGGCGACCTGGTCCGCCTCGTTCTCCAGGCGGTTCAGTTCCACGGCGTCAGGGAGGATTTCTCTAAGTTTGGCGCCCCGGAAGTGGAGCTTGCTTATCGCGCTTTGGAGTACCTCTGATGCCCTCAAGATGATTACGGAAAGCTCCTTGGACAACTCGGTGGGAGCGCTGATCTCGTACTCCACCATGTTGCGGCAGGCCTCTTCGATGGAGTCCACGACGTCGTCGAGCCGCTCGGCAAGCGCTGCGATATCCTCGCGGTCCAGGGGCGTGACGAAGGTGCGGTGAAGGTTCCGCATGATCTCGTGGATCAGGTGGTCGCCCACCTCTTCCAACCGCTTGATCTCGGTGACCTTGGCAGGCACGTCTCGGTAGTCTTCTAACAGGTCTACAAGCAGGAGGGCGGTATCGTGGATATTGTTTGCGCTGCTGCGGAGAAGCCCGAAAAATCGGTCTTCTCGTGTAAGAACCGAGGTTAAGGCGGACCTGAGACCCATTTACTCTTTCGCCTGCGTCAATATATGAAAATCATAACTATGCGTAGATAGCAATGTCAATAGGTGATTTGCGGAGTTTGCCTGGCCTCTCTAGAATGGTGGCAGCCTGCCGCATCGTATGGAGAATTGACGTGTATCAGAAGACCACCCTGCCTAATGGCCTGCGTATCCTAACCAGCCACATGCCGCACTCGCGGTCGGTTGCCGCCTGTATATTCGTTGCCTCCGGCTCTCGCTATGAGAACGATGGCGAGGAGGGTATATCCCATTTCCTGGAACATATGCTGTTCAAGGGCACTACCAAGCGTCCCGGCAGCTCAGACATCAGTACGGCGGTGGAGCAGGTTGGCGGCCAGATGAACGGGAGCACGGACCGCGAGTTGTGCTCCTACTGGGTTAGGGTAGCCAAGCCGCACTTTCAACAGACCCTGGACGTGCTTGTGGACATGGTGCGCAATCCCTTGATCGAGCCGGATGAGGTTGATAACGAAAGGCGTGTGGTGCAGGAAGAGCTGAGTATGTCCAATGACTACCCCGACTTCCGTGTAGAGAGGCTTATTGATGAGATGTTGTGGCCTGACCAGCCTATGGGACGCGACATCGGCGGTACCAGAGAGTCGGTGGAAGGGATCAGCCGCCAGATGATTGTGGCCTGGTTCCAGAAGCAGTACGGGCCGGCCAATACAGTGATTAGCATTGCTGGAAACCTGACTCATGATGAAGTTCTGGAAGAGGTGGCACCCCTTGTAGAAGGTTGGGAGGGTGGTGAGGCGGGTCACTTGAGGCCTGCAACTTATGGTGAGTACAAGGCAGCACAGGTATCCATGGAGCACCTCCGGACGGAGCAGGCGCACGTGGCGATGGCGATGCCCGGCATGTCCTCCCTAGACCCAGATCGCTACGCCTTGGACATGATGAGCACCGTTCTGGGTGAAGGAATGAGCAGCCGTCTGTTTCTGGAGGTCCGGGAAAAGCGAGGCCTGGTCTACGATATTCACAGCATGGTCTCTCACTTTCGCGATACAGGCTCCTTTGCGGTCTATTTCGGTGTTGAGCCGAAGAAGGCTAAGTTCGCCGTGGAGACGATCCTCGCTGAGTTCGCGCGGACCAAGGAGGGTGTGCCTGAGGTTGAGCTGAGTCGTGCCAGGGAGCTTGCCAAGGGGCGTCTGCTTCTCCGGATGGAGGACACACGGGCGGTGGCTTCCTGGGGCGGTGCCCAGGAGATGCTATACGACCGCGTGCTCACCGTCGATGATGTGGTGGAGCGGGTGGACGCCGTCACGACCGATGATATTAAGCGTATGGCTAACCAGTTCCTGTTGCAGGAGAAGGTGAACCTGGCCGTGGTCGGCCCCTATCGCAGCGACCGTCAGTTTCACGCCGCTGTCAAGAGCTAGCGGGGCACGCCCTGCTAGCTGCGCTCACCCTGGGCTAGGGCGTAGGGGATCTTCTCCTGGGGCGACAGGCTGGAGAGGTCCTGGCCTGACCGTACGGGCGCTCCCGAAGGCACTCGCTGCTCGGCGAGCTGGGCCTCGATGTGGGTGCGGATGCGCTCCACCATCTGCAGGGCCTGGGCCAGGGACGCCTCCACCTCTTCCGGTGTAGCACCGGTGACCAGCTCCCCTGGTATCTTCGGCGAGGCGGCCAGTAGCGCCCCACGGTATGCCTCCGTGGCTGAGGCCAACTGGTGGCGTAGCGTCTGGATCTCCGTCTCCCGCTCTCCAAGGGTAGTGCGGAGATCATCTAGTTCTTCTTGCAGCTCCTGGGTGGCGAGCTGTGGTTCGCTGGCAGGCTGCGCTACTTCCTCCGGTGCTTCCCTGGGCGGTTCATCCCGCATCGGTTCCTGGACCTCCTCCGTGAGGACAGGCTCCGTCTCCTCGATTACGGCTGTGTCGGTGGCGGTCTCCTCTGCCATAGCGGCCTCCTAGATTTATTCGTTTCGTAATTTTCGTATCTGGGAAACTTTTATTGGAGAAACGAATCCGGATGTGTAACAGCCCCGTGGGGGCGTGTGTTCATGTACTACCCATGTTAGGTCGCAGGTGACGCACGCGATAGGAGAGGATGGCAGGGGGGATGGAATAGTGGGGTGTCAGGGTTATTCCCGCGACATGAGGTAGGCAGCGGATTGGTGCTTATAAAGCATATTGATTTAATACTCCGCTTGCTAATTGACAGGCAATTGATACTATTCCGCCTGAAAAGTTTCATTTAGGCGTTTTCGTAGCGTTTATCTAAGGGATATGGTAGGCCGCAGGGGAAGCATGCGATAGGAGAGGATAGCAAGGGGGTGTGGAGTGAACAGTGGGGTGTTCGTTCTGGACATTACATTGGACAGTGTCCAACTAAGAGAGGCCAGAAATGCCCAAGTGGGATGTACACTTTGATACGTTTGTCCGTACCGATGCGCCAGCAATAGTGGCGCTTGTGGAGAGAGCAAAGGCACTGGCCTCGGTCATCCGTGGCATTCCTATACCACCTCATGTGCAACTGAGGCTGGACCATCTGAATATCCAAAGGGTGGTCAGGGGGACGACTGGGATTGAGGGTACGGAGGTCTCCGAGGAGGAGGTGGCGGAGGTGCTACGTGCACAGCAGGGCCAGAGGGTACTGCCTGAGTCCCGGCAGCGTGAGGAGCAGGAGGTACTGAACGCTGCGACACTGATGTACGCGGTGGCAAAAATACCCGGCAATCCCGAAGGGCGTTTGCATGAGGAGCTTGTTCGGGAGTTCCATAAGACTATCACCGAAGATATCGATTACCCAAGGAATATCCCCGGCAGCTATAGGGATCACCGTGTGGTAGCGGGTGACTACGTGCCTCCTGAGAATGGAGAAGAGGTACGCCGGCTGATGGCCGAGTTTATCCAGTGGTTCAACGAAGGGCGTACGAGGGAGTGGGACCCTATAGTCCGCGCCATAGTGGCCCACTTCTACGTGATCAGTATTCATCTCTTCGGTGATGGAAATGGGCGCACCTCCCGAGCGGTGGAGAGCTATCTGCTGTACCAGGCAGGGGTGAATGCCCGTGGATTCTACTCCCTCGCTAACTACTACTACAAGAATAGATCAACATACGTGCAGGAGCTTGATAACGCGAGATTCCGGACTGACCCTGACCTCACGCCCTTCGTTCGATTCGCACTTATGGGGCTGGTAGAGGAGCTGGAGGCGGTCCACGGTGAGGTGATATCCGAGATCCAGATAATCTCATTCAGGGACTACGCACGAGAAATCCTGATGAACACCAACAAACTAGGTACACCCGTAGGGGAGAGACAGTTTATGTTCCTTCTTGGCCTGGGGAGGGAGCCCATTTCGCTGAGAACATTGCGGGCAGGGGGTGATCCGCTGTCAGAGCTGTACTCCGATGTGACAACCAAGACACTCATGCGTGACATCCACTTTCTTGAGGAGCAGGAGCTGATAGTGGTCTCTGATGGTTGGCTGAGAGCCGACCTGGAGGTTATGGGCCAGTTTACCGCCTAACCCTCCTCTCCCACACGCCTCATCTCAGCGTCCGGGTCCTGGACGCCCAGGCTCTCCATGGCAGTGTGTCGGCTGTGGATGTCGGCGTTGACCAGCAGCTGCTCGTCGCGGACCAACCTGCCACGGTCCTGGGGTAGCACCGGCCCCCACACGATCTGCTGCCGTACCGGCAGGTACTGCACGCCGGTGCGCTGCTCAAGCACTCGCAGGATCATCTCGTTGCGCTGCTTGTAGGCGGCGGTGCGGGCCAGCCGCTTGCGCTGCACCCGCTGAAGCAGCGGGTGCATCTCCATCTCCAACGCTACGCCGGACAGCGCCCGTGGGTTGTCGCCGAAGCTGGTGCGCGGAGTTTCCGACAGGTCATGTATGGCGCGATAAATCAGTTCGATGAAGTCTATGTGGAGTCTGACTCCGCCGCCCTGAAGCAGATCCAGCAGGTAGGCCCGTGCACGTTCGGGTAGCTCCCACACGGCGCCAGGCTGCACGGCGATGTCCTCGGCGTGCTCGACGCCCTCCAGCACAGCGATGGGGTTGCCGGAAAGCTCGACGATCATGGATAGCTGGGAAAGGGCGCGGTTCAGCTCCCGCGCAGGCTCCATCAGAGGCGGCAGGTCTGACTCGCCCCAGAATGCCTTGGGAGTGCGCAGGTTGGGGAAGACAACGAATGGTATGAACCCGTAGGGGTTGGGTCGCTCCTGGACCAGGGTGTTCTCCACCCATAGCTGAAATATATCGTCGGTCCAGGCCTCGACTACGGTAACGGCCTGCCGCTTGGAGGTCTCCACGCCGTACAGCATGGCTGCTTCCTCGTTAGAGAGCTGGTATCTGCTGGCGATGCGCCACACACGGGAGAGGTCGTCGCCAATCCACCAGGCAAAGAGGCCCTGAACGTCCGGCGCAGAGACGTGGACACGTTCCCGGAGGGCGTCTCAGGTCACCTTGTAAGCGCCGTCGCCCAGGATGGCGGTATCCAGCTCCGTCTCGAAGTCCAGGCTTTCAAGTTGGCCTGCCTCATAGACCTGGCCCAAGGCCTCCTGGGCGTTGCGTGCCCGCTGGGCGCTCTCCGGCGATGAGTCTGATGGCTCCACCAGGGTGGTGATGCCGCTCATGAGGTAGGAGGTGACCTTCTGGATGACGGTCTTGGCGTAATTGAACGTTAGGTGCCTCTCACCGGGCCTGGGGCGCTTCTGCCACTGGGCACCGGTGTAGAAGGACAGGTTGTCGCGGTAGCGACGCATCCGGTCGGTGTCCATGCGGGCAAGGGTCTGTGGGAAGGCTGGCTGGTTCATGTTCGGTTCACCTCACTACTTGTGGTCTTCCATGTCCGCCGGGCCTATCTCCCGGAGAAGCGGGGATGAGGAGTATCCGTTTTGGCTTCGGGCCATGATCCGGTGGACGGTGCGCTGGCTGATGTGGAATCGGCGCGCCACCTCTACGACAGCCGCACCCTCATCACGGCGTATCTGGAGTACCTGGCTGTCCCGTTTGTTACGACGTACGCGAGTGAGCCAGCCTGGGTCATCATACTTGCACTGGGGCAAGGGGCATCGCAGGCACGAAGGAGATACGTCGCACCCGTCGTCACGGTATGGGAAGTGCTCCGGGATCACGTCCATGGAGGGAATACCTTTTCTGCTTGTCATGGCATCACCTATAGCTAGATTGGCATGTCGTACGTTTCGGCTATCTGGTTTGCGTTCGTGCTGCTTGCCCGTATCACCTCCGTCTTTCTTAGTGGGTCGCCCCTATGGGGTCACGATCCGCACCGGGCCTACCGCGTGCGACCCGTGGCGCGTACTGCGCGGGCCGCACCAGCAGGGCCAGGCTGGCCAGGAAGTCGTCATGGCCGTGTTTGGGGTCTACCATGAAATTGACGGTCCGGTTGGGCCGGAAGTGGGCCTCAGCCCGCTCCAACTGCCGCCAGAACTCCTGGTAGTCCGGTGAACCGTCGGCGGCGTACATTTTCAACCGTCCGCTGTTGACTGCGGCCAGCAGGTCGAACCCCAGCCGTGACTTGCTCTGAGCGGTGAATGTGAACGGCTCGACAACGCTCCTGCCCAGGGTGCGTTCCAGGAAGCTGGCGGGCCCCTGGCCCAATCCCGTGGCGTCCACCACCACCCGGCGGCAGTGCCATACCCGCTGCAACAGGTCAACCAGCTGTGGATACAGGGAGGCGGGTGATACGCCGGTCCACTGAAGGTGCTCCACTATGCGTGCCTGGGGCTCTCCGGTCAGCGGGTCGCCTGCGCCGAAGTCCAGTTCCGCTACGGTTAGTACGGTGGAGTCGCGGCGGGGGTTGCTATCGCGCTCGACGGTAATGGTGCCATCGCCACTGCCGCCTGCCATGTCCAGACCGGCGACATAGGTCCGGCCCGGTTCAGGGACATGCAGACGCGGGTGGTCGCTCTGGAGCTGCGCCCGCTGTGAGCCGCTGAGGAGTCCGCCAGCGCCACGGACGGGCAGTAGCAGGTACTGGCTTTGGAACAGCGGGTGGTCCTCTCCCAGACGCTGGCGCCCCCCTCAACATAGGTGTGGTACAGGGGGTTGTGGCGCGCTACCTCCCCCCAGTCGTACTGGAAGTGGCGACGGACCCCGTCCCTGCGCTGCTGCTCTAAGTTTTGCTGCTTCTGCTCCTCCAGCAGGGAGTCGCTGTCCCACGGGGTGCCGTACAGGACGGTGGTGACGTTGGTAGAGGCGCCCATGGGCCGGAACTTCTTGTAGAACTTCTCCTTGTCGATCTCCTGGGCCTCGTCCATCTCCAGAAGTATGTGAGCGGTGGCGCCGACCACTCTGGCCGAAGGTTCAGCGCTGAGGAATATCTGGCGTGCCTTGCCCAGCCGTATGGAGTTGCCGGCCTGTGGCGACCAGAGACCCGCGTAGCCGGCGTCGTTCAGGCGGTCACGAAGGCGAAGGATGGAGTTGATTAGCTGTGGCATATAGGTGGGTGCCGCCTTGACCAGATTGCCGGCCTGGGCCATGTACCTCGTGAGGAGCAGCAGTTCCATCTGGGCTGAAAGCTCGTTCTTGCCACCCTGGCGTGCCACTTCAACGGTAAAGGTGAGCCCCCTGCGCTCCAGGACACTGCGTACGACGGCCTGGCCGACCTCCACCTGGTATGGGCGAAGCTGTTGCTTGATTGCCATGTACCTCCTCCGCTGGCTTGTCTCTGAAGGGGGAGTGCCTATTTCCCGCCCGCCCGCCCTCGAATGTTTTATGAGATAGGGAGGACACCTCCCTGAAACCCTCCGGCAGGAAACCCAGGTTTCCTGTACTTTCCTGGGGTTTACCTGGTTTCTTTGCAAAGCCGGGTGACCTTCTCTGGACTCTCTGGTCAGGTTGCCTGTCCACGCTCCTAGCCGATCACCAGGCCCATAACTACCTGTACGATGACTGCCGCCGCCACCAGGAACATCAACCCGTGGACGCGGCCTTTGACCTCATCCACCTGCTTCTCCAACGCCTGCAGTCGGGCGTCCAGTAGTGCTTCAAAGGGCGACCCGGGCGATAGGTCAACCGCTGCTCGAGCCGGCCGCCTGAACCTACCGATTGCTTTCTTGAGTCGCTCAGAGCTCAGTTGACGCCTCCGGTATCAGCGCCCCTCCAATGCCTTCCAGCACGGCGATGACACTCCTGGACAGGTCCTCCGCCGGTTTGTCCGAAAGCCGGTACTTGGTGGACACGGCCCTAACCAGAGCGTGTACCCCTTTCAAGAGCAGATCGAACTGTTCGGGTTGCTCCTGGGCCACACGGTGAAGCCGTACTCGCAGCAAGGCGATCTCCTCATCCAGCCCCTCAGCGGCGCGGGCGTTGGAGAGCCGCATTCGTTCGGCCCGGCTGAGCGCCGAGGAGTAGAAACCCGATGCGCTGGATGCAGGCTCATTCCGGTCTGGCATCCTGCTCCCCTTCCAGCGCCTGTATCAGCTGTGGTATTGCGTCTTCGGGCAGCCGCTGCGCTGTCTCCAGAAGGGCTTTCAACAGCAGCATTGCGGCCAGGTCCCACCGCTCCTCACGGACAGCGTGTGCAAGTCCAGGCATGGTCGCTACCTCCTCTTAAGCCGTTGCCGGATGATCAGCGCTGCGATGGTCAGGACTACGAACAGCGACAGTGACGATGCGACGATCTGGCTCCCGGCGGTGAGCCATGCGAAATCCCCCAAAGCGATGGCGGGCAGCAGCCCGAATGCCAGGCTCTCTACTGCGATGGTCAGGTTGATGAGTGTCAGCACTATGGCTCCGAACCGTCTGCCGCCGCGGGGAGACCTGTAGCGAAAGAAGTAGAGGGTGTTGAAGCCGCTGACGAATACCGTGACAGCCCGCTGCATCAGCAGCACCAGGTCCATTGGATGGCTCAAGGCGGCACCTCGCGATATGGCTATCTCCCGAGAAACCAGCTAGGGAATGACCGGAGTTTAGAACGCATGTACTGTTTCAGTCAAGAGGAAAGTGGCATCCATTCCTGGCTGGGCATGTCCCATGCAAAGGACATGAGAGGGAGTACAGCCACGCCTACCCCAGATTCTTCGCCGTCCACCCCTTTAGGACGTAGGGCCGGGCCGCTTCCCGGTGTTACTGCTTGGTGGGTGGCTGTGCTTTGGACAAATGTGTTGGGATATGGTGTATAATCACTAGACGCTGGCTACAACAAAGGGTGCTTATGGCTACTAGGGTTGGAGCACTAACGCGGAAGGCGCCCATCGGCTGGTGGAGGATTCCTTTATCAGTACTGGGTAGGGTGCGGCGGCTGTTTATATCGTCGTCGTACAGTCCGTCCATGGCCTACGCTGAAGACGAAAGGATGTCACGACGCATTCTTGTCCACTGAGACGACGAACGCCTCGCTGTAAGCGACGCACACGACATGATGGGGATATCCAGGCCAAACTTCCCCTGGCCTCTGTAGTGGCTTAGCAACACTCGAGTAGAATGGAAAGGCCCGCCATTCGGCGGGCCTTCTCTTTCAGGGATTAACAGTAGAGGTTAGCCCTCCTGATCTCGGTGACGCACAAATTTTATGGCGCCCCTAAGCCAAAGAGAGCGCTCACAATCAGGAGCTTTTGGCGGTGACTATGGGTGACCTACATGAAGGTAGCGCCAGCTACACCTGCTGAACGCTCTGCTTGAAGAAGGCCTCTGCCTCTTCGTCTCTGGGAAATACGAGCTCCACCCGAAGCTCGTCCAGCGTCACCTCCCGTGCTGTTCCTAACCGGGCAACCATTGATACGGTCTTGATCACCTGGTTTCCTATCCTCAGGTGGGGACAGATGACCAGATCAGCCCCAGTCTCTTCAACATCAACTGGGAAATCTTTCATATAGGCTTCTGCTCGCGTGAGGAGTTCTCGAAGACGCTCGTCTGGACCTGAGTCCGCCACCTCCCTCTGTATACGACGAAGGAACACCGGGGCCACGGCCGAGAAGTTATCGATCATCTCCCGCGTCGGCCCCGGCCCGAGGAGGGTATCGACAAGATTCATCGGGCCGTCACCGATATCGGGGAAGATTCGACGCCCCGCTGCATTCGCATCGATGAGTTCCCACCACCGGTTGATGACGTATGCTGGGTAGGGCTCGTGCGATTCAAGCATCTTGCGTATGGCGTTGCGGAACGGCTCGGCAGCTCCATCCGACAGCGGCACCTCTGGGTAGATGGGCGCCAATCCCGCTGTCTCCAGCAAGATGTTCCGGTCTCGAAGAGGGACCTCCAGCGCTTCAGCGACTCTCTGGACGACATCCGCTCTGGGCCTTGAACGGCCTGTTTCGATGAAGGAAACGTGGCGCTGGGACAGGTCTGCCCGAATGGCCAGATCCAACTGGCTCAGTCCGCGTTGCCGCCGCCACCGCTTCATGTGGCGGCCAAAGGCCGTCCCTGGCTGAGAGCTGCGGTACTCATGCTTTCACACCTCCGATGTCCTGTAGTGACCATCTTGCGTTAGTGCGCGACTGACAGCAATTACCCTTCAGGGAATTGAGACCATTACTCGTTGCACTTAGTCTAGAGCAAACCGACGGAGGTTGCCGAACATGTAAGCATCAAATCGTCGTCGAAGTAGAACCAGGCTAGAAGGCTAGAAATCCAAAATATAATCAGTTCAGCACGCAACGAGCTAAGGAGGAATAGATGACTACCCAACAGCCCATATCAGCGGATTTCCCGTTCGAGTCGCGCTACGTTGAGGTGCACGGCTCCAAGATCCACTACGTGGAGGAGGGGTCGGGGGACCCGGTGCTCTTCCTGCACGGCCAACCGACCTCGTCCTATTTATGGCGAAATGTCATCCCCCACCTGTCTCCTGTCGCGCGAGCGATCGCAATGGATAACATAGGATTCGGCAAATCGGACAAGCCCGATATCGAGAATACCGTTTCGTCGACCACGTGAAGTACGTCGAGGGATTCATTGGGGCATTGGGGCTCAGGAACGTGACGCTGGTTATCCACGACTGGGGTTCGGCACTGGGATTCCACTATGCCATGCGCAACGAGTCTAATGTGAAGGGTATTGCCTTCATGGAGGCGCTTCTGATGCCCATCCCAAGCCTCGACGCAATGCCGCCGGACATGAAGGAGATCTTCACCGCTTTCCGAACGACTGAGGTCGGATGGGACATGATCGCGAACCAAAATATGTTCATTGAGCAACTCGTGCCGGGGATGATCGTGCGCAAGCTTACCGACACCGAGATGGATGCCTACCGCGAGCCGTTTACCGACCCATCCACCCGCCTGCCCCTTTGGCGGTGGCCCAACGAGATCCCCATCGGCGGCGAGCCGGCAGACGTCCACGAGATCGTAAGCGCTTGCGCTGCCAAGCTTCAGGAATCCGAGCTGCCTAAGCTGCTGTTCCACGCTGACCCCGGCGCTATCATCTCGCCGCCCGTGGTGGAGATGCTCAAGCAGAGTTCCAAGAATCTCAAGACAGTGGACATCGGTCCAGGCATCCACTACTTAATGGAGGACAACCCGCACCTGATCGGTGAGGAAATCGCCGCCTGGTACAATACGATCTGAGGTTCCTGGGCCGGACTGCTTCGGCTCACACACCCTATGCTCCCGGCTGCCCATGAGACGATTAGTGACGTTCGTCTTCTCGCCAGATGCCTTCTTGGAGACGCTCTTGTCGTTAGTGACAGGCGTCCTGATGTGGGTGAACTGAAGGCGAACATACCCGGGTCAAGAAATGAAGAACATCGAAAGGAAACGGTTATGAAACGTACGGAAATAGAAGATACTGCTCAGTCGCGCAAGTACAAGAAGCGTTAGGGGACCTTGGTCGTGCTGTCCTTCAGCCTGCTCGTAATTGCTCTCGATGTTACCATCCTGAATGTTGCCATACCCACGTTCCAGCGGGAGTTAAGCGCTACTGCGGCGGACCTGCAATGGATTCTCAATGCCTATATTCTCGTATTCGCAGGACTGCTGCTGACTATGGGGTCATTGGGCGACCGATATGGCAGGCGCCGTGCGTTGGAACTTGGCTTGGCGTCTTCGGAGTTGCAAGCCCTGGCGCGGCCTACTCCCAAACCACCACACAGCTGATCGCGGCACGGGCCTTCATGGGAATCGGTGGTGCCATGATAATGCCATCGACCCTCTCGGTCCTCGTTGACGTCTTCCCTCGCGAGGAGCGAGCTAAGGCCATCGGCATCTGGGCAGCTGTCGCCGCCATGGGTGTTCCCCTGGGGATGGTGCTCGGTGGTTGGCTGCTGGAGCACTTCTGGTGGGGCATCGTATTTGTCATAAACACCCCTGTAGTACTGGTGGTGCTGACAGCTGGGAGAGTTCTGGTCCCAGAGAGTCGCGACCCCAATCCCGGAAAGATCGATGTTCTGGGTGCCGTTCTGTCCATGGGAACTCTGTCTACGCTCATCTACTCCCTCATCGAGGCTCCAGTACGCGGCTGGCTGGACCCTCTGATTCTGAGCGGGTTTGCAGTCGCATTGATCTTGGGGATTGTGTTTGTGGTCTACGAGTTGCGTACGCATCAGCCAATGTTGGAGATAAGGTACTTCCGAAACCCACGCCTCTCGGCTGGGGCTGGGGCAATCGGCTTGGCCTTCATGTCCATGCTGGCCGTCATGTTTATTCTCACACAGTACCTTCAGTTTGTCCGCGGGTATTCACCCTTTGATACAGGCTTGCGGTCCGTACCAATGGCGTTAGGTTTCATGGTAGGTGGTCCTACCAGTGCAATCCTGGTCGCACGCCTCGGCACTCGGAAGGTCGTTACAGCAGGGACGTTGATAGTTGCTACCGCTATGGGTGGTATGGCACTCCTCGACACAGGGACTCCCTACTGGATGATAGGCGTAGCCCTGGGAGTCGTAGGAATGGGTATGGCGTATACTATGGCTCCTGCTACTGACGCTGTGATGGCTGCCTTGCCCGAAGCCAATGCCGGCGTCGGGTCGGCGCTGAACGACACGACACGACACGACACGACAGGTGGGTGGAGCACTAGGGGTGGGCATCTTCGGCTCGCTACTCAACTCGGCTTATTCGTCGGGCATAGCCAATGCGGTAGTAGGTCTCCCATCGCAGGCGGCTGATGCTGCCCGTAACTCTGCGGGAGCTGCCGTTCAAATAGCAGCTACTATCACAGGCCCTGCTGGAGAAGCTCTGGGTACCGCTGCCAGGGCGGCCTTCGTGGATGCGCAGGGCATCGTATTCCTTGCGTCGGCTGCTACGGTGTTTCTTGGAAGTCTGCTGGTATTCCGGTTCATGCCGGCACACGATCTCGTTGTTGGCGACGTTGCCACACCAGCAGCCGGAGAGTCGGTGGAAGAGAGGCAATAGAGGAGACCGGGCCTGCGGAGGCCCAAGATCCGACAGCCGGTTAGGCTTAACAATCGATTGTTCGCCGACGAGGGCCCCCGGGCATCCCACGGGGGCCCTCTTTGTGCTTATAAGGCAAAGTGTCTTGCCAAATGGTCTAAAGCGCTTGCCCAAAGTGCCCTTTCGGAAAGTCTGGAGCGGAGCTCTCCCCAAAACGCGAGTTCCCTGACCTGATGGTGCAGGCACGATATGCAAAGCTAAGGGGTGCTCTAAAAGGTTATCCTTTTGTAGCACCTTGGCTTGTAGCACCTTGGCTTGTAGCACCTTGGCTTGTAGCACCTTGGCTTGTAGCACCTTGGCCCTGAAAAAGTGTTTCATCCTCCAGGAATTTATTCAGGAATGCGGCAGCGACTCGCTGCCCATCTGAGCCGCCCTCTGCGGCTCATACTGCGAAGCCACTCGCTACCCATGAAACGATACGTGACGACACCGCGGTAGAGACTTGCCGACAGTGCAGTCGGCGTAGTTGCCTCGAACCCCAACAAAGCGTTGCTACTAGCAAGTAATTGCGAATTCAAGGCTCGCCCAGCCGCATCAGCAGGTCGTTGCGCGCCTCAACGGAGGCGGGGTGCAGCAGGTTCCCTTGGGCCAGCAGGGAGGACAGCTCCGTTGTCAGGTAACCGGCCACAGCCCTCTCCAGGCTCTCTTTGGCCGTCTCTTTGAGTCGCTGAAATTGCGGGTTCCTGGCTGCCTTATCCGGATCCAGCTTGTCGGCCAGGAAGACCACCAGGCCCACCTGGCCCATGCCCGCGCACGAAGTGGAGTGCCAGCGTACCGCTTCCAACACATCCGTGTCTGTGACGCCGTATTCTCGCTGAAGACGGTGCGCCGCCAGTGGGCCGTGGAGAAGGATGGGCACCTGCTCCTCCACGGGATGTACGGCGATGCCCGCAGCGCGCGCCTCTGTCAGCAGCGTGGCGTCGTCCAGAGCGCGACAGATGTCGTGGCCCAGGGCGGCCAGCTCCACCCTGGCCGTATCGACACCGTGGCGACGGGCCAGGTCCAGGGCTACCTCACGCGTGCGCTGTAGGTGGTCCTGGAGACCCTGAGGCAGATCCTTTATTAGCGTCTGTAGGCGAGATATGGGGGTTGTCATGGCATTAATCTGTCTTGGATCACATGCGTGTGAGCCATCGACAATTGTAGACCAAGCCTTATAGGCCCGCACGTACTGCGCCGCTGAAAGTTGAACTAACGGTGGATTGTGGGACCATATCAGCTACCTGGTGCCAATCAATCAAGGGTTGGCATTGTCAGCTATATCTGGTTAAACTCATATAACCGATTTTGGGCCGTTCCATGCTCCTAGTAGGAGCGCGGATACCTACGTGGAGGGAACATTGGCAAGCAATAACCCTGGTACGACAGCCACGGCTGAGCAGTTCACGGTGGTGGGCACGCGTCCCGATCGCCATGACGGGATCGACAAAGTAACCGGCTTTGCTCGATACAGCGCCGACACCAACATTGCGGGGACACTATGGGGCCGGGTGCTTCGCAGCCCTTATGCCCACGCACGTATCAGGTCGATCGACACAGCCAAAGCCTTTGCGCTGCCTGGCGTCAAGGCAGTCATCACACGGGACGACATGCCGGAGGTATCCGCGAACATCGCCGATACGGGGGAGGGTACCGCGCTCAACTACGGCTTCTACAGCCGCAATGTGATGGCACGGGAGAAAGCACTGTACAAGGGGCACGCGGTTGCCGCGGTTGCCGCCACTTCCCCCGACATTGCGGCCCAGGCCCTGGAGCTTATCGAGGTCGACTACGAGGTGCTAACACCTGTGCTCGACTCCTACGAGGCTATGAAGGAGGGGGCGACCATTCTGCACGAGCGGCTGGTCCAGCTGTCCATTCCCGGTGGTAGGGGCGGGTACGGCGACACCGATACGAATACGAACGTCTCTAACCACTTCGAGTTCAATCTTGGCGACATCGAGCAGGGATTTCGGGACGCTGATGTTGTCGTAGAGCGGGAGTTTCGGACCACGCCCGTCCATCAGGGGTACATAGAGCCGCACTCGGCGACGGCGCGATGGAGCAGCGATGGCTATCTCACCGTCTGGTGCAGCAGCCAGTCCCACTTCGGCTTCCGCGACCACATTTCCAAGATTCTGGATCTGCCGTACTCTCGGGTGAAGGTGGTCCCCATGGAGATCGGTGGTGGGTTCGGAGCCAAAGGTCTGGGTGGTGTGTACCTTGAACCATTGGTGGCCTTGCTTTCCAAGAGGGCAGCCCAGCCCGTGAAGCTCACCATGAACCGGGCCGAGGTTTTTATCGCTACGGGCCCCACCTCCGGGACCCGCATCCGGGTCAAGATGGGTGTGACCAGGGAGGGTCGTATTACGGCGGCCGATGCCACCCTGATCTACGAGGCTGGAGCCTTCCCTGGCTCCCCCGTTGGAGGTGGCTGCCGCACCATGTTCGCTCCGTACGATATAGCCAATGGCCATTTAGAGGCGTTCGATGTGGTCAACAATGTGCCCAAGGCTGCGGCCTACCGAGCGCCCGGGACGCCAGCCGCCGCGTTCGCCGTTGAGTCAGTGGTTGACGAGCTCTGCAGGAACCTGGAGATGGACCCAGTTGAGTTCCGCCTGCTTAACGCATCAAAGGAAGGGACTCGTCAGGTCCCCGGGCCAGTGTTTGGAAACATCGGGAACGTGGAGGTGCTGGAGGCGGCAAAAAGCCATCCCCACTACTCGACTCCTTTGCAGGGCCGGCACCGTGGTCGTGGGGTCGCCAGCGGGGCCTGGATGAACGGCTCCGGTCCGGCCAGTGCCGTTGTCAGCATAAATCCGGATGGCACAATCAGCCTTATCGAAGGGGCACCGGATATCGGCGGGAGCAGAGTCGCCATGGCAATGCACGTGGCGGAGGTCCTGGGCGTGCCGGTCGAGCAGGTCCGCCCTGCGGTTGTCGACACAGACACTATAGGCTACAGCTCCGGCGCCGGGGGCAGCGGCGTAACATTCAAGATGGGGACCGCCTGCTACGAAGCGGCGCAGGACGTGGTGCGACAGCTCATAGCGCGAGCCGCCAAGATCTGGGAGGTATCTCCCGATCAGGTGGAATACGGTGGCGGAGTCCTGCGGCACAGGGAGGACTCGGAGCTGACCATGACGCTGAGCGAGCTGGCCCCCAGGCTCAACGGCAGCGGTGGGCCGATCATGGGCCGCGGCAACGTCAACCCCAGCGGCGTAGGTAATGCATTCGCTCACCACATAGTGGATGTTGAGGTCGACACAGATACCGGCAAGGTGGAGATCCTCCGGTACACTGCGTTACAGGACGTTGGCAGGGCCATCCATCCCACCTACGTGGAGGGGCAGATTCAGGGTGGCACCGTCCAGGGCATTGGCTGGGCCTTGAATGAAGAGTATGTGTTCGACAGCGACGGCGTTATGTCCAACGCCACATTCCTTGACTACAGGATGCCCACGGCTCTGGACCTGCCGATGATCGACACCGTCCTTGTAGAGGTGCCGAACCCCGGTCATCCCTACGGCGTAAGGGGTGTTGGTGAGGTGCCGATCGTTCCTCCGCTGGCCGCTGTGGCAAACGCCATATATGATGCCGTGGGTATCAGGTTTACGGAGCTTCCCATATCACCTGGCCGGCTGCTGGCGGCGTTGAAGCAGAAGTAACGCTCCGATCGTCCTGGGGAACTGGCAAGCGGTAAGCCGAGATAGGCAGTTGCTGCCTAACGGCCTTGTAGTCCGGCTTTGGAAAAATGTGAGTGCAGGGCACGCCCTGCCTGGCTTCGGACGCCGCCGCGTATGTGACCGGCCAGACCTGGGCTATTGACGGTGTCAATGCCGATCTCCACCTGCCTTTTCACCACATCTGCCACGGTCTCACGCAGGCGACGACTCAACGTCTCCTCATCTACGGGCTGACCGCTGGCCTTGGCCATAACCGTCTCTCTCAGGTCGTCAGGTTTGGGCAAGGTGCCGGCGTGGGAAACCAGGATATGGTCGGTGCCTCGTATCATTTCGCATTTCCCTCCGTAAATGCCGTAAGGCGGTTCGCCGCCAAGTGTACCACCTGTAATCGGGCGTGTGCCCGGTTCATTAGAGTTGCGGGCGAGTCTCATACCAACAGGCGGCAGGGCTTGCCAGTTGTGGTTACAATTGGGGCCTGTTCCGAGGAAGTTTGGGAGAGTTGAATGTGCCATTCGCACCTGTAAACGGTATTGAGCTTTACTACGAGGTCCACGGCAGCGGACCGGCGGTGGTGTTCGCCCACGGCTCCGGCGGCAGCCACATGTCCTGGTGGCATCAGGTCCCATTCTTCTCCCAGCACTATACCTGCATAACTTTCGACCACCGGACATTCGGTCTGACCAGGGACGGGGCTGAGCCTCTGGGCCACCGCGCCTTTGCCGACGACCTCAAGGGGCTGCTGGACCACCTGGACATCGAGCGGGTAGGTATCGTAGCCCACTCTATGGGTGGCCGTACCGGCGTGGGCTTTACCTTACGGAATCCGGGCCGCGTGTGGGCCCTGGTGCTCTCCGGCTCCAACGGCGGCTCTGTGAATGACGAGACACGGCAGCTCCGCGCGGAGCAGGATGAGCGCAACCAGGAGCGGCCTACGGGCACCATCAGAGGCCTGTCGCCTGGGTTCATGGAGCGTGACCCTGAGGAGACATTCCTGTACCGGCAGATCATGCGTCTGAACCCGTGGCACGCTCCTGACTTCCTGGCGGCGGCTCCCGGTTTCCGGGGCAGTACCCACGAGCGCTTGGTGGAGTCGGGTGTACCCATCCTTTACATCGTGGGTGAGGATGATGCCATAGTCATACCCAGGAGCATCGAGATTGCGGCTTCGCAGATACCCCAAGCACGGTTCGTGAATGTACCGGATGCGGGCCACTCGGTGTATTACGAAAGGCCGGAGCGTTTCAACCGGGATGTCCTGGCCTTCCTGCGCGAGGTGTATGGCTAGATCGGAATCTCGGTCCACCGCTGTGTCCAGCTTTTACATAGACGAGATCGACTTTCAGTTATGGACGAACTAGGATGGGGGTACCGAGGCATTTCAGGACGATGTGAGAAAATCCACAATGGGGGGTACTGAAGGTGACCATATGACGGTAGTAGAAGCACACCAGATCTGGAAGCGGTATGGGGACCGTGTCGTGGTGAAAGACGTGAGCTTCGCCGTGGAGCCGGGAGGGGTATTGGGGATGGTAGGCCCGAACGGTGCGGGCAAGACCACCACAATCCGCATGCTACTGGACATCATCCAGCCCGACGAAGGCGCAGTCCTGCTCTTCGGAAGACCGTTCTCCAGAGAGCACCGGGCCTTGCTGGGATACTTGCCGGAGGAGCGGGGCCTATACCGCGATCTACGTGTTCAAGAGACACTCGAGTACTTGGGCACCTTGAAGGGTATGCGTCGCTCTGATGCCCGACGCCGTGCGGAGGAGATCCTCGATCGTCTAGACATGACCGAGCATCGTAGCAAGAAGATAGCCGAGCTGAGCCGAGGCATGGGGCAACTCATTCAACTCGCTGCCGCGATGATCCACCAACCTCGCCTGCTTGTTTTGGACGAACCGTTTTCAGGCCTTGACCCGTTGAATGTGCGCCTTATGAAAGAGGTGCTGGGGCAGTTGCGGGCAGATGGTGTGGCCATCATCTTGAGCACCCACCAGATGAACCAGGTGGAGGAGATCTGCGATAAGGTGCTAATGATTAACCATGGCCAGGTTGTGCTCTACGGTTCGCTGCAGGAGGTCCGTAGCGGCTTCGGCGAAGGCTCCATTCTAGTGGAGGCCACCGAACTACCGGGAGGATTGCCCGGTGTCCAAAAAGTCAACGACCACGGTACCTACCAGGAGCTCGTTATGGCGGACGACTCCTCCAGCAAGGATGTGTTCCGCGCTCTGGCTGATCTCGAAATCGAGGTACAACGCTTCCAAGTAGCCAGATTGCCACTGGAGGAGATCTTTGTACGAATAGTGAGGGAGGGGCAATGAAGACGTTGCGGACCATTGTAGTACACGAGTTCAAAGGGATGTTCCGCCGGCGCATCTTTCTGATTGTGACCATAGGATTACCTGTCGTAGCCATGGTAGCTTTACTGGTGATCGCGCTCATTCAAAATCAGAAGGATGAGCCGAAGGAGGAACAGGTGGGGTATGTGGATGTCACGGGTCTGTTCACAGAGGCTACTGCACAGGGGCTAGTGGAATTCGTCCCTTATGACAATGTGGATGCTGGGATGGAGGCGCTTCTGGCGGAGGATATCAAGCGGTTGTACGTCATCTCGCCCAACTACCTGACGTCGGGCGTGGTCCAGCGGTTCAAGGTTGGCCAGGGAATTGACCTTGATGACGGAGGAGACTCAGTTCTGCGAAGCTTTCTGCTGGACAACCTGTTGAGTTCGGACCTCCCACCGGAGATTGGCGAGCGCTTGAGGAACCCCCTGATCTTGGCCAATGTCCAGGTGGATTCCGAAGGCGCACCCCGAGACATTGATGCTGGCCGAGCGGTGTTCTTTCTTGGCATGGGCATGTTGCTCTTCATCTCCCTGGTAATGACGGGTGCGTTCTTACTCCAGAGCCTGGGTGAGGAGAAAGAGAACCGTATTATGGAGGTACTCCTCTCGTCAGTCACTCCGGGTCAGCTCATGGTAGGGAAGATACTGGGCCTGGGCGCCGCTGGGCTGGTCCAGATCCTCGTATGGTTGGTCTCAGCGATTATTCTGCTGACTGTGATAAACACAGGTCCAGATATCTCCATTGAAATCCCCGGCGTCGAGCTAGCCCTGGTGGGGGTGTTGTTGTTCATGCTGGGTTATCTCTTCTTCGCCACCCTGATGGCAGGGCTTGGTGCGGTGGCCTCAACGGCGCAGGAGGGGAGCCAACTCTCCATAATCTTCGTGCTCCCGTTGGGCGCACAGATCTATTTGTTTCCTTACATCGCTTCCAATCCCACGGCTCCTATCGTGCAGTTCCTCACAATGTTTCCCCTGACGTCTCCAGTAGTGGTGATGGAGAGGCTAGCGGTTGGAGCTATTGGGTTCTGGGAGGTCGCCTTCAGCCTTGGTGTACTGGCGCTCTCGGTAATCGCGGCGATGTACATGATGATCCGCGTCTTTCGCACTTACCTGCTCTCGTACGGCAAACATCCGGGCATCCGGGAGGTGCTGCGAACGCTGGCTAGGTCGTAATGTGTTGGGCTAGCCCCTGCGGCAGGGGGTGCTTTGGGCTGTGTCCGTACTGGAAGCGGACTGTGGTTCTTCCTACCCACCCGCCCTGAAGTTTTTGATCTGAGGGGACGCCCCTCAGACTCCCCGGCAGGAATCCCTTCGACAGACTCAGGACAGGCCCAGGGTTTCCTGCACCTTCCGGTCTGGATCGCCAAGTACTCAAACGAGGCCGGTGTCCAGCCACGACTGGAAATATGGGTGCAGGGCACGCCCTGTCTGCTACCCGTCTTTGAAGCTGAAAAAGGATGCGGCGCCGCCGCTAAGTATCGCCTCCTGCTCCGACGTGCTGCGTCGCGACAGGTATTCACACACGAAGCGGACCACGTTGGCGTACCCTTCACGGTTGCTGCACGGAGGATAGTCTGTCCCCAGCATCAGGCGGCCGGCCCCAAACGCATCAATTGCCATGTCGATGACCGGCGGCACCTCGTTGATATCAAAGGTAGGGTCCCGGGCGGGTAAGGGTCTTGGCATGATCTCTCCCAGTCCTGGCACCTTCATGTATGTGTTGGGATACCGTGCCAGGGCCAGGATCTTTTTGTAGTAGGTGTATGACGTGTCGTCGTCCCTACCCACATAACCCAGGTGTTCGACTATCACACTGAGGTCCGGGAGATCTTCGATTAGCCTGCGGAAATCCTCGGAGGCATACTCCTCGCCGGTGCCCAGACAGCTGGCGACCCGGCCCAACTCGGCGGCCCTGCGCCAGATAGCCAGTGGGTCGTTCCCTGGCGAGCGTTCCATGGGGTTGAACCGCACGCCCTGGATGCCCTCCGCGGCCCAGTGGGCCAGCGTTTCGGGAGCGTCCGGAAGCGTTGTATCCACCACCCCAACCGCCACAAACCTATCTGGGAAGCCCTTCATGCACTCCAGAACGTAGCGGTTGTCGTACTGGCCCCGGTGCTGTATGAGGACAGCCTTATCGACTTGGTTGCGGTCCATCTGGAAAACTAACAGCTCTACTGGCTCAAACCAGGTCGGCGAGGCGTGGCAGTGTGTATCGATCGTAAGCATGGCGAGTACCGGGCACCCTGTGGGTGCAGGGTCGTAGCTGTTATCCCAGGGCGGGCAGTGGTTTGCCACCCAGCAGGTGGATGTGAATATGGGGGAAGCCCTGTCCGGAGTCGGGGCCCTGGTTGATGGAGACCCTGAAACCGCTCAGTGTCACCTGCTCGCGACGGGCCATCTCCTCCGCTACGGTGAAGAGATGCCCCAAGAGGGCCTCCTGGCCCGAGTCTATGTATCCCAGCGACGTCATATGCATATATGGAATGATCAGCAGGTGGGTGGGTGCCAGCGGAGCAATGTCTCTTATGACAAAGCACCTGTCGTCGCTGAACAGGAGCTCACTGTCCGTCTGACCCCTGCCGATATCGCAGAAGACGCAGTCTGGCATCTAGTTCCTTTGTGGTGTTACAGGCCCATGCCCACGGCCACCTGCTCCCGGTGGAAGTCCGTGTCGCCGTACGCTACCTCTGCCGCCTTGGCCCGGCGGGTGAATAGCTGCAGGTCATACTCTTTGGTAAAACCGATGGCGCCGTGGCTCTGGTGGCCCAGTGCGCACACCCTGCGGTAGGCATCGCTGACCCAGGCCTTGGCTATCGCCACCTCTCGCTCCGCTGGCAGGCGCTCGGATATGCGCCAGGCTGCCTGATATGCTACGTATCGGCAGCCCTCTACGTCCGTAGCTATGTTGGCGCAGTGGTGTTGTACGGCCTGGAAGCTGCCGACGGGCCTGCCGAACTGCACCCTCTCCTTCACGTAGTCGGTGGTCATCTCCAGTACGCGATCAGCGCCGCCCAGCATCTCGGCACACTTGCCAACAGCGGCCAGGTCCAGGACGCGGGAGATGGTGTCCCACCCCTGGTCTACCTGACCGATGATGGCGCTGGCGGGGACACGCGCGTCCTTGAGTTCCACCTCGGCCTGCTTATCTCCAGAGATGGTCTTGAGAGGAGTGATGGTGATTCCGGGGTTGTTGGCCCCCACCAGGAAAAGGGTAATACCCTGGGGGGCGTCGCCCGACTCGGCGGTACGTGCGACCACCACCATTGCGTCCGCAACCTGGGCGTCCGGGACGAACAGCTTGGTGCCGTTAAGCACGTAGTCGGAGCCGTCGGCTTTGGCGGTGGTATGGATCCCTGAAGGTTCGTAGGTGGCTGTGGGTTCGGTTAGGGCCATGGTGAGAATTGCCTCGCCGTTGGCCACCTTGGGCAGATACTCCTGCTTCTGATCGTCAGAGCCCGCTTCCATGAGTGTCATGGCACCCAGGACCACGGTGGAGAAGAAGGGACCTGGCAGCATGGCGCGGCCCATCTCCTCCAAGATCAGGGCAAGGTCGAAGTAGCTGAGGCCTAGGCCGCCGTACTGCTCGGGCACGGTCAGGCCTAGCCAGCCAAGTTCGGCAATCTTGCTCCACAGCTCGGGAGTGTAGCCGCGTTCGTCCTCCTCCATGGCCCGCACTAGGGTGGTGGGACACTCCTGCTCAAGGAACTCGCGGGCTAGGGTCTTCAGCATCTGTTGAGATTCGTCGAAACCCAGGTCCATTTTCTTTCCCCTCCGTTTGTGTGTGTAGGGCCAGCCGCCTGTCGCCTAGCTCCTGGGCAGGCCCAGTCCACGGGTGGCGACGATGTTGCGCTGTATTTCAGATGTGCCGGAGGCCAGCGTAGCTGACTGGCTGCTCAGGAAGGAGCGCTCTATGCGGCCTTGCATGGGTGCCCACTTGGAGCCGGGGGCAAGCTGTCCGTACAGCCCCAGCATACGCATGCCGGTCTCCGCCAGGCGCTGTTGCATCTCAGTGCCGAACATCTTGCAAATCGAGGCCTCTTTGTTGGGTACGGTACCCTGGCTCTGCATCCAGGCGATGTTGTAGGAGATCATCCGGCTGACCTCTATCTCAATGGCCATGTCCGCCAGACGGTTGCGTACCGTAGGCTCCTTGCTCAGGGTGTGCCCGTTGGTCTTGGTCTCCTTGGCGAAGTTCACCAGCTCCTCCAGGCTGCGGCGGGCGCTGGCGGAGTAGTTCACACCGGAGCGCTCAAAGTCCAGCAGGGTGGCGCCGACGTACCAGCCCCGGTTCTCTTCGCCGACCAGGTTACGTTTGGGCACCCGGACATTATCGAAGAAGATCTGGTTGAAGCCGTGGACACCGGCCATGTTGACGATGGGACGTATCTCCACACCGGGTGACTTCATGTCCAGAAGGAGCATGGTGATCCCCCGGTGCTTGGGGGCGTCCTGGTCGGTGCGGGCCAGCAGGATGATCCAGTCGGCGCGATGCGCGTTGGATGTCCATATCTTGGTCCCATTTATGATGTAGTCGTCGCCGTCCTCCACTGCCTTGGTCTGGAGGGATGCGAGGTCGGAGCCGGCCCCCGGCTCGCTGTAACCCTGGCACCACTGCACCTCGCCCTTGGCAACGGACGGCAGGAAGCGCTGCTTCTGCTCGTCGGTACCGTGGATCATGAGGGTTGGCGCCAGCATCTTCACGCCCCACATATCGACTCCTGGGGCGCGGTGATAGGCCATCTCCTCATTGAAAACCAGCTGGGTCATTATGGATGCGCCGCTGCCGCCGTGCTCCTTGGGCCAGGCCAGCGTCAGCCAGCCTTTGTCTGCCAGCTTCTTCCGCATCTGGAGGGTGAACTGCCAGCTATCGTTTCCGGCACCCTCCTCCTCATATTCGTCTCCGGCCCAGTCGGATGGCAACTCTTGCTTTAGGAAGCCCAGCAGCTCTTCTCGGAAGGCAGTCCCTTCTGGCGCTAGTTGAAAGTCCATGGTGTTTCCTTTCCCTGAGAAGCGAGCGACTCCTGCTCACCCGCCCGTACCCAGATGCCAGGGGCATCCCCTGGCATCCCAGGTAGACGGTCCTTCAAGAGCTTGCCGCTACCCGCGTGGCAGGCCCAGGCCCCGAGTGGCGATTACGTTGCGCTGTATCTCGGAGGTGCCCGCGGCTATGGTTGAACTGAATGAGGAAAGGAAGCCGCGCTCCACTCGTCCCTGAAGGGGTGCCCATTTGCTTCCCTTGGCCAGGGTGCCGTACAGGCCCATCATTGACATTCCAGTGTTGAAGATACGCTGAGTCATCTCCGAGCCAAACAGTTTGCCCATCGACGCCTCGCGGTTGAACACCTCGCCCTGGCTTTGCAGCCAGCCGATGTGGTAGGAGATCATACGGGCCACTTCGACCTCGATAGCCATGTCTGCCAGGCGATTCCGAGTGGTCGGGTTCTTGGAAAGTGCCTCTCCGTTCCACTTGGTCTCCTTGGCGAACTGTACCAACTCTTCTAGTGTCTTACGGGCCCCTGCGGAGCGGCCGACGCCGGAGCGTTCGAAGTCCAGCAGGCGTGCGCCCACATACCAGCCTCGGTTGTATTCACCCACCAGGTTTCGCTTTGGTACCCGGACGTTGTCGAAGAAGAGCTGGTTGAAGCCGTGGATGTTCGCCATGTTGACTATGGGGCGGACCTCCAGGCCGGGGGACTTCATATCTACCAGCAGGAAGCTGATCCCACGGTGCTTGGGGGCGTCCTGATCGGTGCGGGCCATCATGAACAGCCAGTCGGCATGGTGGGCGCCCGACGTCCATATTTTCGTACCGTTTATGATGAAGTCGTCGCCGTCTTCCACAGCCCTGGTCTGGAGGGAGGCAAGGTCGGAGCCGGAGCCCGGCTCACTGTATCCCTGGGCCCACCGGACGTCGGCGTTGGCTATGGGTGGCAGGAAGGTGGCCTTCTGGTCATCGGTGCCTTCCATCATGAGGATGGGCCCCAGCATTGTGATGGCGTTATCCGCCGCGGGTACCCTGTTGTAGGCCATCTCCTCATTGAATACCAGCTGCTGGAGGTGGGGTGCCTCCATGCCGCCGTACTCCTTGGGCCAGGCGATGGTGAGCCACCCTTTGTCTGACAGCTTTTTCCGAAGAGGCCGTATGGTTTCAGGGTTGGCGTCTTCGTCCACTCCGGTCCAATCGTCAGGGAGCTCCTGCTTCACGAAGGTCTGAATCTCTTTGCGGAACTCTTCAAGTTCCTGAGGAAACTCAAAGTCCATGTCTTCCTCCAGCTATGCATTCAAAGCGAACTAACTGATAACATGCCTGGGGTGCTACCTTGGACGCAATGGGGATGCAAGTGGGTGCGACTAGGCGCCAACTGCCAGGCAGGTAACGGTGCGCTGTATTCCACCAATGGTATGGACACTGCCGGTCACCATGTCACCAATGGAGCCGAGATCGTCAGCCTCTATCACCACTATGAGGTCGTACGGGCCTGTAACCAGGTCAACAGACCTGATCCCGTCCAGGCTCTCTAGGGCAGTAGCCACCTCCCGGGTCTTGCCTATCGCTGTCTCAATGAGAACATAGGCTTTTGTTGCCACGCCACGCCTCCTGAAGCTGCCAACCCTGGCAGCAGGACCTGATTCCTGCCCAACGGGTTGCCCAATTCTAGTTGCCGCCCACAAAGCTGTCAACCTATGCCACTGCCTGTTCGGATGGGCATGCTCAAGGCCCCACTATTGACCATTTGGTCATTGGTCGTAAGGGGGCCATAAGGGGAGCACGCTTCCCGCCCACCCGTTGAAAAGCTGCGGGTGGTATAATCTGCTCCCGTGGAACGGCTCAAGCGTGGTGCTCTGCAGCTAGGATTTCCTCTGACATCATGGCAAGAGGAGCAGCTCCGTTGCTTTAGTGATGAGTTGATCCATTGGAACCGGAAGGTCAACCTCACCGCCATCACCGACCCCGGTGAGATCGAGGAGCTGCACTTCCTGGACTCGTTGATCCTGGCTCCGGCGCTTCCCGACTCAGTTCGCCTAAGCGGGCGCATCTGCGACGTGGGCAGCGGCGCCGGCTTCCTGGGGATACCCCTGAAGATAGCGTTTCCAGGAATAGGACTTACACTTGTAGACTCTGCTTCCAAGCGGACCAGGTTCCTCTCTTCGCTGACAACCGTTCTGGGCATAGAGGATGTGGTGATACGCACAGGCCGCTGCGAGGAGCTGGGCCACGCCCCGGAACTGAGAGAGTCGTTTGACGTAGTGGTGGCCCGCGCGGTGGCGTCGCTGAGAGTCATGGCGGAGTACGCTGTTCTGTTTTGTCGCCCAGAGGGTCTGACGATACTCCATAAGAAGGGTGACATTCGAGAGGAGCTGCGTCAGGCAGCTGCCGCCTGGGATGCCCTGGGCGCGCGTGTCGTAGAAGTCCAGCCGGTTCCACCTGACGTGCTGGGTGGAGAGCGTGTACTCGTAGTGGTGGAGAAGGTGGAGCCAACGCCTGACAGGTATCCAAGACGACTCGGTATACCGGCCAAGCGGCCTCTGTGAAGGTTATGGGTTAGCGTTATGGACGCCAACGAACCGGAGACCCAGGGCATATCCCTCAGTCGGGGGTTCTTCTCCTGGCCCACATTTGTCTCCTTCGCCATTGCGGCGGTTATCCTCATACTCCTGCTTACCCGGTTTCCCGTTGACCTGGGCGCCACCTGGGACACCATCCGCCAGAGCGATCCTCGCTTTTTCGCCTTAGCCGTGGTTGTGCACTACACGACATTCCTGTTCCGCGGGTTGCGGTGGCGCCTGTTGCTAAGAAACGCTGGTGTGGGCGAAACGGTATCTTTGCCCTCGCCGGTCACCGCAGCTCGCCTGGTACTGCTGGGATGGTTCGCCAGCTCTGTCACCTGGTTTCGCCTGGGGGATGCCTATCGGGCCTTTGCCTACGCCGAAGAGACCGGCGCTCCCCTGGCCCGGTCAATGGGCACGATCCTGGCGGAGCGAGTCATGGACATAGCGTTGGTCTTCCTGCTGCTGCTGGTCGGGTTTCTGTTGGTGTATGCCGACCCAGACATGCAGCTTCCACAGACGATGCTATTAGTGGGTCTTGCCCTGGTGGCGACGGCCCTCCTTGCGCTCCTGGGAATGCAGCTGTTCCGAAGAAGGGTGTCTCGCCTGCTGCCTCGGAGAGTCCTGGAGACGTACCATAGCTTCCATGATGGCACCATGCGCAGCTTCGACACACTGCCGTGGGTGGCGCTGACGGGACTGCTGGCCTGGCTGGCGGAGGTGGGGCGTCTCTACTTTGTCATCAGCGCCACCGGGCTTGACGTGGGCTTCGGGCTGATCATGTTCGTCAGTCTGGCCAACGCTCTGCTCAGCGCTGTCCCGCTAAGCCCCGGTGGCCTCGGCATCGTGGAGGCGGGCCTGGTGGGTCTCCTGGGCCTTGCCGTCTCTCGTGACGCCGCCGTATCCATAACCCTGGTGGACCGCTCCATAAGCTATCTGAGCGTTGTCCTGACAGGGGTGATATCGTTGCTGTACCACCAGCGTGTGATAGTGCGGCACCGGCGAACACTGGCCTCGTCGTGACGCTGTCCAATTGTGAGTTGCTGGATGTAAATTTCCATTAGAACACATGAGGAGGAGAGAGTATGGCTCGCGTGCCGTATGTATCAAAAGACGATTTGCCTGCCGAAAAGCAGACCCTGTATGATCAGATAGCCAGCCAGCGAGGCCACGTGGCCCGGCCATTCACTGCCTTGCTCAACAGCCCTGAGGTGGCGGCGCGGGTTGCCGCAGTGGGCGAGCAGCTCAGATATGCCGCTCCGTCCGTATCGCCGGAGGTGCGTGAGATCGCCACGCTGACCACGGCCCGTGAGCTGCGCTGCCAGTACGTGTGGACGCATCACGTGGCGTCTGCCGAGGAGACGGGCGTGAGTGAAGAGGTGATCGATACCATTGAAGACGGTTCTCCTCCACGCAGGCTGCTGCCAAAGGAGGGGGTGTTTATACAGTTCACCCGTGAGCTGCTGGAAGACAAGCGGGTGCGCGCTTCCACGTATAGTGCGGTGGAGCACTTGCTGGGCCAGCAGGGTGTCACCGACCTGATTGTGACCATCGGCTACTACGCCATGCTGTGTTACGCCATCAACGCCTTGGAGGTTGAGTTGGAGGATGGAGTGGAGCCGCTGCTGCCGGAGAGTGCGGGTTAGGCGGACGTGAACCGCCGCCTTCAACTCCTGGCATGGTTGGCCTGGTTGCTTTTCCTGGCGTCCAGCCTCCTCTTTCTGGCATCGGCCATCGTGGCCCGGGACCCGTGGGCGATAGCGGGCAGCCTGCTATTCGGTGTGGGTGTGGTCCTGTTCCTGGTAAGCCTATGGGCCGGGAGGAATGTTTAGGCTGGAGCGGTGCCGTTCGCTTTCACAGTCGATGGCATCGCCAGATACAGTTAGCCCATTCCCCATTCCGTTGCTACCTGACGAGGAGTGAAGCATGACCTGGGCCGAGGACCTTGTGCGCTGCCTGAAAGGCGCGGAAGTATCGCTGATTGCCTACGTTCCGGATATCAGCATCTACCAGGCCACCCAGATCATGGAGGATGACCCCTACTTCCGCGTTGTCCCTGCCACACGGGAGGAGGAGGCCATAGGCATCGCCGCCGGGTCCTATGCCGTGGGTCGCAACGCCGCCGTGTTCATGCAGTCCAGCAGATTCGGCAACTGTGTCAACGCCATTGCCAGCCTGTGCATCCCGTCTCGCATACCGGTGCCGCTGTTCATCAACCTCCGCGGCCAGTTGGACGAGTTCAACATCGCGCAGGTGGCTATGGGCCGCGCGACTCGGCCCGTCCTGGACGTCCTGGGCCTCCCTTACTACACGCTGGAGGACCCCGACTCCGTGGAGCGGACGGTGACGGGTGCGCTGAAGCTGTGCTACGCCAGCCGGCAGCCGCTGGCGTTTTGCATGACGCCGATGCTCCACGGAGGCAAAATTGCATAGGTTCGAGGCTACGAAGCTCCTGGTCAGCCACCTGCACGACGAGCCGGTGGTAGCAAACCTGGGCCCCACCACTGATGAGCTGTGGCACGCCAAGCACCGCGACCGTAACTTCTACACCTACGGCTCCATGGGCCTCTGTTCCTCCATCGCTCTGGGCATGGCGCTCTCCGTCCCGGACAAGGTGGTCTCGCTGGACGGCGATGGCTCTATGCTGATGAACATGGGCACCATCGCATCCATTGGTCGGGAGAAGCCGGCCAACCTTGTAGTGGTGGTGTGGGACAACGAGCAGTGGGGGCAGACAGGGCATCAGCCAAGTCACACGGCGGCGGGCACCGACCTGGACCAGGTCTTTCAGCAGGCGCTTGCGGAGGATGGGCCCTGGTTCATCGTCGCCAAGATCGAGGAGACGGACTACCTGCCGGTGTCGCCCGTGGAGCCTGAGGCGACGCTATACAGGTTCCGCGGCACATACAAAGCGCCGGAAATGCCGGGTCACTAGTGCAGGGCGTGGCCTGCACCCGCATGTTTCCAGAGTCCGACAACAAGGCCAGCCTTGTTGTATGGATGAAGAGTATGCTTGTGGGTAATGCTCAGTCGTAGCCGGGAGATAGATTGTCTCAGATAGCCGCCGGTAGCCTGATCCAACTGATTCGTACTCACAGGACCGTCGTAGCGGTCTGCGTGACCACTGCCATCACCATGATGGGCCAGGGGATCATATCGCCGGTGCTGCCCCTGATAGCCCGCGACTACGGCGTTGGACTGGCGCTGGTGGGATTCACCGTGGCCGTGTTCGGTCTGGGGCGTCTGTTCTCCAACCTGCCGGCAGGGTTCCTGTCCGAACGCTAAGGACGTAGGGTGGTGCTGATCGCAGGGTGAGCGGCCCTACCGACGCCACCGTGGTGATTGACCGGCTCGTTGCCGTGGCGGTAGCCTGCGGGCGCTCTTCGATGGAGTGATCTCTATGCCGCAGTATTGGAAACCAGGAGACCAGGTCGTCCTACGCACAGTGTGGGACGGGAACATCCGCGCCGCGTGGCCTGACACGGTGGTCAGTGATTCTGATCGCTTAACGGGCATGTATCTTGCGGCAGGTACTCGCTTCCAGCTCACTCGGGTGCGGTTCCCAATATGGCCCTGGTCCCTCGTCGATGACGTGTGGACCTCAGATCTGCTGGTGCTGATGGTCCCAGGGGAGGCTCACTCTGTTCTGCTGTTCTGGGAAGGCCCAAAGCGGGTCTTTGACCGGTGGTACATAAACCTTCAGGCTCCCTTCATTCGGACTCCGCAGGGCTTTGACTTCGTGGACCACTTCCTCGACATCGTGGCCAGTGCCGACCTCTCAGCTTGGGTGTGGAAAGACGAGGACGAGCTGCAAGAGGCAGTGTCACTTGGATTGGTAACGCCTGCCCAGGCCCAGGAATTCCGGGCGGAAGGCGAGAGGGTCATCCGGCAGATTGAAAACCGGGAGTCCCCGTTCGGTGACGGCAGGGACAAGTGGCTACCTGACCCATCCTGGCCTGTCCCGGAACTACTGGAAGGGTGGGACACCATTTGAGCACCTTGAGCACAAGGCATGGGCATGGTGACAGCCTGGGTTCGTCGCGGACGGTAGTACTCCACTGGAATGCCAGCGCCTAACATTTTGATAGATCAGGTGGACGACCTCGGGCCTCTGCTCCTCCCATAGTTTCGCAATAGCCTGGATAAGAAAGAGGGCGGTGTCGTGACACCGCCCTCTTTCTCTAGTGTGGCGCGAGAGGTCAGGTCAGGAGAGGATCGCGCCGGTGTCTCCGTCTCTATCTCCGTCGATGGGGCGGATTCGTAATGCCCGCCGCGGTGGTGGAACCCTCCGAAGCCCCTGAACCCAAGATGACGTCGCGGTGAGAGGCCCTCAGGCCGGGACAGGTACCACTCCTGGTACTCGTCCGCCTGCTCCTGGGTTATCAGGCCTTGCTCTACCTTGTGGTCCAGCCTGTGCTGAAGGACGTCGTTCTGCATTTCGGTCCTGGCCTGCTGTAAGGCGTCCTGTACGTCCGTCTCGGCAAGTCCCAGGATTCCGGCCACCCTGGACGCGACGCTCTGGATCGGAGAGCCCCCGTCCTCGCCGTTCGTATGGGCCAGAGCTGTGCCGCCCATTATGCCGACGGCCATGACCCCCGTGAGCAGGCCGACAATAAGCCAGCGTGGTTTCTTCATGATTGTGATCTCCTTTCGTATATCGTGTATCAGCTATAACGATGCGATAAGGCGATCTGTCAGGTGGTGGCAATTCCCAGCCCTAAAGTATTGCGCCCGCCCCACCACCAATAAGAGCACCCACGAAGGGGGTGATCCACTGCACCATGTTGGTGGCAGGTTGGTATTCCGACGTATAATAGGACGCGATGGACGATGGTTTCTGGACTTTCCAACATGTAGCCGCCCCTCTGCTTATCGCGAGCACTTTGATTCCCATATTCATGGGTATTCTGCTCGCCGTCAGCGGGAACCTAATGGGTCTTTACTCCGGCCCAGAAGACATCTGGGTGAACCTGGCATTGCGGCGCTGGGTGTTTCGTCTATCAACTCTTGCTATGCTTGTGGCGTTGTTCGGACTCGCTCTCTTGACGACGCAGTTGCACGCCGCTGGGGAACAGACCTTGTCCACAGTAGCATTAGTAAGCTTTGTCGTCGCAGCCATCGGCTGGATTCTGGAGATGACTGTGACCCTGAGTATTGGGGAAGCAGCGACGAAGGCTGTCGCAGAGTCCGGGGTCATACCTGATTACTGGACTGCGCTCAACCATTGGGTTAACAACTCGCTCCAACAAGTGTATGTCTCGGCAGGACTTGTGGCGCTGATGCTGTTTGGGCGGTCTCTGCTACAGAGCAATCTGTCACCCAGCTGGGCTGGGTGGTTCTCGATCAGCTGGGGAGCGCTCTGGCTGATTGCCTCAGTGGCATTTAGCATCGTACTGCGGGATAAGGGTGAGAGCGGCTTCATTCCAGCAGTTGTTCTTATTCCTCCGTTGATCATCGGGATCGGACTGTTGACGTGATTGTCCAACGTTCCCTGCTAAGGAATGGACTCCCAAACACTGTCCACCACTGAACACTTGGTCCTGTGACTAAATATCTGACAATGGTTCAGTAGACATCGCTTACCCTTCCTTTGACAGTGGGCGCTACCCTCCCTCGAAGAACCGGCGTGGAGTCTCCTCGTTGATGACACGCACCGCCTCGGGGGCCGCGCCTAGCTCGATGAGCCTGGGCAGCACACGGCGCTGAATGAACTGGTAGCCGTCGGGGTTGTACTGATGCCGCTGCTCCTGCTGCTCCCTGCTTACGATGCTCAGTGTCACAGACCAGTCGTGTGACAGCATGATGCGGTCGCCGTAGCCGGCGTCTATAAGGGCCTTGGCGGTCTCGGTGCGCTGCTCCCAGTTTGGCGTGCCGGGGGCGCGGCCCCCCGGGTAGCGGTCTAGTCCTATCCGCACACCCTTCTCCAGCAGGCCAGTCAGGTAGCCGATGTCTGTGCTGTCGTTGCTGTGGCCTATGTATACACGGTTTAGGTCCACTCCCTCGTCCTCAAAGATGCGTACCTGTTGCTTGCCCACACGCTCCACTGCCCAGGTATGGGTGGAAATGGGCACGCCGGTACGTTTCTGGGCGCGGGCCGCCGCTCGGAGGATGATCTCACCTTCCGGGGTTACGCCGCCCTGGTCATTGGCCACCTTGATGATGCCCGCCTTGATGCCGGTACCCTCTATCCCATCCTCTATCTCCCGCACGAAAAGGTCGGCGATCATATCAGATGCGGCTGCCCAGAACACCCTCGGGATATCACGCCATATGCCTGTGGCGACGATGACGTTGACGCCGCTGCGGCGTGACACCTCCTCTATTAGGCGTATGTCCCTGCCCAGGTCCATGGTGGTCACGTCCACTATGGTCCGCAGCCCCTCGCCGTAGGACTCCGTCAGGTCGGCTACGCCCCGCTCGATGGTCCCCTGGCGGTCGATGAATTCAGGGTATGTGGTCTGGATGCCCGCCGAGCCGGTCAGTATGTGCTCGTGGCTCAGGGTGAACCCCATGTCCGCGGTGTCCAGCGGCCCCAAGACCGAGTTTATGATGGACATAGCAAGCATCCTCCTGGTTTTAGGGCTGGATTCATGGCTGGCTTCAGGGTTGGTAGCGCCAATGTTACAGAGGCGGACGCCGATTGCAACCGACTCGTCGGAGGTTTGCGCCGCCCAATCGAGGGGACTACTATGCGCTCAGTCTCGCTCGGCAAAAGGTGCCCGTTCGGAAAGAGGTGAATGAGTCGTGCCCCTGGTGATCGGCATTACCGGTTCCATAGCCACAGGCAAGAGTCTGGTGTGCCAGACCCTTGTGGAGATGGGCGCCGTCCACAGCGATGCCGACATGGTGGCGCACCAGCTATACGACCCCGGAACGCCTGGGTTCGAAAGGGTGGTCGCCGCCTTTGGCCGGGAGGTTGTTGGAGAGGACGGTTACATAGACTGTCGGGTGCTGGGCAGCATGGTTTTCGGCAAGCCGGATGAGATGCGAAAGCTGACCACGGCCATCGGTGATATCGGAGCGGCTGTGCAGGGCGTTATCTACGACTGGCGGGCTACCCTGGGGGACGACGTCACGTGCGTCATGGAGTCGGTGAACCACGTGGAGGCCGGGTACGGGCAGTGGAGCGACGTGACCTGGCTGATAGCATGTGACCAGGACCTGGCCCGGCAGCGGCTTATGGCCCGGAACGGATTTACTCGGGAGGAGGCAGACCAGCGCCTGGCCAGCCAGCGACCGTGGGATGAACGGGCAGCAGCAGCAGACGTGGTGCTTTTCAACAACGGCACCCCTGAGGAGCTGGTGGCAGAGGTGAAGGAGGAGTTTCGGCAGGTCAGAGCGCTGTGGGATAGCGGTGACCTACCAGAGTCCAGGTATCAGGAGTGGTGGCGTATACAGGTCACCGAACGGCAAGGGTAGGCCCATTGTTGCCCGGCGCGTCCGTCTTATTGGTAGAAGCCTCTACGTGCCAGCGCTTTCGTCCTGAGCTACGAGGGCAAAGTCTCCCGTTGGCATCATTTCGTAGACAGCTGAGGCGGCGCCCTCCGGAAGGTCATGAATCGGCTTTCCAGGCAGTTGGACGGCTACGCCTTCAGGCAGGTTCTGGAAGTTCTCCACAGCGCGGCGCAGGGCGCTACGATTCTCAAACCCCATTCTTGATAAGGCGGGGTTCATAATCTCGCTGACTACGTCCCGTGGGATGCCCATACCGGCAGCTATGACAGCCTCGATGAACTGCTCACCGTTGGGCAGTTGCACGACCGGCATCCGGTACCTGGCAGATACCTTCATCAGGGCATCCATGGCCAGGTCCGGCATGTACTTCAGATAGATGTGAACAATGCTGCTGAAGTTTGCCTCATGCGCACCTTCATCGATTTCAGGGAACCTGATTGCACCCGCAACCGCCGGGAAGACGCGTCGCCCGGACTCATCTGTTGGGCTGCCGTACTCTCGCCAGAGGCGCATCCGCATCGCTGCGTAGTTCCAGCGCGTTTGCCTTTCCTGGAAGATCGCGTAGGCGGATGCGAGCAGCGGCGTTGCCTCGTAGCCCGTTTGCCGCTCAAAGGTCCACTGGTCCTCCGCGACTTCAGCGAGGTACTGGTCGACCCACTCCTGGGTGTAAAGGCCGGAGTCGATTAGCGCGAACCGGAACGTCTGTCCGTGGCGACGCTCTTCAAACCCCCAGGAGATGTAGATCTGACGCGTGGTAGCGGTATTTCCGGCGGCGTTTATCCCTGCAAAGACGTAGTCGTCAACGAATGATTCCACACCCAGAAAGCCGAGCAGAAGCTCGCGGGATTCATCACTGATGAGATGGCCGTATTTCGCCATCTCCTTTCGCTGGGGTAGCCGGTCAGCAAACCAGGATCTTTGTCGCGCTGCCTTGTCGAAATATGTATCGTAGTGTTGGCGGACTTCCTTCTGGATGGCAGCCTGTTTCGCCTGCGTGGTAAACGGCCCTGGGATGACTGTTACCAAAGGTCACCTTCTCTCCTTGCCAGAATGAGGCAGATGTGAACTGCGTCTGTCATTCCACAGAACATAAAAAGAAGACACGGTCAAGACTACCATTAGCACTGTCTCCAATCAATGAATCTTGATTCGTTTGCACTCTATCCAGTGCGATTAGCACCCTACGCCGCCGATATAATCCACGTCGCCAACCACGGAAGAGGTACGCTTGTTACTACAGTCGTCGGAGTATTCGGGTCACCCTTCTGGCAACCCGATTTCACGGCTACCTTGGCCTTATACTACCCGGTGTCACCATCAACGTTTTGAGGGAAGGAAGTTAGTGTGAGGAAATTAAAACTCTATATCGCCACGAGCATGGATGGCTATATCGCGGGCCCAAATGGCGAGATCGACTGGCTGGACGCTGGTGGCGACGAAGACTACGGGTACCAAGAATTCTATGCCACGATTGATACGACACTGATGGGTAACTCCACCTATCCACTGACACTCACCGTCGACACATTTCCCTATTCGGAAAAGGCCAATTATGTCTTTACCAAGGGCATACCCCCTAAGGACACGGCTCATGTGCAATTCGTCTCAGGAGATATCGGCGCATTCGTACGCTCCTTGAAAGAGGAGCCTGGGAAGGGTATCTGGCTAGTCGGCGGTGGTCAGATCAACACCGGTATGCTCAACGCGGATCTCATCGACGAAATGATCCTGACTACCTTTCCTGTCGTGCTAGGCGAGGGCATTCCACTTTTTGCGCTCGGCGCCACGCGCCACCCTTTCAAAACCGTGAGCTGTCAGACCTACGACACCGGCCTCATCCAGTGGCGCCTAGTGAAGGAATTTTGAACTGCCGTCCGCTTCAGTAGGTCCGTTTGTACCGTATTACGGCCAGCGTTAGCAGTATCGCGGAAGGGCCTACGAACGAAACGAGTAGGACAACAGGCATGCTTGCGCCAATGGCTCGAGCCACCATGGCGATAGTGGTGCTGGAGCCGATGTAGAAGAGTGCTTTCTTTCCGAACATACGCTGAGCGTACTTCTCGCCTTCCTACCATCCTAGCATGCCACAGAACGCGCCCGTCGCGTGGCGCCTTGGTTGCGACGAACTCGATAGGTTAGAATGCCATCCTAATGGTCTGGCCTTTGGCGCAAGCTCTATAGGCTGGTCAGAAAGGTAGGTCGCAGATGAGTCTTCAGGGGGCGGTTGTAGTCATCACAGGTGCTAGCCGCGGTATAGGACGGGCGCTGGCCGTGGGTTTCGCCGCTGAGGGTGCCACGGTGGTCGCGACGGCGCGTACCAGGCGGTCCGGCGAAGGGTCGGCGGAAGGCTCCCTGGAGGAGACGGTGCAGCAGATCACCGACGCCGGTGGGAAGGCGATTGCCGTTCAGTGTGATGTGGCGGACGAGGCGCAGGTGAAGGCCCTGGTGGAACGCACGCTGGTCGATGCTGGCCCCATCGACGTGCTCATCAACAACGCGGGCATAGAGGCTACCGGCCCCATTACCGACTTCACCGTGGCTGACTTCGACCGTGTGGTAGCTGTGAACGTCCGCGGCCCCTTTCTGGTTTGCAGGTACGCGCTGTTAGGTATGATGGAGCGCAGGAAGGGCAGCGTAATCAATATCTCGTCACGCAGCGCGATATGGGAGGAGGAGGAGAGTCTGGTTTACGGGCCGTCCAAGGCTGCACTGGACCGGTTCACGCTGAACCTGGCTGTGGACATGAAGCAGTACAACATAGCTGTGAACGCTCTGGGGCCGGGGCTCATCGCCTCAGATATGACAAAGGACTGGGACCCGTCCTCGGATCGGTGGGAACGCACGCCTGGCTCGCCGGAGACGGTGGTGCCGGCGGCGCTGTGGCTGGCACAGCAGGACGGATCCAGCTACACCGGCCACGTTGTTCATCGGGACGAATTCAACAAGACCTGGCCCTAGTTAGTAAGAAAGGTAGGTCGCAGATGAGTCTTCAGGGGGCGGTTGTAGTCATCACAGGTGCTAGCCGCGGTATAGGACGGGCGCTGGCCGTGGGTTTCGTTGGAGAGGGTGCCACGGTGGTAGCGGTTGCTCGTACGCTCCGTCCCGATACTGGTAAACGGGAGGGCTCTTTGGAGGAGACCGTTCAGCAGATCACCGACGCCGGCGGGAAGGCGATCGCTGTTCAGTGTGACGTGGCGGACGAGGCACAGGTGAAGGCTCTGGTGGAGCGCACGCTGACCGAGGCCGGTCCCATAGATGTGCTCATCAACAACGCCGGCATACTGCTATCCGGCCTGCTCACCGAGATTGACACTGCGGCCTGGGATCATGCTATGGCGGTGAACGTCCGCGGGCCGTTCCTGACCTGCAAATACGTTCTGCCTGGAATGATAGAGCATCGCAAAGGGAACATCATAAATATCACCTCTCGTGCCGCTGGTAGGGATGACGTGAACAGGCTGCCCTACGCGGCGACCAAGGCTGCTTTGGAGAGACTCACTCTCAACCTATCGATGGACATGAAGCAGCACAACATCGCGGTGAATATACTTGGCCCCGGCCTGGTTCAGTTGCGGCCGGTGGCACCTGGGCAGCAGCCGACAAACCGCGACGGTCGCGTTGCCGAGGCGCCTGAGACAGTGGTGCCCGCAGCACTATGGTTGGGGCAGCAGACCGCCGAAGCCTTTACAGGACAGGTGGTGCACCGGGACGAGTTCGGCGACAAGTGGCCGTAGGGAGGCGCCTTAGATTCTTCGTCCCGACGCATCGGGACTCAGAATGACAGAGCAAAAACCGCTCATGGCGAGCTCCGACCACAGGTCGCGAGTCGCGACAGAGTCGGACCCGTCGAACCATATGAGCGGTCGCGTGATGAGGCGCTGCACGTCTGAAAGGCGACGTCAGGGCAGGTGGCCTTCAGTCGGATCGGTGTCACGTTAAGGCCAGGATACCCACGCCAACTACGACTATGGCGGTGGAGCCGGACTTCAGCGCCCAGGTGTCCCTTGTTAGCGGCTCGTCCAGCAGCTTCCAGACGCGCGTGCTCAACAGCGCGCTGATGACCAGCACAAACACTGGTCGAGTGGACATTAGGGTCGATGCTATGGAGGCCGGCCCCAGGTCCAGCGCCAGGAGCATGGTGTAGACGGCGATACCCGCCAGGACTCCCTCAGTGAGCACGATCAGACTGAGTGCCCGTGTGTTGGAAAGAATGTCAGCCACCTGCCGCATGCCACTGGGACGAAGGGCGGGGAGCAGCATAACGACGCCGAGGAATACGGAGCGGAACGCAAAAGCGTTCCACAGGCTCATCTCCTCAAGCGCTACTTTGCTCGTCACCAGGCCACCTGCCATGCCTGCGCTGGCAATGACAGTCGCCAGAATCCCCAGGCTCTTTCTGCCGGATGTTTCACTCTGCTGAGGGCCTACCGCCAGCAGGCCGGCCCCGGCGATCACCATCAGGATGGCGAATAACTGAGCCGGTTGCACCCTCTCGTCCAGGAACAGTACGGCCAGTAAGGTGACAAATACCGGGAAGGTGTGGAATATGGGAATCGCACGGGATACGTCCAGTGCCCTGATGCCGTAGAAGAGGCACAGCAGGCCAGCGCCGGCAATGGCACCGGATAGCGCCGCCATCGTCATCGTATTCCCGGAAGCGCCCTGCCACGGCTCCACCAGGATAGCGACGACTGCCATGACGAACTGCATCAGTCCGACCAGGAAGTAGAACCCTGGCATGCCGTCTACGTGTACCGCCAGGATGCGTTTATCCAGAACGCTTACCACGGCGAATACAGCGGCGCTTACCAGGGACGCCAACACCCAGTCCATAGAAGTTTCCTCACTCCTTATGATTACGACGATTATGCGTGAACAGGCCGACGGGTTCTTCAACCGCTCAGCTTGAGCGCAGGCTACGGCCAGCGGCGAGTGGGTGTCAACGCGTTGGTCCGACCCTACCGCGTGACACTATCATCCTTGAAGCGTTGCACCTCTTCCGGGCTGTACCCCAGAGAGGTCAGAATCTCATCGGTGTGCTCTCCCAGGCCGGGAGAGGCGGACTTGACCTCCAGGGGAGTCTCGCTCATGCGCAGGGTTGGGCCTACCATTCTGATTGCCCCGGCGGTGGTGTGCTCCAGGTCCACGACAAGGTCGTTGCTGATAACCTGCTCGTCGTGCATCAACTCCTCTGTGAAGTTCACGGGACCGCAGGGGACGCCGGCCCCGTCCAGGGCTGCGACCCACTCGTCGGTACTCTTCTCCAGGAATAGTGCCTCTGCCTCAATGGTTAGTTTCTCGTTGAAGGTGCGGGTCTCGTCGCTGGTGGGGTCGTAGCCCGGCTCGAAGCGGATATCGTGCAGGCCCAGGACATTCGCCATCCTCTTGCGCAGCGGGTCGCTGAGGCAGCCCACGGCCACGACGCCGTCCTTGGTCTGGTAGGTGCGGTAGTAGACCAGGCGCTGCCGGCGTCTGAGTGTGTCGTAGTGGGCATAGATCTCAGAGTACGGACGGCCCTCGGCACGCATCAGGGCGAGGTCCTCCAGCATCTCCTTTCGCGCATCCTCCTCTATCATGTTCACCTGTAGAAACTGCCCTGTCTGGATGGCCAGGGCGGTGGCCAGCAGCGTGGCTTCCACCTTCTGCCCAAGTCCGGTCCGCTCTCTGGCGTACAGGGCGCTGGATACGCCCCAGGCTAATGCCAAACCGGTGGAGAAGTCGGCTATGGCAGGGTTGGCCGTTTGTGGCAACCCATCGAGCAGCTTGCCGTCGCCAGCCATGAGGCCGCTCATCGCCTGGATGATAATGTCGTACCCCGGGCGCTGGCCGTGGGGGCCGCGCCGGCCGAATGCGGTGTTCTCACAGTAGACCAGGCGAGGATTGATGGCGGAGAGCGTCTCGTAGTCGATGCCAAGGTTGTATGGGACGTCCGGCCTATAGTTTATGATCACGACGTCCGTATCCGGGATCAGCTTGTATATGACCTCGCGGGCTTCCGGTTTGGTCAGGTCCAGAGGCAGGCTGCGCTTTCCCCGGTTGAGAGATATATAGGTGCGTGCCTCGAATGGAAGAAAAGGCTGGTTGAGACGCCACGGCTCGCCCCAGGGCGGCTCGATCTTTATTACGTCGGCGCCCATGTCGGCAAGGAGCATGGCCGCAAACGGCCCGGCGATGATCTCCGTGAAATCCAGTATCTTGACGCCGTCTAGAGGACCTGTCATCTTCCCCCTCCTGTCTCGCCCGGCGACGAGAACAGCCGAGAATAGCGGAAGGATAACATCTGCGGCTGCGGCTGTCAGGAGAGTCGCTTCTAAGGAACCGTAGTGTCCTTTGCTAGCTATAAGTCGTTGACCTGGTCGCCTTCCTTCGTATAATGTCGCCATGCGCACCGCCGGGATGGCTGCCGGGTTGGGGCGAGCACGGTAGATGGCAACACACATGAGGAGGGGAATCATGGCACTTGGCACAGGTAAGTACACCTATGAGCTTGTGGAAGGGTGGGGCGATCTTCCAGAGGGTTGGGTATGGGGCCAGGTGGGCTCCGTAGCGGTGGACTCCAAGGACAGGATTTACGTCTATACCCGCACTGACCATCCCCTGATGATATTCGAGAGGGATGGCAGCTTCGTCACGTCTTGGGGAGAGGGTATCGTGAGCGACGCCCACGGCATCTGTATCGATGCCCAGGACAATATGTTCATGGTTGATAGAGATGCCCAGGTGGCAGTGAAGTTCACCGCTGGTGGTGACAAGGTGTTTGAGCTGGGTAACAGAGGCCAGCCTTCGGACTCGGGCTGGACGGAGGAGAACCGGACGGTGCTCAGGGCCGCCGATCCTTTCCATCATCCCACGGACATTGCTCTTTCTGCCAATGGCGACGTCTATGTCTCCGACGGCTACCGCAACGCGCGGGTGCACAAGTTCTCCGCCGATGGGAAGCTCATCCTCTCCTGGGGCGAGCCCGGCGAAGGCGACGGCCAGTTCAACCTGCCGCATAGCGTGTGGGAAGCCAAGGGGCGTGTCTACGTGGCCGACAGGCAGAACAACAGGCTCCAGGTGTTCACACCCCAGGGAGAGTACCTGGAGACGTGGCCCGGCTTCCTGCAACCCTGTAAGATATTCGTGGACTCAGACGACATCATGTATGTGGCCGAACTGGGCGGCAGGGCGACCATCTGCACGCTGGACGGAACGGTGCTGGCCCACTTGGCTGGAGAAGGCAGCGACAACCCTGACCAGCTGGTAGCGCCCCACGGCGTATGGGTCGACTCCCGCGGTGACCTGTATATATCCGAGGTGCTACAGAGCGCCAGGCTCCAGAAATTTGAACGCAAGGGGTAGTGTTCGAGTGCGGGCGGCCCATCAGTAACGTACAGACCGTTGCTTGAGGAGAGGTAGATAATGCCAACAATGACTGGCGGCCAGGCGCTGATGAAATCGCTGTATCGGGAGGGCGTTCGCGTGATATTCGGGCTGCCCGGCGTACAGCTCTATCATGCAATGGACGCCCTTTACGATGAGCCGGGCATCCGGTTCATTACCACGCGTCACGAACAGGCCACGGCTTATATGGCTGACGGCTATGCCCGGGCCAGCGGTGAAATCGGTACGGCCCTGGTCGTTCCAGGCCCCGGTCTTCTCAACGCCTCTGCGGCGGTGGGTACCGCCTATGCCGCCTCCTCGCCCGTCCTGGTGGTCTCCGGCCAGGTCAATAAGGACCTCATAGGCGTCAACCGCGGCATACTCCACGAGGTCGACGACCAACTGGAGGCCATCAAGCAGGTTACCAAGTGGGCGCATAGGATCCTGGACCCCGCCGATGTACCGGAGGTGGTCCATGAGGCGTTTCATCAGCTCAAGACCGGCCGTCCCCGTCCCGTGGAGATCGAAATCCCGCCGGAGACCTTAGCCGAGATGGCCGAAGTAGAGCTGCTGGAGCCGGGTATCTATCCTCGGCAAGCCGCCAGCACTGAAAGCATCCAGCAGGGCGCCAGGATCATCGCCGGTGCGTCCAACCCTGTCATCTGGGCGGGAGGTGGAGCCGTTTCCTCAGAGGCGTCAGAGATACTTCTTAAGGTGGCTCAGCACCTCCAGGCGCCCGTGGTAACTACAGGTGAGGGTAAGGGTGCGATCTCAGACAGGCACTACCTGTCCGCCGGGTTGATAACCGGACGAGATTCTCAACAGCTCGCAGACCACGACGTTGTCCTGGCTGTGGGCACGCGCATTGCTACACCCACTGCGTTAGGCGTGCAGCAGGTGGTCCAGATAGACATCGACGACGAAGAGATAGGACGCAACTACGAGAATACAGTGGGTCTTGTGGGCGACGCGCGCAAGACGCTAGAGGAGCTGTATCACACGTTGGCAGCGATCAAGCCGGTTGAGCCAAGTCGCCAGGACGAACTGGAGGCGCGGAAGAAGGAACGGGCCAAGACCATGCCGAAGGTGGACCCACAGGATGGCCTGACGGCGGCGGTAAGGGCAGCCATTCCGGACGACGGTATCCTTATCAGCGGCATGACTCAGATAGGCTACTACAGCCGCGCCCACTATCCTGTATATGAGCCGCGCACCTACCTGACCTCCTCCTACTTTGGCAACTTGGGCTACGCCTATCCCACGGCGCTGGGTGCAAAGGTGGCCCAGCCTGATAAGGCGGTGGTCGCCGTTTCCGGCGATGGCGGGTTCCTCTTCAACTCCCAGGAGATGGCAACAGCCGTGCAGTACGGTATCAACGCTGTGGTGGTTGTATTCAACGACAACGCCTACGGCAACGTTTTCAGGGACCAGACTAACCGCTTCACTGGCCGGACTATTGGCTCGGAACTCCACAACCCTGACTTCGTGAAGCTGGCCGAGGCATACGGCGCCAGGGGTATAAAGGCCGAAGGCCCGGAGCAGCTGGAGTCTGCCCTTCGGGAGTCGCTGGTGATAGACGCACCCACCTTGATAGAGGTGCCGGTGGGCATGATGCCATCGCCATTCGGATAAAGCCTGCCTCGGTGCCGGCACCTTACTGACAAGACACGCTCAACCCTTTAGGAGAAACAACATGCAGGTCACGCCCCACATATACTACCTTCACATAGATGAGGACGCCGCAGGTGCCGGTGTGATGCACCCGGGCGGTTCCAACATCTATTTCGTAGGCGACCCGGCCCAGGAAATGGTTGTCATCGACACCGGCGAGCACTACAGGGACTGGACGAACCGCATACTGGACTTCTATGCGGAGCTTGGTAGACCTACCATCACCAACATACTCATCACCCACGGCCACGGCGATCATATTGGGGGTGTTGACCGGCTTCAGGAGGCTATGGCCTGCCCAGTGCGTTGCCACCCCAAGCTGGCGCCGCGCCTGGGGCGCATACTGGACCCGGGTATCGTGGTCAAGCTGCGGTCACGGGAATTGGTGCGTACCGGTGGCGGTGTGGGCTTGCGGGCCCTGTTTACTCCGGGCCATGAGGTCGACCACGTCTGCTACTACTTGGCCAAGGACCGCGTCCTGTTCACCGGCGACCTGGTCCTGGGCGGGTCCACCACGTCTGTGCAGGACCTGGGCGCCTATATGAATTCTCTTGAGAGCCTGAGCAGCTTCAATTTCAAGATGGTGTATCCCGCCCACGGCCCTCTGGTGCTCGATGGGCCGGAGCGTATCCAGATGTATATCCGGCATAGGAACGGCCGGGAGCAGCAGGTGTTGGCGGCGCTGGAGAGAGGGATCACCGGAGTGGAAGACATCGTCAAGGCGATGTATCCGCGCAACCTTCGGCGGGGCCTCAGGGGAGCGGCGGCCCGCAACGTCCAGACCCATCTTGCCAAGCTGAAGGACGAGGGGCGCATCACAGAGACGTCGCCCCAATACACGATCAAGGCACAGTAGTCCAGCGCGACCCGAGCTGAAATTAGGAGGAAAAGTGCTATGGCATTCACACGTATTCACCACGTCGGCATGATAGCGCCGGACCTGGAGGAGGCCCAGAAGGTGTTCTGCGATGGGTTTGGACTGGCAGTCGACCGCAGTCGAAGCCCTCTGCCAGGCGGGCGGCCAGGCTCCTTCGACAACGTCACAACTCTAGAGATCCCTGTTGCTGAGATGTACCTTGAGCTCAGCAAACCCAATGGTGACGCTGGCGAGGCTGCCGGATTTCTGGCGGATCGTGCGGCAGGTGGAATCCACCACCTGTGCCTGGCCTCGAACGATATCGCCGCAGACGTCACCCTTCTCCAGGAGCGGGGGGTCGCACTCAGAAAAGACGTCGGCTCATGGGACGGCCATAGTCCGGTCTTTCTGGACCCGGAGACCACCTTCGGCCTTCAACTGGAGGTCGTTTCCAGCGAAGAGTACTATCCTCACCCCGCGTATCGGGGTAGCGGTAACATCATAGGTATGGCCCACATCGGGATCGCCGCGCGCAGCTACGAGGAAATGAAGCACCTGTGGGATGAGGTGTTCGGTCTGCCGCAGAACTTCGCTCGCGACCGTGGCGGACCAAGGAGGGAGGAGGCGGGCGAGCGAATAGGCCCGGACGATCCGGTGTACCTGAAGGAGTTCCCCGTGGGTAGTTGCGTTATCGAGATGAGCATTCCTGCGGAAACCGAGAGCGGCACGGCCCGGTTTGTGGCCCAGCGCGCTCCCCTGGGCGCGGCGTTTCACCACATTGGGCCGTATGCCCATGATGTCCACAGGGTTGTTGATCGGGCCAAGGAGGCGGGTATACAGCAGATCGGTGCAATTCCAGAGCCGGGCGAGTCGGTCAACTACGTGGCCTGGTTCCATCCTCGCAGCTGCATTGGCACTCTGGTGGAGGTGTGGAACAGGCCGGAAGAGTAGCAGGTCAGTGTCTTAAGCGGCTTTGCCCTAAAACTTGGACCCCCCCAACTTGGCTCAAGGATGTAGGGGCTAGGGATAGCCCGGTTCCTAGCGGACTCTCGCCTTGCTTGTGCGCGGTGCGCCGGCGAAGTCGGCGATCTCACTGATGAGGTCGGCGGCCCATTTGTAAATGTTGTTCTCCTGCACCACGCTGCGCATGCGCTGCATACGGAGCTGGCGCTCCTCCCTGGGCATTTCCAGTGCCGTGTGGATAGCGCGTGCCAGTTCGTCTGTGGCGTAGGGGTTGACCAGCAGTGCGTCGGTCAGCTCCTGGGCGGCGCCGGTGAATGGGCTCAGTATGAGCACGCCGTCTTCATCGGACCGGCTTGCCACAAACTCCTTGGCCACCAGGTTCAGGCCGTCGTGTAGAGAGCTGACCACGCAGAAATCGGCCATGCGCCGTACCGCCATCCGGGTAACGGGCGGTGGATCGTCTGGAAGGTAGATGACCGGCTTCCAGGTAGCCGTACCGTACCGTTCGTTGATGCCGTAGACCAGACTCTCTATCTCATCGTAGACCGTCTGGTAGCTGGACAGATTCAGCCGACTGGTCGCGCCTATCTGCACGAAAACAAGCCGGCCCAGGTACTCTGGATGGATATCCAGCAGGTTGGCCAGGGCCCATAGCCGTTCTGGAAGCCCCTTGGTGTAGTCAATTCGGTCCATCCCAATTCCTATCATCTCATCCCGCAGGCCCAGGGATTCCTTGAGGCGTTGGACCTCCCTGGCAACCTCTGGGCTTTTGGCCTCGGTGCTGATCGCCTCGAAGTCGACGCTTATAGGGTTGGCCCGGACGGTAGTTATGTTGCCTCCGCGTGAGACCTGATGCTGCTCGTAGTCCACCCGCGCCTCCGCTACCTTGGATACGGTCTGAAGGAAGTTGTTAACGTGCTGGTTGGTATGGAAGGCCAGCAGGTCGTTGCCTAGGAGGCCGTTCACTATCTCTTCCTGCCAGGGACAAACGCCGAATGTCTCAGTGTTGGGCCACGGTATATGCCAGAACTGGGCGGTGATTATGGACGGGTTCTGCTGCTTTAGATAGTGGGACAGCAGGGCGAAATGGTAGTCCTGAATGAATACAAAGGCGGTGCTGTCTCCCACCTCTTCCAGTACGCTTTTGGCGAACAGGCGGTTCACCTGCTGGTACATCTGCCAGTCGGACTCGCGGAAGACAGGACGGGTGTAGGCGATGTGGCAAAGGGGCCACAAAGCGTCATTGGAGAAGCCTTCGTAGAAGTCTCGCTCCTCTTCCGGCGTCAGCCAGACCCGCCGGAGGCTGTAGCTAGGAGAGTCGGGCGGAACAGCTACGTGGTCAAACTCGTCGACTACTGTGCGGTCAGCGTCGCCGCTGCCGTGGGCGATCCAAATACCACCTGATGCGCGGAGTACGGGGTCCAGGCCGGTAGTCACGCCTCCAGCAGGCTGGTGCCAGCGCACCTCTCCGTCCGTAAGGGTATGGATGTAGGGCTCGCGGTTGGATACGACGATGAAGCGCGCGCCGCTCAGCCTGTCCTTTACTAGGTCAAGGAGTTCGTCACTGGTCCACATGGCACCGGTATCTTTTCAGTGGATTGAACCTGATATGAATATCGGTTACGCCTTTAGCACCGGACCCTTTACCCGTCGAGATCAAGTCCGTAGCGTATTTTGGGGCAGCATGAAGATAAGGTGTGAACTGGTCTGTCGCTCATGGTATGGGACGGCTAGACCAGTGTCAAACGACCCAACACACTTCACCTCGGCAACAAAAGTTACGCTATTAAAGAGCGTATGGGGGTGGACTTTGGAATGGCGGGTGCCTAACATCGAAATACTATTTTCAGCCCGTCTTAGTGCAGGCTGCATATTGACAGAGGAAAGGCAGCAATAAATGCCGACCTTAGTAAATCCCAAGCCCAAGCAGCTGGACGACTACCGTGAGGTCATTGGTGAGGATGCATACCAGGAGATAGTCGATCTGGCGAAGCCGCTGGCTGGCAAGCGTGTGCTGCACCTGAACGCCACCGCTTCCGGGGGCGGCGTTGCGGAGCTGCTCAATACTCTCGTCCCACTGACCAATAGCGTGGGGCTGGTCGCCGACTGGGGAGTCATGGACGGGGCGCCGGACTTCTACCAGGTGACCAAAATCATGCATGACAGCCTTCAGGGTGCGAAGACCGTATGGACGGACGAGATGTGGTCAATCTGGCGCAAGTACAATGAGATTACCGCCAAGGGTATGGACGCATCCAACTATGACTACATAGTTGTGCATGATCCCCAACCGGCAGGTGTACTGAGCTACGCCAGTGATACACAGTCCAGCACCCGGACCTGCTGGCTCTGGAGATGCCACATAGACCTCACCGACGCCTCCCAGGCAGTCTGGGAAACCCTCCGCCCGTTCGTGGAGCAGTACGAGGGCCTCGTCTTTACCCTGGAGGATTACGTCAAGGATGGCCTTCGGGGTCCGGAGGTGTTAATCTCTCCACCGGGTATAGACCCGCTCAGCCCAAAGAACGTTAAGCTGGACAAGAAGGCCAGGTATAAGGTGCTGGCCTCAGCCGGAATCGATCCGGACAGGCCATTGATAGCTCAGGTCTCCCGCTTTGATCCGTGGAAAGACCCGCTGGGCGTCATAGACGTCTATCGAGATGTGAAAAAGCAGGTGCCCGGACTGCAGCTGGCGATGGTAGCCAACGTTGCCTCGGATGCACCCGATGGCTGGGTGTTCTATGAGAAGACGCTGCGCCATGCGGGAGAGGACCCGGACATCCATTTTCTTACCGACCCGATGGGCCTGGGCAACGACGTGGAGGTCAGCGCCATACAGACCACGGCGGACGTGGTCATTCAGAAGTCCATTCGTGAGGGATTCGGGCTGGTTGTGACCGAAGCCCTGTGGAAGGCCCGGCCTATGATAGCCGGAGACGTCGGGGGCATACCTATGCAGGTCATAGATGGCGAAACCGGCTATCTGGCTACCAACAATCAGGACTATGTCAGCCGAGTGTTGGAACTGCTCGGCGATCAAGACACGGCGTGCAGGTTGGGAGAGGCCGGTCGGGAACACGTGAGGAAGAACTTCCTCATAACACGGTACCTGCGGGACTACCTCAGGATGTTCAATCGTTTCGCACGCTGAGTTAAAGTCGGCATGGCGACACAGTTGGACCCTCTTAAGAAACATGTGCGGGATGGTCAGTCCAGTTGCTAGAAGGTATCCAGGAACAGGAGGCGTAGTTTGAGTGCAGTAACCGAGATTGTGGATGAGTTGAGAGCCTCGCGGGACGAGCTCCAGCAGAAGCTGTCTGGCGTCACCGATGAGCAGATGTTGACGACTATTCCAAGACAGCAGGGCGGAGATGTGAATGTTCGCTTCTACTTCTACCGCCTCATTGCCCACGAGGCCGAGCATACGGTGCATCTGCTCAAGACACTGGCCGGTCTGGGCATCAATCAGAGCGAGGCGCAGCTGATTCTTCGTAACCTTCAGGCAGCCCGTGGTGAGTTGGAAGGGCTGCTGTCTGGCCTTTCTGACCAGGACATGGACAGGGCACCCTCGGAGGATGACTGGGCGCCCCGGCGCGTGCTTGAGCACATTATCGAGACGGAGAAGAGCTACTCCAACAGGATCGCAGACGCGCTCTAAGCTGCCCTGGCAGAAGGCCTATCGCTCCAGCCGCACCTGCTCCAGAGTAGGCAGGCCCTGGGGCGTGATCGAGTAGCCGGTTACGTAGGGCTTCACCAGTACGTAGGTGCGGTCGTACCACAGTGGAACGGCCGCCGCGTCTTCAAGCAGCATCTCGTTGACCTGCCGGTACAGGCCCAGGCGGCGGGTCACCTCCTGCTCGGTGCGGGCCGACTCCAGGATGGCGTCTATCGCCGGATTGGAGTAGGAGCCTGCGTTGTTCGTGGCGCCGGTGTGGAACAGAACGTCCAGTATGTTCTCCGGGTCAGGGTAGTCGGCTATCCACCCCTGTTCGTACAGGTTGTCTATCTCCTCTTCCAGCCGTTCGTAGTACTGAGTCGAAGGTATCTGGCGGACGGTTACCTCCACATCCAGGTTCTGTCGCCACATGTCCACAATGGCTGCTGTTGTATCGTCCACGCCGCCCTGACCAGAGGTGGTGTATACGATAGGAGGCAGCCCCTGGGGGCCGCTGTACCCGGACAGGGCCAGGAGCCGTCTGGCTTCCTGGGGGTCGTATCGAATAGTAGGCGAACCCCGCATGTAGCCGGGAATTCCCGGCGGTAGCAGACCGTCAGCCCTCTGCTCGTAGCCCCCGCGGACATCGGCCACAAGTCTGTCCACGTCCAGGGCCATGGCGAAGGCCCGGCGTACCAGGGCATCGTCGAAAGGTGGTTTAGTGACGTTGAAACCGGTGTAGAAGATGGACAGCTCCGGATAGATGTTAAGCTCCGAATTCAGCGGACTCTGCGGGCCCAGTAAGCGCTCCAGGCTTTCGCCGCCTACGAAAGCGATATCTATCTCACCCTGCTCATAGAGTTGGACAGGCACGCCTGCCAGGAACAGGAACTCTACGCGTCTGATCTGAGGCGCGCCTCTGTAGAAATCGGCGTTGCTCTCCAGGACCAGGCGTTTGTCCTGCTCCCATTGCATTAGCTTGAATGGCCCAGTGCCGTTCGGCCTCCGGTACCAGTCGGGTCCCGCTGCCACGTTTTCGGCGTCCACAACCGCGGCCGTGGAGTAGGTCAGTTTGGCCAGAAAGTAGGCTTTTGGTCCGTCTATGGTGATCTCCACGGTGGAATCGTTCAGGATGCGCAGGCCGGAGATGCTCCGTGCCTCTCCCGCCAGTTTCGCGTTCACTCCGACGATGTCGCCCAGGTAGGTGGACGCCGTGGGCGATCCTGTATCCGGATCGGCGGCGCGTTCCAGGGAGAACACCACGTCCCGGGCGATCACTTGACGCCCGTTATGGAACCGGGCGTCGGGTCGAAGGTTGAATATGTATCTGGTGCCACCGTCCAGCACCTCCCATCGCTCTGCCAGGTCCGGCACAACGCGGAGGTTCTCATCCAGGCGTACCAGTCCGCTGAATATGTGGGCTACGTACTGGTGTGAGCGCGACGTGTGTGAAATGGCGGGGTCCAGTGTGTCAGGCTGGCTGGCTGGCAGGACCAGGGTGTTCTCTCTGGACATGACCAAGGGCGGTTCGGGCTGCACCTGCGGGACACATGCCACTACGACCATGATAAGGAGGAGGAGCAACGAAGCGGTAATGGATATGGGCAGTCTCACGCTATGTCCCTGTATTCATGTCCGGAACCCCTTCTCCTTGAGCCCGGCATCGGGGAGCCCGGCATCAGGCTTCTAACGCCCAGCACCAGACCTGCCAGAGTCACAGGCAACAGGCCGAGCAGCATGGTCAGGGGTCCCGTCCCCTCGCTTCTGGGCGGCAGTGGCAGGCCAGCGTTGCAGCCGCCACCAGTTGGCTGTTGTATTGGCGCACCGTCCGATGGCGTGGGCGTATCCAGGGTGAATGGTTCGAAGGTGGGAATGGTGGGCACCGGCGGAGTTGGCGTTCCCGCACCCGGCAACTCTGTCATAGGCTGTGCCCCAATATGGTTGCGCCATGCTACCTCCAGGCTGCTCTGATCAAACCCGTAAACATTCTTCAGGGCGTCGTCTGCGGTGCTGCCTGAGCGGAAGGCGCTCAGGAACGCCTTCATTCTCTCAGCGCCATGTGTATTCACTAGGTAGTGCACCAGACTGTAGCTCTGGCCGTAGGCCAGGATGGCCTCGTCCTGGGCTGCGGGGAAGCTCCCGCTCAGACTGCGTACCGACAGCAGGCCGTCCGACTCAACCGCGCGGTTCAGAGCGCTGGTGTACTGGGACTGGGCGGCTCCCGTGGGGTCCTCGTTGAGCGTCGCCAGGCCCTCGGCCAGCCATGCGGGTACATCGCTGATGCAGTTGAATGTAAGCTGGTCCATGATGACGTGGGTCAGTTCGTGGGCGACGGCCCCCTGTCCCCAGGCCAGGGAGCCGGCCGGGATACCGATGGCAACAATGTCGAAGCCCGTAAAAGAGACGCCGCTGGTCCACTCCTGGGGGAACACCAGCGACTCCTGCAACTCCTGTGCCGAAGCGTAGATGAACAGCTTCACCATTCCCAACGGGCGTGCGCCTGTTGATGTCTCGAGCCGGTCCAGGGCGTCCAGAGCCGATTGCATCAGCGTCTCGGCGAATGGCTGATCGCTGGCGTGCCAGGAAAGGGTCAGCCCGCCTCTGGGAATAGTCTGCCAGGTGTGCTGATCGTCTGTCACTTCGTACGACTGCTCATCGCTCTCGGCCACGCTGCCCGCATCGTCACGCACCACCCACCGGTATCGGACTGCCGCGCCGGGAGGGAGAGTCCCACCCCTGCGCGTGTCCCATGTCCATTCCGTGGTCACAAGTTTGCCAGGTGTAACTTCGGCGAAACCGCTGTTTTCTACCTGGGCGCATGTCCTGCTTTCCACCCGGAAGCGTACTTCGGCATCGGTGATGTCCGCCGGGCCCTGGGCGGTCAGATGGAACGTGATCGCCTGGGGAAAGTCCGATGTGACGCCGGTGTCGACGATGCCAAGCATCTGCTGGGCACCGGCTGGTTGAATGTTGACCAGCAGCAGGCCCAATAGGGCGACCAGGCCAACCAGGTGACGCACGTTGTTACGCCTTGCCGACGGTGGAGAGGAGGTAAGCCTCCAGCAGCGGGTCCAGGTCGCCATCCAGGACGGCGTTGGGGTCCGCCGTCTCATACCCCGACCGGTGGTCCTTTACCATCTTATATGGGTGCAGCACGTAGCTACGAATCTGGTTGCCCCACTCGGCGGACACGTGGTCGCCCCGAAGCTCCGCACGCGCCTCGGCACGGCGCTTCAACTCCCGCTCCATGAGCCGGGTGCGGAGCACCTTCATGGCGCTCTCCTTATTTTGGACCTGGGAGCGTTCGTTCTGGCAGCTCGCCACGATGTTCGTGGGCAGATGGGTGATACGCACCGCTGTGGCGTTCTTCTGCACGCTCTGTCCACCGTGGCCGCTAGCTCGGTACACGTCGATACGAAGGTCGTCCGTGTTGACCTCAATGTCCACGTCATCCGCCTCAGGCAGCACCTCTACCAACGCGAAGGAGGTGTGCCGGGCATGGGAGGCGTCGAAGGGAGAGATGCGCACCAGGCGGTGGACGCCGCGCTCGGCTCTCAGGTAGCCGTAGGCCCACCTGCCGCCTATCTCCATCATGGCGCTCTTGATGCCCGCCTCGTCACCGGCAGAGGTGTCCAGCAGCTTGGTCGTGTAGCCCCTGATATCCGCCCACCGTGTGAACATGCGGAGGAGCATCTGAGCCCAGTCCTGGGACTCGGTGCCGCCAGCCCCGGCGTGGATGGCCAGGATGGCGGTGCGCTCGTCGTAGGGTCCGGAGAGCACCAGCTGGAACTCCAGCCCGTGCAGTTCCGATTCCAACTCCGCCAGCTCTTTTTGCAGCGTCTCCTGCAAAGAGGTGTCGTTCTCCTGCAGGGCCAGGTCAATCAGCTCAAGAAGGGCCTGAGCACGCTGGTCCAGCGATTGCCACTGTTCGACTGTATCGCGCAGTTCGGCGAGCTGGCGCATGACCTTCTGCGCCTCCTGCGGCTGGTCCCAGAAGCCTTCCTGGGTGCTGCGCTTGTCCAGCGCTGTGATTACGTCCTGCTTTGAAGCCAGGTCAAAGACGCACCATCAAATCTGAAATGCGGCTGGTCAAAGGTTGCATTCGGTCTCTTAGCTCCTGCATATCTGCTCTTTCCGTCCTCTTGTAATGATCGGTAGTTCTAAGGCAGGTCCGGCCGTGGCTAAGCGCGCTCCGGCTCCCGCTCTTCCAGCTTACCAGTCGCAGCCAGATGGGCCAAGCGTGTAGGCTCCGGCATCCGGTATCCTCCGCCGCAGGCCAGTACCCATCTTATGGCCGCGGGCAGGTCCACCTTATGTCCGATTGACACATAGATGGGATTGACCCGGTCACGGGTGCGCAGTGCCGCACCTACCACCTCCTCCCTATCCTCCAGCGGGACCCAGGAGCCCCGACTGCTATCCAGCGGCCTATGCTTGCCCCTCAATATGGACTTGGCGCAGCCGATGGCCGGCAGGTCTGTCAGGAGACCCAGATGGCAGGCCAGCCCGAACCGCCTGGGATGGGCCAGTCCTTGACCGTCGGCCAGGAGAAGGTCCGGCATGGTTGTCAGGAGGTCCAGCGCCGCCAGCACCAGGGGCGCTTCCCGGAAGGACAGCAGCCCAGGCACGTAGGGGAACCCCGGTCGACCGCGCGAGCGTTTCACCTCGACCACCTGTAGGTCCGGCAGGCGCATTACTACGGCGGCGGCGTAGGCCATGCCGTCGTCGCCGGGCGGCGAGATATCGGTGCCGACCACGTAGCGAGCCTCTTCAGAGATGCCGTTGCTGTGGGAGACCTGCCCGGCCAGGCTCAGCTGTATGGCCGTGGCCTCTTCAATGGTGACGTCCCACGGATGAATGTCCGTACGTTTCACGGCGAGCAAGTCCAGTCTGGCGGGATTGGGGCATTCAACGGCATTTGGGCGGGTCGTATAAGAAACGCGGCCACGCCCATCGGCGGCTTTAGAATCGCCGTGATAATTTCTGGTCGGGGCGAGTGGATTCGAACCACCGACCTCCCGGCCCCCAGCCGGACGCGCTAACCAAACTGCGCCACGCCCCGACCTATTGCCAGCATATCATCAGGCTGAGGCCGTAGCAAGGCAGGCCGTGCTCGCAGTGAAAATGCGGGATCTTTCAAGCGGCTGGCCGTGATACTGGGGAAATGCGCCTGCTCGAGGTGTCTACCCGCGTCCCAGCTACGACACAATAAGCTTCGCCTCGTCCCTCAGGAACGGTACCATGTGCTCGACAATCTCTTCGCCAGCATCCTCCTGCAAGAAGTGGCCTGCACCCTCAGTGAGATGGAATCGCCCGTTTGGGACCAGCTCGGCGATGGCCCGCCCTTCGTCCGCATTGAACGCGATGTCTTTATCGGAGAAACACACAAGCACGGGAATGCCCCACGTCTTCAGCGTCTGTGATATTTCGGAGACGTAGCTGGCGTTCTCATGCCGCTCATTGATGGGGACCATTTTAGGGAACACGGCGAGGCCTCCACGGGCAGACGCATTCGGGTGAGGCATCTTGTACATCGCCTTCACATCTTTCGCCACGGGGCGGCCAAAGCCAGTCATGAATACCATTTTTCGCAATAGGTCAAGCCTCCTCGACAGAAAACTTGAGAATCCTCCGCCTGCGAACATGACTCTGAAGAACATTGGCAGCTTCATAATGTCGATGAGTGTGTTGAGGATGACGAGCGCCCTAACGTTGCTCTGGTGGTCAATAGCATAGCGCAAGCCGATTGGCCCGCCCCAGTCCTGGTCGACGACGGTGACTCCCTCTAGCTTGAGCGATTCCACAAGGCTGGCCATGAGCTCTACGTGGCGACGTAGCGTGTATTCGGATTCTGAGTTCGGCTTGTCTGACATTCCAAAGCCCATTAGGTCGGGAGCCACGCAGCGAAAGCCTGCCTCAACCAATGGTGGAATCATCTTTCTGTAAAGGTAACTCCACGTCGGCTCCCCATGAAACAGAAGAATGGGAGGCCCGTCACCCTCATCAACGTAGTGCAAATTAACTCCGTTAATTGTGGCGTAGTGGGACTCGAACGGAAATCCAGGGATAGTACTATCTGTTGATATTTCTCACCGTCTTCTTTGTGTTGTGAAAACAGTAACTGGATTTGCTGCCTCAGGCAAGCGGGCGATGGAGCCCCAACCTGGTTCGAGATAATGCCGCAATCTACACCATTTTCTACGCCGGAACGTTCGTGGGTGCGCCTGTACATGTGACTAGCGCCAGCCTCTGAACTAGCTGGTGGAGCCATAGCTCTTTGACGAACCCTCCTTCACCTGTCAATAATAGGCCGTTACCGGAGGTGTAAGACAAAGCAATGCTAACCAAGGTGAATACCTGTGCCATTGTCGGCCTAGACGGCGAGGTGGTCGAGGTTGAGGTGGACATATCCCAGGGCCTTCCCGCCTTCAATATCGTTGGCCTGCCAGACACTGCCGTCCAGGAGGCCAGGGAACGGGTAAGGTCGGCCGTTCGCAACTCAGGCTGCGACTTCCCGATGCGGCGGATCACGGTGAACCTGGCCCCTGCGGACCTGAAGAAGGAAGGCCCGGCCTATGACCTGCCCATCGCCGTAGGCCTGCTCATCAGCTCCGAACAGGTGCCTTCCGAACCTCCATCCAGCATGTTCCTTGGCGAACCGTCCCTGGACGGGCACCTTCGCCACACCAACGGCATTTTGCCAATGGTGGCGCTGGCGCGGCAGCGTAGGTTCGAATTCGTGTTCGTGCCCGCGGTGGACGCCCCGGAGGCGTCCCTGGTGGATGGTATCCAGGTTGTCCCCGTGGAGTCCCTGGCGGAGCTTACCTCCCACCTCCGTGGTGAACGCAAGCTGCTGCCCTATGACGGCACAGGCGAGCCTGTGCCCGGTGTCAGAACGGCGACGGACGGCCTTGACCTGAGCCACGTTCGGGGTCAGGAGCACGCCAAGAGAGCGTTGGAGGTGGCCGCTGCTGGAGGCCACAACCTGTTGTTCGCCGGCCCGCCTGGCAGCGGCAAGACGCTCTTGGCCAGGACGCTTCCCTCCCTACTGCCGCCTCTTACCCACGAAGAGGCTCTTGAGGTGACCAAGATATACAGCATCGGCGGCCTGCTGCCCTCCGACACGCCGATGATAGTTGAACGTCCCTTTCGATCGCCTCATTACACCATCTCCAATGTTGGCCTTGTCGGTGGCGGACGGTGGCCCAGGCCGGGAGAGATCACCCTGTCACATCGCGGAGTGCTATTTCTGGATGAGCTCCCTGAGTTCGGGCATACGGTGCTTGAGGTCCTGCGCCAGCCTATGGAGGATAGGGTGGTGACCATCAGTCGCGCCCAGGGCAGCGTGACGTTCCCAGCTAACTTCATGCTGGTGGCGGCTTTGAACCCATGCCCGTGCGACTACTACGGCTACCCAATGCGTCAGTGCACCTGTACGCCCAGCATGGTGACCAGGTACCAGAAGCGGATCAGCGGCCCCCCCTGCTGGACCGCATAGATATGTTTGTTGAGGTGCCCAGGGTGGAGTATGAGAAGCTGGTGGAGGTCTCCAACGGTGAAAGCTCAGAGGCGGTGCGGCAGCGAGTCCAGGAGGCGCGGGACCGGCAACTCAGTCGGTTCCGGGGTGAGGGGATGCCCAATGGCCAGCGCCTTGCCTGCAACGCGGATATGGGGCCGGAGGAGGTATGGCAGACGTGCGTGCTGGGTGACGGAGCCAAGGCGCTGATGCAGACAGCTATGCGCCAACTCAGCCTGTCCGCTCGCGGTTTTCATCGCGTTCAAAAGCTCGCCCGGACCATTGCCGACCTGGCCGGGTCGGACGACATAGGCGTGGTGCACCTGGCTGAGGCCCTTCAGTACCGGTCCAGAGGCTAGGACTTTAGTGCTGGTTGCCCGCCTTGGAAACAGCGTGTAGTCTTGGACGCCACAGGATCCGCGGTAGGCGGCAAAAGGAGGCGTAATGGCACAGCAGACTGAATACTCCGTGGATCGGTTCATAGATGAGGCCAAAGCTCTGGTAGCGGAGAAGGGAATCACCGATGAGGCCCTTCAGTCCATTGCCGATGGCATGAAGCGGCTGGCTGAGCGCAGCGACCTGTTCCAGATCGGCCGGTACCGCGGTCCCGGCGCCAACGCTGCTGAGGCATACATCCTGTACCAGGACCCGGAGCCGGAAGGGCCCATGCTCCTGCTGTCCAAGTTCGATCAACCGACCGCGGTGCACAACCACGGCAGCTGGGGCGTCCTCTGCTCCTACCAGGGTAGAGAGCAGTACACTCAGTGGGACCGCCTGGACGATGGCACAGATCCCGGCAAAGCCCGGCTGAAGGTGGTCGGTGAACGTGAGATGCGGCACGGTGACGCCGTTTACTGGATGGATGTGCCAAACGACATCCATCGCCAGGTGCCCGTTGATGGTCCGGCGTGGGAGCTTATCTACATGGGCCGCAATGCCATGAACCGTCACCGTGAGCACTACGATCCGGATGCCGGGACCGCCTGGGATGGTGGGCTGCCACCGGGCGCCGACGCTGACCTGAGCCAGCGCTAACGGGCGCACCTAATGTCGCAGCCCTCGTGTCTACACAATTAGTCAGGTTAACTTCGGCCTGATACACTGTCAGGCACCTTTTGGCCGCGGCAGACGTATATACGCAAAAGCTATTAGCGAGGAGCTAGCATGGAGCAGACAGGTGAACGCGCAGCGGTAGCGGCGCGCATAATCGAAAATGTGGAGCGGGTAATCGTAGGCAAGAGAGATGCCGTACAACTGGGCGTTATCGCCCTGATGTGCCGTGGACACATACTGATAGAGGACGTGCCCGGCGTGGGCAAGACCATGCTGGCTAAGAGCCTGGCCAAGTCCACGGGGTGTACCTTCAGCCGCATACAGTTCACGCCTGACCTGCTGCCCAGCGATATTTCCGGCGTATCTATCTTCAACCAGAAGAACGGCGAGTTCGAGTTCCGTCCGGGGCCGATAATCTCCCAGGTGGTGCTGTCGGACGAGATCAACAGGGCGACGCCCAAGACGCAGTCGGCGCTCCTGGAGGCGATGGAGGAGCAGCAGGTTACGGTGGATGGCGTAACACGCCGGTTGCCGGACCCATTCATCGTGATCGCTACGCAGAACCCTGTGGAGTATGAGGGCACCTTCCCGTTGCCGGAGGCCCAGCTTGATAGGTTTCTGCTGCGGATATTCATTGGGTATCCCTCCCAGGAGGAGGAGATATCAATCATGGAGCAGCAGCAGATGAACCACCCCTTTGATGAGCTGGATGCTGTGGCCACGCCGGAGGAGGTGGTCAAGCTTCAGGAGGAGTCGCGCCAGATATACGTCGACCCCCTGGTTAAGCAGTACATAGTCAACCTGGTGGACGCCACGCGGCATCACCAGGACATTGCTCTGGGTGCCTCGCCCCGTGCGTCTCTAGCGCTCCAGAGGTGCTCCCAGGCAATAGCACTGCTGGAAGGCCGGGACTACATACTGCCCGACGACGTGAAGGCGCTGGCCGATGCTGTGATTTCTCACCGCCTGATACCAACCGCCGCCGCTCGTATGCAGGGTATCGACGGGCGACAGGTGGTGAAGCAGCTGGTGGCAGAGGTAGAGGTGCCCGGCGCACGGGTGGGTGGACGCTTCGCCGGGTAGGTATTATCTGATGGCCCCTATGGTGGGCCTAGGCGTACAGAAGCAGGGCCTCGTGAATTTACCCTGCGGCTCTCAGTATGACGCAGCTAGTCATATCTCCATTGAATTTCGCCGCAGGCACACTGCAGTCGGTCGCGGCTAGACTGGTCCGCAATCCATATAGGATCGCCACAACTTTGACAACGGAAGTGGCGGTGGGCTTTTTCGCATACTTCAACAAGTTGTTCAGCTTCGGTATCTACTAAGCTGCCAGTATGGGAAGCCCGATTGGCCCAAGCCAGTAGAAGATTGTTGGCCTCTTGCCAGTCCACAATAGGTTCAGGATATATCGGCCAAGACTTCCCTTCCTTCTTCCTGAGTCGCTGCTTCCCCTCTGAAATCATGCGTTCATGGAAGTCAACGGACGTTCGGTAATCATTTCTGTCACCCCTCAGGTAGGGCATCGCAATGTGTAGCTTTTCCGCTGCAATCGCAAGCTGCGTGTCCATAATTGCACGGACTTTGTTGCCGGCTGCCTCGGCGTCCACGGAGATCAATGACCGTGCGTCGTCGAAGGTGTCCGTTGACGCCGACCACTGCAGCCCTATCTCCGGATTCTGCCAAGGGCGTAAATTCATGAACTTCCAGTTGGCCGCAGGCAGACGCGCCCGCAACTCAGCGAACCACTCCTTGTCGTGCGTGAACAGCAGAACTTGGCGATCGCCAAGATCATTCAGCAGAACGTCGACCAGTCTGCCCCTGTGCTCTCGGTCCAGGCTAGAAATAATATCGTCAAGAATGATCGGCCCGTCATACGCCTGATCAAGTCGCAGCAGAGCTAGGAAGATACACAGGCTCAAGCTATTGCCGTGCCCTTCAGACAACGTTAGCCTAGGGGACGGTTGGTCAACCCCAAAGAACTTCAACCCGATATCGATAGCCCTGTCAGACTCTTCCGGAATGAAGAGCCGGACGTTCTCGATAGGCTCGTCAGGGTGCAACTTGGCCCACAGTCTCTGAACCTCAGTGGAGATCTCACGGACAATGGCACTGGTCCGTTTCCCGATCACTTTCCGTACGGCGGTCTCTGCTGTAGCAAGCGTGCTAATGATGTTGTGTATGCCTGTGGTTTCAAGCTGGAGACGTCGGATCTCAGGCCACAATCCTGCAGCTTCAACTTTGTGTTGATCGTCGACCAACTGCCTCGTGGACGGTGGGATTATTTCCACTGCGGCTCCGATATGTGAACTTACAATTGGGACGCAAGCGTCGAAGGCTCCCCTGGCTTCTGAAGGCCAACCCTGATCCGGGTGATCTAAGCTGACCATACCAAGGCGGTCTAGTGCTGCTTTGCATTCTGCTTGCGGTTGGAGACTCAGCCAGCTAGCTACCACTTCTTCCTTACACCGTGCCAAGATCTGCGTGAGCGAACTGGCGAACTGTCTTCTTTCCTCTTGAAGCCTGTTCCGAGTAGTTCGCGCGTCTTGTAGAGCCTGGAGTTCAGCACGAACATGTGCAATCAGTTCACCAGTTTTGATTCTTCTACCGCATGCGGGGCAATCGACATCTTCTTCCCCAGTGGTTAGTAGTTCGAGGAAGGTAGAAGTGGGTTCAAGGACTGCTATTCGCCGATCCACTAGAGCATCCACTTGGGACACAACCTCTGCTTCCGCGTTGGCGAGGGAGACTAGCTTCTCTCGCAACATTTCGTCTTTGATTTGCGTCAGCAGGAGATGGCGCTTGGTCTCTGGCTCCAAAGACTGTATCCGTGCGTCTAAGGCTGATGATAATGCCTGTGCCAGTGGTGGAAGCTCGGTTGGTACGGCAGCAAGGTATGTCCCCGCTAGCTCATCAAGGGCTTGAATTAGGCTCTCTTCCGCGACATTTGGGAAAACCTGGGTGACGTTCGTATTTATCACTTGTAGCTCTGTCTCTTTGCGTGACAGCTCACTAATTCCGGCCACCCTTTGTTGCAGTTGGTGAAAATTATCCGCAGCCTGTTCAAGGCGAGCCAGTCCCAGTAGAGGAAGAAGAACGGAGTACTTCGCTCCTTTCGTGGCGTATATGAAGTTAGCGACCTCATCTTGTCGAAGGAGGAGCTGCCCCACTTTCCAAGCCTGCACAGATTCGTGCAATGGTTCTGAGCTGTATTGAGTCGAGTGGGCTCCATTCGGGGCAATTTCGATATCAATGGAGTCGCCTGTATCGAATCGTACGTTGATATGTGATGGGACGTCTGACGGGCTGTGTGTATTCCTTACACCCTTTTCTTGTCTGCTTCCGCTGTATTCATGCGCGAGATGTTCAATTCTGCCGTCGGTTAACAAATACTCGATGGCATCTGGGAACGTGGACTTTCCTGAGCCATTTGATCCATACGCCACAACGTTCTTTGAACCAGTGTCCATCACCGCGTTATCGGCTGCCGCCCTGAACCAGGACAGGTTAATATCTTTAATCCGCATCTTGGCTGTCCTCTCCGTAGAGAGTATCCAGTAGTTGCGTGGCTACTGCTTCCAAGGCTGTGCGGGTCTGGTGTTCGTCTAGGAACCCTTCATCTGCAAGCGCAATTATGATATCGCTGGAAGGTCTGTTTTCCTCGTGGGTGCCTAGCACCGATCGCAGGATATCTCCTGTGGTTTCATGCTCTGTCAACTCAGAATGCTTGTTTTCCATCCTGGTACATCTCTGCTATCTTACTTGCCTATCACGGCGGTGATACTCGCATTCCTGGTGCTTCTGGAGAGGTTTGGATTCCTGGAACGCATCCTGCGATATCTTAGCATTGCCACACACTAAGCGAACACGCCGAGGATCACTAACCCCCCCCCAACGCCGATGCAATACCCACAGCTTGTCTCGATGCGAGCTTCTCATTGAAAAGGACAAACCCCCCAACAACTGGAATGACTGGGTAGACAGAAAAAGATGCCGCCACAATAGATACTGGCCCAATCTGCGAACCCATAGCGTAGGCTGCGAGACCGGTGAATTGAAGGATGCCAACCAGTGCTGCAATCAGGACGTAGCGAGTTGAATTGCCGTGCCACGAGTTGTGCCGCGTGACCAAATGGGAAGGGAGGAGGATCCCGAATGCGCCGAGTCGTACGAGGTAAATAGGCAGAAACCACCCAAGCTCCTTGGACAGGTTCCCAATTCCAAACACAAACAGTCCGGCGGCGAGCATGGCGGCCATGCCTAAGACTACACCCTTACGGATGTCGGCACTGCCCGCGCGCGAGTCACCTGTGGTCATGGAGGCAAGGACGACTCCTACAAAGGCTATTGAGATCCCTAGGACCTGCACTGCGCCTAGGCGTTCGCCCATGAACACCACGGCTAGCAAGATTACAACTACGAGATGGGCGGAAATGATAGGGCTTATGAGCGCGAGTAGGCTGGTCTGAATAGCCTTGTAGAAGCTGCTGATCGCGACAAGAATAAGAACACTCAACGCTCCAAGAACTGGCCAGTAGGCCAGGGGCACCGAGGGTAGGTCAGCTATTAGTAGAAGGTAGGGCGTCGCAACCGCCAATGCGCCAATGCGACTCCACACCAAGACGGACATCGAACCGATTCGCCTCACAACTACCACAGCGACCAAGTCCGCGATCCCAAAGGTAAGTGCGGCTGCCAGTCCGAGGGCAATACTTTGATGTATCAGACCTTGGCATCCATCCAAGAATTTGTGCTATGTCTTGCCCCTGCTGTCACGCCAGGGGGGGGGCACCGTGTTGCCGGCTTCGCTTTTGTCCTGGCCAATCAGGCTGCTGCTCTCCAACCCCATTACTTGACAGCCACAAGACCGAGGCAGATATTCATGCAAGACGTACGTGCCATGCTATACGTTACCGCTCATACATGGCAAGTGTTACAAAGCATGATATCTTTGTCTACTTTTATAATTCATGCAATGAGCTCTGTCAAGGGCCCAAAGGTCCGACTTGGGGCGCCAAACGGAGCGGAACGTTGGGCGGCCGCTTCGCGGGGTAGGGGTAGCTAGGAAGCTTCGATGGTCCGTGGGAACAGGTTAGGCCTGTGCTTCCCCGTACGTGAACCCGAACTGCTCGATCTGGCCCTCTATTCGCTGGGTCATGTCGAAGGTCGAGCCATTGGGGACGTGGCAATAAGCCCAGGCAGCGTGTTTACCCTCCGGGCACTCGTAGGGCCGAACAGGCTTTGATGGGGCAGCCGGGGCACTTAGGCAGTCGCGAAGGTGAAGCTTGCGATTATGGCGTCGATAGTAGACTGAAACTGGGTATAGCATCCTTCATTGACAATGACGTTGATGGTGAAGCCCAGTCCATCTCGGACAAAATTGATAGCCTTTGCCTCTTGGGGCCCCGCAATTTCGTCATCGTAGGTGTAGACGCCTTCCCAAGCATTGATGGTCCCGGCGATCACCAGCGTTCTGCGGGATACCTCTTTGAATTCTGGGAGAAAAACCTGGGCATTGGAGAGACTCAAAGTGAAATACTGGTCCGGGGAGAGGGGGGGGGTTGAATGTTGGCCAAGTCTTCGACAACGATGTTGAAATCCGCTATGTATGTGGGGTCCGCGGCATCAAAAGCGAAACCCTCCACGGGAGAGGTATCCCAGTCTGCTGGGACCCTAACGGAGAAACCGTAGTTGATGTCCGTATAGGTCAGGTCCAGAGTAGGAGCAGGCAGTCTCGTTGAGGTACAGGTTGGGGTGGGTTGAGATTGCGTGCAGGCAGCCCCAACGAGCCCTAGTAAGGGCAGAAGAACGACGGATGAGAGCGCTCTCATCCGTCGTTCTTCTTTAGCAAGGTTCTTCATCGAAATGCCTACCTCTTTTCTGAGTGGTAAGCCGTCAAGAATTCTGATTCCTGGACACATCCCGCAACATCTTAGCACTGCCACCCACTCCTCGCCCGTACCGCCTCACTGCTGCTACCCTCCATCTATGTGTACCATCTGTCAGGGGTACAGGCAGAGACCAGGCAAGAACGCCTCTCGCACCTTAACAGCGAATAGACTACGAAAGTCGGAGTTGTTTCTCCGGAAAAGTATCATACAAATCCGAAATACGTCAGCACTTATAAAGTCAAACAAAAGACGGGGCCTGGCTAGTCGTACGGACGCAGTCCAAGGGTGGGTGAATCAACCCGCTCATCCTGAGCCTGTCGAAGGATATGGGCGGGTGCATCATCTCTTACACGTCCAGCGCACCGCGCAGTATCTCCGCCACGTGCTCGGCACGGCGTCCCGTACCATGCGCTATCTGTTGCCGGCAGGACACGCCTGTAGTGACTATCCGCGCGTCCGAAGCATCGCGCACCGCCGGGAAAAGCCGCCGCTCGCCGATTGCCATGGAAATGTCGTAATGCTCCTTCTCATACCCGAACGAGCCCGCCATGCCGCAGCACCCCGAGTCCACCTCCTCAACCTCCAGCCCCGGCACCAGGCGCAGCGCCGCCACCGATGCAGCGCTGCCTACAAGCGCCTTCTGGTGGCAGTGGCCGTGGAACAGCACCTGGTCCGGCGTCTCCATGAACCGCAGCCCCAGTTCGCCATCCGAGTCCAGCTTGACCAGCAGCTCCTCCAGCAAAAAAGAGTTCTCCGCCACGAGCCTGGCCTCCGGCGTGCGCACCAGGTCAGGATATTCGTCCCTGAGGGTCAGCAGACAACTGGGCTCGCACCCCACTATGGGCACACCGGCCTGGGCGTAGGGCAGCAGGCGCTCCACATTGAGCATAGCGTTCTCCGCCGCCTGCTCCAACAGCCCCTTGGACAGCATTGGCCGGCCGCAGCACGCGTTGTCGGCCAGCGTCACGCGGTATCCCGCCGCCTCCAGAAGTTCCGCCGCCGCCATGCCAACCCGTGGCTCGTTGTTGTCCATGAATGTGTCGTGGAAGAGTACAACCTCGCCCCGCGCGCCGGGCTCCATGTCTGGATCCTGGGGTGGGAAGGTCTCCCTCCTGCCGTAAAACCAGGCTGGAAATGTTGTCCACGACAGCGACGGCAGCTTGCGCCGCCGGTCGATCCCGACGAACCTGTCCAGCACCCAGCGTGTCATTGGGTGGCTTATGGACAGGTTGGCGAATGGTCCCAGCATCCTGACCCGACGGTTCATTTCGGCGATGCGCGCGAAGATGCGCGACCTCAGCGGCATCCGGTTGTGTCGGTAGTAGTTGCCAAGGAACTCGTACTTCAGCTTGGCCATGTCCACGTTGGAGGGGCACTCCGCCTTGCATCCCTTGCACTCCAGGCATAGGTCCATCACATCGTACAGACGCTTGCTGGCGAACTCCGACGGCGACAGCGCCCCGGACAGCACCGACCGCAGGGCGTTGGCTCGGCCCCTGGTGGAATGCTCCTCTTCGTGTGTGACCATATAGGAAGGACACATGGTGCCTGTGAGCACCTTACGGCACGCGCCCACGCCGTTGCACATCTCCACCGCGCGAGCGAACCCGCCCTGGGCGGAAAAGTCCAGGATGGTGTCCTGCTCCATAGCGCGGTAGTCCGGCCCCAGTCGCAGGTTCTCCGTAATGAGCGGCGTGTCAATGATCTTGCCCGGGTTCATGATGCCCTGCGGGTCAAAGGTGCGCTTCGCCTCGCGGAAGGCGTTGTACAGGCTGGTGCCGAACATCTTTTCCGTCCAAACGCCTCGTACGATGCCGTCGCCATGCTCGCCGCTCAGCGATCCGCCGAACTCCAGCACCAGGTCGCTGATGTCCGATGCGATGGACACCAGCTTATCCAGTCCGTCCTGCTGTTTGATGTTGACCATGGGCCGAATGTGCATGCAGCCTACGCTCGCGTGGCCGTAGTACCCGGCCACCGTATCGTGCGCACGGACGATCTCATCAAAGCGGCGTACGTATTCCGGCAGCTTCTCCGGGGATACCGCGGTATCCTCCACAAAGGGCAGTGGCTTGGTGTCGCCCGTGACGCTCATGAGCAGGCCCAGGCCGGCGGATCGCACCGCCCACACATTGGCTTGTTCCGCCGCAGTCATGACTGGCACACACGCAAACCCAAGGTGGCGGCGCTCCATGTCCTGCCTCAGCCCCTCCACCTTTGCCTCCAGCTCCTGCTGCGACTCACCAAAGAACTCCACCAGCAGCAGTGCCCGTGGATCGCCCTCCACGAATGTCATGCGCCGGGCGAAGCCCAGCGACTCTCGGCTGCGCTGGATTATCATGTCGTCCACAAGCTCCACCGCCGATGGTTGGTGCTCCAGCGTGGCCACCGTCGCCTCCATCGCCTCAATGAGGTCATGGAAATGGAGCACCGCCAGCCCGCGCATCTTGGGCAGCGGTTCAAGGTTCAACTTGGCCTCAGTCACAGCCACCAGCGTCCCTTCGGAGCCGACAACCATTCTTGCCAGGTTGGTGGGCCCGCCATCCAGCATCGAGTCGAGATTGTAGCCGGATACGCGGCGCATGATACGGGGAAACCGTCGCTCGATCTCTTCGCGCTGTGCGGCTGCTATGCGAGGCATCTCCCTGTAGATGGCGCCCTCCAGGTCGCTCAGCGCCAGCTTCGACTCAAGGTCTGCGGCGGCAACCGTTTCAAAGGTGGCGGTATGGCCGTCGGACAGCACCACGTTCACGCCTATCACATGGTCGGATGTCTTGCCGTACACCACCGAGTGGGCGCCGCAGGAGTTGTTGCCCACGGCGCCGCCCACCGTGGCGCGGCTGCTGGTAGTGGGGTCCGGCGTGAAGTGGAGACCGTAGGGATGCAGCTGGTGGTTCAGCTCATCCAGCGTTACTCCCGGCTGGGTCATTGCCCACCGCTCCTGCAGGTTCACCTCCACCACATTGTGCATGTATCGGGTGAAGTCCAGGACCACGGCATGGTTGACCGTCTGTCCGGCCAGACCCGTTCCGCCTCCCCTGGGCAGCACCGGCACACCGGCCTCGGCACAGGCGGCTACAACCGCCGCCACGTCGTCAGCGTCCCTGGGGAGCACCGCGCCTATGGGTTCCATGCGGTAGATGGAGGCGTCAGTGCTGTACATGGCACGGGTGTATGGGTCGAACCGTACCTCACCGGAGACGCGACTACGCAGGTCGGCTTCCAGCGCGCCCGTTTCCGTAGCCAGCAGAGTGTCACCCGCATTCATGGTTCCCCTCCGTGCTCAAAGGCTGACCAGCTGCTGGCGAACAGCGTGTCTCCACCGGCTTGCCAGCGTGCCGACTACTGTAGCGCGCTACTGGCGGCTGGGGCAACCTTGGTGCACGTTCCGTTGACATTGCAGGTAGCGGAGAATACAATTCGATGACGTTTTCTAGTGGATTTTGCGGAGACACGCATGTTGCGCATACGTCTGCGTCGAGTTGGCGCAAAAAAGCAGCCGTCCTACCGAATAGTGGTTGCCGATTCACGGGCGCCACGGGATGGCTCTTATGTTGAGCAGGTAGGATTCTATGACCCGATGACTGATCCACCTACCATCGTCCTGGACGATGAGAAGGTACAGGACTGGATCCGTAAGGGCGCTCAGCCGTCGGACCCGGTGGCACGGTTTATTCGTAACAGGGGTAGCGCTGGGGAGGGGTAGTGCAGCATGCTGGAGCTGGTGGAGTACATCGCCAAGTCCCTGGCCAGCAAACCCGAAGAGGTGAAGGTCACCGAGGTGGAAGAGGATGGACGGTTGATCTTGCGTTTGGAGGTGGCGGATGAGGACAAGGGCAAGATCATCGGCAGAGAGGGCAGGGTGGCCCAGGCTATGCGCGTTTTGCTGCGTGTCGCGGCGGTCAAAGAGGGCACAAGAGCTACTCTGGAAATCGTGTGACCCGCGTGCCTCCGCTTGGAGCCTGTCGATTGCCACGTAGCATCCGTGACACCCATCACGCCTTTATCCCTCTATGAACCCGGTTCCGTTGACTAGCGAGAGCAGTTCAAAACAGTCCAACATTGTGGTTGGACGTATCCTTGGACCGGTGGGCCTGGAAGGTGAGTTGCGCGTAGAGGTCTCTTCCGACGTTCCTGATCGGTTCGCCCCAGGCAGCTTTTTCCATATCGGTGATTTCGCATACCACGTCCAGAGCGCTCGCACCACGGCCAAGGGCCTGCGGATCAAGCTGCTGGGAGTGACCTCCCACAAAGCGGCAATGGCGCTGAGCGGCCAATCCATCTACGTGCCGGAAGATGAAGTCCCACCCCCGCCGGAGGATACCTACTACTACTATCAGGTGCTGGGGATGCGTGTGGTCACGTCTGGTGGAGATGAGCTGGGCGTGGTTACGGACATCTTGAGTACCGGCGCCAATGACGTTTACGTTGTTAAGGGTGATGCCAAGGAGACGCTGGTCCCAGCCTTGGCGGACGTGGTGTTGGAGGTAGATGTGCCAGGCCAGCGCATGGTGGTGGACCTGCCGGAGGGGCTGTAGGTCTGCCAGTTGTCTACTGTTGGTGAACGCGTGCCCCATAGCCCATAAGGGCAGAAAGGTTCTGGGCAATGCCCAGTCGAGGCGTGCTCGGCGGGGTAGGTTTTGACGGTACCGTTGGCTGTGGTAATCTATCTGCCACGCATTTAGCTAACCCGACTGGAGGCCAGACGCCTATGATAGACCCCCCTGAGCGAGCGCTTGTGGTGTTCGCACACCCAGATGACGAGATAGGTTGCGCCGGTACGATCGCGTACTGGACAGCCCAGGGAACCGAAGTGACTTACGTAGTGTGTACCAATGGCAACAAGGGGACTGAGGACCCGGATATGCCGGCAGACCGCGTGGCCCAGACCCGGGAACAGGAGCAGCGGAACGCCGCCGCAGTGGTGGGGGTAAAGGAGGTGGTGTTCCTTGGTTACGGGGACGGCGAGCTGGAGGATACCCGAGAGTTTCGTGGACAGGTAGTACGAGAGATACGCAAGTTCCGACCCCAGGTGGTGCTTACCCACTCTCCCATCAACCGTGTCCGGCATAACCACCGGGACCATCGCAACTGTGGGACTGTGACGTTGGATGCCGTTTTCCCATATGCGCGTGACCCGGGCCATTTCGCCGAGCTGACCAAGGACGGCTTTGAGCCTCACAAGGTCGGCACGGTGCTGATGTGGGGCAGTGATGAGCCGGACGAGTTCATGGACATAAGCGACGTGCTGGAGACCAAGGTCCAGTCTATGCTGTGCCACAGGAGCCAGTTCTTGGAGCGTCCCAGTCGGGACCGTACAAGGGAGCCGGGGCAGTTCATGAAGGAGGGCGCCAAGCGTATGGGAGAAAGGGCCGGAGTGCCCTACGCAGAAGGGTTCCATAAACTGGAATTCCGCACCTAGAAAAGTGCGAGGGTGGTTCTTCCCGCCCGCGCTCTGACTGTGTCTGCGCGGTCAGCCAGGTTCCCCACTGCCTCAGATGGTTCAGTCGTCCCGATGGGTTGGAACTCACTCGAGCATGACAGAGGGATAGCCCGCTCATATGCTTCGACATGCTCAGCATGAGCGGCGTGGGTGCGTACGGCTAGCTCAGGCCAGGTAGATTGCTCTACCCAGCCGGAGCGCCAATGTAGGTAATGGCTCGCTCAGTCGCAGAAGTCCCATAGCCGCCAGGCTGGCCGCCACGCCGATGGCAGCACCGCCTATGCCGTCCAGCAGGTAGAAGACACCGGCGTAGACGCGGGCCAGGGCGAAAAGTATGCCGACAACCGCCAGGGTGGTCCCCACCTTCCGGTTCCATAGCCACACCCCGGTGGCGACAGCAAAGGCGATAGCGGCCGGATTGGCTGGGAAGGATGAGTCCGTTGGCCGGTAGAACAGCAAAGAGACTTGAAGGTCAGCAAAGGGCCTGGGCCTGAAAATAAACTGGTTCAGGCCCTCTACCGCCAGGTTGGCAAGGCCCAGTCCCAACAGCGCCGTAATGACCGCTCTCTGGTTGCGCTCCCGGAATGCGGCGGTGGTACCGGTAAACCATAGACTCAAGAGGGACAGCGCCAGAAGTACAGGCACCAGGTAGTCCCCGACAACAAGGCGCACGACGGCATCAAGCCAGGGCAGCCTTCCCACCCAACCGTTTAGCCAGAGCAGTATCGCTTCGTCCGCTTGCATCAGCGCCCCTGACGCCTTTGCAAACTTCGGTAAAGGGTGCGCAGGTAACTGCCGCTCTGCAAAGCATCGAGGCCGGATTCTTCCGAGGCCTCGGTCTCCATAGACCAGTTTCGTAGCGAGGATACGATCAGCATCAGGGCTAACGCCGCTACAGCCCCAAGGACGAACAGGATCGCCTGTTCATTGCCATCCAGCCCCAAGCCGGTATCTGGTACGTTACGGGGCTCAGAGGCGAAGAACCACCAGGTAGAGCCGGCGATCAGGAACAGCGCCACCAGGTAGGACAGATGGCGTCCGGCAACGAGGAGGCCATCCAAACCGGCTCGGGCGGTTGCGGCCATTATGACGCCCACGGCGGATGTAAAAACAAACGCCAAGTAGTCTAGGGCGAAATCGCTCATGCGAAGCTTGAGGGATCGTCCAAGCGACGGGGGGCGTTGCTAAGCAGAGACACGCTTTGGTGACACTGGTGTGCACCAGTGCAGGTACTTGGGGTTCCTGCCGCGGACGATGTCAAAGTAGATCTCCTGGAGCTGTCGAGTGAGTGGCCCCATGTCGCCTTCGCCGATGTCCCGGTTGTCTACCGATCCTACCGGTGTCAGGTGGGCCGCAGTGCCAGTGAGGAACAGTTCGTCAGCCAGGTACATCTCGCTGCGGGCGATGTGCCGTTCCACCACCTCGATGCCCAGTTCGTTGCGGGCAATGTCGATGACCGAATCTCGTGTTATCCCCGGGAGCACGTTGTCCGCGATGGGAGGAGTGATCAGGTTGCCACCCCTGTAGATGAATAGGTTCTCGCCCGTGCCCTCGCACACGTGGCCCTGCTGGTTCAGCAGGATCGCCTCGTCGAAGCCCGCGGCCACGGCCTCGGTCTTGGCCAGGATGCTGTTGACGTAGAGGCCGCTGATTTTCACGTGGGGCGGGATCACCGAGTCCTCCATGCGGCGCCAGGAGGAGGTGCAGCAGCGGGCGGCGGCCTCTAGGTCCATGTAGGCCCCAAAAGGTACAGCCATAACGCTCAGGCTGTCGGAGAGGGGGTTCAGGTCCAGGATGGCCACCCGCTCCTCACTCTTGTAAGCGATGGGACGTATGTAGATGTCCTCGTTGTAGCCGGACCGCTCCACCATCTCCACAGTGATGTCGTACATCTCTTGGGCGGAGTAGGGTAGGCGGATGCGCATGATCTTGCACCCCATGAGCAGCCGCTCAAAATGTTCACGGAGGCGGAAGATGTAGAGTTGCTCCTGCTCGGGATTCCAGTTACCACGGATGCCTTCAAACACAGCGGTGCCATAGTGAAAGGCGTGTGTCATTATTCCGATGGTCGCCTGTTCCAGCGGAACAAACTCTCCCTTGTGAAAGGCCACTGACGGCATGGGGTTTCTCCTCTCCCTGGGCAGAATACGGGGGGCAGACTGCGGGCAATTATATGATAGAAGCGCCGCCAAGTCATCCAGGTAGGCAGGTAGGGTGGGTGTTTCTTTCCGGCCAGAGGCCTTCTTCCCACCCACTCCGCCCTCGTAACCTTTGGGAAAAGGGGGACACCCCGTTGAACCTCCGACAGGGAACCTAGGTTCCCTGTACCCTCCTGAGTTTGCTCTTCTACTCACCAACACCCAGACTTGTGGGCATATCCTAGAATGGATTTACGGGTTCATGGGCAGCCGGTTGGGATACCCCGCTCCAGCGGTGGAGAATCCCATGCGAGCGTCCCAGCGATACGCGATTACCAGCGGGTAGGTATCTGTAGAGCCGTCTTATGGAGCCCCAACCCAGGTCTGTCCCAGGGCTCGATGGGGGACCGCCGCTCTGCACTACCCAAAGCGATGAGCTTCAAATGTATGGGCCACCAGGACGGTGGCGGCGGGCCTTGAAGCGATCCGCTCCCAGATTTCGATATGGGCCAGAATTCATCAGTGATGGCCATCTTCAACCTCGTTTGTGCGGTCTGCTACCAAGTCTAGCCGTGAGGAAAGGGACGCGCTAGTTGGCGAAGTCAGGGTGCGGTGGGATTGACCTGGTGTGAATCGGAGAGAATAATCGGGGCACCTCTCTGGATAGGGGGCCTTTCTACGCTGAAGCTGTTCCAGCCACTGCTATGGTCATTGATAGGTGCCGGTGTTGCAGGCGCTGTGTTCTTCGTGCTGAACCAGCCTGCCGGAACGGTGGTCACGATCTCCGTACCATCTCCTACGCCTGCCCTCACTGTCGAGACGTCAGCCACGCCGAAGACCCAGCTGGTCAATATCAACCTGGCTCCCGTATGGTTGCTGGCGGCACTGCCCGGGATAGGCGAGACCAGGGCGCAGGCAATTGTGGACTACCGCGAGGGTGAGGGGTCGTTCCAACGCATCGATCAGCTTATGCAGGTGCCGGGCATAGGCTCCGCCATATACCAGGATTTGAGAGGGCTGGTCACGGTGGGCGAGCCGCCTTGAAGCTGCTGGTGATATCGGCGTCCTGGGTAGCAGGGACGGCCATGGCCCTCCATTCGGACATACCGCTGGCTGCATTGGTATCGTTCCTGGCGGCGTTCGGCGCGGCGGCCCTGCTGTTACGGCTCAACGGTCGGACTATGCTGCCTGCCCTGGCATTGGCATTTGCTCTCCTGGGGGCCATGCGCGCTGAAGCTGCCCCCCAGTTGCTTCCGCCCTTCCTGCCCTGGCTTGGGGAGGGAAACGTCCAGGTAGAGGGCCTAGTTGTGGACGACCCCGAATCCAGAGCTAACGCGCTGAGGTTCCGTTTCCAAGCGGAGCGGCTGGATCCGGGCAACGGTTGGCAGGAGGTCACGGGCGATCTCCTGGTAACCGTTCAGCCTTCAACTGAGCTGGTTGGAGAGAGAGGTGAAGCGTACATACGTTACGGTGACCGGCTGCTACTTAGCGGCAGCCTGGATGAGGCACCTGTGTTCCAGGAGTTTGACTACAGGGAGTACCTGGCGCGGCAGGGTGTCCACGCGCTGATGTACCAGGCCGATGCGGAGCTGCTGGAGGATGGTCAGGGATCTGCCACGCTCTCCCTGGTGTACCGGTTGCGTGGCGCACTGGGCCGGTCTCTGGAGTCGTCTCTGCCGGAGCCACAGGCGTCGCTGGCTCAGGCGCTCCTTCTCGGCGTACGCGAGGGTGTCCCACCGGAGGTTACGCAGTCATTTCGGGACACGGGTACCTCTCATCTCCTGGCCATATCGGGCCTGCACGTAGGAGTGGTGCTGGGCCTGTCCATGGCGATGGCGGCGGCTCTTCTGGGTCGCAGACGCAACCTGTACCTTCTGCTGCCCCTGGGTATCATCTGGCTTTACGCCATGCTCAGCGGGTTTGCGCCTTCGGTGGAAAGGGCGGTGATTATGGCCAGCTTCTACCTACTGGCCGTAGCCCTTGGCAGGCAGCGCAGCGCCCTGACTGCTGTAGCATTTGCTGCCACTCTCATGGTGGCCGTCGATCCGAAGGTACTGTACGACGTCTCCTTTCAGCTTAGCTTCGTGGCCATCTCAGGCATCCTGCTGATGTGGCGCCCGATACAGGCAGGGATGCTCCTGGCTCTGAACAGATTGCATCTCCTGGGAGGGTGGCCCGGAGCTGTGGTGGGATGGGCGGTTGCCGGCGTTTCCGTTAGCCTTGCAGCGGTGCTTGCCACTTTCCCCATCCTGGCTTTCAACTTCCACTACATAGCTCTCCTCAGCATTCCTGCTACACTCCTGGTCCTGCCTGTCCTTCCTCTGGTGCTGGTGTCGTCGCTGGTTGCTGCCATGACGGGCCTGGCGGCACCGGCGTTGGGCCCGCTGACGGCCCTGGTGACATGGCTACCGTTGACATACCTGCTGGGTACAGTAGAACTGCTGGACGGCATCCCAAGGACGGTAGTGCAGCTGGGAGATGTGTCCGTGGTCCTGGTGGGGGTGTACTACGGAGGCACGTCGCTGGCGTTGCTCCTGGCGTGGGCAGGCCCTCGCAGGATCTGCGCTGTCCTGCACAGAGTGGGTAGTGTCGACACGCCTCACCTGCAGGGTACGCCTCTGCCGGACGGTGCGGCCCGTGGCACGGTGCTCCTTTCACTGGCGGTGGCTGTCGCCATGGTATGGACCGCTAACGCATCGCTGTCGGATGGCAGGCTGCGCGTCTCGCTGCTGGATGTGGGCCAGGGAGAGGCTATCTTCATCCAGGCTCCTGGGGGCCGTCAGGTACTTGTGGACGGCGGTCAGGACCCGCGTGAACTGATGCGGGCACTAGGCGAGCGGATGCCGTTCTGGGATAGGAGCTTGGACCTGGTGGCGCTCACCCATCCTCACGAGGACCATCTGGCCGGGTTGGTGGAGGTGATCCGGCGCTACCGAGTGGATGTCGTGATGGACAGCGCCTACAGTCAGGAGTCACAGGTAGCTGCGGCGTGGCGTGCGGCCGTAGAGCGTGAAGGCGCTTCTACGATATGGGCGTCGCAGGGGCAGGTGGTGACGCTGGATGCCGGCATAACCCTGGAGGTACTGAACCCGCCGCAACCTCTTATGATCGGCACGCCTTCAGACGTCAACAACAATTCCACAGTACTGCGGCTTAGCTATGGCCAGGTCTCATTCCTGCTGGCAGGTGACCTGGAGTTGGAGGGAGAGCTGTCGCTATTGGACCAGGGAGTGGACGTGAGGAGTACCGTGTTGAAGGTGGCACACCACGGCAGCGGGACCTCCTCCTCCTTGGAGTTCCTGTCCGAGGTGCGGGCCGACATCATGTTGGTTTCCGTGGCTCCAGACAATCCGTATGGCCATCCCAGTCCAGAGGTGCTGGCTCGCCTGGTGGATGCGGCAGGTGATATCGCCAGAGTGCTCACGACCGCGCAGCACGGGGATATCACCCTGGTCTCCGACGGCAAGAGCGTGCGGTTCCAGACCCAGCTATAGTGTAGCGCGTGCCCTGTACCCACATTTTCCAGACCCCAATAGATTGGGAGACCCTCTTATATTACCCTTGTTCTTTCTACGGGGTATTAGCGGTTGTGTAGCCTCGATTCGTTTTTCGTTTTTGCATGAGATTTTGTAGCTGAACCATAGCTGGAGCGAAAGGTTTTTTGGAGAAACGAATCCGATTTTCGTAAATACCCTGGAAGGGTAACAACGGATGGTTTGGGATCAGCCACGCTGTCATAGTGCAAGGATAGAACGTAGGGTAGGAGACGGGGAAGTGTCTCGTGACACTGCTCCTGCCGAGCCGTTCGAAATACAGAGTGGTTTGTTGCCGCGTTGATGGGGTTCAGCGGGCTATTAGGTAAAGCCGGTTGTCGAGGAAACGGTTGGCTACGGGCCTGCTATACTTATGCTAGCTACTACACAGGATGTGATTTGACAAGAATAGACGGTCGGACCAAAGACGCCCCCCGGCAAGCAAAAATAACGCCGGGCTTTCTCGCCTTTGCGGAAGGCTCAGCGCTGATTGAGTCGGGCCAGACCAAGGTCATCTGCGCGGCAACCATAGAGGAGCGCGTACCCGGATTCCTGCGCGGTTCAAGGAGCGGGTGGGTGACGGCGGAGTATGCCATGCTTCCCAGGTCCACCCTTACCAGAACGTCTCGTGACGCGGAAGGCAGGCCAGGTGGTCGGGCTTCGGAGATCCAGCGGCTGATCGGGCGCTCCCTGCGTGCCGTGACTGACCTGCCAGCCCTTGGTGAGCGCACCGTAATACTGGACTGCGACGTGCTTCAAGCCGATGGCGGGACACGTACTGCCGCCATCACGGGAGCGTATGTTGCCATATACCAGGCCCTGCACGGTTTGGTGCGCCAGGGAGTGCTGCCAGTAGTGCCGTTGAAGAGTGCGGTGGCCGCGATCAGCGTTGGCGTAGTGGATGAGGAGCTTCTCCTTGACCTCTGCTATGAGGAGGATGCCCGCGCCCAGGTGGACTTCAACGTTGTCATGACGGACCGGGGAGAGTATGTGGAGCTGCAGGGCACTGCTGAGGGGGAATCCTTTTCTCCGGAGACGTCCGACCGCTTGCTGGCCCTGGCCGGTAAGGGTATTGACTACCTTCTGGATGTACAGCGCGAGGTCGTTGCGGGACTCTGACACAAGAGCCCAGATCATCGTTATGTTTGGCAAAGGTTTCGGTGTCAGCGGCGGCGGGTCGGTACCCCGTTACGGTTTAGTGTATCCAATTAGCGTAGGATATCTTTTTTTGTGTTGAGAGGTTACTGAAGTTGAGCAAGGCACGACAGCATACGGTTGTTCTTATATTGGCGATGATCCTGGCCGGTGCTCTGGGGCTGGCGGCCTGCACCGCCGATCTAACGCCGACGCCGACTTCTATGGCCACCCCTGAGACGCCGGTTGAAAACGGTGGTTCCACGATGGTGGACATGCTGCCCTCCATCGCCGACCTGGTGGAGCAGGTGGAGCCGGCGGTGGTCTCCGTCGTCGTCCAGCTTTCACAGTCAGGGGCCTTTGGCAGCCAACAGAGCATCGGCTCAGGGACAGGTGTCATCTTCAGAGAAGATGGCTACATTCTTACGAATAGCCACGTTATTGCCGGTGCTAATTCGATCCAGGTGACTCTCTACGACGGTACGCGATACAGCGCCGATCTGGTGGGCACCGATCCACGTACCGACCTGGCTGTGATCAAGATAGACGAGCAAGGCCTGACCTCGGCGCAACTGGGTGACGCTGCCGGACTTCGTGTGGGCGACTGGGTGGTGGCGATAGGCAACGCCCTGGCCCTGGACGGCGGGCCATCGGTGACGGTGGGAGTGGTGAGCGCCCTGGAAAGAAGCCTGGACTCGGACGGTATTGAGCTCTTCGATCTGATACAGACGGACGCGGCAATCAACCGTGGTAACAGCGGCGGCCCCCTCTTGAACCTGAATGGTGACGTTATTGGCATCAATACCGCTGTGCTTCGCGGAGGTGAGGCCGAGGGAGTAGGGTTTGCGGTCAGCGCTCAGACGGCGATTCCGGTGGCTGACCAGCTGATACGCTTGGGGCGGGTGCTGTGGCCGTTTCTGGGCATCGGTGCTCGGGATATAGACCCGCCCACGGTGGTGGAGTACCAGCTTTCGGTGGCAGAGGGTGTCCTGGTGGCAGAGGTGACATCCAGCGGCCCTGCTGAATCAGTAGGGATCGAGATGGGTGACGTGATTGTGGCTCTGGACGGGCAGCCGACATCGGACTTTCTGGCGCTCAGGAACCTGCTGCTGGCGGAGTTCGAGATAGGTCAGACGATCACAGTTGAAGTGGTCCGGGGAGATGACCGGCAGGAGTTTACGCTTACCCTGGTCGAGTTTCCCCAGTAGAGGTCGTCTCCAGCAATAGGAAGAACTCCCTGTTCCCCTCATCTCCGAGGATAGGCGATGGAGTCAGTCCCCTCAGTCTGAGTCCGCTGTTTATGGCCCAGTTGATGATTCGTGCCAGGACTGCGGCGTGGACATTTGGGTCGCTTATAACCCCTTTTCTTCCGACCTGGCGTCGTTCCGCCTCGAACTGCGGTTTCACCAGCGCGATGATGCGGCCGCCGGGCCTCAACTGCTCTGCTACGGGGGGCAGCACCAGCCTCAGTGATATGAAAGATACGTCTACCGTGACCAGGTCAACCGCCTCCGGGAGTTGGAACGGGTGACGGGCGTTCGTCCGCTCCATGACCACTACCCGGTGGTCCTGGCGCAGGCGCTGGTCTAGCTGCCCATAGCCCACATCAAGGGCGTACACACGATGGGCCCCGTACTGCAACAGGCAGTCAGTAAAGCCGCCGGTAGATGCGCCCACGTCCAAGGCCGTCGTCCCACTGGCCGATAGTGTGAACTCCTGAAGGGCATGGGCCAGCTTGATGCCTCCGCGGCCAACGTAATGTGGGCCTGCCTTCACCTCCAGGGCAGTGCCATCCTCCACCATAGCCCCCGCCTTATCCATGCGTCGCCCATCGGCGGTAACGCGCCCGGCCATGAGCAAGGCCCGGGCCCGTGTGCGTGTCTCCGCCAGGCCCCTTTCTACTAGGAGCAGGTCTATGCGGTGTTTAGCTGGTGGCGGCATTGATTAGATCTTTCCCAGGTCCCGACCTGTCGGGACACCCACATTTTCCCTACATCGACTAAGGTTTGTCGCTAAGTATGGATGGGGAGTATATGTCCGGGCAATGCCCAGGGCGTGTCTTTGGTCAAAGCATGCAGCAGTGGAGATGGAAGCAGCTATCTGAGGCAGCGAGCAGATTGACACCGGAATTGAGCTGAACTTATAATCTGTAGTTGATATTTCCCTTAGTGTTTCGTTATGCCAAAGCGCACCTACCAACCCAAGAAGCGTCGCAGATTACGCGTGCACGGCTTTCGCACGAGGATGAGCACCCGAGGTGGCAGAGAGGTGCTACGTCGTCGTCGCTTCAAAGGCCGCGTCAAGCTGACGGTCTAGTCTGCTGCTCCCCGAACAGCGTTCTATTCACCAGTCAATCCGCTCCAAGGACCGGCGTCTCAGGAATAGTGCGGACTTTCAGGCTGTCTATCGCGAGGGGCGTAGCTGGACCAACCGGCTTCTAGTTCTGCGGGTTTGTCTCAGGCATGAAGGTGTGAGCAGGATAGGGTTTTCCGTGAGCCGCAGGATTGGGAACGCGGTGGCGCGCAACAGGGTAAAGCGACGGCTGCGGACATCGGTCCGAGAGGTCTGCCTCCGTGAAGGGTGGGACATTGTGTTCATAGTTAGGGCTCCGGCGGCTCAGGTACGCTTTTCACCTCTGAGGGAAGCGTCGCATGAGCTTCTCAGGCAGGCGGGTGTGGTTGAGCAACCTTCAGTGGGCCAGCAACCGGAATGAAGCACCTGCTACTTGGCCTAATCAGGCTATATCAGAAGGGGATATCTCCTTACTGGCCAGGTGCCTGCCGGTTTCAGCCCACCTGTTCCCATTATGCCCATGAAGCCATAGGTCGTTATGGCGCCTGGACCGGTTTACGCCTGGCGCTTCGGCGTCTGGGGCGCTGTCGCCCGATGGGTGGGTCTGGTTATGATCCCGTTCCTGATCTCCCTTTGATGGCCGGTGGCCCCGCCCATACCAGCTCTCAAAGCGGGCAACGGGCGCAGTTCAAATGAAGACACGCGTAAACAGTGCTCTTCTGGCGCTGACAGTTCTAGTGCTGGCCGGTTGCACCGGAGGGGACATTCGCCCCGAGTCCGGCTGGGCCGGTCCGGTGCTTTCGGAGAGCCTGGTCTACATCAGCTCACAGGATGGCAGAGTTCTGTCCCTGAATGCGCAGTCCTGTATTCCTGTTCTTGGAACCTTTCCTCAGGAGCAGCAGGACCCTCTTAAGGGCATCTACGGCACACCCTGGTTAGAGGCTGGTACTCTGTTCGTTGGCAGCTATGACAATAGCAAGAACATGAGCAAGCTGTACGCTCTCAATTCTGCGGACCTGAACTTAGAGCCCTACTGGATATTTCCACGTGATGAGCAGACTGACATCCGCGAGGTAGTAGCAGGCCCGGTGGTAGCGGATGGAAAGGTCATATTCGGCTCTTCAGACGGCTACATGCGGGCCATCAACGTGGCCACCGGTCAGTTAGCCTGGTCCCCGTTCAAGACCAACAACAAGATCTGGTCCACGCCCACGGTGGACAGCGACACCATCTACTTCGGATCCTTGGACCAGGGGCTATACGCTGTCTCTGTTGTGGATGGCAGCCCTAGATGGACAGAGCCCTTCCAGACCAACGGCGGTATCGTTTCGTCACCTCTGGTAATCGGAGGCAGGGTGTACTTTGGCTCTTTTGACCGCAACTTTTACGCCGTAGACACCAGGAGCGGTACTCAGGTGTGGAGTTTCGAGGGGAGTGCCTGGTTCTGGAGTAGCCCTGTGGTGGACATGGAAAGAAGGGCCATATACGTAGGAGACATGGACGGCATGCTGTATGCCCTGGACATTGACACAGGCGCGCAGCAGTGGGAGTTCGACCTGGAGAATCCGATCATATCCACCCCAGTTATGGTGGACGGACAGCTTGTGGTCGCGTCCGATGGCGGCCTGGTGTATGTCATCTCACCAGCTGCCAATGTTGAGCAGCCACCCTTTATTGACGTCAAGGCAAAGGTCCGGGCACCCCTTCAGGAGAAGGACGGGATAGTGTACATCCATGCTCTGGACCACAAAGTGACGGCGCTGAGAGTGGGCAGGGGTACACAGGATGTGCTCTGGGAGTACGACACAGAGACGGGCGAATGTAGCCGCTAGACCTGATAGATATGGCCATTATTACACCCATATGGAACGGCCTGATCCTCAACCCGATGCTGAACGGGCTGATATCGCTGTATGCGCTGCTGGGTCGTAACTTTGGTCTGACAATCATTATATTCACTGTGCTGGTGAGACTAGCCACCATGCGGCTGACCACGCGCCAGATGCAGTCCACCCGGAAAATGACGGAGCTGCAGCCCAGGATCAAGGCGATCCAGCGCCGCTACGCCAAGGACCGGGCACGTGTTTCCCAGGAAACCATGCGCCTTTACAAGGAGGCGGGTGTCAACCCGGTGGGCTGCCTGGGGCCTCTGGTCATCCAGTTTCCTATCTGGATAGGGCTTTACCTGTCCATCATCCAGGCATTGCCTTCCACCCCGGAGAAGCTGGCAGGTCTGTCCAGCCACCTGTATTCATGGCTGCCTTTTCTAAATATAGACAAGCTCATTCCTCTCAATAGCCATTTCTTGTGGCTGGACCTGGCGATGCCCAGCCCCTCTCCACTACTGCCCGTTCTTGTGGGCATTTCCATGTGGGTACTGCAGAAGATGAGCACCATGCCGACGGCGGACCCCAGCCAGCAGTCCACCCAGCGCATCATGCAATGGATGCTGCCATTCATGTTCGCCTTTTTCACGTTGAGGATGCCCAGCGGACTGCCACTGTACTGGTTCGCGTCCAATGTAATCGGCGCGGCTATCCAGTACCGCATAGCGGGCTGGGGCGGCCTGATACCCTCGCGGGCGCAAGATGCGCCTGAAGGCGGGGAAGAAGCACAACAGGATGGAGATCTTTCATCGGAGGAGAGTGCAGATGACGAACAGGATGGAGATCAGCGCCAAGACAATAGAAGAGGCAATCGAGCTCGGCCTAAAGGAGCTAGACGCCGAACGCGGGGAGGTCGCCGTAGAGGTCATTAGCGAAGGACGAGCCGGAATATTCGGCATAGGTGGCGAGCAACCCAGGGTCCGGGTCACGCGCCTCACTCAGGAGGAAGGGCTGGCGGGACAGGCGATAGATGTCGTCAATCACCTGATCTCAGCTATGGGCGTATCGGTAATGGCAACCGTGCGGTCCGCTGGCGATGAGGAGATAGGTCCGTCTGTGGACATTCAGGGGGAGGATTCCGGCCTGCTCATCGGCAAGCGAGGGGAGACACTGGGATCGTTACAGTTTCTGGTAAACCTTCTACTCAACGCGGTGCAGCGGAACCATCCCCTCGTCGTTGTGGACGTCGAGGGTTACAAGGAGCGGCGCGCTCGTTCGCTGGAGTCTATGGCCAACCGTGTGGCGGGGAGGGTTGTGACCAATGGGCGAGCGGTAGAGATGGAACCGATGTCACCGGCTGAGCGGCGCATAGTCCACATGGCTCTGGCCGAACACCCAAGCGTTACCACGGAGAGCGCGGGAGAGGGCAGCCAGCGCAGAGTTACGGTGATGCCTAGAAGGGGCCTGTAACCGGCCTTACCCCAGAAAAGCTGATCTGCCCGCTGGTGCATTGGGATCGGATGCCTTTGTCCCATCCACTCCGCCCACGGAACCCTTAGGGAAAAGGGGGACACCCCTACGACTTTGTCCCGACACGTCGGGATGAGCAAAGTGCCGACTCGGTCGAGCACTCGCGATGGAATCGGAGCATCATAGAACCTTTATTACGCAGTGACCAACATTGAATAAACCGCTCCCGAATCGTAGGTGTGGATTAAGTCTGGAGCGGCAGTATACTGATAGGGATGCGCCGATTTAGGGTCAAATAGAACGGTGGTGTGGAGGGTAGGTATCCGCTCTCCTTGACACTGGCTTGGGGAGTTGCTAGAATCTCAGATTGCCGCCACATGGCGGTGAATTCTTGTCTGTTAGTGATTTGAGAAACGAATGCCAACGGTAAATCAGCTAGTTAGAAAAGGACGGGTGCCTCTGCGCAAGCGCACTAAGGCGCCGGCGCTGCGCTTCGTCCAGAACAGCCTGCGGAACCGATTAGTAAGGGGCCCAGGCTGTCCGCAGCGCCGTGGCGTATGCGTGCAGGTGAAGACGGTAACACCAAAGAAGCCCAACTCGGCGCTGCGTAAGGTAGCACGGGTACGGCTGACAAACGGTGTGGAGATCACCGCCTACATTCCAGGTGAGGGCCACACCCTACAAGAGCACTCAGTAGTTCTGGTCCGGGGAGGTCGTGTAAAAGACCTCCCCGGTGTGCGATACCACATCGTTCGCGGCGCACTGGACTCGCTAGGTGTTGAGAACCGGCAGAGGGGTCGCAGCAAGTACGGCTCCAAAAGAGCGTAGGCACTGAGGTAGTTTGAGCCGTGTCCAGAAGACGTAAAGCAGAGCGACGGGACATTTTGCCCGATCCCAAGTACGGTAGTGAAGAGCTCGCCCGATTCATCAACAAGATGATGATAGGCGGCAAGAAGTCTGTTGCGCAACGGATTGTGTATGAGGCGATGGACAGGCTGGAGCAGGAGACTAATCGAGGTGGCCTCGAGGTCTTTGAGCAGGCGATGCGCAACGTGACGCCGATGCTAGAAGTGAAGCCGCGCAGGGTGGGTGGCGCAACGTACCAGGTGCCCATAGAGGTACGGCCTCAGCGCCGTGTTTCCCTTGCGATGCGCTGGCTGGTGAGTGTGGCTCGTGCACAGACCGGAGCGCCCATGGCTCAACGACTGTACCAGGAGCTCTTGGGTGCCTCCCAGGGTCAGGGTGCGGCGGTGAGGAGGCGGGAGGAATTGGCGCGTATGGCCGAGGCCAACAGGGCCTTCGTCCATTACAGGTGGTAGTACTGGCGGTGGCAGTGCCGGGCTCCGACCGTTGCGCATCTCTCTGATTTCTTAGGATAAGGAACTTATTGTGGAATTTCCCGTAGAAAACATACGGAATATAGGCTTCATTGCCCATATAGACGCTGGCAAGACCACGGTCACCGAGCGGGTGCTGTTCCTTGCGGGTAATACCTATAAGATTGGCAACGTGGACGAGGGCACAGCGGTGATGGACTGGATGGACCAGGAGAAGGAGCGCGGCATAACTATCGTTTCTGCGGCTGCTACCTGCTACTGGGGCGACCATCGTATCAACGTGATAGATACGCCTGGACACGTGGACTTCACCGCTGAGGTGGAACGAAGTCTCAGGGTGCTGGACGGCGGCGTTGTGGTATTTGACGCCGTGGCTGGGGTGCAGCCACAGTCGGAGACAGTTTGGCGTCAGGCGGATAGGTATCACGTGCCCCGCATCTGCTTCGTGAACAAGATGGACAGGGTTGGCGCGAACTTTCCCAGGACAGTGGACATGATCCGGCAACGGCTACGGGCAAATCCGGTCCCTGTCCAAATACCCATGGGCGCCGACTCCACTTTTGAAGGGGTGATCGACCTGTTGGAGGAGAAGGCGCTGTTCTTTGGTGATGACCCTGCGCAACGACCTGCTGAAACGCCCATCCCGGAGGAGCATCAGGAGGAGTTTCTGAAATATCGGAACGCCATGATCGAGAAGATCGCCGAGACAGACGACAGCCTCCTCATAAAATATCTGGAGGGCGATACAATCTCCGCCGACGAGTTGCGCGCAGCGCTGCGACGCTCCACGATCAGCAGCAGCTTGGTTCCTGTCCTCTGCGGAAGCGCCCTGCGTACACTGGGGGTACATCTCCTGCTAGATGCCATCACGGGGTATCTACCCGCACCAACGGACATAGAGGCTGTGCAAGGCGTCCATCCCAAGTCGGGAGACGAAGTGAGCAGGGCTGCCAGTGATGACGAACCATTCTCAGCACTGGCTTTCAAGGTAGTAACAGATTCGTACACTGGACGGATGGTGTACCTGAGGATCTATTCCGGGAAGGTAGACAGCGGCGCTATGGTTTACAACGCCACCAAGGGCCTTCGGGAGCGCATGGGCCGCATGATGATGATGACGGCTAACCGTCGAGAGGACGTGGAGGAGTTGCGGACCGGTGATATTGCGGCGACGGTTGGGCTGAAGAACACCTTTACCGGCGATACACTTTGTATTGAAGATGCTCAGGTATTGCTGGAGTCTATAACATTCCCTGAACCCGTGATGTCAGTGGCCATAGAGCCCAAGAGCCAGGCCGACCAGGACAAGCTGACCGGTGCGTTGATCAAGCTCGCTGAAGAGGACCCGACCTTTGTGATTAGACGGGATACGGAGACGGCCCAGACCATCATCTCCGGTATGGGGGAGTTACACCTGGAGGTGGTGGTGGAGAGACTACGCAGGGAGTTCGCCGTTCAGGCTAACGTGGGAAGGCCGAAGGTGTCCTACCGCGAGGCCATTACCGAGGCGGTCCGGGCCGAGGGAAGGTTGGTGCGCCAGACGGGCGGGCGCGGTCAGTACGGCCACGTCTGGCTGGAGGTGGAACCCATGGAGCGGGGCGGTGGCTTCGTCTTTGAAGACAAGATTAGAGGCGGTGCGATACCCCGGGAGTACATTCCCTCCGTGCAGATGGGTGTTAAGGACGCCTTGCAGAATGGCGTACTGGGTGGCTACATGGTGCTGGACATAAAGGTCTCACTGGTGGACGGCACCTATCATGATGTGGACTCCTCTGAGATGGCGTTCCGCATAGCTGGTTCCATGGCCATGAAAGAGGCGCTGAGGCGGGGCAAGCCCGTTTTGTTGGAGCCTATGATGTCCATAGAGGTGACTACCCCTGGAGACTTCATGGGCGATATTCTAGGAGACCTGAACGGCAGGCGGGCCCAGATCCGCAACATGGAGGGCCAGGGAGACATACAGGTAATAGCAGCAGATATTCCATTGGCGGAAACGTTCGGCTACGCCACTCAGCTACGATCATTGACCCAGGGGCGCGCCAGTTATTCAATGGAGTTCAGCCACTATTCCAAGGCACCCGAATCAATCACTCAGGAGGTAGTGCATGCGTAGCTTCCCCAGGTGGGAAGCGCAGCAGCAGATGACGCCATGGTGACAGCAGCACAGAACCAGGCCCGCGGACAGCGTATCCGTATCATACTCAAAGCCTTTGACCATAGGGTGCTGGATCAGTCCGTGGAGCACATCGTGGAGACGGCGGAGCGGGCTGGGGCGCAGATCGCTGGACCCATACCACTTCCTACAACCATAAAGCGCTTCTGCGTGATCCGGTCGCCCCATATCGACAAAGACTCGCGAGAGCATTTCGAGATACGCACACACAAACGGCTGATAGACATTCTCAATCCAACATCCAAGACCATAGACGCCCTTACACGGCTGAACATGCCGGCAGGCGTAGACATATCCATAAAGTTGTAGAGCAACACGCGAACACATCATGACTCTAGGACTGTTAGGTAAGAAGATCGGGATGACCCAGGTGTTCCTGGAGGACGGTCTTACCACTGCGGTTACGGTGGTGGAAGCCGGACCCTGTGTCGTGACCCAGGTCAAGACGGTCACCAAGGACGGCTATGACGCTGTTCAACTGGGGTTTGGGGCGGCACGCCGGCTGAACAAACCTGAGGAAGGGCACCTGGCCAGAACGGAGAAGTTCCGGTATCTGAGGGAGCTTCAGACCGAGGATATGGGCGAGGTCCAGGTAGGGCAGACGGTGGATGCGGGCATTTTTGAATCGGGAGACAGGGTGGACGTTACTGGCACCTCCAAAGGGAAGGGGTTCGCGGGTGGCATAAAGCGTCACGGCTTTCACGGTGGACCCAAGACTCACGGGCAGTCAGACAGGCATCGCGCTCCCGGATCGGTAGGCGCTGGAACATCCCCAGGGCGGGTCTTCAAAGGCAAGAAGATGGCCGGCCACATGGGAAGCGAACAGGTGACCACTCAGGGCCTGGAGATAGTCCAGGTGGACCAGGAGAGGAACCTCCTGTTGATAAGGGGGTCAGTTCCGGGTTCTCGGGACGGTTTCTTGATAATAAGGCGATCAAGGAAGGGCAAGTAGAACAGAATTGGTCGCTCCAGGGCCAAATAAAGATAACGATTAGTATATGGCCATCAGTCGACCATGAAGGTCAGATGGCATGGCAAAGGTAGGAATAATGCAGCTGCCGGTGGTAGACATACAGGGTGGGTCCGTAGGGACATTGGAGGTCAGCGACCTCCTGTTCGGTGTGCCTATGAACGCGGCGGTGGTGCACCAGGCAATGTTGTACCATCGCGCCAACGCCCGTCAGGGGACCGCCAGCGCGAAGACACGAGCCATGGTCTCCGGAGGCGGCGCCAAGCCGCGTCCCCAGAAGCACACTGGCCGTGCACGCCAGGGGTCTACTAGATCGCCCCAGTGGCGAGGTGGCGGTGTCGTCTTCGGGCCGCAGCCCCGGAGTTTCCGGCAGCGGCTGCCCAAGAAGATGAGACGACTGGCAATCAGATGCCTGCTGTCGGACAAGGTTCGTGAAGACAGGCTCACACTGGTGCAGTCCATAGAGATGAAGGATGCCAGGACCAGGGACATGAAGGGTATCCTCACTGCATTGGACGCTACCTCCTCTGTGCTGGTGGTAACGCCGGGGACGGATGAAGCGGTGGTACGTTCGTCACAGAATCTGCCCGGAGTGAAGACACTTCCAGCGCCCAGCGTAAACGTGATGGACCTTTTGAACCATGACCGACTGCTGATTACCGTTGACGCGATAAAGAAGGCTGAGGAGCTATGGGCCGGGGGGGCCACGGCGGGCGATGTTGTGGCCGTATCAAGCCGGCCCGCGGCCAGGACACGGCGGACGCCGAGCAGGGCGCGTACCACAACCAGGCGACGGGCGCAGCCGGCTGCTGAGGAGCAGGCCGCCACTGAGGAAGCGCCTGCGGGTTCTGAAGCTCAGTCGGCTGAGTCTGAAGGGCCCGAGACTCAAGGGAATGAGGCCTAGCTGTGCAGGTTCTGGAGGTACTGGTTCGGCCCGTTGTCACTGAGAAGAGCACTCTTCTGCAGGAGCAGGGCAAGTATGTATTTGAAGTTCTGCCCTCGGCCAACAAGCAGTTGGTCAGACACGCGGTGGAGCGTGCCTTCGACGTCAAGGTAGTATCTGTGAACATTCTGAAGACACGTGGGAAGATGAAGCGGTTTGGACCCAGGCAAGTCCGGACAAGGGATATCAAAAAGGCGGTTGTCACGTTGAAGGCGGGCGACCGGATCCAGATATTCGAGGGAGCGTAGGCGGATGCCGCTCAGAACATACAAACCGACGACACCGAGCAGACGCGGCACGGTGCTGGCCACCTTTGAGGAGGTTACGCGGCGCAAGCCTGAGAAGTCTCTGGTAGCTCCCTTGAAACGGACCGGCGGCCGCAACTCCCGCGGCAAGATCACGGCCCGTCGCCGAGGTGGCGGCTCCAAGCGAGCCTACAGGATCATCGACTTTAAGCGGGACAATGCGGGCATACCAGGCAAGCTGGCTACTGTTGAGTACGACCCGAATCGCTCAGCGCGAATCGCACTTGTGCAGTACGTTAACGGCGACAAGAGGTACATCCTGTGGCCCAATGGCTTGCAGGTGGGTGATCCAGTTGAGGCAGGGCCGGATGCGGCAATAAGGCCGGGCAACGCCTTGCCGTTGACCAACATTCCCACCGGTACCATGGTCCACAACATAGAGATGCAGCCTGGTCGAGGGGGCAAGATTGTACGTGGCGCCGGGACATCCGCGCAGGTGCTGGCGAGAGAGACGGACTACACGCTGATCCGGCTGCCCTCAGGTGAGGTGAGGCGCGTACTGAGCAAATGCATGGCCACCGTAGGTCAGGTGGGCAATCTAGACCACAAGAATATCAAGTCCGGCAAGGCCGGCAGGAGCCGTAACCTGGGCAGGAGGCCTTCGGTCCGCGGTTCGGCCATGACGCCCCGTGACCATCCTCATGGCGGTGGTGAGGGCCGCTCGCCGATAGGTATGGCGGGGCCAAAGACTCCGTGGGGTAAGCCAGCGTTGGGCTTCAAGACACGCAATAATAAGCGTACGGACAACATGATCGTGCGCAGGAGACGCAAGAGGAGGTAGTTCCTACCCATGTCGCGATCGGTGAAAAAAGGGCCATACGTTCATCCCAAGCTGGCCAAGAAGGTACAGGCGGTCCAGCAGAGCGGTGTCAGGACGGTGATACGTACCTGGTCCCGGGCGTCCATGATTATGCCGGACATGCTGGGCCTGACCATAGGCGTCCACGATGGCCGGCGTCATGTGCCCATCTTCATCACGGAGAATATGGTTGGGCACAGGCTGGGAGAGTTTGCCGCGACTCGAACCTTCCGGGGACACTCCTCCAGGTCGGAGCGGACGACTCAGGTCAGGCGCTAGTGAGACAGGTAGGGGAATAAGAGATGGCTGTCCAGGCAACCGCCAAGGGTGTCACCATATCGGCCAAGAAGCTGAAATGGCTGGCCAACATGGTGCGCGGCAAGAATGTGGAAGAGGCACTGGTCCTTCTGCGTTATACGCCTACGCCTGCTGCGCGGGAGGTGGCCAAGGTGGTGAAGTCTGCGGCGGCCAACGCTGAGAACAACCTGCTGCTGGACCCGGAGAGCCTGCGGGTGGTGAGCATAGTTGCCAACCAGGGCCCCTCTCTCAGGAGGTTCAGGGCACGAGCACGCGGTCGTGCAGCGCGCATTACCAAGCGTTCAAGCCACATAACAGTGGTGGTGGACGAGGAGTAGCCAAGTGGGACAAAAGACACATCCGATCGGATTTCGCCTGGGGATAGTTCGCGACTGGGACGCTACCTGGTTTGCGGCAAAGGGTTCTGTTTACAAGGAACTCCTACAGGAGGATTTGGATATCCGACAGGGGGTGGCGACCCGCTATTCCGACGCAGGAATAGCTACCGTCAATATAGAGAGAGGCAACGCCGATCTGACGATTACGATTCATACGGCCCGTCCAGGTATTGTCATAGGACGAGGAGGGCAGCGGATTGAGGAGCTACGCCAACATCTGGAGGAGATCACTGGCAAGCGCGCAAGGGTCAACGTGCAGGAGATCCGGCAGCCTGAGTTGAACGCCTATCTCATCGCACGCAGCGTGGCCGACCAGCTGGAGCGTCGCATCGCTTTCCGGCGGGCCATGCGCCAGGCGATGGCCCGGGCCATGCAGGCAGGTGCGCTTGGTATCAAGATCGTCTGCTCTGGACGCCTGGGCGGTGCGGAGATCGCCCGACGTGAGAAGGTAATGGAGGGTCGTGTGCCGCTCCATACACTGCGTGCGGACATCGACTACGGCATCGCTGAGGCAGCGACCGCCACAGGCAGGATCGGAGTCAAGGTATGGCTGTACCGGGGCGATATACTGCCGATGCGGCAGGAGGAGTTGGAGGAGTTGGGCACCATAGAGGTGACGCTGCCAGCCATAGACCCGGAGGCCGAGGCTGCAGCCGTTGCCGAGACGGACGCCGCCACCAGTACGGTGACTGATACTGATGCCGTACTTGACGCGGATACGGATAGCGATATAGAGGACGAGGATGCTGCAACCGAAGAGAGTTAAGTTTCGCAAAGTGCATCGGGGGCGCATGAAGGGTATGGCGCAGTCAGGCAACCAGCTGAGCTTTGGGCAGCTTGGGATAAAGGCACTGGAGCCCGCATGGATCACCTCCCGGCAGATCGAGGCGGCACGGAGGGCAATCACCCGTCACTTCCGCCGCGGCGGTCAGGTATGGATTCGAATATTTCCAGATAAGCCCATCACCAAAAAGCCGCTGGAGACCCGACAGGGCAGCGGCAAGGGTCCCGTAGAACAATGGGTGGCCGTAGTACGGCCGGGGCGCATCCTGTTTGAAGTGGGTGGCGTTCCCGAAGATACGGCTCGGCGGGCCCTGTACCTGGCGTCTCGCAAATTGCCAATTAATGTGCGCGTGGTGATCCGTGAGGAGCGCCAGGCTGCTTCGGTGGGCGAGTAACATGCGAATTCATGAGGTCAGGGCCCTGTCTCAGGACGACATTAAGAAGGAGTTGGAGGAGACGTACCGGGAGATGTTGAGTGTGCGATTTCGCCTGGCCACCCGCCAGCTCAGTGATACGTCTCAATACCGTAAGGTGAGGAAGAAAATAGCAAGAATCAGGACGGTTCTTAGGGAACGGCAGTTGCTGGAGAGCCAAGAATGATCGGCGTCGTACACAAAACAAGAGTTGGGGTGGTTGTCGCCGACAAGGCCGACAAGACGGTTATAGTGGCCGTGGAGTGGTTCCAGCGGCATCCGTTGTACGGCAAGCGCATGCGGCGGACTACACGGTATCACGTTCACGATGAGAACAACGATTGCCGACTTGGGGATCAGGTCCTTATTGCCGAGTCCCGTCCCATATCAAAGACGAAGCGGTGGCGGATTCAGGAGATATTGAACAGGCGAGAGGTCCCGGATATCCAGCCTAGGGAGGTTGGAGTGGAGTTGGAGCAGGCAATGCCGGAACCACTGGAGACTTTCGTTGAAGTGGAGGAACCTCAGGGCGCCGTTGCCGTGGTGGTGGAGGAGACGCCCGCTCCCGTGGCTGAGGTAGAGGTTGCGGAGGTTGAGGCCGAGGCGGAACCGGAAGCTGCGGTTGAAGAGGAGACGCCCACGCCCGTGGCTGAGGTAGAGACTGCGGAAGTTGAGGCTGAGGTGGAGACTACCGAGAGCGAAGAAGAGCAGACCACCGAGGAAAAAGAGGAGCAAAGCAGTTGATTCAGAAGTTTTCAAGGCTCACGGTGGCTGACAACTCCGGTGCCCGCAAGGTCATGTGCATCCAGGTGCTCGGTGGTTCAAGGAAACGGTACGCCCGGGTCGGGGATGTGATCGTAGTCACGGTGAAGGAGGCAATTCCTTCGTCGGCGGTGAAGAAGGGCGAGGTGGTCCGAGCCGTAGTGGTGCGTACCGCGCAGCCCTATCGTCGTCCTGACGGGTCCTATATTCGGTTCGACGACAACGCAGCGGTGATACTGTCTGACGAGTTGAGCCCCAGGGGGACCCGCATCTTCGGGCCGGTAGCCCGTGAGTTGAGGGAGAAGAACTATATGCGAATCGTATCGCTGGCGCCGGAGGTATTGTAGATGCGAATTCGCCAGAACGATATGGTTGAAGTTATATCAGGCAGGGATGCAGGGAAGCGCGGGAAGGTACAGCAGGTGCTCACACGTGAGGGCCGGATCATTGTGGAAGGCTTGAACATGGTCAAGCGCCACCAGAAGGCTACCTCTGCCATGAGGCAGGCCGGGATCATCCAAAAAGAGGCGCCGATTGTGCTGCCCAAGGTCATGCTGGTCTGCCAGCAGTGCAACAAGGCTGTCCGAATCGGCCATACGTTTTTAGACGATGGACGCAAGGTCAGGGTTTGCCGTTCATGCAGCGAAATGATAGACCTTTGAATACAGACGAAAATACAGCGAGTGAGACTGGCGCCACGCTGCGTAGAGCTGCCGCGCGCCAGACCGGCGGTAGCGGCAGGTCCGGGACCAGGTCCGCCAGGGCGTCTGAGCACCCGGCGTCGGAAGGTCGCGTGTCCAGGCTCCTCAAACGGTATCGTGAAGAGGTTATCCCCACGATGGTAACGGAGTTTGGGTATCGGGTGCCACTGCAGGCTCCGCGATTACAGAAGGTGGTGCTGAACGTTGGCCTGGGAGAGGCGCTGACGAACGCCAACGCCCTGGACGCTGTGTCGCGGCAGTTCTCGGCTATTACAGGGCAGCAGCCGGTTATAACCAAGGCCCGGAAGTCCATTGCCGGCTTCAAGATTAGAGATGGCATGAGCATCGGTGTAATGGTCACGCTGAGGTCGCACCGTATGTACGACTTCGTGGACCGGCTTCTGAATGCTGTGTTACCGAGGATACGGGACTTTCGTGGCGTGCCTAGGGGGGGCTTTGACGGTCGCGGAAACTACTCCATAGGGATACGTGAGCAGATAATCTTCCCGGAGATAGACTACAATCAGGTTGACAGAATTCGTGGGCTGCAGGTCACCTTCGTGACGTCAGCCCGCACCAATGAAGAGGCGTTCCGGATGTTGGAGCTAATGGGCATGCCCTTTGCTCGGGAAGATAACGGGAGATAAGTGTGGCGAAAACGTCGAAGGTAGCCAAGTGGAGGAAGCCACCCAAGTTCCCTGTGCAGTACCACAATCGTTGTGTAAAGTGTGGTAGGCCCAGGGCGTACATCCGCCACTTTGGCCTATGCCGCATCTGTTTCCGTACCCTGGCGCTTCGTGGGGAGCTTCCAGGGGTGCGCAAGGCGAGTTGGTAGGTGTAATGTGACTCATTCTGATCCGATAGCCGATATGTTGACCAGGATTCGCAACGCACAAGCGGTGCGTCACGACTGGGTGACTGCACCTTCCTCCAAGCTGAAGGTGGCCATTCTGGACATCCTGAAGCAGGAGGGATATGTAGGCGACTACCGGATAAGCCGGGAGGGTGTTAAAGAGACGGTTCGTATCCGACTCGTCTACAGTGAGGCAGAAAAGCCTGCCATCACAGGGTTGAGACGGGTAAGCAAGCCCGGGCTCAAGGTCTACGTTGATAAGAAGGAACTGCCCAGGTTCTACGGCGGGCGCGGCCTATCCATCATATCCACCTCCAACGGTGTGATGACGGGGCAGGATGCGTGGCGTAGAGGCATAGGCGGTGAACTGCTGTGCTACGTATGGTGAGGATAATAGCGATATGTCTAGGGTAGGAAAGAAACCCATTCCGTTGCCTCGGGGGGTTACAGTCCAGGTGGAATCAGGGGTGGTCACCGTTCAAGGTCCGAAAGGGACACTGAGCCAGCCGCTGAATAGTGGCATCATGGTGGAGGTGACGGACGGCCAGGTGGTGGTGACTCGAGAATCGGAGTCCAAGGCGCACAAGGCACTGCATGGACTGATCCGTACCCTGCTGGCCAACATGGTCACCGGGGTGACGGAGGAGTTCCGCAAGACATTGGACATAGTGGGCGTGGGCTATCGTGCCGAGGAAGCGGGCGCGGGCGTCGTGCTCCAGCTAGGATTTTCTCATCCAGTGGAGATGCAGCCCATTGAGGGTACGATACTGACAGTGGAAGGGAACAACCGCGTACATGTAAGCGGCATCGATAAGCAGCGTGTTGGAGAGATGGCGGCCCGCATTAGAAGGAGGCGCCCTCCAAACGTGTACACGGGTAAGGGCGTTAGGTACCTGGACGAGCGCGTCAAGCTGAAGCCAGGCAAGAGCGCGGCAAGGGCGACATAGTATGTCTCGTATAGATACTCGCCAGAGCGGTAGGATTGCGCGCCACAAGAGGCTACGCAAGACGCTGCGGGGTGCACCGGAGAAGCCCCGCCTCAGCGTGTTCCGCAGCCTGCAGCATATCTATGCCCAGATTATTGACGATACCAGTGGTCACACGGTGGCAGCGGCTTCTAGCCTCAAGGCTAACAGTACGTCCAAGATGGACGCAGCACGGCAAGTGGGTGAGGAGATCGCGCAGGTGACTAAGGCTGCAGGTTTGACCAGCGTTGTGTTTGACCGGGGTGGTAACAAGTACCACGGCAGGGTAAAAGCCCTGGCCGAGGCGGCCCGAGAAGGGGGACTCAAGTTCTGATGACCAGCCGTTACCAAGGAAGAGCGGACGATTCTGAGGGCGGGCAGACCCTGACTGAGAAGGTTGTGGACATCCGTCGGGTCGCCAAGGTTGTGAAAGGCGGACGACATATGACCTTCAGTGCGATGGTGGTGGTTGGCGATGGAAATGGACGTGTTGGCGTTGGCTTGGGCAAGGCACCAGCCATTCCTGATGCGGTACGCAAGGGCGTGACCATTGCTCAGAAGAGCCTTGTGGAGATACAGCTGTATGGTACAACCATTCCGCACACTGTCAGGTCAAAGTATGGCGCAGCAGAGGTGCTTGTTAAGCCAGCGCCTTCAGGAACGGGCATTATTGCAGGGGCGTCCGTGCGTGCGGTGATTGAGTTGGCAGGTGTCAAAGACGTCGTGACCAAGTCGCTCCGCAGCCAGAACCCTATCAACGTTGTGAAGGCGACTTTGGAGGCGCTGAAGGCCCTGGAACTACCCGCCCGGTACAAGGTGGCTGAAGCGGCTTCAGCTGAAGCACCTGTGCCTGAACCAACAGGTGAAGAGCCGGTGCTCAGCGAGGCGTAGTCCTCCTCAAGAGAAGTAGATGGCAAAACTGCAAATCAAATGGACCAGGAGTGGCATTGGGTTGCCCAGAAATCAGCGCAGGGTCATCCAGGCCCTGGGTCTCCGTCGGTTGCAACAGACGGTTGAGCACGCTGATACGCCTATCATACGAGGGATGGTCCACAAGGTGCGACACATGGTGAAAGTTGAGGAGATACCGGAGTAGTGGAGTCGTATTTCACCTTGATGAAATAAGCCGGTTACGCTAAAGCTATGAAACAACATGAACTAAGATCGCCCAAGGGCGCTCGCCATCGGAGTCAACGGGTGGGTCGGGGTAACGGCAGCGGTCGTGGGACGTACTCTGGTCGCGGCCTGAAGGGACAGAAGGCCCGTAGTGGAGGTGGCGTGCGCCGGGGATTCACCGGTGGAGGGCTCAGTATGATCAAGGCCCTTCCTATGCTCAGGGGGTTCAACAACATATTCCGGATCGAGTATGCGGAGGTGAACCTTGACAGGCTTTCACGCTTCTCAGAGGGGAGCCGGGTGACGCCGGCTGAATTCGAGGAGGCAGGACTTATAAGGAGCCAAAAGCAGCCGGTGAAGGTGTTGGGCCGAGGTGAGTTGAACATTCCGCTCACTGTAGCAGCGCATCGTTTCTCACGATCAGCCCGTGCGGCCATAGAGGCGGCTGGTGGAGCGGTGGAGGAGCTGTAGGTATGCGTCAGACCACTGCGAGGACCGAGGGTCCCTCCCGTCCAGCTCTACTGCAGGCTATGATCGATGCCTTCAGGATCCCGGACCTGCGGGGAAGGATTCTGTTCACCCTTGGGATGCTGGTCCTTTTCAGGCTGCTGGCCCACGTTCCAGTCATCAACATTGATCGGTCGGTCCTGAGCGACATATTCAGGGATAACCAGCTTCTGGGGTTCGTGGACCTGTTCAGCGGTGGTGGGATGCGTACGCTGAGTATTGTGGCCCTGGGCGTGTTTCCGTACATTACATCGTCCATTGTCATGCAGCTCATGACACCGGTGATCCCCAAGCTCCAGGCGCTGGCCAAGGAGGGGGAGTCAGGGCGCCAACGCATGAACCAGTTCACGCACTATCTCATGGTGCCTGTAGCCGTTGCTCAGGGCTTTGGACAGCTTTCCATCATAGGTAGGGCTGGCGGCCTGGTGGATACCGGATTCTCAGGTGGGTTGGGGCTGACCGGCGCGACCATGATACTGTCCATGGTCGCCGGGTCCGTGTTTCTGGTCTGGCTTGGTGAGTTGATCACGGAACGAGGCATAGGCAATGGGATATCCATCATCATATTTGCGGGCATTGTGGCCCAGTTCCCGGAGTTGGTGGGTCAGGGCTTCCTGGAGAGCAACAACCTGGGAGGTCTGTTGCTGCTTGTCATCATGGGAGTGCTCATCGTATATCTCATAGTGCTGTTCACAGAGGCGCAGAGGCGTGTTCCGGTGCAGTACGGTCGCAGCATCTTCCGTGGGGGTCGCATGTACCGACAGTCCGGAACTACCTTCCTGCCGTTGCGGGTCAACTCCTCTGGAATGATCCCTATCATATTTGCCTTCTCCATAATGATTCTACCTTCTTATATAGCCAGCTATATGGCCGACCCTGTTAGCTCTTCCGTGACAGCGACTATAGCGCGGTTTCTTAGCACCTCCCTGTCACCCACAGCGCTCACCTACTGGATAATGGTGTTCTTCCTGGTCGTGGGCTTCACCTTCTTCTATACCATGGTGGTGTTCCAACAGCAGAACCTGGCCGAAAACCTGCAGAAGAACGGCGGCTTCATCCCAGGTATTCGCCCTGGTCGTCCCACGGCAGAGCACCTGAACCGGATAATCATCCGCATCACATGGGGTGGTGCCGTTTTCCTGGGGCTGGTCGCCATACTGCCGTATTTCGCTACCCAGATTACGGACGTTCGCGCCATACAGCTCAGTGGTGCCAGCCTGCTAATCATGGTAGGTGTTGCGCTGGACACCATGAGGCAGTTGGAGGCGCAGCTACTCAGCCGTAACTACGAAGGGTTCCTGAAATAGGTGTGTGTATGAGATTGGTTCTCTTTGGTCTGGCTGGAGCAGGTAAAGGCACTCAGGCGAAGCTGCTGTCAGAGCGGCTCGGAGTGCCGCATGTGGCATCCGGCGACCTGTTCCGGCACCACCAGTCCCAGGGCACTGAGCTTGGGCTACTGGCCAAGGGGTATATGGAGCAGGGTGAACTGGTGCCCGATGATGTCACAATCCGGATGATACTGGAGCGCATAGGCCAGGAGGACGCCTCCGAGGGGTTCATCCTGGACGGCTTTCCACGGACACTTGGGCAGGCCACGGCCCTGGACGATGTGCTGGGGAGTGATGGGTTGGACCTGGCCCTGTGGGTTGTGGTGAGCGAGGAGGAGCTTGTGCGCCGTTTGAGCGGTCGGCTGATCTGTAGGGAGTGCAGTGCCCCGTACAGTAAGGATGACTTTCCTTCGGAAGATAGTCGCTGCCCCGCTTGTGGTGGAGAGTTGCACAGACGTGCGGATGACGAACCAGAGGTGGTCAGGAATCGTCTGCAGATACAGCGGCCTGGACTTGAGGAGTTGACGGACTATTACGCGCAGGCCAACAAACTGGTAGAGATCAACGGCGAGCGCATCTCGGAAGAGGTATACCGGGAGGCTATGCGCATCTTGGGTAGACGCGTAGATGGCACCGTATGTAGGGCTGCCGACTGATCACTTTTGGAAAAGTCCGGGCCCTGCGGTACAATAGTTGACGATTATGGAAAGAAAGAATTCACCCAGCATAGAGATCTCAGAGCCTGATCTGGGCGGTATCACTATCAAATCGGCCCAGGAGATCGAAACGATGCGGGAGGCCGGTCGAGTGGTGGCCTCTACCATTGAGCTGCTCATGGCGTCTATTGAGCCGGGCATGAAGACTCGTGATCTGGATGCTATCGCCAGCATAGAGATCAAGCGCCTGGGTGCTCTGCCGGCATTCAAGGGATACAGGGGGTTCCCGGCCACGATATGCGTATCGTTGAACCAGGAGATAGTGCATGGTATTCCCGGTGACCTGGTTATCAGGGATGGGGACCTTGTCAGCATGGATGTAGGGGCCGTTGTGGACGGCTACTTTTCAGACTCTGCTGTGACTGTTGGAGTCGGACAGGTTACCGAGGAGGCTGATCGTCTGATAGAGGCAACGCGCTTGAGCCTGGAGATGGGAATTGAACAGGCCAGGGTGGGAAACCGTGTAGGAGATATAGGGGCGGCGGTGCAGCAGTATGCCGAGGCGCGGGGTTACGGCGTTGTCCGGGAGTACGTGGGCCACGGCGTGGGCCGCGCTCTCCATGAGGAGCCGTCAATACCCAACTATGGTGATCCTGGCAAGGGTCCCCTGCTGAAGGCTGGTATGGTGATAGCGATAGAGCCTATGTTGAACCTCGGGACCTGGCATACCAAGGCTATGGATGATGGATGGACGGTTGAAACCGCCGACGGGAAACTGTCGGCTCACTATGAGCACACCTTGGCCATTACGGAAGAGGGACCGCAGGTGCTCACGGCGCGAAACGGTTCTGGAAGGTGATGTAGGTTATGGCGAAGAAAGAGGCCATTGAGGTAGAAGGCACGGTGACGGAGGCACTGCCCAACGCAGTGTTCCGGGTGGAGCTTGCCAATGGACATATGGTCCTAGGTCACATCTCTGGGAAGATGCGGATGCATTTCATCAGGGTGCTGCCTGGTGACAAGGTGCTGGTGGAGCTTTCACCGTATGATCTGACGCGTGGGCGCGTGACATTCAGATTTCGGTAAGGCAGGTTCCGGCAAGGTGAAGGGTTACATATGAAAGTTGGAGCTTCAGTAAAAAAACGGTGCGCCAAGTGCAAAGTTATACGACGCCACGGCGTGGTCCGCGTTATTTGCGAGAACGCCAGGCATATGCAGCGTCAGGGATAGCCAGGAGGTTGACCGTATGGCACGTATAGCCGGTGTGGACGTACCGGACAACAAGCGGGTTGAGGTGGCGATACAGCGGATTCACGGCATTGGGCCCACGTTGGCGCTCAAGGTCCTTGAGACGGCTGAAGTGACCGATAATCCCCGCGTCCGTGATCTGGTTGAGGCAGACTTGAACCGGATACGGGAGATAGTGGATAGGGAATATAAGGTAGAAGGCGACCTTCGCCGTGAAGTGAACCTGAACATCCGGCGCCTCATGGATATCGGTTCGTACAGGGGCCTACGCCACCGCCGTGGTCTGCCCGTGCGTGGGCAAAGGACCAAGACGAATGCGCGCACCAAACGGGGCGCTCGTAAGACTGTCGCCGGGCGACGCAGAACGGCTAGATAGTAGTAAAGGAACTAGCAGATGGCAAGAGAAAGAGCAAGGCCGCGAAGGCGAGAGCGTAAGTCGGTCCCCCGGGGGAAGGCTTACATCAGGTCTACATTCAACAATACGCTCATTACGCTTACAGACCCTGAAGGTAACGTTATCTCCTCCGGCAGTGCCGGTATCGCCGGATTTAAGGGTGCGCGTAAGGGAACTGCGTTTGCTGCTCAACGCGCCGGTGAGATGGCCGCCAGGCGAGGTATGGAGCATGGACTTCGACGGGTGGACGTATTCATCAAAGGCCCAGGCTCTGGTCGGGAGGCCGCCATCCGGGCTCTTCAGGCCGCAGGGATAAGTGTAGCCAGCATACGGGACGTGACACCGGTGCCTCATAACGGGTGCCGTCCTCCCAAGAAGAGACGAGTGTAGGAGAGAGCATGGCTAGATATACCGGAGCGGACTGCCGTCTGTGCAGACGGGCGGGGGAGAAGCTGTTCCTCAAAGGTGAAAGGTGCTTCACGCCCAAGTGCGGCGTGGAGCGTCGCCGTAACCCACCTGGCCAGGTGTTCCAGCGGCGTCGCAGGACCAGCGACTGGGGCATTCAGCTTCGTGAGAAGCAGAAGGTCAAGGTGATGTACGGAGTCCTGGAACGTCAGTTCCGCGGATACATTGAGCAGGCGCAGAAGGCCTCACAGGCAACGGGTGACGTACTGCTCCAGCTATTGGAGAGGCGTTTGGACAATGTCGTGTTTCGGTTGGACTTCGCCGAGTCGCGGGACCAGGCACGCCAGCTGGTGAGGCATGGGCATATCACCGTTGGAGGACGCAAGGTCAACATCCCATCGTACCGGGTGAAGCCCGGTGAAGCGGTCGGCTGGAAAGGCTCGAGCCAGGAGAAAGAGTTCTCCAAGGTCATAGCTGCCGGTATACCCCGCAAGAACGTTCCGCAATGGCTCAGCTTGGATGTCGGTGTAATGGCAGGAAGCATACTCCGCCTACCGGAACCTGCCGATATAGATACGGCTGTGGAGACGCGGCTGATAGTGGAATTCTACTCTAAGTAGGTGAAGGAGGCTGCCACAGTGCAGGAGGCGTTGGGAATGACCCTGGCCCCGGTTGAAATCGTAGAGACACCCAGACCGGAGATCAAAGCTGAAGATCTGAGTGACGGGTATGGGAAGTTTAGTATTGGCCCTCTGGAGCGTGGGTACGGCGTGACCCTGGGCAACCCGCTAAGGCGGGTGATGCTCAGCTCCATACCAGGGACGGCTGTGACGTGGGTGAAGATAGAGGGCGTGACTCACGAATATTCTACTATCCCTCATGTTAAGGAAGAGGTTACGGATCTGCTCCTCAGCTTCAAGGCTATACGTCTTAAAGCATTGACGGATCGTCCTGGCAAGCTAAGGCTTGAGGTCTCCGGTGAGGGAGAGGTAACCGCTGCCGACCTCATGGCTCCTGGCGACTTTGAAGTTGCCAATCCTGAGCTCCATCTGGCCACTCTGGACTCCCCGGAGGCCAGTCTGTCAGTGGAGTTCAACGTGGAGCAAGGGATGGGATTCGTGCCGGCTGTAGGCGACGATGGTTTCCCCATAGGCGTGATTCCGGTAGACGCAATCTTCACTCCAGTGCGCCGTGTCAACTACTCGGTTGAACGGACCCGGGTGGGTCAGGTAACCGACTATGAGCGGCTGATCGTGGAGGTGTGGACGGATGAGACCATTGCGCCCATGGAGGCGCTTTCAAGGGCGGGCCAGATATTGGTGGATAGCTTCTTCCTGTTCGCCAATATGAAGAAGGCTGCGGAGTCAGCGGGTGAGGCGGCCACGCTGGCGGTGGCGGTGCCTGCGGAGGTATACAACACACCGGTGGAGCGGCTGGAGCTTTCGGCGCGTACGCTGAACTGTCTCAAGCGCGCTCACATCAACCGTGTTGGCGAGATCCTTGAAAAGGACAGGTCTGAACTCCTGAAAATCCGTAATTTCGGGGAGAAGTCCCTGGACGAACTTTACGCCAGGTTGGACGAGAGGGGATTCCTTTCAGAGCAGGGACAGTCGCAAAACGGCGCGTCGGCTGAGGAGTCCGATGTGACCCTGCCATCTGAGAATGCCCAAGACGATGAGCCTGTTGACGAAGAGTCGGAGGTGTCGGAGTGAGGCATCAGGTCGCAGGAAGGCGGCTTGGTCGCCCCGGCGACCAGCGCAAGGCCCTCTACCGGAGCCTGGTGCGTGATGTGCTTTTGCAAGAACGGATTCGTACCACTGAGGCCAAGGCCAAGGAGGCGCGGGGCCTGGTGGACCGGGTCATTACATATGGCAAGAAGGGCACTCTGAACCACCGGCGCCTGGCCTTGGCGTTCCTGCCGGACAAGAAGGTTGTGGCCAAGGTGTTCGATGAGTTGAGCGAGCGTTACGCAGACCGAAATGGCGGCTACACCCGGGTTCTGAAACTCGGGCCCCGTCCCGGAGACGGCGCTCCCATGGCGATATTGGAGCTGGTATAGCAGGCCGCTTCGCTAGGGCCAATATGCGGCACGATATGGACGCGACTATTTCAAGAAATGTGGCTCTGCTTGTGGAGTACGAGGGCACCCGGTACGGCGGGTTCCAGCTTCAGTCCAATGCTCCTACCATTCAGGGAGAATTGGAGCAGGCCATTGAGCGACTGACGCTGGAGCCAGCACGAGTGCATGGTGCAGGGCGCACTGACCAGGGTGTGCATGCCCTGGGCCAGGTGGCGGCCTTCTCCACCAGGTCGGAGTTGTCATGTAGGAGACTGATTGGTGGGCTGAACCACTTCCTGCCTGAAGATATAGCGGTACATGCGGCATACGATGTACCCGTAGGCTTTGACCCGCGTCGTGGCGCTCTCAGCAGGGTATATCGGTACACCTTTTTGCAGCAGGGCACCAGGTCGCCGCTGGGCGAGAGGTATGCCTACCGGATATCTGAGCCTACGGACGAGGAGGCCATGCGGGTTGCGCTCAGGTCACTGGCGGGCGAGCACGATTTCGCCTGTCTCAGCGGGCAGGTGGCACCGGGCAAGAGCACCGTGCGGCAGGTGTACTCAACCAAGCTGTGGCGTGAGGACTCTCTGACGAGGTTCGAGGTGGAGGCAAACGCCTTCCTCCCTCACCAGATGAGGCGCATCGCAGGGTTGCTCTTGGCTGTGGGCGTTGGTCGGCTCTCTCCAGAGGGGAGCCGTGCGTTGCTGGACGGCAATGTAGCCCTAGGACTGGAAACCGATGTGAAGACACTACCGCCACAGGGCCTGTGCCTTATGCGGGTAAACTACAAGGACTTTCAACCGGAATGATTACGAAGAGACCTAAAACGTACAGCGCCAAAGCGTCAGAGATCGATACCTTCTGGCATGTCATGGATGCCACTGGAAAACCCCTGGGTCGCCTTGCGGTGGAGGTTGCGCAGATTCTACAGGGGAAGCACAAGCCTACCTACACGGCTCATGTCCTCACTGGCGACTTTGTGGTGGTCATCAACGCTTCTCAAATAGGTGTAACGGGCAGAAAACGAGAGCAGAAGACCTACTACAGACACACCGGCTATCCCGGCGGGCTGAGGGCCACCACTCTTCAGAAGATGCTTGACACTCATCCGGATAGGGCGATCAAGCGTGCAGTCCGAGGAATGCTTCCCAAGAATATTTTGGCCAGACGTATGCTGAGCAGGCTGAAGGTGTACGCAGGTGCGGAACATCCGCATGAAGCCCAGGTTACCGGCTCTTTGAAACGACTTGCTGTAGCAATACCCAGTAATAAGGCGGAGGAGTAATGACCCAGGAGCGATACTACCACGGCGTAGGCAAGCGTAAGACCGCTATTGCGCAGGTACGTCTGTTCACTCAGCCGGGGGCGATTTTGATCAACGGGAAGCCCCTAGAGGAGGCGTTTCCCTGGGTATCATGGCAGCAGATGATACGTCAGCCCTTAGAGGTGACGGATACCCTTAGTAAGTACAGCATTCAAGCGAAGGTGGCAGGCGGCGGTGTGAACAGTCAGGCGGGGGCTGTCCGCCACGGCATCGCCAGGGCGCTGGTGGTCTTGGATGAGGGTTTGAAGAGGCAGCTGAAGAGGCATGGGCTGATGACTCGGGACGCCAGGATCAAGGAGAGTAAGAAGTACGGCCTAAAGCGAGCTCGCAAGGCTCCACAGTACAGCAAACGATAGGCTGTCTAGGATTACGAAGGTGAGAAGAGCCCCAGCGATCGCTGGGGCTCTTCTCTTAGCCATCAATGGGATGCGAGTGCTACGGTGAACCCCTATTGCACTCTTAATGTGTCCGTCGTTGCTTGAGGCCCTCGATGATTGGTAGCGGTGATGGGTCCACCCTGTTCAGCATAGCCAGGTAGTAGCTCGTATAGTCTCCCAGCAGTACCGTACTCAACAGATGCGACAGCGGGGATTGGCCAGCACCGTCGAGCTGACGATACGGGATGCCCTCCCTGACCAGAAGCCCTTCAATAGCCTGGAACCGTTCGGATGCGTGTGGTGCCAGCAAATAGGAGTGCAGGAGGATAACGGAGACCTGCTCTCCAATGGTTTGATGGAGGTGGAACGCCTCTACTGAGTTGTGACTGGCCTCAGGCAGCTCTTCCCAGAAAGACCACACCTTGCTGTTTTCGTTGAGCTGTGTCTTCCATCGCCGGGCGACACCGCTGAGGAAGCCGGCACCATACACGATAGGTAGCCTGTTGTGCAGCATGGCGGCGATGTCCTTAGCCAGGTTCTGAGGATGGGGTGTATTCGGCCCCAGTCCAACCGCCATGTCCCGAACGTTCTGAGTCGCCTCTCCCAGATCGGTGGACTTGTCCGACATGAGTCCGAGCGCGCACAGGAGGGCCAGGGGAGCAACAAAGCTGTACCCCAATGCCGACCGGGGTTCTCCCTCATAGGAGATAGTGAAGCAGGGCGTGCCGTCCTCACGTGCGAGCCGTGCCAACTCACCCCCGCTGGTGAGTGCTACCAGATGGGCACCCTTCTCTTTGGCCTGCTGGTACATAGCCAGGGTCTCTTCTGTATTGCCAGAGTAGCTGGAAACAAGGGCCAGGGTGTCCGGTCCAACCCAGCCGGGCAGGTGTGGAGACCTGCAAGTGGTGACCTGCGGCCCGTTCTCCAACACAGCCAATCCTGCTATCAGATCGCCGCCGATGGCAGAACCGCCCACTCCCAGGAGTGCGACGGTACGCGCGCTGCCGTAGGAGGCAGGCAACTGGAAAGCCTGCCCTTTCTGCCATGCTTGCTGGCACTGGTCCGCTAGCCCGGCGATCCGGTCACGAAGCCCGGACGGATCTAGCTGCGCATAAATGTCCGGCTGGTCAAGGTCAACGGACAGTGTCACGAGCTACACTCCCGCCAGGTCACGGGCCTCTTCCAAGAGTCGTGACACTTGCTCTGGGCTTTCGGCCTCGGCGTAGATGCGCAGCACAGGCTCTGTGCCAGAGAACCGTATGAGGAGCCAGGCATCACGGTCCAGGATGAACCGGGTCCCGTCTGTTTCGTCCCGTCGCGCTACCTTTAGTCCTGCCAGGTTATCTGGCTGCTGGGAGGCCAGGTGCTGTTCTGCACGGCTGCGTAGCTCTGGATCAAAGGGCACATCCTGCCGTTCGAAATGGTGGGGACCTACCTTACTGAACAGATAGTCCAGAAGTTCGGAGGGACGCTTGCCCGTCTTAACAATCATGTCAAGAAGGTAGAGGGCGCTGAGTATGCCATCCCGTTCTGGGATGTGCCCGCGAAAGGCATACCCGCCGCTTTCCTCCCCAGCTGTCAGGGCGTTTTCTTGCCGCATGACGGGGCCCAGGTATTTGAACCCCACGGGTGTCTCATGAACGGGAACACTATACATCTCCCCAAGGCGGTAGATCATGTTGGTACTTGTGATGGACTTGACCAGGGCGCCCCGTTCACCGCGTATCTCCAACAGGTACAGAGCCAGAAGGGCAAAGGTCTGTAGGGTGGAGATGAACCTACCCTTCTCATCCACCAGGCCCACGCGGTCGGCATCGCCGTCAACGGCGAGTCCTACGTCGCAACCATTAGATACCGCCCACTGTGAGAGGTCGTTCAGGTTGTGGGCTACCGGCTCAGGCTGACGCATGCCTGGAAAGATGGGGTTGCGCTCGCCGTGAAGCTCGGTCAAAGCTGTGGAGCCACCCTCCAGGAGCTGTGGTAGGTATCCCGCACCTGCGCCGTACATGGCGTCCGTGGCCACATTCAGCCCGCTGCTACGGATGGCCTCTAAATCCACCAGTCGGGAGAGGTGCGCTAGATAGGGTGGCGCCGGATCAATCTCGGCCAAAAGCCCCTGTTCCCGGGCATCGGGAAGGCTGAGCATCGGGATCTCCTGGCGCTGTGCTTCATCTATCTCCGTTTCCAGAGCTTCCACGACTTCCGGAGAGGCGCTGCCCCCGTAGTCTGGCTTGTATTTGAAGCCGTTCCACTGAGGTGGGTTATGGCTGGCGGTGATAACAACACCGCCACCGGCTTTCCGGTTGACGATGCTGTAGCTGACCACGGGCGTGGGTGCTGGATGGGTGCACAGGGTTGTTGGGATGCCACTTGCCGTAGTGACGGCAGCTACCTCGGCGGCAAAGTCTTCTGAGGCGAACCGTGTATCGTAGCCTACGATCAGGCCTTGGGAGGCCAGGCCCGTGTTACGCAGGTAGGTTGCGACTCCCCTGGCGCAGGCGCGAACGTTCTCAGCTGTGAAGTCCCAGCCGATGAGGGCGCGCCAACCATCGGTGCCGAAACGGATACTCAGGTGCGTTACCCCCTATCTCATCGGCTGGATACCTGGGTAAGGCTGTCTATTTTTAGAGACCGGCCTCCGTACGCAGTATATCGGCTTTGTCGGTCTGCTCCCAGGGGAGGTTCAACTCCTCCCGACCGAAGTGACCATATGCTGCGATCTCTCTGTAGATCGGGCGTTGAAGCCTCATATTACTTATGATGGCCCCTGGCCTGAGGTCGAAATGCTTGCTTACGAGGTCCTGGATTAACTCATTGCTGACCTTGCCTGTCTCAAATGTCTCAACGCTGACTGAGATGGGAGTTGCTACGCCGATAGCGTAGGATACCTGTACCTCGGCCCTATCGGCCAGGCCAGCAGCCACGACGTTCTTGGCCACATACCGGGCGGCGTAGGCGGCGGAGCGGTCAACCTTGGTGGGATCTTTACCGGAGAAGGCCCCGCCCCCATGCCTTGCGCTGCCACCATATGTATCCACCAGTATCTTACGACCGGTGAGTCCGGTATCTGCCTTGGGGCCGCCTACAGCGAAGCTGCCCGAGGGGTTGACGTAGTACTTCGTATCCGAATCTATCAGCGACTTGGGCAGCACATGATCTATAACATGCTCCTTGATGTCCCGCTGTATCTGCGCCAGGGGTACGTCCGGAGAGTGTTGTGCGCTGACCACTACGGTGTGGATACGCTTTGGGATACCGTAGGCGTACTCAACCGTTACCTGGGACTTCCCATCTGGGCGCAGGTACGGAAGGATTCCCTCTTTCCTGACCAGGGCAAGCCGTTTACAGAGGGCGTGGGCGGTTGATATGGGCAGGGGCATCAGATCGGACGTCTCCTGGCAGGCGTAGCCAACCATCATTCCCTGGTCCCCGGCGCCCACCTCGAAGAGATTGTCGTCCGGAGTGCCATCCCGCGTCTCCATGGAGTGGCTCACCGCTTCGGATATCTCGTTGGCCTGTTCTTTGATGGCAACCATCACGCCACAGTTGGCGCTGTCTATACCGTATTCGGCTTTGGTGTAGCCGATGTTGCGTATGGTCTCTCGGACGATTTCGGGGATCTCCACATAGGAGTTGGTGGTGATCTCGCCCATGACCACGACCAGGCCGGTGGTTACAGCTGTTTCACAGGCGACTCGTCCCGTTGGGTCCTGGGCCAGAATGGCATCCAGGACGGCGTCGGAAATCTGGTCACACAGCTTATCCGGGTGGCCTTCGGTTACTGACTCTGAAGTGAATAGATAGGACGGTGAATCTAGGAAGCTCAAGCCCATAGGGTTAGTCTCCTTTGCTCATGGCCTGCCTGCCAGAGAGCGCTAGGTGCCGGTCTCCCAACTGGACAGGTATCGTTCCTGGTCGGCGGTAAGGGTATCGATGGACACATCCATTGAGGCGAGTTTGAGCTTGCCCACGTCCTGATCCAGCTCCCTGGGTACGTCGTACACCTCCGGTGACAGGGCAGAGCCCTCTTTGGTCAGGTACTCCACGCACAGAGCCTGGTTGGCGAAGCTCATGTCCATAACGCTGGGTGGGTGGCCTTCGGCGGCGGCCAGGTTGATCAATCTGCCCTCGCCGAGCAGATAGATATGCCGGCCGTCCTCCAGCGTGAACTCCTCCACGAATTCCCGGACAGTCTGTCTGGTCTCCGACATAGCTTCCAGGGCCTCTATGTTTATCTCTACGTTGAAGTGGCCGCTGTTGGCCAGGATGGCCCCGGAGCGCATCAGATTGAAGTGGTGCGTGTCAATGGCGGCCATTCCTCCGGTAGTGGTGATGAACAGGTCACCCACCTTTGCGGCTTCGGTCATGGACATCACCTGGAATCCATCCATCACCGCTTCCAGTGCCCGTATGGGGTCCACCTCTGTGACGATCACATGAGAGCCCATGCCCTTGGCCCGCATGGCGACGCCTCGTCCGCACCAGCCGTATCCTGCCACCACGGCCTTCTTGCCTGCCCAAAGCATGTTAGTGGCCCGTGTGATGCCATCCAGGGTGGACTGGCCGGTGCCATACCTGTTATCGAACATGTGCTTGGTGTCCGCTTCGTTAACGGCCACAATGGGATAGCGCAGTTTGCCCTCTTTAGCCAGGGCTCTGAGCCGGATCACCCCGGTGGTTGTTTCTTCAGTGCCGCCTATGACGTCGTCCAGCAGCCTCTGGTGGGTGCTGTGCAGCGTGGCTACCAGATCGGCGCCGTCGTCCAGAGTTATCTGTGGCCCGCTCTCCAGGGCGGAATGTATGTGGCGATAGTAGGTGTCGTTGTCCTCTCCCTTTATGGCATAGGTCGGAATGCCGTATGTGGCGACCAGGGCCGCGGCTACGTCGTCCTGGGTGCTCAGGGGATTGCTGGCGCACATGGTAACGTCTGCTCCTCCATCGCGCAGGGCGATGGCCAGATTGGCTGTCTCTGTGGTGACGTGAAGGCAGCCGCATACGCGGAGGCCCGCCAGGGGGCGCTCCTTCTTGAAACGGTCACGGATTATATTCAATACGGGCATCTCTCGAGCCGCCCACTCTATTCGCATAACCCCCTGCTGTGCCAGCGACGGGTCTTTGACGTCGCCTTGTGTACTCTGGGTCATCATCTGATTGCGCTCCTTCCTTCCACTTCCGTAGGCATGTAGCTTGGCAGCTCCCGTTCACCGGAACTATCGAAGTATGTAAGCTTCCAGAACTCCCTGTACCGCTCCCTGATATCCGCGGGGGTAAGGGTGCTAAGCCGGTCCAAACCGAAGCTCTCCACAGTGAAGGATGCCATGACGGAGCCAACGATCATGGCTCGTCGGTACCCGTCTACGGTCAGGTCTCCGGTGGCTGCCACGTAGCCCATGAAGCCGCCTGCGAAGCTGTCGCCTGCGCCGGTGGGGTCCACCGCGGTCTCCAGGGGATAGGCCGGCGCAGCGAATATTGCATCTGGCGTAAAGCAGAGAGCACCGTACTCGCCTCGCTTGATCACTAACGTATGCGGTCCTTGGGTTAGCAGAGTGCGAGCCGCTTTGACCAGGCTTGCCTCGCCGGTCAACAGGCGGGCCTCCGTCTCGTTGATCATCAGCAGGTCCAACGAGCCGATCATCCTTCCCAGCGAGTCGGATTTGGTGTTGATCCACAGGTTCATGGTATCTCCAGCCACCAGCGTGGGCCGTTTCTCCACCTGCTGGAGGACATGGTGTTGGAGGTCTGGGTCTATGTTGGCCAGGAAGAGGAAAGGATGCTGCATGTCCCGGCTGGTCAACTTCGGTATGAAGCCGTCGAAGACGTTGAGTTGGGTATCCAGGGTGTGAGCCTCATTCAGGTCATCACCGTATTCGGCGGCCCAGCGGAATGTATCACCGCGAGCAGTGACCAGGCCCGTGAGGTCTATATGGTGGGCCTTCAGCATCGCCATATCCTCTGGACGAAAGTCATCGCCTACCACTGCAACCATTGCCACGGGTGCAAAGTAGCTGGCAGCTACCGAGAAGTAGGTAACGGTGCCGCCCAGCGCGTCATCTTTGCTGCCTGAGGGTGTTTTGACCGAGTCGTATGCGACCGACCCTACCGCCAGAATAGACATAGGTTACTCGTTCACCTCTATAGGTAGTCCGTCTGTGCCTAGCTGTTAGGAGGCCCCGGCATCCTCTGTTGGGGCGGTGCGCCGTGTGCGCCTTCGAGGGGGAGCGGCTTCGGTTGCTGCCTCAGCGGTGGCCTCGGGAGCAGCCTCTGCTGGCTGAGCGGTGCGTCGCGTACGTCTCCGGGTTGGAGCGGCTTCGGTTGTTGCCTCAGCGGTGGCCTCGGGAGCAGCCTCTGCTGGCTGAGCGGTGCGCCGTGTGCGCCTTCGAGCAGGAGCGGCTTCGGCTGTTGCCTCAGCGGTGACCTCAGCTACTTCCACTGGAGCCGCGGCAGCCTCAGCCTCTGCGGGCCTAGCACGGCGGGTTCGCCTTGGAGGAGCTGCTACTGCGACGACAGCCTCCTGGAGGGGAGTAGCAATAGGTTGCGGGCGGGCTCTCCGTCGCACAGTCGTGACCGAGCCTCCGCCGGCAGCTACCGTTGCCTTCCTCTGTATTTCATACCGCTTGCGCCGTTGCCGGTGTTTCAGCGCCGCTACTTGTTTACGTTTATTCATATTATCCCCATATTTGTGGTTACGGGTCGTTGTTGTAGCTGGTGGGGTATTTGCGTTCGATCCAGGTGGGAGTACCCTCTTCAATGTTGAATATCCGTTCCGGGGGACGTCCCATGGCGGCGGTCATCTCGCACGCCAAGGCGCTGCGGACCCCTGCAGCACAGATGAACATCAAGTCTACGTCGGTAGGCAGTTCGTCTACCCGGCCCAGGACCTGGTCCACAGGAATGTGGATAGCGCCCTGGACGTGCCCGGCCTGCCATTCGTCGGGCTCGCGTACATCCACTACTACCGAGCCGCCCTGCGCCAGCTTTTCCTGCGCCAGATCCACCGATATGCGTGAGAATGGTTCATTCATAGTGCCTGCTCCCTATCCTTCCCTGTTGAGCTCAGTCATTAGCCCTATCGTCCAGGTACTTACCTACCAGCGGCGCCAGTCGCCGCCTGGTCTCCCGGGGGATGGCATGCCTGTCCGTGATTATGGCATCTCCCAGAGCTGATTCGCACTGACATGTCCTCTCCCAGGTAAGGCGTGGCACCAGCCGCCGGAGTATCTCCTTGGATGTAGCTACGTTCTGGGACAGGTTGGCGACCACCATATCCACAGACACGGGCTCGTCACCGTCACGCCAGCTGTCATAGTCGGTGGCACAAGCGAGTGTTGCGTAGCACATCTCAGCCTCACGTGCCAGCTTGGCCTCAGGCAGCACCGTCATGCCGATTATCTGGGCGCCCCACGAGCGGTAAAGGAGCGATTCAGCGCGAGTGGAGAAGGCAGGTCCTTCCATTACCACGTAGGTGCCGCCTTCATGCACCGTGGCGCCCACCTCTTTTGCCGTATCGCTCAATGCGGCGGACAGTGTGGAGCAGAATGGGTCTGCGAATGATACGTGGGCCACCAGACCATCGCCGAAAAAGGTGTTTGCCCGCTGGCGAGTACGGTCTATCAGCTGGTTCGGAACTACCATGTCCAGGGGGTGTATATTCTCGTCCAGGCTGCCCACGGCGCTGATGGATATGACCCTCTCAACACCCAGTGTCTTGAGGGCGTAGATGTTGGCCCGTACCGGCAGTTCTGTGGGCATCATCCGGTGACCGCGACCATGGCGAGGAAGGAAGGCGGTGGCTACTCCTCCCATATCGCCAACCATGATGGTATCGCTGGGGGCGCCATAGGGAGTCTCAGGCGTTACCTCATGCATGCCAGTGAGACCGTCCATCTCATAAAGGCCGCTGCCTCCCATTATGGCTACCGTTGCTTCAGCCACCGGCTGCTCCGTTGCCGGATTGACTGGTCTCCAGTACGGGGGCGGCAGCGGCATCCTGGGGTTCCACTAGGCTACCGAGCGCCTGGTCCAGTGGAGGCCGCGCAATGCCGCGCTCTGTGATGATGGCCGTTAGGTACCGATTGGGTGTTACGTCAAATGCGACATTCCGTATGGTGATACCCTTGGGCGCCGTGGAGTGGCCGTTCCACAGGACCACTTCTTCAGGGTCTCGTTCCTCTAGTGGGATCAGGTCCCCGGATGCCAGAGAGAGATCCGCGGAGCTGGTGGGAGCGGCTACGTAGAATGGTACGTTGAACTCATGGGCCAGGACGGCTAGGGGATAGGTGCCTATCTTGTTCGCCACGTCTCCGTTGGCGGCGATCCTATCAGCCCCTACAATGACGCATTTCACCTCGCCACTGGATAGGATGCTGCCTGCCGCCGAGTCCACTATCAGGTTGGTGGGTATGCCGAGCTGTACCAGCTCCCAGGCGGTGAGCCTGGCACCCTGCAGGAGGGGTCGGGTCTCGGTAACCAGTACGTGGAACCTGCTGCCCTGCTCCCATGCCGCCCGGATGACCCCTATGGCCGTACCGTACCCAGCGGTAGCCAGTGCGCCCGTATTGCAGTGGGTCAGCACAGCACCGTCCTTTGGGAGGAGCTCCGCTCCAAGTTCGCCAATGCGTCTGTTGGCCGCTACATTCTCCCGATGGATGGATATGGCTTCCTCTTCCAGGAGTTGTTGGAGTTGGCCTGGCGACTTACCTTGCTGCGCTACGGACATCATTCGATTCAAAGCCCAGCGCAGGTTTACGGCGGTGGACCGTGTGCTGACCATCTCCTTCTCCACTTCTGAGAGATACGAGAGCAGACGGTCAGTATTCAAGGTTTCTACTGCTTTGACAGCCAGAACCATGGCGTAGGCGGCGGCGACGCCTATGGCCAGTGCGCCGCGAACCTGCATGGTCTGGATAGCCTCCGCGACATCAGAGAAGGTGCGCGCTACGACAACGGCCTGCTCCTGGGGAAGCTTGGTCTGGTCCAGGATACGAAGCGTGTCTCCGGTCCATTCTAGGGGTACTATCTCTGGCATCTGGCTTCGCATGGTTAAAAAGTTGCACAAAAAAGACTTCTCGGCGGTGGAGAAGCCAACGTCCACCGCTTTCATCTATCAAGCTCCCAAGAACTCGACGGACTTGGCACCGTGTCATCCGGGGTAACCCCCGGGCTGGCCGGTTGCCGGGCTTCGTAGGGCCGGTCCCTCCGCCACTCTTGATAAAAGCGGGTAATCCCTATGCAGTTGTTCCTGAGATGGTACTATCGTAGCTAGCTAATTGTCAAGGAATGGGCGCTGGCGGCAGCCACCTGCTCAGCCCTCCTTCAGGCGTTCCAGCGCATCGGGTAGGTCGGCGATAACTTTGATGGATGTGGTAGGTGTCACATCCAGTTCGCTGGTGTCGAACCCCTCAACCCATACCGTTCTCATCCCCAACTCCTGAGCACCCATGATGTCGTTGCGGAGGTGGTCGCCGACGAAGACGGTGTGTTCGACGAGAGCGTCCATGCTTTCCAGGGTATGTAGGAATATAGCGGGTGCGGGCTTGGACATCATGACTTCGTCGGAGAATGTCAGATTGTCGAAGAACTCTAGGATTTTCACCTCTTCCATGAATGCGCGGAAGAGACTACCGGGGGTCATACCGGTGTTGGAGATAAGGCCCAGACGGTAGTCACGTAACTTGAGTGTCTCCAGCATGTCATGTACGCCGTCGGCAATGGTCGGGGGCGAGTCGTAGAAGGCGTCGGCGTAGCGGTTGAGGATGCGGGCGAATGTCTGCCGATCAACACGCTCCAGCAGGCCTTCGTCGATGTTTTGTACGAAGGTTTCCACCTGTTGTTTGAATGTAAGGTCTCGCCCTTCTTCACGTACGGCGCGACAGGTGCGGTAACAGGCGCGATAGGCTTCGCGGAGCTGGTCCTCGGTGTAGAACTCGCCGAAATCATTGAGGGCCTGCTGGGCACCTTCCAGCCGTATGCGGGTCCGCTCCCGGCCCCACTCCCGTTCGTCGATCAGGATGGTCTGCCACAGGTCCAGGATTACTACTCGGATTTCAGTCATTCTGTCTGATCGTTTTCCTTGAGAAAGGATTGAATTTTAACTGCGCTGGCTCTGGGCTGCTTTGTGGATGGTGCTGTGCTTAGCTGCATTAGATATGATGCTTCGATTGATTATCTACAGCATCCGTATCTTGAGTGCCGCACGGGGGATGATATCAGGAATGGCGTGTGTCGGGGTAGGTGCGTAAGGCAAGAGCTAGCGGCCCATCCTTACTAGGGCGGCGCTTCTTTAGGTGTGGCTAGGCTTTCCGTACTACTTTGCCAGCCTGGTTGACGTGATGTGTGTCGTGGGTCTTGGCGTTGTTCTTTTGGATGACCTCGGCCAGGGCGGAGGCGGCGAGCTCCGGGTCCAGGCGCAGCAGCGTGCCGATGGCGACGTAGAAGACGTCCACGGCCTCGTTGGCAACCCTATCGGGCGATTCGTGGAGGATGGCTTGGCGTAGCTCGATGACCTCTTCATCTTGGATTGGTATGCGGCTGAGCAGCTCCTGCTGGGTTGCTTCACCCACCAGACCGAAGCGGTCATGGAAGTCCTGGACGGAGACGGTGAGTTCGGCGATGAGTTGGTGCAACTGTTCTTTGATCATGGCGCGCTCATTATCTTCCAGGAGGTGCAATATTCCAACTGAGCAGGGGTTGGTTGCAGGCGGGATTGTAGCAAACGTCGCTGTTCCCATCCGCCCGCGCAGGGCATGCCCTGCACCCACATTTCTCTACTGCTGATGAGGGCTTGGCTATAAGCCACATTGGGAAGTACGGGTCTGTGCAATGCCTAGAGGAGAAATGCGCTGCATTGCTGGCACATCTTTTTTATCCCACCCTCCCTCCCTCAATGGTTGTCATTCTGGGGGCACATCCCCCAGGCCCCCTTGCAGGACACCCAGGTTTCCTGCACCTTCCTGAGCGCGGAACCTGTATGACTTGGATGTGAGAAGCAGTCAAGGATGTGAACGGGTTTCGGAATTGTATGATATTTTTTCGGGGAAACAAAGCCGAGTTTCGTTGGTTGCCCAGGTTTGGGCCTGGTGGAAGGCGAGTATTCCCTGGTGTGCGGGATATGATGTTAAGGTGCGCGGTTAAGGATTAAGCATAGCGGAGGTATTAGCGTGTAGGGAGGAGATGGGTGGCAGCAGGCGTCGTTGCCCTCTCCTTCCCACTCCCTGCCCGCTCCGCCCTCGGTACCTTTTGAACAGGGGGGACACTTACTCCGACTTTGTCCCGACACATCGGGATGAGCGGAGCGCCGACTCGGTCGAGCACTCGCGATGGAATCGGAGCATCATCGGACCTAAAACCCTCCGCCAGGAAACCGAGGTTTCCTGGATTTTCCTGAAGGAGTGAGGTTCTTAGGCAGAGGTGTGAGGGCTTTTTGCCTTTGTGGGACGTTCCGCTCATGTCCTTCGACAAGTCCGAGTAGGCCCGACCCGTCGAGGCTCGCGATGGAATCGGAGACTCACGACTCTTGTCGGAGCTCAGGATGAGCGGGTGATATATTGTCGGCAAATGCCTTCTTCCCACCCCCAGCGTAGGTTCTCAGGTCAGCCTATAGCTGTCGTCGGAGCCGGCCACGCGCCCTTCACTCTCCAGCTTGATAAGGTGGCTACGGATCTGGTTGCGGGCCAGGTTCGTACGTCGCTCGTCCAGGTCGGTGTAGATAGCGGCGAGCATGGCGTCCACGGTCTGGATCGACTGGCCGAGCAGACCAAGGATCTGTTCTTCACGCTCGTGACGGTGGTCTATGAGCTCCTTCAGCTTCGCCGCAGGATCTGTGATTATGGGCCCCTGGCCAGGGTAGATGACGGAAGGGTTATAGGCGATGAACTTGTCCATCGTTTGTAGAAAGAGGGCGATCTCGCCTTCACCCGGGTTGACCACAGAGGTACCTACACCCATGACGGTGTCGCCGGTGAAGAGCGCCCTGCTCTCGCGCACGAAGACGGCCAGGCTCCCATAGGTATGGCCCGGACCGTGTACGAACTCCAGGGTCATGTCGCCCAGGCTCAGTACCTCGCCATCTTCCACTACCCTGTCAACCTGGGCACCCTCCATGCGCTCCTCTATCGGCTCCTTCTCCACAGGGCTGGAGATGATGGGCGCTCCCGTTGCCTCCTGGATAGCCGGGGAATTGCCCCAGTGTGGCGGGTGCCTATGAGTACATATGATGCCCAGCATAGGTGGGTTGCCCATCTTCCGGATATAGTCGAGCCGCGCTTCGGCCTCGCCTTCCCTGGCCCATCCGGTGTCCACGAAGGCGGCACCCTGGCTGCCAATGAGCATGTAGGTGTTGGTAATCCCAGGAGCGGCCGCATCCTCCACCAGGACGTTATGAATACCGGGCGCAATCTCCATATGAAGCCTCCTTTGTACCGGTGTGCAGATTATAGCGCCACGGTTTCTCATACGCATCCACCGGCTCCTCGCATACGCTACAGGCCCTTGTAGTGCGAGCGACCTTGCAAAGATGCAGGCATGGCTACGCCATCAACTTCCTGAACTGCGGGGCGAAGGTTGGACGCTCTTCAGGAACAGTTGGGCCATCGTGACATCAACACCACTGGCATCTACCTCCGGCTCACCGATGCAGACCTGAAACGAGAGGTAGCAAAGATCGAGTTCTAATTGCTGTTTCTGGCCCTTCGGCAAGTTGAGAAGCGCAGGTTGATCTTGAATTGACGCTGAATAGTTGCCAGTGCGGAACGCAACTGAACGGTCTCTGAGGCTGTGTCGCAAATCCATGCCTTAGCAGCTGCATGACTTCCGACACGCAAATACGGCTTAGTAAATCCTGGGAACCGGCAGCCTAAGGAAATTGAGCGCCAATTGCCTTTCTTCTCGTTGATGCCGGGCCCAACGGGCCCCGACTGCAATGGTTCAAGGTAGAGTCGGCAGGTCTTTACTGGGAGTAAGCCTCTTGATGGGTTCGGTCATCCATACCTTTACGATGAATGCGGAGAACACGTTGATGGTGCCGATGACCAGAAAAGCGAGGCGAAATCCTTGTGCATCAACCACCAGTCCCCCCAGGAGACCACCAAATATGAAGCCGCTGTCCCGGTGCCACCGGTAGATGCCTATTGCAGACGCACGTCGAGCAGGGGGAGCCTGGTCCCCCACTCCTGCTATAAGAGTGGGATAGACAGCGGCAGTACCTAAGCCTAACACGGTAGCGCTAGCTATCCAAAAGAGGAAGCCCTCTCCTATAACCGCCATGGATATGCCCAGGCCCTGAAGCAACATACCCGTAACTATGAGAGATTTCCTGCCTAGACGGTCACTCAGGTACCCTGTCCAAAGTTGCCCCGCTCCCCAGACCTGGGGGTATATGGCTGCGATAATGCCGATTCTGGCCACATCTGGGCCGTGGGAAGCCAGAAAAAGGGGGAAGAGGCCCCAGATGGTAGCATCGTTAATCTTGGTTACCAGACCTGCCTGGTTACAACTCAACAGACTACGATTTCGTAAAGAGGAGATAAAGGAGTCCCAGAAGGTGGGACTCTGGGATTCCTTCTGTGGAAATGACTCCTCACCCAGAAAATGACCTGTCTCCCGAACAAACAACAAGGACATCAACAGGCCTAACGAGGCCAGGCCAATGCCTAGAAAGAATGGGTGTGGCCTGGCCGAGAAAGTGGCAGCGATAAAGCCCGTTACCAGTGTGGCAAGAGCAACGCCACTGTATCCGACGAACTCATTGAGTCCTGTGGACAGGCCGCGGCGTCTCTCCCCCAAAATATCCATCATCATGACGATCGTAGCGGTCCAGCACAGGCCCTGGTTCATACCCAGCAGAAGGTTAGCTACCACAATCCATTCCCACTGAGGAGCCCAGATGATCAGGAAGGGCACAGGCAAGCCTACAGCCCACCCCACAACCAATACTCCCCGCCTTCCCACCCTATCCATGAGGCCTCCGGCAAACAGGTTCGCGAAACTTTTGGTGAACCCGAATCCTACGATGAAAGAGAGGGCTACTGTCGCAGACGTGATTCCGAATTCCTGTCGAGCAATGAGCGGTACAGTGGTACGCTCTAGTCCCCACATGGCCCCGATAAAGGCTGTAAGCACCACTAAGAGCGATAATTGGACCCACCGCACGGGTGGGTTAGGCTGAGTCCCCCACATGATTTGGTCTCCTTTCGATGGACACCTCCCATTCTAACCAGTGTCGCATCTACTCGCTGCCATGAGGTCCTAGTCACCAGGTCCGGTTCAAACCTGGCCGCGAGGAATGAGTGCGAGTGCAGGTACTACGGCAATTGCCTCTAACTTGACCGGCGTGCCCTTCTGGCAAATAAGGCCAGATACTTAGGGTCAGCTACGTTCGAAGTATTGCCGCGGGGAGTCAACCATGAGCTGGTGAATGATCTCGGTTGAGACGCCGAGTTCACGCAGGCGGGGCAGAACCCTGCGGGCGATGAAGTTCACGCCATCTGGATTGTTGCCCCGGCGTTCGATGCGGTCTTGGCGGGTGTTGGGTCCACATAGCCGTCTGTCATGGGATAGCATGACCTGGCCTGCAAAACCGGCATCTATGAGGCGCTTCACTACCTGGGTGCGCGCTTCCCAGTCCATGACTCCGCTCCCCGGATAGCGGTCCATGCCCAGGTAGCAGCCCTTACGACACAGCCCAACTAGATAGTCCATGTCGTCTGTGTCATTGCTGTGGCCAATATAGACCCTCTGCAAGTCCACCCCCTCATCTTCCAGGATAGCCACCTGATCGTTGCCCACCCGGCCCGGGGCGTAGCTGTGAGTGGTGATGGGTACTCCGGTGCGTCTGTGGGCTCGTGCAGCGGCTCGTAGGACAAGCTCTCCCGGAGCATCCACCCCTTCTCGGTCGTTGGCAACCTTTATGATCCCCGCCCGGATATCGGTGCCTTCGATACCTTCCTCTATCTCACGTACGTATAACTCGGCTATCGTGTCCGGGGTAGTTCCGTCCAAAAAGGAACGGGGGATGTTCCGGTGGGTTCCCGTTGCGGCAATGATGTGGATCCCGGAGCCTTCTGAGGCCTCGCGAAGAAGGCGCACGTCCCGACCCAGATCGAAGGGTGTCACGTCAACGAAGGTCCGGAGTCCCTCGGCACCGGCTTCTCGGAGGTCGTCTATTACAGACTGGGTGAGCCACGCCCGGTTCACCAGCTCCGGATAGGAGTACCAGACACCCGCCGAGCTGGAGAGGACATGTTCGTGCATCAGGGTGAACCCCAAATCCCCTGTGTCGACCGGGCCAAGCACAGTCTGAACGGTAGTCACGTTATCTCTTACTTCGGCCGTGAACGGATACTCCGGGTCGAGCACCCGTGTGGGTACCTCTGCAGCTTCGAGCTAGGGTAATGCTCAAACTCTACTCACGAGGAGTTCGTGGAGGGTGCTTACGGGCATTATGAAAACCGCCTCCACCACCTCCACCACCCCGGCTCCCAGATCCCCGATCGCTGCGGCCTCCAGACGCTGCACTGTCGCGGTTCACTAGACCTCCACCAGCACGGTTCCCCCCATAGCCTCCGCCACCAACTGAGCTTCTTTCCGGCCTTGGGCGAGCCTCATTGACCGTTATGGGACGTCCACCGAGTTCCTTGCCGTTGAGTGCGCCGATGGCAGCCTGAGCCTCTGTTCCAGTCGGCATCTCCACAAAGGCGAATCCCTTGGAACGGCCCGTATCTCGATCCTGAACTATATGAACCTCTTGTACTTGGCCGTGTGCCTCAAACGCTTCGCGTAGCTCCTGTTCGCGCATTTCATATGCGAAGTTACCTACGTATAGCCTCAACGTCTTTTCCTCTCTCGCCGTCCGGTGGCGCACCTCGTTCAGAATGGGGTTCATAATTGTATGTATTCAACGCCCTGTCAAGCGTCCCACCGAGGATGTCCGAAAATCAGTCTGGCAGGGGGCTTCCAATCTCTCCCTGAAACGCAAGCTTACCGCCTAGGTGGTGAAGGGGTGGAGTCAACGTAGGTTGCCGCTGTTGCGCAAGAGCTTCTTCGAAGCTGAAGCAGCCGGTTCGCTTTCCATTTCTGGCCTTCGGGTAAATCCAAACGGATGCAAGAAGGTTAACCACTAGGGTGTGAGTTCGAGTCGTGCTTGGGCAGCCGAGATGGAAAGGTACGTGAGGGAGGGAGAGGTGGGTCGTATCAAGCCTCTAGGAGATCAGTGGATGCCCCTCTCCTATACAAGAGCCTCAAAAGACCGCAGGTTCGGGTACAGAGGCAGCCGTGGGCAACTATGACCGTGGTTCCACGCGCTCGCCGCGAACAGGGGTTACCTTTGCTAGGCTCCCGTTGGCTGCGGCCCACCGGTGTCAGGCACTGTCGGACGCACCGCGAACAGAATAAGAAACCCTCCTATGAAGGTTATTGCTGCCATGCTCAGCAGCCCTGGCTTGTAGGTTCCCTGTATGTCAAACAGGATCCCTAGCAGCAGTGGCGTGGCGACGCCGGATATCCCGGTGATCAGGCTCCCAATCCCCATGATCGTGCCGAAGCGGCTGCGCCCGTAGAACTCGCCGCGGATAGCGACGAACAGTGGGCCACGACCGCCGTGGCCCACTGCGAAGAGCACACTGAAGAGCAGTGCGGCGGGCAAGGAGTGGGCGAAAGCGAGGACAACCACACCCAGGGCCTGGAGGATGTTGTACCCAAGAATGGCGTAGCGCTTGTCTACACGGTCGCCTATGAAGCTCCCGAAGACACGCATGCACACCTCTATGATTCCGAAGAGGGCCATAACGAAGCCGGCAGTCTGGAGAGAAAGCCCTACCTCTACCAGGTGAGGTATGCCGTGGACCTGGACGGCGGTGGTTGTAAACCCATTCGCCGCCTGGGCCAGCGGGATGATCCAGAACGCCCGGGTTCGCACGGCCTGCCTGACCGTGAATTCGGCCTCCGGTGCTGATTCTTGAGTGGAGCCGCCGGTAGAGGCGACGACCGTCTCCCCCGTGTGCTGGCTTGATTGGGCGGCGTTTGGACGGCGTAGAGCCCTGCTGAGGGGAAACGCGGCTGCCCAGAGGACGACCCCAATGGCGATGGCAGCGGTACGCCAACCGTGGGTTATGACTACCCATGCTATCAGCGGGCTCCAGACCGAACCCATGCTGAATCCCGCCATTGCTATCCCCATGGCGGCGTTACGGTTTCGGGAAAACCACCAGTTTACTGCTGACATAACAGGAATATAGCTGCCAAGTCCGGCGCCGCCCGTAATGGTCAGCATGGCGAGATAAAAGTGCACAGGGTGCGAGACCTGGGATAGTAAGAAGAAGCCGCTACCGGCGACTAGGAACCCGATGAGGGCCATCCGGTGAGAGCCGAGCCGGTCTGTGAGGAATCCCTCCAGCGGACCCAGGAAGCTGCCCTCAATGCGTACAAGGGAGAAGGCGCCCGATAGAAGAGTACGGCTCCAGCCGAACTCCCGTAGCAGTGCTACAAAGAAGAGCCCGATGCTTCCGCCGGACTGGGACCCGGTCAGGAGCGCCAAGACGCCGAAGCCGGCAGCAGCCACCCACCAGCCGCGGTAGATTTCCTGAACCCGGGTACGCAAGCCAACCGCCATGGTCTCGCCTCAGCTTGGGGAGGTATTGGTACGCCAATAATGCCACAATACGCCGCCTCCCGTAAGTAGGAGCTGGGTCATTTATGCGGCTCCGCGAGCACCTGGGACTAAACGTTAGGGCCGAGAACAAGGCCAGTCGCTACGTGAGATCGACAGGGATCATGGTTTGTACCATGAATGGTCAGATCCGATCTCACGATGTCCTAGCTTTACTTTCCACTCTTGGCCTTCTGGCAAATTGGATATAAATCTGATGGAGATGGAGGAGCCATGAACGCGCAACTTACTTATTAGTAGCAACACTGCGGTACGAACTCGGGGCAGTAGAGTCAACTTGAGTTAGCCCAAATTCTCAGCCGAAGGTGCAATGTGCGATTTTAAATTCACGTCGAGGTCCCAAGCTCGAAGCCCACCTGGGGCGCCAAATATCCCATAGCTCGATCGGTGTGACAGAGGGACGATATCGCTCTGGGGAGTCAGTAACAGCACATGCGTCTTTACCACAACTTTTACAAAACATTTATACGAAGTCATGTGCTTTTTATCGGCTGTTGACAGCTACTCCAGTACGCTCCATCCCAAGTACAAGGCCATGTGGAAGGAGAAAGGCAATGTTGATATTCACGAAGATGGCTAGGGCAATTAGGGTGGTGGCGGATGCCGCGATGGAGTCATTCAAGCTACAGGCGCTTACGGATGCCTACGTATTCTGGCCTAGTGCCGAGTTCCAGGACGTGATAGCTGAAGCCGCCCTGAAGAGACATGCTAAGGAATACCCTGTGAAGAAGGTCATTCAGCAGCTGGAACGTGGTGAGGAATCCTCCGAAACATCTGCCATGGTTTCTCCCAATATACCTGACTTGAAAAATCCAAATTTGCAAGGAGAGCACCTCATATACGAGACCCCTCTTATGTCGATATGGTTCTGACTTAACCGCGCCGCACATCCGGACCGGTTGTAACGCCGGCCTAAGTGTTAACAAGCAGTTAGGGCCAAGACTTCCCTCTCTTACATTATGAAGTGCCTGCTATACAACGTCCCAAATCGACTCTTCGGACAGATTTTGGGCCAGGCTTACTGCGATATCGTGGATTGGCTTGATCGCCAATGGGGAGTTTGACGGCATTCGTGAGTGGTACTACCGTGGCTCTCGTCGAGGATGGTGCGTTGCCTGGGTCCAGGCAGCCTGTATGTGGAATGTAGGAGTAATCGGCACAGGGCATCCTCGCGACATTCCCAGACCATCTGTGTTGGAGAGGCAGCGCTAATCAACCTAGATCGCCAGGACCGAGGTGGTACCCACAAGCAAGAGTTCGTCCCCGTGACAAGGCAGAAGGAACGATATCAGTGGTCTCCAGGCAAGAGGTATCAGAACTGTCCAATCCCGCCCCTCACCGGCTCAATGGCAGGTCTACGGCGTCAAAACATGCTCAGAAACGCTCTGCCAGGGCTAGTGTAATCGCTTTGGGGGAGCTGGTAAGAGCCGTGGTTGTCAGTTGAATGTCCTAGAAAGATGAGTCGTGTGTTAGCCCAAGACCGATATCTCAATGTCAATGGCATCCGAATGCACTACCTTGACTGGGGCGGTGATGGACCTGTCTGCGTCATGTTTCACGGGGCAGGTATGTGCGGCGGGACGTGGGAACCTATTGTGCGACGTCTGGCCGGCAGTATGCATTGCATCACACCCGATTTGCGAAGCCATGGGAAATCAGAATCGTCAACCGTTCCGGTCTCCTGGGAACTCCTTGCCGACGACGTGGCCGGATTTGTCCGTGTGCTGGACGCCGAGCCCGTCATCATCGTAGCCCATTCATTCGGAGCAGGCGCTGTGCTACTCGCATCGGCACGCATGTCTGATCGAGTTGCCGGAGGCTACTTTGTTGAGCCAACAGTGTTGGCTCAACTAGCGCAGTCAGAGGAGAACCGCGAGCGGGCTAAACTGGCCCGTCAGGGCGTGCGCAATAAGCGCAGGACGTTCCAGTCCCATCAAGAAATGTTCGACATTATCAAGGGGCGTGGCGGATTCAGGTTCGTCACAGACGAGTCGCTGTGGGCTTATGTCAATCATGGCACACGGAAGCGGCCGGACGGCACGATTGAACTGAGATGCACACCTGAAGCGGAGGCCGCATTCTTCGAAGCGCAGCCTGACAAGTTCTCGACATGGCCAACCCTGGCCCGGATCACCTATCCCGTGACGCTCGTCTATAGCGAGACTCGCCGCAACACCCCACAAACATGGCAGCAACACGAGCCAATCGTGCGGCGATTCAAGGAGCTGGTGCGGACACGCTTCGAAATCACATCCGGTACCCACAACACCGTCATGGAGTATCCAGACATCCACGTGCGTATGATTCTCGAGTTGGCAGACCATATTGAGGGCAAGGGCAGACTGCACTGGGAGGGATCAAGTCAGGGGCCACTTCAGGCTGACACCGATATCTAGGAATTTCCTGAGCGGCTGAAGAACGGCGTCAGTCTCCCCCTGAAGACGTCCCAGCATCCCCCGAATCGTGGCAAGAGGTCAATTTCCGTATTGATCACCCCATTTAACGGCTCTAAGATGGCACAAGTTGGGCCATGAATTGCGCGGTGAGGAGATGTTCCCATGGAGGAGATTGCTTCTGGAATCCACCGACTGGTTTACGATCCGGAGCCCGCGCCTGGAGTCTTTCAGACCAACTCCTGGGTGATATTGGGACAGGATGCGACAGCTTTATCGATACGGGTTGGAACCGGCCGGAGGAGGTCCAGGCACGCCTAGACTACATTGAGACTGTGCCACATCCTCCCGTCGAGTACATCGTCATCACCCATCGCCACGGACCCAATGTTGGTGGAGCGTCCGCTATGGTACGCCGATTCGGGGGCACAATTGTGAGCCATCCGGAGGAGAAGGAGCACATAGACGAGGCTTTGGAGGGAATCAGCGTAGGGAGAACGGTCCAAGATGGTGAACAACTCGACATAGGGGGCATGACCCTTGAGTTAATCCACGCTCCGGGACACACATTCGGCAGCCTTGGTGGATTTCTCCGCGAGAGGCGGGCCCTTTTTACTGGCGACAACGTTATGGGTGTTTGGACCTCGGTGGTAAATCCAGGACAAGGAGATATCGGACTCTTCCTTGAGACCATGGATAGATTTCTCAGGTATGATGCCCAGGTGATATACCCTGGGCAGGGACCGGTGGTGGCTTACCCCAAGGCGAAGCTGGAAGAGCTGATCGCTCACCGTCAGGAGAGAGAGAATCAGATAATCGAACAGTTGAGTCAAGGCCCCAGAACGGTCGAGGAGCTACTCAAGTCTATTTACACTGATCTCGTGGAGCAGCGACACAACATGGCACGGAACCAGGTGCGAAGCCATTTGAGCAAGCTAGAGCGCGAAGGCAGAGTCGCTTCCACAGGTGACGATACGTATCAGTTGACGTAGCCAATATACGCGCGGGAAGCTCGTTTCCTGAGGTGTATTAAGGGATCAGAAGCAGCTTGCCGACTGATTCACGCCCCTCCAACTTACGGTGGGCATTCGAATCCATTTGGGGGCCTAGTATGCCATCACGGGTTGGCTTGACAGCTCATGGAGCGCTCTCGCTAGATTGGTCCTAGCGGTTCCGTCTCCAAGGCCACCAACTGCGTTTAGGGCGCGTTTGTGCCTGGCTGCCCTGAAGACCGGCAGCACGCTCAAATGCCGTCACCTGTTGGTTGATAAGATCGCTTGTAACCGCGCCCAGATCAACCTCGCCCATGTCGGGAGGTGGCGCGGTTAAATCCCCACTGACACCTTCGCGGTGTCGCTCCGTTGCCAATTCGACTCGTTGACCGAATTCTACCACCTTACCATACGCTGGCAATTATCGAACCCAAGTGCTCAAGGTGAACGTTCTTGTATCGTTTCGAACTTTTCAAAAGGCCAGGAAGGGAAAGTAATCAGCCGAGAACAGACGGTACCCTTCTCAAGGGGTTGCCCGTGCTGTCCAGTTTTTGTGCAGCCTGGGCTGGTCCTTGAACCCCCGGTCCTAACAGGTCAGGACACCTCTGTCTTTCCGCCTGCACAAGCCAAGCCACATTAGCCCATATCCAGCCCAGGCTGCTTCACTTGTGGCAGCTACCGCTCACACGTATAATCCAGTGACTTCCGGCAGGTAGCCACAAGCTAGCCCGCAGACCGGTGTTAGGAGGGGCATGGTCAGATTTGTCCGGTTCGTAGCGTGGCTGACGGCCAGGCGTGTCCGCGCCGGCTGGCCCCTGATGCTGGTCTCCGCCTTCGGCGTACTACTGGTGGTGACACTGGTCTCAGTAGCGGCCATACACTCCAGTACGCTGGCGGAGGCGGGCCTGAACCGTGCACAGTCTGAAGCTCCGTCCAGAGACCTCCTGAATCTTCAAACCATTGTCCAGGACCGGCCCCTGGGCCGCCCGGACTACGAACGGGTACGCTCCGTGGTGGACGATGCGCTCTTGGAACGCGCCGGATGGTTGGTCAGCGACACCTCTCGCATGGGACGCTCCCAGGTCCTACCCTATGTCGACGACATGGGTGCCGTTCCCACCGAGACCAGCCGCCAGGCCTACGTCTACTTCCACGAAGGGTTCCAGGAACATGCCCGCCTGGTCTCCGGACGGTGGCCCCAAGCGTACGCCACCTCCGGTGATGGCTTTCTTACCCTGGAGGTTGTCATAGGTGCCGAGGCTACCGCCAGCCTGGGCTGGCCCGAGGAGATGACAGTCTACCTGGTGCCCTTTGGCACAGCGCCTGCGGAGAAGATTATAGTCACCGTGGTAGGCACGGTGGAGCCCGCCGACCCGGAAGACTCGTACTGGTTTGGGAGCCTGTCCAGGTTCCGTCTAGTTGAAGGGGACGGTGAGCCCATCGTGCCCATGTACTCCGGCCAAGAGCTGTTCTTCGGCGGCCTAGGCGCGCAGTACCCCATGCTGCTGGGCAGCTACTGGTGGTACATCACCCTCGACGTAGAGTCGCTGACCGCGGATACGGCATCGCTGGCCAGTGATTCACTGGATGCAATGGAGTCGGACGTCAACCGGTCTTACCCACGCTCCATGTTCCTGACCGCTCTGAGCAACGTTATCTCCGACTATCAACGCGACCTGTCCCTGGTACGTGTGCCCCTGTTCATGTTCACATTCCTGGTTGTTGGCGTGGTGCTCTACTACCTGGTAATCATATCTATGATGCTGGCCCGACACCGGGGCGCTGAAGCGGCGATGATACGCAGCCGCGGAGCCACGGTTTTCCAGGTGGGGGCATTGTTAGGGCTGGGTGAAGGCCTGATCATAGCCGTACCGGCGGTCCTGGTAGGCCCGTTTATGGGATGGGCGCTGGCCAGCCTTCTCCCCGCAGGCAACTCAGCGTTGGAGGCCGCCTCCGCCAGGTTGTCATTCTCGGTGTTCGCGATGGCTGGCGTGGCGGGTCTGATATGCGTGGCCGTGTTCCTGGCGACAGGCATAACCACTGCAAGCCGGGGCATAGTCCAGTTCTTGAGAGACCGCGGGCGCACGCCGGAGCGACCCGCCCTGTTCCGGTACGCCATCGACATGCTGGTCCTGGCAGCGGTCGGGTTGGTCTGGTGGCAGATTCAGGGTCGTGGCGGCTTCCTTACCGAAGGGTTTCTAGGAGAAGGGCTTGAGGCTGCCCCTTCCCTGCTTGTCTGGCCGGCCCTGGTCCTGCTGGCTGTGGGGCTGCTATTGCTGCGCGTGCTACCCTTCCTGCTACGACTGCTGGCTCGGCTGGTGGACCCCATCGCGCCCTTGTGGCTGGCCCATGCCCTCAAACGCATGGCCAGGGACCACTTGGCCTACGGTGCCCTGGCGGTTCTGATAATGCTCGCTACCGCACTGGGAGTATTCGGAGCCATATTCGGCGCCACCCTGGCCGCCAGCCACGCCGATCAGGCCCGCTATTCGGTAGGTGCGGAGCTGGTAGTGCCGCCGTTGAGAGTGGCCTTCGGCCAGGCCATAAAGGAACCGGCGAGGGAGGTGGGCTCTGTGCCGGGTGTGGCGGAGATATCGCCTGTGTACCGTGGTACGGTGGCCTCAGCCGGGGGCTCCCTGAGCGGTGCAAACTACTCCCTACTGGCGGTGGACCCGGCGACACTACCCAAAATGACCTGGTTCCGCAAGGACTTCGCCGACAAGAACCTGAACGACCTCCTACGAGCGCTGCGCCAGCCTTCGCCGATGGAGCGCGGCGTCAGCATCCCGGACGGTACCCAGGCGGTGGGGCTGTGGGTCCAGGCAGAGCGTCCCTACCCAGGCTACAACTTCTCCCTGCGCCTCCGGGATGCCAGTGGGCAGTACGCAAGCGTCTTCCTGGGTCAGGCTGTCACGCCGTCATGGGTGTACCTGGAAGGACCGATTCCAGAAGAGGCGCACCTTCAGCCACCCTTCACCCTGGTGGCCATATATGTAAGCGGCTCCTCAAAGGCAGGGTTCGGGAAAGGTTCAGTTGCATTGGACGAATTGACGGCTGTGGTTGGAGGGGAGCAGCAGATAATCGAAGGGTTCGAGACACCGGGGCCGTGGACACTCCTACCCAACATGAGCGTAGCTCAGGATACGCTGGACTACCAGGGAGACGCCGCCCACTCCGGCACCAACGGGGTCCTCTTCTCCTGGACCGAACCCATAGATGGAAGCGAGAGAGGGTTGCTGGTGCCACCGGTACCCATGCCGATTCCGGCCATAGGCAGCAGCCAGTTTTCCGTGGGCTCCGTGGGCCAGGAGTTCGTAGGACGGGTGCTCAGCCAGTCAGTCAGCCTGCGTGTGCGAGAGGTGGCAGACTATTTCCCCACGCTGTACCCGGAGGATAGGCCATTCCTGGTGGTAAACAGTGAACACCTGGAGCTTTACCTGGACATGCTGCCCCTGTCCAGGCCTCCCGCGGCCAACGAGTTCTGGGTGGGCCTGGAGCCGGACGCCGACCGGGAAAAGACGAAGGAGGAGCTACGGGAGTTGCTGCCTTACTACGCGGCCATAAAGGATAGGGAGGAGCGTGCCGAACTGGCGGAGACCAACCCACTCGGAGGAGGAGCCTGGCCCGGTCTGGCGCTGCTTGCAGCCGTTGCCCTGGGCGGCATAGTAATTCTAGGCTTCGGGCTGTACATAGTGCTGGCGGTACAACGAGCCAGGGTGGAGCTGGGTGTCCTGAGAACGTTGGGCTTCCTCCGCTGGCGTGTGGGACTGGTTCTGGCGCTGGAAGGTGTGATGGTAGCCATCATAGGCATTGGCATAGGCTCGGTGGCCGGGGCGTGGGTAGGTCAGCGGACACTGGACTACCTGGACGTTACGGCGGGTGGGCGGCAGGTGGTGCCGCCCATGAAGCTGGCGCTGGACGGTATGCTGGCGATAACGACCTACGTCCAGGTGACGATGGCGGCGGTCCTGGCAACGCTGCTGGCGTTGGTGCTGGCCGGCCGTCTGCGACTGTACGAAGTGCTGCGGTTAGAGGAATGATGCGTTGATCAGTCTGGTAAGGTTCGCAGCCCTGATCGCCATGAGACGCGCAGCCGCAGACTGGCGGTTGCAGTCGGCAGCGGGCTTCGGAATGGTGCTGGCCGTGGCGCTGATGGCGTCAACGGTCATATTTTCCAACGCTCTGGCGGAGACAGCGCTACGCCACACCTTGAACGATGTGCCCGACGCCGAGGTAAACCTCTCTCTACGAGCGTTCCATGCCCTGGAACGGCCCGCCTTCAACTCCACCAACGGCTTTGTGGAAGGGCGAGTCCAACAGCCTCTGAGCGCCTACCTTCAGGACACCACTCTGCTGGTACAGACCTCACCGCTCTATTTCACAGACATGCCGGGAGTGGAGCAGTCCGGCCCCGGACGGCCCAGGACATCGCTCCAGGCGATCTCAGAGCTGGAGGCCCACGCGCGAGTGGTGGACGGTCGGCTTCCCGTGCGCTCTTTCGGCGAGGTTGAGGTGGTCGTCGACTCACTGGGGGCATCCGCTTTGGGTATGGGGGTGGGCCAGCGCCTCCACCTAATCTCCGCCATTACAGAAGATGAGGGCAGGGCAGCGGCGGTACGCATCGTGGGGATCATTGAGCCTACGGATCAACAAGAACTTTACTGGCAGATAGGCCCCTGGGACCGGCTTACAAGCATGGAGCGGCAGTGGGTCGCTCTGCCTATGTACGCCGACATGGACTCTCTTCTAGATGTCGTGGGGACAGCCGTACCGGGACTTCGCTCCGACTTCATCTGGCTGTTCCGGCTGGACCAGCCAGGGCTCCAGGCATCCGAGGTGGACGATCTGCGCGTGACAGTCGCAGGTGTCACCAGAGACATCCAATCCAATTTGCCGGACTCCTCCTGGGAGATGGGGCTGGACAAGACACTCGAGCGGTACGTAGCTTTGCTGGCGGTGGCCCGAGTCCCGCTGTTCCTGGTTGTGTTCCTGGCGCTGGGCGTACTGCTGTATTACCTGTTCCTCATCGCCGGGCTGATAGGGAGAGTGAGGGCACTGGAGGTGGCGCTGTTCCGCAGCAGGGGTGCATCCACAACACAGGTGGGAGTGGTGATCCTTATGGAGGGGCTGCTGATGGCCATTCCGGCCATAGCCGTGGGGCCGCTGATAGCCCAGGCCCTGGTGTCACTTACCGGGGGCCTATTCCCGGCGGGTTCCGTGGAGCAGGGGCTGGTGCGTATCGACCTGTCACCCGCGGTTTTTCTGCTCGGCGCGGTAGGGGCCTTGCTGGCGGTGGCGGTGCTGACCGGCGCTACTCTTGGCTCTTCACGCCGCGGTATGGTCGCCTACAGGTCCGCTACGGCGCGTCCGCCGGATAAGCCGTTGCTGCACCGCTACTACATCGACCTGGTACTTCTGGTCCTCATAGGAATAGTGTGGTGGCAGCTTAAGTCCAGAGGTTCGTTCCTTGTGCAGCCGTTGGGCGAAGAGGGGACGCAGATAGACATGACACTTCTGCTTGGGCCAACCCTGGGCGTCCTTGCAGCGGGCCTGGTGCTACTACGGCTGTATCCCATAGCATTGCGCATCCTTGCCGGGATAATCGAGCCTTTCAGCTCGGTATGGCTGGTACACGCCATGCGCCGGGTCGCCCGAGACCCCATACCTTCCGGAGCGTTGATGGTGCTGCTGGCCTTGGCTACCTCCCTGGGGGTTCTTGGCTCCGCAGTCATCGCCACACTGGAACGCAGCCAGAGGGAGCAGGCCCTCTACGAGGCAGGAGCTGACGTACGTATCGGCTTCTCCCTGGGGCCGCTATCGGCAACGGAGCGAGGGGTGGCTAAAGAGGTGCGTTCGTTGCCCGAGGTAGATGAAGCTGCCGATGCGATGCGTGTTGAGACCAGGATAACGACGGCCACCTTTGGCAATGAGGTCACATTCATGGCGGTGGACACGGCGGCCCTGCCCAGAGTGGCCTGGACGCGCCCGGACTTCACAGGCGGCTCCCTAGGTAATGCACTGCAACCTCTCCTGCGCAGTGACGACTCAGCACGCGGGTTGCAGCTGCCAGCCGACGCCACTGACCTGGGCATATGGGTACAGGCGGGCCGCCTTGCCAGGGACGCAAGCCTAGGCGCGCGCCTGGAAGACAGCAGAGGTATCTATTTTGACATAGCGCTAGGCAATGTGCCGGCCCAGGGATGGACCCGCCTGGAAGCACCGATCGAACCACTGAGCTACTCACGAAGGATTCCAGCGCCGGTGGTGGAGCCGCCGTACACGTTGCACTCCCTCTGGATCAGCTCACGCGGTCGCACAGGGGGGGTTATTTTCCTTGACCAGTTGGAGGCAGTCACGCCGCAGGGGCTGGTTGAGGTTGAGTCTTTCCAGGAGGTGGGTGGATGGCACCCATTGGAGGACCCGTCAGCCCCGGGCCTGTACTCCCTGGATGTCAGCGATTCTGTTACCAGGTCGGAGCGACGCAGCGCCATATTCATCTGGGCCAGCGGTGGCCTGGCGCAGCGGGGTATTGCGGCAGGGCCTCCACAGACGTCCGTGCCTGTGCTGGTCAGCTCGTCATTACTAAATGAGCTAGATGGGCTTGAAGGCGGCCAGGTGGAGATTGGGGACGTGCTGTCTGTCTCCGTTGGGGGCGTACTACTGCCGGTGGAGTTGATCGGCACCATTGACCTTTTTCCAACCCTGGACCCCAGCGAAATGCCGTTCATGGTGGCCGACATAGACGCTACTCTGGAGTACGTGTCACTTCACACAGCCCGGCCCGTATTCCCCAGCCTGGAGGTCTGGGTCAGCTCCGCCGCAGGGCAGTCGGGTCTGGAACTGGTGCGACAGACCATCGACTCCTTGGGAGGAACCGTGAGGGAGATATTTGACGCCGAGCAGTTGCTAGAGATCACCACCCAGGACCCGTTGTTGACGGCGGGTTGGAGCGGGCTTCTGTCCCTGTCTTTCCTCGCAGTGGTGCTGGCTACGGCATCGGGACTGGTGCTGTACACCTACATCGACGCCAGGGAGCGCCAGGGGGAGTTTGCAGTGCTGCGCTCCATCGGCTTCTCACGGCTTCAGGTCAACGGAGTGGTATGGTTCAACCTAGCCCTCACGGTGGCGGTTGGACTGGGCGTGGGCACTCTGGGTGGCCACTGGCTGGGTCGTGCGGTCCTGCCACTGCTGGAGGTAGCCGAAGGCGGGGCACGCATCATACCGCCCATGGCGCTGGAGACCGACTGGATCGCCATGGGGCTGGCCTACCTGGTGCTGGCTGCGGCCACGGCGGTGACGGTAGTGGTGCTGGCATGGTCTATATCGCGGCTGGACGTGCAACGGCTACTGAGGATCGCGGAATGAATCCATCGACATATTCGCCAACGAAATACAGCAGGCTGGCACATCAACCGGCCAAAGGCGGGTTCGGACTACAGCCATGCCCCAGACATACAAGGGAGCAACTCCATGACAGGTGAGCATAGAGTGCATATCCAATGCCGTGACCTGTTCAAGATATACAAGCGCGCCGATCTGGAGGTGGTAGCTCTGCGAGGCGTGGACATGGAGGTAGCCCACGGCGAGTTCCTTGCCATCATAGGCTCCAGCGGCTCAGGCAAGACCACACTCCTGAACATACTGGCCGGGCTGGACGTACCTTCAGCGGGCCAGGTGCGGGTAGGAGACAGGGACTTGCTGGACATGACGGAGGAGGACCGTGTGACCTACCGCCGCTCGGAGGTTGGCTTCGTGTGGCAGACCACATCCAGAAACCTGCTGCCCTACCTTACGGCACGGGAGAACATCGAACTGCCCATGGCGATCGGCGGTGAACCAGCCGCCCAACGTAGAGAGTGGGCAATGGACCTGCTGGCTGTGCTGGGGCTGGAGGACAAGGCTGCCCGATACCCATATCAGCTTTCCGGCGGTGAGCAGCAGCGAGTGGCCATAGGAGAGGCGCTGGCCAACCGGCCCGCTCTTCTCCTGGCCGACGAACCCACGGGCGAGTTGGACACCCACACCGCCGATGAGGTGCTTCAGACCCTACAGGATGTGCGGACCTCTTACGACGTTACGGTGGTGGTAGTTACCCACTACCCAGGCGTGGGCCGTTTCACCGACAGGGTGGTGCTGATCCGGGACGGGCGCATCGCCTCGGAGACGGTGGTGGAGGCCAGCTACCAACGCCCCGGTGAGACTGTCCAGGAGGAGTATCTGGTGGTCGATCAGGTAGGCAGGTTGCAGCTTCCAGCGGAGTCGATGGACCGACTGGGGCTGACTGGGCTGGCACGGGTTGAGGAGCGAGAGGACGGCATAGTGATCAGGCCACGGGAGGGCGGCGCATGAGCCAGTATGCCAGTACAGACCCAGTTGTCGCCGCCAGAGACCTGGTGCGTAGCTTCACTACAGCCAGCGGTGACGTGCCCGCAGTACGGAGCGTCAGCCTGGACGTTATCTCAGGAGAGCTGCTGGCCATTCAGGGTCGTTCCGGCTCCGGAAAGACAACGCTGCTGAACCTGCTGGGAGGGCTGGACCGTCCCACCAGCGGCTCTGTGCTGTTTGAAGGCCATGACATCACAAGCATGTCCGAGCGAGCAATAACTGAGCTTCGCCGCAGCAGTGTAGGGTACGTGTTTCAAGCCTTCGGACTATTGCCGCTGCTGTCCGCTTATGAGAACGTGGAGCTTCCACTGCGCATCAACGGCGTTTCCCGGCGGGAGCGTCGCCAGCGCACGGAGGAGGCGCTGGAACGTGTGAACTTAGGCCCGCGTTCCCGGCACCGCCCGTATGAGCTTTCCGGCGGCGAGCAGCAGCGGGTGGCCATAGCCAGGGCGATAGCGGTAAAACCGTCAGTGCTGCTGGCCGACGAGCCCACGGGAGATCTGGACGGTGCTACCGGCTTGAGCATCGGCAACCTGCTACGAGATGTCGCACATGATGAGGGCATCGCGGTGGTGGTGGCGACCCATGACATGACGCTTGCTGGCCTGGCCGACCGGGTGAAGGTGCTGGTGGATGGCGTATTCGAGACAGAGTAGGTGAGCGCAGCCTTGCTAGGCCTGATCTATCGGCCGGTACATTCCAGCCGACCACCTACTCGTCGGCCTGTGGATTGTATCTGCACAGGTTGTGGGAGCCGCGCAGTCGGGTACAAACTGGCAGTGTATCCGAAACCAGGACTTGCCGAACATCAAGCTGATAAAGAGAGGCCGAAGAGATGGTGATGCTACCGGTATACCACTATCGCAAGTTTATTGAGACCATCCATGATGAGGCGATGTCCGAATACCCGTTCTGTGGTGTCCTGCTTTACACTCACACCAATGGTCTCCAGCAAGCAGTTCATGAGTCCGTCGTTGACTGCTGGGACAGGTTGGATCACATGACGGGCCCGAATTTCCTGGTGATGGCTATGGAGCGCGTGTGGGGCGCCGCCGATATAGAGCACTTCTCATTGGACGACGTCTTCGATATTGGTCGCTACCTAGGTGTACAGCCACATCAACTCCCGTGCCTGGTCCTGTTCGCCGGGCCGAGGAGGCGCAACGATACGCTGGTCCTGAACTTGAGAGAATTCTTGCCTTCGGCATCGGAGATGAAGGATGCTGACCTGACAGGTCTCTTCGAAACCCTAACCTCTTTAGTAGCGGTGTGTATTCCAGAACCGGACGTCACGAAGCTGGGCCACCTTGGGCACGCTATCAACAAAGAATGGCCTCGATCCTCTCGGCTTAGCGTCTAGTCTCGTGACAGTATGACCTCCGGAATAGTCAATCTTAGTTAGCTCCCTTCCCACGGCTATCCCCAGTGGCGATCCTAAGAATCGGTTAACAAAGAATCGAATTTGGCACGGGGCATTGTAGTGGGCTTAGATGGGGTCTCAAGCTGGATTTGATCCTAGATTTGAACAAGGGGCACTTGGGACATATTCATGTCGGACTACTGATCACCCTGACCTGGATCGGTTCCTGCCTACCACGTAGGTTCAGCGTCCGTTGTTCCAGATCCGGGTAGAGTTCTCTGACCTCATCGTACAGGTCTTCACTGATGATGACCTCACCAGCATCAGCATACGCTTGCATTCGCGCTGCGGTGTTGACGGTGTCGCCTAGAGCTGTGAAATCATGGATATTACCGGAGCCAACCTTGCCAACATAGGCTGGTCCTGAATGCACAGCAATGCCCACAGGCAGCACGGCATCTTGGCCGCTCTGGCCCAGCATGGCTCTGGATAGGTCTATGGACGCTTTGACAGCCCTTTCTCTGTAATCAGGTCCCAGGACCGGAACGAACCACGCCATCACCTCATCACCGATCATCTTATCGATAATCGCGAATGCGGGTACGAGCACATCCATTGCAGCTTTGTAGAATCTATTCAGTAATGCGGCGAATTCGGCTGGCCCTAGTCTCTCCCCTATCTCGGTGGAACCCCTAACGTCTGCGAAAATCACCACTATGTCTACCTCGGCACCGCCGAGGGGCAGTTGATCGTCTCAGGTGTTACAGAAATTGGGGTTCTTCCTAGATGGTCGAGTGCCTGCCACTCTAACCATAGCTCCGCCAATGTCCCCAAGGGGTACTGCGCATGTTGTACACCTTGGTGAGCCTGGGAGGAAGGCCGTTCTGGCTCGATGAGAGTTTGTCAGAACGTCTCGCCAGGCTGCCTCTACTTCAGGAGAGGATTCATGAGTTTCAGCCATCTATCACGCTCCCAAGATCTGGGGTGTTTCCGCACTCCGGCACGCTGCTTACGTTTCGCAAAGCCGACATTGACATCTCTTTATCAGTTCACAAGCCTTGAGGTTCCCTATTTTATTCTGCGGATAGTGCAAGTCAAGCCGAACCTTCAAGAAGACCAGGCGATATCGACAGCATTAATGTCAACGTCTTGTTCCTACACCTCCTTAGCGTACATCAAACATTGGGGCAAGCCTGCAACAGAGTATATCTACCAGGGTCTTGACTCCGAGGGTCGATCTATATAATCCTGCGCCATACATCTGGCAGAGCGAGGTGAAACAATGGCCGGTCCTCTGACAGGGATACGTGTGTTGGACTTTACCCACGCGCTGGCAGGCCCCTTTGGCACCATGATCCTGACGGACCTGGGCGCAGAGGTGATCAGCGTCAAACAGGTTGACGCCAGGGACGAGTCCCTTGGAAGCGGTCCTTTTGTGAATGGGCGCAGCACCTACCGCTTCTCCCTTGACCGTGGCAAGAAGGGCGTACAGATAGACCTCAAGAAGCCGGAGGGCCTTGAGGTCGCTCTGCGCCTTGCGGACAACTCAGACGTCATCGCGGAGAACTTCAGCGTGGGGGCCATGGACCGCTTGGGGCTGGGGTACGACGAGGTCTCCAAGCGCAACCCGCGGATCATCTACGCTTCATGCACCGGTTTCGGCCAGACGGGGCCTTACGCCACCCTGGGAGCGCTGGACATCATAGCCCAGGCCATGAGCGGCCTGATGAGCATCACCGGCGAGGAGGGCGGACGGCCCATGCGGGTCGGTGCGTCCATGGGCGATACACTTGGCGGCACTTACATGGCTCTCGGCATTTTGTCCGCGCTCTATGAACGGGAGCGCAGCGGCGTTGGCCAGCGGCTGGACGTGAGCATGATGGAGAGCCTTATGTACAACATGGAGAACGCCATCATCCGGCACTCGGCCACAGGCGAAATCCCCGCACGCGTCGGTTCACGCCACCCATTGTTCACACCCTTTCAGACCTTTGAAACAGCAGACGGCTGGATGGCGATAGCCGGCGTACGGGACTGGGAGGCCTTCTGCACCGTGCTGAGCGTTGAGGAGCTGATAGAGGACCCCAGATTCGTGACCAGTCCACTTCGGACCGAGCATCACGGGGAGCTGGAGCCAATCTTGATGGCGGCGTTCAAAACGAAGACAACGGGAGAATGGATTGAGCTGCTGAAAGACATCAGCCTTACAGGGCCGGTGAACACGATAGAGCAGGTGATGAACGACCCGCACATCAAAGAACGCGGAACCCTTGCCAGGCTACCTGTGCCGGGGCCTGAGGAGCGGTCTGTCCTCGTACCCACCATTCCGACCCGGCTGTCGCGCACCAGCCCGGTGGTAGACACCCCAGCCCCGGCGGTGGGAGAGCACACCAGACACATATTGAGCAGCGTGCTGGGCATGTCGGTGGACGAGATGGAGGCGCTGGAGAGGGATGAGGTCATCAGAAGCACGAGCGAGACATAGGCCGGGGACTACGTCATGGCAGGACCGGAAGCGGCAAACCCGCTCATCTCCGATACAGACCTGGATTTCATAACAGGGGAAGCGGCGCCGGACGCACCGGACAGGGAGGAGTTGAAGAGGCAGCTGGCAGAGGACGGTGAGTTCCGCACGACACTCATAGGAGACGAGAAGGTACTCCAGCGGGTGCTGGCCGACGACGAGGCCTTTCTATATCTATCGCCGGCCCTCTATTTCGAGATCCTGCTGAGGAACGCCGCCAGGGACATGGAGGCGTCCACCCATACAATGGAGCGGGCAGGTCGCCAGAATATACCTGTCTTTGACACCGATGAGGTTGTTGGCCTGCTGGGTCAGCCGCAGGTGCTGGACTACCTGGCCCACATGCTGGCCTCCTTCACCCGTATCCATAGCTACGTGATCCCGGTCAGGGTGCGTCGGGGAATACGGCGCAGGGTGCGGTACAACGATATGGATATAGACAGCCTGAAGCGTTTTGCCGCCGCGGCCGAGGGCGAACAGCTTTTCGGACTGTACAAACGCATTGCTGACGTGTGCCTATATGTCACCGGCGTCTTCCCCGACTACGCCCTGCGGGACTACCGGTATCCGGCGTCGGGACAGGTGAGACCTCAGACCACGGGCCGGGTACGGAGAAGCATTGAGGAGTATGAGGAGGAGGGTCGCCGGTTTTACCGCCTGGCGGAGGAGCACCCCGTAGCCCACTCCCTCAACCTATCCGACACCTTCGGCCTGCTGCGACGCCATTTCATTGCGGCGCGCAAACCGCTTTCGTTCATTGCCAGCAACTACCTGCACTCGCGCAAAAGCCAACTCTTCGGCGCCCCGGTGCAGTAGGGTGGCGGGTTTTCAGCGGGCAGGCCCGCCCCGCCCCATTGGTGTTCCATGGCTGACGTGTGGTTATTACCCGCCCACCCGCCCTCGGGATGTTTTATCTTTGAGGGGACACCCTCCGACATGTCGCGAGTCGCGATGAGTGAAGCATCATCGGACCTCAAACGCCCCGGCAGAAAACCTAGGTTTTCTGCACCTTCCTGTACTTACTCAGTTGTCATGCAAGGTAGATGCCAAGCCCTTCGCCAGACGAGCCTCACTCCTCGCCTGGAGAGGCTTACACAGCGACAGGGGATTCCACTCCGGCGCCCTCTGTGACGGCTGGCTTACCGAGACTACGGACGCGGCTGCTGCCACCCGCACCGAGCATCGCAAACAGCGCTACAATGCCACCACCCGCCGCGACCGCGAACGTCGCATTAAAGGCGCTTGTCACTCCCCCCATATTCAGACCGCCCATTGGCATCACCAGCGTATGAGTCATGCCCCATACGCCCATGACCCGGCCTCGATAATGGTCGGGCACCTGGCTATGCAGCGTGCTCTGTCCGGTGACCATGAAAAGCTGGTTGCTGGCTGAGGCCAGCCATTCCAGCGCCAGGGCCAGCCAGAACCAGGGTGCGAAGGCGAAGGCCGCCAGCGCCATCCCAAAGACGGTGCCACCGCTAATGACGACCAGACCCACCCTACTCCTCGCCACCACCGGACCTGCGGCCAGGGCACCCATGAGCCCACCCAGGCCGGCCACCGAGTACATCATACCCAGTCCAGAACCTGAGGCGTCACCCAGAAGCTGTTCGGCAAACACGGGCAGGAGAACAATGTGCGACATGCCGAAGAAGGCGTTGAGGAATGTCATGCCAATGAGAAACCGGAAGGTATGGTTTGTCAGGATATATCTGGCGCCATCCGTCAGGTCCTGAAGGGGGTTACCACCAGCGGCCCGCGTCACGGGCGGCAGATGGAGCCTCAGGATCAATAAAGAGTTGATCATGTAGGTTGCGGAGACCAGATAGATGGTGATGGCCGCCCCTTGCATCGGTATTCCCACGTTGTCTATGAGGAAGCCGGCCACCAGGGGCGCAACTATGCGCGTTCCTGGGTGAATGGTGGAGTTGAGTGCCACCGCTTTGGTCATGTCCCGCCGGTCTATCAGGTTGGGGAATATGGCCTGTCGCGATGGCTGCTCAAAGGAGTGGAGTGCGCCCGTCAGGAAGACCACCGCCAGTATGTGCCACACCTGGACCGTACCTGAGAGGGTGAGGGTCGCCAAAAATACATAGAGAAGTGATGTGCCTACAGCGGTCACTATCAGGAGGCGCCGCTGGTCCCACTTGTCAGCGACTACACCGCCCACCAGGCCCAGCACCACCGCCGGTGCCGCCCGGGCCAGGCCGACCAGACCCAGCTGCAACGCCGAACCTGTAAGGTCATAGATCAGCCAGGCCTGGGTCACCATAAACATCTGGAGGCCCGTCACTGCCGTGACCTGCCCGAACCAGAAGAGTCGGAAATCCCTGTGTACCAGGGCAGCGGCAACGCCAAGTCTGCTTATACGGGAAGTTGAATTCATAGAGAGCTAGCGGCCACTGTGTACTGACACGGACCGGCAACCGTATAGCATCCGTCCTGCTAGTGGCGGCTTATCCTGGGATCGAGCCATCCATACATGATATCCACCAGGAGGTTGATGGCAATGAATATACCAGCGAAGAAGAACACAAGTGCCTGGGTTACGGTGTAGTCACGGACAATGATGCTCTGAATAAGGTAGAGCCCCAGGCCAGGCACGCTGAAAACGGTCTCCATAACAACAGTGCCGTTCAGCAGACCGCCGAAGGAGAGACTGACAATGGTAACCACTGGAATCATGGCATTACGCATGACATGCCTGACTATTACCGTCCTGTTCATGAGACCCTTGGCACGGGCGGTCCTGACATAGTCTTCACGCATCACCTCCAGCATAGTGGAGCGTGTCATACGGGCGACAAGTGCCATCAGATTGGAGCCGACGACGGCAGCCGGAAAGATGAGCTGCGTCAGGCTTCTGGCGGGGTCCACCCAAATTGGGTGATATCCCAGCGGCGGCATCCATTGGAACACCCTCACGGTGAACAGGATGATCATCAGGCCTTGCCAGAAGGCGGGAATAGCAAGCTGGTTTATAGCGATAATTCTGGCTATGTTGTCTATCCACGTATCGTGGTTCAACGCAGAAATCACGCCCAGGGTAAGACCCGCTGCAAAGCCGATGATGATCGCCATGAAGGCCAACTGCGCGGTGATGGGAAACCGAGCCAGTATCTCTTCAGAAATGGGAGCTTTGTTCCACATGGACCTGCCCAGGTCGCCCCTGACGACACCGCCCAGCCACTTGAGATATTGGATGGGGAGTGGGTCCAGGAGGCCCAACTCCTCCCGCAGCTTCTCCAAGGAGGCCGGATCAATCGATGCAGCGCCCTCTTCACCGGCCAGGAAGGCATAAGCGATGTCGCCCGGCACAACCCTCATAATGATAAACACGAGCAGCGTTGCCCCGATCAGCGTGGGAATCGCCAGAAGAAGCCTGACGGCTAAGAAGTGTTGCATGCGTAGATCACCACTGGCAAAGGGATGCGCAATTCTACCACGGATTTCCCGGACAGGCGGTAACCAGGGGACTACTTGCACCACATCCATGCTTCTCGTATCCTTCAAGCTGGGATATTAATAACAGCCGCCGTAGCTCAGGGGTAGAGCATCTGTTTCGTAAACTGAACACCCTCGTTCCCCAATGTGTCCCCAGATACGCAGGCGGCCTTTAATCCACGGGCCGCCTGCGTATCTGTTCCCTGGTGTTTCCCGAAGTTTATCGGCGTTGGTGTCAAGATTGGTGTCAAAATCCGCTACCTGACCCAAAGCTAAGCCGGTATGGGCCAGCGTGATTCCACTAAGCAAGGCAGTGTCTCTCGCTGCTATCGCACAAGGACCGCCCAAACCAGCAAGTGGGCAGGTAAGATGTGGAGTACAGGCTCCCAAGGACAAAGGAGAGCGCTAGGAGGAGTACATCTTGCGCAGGTACGACGGCCCACCAGGGAGGTCCCAATATGCGGCCTCTCTCTTCTGGACAGCCTCTATTGTTGGCCTCATATACGGTGCCGTCGGGGTATTTTGGGCGCTCGTTTTATCTGTTGCCCCTTTCATTGGATTCCTTATCGGGGCTGCGGTCGGAGCATTCCTGTGGCTAGCAGTGTCCCTTGTGGTGGTGAACTTCACTGAAGTATGGCCGGAGCACCAGAACATCGGGCACGCATTGGTCGTTGCGCTCTTCATTTGGGCCCTGCCAATAGCTGCGGTTGCGACCTTCATTGCACTGGTTGTATTAGGAATAGCCTCGATACTATAGCCCACCACTGGGGCTCCCAATTTTAACAATCTAGCCATATTCCCTCCCACCTCCAAAGCATGCCGGTATGGGCCAGCGGCAATGGCTTGAGCATGGTGGTGCCATTCACTGCCATGGCGCGTGGGCAACACCTTGCGATTCGACTACAATAAAGGCAGTCGCAAACAGGTTTTCAGGCCCAGCTCAATCTCCACTAGATCGAGGAGCACATCGGATGATGGAAGAACAGCAGCCCGTAGCACATACGGCCCACACAGAAATCACCCTTGACCAGCTCGGCGAGATCCAGCCCGGCTTGGCCCGACTCATGATGGAAGTGAGTGACCGCTATTGGATCCTCTACTACGCGGCGAAGGGTGGAAACTGGAAGCTGGCAGCCCTTCAGTCCTCAGAACTTCAGAAGGCGCTCAGGGTTGGGGCCATCACCCGTCCCAAATATATAGTCCAACTGGCGGCGTTCATCAAAGGTCCACTCAAAGCCATAGATAATGCCATCGAAACGCAGGACTGGGTAGCCTTTGAGGCAGCGTACACGTCCGGCATCACCACATCGAACGCATACCACCGGGCATGGGACCACGCAGAGATCGTCTGGCAACTCCCTGACGAGCCTCCCAAGCACCTCAAACTCAATTCCCAAGAGGCGTGAGGCGTACCCGGGGGATCCTGCGACTCTACTGCCACCTCACACACTTGACGCTCCGGCGACCCTGGGCCAGATGGGCGCTAGAAGGCGTCCAGAATGGTCTGGCTGGCATAAAGAGATAATATCCCTAGGGCAACTCCCGAGGATGGCTATACTTTCCCCTGCTCCAAAGCTAAGCCGGTATATGCTAGCGTGATCCCCTCCAGCATGGTGGTGCCATTCACTGCCATGGCGCGTGGACTGCTGAGGTGCCCATGAACAGATGGTATTACCTCGGATATTGATTTCAAGGGAGATATAGTTGACCACGTCGGAGTCTAATCGGGAGACTCTAAATGGGGTCGTTGCGGACGATGGCCTTGTGTAGTACCGGGGACGAGCCCCCAAGCCGCGGAAAGGCCACAGCTTGAATTTGTTTACCCGGATGACCAGCGGTGGTCGGCTCAGACGACTCGTGTGGTCTGCCGTTATGGCAGCTTTGAGCGTCGTCGGAATTCTCTATGCCTTGTACCATGTGGACGCCCAGCTGCACCTGAGGAGCCAAAGAATGACGTTTCCTTTTGTCCAAGGCATTGTACTGTCTTCAAAAGCATCGATTTTTGACAGCGAATACGTTTCGGATACCCTGGCCGCTCAAGTAATGTTCGGCTACTAGGTTGAGGGGCAGAGGTACTTAGGGGAGCAGGGTTGGGACGTTTCGTGTGAAGGCTGTAAGAACGCCCGAGAGCAGTATTTAGTCCGATACTCTCCAGGGAACCTCGTGGCCGTCTACTATAACCCTCTCGATCCCGGTGCAGCGGTCGTCCAGCCTCGTCTGGGTTGGCCGATATCCTGGCTTCTTTTGGCGATCGCGAGCGGGGTGACAGGGCTTCTCGGAGTAACCGGTATATTCACCTCACTCTTTGACGCAAGAAAAGGGCCAGCATGGCTTCGAGTGGCCGATCAGGCGCTCCAAAGTGGCGCTGAGGCTGTCGTGGCTATCGCCTCCCATGTATGGTGGTTTGTCACGTTCCCAATCTGGATCCCCTTTAGGCTCATAGTTGAATGGCGCAATGGTAGGTGGCCTCCGGACTACGAAGAGGAAGTTCGGAGGAAGTACCCTGAACTGTTGGACCCAGGAAACTACTTGCACCGCATCCATGCTTCTCGTATCCTTCAAGCTGGGATATTAATAACAGCCACCGTAGCTCAGGGGCAGAGCAGCTGTTTCGTAAACAGCAGGTCGTCGGTTCAATTCCGACCGGTGGCTCCAAAGGTTGCCGATTCCGTTTCACGGTCCGTGCCGATGCTCAATCCCCCTCGGTGGCGCAAACAGGTTGAGACTCGCCTAGGGGAGCTCCAAAGCGAGCTTGCCGAAATGCAGGGTGCCTCCGAGGAGAGGGTGAGTCTTGAGCGCCGCATTGCCTCGCTGTCGCAGGAGTTGGGCCAGCTGGACGAGGATGATGAGGAACGAGGCACTCAGTGGCGGGACTCTGAAACCGGGGCGGCGGCAGACATGTAGGAAGGCTGCCACATGAGTAAACTCCTGGACAGACTGGACAGCATCGCTCGGGGCACTCCCAAGGCTATAGGATTCGCTGCGACAACGAGTGTGGAACCTGTGCCTCAGCTTGCCATGGTGGCCTGGCTTGCAGACCCCGACAAGGTGGATGCGGCTCCGCTTGCCGAAGCAGGTGTGGATGGCTTCGTTCTGCACCAGAGCGCTGTGGGTGAGGACGGTTCTCCCCAACGCCCTGATGCTCTGGCGGATATGCCTTACGGAATCATGGTTGAGCAGTCTGATCCGGAGAAGGTAGACGCCTACCGCAAGCAAGGTGCCGATTTCCTGGTCTTCGATATCACCGATACGCCAATAGACCTATTGGAAGAGGGAGATTGCGCACGTGTGCTCCGCGTCCCAGCGGATCTTGAGGAGGCACAGCTACGCGGTCTGGAGGACCTGCCGGTTGACCTGGTGGTGATTCGGAAACCATCTCCGGAGGGACCCCTGACACTGACCCACATGCTGGCTATATCAGGTATACGCGCCGCCACCAGCCGGTACCTGTTTCTGGAATGGAGCGCCGATCTAACTGCACGTGAGCTGGTGCTCCTCAGAGACGCAGGTATTGATGGCATAGTCGTCAACGTTACGGAGGCAGAGTCCACCGTTATACCCAGCCTCAGAGGAAAGATCAGTGCGCTGCCACAACGCAAGCCACGAGGAGAGCAGCGGTCAATAGCGATGCTCCCACGAGACAGCGGTCGCGTCGCGGCTGCGCCCCAGCGGCAGGAAGAGGAAGATGACGACGAGGAGTGGGACGAGCCGTAGCGGGGAATGCGCTGCACCCTGCAAGGCGTATCCTGCACCCAGCAGGGCGTGCCCTGCACCCACATTCCTCTATCGCAGGTTGGGACTCAGGTTTTGCCGGGAGTTGAAACCATCACTTGTGCATTGCCCGTCCGGGATAAGGTCGGTATGTCGCAGCGCCAAGCCACAATAGTTGACGGCATCCAAGCCTAGGCTCATTAACTATGCTCCTAGGCTACCTTGATCTGCTCTTCAGTGATCCGCTGGCCTTTCTCAAGGTGTTCCCCATAGTTGTTACCACCTTTGGGGTCGCTCTGCTGGCGGCCATAACGGTCCATGAGTTTAGCCACGCTCTTACCTCGTTCATGCTGGGGGACCCGACCGCCAAACGACTGGGACGCCTTTCCCTGAACCCGATCCGTCACATGGACCCTGCAGGCACTGCGCTCCTGGTCCTGGTGGGATTTGGATGGGGCAAGCCTGTGCCTGTGAACTCTGCCATGCTGCGTCGCGGGCGCAGGGGCATGGCCGCCGTGGCGGCTGCGGGCCCGCTTTCCAACGTAGCTACGGCCTTCCTGATGGCAGTCCCGATCAGAGCCGGTCTGCTAGCATGGCCCATTCCATTTCTGGTGGACCCAGCCGCACCTCTGAATGGAGGGGTGAGCGGTCTGTTGAGCCACATGGTAGGTCTCTCCATCTTCTTCAACCTCATCCTGGCTGTCTTCAACCTACTGCCGTTCTACCCACTGGACGGCTCGAAGATCGCCCTGGGACTGCTGCCCACGGACCTGGCACGCAGGTTCGCGCGTCTGGAAAGGTACGGGCCTGCACTACTGATGTCCGTTATCATGCTGGACATAGTGGCTAGAGTTGGCGTTCTCAGGACCCTCATAGGCCCTGTGGTAAACTATCTCGGTCGCGCCACCGTAGGCGTCGAGTTCTTCTAAAGCAAGCCAACAGCGGCCGGAGGGTACAGTGGACAAGATAGCCATCATTGGACTGGGCCTCATTGGCGGGTCCATAGGCATGGGGTTGAAGGCGAGTGGGGCGAGCCTGGAGGTCGTGGGCTTCGATGTCGAGGTCTCCGCGGGCAAACGCGCCGCCAAGCGCGGAGCAGTGGACAGGGCTGCTTGGGGTCTGCCTGAGACGGTGGAAGGGGCCAACATGGCCATCATAGCCACCCCGGTCATGGAGGTCAGGGAGGTGCTGGAGAGTATCTCAGACCTGGTGTCCCCGGGGTGCGTGATCACTGACACCGGAAGCACAAAGGAGTCAATTCTGGCCTGGGCGGAGGAGTACCTGTCGCCTGAGGTCAGCTTCGTGGGCGGTCATCCGATGGCCGGGAAAGAGGTCTCCGGCATCGACAACGCGGACGCTAACCTGCTCCGCGGCGCCCGCTACGCGATCATTCCCGGGAAGGGCGCGCGGGAGGATGCCATAGACTCTGTGGTGAGCATGGTAGACCTTCTGGGCGCTAGGCCATTCTTCGTGGACGCCCAGGAACACGACAGCTACGTAGCGGCTGTCAGCCACCTACCTATTGTCCTCTCCAGCGCCCTGGTCACATCCGCAGCTACCAGCCCATCATGGCGGGAGATGTCCAAGCTGGCGGCTACCGGCTTCCAGGACGCTACTCGACTAGCATCAGGCGACCCTGTCATGAGCCTGGACATATGCGTCACCAACCGAGAGCCCATACTTCACTGGCTGGACGAAGTTATACAAGAACTACAGAACTATAGAGGCATGGTGGAGGCGACCGAGGACCAGGAGGGCGCCGAGAAACTGGGCGAAGCATTTGCCAACGCGTGGGCGGCACGGGAGAAGTGGCTGTCCATGTACGAGTCCGGTAGAGATGAGCTGGATGTGTCCTCAGTCAAACTACCATCAATGGGAGATCAGATGGCTGATCTGGTCGTAGGCGGACGAATGCGCGAGAGGTATCAGAGGGTCCTTGCCCTGCAGGCCGAACGCCTTGCCGAGCGCCGCCCCAGGAGGCCCAGAGCGCCATGAGACGTTCCGTCAGCGCTCCATCACGGCTGGAAGGCACGCTGACACCGCCGGGGGACAAGTCCATCTCCCACCGCTCGGCGCTGCTCAACGCCATCGCCGAAGGGACGGCGCACGTCGCCAACTTCTGCGTGGGAGACGACAGGACATCCATGCTCCGCTGCCTCCGTGCCTTAGGCACCAGTATCACCAGGCACGCAGACTGCCCGATAACCCACGCAGACGAATGCTTCGAGATAGTGGGCAACGGGTTCTACGGTTTCAGCGAGCCGGATACTGTGCTCAACGCGGGCAACAGCGGCACCACCATGCGACTCGTCTCCGGCCTGCTGGCAGCTCAGCCATTCCTCAGTGTGATCACCGGCGACAGTTCCCTGCGCTCCAGGCCAATGGGCCGCATCATCCAGCCGCTGAAGCAGATGGGTGCTCAGATACAGGGCCGTGACAACGACTCCAAAGCACCGCTGGTCTTCCACGGCGGCCAGTTGCACGGCATCGAGTACGAGATGCCCGTTGCCAGCGCTCAACTGAAGTCGTGCCTTATCATCGCTGCGCTGTTCGCGCAGGGTAAGACTGTACTTCAACAGCCGGCGGCCTCCAGAGACCATACGGAGCGGATGCTCGAGCAGATGGGTGTCCCACTTGTGGAGGACGGCCTCACAATAGCCGTGGAACCAGGGCGGCCCATGCGGTCATTGAACGTCAACGTGCCTTCCGATATCAGCTCCGCCGCTTACTGGCTGGTAGCCGCCGTGTGCCATCCATCGGCACGGATTACCGTTGAGAATGTGGGTGTCAACGCCACCCGCGCTGGCATCATCGAGACACTTCAAAGCATGGGAGCCAGCGTCACGGTATCCAACCACCGTCTAGAGGGTGGTGAAGAGGTGGCCGACATCAGCGCCGAGACCAGCGCCATGTCAGGAATCGAGATCGGTGGAGAGATGATACCCAGGCTTCTGGACGAGGTGCCCGTACTTGCCCTGGCCGCCTGTTACGCCACTGGGACCACCGTGATCCGCGACGCCCAGGAGTTGCGCGTAAAGGAGTCGGACAGGATAAGCGCTACGGTGGAGGAGCTTTCCCGCCTGGGCGCAGACATACAGGAGCTGCCCGATGGCATGGTAATACAAGGCACCGGTGGGCTTCGAGGTGCGCCGGGTCGCAGCCACGGAGACCACCGCCTGGCCATGACACTGGGAGTCGCCGGACTACTGGCTACCGGAGAGACAGTGATCCGGGGTGCGGAGGCAGCGAACATCTCCTACCCCGGGTTCTGGGATGACCTGGACAGCCTTGCCGGTGAGTAACGGCCAGCCTGACGCTCCTCCCCTGGTACTGCGTGACGTTAGCAAACAGTATTCCACTGGAATCTGGGCCAACCGCGACGTAACGCTGACAGCGGAGAGAGGAGAGATCCTGGGCCTGCTGGGGCCCAATGGCGCAGGAAAGACCACCCTGGTCCGCCAGATCACAACCGAACTGTTTCCCACGTCCGGCGATATCCGCGTTTTTGGCTATGACGCGGTCACAGAGCCTGATGCCGTCAAGGGGCAGATGGGCATCGTTCCGCAGGAGGCGACACCCTTCGGCTATTTGACCGTCTACCATCATTTTCGTATCTTCGCCAAGCTGAGAGGCCTGCCACCCGAAAAGGCCAGCCAGCGGGCGAACGAGTTGGTAACGGAGCTGAGGCTGGAGGAGCACCGCAACGTGATCGCCGACAAGCTCTCCGGCGGGTTGAGACGCCGCGTGATGATCGGTATCGCTGTCCTGGCGAACCCGCCTCTCATGGTGCTGGACGAGCCCACTACGGGTCTGGACCCTCAGGCGCGACGGGACCTGTGGTCTCTGATGCGCCGGTATCGTGAGAGAGGCGCTACCATTCTCCTGACAACACACTATATGGAGGAGGCCGAGGCCCTGTGCGACCGGGTGGGTATCATCAGTCACGGACATCTGCTAGCCCTGGACACGGTTGCCAACCTCCGTGCCTCGCGCGGCTACGAATTCAAGCTGACCTACTCCCATGACGGCTCTACCGCCGAACCGGATGTCCTCTACGGAGCCGACGACGGGGAGCTTGTAGAGCGGGTCCGCAGCATGGGAATCAACCAGTTCACCGTGTCTCAGACCAACCTGGAGGACGTCTTCCTGGCACTTACCGGAGGAGAGGAGAGTCTGGATAACGATGCAGGCTGACCAAACAGAGGCCATCGCTCATACCGAGGCCTTGGCTACGGGTAGAGGCAAGTTCGGGCGAGATGTGCTGAGCATCTTCCAGATGAAGCTGTTCATGGGGCTCCAGTCCTGGCAGTGGTACCTGATGGGGGCGCTGGTCTTTCCCATGAGTCTCTTCTTCTGGTCCCGGGCATTGGCCCCGGACGACCCGGAAGCAGTCAGGCGTCTGATGACAGGTGCGATGATATTCGGCGTGGCCATGATGACGGCCAACAGCCTGTCCGATCAGCTGGTGCAGGACCGTTTCCAGGGACGACTGAAGCTACTGATAACTATGCCTATGTCCAAGGCCGCTTACGCCCAGGGCGTGCTTGCCTTCGGCTCAATACAGTCCGTGGCCATCCTCATGTTGCTCATGGGACTGGGCATCGCCATAGGGGTGGACTTTGAGCCGACGTGGGCCTTCGTACCCATAGTCGTGCCCATGCTGCTCACCATGGCCGGCCTCACACTGGTGCTGTCAAGCCTAGCTCCCTCAGCAGAGGTGGGCGGCATAATAAACGGAATGGTGGGTATCCTGCCGGTGATGCTGTCCCCTGCCTTTTTCACGATGGAGCAGGCCCCCCTGTTGCTGCGATGGTTCGGATGGGTGTCTCCCTTCCGGTATGCGGCTGACGGCATCATGAAGGCGCTTTCGGGACGGACCGACGTATGGACGGAGGTCGCCATTCTGGCCGGGTTTGCGGCGACGATGATGGCGGTGGGTTTCTGGAGGCTGCGCTGGCGGGAGCGTTAGCGACACCATTACTCTAAGAGCTACGCTATGACAACAGCACAATCTGCGCTTCTGGTGGTCATTTCCGGCCCATCCGGGGTGGGAAAAGATACCGTTCTGGAGCGGATGAAGGGCCTGCCCCGTACCTGGTACTTCGTTGTCACCGTCACTACCCGACCCAAGCGATCCGGCGAAGAGGACGGCGTGGACTACATATTCGTTACGCCATCACAGTTCCAGGTGCTGGTGGACGAAGATGAGCTGCTGGAGCACGCGGAAGTGTACGGCAGGTCATACGGTGTGCCGCGCACCCAGGTAGAGGAGGCGCTGGCATCGGGTCGAGACGTGATCGTGAAGCCGGACGTCCAGGGAGCACGAACGCTGCGCGCCAAAGTTTCGGGGGCGCTGCTCATATTCCTGGCTCCGCCAGACATGGATGAGTTGGAGCGGCGGTTGCGGGAGCGCAAATCGGAGACGACTGAGGATATGGAGCGGCGTATCCAGACAGCCGCAGAGGAGATGGAGGCCCGGACGGAGTTCGACCATGTGGTGGTGAACCACAGCGGCAGGTTGGAGGAGACGGTGGCGGAGATCGAGGAGATAATCGTGCGGGAGAAGGCGAAGCGGGCCGCTAGGTAACATTACGGGAGGCACCCAGATGACGGACATATCCCTATTTGACGCCATACGAACCCAGCGGGCCATCCGACAGTTCACGGACGATCCGGTCTCTGGCGATGCCATCCAAACGATGTTGGAGGCTGCCATCCGGGCACCGAGCGGAGCAAACCGCCAGCCGTGGTACTTCCTGGTTATCCGCGACCCGGAGACCAAACGGCGCATAGGTGAGTGGTACCTGGACGGATGGAACGTCGCCTACGGGAACACGCAGCCGGGGGACGGCATATCGTCGACGGTATACCAGTCGGCGGGCGACTTGGCCCACGGCATGGGCGACGCGCCCGTTCTAATCATGGCCTGCATGGACCGCGGCACCGGCGGGACAGGCCCCGGCCCCATCACAGCGGGCGCATCCATCTACCCGGCGGTGCAGAACCTGCTTCTGGCGGCGCGAGCCCTGGGACTGGGCACCGCCCTTACAACGCTGCACCGCAGGCATGAGGATGAGGTCCGGCAGCTCCTGGGCATACCAGACAACGTGGAGACAGCCGCTCTGATCCCCGTGGGCTACCCCGCCGAGGGCGAGCGCTTTGGGGGCAGCCGCCGAAAACCTGTTTCTGAAGTCACCTACCACGATAGGTGGGGACAGCGAGTATCCAGCTAGCTATACGCTGCGCCCTTTGATAGACTGGCCCCGCAGCAAGGAGGCAGCGCATGAGTCTGACACCCGACGAAATACAGCACATCGCCAGCCTGGCCAGAGTGGGCCTGACAGCTGACGAGTTGGAACGGTATCGCTCCCAGATGGAGGTCATCCTGGACAACTTCCAGATCCTTCAGGAGGCGGATACAGAAGGCATCCCGCCCACGGGCCACTCGGTACCTCTGGAGAACGTCCTCCGTGAGGATGACCCCAGCGACTCGCTGGACAAAGAGGAGACGCTGGCCAATGCACCTCGCAGGGAGGACGACTACTTCCGGGTGCGTGCGGTGTTGGAGTAAGAATGGCAGACGACCTCCATAACCTGACCATCCACGAAGCACGTGGCCTCCTGGACCGCCGGCAGGTGTCGTCGGTAGAGCTGACCCAGGCCCACCTTGATCGCATAGAAAGGCTGGAGCCACGGCTCAAGGCATACGTCACAGTCACCGATGAGCGGGCTCTAGGGCAGGCGCAGGAGGCGGACGCGCACATAGCAGCGGGAGAGGCGTCTCCGCTCACAGGCGTGCCCATGCAGGTCAAGGACAACATGTGCACCCAGGGCGTCCCAACCACCTGCTCATCACGCATGCTGGAGGGGTTCGTTCCTCCGTACGATGCCACGGTGGTGGAGCGTCTCCACGCCCAGCACGCGGTCATCCTGGGCAAAGGGAACATGGACGAGTTCGCGATGGGCTCCTCCACGGAGAACTCGGCCTTCTTTCCAACGCACAATCCGTGGGACACGGAACGAGTGCCCGGCGGGAGCAGCGGCGGCCCAGCGGCGTCGGTGGCCGCAGGAGAGGCCATGGCCTCTCTAGGTTCCGATACGGGCGGCAGCATACGGCAGCCGGCTGCCCTGTGCGGCATCGTGGGTATGAAGCCCACCTACGGGCTGGTAAGCCGGTACGGGCTGGTGGCCTTCGCCTCATCGCTTGACCAGATTGGGCCTCTGACCCGGAATGTTACGGACTGCGCGCTGGTCCTGGGTGCCATCACGGGGCACGACCCACGAGACGCCACCTCTCTGCCGCAACCGGAGGGAGGATATGCTGGCGCTTTGACCGGAGATGTCTCAGGAATGCGCATAGGCGTACCCGGAGAGTATTTCGTCCAGGGCATGGACCCGGAGGTAGCAGAGTCGATTCGTGAGGCAATAACTGTTCTTGAAGGAATGGGCGCATCGGTGGACTGGGACGCGTCGCTGCCATCCACCTCATACGCGCTGGCGGTGTACTACATCATCGCTCCATCGGAATGCTCGGCCAACCTGGCTCGATATGACGGCGTGAAGTACGGCTTCTCTGACCACGAGGCAGGCGGCATGTGGGAGGAGTTGGAAGGGACTCGACGCCACGGTTTTGGGCCAGAGGTGAAGCGTCGAATCATGCTCGGCACCTACTCTCTGTCCTCCGGCTACTATGACGCCTACTACCTGAAGGCGCAGAAGGTGCGGACCGTCATCTCCCGCGAGTTCCAGGACGCCTTCCAGCGGTACGACGTTCTCATTACGCCAACGTCGCCCACAACCGCCTTCCGCCTGGGAGAGAAGACCGAAGACCCGCTCCAGATGTATCTGAGCGACATATGCACCATACCGGCCAACATAGCGGGCATCCCGGGCATCTCCCTTCCCTGCGGTTTTGTAAACGGGCTGCCCGTGGGCATGCAGGTGCTGGGCCCCGCCCTGGGTGATGAGGCGGTGCTGAGAACGGCATTCGCCTACGAGCAGGCCACCGAGTGGCACACCGCGCGGCCGGAGCTGTAGGTCGCAATGGCAACTGAGGGCAACGCTCTGGAGATACGGATCACCGGCGCCGACGCGGACCCCTCACGCGAAGATGAAGGCGGCGTGCCCCTGACGCTGCACACGACGCGTGGCGACCTTCGCGTCGCATTCCATCAGTCGCCAGATCCCCACGCAGCCATTGTGTGGGTGTGGGGCGCGCAAGGGGGGCTGGACGGCCCCGCCGACCGCATCTACGCCACCCTGGCTGACGAGCTGCTGCCGGACGGCGTAACATCCCTGCGGGTGGACTATCGCCAACCCCGTGTGCTGATGGAGTCGGTGATGGACACGCTGGCGGGGGTATCTTTCCTGAAGGGGCTGGGATACCGAAGCGTGGCACTGGTGGGCCACTCGTTTGGTGGTGCGGTTGTCATAACGGCGGCACCCATCAGCGAGGAGGTCACCGCCGTGGTCGCGCTGTCGAGCCAGACCCACGGCGCCCAGGATGCCAGGCTTGTAGCGCCGCGACCTCTGCTGCTGGTGCACGGCGAGGCTGACCAGCGGCTGCCGCCCCGGAACTCCCGGAACATTTACCTGTGGGCCAACGAACCCAAGGAGATTGTGCTGTATCCAGGTGCCGGCCACGGCCTGCGCCAGTGCAAGGACGAGCTCCACGACCTGTTGAAGCGCTGGCTGGTGGAGAAGTTGAGGGAGGAGTGAAGGTAAGGAAACCCGGCCGAGTAAACCTACTCCACGCTGTACCATTCCTGGCCTCGCGTGAGGCGTAGGAACTCCTCAAGCAGCGACGGACTGGAAACAACCACGCCGGTACTCTGCAATGTAGCGGGGCCTCCACCAAGGCGGTCCACCAGCGCCCCTCCAGATTCGCGTACCATCAGCATGCCCGCTGCCACGTCCCACGGCGCCATCATTTGATGGAAGAAGATGTCCAGCCGCCCAGAGGCAGCGTATGCCAGGCCCAGTGTCGCAGAGCCCATTACACGCACGCTCTGCATATTCGGCCACAGCGACTCAACGAGTTTGAGGGCGGACAGAGAACGCCTGTTTATGCCGCCAATATCCAACCCCAGCAGGCATTCGGCGACGGATATCCGGCGTGTAACCGAGATGGGTTCGCTGTTGAGGTAGGCGCCCCGGCCCTTCACGGCATGGAACATTTCGTCGCGCATGGGGTCATAGGTGACGCCTAGCAGGACATCGGGGCCATCGGCCAGGGCCAGGGATACGGCGAAGTGGGGCACACCGGCCACGTAGTTGCGCGTGCCGTCCAACGGGTCCAATATCCAACGAAGGCCGTCAGGGCTACCGGATAGCCCCAGCTCCTCGCCCAGGAAACCGACCTCAGGAAAGTCGATAGCCAGGACATCGCGGACATGCCGCTCGGACTGCATGTCCACATTGGTGACAAGGCTGGCGTCGTTCTTAAGGGAGACCTCTTTGGCGGAATAGAAATGGTCACGCACTATGGCGCCGGCCTCCCTGGCCACGGCCAGGGTTATGTCCAAAATGGGACGACCAGAGGTGGACTCAGGCAAGCTGACCAATGATTACTCCCGCTGAATGCCCTTGCTGCCATTGTTGAATGAGAATAGAAGATGGCGTGGCGAGTCTAGCATCACGCGTCGGAGCGCTCAAGTCAGCATCATGTGCCAGCGGCCTTATACAGAAAGTGATCTTCCCGGTGTCATCTCCTAGCTAAATGCCTTCTTCCCACCCACCCGCCCTGAGGTGTTTTAGGTTTGAGGGGCGTCCCCTCAAACTCCCCGACAGGAAACCCAGGTTTCCTACACTTTCCTAGGGTTCGCCTAGGTCTTGCACAAAGCCATGTGCCAGAGGCGGAATCCTTGGTTACAATATACTGGAGCTACAGTACAGAGCCGCCCAGAGTCGAAAGGAGGTCTTCGTGATACGCAGCTTGAAGGGCAAGACGCCCAAGGTACACTCCGCCGCCTTCGTCAGTGAGGCCGCTTATGTGCTTGGAGATGTTGAGATAGGCGAGAACTCCAGTGTCTGGCCGGGAACGGTGATACGGGGAGACAGTGGAAAGATCACAATTGGCAGGAACACTAACATACAGGACAACAGCGTCGTACATTCGGACGCCGACGCGAGTATCGGCGACAACTCGACTATCGCGCACAACGTCACATGGCATGGCCGGGTGCTAGCGGACAACTGCCTGGTGGGCAATGGAGCCACTGTGAACGACGGCGTGGAGGTAGGCGAGTTCTCCATCATCGCAGCAGGGTCTGTGGTGCTCGAGGAGACCAGGATACCGCCTCGAACCATCGTGACAGGTATTCCAGCCAAGCCGCGAGGGACAATACAACCGCGGCACGAGACGCTGATCAAAGATACGGCGCAGCACTATGCGGAGCGGTGCAAGGAGTATAAGGACGAAGGGTTGGAGTAGGTACCGACTGGTCGGGACACCCACATTCTCTAGCGTTGGTAAGGACTTACCCTAACAGCCAACCAGGCGCCTTCATCCCGCCCGCTCCGCCCTCGGTACCTTTTGGAGAAAGGGGATATCCCTCCGACTTTGTCGCGAGTCGCGATGAGCGAAGTGCCGACTCGGTCGAGCACTCGCGATGGAATCGGAGCATCATCGGACCTTTAACCCCTTGGAGGAAATTCAGGTTTCCTCCACCTTCCTTCAAGATTCCTAGGGCAGAATGCCCAAGGGATGGCAACGAGGCAACGTTTACGGGTCTGGGCAGTGGCCAGAGTCGCTACATGCGTTCCGGGGCGGACATGCTCATTAGGCTGAGGCAGCGTGCCAGCACAGTTCGGCAGGCTTCCACGAGCTTCAGCCTGGCCAGAGTCATAGCTTTGTCGCCGGGCTGGCTGGAGAAGACGCGACACTTCTCATAGAACCGGTGGAAGGCTGTGGCTAACTCCACGGCGTAGTGCGGCAGGTGGTGGACCTCCAGGGTCTCCGCCATAGACTCTATAAGCTCCGGAAGGAGCAGCATCCTTTTGATCAACGCCTCCTCCGCCTCGTGAGTCAGAAGAGCCAGGTCTCCCTGGGACTGGTCCAAGCCCTGCTCACCGGCCTCCCGAAGGAGAGCGGCAATACGGGCGTGGGCATACTGGATGTAGTACACGGGGTTGTCATTGGACTGCGACTTCGCCAGCTCCAGGTCAAACTCCATCTGGCTCTCAGGCGAACGTGATAGGAAGAAGTAGCGGCAGGCGTCCGAGCCCACCTCATCCACCAGCTCTCGCAGTGTCACCATGGTGCCGGTGCGCTTGGAGGCCCTGACCGCCACCTCGCCACTCCTGAGCGTGACGAGCTGTGAGATGAGGATGGTGAGTCGAGCGGGGTCAACGGATAGGGCGGATACGGCGGCCTTCAGCCTGGAGACATGGCCCTGATGGTCTGCTCCCCATATATTTATCACCCTATCGAAGCCGCGTTCCACGAACTTGTTGCGGTGGTAGGCGATATCCGAAGCGAAGTACGTAGGTTCGCCCGACGTCCTCACCAGCACGTTGTCCTTGTCGTCTCCCAGTGCGGTGGATGTGAACCACGTTGCACCCTCCCTGCGGGTCAAGTACCCCTGCGTCTCAAGGAGAGCTATGGTCTGGTCATACTGGCCGGTGTCATAGAGGCTCTTCTCGCTGAACCAGACGTCGAATGTCACCTGTAAGGTGTCCAGGTCTCGCCTAATCAACTCCATCATCTTTTCCAGACCCATCTTACCGATGGTTTCTACAGCCAGGTCCTCCGGCATTTGAAGGAGGGTATCTTCCTCATCTGCCACCACCTCCTCGGCCATGGCTACCAGGTAGTCGCCCATATAGCCGTTGGTTGGCATCTCCGCCTCTTGCCCATGAGCCTGCAGGTAGCGGACGTAGAGCGAGCGGTAGAAGGTATCCATCTGGGAACCGGCGTCGTTGATGTAATACTCACGGCTGACCTGGTGTCCAGCGGCGGCCAGTATATTGGCGAGGGCGCTGCCCAGTACGGCACCGCGAGCGTGCCCCACATGCAGCGGGCCGGTGGGATTGACGCTGACGAACTCAACCTGAACGCTTTCGGGGGAGTTGAGCTGCAGGTTGCCATAACCGTCGCCCTCCTGAAGAACGGTCCCCACCTGCTGCCTTAGCCATTCCTGCCGGATGGTGAAATTGACAAATCCTGGGGCTGCGGCCCACACATGAGAGATAACATTGTCCGTAGGTATGAGAGGCACCAGTCCCTCTGCAATGGCCATGGGGTTCATGTGAGCGGTGCGGGCCAGGCGCAGGGGGAGACTGACGGCGAAATCGCCGTGCTCCGGGTTTTGGGGTCGCTCAACGTCCGCCTCAGGGACAGGCCCTGACGGGATTATTCCCTGCTCCTGGGCCGCTTCTACCGCCCGGGTGGTCAGTTGTGCTATCAGATGTTTCAATAGCATGACAGGCTAATGATACCACTAGCTTGTGAGCTGCTCATCTGAGTCGCGAGCTGAACGGGCACGACCTACGAACCCAGCCATGTGAAACCTTGGTCAGCTACTCCTCGAACTCGCGGGCAGGCAGGGACTGGAGGTAGAGCCAGATGGCATCCAGTTCGGCGTCGGTCATGTTCCTGAATGTCTCCCACGGCATGGACTCGTTGTCCAATTGTTTGCCGCTGGGCGTGACTCCGGTGCGAATGGTGTTGATGAACTGGGCATCTGTCCAGCTACCCGGCGCACCGCCCGGCGTGATGTTGGGGGCTAGAGGATCGTTCGGGTCGCCGCCAGGCAGGGGGCCACCAGACCGGTTCTCGCCGTGACAGACGGTGCATACAAATGCCAGATACTCGCCATACTCCTTGGTTACTCCAATCTGGGGTTCAGGGGGTCGGGGAGCTTCGTGGTCGATCAGCGTGGCGGGTAGAACGATCCCTCCAGGAGCGTAAATATACGTCCCGGTGGGGCCAATGAGAGCTCAGGAAGATCGTTGTCAACAGGGGGCAGGCTCTTCAGGAAGGCGATGATAGCACCCAGGTCTGCATCGGATATCTTGTTAAAGAACTCGGAGGGCATAACCACCAGGGCCTTGCTATCCTGCCCTATGCCGTGACGGATGGCCCGCACGTAGTCCAGGTCTGTGAAGGTACCGCCAATGCCGCCCTGGCCGGAGGTGAGATTGCGTGCTACCAGTGTCCCAAAGAGCGGGTCGTCCCCCATGATTTCGCCACCGAGGTTTTCAGTGGGACACAGCATACAGAGGCCAATTGCCTCAACGAAGTGACGGCCACGCTCGATGGCCTGCTCACCCGTTGGAACCGTAACGGCGGCTACCTCGATATCGTATGTTTTGTTGACCTTGTTGGAGCCGACAAAGTAAAGGACCACAGCGGCAATGACTACTATGCCAATGAGGCTGCCCAGAACGATTCCTACCCATTTGAGTATCTTGAGGGCCATGCCCGTAACCTACTTTCCGGGCTTCAACTTGCCCGCCGTGGGTGCGCGACATGATAACGAAATACCATTTGTCAGCGGTCTGTGTACAGACACCCGACGAATTGCGGCCAATTTTATAGGATGTGAATACTAAAATACAACAGTAGCAGGAAGGGAAACGCTGTGTTCACCCTATCCGACCTCACCGCCGACGGGTGCGGTGAAGCGGGACAGGGCCTCAGCCAGCACAGCGTGCTCCGGTGTGGCTAGCCCAGGGTCGCGGTCGAGAATGGTCCGAGCCTCCTGGCGGGCCAGGGCCAGGATGTCCGTATCGGTCAGACGAGCCATTCGCAGGTCCGGCAGGCCGCTCTGCCGGGTGCCAAAGTAGTCGCCCGGGCCCCGCAGTTGCAGGTCAACCTCAGCCAGTTGAAAGCCATCATCAATCCGCTCCATAGCGGACAGCCGCGCCGTGGCATCCTCGGACGGCGCTTCAGCCATCAGGATGCAGTAGCTGGCATGCTCGCCCCGACCAACTCGGCCTCGAAACTGGTGCAGCTGGGCCAGGCCAAACCGGTCGGCACCTTCGATGAGCATGACGGTGGCGTTGGGCACGTCTATGCCGACCTCAACAACCGGTGTGGACACCAGTACGTTGATCTCACCGTTGCGGAAGCGGTCCATCGCCTCCTGCTTCTCGCTCATGGCCATGCGGCCGTGCAACAGACCGACGCGCAGGTTGGGGAACACCTCTGTCGCCAGCCGGTCACTCTCTTTGACGGCCGCCCGCGCGTTGACTGTCTCCGACTCATCTATGAGGGGGTATATGACGAATGCCTGACGCCCGGCCTCTATCTCTTTACGTATGAAATCGTAGACTGCGAAGCGGCGTGCTGTATCAACGACCCTGGTACGAATGGTCTGACGACCGGGAGGGAGTTCGTCTATGGTGGACAGGTCCAGGTCGCCGTAGAGGGTGAGGGCCAGAGTGCGCGGTATGGGCGTAGCCGACATCACCAGCAGGTGTGAACTGTCTCCGCGCCGGCGCAGGGCGGCTCGCTGCATGACTCCGAACCGTTGCTGCTCATCCACGACTGCCAGGCCCAGGCGGGGTATGTCTACATCGTCCTGAATGATGGCGTGGGTGCCAATGATCACGTCCAGGGCACTTTCTGACAGGAGGCCACGCATCTCCCGCTTCTGTTTGGCTGTCATGCTGCCCAAGAGCAGACCTACCGTAATGGGCCTGGGAAGCGGGCCGAGAGTAATTGACAGATGGAACTCGCTCTGTGCCGGGGCAGCCAGTCCCTCCAGCAGCCGTCTGACGGTAAGAAAGTGCTGCTCCGCCAGCACCTCGGTAGGCGCCATGATGGCTCCCTGGTAACCGCATGCGGCGGTGACCACAAGAGCAGCGAGGGCAACCACCGTTTTGCCGCTGCCAACCTCTCCCTGCAACAGGCGGCTCATTGGTCTGCCACCCTGGGCCATATCGTCCAGGACCTCATCCAGTACCCGGCGCTGGGATGCGGTCAGACGGAAGGGCAGCGAGTCCAGGAATGCGTCCAGCAACCCCGCCGGTGGCACCAGGGCCACGCCTCCGCCCTTGCCTTCTGCCACCTTGCGGTGGGCTAGCACGGCCAGCTGTAGGAGCAGCAGCTCCTCGAACGCCAGGCGACGGCGGGCCTCCTCATAGCTGTCTCCGGTATCGGGGTAGTGGGCCTGCCACAGCGCCCTGCGCACTTCAGGTAGTCTGTTCCTGTGCAATATATCTTCAGGGAGGGTCTCCTGGATGCCATCAGCTCCGCGGGCCATAGCCTCTCTGACGACGCGGCGCATGGTCTGCTGAGTGATACCTTCGGTCAGAGGGTAGACCGGGAATAGACGCCCCGGCTGGACAAGCTGTTCCAGACTGTCGCCCGGGCGCAGCTCCTCGTGGTGAGGCGAGCTCAGAACGAGCCTCCCCCGGTATGTGGACACCCTGCCACTGAGGACGTAACGAGTATCGGATTTCAAACTTCGCGCCAGGTAGGGCTGGTTGTACCAGACAACACGAATGTTTCCCGTCTCGTCGAAGAAAGCGGCCTCAATGATCTTGCGTGGGTCGCCCCGGCGAGGGGGGTTGGGGGAACCCCATAGTCTTCCCACAACGGCCTGCTCCTCATCGGGCTGGACCTCTGCGATCCTACGTACCTGGTTATGACGCCTGGGGAACAGTCGTATCAGGTCGCCGACGGTCTCCAACCCCAGCTTTTTCAGTGGGGCCGCCGTGCGTGATGTGACGCTGCGGAGCACGTTGACAGGCCGGTCCGTGGGTATTGAACTGTCCGTGGAGGGTCTCTTCGCAGGAGTGACAGAAGGCGACGAATCAGATGAATCAAGTGAAAGAGAACGCGCCTTCTCAACCCACTTTGCACGGGCGTCTATAGATAGGGTTACGTACGGGGTAGAAAGGAGTTGGGCCTCCTCAAGAAGGTGGAGTAGGGTCTGGGCACCGCTCTCCTCTTGCCAGCGGCCCAGGAACTTGTCCAGTCCCCCGGAGACGGCCTTATTATCGAAGCCGCGGCTCCGTTCCAGTTCCAGGATTCCGAGGAAGGAGCGAGCACGGTCGCCGCTGGCGTCGGTGGTTACGGCGTTATTCCCGCCCGTCTGCCTTCGTGTGTTCCTGATTTGAGGAGACACCTGGTCTTGCCTAAAAAGTCTGACTTACCGGTTGCAACATTTATTCAGATGCCTTGCTGATGAAATCGTCTACCAGTGATAGTACAGAGACGAGGAGCAAAAGAGGTAGGTTTGAGAGACGGCTATTCCGTGTTCTCGGACTGGATGCCGATGCCCGCGGCATCGGGGTCAAGGTAGGTGCCGAGCGCTGGGCCATGTGACGAAATACGTATTTGACGGGTACCGTTTCGGGGAAACAAAGCCGAGTTTCGTCGGAGGGCCAGATTTGGGCCTGGTGGAAGGCGAATTTACTTTAGTGTATTTGATCTGGTGTTAAGGTGTGCTGTTAAGGGTTAAGCATTTCGGTATCGTGCTATTATCCCCCCAGCTACCAGGCTGAGAGGAGAACTCGTTTATGAAGATTCAACTGACTAGTGTATTTGTAGACGATCAGGACAAGGCACTTAAGTTTTATACGGAGGTTTTGGGCTTTGTTAAGAAACAGGATTTCTCTGTCGGGAAATTTAAGTGGCTAACGGTCGTCTCACCCGAGGGCCCAGGCGATGTTGAGCTACTTCTGGAACCAAACGACAATCCTGCTGCAAAGACTTATCAAAAAGCTATTTTTGAGCAAGGGATAGCCGCTGCAGCTTTTGCTGTTGGTAATATTCGAAATGAGTACGACAGACTGAAACAGTTGAGTGTGGCCTTTACCATGGAGCCAACCAACATGGGGCCAGCAACTATGGCCTTATTAGATGATACCTGCGGTAATCTCATTCAGCTCTATCAAGCTGTATCGGATTAGCACCTAAAATGATTCCTTTGTTTGGTAGTGTATCTCAAAGCTGCGCCTCCGATAGGAACCCGCGACCCCCGTTTATTTGGTCCTTCTCCCGTGGAGAGAGGTGAATCAACTATAATATGCGAATTACCATCGACTCTCAGTGCCTAAAAACCAGGTAGCTAAGAGAAATAGCGGTTTTCGTCACACGTCCAACAGCCGGGCGTGGATGACGTCCACGAGGCCCATGTCGGTGAGCTTTAGCTCCGGGATGACTGGCAGGGCCAGGAAGGAGAGGATGGAGTAGGGCGAGGGCGCGGTGCAGCCCAGGCCGACGGCGACACGCTCCAGCTCCTCGATCAGCGGCACGACGGTCTCCAGCGGCTCTTCCGAGAGCAGGCCGGCGATGGGCAGGGCCAGGGACACCAGGATGCGACCGCCTTCTGCAGCGGCGAGGCCACCCTGGTTGCGTTCGATTTCCCGGGCAACGTCGTAGATGTCCCGGTCGGAGGCGCCCACCACGACGATGTTATGCGAGTCGTGGGCGATGGATGTGCCGATGGCGCCTCGCTTCATGCCGAACCCACTGACCAGCGCAACGCCGATGTTGCCTGTGGCGCGGTGCCTCTCGATCACAGCCAACTTGAGCAGGTCGCGGTCGGGGTCGGCGGCGACGGTGCCATTATTCGGGGAGACGCGCTCCTGCTTCCAGCGGGTGACTATCTGACCGGGGATGATCTCGATGATGGGGAAGGTGTCGGAAGCGGTGGCGTGCAGGGCCAGTGCGTCGGTGGCAAACGGCTTTACGTTCATGGTGCGCGTCATGGCAGGGTTGGGTCGCAGTCGAGGCTGGAAGAGGGGCTTGCCGTCCTGGGCCACCAGTTTGCCCCGGTAGTAGACGTCCGTTATGTGGAATCGGTCTAAATCGTCGAGCACGAGCATGTTGGCGAGATAGCCGGGGCCGATGCCGCCCAGGCCGGTCAGGCGGAAGTATTCAGCGACGTTGAGCGACGCCATCTGGACGGCGCGCACGGGGTCCAGACCCAGGCCGATGGCCTTGCGCACCACGGCGTCCACGTCACCGTCGTTGTAGATGTCCATGGCGTTGCGGTCATCCACCACAAGCATGCAGCGGTGGTAGTTGCCGTCGTTGACCAGGGGCAGCAGCTCCTCCAGGTTCTTCTCGGCGGAACCTTCACGGATCATGAGCCGCATGCCACGCTGCAGCTTTTCTTTCCCCTCTGCGAAGGTAGTGGACTCGTGGTCTGAGCCTATGAGGGGTGCGAGGTAGGCGTTCAGGGCGCGGCCGGATACGCCGGGGGCGTGGCCGTCCTTGGGCATGTCTCGCGCGGCGTGGATTTTGGCCAGCGTTTCATCGTCGGCGTTGATGACACCGGGGAAGTTCATCATTTCGCCGAGGCCGAGGACGCCCTTCCATCGCAGCGCCTTACGGATATCGTCGGGGCCAAGGTATGCGCCGGAGGTCTCCATGCCGGTGGCGGGCACGCAGGAGGGGGCCATGAAGAACATGTCCATGGGGACGCGCCGCCCGCATTCCAGGATGTACCGCATGCCGGGGAGGCCGCAGACGTTGGTGACTTCGTGGAGGTCGGTGACGGCGGCGAGGGTGCCGTGGGGCACGACGGCGCGGGCGTACTGGTCAACGTGGAGCATGGAGCTTTCCATGTGGTAGTGGCCGTCTATGAGGCCGGGGGCCAGGTAGCGGCCCTGGAGATCGACGACCTGACGACCTTCTGTGTAGTCGCCGACGCCGGCGATATGGCCGTCGTGGATGGCGACGTTGGCCTGTTCGATCTCGCCGGTGAATGTGTTGACGATACGTGCGTTGGTGAGGACCAGGTCGGCGGGTGCGTCGCCCCTGGCCACGGCGATGAGCTGTTTCATGTCCATGCTGGCTCTCCTGTCACCCTGAGCTAAGTGAAGGGCCTGGGGATTGGGGGCTCTCGTCCCAGCCATCGGATAGATCCGTCCAATATGGATTCACCGATTCAATGAGTTCAGTCTTCTTGCTGCGGCGCCAGCCTTTGATCTGCTTCTCGCGGGCAATAGCAGACTCGATATTTTCCGTTGATTCAAAGTGCACAAGCTTTGAGACGTTGTATTTCCTTGTGAACCCTGCGACAAGTTTATGGCGGTGCTCATATACTCGGCGTTCCAAGTCGTTGGTTACGCCGGTGTACAGCGTCCCTCTGTAGCTAGACATGATGTAGACGCAGTACTGGGTCATTGGAGAGTCCCCCGCCCCAGATTCTTCGCCCGCAGAAGGTGGACTCAGAATGACAGTAAGTCAGGTGCCCAGCTATGTGCCGCCCGATTCGCCCACAGATGCATATTATAAGAATGGGGACACCCTGCTGACTGAGAGGGATGGGTTGTGGATGGAAGCGGTACCATCTTGTCTGACAAGTAGGGAAAGAAGCGCTAGCCCTAGCTAGTTGTCACGCCGCCGATGAGCCAGGCCTCCGGCAGGAGGCTGCGCACCTGCGCAACTCTGTCCTGCGGGCAGACCAGCACCATGCCAACGCCCATGTTGAAAACGCTAGCCGTCTCGTCGTCGGAGATGGCGCCGCGCTCCTGGATCAGCCGGTATATGGCGGGCACCTCCCATGAGGCGCTGTCGATGCCGCCGTGGAGGCCGTCCGGCATGACGCGGGAGAGGTTGTCCGCCAGGCCGCCGCCCGTGATGTGGGCCATTGCTTTGAGCATGGGCAGCACATGTTCCAGCAGAGGCCAGTAGGGCCGGTGGGGCTCCAGCAGCGCTTCTCCCAAGGTGCGGCCCAGCTCCGGCTCGTGCTCATGCAGCGGCGTTGAGTCATAGTCCAGGCCGAAGACGGAGCGGACCAGGGAGTAGCCGTTGGTGTGCAGGCCGCTTGAGGGCAGGGCCACCAACGCGTCGCCTTCTTTAATAGAGGATGGGTCCATCAGGGCGTCCCGCTCGGCTGCGCCCACCAGGAACCCGGCGAGGTCGAAGGCGTCAGGCGTGTAAATGCCGGGCAGCTGGGCGGTCTCGCCACCGAGGAGGGCGCAACCGGCCTGAACACAGGCTTCGGAGATACCTTTTACAAGCTGTTCGGCCTCCTCAGGCACAAGGTGTTCCACGGCTATGTAGTCGAGGAAGAAGAGGGGCCGCGCACCTGTGGTGAGAACGTCGTTGACACAGTGGTTGACGATGTCGTGGCCCAGGGAATCGAGACGACCCATCTGCTGGCCCAGCAGGAGTTTGGTGCCGACGCTGTCGGTGCTGGCGGCAAGGACAGGGTCCTTGTAGCCCTGTAGCTGGAACAGCCCGGCGAACAGACCTACGTCGCCCAGGACCTGAGGCCCGAAGGTGGAACGCACGTGGGGCTTCAACAGGTCCCTGGTATGAGCCGCCGCATCGAGGTTGACACCCGCTGAGCGGTAGGACGGCCCGGTCATCTGCGGCCTCGCTTTGGTGGAACCGGGTGGAACGAAGGAGCGGCCCCGCCCGTCATGCCTAGGAGCGCTCCAAGGCGAGCTTGTCCATCTCCAGCTGCACTGGAATGGGATACTTGCCGGTGAAGCAGGCGGCGCAGAATGTGCTCTCGCTGCCGCCGACGGAGGATAGAAGACCGTCCACGCTGAGGTAGCCGAGGCTGTCCGCGCCGATGAACTCGCGGATCTCGTCTTCGTTCATATTGGCGGCGAGCAACTCACGGGTCGTTGCCATATCAACGCCGAAGTGGCAGGGGAAACGTATGGGTGGGGCACACACACGCATATGTATCTCTGTGGCACCCGCTTTGCGGACCATGCTGACCACCTGCGGCGTCGTAGTCCCACGCACAATGCTGTCGTCCACTATGATCACGCGCTTGCCGCGAATGACCTCCGGCAGAGGGTTGAACTTCATGCGCACGCCCAACTCTCTGAAGCGCTGGTCCGGCTCGATGAATGTACGGCCCACATAACGGTTCTTTACCAACCCCTCGCTGTAGGGGATGCCGGATTCCTGGGCATAGCCCACGGCGGCGGCGGTTGCGGAGTCCGGTATGCCGATGACCATGTCGGCATCCACCGGGTGCTCCTTGGCAAGTTGCCTGCCCATTGCCTGCCTCGACAGGTATGTCAGAGTGCCGCCCATCAAGCTGTCCGGCCTAGCGAAATAGATGTATTCGAATACGCAGGGCGCAGGGTTGGGCAGCTCGCCGTGATAGGGGATGGAGGTGAGCCCGCGTTCGTCTACTATGACCGTCTCTCCAGGCTCCACCTCACGCAGGTATTGAGCGCCCAGATGGTCCAGTGCGCAGCTTTCCGATGCGATGACCCACCCGCCGTTCAGTTTGCCGATGCACATTGGACGCACGCCGCGGGGGTCGCGAATACCCATCAGGGCGTCTTTGGTGAGGACTGTCAGCGAGTAGGCCCCCTGGAGGCGGCGCATCATGTAGCTGATCTTCTCCGGCCAGTCAGCGCCGGGCGCGTTGGCCAGGAGCTGCGCGATGACCTCGGTGTCGGAGGTGGCGACGAATGTGCAACCCCATTCGCTCAACTCGCGGCGGAGGTCTTCGGCGTTGATCACGTTGCCGTTGTGTGCCAGGGCCAGTTCAGACTCGCCTTCGCCTGAAACGCTGTGAGCCAGAATGGGCTGGGCGTTCTGTATCTGAGTGGAGCCTGTGGTGGAGTAGCGGGTATGCCCTATGGCAATGTGCCCCTCCAGGCGGTCCAGATCACTCTCGCGAAACGCTTGAGATACCAGACCCATGGAGGTGTGGTTGAAGATGCGCTTGCCCGTGGCGGTGGCGATGCCGGCACTCTCCTGGCCGCGATGTTGCAGTGCGAAGAGGCCGTAGAAGGCGATTTGAGCTACGTTCTGACCCGGGGAATATACGCCGACTACTCCACAACTTTCGTGGAGCGAATCGTCCTCCTCCTCCTCCTCCACCCTCTTATTATAGGGCTCTGGGAGAGACGCCAAGAATCACCCCCGGCAGAATGGCTAGCCAATATACTATACGTCCCCTCTCCAGAGAGGTCAAAGGGGGGGAGCCCCCCAATCTTTACAATCATGGCGTGTCAGAGTAACATCAAGGTGTTAGGGCGCTAGGGGTGAGTACTCCTTGCCGCCCTTACTTGTTATTTATAATCCAAACATCCGGCTGGAGTGGGAGCTATGGAGCGGAGGGAAACGTTCCTCACTGCGGGAGGGTTGTCCAAGCTGGAGGGCGAACTGGACCACCTGCGGGCCGTACGGCGGCAGGAGGTGGCTCAGCGGATCCAACGCGCCAAAGAGATTGGCGGCACCGTGGACAACGCCGACTACGAAGAGGCTAAGAACGAACAGGCCTTTATAGAGGGGCGCGTCCTCACTCTAGAGAACATGATCAAGAGCGCTGTCGTCATACCGGAGGACAGGGCTCCCTCCGACAAGGTTGAGGTTGGCTCTGCAGTAACGGTGGTCAACCCACAGGGCAAGACGCAGACCTACCACATCGTCGGCAGTACGGAGGCTGACCCTTCCCAGGGAATGATCTCCAACGAATCGCCCGTGGGCAGCGCGCTGCTGGGGCACAAGGTGGGCGACGAGGCGGAGGTAACCACACCCGCCGGCACCATCAAGCTCAGCCTGGTCAAGGTTGACTAGCGCCACGGTGGTATGACGCCGGGCCGTCCGGCTCTCGAATGCTTCTTGGATCTACCCACGCCCTCTTGTGGGCGGCTATTGCTACCACCCCTATAATCTAGCCATGCAGCAGAGGGGAGAAAGACTGACACGCTCCCGCCTGGAGAAGCTACAGCGTCTCCAGGAACAGGGTATCGACCCGTACCCGCCGCACTACCACCGTACGCATACGAGCGCTGAGGCGGTGGCCTGGTACGAGGGACGGGAGGCGCGTAACGGCGAGGGCTATCAAAGCCGGAAGCGGCTCACGGTAGCGGGACGCATCAACGCGCTGCGCCCCATGGGCAGGGCCGCCTTCATTGACCTGCGTGACGGATCGGGCAGGCTCCAGGTCCAGCTGCGCAGGGATATTCTTCGCAAGAAGTTCGACCTGCTGGATGAGATGGACCTGGGCGACATACTGGGCGTCAGCGGCACGATGTTCAGGACGCGCACCGGTGAGATCACTCTCCAGGCCAGGGAGGTCACGTTGCTGTCCAAGGCCATACGCACGCCTCCGGAGAAGTGGCACGGCCTGCGTGACGTGGAGACCCGCTACCGCCAGCGGTACCTGGACCTTATGGCCAACCCGGAGGTGTCGCCGGTGTTTCAGGCCAGGGGCAAGGTGGTCTCAGGCATTAGGGAGTTCCTAGACCATCGGGGGTTCATAGAGGTGGAGACACCCATCCTGGTGCCTGTGGCAGCGGGCGCAATGGCCCAGCCATTCGTGACTCGACACAACGCTCTGGACCGCACCCTCTACCTCCGCATAGCCACGGAGCTATACCTCAAGCGACTCATCGTTGGAGGTATAGACAAGGTGTACGAGCTAGGCCGGGTCTTCCGCAACGAGGGCATGGATGCGGACCACAACCCGGAGTTCACGATGCTGGAGAGCTACGAGGCCTACGCCGACTACACCGACGTCATGACGATGGTGGAGCAGATGGTTGAGTGGGTGGCCAGGAAGTCCGTGGGCTCTGCCTCTGTTACATTTCATGACGATGAGATCGATTTCACCCCGCCCTGGCGTCGCCTCTCACTTAGAGAGGAGCTGCTCTCCAGCGGCATAGACCTTGAGGCGTGTCGCGACAACGAGACACTGACCGCCGCCGCCCGTGAGTATGGTGTGGACGTGGAGAGGCGGGACAGCCGCGGCAGGATAATCGACAAGCTGTTAGGGGCGCTGGTGGAGCCGCGCCTTATCCAGCCCACCTTCCTTGTCGACTACCCGGTAGAGATGTCGCCACTGGCCAAGTCCAAGACAGGCGACCCCGGCTACGTGGAGCGTTTCGAGGCATTCGCCGGAGGCATGGAGATAGCCAACGCCTTCACCGAGTTGAACGACCCTCAGGTCCAGCGGGCCAGGTTCGAAGAGCAGGAGGAGCTGCGCAGGCAGCACGGCGATGAGGACTTTGACCGGCTGGATGAGGACTACCTGCTGGCCCTGGAGTACGGCATGCCGCCCACGGGAGGGCTGGGTGTGGGCATTGACCGGCTGGTCATGCTTCTCACCGGCCAGCGGACGATCCGGGATGTTGTCCTGTTCCCACAGCTCAGGAGCAAGGGTGGTGCAGTGGAGCCGGAGGGATGAGACGTCACATGACTGTGACTACGTTCATATCTACAGGCATATCCTCTGGCATGTCTGCCGGGGGGTGCACCCTTTTGCACTGGCATGAGAAGAACCGGATGTGGCTGCCCGCCGGCGGGCACATAGAGCCGGATGAAGACCCACCTCAGGCCGCGCTCAGGGAGGCACTAGAGGAGACAGGTCTATCCATAGTCATCCTGCCCACGTCGGCACCGTACTCGTATCAGGAGCCACCCCAGCTACCGTCGCCGGTCACAATCATGGTTGAGGAAATATCTGCCACGCCATCTGAAGAGGCGCATCAGCACCTGGACATGATCTACTTTGGCCGTCTCAATGGTCAGTCCGATGTCAAGGAGGTGTCCCTGCCTTCCGCCAACCCGTGGCGCTGGGTTTCAGCAGAGGCACTGCGGAATAACGACGGACTGGCCCCTGGTGACGACATGCCGTCAGTGGCGGTGGCTGAGGATGTGCGGGTGCTGGGTCTGGCGGCCATAGACCGTGTCACCAGGGAAGGGGCGTAACATTGCTGGACCTGGACCTCATCCGCCGCGACCCAGACCTGGTGCGCCAGGCCCTGCGCAACCGGGGCGAGGAGTTGGCCGTGGAGACCATCCTTGACCTGGACACGCGCCGACGTGAGGGCATCCATCAGGCCGACGAGCTGCGTGGTCAGCGTAATAAGGTGAGCCATGAGATCGGCCAGAGCGGTCGGTTGCCTCAGGAGATGCTCGAAGAGATGCGCGGGGTGGGCCAGCGGATCAGTGTGCTGGAGGATGAGGTCAAAGGTATTGAAAGTGAATTGAGCGGTCTATTGCTGACCGTGCCGAACATTCCGCGAGACGACGTGCCTGTGGGGCCGGATGAGTCTGCCAACGTCATAGTGCGTAGTTGGGGAGAGCCGCGTGCCTATGAGTTCGAGCCCAAGGCTCACTGGGACCTGAATGACGGCCTCGGTATCATCGACTTCCAGCGTGGAGTGAAGCTGTCCGGGTCCCGTTTCTACTCCCTGCTGGGTCTCGGGGCCAGGCTTCAGCGGGCCCTCATCAGCATGATGCTCGACATTCATACCCGGGAGCGCGGTTATACAGAGGTGTATCCTCCGGCCCTGGTGCTCAAGGAGATAATGGAGGGCAGCGGTAATCTGCCAAAGTTCACCGAGAACCTGTACCACGATGAAGAGGATGATCTGTGGTTGGTCCCGTCGGCGGAAGTGCCGCTGACCGGCCTGCACCGGGACGAGATCCTGGAACCGGACACCCTTCCTATATATTATGCGGCCTATACGCCCTGCTTCCGGCGGGAGAAGGCGGCGGCGGGCCGGGACACCAGGGGCATCAAGCGGGTGCACCAGTTCGATAAGGTTGAGCTGTACAAGCTCGTGGAGCCGGAGCAGTCCCATGAGGAGTTGGAGCGGCTGTTGGGTGATGCGGAGGAGGTGCTCCGCCGGTTGGGTCTGGCGTACCGGGTGCTCCAGCTCTGCACGGGCGACCTGGGGTTCCAGTCAGCCAAGACCTATGACCTGGAGGTGTGGGCGCCAGGGTGTCAGGAATGGCTGGAGGTCAGCTCCTGCTCCAACTGCACCGACTTTCAGGCCCGCCGGTCCAACATCCGATTTCGCCGAGAGTCCGAGAGGCGTCCGGAGTACCCGCATACGCTGAACGGCTCAGGAGTAGCCATTCCTCGTGTGATGATCGCCGTCCTGGAGACCTATCAGCAGACGGATGGCAGCGTGGTGATACCGGAGGCGTTGCAGACGTATATGGGAACGGACGTTATTGGGCGGACTTGAACAGTTCAGGACAGACGGGCCGTAAAACCCTTGACATGGCTTCTTCAGGATTTCTACAATCAGTATAGTGTTTCGATCCTCACCGTAGAGGGTAGGTTTAGCTTGCAGTCGCAGCCACTGGTGATCGGCGATTATACCGAGGAACCGGCGGCCCTACTCTCACCTCCTTACTCCGACCGTGTAGTTTCTGTCGTGTTGTGTACGCGGCGTCGGGTTTATCGTGTGTGACAGCCCCGGGGCGGACCTATGACAAAGTACATATTCGTTACAGGCGGCGTTGTAAGCTCCCTTGGCAAAGGGATCAGCGTTGCATCCATCGGCCGACTGCTAAAGAGCCGTGGGCTCAAGGTATCGGTGATGAAGCTGGACCCCTATTTGAATGTCGATCCAGGCACCATGTCCCCATATCAGCACGGCGAGGTGTTCGTTACTAAGGATGGGAGCGAGACGGACCTGGACCTTGGTCATTACGAGCGGTTCATCGACATTGAGTTGACCAACTCATCCAACGTTACCGCGGGCCAGATATACAGTGCAGTTATTTTGAACGAGCGACGGGGCGACTACCTGGGTGGCACCATTCAGGCGGTACCTCACGTGACCAACATGATCAAGGAGCGCATGATCAGCCTGGCCGGCGAGAGCGATTCGGACGTGGTGGTTGTGGAGGTGGGTGGAACCGTTGGCGACATTGAAGGACTGCCATTTCTAGAAGCTATCCGCCAGATGCGCAATGAGGTTGGGCGGGATTCCGTTTTTTACGTACATCTGACATTACTTCCGTATATTCAGGCCACGGGAGAGTTGAAAACCAAGCCGACTCAGCACAGCGTCAAGGAGCTGCGGAGCATTGGCATACAACCTGATGCTATCATCGCTCGCAGCGACTTCCCAGTTTCGGACGAAATATTCGACAAGATCTCCCTCTTCTGCGACGTGCCTCGCAGTGCGGTAATCTCATTGCCGACCGTGGACAATGTCTATGAGGTGCCGCTGATCCTGGAGGAGGCGGGGCTGGGCGACATTCTGTTGAGCTCCCTGCGCATAGAGACCCGGAGGGGTGACCTGACCGGCTGGCGGAGTCTGGTGGACCGGATGAATGATCCCAAGGAGAGGTTGTCCATAGCTGTGGTGGGGAAATACACGGACCTACACGACTCCTATATCTCTGTGAAAGAGGCGCTGGCTCATGCGGCCCTGGCCCACGGCAGAGACGTTGATATCATCTGGGTCAACTCGGAGGAGGTGGAACAGGACGGGCCCGATGAGTTGCTGGCCTCCGTAGGTGGCATAGTGGTTCCCCCGGGATTCGGCTCGCGGGGCGTAGAAGGGATGATTGAGGCGGCACGGTACGCCAGAGAGAACGGGGTGCCGTATCTTGGGCTTTGCCTTGGTATGCAGATCATGGTGGTGGAGTTCGCCCGGCACATCCTGGGCCTGGAGGATGCTAACTCCACGGAGTTCGATCCCGACAGCCCTTACCCTGTTATCGCGCTCATGCCGGACCAGGAGGACATTAAGGATATGGGCGGCACCATGCGTCTTGGTCTGTATCCCTGTACGCTGGTGGAAGGAACCTGGGCTGCCAAGGCCTACGGTGTTGCTCAAGTCGACGAGCGCCACCGCCACCGGTATGAGTTCAACAATAAGTTCAGAGCATCGTTCATTGAGGCGGGTCTCATCCCCAGCGGTCTCTCTCCGAACGGGACCCTTGTGGAGATCAGTGAACTTCTGGACCATCCATTCATGGTAGGCGTCCAGTTCCATCCCGAGTTCCGCTCCCGGCCTGAACGGCCCCATCCACTCTTTCGGGAGTTTGTTGGCGCTGCAAAGGGCGTGATCCGCGAAGGCGGCCAGCATCCGCTGCCCCTTAGTCGTGTGTAATGGACGTAGTGATGGTATCTGTGATATAATAAGGGGGTCCGCATGGAAATCTTCCTCGATACCGCTAATCTGGACGAGATTCATCAAGCCTTACGCCTCGGAGTGATCAGCGGCGTCACCACCAACCCCAGCCTCGCCGCCAAAGAAGGCATCGGTGATCTTGCGGATTATCGTGAGGCGATCCAGGAGATCGCGCGGCTGGTAGATGGGCCCATCTCAGCGGAGGTGCTGGCTGCCGACTACGACGGGATGGTGGAGGAGGCCAGGGAGATCGCAGCGTGGGCACCCAACGTCGTAGCAAAAATCCCCAGTACCATTGAGGGGTTTGAAGCGATGTCCACCCTCTCCCAGGAGGGCATCAGAATTAATCAGACTCTCTGTTTCTCGGTAAACCAGGCGATTCTGGGTGCGCGGGCGGGTGCCAGCTTCGTGAGTCCCTTCGTGGGCCGTCTGGATGATGCGGGGCATGATGGCATGCAGGTGGTAACAGATATAGCGGAGGTCTTCAACCGGTATCAGATCGGCACCAAGGTGCTAGCGGCCAGCATAAGACACCCGATGCATTGCGTCGCTGCCGCCAAGGCCGGTGCCCACGTGGTTACTATCCCACTAAAGGTGCTGATTCAGATGGCGCAACATCCGTTGACCGATGTAGGTATGGTCAGGTTCTCCGAAGACTGGAAGCAGTCAGTAAAAGTTTAGCTCGAACCCACACAAAGCCTCCGTAACCTCCCCAGGCATTACCCAGCCACTAGGATCAACACAACCAGCAATTCTCTGACGCGGGATGCAGTTGTGGATATGCATTACTCTCAATACAAGAGATGGAGACAGGATTGACTACGCAACCAACCTCATATATGTCGGAGTTGGAAGATAAGACCAAGGAAGAGCTGCTCGAACTGGCTCAGCAGATGGGCCTGGAGAATGGCACCTCCTTGACGAATATCTCCCGTGTAGAGCTTGTGGACAAGCTGCTGAACACCAATGCCGAGCAGCAGGGAGTGCTGCTCGAGCGGGGCATACTGGATATCATGGGTGACGGGTACGGCTTCCTTAGGCAGAACGGCATGATGAAGCCGGGCCAGCGGGATGTCTACGTATCTCAGTCGCAGATACGCCGATTTAGCCTCCGCACAGGTGACCTGGTTACCGGCCAGGTCAGGCCACCCAAAGAGTCCGAGCGATACTACGGGTTAATCCGTGTGGAGGCGGTCAACGCACAGGAGCCGGAGGTTTCCAGGAGCAGGCCCCACTTTGAAGACCTTATCCCTATATTCCCCAATGAGCATATTCATCTGGAGACGATTCCGACTAACCTTTCCTCCCGGCTGATAGATATGCTGGCTCCCATCGGGCGGGGACAGCGAGGTTTGATCGTCTCGCCCCCCAAAGCCGGCAAGACCATGCTCCTCAAGGAGATCGCCAACGGCATCACAACCAACTACGACGATATCCACCTGATCGTTGCTCTTATCGGTGAGCGGCCGGAGGAGGTGACAGATGTCCGGCGCTCTGTGGAAGGAGAGGTGTTTAGCTCTACCTTTGACGATCCCGTGGAGGACCACTGCCGCGTGGCGGAGCTGGCCTTGGAGCGGGCCAAACGTATTGTGGAGACGGGCAAAGACGTGACCATTCTTCTGGACAGCATCACACGTCTTACCAGGGCTTACAACCTGGCAGTACCCACCAGCGGTCGCACCCTGTCCGGTGGTATAGACCCGGTAGCCCTATATCCACCCAAGCGGTTCTTTGGAGCCGCTCGAAAAGCAGAGGACAACGGAAGTCTGACCATCATCGCTACCTGCTTGATAGATACGGGGAGCCGGATGGACGATGTGATCTACGAGGAGTTCAAAGGGACTGGGAACTGGGAGGTCCACCTGGACCGAAGACTGGCGGAAAGGCGCATCTTCCCTGCCATAGACATACAGCGTAGCGGCACACGGAGAGAGGAGTTGATTCTTAGCGAATCCGCTCTCAAGCAGGTGTATTTGCTCAGGCGCATGGTGAACATGATCTCCTCTGACGGCGCTATGAGCACCGATGCCACCGAAAAGGTCATGGAGCGCCTTACGAAGACGCGCAACAACGAAGAGTTCCTCACCACACTGAATAGAGAGGCTTCCTGAAGGCTCCCACCCTAGACCTACTCGACATCTAAGGGTGGAATCGGTTTCTGAGTGGTTCCCTCCTTGACATGATGAGTTTCGTTCCGTATATCGTATTTTGGCCAAATCGTCCGGTCTACCATTGCGCCCACGACTCTTAAAGGACGACAGTCAATCAGCCGCCCCGAGCTTGGAAATCGTCACTCCAACCCTTGACAATCTTCGCTTTATAATCTATAGTCCCGTGGTGGTTGCAACATAAGCCACCTGATACAGGGAGTGGCCTGTGAGTTCTGCGAGTGTGCGGAGCCGGCATCTCCTGAAGTGGCGACGAAAGGCGACCCCAGTTCCGCGCTCGGCGCAATTGAGTGGCGAGAGGCGGAGATGGGGCTTGACAAGTAGCTATCGTATCGTGTACAAAGACTTGGGTTTGACCACAGGAAGGAGATCCATGGAACCGTTGTCTGTGCTCCTGGTTCCTCTGAGGGCAGACCCATCCCAGTTGCCCCGTTGTAGGGGCAGTTCTTTGTTTGTTACACCCAGATCGATAAGCCCGGCTAAAGCTCGGGCTATAACCCAGCAAGGGGGTAGGAAGTGAAAAAGCGTTTCGGACTACTTTCTCTAATTGGAGCTACTGCTGTACTGTTAGCCCTGGTAGGGGCTATAACTGCGTTGGCCGCGCCTTCAGCGGCGGAGGTGACGGGTACCATTGAGTTGGATAACGACTGGTACACCATCACCCCGTCCGGTGATCCCACAGTGGATGGCAGCAAGGTTACGGTGACCGTGGATGACGCGGACGCCAACGTAACGACGCCTGCTTTTCAAGTTGTTAAATTTGGTAGCGTCATAGATGAGCCATTGGCGACGACGTCCACTCAGTTGACCTTGAGCGCTGGTGAGGAGATCGTCGGCACACCGATCGTCTTGCTTGACACAAGCAACTGCAACGTTGGGACTGAGGACACAAACCTGAACGCTTCAGTGTTCGATGCTGGAACTGGCCATGTATTGGTGCAGACACTTAATGCCACTGCCGTTCCCACTCACCGGACGGTCTGTTTCGACAAGGGGCAGGTAGATAGCGTAAACATCACCGTAACAAGCACCCAGGACACAGACGGTATATACGTGTCCGCTACAGAGACGAGCATTGATTCTGGCGAATTCACGGCACTGATCGTACTGGATGAAGTCGCCTCTACGAGCACGGCTCCATTCACTTTGAAGTCCCTGGACCTGGACACCATTACGGCCAAGTACACGGACACGACACCCATTGGTGGTGGGTCCGATGTGACATTGTCGGCTACGGCTAGTGTTGAGCAAGGCAATCCTGCCTTCTCAGGTCTGCTGCCCGTTGATGAGTTGGCCACACAGAACAAGCAACCTACGTTCAACGGTACTGTCAACGACGTTGGTGGTGCAGGTATTGACGTCAGTGAGGTGTTCATAGTCTTTGATAGAGGCCCGGACGAGGGGCCCAATTTGCCCAATGTCACTGGCGAAGATGGAGATACCTCCATAAGTTTCACCTTCACGCCTAGTGTTCAGATTGAAGGCACGATCGCCTGGTATGTGAAGGCTGGTGACATGGCGGGCAACAGCGGTAGGAGTGATTCCGACCCCGATGACAGTGGTGGCCAGAACTTCACGCTGAAGGTTGACATTACGGCCCCGGCGGTTGACATTGCTGAGACCGGTGTCTTCTTCGATACTGATGATGATGTGGAGGATGGCGACTCGCTAACCAGTGTGGTTGTGAGATTTGACGATGAGATTGATGGCGCTACGGTGTCTGCTGCTGACTTCACCGTGGAAGGGATTGCTCCAATAGGCGCTGAAGTGTTCTCTGCTGGAGACAAGAAGAACGTCTACCTGACCCTGGCGGACGACCTTGAGGGCGATGCTGAGCCGGTCGTAATTCTGGCGGGGACGGTGAGCGACCTGGCGGGTAACTCCCGGACGGGTGGTACCGTGGACGCTGCTGACAAGATTGCGCCTTCCTTCACGGTGGCGCTTGATGAATCCTTGCTCAAGGGAGACGATAAGGTAGTCATCACCGTCAGTGCCAACGAGAAGATATCTGGTGTTCCTTCCATAAAGGTACACAACATAGATGAGGTGACTGTGAGCACGCTGTCCGTCGTGGTGAAGACGAGCGTTGCTTGGGAGGCCACGTTCACGGCTAGTAGCGCCTTTGGCGGCGACAACTCGGTTGTCGTGAGCGGTTCCGACCCTGGAGGTAACGCAAGCACCAAGGGTAGCGCAAGGGTTACAGACGGAGGGTTTGGCTCTACGGCCGTCATAGTTGAGGTGGATACTGCTGACCCGACCATTGCCTTTGATGCTGGCGGAGTGGATATCTCCGTGGTGGATGCGGAGGTTGAAAGCACCGCTCCCTTCATTACCATGTCATTCAATGAGAAGGTGGCCGTTCATAAGGCGGAGTTCGGCGTGGCGGGTGAGACCCTGACGGACGTGACGGCCATGGGTAATCTCTCTTCTGACAAGAAGAAGTGGATCTACGCCGCGGCTGGTCTGACGGTGGACGAGGAGTATACGATCTCCATAGAGGTCAACGACCTGGCTGGTAACGACGTAGATGGCACGGCTGATTTCACGATCATCGAAGTGCCGTTGGTGGAAATAGACCTGTCGCCGGGCATGAACCTAGTGTCCGTACCCAACGCGCCGGCGAGTTCTGACATCAATACAGTGATCACCAGTGATGACGTGGTATCGGTTATTACCTACGACGCGCAGGCAGGGGCATTCCTGTCAGCCACCAGGGATGCGGAAGGCAACCTGACGGGTAGTTTGACCTCCATAGATGCCATGCATGCCTACTGGGTGAATAGCACCTCCTTCAGCCCAATTGAGGTAGAGATACCTCAGGTATCGTTCCAGGCGATTCCTCCGTCGGTACCTGTGTACGCGGGCTGGAACCTGGTGCCAATAGTGAGCCTGGTTGGTGCCGCCCCCGGTAGCACCACCAGTGCAGATACGTACTTTGGTAGTACCTCCTGGGTGCGGGCATACACATTTGCGGCACCGAATACCTGGACTCAGGTATTGCCGGGAACCTTTGGAACGGTGACCTTTGGCAACGGCTACTGGCTGTATGTGACCCAGGACGGGATACTCGTACCGTAACGGACATACCAAAACGGTAGAAGAAGGAGGGCTCTTTCGAGAGCCCTCCTTCATTTTTGATGTAACACCTGTAGACAACTTGACCCGTTTGGCGTAAAACCTATGGCGTAATGAAGATTGGATCCATCCGACCCAAAGCTCTGATGGCCGCTAGTATCTTGCTGCCGCTGATAATGTCTGTAGTACCCCTTGCTGTGCAAGCCCAGGATGGACCTCCAGAGCTCCCTCCGTTCCCCATTCTGTACGGTGGCCGTGCGCTGCTGGATGGCGAACCGATTCCTGAGGGGACGGGCTTGACAGTACGAGTAGGCGATTACGAAGCGGAGACGGTAGTGGAGGAGGATGGCCACTATCGCAACTTGCTGGTGGCGCCGCCTATCGGGGACTACTATTCTCAGTTGGTGACCTTCCATGCCTTGAATATGGCCGCCGCAGAGGAGGACTTGTTTGTGGAAGCCACCGCCCCTGTGTTCAAAGAGGTGGGCTTCGATTTACATTTCACACGGACAGTTTCTGACGAAACGTCCACTCTCCTCCCCTGGGTTCTCTTCATCGGGATACTCCTGTTCCTGGCCGTTCTGGTCGGCTGGTTTGTAGCTCGTAGACTCCGTGCCGCGTGAGCATCGATAGTCTTGCCCAGCTGACCCGATATCCGCCTCTTCCGTGAGCAACTAACCAAGCCTTGACACCAATGTGCCCCACTGATAGATTCGAAGGATATGGTTCGCAGTCTACTGGTTGTGAACCGCCATTCATATCTGGGCAATGCCTATCGTCCCTATCTCTGTGTACGGGTACGCATTGTTGCAGGTTGCTTATGACCGTATAATATAGGGTCGTGTATCCGGAGTCGCATTTAATGGTAAGTAAACGTGATTATTACGAGACGCTCGGAGTCTCCCGTGACGCCTCCGAAGAGGAGGTTAGGCGGGCGTTCCGTCGCTTGGCACTGGAATATCACCCCGACAGGAATAAAGACGAGGGCGCAGAAGGGCAGTTCAAGGAGATCAACGAAGCGTATCAGGTCCTCAACGATCCGGAAAAACGCGGGGCCTACGATCGATTCGGCCATACGGGACTCCCTGGCAATGGAGGGGCAGGCCGTGGGTTCGAAGGGTTCGACACCTTCGGAGGCTTTGGCGAGATATTTGATGCTTTCTTTGGTGGAATTGGCAGTCGCACCAGAGAGAGGAGACGTACCCGAGGGCGCGATCTGGAGATGACCCTGGCCCTGGCTTTTGAAGAGGCCGCATTGGGCACCAGGCGCGAAATCACCATAGATAGGATCGAGATGTGCGTTCAGTGCAATGGTAATGGTGCGGAACCAGGTACCTCTGCCGAACGCTGTGGTACGTGTCAGGGTAGCGGGCAGGTCCGGCGTTCTCAGCAAAGTCTATTTGGCCAGTTTGTCCAGATAGTAGCCTGCCCCACGTGCGATGGCGAAGGCCGAACGATCCCACATCCGTGTACACAGTGCAGGGGCGCCGGGTACGAAAGCAAAGAGCGGAAGCTGACTGTGACCATACCCCCTGGCGTTGATGGCAGCTCTCCGCTCCGGCTGGATGGTGAGGGTGACGCCGGCAGCATGGGAGGACAGCCGGGGAACCTGTACATGGTACTGAACGTGAGTCAGCACAAGGTGTTCCAACGTTCGGGGAACGATTTGACACTGGAGGTGCCAGTCAACGTTGCCCAGGCTGCGCTTGGGGATACCATTGAGTTACCGACTCTTGAAGGTGTCGCCACACTCAATGTGCCCGCCGGAGCACAGTCGGGTTCGGTGCTGCGGATCAAAGGCGAGGGTGTACCCTATCTGCACAAAAAAGGAAAGGGTGATCTTCTGGCCACTCTTCGCGTGGTCATCCCCCGCTCTTTGGATGCCGATGAGCGCCAGCTGTTCCAGGATCTGGCGGCCCGTTTGAAGGACCGCGATGATGGGGAGGATCAGAAGGGATTATTTGATCGTATCAAAGAGTCCCTTGGCGGCAACACTTCTTGAAGTGTCCCAGTGTGGACGTAGTAACCGGGTCCTTCGGATTCATTGTCAGATACGTAACAACGAGACTTCTTTCCCAGGGAAAGAGTGTACGAACCCTTACTAACTATCCAGGTCATGAGAATCCGTTCGGCAATCAGATGAGCATTGCTCCTCTCGACTTCAATGACATGCCGGGTCTGATCGAGAGTTTGCGGGGCGCTGATGTCCTGTACAATTCCAGGCTGATCGGCTACCTGGTGAATGACACACCGGTGACCGGGGACGAGGTACGGGGACTGATGTCCAACCTGCTGGTGTCTCGGGAACCGCCCACGGGGCATACTAGATTGGACGACTGGCTAGAGCAGAATGGTGACGTTGTCGGAAAGAGATACGTGTCCGAGCTTGCCAGGCACTATCGCTGATATGTCGTCTGTTTATGTCGCATATCGCGGCCAGGGACACAGGGGGTGTTCGTGAAGTGGTTAGAGCTCAGTATTCGCACGACGCCAGAGTACGTTGAGCCGATATCCGAGCTGTTCCGGCGCTACGGCGAAAGCGGTGTAGTGGTGGAGGAGGTGGGTGACTGGGACCCGGACGAGGTGTCAGGCGAGCTCGCTCCTCCGACCTCCGTCACCGTGCGTACGTATATCCCACTGGATGCCACAGTTCGGAGTCGCCGCGAGATGATAGATGTTGGAGTGCGTCTTATCTCACTGCTCCAGCCAATGGGGGAACTCAAGGAGCGCGAGATGGAGGAGGATGAGTGGGAGACTGCGTGGAAGTCGCACTTCACGCTGCTGAGGGTCGGAAAGAGGTTGGTTATCAAGCCTACCTGGCAAGAGTACATAGCCACTGGCGGCGAGGAGGTGGTGGAGCTAGATCCGGGGATGGCCTTTGGCACCGGGCATCATCCTACTACCAGGATGTGCCTGGAGGAGCTGGAGAGACGTATCCTGCCAGGGATGCGGGTCCTGGACCTGGGCACCGGCTCGGCTATTCTGGCGATAGCCGCCGCCAAGCTGGGCGCTGCTGAGATCGTGGCCCTGGATATTGCTTCTGAGGTCCTTCCGGTGGCCCGCGCCAACGTTGGCAGCAACCGTGTTGCCCAAAAGGTACGGGTGTTAGGGGGTACATTACCCCATCAGCAGGTCAAACGGGCAGGCTTTGACCTTGTGGTGGCCAACATCACCGCCCACGCAATAGCGACGCTGGCAAACTCTATAGCAGAGGTCCTAATCCCCTCCGGTGTACTAGTTGCATCGGGAATCCTGGTGGAACATCAGGCCGAGGTGGAGGCGGCTTTATCCAATGAGCCGTTGGAGATGGTAGAGCGACGCTATGACAACGACTGGGCCTTACTGGTGGCCCGACGGGTGTGATAAGGGTAAACCCGTACTGTTGTCTCGCCTCGTCTGGGAAGGTCTTGCAAGCGTTGATCTTCCCACCCACCCACCCTCGGTATGCTTTGGAGATTGGGGGACACCCTCCGACATATCGCGAGTCGCGATGAGCAAATCATCATCGGGCCTCAATCTCCCAGGCAGGGAACCAAGGTTTCCTGCAACCTTCCTTAGAGAGACGAGCGAAATTGTTAGCTAGGTCGGTGGGTATATAAGACTGCCACTAGGTGTTGGCAGGAAGTTGTTGGAGGGGTGTTATTCCTGCCCGCTCCATCAGTATGTTATTGGTATAGGGAGGACACTTCTCTCTAGGGGGAAGCGGACTGTGTTAGACCAGTAGATTAGCGCCGGTGAGTACGAAGTAAATGCCCATCAGTGCCAGGAAGGCACCACTCGTCAACATGATGCCGCGATAGATGCGCTCGGTCATAAGGCGTCGGCCGGAGGCCAGAACTATCGATACCAGGCTGTACTAGGAGTAGTCGGAAAGGATATGGCCCAGGTAGAATGCGCCGATTCCCAGGAACCCCAACTCCAGGGAGCGGGCTATGAATGCGGCTCCGACTGTAATCCACCAGACGGCCCAGAAAGGGTTGCTCAGGCTGACCAGGATGCCCCCCAGCTATCGGCCCGGCGACACTCCGTTGGCTCATATCGTGTCTCAGGTTGGTCAAGCCGGAATTGCCGCGTGCCGGGGCCCGCAGCATGCGCCAGCTCATCCAGAGCAGGAAAAGCCCACCGAGAACTCCTACGGTCGCTATTACCGGGTCTGAGTCCAGTACCTGGGTCAACCCCAGCGCCAGGGCGGCTACCACAAGCAGCTCCAGCATGGCATGCCCTGTGACCACGTATGGGCCTGCCATGAAGCCCCTGCGCATGGTCTCCTGGATATTAAACGCCAGCAAGGGTCCAGGAGAGACGGCCCCAGAGAAGCCCACCAGAAAGGAGGAGCCGAATATGGCCAAAGCTGGCAAATCCGGCATCGCGGCGATCAGGCGGTCGGTGGTTGCACGGCGGCCCACTCAGGTTGGGGAGCCCTGCCAAGAAGCTCTACCACTGCCTGATGAGGATCAAGCCCCTGGAACAGAACACGGTAGGTCCCCTCAGTAATGGGCATCTCTACATTCAGTTGCTTGGACATCTTGACCGCCGCCACTGATGTATCCACACCTTCGGCCACGTTGTGCATGGAGGCTTGGATCTCCTCAAGGGATCTGCCCTTGGCAAGCTCCTCTCCCAGATAGCGGTTGCGGCTGAGTGGACTGGTGGCGGTGGCCACTAGATCACCCAGTCCCGCGAGGCCGGCGAATGTGAGAGCGTTGGCACCGGCGGCCACTCCCATGCGTGTAATCTCGGTGAGTCCACGCGTAACGAAGGAGGATTTGGTGTTGTTGCCGTAACCCAGTCCGTCGCTTATGCCGGCGCCTATGGCTATAACGTTTTTCAGCGCCCCGCCCAGCTCCACGCCTACCATGTCGCTATTCGTGTAGACGCGGAAGTAGGGTGTCATCAATGCGGCCTGGGCGACGGACGCGGAATGTTCGTCCTCAGAAGCCACGACGGTGGTGGAAGGCCACTCCTGGGCGATCTCCCCAGACAGGTTGGGTCCCGAAAGAGCGCAGATGTGTGGTCCAACCCTTTCAGGAAGCTCCTGGGCCAGTACCTGACTCATTCGTAGCCCAGTGTCCATCTCCAGGCCCTTCGTTGCACTGATAACCACCGCGTCAGGCGGGATGGCCCCGCCAATGTGCTGAACGTTGGTGCGCAGACTCTTGGATGGCACCGCGAACAGTACCAGATGGGCCGGGCCGAAGGCTTCATCCACTGAGGCTGTTACCTGGAGGGAGGTTGGGAAAGGGAAGCCGGGCAGGAGGCGTCTGTTCTCACGCTCCCGTTGAAGTAGCGCAGCCTCTTCCTCTGTGCGGGCCCACAGTTTCACCTGGTGGCCTTGCTTGGCCATGAGTATAGCCAGCGTTGTCCCCCAGCTGGTGGTGCCTACTACGGCAGCGGACAAGGTAGAACTGGTCATGCTCTCCCTTCGGAGCCAGGATCGATGCTCGACGTGCGGCCGGGTTTGAGCCTGATGCGACTTTCAGTTCCGTGGAGCAGTCGCTGGATATTCCCTTTGTGGCGCAGCAGGATTACGGGCCCACCCAGGAAGGCATACAGGAGGTACTCCCACGGCGCCAAGTCCAAGGCTATCAGGATGGGAATGGTGATCATGGCTGCTACTACCGCAAGTATGGATCCCAGCGACATGTAACGGCTGATCAATGCGGTGGGAAGGAACAAGGCCAAGCTTATTGCCGCTGCCGGAGGAGACATCACCGCCAGGGCTCCGAAGGCCACGGTCATGCCTCTGCCACCCTGAAAACGGCTGAACAGGGGCCAGTTGTGACCGGCGATGACAAGCAGACCCGCCATGGCCTCTGCCAGCGCCGTGCCGATGAGTACCCTTGCCATCAGGATTGCGAATACCCCCTTTGCTACGTCGGCCACCAGAACGATAGCTGCCGTAGTCGGGCCAAGGGTACGTAGTACGTTGGTGGAGCCTGTGGAGCCGCTGCCGTAGTCTCGTACGTCGATACCTCGTCGTACCCTGCCAGCGATCAGTCCCCAGGATATGCTGCCCAGCAGGTAGGCCGAAGGCATTGCCAGCGCGTACTCCATGCCGTACCTACTCGCGCCTTTGCCCGTTCCTGGTGCCGGCTATCCTGCCCTTGAACACCAGCTTCAGGTGACTCCAGCGGAACCCCAGGGATTCGCGCAGTCTGTTCTCCAGGAACCTGCGGTAGGAGAAGTGGACCAGGTCCGGATCGTTGACGTAAAAGGTGAAGCTAGGCGGGTGGGTACCCTCCTGTGCTACACGGTCAAGACGGAGCGAGCGCCTGCCTCTGGAGGGCGGCTGGTGTGCGGCCATAGCTGTCATGACTGCAGTGGAGAGCTGTTTGCGAGATATCATCCGGCCCCGTTCATCGTGGACGGCTAAGGCCGCGTCCAACACATCCATGACTCCGGTGCCCTGCAACGCGGACATGAACCTGATAGGTGCGTAGGGCATGAATTTCAGCCGTCTACGCAGCCTCGCCAGGCATTGGGCCTGATCCAGTCCCAACTCAGAGGCCATGTCCCACTTGTTCACAGCTACGACAGCACCTTTGAATGCGTCCACTATTTGGCCCACTATGTGGAAGTCCTGTGCGGCGGCCAGGTCTGTGGCGTCCATTATCAGGAGAGCCACGTCAGCCCGGTTGATGGCTTGGATGGTGCGCAGGACGCTGTATCGCTCTATACCGGGTACTATACGCCCAGGCCGCCGCACACCCGCTGTATCAATTAGCGTAACCTGGCGGTTCCGGTAGAGGATGGTGGTATCTATGGCGTCCCGTGTAGTGCCGGGCATGTCACTTACTATGCTACGCTCCTGGCCCAGTATAGCGTTGAGCAGCGCCGACTTGCCTACGTTAACCCGGCCCACAATGGCGATGGATGGTGTGTCCTCCGCCGACTCTACATCCTCGGTGGGTGGGATGGCATCCAGGACGACATCGATCAGGTCGTAGATACCCAGGTTGTGGTGTGCACTTATGGGCAGGGGCTCTCCCAGGCCTAACTGGTAGAATTCTACCGCTGTCTGGGTCAGTTTAGAGTTGTCGGCCTTGTTAACGGCCAGGGTGACTGGCTTGCCAGACTGCCTCAGCCTGGAGCCGATATCCGTATCCACCGCCGTAACGCCATCCTGGACATCCGCCATGAAGATGATTCCGTCCGCGGCGTCGATTGCCATTTCGACCTGGGACTGGACGCGCTCCGCCATGGGTGTCCCCGGGTCAGGCTCCAGGCCCCCTGTGTCGACGATTATGAATGACCTGTTTCCCCAGTGAACATCCAGGGAGATGCGGTCCCGGGTGGTACCGGGCGTGTCAGATACTACGGCAGCCCGCCGGCCCACCAGTCGGTTGAAGAGGGTGGACTTGCCCACATTGGGGCGTCCCACGATTGCGATAAGCGGCTTAGCCATGAGAAATCATGCCCTGACTAGTCGGGGCGTACCATCAACTCCAGGATGGCCTTTTGAGCGTGAAGCCTGTTCTCCGCCTGGTCAAATACAACAGATTGCGGGTAGTCCAACATGTCTTCACTCACCTCCTCACCGTGGTGGGCGGGGAGTGGATGCATGAAGATTGCGCCGGGTTTGGCCAGCTCCATCGAAGAGGGGCTCACCTGGTATCCCTGGAACTCTTTCAGGCGTTTCTCCGTCTCAGCCTCCTGGCCCATGCTCACCCACACGTCCGTGTACACCACATCAGCGCCTTCTATCGCCTCTTCGGGGCGTGTCACCTGGTGGATGACGGCGGTGGAACCTCCTACAAGGGCTTCGGCTTGCCTGACCATTTCAGAAGGCAATTCGTAGCCAGGTGGTGAGGCAATGACGCAGCTGGCGCCGACGCTGGCGGCTGCCAGGGCCAGGCTGGCGGCGACGTTATTGCCATCGCCGACGTAGGCGATGCGGAGACCGGTCAGTTTGGAGGTATGTTCATTCATGGTCAGCATGTCGCCCAGGGCCTGGCAAGGGTGCTCCACGTCTGAGAGGGCGTTGACTACTGGTACGGATGCATAGGCGGCCAACTCCTCCAGCGTTTGGTGGCTGTAGGTGCGTGCCACCACAATGTCCACATACCGTGAAAGGACCCTGGCCACGTCGCTGACTGATTCGCGCCCGCCCAGTCCGACCTCATCGCGGCCCATATAGATGGGGTGGCCGCCCATCTGGTGCACCGCGACGTCAAAGCTGACCTTGGTCCTAAGAGAGGGTTTCTCAAAGAGCATGGCTATGCTCTTCCCGGCCAGCGGCTTATCCTGAATGCCACCCTTCAGCTTTCCGGCACGCTGTATGATGCCCGTCACCTCTTGGGGTGACAGGTCTGTTATAGATAGGAAATCTCGCTTACTCAAAATCGGCTCCTGCCAGGCACAGTATAGCAGTGGCTCCCAAGGTTCAAAAGATGGAGCGTGTTCTCCATTGACCCGTGTCCTCATCAGTGATGTAATCGTTTTATCTACTGCACCGATCTAGAGAGGAGAGCCATGCCACAGCAACGATGCCTTCTGGAGATGGGTATGGGAGTGGATCTTCATGGGCAGGACGCCACCAAAGCTGCACGCCGGGCCGTTTTCGACGCCTTGCGGCACTGCAGCGTCGCGTTCCCACGCGTATTTGGGCATGACGTGATGTACGTGGATGTGACCATAGGCGTTCCCCACCATGATACGGTGAGGCCCGAGGAGGTCCTTGAGGAGCTGCCCTATGGTATTAAGAAAATTAATGTGATCGAAGGCGGGCTGGAGATCCCATCAGCCGGCTCAGGCGGCGATTCGACACTCATTGCCAACGCCGCCATTATCGTGAGCCTGGACGTGGAGTAGAGCTGCGACTAATCGCGATTATCGCCCGCCCCGGCTCTCTCAGCTCGCCTGGCTTCCTCCGGCGGTTCACCTTACGGAACATGAACCATAGGGCCAGGTCATAGCTGATCTTCAATACCCCACATGACACGAATGGGATGCCGGTGGCCCCGATGTTCCACTGCGCCGTGGCTACAGATGGGCTTACTGTGCCGGTGATGCTCCTGGTTGCGCTGTTGACCCCGGCCATGGCGCTCCGTTCGTTGGGTCCGACCACCGCCATGGTGTAGGACTGCCGAGTGGGTACGTCCATCTGCCCGAAGAAGCTGCGCGCCAGCCAGAAGATTGCCGCCATCCCGGCCGTTGGCAGGAAGGATAAGCCAAGCGTCGCGGCTCATCCAGGGCAGAGGGGGAGAGAGTCCTGGAATCAATGCGGAAGGTCCTCGGTCACAAACATCCTTGCCGACCACCCTTCTGGCATGGTAAGAAGAGGCGGCAAACTGAAAGCAGGATGCCGACGCTCGAAGTCGGCGGTCGGCCCAATATTAGAGAAGAACCGGTTACAGACGCCCGGCCATCTGGAATATCTTGCCTTCGGTCCGTATGGCTGGAGCGACTACCATCTCAGCACGGTGCATGTCACGGATGGTGAATGCGCCGCACATGCCCATGCAGGCCCGCAAAGCGCCTATCATGTTCTGGGTGCCATCGGTCTTGCTGGTGGGGCCATAGAGCAGCAGCTCCAATGTACCTGCAGTGCCGGTGTTGATGCGAGTGCCGCGAGGAAGCGCCGCATGAGGAGTCGCCATACCCCAGTTGAACCCCTTGCCGGGTGCCTCTTTGGTCTGGGCGAAGGGTGTGCCGAGCATTACGGCATCGGCACCTGCGACGAACGCTTTGCATAAGTCGCCACCCGTGCGGATACCGCCGTCGGTGATTACAGATACGTACTTGCCCGTGCGGCGCAGGTGCTCCTCCCGCGCTGCAGCGCAGTCCAGGGTGGACGTTATCTGCGGTACGCCTACACCTACCACCTCCCGCGTTGTGCACGCGGCTCCCGGCCCCACGCCTACAAGAATACCGTCAATGCCTGTTTCCATAAGCTCCAGAGAGGCGCTGTAGGTTACACAGTTTCCCACTATGACGGGCACTCGAATCTGGCCAATGAGTTCAGAAAAGACGAGGCCATGGTAGCTCGAGGAGATGTGGCGCGCGGTGGTAACGGTGGACTGGATCACCAACAAGTCAGCACCGGCCTCTACGGCAGCGGGCGAGTACTGTTTGGTGTTTTGCGGTGTAACTGAAACGGCGCAGGTTGCCCCCGCGCCTTTGATCTCCTGAATTCGCTTGCCTATCAGGTCCTCCCTAATGGGCGCAGTGTAGAGTTTTTGGAGAAGGCCCGTAGTGAACTCCGCGGGCGCTTCTGCAATCTCGATGATGATGGCGGCCGCATCTTCGTACCTAGTGTAGACGCCTTCAAGGTTCATGACACCCACGCCACCGGCCTCGCTCATACGGACGGCGAAGGAGGGGTCGACGACGGCATCCATGGCGGAGGCCAGTACAGGTATAGACAGGCGCACATGGCCTATCTCCATCTCCATATCGGTCTGATCCGGGTTGATTGTCACATCACCCGGTACAATGGCCACCTCTTCGAATCCATAAGCCTGCCGGATCTCTTTAAACTGGGGTACTACCATAGTTGCCTCTATCTGGTGAGTAGTTTAACGGAGGATATTTGACGAAGTATATCAGAGGCCCTTTGGGGCACTCAAGGGGAAAGTACGCCCCTTTTCTTAAGCATTGGTAAAAGAACCCATACGATAAGCGGGTTGACAGGGTTATAGTCACCTGCTAAAATACGCAATCGGTCTTTGCATGTCCCCAAGGTTGATTTCAACTACTCCGCTTGCCAATTTACCCTCCGTATTAGCTTTTTGCCCTCTTCTAGGGACCAATTAGGTCGTTCTATCTTCGACGACGCTGAAGGAGCGTGGCGTAAATGGTTGATTTAGCTCTCTCTCGTGCAGACTCCCTAGCCCATCAACGGAAGTCCTATGCCAGCATCCCCGACGTACTGGAAGTCCCGAATCTGATCCAGATACAAACAGACTCCTTTGCGTGGTTCAAGAATGAAGGACTTGAGGAGCTGTTCCAGGAGATATCGCCTATTCAGGACTTTACTGGCGATCGATTCGTGCTCCATTTCGCCGAGCACGAGTTCATGGAACCACAGTATACAGATCAGGAGTGTAGGCAGAGGGAGATCACCTATGAGGCTCCCCTCTATATTGCAGCTATCCTGGATGTGAAGGCCACCGGTGAGAAGAAGGAACAGAAACTGTTCCTGGGCAATATTCCATTGATGACCTCCAATGGCACATTCGTTATCAACGGAGCAGAACGTGTAGTAGTCAGCCAGCTGGTACGCTCACCCGGCGTATATTTCACCGTCACGAGGGACCCGTCTACAGATAGGCCTCTTAGTCTTGCAAAGTTCGTACCTTACCGTGGTGCCTGGCTGGAGTTCGAGACCAGTTCACGGGACGTGATATCCGTAAAGGTTGACCGGAAGCGTAAGATTCCGGTCACGACTCTCTTGCGCGCCATCGGTATCACTAGCGACGAGGAGTTGATGGAAACATTCGCGGATGTTGATACGGGCCTCAACCATAGATACATCCAGACTACTATCGAACGGGATACACAGGTCCATAACTATGAGGAGGCGCTGCTGGAGTTTTACCGCCACCTGCGCCCAGGGGAGCCTCCCAGTATTGATAACGCTAAGGCACTGCTGGACAGTCTCTTCTTCAATCCCCGCCGGTACGACCTTGGCCGCGTGGGTAGGTACAAGCTGAACCGCCGGCTGACACTGGACCTGGCCCTGGATCAGCGCACGCTCACCCAGCAGGACATAGTCGCCGTGATCCGGAAGATGATCCAGATAAACAATGGTAACGATCACGTAGACGACATCGATCATCTGGGTAATCGCCGCGTCAGGGCGGTAGGAGAGTTGATTCAGAACCAGCTTAGAGTGGGACTGCTTCGCATGGAGCGTGTGGTCAAGGAGCGAATGACCATAAACGATCCTGAGCAGGCAACACCCAGCGCTTTGGTGAACGTGAGGCCGATTCAAGCCGCAGTGCGGGAGTTCTTTGGCGGCTCACAGTTGTCCCAGTTCATGGATCAGACCAATCCGCTGGCGGAGTTGACCCACAAGCGGCGGCTGTCCGCCCTGGGCCCCGGCGGCCTCTCCAGGGAACGGGCGGGGTTCGACGTGCGTGACGTTCACCACTCCCACTACGGCAGGATATGCCCCATTGAGACGCCGGAAGGGCCCAATATTGGTTTGCTGGGCTCTCTGGCCACCTATGCCCGTACCAACCAATTCGGGTTCATTGAAACGCCGTATAGGAAGGTGCTTCACGAATTCCCCAGCGATTCAAATGACCTGGCTGGAAGGATTCCGCGTGAGGATGTCTTGGACGGCGATGGGAACATTTTGGTCAGGGCTGGCAGGAAGATCTCTAGACCGGCAGCGGCCAAGATACACGATCTGCCCAAGTATATGGTGCGGGTCAGGTCTTTCGTGCCCCTGGGAGAGACTGAGATCAACTATCTTCCCGCCGATGAGGAGGAGCAGTACGTCATCGCCCAGGCCAACTCTGTTCTGGACGATAAGGGCCAGTTTGTCGACGACAGAATAGAAATCCGGAAGGGTGAGTTGTTCGCCCTGGAGCCACCTGACCTGGTGGACTATATGGACGTTTCACCGATGCAGATAGTCAGCGTCTCCACGGCGCTCATCCCATTCCTTGAGCACGACGACGCTAACCGTGCCCTCATGGGGTCCAATATGCAGAGGCAGGCGGTTCCGTTGCTACGTCCCGAGGCACCCATAGTTGGCACAGGTATGGAGCACAGGGTCGCTTCTGATTCAGGGCAGGTAGTCCTGTCTCAGAGAGACGGGATAGTTACCGCCGTGTCAGGGGACCGGATTACGGTTACGGACACGGACTGGCAGGAGAAAACCTACTTCCTTCAGAAGTACATCCGCAGCAACCAGGGCACCTGTATGACCCAAAGGCCAATCGTTAACAAGGGGGACCAGGTCGTAGCCGGAGACACGCTGGCGGACAGCTCGTCCACGGACCATGGCGATCTGGCACTCGGCCAAAACGTGTTGGTGGCCTTCATGAGCTGGGAGGGGTACAACTACGAGGACGCCATCATCATCAGCGAGCGGCTCCTTGAAGAAGACAAGTTCACCTCCATACACATTGAGAAGCATGAGAGCGACTCTCGGGACACCAAACTCGGCCCCGAGGAGATAACGCGCGACATTCCTAACGTTGGCGAGGAAAGTCTTCGCAACCTGGATGAGGAGGGGGTAGTCCGGATCGGTGCCGAGATCGGGCCGGGGGATATCCTGGTTGGCAAGATAACGCCCAAGGGGGAGACGGAGCTCACCGCTGAGGAGAAGCTTCTCCGCGCCATATTCGGGGAGAAGGCCAGAGATGTAAAAGACACCTCTCTGCGCGTACCCCACGGAGAGCGAGGGAAGGTCATTGATGTCAGGGTCCTGTCCAGAGAGGGCAAGGATGAACTGGCGCCTGGTGTCAACAAGCTGGTGAGGGTGTGGATAGCCCAGACCCGGAAGATAGCCGAGGGCGACAAGATGGCTGGTCGTCACGGTAACAAGGGTGTGATATCCCGCATTCTTCCGGTGGAAGATATGCCCTACCTGCCTGACGGCACTCCGGTGGACATCATATTGAATCCCATAGGCGTGCCATCCAGGATGAACCTGGGCCAGGTGCTGGAAACGCATCTGGGATGGGCGGCCAAGGGGTTGAACCTTTCAGCCGTCACGCCGGTCTTTGACGGCGCGGAGGATGTGAGGATTCACGATGCGCTAGCTCAGGCCTGGTTCGTCCAACGGTCCGGCGCGACTCTCACCAACGGCCACCACAACGGTAACTCATCCAGTAGCCACCGGTATGACTCACGTCTACAAGAGTGGCTTCATGACCGCGGGTACGATGCCGACGAACTGTTTGGCGACGAATCTGCTGGTAAGGCCAGGGACGCCTGTATCAAGATATGGCTGAACGAAGTGGCCGGAGTGAATACGGAGAAGTTGGAGGCCGATGCGGCTCGGGAGTTGGTTTTCAATATGAACCAGGAAGGGAAGGACGTTCCTCCTATCTTCGGCAAGAGTATGTTGCTAGATGGTCGGACGGGGGAGTCGTTTGACCGTCCGGTGACGGTGGGCTACATCTACATGTTGAAGCTTAACCACCTGGTGGAAGATAAGATTCACGCTCGTTCCACCGGCCCCTACTCTCTTATCACCCAGCAGCCGCTGGGAGGCAAGGCGCAGTTTGGGGGCCAGCGGTTTGGTGAGATGGAGGTGTGGGCGTTGGAGGCCTACTCCGCGGCGCACAACCTCCAGGAGATGCTGACCGTTAAGTCTGATGACGTGGTTGGCCGGGTGAAGACCTATGAGTCCATTGTCAAGGGTGAGGACATTGTGCAGCCCGGTATACCAGAGTCGTTCCACGTTCTGCTCAAGGAGCTTCAGAGCCTTAATCTGTCTGTTGAGCTGCTGAATGAGGCGGAGGAAAGAGTCGTCGTTACTCCAGACGAGGAGATGTCCCCCGACTTTCTAGACCTTGTAGGCACCATGGACGGGCCCGAGGTACTGGAGGGCGAATCGGTGGAGGCTGAGGATGCCGAGGACGGAGACAAAGAAGTTGAGGCGAGTCTGCCCGGATAGCGGGACCTATCGGCACTGTAGTAGAGACTCTATTAAGGAGACACCGTACAAATGGTTCAAAGCGCCGGTTTTAACGCGATCAGGATATCTCTGGCATCTCCGGAGCAGGTCAATAGTTGGTCTTACGGGGAGATCACCAAGCCGGAGACTATAAACTACCGGACTCTAAGGCCTGAAAAGGATGGCCTTTTCTGCGAACGTATCTTTGGTCCTACCAAGGACTGGGAGTGCTTTTGTGGAAAGTACAAGAAGATAAGGTTCAAGGGCGTTGTTTGTGACCGGTGCGGTGTGGAGGTGGCTCGGGCCAAGGTGCGTCGGGAGCGCATGGGCCACATTCGTCTGGCGGCCCCGGTGGCGCATATCTGGTTTTCCAAGGGTACGCCCAGCAGATTGGGCTTGCTTCTAGACCTCTCTCCCAGGAACCTGGAGCGGGTGCTCTATTTCGCTCAATACATCGTGACATCCGTGGATGAGGATGCATGTCTGCGGATGCAAGACCAGCTGAAGACGGAACACGAAGCAGAGATGGAGCGCCTTCAACTGGCCCATGACGGGCAGGGTGGAGAGGCGAGTGAGCCGGATGAGGCGTCTGAGGAGGCTACAGCAAAGGGTGAGGACGCCGGCGACGATCTTGAGAAGGCTCAGCAGGCCCTTGAACTGGCCTACCAATCCAGGATTGATGATCTGGAGAACCTGCGACTTCGGCAACTGCTTACCGAGAATCAGCACCGCGATCTCCGCGAGAATGTGGGCGAGGTGTTCCAAGCAGCGATGGGTGCGGAGGCCGTTCTAGAGATTTTGAAGAACCTGGATATGGAGTCGCTGCGAGACGAGCTTCAGAACGAGGTTCTGACCACCTCCGGCCAGCGGAGGAAGAAGGCGATCAAGCGTCTGCGGGTGGTTGAGGCCTTCCGCAAGAGCGACAACAAGGTCGAGTGGATGGTCTTGACGGCGCTGCCGGTGCTGCCTCCAGACCTCCGGCCTATGGTACAGCTTGACGGTGGACGATTCGCTACGAGCGACCTCAACGACCTGTACCGTCGGGTAATTAACCGCAACAACAGATTGCGGCGTCTGATGGATCTGGGCGCGCCGGGGATCATAGTCCGAAACGAGAAGCGCATGCTCCAGGAGGCCGTTGACGCCCTCATAGACAATGGCAGGCGGGGTCGTGCTATAACTGGCAGCCATAACCATAAGCTCAAGTCCCTCTCTGATCTCCTGCGAGGCAAGCAGGGCAGGTTCCGGCAAAATCTCCTTGGCAAGCGCGTGGACTACAGCGGTCGCTCTGTCATCGTTGTGGGGCCTGATCTCCAGATGAACCAGTGCGGACTGCCCAAGCGAATGGCCTTGGAGCTGTTCAAACCCTTTGTTATGAACAGGCTTGTGCTGGAGGGCCACGCGCACAATATCAAGAGCGCTAAGCGCATGGCGGAACGGGTCCGGCCAGAGGTCTGGGACATCCTGGAAGATGTCATTAAGAATCGACCGGTGCTGCTGAACCGTGCGCCTACCCTTCATCGTCTGGGTATCCAGGCCTTCCAGCCTGTGCTGGTGGAGGGGAGCGCTATTCAGATACATCCGATGGTGTGTACCGCATTCAACGCTGACTTCGATGGTGACCAGATGGCCGTTCATGTGCCCCTTTCGCAGGAGGCCGTGCAAGAGGCGCAGGCGCTGATGCTCAGCACTAATAATATGCTGTCTCCCAGTTCTGGAGACCCCATTGTGTCTCCTACCCTGGACATTGTGCTTGGCTGCTACTATCTGACCGAGATTGAGGCGGGTGCCAACGGTAATGCGCCTCGGTACGGCAACAGAGAAGAGGCTCGCCTGGCTTTCGACTCCGGGCTGCTGTCCCTAAGGCAGGAGGTTTTTGTACGAGACATGGAGGCGGATGATGGATGGCTGAAAACCAGCGTTGGCCGCCTCATATTCAATGAGGTGTTGCCTGAGGAACTGGGGTATAGGAATGAGGTAATGGATTCCGGTAATCTGACCCGGCTGGTAGCTGAATGCTACAACAGGCTGGGTAACTACGGTACCGCGACCGTCCTGGACGCCCTGAAGGGGCTGGGATTCCATTATGCTACCCAGTCAGGGACAACCATAGCCATCAATGACATAGAGGTTTCTCCTAAGAAAGCGGATGTCATGGACTGGGCTAGTGGCCAGATAGATGAGCTGGAAGAGCAGTTCCAGATGGGTTTGATTACACCGGACGAACGGTACGACCGCGCGGTGTCTACATGGACCCAGGCTGATGAGCGGATGAAAGATGTTATCAATGATGCGCTGCCCGGCTACGGCGGCATCTACATGATGGCCGTCTCTGGCGCCAAGGGTAACATTGCACAGATCAAGCAGATGGTGGGCATGCGTGGCCTGATGAGCAACCCCCGGGGACGGATTATCGACCTGCCCATCAAGTCCAGCTTCAGAGAAGGGCTTAGCGTCCTGGAGTATTTCATCTCAACCCACGGCGCACGCAAGGGACTCACAGACACGGCGTTACGCACAGCGGACAGCGGTTATCTCACCCGCAGGCTGATAGACATCGCACAGGACGTTATCATCCTTCAGGAGGACTGCGGCTCCACTGGTGGTGTCTGGATAGAGGAGGAGGCGGAGGAAACATTGCTGCCTCCTCTCAAGAACCGGCTGGTCGGGCGGCTAGTGGCCACCCCGGTCGCGAACCCGACCACTGGCGAGGTGCTGGTGGATCACAACGATGAGATAAACGAGTTCAACGTGGATTCGATAATTGAAGCGGGCGTCAAGCGCGTCCATGTGCGTTCGGCCCTGGCATGCAATGCACGCCGGGGGCTGTGTCGCCTGTGCTATGGCCGAAGCATGGCCACTGGCCAGCGAGTTTTGATGGGTGAGGCGGTAGGTATCGTGGCGGCACAGAGCATCGGTGAGCCGGGGACGCAGCTTACCATGCGGACCTTCCATACAGGTGGTGTGGCTGGGGTGGACATTACCAGCGGCTTACCCAGGGTAGAGGAGTTGTTTGAGGCCCGGTCTCCCAAGGGCATGGCCATCCTTGCTGAGATAGATGGCATAGTGGAGGTAGATGACAGCTCAGAAGGTCGTAGGGTTAGGGTAATGAACAAGGAGGATTATCAGGAAGAGCACGTTCTTCCCGAAGGGTACGCCTGGACTGTAAAGTCCGGCGACATGGTGGATGTTGGGTCAGCTCTTGCCCACCCGAAGAAGAGATCAACAAAGGCCACTGGGGATGAAGGTGCCCTGCTGCCCGCTCAGGAGATCATTTCCCGCATCTCCGGTAAGGTGGAGCGTCACAAGGACACCGTCACCGTGTTGGGCTCCGAAGAGGAGCAGCGCGAGTACCCGGTGCCGCCTACGGCTCACCTGACGGTGGACACAGGCGACCCGGTGCGCGCCGGCGACCCGTTGACCTCCGGCCCGCTGAATCCCCAGGACCTTCTGCGCATTCTTGGCAAGGACGAGGTCCAGCGCTACATGTCGTCAGAGGTGCAGTCCGTGTACAGGTCGCAAGGAATCACGATTAATAACAAGCATATTGAGGTGATCGTAAGACAGATGCTTCGCAAGGTCCGGGTGGACATACCTGGTGACACGGAGCTGTTACCCGGGGAGTTGGTGGACCGGTTCACTTTTGAGGACAACAACGCCAAGATCTTGGCAGAGGGTGGGGAGCCCGCTACGGCGAGCCCTCAGCTGTTGGGAGTCACCCGTGCATCTCTAAACACGGAGAGCTTCCTGGCCGCCGCATCCTTCCAGGAGACGGCCAGAGTCCTTACAGAGGCTGCCGTGAACGGGGCTACCGACCCACTCCTGGGCCTCAAAGAGAACGTCATCATCGGGCGTCTCATCCCTGCGCGGATGGACGTTTCAGAAGAGGGACGCGAACGATTGGGCCTCCCATCTCTTGATGAGGGTCCGTCCTTGCTAACTGTGCTGTCTGAGGGGCTTGAGACTGAAGAGGAGGATGATGATGAAGCCTTTGGGTTGGAAGGGCTGGTTCCAGAGGAACTTGGACTGGTCTCCGATGGCGGCAACGGCTCCTCCGAGGGCTTCACGGGGTCCCTGGGCGGCGATAGCGGTGAGGAGAACGACGAAGGTGACACCGGGGAGGTTGGTGAGGAGTAGCGGTCTGCTGGTCCACAGATATTGGAATGTTAGGAAGCCCTCGCCTCCAGGCGAGGGCTTCCGCGATTCAACCCGGTACGCCCGTGATGCCTGGACAGCGTGAAAGCCACGGCGCAGGAGCTACTGATTTCCGGTATCATCGTCTTCCACTCTCTGCCCACGAATTCTCATCTGCAAGCTTCTCCACAGTCTGTTGAGTAGACCCTTCTCATCATCAGAGACCGGCTTCTCTCCATAGCGTACGACGACATAGTCTTCCGTGATGCGCTCCAACTCCTCCCATTCCGGCGTAACATTACGCTTCAACGTGTCCAGGTACTCGAAGGGCGTTTGCCACTCCTTCCTTGGGAAGCCAGCCTCCCTGGTCTCCTGCAACAGATGGGCGTATAGCTCCCGGACCTCCATGTCTGCTTTGAGGTATCCAGACCGCCTTGTGATACGGCGAGTGAGCCTTTGCTGCACTCGCTCGCTGTGATCTCTGAGCCAGTTCATGAAGAAGAGCAGCCCAAGAAGAAGGTCTCGCATAAAGTCTTGCCAGGTGCCTGTCGACTCGTGGTCTTCGACAAACTCTTTTGCTTCGGTAGGCCTAGGGGCCCCGCGCAAGAGCAGTCTTGCCAGGAAGTACACCAATACACCAGCAACCGCCAGCACCAGCACCCATTTCACCACCAGCGCCCACAAAGGGCTCTCCGCGTCTGGCGTCGCTTGTGGCGCGGCCCTGAGCGCACCCAGGTCCGGGAGTTGAATGGTTGTCTGAGAGCCGGCCCCGAACAAGGCTGCTATCCATCTGAACAGATAGATGAACCCGACTGCCAGGTAGACCACGGGCATCAGTCCGTAGTACAGCAGGAAGCTCAGGCCGTCGCCACCCAGAGAGACCATAGTGACCAGGGGAGCCCAGAGGTCAAGGGAGTATATGGCGGTGAAGATCCAGCCCAGGGTCAGCACGCCCGTTACCACCGCTGGCAGCACCAGCAACCAGTGGGAGCCTACAGGCTGACTCCTTCTTTCTACCTGCGCCACCTCTGCATTCACGCGTAGAAGGTGACTCATAGCCAGAGCTGACAACCCGGAGAAGAAGAAGATTAGTGTTATGAAGACCGATTGTCCCTGAGTCGCCTGGAACTCCTGTCCGGACCGGGTAGCAATCTCCCACGTCAACAAAGCTGATATGATGCCTCCCAGGCCTACCAGAAACGAATGTACCACCTGCTCCTGGTCCAACCTGCCTTGAGCCAGCTTGTATCCACGCCACCACAGGTAGACGCTTCCTCCTAGGGTCACGTGGAATGAGGTAGGAAAGGAGCCAACCAGGCTCTCAGCGGCGAAGCCGATCCATCCAGGATCGAATAGGCTGTACCCGCCTCCATTCTCCAGCCGGACCACCAGGAGCATCAGGAACACCACCGCGAGGCCCGTTACCCATTGGGCCTTTTCCTGGCTCCACCGCTGTTGACCGAAAAGCTGTGAGCTGTGATAGCTGAGCCAAGGTATGAGTACGATAGGCAGCGGGCCGAGCGCTATCTCTCCTATGCGGAACCCGTCCCACCTACCCATCAGCACCATCCACAGGTATAGCCACGAACCTTCGACCAGCAGCACGGCCACCAGCAGGACGTTGCTGGCGCCGAGCAGATAAGCCGCGAATGATTTCAGCATTGACTGTTCGCTAGATGAGTATTCACCGGGGCCGGACGATGATGTCATTGGATCAGAATCTCCTCAAGGCTCTCCCACTCCATGGTTTCCGGCACTATGTAGGTGGGAAGAGGTGAATTCGTGTTATTGGAGCGTGTGCCACCCAGGAGCACCAGCGCCACGGACCGTCCCGTCCTTTGCAGTCGTGATAGGGTTGACAGAGTATCTTCGTCCGGAAGAGCCGTCACCACGGCCATGGTGGTGCCCTGGGGAAGACGTCTGCTTTCCTCAAGGATAAGATCAGCCAGAGGTATGGACTCTCCGGGGTGAACCTGGGCCATCACATCCAGGACTCTTATCAGCTGCTGGTCGTCCCGTGCAGGCGGTACCTTCATAAGCTGGGAGGTGAGTCGTCCTGTCTGGTTGACGTAAACGCCCACGTTGTACCCCTGCTCCAGGGCGTAGTTGGTCAGGGCGGTTGTAGTCAGCACACCTAGCTCCAGAAGATGGGGGATAGAGCCCTGGAGAGGGGGCTCCACGGTGCGGACACCCATCATGAGCACGAAGTTGGCTGTGGTGGATGCATCAAAGACCTTGGTCTGGAGACTCCCGGTATGTGCAGTCGCCTTCCAGTGGATGTGTCGTAGGGTGTCTCCAACCGCGTACTCCCTGCTTCCCATAGGCCGTGTGATGTCGTCCACAAGGGTCCGGCGGGCACGGATGCTGCCATACGGCTCCCCTGTCGGTAGCTGGGTAGATGTTAGGGGCAAAACTGGTGGATATACGGAGACGTACTGGTCGCGCTCTATGTTGATCTCGCTGGTGAACATGCCGAACAGATCACCGGAGCGGATTCTGACGGGGCCTATAAAGTAGTGGCCTCGGTGGCGGCCACGCAGTGTGTAGTGCCGGGAGGTGCGATGGTACCAGCTCATGGACAGTAGGCTGGATAGGATTCCCCTGGACTGATCTGGTGCTGCGGAGAGCCGACCCCGTATCGGGGCGACGTCTCTGGGCAATTCACCGGTCACCTGGACCCACGGCAGGGGCAGGAACTTTTGATTGGTGAGTTGGACGGTGAGTTGGACATCCTCGCCCACGAATATCCGGTATGTGCTCAGCCAGTGCCGGTACTCTACCTTGGCCAGAGAGTAGCGGGCCCACCAGCGGGAGAGCAGCGTCAGTAGCAGGACCAAAGTGCCGGTGAGCAGCAGCGGCGACGAATCGAGAGGGACGCTCACCACCACCAGAGTGATGGCGGCGAATATCCAGAATCCTCCCATGCGGTCTATTCCTTCTGGGTGCTGGCTACCTGGGCTTCTTCTTCCACCGGGACGGGGACTGAGGCCATAATTTCGTTTACGATCTCACTGGCCGTATGTCCGCGAAGATGACTCTGGGCTTTGGAGATGATACGATGAGCGAGTACGTAAGGTGCCATCGCCTTGACGTCGTCGGGGATCCCGTAGGAGCGGCCCCGTATGGCGGCAAGCCCTTGGGTGGCTCTGTAGAGGGCCAGCATGGCCCGTGGACTGGCCCCCAGTTCGATCCAGGGGTGCGATCGCGAGGCGTGGATCAGGCCGATGATGTAGTCTTCCACAGCCGGTGAGATGCTCACCTTTCGCACCAGCCGGTGGAGCTCCAGGAGTTCCTCAGCCTCGATCACTGGTTTGAGATCTTCCAGCGGATCGTCCTCTCGGAACCTTCGTAGGATAACCCTGTCCTCTTCCTCGTCAGGGTAGCCGAGTGTCACCTGCATCAGGAATCGGTCCAGCTGGGCTTCCGGCAATGGGAAGGTGCCCTCAAGCTCTATGGGGTTCTGAGTGGCCATGACCAGGAATGGTCGGGCCAGGGACATGGTCTCGCCCTCCACCGTGACCTGGTGCTCCTGCATAGCCTCAAGCAACGCGGACTGGGTGCGTGGGGTGGCGCGATTGATCTCGTCCACAAGGACAATCTGTGACATCAGCGGGCCGGGGCGGAATTCAAAAGAGGAGGTCTGTTGATTGAAGACGTATGTTCCGGTGATATCGGTCGGCAGCAGGTCAGGAGTACCCTGCACACGTCTGAATGTGCAGCCCAGGGACCTGGCGATAGCCTTGGCAAGCATTGTCTTGCCGGTTCCTGGTACGTCCTGGATCAGCAGGTGGCCCTCACACAGCACCGCCACAAGCACCAGGACCACCACATCGCCCTTACCAGCTATGACCTGCTCTATATTCTCTTGCAGTTTAGCGGCCGTTGAGGAGATACGGCCGATCTCTTCTGGATTCATGAGTGAAACATTGCCTCCGCCTTGATTGGGGATAGCTCGGCAGAAGGTAGTACGGTGAAGCTGAGCATTCGGATTCTAGTGTACAGGAATACGGGGGTCAATTTCTTGTAGTCGTAGCCAGGCGAAGGGAGTGGTATACTAGCTGGCATATCTGGCGGACTATTGGCGCCATAGGTATGCGAATCGCTCCAAACAGTATATCCGGCAGACGGCTCAGGCAGCATGGCGTCTCTTCCAAGGCACTCAGGAAGAGCCGGGTATTTTTCGTTTTCTGGCAGCCTGCGAACTCATTTACCCTGCCGGTACCCTTCTTCGGGGCTGTTGTCCTGATCCGCCGCCTATCGCTGGATTTAGACGCTGGCGGCGAGTTGCCTGATAGCCCCGCTCTGGCGCTCCTGGTGCACCAGTTGTGCCACGTGCATCAGAGATTGGAGTGGGGCCTATACCTGTATCTGTGGCGTCACCTGTGGCAGCGGTTGGTGCCTAGAGGCATCCCTATACAACGTCAGCAGGTGGAGCGGGAGTGCTACGCCCTGGTGCGCCAGGTCGAGGAGCATTACGCGGACATCCAAGAGGCACCGGAGCCGGTGGAGGCTTGAAACTTGTACTCGATTGATTTTCAGGGAATGAATGGCATTATCTTTGGAGTGGCTAACGAAAAAAGCATAGCCTGGGCCATTGCTGATCTGCTTCACGAGGCCGGAGCCAATGTGACGTTGGCCTACCAGAGCGAGCGGGTGAAGGAACGTGTAGCGAACCTGGTATCAGAGTGGGAAGATCCATTGCTGGTGGAGTGCGACGTCAGCAGCGACGACAATATCTCCCGCGCCTTCTCCGAGTTCTCGCAGAAGCACGGTGCACTCTCCTTTGTGGTACACAGCATCGCCTTTGCCAACAGGGAGGACCTGGGTGGTGCCTTCTACGACACCAGTCGCCAGGGGTTCGACACCGCCCTGGAGGTCAGCGCCTACTCTCTTATTCCCATCGCACGGTACGCGGCACCTCTCATGAAGGATGGCGGCAGCATAATGGCAATGACGTTCGACGCCTCGGAGCGTGTCTATCCTGGTTACAACGTCATGGGTACTGCCAAGGCGGCGTTGGAGAATGTGGTCCGACAGTTGGCCTCTGATTTGGGGAGTAAGAACATAAGGGTTAACGCCCTGTCACCAGGACCGCTGGATACGCTGGCCGCCAGGGGAATCCACCGCTTCATGGACATGAGGCGCGTACACTCGGAGCGATCCCCATTGCGACGGAACATCACCCAGGAAGAGGTGGCCAAAGCAGCCCTGTTCCTGTGTAGCGACCTGTCCAGTGGCATCACTGGCACCATTCTGCCAGTTGATGCCGGGTTCCGCATTATGGCAGTGTGAAACCGTCAGCCCCATCTCATCGGTACAACTACCTGGTGGTTGCTCCGCAGACTGTCCCGTGCGTTGCTCTGGCAGCGCTGTCTCGGAGCGCTTAACTGGCATGAGCGGCTAAGGAGTATCCGAATTGTCCTATACCACTCAGATCTCGTTGCGGTGGCGACTGGCTACGTTAGTGGTCATGTTTCTGGTGATCGCTGGCGGCCTTTGGACCATGACGCGCCTGCAGGTAGAGCTGTTTCCAGACGTAGACTTCCCACTTATCGTCCTGTCTACCGTATATCCAGAGGCAGATGCTGAGACAGTTCTCCAAGATATAACCATTCCTATGGAGAATGCGGCATCGGGAATCGATGGACTGGAAACCGTGCAGTCCATCTCATCTCCTGGCCTTGCCCTTGTCATCACCGAGTTCGAGTTCGGCACGGATATGGGTGCGGCAGCCGAGATCGTAGCCCAAAACCTGCCTGAAGCCTCCTTTCCTCAAGGGGTGCAACTGCCCCGCGTGGCCCGCGTGAACCCGGACGAGTTCCCCGTCCTGCAGTTGAGCGCGTCCCATCCAGGTGAGTTGAGCGAGCTTCTTCCCCTGGTGATGTCGGAGATCATTCCAGCCATCGAAGGGGTGGCCGGAGTATTCACCGCCGAAGTCCCGTCTGCGGCAGTAGCGGGTTCCTCCATCACGCGTACCAACGGTCATCCCAGCCTAGGCATCAGCGTCATAAAGGAACCTGACGCCAACACTGTGAAGGTCGTCAACGAGATCCTGGACAAACTGGAAGAGACGCGAGCGGCGCTTCCAGCGAATGTGGACATATCCATCATAGTCAACCAGGCTGAAGACATAGAGGAGTCCATTCAGGGCCTGCAGAGGGAGGCGACTCTGGGAGCCTTGTTTGCTGTGGTGGTCATATTCATTTTTCTGTTCAGCGTCCGGCCTACGCTGGTTATCGGTGTTTCCATCCCGGTCAGCATTCTGGGTGGTCTAATAATGATGGGTTGGCAGGGAATGAGTCTGAACATTCTGACCCTGGGTGGCCTGGCCATTGCTGTGGGCAGGGTGGTGGACGACAGCATAGTTGTTATGGAGAACATTTTCCGCCACATTCAGATGGGCGAAGACCGTGTTCGAGCGGCATTGACAGCTACTAGAGAGGTGGCCGGCGCCATTACCACCTCAACGCTGACCACCGTAGCCGTATTCGCTCCGCTGGGCTTCATCAGTGGCATCATAGGCGCCTTCTTCAGACCATTTGCCCTAACAGTCACATTCGCACTGCTGGCCTCGCTGCTGGTCTCCCTTACCGTCGTCCCAGTGCTGGGCAGCATCTTCATACGGCCCAAGGACGTCACCGGCGCGGACGGTGAGACCAGAATGCAGCGCCTGTATACGCCGATATTGCGATGGTCACTGACCCACAAGCTGTACACCTTGCTCGCTGCCCTGGCTATTTTCATTGGCAGTCTGGCTCTCTTGCCGCTCATTCCGAAGACCTTCCTGCCCGGTGGCGGCGAAGGCTTCCTTACCGCCCAGATGACGTTGCCGCGGGGTACGACAATGGAGGCGATGTTGGCCTCCGACGGCCCCGTTGAGCAGGTGGAGGAGTTTCTGGAAGGTCTCAGAAACGATGGGACAGTCGACACCTATCAGGTATCGGTAGGCGGTGGAGATACGCTGTTCGGCCCAGGTGGGGGATTCGGCGCTGGCGCCAATGCGGCCAGCATCCTTGTGCAGCTTACCGATGAGGCGAATGCCCAGGAGACCGCCGACCTGCTACGACGGGAGTGGAGTGCGGAAGATCGAAGGGTTGTTGTCAATACGGTGCAGTCAGGAGGCCCTGGTAGCGATGCACTGGAGCTGGTCTTTTCAGGGGATGAGTACGCTGAGGTTGCGGCAACCACCGAGCGTATCGTGGAGGCGCTGCGACAGATAGATGGCCTGGTAGACATTGGCAGCGATGCGGTTGTTGCTGGTCCGGGGTCATCGGGGGAGGGTGTCGCTACACGGATAGCCAGAGTGAACGGTAGGCAGGCCGTCACCATCTCCGGAACCATTATAGAGGTCAACACCCAGGCTATGAACCAGAAGGTGTCCCAGGTGGTGGATGAGGTGGGTCTGCCACCGGGTGTTGAGCTCCAGACAGGCGGCGTTTTCGCCGACACGCAAGAAGCGTTCGCTCAGATGGGCATTGCCATACTGACAGGCATCATCCTGGTGTATCTGGTGATGGTAGTCACTATGCGCTTCCTGCTGAGTCCCTTTGTGATTATTCTTAGCCTGCTCTTGGCGTCCATCGGCGCGCTGGCAGCCATGTACATCACGCAGCGTACCCTTGGACTGCCCGCGCTGATAGGCATCCTGATGCTAATTGGTCTGGCGGTCACAAACGCTATCGTGCTCATCGTGTATGTGGAGCAGCTGCGTGCCCGGGGCATGAGCATCTACGAGGCCCTAATGGAAGGCGGCCGTACTCGGTTGCGGCCCATTCTGATGACCGCCTTCACCACCAGCTTTGCCTTGCTGCCCCTGGCGGTACTGGTGAGCGGCGGTGTGATAGTTGGAGCAGAGCTGGCCACGGTGGTCATCGGCGGGCTGATGGCATCCACCTTCCTGACGCTGGTGGTTATTCCTGTGCTGTACCGACTGCTGCGTAGGGAGCGGCGGGTGGTTCAAGTGGCAGGTGGTTCGGAGTGAGGACGCCTAAATAGGTCCACTGACGGAGACTAGACATCATGAAGTGGAAAGTGTTGGTTGGCGTAGGGGTAGTGCTGTCTCTAACTGGGGTTGTGTGGATACTGCAAGGTCTCAACCAGCTTGGCGGGAGCCCCATGACGGGTGGAGCGTTCTGGGCCTGGGTGGGACTGGCGTCGCTCATAGCTGGTCTGGGTTTGCTTTATGTGGCCTTTCGCATAGGGCGGAAGCCGTCAGATTGAAGCGAGGGTCACAGTTGGCCCCTTCCAGTCCGAATCGTACGTAAACCTGGTGGGCCTACGCCTGCTGCCCAACGTGATACACTAGGTCTGAGCGACCCCTTTCAGATACGAATTCCAATTAGCCCGGAGGAGACGTTATGGCCAGTTCCCCCAACACCCGGACCGAGCGTGACTCCATGGGAGAGATGCAGGTCCCTGAGGCCGCCTACTACGGCGCGTCCACCATGCGGGCCGTGCTCAACTTTCCAATCAGCAGCCTGCGGTTCTCCACCCAGTTCAACCGTGCCATCGCCCAGATCAAGCAGGTGGCGGCGCAGGTGAACATGGAGCTTGGCCTGCTGGACGCTCGCGCCGGCGAGGCAGTAGTCGGTGCGGCCCAGGAGGTGATAGACGGCAAGCTGGAAGATCATTTCGTAGTCGACATTTTCCAGACAGGCTCCGGCACGTCCACCAACATGAACGCCAACGAGGTTATCTCGAACCGGGCGGTGGAGCTTCTGGGCGAGGCCCGGGGCACACGGGGCTCGGTACATCCCAACGACCACGTGAACCTGGGGCAGTCGTCCAACGACGTAATTCCTACGGCCATACATATCGCGGCCTCCCAGGGCATACAGGACGACCTTATTCCGGCGATGGAGGAGCTGCAGTCGGCGATGGAGGCGAAGGCGCGGGAGTTCATGCCCATTGTGAAGACGGGTCGGACGCACTTGCAGGACGCTACGCCCATCCGGCTGGGCCAGGAGTTCCAGGGGTACGCGGGCCAGGCGCAGCGGGCCATACGGCGGCTCAGGCATGCGCAGGAGGAGCTTTCAGAGGTTGCCCTGGGCGGCACCGCCGTTGGTACGGGCGTCAACACCCATCCGGAGTTCGCAGAGCGGGCCTGCGTCAAGCTGAGCGGACTCACGGGCGTGCCGGTGCGGGAGACCAGCAACCATTTCCAGGCGCAGAATACGCTGGACAACATCGTGGAGGCCAGTGGGTCGCTGAAGACGGTGGCAGTGAGCATGATGAAGATAGCGAACGATATCAGGTGGCTGGGCTCCGGCCCCCGGGGTGGCATTGGTGAGATAGCGCTGCCGGAGGTGCAGCCGGGCAGCTCAATCATGCCTGGCAAGGTGAACCCGGTGATACCGGAGTCGGTGTGCCAGGTGGCGGCGCAGGTGATAGGCAACGACTCGGCCATCGCCGTGGCAGGGCAGTCGGGCAACTTCGAAATAAATGTGATGATGCCGGTGGCGGCGTACAACCTGCTGCAGTCCATTGAGCTGCTGGCGTCTGTGACGCGGAACTTTGTGGCGCAGTGCGTCCGTGGCATAGAGGCGACGGAGAAGGGGCCGGAGATGGTGGAGCGGGGCCTGGCGATCTGCACGGCGCTGGTGCCGCGGATTGGGTACGACGCATCGGCGAAGATTGCGCATGAGGCGCAGCTTACAGGGAAGACGGTGCGGGAGGTTGCACGGGAGCGCACGGAGCTGACGGAGGCGGAGCTGGACGAGTTGCTTGATCCGTCGGGTATGACGGAGCCGGGGCTTACGGGTACGCCTGCCGGGAGCTGATAGCATACGTGGTTCTTCCCACCCTCCCGCCCTCGAGTGTTTTTGGAGTTTGAGGGGGCACCCCTCAAACTCCCCGGCAGGGAACCTGGGTTCCCTGCACCTTCCTGGAGGTGGAACCCTAAGTGCCGTGTGAGCGGCGCAGCGGGGTATGTGGACGGGTTTCGGATTTGAAGGGTACTTTTCCGGAGAAACAAAGCCGAGTTTCGTCGCGGTGAGCCAGGTTGTTAAGGTGCGAAGCGTAGGGCTTATGGATGTGGTGGTGCTCACGTGTATATGGTAGGCGATAGATAGGTGTACGGGGGAGTGGGAGGTGGCAGGGGGATATGATATTGGATATGGGCAACAGGTGAATTCTAGTGGATTGTCCAGAGGGAAAACTCTTAGAACCTATTGATCTCTGGCAGTGTAAGCTTACAGGGAAGTTGTGTCCTATTCAGGCCGATGTAGACCCGCCTAGCTTCAGCAAGTTTGGGCGGTACTGCGAAGCACCCGTGGAGACTCAAGAGGGGATTAAGAAGGCCATTAATAAAGGTGAGTACAGAGGCTTTCACCACCTTCCTGGCCGTTACCTCTGTCCTACGTGCAAGTCCAGTAAGGGTTCTTGGAAATACTTCTATGAGCATGAACTGTTTGCCCTTAGCGATTACGTTGATGTTACGGCAACAGAAGTTAGGGAGAGAATGATCAAGCGGCACGTGTCGTTAAGTACTGCCTCTTCGAATATTTGTCGTGAGTGCTTGGAAAAGGTGTTGGCTAAACTACCTCCAGGGGCCGAAGCAAAAGTATTGCTTAGTCTGTCACCATCAGACAGCGTCCATAAGTAGGATATGTCATGCCTGTGTATGCACGAACCTGACAAACACGAACGCCAACACGCACACAACTATGACTCAACAACTCCCTGACTACTTTGCGGAGCTTCACTGACAGCATGGACGACTACTTGCCCATGCCCTTCGACAGGCTCAGGGTGAGCGTGGGAGTCAGGATCGCAGCTTTCAGGTTGCGGCATCATTTGGGAGAGTGGTATGGCTTATGGACTGACGGTAAAGCATGACCAGGGCGGCAAGCGCCTGGAGTTGCAGTGCCCGCACGAGAGCGGGCTGCTGTACGTTGTCCCCGGCGAGGGAAGCTGGGTATGTACTGAGGAGCATCTTCATGCCCACGCGCTAGCGGGGTTCTTCAAGGAGCTGGTCGGCCTGGACGACTCCAAGATGAAGGAGCTGATGCAGCGATGGGGGCTGTACTATCGGGAGGTGGCGCTGGAGGAGACTGGCGCGGGTTAGGCAGGGTGTGCCCGTTGCGTGTTACTTCCCACCCACCCGCCCTGAAGTGTTTAAGATTTGATCCCGATGAATCGGGATCAAACTCCCCGGCATGGCACCCAGGTTCCCTGCACCCTCCTCGGATGCCATAGCCTCAGGTTGTGACGAATCAAGGCGCATGAGCGGGTAGTGAGCACACGATCATGCCAGCGCGGCGTTAGAAAGCAGAAAGCCCCGTCTCAGACGGGGCTTTGCGTTTGGAACGGCTGGGTGTGGAGTGGGGGCAGGTGCGTCTAGTTGGCGGGAGTGGGCGCAGGCTCGGCCTCTAGGGGCGGGGCCTCAGACTCCAACAAATTGGTCAAGTCATCGCCCTCTATTGTCTCGTGTGTGATTAGATGGCGCGCAAGCTGGACCAGCTTGGCCTTATGAGCGGTCAGTACCTCCTGGGCGGCGGAGTGCGCTTCCATGATGATGTCGTGGACCTCACGGTCTATTTCGTCGGCTATCCTGTCACTGTAGTCACGCTGTTCGGAGATCTCTCTGCCCAGGAATACTAGCTCCTCTCGTTTGCCGAAGGTGCGAGGGCCCAGATTTTCGCTCATCCCATAGCGGGTAACCATGTTGCGGGCAATATGGGTGGCAGTCTCCAGGTCGTTGCTGGCGCCGGTGGTGAGCTCGTTGAAGATCATCTCCTCAGCGACGCGGCCGCCCAGAGAGGTGGCGAGCAGGTCCGTGAACTGGGCCTTGCTATAGATGTGCCGGTCCTCAGATGGTAAGGACTTGGTGTATCCGGCAGCCATACCGCGTGCAATTATGGAGACCTTCTGGACCTTGTCGGCGTGTGGTAGCGTGTGACCCACCAGGGCATGGCCCGCCTCATGGTAGGCGGTGATCTCCTTTTCTCGATGGCTGATGACCCGGCTCCTGCGTTCGGGACCCATCAAGACCCTGTCAATGGACTCACCGAACTCGTTAAAGGTGATGGACTGCTTGCCGCGCCTGGCCGCCAAGATGGCGGCCTCATTGACCAGGTTGTTCAGGTCTGCGCCGCTGAAACCCGGGGTCTCTTTGGCTACCACCTCCAGGTTCACGTCACCGTCAATGGGTTTGCCCTTGGTATGGACGGCCAGGATGGCCTGCCTGCCGGAGATGTCTGGCAGGTCCAGGGTAACACGGCGGTCGAAACGACCTGGCCGCAGAAGAGCCGGGTCAAGGATGTCCGGCCGGTTGGTGGCGGCCATGACTATGACGTTGGTGTTGGTGTCAAAACCGTCGATCTCCACCAGGATCTGGTTCAGCGTCTGCTCCCGCTCATCGTGGCCTCCGCCGAGGCCTGCGCCACGATGTCGTCCCACGGCGTCTATCTCGTCTACGAACACTATGCAAGGGGCGTTGCGCTTGGCCTGCTCAAACAGGTCTCGTACTCGTGAGGCGCCGACGCCGACGAACATTTCGACGAACTCGCTGCCGCTTATGGAGAAGAAGGGTACACCTGCTTCACCGGCCACGGCCCGCGCCAGGAGCGTCTTGCCGGTCCCGGGTGGGCCCATCAGCATGACACCCCTGGGAATACGCGCTCCAAGTGCCGTGAACCGCTCCGGGTATCTGAGAAACTCCACTACTTCCTGGAGTTCCATCTTGGCCTCTTCCACACCAGCGACGTCTGTGAAGGCAACTGACGGCCTGTTGCCGGTGAGCATCCGGGCGCGGCTGCGACCAAAGCTGAGGGTCTGGCTGTTGCTGCCCTGGGCCTGGCGCATCATGAACAGCAGGATGGCGCCGAAGAATATCAGTGGCAGGAAGTTGATCAGGATGCCAAAGAAGCTGGAGATTCCCCCCGAGCCTTCTACCACAACGTCCAGCCCGCCATCACCCGTGGTTATGCCTGCATCCTGCAGCAACTCGAGGACGCTGGTGCCCTCCTCCTTGCGGGAGGTGAATCTCTGACCGTCATTGGTGATGACGGTCAGTGTATCGCCCTGCACTTCAATGCTGGTCAGATCTCCGGCATCGGCCATTCTGATGACAGTTGCGATGGATAGCTCGCCAGCCCCTCCGGAGCCCGAGGCGAACGTAAGGAATACAAGGATGACGGCAATCGCCACCACCAGATAAACAGCGGTATTTCGCATCCAGTGAGCGTTCATATTAGCTTAATTCAATCAGCTCGCCGTAGAACCAGCCTATCTATTCTACTGTAAGGGAGGTTGAAAGGAAAGCGAAGAGTAATATGGTCACATAAGTATGATGCAGATAGGATGTGCTGTTTGACACGCTGGGCTGGGGCCTCCTACAATCAACTTTCGGTAGACTTTTAGCGAACATTGGAACCGTGAAGGAGATCACATTGGCTGAAGCTGCTCAAGTCCCACTGCTGCAGGCCGTTGCCAGCTATTTGGAGTCGCAGGCAGCGCAGGCCCGACAAACTGCTCAGCAGGAGCTGTCCCGCCTTGTCCGGTGGTGTGGCGCCGATACTGCAACTATGTCGCTGACACCTACGGGTGTGGAAGAGTATTGCGGCACCCTGGAGGGCAGGGGGGCCGACGGTGGAGAACGGCTGCTTGTTACGAAGGGGTTCCTCACCTTTCTGCATCGCCAGAAGCTAACAGACGTGAACCTGGCACCTCACGCCAGGCTGCGCCGCACCGGCAGGAGGTCCTCAAAGGCAGCTGAGTCGCCACGCCCAGCAGCTGTGACGCAACTCACTGCTGATGGCCTCCAGCAGCTCAAATCTGAGCTGGAGGCTCTGAAGGGGGAGCGAATCGGCGTAGTCGAAGAGATCCGGAAGGCCGCAGCCACTAAAGATTTCAGTGAGAACGCGCCGCTGGATGCCGCCAAGGAAAAGCAAGGGCAGGTGGAGACGCGGATCAGGGTCCTGGAGGCTACCTTGGAAGGGGCTGTGTTGCTGGAGGAGTCGAAAGCCAACGGAAGCAATGGCTCCCGCATCGCGATAGGATCACGGGTCGTGCTGAGGCACGCGCAGACGAAGAGGGAGGTATCATATCTTCTGGTGGAGCCGCAGGAGGCCGACCCGTCCGCGGGCAAGCTCTCAGTGGCCTCGCCGGTGGGTAAGGCAGTGCTGGAGCGTACCGTTGGCGATGAGGTGGAGGTGGCTACCCCAGGGGGGGCCGTCCAGTACGTGGTAGCCAAGGTGGTGGGGAGCAGCAGGCGTTGGAGATAGTACTTCCCTCTACGGCCTTCGGGTCTTGCTTCTGGAAACCTCATACCGCTCTATGAATGCGCTGGCCGGCGTGCGAGCGATGACCTGACCAATTAGCTCTAGGGGTAGGTCATCAAGTTTCTTGAAATGGACGCACGATTTGCCCATGTCCAGTTTCTTACCGCTGGCATTATACTCACTGGTGAACCAATCCTCCGTCTCTTTGTCGCCGTAGACGTTCATCAGGTATAAGGACATATAGTTCTTCTGTGAGGCGAGCGCTGCGTATTCCAGAGCCTGCCCGTTGTAGGTTATCGGATACCTTTCCAGTGGAATGACGTAGCCGATCATTCCGAACTGCATGGTCTCCTGATACCCTTCCGGGAGGTGATCAAGTACGACCTGCCGTACCTCAGAAATGGCCTGTCGACGGTCTGGCGCCAGTTCAGCAAGGTACTCTTTCACTGTGGTAGCTGTGCTCCGTGCCATGTTGATGGTCTCCAATTGCTTGTCGGGACTTACGATCGCTTCAGTGAACGCAAGTACTGAAGAAGCTATTCGATGGTCGGTTCATGGTTGTCCAGGATTGCTAAGAATGCCAACGTCACCCGCCAAACCATGCTGCCATGTCTTCCCGGTTGCGCTCCAGCCAGCGGACGTTCAGGTCAATGCGCTCCAGGGACTGCTGAATAGTTCGGGTGGCCGCCGGGGTGGGGTGGCTCTGGAAGAACTCCTCCACCTCCTGTCTTGCTTCCGGGGTGGTGAAGCCGCCAGCGACGGACACCAGCCGCATCATGGCGAAGCCGCCCTCACCGTAGCGCCTATCCAGCTCCGCCCAGTTGTCCTTGATGAACTCCCAGGCCAGCTCTGTGCCGCCGTGGTTGTTGCCCGCCACCACTGATACCAGACCCACCGTGTCCTGGCTACGGACCTCATCCGAAAGGGACATTTCCAGTGTCTTCTCCAGGAGATCTGGCTGTGTAAATCGGGACAGGGCCATGTGCAGCCGTACCTTCTCCTCCTGAAAGTCCGTGTCGCGGGCCAGGCGGCGCAGTGTTTCGTGGGTGTTTTCGTCGCCTGCCTGGGCCGCCATGCCGTACACTACGCCCTTAAGGTCCGGTATGAGGGACGATGGTTCCTCCAGGTAGCGGAGGAATCGCGACTGTGCCTCCTGCAGGGTGTCAGAATCGTCCAGGGCGCCCATCTGGCTCAGCACTGTGCTTCGCAGCAATACCTGAAGGTGTCCTTCACCAGGCTTGGGCTCCCAGCCGGCAGCCTGGGCGGCGGGTCTCACGAGCTCTCTAACAAAGGCCTGGAACTGGGGGTAGAAGGGCTCCTGGGTGATAAGGTGGTCCATGCCGCGGATGTTGGTGGATAGGTCGGCCCAGACGCCGTACTCTCGTTCGTTGCGATAAGCCCGGGCCAGTTCAAGGAACTGGGTGGCCGAGACCAGGCCAGCGCGGGCCAGTGCGTAGGTGTCATCCTGCAGGCCAAGGCGGTCTGCGGCGGGCAGCTCCTGGGTCTCCACGGCCGGTATGAGCCTGGCCAACTCTTCTTGAGTGTACTGCACCCTATAGAAGCCGGTATGCTCTGGGTTCACCTTTATCCAGGCGCTACGGCCGGAGCGCGCCGCCTGCAGTCTGAGGGTGCCGTCTTTGCCTTCTAGCATCATAGAGTCGGCGTGATCGGCTCCCTGGCCGACCGCCCTTATGGGGACCTGCCAGAGGGTCGGGTCCTGGTTGGGCCCGGTGTAGAGGAACCGCTGCTGAGCCAGTCGGACGGTCGTCTCGTCACCTTCGCGGACTACTTCCGACTGGAGCACCGGGTATCCCACCTGGGCTATCCAGCTATTCATCATGGCGGTGACCGGCTGGCCTGACTCCTCCTCCATAGCCTGCCACAGGTCCTGTGTGCGTGCGTTTCCGTAGGTATGAGCGGATAGGTACCGTTGAAGGCCCCGCTGGAACTGGTCAGGCCCCAGGTACTGCTCAAGCATGCGGATAATGGAGGCACCCTTGCTGTAGCTGATGGCGTCGAACAGCTCGCTTATTTCTGCCGGGTTGTGGACCTCCTGTTCAATCGGGTGTGAGTTCTCCAAACCGTCCAGGGCCAGGCCCCGGTTGACGTCCATGCCGATGAACTGGGTCCACATGTCCCACTCAGGGAAGAGGTGATCCACCGCTTTGGTCGCCATCCAGGAGGCGAAGCTTTCGTTGAGCCAAAGGTCGTTCCACCACTCCATTGTTACCAGGTCACCGAACCACATGTGGGCCATCTCATGGGCGACGATCTCGGCGATGCGCTGGCGAGTTGCCGGCGTGGAGTTTTGGGGGTCGAAGAGGAGGGCCACCTCGCGGTAGGTGATGGCGCCCCAGTTCTCCATGGCACCGGCTGCGAAGTCTGGGATAGCCAGGTGGTCCAGCTTCTCCAGGGGATACGGGATGCCGAAGTAGTCGTTGTAGTAGGTGAGCAGGCGTTTGGCTACATCCAGTGCGACCTGGCCATGCTCAGCCCTGCCCGGCGTGGTCCATATCCGGATGAGGGTGCCGTCATCACTCCTGCCCTCAATGGACTCCAGGTCGCCGACCACAAATGCGAGCAGGTAGGTGGACATGGGAGGCGTTTCCCGGAACCGGACACGCTTTTTGTCCTGCCCCTCGGGAGTCTCGCTGACGGGCATGGTGTTGGATACGGCAGTCAGGTGGGACGGTACGATCAGTGTCACGTCAAAGGATGCCTTGACGGCCGGTTCATCCCAGCAGGGGAAGGCACGACGGGCGTCCGTAGCCTCGAACTGCGTGGACGCCAGGGTCCGCGTCTGGCCGTCGGGTGTCTGGTAGAAGCTGCGGTAGAAGCCGTGCAAACGGTCGTTCAGCTCTCCGGTGAAGCGGAGGGCTAGCTGGGTCTGTCCGGTTGGAAGGGTCGCCCCGAAGCTCAGGGTGACGGTTTCGGTGTCTTCGTCGTGGGATATGCGCTGGGCTGAGACCGTTGCGCCGTTTTCGTTGGTGACTGACGCAGCTTGGACCTGGAGATCCACAGCGTTGAGCGCTATCTCGGAGGTGGGCTGGGAGATTTCCAGGTCGATGGTCTCTTCACCGCTGAATGTGAATAGCTCCAGATCAGGCGCCAGAGTCAGCTGGTATTTCAATGGCCTGACATGGTCGGGCAGGACTACTCGTTCCTCGTTGGTCATTTATAGTTCCTTCTTAGAATGGCTGGCTTAAGGCGTGTGGTTCAAGAATGCCGCACGATTATACCGAATTTGAGGCAACATTAGGATGCCGTTCTCTAAATAGCAGGCGTGTGAGGGTGGTTCACCTACCCGCCCTCGGACTGCGTCCGTATGGCTAGAGGTGTCCGCTCATGTGCTTCGACGGGTCCGAGTAGGACTCGCGACTCCTGTCGGAGCTCAGCATGAGCGGTGGTTGTGGCGAACATGTTAGATTTGCCCACCTGCCCGTCCTCGGATGGGCGAACGCAATGATGCAGGCCCAACAAAGCAACTCGTTCGAGGGTGGCACGGAAAGTCGTCAAACCCTCGGTAGATTTTGTTAGGTAACTTGAAGTTGACGCGAAAAGCGATATCCCTCTACCCTTGTGAAAACCGGGCAGTGACCCGAAAGGTCCACTAGCAATTAACGACTCCATGACCACTAATAGTTCCCATTCTCGCCAGGGTTTCTTTGGTGGGAGGCTAGTGCTCCTGGTTAGCATTGCGATGGTTGGGCTGGCGCTTCCTCTCGGTGCATCCATGGTCCTGGCAGCCCATGTCGATCCTACGGTCGTCGACAAGGTGTCCGTCGAAGGAAGCCCATTCGCCGCCGCGGTGGACCCGGCTACTGGGAAGGTCTACGTCATAAGCCCGTCGGTCGGCATCGTTTCGGTCGATTGATGAGGCTGCTACCGACACAGTCGTCGCCGAGGTGACCGTCGGCACGGGGTTTTGGTCTGGCATTGCTGTCAACCCCACCACCGGCCTTGTCTACGTCACAAACCTGGGCGACGACACCGTCTCGGTCATTGATGGGGCCACCAACGTCGTCGTCGCCACCGTGCCTGTGGGGGCCTTCCCCGTTGGTGTAGCGGCGGACCCACTGACCGAGCTTGTGTACGTCGCCAACCTGGGTAGTGGCAGCGTCTCGGTCATCGATGGGGCGACCAACGACGTTATTGCCACCGTCGACGTGGGCTCCGGTCCAACCGGCGTTGCTGTGAACCCGGGCAGCAACCGCGTATACGTCACCAACCAGAGTGACGACACCGTCACGGTCTTTGATGGGACTACCTACGACATCGTAGCCACCGTGCCTGTAGGCAATGCCCCCTTCGGTGTTGGTGTGAACGTCAACACCGGTTTCGCCTACGTGGCAAACTTCTCCGACAGCACCGTTTCCGTCATCAATGCGGCCGCCACCGACACCGTAGCCACAATCGATGTGGGTGCTGGGCCAGTCGGCGTCGGCGTCAACCCCACCACTGGGTTCGTCTATGTGGCCAACCAGAGCGGCGATACGGTTTCGATTATTGATGGCATGGATGGGGCCGCCACCGACACCATAGCCACCATCGCCATGGACGCGGGGTCCGATCCAACCGGCGTCGGCTTGAATCCTGTCAGTGATCGAGTGTACGTGACCAACCAAGGATGATGATGATTTGTCTCCGTCATAGCTGGCGGCGCTCTCGACGCCGACGCCGACGGCGTTCCAGATGACACCGACAATTGCCTGTCGGTGCCCAATCCGCTCCAGATGGATATCGACGGCGACGGAGCAGGCGACGCCTGCGACGACGACGATGGCGACGGTATCGCGGACGACGTAGACGGGCAGTTCGATGGCGCGTTTACCGACCAGAGCACGATTCCCTCTCTCAGCTTCACTGACCAGCACCTTGGAGGCACCAGCTTCGGCGCCATCCTTGATTTTGGCGGCCTTGTCGTCACCGTGGAGAACGAGCCGGGCCCGGCGGGACTCCTCATTGAGGCCGCTGGCGCGGGCGGCCCCGCGACAGTCACAGCCTGCGGCTTTGAACTATCACTCACCTACGGCGACTCAGTTGTAGCCACGTGCGGCTCCCTGACCACGGTGGTCATCTCCGGGCCTGTGGATGTATCCGTGGGAGACGTTATACTAGTCACTGTCCCTTCTGGGGCCACCGTGACGATTTCCGAGGTTTCCGAGGGGCAATTCCTGATTGAGAACTCCACGGGCAGCGCAGGCCCGATCGTGGTCGTGGTCGACGGTGTAGAAACCGTTCTCGGGCCCGGCGACGCTGACACCTTTGAGGTGGTGGGTCCAGAGGTGGGTCCAAGAGCCCTTAAAGAGGCTGCCCTGGCGAGACTCGAACCGTACGTGGACGAGTCCAAGCGGCTCAAGAAGGCGGTCCGAGATCTCCAGAGGAGCCTGGACTCCGAACTGTGGCTTGACGGTTCCCATCTCGATCCCAAGAAGGGCTGCAAGGTCTTCGCTCACGAGCGGCGCGCCATAAAGGGGCTTAAAAAGTCGCTCCGTGATACCGAGAAGGGGAAGAAGGATGCTCTCAGCCCCGAGGCTGTGCTGGCCGTAATGGCGTCTATCGATGACCTGGTAATGGCCGACCGGCTGCTAGCCCTAGTCATAATTGAGGAGGTGGGAGCAGCCCCCGCTTTGGATGACCCCAAGCGGCAGCGCAAGGTGGACAGGGAGCTTTCCAAAGCCGAAAAGGAGCTGGCCAGGGGCGACGAACATCGAGATTCCGGCGACCCCAAGAAGGCCGTGCAACACTATAGGAAGGCCTGGCAACGCGCGGTCAGAGCTATGGAGCACCAGTTACGCGCCGTCGAGCACGACGACGACGAGCACGACGACTAAGCGGTGATAGCGGTTACGGGTTCTGGGCGGTAGTTGCAGAGACTGCGGATCGTTCGTGCAACGTGGTCACGGCAGCATGACGAACTTGTATCCCACGCCCCGTTCGGTGGTGACGAGTCTGGGGTTGGCCGGGTCTCGTTCGATCTTCTGGCGCAGGTGCTGGATGTGGACTTTGGGCAGGTACGTCGTGTTCCTGTACTGCGGCCCCCATACCTTGGCAAGGAGCATGCCGGTGGAAAGGGGTTTCCCGGCGTTCTTTACCAGGTGGAACAGCAGGTTGTACTCTATGTTGGTGAGCTTGACGGGGGAGCCTCTGACCTCCACCTCACGGGTATCGAAATGGATAGTCAGGTCGTTGGTGACAAAGGGCTGCTCTGTCCGGCCAAGGGGAAGCGACTGGCTCCTGCGAATGACGGCCTGGACGCGGGCAAGGAACTGGATATAGCTGAATGGCTTGGTTATATAGTCGTCGGCACCCCACTCCAGGCCTTTGACGATGTCCTGATCATCGGACCGCACGGTGAGTATGATGATGGGCACGTCCGAGAAGGATCGTATCTCGCGGCAGACCTGGAACCCATCCCTGTCCGGGAGGCTGACGTCCAGGACGATTATGTCCGGGCTTGACGACTGCGCTAGCTGGATTCCTTCCTCCGCCGTTCCCGCTGCCAGAATGGTGGACTGAGGCCAGCGCATTTCGAAGCATAGCGATACCACCTCTTGCAGCTCCGGGGCATCGTCGATAACCAGCACTTTCATTGCGCCCTCCGTTGAGCCGTAAGCGGTTGCTCCGTGACCTGTCTCTGGCCTAGAGGTATGGTGAATGAGAAGGTACTGCCTTCTCCTTCAATGCTGTCAACCCAGATGGTACCGCCGTGGAGCTCGGTTAACGCCCTGGCGATGGCCAGGCCCAGGCCGGAGCCTACGGACACTCCGGATGGTGTATCAGGAGTCCCGTAGAATGCTTCAAATACCCACGGTTGACGCTCCACCGGGATGCCAGGGCCGTTGTCCTGTACCTGGGCCAGCAGGTGGTCGTCGTCCCTGGTAACTCGTACGTCGGCCTGACCCCCATAAGGGGTGAACTTGATGGCGTTGTTGATGAGGTTGACCAGTATCTGCTGCACACGGTGAGGGTCCATCATGGCCCGCGGCAGATGGGGTGTTGTATCTATAGTGAGTTGTATGCTCTTGTCCTGGGCCAGCGGCTGCAGGAGGTCACGGGTATCCGATGCGATGGACGAGAGGTTGGCCTCCACCGTGTTCAGCTCCAGCGATGCGCTCTGCATCTTTCCATATTCCGTAAGCTCCGTGACCAGGCGGTCCAGCGTATCAACGCCACGGGTTATGGCGGCCACCAGTCGCCGGTGCAGCTCAGACGGCTGCCCCTGTCCAGGGATCGCCTCTTGGGCAAGCATCTCGGCTGAGGCCTTGACGGCGGAAATGGGCGTCTTGAGCTGGTGGCTGATGGCCATGATGTACTCTGACTTTATGGTGGCCAGGGTCTCCAGATCTGCCACCTTGGCCTGCTCCGCCACGTACATCCTTGCGTGCTCGATGCTTGTGGCCATGCTGCCACTGAGATTGGTCAGGAGTGTCAGATCAGCAGGCGTGTAGAGGTCTCCCGTCTCTCTGGTCCCTAGAACCAGGATGCCCGTTAAGTCTCCGAGGGTCCGCAGGGGTATCAGCACCTGGATGTCCATGCGCTGGAACATGGCTCGGTCCTGGGGGTATATGTTTTGAAACTGCGGGAGCACGGATAGGTCTTCCCAGCGGGAAAAGGGGGCGTCCTGGTCTTGGAGCCACCGCACTATGGGAGAGCTTAGTGGCAGTTCTACGCCTTCGTCGGTGTTCAAGGGCGGAGCGGTCTCCGTGAGGACACCCCGTTCAGGCCAGAGAAAGAGCAGGGTCACGTGCTTTGTTCGCGCGATACCGGAGGCGGTATTCAACAAGTGTGCCGTAAGGCAGGGTAGGTCTAGAGAACCCCACTCCGCTGGCCGGGTGGCGGGACTGGGTTTTCTCAGAATGGCGTGGATCATGTTGCGTGAAATGTCCAGGATACGGGCCGCAGGTCCTTGCATGGCGGTATGTTTACCAACCTTTTCTGCGTTCGATAACACGAAGCAGAATAGTGCGGACGACAGAGGATAACGCCATCCTTGATGGGGCGCAAGTATACTATTATTTACCATACATGCGTAATACGTAATGCATAACTGAATGGAACGAACGGTATCTACGCATTTCGATGTAAGGACTGGGAAAGGTTTGATGATTTGCGGCAGACATCTTTACTTTACCAATTTCGCCCTAGCTGAAGGTCCACCCGGCAAACACGGAACACGCTGGCAGACGGGGTCGGTTTGACAGCGATCCCTGGGGGTAAACATAATGGCCGTGGAATGGCTCTGAAAGGCTATCGCAGGCTGCGCCGAGGCTGAAACGGATGGACCAACTTAGCACCGTCCGTGGCTTTGCCAGTGGTTCCGATGGGGGAAATGCCCTCTTCACCGACCTGTATGAACTGACCATGGCGCAGAGCTACTTCCGAGAGCGGATGTCCTCGTCCGCCACATTCAGTCTGTTCACCCGCCATCTTCCCGCCAACCGCGGCTACCTGGTGACCGCAGGCTTAGAGAGTGTCCTTCACTACCTGGAGCTACTGAGGTTCAGCGGCGATGACATCGACTACCTGCGATCTACGGCCATTTTCGCAGACGACTTCCTGGAATATCTGAGGGAGTTCCGGTTCACAGGGGAGGTATGGGCCATTCCAGAGGGCCGGCTCCAGTTCGCGGATGAGCCGGTCCTGGAGGTTACGGCCCCCATCGCCGAGGCGCAGCTGGTCGAGACATTTATTATCAACCAGGTGAGCCTTCAGACCATCGTTGCCACCAAGGCAGCACGGTGCGTATGGAGTGCCCGGGGTTGCGCGGTGGTGGACTTCTCCCTGCGTCGCGCTCAAGGCATGGACGCTGGAATGAAGGTGGCACGGTGCAGCTATATGGTTGGCTGCGTCTCCACCAGCAATGTGCTGGCGGGGAAGGCGTATGGGATACCGATCGCGGGGACGATGGCCCACTCCTACGTTTCCAGTTTCCCTGAGGAGATCGACTCGTTCAGGGCTTACGTTCGCAGCTTTCCGGACAGCGCCACACTTCTTATAGACACCTATGATACGGTGGCCGGCGCCCGCAAGGCAGCGGTGGTGGCTGCGGAGATGGAGGCATGGGGGCACCGCCTGAGGTCGGTTCGACTGGACAGTGGAGACCTGCTGGCCCTGAGCCGTGAAGTGCGACTGGTCCTGGACGCCGCCGGGCTGGAGTACGTGGACATCTTTGCCAGCGGCGGTCTGGACGAATATCAAATAGCGGAGCTGCTGGATACTGGGGCTCCGATCAACGGGTTTGGCGTAGGCACAAGAATGGGTGTGTCCGCCGATGCACCGTGGCTGGACCTGGCCTATAAGCTTGTGAGGTACGAAGGCCGTCCGGTGCTCAAGTTGAGCACCGGAAAGGTATCCCTGGCCGACGAGAAGCAGGTGTACCGGGTGCATGATGCCAGTGGGATACTCTCCGAAGATGTGATAGCCCTGCGTGCGGAAGCATCGCAGTCAGGGGGAGAGGCATTGCTCACCAAGGTAATGGAGGGGGGGCGCATCATGGTACCACTGCCGACCTTGGAGGAGATCCGCGGTCGGTTCCGGGAAGATTTCGATCGCCTACCGGAGCGGTACAAGGCGCTGCGGGAACCTCCGGACTACCCCGTGCGCCTTAGTTCTGGGCTAGCCGCGCTTCAGGAGCGGACGGAGCGCCAGGCGGCGGAACGGCTCTAGGTGCTTCCCTGTGCTACACTGCGATTCGGTATCCACAACTCCTTATATAAGGTAGGTGATCCATGCCCCAGATGACGGCAGGCCAGGCGGTGGTGGAGTCTCTGCGCGCCGAGGGAGTTGAGTACGTGTTCGGCATAGTGGGCGGCACCTTTCAGGCCGTTACCAGCGCCCTCTACGGCCAGCCGGATATCCGGTTCGTCAGCACACGCCACGAGCAGGGGGCAGCCTTCATGGCCGACGGCTACGCTCGGGCCTCCGGCCTCCCCGGCGTCTGCGTAGCCACACCTGGTCCCGGCGTGACCAACCTGATAACAGGGGTGTACGCCGCGTACATGAGCCACTCGCCTATGATCGCCATGACCGGGGGACCCGTGCGGGACCTGATATATCGGGATGCGTTCCAGGAGGCGGACCACTTGTCGCTGATGCGATCTGTCACCAAGCACGCCATGACGGTCAACAGGGCGGAGCGGATACCGGAGCTGTTCCGCCACGCATTCAGGCTGGCCATGTCAGGCAAGAAAGGGCCGGTTTTCATAGATATCCCCAGGGACCTGCTGGAGACCCAGGAGATAGAGGTAGAGGTGGCATCACCTCAGTCCTACCGCGCGCACCACAGGTCACCGGGAGACCCGGAGCTGGTCCGACAGGCAGCGGCACTCCTCAGGGAGGCGCAGCGCCCGCTGATAATCGCCGGTGGCGGCGTCAACCATAGCAACGCTTCACGGGAGGTGGTTGAGCTTTCGGATGCGCTGTCCATACCCATGGTCACCACCTTTCAGGACTCTGATGCAGTACCCAATGCTCACTCGCTGTACGTAGGCTCCTTGGGAGCCGCCGCTGCACGGACCTCGCCCGAGGCTGCCGAACTTTGCGCCAAGGCAGACGTCATCCTGGCGGTGGGGACGCGACTGACCGGGTCATCCACCGGCTACGACAATCGAAACATATCCAAGAATGCCAGGATCATACAGGTCGAGATAGACGAGAAGGAGATAGGCCGCAACTATCCTGTGGCCGTTGGCATACAGGGTGACGCCGCGGCGGTGGTACAGGGTGTGCTGGCCATTCTGCGTGCCGAAGGAGCAGAGGCTGGCGACCCGGCCTGGAAAGGTGAGGCGGAGGCTGCCAAGGCCAAACGACGCACGCGGCTGGACACGGAAGCCTCCCTTGGCGGTACGCCTCTCAAAGCACGGCGGGTGTACGGGGAGATGCGGAAGGTCATTCCACCGGAGGCTATTGTGGCCATAGATGCAGGGACCTGCCCTGGGATCGGCTTCGACCGGCTGGAGTTCCAGCGACCTCGTACTCTGATAGGGCCCGGCGACATGGGCGGTCTGGGCTTCGCGCTGCCTGAGGCGCTGGGGGCCAAGATGGGAAGGCCGGAGGCGCCAGTAATCGCAATCCACGGCGACGGCGGGTTCCTTTTCAACGTACAGGAGCTGGAGACGGCGGTTCGGGAGAAGATTGCGGCGGTCACCGTTGTGATGAACAACAACGAGTGGGGATCGGAGAAGCTGATGCAGCTTCGCACAAACCCTGACCAGTTGGTTGGGGCCGATATGACCAACCCGCGGTTCGACAAACTGGCGGAGCTGTTCGGCGCCCGTGGATACTATGTAGAACGAGCGGAAGATATTGGAGATGCGCTGAAGGAGGCGATGGCTCTGGACGGGCCCAGCGTCATAGAGATTCCGGTGGAGCCGATTGCGGAGACCATGCCGGTTTGACGGCAGGTGGTTAGTGGGGGACAGCGTGTTGCCAGCAAGTCGTTGACGGGCTCTGGCTTACAAATGTAAACTGGTTGGAACTGTTCGGTCTCGGGTTGCATCTATTGCGTCCAAATGTAATCTAATGTACTGAACGCATAGGGACAGTATGTATCAGGAGGTAGATGAATGGCACATCCAGTAGCCGTATCAGACAGTGAGTTTCAAGAGTTGGTGCTGGAGTCCGACACGCCTGTGTTGGTGGACTTCTGGGCCGATTGGTGCGCGCCGTGTAAGATGATCGCTCCCATTGTGGAGGAGTTGTCCGAGGAGTACGACGGCAAGATTGCATTCGCCAAGGTGGACGTGGACTCCAGTCCCCAGACCGCGATGCAGTACGGGATCCGCAGTATTCCGACTTTGCTGGTCTTCAAGGACGGCAGCCCCGTGGACCAGGTGGTAGGCGCGGTTCCCAAGGCCGTGTTGAAGAAGCGACTCGACACCGTGCTGGCCTAGGTTTTCACCCGCACATAGCAGTACAGGCCCCGCCCCGATATTTCCGGGGCGGGTGCTTTGGTTCCTGGGTATGCTATTCCTCTGGTATGCGGGAGCGGATGGGGCCCGGTGGCTCTCGCGGACTTCAAATCCGTTGCCCCGGCACTCGCGTGTCGGGGGGTGGGTTCGACTCCCTCGCGCTCCCGCCAAAGCTAGCGCAAAGCTTAAGACGGACGGTATTGTCACCGTCCGTCTTAAGTTGTCTGGCGTACACAGAATCCTGGTTTGCCGACATTTTGCCGACATTGCGTCACGATGAACTGTTGTTTCCGTCCTCTCGCATCGCAGCGGCGAACGTCTGTGCAGCCTTTTCTTGAAGGCCAGGGACGACATGGGAGTAGACATCCAGGGTGACGGAGATGGTAGAGTGCCCCAGGCGCTCCTGCCACGAAGGTGAATGGCAGCCGTGCTGGCTAATGATGACGGCACGGCCCACAGGCGAGGCACCACAGTCCTGTCCGGATAGGCTCTCCGAAGTCACGTTCACATCCCATAACTGAGATATGCATCCTACTGTCACCGCTAATGGCGTGGTGAGACTCTTACCGGAGCAGCCCCGCGTGTAATAGCAGCACCTTTAGACCAGGACGCTCGTCATGACGTGTTTTCGTCATTTTAGACGCTTCGCGATATCCGGCATCATCTTTGTGACAATTGTCTGCAGTTCTCCAGAATCGAGTGAATGGGCAAACCCCGAATCGTTCTGGAATGTCTCTGACGCGTCAGGAATCACGCGGATCTCTGAATTTGAGGATGCAAAGTTCAAACTCCGTGACTCACTTAGACGTGATATGGTGGCGTCCATAGGAGTACTTGATGGGTATGGGATAGACGTCTACGAGACATGGCCTCATTGCAAGGCGGCAATTGCCGCAAAATTGGCTCTGTCTGGAATAATCGCTTCGCAGTCACCTGAAGAAGCCGGACCTCACGCAGAGGTGGCAGTATTATCGCTGCGCTACTTGACCGACATTATCTCGGACCCAGCGAGGATTGGGGACGGTATTCTGACAGGCGCTGAATCAAGACCAAGATGTCAGGACTTTGAGAATCAACGGCATACCGACGACTGACCCTGGGTCTCCGTGCGCTCACAACGTAAGTGGCACCACCATGCTCAGGGGACCACGCTGGCCCATACCGGCGTAGCTGGTGAAAAGCTAGGGCGGTCCGTGGATTGAACAATCGCTTGGGCTGCTACCGTGCCTAGAAGGGGTACCCCCTCAACTCAACTGGCTCAGCTTTGGAACAGGTAGGAATTCTTGGCAACCTCCCCTGTCTACCAATACCCCTGCAGATTGGGTCTGGGTTATGTCAATCAATGGGTTCAGCCGAAGGTGTGAGGCGGGATAGGACAGATGGCCAGAAGTGGGGAACGGACCGGCTGTTCCAGCTTCGAAGAGGCTCTTACACAACAGCGGTAACCTACGTTGACTTCGCCAGCAGCCGTCCCTTTTTCTCCTCAGTCCGCCTTCCTGTACCTCCCTCACATTGCCTCAACGTACTCTTTCCCGCTCCTTCTCCTCATGCTTCCCTTGGTAACATGATTCCTGAAGCAACGGTACTCCTCCCAGTAACATCAATTATTAGTCATTGCGCGCCCTTGACAGCGGGAATTCGGCATTGTACCTTGTGGCCGTCACGGATACACAGGCTGCCCGTATCATCGTTGGGCTTGTTCCGTGCAACGGAGATGGTTCCCGAATGGCCGGTGGCAAGTGGCAGATTCGTTTGAATACGGCGGACATTAACCAAGAAAGTGGCGTAGCAAGCGAGGTGAGAGATGGTCAGTCAACCTGATACAAGCTGGAAGAGAGATCAACCCGGTCTTGGGGTGTGGGAGCATCGGGGAAAGGTGGCGATAGCGGGTTGGGGGCAGTCCTATATGGAACGCCGCTGGGACGGCATCGATATGGACAAGACCTGTGGTGCCAAAAGCATGCAAGCTATCCAGATGGCGTTAGACGAAGCCGGACTGACTCTGGACGACATCGACGGGCTTTTCACCTGCCAAGCCGCCGACACCCGAGCGGAGCAGACTTGGGCGCCGCGGCCGTACTTCGATCCGCCTTACGACTCTGAGGACGGCCTGCTGATGGCTTCTTGTGAGTGGATACAGAAGGAAATGGGATTTAAGAACGTCCAGTATATGGACTCCAATGCCGGCACAATCTGGACGAGTATGCCTACCTCTACCCAAGCCGTTGGTGACGGCAAGTGCCATACCGCTCTGGTGTGGTATCCGATGTGCAATCTCGAAGGCCGATACGGACAGAACAATCCTGTGAACATCGCCGAGGGGGCCAGCGGCAATAACGCCTTTACCCTTCCTTGGGGCTATCAGAGCGGGGCGATGTTTAACAACCTCGTGATGTTCAACCAGTACTGCAAACGGTACGGCTCGTCCCATGATGCGCTGGCCCCCTTTGCCCTTAACAATCGGAGGAATGGCTTGATGGTTCCATGGGGTTACTACGCGCTGCACGAGCAGTACCAGTTGACCCGGGAGGATTACTTGAACGGGCGGCTGATCGAGGAGCCTTTGGTGATCTACGATTGCGACCGGCCAGTCATGACCTGCGCGGCGTGGATCGTCACCACTGCCGAGCGGGCGAAGGATATGAAGCAGACGCCCGTCTACGTCATGGGCAATGCCGGCGCCGTTAGCCGCAGGCGGAGCACCATGTTCACGCTAGATGAGTTCCAGCAGGAGACCGCCCAACTGGCGCAGGTGATGTATGAAACTACCGGCTATGGCCCAAAGGATGTGGACATCTTCAACCCCTACGACGGGTACCTAACCTTCCCCCAGGCTTATCTGGAGGCATTCGAGTGGCACGATGTTAAGCAAGGAGAGGCGCACGACTTCTACGCCGGCGATATTCGAGTAGAGGGTCCGCATCCCTTCATGTCCAGCGGAGGGAATAATGGCACCGGACGGAACCGCGCTGCGCACTACCTCGATTGCATCGAGCAGCTTCGTGGAACGGCGGGCCAGCGGCAGGTGACAGTTAAAGCTGACGTAGGTGCCGCGGGATATGGTGACTGGACGATGTTCAGCAAGTATCCCGAATAAACTCTCCCTTGGCGGAGCAAGTCCACTAACATCTCCACGCCCGAGGAGGATAACCTAGGGCGAGGAGATGCGCGTTTAAGAAGATGCCAATGACTGCGTCAGCCTGGGCACCAGGTCAGGAGCGCACGTCAGATTCAAAGGGACTCTCGAAGTTAAGGAGGCGGAGAAATCCGCACTGAATTAGTGGGAGTTTGACCGGCTTGGCGTGGGCTGATATGCTCACGCCAAGCGGTGCGAGATAGCACAGAACACGGCGAAGGCAAGGGAATCGGCAGCCTAGGCCCCAATTTAGAGCATGGCAAAACGCAGCCAGGCTATACCGATACACCCAGGAACCCCGCTGGGCGACGCCGACCCCAGGACTCACTTCTGGTATCAATTACCAAGCGGTGACCATCGCCGCCTGTACGATGACACAAGGTGGCCAGACTACATACCCCCGCATACCGATGAATTGACGTTCGGTATCCCCTGTACGGACTGTCGGGCCGTTCTTGTGGACGACGTCACCCTTGGCAGGCATCTTCCAGACCCCCCATGCTCCTATAGCTTGATCCCCGAACCTACGGAAGCGGCACGTGCTTGCTGCAGGGACCATGCCGACGAAGACGAGTCTGGCTGCTCCCGGCAGGATCCTCCCTCACATCTTTCTGAACGAGTTCAGGTGTTATTATGCGTGTAGTGGGATCAGTCATCCCTGCCCAATACAAGCCTGTTCGGAACCACTCTGCGCACAGGAGGAAGTCATGATATCCAAACTGAACTTAGAGGCATATCCCAAGATGATGACCCTAAGAGACGGCGGTCAGGTAGAAGTGAGACCTTTGGAAGTAGGGGACAACGTCCGGCTCCTCAATTTCTTTAAACAGATCGATGGACAAGACCTGTGGTATCTGAAGGACGATGTTACGAATCCGGAGGTGATACAGGACTGGACCGTCAACATCAACTTTGATCGTGTTCTCCCCATCGAGGCCGTGGTAGGAGACGAGATAGTCGCCGATGCCACTCTTCACCGGAGCCAGGTCTTCGCCCGACGCCACGTAGGGGAGCTGAGGATAGTCGTAGACCCGAGGTACAGGAGAAGGGGCCTGGGTAGGCTCCTGATCAGGGAGCTTGTGGACATCGGCATAGGACTGGAACTGTATAAGCTGACCTTCGAGTTAGTGCCGGAGCGGGAAGAGGCGGCCATTATGGCTGCGGAAGCCATGGGTTTCAGCAAAGTGGCCACCCTCGAGGGGCGTCTCCGGGATTACGAGGGCGGCTACGATGATCTAGTGGTATTGGAGATGACCCTCTCGGACCGGGAGACGTGGTGGAGATACTGAGCCGAAGCCAGGCGGCTTTCTGTGCCATATTCTGATAGCGAGAGGGTAGAGATCGCTGGCCAACAGAATACCGGAGAATGTCTAGCTTGTTGTCCGTGCGCCAACGGGGTATGTGATACCACCGTGCTCAATGTATTCGCGCTAGCCCATACCAGCTTAGCTCTGGAGCAGGTAGTGGATTCTGCCGACATTTTGCCGACAGACTTGCCGACACAGCACACCACACGTGATAATCGCTTGCCACAAACACTGGACGCGAGGATATGCCGTCAGATACGATGGCACAGGTCGGGTGATGCCCGGCAGAACTTCAAATCTGTTGCTCCGGCACTCGTGTGTCGGGGGGGGTGGGTTCGACTCCCTCGCGCTCCCGCCAAGGCTGGCTGACGATACGTGGATTTCTCAGAGATAAGGGAATTGTTCGAGTCCCGCCTATCGGCGGAGCTGGGGGCGGAGCACCCCTTCCGTGTGGCCCCGACGCAGGAGTGGACCGGGCTGTGTCCGGAGCCGCCTCACCAGCAACACCTAGAGGATATTCCCAGGGCCTGCTTTGACTGCCACCGCATCCATGTACCGGACTCGGAGTACGCCAACTTCACCGATGCCCGAGTAGCGGCGTCCGTTGAGATGATTGCTGAGCAGCTTGAGGCCGAGTAGCGTCTACTGCTGTGCCTGTGGTGTATCGCTTTCCATTTCACCCGCCTCTTGGGCCTTAGCCTGCGCCTCGATAGCCCCCTGCAGCTCAGTCAGGTAGGCCTGGAGCCACCGGCGCAGATCGTCCAGGGCGGGCGGGCTGACATAGAAAACCTCTATATCCGGCGGGAACTGGACCTGGTGCCGCTCGCTAATGATGAGCAGCCCTGCCTGGTCCTCGCCCAGCGTTTCGTCTATACGCCGGGCGATGTGCTCGTAGCGGTTTCGTGTGCCCTCCGCGAACCATTCCTGAAGGTGCTGGCCCACTTTGGGACTGGCGACGGGCATGGAGAGAAGGCGTTGCAGGTCCATGACCTCCAGGAAGGCATCTTTGTCCTCTGTGGCCTCCAGCGTTCCCGATCCCAGGCACTTCCAACTGACCAGTCGTGCACTGGGTGTGTTCAACTCCTGGAGTCGCTTCAGCCCTTCTTCGCCACCTATGGCTACGGCCTCGTGATAGACGTGCCGAACCGCGCCCAGCCTGACCTCCAGGCCAGCGAGCTGGATCTGCGCTTGCTCCCAGTACCGGGCTAGGATCGCCTGACCCTCCTGGGCCTCAGCTGGCGGTTCGTACACCAGGGGAACCAGGAACAGCTTTCGCTTGCCGGCGAACTGGGCAGCGGAAGGCGGTTCGATGCGTCCGAGATCCTGGGCCATGCGGTTCTATCTCCTGGTAGGGCGTGTCCAGCCAGTATAGCGACAATGGAGTAGCGGGTGCTGGTAGAATGCGGGTTCCAGGCGCTCAGTCCTGCATAGAAAGTTGTCTTCTCAGTGGGGTTTTCCAGCCAAACGCCTACTTCCCACCCACCCGCCCTCGAATGGTTATGAGATAGGGAGGACATCTCCCTAAGACCCTCTGGCAGGAAACCCAGGTTTCCTGCACTTTCCTGGAGTTCATCTGGTTCTTGTGCAAAGTTGGGGGTAGCGGGTGCTGATAGAATGCGTTGGATATGCTTAAAGGTGCCCTAGTAGGCTTTGGCGTGGCGCTGCTCATGTTGCTGCCACCCATTGTTCACTTCGTGACGGGGCCGTTGGGGCCGTTGGTAGGGGGGTTCTTCGGAGGGTCCAGGGCCAAGGCGGCGTTTCCAGTAGCCGCGGGCGTGGGGGTGCTGATGGCGCTGTTCATGGCGGCACCGGTAGGGGGCCTTGTGGCCCTGGGCACGGCGTTCGAAATACCTTTCCTGCCCCGGTCGATGCTGGACGCGCTGGGAGTGATAGGCATTGTTGTTGTGGTCTATACGGGCGTGATGGGCACCGTGGGTGCGGTCGTAGGCGGGCGTGCGGCGGACAAGGACGAGGATACGCCAGATTCATAGCCGGGCGGTTTGGACTAGTCCTCCCTCAACCTCAACCGCGCCCAGTGGAGATACTCGGAGGCTCCGAAGGTGGGTTGGAACCCCTCTATACGGTCCTGCCAGGCCCACAGGCTGGTGCCGGTCACGGGTGTGAACAGCACCGCCTGATCCAGTATGTGTGTCTGTAGCTGACGTATCAACTCGCTCCTGCCCTCCCGCGCAGTGGCCTGTGTCTCTATCAGACTGTCCAGTTCCGCGTCCGAGTATCCGGTGGGCGACCACCGGCCCTGGCTGTGCAGCAGGCCGAACAGGAATGCGTTGGGTGTGTGCACAGGCGGCATGGGTCCCAGGAAGGCGTCGAAGGAACGTGTGTCCCATACCTGTTCGGCGTATACACGCGGGTTCACCGGCTTCACAGTCGTCTGGAACCCCGTTTGCTCCAGCATGCGCCGGTACTCCTGGGCCAGGTCCAGGTGGCGCGGGCCAAAGTCGGCCACCGTCAGTGTGAAGGCCAGGGGTAGCTCCACACCAGCCTGGGCGAGCAGGGACTGCGCGACATCCGAGTTGCCAAGGTACATTCGTATTTCGTCGAGCGGCAGGGGCCAGTCGGAGGACGTAGCTGGTAGCCCCAGGCCGACCTGGCCGTGGCCCTGCCACGTAGCGTCCAGGGCTTGCCATGGGTCCAGGGACTGGAACAATGCCTGACGCACCTCCAACCGGTCGAAAGGCGGTCGGTTCACATTTAGCCCAAGAAGCAGCCCTGTGCCCGGCTGTGGGAAAACGCCGCGCTCTACGGGTGCGGGTGAGGCCAGGAGACGGCCCCAGTCCTCAGTGTCTACGTTGGCCATGTCCGCACGGCCTATAAGCAGGGCCGCCAGGCGGTTGGAGGCGTCGGGAATTGGCACTATTGTCAGTTGTTCAAGGCCTGGCAGGTCGGGCTCGTAGTAGGCGGGGTTGGCGCTGAATCTGGCGCCGTCGGGGCCCATCTGGTCCAACACCCACGGGCCGGTGCCTATAGTCGGTCCGTCACGCAGGTCGCCTGCTTGGGCCACAGCCTCTGGTGCTACGATCTTGCTGTGTCCGTTGGCCAGGGCAAGTAGGAGGTCGGCGTCAGGATAGCTCAGGCGCACGGTGACGGTGGTTGGGTCTGTGGCCTCCACGGACGCTATCGCTTGAAGCAGGGATGCGCCGGGCCAGCCAGGGGTCCGCAGCCGGTCCAGGCTGAACACCACATCGGCGGCGGTAAGCGGCCGGCCATTCACCGGCGGTAGGTCGTGCCAGAGGACGTCCGGACGCAGGTGGAACAGGTAGGTCAGCGGGTCCAGGATATCCCACTCAGCACACAGGTCGCACTCCACCTCCAGGATGGCGGGGTCCGCGTCAGGCCCAGAGCGAATGCGCAGCAGACGGCTGTATGAGATGCCAGGCCCTAGGGAGATCAGGGAGTCGGCGATCTCTTGATGCACATCCAGGTGGGGTGGTGCCGTGGGGGATGCCAGAACAATGGTGGCGGGACCTTCGGAATCGGGAATGGGTGTCGCAGTGGGCATAGGTGTGGTCGGGGTGCAGGCCCACACTGCCGCGAGCACGGCTAGCAGCGGGAGGAGGGACGCTCGCAAGAGGCTCAGGCCTTCCTGTGGCCGATCACGGAGAGTCGTTTTCCAGACTTGCAGGCACGGCAGCCCCGCTACGACCGAACATTCGGATCCCTTCCCTAGGCAGTACGAGAGAGGCGATGAGGGTGGAGGGCACAAACATGATGACGTGCATGATGAGGGCAAAGGCCAGGGCCTGGCCTCTGGGGATGTCGAAGAGGCCGAGGGTGTAAACAACTGCGGCTTCAAAGGTCACGGCACCACCGGGCAGGGAGGGCACCGCTGCCACGAAGAATATGCTGCCCATGAAAAGCACCACCACCACCGCTACATCCACGTCAATTCCTATACCTTTGGCGATTATCCATCCGCTGAGACCAAGCAGCGACCAGTGGCCTAGGGTGGCGAGGAAGGAGAGAATGAGGCGGCCTGGCGAATTCGCCAGAGTCGCGGCTGCGGAGACAGCCCTGCTCAGGAACGGTATCCGTTTGGTGCCCGGGATGGCATCCATGCCACGGGCGATGACCAGGAATACGATAAGGCTGGCCGCGGCGAAGACCACGGCACCGACAAGCTGGAGACTGAACTGCCGCAGTTCAGGCATGAGCAGCACGCTGAGTCCCAGCAGTGCAGCGGTGGCAAGCACATCCAGCATGTGCTCCATGGCCAGGGTGGCCAGGCCGGTAGCGGCACTGACACCTCCGCGACGCGTGACAAGAGCCAGCTGCAATGGCTCGCTGACGACACGAAGGGGTGACAGGTTGTTCAGTCCTATGCCGGCGTTCTGAATGAGGAACAGCCTTACGAAACCGATCTTTTCATGAACGATGAGTATGTACCATCGCCAGGCGCGAAACACGATGGAGACCATGAACACGGCCAGTGCCAGGACGAAAAGGGAGGCAGGGAAGCCTGCCACTTCAGTGGCGAACTCTCCCCAGTCCAGTCCCCGGACCACCAGCCACACCAGCAGTATTGTGAGGACGACGCCTACGGCAATTTGTGCCGCTATTCGAAACTTATGGGGCACCTTGATACTCACCATCTCCCGCTGGCCTTGTCACATCAATTGGCCTGGGGTACCGTTGCTTCGCAGATACAGCGAGGGGTGTATACAACGTGCTAATCAGTGTTGTGCGATGCTGAGCGACAGCCACGTTGATCTGGCTTCCTATGATGCCCAAGAGGTGTCGGAAATCGTACACCGTGCGACCGACGCTAAGGTCGATGTCATTATAACAGCTAGCACTACCTTGGAGTCATCCCAGCGGAGCGTCGAATTGGCGCGGATATTCCCAACAGTGTATGCGGGCATCGGAATTCACCCGATGAGCCTGTGGGAGCCCCTGGCTCCGGACGCTTACGATACGCTTCGTGAACTGGCGACAAGTTCGCCCCGAGTCGTTGCCATCAGCGAGACTGGCCTGGACTTTCTTCCCAATGCCCCGGACCAATCGCGACAGGAGGAGGCATTCCGGCTTCAACTGCGGCTGGCCATGGAGTTGGGTCTGCCCGTCAACTGGCACTCCCAGATGCCGGAGCCTGAGGTGCCGGGCTTGCATAGTGAGACACTGCGAGTCCTCAAGGAGGAGGGTGCCGGAGAACTGGGCGGAATAATGCACTACTTCCAAGCGGACGAGTCCACGGCATGGGCGGCCATAGAGGGTGGCTTCTATATATCGTTCGCCAAGACACTATTACGTCTCCCGCACCTGCCGGAGGTGGCACGCCGCATCCCACTGGAACATATAGTGCTGGAGACCGACGCGGGCCCTCAGCGGTGGAAGGAGAACAGGGCGGACTGGACCGAGTCCAAGGACATCCCTCTGATAGCTGAAAGGCTTGCTGAGCTCAAGGGTGTCTCGGTGGAGGAGGTGGCCCGGGTGACGACGGCCAACCTGAAGCGCCTGCACCGGCCGGACGGCTAGCTGATACCAAGCGGCTGGGCAAACAGCGACACTATAGTGAAGCCCAGGAGCAGCCCCAAGGTAGTGATCCAGAAGCTGACCAGAAGCGTGACCCGAAGAGATTGGCGTAACGCTACCATCATAGAGGCTACTAGCCAGATGATGACTACGAGGCGCACAATTAGTCCGATCTCCGGGCTCAAGATGCCCAGGAAGAATAGAATCGCAGGGGCGATGGCGAATCCGGTGGTGCGCAGCATCTGAGGATAGGTAAGCTGCTCCCTTCCCAGGAGGCTGCCTCCACCCCAGTATGCAAGTAGGCTCAGAACCGTCCAGCCGATTATTGCCGATGAGACGCCCCAGATGATGACCTGGACCTGCTGAATGTCCGCGTCCGCCACCGGTAGGGCTGTCCACGCTATGCCCCAGGCCATACCGGCCAGGACTACGATGGCCAGCGCCTGTAGCGTAGCGGCGGGGTCGTCTCGTAAATCGTCGTACAGGGTGCGGTCCAGGCGTGCTGCCCTGAGTATGCGATTGAGCATGTGGCTTCCTTGCGGTCGTGTCCAGCGCTAGCTGGCGTTGACCTTGCGGGCGTTGGTAAGCTTCTTCATCTCGTCCTCTATGAGCGAGAAGTCCTTACGTGGGATGAGATGGAGGTCGCCTATGAAGGCCAGGGGCCACCACTCAGGCGTCCACTTTTTGACGTAGTCCATGCGCGGGCTTATCTCGCGGGCGTCCATGAACTCCTCATCTTCCAAAACCTCGACAGGCTCAATGTGGATCCTGTGCGGGAAGTCCTCCTCTGGCTTTATGCTCTTCCACAGGCGCTTATGGTCCTCAAAGTAGGGGGCTGTGACTGTGGCGGTGGCGGCGAACTGCTGGGCCCTGGAGAGGTAGAACAGTAAGCGGTCGCCCACCTCTATCCGCTGGGCCTTCTTCTTCAAGCTCCCCGGCAGGCCCTGGACGGTGAATCCTTCATGCTGTGTGACGCGGAAATTTTCCGGGGCCAGCACCAGCATCCAGTAGTTTCTAGGCGTGTTCCCTTTTTTCTCTCTGGACTCTCTGTTGCTTCTCTTATTGACCATGGAGTCTATTCTAGCATCCGGGTGGATGGTAGGGCATGCACTGCGCCTACGGACTTCGTCCGTACCACCGGTGAGTGCTTGCCCTCCATACCACAAAGGAAGTATGGGTCTGGGCTTGCTTCCTACTAACGTCTCGTAGTCTGGGCGGCGGCCTCGGAGCCGCTCATGGCGTTGTAGGTATCGGTTAGCAGGCCCACGGTTTCCTCCCAGCCGATGCAAGTATCCGTAATGGATATGCCATATTGGAGCTTGGAGGGATCGCTCTCGTCGAGCTTCTGGCCGCCCTCGTTCAGATGGCTTTCTACCATAAGGCCTGCTATGTTGGCGTTCCCGTCCAGTCGCTGCTCCACCGCGGACCGGAAGGCGACACTCTGCTTGGTGTAGTCCTTATCGGAGTTGCCGTGGGAGCAATCCACCACCAGGTGTGTCCGAACACCAGCGCGCTGCGTCAGTGCCACGGCTTCCGCGATAGAGTCGGCGTCGTAGTTGGGGCCTCGAGTGCCGCCGCGTAGGACTACGTGGCAGTCCGGATTACCTCTGGTGATGACAACGGCTGCCTGCCCATCGCTGTCGACACCGAGAAACCCGTGGCTTGCCTGTGCGGATACAATGGCGTCAACGGCGAGTTGGATGCTGTTGCCGGTACCGTTCTTGAAGCCCACCGGCATGCTCAGCCCGCTGGCCATCTGCCGATGCGTCTGGCTCTCTGAGGTGCGGGCGCCGATGGCGGCCCATGACACCAGGTCCGCCAGGTACTGCGGGATGATGGGGTCGAGGAACTCGGTGGTTGCCAGCAGTCCCATCTCAGCGACCTTGAGGAGGAATTCCCGTGCCGTGTGCAACCCCTCAGATATATCTATGCTGCCCCTGAGATAGGGATCGTACACCAGGCCTTTCCAGCCTACGGTGGTGCGTGGCTTCTCAAAATAGACACGCATGGTGACCAGCAGCCTGTCCTGGAATCTGTCGGCCAGCCCCTTGAGCCTGTCCGCATACTCCAGTCCCGCCTGAGTGTCGTGAATGGAGCAGGGACCGGCGATGATGAGCAGCCGGTCATCCCGGCCGGATAGAATGTCGGCAATAGCCTCGCGACCCTGGGCCACGGTCTTCGTAATGGAGTCGGTAATGGGCAGCCGTTCCCGGTACTCCTTGGGAGACGGGAGCGGGCGGATCTCCTGGATATTGATATCGTAAAGCTGTGCCATCGTACTACCTCTCGGTGCTGAACATAGACCGGTTCGTAAAAAAGACCCTCCATCGGGAGGGCCATTCTTCGTAGCTGGTTTTGGGTGTTGCTACAGCGAATCCCTCCCAAGACGGATCCTGGTAAAGTAGCCGTAATAGGACGCGGATGTCGTCCGCATATCAGAGACAAGTATGGGTATCGTTCTGGTAGCTGTCAAGGGTAGGGGCTCAGCACGAGGGGGTTCAGCGGGTGTTACGCGCTCAGCCGCATGATGTTGTACACGTGCAGCAGCAGCTTCCAGACCTCCTGCGTCATGGTGAGGGGCGGTAGTGGTCGGGTGGGGTCCACGTGCTGGAACAGGGAGAACTCTGTGTAGTAGATACGGCCCCGCTGGGCCAGCTTACGGGACTCTGAGGCCGGGATGGCGGAGTCCTCACTGTCGTGCATGATGAGCACAGGCGTCTTCAGAGCGGTAATCGAAGTGCTGGGAGAGATCGCCTGGATCGTTTGGGCGAAGGAGGGAGGCAGCGAGTCCACCAGAGTCTCCGCCTCGGCCCGTGAGACGCCGTTGAGCAGTCTGTACACTGTTCGTCCCGTATTTGACAGCGTATCGGGCAGGGTATCGGGGTCGACACCGGCTCCGGCGTTCCCCTCCAGAAACACGTTTGCCAGAGCCTCACGCTCCAGGGGGTCGGTCAGGCCCTCGATGAGGTGGACGGCGAACACCTCCTGGGTGTCGTCCCTAGGCTCCCACGGCTCCTCTATGCCCCGGTAGAGCCTGGTGCGGCTGACGATCGATACCATCGGTCCCTGGCGTCGAAGTATCCGCCGAATGAGTTGACGTAGGCCACCCTGTCTCGGATGCGTTCATCCTGCGCGGCCAGGGTCGCGAAGGATGCGCCTACGCAGAAGCCCGCCAGCCCGATTCGCTCCGGTTTGACGGATTCGTGCCCTTCAAGGAAACGGAACGCCTCAACGAGGAGGTCCACAGCGTTGGGGTCCAGCCGCCGTGAGGTGAGCATTACATCTGACCAGGGGATAAGCACCACAATGTTGGACCGGGCTAGGGCGTTAGCCAGGCTGGTAACACGGGGGTCGTTACGCCCGGCAGGAACCACGCCCAGAAACAGCACCACGGCGGGATGCTTACCGGAGGCGCTGGGGAGGTACAGGTCGGCTTCAGCTTCGCCTGTTGCCATGGGGATCATGACACTGGTATGGGCGGGCCGACCCACCAGCCAGGCCTGGGGTCGTACCGGTGAATTGGACAGGATTTCAGGTACGAATAGTGCTGCCTTTACCGCGGCGCGCCCCGGGTCGGCGACTCCCAACCAGCCGGACGCCAGGGTTATGCCTATCAATAAGCCTGCAGACAGCCTTTGCCGGACATTATTCACGGCGCAATGATACCGCCTCTGATATGGGGGGCATAGCCATCTCCTTGACAGCGAAGTTAAGCGTGGGTATGCTCAACTGGTAATTGATACTGAGTCTCAATACGATGTGTATGATGAATAGCTCCGGCAGGTGGTCCTAGAGTGCTGACCACCCGTAGGATGGTTCAATCGCTCAGCCAACAGGGCTACCGCGTAACCGGTCCGCGGCGTGCGCTGGTGCGCCTCATCGCTGGTCGGAAGGTGCGCTTTACCGCAGCCGACCTGGAGGAAGATGTGGCCAGGATGGCCTCGGTAGTGGGCAGGGCAACGGTGTTTCGCACCCTAGAGCTGCTGCTCAGTCTGGGTCTGGTGGAACGTGTGCATACCGAAGGCGAGAGGCGTGACGCTTACGTTGTGGCTGAGGGGGTGCACCACCATCATCTGGTCTGTTCCCAGTGTGGCGTAGTCACGGAGGTGACAGGCTGCATGGTGGATGACCTGGTCAGCTCTCTGGCCCAGACAGCGGACTTTCAGGTAGAGGGACACTGGATGGAGATAGTCGGCCTGTGCCGCCGCTGTCGGGAGGCTGGCACCCTTGAATGAATGGGGCTACTCCCTGCTCAGCGCCTTCGTGGTCAGCCTCGTCTCGCTGGTCGGCATTGTATCGCTCATGTTGGGTGTACGCCGCCTGGACCGCGTTATTCCACTGCTGATAAGCCTGGCTGTCGGCGCGCTGTTCGGCGATGCGTTCATACACCTTCTGCCCCAGGCCTTTGGTGACACCGACAGCACGGTGCTGACCTCCTTATACATCATCGTGGGGATATTGCTGTTCCTGGTCATGGAGAGCCTCCTCCACTGGCACCACGAGCACCATACGCAGACACTGGACCCGATCCATCCGATGGGGCAGGTCATTCTGGTGGCGGACGGAGTACACAACCTTCTGGACGGGTTGATCATTGGGGCGAGCTATCTGGTCAGCGTGCCTGTCGGCCTGGCTACGACTCTGGCAGTGCTACTCCACGAGGTGCCTCAGGAGCTGGGGGACTTCGGAGTTCTTATACATGCCGGTTTCACACCGCGGCGTGCGCTGGTCGTGAACTTCCTGTCCGCTATTCTGGCCGTTGTGGGAGTCGCCATCTCGCTGATGCTGGGTGGCGATGGCAGCCGCTACACGGCCGTCATGGTGCCTTTCACAGCTGGCGGCTTCATCTATATAGCCGGAGCCGATCTGATACCGGAGCTGCACAAAGAGCACGAGCTTCCTGCCTCGTTGTCCCAGATCGCGGTTGTGCTGGTGGGCATAGGAATGGTGTTCCTGCTCCTGCTCGTGGAGTAGGAGGGCATTGCGCGGGACTTTCCCTGTCTGTAGAATGAGGTGCCCCGTGGAGGATTTCGTCGCTTAGCCGTCCCATTTGGAGTATTCGCTTGATCACGACCATCGTAGGCAACTATCCGAAAATCGGCCCCGGCACCAAGGCCCCCAGCCTGCGCGGCGCGATTACCCAGTTTCAGCAGGGCCGCATTAGTCAGGAGCAGCTCCATGAGGTGGAGGACCAGGTGACGGCGGAGGTTATCAAGGAGCAGGTGGACGCTGGCATAGACCTTGTGACCGACGGCCACGTGCGCCGGGACGACCCGCAGACCTACTTTGCAGAGGGCATCAAGGGGTTTGCCATCAGCGGCCTCATACGGTACTTCGATTCCAACACCTACTATCGCCATCCCATCGCCGAGGAGAAGCTGGCGTGGGAGGAGCCCATAACGGTCAGGGACTACACATTCGCCGCCGAGAATAGCCCCAGGCCGGTTAAGGCGGTGATCACTGGTCCGTACACGCTGGCGCGGCTGTCCCAGCAGGGCTGCTACGGAGACTTTGATGCGATGGTGATGGATCTGGCGGAGGCGCTGAACCGGGAGGCGCTGGCCCTACAGGATACTGGCGTGCCGCTTATACAGTTCGACGAGCCGGCCATCCTGAAGTACAAGAGCGATTTTCCACTCTTTCAGGAGGCATGCAGGGTGGTGACCCGTGGGCTGAGCGTCAAGACGGAGCTATGCACCTACTTCCGTGACGTGTCCGGCCTTGTGCCGGACCTGTACGAATTGACTTTTCAGGTGTTTGGTCTGGACTTTGCGTGGGGGCCCGGCAACTATGACCTGCTGGACGGTTTTCCTCGGGACAAGGAGCTGGCCATGGGACTGCTGGATGCCCGAAATACACGCCTGGAGTCGGTGGATGAGATGGTGGCCGCGGTACGCAGAGTGAGTGCCCACGTCTCTATGGACCGGCTGCACCTCAGCCCGAGCTGCGGCCTGGAGTTCCTGCCGCGTCAGAACGCCCGGCAGAAGCTGGCCCAGCTGGTGGAAGGCGCCAGGGCGGTGGAGGCTTCAGCATGACCAAAGGACTGCTTACAACTTCGGTGGGCAGCTTTCCCAAGCCCGATTATCTGCTGCGCGCCCGCACAAAGGCGACGCGGGGTGAAATGAGCGTCGAGGAGCTGCTGACGCTGGAGCGCCAGGCTACGGAGCACTGGATTCGGCTGCAAGAGGAGATGGGGATAGATATCCTGGTGGACGGTGAGATGTACCGGGGTGACATGGTCACCTACTTCTCCGAGCATATGCAGGGGTTCAAGGTCAGCGGTCTAGTGCGCTCCTACGGCAATAGGTACTATCGCAAGCCCATAGCCGTAGGGCCGGTAGGCCGCGCCGACGCAATCACGGTGGACTGGTGGCGGTACGCACAGTCGCTAACTGACCTGCCGGTAAAAGGGATGCTCACCGGCCCGTACACCATCGCCGACTGGTCATTCAACGAGTACTATTCTTCCAGGGAGGACTTTATCCTTGACCTGGCCAGGGTGGTCCACCAGGAGGCGGTGGACCTGGAGCAGGCAGGGGTCAAGTACCTCCAGATAGACGAACCGGCCATCTGCACACGGCCCGAGGAGATGGAGCTGGCGTCGCGGGCACTGGGAATCGTGACCGAGGGTCTTAGCATCTACACCATAACCCATGCTGCCGAGTACACGCAGACCTACGCAGAGGCGGCGGCGGTCTTCGATGAGCTGGTGCACCTGCCGGTGGACAATCTGGACCTGGAGATGGTCAATAGCGATTATTTCCTGCTGGACGTCTTCCGCGAGAAGGGGCTGCCAGACGATATGGCGGTGTCACTGGGCGTGACCGACGTGCACACCCACAAGGTGGAGACGGTGTCGGTCATCAAGGAGGGGATCCTTCGAGGTCTAAAGGTGCTGCCACCGGAAAGGCTGTTCATCAAGCCGGACTGTGGCCTGAAGACGCGGCAGGAGGAGGAGGCGGTCGGGAAGCTGCGCAACATGGTCGCCGCGGTGCGCGAGGTCAAAGCGGAGTTGGGGATAGAGTAGGCGCTGGTGGGCCTAAGGAGACTGTACTACGAACTTTTCGGTGGGAGGTTGCGTTGTAGCTGGTAGGCGGTGTGTTCCCCGCCGGCCCACGAGCAATAGCATCTTGCCACCCAAGGTGGAGAATGAGGTTGTGTCGCGTCCTGTCCCCGGGAATCATCCCCCTCCCAGGCTGGGCGAACCTGCGGACATTACCTGCGGGCGGAGGACGTGACGCTTCAGGGTCCCGCTGCCTTAATGATCGACCAGCTTGGGTTGCCGTCCGTAGCCGAGTTATCGATCAAGCGGGTCTGACCGGAGCCGTCCGCGTTCATCACGTAGATCTTTGCTGGCTGTCTCGCTCGTGATTATTCTACCATAGGCTCTTTGCTGACGACCTCGACCAGCCGGTACTGTCCTTTCTTCATGACTACCCTCAATCTGTACACGTATCCTTCCTCGTATTCGAACCCCTCGACCTTGCGGTAGGTAAGAAAGCCGTTTATCACTAGCGACTCCCTCGTTTCCGGTCCAACGGTCACCAGCATATCTTCGGGTATCCCTTTGGTGACGACACGACGAGGCGATGGGCTATGTTTGGTCAGCCACAGGTAGATGGCTACAGAGAGGGCTATACAACTGAGGACGATTGCCAACATCAACAGTGCTGTATCCATTATGTTTCCTACGTCAAACGGCCCCAGCGATTAAACTGGAGCCGCGAGGTTAAGACCGACCGCTGGCAGTCGAGCACACGGGCAGCAGCTTTCAAAAGCCCGTTTACGGACATTTACTTACCGTCCGGCTATTCGATGTAATCCCACCGTATGTGTTGCCGTCCGGACCTAACATCCAATGGGCGCTGATGGCTCTATAACGCCCGTTCTCGCAGGGGCCATGTGTTGTTACTTCAATGCTGTACGCGTTGTAGGCAGTATCGGAAACCTCCGGACCCCAAGGTTCCAATCCGAAGCAGACCCCCAGAAAACAATGCGTTTTCTTGTAGAGTTCGGTCTCTACAGCGGGGTGCGAGGGAGGAGGGCACAGATTCAGAGTCAGGCAGAAGCACAGCAGCGTCATGGGCAGGACATCAACCTGCAACGAACAGTTGTCGTTGTTCAGCGTCCCCTGTTACCCTTGTCCCTGCGTCCCTGGTCAACAAGGTATCCCCACAGCTTGCGGGCTCCCGCAAACAACCCCGCTACGAGGAATACCCCGACCACTGACATCCAGATTAAGGTTTCCATACCGCTCCTGATTGACTGGGAGCGAGGAGGCGGGGCTTGCCACTGACCGTCACGGGCGCGAGTGCGCTCTACTCATAGCCCAAGTACTCCCAGGCTAGCTCGCATTCCAAGTCAGCCGGCCAGGGAGGCAAGCTGGAACCGGTGCATACTGCTAGGAACACATAGGGCATCACTTGATATCCCCTCGCGGCCGCCGTTGCGGTGGTCGTGTGCCCGAATGGACTCAGAGGAAAGCGGTGATCGTACTCGCCCCGCACTGTCGAGTAAATCAGAGTTGGGCCACTCAAACTGCTACCGTCGTAGACGCATTCGTCCACGTAATAGTAGAACGGTGGCGATGGGAAATGATTGCCCCAGCAACTCCCTGCCCGGTTGCTCCCATCGAACACAGCCCCTCCGCCGGTGAAGTTTGCCATCTTGAAGTCAACTTTGGACCGTGTCTTCGTCAGGTCGTCTATCGATTGCCAGCCGACGACCTTCGTAAGAGCCTCGACTCTCCACTTATACCCGTCGGCGTTGGCGTAACTGCGCTCCTCCTCTGCCTATCTGGGAACGAGCTCTTTGACGACCAGGTTGCAGGTTCCTTCTTCTAATCCCACTCGTACCTTGCTCACGTCGCCTGACATCTCAATCCTGACGTCTGGGATACCGCATTCACCAGCCAATCCGGTTCCTCGGTGTATCACGTCGCTCTCCGCGACCCCGGTTCTGGGGTCTTGGCCTTCAACCGTGATCCGGACGCTGGAACTTTCTCCTGGGGGCCTGTCCCCACCCCCGGCGAGTACAACCCCCGAAAGCGCAAGCACGGTGAGCAACATCAGCCCTACCATGAACCAGAACTTCATTTTCATACTGTCACGTCCTTAGGTACTTGACCGAAGGCTATGTCAAAATGGGATGTAACATCACGATATTACCGACCCTACGTGTGGCGCAAAAGCTCGAAAACATGTCAGGTCAGACCATAGTACTGCATAGCATGTTTCCCCTCGTTTGTCAAGTCCCACTTATTCTCTCCGGACTTTAGGTACAGGTTGATAGCCTCCCTAGGAGTTAGCATATTCATGCCCATATGAGGGCGCACAGTGTTATAGGTATCGCTGATACCAGGTATTCAACTCCAGGTGGTCTCCAGAATGCCGATCTAACCAGAAAAAGGCTTCCAGAATCATCCGGATAACCTCTTGCAGCATCTTGTCCGTCCACGTCGGTATGCCCAGAGGACGGGTTCCCCCATTTGGCTTGGGAATGTTGACCCGTCTAACTGGCGTCCACCGGAACCGCTCATAGCTCACCAAACCCTCTCCCGATCTCTAATCTCTCGGGTCTCAAAGTGTCCCACTTTCGCTGGTTGCCAACACTCCCGAGGAAGTAGCCTCCGTTCTGTCGGCGGCCAGGGATATGCCAGACCTGAGCTGCCGGCAGTTGGCGGCATGGACCACCGACAACATAGACCTCTCCGTATCAGAGTCTGCGGTCTACCGCGTTTTGCGCCGGGAGGGATTAGTGAAGAGGCCCGAGACACGATTGGCAGCGGGTAAGGAGTACCATCGGAAGACCACCGGCCCCTACCAGATGTGGGCCACCGATGCCTCCTACTTCAGGGTGGTGGGCTGGGGCTACCCTCAGACCAACGGCAAGCTGGAGCGCTACCACCAGACCCTCAAGCGTGATGTGAACCAACTGCCGTATGAGATGCCTTCAGACTTGGAGGCGGCCATCGTGGCCTTCGTCAGCTACTACAACTACCGACGCTATCACAAGGCCCTCGGCAACGTGACGCCCTCGGATGTCCTCAAGGGAAGGCGGGGCACACACTTGCTAAGCCTCGCCCACGAGGTGGTGGCTCATCCAGGAAGTCAATGGTGGACGGCACCTATGGATCGGACTCGGCAGGTACTCGTGGTCGACAATCCGCCAACCCAAGTCCCGTGCCTCAAGTCTGCATCAGGCTGGGAGGCTTATGCTGAACGCCCGAAGGGATGGCGAGTTACCTCTACCCTAAGTGAAGGGTATTCGTGTCTCGACGCAGTGGCCGCGTCGGGTGTCGGAGACTGGCCATCACCATCCGAGCAGAGTAGGTTCAAAGCCGAGATAGATGATTCCGCGCGAGTGCTTGAGATTGTAACCGCGGCCGACTGGCCCGCTCTGTGAGAGATTAAGAAACAGTCAAACCAACCATGGGTTTTCTTAGACGTTGATGGTATCGCCAGAGGCGTCTACACGTGCACCCAGACCTATAGGGAGCGCCTCTAGGTCTGGGTGCCCAAGAACTCGCTCTATACAAGCTTTGCTACCGCCAATGTAGGTATCCAAAGAATCTATTTCGGTTGCAACGGCACCAGGCCCGGTCTTCTGGCCACCAAATGTTCGGCGATTGCCCCCATCTTCCCCCAACATGCTTGTAAAACGACATGATGCTGTTTAAAGGGCCACAAAAGACCAAGTACTCCTCCCTGCG